>NZ_JAPPVJ010000025.1 GCF_026711005.1 Sphingobacterium sp. UT-1RO-CII-1 | reverse complement strand
TTCGTACAGATTGATTAATTTGATATTGAATAAAATAAAGTGGTGCTTTGTCCTGTCTCGCAATAATTGTAGCGCAAGGTTGTTCGATATGCATTGTATGACCTCCATGTGAAGGATTGTAAATAAAACCTTTTGCAGTGACCAATGAGTGCTTATCAGATGTCATTATAGTCCCTGCCGGTTGATTGATGCTTTGGTGATTATGTTCTCCTGAATATTGTTTGTCTAACCAGTGAGCTTGAACCAATGAAAAACGATCGTTGGTGGTGATTGTTCCTAATGGAGTATCTATAGATTCGCTCCCTTTGTCATTTCCGTAGTATTTTGTTAGAAATATTGGGTTGATAACATAATGATGCTTTCTACTTGCGAGTATTGTTGGTACTGGTTCATCAATAGACTTCGATACACCTTTATATGAGGTAGTCAAAACAAAAGGCTCAACATTAACTAAAGCTTGATTCCCAGAGGTGGTAATTGTTGCTAAGGGATTATCTACCGAAGCTATTTTATTCATTGGCCTGCCAGAAAAGTATTTTGTAATAAATGAAGTTTGAATAAGTGAGAATCTATTTTCAGTGGGTATAGTGTTACACGGACGATCAATGCTTGTAAACCTATTTTTGCCTGAGTTATATTGGGCGATAAAAGCATCTTTCCCCCCTGCAACCTCCTTTATCATACCTGCATAGATTCTTTTCAATGTATTTTCGACTAAGGGTTTCTTCCGTCCGAAAATGCTTTCACCCTCATCACTGAAATCCAATAGGTCACGAACGGCCTTCCATTTCTTTAAATCAGCGCCAAAAAGATCAATTTTACCTGTGCCATTTTTTGCATGTGAAGGCTCAGGCCATACTATTGGTAGGCCATTTTTTGCAA
>NZ_JAPPVJ010000009.1 GCF_026711005.1 Sphingobacterium sp. UT-1RO-CII-1 | reverse complement strand
TTATTATATACCTTGACGCTGTTTAGTCCACTTTCGAAACTCGGGTCTCGATAAATCATTCGACCTGTACTCTTACTGTCGACCTGAGCTTTAACAGTGAAGTTAATTGCATCAGGTGTAATCTTTTCCTCAGCAGTACTTACTCTATTTCCTAACGCATTAACTTCTGTACGCTCTGCTTTAGATGTGATGGACTGTGTGTTAGAATCTACTGTAACAGCAAGGTTCGTGACAGATGATTGAACGGCGTTTATGTCCGCAGCAACGTCTTCGGGGGCAACGGAAAACCCATCCATTTTAGTACCCTGAATAAGCTTAGGCTCTTTTATACTCATACTCACAGAGCCATCGGGTGCATTTGCTTGAAAACCTATAGATAACCCAGTGTGGTTTGCAAATGAATCTTTAGTAAAGGATATTTCTACATACCTCCAAGTATTATCTCCGATAAAATAGTTAGCGCTGTAGGAAATGACCTGCTGATTACTTGCTGAAGATGATGCTGTGTTTAATGCTACATATGATGTAGCAGCACTGGATAAGGAATACCAAAATCCTATAATATATACATCTCCTGATTTAAGAGTGAATTCACGGTCTGCTACTATAAAAAAAACGGACGCTCTGACACTTGCATTATTTCGTATAGTTACAACTCCATGTTCAATATCCGTTTGCTGTCCACTACTCCATCCTAATGGTCGTTTTAATAGCTCAGAGTTTAACAATAAATTCCTCCCCCCAATCTGAATAGCATCTATCTTATTAGTTACCTGTAGGTTAATACGCCCCTCAGCGTTGCTAATTTCTGCTTGTGTTTCGGATTTGTTATAGACATTGCTACCCGATGTTGCTATAAGAGTACCGTGTACATGCGCTTCTTCTAAGTATGCTCGTTTTCCATAAAAACCGAAATCTGCTAGTGTACCGAAAATAGGGCTTACAATCCCTGCAAGATTACCCATACGGGTGCGTACGCTGTTCGCTCTGTCCGTCCACATGCCATAAACTGTATCGATAAAAGGCGCACCTGAATCACTTGCAGTAATGTAAATCACCCCTTTACGATTATTATCTGTAAAGCTATCTATGCGCACTAATTCGTCACCCTCAGCAGGAATGCTAGACCCGTCTAAAATAGAAATCGTAAAACTCCCTGTAACAACAGTCAATACCCTAGCGACCAAATATTTAACACCTTTACCATTCCAAACTTGACACTTTAAAACATCGCCAACTTTGAAAGGCACTACTATCTTACCTCCATCAGTATCAATAGTGCAATTGTAATTAGCGCCAGTTTTTGTAGCCCCTGTTATTTTAATACCGTCCGAAACAACTACAGCACCGTTTGTCCCCTTTAATTCATTAACAACTAAAGAGTAAAAGTTCGCTTCACCTCTTACAAAGAGATCGTCAATTTCTAATACATAGTTTCCATTAGCATCCTTTTTTAGAGCATACCCATGACCTGCCCATCCGCTCACATAACTTTGTGAACCTATGCCTTCAAATTTTGGGCTATCCAAAGGACGGACAGGCTGCGTTAAATAATTAGGTTGCGCTAACCCGTTCCACAAAATAGAATTATCCGATAGATCTGCTCTTAAAGCACGTGTCGCTAAGTCAGAAGTATTTGCGTGATTTGCTGTAAGGGAGTGAGTAGCTAAGTCTGCAGTATTCGCATGTCCAGCCGTATCAGCTGTTGCAGCATGAGTAGCGATATCAGCACGGCCGGCTCTTTCGGCATAACCTGCTTTTTCGGCGTATGTTGTATTTATTTGAAGACCACCGTCGCCTAAATTTCTAGTAACCGTATCAGCAAGTTTATCGCTTTTGTTGCGCTCTCTTGCAAATTCTGATATTCCGATAATATTGCTTAGGGTGAACTCATAACGATGTGCCTTTTGTAGGTCTCGAACATAACTATCGATCCGGATGTTACCGTTATAGCCAATATCGGTAGCTTTTAAGTTGACAATACCACCCAGTATAAGTTCAACCTCCTGTTCTAACAAGAATCTAGGAATTGGCTTGCATGACCAGTTATATTGCTCTATTCCATTATCAGCAAAGTAAGAATTACCAATATCAAGCACTTTATTTTCAGACCCTGTAACATATACCTGAGGCATATCAATTTGTAAGAAAACAAAACTATCGCCAACAGCAGGCTTTAATAAATTCGAAGGTACACCGTCAGGATAAGCGGGATCATCGACTATTTTATTAAATGTCACTTGCCTTGTGGCGTGATTATAACCGTTTTCAGAGATGGTAAAAGTGAAGCCTACAAGCTGTCCGCTTGTGAAAACAATTTGAGCAGGAAGGCCATTATCAAGCAAATGATCATTTAAATCAAAATCAATATCGGACGATCGAATAACATTCTCCGAAACAACAGATGTTACTGAAGCGTGCAGACGAGGGTAGATATTATCATAAACATGAAAATCTTCTACTATATCATCCCCATTAGAATAATTAGGATTTACAAGAGGGTTGCCGCCTGTTGGCTGTATGTTAGAATATCCATAATTATTAGGAATATTTCTAGAACCACCAGTAATGTAAAGATGTGTTACTACAGGATTTTCACGACGTGTGCGATACAACTCATAAAGCTCATTACCTTTGCCGTATTCAAGCTTTAATCCTGTATTCGGCTGCCTACGGGTAAGATTTATGGTTTTGTCATCAAACCATAATTCAAGTCCTGTCTTGTCTGCGACCTCTTGCAATGCACTAAGAATTTTCGCAGAACTAAAAGACCATTGAAATACTTCTGTATCGTCAATTACTCCTAGACTCCAGCCGCTGGAAGCCCTGTTTGCATTCTGTAAAGCAAGACCAAGTAAAGTCTTAGCGTCGCTCATTAAGTACACATTGCGTTCAGTGAGGTTATTATTTTTGTCTAAAGTGAATAAGCCCCATTTACCTAGATCGTAATACAAAGCTTCAAATTCGATATTATAAGCATATCCAACCTGAGTATTCTTCCTTGTAATATTAGTAGGCCTGTTTATTTTATAAGTACGGCCATAAACGACAATAGAGTCCCCTTTTTTAAAGGCAAGTGTTGAGGGTGAATTAATTTCTACTTCAACACGATCTTCTTGCATTATCTTTCTATACTGTGCACCAATCGCCTTACCCCTCCATACAACTGTATTACCTCTTTTAATCTCGTATATCATCCCTTTGGCCTCCTAGCTAATTGTGAATAAATCGGTTGGATAGTCATCAATCAATTCTAATCGAAAACGAATCCACGAAATTCCCTTATCAATAATCTCCATACGCTTGTAAAAGACTTTCCATCGCCTGTTCTTTATCACATCATCAAAATTGAATACAGCTGTATTTAGTAAAAACTGCTCCAGCGCATTGTATTTAACCATCAACGCAGCTGCACTTTCTGCTTTTATACAACATTGCACCTGATACCTCTTACTTTCAAATTTTCGTGAACCATGGTAGCGGTCTGTTCCGTTTTCCTCAACAAAATCGATATCTAAGCCACTGTCTTTTAGTGCAGGCATCGCCAAAATTTCGGCATCAACGCCTTTTTCAACAATCAATCCGTATTGTAATTCAGGATCTATCCCATTTATTCTATATGCGCTCATTTAAAACCCTGCGCCCCTCCTTATAGCATCTGTATTAGTAATCTTATTGTTTAATTGCACGATAGCAGTTTCAATATTTTCCAGTCTATCGGTATTGTTAGCTGTCCTGAATGTGTTGTTTTGGATAGCTATTAATTGCCCTAATTTGTCGCTAGAGATTCGCAGATAGTCAGCATGATTAATTTTGCTAACTTGCAGTAGTTCCAACTGTGCCAAGCGTAATCCTCCAAATTCAGCTTCAATTCGACCAGGTGCCGATTCGGTTATCCCTGCAATCCCTTTTGCCAACTCTCCTTGTTTGCTCGTTTTATCAGATAAGTCTTGCCCTGTGATCTTTTCGATGTTCTCCCACTCTTTAGCAGCTTTTTCAGCAATTGATTCATATTTTTCACGTAGTGCGTCAATTTGCTTTTCAGTAGGAGTGCCCGCCTCCATCATAGCGGCGAGTTCGTTATAGAAAGGCGTCATAGCGTCTTGTAAATATTTCGCTTGAAAGGTTGCTTTAATAGCGTTGCGCATAATATCTTGAAAGCTTTTCCCCGCATTAAGAGCGGCGTTTGTCACACCATTTTCTAATAGATCGTGTAACCCCGAAGCTAAAGCAGCGGCATCCGTGCCCGTCAACAAACGGTTCATATCCGCTTGCAAGTCTTCTAAGGATAATCCAAGCTTTTCAAGCTCATCACGCAATGCCCGCAACGCTTCAAAATCTGCCTTAGCCTTATCTTTCAGTCTACCTTCACTGTATAGCTTTTCGAGTCTATCGTAATCAGCACCTTGAAGAGATGCCATGATATCCCACGTCTTGGCTTTTCTAAACCACGTCCCGTGCTTATACCCTTTATCATCGATATACTCCTCACTCTGCAATGCAGAAAATATCTTGTTGTAAGATTTTTCAATTTCAGGAGACTGTTTTTTAAGAGCATCAAGCTGCGCTATAATTGCATTGTAAGAAGATTTACCACGTGCTACTGTATCAATTTCACGCTGACGAAGTAATGCTTGGTATTCCATTTCTCCGCGAATCGCTTCATCGTAAAACTTCTGTACCTCAGCTCTAGCTTGACGGTTCATTTCTTTTGTGCGCTTACCTATTGTAAGAACCCCACTAACAACAGAAGTTACTGCACTGACTATTTTCCCTGCAGATCCTGCCACGCCAGCAATAGCGGATATTTCTCCAAGTATACCACCTCCGCCATCCGTTTTGTTCTTTTGGTAATTGTTCAAGTTCTTGGTTAGCTCCTTAAAGCCTGTTCCCACGTCAACACTAGCTTTTAATACGTTGGAAACTAAACTCAACATATCCCCAAGCTCCTGATTAACATTATTAATGTAACCGGCCATCCTGCTGAACTCTTCCGCTACTTTAGAAGTTCTATCGTAAAGTCTATTATCCAGGGATTCTTCAGCACTCCGTAATGCTTCTATGATTTGTTTGCGAAGCTCAGGAGACATATCTTTTTCAGACAGTAGTCTTGCTTTAGCGTCAGCAATAACCTTTCGAGAAGATGCGTCTGAAAGCTTTTCAATACCCTCAAATAAGTTTTTATAAACTTGAAGCTTTTGGATATTCGCATCATCAAGAGCATTAAGCTCTTCTACATGTTTTTCATCAAATGCTTTTAATTGTTCGGCAGTAGCAGAATCGACAATTTTATTACGCTTTTCTTCAAAATCACTAATGAGTCTTAAACGCTTATCAGCATAAGTCTCCATTAGTTTTAATATATCAGCGTATTGCCGTTCCTCTTTCTTCTTTGCGTCTTGTTTTGCTTCTAAATCCAACTTAGCTACCGCTTCATATAGCTCTCTTTGAGCAGCTGTCATTTCAGTAGGGTCAACAACAATTGATTTCCCGAACTCTTCCTCAATCACTTGTAGATAGCTCTTTGTTATATCTAGTTGGCCCCGCATAAGTTCTTCCGCTTTTGCTAAACCTAACTCTAACTTATATTGCTCAAATTGCGCATAAAGGCTTCTTTTTTCTTCTATATCTGCGAGTATCGCCTTATTTAATATTCTCCGCTCAGCTTCTGAAGTCTCAAACTTCTCACTTGCAGACAACCCTCCCTCATCAACTCTTAGGCCTTTGTTTTTAGGGTCAGCATAAAACTTCCGCACCTCTTCACGAATTTTCTTATACTTATCTTTTACGCTAACTAATTCCTGTTCATCACGACTTAAGTTGCTACGAGTAACCTGTTCATTTATTTGATCTATAGATAGCTGCAAAGCTCTTTGACGCTCAACAGCTTGCCTTGCTTGTTCTGCGGCTCTTTCAGCTGCTCTTTTTGCTTTTTCGTCTAGCTCTTCGTCTTCCTCTGTTTTTACATTCGTAATAGTATTACCACCTACTGCTTTAGCTCCAAATCTTAAAAAGTTAGCCTGCTTAATTCGTAGAAAATTTAAAGTATCTTCAAAATCTTTTAAATTATTCTTCCCTGCATCGGTTAAAACACCCTCATTTACATCTTTTTTGTACCGCTTGTAAGTTTCTGATAAGTTCTCGATTATAGATGTTGTCTCACTAAAAACGTCGTTTAGTTCATGTTGAGAAGAATTATTAAAATCAAAATCAGACACACGTTTAACAACACTTTCAGCCTCCGTCATGGCTTTGTTGATCTCACGAATTTTATCTGCAGTTTGATTTCCAAAAGGATTCATTCTTGTCCAAAACTCTTGAGAAGATGTAGGGTTAAATGTTTTATTTATTTGATCAAGTAAATCAGCGAAGAAGCCTATTATAGCTACTACAGAACGTCCAATTACGCCCTCCCCATCCTCTATACTTAAAACAAAATTATCCCACGCAATACCCATTCGCTTAGACTGCTCTACAAGCTTACCCGCCCCATTTTCAAACTCTTCCTGCATCGCACCGTTCGCATTTTTAACAGTGTCCATAGCACGAGATAGCGTGTCATATCCTGCCGCAAGTGTACCAATAACCCGTCGTTGACGAATATCCATAATGCCGTTACGCTCCATCTGAGCTTGAACACTACCGCCAGCCTTATGTATATCATTCAGCCCTTTAATATAATCTTGGAAAACTCCACTAGCGTCAGTTTTAAACCTAGCCTGTAAATCAGCAGCCGAGCCACCAACAACTTTAAGAATATCCGCAACACCTTTACCAGAGCGAATTGACTTTTCAAAGAGCCCTAACGTTTTTTGAAATGTAGAACCTACAACCTCGGCCTCTATACCTAGAGATTTCGTAGCAGTAGCGTATCCAAGAACCTCTTGCCTACCGATTCTATACAGTCCAACGTTTTGCGATATAGCCTCAGCATTACCAAGTATTTCTTTTTCAGATGCAGCGAAGTTATTTCCTAGGTTAACGATCTCATCGCCAAAAGCCTTTACGTTCTGAACGCCACCATCAACAAGGGTAAGCATACGAGCAATTTCTTTTCCCCCATCCTCCCCACGGATATCAGAAGCAGTTTCAAGCATCGCTAAAGCTTCTGTGAAGGCTAATATATCAGCCCGGCCTTTCACACCTAATTGACCAGCGATTGCGGCGTATTCGGTTAGCTTTGTCGCATCAACAACTTTAAGTTTCATAGACAAATCCACTATAGATCCGCCTAATGAGCGCAAGTCTTTACCTACAATATCTGTTGTTTTAGATATATCACGAAGCCCACTATTGAAATTTGCGACAGTCTGCCTATTGTTCTTGAATAGCATAAACAAGCCAACCAAGGCAGTAACCAACAGCCCAATCGGAGAAAGAGCGAAGCTTACAATATTCTTACCTACTGATAAAAACGCAGAACCTAGCTCCTTTATACCACCGGACTTACTAGATAGTTGATCTAGCGACGTTCCAAAAATTGCTAACCGTTGATTTATTTGGCTAATCTGAGGGCTAATAAGCTCAAGAGCATCTGAGTAATTACCGACATTTCTTTGATGCTGACCTAGAGAGGCATCGATCTTCTTAATTCCTGTATCGAGGATATTTGTTTGCTTAACAAGATCTTTTGATTTCTGCTCTAAAGCAGCATATCCCACACTATTCTTGTATCCAGCACGTTCAAGACGAAACATTTCAGCAAGGACCTCTTTAGCTTCTTTCCTCACCGTGTTAAGGGCTTTAGCTAATTTGCCGTACTCGCTATTTTCGGCTAAATATTTCTTAAGCTCTCGCTCAATTCTTGCCTGCTCCTTGCGCTCAGCATTTAATTTATACTGTTCTTCTTTGAACTTCTGTAGGGATATCCTCCCAGCATCATATTCATTCTTTAAACGTTGACTCTCTCTTCTTTCAGCTTCAATCGCAAGTCTGGCCTGTTTAAAAGCTTCCATTTGATCTAACTTCGCAGCTGTAATAGCCTTATCAGAAGCGGTCTTATTCAGTATATCAACCTCTCTCGCAGCATTTACAGCTTCTTTGGCAGTGTCACGCATTGATTTAGCAATACCATTACTTACACTTTTATTTAAGTTGACATTGAACTTTTCAGTCATTTCAGCCTGCAGGCGAGCAAGGTTTGCAAGCCTTTTACGCAAGTCACTATCATCACCAATGAACTTAAATTTAACCTCTGCCATATAGGTTCAAAGGTACTTTGAGTCAGATTCCTCATAAAATACAAGAATCTACATATCAGCCATATGTAAAATAAAAACAAAACCATTTGGTTAAGTTTCGAATTATTTATATACTTGCAGTACAATAGTTCATTGAAATAAAAAAAAACACCCAATTTTCGAGAAGATTAACGACACGTAGTCGGTTGGTAAAACTAAAGTGCTGGCATACCACAACGTGAAGAATGTTCCGAAATAATTCCCTTGAGGTATTCGGCTTTGAAATCTGTAATTGTATGCCAAATTTTGCGGGGTGGAGCAGTTGGTTAGCTCGCTAGTCTCATAAGCTAGAGATCGCTGGTTCGAGTCCAGCCCCACGCAACAAAGGCAACATGATTTGGCATTTCATGGAAAGAGGTAGTTAGTCGGCCACGCAAGCGGAGAGCGCACCGTAGTTACTTGCAAAAACTATATGTCCTACCTGAAAGGAAAGTTCTTAACGAAACCTGCTTAGCATTTGAAACGTAAATGCACACACACTATTCGTCTAGAGGTTAGGACGCTAGGTTTTCAGCCTAGAAACACGAGTTCGATTCTCGTATAGTGTACAGAAAGATTAGGTATGAAGTTTAATATTAAAAACACATTTTACTTTAAAAGGAAAACATTAAGAGTGGCGCTTATAAGGTTGCAACTTGAGATTGAAAGACCATTTGTTAAAATGTTAAATAAACTAAAATAGTTCTTTGAAAACATAAAGCAATAATAGTATAGTAAGGACGCATCCGTATATACTAGTTCATTTCAAGTACCGTGCGCAGGAGACTGGTGTATTGCTTTAAAAACATAAACAACAACGAGAACTTGAAACCATAAGGTAGCTTTAAAGTCTTAGCGATAGTTTGCGTAATTCATGAGGGAATGAAGAATGACACCCGACACCTGTTGCATAAAGTGGTTGCGTTGTTGTTTAAAAATATAAGCAAGGTGGCGGAATAGAGACGCAATAATTACGTAAAATAGATGGATCGTGCAAAACCCTGTGTTGGAATCGAAGTCAGGTAAACAGCTATGAAGACAGGACTGTCCAATAAGCTAAGTGAAAATCATAACGTGTGTCCCTTTTGAAGGTGCTGGCTAACACTTGGTATAATCTAGTGCAGGTATCAAGCCCTGCCCTTGCTTAAAAATATATCACTCCGCAATTTGTGATGGTTGTTGTAAGCGGATAGAGCAACCCCTAAACATCTCGAGGTTATCGCGGGAATAAACAATATTCTCAGGAGGATGCAAATACAATCGTGACAATCGGGAAAGACCGATAACTGGGGAAGTGTTAGTGCTGGGCACTTACGTAGAAGCGGTGAGATAAAAGCTATAAAGGCTCACAACGGGTAGCAAACAAAGGTTCGAATCCTTTCTTCTCCACAACTAAAGGGTGCTAATCGACTTGAGAGAATAGATTAGCGTCAGCAGGTAAACTCTATGCTGGCAGGTAAGCTGCTAACTTTAACATGCTCATAATTCATAATTTAGGTTAATAATTGGTTTATTCGCCGTGGGTGATCCTCCCCGTTTCACTCACGGTTTTTTTTGTTAACTGAATCAGGGGAATTAAAAATAAATGTTCAACTATAAATCAGTAGCTAATAACCATGGATAACAAACCAAACATAAAGAAAACATTTGCAGACAATCTAAAAGGCTATCGTAAAGCAAAAAAACTCACACAGGTGCAACTTGCGGAGCTATTAGGGTTAAAACGCTGCTCAATAGGTGCGTATGAAGAGGAAAGAGCAATCCCGAGCATTGAGACTATTTATTTAATATCCAGGAAGCTTAAAGTAACAATGGAAAATCTTTTGGTTCGACATGTGATTTGGCGTGAAAGAGATTAGCTATATTTGAGATATGAAACCACAATCGTTAAGAGTAGGAAATATTTAATTAAGGCATTGGCAAATCATTATAAGTTTCGCTAAGCATAGATTTAATCATGATTTCAGTAGACTCTACATTATGATTGGCAGACCTATTAATTAACAGATAACCACTAACCTCTGGATATTCGAAATGCTGAAAAGTACGATCTCCAATTTTTCTTTGGGCTATATATGCGTAAACCTTAAACCTTTGGTTTTTTCTCAGAGGCTCCACTTTCTTAGACTTCTTGTCAAAAGTTCTAGCTGCTGCAAACCCGAAAGACGCAGTCGGGTGGATGTTTAACAAAATAGGTATAATATTAAGGCATGTTATTAATATATTGCCAATATCTCCCCTATTCGTTATCAACGAATATTTCATATCTGACTTCCTGTAGCGCTTCGGATAAAACTTTACTGATAAAAAACAATTGTTATGGAAGTCCGCCTTTAAAACATAATGTAACTTAGTAATTGGCGAAGTGAATCTATATATATATGAAAAAAGATGATCAGAATCATCTTTTATGTTTTGTTTTTGTATGAACTCCAGTTCATATCCTTCGTAATCAAAGTTCAATTTTAAGGAACAAGTAAGTTGCTATTGCAATTTCCATTAATTCTTGTTTCATTCATTTTAGATGAAAAAACTTTAGCTCCTTTTACATCTAATTTTTTGATTGTAATTTCTTTCAACTCAGATATTGAAGTCCAATTAAGACGATCTCCTTTGGAGGTTCGTTTCTTGCTTTTCACTGACTGCATCATTTTACGTTGATTTAAGTGCGTTTCTATTTTAATTAGTATATTTTAATCTTAAAAAAAACAATTCAAAGACAACTGTATACCTTCCCAACTATCCCGCCAAACACACAACGTTTACTCAACGTTCCCTGATATACTAGTACAATTATAAACAGTATTAATAATATAAACAAGATTAACAGTATTACCGGTAATACCACCAATATCGCTGACCATTCCTCTAATACCGCTACCTCCAACAGCAATAGACGCATCTTTTAGACCGTTAAACGGATCTTTAGCGCCTACATCATAAGTTTGTACGTCACAAACAAATAATTCTTTAAAACAAAAATTTAGCCGATCAGCCAAAGTGTCATAATTTAGTCATAATATTAATAATATATCATCAATTGTAATAAAAAGTAACAAATAAACGAGGACTGTGCGTTTGTTTATACCGAATTAGGCATTTTTCTTTTTAGTCTTTATATGGTACTTTGTTGTATATTCACGGTATCATAACTTAAAAATAATCTAAAAATGGGAAAAGTATTACTACAGTCCGCAGCATCCGAAGGATCTTTCGGAGACCTCATTGGAACTCTGCTAATGATCGGGTTTATCGTTCTATTATTTATAGTATTTAGAAACATTGTTCTTTGGTACTACAAACTTGATATAATTGCCAAAAACATTGAAGAACAAACGCAGGTTCAAAAAGCTATTTTAAGGAGACTAGAAGCTTTGGAAGATGGAAAGGATAAGCAAGATCATTCATAATGAGAAAAAACATTTTAACAATAATAATTATTACGATTACAAGTCTCTGCTCTTTCGGTCAGGACTACGGAAAAATAAGTGAACTTGATATAAAAAATGGATTCAAAACAATAGTACTTGGAGATTCCGTTTCAAATTATAAAGATTTTAAACTTATTGGACCAGGAGAACAGGATTCAGAATTCTATGAAGGGAGCTCCGTCGGCCTTAATATAGGGGATGTCTCTCTCAAATCTATTGCTATTGCTACATTCCGAGAACGCATAAGCCGAATTATTGTATTCTTTGATCCCGCTGATGGGTATAAAATAAAAGACATCCTTAACAAAGCTTATGGGTTATATACTGACAAGCCAAATCGATTCATGGATAAATTCGAGTGGTCATCACCTAAGGTAAGGTTGACATTAGATTACGATAACAGGTCAGACAAAGGTTCAATGATATTTTCGTCAAAAGAAGTAGTTAATGAAGAAAGTGATTTCAGAGATAGTGAATCGAAAAGAGCAACTGAAGATCTATAGCATGAAAATAGTCAAAGTAAGAGCCTTTGACTATTTTACTATTACAACATCTCTTTAATCAACTTTAAAGTTTCCAAGGTCAACATCTCAGATGGTTGCTTTCTAATCAACCTCCACCCTTTCTGAACTAATAAATTATTCTTTTCCATATCACGGGAAATTCCAGTACCAGAAGAATGCCCACTATTTCCTTTCATCCAAATCCCTCCCTCTTGTTCGATTGCTATTTTAAGATCTGGGATAGCGTAGTCTATTCTAAACTGACGCTCTACACAAAAGTAAAATTCGGGCCACAAATCTATCCCTAATTCTTGTTTAATAAACCTGATAAAGGGATCATTATACTTTTCTTTGTTTCGAATGTTACGAGTATCATAGATATCGCCAGTTTTTATAACTTTAGTTCGTTTCTTAGGTTTAGCGCTAACAGATATGGCCTGAATGGAATTAGGTGGATACAGCACTCCCTCAACCTCCACGTAACCGCGCAAACGGACATCTTTAATCAATGCTGTACCCCAACCTTTCATTTACTCTTTAACTAAACCATTGATATATTTCATAACTTCATCAAGGCCATCACCACTTTTGATAATATCATTAACATCATCCTTTACTATAGAATAATAAGATTCAGATTGTTGCTCTCGTATAGCCGTTTTAGCAATATCTAAAGGGGTCTCCCACTTAGAATAAACACCAGAAAACTCATCCAAAACACCTTCGTACTTTTTACGAGTATCATCAAACAAAGGCTCATAGATTCCTTTTGCAGCATTAAATCCAGCCGTAAAATCTTCTTTTATAGATCTGGTAGCTGACTTATTCTCTTTATACTGTTCTTCCCCTAGAACACTTTTTGCGTGGCTAATAGCCAATTCATTAATTTGTGACATATTATATACTTTTAAAACTATACCCCTTTTCCTTCAGATAAACGCTTTCCTATATCAAATAATGAAATTGCCCCAGTAACAGATCCTTTCCCTATTGATGAGCCTGTTCCGCTACTTGAGTCATCCGAATCTATATCAGGAATTACTGCACTATACATTAGCAGATTCCTCCACGATATCTTCCATTTCACGATTGGTTCTTCCCAACCATAATATTTACATGTATTACCTATGAATGCGTGTGGTCCTCTGGATCCAGGGTAACTCCTATTTCCTGTATTTTTCGAAGTGATGCCATGATGCCGAAAAAAATCTCTACATCTAACCTCCGGTAGATGTCATTAACAAGAAATTCTAAATCATTTTTAGTCAATTGATAATTTATCGCATCATAAAGCCATTTTGGCGGCTCTGTGACCTTATTATTTATTGCCACAGCTATAAACTTATTTATCAA
This sequence comes from Sphingobacterium sp. UT-1RO-CII-1, assembly GCF_026711005.1. Classification (GTDB taxonomy): domain Bacteria; phylum Bacteroidota; class Bacteroidia; order Sphingobacteriales; family Sphingobacteriaceae; genus Sphingobacterium. The sequence goes on along the minus strand of NZ_JAPPVJ010000009.1, from coordinate 132,768 downwards.
CGGGATATTGGACTTAATAATTTTATAGAATGACAATTCCTCTGTATCTCCCTCATCACCCTTTACCCTCAAATCGATCAATATAGAAAGTAAGAGGAAAACAGTACCTGGATATAATTCTGTAAGAATAATATCATTTGTTCTCGGGATGATTCTTAAAAATGATAACACACGTTGCCATTTGTGAGGATATATAATTTTAACCTTTTTGAAGAAGGTTGTTTTGTCGGAGATCACCTCCGCTAATTCTTTTGCTACTTGATTTGTTTTAGTATTCATTGGGCTAGGAGTAAAAAAGCCCTACTCACCGCCTAACCTCGGCTTTCGGGCTATATCTAAATAAACTATCCTTCGGGTAAAGTGGTATCGATAAATTTATACCCCCAAGGAGAAACGGCTTTACCATCTGCGTCAACTGGGGTTGTAGTATCACCCGAAAAACTTATTGCCATAAAACCACCCTTGGTCAAAGCGTTTGCAAAACCTGCGCTCCCAGCAAGAGCTGGCGCAGACCAAACCATCTTCTTTCCTTCAATAGGCTTAGAAGTCAATCGACAAGCCAAATAATAAATCTGCTCATTGTCTGCAGGTGCATCAAACTCAGTAGCTCCGGTTGTAACTTTTCCCTTAAAAAGTAAGTTTGCCGCATCTATGTTAAGATCCAATGAGTTTAAAACCAAAGATGCAGGATCTGTTTCTCCGGGTAATACCCAACGAACCCCTGCTTTATCTTCAACTCGTATTCTGATTTTCTCCAATGGTGGAACTGCTAAATTAACACTCCCCATTTCAATATCCTTAATAGTTATCCAACCAGTTGTTGGCATTCCACCATTTGCTGCAACGAGAGCAAGCTCAATGCTCTCTACACCTGTTACTGCTGCCATAATATTTTAATTTCTTTAGTCAAATGACTGTTATACTTTTTATTAATAATCCTTTTGTAGATATGTATACCAAACCACAATGTTGTAATAGAATCCCGAACCATTAGGGATCACCTCACCACTGTTAAATAATCTTGTAAAGAAATCATAGCCTCTATAGTCCTTAAACACCTCCATAACCATCTTACCAATCTCTTCCATTCGCTGAGTATTTGGCTTTGTATTATCTATGGCACTAGGGTTTTCGGCCGATTGAGATTTAAGATTTGGAACATGGATATTGATGTTAATTATAGTTTCTGATACCTGATCAGCACCGGACTTAACTGAATTCACAACAATATCCTCTTTAGTTGAAAGACCTCTAGATACGACATGATACGAACCAGTAAGCCCTACATTACTTTTCAAATCAGCTAATTCCATTACTTCAACTACATCATTCAGCGCCTGTAATGCTGTTTTCAATACCATACTTACTTTATAACACCAATTTCATTAAAAGCCTGTTTAAGCTTGCTATCTAACCCTGTTGTGGCCCCTAATACGACCTCGTAACCTCTACTTTGAACCCAACTTGCATACTCCTCCCCTGATACCAATACCACTCCCCAACCGCTATTTTCCCTTAACACAGAAAAAGCGACAGATCTGCCTTTTTTTAACCCTGACTCCCTATCTGTCCCTTTATCACTTAATCGAAAGTCCTCATGAACAACTTTGCCATCCTTATAAATCAAAAAACCTGTAGAGCTATTTAAATTACCTGTATGATCCTGATAAGCCTCATTAAGCATCTTTGTTCTTACCAGTTCAACCGCACGATTCAAAACTTTTGACAAATGTTTTATCGTTTCTAACTCTATGTTTTTTTCAATCTCTTTAGAAAGAGCTTTCATATCAGTAGTAATAGTAAGTGCAATTTTCATACTAACAGCTCCCTAAGCAATGAAGTGCACCGACATGAAATGTCAACAACTCCTGTTGATAAATAAAAATCTCTCCTCGCTCATTTACCGCATCGAAAACAGTCCCCAATAATATAGATGGCGTACCATCAGGAAACGCTATATCAAAGGAGACCTGAACATCTGTACCATCTTGATTTTTTCGAAAAGTTGCACCTTTAGTTGGTCGGAAACGACATTCTAATTCAACTTTAACCCCTTCTGGGTTTTCATAAACCAATTTATCAGGATATTGATCTACCATAAGTCTGATACGCTTGTTATTCTAGGACCATCATCATCAGAGCCATCGTCCACACCCCATTTGGCGAGAATAATCCCTCTCAACTTTAACAATTGATCAATCTCATGCTGTGTGATTTGGTAATCCAATTCTTTTACTGACTTAGGGTTGGTACACAACAAAAAGAGAAGCTCTGCCTGAGCTAGTTCAATAGACCTGCGATTTTCCTCTTTTGTAGGGCAATATTCTGTTGCTGGATCAAGACCATTTTCTAACAATACCAAATCAATACTTGCGGCCTTGATACGCTGACCTATTTTAGCTTGTAGAGCTCCCCTATTCGTCATATTACTTCACCTCCTTTACAAGGCCTTTTGCGATCAAAGTCGCTAATCGCTCTGAGTCAAAATGAGAAACATCAGCATCTACATCAAATACCTTATCATTCTCTTGTATACCTCGAAAAGCACTTACAACAATGAATTTTGGCGCTGACTTCTGCCCCTTTGACTTTCCTGTTGACTTAGATCCCTCAGCTTGCAATGAAGCAACTTGATCTTTAAGAGAATTATTCTCTGCCTGAATCTTCTCAATCTCAGGCTTAAGCTTAGCTTTAAAAGCTTCGTGCTCTTTTTTAAGGTTCTCGATTTCCGAATTTTTGGAATCTAATTCTGCTGTAAGTGTAGAAACTTGTGCAGTTAGCGAATCAACATTAGGAGCATCACCTTTAGATGATAAGTCCAACGCGCCTTGATTGTCATTTTGAGTTTCTTCTACTTTAGAAGAAGTTGCAGGGGCTTTAGCCCCAGCCTTCTCTTTATTTGTTTCTGTAGACATTGATTATCCTCCAGGTAAGATTGTTTTTAAGATGAAAATTGATTTTGCATTATTCAATACTGGAGTAGTGTATGCAGTTCCTTTGGTCACTACAGTGATAGGATCTTCTACTCCCCAAGTTTTGATTAATACAATACCCGATTTAGTTTTTTGAGCTACACCAGCGGTTACAAATTCATCTGCAGACGTTGTATGCTGTGTATTACCCAATTGTTCAGTAACTGAGAAAGTAACAACTCCAGGCTCCCAACCACTTACAACAGTTTGGTCACCGCTTTTTGATTCTTGAATCATAGCCGATTCCCAAACTTTGAAAACAGGATACCCTTTAGAACGCAATGCTCTATTGATTTCTTCCAAGCCCGGTTCTTGTTGCAAACCTAAAGCATTAGCTACGTAAGTAGCAGCGAATTTCTGAACACCTGCGTTTTGAGCCACCTGCTCAATAGTCTCTTGCTCACACCACATGATTTTTGGTTCAGGTAGATTAGCAAGTTTCGCCATGCGTCTGATTTTTTTGATATCACCAATGATGTCAGCATTAGGTTCACTCCAATTCTTTTCAGCATTTACTTTGTTTGCAGAAGGGATGGCAAAGTCAATATCCACTATCGATTTAATACCTTGCTCATTATTAATTTGAGTCAATTTGTACCCCCCAGTTGAGGCAATACGCTTCGACAACCACTCCAAACGAGCTTCTACACCATTACGAGCAAATACTTGATCCTCATAATGCCAGTCCAATACACGCTCAGCAGCTTCTCTTCGAGTATTGCCAGCAGGTAATCTTCGAACTGCATCTTGCAGGTCCATCAAAGTGATAAAGTCTGTTTCAACTTTGTCACGTGCAATTTCCAACTTAGGAATATCACCCTCGAGTTTGGTTGGAAGGTTACGTCCAAATCTTGGTGCACGGCTATTGAAATCAACAACCGACGCCATTACTTTAGCGCCAAATTGAGCCTCAATTGCTGACCATTTTAAAGTAGGCTGATACTGCAGAGGGAACGCACTTTGATATTGAAGCGTATCGAATGGGTACGTCTCCACATACACTTGTGCATCTGCTCTACGGAATTCAGGCACTAATTCTTGTACATTTATCATTATCTATGATTATGTTTTGTTTTCTATTCTGTTAATTAAACCAATGTGATACGTGGGGTCAATCCCTCGATTTCCGCTGCAGTAGCGGAATCAGGCAATGCTTTTATTCGAGCTGTACCACTAATCACCACGCCATTAGCATAGGTGTTACCACCCTCACATACTTCCGAATCACGGTAAGTTCTACCGATCGGCTTAATGTCTGTAGTAGCTTTTGTAGGTGGTTCTGCCTCACTATCACCAGGGATAGTTTTTACAACTTTCCCCACTCCGTTCGCATCACGACCAACTAAAGTGCCAGCAGGCACATACCCATCGGGATAATCCGCTTTCTTCACATCGAGGATCAATCCCCCTGGAAGGGTATCAACAACATTCTCAAAAACTACTTTTTGAAAACCTTGTGTACCTGTTCTTTTAATTCCTATTAATCCCATTTAATAAAATGTTAAGCGCCTGCCTTAGCTACTGCATCGGCCTTACGCTGTTCAACAATTGCTTTCATTTCAGGAGACACCTCGTCATCCTTCAATCTACCACCACCTCCGCCTCTTGGAGGAGAATCATTTCCTAAGCCAGCATCACTTTGCGCCTGTATTTCATCCGCAACATCTTGTTCAACATCGGCTAAGTAGTTAGTGAAGTCATCATCACTATCTATCTTTAATCGATCAAAATCACGAAGAGTTCTTGCTTTGAATTTTTCAGGAGCGTTTTCTAATTTAGCTTCAAGTTGTTGGCGTCTTGACTGCGCCGTATTGCCTTTCTGAAGGTTGGTAACTGTAGCAGCTAAGGTTTCGATCACCTTATTTTGGCTCTCAACATGCGCTTTAAACCAAGAAGGTGCTTCATCCTTCCCCTCCGGATCTTTCTTTTCTGGGTCAACAGTATCTTTCTTTTCAGGATCTTTTTTATCCTCCTCCTCTGCCGCCTTTTTATCAGCATTACGCTTAGCATCATCCAATGCTGCCAATTCTTTAAAACCTAATACTTGGTCTAGTTTGTCTACTTCACCGTCGATATCGTCCTCGTTAGTGATAACTGCATCTAACTTGTCCGCTAGTCCGTTGATCCGAACGTTTGAAAGGTTGACACCTAATGTAGTTGCCTTCGCTTTCAGTTTAGAAATGATTTTTGCTTTTAGTGACATGTTTTTTTGTGTTTGTAGAGTCTAATCCGGAGTAGCTAATCCGTGCTATCCTCAGTTAATTACTTTAAACACAAAATTAACCGAACGGTTACGCTTTGCGATTATGATATTTGCACATATACACCACATGTGCAAAAGAAATTCTATATTTAGTTTACGACAATTAGAGACATCAATATGATACACATTATTCTATTATTCTAATAAAATAAAGGAATGGGTGTTTGATTATGAGGGGAAAATCACGAAGGATGTAAACAAATTTTGCTCAGTTTGATGAAACAACTTATATCCATACCTGCAACATACTAGTCACCTTCATACCGTATAGCTTAAGAAAATAAGAGCCATTACAAAAAACAATATTAAAAGGATCATCTAAGCGGAATGAGTTACCGTGCATGTCGTAAATAACCCCATCATGATAAAGAAATAAATACCAATATCCTTTTTTATCATTACGACAACGCATGATGCAAGGATAAGGAGTATTAGGCTCAAATTTAACAAACCTCGGATTCGTATTAAATCCGAGGTTCTGAAACAATTTAACATACGCCTGACCGCTCCAACTTTTACGTCTTACACTTTTTACAGCCTGATCGGCTTCATCAAAATTTAAGCCAGTCAACGAAGATATCACTGACTGATTGTACAAGTCAGGGCCATAGTAAACAACTTCTAATTCATAAATCATTCTTAAACATTAAGTTGAAATCTTACAGGCTCTCCCTCTAACAACTTAGTGGTATTTTCTAAGTTGTTTTCGTAGATATGGACATTCCCTATAAAGAGAGTTATTGATTTAAGCTTGCAGTGTATCTGAGTACTGATTAAATAGAGATGATACAAATCTGCGGGCAAACCAAGTGAAGCGTCGGAAGACCGTTGGTAAGCGGAAATCACCAACCTCCCCTTATCTATTTGAAATTGTATTAAACTCAAGCATGGTTGTTGATTACTTTCAACATCTGTCCTCCCAAGAAATAAGACATAATTTTTAGATGACCTTTTTTCTTTATTTATTCTTTTTATTAGATCGGGCAGTTGTTCAAAGTACGTAGGATAAGAGTTTACCAAGATAGGCCCACAATAGTCCCACCACGTAACTCCAATTTCCCTATACTTCTCTGTCAGACGTTCCCCCTTTTGAAACAGATCTAGTTCTGCATTTAACTTTCTCCTAGCTATACTGTGACCTTCAAAAATTTCTAAAAGATCTCCTGGTTTTAATTCTAGCTTTTGATTTAAAAGGTATTTAATATATCCTTTCTTATTCTCTTGTAATTTTCCTTTGGCAACTATTTTGCCCAGCATATTGTGATACTTATTCATATTATCGATATTTGCGTTTCTCACGCTTATTTAAAACTCACAGGGTAACGAAGACTTTAGTCCTCTAGCGAACCTCTTGTGGGTTTTATTTAAATGAGCGTGAGAAACTGTTTAAATATGCTGGGGGACTTTTTTATTGAGTATCTGGCACCTCCTCTTTCTTTTCTTTTTCGACAATTAACGCCTCTTCCTTCTGAATCTGCTTAAGTTCTTCATCCGCATTTTTGGTCAAAGGAGAATATTCGATCGCTGTTTTTTGAGAAATCACCTTTGATCCTCCTGCAGCCTTTTGCAGTAGATCAACGGTTTCCGAATCATCATTAATACGATAGATTGGTATATCAAAACCTATACTCAAAGTTTTAGTTGCCGCTTTCAAAGTTGTATCAATAGCACCACAAAAAGCAATCTGTAGATTAATATCACGCTGTGTACTCATCCCGTATTCACCGTCAATTTCATCACGAGCAGCTAAATGAGCATCTTGAAAAACACGATCAAATGCGACACCTGACAAAGCCCCCAAGCCTTTCAAGTCCTCCATAGCCATCTGCGGCGTCTGCGTACAAGTGAATATGTAATTCATAAGAGTGTTCAATTCAAACTCTACTGCATCGATTGCCTGCTCCCAAGTAACATAACGTGCATCAGCACCTTCCCCTTCAATTTGTAAAGACTTACCTTGCTCACCTTTTTCAAGAACTTTAGCTCCTACCTTACCGAACATTGCGAATACTGGCGACGCGTGATAGTCATTAGTATCACCAACATTCGATATTAAAGTTTCTATACGAGCAATAGCAGCTTGAACAGGCGCCCATGGAGGCATAGGCTTTGAATAATAGGTTACTGGTATTTTACCATAGCTATGAGTGGTTATGCTATCAACTATCCAACCATTATTATTGGCTGTTGATAATACATCTTCTCCTGACTTGGCTTTACGAAATTTGTAAATGTGGGTAGCTGAATAGACATCAAATTTATCTTCTTTATCAGCTGTCAATCCTGAGAAATTAGGGTCTGCAATTAAGTCAGCAAAGCTTCTAGATGATTGATAAATCCTTCCGAAATAAATCATCTTGCCAAAGTCGTCAAATACTGGCAATAGCGTATCTCCTAATTCAGGTGAGAGCACTTTACAGCGCATTTTGAATTTCCCTTGAGATGAAATATCTCCCCAATAACCAGGTTCAACAGATTCAGAATACCACAATTTGGCAACCTGAAGTTCACTAAGCATACGACGTGCAACTTCCTTTTCGATAAAAGCAATCTTATTATCATCGCGCATTTTCTTTATCATCTGATAAAGCCTTTTCTCATGTTCTGTTTGAGGATTAGCTTCAAGCTGAATCTTAGATACATTCATGAAGGAAACCCGACGCTTTACAATTAACTCTTGGAGCGGTACACCGATACGATTTACTTCAATACGTTTAGTGTCGTATATATTTTTCCCATTTTTATCCAAAATTGGTTTTCCTTCCGCATCCTTACGTAATGTCCTTACCTTCTTCTTAGGTCTAAAACCTACCGCTTGATTAAAAACGTCATGTTGTGTTACATCATATTCTTTTTGAGCTGTTGCATAGACTGGGGCAACAGATACCCCAACTGCTTGTACAATAGCCGGGAGAGCTGGAGTAGGTAGCTGAATATCTTTTTTTTCTTCTTTTTTAGCCATTACTTATTATTATTTGCGGTTAGGGTTTAGTGAAACATATCAAATATTGAATCGTCTATTTCTTCGGTTTCAATAACCAGGTCAAAATACTTTCTCATAAGGATTAAATCACGCCAATCCGGAGAACGTCCAATTTCTTTTTTAACCTCCTTTTTGGGTAATATTCGAAGCTTGTTATCATCGTCAGATTTATAAGTCTTTAACCAAGAGAACTCTTCTTGGATTTCTTGTTGCTCGGAGTCTGCTTCAATGCATTTCAGCAAGATATTATGACCTGAAATTTCATCAGCTAATAGATAAGCACATTGAGTTTGGAGATTTTGATAATTCTCTTTATGTGGCAAATCCTTTTTACTCTCGCCATAATAACGGTTATCATTCTCCTTAGATTCTTCTGTGATTATTGCTTTAGCGTTATTTACAAAACCAAGTATTCCACAAATATCAACTACACCTCCGCCAACACCATCCTCATCCGCAATGCAGTGATGGGCTGGAATGCTCCATTTCGAACGCATAGCGTTTATACAAGCTTGAATATCTGTTGTGGATGACTTATCGAATGAATGACACTCCATAAGAATCCAACCCCACCAAACACCTATACGAGCTTTATCCGAGCCAAAACGAGCGATATCCGCAGTGATGTACCATTTTGGTTTTTCAACCATGTTGTTATACTTATCCCACAAATGTGTATTAGAGAACATTGCCATAATATCATCGTATTTGCACATAGCATTTGGATCATCATCATACTCCCAATTACCATTCAAAAGACGTTCTTTTTTTGCCTTATCCTTGGTTCTACGAAGTCTTTCAACATAACCGTTATCTATGTGAGGATTATCTTGAACGAATGCAGCTAGATACTTCATAATCTCAGGGAGCTCCCCTCTTTTATTAGGTAGATAAAAGGTCGTATACATCCAATTCTTTTTCGGATTGCATGTAATGAACAGTTTTCCAATAAGGTTATATTTCTCATTGTACTGTCTACCAATACGAGTTTTTAAAACATCATATGCTCCAAAATCAATCTCACCGCCCTCCTCTATCCAACCACCAGTATATTCAGTAGATCCGAAACGCTCATACACTGGATCTCTAGGAAGAAATTTCAATTCAAGTAAATCAATTCGGCTTCCATTTTTAAACTGAATAAAGTTCTTTTGTCCGTTATATTTAAAATCTATTCCATTTCTCATTCCATAAGCAGAAGCAACTTTAAAGAATGTAATCAGAGTAGATTCGGTAATTCGCTTTAGTTCCTCTCGGCCTATAAACCATCTGGTACCAGGATAATTCCAACATTGAAACATTAGCCAGCAACACCCAGTCCACGACTTTGCGCCGCCTGCAGCTCCACCGTAAAGAAATTCTTCTGTAACGTTATCAGTTAAAATCCGTAAAGCCTCCTCTTGCTTTAAATGGGTACCTTTAGGTGTTTCGACTATAAAGTCAAATATCCCTCTCTTGAAGGATATCCCTTGAAGCTCTCTAACATCAAAGTTTGCCAATATGTCTACTACCTCATTCACTACTCTTCTCGTTTAACCGCCCCTAAAAGTTTACGTAATGTATCGTCATCCAATTTATCTGGGTCGATCTTATTTTTGTCATCAACGATGAGTGTATCGCTATACATACCATTTACTCGTGCGAGCTTATCCAGCATACCATCAACAGGATACAGCTCCACTTTAGGGCCAAATTTTGTCAACTCAAATGATTTCACCTTTCCAGCCTCTTTGTCTTTAGCTAGTTTAACAAGATCAAGTTCAATGGATTCATACGACTCAACTTCACTGTCTTCAAAGGTAGCTAGTGGGTCTAGTTCCAAATCTATCTCCGCACGGAGAATCGCATCCTCCAACGGAAATATATTCTTTTCGACATATCCGTCGTAAACTTCCCCATCGAGTCCTTTTCGCTCAATGTACATCACATGTTTTTTGATTTCGAGATTCTTCCTCTCAATCAAAACGTTCAATGATTTTGGGACGAACTTCCGTCGCTCACGCTGGACAACGGTCATGTATTCGTTCATGTTCGACCCAGCAATGTCCTTCATCATCTTCATGACCTCATCTGAGTTCATGCGTGATTCTTTCAAACGAGCCTCGATATGAGACGAAATTTCAACATGCTTCAACAATCGCTGACCTTGCGAGTATGCTGTCTTTTCAGAATATCCCGCATTTTTAGCAGCTCTCGTAGCATTGAAGTGAATTAAATAATCATCGAGAAACAACTGCTGCTTAGCTGTTAACCTTGCCTTTTCAACTATCTCATCACTCATACCCTCACCTCCTCAACTATTTTATCAACATGACCCTTGAACACAGAATCAACCTCATATACTTCCCGAGCTACTTTAATCCGATACATAGCCTTGAATCTATCACTAAGATCAAGTTTCTTTAATATGGCTTTTGCGACACCGTAAACTGTCTTCTCTTCTAAATAAATTGATTTAGGGGAGAATAGTATCAACATAGCCGCCACAAATCTTAAATCAGAATCTTTGATACTCCGATCTGAAAAGGATGCTTTATGAAGCCTATCAATGAGGCTGTCATCCAAAGGAAGTGCAGTCAACATATCCTTATAAGCATCAAAATCAATACTTGGATTATCTTTCATAGCTAGCTTTAGAATGTTTTTATGCATCATAAAGCAAAGCTATAAACTTAACTCAACTTAACCAAATGATTAAGTTTTGGTTTATTAAAAAACATTATCTTCTGGAAAATTCCATTTAGCATGTTTATTCACGTTATTAGACGGCAACTCCATTGGTTGCTTAATAAATGAAAAATCCGTAATCATCTCTGGACTTATGAACCCATCGTCATCCCAAGAAGTGAAGTTTGTTGTTGCTCCTTGGAAATTATACAAAACGGTGTCCGTAGAGCCATTACGGTGCTTAGCAACTATTGCCTCCGCCATACCGGCAGTTGATCGCCCCTCTTCATCTTCAACATTACCGTAATACTCTGGTCGATATAGAAACATTACCATGTCGGCATCCTGTTCAATAGAACCAGACTCACGCAAATCTGATAACATTGGGCGCTTACCATTACCAGGTCTTGATTCAACAGCACGACTCAATTGTGATAATGCAATAACCGGAATATCCAATTCTTTTGCTAACACCTTTAAAGCGCGGGATATGTCACTAACTGCGTTATATCGATCCTTAGATTGAGTCGTTATGAGCTGTAGATAATCAATGATAATCATTTTAACCCCGTGCTGTCTTTTGAGCCTCTTTGCCTTTGCCGAAAGCTCAATGAGTGATAATCCAGGAGTATCATCCCAATGGATTGGTAAATCTTCAATTTCACCCTGCATCATGCTTAGTTTATGCCAATCATGATCTTGAAGTTTTAATTTTTTTATCTTTTCTAATGCAATTCCAGACTCGAATGAGAGCACCCGCTGAATAAGTTGCTGATACGACATTTCAAGAGAAAATACTGCAACAGGATTTCCTGCTCTAGCTGCATTAACCGCTTTTTTAAGTGCGAATGCAGTTTTACCCATAGCTGGACGTGCTGCTAGAATAATCAAATCCGACTGTTGCCAACCACCTGTCAATGAATTCAAAGTACTATCTCCTGTGTCTACTCCTGTCACATCTTTAACCCCCATTTCGGCTTTTCTAGCCATATCTTCTAAAACTTCTCGAACAGCTTTCTTCTGAGACACTTCCTTTCTAGACGATACGTTATTGACGACATTATCTCGTTCAGTTTCATAAGTTGATAAAATATCAAAAATGTCTTTTGTCTCATCATAGCAATCATTTATTGTAGTACTAGACAATCTGATTAGCTCTCTTTGCATAAATTTTTGAGCAATAATCCGAGAATGATATTCAATGTTTACAGAACTAACAACCCGATCGCTTAGGCCAGTTAAATAAAAAGCTCCCCCTACCGTTTCAAAATCACCGTTTCTGCGCAATTGCTGCATCACAGTCATCAGGTCCAAAGGGTCTCCTGACATTGAAACCTCCTGAGCAGCCTTGTAAATCAACTGATGAGATTCTTTGTAAAACATTTCAGGACGAAGAACATCTGCGACAAACATCATTGCAGTAGACTCAATCAAAATTGATCCTAAAACAGCTTCTTCCAAATCCAAAGCCATTGGAGGCAATTTCCCTAAATTGTTGTATTCTCTTTTTTTCATACCAATCCGTTTCGGCGCTTTTGATGATCTGTGAAAGTTGTTGTATTTCTCCACCCGTTGTTTAGCCAAATCCATTTACCAATCAATTCCCCTGATTTAGTCCCTGGAATACTCGGTTTATCGCCATTCATTGTCTCTTGGGGAATAGCCAGGTTTGAAGTATCTAATGTTTTTCCCAATTCAATTTGGCGCCTTGTCCAAGAGTGACAATGAGACTTTGCATCTGATTCTTTTTCGTGAATCTTTCCAGATCCATTGCAAAAAGAGAAAAACTTCTTTATCCACTTTGGCACATCATTCGTACTTTCAATACCTAATGACTTTCCAAAGTCTGCTTGCCATGCAGAATGAGATAATAAAACTTTTTCTAAATCATCCATTGACGAATATGCTCCCCAAGCATTTGGTTTAGGAATAATAGCATCATCCGAAGGATAGTCGGTGTCGGTGACGAGATTTTCTTCTTTATCTTCTTCTTCTACTATTTCCTTTACTTTACTTTCCTTTACTTTACTTTCCTTTATAGCATTGGGTGCGCTTTTCGTTTGCAATGCGTTCGCATTATTATTTGATGCGTTCGCATTAGAATCTGTCTTATTCCACCTTTTAAACGCACTCTCCTTTGCCTTTTGTGACTTAGCCTCTCTCTTATTAAGCCTTGTCATAACACTATTTGACCAGAACTTTTCACCATCATTTTCAAATAGCCCAAAGTCATTTATAAGACTAGTAATGCACTCCTCACTAGTGCGCAATGCGAACGCATAGCTATCGCAGTCCGATAGCATAAGATAACCACCTTGCTCGTATAGCATTTCTATTAAATCCCAATAAACACCTTTACCTTCTTGCCCTAATTTCATTAGAACCTTCATTAATTTAGGATCGTTTCTCGATCCATAATCGTGACTAAAATAGAATGATTCTTTTGCCATTTTTTACCTTCCTCTAAATGTACTTCTCATCATAAATTTATACCCTTTTTTAGCTCTTTCAGTCTCTAACATTAGCAGCTGGCCAATAGTCATGATAACTATTGCCAACCCCGCAAGAAAGGCACCTAGCAGGAAAATTGGGATGTATAGGTACGTTAATAATTTTAATAGTTTCATCTATTTATCCTTTCTAGTTTTTTAATAATCTCAAGCACCCTATTTTTATTTACCTTTATTAAAAAAAAATTATTCCCAATCACTATTGCCCCTTAATGCTTTATTAAACTTTTTACACTTCTTCAAATCATCCTCCAACTCCGCTACCCTCTCTCTTAACAGCTCGTTTTGCTTCTGAAACTGCGAAGCGTATCGGATCATTACTTCGTCAATCGCCCCCGAATCTTCAAGCACACTGATATTATCATCACTTGAAAAACGGGCATTTTCTGTCCAAGTTCTGTAAGGGTGTAGAAGCTCTTTAGATACTTCTTCCTTTATCTGTTCTATTGTCTTTTCCATAACATCACTATCTATAAATATAATTGCCCTTTTGTCCGTGCTTCATATAGAATTTCATTAATTCTAGCTATCCACTTCACTGCCTCACTCATGGAAGAGAGTTCAATCAACATACTATATCCACCTTTACTAAAGTTCACGACATTCGGCTTACGTTGATCAACTACCATATTCGTTATAGGAAGTAACTTGTGGAGGCTATTATCATCAGTTCTATAGAGTAATATATATTTCTTGCCTTTCTCATATATCCAACCAAGAATTTTATAATCTGTATTTCTACATAATGCATGTAGTTGAGGGCTCAATAATTGATTAAATATTGATTTGGTAATTTTCACCTTTTTAAGTTCTACTATCATAACTATTATGAATAAAAAACCCTTATCAGGAATCCCCAGCGTCTCACTTCCGGTTCATCCTAATAAGGGCTAAAATGTCTTTAAAATTGTATAAATGTGAGACGATACAATTGAATAGTCAAATGTAAAATAAAACCCAAACTTAACCAAATGGTTTAGTTATTTTTAAGAGTATTATTTTACAAGATGTTCACCCCTATATTTGCACTTCCTCTCTTTCTGGTGCAATGTCATAGACATCTGGCTGCACCTCCATAGGGACAACCCCATTGTGCTCAAGCTCAATAGCTCTCTTTTCAGCTTCTAGTCTGTCCATTATAGAATTAATTAAGCCCGATGGCATCAAGCAAAAGAAAGAAATTACACGGTCCATAGAGGTTGCTAATTCATATTCTAATTCTTCTGGATCATTTAAATTAAACTTAGTTCTTAATTCGCGCTCCATCCCATGAGCTCCTTTATAGATTTGATTACTAAAGTTCTTTAATGTTTGCCCCCTTAACTCGGTGTCAAATAGGTTTTCTCTCCATTTATTCTGCACAACTTGTATAACTGTACCAATAAACTGTACATCTTTTAATATCGCATATTCACGAGCTTTCGTCAGTTTAACTTTTGCTCTTGGTTTAGGAATAACTGTTCTATTCATAATGAAAAAATTAAGATTCGTTATCGTAATAAAGTTTATAATAATTCATATCCTTTACTTCGTCATATCCTTTCTCTAGATATTCGCGCTTGCCATTAACTTGGATAAGGAAGTTTTTATCAAGTTTGATAACAGACTTATATGTAGTTTGCATTTTCTTTACCGCAGAATTAGAAATTGGGAAGCTTTCATCTATAGAAACCTCAAAATCCTCCACAAACTCCTTTTTGTACTCTTGGAATAGCTCTATCGCCTTGTCGCTTTGAATCACCTCTTCTTCAAACTCTGTACTATCAAAGGTTTCTTTGTTCTTAAAATAATGCATTGATCGGTTTAACAAGTCGATTTTATCAGCTGTCTCCAAGTCAAACACTTCATCAATTTTATCAACTACGAAATTCTTATATACCTTCAATACATTTGAAGTTTGTTGATAGCTATCATTTCGAGCAACTACCTTCAAAAAATCATCCTTCCAAATAATAGATTCAGAAATAGATGTTCCGTCTATTACAAGAACATCATATCCTTTACATGAATCTGTATCTAGGATAATGACACCTTTATCCAGCTTATCAATATTAATAGCCTCAGACTCAAAATCAACGCTAAACCCATCAACAACCGGAGATACCTTTAAAAATGATTGCTTATTTTCAGACTTGAAGACGCCTATAGCATTGCGTATCTCACCCTCAAATTGTACCCCTTCGATATAAGCGACATACAGTTCGCCCCCTTTTAGTTTTGGATGATCAGTGCATTCATACAAATGCTTAGCAATATTTTTTGATAATTCATGAAATTCAGGTTCATTACAAATTTCCTCAGGACCATCTAAGAAACGATTCACAAAATTGAATACTTCATTTAAATTCAATTCACATGAAAGGTGATAGAAATTATATACCTCGTTTGTTTTCATAAAAGGTACAAGGAGATATTTAGAAAATAAATCCTCTAACTTCTCATTAAGAGTTAGTGGTGTTTCAGATAGTACATAAAATTCATCATTTGCCTTATTTCCTACTCTGTGCACAGAAATATGCTTTATAATTGCGTCTTGTGGGAAAAACATAGTTTTAAGATTAAAATGGATAAATATTAAAATTGTCAATTGTCAATCCTGCAGTAGCAACAGTGACAGTTTTTAAAGTAGCATCTTCGATACGTTTTTTGAAGACTTTAGCGTCCGAGTTCCTGTCAGATAAATGGATGAGGACGATATTATTAACCTTACTTAGATCATTAGCTTTTAAAGTCTTGATAGCTGTCTCTACACTCATATGTGACTGAATAACTCGATTACGTAAAAACCGATTGTCAGATAATTTATCATCAATGATATCTTGACTATAGTTTGCTTCGATTAACACATTAGTTAGACCAGGAAAGGTATAATCACAGTAAATAGTATCCGTAAGGAACAATGTAGTTCCCATCTCCTCATGCCTAATCAAGAACCCCAAAGGCTCATTAACGTCATGATGGACATCAAAGCCAATAATATCAAATGGACCTAGAGAGAACTTAGCGCCTTTTTCAATCGTATTCAATCGATGGCTATCCATTTTCATTCCTTTGATAGTTCCGGCTGATGCATAGATATCGAGTCCAGCCTTGACAGCGTCTTTGACACCTTTACAATGATCACCATGCTCATGCGTAACTAGACACCCTACAACCTTTGAACAATCAAAGTTCATTGCTTGCTTTATCTTCTCAAAACGTACCCCGCACTCGACAATAAGGGTATTCCCCTCATTGTCGGTGAAAAGGTAGCAGTTACCATCACTATTGCTATTTATAATGTGAAGACGCATTTTTAGAAAGCAAGAGTTTGACTATTAGCATTTTCTTCTTCAAACGCCTTTTCATTTGGCTGCATCGCACTATCTTGAGCATTTTCCGCCATAGGCTCAGGGTACTTGGTTTTAGACTCTTCAATTATTTGTACATCATCAAAACCTTGCAATTCAATTTTGTTAGCATTAGTACTGATATCAGACTTTACTTGTAATAATGTTTGATCGCTCCCAGCTAATGAAATTGACTCGGCTTGCATCATCTTAACAAGATGTTCGTCAATTTTTTCGCTATCGATAGTGATGGAGTTATAAGCAGCGCGTTTAAGCATCTTCTCAATCATTTCTTCATACCAGCCGTCAATATGCTCCATTTCTTCAGAGTTCCACTTTTTCTTCTCACCTCCCCAAAATTCAGGCGATGCATTCTTCGGAATACGCTTATTAATATCTTTCATCGTCATAACTTTAAGACGATTTTTCTCAGGGTTACTTCTGAAAACATGATAATAGAAGCCTCCTATAACTTCCCCTCGGTCAAAATCATTCACAATATCAAACTCGTATGATTCAACTTGGTTATCTTTATTTTTTTTATGGGACTTAAAGATGTCATTAGAGTATACTAGCTCTACAATTACATCATCCGGAACTTCAAAGCCGTACTTCACCGCTTTAATTTTCATTCCCTCATAACCAATAATGAAACCTATATCAAATTGATTAGAACGCTTATTTTTGTAAGGGATCAAATTAATATGATTGTCTTGAAGAGGATCTAAGCCAATACTAGAATAAGCAACTACATCCAAGGCCAATTGCGCCATATTTACGTTTTTCCAAATAAACTCAAGAGGGTCGCGATATTGATCCGATTTAGCAAGACGTTTTACTTCATTTTCCTTCAAAGTCATATCCAGTTTGATGAAGTAATTCTGGATTAGCTTCTTTTGGAAGTTAGTAAGTTGAACATCTCCTGCGTTAGCAGTAAATTCTTTCATCACAGCCACCGTAAATCTTTCTGACTGTGAAAGTTGAGTTGTTGTTACTTGATTATTAGTTGTTGTTACTTGTTGAGACATTTTGATTTTATTTTAAAGTTTTATGAATACAATTTTTAAGTGTTGCCGATGGTCTCGGCATTTTAATTTTATCACACCACATTATCGCTGGATGATCGCCCGGTTGCATATATTTGCAACTATAACATGACACCGCCTGTATTTTTGGAAGCGGTGTCATAATTTTCTTAGCCATTACGCCACCCTTAATTTTTCATCTTGAGCTGATACAATTAGATTAATAGTTTGAGCTGCAGTATCAGGTATCACAGATACAGACTCTCGATTGTCTAAGAATACTGGGGCTACTACACCATAATGAGCCGACAACGTATTAATGATATCGATTCCAACAAGAATTTTAGCTGCAGTATTTAAATCTGAGAACGGCACCCCACTATAAGTTGTTTGACATGTTGGCTCCTCTCCGCCATTTATTAATGGCTTGAACAATTTGAATTTAGCATACTTGAACATTGCATTAACACGATTCTCAAGCTCCTCAGATTTAGCTTTCTCATATTTATCAGCCACAAATTCCTGTTTTTCCAAGGTTGCCAATTCATGAGACATGTTTTTTTCTTGATCTTTCAATTCCTGGATGCGCCTATCAGCTTTGGCAATACTCTCAGCATTATTAAGTTTTCGTTTTTCGGAATCTAACTCAGCATTTACAGTTGCCTTCTTCACTTTAAGATCTCCATAGTCTATTTCAGTAGACTCCAATTGTCCTTGTAACTGAGTTATTTCAGCTGTTTTTTGGGCGATAAGATCATCCTCCATTACACGCTCTTCATACGACTTAACCTCAACCGTATTAGTAGACGCGTGAGCTATACGTGCATTCACCTCATCCAGCGCAACCTTCAAGTCATTGATAGTTTTGTCTAATGCCTTCTGAGTAATTTCAAATTGCTCTTTAGCCTGCACGATATCAGCTTCACGATTAGCTAAATCCTTTTTAAGACCTACACCTTGTGTATTTATCCCTTCAAGCTCTTTACGTTTGATTTCGTCAAACTTAGCTTGTAACTCGATGATATTATGCACTTCATGTTCGCGCCCACATTCCTTACAAACTTTGTCTTCAGGGTTAAGTTCGCGACCATTTACCGAAGCAAACAAGACTCTAAGACTTGCCATCCGATCGTTGATATCCTGTTTATCACGTTCTATTCGAGCTATCTGATCAGTATGCGAAGTTTGCAACTGTTTAATCTGCCCCTCCTGCACGCGTAATTGATATTCAAGGCTAGATGCTTTTGCTTTATCTTCATTTATACCTGAACTTGCCTGAATAACATCAGCATTATAAGTAGAGCGGTGGCTTGCTTCAATATTCTGAATTTCCAATTTCAATCGGTGTATTTCCCTTTGAACGCCCTGAATACGGGTGTTTTCACTTTCATTCGCGGCGTTTTTATCGAAAATTGCTTGTTCTAGAGTTTCGTATTCATGCTCCAACTCCTTGATGCGAGACTGGATTGTGGCCTCATCAATTGCCTCAGGTTTTCCACGTTCAGCCTCGTCTATTCGGGCTGGAATACTCTCTAAAGAATCTTTCAAATTCTTCTTTTCCAAAGCCACTTTTGCCTTGAACTCTTTCAGTGTTTTACCATCTAATGAATTTAACAACTCTGCTAATTCAGGATATTTACCTATTAAGAAGCTGTCGGTTATCTCTCCAGCAATTTCAGATAAAACAGCCCGTTGATCTTGCCATTTTTGGCTATTAAAGTAAAGTGGATTAGTAATTAATTTAAAAACATTCTCAGGGAGTATACTATGTACTTTCGCTTGAAACTCTCCTGCATTTACAGGAACATCATTCCAAAAGTACATGTGTTCATTTCCTGTAAACTCTGCTACTTCTTCACCTCTCTTTTTCGTCCACTTCTCCTTTTGAATGTGACGAATACTTATTTCTTCACCATTAACTTCTAACAAAGCTGAAACTTCGTTTTCAGTTCGATTTTTAGTTAACCCAGAACTATTTAAAGGCTTAACATTAAAATCTTTGCGATCACTAGAGTCTTTACCAAACAACAACCAGGTGAAAGCATCGAAAATGGTTGTTTTGCCAGATGCATTAGCACCATAAATATTGGTGATAAAATTGAAATCAACTGTAAAGTTCTTAACCCCTTTGAAGTTAATCATTGTAAGTTTTTTGATTAGGATATTCATTTTAATATTTATTTAGTTTGTTAATAGATTTATTAATTGTTTTAGCTTCTTGCTGCTATTTATCATACTTAATGAAACGTACTGCCCTCTAGTCGTTAACTCTACAGTACTAAGGTTGGTAATCTCAATAGTGACGTCTGCATTCTCAAACTTATGGTCGACTATCTTTCCAAATTCATCATCATTCCATTCATGCCTTACAAATCCCAGATTTATCAGGTGCTTTTCTTTAAAAACTGACATCACTTCAAGACTTTATTATGCATATAGGTAGCTAAGTTTGCACTGGCGGCAATCGCTAATAATTCAGACAGATCAATACCGGCAGCGCAAACTTTCAATACCCCCGCTTCGATCCATTTATCAACCTTTGTGCGGCTACCAATTCTCTTATAAGCAGCACTCTTCGTTATATACTGAGTTACATTACCCGTATTCATCAAGGCCCTCATGGCCCCTAGCTCTGCTGCCTCATTCATTAAAGAAACTAACTCAGGCTCGACAGTATTAATTGTTTTGAACTTGTTCATTTGCAGCTCCTTTCTTCTTTAAAGACACAACTACTTCGATATAACCGTAGCCTTCAGATGCATTAATTTTGGTTTCATACTTATACTGAGGTTTTTCAAGTTTCATTTTACGACCTGCCGCCTCTCTCACTGCTTTTATATGTTGTAAATGAAAACGTTTTACTGATTCACCACTCGGGCTCATCTGATCAATGTGCTCCGTTATAGTTGGCTGCTTATCTAATTTTATAATCTCCATTTTTGATTGACTTTTCGGGTTTAAATAATGTTATTCCTATACTTAGCGCGAATAATGCCAGATTCACTTTATCTGTCTCTCCTGTTTTAATTCGAATATTTTGGAGGTGACTAGAAATTGTTTCAGGGCTCCTATTTAACTTCGCAGCTATCAATTTATCTGGCAATCGAATGAATTTTAGAACTTCAATTTCAGACCTACTCAAAAAGCCATTAGCGACTTTAATAGATGAACAAAGTTTTCCTTCAAACTGACACTTACCTCTTAATCCACACTCGTAATATTCTGAACGATTTACTTTACCATGTTTATCGAAATCAGGCTTATCGTCAAGCCCCCCGAAGTTGCATAGCATATATCTATGCATTCTATCCTCTTTTCTTAGGTTAGGCCATTTGTTTAGACAATCAACCTTATCAGGGTTATTGAGCATATCTTGCTTAATCTTATTTACGACGTTTGGAGGAAAGAATGGCCAGCTGTGCTGTCTTCGATTATGGGAGCACCATAGTATTTTGGTGTCTTCATCCTCCCAAATCTCAATCCCCTTATCTATCATACCGCCGTATATCCTTTGTTTGTTCATATTGGTACTATTATGCGATTGTTGATTTTAAACTATTGTATTACCTTTGTTTTGTTCGTATGGTACAAATGTAAACATAATACTTACACTGTCAATAAGTATTTTACTTACTATTTATAAATGATTGATTATCAAGGTGAAAAATTTAAAGATTTTTTAAGCTCTCGTAAGATTGGTGCTTCAAAAGCTGCTGAAATACTAGGTGTTTCGCGTCAAACGGTATATCAGTATTTCAAATCTAACTCTTTAGAACGCGAAACTGTAAGCAACATATTGTCAAAATTCGACACAAATGAACAGGAGGTGTTCGGTACTGGTGATGATCCAGCCCCTATAAAACGGATTAATCAAAATGCAAGAGAACTTGGCCCTGCCGATATATATGAAGAAGATGGTGATAACAAGTTCATAGAGATATCACCAGGCCGCTACAGAATGGGAGTTGAATTAGTCCCAGTTTATGCACAGGCAGGATATTTAACCGGCTATGCAGACAAAGAGTATGTTGATGAATTACCTAAACATTATATTACTGTAGATCGTTACGTGAGAGGAAAATACAGAGCTTTTGAAATATCCGGAGATAGTATGGATAATGGAGATATAAAAGAAGCAATGCCTGATGGCACTATTGCGACCGGTAGAGAAGTAAAAAGGGATTTATGGCAAGCGAAATTACATAATCACCAATGGCCTAACTGGATCTTCGTACACAGGACTGAGGGCATAGTTGCAAAGCAGATTGCAAAACAGTGTTTAGAAACTGGTTGTATTACATTGCGCTCTTTAAATCCTAATAAGGAAACTTATCCTGATTTTGATGTTCACATCGATGACATCATGCAAATCTATAATGTTGTTAAAAGAGAACTTAAATAATGAACTCTAAATTCAGTAAGAATAAAAACATTAAGTTACGTGTTTTTGAAATCATTAAAGCACATATTGAAAAGCATCTTCCTAAAGAGTCAAAAGTTTTAGGTGGCATTTACTTAAAACCTAAACCAAAAAGTGCAAGACTTGACATAATTGAGATTAATACCCCGGGTCTAATAAACAGGAAAGCATCTGGAGATTTAGGTCTATTAAATATAAATTACCAACATGACGACCTTGATGTAGTTGAAGCAAGACATCAAGTTTTAAAGGACATCATGGGTGATGCAATTGTAGAAGAATATCTTTTTAAGCAAATGGGTAATCAAATATTCAAAACATCAAAATATTTATGGTTATCCAACACAATGTATTCAATAACAAAACTAGAATTAAAGATGGAAGAAAAGAAAACAATAGAAGCAGCAGATAGAAGAGAGATTGGAATCAGATTTAAAGATTTTAGAAAATCACATAACATCTTACAAACTGATTTAGAAAATGGGATCCCCACTACTGCGGTACAAATATCAAGAATTGAGAATGGACACCGTTTCCCTAGCACAGAAATCTTAATATATATGGCTAAATACTACAATATGGATATCAACTACATATTAACAGGGCAATCTGTAGCTAAGGCAAAATAAATATAAGCTCTATTTGTTATCGCAACAAACTGACAACCGCCTCCTGAACTTCATCAACGATATCCCAATCCTTAGCTACGTAAATATCTGTTATTGTTGAAGACTTATGATTTAACGCTATCCCCACGTCATCCATTGAAAAACGACATTCATTCCTGGCTAAGGTAGCAAATGAATGACGGGCATGATAATATGTGAGATCCGGAACACCCACCGCTGGGCCTATAACTTTTGAGTATGATAAGTACAATCTATTATTTAAACCAGCGCAACGCGCATATCTTTTAGCTAATACCCCTGCATACTTCTCAACTAATGGCTTGGCCTCTTCAATAATTTTAATGCTGATAAACGCCTTGTCAACACGCCTACCTTTCGTTTTATTTCTGGTATAGCCCAACCTTTCGATATGTGGATCATTAAGATATTCATGTAAATCATTAGCATTAATTCCACACAGATAAAAGGATAGCATAAATAAATCACGAGAAAGAATGTCACCTTCATTGACCAATTCTAAATCTCTGATCTTTTTGATTGTGTCTATAGATAAGTTTTTCTTTACCGGCTCATTCTTTACTGGCATTTTAATTTTTGAAAATGGAGACGTTGGTATTCTAATCAAACCTAGCTCCTCGTCATTATAATGATCTTTCGCTAAATTAAATACCAACCTAAGATCGGACAAAGAATTTATAAGAGTTAAAGGTGCATACTGCTTTTTCGTTAAATGATCTATATACTCTCGTATCTTTTTCGATGTAAGCAATTCAATGGGAAACACACTTCTACCACAAAACTCTTTAAATCTATTCAATGTAGTATTTCTACCAACAGCTGTATTAGTTCTTTTTTCCGAGTGCAAATCTTCTATATGTTTTTCCCAAAATTTAATAATATCGATAATTCCAATATCCTCGTTGAGAATATTTTTTATATCTGAAGCTGTCATGTATTCGACCTTAGCTCCCAGCAAATTTACTTTTGACCTATATTCATTCACAGTGCTCGTAAGAAATGAGTCAATAAATACTTTTTTTAATCGTACCTTTGTGTCCAAATCGGAACGGGTTGCATATATAGAGGTGTCGATGTAAACAGTTGAGCCCCTATGTGTGATCCTTATCTTAACATTATAAGTTCCGTCTTGTTTCTTGTGATGCTTCAGGATAACAGCAGAAATGGTAGCCATACTTGTAAATTATTTGTAAATTAATTTCAGCAAAGATAAGCAATAAAGGCTGCTTAATTGAGACAAGAAATAAAACAAAACATCAGTAATATAAAGTTAAGAGCACTGATAATCATAATTTTAAATAAAAATATCACAAAAAAAACAGGTATAGATGATAAATGTATCCAACCTATCGCTGCGCTTCGGCAAACGTGTCCTATTCGAAGATGTAAACCTAAAGTTTACTTCTGGAAACTGTTACGGTATCATTGGAGCCAATGGTGCAGGTAAATCTACATTTCTTAAAATTATATCAGGTGAAGTAGATCCTTCGACAGGGTCGGTAAGTTTTACACCTGGCGAACGCATGTCGGTACTTAACCAGAACCACTATGCTTTTGATGAGTTTTCTGTCATCGAAACAGTGATGATGGGTGACCAAGAGCTATATAAGGTAATGAAAGAGAAAGATGCCATCTATATGAAGGAAGATTTCTCAGATGCCGATGGAGAACGTGCAGGAGAGCTAGAAAGCTTATTTGCAGAAATGGACGGCTGGAATGCCGAAAGTAATGCAGCTACCCTACTGAGCAACTTGGGTATTAAAGAAGAATTACACTTTAAGCTTCTAAACGAGCTAGATGGTAATGAGAAAGTCCGCGTATTATTAGCCCAAGCTTTATTTGGAAATCCAGATATTTTAATTCTGGATGAGCCTACGAACGACCTGGATATTAACACGATTGCTTGGTTAGAGGACTTTTTAGCCGGATATGAAGCCACGGTATTGGTGGTATCTCACGACCGTCACTTCTTAGACCATGTTTGTACCCATATCGTAGATATTGATTTTGGAAAAATGAATATCTACTCCGGAAACTACTCGTTTTGGTATGAATCTTCACAACTTGCACTAAAACAACGAAGTGATCAAAATAAAAAGACAGAAGATAAAATTAAAGAATTACAGGAGTTTATACGTCGTTTCTCTGCAAACGCTTCCAAGTCTAAACAAGCTACTTCCCGGAAGAAAGCACTTGATAAGCTAAATGTAGAAGATATTAAGCCATCCAACAGAAAGTACCCAGCTATCATGTTCAATCAAATGGATCGTGAACCTGGAGACCAGATCTTGCAATTGGAAGGCTTAAGTAAAACAGTAAACGGAGAAGTCTACTTTAAAGATATCAGCCTAATGTTAAATAAAGGCGATAAAGTAGCTGTACTTTCAGAAAACTCGCTTGTTACAACAGCCTTTTACGATATTTTAACAGGCAGAGATACCGACTTCGGTGGAGAGTTTAAATGGGGAATAACCATCACCCCTACCGACATGCCTATTGAAAACGCAGCATATTTTGAAGGCAATAATGACAATTTGGTCGACTGGTTAAGAAATTATACTACCAAGCCAGATGCAGACGAACAATTCATTAGAGGATTCTTAGGTAAAATGTTGTTCTCGGGTGAAGAGGTCATGAAAAAGGTATCTGTTTTGTCTGGAGGAGAAAAAATGCGCTGTATGTTCTCAAAAATGATGTTACAAGGTGCAAACTTCTTGATTTTTGACGAACCGACCAACCACTTAGATCTAGAGTCGATTACGGCATTAAATAACGGCATGCTCGATTTTAAAGGTTCTATGCTATTTACATCGCGTGACCACGAATTGACGGGCACAGTAGCCAACAGAATCATTGAATTAACACCAAATGGCATTATTGATAAATTAATGACATATGACGAATACATTAACTCGGAAGCTGTACAAGAGCAAAGAGAAGTAATGTACGGAAGAAAATAATTGAGCAGATAAAACACTGACAGATTGGCAAAAAGCAAAGTGCTTCATTTTATAATGAAGCACTTTGCTTTTTAATGAAAACACAACAGCTTTCTTACCTTAAACTACTATTTACACTCTTTTTATAAATTCTATAAATTAGAATAATATATATTTATTATAAAAATCAATAACTTTAGTAAAAATGGTCTATTATTTGAATTACTATTTTTATGATGAGATTTTTAAAAGTAATATTATTTCTAGCTATAACTGCTGTAGCAGTGTGGGCGCTTTTCTTTAGAACGCCTGCCAAACCAAGTTCAGAGACGAAGCATCAAATATTATTGGAACGGATTGAATCAATGGGTAAACTGGAGCTTGTAAAATATAGATTTAGCGATGTATTGGAACACAAAAATATTAGTCAGTTTTTACCTGATGCAAGCGTCTTATTAATTGTAAAAGCAGACGCTGTAGGTTGTATTGATTTAACCAAACTTAAGGCTGAAGATATTGTTGTTGAAAACGATTCGGTAAGTATACAACTACCACAACCCGAAATTTGCTATGTAAAAATAGACCATAGCGCATCGAAAGTGTATGATACTAAAATGGCGTTCTTTAGAGAAGCTACTTTAGTAGATGAAGCTTTTAAAGCTGCGGAAAAAGAAGTAGAGCGCGAAGTGCGCAAATCGGATATACTAGATCAAACGAAAGCAAACGCCATACATGTATTCAAACCTATATTAGAAGGCTTAGGCTTTACAAAAGTTAATCTACATTTCTAATCCGAAACAAACTTAAAAAGGCCGAATGTTTATTCGACCTTTTTAAATTTAACTACTATAGCTTGCCTTAAAACAAGCTATCTATACAATATTCTGCATAACCAGCACTTGCAGTCATTCCTTTCCCTCCTATTCCTGTCCTTATATGTATATTGGAATCTTTATCCAACTCAAATATATGATCGCTATGCTGCGAGTAAAAACCAGCCCATGATGTAGTTATTTGCGAAGCATCTATAGGCAAAATACGATTGGCTTCATTAATCATTAAAGTGTTAATATTTTCTTTAATGGCATAACCCAAATCTGCAAAATTATTTACATCAGCATATTCATGCGAATCCCCAACAATAATACTTCCATCTATAGCCTGTTTGAAAAGAATATGAATGCCGTGCTCCCGAAGCTCACGATAATGCTCTGGAACTTCTACCGTATGGAAAGAAGGACAGTAGGCTTCAAAACTTTCGTAACGGCGTATTGTTAACCCCGTTAAAATATTGCCTGGCAATTTAATATTCTGTAGAGGAACAGTACGCATCATCTGAAGCTTACTGATTTTTAAACCGCTATTCTCAAAATCTTTTTTATATAAGGTTTTAAAGTCATAACCGTTACAAATAATAAGCTTTGCAGAAATAAAATCCGTTCCTTGATTGGTTCGTACCTTTACCGTATCACCTGTAGATTCACAATCTATTACACTATGATCATAATGCAGTTCATAATTTTTAAACTCTTGCTTCATAAAGCTATGTAAACGAGTTATCAATTTATCAGGCTCGGCACTTAGCTCCTGCTCAAATACGATAGCTCCCTGAACATATTCAGCCTTTAAATCAGGAAATTTATCTAGAAGCTGCTTTTTAGAATACATAGCATGTGCATACCCTTTCGTAGTATAATGATCTGATAATTCATGGATTATTTTCAACTCATCAGCATCAGAAGCAATATAATAACTACCATTATTGCGGATAGAAATGTCGCACTTACTCTGAATAGAGCTATATAAGTCTAAACCGCGCACACCATAATCAAACCAACGGTCGGCCATGCCCGAAGGAACAACCTGACCAAAATTCTGTACCGTAGACCCTACCGGATAAATATCTTTCTCAAGATGTAAAACATGAAGCCCCTTTTTCAATGCATGATATGCTTGAAATGTACCTAAAATGCCGGCACCAACTACTATTAAATCATATTTTTTATCTGCCATTATTTAGCTCTTATTTTTATTTAATATTCATTTGTATTTCCACTTTATTATTTGAAACGGACCATGCCTTTACTTCCTCAGAGCTAACTAGAGTATGTTGTTTTTTCTTTTGCGTAAAATAGATAAAAGAAATTATAGTCAAAGTTACCCCTAATACAGATGCTATCAGCACCAATTGGATAAAGTAACTACCCCAACCTACTGGAGACGGCATAAACTCTTTATTGAGAAGAATACTAAAGCTCCCTAAATATCCGATAGAGTCTGCAATATACATAACGAAACCTATATTACCACGCTCACGAAATGTAGCTATCATTCGTTCGAAAAAGATAACATTATAAGGTATATAAGCCATGTAAAGACCTAGCCCAACTAAGATCATCCAAAGCGTACCGTCTAAAGATTTCTGTGTAAAGAGATAGGTTGATAACCCAGCGATAGCAAAACCAATTAATATCTGACCATGAATAAGTTGAAATGCTTTTAAATTGTTCTTAACCAAGATAAGTAACCCTAAACTGACCAATACAACAACCGCAATAAGTCCGTCAACTTTAGCGTAAATACCATTATCTTTCACTTCGAGCATATGCCATATTTCTATTTCAAAATTATCACGAACATCTCTAAGCATAGTGAGCATGGTATAAATAATTACAGTAAGAACAATACCTGGTAAATAAGTTTTTAAGAACTTACTTCTCATACTCTTATCCATCGGTACACGTTCTGTGCGACAGGCTTTATCTTCTGTAGATGGAGCCGGCACCTGTTCTAAAAGCCAAACAGTTAATAAAAAAGGGAGAAAGAACACAAGGCCAGTACAAAAAGGCATCCAATATTCATTGATGGAAAGAGTATCCATTAAAATTCGTCCTACAGTCTTTACTAGTCCCGAAGCAAACACCAAACTTACGGCCATAATAGCGCCCATAATTTCGGTATGACGGCGACCTTCAAGATAGCTAAAAACAAGTCCCCAAATCATACCTAAAGGCAGACCATTGAGAAATAAAAAAATAATATTCCAGGGTTTCGGAGCTAAAGCAAAACCAAGTAACCCCAACCAAGATAAACCAACCAAAAGCAATAAAGAACGCCCACGTTTATTATTTGTACTTTCAGCAATATAACGGATACCATAAAACTTGCTTAACAAATAGCCAAACATCTGTGTAATGACCATACACACTTTGTAACTCATACCCAACAACATTTCACCATCATAGTCTCCTGCTGTAAATGATTTCCTAAAAGCATACATACTCGTATAACAACAAAATGCAGCAATGGCAATCAAAAGAGTGATCTGACTATTACTCCAGTGTGAAATTCTCTTACTTAAAAAACCTGATACTAACATATATTTGAATTCTAGTATTACTGCACAATAATTATGCATCCAAAAGTAAAATTCAAAGATTACCTAATCGCTAAACATTTGTTAAGTATTTGTAAACAGATCAAGAGAAATGTAAACACTGAAGAGAAGCAATGATCACCCCTATTATGAAATATTATTTCACAAAGGGAAATATTTTTGTATATTTGTGATCTCAAAACAAAAATTAGAGTTTTTATATTTAATTTTTGTATGTCGTGCGCCCCCAAACTGTTTGGGTTTTTATTGATGGATATACAAATAGTAGGTTCATATAGTAATCTTCCCTAGCGCACTTATGAAATGTTTAATACTACTAAAATGTAGTTACCAAAGCAATATATATGCAATTCTTAAAGCAACTAAAATCCAAAAGCACCTTCACTCCAGGTATCATAATTCCCAGTTTAATATTTATTCTAGGTACAACTATACTCTCTGTATTCTTCCCTCAAGGGACAAATCATTACCTATCGATCGTTAAAAACCTACTTTTCGAAAACTTAAACTGGCTGTATGTAATGGTGGTGACAGTTTTCGTTTTTTTCTTGCTTTTCTTAGTATTAAGTAAATACGGAAATATCAAATTGGGAGCCAACGACTCTAAACCTGAATTTTCATTCTTCTCATGGGTGTGTATGTTGTTTGCAGCGGGTATGGGTATTGGCTTAATGTACTTTAGTGTAGCTGAACCTCTAGCACATTTTACGGATCACTCAGTCGCAGACTTGCCTTTAGTAAGAAGAGCTAAAGACGCACAACTATATACTTTTTTTCACTGGGGTATTCACGCCTGGTCTATCTATGCAGTTGTAGGTTTATCGTTAGCATATTTCTCCTATAGATACCGCCTTCCACTATCATTAAGAAGTTGCTTCTACCCTATTTTTAAAGATAAAATTGAAGGCCGTGCTGGAGACATTGTCGATATGTTTGCACTATGTAGCACGTTCTTCGGAATTACAACTACTTTAGGTTTTGGGGTAATGCAGCTTACTGCGGGCCTGGCACACCTAGGCATTATTCCCGAAATAAGTTTCACTTACCAAGTACTTATCGTCATTTTTGTGATGACTTTATCTATTCTGTCCGCAACGAGTGGATTAACCAAAGGCTTAAAATTCTTAAGTATACTAAATATTGTTAGTGCTATAATATTGATGCTCATTATTCTTGCATTTGGGCCAACTACATTTATTCTGGGAACTTTCTCAGAAGGGCTAGGCTACTATATTAATGAATTTTTTAGCTTAACTTTTAATACACATGCATATGAGCCAAACCGGCAAGAATGGTTTTTTAACTGGACAATACTCTATTGGGCATGGTGGATTTCTTGGTCACCTTATGTAGGCTTATTTATTGCTAAAATATCTAAAGGCCGTACCATTCGTGAGTTTATAGGTGCAGTACTTATTCTACCAACTCTCTTTAATTTTTTATGGATGACTGTTTTTGGAAGCAGTGCACTATGGATAGACACTAATGAATTGCATGGCGCACTAAGCAGTATGACGGGAAATGCAGACCTAATGTTGTTTAAATTTTTAGAAAATTTCCCCTTACAATATCTACTGAGTGTCGTCGCAATTATTATTATTTTCATATTTTTTGTAACATCAGCCGATTCGGGCATTTATGTTATGAATAATATTTCTTCAAAAAACGCACTGACTTCTCCGAAATGGCAGGTCGTGTTCTGGGGTTGCTTATTGGCCTTCACTTCGTTGGTACTTATCAATGCAGGAGGTTTAGAAACGTTACAGACCATGACGCTGATTACAGCTTTACCCTTCTCTATTATTATGATTTTGTTTTGCTACAGTCTATTAAAAGGCTTAGCGATTGATACAGATTATTATAAACGTCCATTAGCACATGCAACCAATAGTTGGTCAGGGACGAATTGGAAAGATAGATTGGAAAAAATAGTATCATACAGTGAAAAAAAAGATGTTAACCAATTTTTAGAAAAAATGGTACTGCCCGCATTCAGCGAATTAGTTGCTGAATTTCAAAGCAAAGGAATTACAGCTACACTGGAGACACAGCTGGAAGGTGCTAAAAACTATGTTGAAGTAAAAATTCAACATGCAGAAATGGCCGATTTTCTCTACGGTGTGCGTATCAAATCGCACAACGTATCGGACTACCTCATGAGTGAAGAGAATGCACCAGAAATTGCCGACAATACAACATATATACCAATGACTTACTTTGGAGACAACCGCTCAGGCTATGATGTGCAATATTTTACTAAAAATGAATTAATAAGTGATGTTTTGAAACATTATGAAAGATTCATATCTCTCTCGGCAGAACAAAAAAATGAAATATTCCTTGGGCAAAATCTAAGTTAAACTCGATATAAACTATTGTTTTTAGAAATAAAAAACCAAAGAAATGTCATAAAGGAACACTTTCTTAAAGTCACTAAAATATAAGGCTGTAGTTCTTTCGTTATTTATGTTAAAGCATGTATTTTTGAGTTTATCATGATTCAATAGCCTATATGTATAACTTTAAAAATGACTACGCAGAAGGGGCGCATCCTAATATCTTGGAGAGGCTATACCGTTCAAATTTTGAACAACATGATGGATATGGCGACGACCCATATACTGCAAAAGCAAAAAACGTGATGCAGGAAAAAATGCAGAACCCAAATGCTGCAATATTTTTTGTATCGGGAGGTACACAGGCAAATTTATTGGTCATATCCCACCTTCTCCGCCCACATGAAGCGGTAATTAGTGCAAATACAGGGCATATATATGCAAATGAGGCTGGTGCTATTGAAGCTACCGGACACCGTATTATACCCGTTGATAAAACAGACGGAAAACTCAATGCAGAAGATGTAACAACTGTTTTAAAACAATTTGCAATGCGCCCACACGTTGTAAAACCTAAAATGGTTTATATATCAAACCCTACCGAATTAGGCAATATCTATACACAAAAAGAACTTGCCGATTTAAGTAAAGCTTGCAAAGAAAACTCATTATACTTATTTTTAGATGGAGCCCGATTGGCTCATGCAATATGTGCAAAAAACAGCAATTTAACTTTAGCCGATATTAGTAGCCTGACAGATGTATTTTACATAGGGGCTACAAAAAATGGAGGGTTACTGGGAGAGGCTATTGTTTTTTCAGATAAGAAAACGGCTTACGAATTTGATTATTCGCTGAAGCAAAAGGGAGCGCTCTTAGCAAAAGGACGCTTATTAGGTATCCAATTTCTCGAACTTTTCACAGATGATCTTTACCTTCAACTTGCAGATCATGCTAACAAAATGGCAGGAAAAATCGCCCAAGCTTTAAAAGAAATGGGCTGCTTATTCCTTGCCGACTCTTCGACCAACCAATTATTCCCGATTATCTCAAAAGAGGTAAGTAAAAAGCTTAGTACCAATTATTCATTTTTTACCTGGAGAGAAATGGGCTCAAACCAAGAAGCTATACGCTTAATAACTTCTTGGGCTACAGACGAAAAAACTGTCGATCAATTCATTACAGACTATAAAGCTTTAACAGAATCTACAAAAGACAAAGCTTAAGATGGATTTCTCTACACTTATTGTTTACCATTCTTACTACAGATGGATTGTTTTATCTGCGATGTTGCTCCAAATAGGCTGGATCTTCATCGAACATAAAAGAAAATCTATTTTTACGATTTATCATTTTAGAATTCTACTATTATTTACGTTAATATTTAACATACAGCTCCTTATAGGTTGGCTACTTTTCACACAAAGCACTATAGCCCATGGGTTTTGGGAAAACATCTCTCAGAATATAAAGAATCGTCAAATGCGATTTTTCGGACTGGAACACGTAAGCATGATGTCATTGGGTATTATATTGAGCAATATTTATACTATCCTAGCCTATCGAAAACGAAACCAAAAAGAGGTGTTTACCTACCTATGGAAGCGCTACCTTATTATCTATTTAATAATTCTAAGCTCTATACCTTGGTCATTCTCTCCTTTAACAAGTAGACCGAATTTTCGATAGTGTTTACACATTTACTGATGTCATTGTCCTGAAAATTTTACATCCCACAAAACATCAAGATACTACAGTTTTATGTACTTTAGCCCTCATTATTGTATAAAAATTTTATTATGCGTAAACTTTTAATCGTTCTATTAACGAGTTGCTCTTTTATTGGCATAGCCCAAGAGAATGAAAAACCCGCTGTAGCGAATTACCAATTAGCGAGTAAATTCTCGCCTAAAAAACTACAAAAAATGATCTTCTCCACAGAAGTTACACCAAGGTGGATTAATCATTCTGATAAATTCTGGTATGAATATGGTACATCGAATGGAAAAAAATGGTATCTCGTTGATCCACAAGCAAAATCAAAAAAACTTCTTTTTGATAACGCCGATTTAGCTGCCAAAGTAACTAAGATTGTACAAAACCCGTTTGACGCACAACACTTACCTATAGAGGGTCTGCGGTTTACAGACGATGAGAAAAACATACGCTTTGAAATTCGTAGCACAAAAGACACTGTAAAAAGTAAAGAAGAACGTGACAAACTAACGAATAAAGCAGACAGTATAAAGAAGAAGGTGTATTACTTAGAGTATAATATAACCTCCAAACAACTTAAAGAAGTTTCAGACACTTTAAAAGAAAAACCGAGAACTACTTGGGCAAGTTTTTCACCAGATACAACACGTATATTCTTTGCAAAGGATTTCAATTTATACTGGATGGACAGAGAAAACTACGAAAAAGCACGTAAAGATGATAAGGACTCTACTATTATCGAACACCAAATAACAACTGATGGTATACAGTATTATGCATGGGGAGGTGATCAGTATAGTACAACAACCGGTGCTGATAAAGAAGAAGATGAAAGCAAAAAACGTAAACCGGTATGGCTAAGTTGGTCGCCCGATGGTAAACATTTTGCATTAACCCGAAAAGACAATAGACACTTAAACCCACTGTGGGTTATCAATAATGTAGGACAAAAACGGCCGACCCTAGAGACCTACAAATACCTAATGCCTGGAGAAACTGACTCAACAGAAGTTGAACTGTACATTTTCAATGCTTCGACATTCGCTTCAAATCAGGTACAGTTGACCAGTTTCAAAAACCAAACGATTGGGATTTACAACCGTGACCACGGTAAAGAAAGCTACCAAGGCAAACATTATATTAACTACTGGCTAGGAAGCAATGAAACATTTTATATACAACGTGCTAGCCGCGACCTGAAACGAATTGACCTAGTCGAAGTAACCGTTGATGGCAACACACGCACATTAGTAGAAGAACGTTCTAATTTGTACCTAGATGTCAAAAAACCGTATTTTGTTAAAAATGGCAGCGAATTTATACATTGGTCACAACGTGATGGATGGGGACACTTCTACCTCTACAACAAAGACGGTAAACTACTACGTCAATTAACTTCAGGAGAATACAATACGGAAGATATTACGGGATACGACCCCTCTACCCAACGCTTTACTTTCACTGCAAATGGCAAAGAGAAGAACGAAGATCCATATTATTTACACCATTATACACTGAGTACTGCGGGAGGAGAGCCAACCTTATTAAATAAAGGTGATTTTGACCACCAAGTGCATGTTAGCGAAAGCGGACGATATTTCGTAAATAACTATTCAAGGGTAAATACAATACCTGCATCTGATTTGTATGATGCAAACGGCAAATTGGTAATGAAATTGGAGGAAGCAGATTTATCTCAATTATTTGCTGCGGGCTACAAATTTCCAGAGCCTTTTACGGTTAAAGCAGGTGATGGTATTACGGATTTGTACGGGGTGATGTATAAACCTTTTGATTTTGACTCTACCCGTGTATACCCAATCGTTGAGTATGTATACCCTGGACCACAAACTGAAGCTGTGAATAAATCATTCGGACGAAGCATGGATCGAATAGATCGTTTGGCACAAACAGGCTTCATCGTAATTACGATAGGCAACCGTGGAGGACACCCGGCTCGTTCAAAATGGTACCACACATACGGATATGGAAATTTACGCGATTATGGACTTGAAGATAAAAAAGTGGCCGCAGAACAGCTCGCCGATAGACATTCTTTCATAGACATTAACCGCGTAGGCATCACCGGTCACTCAGGAGGTGGTTTTATGTCAACAGCGGCAATGCTGGTGTACCCTGACTTTTTTAAAGTAGCCGTTTCTGGCGCAGGAAACCATGAAAACAATATTTACAACCGTTGGTGGAGTGAACGCCATCACGGTGTTGCTGAAAAGATAAGTTCAAAAGGAGATACTACTTTTGCTTATCAAATTGATAAAAACAGCAACTTAGCAAATAACTTAAAAGGCAAATTATTGATTGTGACAGGAGATATTGACAACAACGTCCACCCCGCAAACTCTATACGAATGGTCGAAGCTTTGATTAAAGCTAATAAACGTTTTGACTTTATGCTACTTCCGGGACAGCGTCATGGATTTGGAGATATGACCGAATACTTCTTTTGGAGAATGGCCGATTATTTTGCCGAGCATTTAATCGGAAACTCAAAAAATCAAGATGTAGATATTATCGAAATGAACCGAGAAGTTCCGCAAAAAAAATAACTAAAAAAGATAACCCCTTAATAACTTAACATATTAAGGGGTTATTTTTTATTGCATACTTCCCTCCCGAATCAACAAAACTACTTCCTGCCAAACTCTGTAAAAAAACAGCAAACCAAATTATATTTTGTTTTCCGAAAAATATCTCCTATACTTGCCCTACATACTTTAGGGGTGTCTGTTATTAACAGGCTGAGATTTTACCCTCGGAACCTGATCTAGTTCATACTAGCGTAGGGAAAAGTAAGATAACATCTTCTTTCACGGTCATCGTCTTGACCTGTTATCGACATTCCTAAAGTATATACATACAAGTAAATACTTAGGAAAATGCAAATAAAAATTAACGATCAAACTCATCATCTTACAGATGCTTGCCCAAGAGATTTAGCTGGCATTCTCAACTTATATATACCAGAACTAAAAGCGAAAGGTATAGCCGTAGCATTGAACAACCTAGTTATTCCACGTCAGCAGTGGCCCGATACAACTGTAGAAAACCAAGCCCACATTCTTATTATTCAAGCAACCCAAGGCGGGTAAATAAAAGAGGCTCAATATAGTATGCTTTATTTAAAATAACTTTTATAAAATATTATGAAAAAAGAAGAACACACGCTATCAACAACCGCATTACCCAACTCTAAAAAAATTTATGTGAAAGGTGAACTTTTCCCTATTCAGGTGGCTATGCGAGAAATCACATTAAGCCCAACACGTTTATCTAATGGAAATATAGAGGAAAATCCGCCCATAACAGTTTATGACACGTCCGGTCCGTACACAGATCCTAATCAAACGATTGATATACGCAAAGGTATAAAACGTTTGCGTGAACAGTGGATACTAGATCGGAATGATACATATACCTTACAAGGCATAACTTCAAGCTACGGACAAGAACGACTAAAAGACAACAAGCTGGACGCCTTACGATTTGATTATCAGCACAGACCTAAGCAAGCGAAAGATGGGCACAATGTAACGCAACTGCATTACGCTAGAAAAGGAATCATAACCGCAGAAATGGAATATGTAGCCATACGTGAAAACCAACGGATAGAACAATTAGAAACAACTCTAAAAGGTATGGAACATCAACATGCAGGACATAGCTTTGGTGCAAATACTCCGAAAAAGAAAATAACACCAGAATTTGTCCGAGATGAAATCGCTGCAGGTCGTGCAATCCTACCAAACAATATCAATCACCCGGAAAGCGAACCAATGATAATAGGTCGTAATTTCTTGGTTAAGATAAATGCGAACATAGGAAACAGCGCAGTAACTTCCACTATTGAGGAAGAAGTAGAAAAAGCAGTATGGGCGTGCCGCTGGGGAGCAGATACGATCATGGACTTATCTACTGGTAAAAACATCCATGAGACTAGAGAGTGGATTTTACGAAATTCTCCAGTACCAATTGGCACAGTGCCTATCTATCAAGCTTTGGAAAAAGTAAATGGAATAGCAGAAGACCTTACTTGGGAAATATTCAGAGACACCCTAATTGAACAGGCTGAACAAGGTGTTTCTTACTTTACTATCCATGCGGGCGTATTATTACGATACATACACCTGACAGCTAAAAGGGTAACAGGAATTGTATCAAGAGGGGGGTCAATTATGGCAAAATGGTGCTTGTTTCATCATAAAGAAAATTTCTTGTACACCCACTTCGATGAGATCTGTGAAATTATGAAGCGTTATGATATCGCCTTTTCTTTAGGAGATGGGTTGCGACCAGGATCTATTGCGGATGCAAATGATGAAGCACAGTTTGCCGAACTCGAAACATTGGGGGAACTTACAAAAATAGCTTGGAAACACGACGTACAGGTAATGGTTGAAGGACCTGGCCACGTACCGATGCACCTGATTAAAGAAAATATGGACAAACAACTAAAAGAGTGTGATGAAGCACCTTTCTACACACTTGGCCCATTAACAACAGATATTGCTCCTGGATATGACCATATAACTTCCGCAATCGGTGCAGCAATGATAGGCTGGTTCGGCTGCGCTATGCTGTGCTACGTAACGCCTAAAGAACATTTAGGTTTACCTAATAAAAAAGATGTAAAAGATGGGGTAATTACCTACAAAATAGCAGCTCACGCTGCAGACTTAGCTAAAGGGCATCCTGGAGCACAATACCGAGACAATGTACTTAGCAAGGCACGTTTTGAATTTCGTTGGGAAGATCAATTTAATCTTTCATTAGACCCAGATACGGCCCGAGAATTTCATGATGAAACATTGCCTGCAGACGCTGCAAAAGTAGCTCATTTTTGTTCTATGTGTGGTCCTAAGTTTTGTTCTATGAAAATAACACAAGAAATTCGAGATAGTGTGGAGGATGGCTTATACGAAAAATCACAAGAGTTTATAGCGAAAGGAAAAGAAATATACCTCTAAATCATGCACCTGATTACCTGGCCAACACCCTACCCTGATGAAGAGAAAATACTCCTTCATCTTGCGAATGAAACAGGTATAACCGTCCATATCCGTAAACCAAACATGACGGATATGGACTTTATAAAATATATAACTGTATTCAAAAACATTGCAAAAGAAGGTTTCGTTATTCATCAACATTATAGAATTGCTGAAAAACATGGCTTTAAAAACTTTCACAGCCCAACGCGACTCCGAGAACAACACTTGAATGATCCATTTATGTTTAACAACTTAAAAAGCACATCAACACACAGTTGGAATGAATTTAATAGTTTAGAAAAAAAATACCAAACAGCCTTTGTTAGCCCAGTCTATCCTAGCATATCAAAAAAAGGATATGGGCTCAGTAACCGAGTGGATTTCATGGGAAGAAACAATAAAAACATAAAAGCTGTCGCTTTAGGAGGGATATACAGTGGCAACATAAAAAGTATAGCTGAAAGCGACTTCGATACCTTTGCGGTATGTGGAGCGGTATGGGAAAGCAAAAACCCCTTAAAAATTGCTCTTGACTGTCACCAGTTAGCTTTAAAACTTAATCTTGTATAATAACATGATAAATGAACGACTGCAATATATTTCATCTGGGAACACAAGTGCAGAACAATATGAAAATATAGAAAATGCCTTAAAAAATGGAACATCGTGGATACAAATACGTTTTAAAAAAACAGATGATGCCACATTTTTAAATTTAGCAGAAGACGTTAAGAAACTCAAGAAGACTTATTGTTTCAAATTAATTATAAATGACAAAGTCCACATCGCACAGAAAATGGATGCAGATGGCGTACACTTAGGTCGAGGAGATATGCCTATCAGTGAAGCGAGGATTCTATTGGGAAAAAACAAAATAATCGGTGGAACAGCGAATACCTTACATGAAGTAGTGCAACATATAAATAACGGTTGTAACTATATAGGTTTAGGTCCACTTCGATTTACGCTTAGCAAAGAACATATAAGCCCTACTTTAGGCTATGAAGGGTATAAAAATATCTGTCAACAAATAAAAAGACAGAGTAACATTCCTATATATGCTATTGGAGGCATTGTTGAAAATGATATACCTAAACTGATCGAAGCGGGGGTCTATGGAGTTGCACTAAGCAAGCATATAGAAGAAAATTTCAAACATAAGAACCACATTAATAATTTAAAAAAACATTTTAAATGAACAATAACTTCAAAATAGCAGATCGCACTTTCACTTCCAGATTATTTATGGGAACCGGCAAGTTTGGTTCAGGGGAAGAAATGAAAAATGCAATTATAGCCTCAGAAAGTGAGCTGGTCACCGTAGCTTTAAAGCGTATAGACCAAGAAACAAATACAGATGAAATACTGGTACATCTCAGACAACCACATATACAATTGCTCCCGAATACCTCAGGAGCACGCACAGCAAGTGAAGCTGTACTCGCAGCAGAACTTGCCAGGGAAGCTATGGAAACAAATTGGTTAAAGTTAGAAATCCATCCCGACCCTCGCTACCTCATGCCAGATCCTATTGAAACACTTATAGCCTGCGAGCAACTTGCAAAAAAAGGCTTTATTATATTACCCTATATACATGCAGACCCGGTTTTATGTAAGCGCCTTGAAGATGTAGGAACAGCAGCGGTTATGCCGCTAGGATCTCCTATAGGGAGTAACTCCGGACTAAAAACAATTGATTTTTTAAAAATAATTATTGAGCAAAGTCAAGTGCCCGTTATCATTGATGCAGGGATAGGAAGTCCGTCTGACGCGGCAAAAGCTATGGAGATAGGTTCTGACGCTGTGCTGGTGAATACCGCCATAGCCACGTCTACAAATCCAACAAAAGCAGCGCATGCTTTTAAAATCGCAGTTCAAGCGGGCCGTATGGCCTACGAAGCGGGACTGCCAGCTGAGCAACTAGCAGCAAAAGCCAGCAGTCCTTTAACAGCATTCTTAACAGATATATAATTAAAAAAATGAAAAGCTTTAAAGCTATTTTTGAAGGATACGATTGGGATAGCGTAAAAACACAAATTGCAGCAGTAACACAACATGATGTAGAACGCGCTTTATCTAAAGAAAAACTTGATATAAAAGATTTTATAACACTGATAAGCAAGGCAGCCAAACCATTTATTGAAAAAATGGCAAAACGTTCACAAAGGATAACCCAACAACGTTTTGGTAAGAACATTCAGCTATATGCACCATTATACCTCAGTAATGAATGTCAAAATATATGCACATACTGTGGCTTTAGTATGGATAATGAAATTCCTAGACGCACATTATCAAAAGCCGAAATTATACTGGAAGCACAAGCCGTACGTAAGATGGGGTTCCAACACGTACTTCTTGTAGCAGGAGAAGCAAACAAGACCGTAGGCACTCCTTATTTCCTAGAAGCTGTTCGTCAAATAGAAAGTATATTCCCTCAGATATCCATAGAGGTACAACCATTAGAAACAGAAGATTACAGACAGCTACATCAATCAAAAGTTAATGCTGTACTCGTCTATCAAGAAACATATCATAAAGAAGTTTATAAAAACTACCATCCAAAAGGTAAAAAGTCAAATTTCAACTATCGCTTAGAAACGCCAGACCGTGTGGGGAGATCAGGAATGCATAAAATAGGCCTTGGCGTTTTATTAGGACTGGAAGATTGGCGGGTGGATTCTTTTTTCAATGCACTTCATATTGACTATTTACAAAAAACGTATTGGAAGACAAAATACTCTGTTTCTTTTCCTCGATTACGACCTGCTGAGGGAGTGCAAAAACCTAATTTCCATATGGAAGATGCAGACTTATTGCAGCTTATATGCGCATATCGTATATGGAATCCTGATCTGGAAATATCATTATCAACTCGTGAGCATGAGCTCTTCCGCGATAATTTGATTCATCTTGGCATAACTTCGATGAGTGCAGCCTCTAAGACAAACCCAGGGGGCTACGTAGTAGAACCGCAGTCTTTAGAGCAGTTTGAAATAAGTGATGAGCGCCCCGTTTCTATCATCGTTGACAAAATAAGAGCTCAGGGCTATCAACCTGTGTGGAAAGATTGGCACCCGGAATATACCAGCGAAAAAGAAAAAGATTAAATAATATTCTATAGTACTAGACGATGAGCTTAACTGAAAAAGAGACCTTACGCTACAAGCGACAAATAAGTGTTCCTCAAATAGGTATAAAGGGACAACAAAAACTAAAAAATGCTTCAGCTTTAGTTATTGGAGCAGGAGGTCTTGGCTGTCCTATTCTTTTATATCTCGCAGGAGCAGGTGTAGGCAAACTAGCCTGCATAGATTTTGACCAAGTGGAATTACATAATTTACATCGGCAGATAGCACACACAGAAGAAAGTGTAGACACACCAAAAGTAACAAGTTTAAAACTTCAAATAGAAAAACTAAACGCAGACATTAGCTTTACTCCTATTTTTGATAGTATACACAGCAAAAATGCAGAACAATATATTAGCCAGTATGATCTCGTTATTGATGGTAGCGACAATTTCAAAAGTCGATACCTAGTCAATGATATCTGTGTAAAACTCAATAAACCGTTGGTTTACGGCAGTATATTCAATTTTGAAGTACAATTGGCAGTATTTAACTATAGAGGCTCTAAAAACCTTAGGAACATTTTTCCAGATCCGCCAGAACCTGAAGATATTCCTAACTGTTCACTCCACGGAGTAATGGCTAGTACTCCAGGTATATTAGGTACGCTGATGGCGCATGAGGCTTTAAAAATAATAACTGGCTTGCCCACGCTTCATAACGAGTGGCTCGTCGTAGACACTTTAAATGTATCTTCCAAGAAAATATCTTTTTAAAACAACCATCCTGAAGAAAACAACATAACAAGATGATTATAAATAACATAAGGCCATCAAACTACCCGACGGGTAGTGACTAAAAAAATAAGTAAAAACAGCCACTACCCGCTAACTACACCTGCATAACTTGCCCGATATAGTAAGTTTATCCACCTTTGCTTTGATTTTATTAATCGTAAAATTTTAGTTTTAATTTATAAATATGAAAAATTTATCAAAAGTATTCGTGGTCCTTTTTTGCTTATTAGCTTATACTAATATGGCTACAGCGCAGTCGAAAAAGTACAAAGAAGTCTATTGGAAAGAAGCTGGTGTAAAATTTCTTGTTCCAAAGTATTTTAAAATCACAAGTCAAACAAAAAAAGAGTTTGAACTTGAAAGTGATGATTACTTAGTTTGGCTACATAAATGGGATAGCCTGGACCCTATTGAAGAAAGACTAAAAGGAGAAAAGGTTTTAAAATTAGCTGTGCCGCCTAAAAGAATAAGCGGAGATACATATTCGGGAGAACTAGCAGGCTTTTTTGAAACAATTGAAGGTGTTGATGACGAACTTGTTACCAATTATAATATTCTAAGCAATATAAAATCTTATGAAACAGGAGATAAAATAGAGTTTGACATTTCTGTTTTTGAATTTAATGAAGAAATAGAAGAAGAATTAAATACAATGACCGCAAGTATCGAGTTTGTTGGTTCCAATTATAAAGCAAACAAAACAAATGCGGAAGCGACCATGAATGCTGTTCTCGGAGCTGTAGATGGCCAACCGAAGAAAAAAGGTTGGGGTAGCGGTTTATTAAAAATCGGCGCACAAACTGCATTGAGCCTAGTACCTGGTGGAGGTGCTTTGCAAGGTGTACTTAATAATTTTTTAGGAGACTAGACTTATATATAACTATAGAGAAGCGCTATTCTTCATAAGATTAGCGCTTCTTTTTTTAGCAAGACGCTACTAACACAAAATTTTAAAATATCGGTGAAGACAATTGGACTTTTATCAAATAAAAATGCTCCTGCCAGTACAAAACATGTACACAACAAGAGCATTTTATTATAGAGCAACAGGACTCTTTATGCTACGTAATTACTATGGAATTATATTTTAATGCCGACACCAACATTCAGAAAAATATTATGTAACCCGAAACTAATACTCTCAAAGCCAGTTTTCATTATATTATTGAAACCATAGTCAAACTGCGCTAAAGCAAAATAACGCTGACCAAAATCATAGTTCGTGCCTAAACTCATTCCAACATCTATTGTGCGCACACTCTCCCTAAAATCATATTCAGCGAATGTAATATTAAGCTTTTCTCCAGTTGGTTCAATGTTTCTCAAATACCCATCAGTAGCCTCTCCAAAGAAACGTTTCTGTAGAGCAAATGCAATATAGGGGCCTGCTTGTAGACTCCAACGCTCACCAACTTGATAAGTTGCCTGTATAGGAATAGACAGATATAAATTTTGCACTTTGGTTGTTATGCGTCCAGTAAAATAACCTTTTGCATTAGCTGTAGGATCTTCATTAGCGTTAAAGGATGTTTTGTAATTTTTCACATCTGCTTTGGTATTCATACCTTTACCTTCAAACGTAAGCCCTAAAGACACACCCCATTTACTATCTATAGCATGAGTTGCTTTTGCTCCAATAAAGAAAGGATAATGAGGAGAATATCCTTTTACCTTTCTAATTTCCTTAGGAATTGGCAAGGGAGCAGAACCTCCTATTTTCGAACCGATTGCCACCTTATAGCTAACTCTATCAAAAAAAGCTCCATCTACATTGTGTCTCTGTTGCGCTTCCCCTGCTGTGCTTATGCAAAGAAAAATTGCAACCATTATATAATAATTCAGTCTCATTATTTTGTATTGATTTTTATTCGGTCTACAATTAATTTACTACCAATAGCTCCTTTAAACTGGTCTCCATATTTGCTTG
Organism: Sphingobacterium sp. UT-1RO-CII-1; assembly: GCF_026711005.1. GTDB lineage: Bacteria > Bacteroidota > Bacteroidia > Sphingobacteriales > Sphingobacteriaceae > Sphingobacterium. The sequence continues at coordinate 88,760 of NZ_JAPPVJ010000009.1, read as the reverse complement.
AAGTGATCACAATAGCAATATTATAATCCATCGCATATAGATCATTCTCATTCACCTCTTTTCTAAATACAAAAGGCACTTTAAAATCTATAAAACCTTCACCAGCTGTAGAGCTACCATCATTTAAACGTGCTACGGCAACGATACTTTCATCATTGTGAATTGTATATCCATCTAAATAATCAACGGGATTTTTCACATCAACTTGTCTAGCAACCAACTCCTTACGATTATAAAAAACAGCATAAATATCACATGAATCTACTCCAATCGCAGGTATAAGCACTGTTCCTGAGGCATCACGCTCTACTAATTCATCTCCTGCTTTATAATTAAATGAACCTTCTAAAGAAACAGGCATTCGATTAAATGGACGACCAAATTCTGTTGCCGTTAATGGTTTCATTACATCTTTCAAGTTAAAACTTCCAAGAAATAAATTACCCGCAGCCATTGGTGCTTTAGCCCCAAACATCACACCCCAAGGCCCTGTCTTTTTTGTCTCCAATAGCAAATTAGTCTTTTCAGTTATAGAGTTTTTTATCACGCCAGTAGGATGCTGTTCAGGATTAACTTCTTGCCCTAGAAAACTAAATCCAAATCCATAATTACCTGATCCCCAATTATCAAAATTTTGACCGTACACGACATCAAAAAATTGATAATATGAAGTGCCTATTCCTGACTCTTCAACTCTAAAATCCTGAAATAAAAACTCATTAGGAACTGAACTTTGATTAGTTTCAATAACCGTTACAGTATATTTTTTTGAAAAACGCCCATCTTCAGAAGTGACCGTAAAAATCACATCATTATTATAATCTTGAATAGATTCTGAACTAGGTGAAATTGTAGCACCTTTAGTAAGGTCAAATTTTAATTGATAGTTTGTCAAATCCCTTTCTCCTGGCTTTACATATACTACAACTTTATTGTTAGTCAATACCGGATTCATCAAAAAACTGTCCTCCACATCGTGTACAGCAACAATGTCTGCCTCCATTTCCAATGGCTCATCTTTAATACAACCTTGCAGAAAAAGCAAAGGGACTAATAACAGAATGTGTATCTTTTTAAACATAAATAAATAATTAAGTACCCACTATACATTTGACTTTTATAGTCAAAAGTCAGCAAATATAACTTTCTTTAACATAGTATGCGCAACATTAAAGTAATAATTTAGCGATAATAGCGTTGCGGGAGCATATAACTATCAATTATTTTTACCTTTAGCTTTAACAAATTAAGACTAGTAAAGAATCAATTACGTCCTAGTTCCTTAATGTAAAAAAACAGAAAACATCTCATGGTACTAAAAGTTAAAATGAACCTATATAAAAACTAGTGTGCATATCAACTATCTATTAAAACCGTAATTCAACACATAGTCTTAATAAAAACTGTGTCACGATATTAAACATCATAAAATAAAACTACGATGGAAAACAGAAGAGAATTTATAAAAAAAGCAGGACTTCTAGCTGGTGCATTTGGTATGTTCAATACTTTGCCAGAGTCTATACAAGCTGCCTTAAAGATTAATCCGACAGAGGGTTCAACATACTTAGATGCTGAACATATCGTCATGCTTATGCAAGAAAACAGGTCTTTTGACCATAGTTTTGGCGCATTAAAAGGTGTTAGGGGATTTAATGACCCTCGTGCAGTTCTCCTTCCTAATTTAAACCCTGTTTGGCTACAGTCTTATAAGAATGGCGATACCTACCTACCCTTTCAGCTAGATATTAAAAACTCCAATGCTGCCTGGACAAGAGATCTTCCCCATTCTTGGGAAAATCAGATTGGCTCTTGGAACAATGGCAAGTTTGACAATTGGTTAGAATGGAAAAGATCAGGCAATAAATCATACCATGATCTGCCTCTAACATTAGGTCATTATAATAGAAATGATATTCCTTTTTACTACGCTTTTGCAGATGCCTTTACAATATGTGATCAACATTTTTGCTCGTCAATAACAGGGACAACAACAAATAGACACTTTTTTTGGACAGGAAAATGTGTTCCTAAAAAAGGTGATAAACCTCTAGTAAGAAATTCGGATGTTTATTATAATAAGATGGCAAATTGGAAAACTTTCCCTGAACGACTAGAAGAAAATAACATCAGCTGGAAAGTATATCAAAATGAAATAAGCTTACAAAATGACTTAACCGGTGAAGCGGACAGCTTCTTAGGAAACTTTACAGACAATAATTTGGAATGGTTTGAGCAGTACCAAGTACGCTACAAAAAAAGTCATATACAGTTTTTTAGCAAAAGATTAAAAGAACTTCCACTGGAAATTAAAAATATAGAACAACAGTTAGAAAGCAAAAATGATCAAAAGTTAAAACAAACACTACAACAAAAAAAAGAGCAATTTATTAGCTTTCAAAAAGAATATAATAAATATAATACTGCTGAATATGCCAAGCTTGATGACTTTAATAAAGCACTACACGAAAAAGCCTTCCAAACAAATGAAGGAGATGAAGATTACCATAATATAGAACAAATAGAATACAACGAAAACACGATCACAGTTCCGAAAGGTGATATATTTCACCAATTTAGGAAAGATGTCAACGAAGATAAACTACCAACCATTTCATGGCTAGTAGCACCGCAAAATTTTTCAGACCATCCAAGCGCACCTATGTATGGAGCATGGTATGTCTCTGAAGTTTTAAATATACTGACGAAAAATCCAGATATTTGGAAAAAAACAATATTCATATTAAATTATGACGAAAATGATGGTTACTTTGATCATGTACCGCCATTTGTTGCCCCAAAACCTGGAGATCTGTCAACAGGCATAACGTCGCCAGATTTAGATTATACCACTGAATATGTAACTAAGGAACAAGAAATAGCATACGGAGTTTCAGAAAGTAGCGCAACAGAAGGTCCTGTTGGATTAGGCTACCGCGTTCCTTTAATCATTGCTTCCCCCTGGAGCAAAGGAGGCTGGGTTAATTCCGAGGTATTCGACATAACATCTACGATACAATTTGTAGAACAGTTCTTAAATAAAAAATATAAACTAAATATAGTTGAAGAAAATATTAGTAGCTGGCGCAGAGCAATTACAGGAGACTTAACTTCCGCGTTTAGACCATACAAAAAAGATGATTTTCATTTACCAACTTTCCTAGAACGAAATGAACAAATAGCACATATTAACAAAACAAAAAATAATCCAGCACCAAATGGTTTTAAAAAGCTTACCGCTACAGATATATCTGCCATTAAAAATGGAGAAAGACCTGATTTCTTTCCAAAGCAGGAAAAAGGATATAAACCTTCAAATGCTCTAAAATACGAACTTTACATACATGAAAAGTTAGAAAAAGACAGTATTTTCTTACAATTTGAAGCTGCAAATAGCTTATTTAAAACCAGAGCTTTAGGTGCAGCCTTTAATGTTTATGCATATGGCTTTAAAAAAGACAAAGCAAACTGGTCTTTTGCTACTTCGGCAGGAAAGCAAATTGTATACAATTGGGACTTAACAAATTTTACTGGCTCAGAATATACACTTGCTCTGCATGGCCCTAACGGATTTTACCGTCTATATGCAGGAGACAAAGAGGCATTAGGTGTACAAATAGCACAAAAATACGACCCTAAAACTGAAGAAATTATCTTCAACATTTTAAATCAAAGCGAACAGAAAATCGATTTAAAAATGCAAAACAAATATGCCACAAAGAACTCTATTATAAATATCAGTGTAAAAAAGGGGGAAATGAAACAAATTAAAGTGCCCACTAGAAAAAATTACGGCTGGTATGACATTTTATTTAGCAACAATGGCGGACTAAGTTTTAAGCGTCAGTATGCTGGACGTTTAGAAAATGGAAAAGCACGTATCACAGACCCACTAATGGCTTAAATAGCCCAATTATATAAGCGATTACTTCTACTACCACACGGACATAGAAGTAATCGCTTATCAGCTTATCACACTTTGAGTTACACTCGCACAATACACGAACTTAGCTATACCAATATATCATATATACCTACAGAAAATTAACACAAACAAACACTTCCCTCTCATCATGTTTTAAACCAATGTTGTATGCTCAACTCTGTTTTTAACAAATGTAAAATAGAAAAAATAGGTTTTTTATGATATTTGCCACAAACTACTTTATTAAAGCATTAGTGTAACAAAATTCCTTTATGTAGGTTTAATATGAGGAATTAATAATTTAATTTTATGGAACGTATTTTTTCTAAACAAACATGTATTCGTTTAATCTTTATTTGGACCGTCGTTATTGCATTTTTATTCATACTGGATACTTCTAAAATTCTATCAGGCTCTAGTACAGTAGCACTATTATCCTTTATAGCGCTCTTAACCACTATAATCATAGCCTCTTTTGGTGTTGTTCAACAAGCTGATGAGCTGGCACATAAATTAGGAGAGCCCTACGGAACATTAATTCTAACCTTATCTATTGTATCTATTGAAGTCGTTTTAATTTCTGCTGTCATGCTTGGGCCTACAGAAACCCCTACCATTGGCAAAGACTCTATTTTTTCAGTTATGATGATTATCATGAATTTAGTTATAGGTCTCTGTATACTTGTTGGTGGACTAAAATATGGTGAACAAGAATATAATGCACAAGGCTCTATCTCCTATCACGGAATGATAATTTTATTATCAGGTATCAGCATGTTACTACCTAATTTTATTACGGGAGCAGGCAATGCCATTTTCAGTACTGTACAGGCAATGACAATCACGACCCTAATTATAATTATTTACACATTTTTTCTACGCTATCAAATGATAAGTTACAGTCATCTGTACGTACAGCCAAAAACTGGAAGTATGGAAATACTGTATACCGAGAAGGCAAGCTATAATAAAGATGGAAATGACAAAAAGAAAGTTAATATAAAAGAAATTTGGTTGCGCACTATAATTCTTCTGGCCATGATTCTACCTATTGTTCTTTTATCACATAATCTAGCTACGTATGTCGATCATGGCATTCAATCATTAGGCTTGCCTCTATCGCTAGGAGGAGTGCTAATTGCAATCATTGTATTTACCCCCGAATCGATTACAGCTGTCAAAGCAGCAATGAATAACGAGTTCCAACGTGTTATTAATCTATGCCATGGAGCTTTTGTTTCAACAGTAGGGCTTACAGTTCCAGCAGTCCTAATCATTGGCTTAATTTCAGGAAAAACAGTCATGTTTGGTCTTAGCTCTAGTGAAACCATTTTATTTGTAATTACACTGTTATTAAGTTTGATGAATTTTTTGGGTAAGCGTACAGTGCCATTGACAGGTTTGATGCACCTTGCATTATTTGTTATTTTTATTTTATTACTATTTAATCCTTAAATATGATACTGTCTATCTGAGAATATATTTTCAGATAGACAGTATCATATGAGATATAACAGACTCACTTTTAGCAAATAGCCAATAATAATCGCAAACAAAAAGCTAGAAAAAGTACCAATCAGTACATACTCCGTAAACTTGGTATCTTTAGTATTGTTCAAATCGCCAAATCTAAATATTGATTTAGCCGCTAAAAGAAAACCAATGCCTGATAGAAAGCCAACCTGAATAAATAAAACAATTAAAATCCGTTCTATTATTCCTATAACCCAACCTGCATCAAATAGAGATTCATTAAGCTTTGCTTTCATTTCAAGTTCTTTATTCCACCTACCGAACAATATTTTCAGTGTAACTGGACAGACAAAAACAATAAGAACGAGAGATATTACATATAACAGAAAATCAACTGATAATAAAAAATTAAACCATTGTTCTGGAAAACCATGCCAATAAATAACGACCAATAATAAAGCAAGACAGTGAAAAGCCTGGTCGACACAAAAGATCAAAAAAGAATGATTCGGCCAGTTATTATTTGCTAATGATTTTAAACTATCTACTAAAAGATGAACCGAAAGAATGAACAAAATCGTTTGCCACATCTCTCGCCATTCACTAGCAAAAAATAAGAAAAGCAACACACCATGTATCGTAATATGTAATAAAAGATAAAGTGCATTTATATTTTTTTTCTTATTGAGTTTTTCATTCTGAAAAACAAAATCTCCTAATATATGAGCCAGAAATAATTTTAAAAAGAGCAAAATCATAATTCAAGAAGTTTATCTGTACAATAGTCTATAGCTCTTTTAAGTTTAAAGAAGCTTGCTTTTTGTAGCTCCGTGCTGACTTGACTCTGATGCTTTTTTTTCAACAAATTAGCCAACTCTTTTTGATTAATACCTTCATGTAAAAGTGCAGCTTTAACCGTACCTGCAATATTAGCTGTCCAACGTAAACACAATTCAGCTGAAAGTCCCAATATTACATTACACAATTCATCAAAATCTTTATTCGTACTGACAACTGCTAAACTGTCTTTTTTAAGTCCATCAAATGCCTGTCCAGAATTTATCAATGCTGTACCAAAGGTGTTCTTAATATGGTATGCGGGTACTTCTTCTTCCCCCACCCCTATACCGATACGCACATCTAGCCCTATATTAACCATAGCTGCTTTGATATAAAAAGCACTTACAAAAACACTGGAAAGATTGACCTTGGCTTGGAAGCTATCTCCCCTATAAATATCAAAATTTACGGAATAAACCTGCAAAGCCTTCTCTAGGACAGGAAGCCATATAGCAGGATCCTTTTTTCGAGATCCTATAACATCTCCTGTTAAAACTGCTACCATACTTTATCATTAAATACAGTGATATTACAACTTATCATCAAATATAATGATACTAACATAGAAATAGACAAAAAAAAGCACTTTATAATAACAAAGTGCCTTTTATAATAGTGTAATACCATATGTTACACAACAAGATTAATTATTTTATTCTTTACAAAAATCATCTTTTTGACAATTTTGCCTTCTAAATATCGTTGCACATCAGCATTACTCAATACAATTTCTTCAACTTCTTTTTGCCCTAAATCTAGCGCTAAAGATAAGTTCATTTTCATCTTTCCATTGACCGATACAGGATAAGCAAACTCAGACTCTACTAAGTAACTTGGATTAAAGACAGGGTACTTTTGATAACTTATTGCACCGACCTCATTGCCCATTAGCATCCATAACTCTTCGGTAATATGAGGAGCATAAGAATTCAATACAATAATTAAATCCTTAAGAATTTCTCTTTTATTACACTTCAAATCTGTTAGTTCATTTACACAAATCATAAAAGCTGATATAGAAGTATTAAAAGAGAAACGTTCTACATCTTCCTCGACCTTTTTAATAATTTTATGTAATGCCTTATACTCTGCTTTTGTAGGCGTTTCATCTGACAGAGCAACATTCCCTTCGGCATCATGGAATAACCTCCACACTTTACGCAAGAACTTATATACACCTTCTATACCATTGGTATTCCAGGGTTTTGCTTGCTCTAGAGGTCCCAAAAACATTTCATACAACCGTAAAGTATCAGCTCCATATGCAGCAATAATATCATCTGGATTAACAACGTTGAACTTAGATTTCGACATTTTTTCGACCTCGGTCCCACATATATACTTACCATCTTCTAAAATAAATTCAGCCTCGCTATACTCTGGACGTGAAGCAATAAACTTTTCTCTGTCCAGAACATCATTATGAACAATATTTACATCCACATGTAGCGCCATAGTATTGTAGTCATCTTTCAAGCCGAATGATACATAAGTATTTGTACCTTTACCATCTACATCCAATACACGGTAAACAAAGCTTGATCTTCCCTGAATCATCCCCTGGTTAATCAGCTTTTTGAACGGCTCTTCTTCATTATGGTAACCCAAGTCCTTCAGAATTTTATTCCAGAACCTAGAATACAATAAGTGTCCGGTTGCATGCTCTGATCCGCCAATATACAAGTCTACCGATTTCCAGTAATCTATAGATTCTTTAGAGGCAAATGCTTCTGCATTTTGAGGATCCATATATCTAAACCAATACCACGAAGAACCCGCCCATCCTGGCATTGTACTTAACTCATATTCGTACTGATCTTGATACCTCCAATTTTCAGCACGTCCCAAAGGTGGTTCTCCTGTCTCTGTTGGCAAATATTTATCAACTTCGGGGAGCAACAATGGCAACTCACTTTCTTCAATCAAATAAGGCAATCCATCCTTAAAATAAACAGGTACAGGTTCTCCCCAATAACGCTGCCTACCAAAAATAGCATCCCGCATACGGTAATTGACCTTTGCCTTACCAAGCTGAAGTTTTTCAAGTTCCTTGACCAAAGTAGACATAGCATCCTCATATGTCATTCCATTGATAAGTTCAGAATTAATGTATCTACCTTCTTTATTAGGATCAGCCTCTTCAGTAATATCTTGCGTATCACTGATAGCAATAATTGGCAGATCAAAATGTTTTGCAAAGAGATAATCCCGTTGATCACCTGAAGGTACTGCCATCACAGCGCCTGTACCATAACTAGCTAACACATAGTCTGCAATCCAAACTTCAACATCTTTACCTGTCAAAGGATGTTTTGCATAAGATCCTGTAAAAGCTCCTGAGACCGTTTTTGTATCAGCCATTCTATCTAACTCTGACTTCTTGGCTGTACGCGCTATATAAGCTTCAACCTCTTTTCGTTGAGCTTCTGAAGTTAAAGTTTTAACTAAATCATGTTCAGGTGCTAAAACTACAAAGGAGACACCATAAATAGTATCCAGACGTGTAGTAAAAACTTCAATATGATCATTTAACTGAGGAAGCGGAAATTTAACAGAAGCTCCGACCGACCGACCTATCCAATTCCGTTGCATTTCGACCAACGGTTCAGGCCAATCAATTTGCTCTAATCCTTTCAATAATCGATCTGCATATGCAATGATCCGCATAGACCACTGCATCATTTTTTTCTGCTCGACCGGAAAACCGCCCCTTTCAGAAAGTCCATTAATGACCTCATCGTTTGCTAACACTGTTCCCAGATCAGCACACCAATTTACTGTACTTTCTTTTAAGTAAGCAAGCCTATATTTCAACAATTCTCTTTGCTGTTCGCTCGTAGAAAAACCTCTCCATTCATCAGCAGTGAAAACACGAATATCATCATCTGAAACAGCTTTAACAGCTGCTGTTCCGGTCTTCTCAAATCGCTCAATTAAGGTCTTTATTGGCTCTGCCTTATCAGCTTCAACATTATACCAAGCATTAAATGAAAGCATGAAAATCCATTGCGTCCATTTATAATATTCAGGTTCGGAAGTACGTATTTCACGAGACCAATCAAATGAAAAACCGATATTATCCAATTGCTCACGATACCGAGTGATATTCTCTTCAGTTGTAATCGCAGGATGCTGCCCTGTTTGAATAGCGTACTGCTCTGCTGGTAGACCAAAAGAATCATATCCCATCGGATGTAATACGTTGTAACCTTTTAATCGTTTATAGCGTGCTAAAATATCAGAGGCTATATAGCCCAGCGGGTGCCCTACATGCAACCCCGCACCAGATGGATAAGGAAACATATCCAGTACATAATACTTAGGTTTATCCGAAGTCTCACCTATCTTAAATGTACCATTTTCTGACCAAAATTTCTGCCACTTCTTTTCTAAAGAATGATGATTATATTCCATACTCTAACGTTTCTTACTTTTAAAAAAGAGAAAACATGACTAATTATATCTATGAATCAACCCCCCAGTCTAGACAAAGACAAGCTATTGCTTAAAGAAATATTAATTTCACAATTCTCTCTCTTAATCACTTTCAAAGAGATGCGAAAATAGCCATTTTACATTAGATAAAAGCACAAAAGTTTTAATATGAATAATAAAAATCCCATATTACGTTTAATACTAGGTAATATATTATGTGTTTTTTAATGAATATATTCACAGAAAACGTTTATTAAATGCGCATAATTAGTTACTTTCGCATAAATAATAAGCAATAAAACATATGTCTGTATACGAAGAAGGTTCACCAAGAAGAAAAACGAAGTCCGTTTATATTTCAACGGTTATCAGTATAGCGTTGGTTTTACTAATGACAGGGCTATTAGGGCTTATTCTAGTTCATGCGAAAAACCTATCAAAATATGTCAAAGAAAACATTGTTCTCAATATTATTGTCAACGACAATGTTAATGAAGGTGATGTTCTTGCCATGCAAAAAGACATTGAAAAGGATAGTTATGTATTACGGACAGAATATATAAGTAAAGAGTTAGCTGCAAAAAGTTTAAAGGAAGATTTAGGCGAAGATTTTGTAGAATATCTCGGACATAACCCCTTATTACCGTCTATTGATGTTTATCTAAAAGAACAATATGCAAATAGCGATAGTATTCAGACTTTTATTCAAAAGACAGCCAAAAGTAGTAGGGTAAAAGAGATTATATATCAAGAAACATTGATTGATATGGTTAATAAAAACATACGAATAATTGGTATCGTCATTCTAGCATTTACCATCGTATTGCTTATAATAGCCGTTGCTTTAATTAACAACACAATACGACTCGCTATTTATTCACAACGTTTTCTTATTAAAAGCATGCAATTAATTGGTGCTACTAAGAACTTTATACGAAAGCCTTATCTACTTTATGGTATATTTCATGGTTTATTAGGAGCGCTTATTGCAATTTTATTATTGATTTTCACTTTACAATTTGCTCAAAAACAAATACCCGAATTGGTGTTCTTAAGAAATTGGTATGAGTTTGGTGCTATTTTTGTCATAGTGGTACTTTTAGGAATTTTAATATCGGGATTCAGCACTTACTTCGCAGTGACGAAGTATTTAAAAGCAAAGTCCCATAGCTTATATAATTAATAATAAAATATAAAGGGTTCTCAATTCAATTTTACAGCTTGAAATTAAGAACCATTTTAACACAAAAACATGTCTAAAATAAAACAAAACTCTACTTCAAAAACATCCTTTGTTTTTAATAAAATTAACTATCAACTTTTTTTAGCGAGCATACTGATCGTTTGCATAGGTTTTATTTTAATGATGGGAACAGAAGACATCTATAGTTTCACTAAAATAACAATAGCTCCAATCGTGGTTTTGTTAGGCTTTGGATTAGGCTTTGTTTCAATATTGTACAAACCTAAAAGCAAACAACAGTAAGAATAATGACATATATTGAAGCAATCGTCCTTGCTATTATTGAAGGTTTAACTGAATTTCTTCCCGTTTCATCAACTGGGCACCTTATTCTAGGAACCGCATTGATGGGGGTTGAACCTACAGCATTTGTAAAGTTATTTACAATAGTCATTCAGTTGGGAACCATATTATCTGTTCTTGTTTTATACTATAAGCGTTTTTTTAAGTCGCTAGACTTTTATTACAAATTGGTGGTCGCAGCAATACCTGCTTCCATACTAGGGTTGTTATTAAATGATGTTATAGATGGCTTGTTAGAAAGCCCACTTATGGTAGCAATCATGCTTGTAATTGGAGGTATAATTTTGTTATATGTTGACAAATGGTTTAACAAGCCCACTACAGATGACTCTGATCAAATATCCTATAAACAAGCATTTACTATAGGCCTTTATCAATGCCTAGCTTTAATACCAGGCACATCCAGATCAGCGAGCACTATCGTTGGAGGAATGACTCAAAACCTGACCCGTAAAGCAGCAGCAGAATTTTCTTTCTTTTTAGCAATACCAATGATGCTAGGTGCTTCGGGGGTTAAATTACTCAAATTCTTAAAAGAAGGACACACTTTTTCAAGCGAGGAAATAAACTTACTTATTATAGGAAATGTAATAGGCTTTTTAGTCGCCATAGTAGCAATAAAAACTTTTATTGGCGTGCTTTCAAAATATGGTTTTAAAGCATTTGGTTGGTATAGGATCATACTTGGAGTGGTTATAATTGGATTATTATTAAGCGGACATAGTCTGCAAATTATATAAATGACAGATTTAGAACAAAAAAAGAACTCTTCATTTCATTTTGCTGAAGGAGAAGTTCTTTTAGTAGATAAACCATTAACGTGGACTAGTTTTGATGTCGTGGGTAAATTACGTAACAGTATGAAGCCCCTCAAGCTAAAAGTGGGACATGCCGGAACTCTAGACCCTTTGGCTACAGGTTTACTAATTATTTGCACCGGCAAATTCACGAAACAAATCGATAATTACCAGGCTGAAGACAAAGAATACACAGGAGTTATTACTTTAGGAGCAACAACAGCATCCTATGACTTGGAAACACCTATAGAAGAAACCTGGGACTATGCTCATTTAACAGAAAATGACATTAAAGCAGCAACAAATAAATTCGTCGGTGATATAGAACAATATCCCCCTGCTCACTCTGCTATTAAGGTAAAAGGTGAACGTGTATATGAGAAAGCACGCCGCGGCGAAGAAGTAGAGTTAAAAGCACGTAAGGTAAAAATAAACAGTTTTGAGATAGAAAAAATAGACTTACCCGAAGTTCATTTTAAAATAAGCTGTTCAAAAGGAACCTACATCCGTTCGATTGCCCATGATTTTGGAAAAGAATTAGGAGTAGGCGGCCATTTAAGCAAACTCCGCCGAACCAAAAGCGGAGACCTACACGTAAATAATGCTTGGAATTTAGAAGAATTAATTGAGGTAATAAGATTACAAAAGCTCACTGCTAATAATAATTAACTTCCATAGGGAATGAAAATATATAGAAGCTTAGATGAATTCACCCCGCTATCAAATGCTATAGTTACTATTGGTACATTTGATGGTGTTCATATCGGTCATCAAAAAATACTATCAAAACTAAGAGAATGTGCAGCTGAACAAAACGGAGAAACTGTACTTTTGACATTTTTTCCTCACCCTAGACTTATAATCAATCCAAACGATGATAATTTACGTTTAATAAACGACATCGAAGAAAAAGCATGTCAACTCGCTCTGTCGGGTATAGATCATTTAATCATTACACCGTTTACGAGAGATTTTTCAAACCAAACACCCGAAGAATATATAAGCAATGTTTTGGTGGGAAAACTAGGTACCAAACAGATAGTAATAGGCTACGATCACCACTTCGGAAAAGATAGGAAAGGAACTATTAAAGATTTATTGCACTATGCCAATATTTACGAATATGCAGTCAATGAAATTGCCGAACAAGATATTGAAGATGTAGCCGTTTCCTCAACCCGCATAAGAGAATCGCTAATAAAAGGAGATATTGACACAGCCAATAAATACTTGGGCTATCCCTTTGAGTTAACAGGTACCGTGGTTAAAGGCGACCAAATTGGACGAGAGATAGGTTTTCCAACGGCAAATCTAAATGTCCATGAATCTCATAAATTAATACCCGCTTATGGTATATATGCAATAGAAGCGGATATTCATTCCAGTGTCCCACAGATCGAAAAATCAAACTATACCCCACCTCTACCAGAAAGGACTGCTAGAGGCATGGCTTATATAGGGACAAGACCAACTGTAGACGGAATGAATAGAAAAATAGAAATTAATTTATTTGATTTTGATGACGATATATACGGAAAAATTTTACGAGTAAAATTCCTAAAATTCATCAGACATGACCAGTGGTTTGAGTCATTGGAAACAATGCAACAACAAATAAAATTAGATGAAGCTGAAATAAGAGCTTATTTTAATAAATAAAAGGTTTCCAACTGGAAACCTTTTATTATATTTTATTATACCTATCTAGAATAAACTTTAACTGCTCTGTCGGTGTCAGATTTGTATTATCTAATACAATAGCATCTGCGGCTTGCCTTAAAGGACTTTCTTCTCTCGTCGTATCTATATGGTCTCTATGTGCAAGATTAGCTCTAATCTCCTCTATCGTACTTATATCACCCTTAGATTGAAGTTCTTTAAACCTACGTTTAGCCCGAACTTCAGGGCTCGCTGTCATAAATATTTTCAGATCTGCATGAGGAAAAACGGTTGTCCCGACATCACGCCCATCTAAAACAACATTCCTTCTCCTACCAAGCTCCTGTTGTTGCGCAACCATAACCTCACGGACTTGCTTAATTGCACTCACCTCACTAACTTTATCAGAAACATACATTTTCCTAATTTCTAAAGATACATCTTCTCCATTTAATAAGATATGTGTAGTTTCTCCATTAGGGACAAAATCAATTTTAATATGCGTTAAAGCCTCTCTCACGGCAGACTCATCAAAAAAATCAACCTTATTTCTCAAAAAGTACAAAGTCACGGCCCTATACATTGCGCCTGTATCTATAAATGCAAAGTTTAACTCTTTAGCCAGCGCCTTTGCAACAGTGCTTTTTCCACAAGAGGAAAAACCATCAATAGCAATTATATAATTAGACTCTTTCACTATTTATTACCTCCAATAATAACTCCAGGTTTATCAACCAAAGGAACTTTTACAAAATTATCATCAACAATACTTTCGGGTAAAAAAATATATTTTTTATCATAAATAACGTCCTCAATATAATAACTAAGCAAATATTCGTTTGTCAAACCAAATACCGCAGTATCAATTGCTTCTATTTTAATAGCTTTTTTTGCGTCCACATCACCTATAAAGTGTCTAAGTGTTGTTGTTTTCACCTCTATACCGTCTTTATAACCATATCCTTTTGATGAAATAAAGACAGTTTTTAAAGGAGAGTCCTTCTCGTTAACTAAGTACACATGCCATAATTTACTCTCTGGGGTTTCGTCTTGTAAAACTACAGCTATAGACACATCCTCAACCGTATTATCTGGCAAATCTTTAATCATGTTATTTCTTTGCTTTTGTGGAACTTTTTTTAGTTGCGTTTTTTTTAACAGTTACTTTTTTAGTTGCAGCTTTAGGTTTAGCCTTCGGATCTGCTTCAGCCCATTTTAAAACATCTTCGTATGTTATTGAATCTATATCCGTACCTTTAGGTATTTTCAGATTTTGTTTACCAAAGCGTACAAAAGGTCCCCAACGTCCATTTTCAATCCGAGCTTCCTCATTTTCTTCAAATACACGGATGATCTTTTCTATATCTTTTTGTCGTTTTTCTTTTATAATCTCTATTGCCTGTTCTTCAGTCACATCCATTGGGTCCATCCCTTTTGGAATAGAATAAAACGAACTAGCGTGGCGAATATATGGTCCGAAACGTCCTATAGCTACAGTCATCTCTTTCTCTTCAAAATCACCAACTTTTTTTGGCAATTTAAACAGCTCCATAGCTTCTTCAAATGTAATAGTTTCGATCATCTGCCCTTTCCTTAGAGAGGCAAACCTAGGTTTTTCTTCGTCGTCAGCAGTGCCTATTTGTACCAGAGGACCAAATCTACCTACACGTACACTTACAGGTTTTCCTGTTACAGGATCTGTCCCCAACTGACGTTCATTTGTCGCACGTTCTGCATTTTCTAAAGTATCTTGAATGACATCATGAAAAGGTCCATAAAAGTCTTTCAACATAGTTGTCCACTCTTTGCCGCCTTGCGCGATATCGTCAAATTCTTTTTCTACTTTAGCCGTAAAATGATAATCGATTACATCTTTAAAATGTTCAACTAAAAAATCATTCACCAATACTCCAATGTCTGTAGGAAATATCTTTGAACGTTCAGCTCCTGTTATTTCCGTCTTTTGACCCTCGATGACCTGTCCATTTTCAATTTGAAGCACACGATATAATCTCTCTTTTCCATCTCTATCCTCCTTAACAACGTAGCCTCTATTTTGTATTGTTGAAATAGTTGGAGCGTAGGTTGATGGCCGTCCGATCCCCAACTCCTCAAGCTTTTTAACCAAAGATGCCTCAGTGAAACGGGCTGGAGGTCGTGAAAAACGCTCTGTTGCAGACATTGATTTAAGTTGTAGTGCTTGCTCTTTTTCTAAAGCGGGTAACAAGGCATTATCACTATCATCGTCAATCTTACTATCTGCGTCCTCATCTGTAGACTCCATATAAACTTTCAAAAAGCCGTCAAACTTCATCACTTCACCTGTCGCTACTAAATGCTCTTCACGTGTCGATATACCTATCTTAGCAGTTGTTTTTTCAAACTCAGCTTCGCTCATTTGTGAAGCGATAGCTCTTTTCCATATCAGTTCATATAGTCTTCTTTCGGAGTTATCTCCATCTACACTATGTGCTGAGAAATATGTTGGTCTAATCGCTTCGTGTGCTTCTTGCGCTCCGGCAGCTTTTGTTTTATAACGTCTTTGTTTATGGTACTTTTCCCCATATGCTTTTTCTATTTCTTCTTGGGCAGCAAATATTGCGGTGTCACTCAAGTTCACGGAGTCTGTACGCATATACGTTATTAGCCCCGCTTCATATAAACGTTGCGCTACCTGCATCGTTCGAGCAACAGAAAAACCTAATTTACGACTTGCCTCTTGCTGTAAAGTTGATGTTGTAAATGGTGCCGCTGGAGTACGCTTTGCAGGTCGTTTTTCTAATGAATTAACCTGATATGCAGCTTCAATACAATCTTTAAGAAACTGCTCAGCGTCTTCCTTTTTGTCAAATCTTTGAGGAAGCTCCGCCTTAAACTGCTCTTTAGCTTTACCTGTTATAAACTGCGCCACCACTTTAAATGCAGCGTCCGCCTCAAACCTATTATATTCACGCTCGCGTTCAACAATTAATCGTACAGCAACTGACTGTACCCTACCTGCTGATAACGAGGGTTTAACTTTGCGCCATAAAACCGGAGATAATTCAAAGCCGACCAATCTATCTAATACACGACGAGCTTGTTGTGCATTTACCAAGTTATAATTTATTTTCCTAGGTTCCTCAATAGCCTTTAATATAGCTGGCTTTGTAATTTCGTGAAAAACAATACGTTTTGTCTTATCCTCTTTTAACCCCAACGTTTCATACAAATGCCACGAAATAGCTTCTCCTTCACGATCCTCATCGGAAGCTAACCAAACCATCTCGGCATTTTTAGCTAATTTTTTCAATTCACTCACCACTGCCTTCTTATCTGAAGGCACTTCATATTTTTGTTCAAAATTATTTTCAGTATCAATAGCATCGTCAGTTTTGACCAAGTCTCGAATGTGGCCATAACTAGATTTAACCAAAAAATCTTTACCTAAATAACCCTCTATCGTCTTTGCCTTCGCAGGAGACTCCACTATTAGTAAATTTTTCGCCATTTAAAAATGATTGATTTCTGCAAATAAAGCTATTTATAAATGGAATGGCAATTAAAATCATTACTTCTCCTTAAAAAAAGCTAAAATTATTCAAATATTATACAATAAACGCAATATCCAACAAATAGAATACTGCGAAAATAACCGATGCAACACCGTTAGTTGTCATAAAAGCTCTATCAACACGACTTAAATCTGTAGGGGAAACTATACGGTGTTGATAGATAAGTAAAAAACCGTAAAATATAACACCTATATAATAAAGCCAACCAACTGTCATGTAGAAGGCAGGTAGCAAAATAAACAGGAAAGAAAGGACATGCAAACCTTCCGATATATGTAATGCTGTCTTACCTCCAAAAAAAGCAGGGATTGAACTTAACCCGTGCTCCCGGTCAAAGTCCATATCTTGCAGAGCGTAAATAATGTCAAATCCACCTGACCAACACATTACGGCTATACCGTAAAACACAGGGACAATATGAAAACTATTTGTCACCACTAAATAAGCTCCTATAGGAGCTAGCCCCAATCCTACACCCAATACCAAATGGCATAAAGGTGTAAATCTTTTTGTATAACTGTAAAAAAGAACCACAAAAAGTGCTACAGGAGATAGATAGAAACACAAATTATTGATAAAGAACGTTGCCAGTATAAATATAAAGCAATTGACTACTGTAAATAAAAGAGCGTGTCTTGCAGATATTTTACCTGCAGGTATGTCACGAATAGCAGTCCGAGGATTCAATGCATCAATATCCCTATCCAAGTACCTATTAAAAGCCATAGCCGCATTTCTTGCCGCTACCATACAAACTAACATCAGTAAAAACTTAGTCAGAGAAAATGTATGATCTGTCGTTTGAACTGCTAGAAAAAAACCAATAAATGCAAAAGGAAGTGCAAACACGCTATGCGCAAAAAGCACTAAAGACATATATTTTTTCATTACTAATTTTCTAAAACTGGACGAACAAAACCAGTATTGATCTCATGAATAGTTTCTAAAATCATATCTGTCCCTGATTTAAGTTCAGAAGAAGTTAAATACATTGGAGGAACCTCTTCAAACCATTTAAGTAATGCTTTCCTAAATTTAGCCATATTTTGATCAGACTTAACTATCGATTGCTTATCTGATTTGGTAAAAATCAATATGAAAGGTAATCCCTGTTCTCCTAACCAACAGCAAAAATCTACATCTATTTTCTGAGGTTCATGCCTACTGTCAATCAGAACAAAGATACATTGCAGATTATGACGTTTCGTTAAATATTGTTTAATAAATTTTGCCCAGTCTCCCCTATTTTTCTTAGATGTTTGCGCATAACCATAACCGGGCAAATCTACCAAATACCAATTATCATTAATTATAAAATGGTTTATAAGCTGTGTTTTCCCTGGCTTTTGAGAAGTTTTCGCTAGCCCCTTTTTATTCGTCATTGCATTAATCAACGATGATTTACCGACATTAGAACGTCCTATAAAAGCGTATTCAGGAAGAGTAGCTGCCGGAAGCAAATCTACTTTAGTATTACTGCATACAAATTCTGCTGATTTTATAATCATACGCAAAGGTAAATAATTCTGTCAGCTTAAAGCAATTCTTTTTACTCAAGCATCTTTACTATTCTCTACTCAAACAACCCAATCCATTAACTTTTTCATTAGTTTTTTTTGCAACTTAAGATCTATGTATCAACACAAAAAATAAATAATGTAACGAAAAACATTTTGAGCATACTAATGTAATTGATTTAAGGTTAAAAAAGTAACTTTGTGTGAGTTTTACTTATTTTATGAGAAACCACAAGTAACGACAGACTGACATTTAATATAGCAACACTTTAAAAACGTTAATACCAACTTATTGCATGCTTGATATTCGAAATATTTCAAAACAATACGGACAATACTACGCTCTAAATGATGTATCACTTCATATACCTAGAGGCAGTATTTTTGGATTACTGGGTCCAAATGGAGCAGGAAAGACTTCCCTGATCCGTATTATTAATCAAATAACAGCTCCTGATACCGGAGTTATTTACCTTGGGGGCGAACCGTTACGTTCCAACCATATTGAAAACATTGGATACCTACCCGAAGAACGTGGTCTTTATAAGAAAATGAAGATAGGCGAACAAATGCTGTATTTAGCCCAATTGAAAGGGCTAAGAAAACAAGATGCATTGCAGAAAATAAAAGCTTGGTTTATAAAATTACAGATTGAAAGTTGGTGGGATAAAAAAATAGAAGACCTTAGCAAAGGAATGCAACAGAAAGTTCAGTTCATAGCTACAGTTATACATGAACCTGAACTGATTATACTTGACGAGCCTTTTTCAGGATTTGACCCCGTAAATGCACAAATAATACAGGAAGAAATTTTAGAGCTCAATAAAAAAGGAGCTACAATTATTTACTCAACACACCGTATGGAATCAGTAGAAACCCTGTGCGACCACATTGCTCTATTAAATAAATCTAAAAAAATATTAGATGGATCAGTAAGAGAAATTAAAAACGCCTACAAATCACAATCCTACAAAATAAAACTTGCTCAAGTTGACAAGTCTTCCAGCCCCATTCTAACTAATTCAAAGTTTGACATTAGCTCATTCACAAACTTCACGGACGATTATGAACTGATCATAAAGCTAAAAGAAGACAGCACATTAAATCAAGCATTACTAGAAATTATTCCTCAAGCGAAAATTACACATGTTTCTGAAATAATACCTTCAATGCATGATATTTTCATTGAAAAAGTAACGCAAATTAAAAACGAAAAAAACTAAGATATATGAACAAAATATTTCTAATTATCCAGCGAGAATATCTTAGTCGTGTACGAAAAAGATCGTTTATTCTAACCACATTTCTTGTCCCTCTATTCTTTATAGGTATGTATGCAGGTGTCTTTTTTTTAACAAAAAAAAGTTTTGAAGACACTTTTGCACACGTTTATGTCATTGATCAGGAAGGTAGCATAATTTCACAACTAGTCAGTAATAAAAACATCACCTACGAACAGGCTACAGGCTCTTTAGATAAAGAAAAAGAATCTTTACAAAAAAGAGAAAAAAACAGCTATCTATTAATTATTCCATCTGATTTTTACAGTTCTAAAGATATTGAAATACTATCTGCCGGCAAACCAAATATTAGCACACAATCAGAAATAAAAAACCAATTGGCAGAACTCATTCGTAACCAAGCATATGAACGACTTGGTTTAAATGCTGAAAGCATTCGCGAAATTGATGACAAAATAAATATCTCAGCAAAAGAGATATCAGAGACAGGAGAGGCTAAAGAGAGTCACACCGAAATTGCTATGGGCATTTCTATGGCCTTAGCTGTACTTATATACCTATCTTTATTTTTATATGGCGCTCAAGTTATGCGTGGCATCATTGAAGAAAAAGTAAGCAGAATTGTCGAAGTGATTATTTCATCTGTAAAACCTTTCCAGTTAATGATGGGTAAAATACTTGGAATAGGGTTAGTTGGGTTAACGCAATTTCTACTTTGGATAACACTAACATTAGTGTTAACTACGGCTGCCACAACTTTTTTAGTAGATCAGCAAGAGATCACTTCTCAACTAGCACAAAACTCACAATCATTAGGTGATGAAACTATTAAAGCTTCTACATCAGATATTAACCCAACAAAATTTTTAGAGTCGATAGAGATCACCAAACTACTTGTCTGCTTTTTTATATTTTTCCTTGGTGGATATTTTCTTTACAGCGCATTATTTGCAGCTGTAGGTTCAGCGGTAGATAGTGAGACCGAGGCCTCTCAATTCACCATGCCCATCACTATGCCCCTCCTCCTAGCCTATATACTTTCTTTTGGTGTATTGGTTAATGATCCACATGGCGCTGTTGCAACATGGCTGAGCTTTATTCCACTGACCTCTCCCATTGCTATGCTTGTTCGCATTCCTTTTGGTGTCCCAACTTGGCAAATTGTCATATCCGTTGTATTATTGATTGCAGGCTTCTTATTAACCACATGGGCAGCATCAAGAATATACCGAGTAGGCATATTAATGTATGGAAAAAAAGCTAGTTTAAAAGAGCTAATAAAATGGTTTAAATACAAAAATTAATTTCAAAAAAGTACTCGCAGATAACATTTAAACTTTGGCTTATTTTTTGTTTTCATAAAAAGAGGATAACTTTGACTATAATTTCGTAAATAAAATGACTTCTACACACAAAACAGCAAACACGATAGCGAGAAAAGGAAAGCTAAAAAAAGTAATTGCATGGTTAGTACTTGTTTTGCTCGTAGTAACTACTGGTTACGTATATTATCAATATTACTTTGTATTTGGGGAAGGTGTAAAGTCGGGCTACCTTAACTACGCTGTAAAAAAAGGAAATATTTTTAAAACATATGAAGGCAAATTAATACAGGAGGGATTCGGAAGTACAAAAATCGGGACTGGACTTTCTAGCAATCAGTTTGAATTTTCTGTAGAAAATGATTCTATCTTTAGATTGTTAGAACTAAATAGTGGAAAGTTTTTCGACCTGCATTACAAAGAATACCACGGGGCTTTACCTTGGCGAGGAAATACACGCTATATTGTTGACCAAGTAGTAAATATGAAATAAGCTTTAATAACAAACAATAAAGGGTGAGGATTTTATAGTCCTCGCCCTTTATTAAAATAGTGATAATATACTAAAGCAACATCCTATATAGAGTCACTATATACGTGTCTAATCTCTTCCCGTAAATTATAACGAGAAGCCATCACTTCACCATAAGCTCCAGCAGTACGAATTGCTATTAAATCTCCACGTTTTGAAATAGGTAAAGAAACTTCTTTTCCAAAACTATCCGAGCTCTCACAAATAGGTCCTACAACATCATAATTAAGTTTCACCCCTTCTTCATTCTCATCCGATACACGCTCTATCTTATGATAAGCTTGATACAAAGCAGGTCGCATTAATTCAGTCATACCAGCATCCAAAATTAGAAAATGTTTCTTTACACCACTTTTTGTATACAAAACACGACTAACTAAATTACCACACTGTGCGACTAAGGATCTACCCAATTCAAAATGCACCTCTTGCCTTGGAGTCCGTTCTAAAAAGCGATCGAAAACATCAAAATATGCCTCAAAATCAGGTATTGAGTTTACATCTGGATTGTGATAATCAACCCCTAAACCACCTCCTACATTCAATACTTTAATAACAGTACCACGTTCTTCAAACCAGTTTTTCCATTCGTTCACCTTAACGCACAAACTCTTGAACACATTTAAATCTGTAATCTGCGAACCGATATGAAAATGCAAGCCAACAAGTTCAATGTTTTTCAGCTCCCGTATTGCTGTAGCTGCCTTCTCCAATTCAGATGTCGGAACACCAAACTTATTCTCATCCAAACCAGTAGTAATATAATGATGAGTCTGCGCATCCACATTTGGATTTATCCTTAATGACACCCGTGCAGTATGGCCAAGCCTCCCCGCAAGCTCATCAATAACCTCCATCTCTTGGATAGACTCTACATTAAAAGCAAAAATTTGATATTCTAATGCTGTTGTTATTTCCTTATCTGTCTTGCCCACCCCAGCGAAAGTAATGGTAGAGGCTGGAAACCCTGTGGCAATTGCTTCTGAAACCTCATTCCCGCTAACACAATCCGCACCAAAACCTTTGCTCTGTATTAATGAGAGTATTCTTTTATTAAAATTCGCTTTCAAAGCATAATGAACATGAAAGCCATGTTTATCTGCTGCATTTTTAGCTTTATCCAATGTTTTTTCCAATAAAGCCATATCATAATAATAAAAAGGTGTCTCTAACCCCTTTATGCTATTTATTTGTTGATTATCAAACAACATCTAATATATAATTAAAATAATCTATTGTGTATAGAACGTAAAGCTTCTACTTTATGATCTGTATCAACCAAGATGGACACGTTATAATCAGAACCTCCATAAGAAATCATGCGTAAAGGCAAGTGTTTAACAGCATCTAGTACACGTGCGGCATAACCATGCATATTAGCACTGAAATCCCCTACTACACAAACTATCGTTTGATTATAATCTATACTGACTCTCCCAAAATCTTCCACCTCTTTAATAATGTCTTCTAAATGCTTAGTATCATCTACGGTCAACGATACAGCTACTTCAGAAGTAGTAATCATATCAATAGGCGTTTTGTAGCGCTCAAAGATTTCGAATATTTTTCTCAAGAAACCATAAGCTAATAACATTCTAGAAGAATGAATGTGTATAGCAGTAATACCATCTTTGGCAGCGATAGCTCTTATTTGTCCCTTATCCCCTCCCTCTTTACTGATTAACGTACCATGCGCATTTGGGTCTAGCGTATTTAATAAGCGTACAGGCACATTATATTTTTGAGCAGGAAAAACGCTTTGAGGATGTAATATTTTCGCTCCGAAATAAGCCAATTCGGCAGCTTCATCAAAACTTAAATTTGCAATAGGCGTTGTATTATTAACTATCCTCGGATCATTATTATGCATACCATCAATATCAGTCCATATTTGCACCTCTTCAGCTTGAATAGCTGCACCTACTAACGATGCCGTGTAATCAGATCCACCCCGACGCAAATTATCGATTTCTCCGAAAGAATTTCTACAAATATACCCTTGAGTAATAAATAGCATATTATTTGGATATTCATCCAACAGCTCCGACAACATCTCCTTTATATAACTCACGATAGGTTCATTATCTTCATCGATTTTCATAAAGTCCAAAGCCGGCAATAGCACGGAAGGCACACCTATTTCTTCAAGATGATAATGAAATAAAGCTGTAGAGAGCAATTCTCCTTGTGCTAGAACAGCTCGTTCTTCCGTCGTAGTAAACAGCTCATTTCCTAATGATGTGATGTAATTAAAATGATAATCAATCAGATTTTTTCCCTTTTGCAGACCATCAGCTGTACTAAACAATTCTGCTATCAATCCCTCATACTTTTCCTTATGCTCCTTTATCAACTTAATAGCTTCATCTTTCAGTCCTGCTGTAAACGCCTGACCAATTTCCACCAATACATTTGTCGTTCCTGCCACTGCAGATAAAACAACAATCTGACGTTCTTTTGGATCTACTATATCCAGTAGTCCTTTGATACGTGGGGCACTACCAACAGAAGTGCCACCAAATTTTAAAATTTTCATACTATGAATAATGTTGATAAAGGTTTCGTACAAAATTTTATTACACAAGTAACCTAACTCTGTCGAATGTTGTAAAAGTAATTATTTGCTTAGTCATTCTAAAAAAAACACACCTTAAACATTGGTCTTTTATATAAAAAATGCGGCACAATAGCTTTTCCTAGCTTTTGTGCCGCATATTTATATCATGCGGAAGATTTATTTCTTCAACGTTTCAATTAATAAAGTGGCTAGTTCAATACCGATACGTTCCTGAGCCTCATCTGTTGCAGCACCGATATGAGGTGTCAATGATATCTTTGGATGCTGTAGAATTTCTTGTCGTGGAGTAGGTTCATTTTCGAATACATCTAGACCCGCAAAAGCAACTTTACCACTATCCAAAGCTTTTATCAACTCCAGCTCATCAATAACCCCACCTCTAGAAGCATTAACAAGCCCAACACCATCCTTTAAAAGCTCAAACTCACGTTTACCAATTGCTGGTTTATCTAAAAATGGCACATGCAAGGAAATAAAGTCAGATTGCTTTAAAACATCCTCAAAACTAAGTTGCTTGACAGGCAACTCAGCAACAACACCTCCACTAAAACTCACCTCTAAAGTTTTAGGCCCTTCAAACAGATCTGTATAAATCACGTCCATGCCTAAACCCAATGCGACTTGTGCAGTGGCTCTACCGATCCTTCCAAAACCAATAACACCGAGAGTTTTACCTCTTAACTCTATACCCTTAGCATAACTTTTCTTTAATCCTCCAAAGTTAGATGCTCCTTCTACTGGCATTTTTCGATTCGAATCATAAACAAAACGCACAGCATTTAAAAGATGAGAGAAAACCAGTTCCGCTACCGAAAGTGAGGAGGCAGCAGGTGTATTAATAACAGCTACACCTTTAGATCTTGCGTAATCAACATCGATATTATCCATTCCTACTCCCCCCCTACCTATAGCTTTCAAATTAGGACAGCTATCTATTAAAGCCTGCCTAACTTTTGTTGCACTACGCACTGTTATCGCATCATATTCTTTCAACTTTTGTTCTAAATCTTCTTGCGGTATGTGAACCGTATCCACTACAAATCCCGCTTCTTCGAGCATTCTCTTTCCAACTGCATCTATACCGTCATTCGCTAATATTTTCATATGTATATAATCTATTTTATCTAGAATATAGAATACTTATAAGCGATTGTGCTTCGCTATACATAAGTACTGTATACGCAATCCGATCATTATTTATCGAGCTTACAAGCTCTAAATTTATCCTTTAAATTCTTGATCCATATCCACTCACAATCCGCATGATTTCATTACCATGGATATACATACGTCATCAAAATTTACTTATTATTCTCTTCAAACTCTTTCATAGCGTCTATCAACGCATTGATAGATATCATCGTTAAGGCATTGTAAACAGAAGCTCTAAACCCGCCAACAGATCTATGCCCTTTTATGCCAATTAAACCGCGCTCTTTAGCTAATTGCAAAAACTCTGCTTCCTTCTCTGGTGTATCCATTACAAACGTAACGTTCATGCGCGAACGATCCTCTAATTCAGCAGTTCCCCTGAAAAATGAATTCCTATCAATCTCATCATACAACGCCCTAGCTTTTATAATATTCTCTTGTTCTATGACACCTACTCCTCCCTTAGCTTTTAACCAACGTAAATTAAGCATAGATACAAAAATAGAATATACTGGAGGAGTGTTATACATAGATCCGGCTTTTGCATGTTGACCAAAATCAAAAATACTAGGCAAAACCCTCCCTGACTTCCCTAACAAGGAATTTTTAATTATCACTAACGTTAGACCTGCAGGCCCTAAATTCTTCTGTGCACCAGCATAAATCAAATCATAATCACTGACATTAATAACTCGGCTAAAAATATCAGAAGACATATCCACTACCAAAGGCAAATTTGTTTTTGGTGTATCAAACACTTCCGTTCCATAAATTGTATTATTGGAAGTATAGTGTAAATATGCAGCATCTTCAGGAACCCTATAATTCTTTGGAATATATGTGTAATTTTTATCTTTAGATGAAGCCACAATATCCACCTGACCTAAAACAGCAGCTTCTTTCGCTGCTTTTGATGCCCATACGCCGGTATCAAGATACGCAGCCTTCCCCCCCTCTGGCATAAGATTCATTGGAATCATTGCAAACTGCTGACTTGCTCCTCCTTGTAAAAACAACACTGAATAATCCTCGGGAACATTTAAGAGCTCACGCACTAAAGCCTCAGCTTCAGTTACTACCTCCTCAAATTCTTTGGAACGGTGCGATATTTCAAGAATAGATAACCCTGTGTTGTTAAAGTCTATGACTGCCTCAGAAGCTTCTTGAAAAACCTCCTTTGGAAGAATGCACGGTCCTGCCCCAAAATTATGTTTCATGATAATATAAAGTATCTGTAAATTAAGTATAAATCAACATTTAACGTGTCCTAGCTAAATGAGAAACAAAAGTAATATTTTTTTCAAATTTATCACAATATTCATCATTTTATTACAAAAAATAAAAACATAACATTATTCTGATAAAAATATAAAATACAACACAAACCCCTGATAATTCCGAAAAACACAAATAGGCAATTGAATTAAAATAAAAAAACACTATTACAATTCTCAGCAAACGAAAAGACACACGTCGTCAATTCGCACAATTTTAACTGGCTTAAAATACAAATTTGACCAAAAAAAATCGTAACTTCGCATGCTATACACATACAGATGAATGTCTGTATAAGATAGTTTTATCGAAACCAACTTAATATGGCTGAAGAAACAGAAAACGAAAACAATCTAGTACCTGCTAACGACAGGATAATTCCTATTAACATTGAGGACCAAATGAAGTCAGCGTACATTGATTATTCAATGTCGGTGATTGTATCTCGAGCTCTTCCCGATGCTAGGGACGGAATGAAGCCGGTTCATAGACGAGTTCTTTATGGTATGCTAGACCTAGGAGTTACGAGTGGAAAGCCTTACAAGAAGTCTGCTCGTATTGTGGGGGACGTATTAGGTAAATACCACCCACACGGTGACACCTCGGTTTACGATGCAATGGTTCGTTTAGCTCAAGATTGGAGCATGCGTTACCCTCTGGTGGATGGTCAAGGTAACTACGGTTCTATTGACGGAGACCCACCAGCAGCGATGCGTTATACAGAAGCTCGCTTAAAAAAAATAGCAGAAGACATATTAATAGATATCAATAAAGACACAGTTGATTTTCAAAACAACTTTGATGACTCTATGCAAGAGCCGACTGTACTCCCAACTCGCATACCAAATCTATTGGTAAACGGAGCGTCAGGGATTGCTGTTGGTATGGCGACAAACATGGCGCCACATAACCTATCTGAAGTAGTTGATGGAATAGTCGCCTATATTGATAACCGTGATATCGAAATATCGGAACTTATGCAACATGTAAAAGGACCGGATTTCCCAACAGGAGCTATTATCTACGGGTATAATGGCGTAAAAGACGCTTTTGAAACAGGTAGAGGTCGAATTGTCATGCGTGCTAAAGCAGAAATTGAGAGCTTGAAAAATGGTAGAGAATGTATTATCGTTACCGAAATTCCTTACCAGGTAAACAAAGCTAACATGATTGAGCGTACGGCTGAATTAGTCAATGAGAAAAAAATCGAAGGCATATCATCTATCCGTGACGAATCTGACCGTGATGGATTCAGGATTGTATACGATATTAAAAGAGAAGCAAATGCCAATGTTGTCTTAAACAACCTTTATAAATACACAGCGCTACAAACCTCATTCTCTGTTAATAACATTGCACTCGTCAAAGGTCGCCCAATGCTCATGAACTTAAAGGATATGATCCATGAGTTTGTTGAACACAGACACGATGTAGTTATTCGCCGTACTAAATTTGAATTAGCAGAAGCTGAAAAAAGAGCACATATTCTTGAAGGCTATCTAATTGCTCTTGATCATTTAGATGAAGTCATAAAACTTATCAGGGCTTCAGAGACTCCGGAAGATGCACGTATTGGCTTAATGGAACGTTTTGCACTATCTGACCTACAGGCCCGTGCCATTCTAGACATGACACTTCGTCGTCTAACAGGTCTTGAACGTGATAAAATCAAAGAGGAGTATGACGAACTAATGAAAACCATCGAATACTTACAACAAGTTCTTGCAGATGAGAACCTTCGAATGGAAATCATCAAAACAGAGCTTGGAGAAGTAAAAGAGAAATACGGAGACGAGCGTCGATCAGTTATAGTCCATTCTGCTGAAGATATGCGCATGGAAGATTTTATCGATGACGAAGAAATCGTTATTACCATATCTCATAATAGCTACGTTAAACGCACTCCGTTAACAGAATATAAACGCCAAGGTCGCGGGGGTAAAGGAGCTATTGGTTCTACAACGCGCGATGAAGACTTTACAGAGCATATTATAACTGCATCTGCCCATAATTATTTATTATTATTTACAGATAAGGGAAGATGTTTCTGGTTACGTGCATTTGAAATTCCTGAAGGTAGTCGCACTTCTAGAGGTCGAGCATTACAGAATATTATAAATGTTCCGAAAGAAGAAAAAATAAAAGCTTTCATTAAAGTCACTAACCTAAAAGATCAAGAATACTTAGAGAACAACTTCATTATTATGTGTACTAAGAAAGGTACTATAAAGAAAACTTCTCTTGAAGCTTATTCAAGACCACGAGCTAACGGTATTAATGCTATCAACATTAACGAAGGTGATGAACTATTAGAAGCAACATTAACAACAGGAAGTAGTGAAATCGTTATGGCATTACGTTCCGGTCGTGCTATTCGTTTTAATGAATCTACTGTACGTCCTATGGGAAGAACAGCAACAGGTGTTAGAGGAATTACTTTAGCACATGAGCGAGACGAAGTGGTAGGTATGATTGCTGTAGACTCAAATGACACCACAGTTCTTGTTGTTTCAGAAAAAGGTTATGGAAAACGTACGGATATAGAAGACTACCGCGTAACCAATAGAGGTGGAAAAGGTGTAAAAACAATCAGCGTAACCGATAAAACCGGCGAGCTAGTATCCATCAAAGGAGTTACGGACAATGATGATCTTATGATAATCAATAAATCAGGGATAGTGATTCGTATAGGTGCCGACACACTTCGAGTAATGGGTCGTGCTACACAAGGTGTTCGCTTAATCACGTTAAATGATAGTGACGAAATAGCCTCCATCACTAAGGTAGACCGTGAGGAAGAGGAAGAAGAAGGTATAGATACAGAAGCTGTCGACTCGAACTCAGAAGATAGCGAAAGTGATAAAGACGAAGAGTAAATTTAATCTGTTTCAATATGAGAATACTTTTTTTAGGAATACTGTTGTTTGTTACTCATTTGACATTTGCGCAATCAAATTATAAAGAGAGTAGCAATAACTTTGCGCTGTATTCTAAAACGGGTGATCTTAAGTCACTAGAGAATGCCAAAAAGTTTATTGATGCGTCTTATAAAACGCGTCGTGACTCTACAAGCAGCAAAGTAAATATACTCCGCGCCATGATTTACAGTACGATAGCTTATGCAGACTCAACAAACACTATTAAAAGTGATGTCGAACCTTTAGATGCTACGTATAGAGCGCTAGGAAAACTTAACACAAGAGAACAAGGCAACAATGCTGCAGAAGTAAAATATGTCAAACAAAACTTAGCAGCGGCTCACCTATATCGAGCAAATAAAGCTTTGCAAAAAAAAGACTATGGTATAGCGTATGATAATTATACCAAAGTCAAAAACTTAGCGTTAAATAATTATGACGTAGTGTATAACTTGGCACTTCTTGCTGTAGAATCTGAAAAATATGGTGTTGCAATAGAATATTACAGACAACTTTTAAGCAGGCCCAATGCTACAGCAGATCAGTATTTAGAACTTGCCGAAGTTTATAAGAAAACAGATAATCCGCAAGAAGTTCTTAATACATTGAATAATGCGCGAAGTAAATTTCCTACGAACAAAACTATTTTGATGCATTTAATACAGGTATATGCTCAGGATCAAAATTATGCAGCAATAGCTCCAATTATTGATGAAGCTATTAAATTTGAACCTGAAAATATTGAGTTAAATTATTTAGCTGGCTATGCGCACGAAGCCGTTGGTAATACAGCAGTTGCAAGAACATATTATCAACAAGTATTAAAGTTAAATCAGAATAATTACGAAGCTAACTTAGCTTTAGGTCTGCTTTATCTACAGAGCTTCCTAAACGATGAAGACGATATCGAAGCCGAGTATTATGCGCAAAATTTGTTATTAAAAGCAAACGAAATCCGTCCTTACGACGTTAATACTTTAAAGTCTCTTTCATTGTACTATGAAAAGACAGAGGATTTAGCACAATTAGACCGTGTTAAACTTTTATTGAATCAACTATCAAATAATTAGAAATGAACTTTAAACAAGCAATTCTATTTTCTTTATTTATTGCTGCAGGAGCATCAAGCTATGGTCAAACCAGTAACTTAAGAAAAGCAAAAAGCAGCTTACAAAAATTCGAAGAGTTGAAAGGTGCAGGATCAGCTGCCCTAGGGAAAAACAACCTAGAAAGTGCAAAGGAGGCTATTGACCTAGCTATTGAGCATGACAAAACTAAAAATGATGCTGAAACTTGGACAATCTATGCATTGGTCAATGCTAACATAGCTACTTTAGACAATACTGCCGAGGCTGCAGCAAACGCAAGTGAAGGTATAGAAAAAGCAAAAAAATTAGATAAAGACAATAAACATGCGGAGAATTTACAGGTAGCCGAGCAAGTTTTAGGGCAGTTTAGCTTTAATGAAGGTGTTGCTGCATGGGAAAAGCAAGACTTTGTAAGCGCCTATACCTCATTTGACAAAGCTCTAACATATTTGCCTGGCGATACAACTTTAACGTACTATGCTGGTTTAGCTGCCATACAGAATCAAGATTACAAAAATGCAATTGATAAGTATAAAGAACTAATCCCCGTAAAAGAATTCTCTGGACATAAATCAGTTCTGGTAGATTTACCTAAGTTATATTTATCATCGAAAGATACCACAAGTGCATTAACTTATGCAGGAACTGCAGCTGAAGCATATCCACAAGATAATGACGCTGTTATACAGAACATAGAATTGAATTTAATAGCTGGGAACGAAAGTCAAGTTATTTCTCAAATTGAAAAACAGATTGCTGCTGATGGTAATAATAAAACGCTGTATTATTACTTAGGAATTGCACAATCTGCTTCAAATAACACGGATAAAGCTATTGAAGCTTATAAAAAGGCTGTTTCAATAGACCCTAACTATTCCGATGCTAATAGAAATGCTGCTGCTACAATCATTAATCAAGTGCGTGACAACCTAGCTGTTCTTAATGATGATAAATCGTTATCAAATGACGATTATCAAGCAAAGGTGAACTTGCTTAAAGAGGATATAAAAGATGCTCTACCATACCTAGAAAAAGTTGTAGAATTAAACCCAACAGATCAAGAAGCTTTAAGAAGTCTCAAAGGTTATTATGACTTCCAACAAGACGAAGCGAAATCAACAGAATTACAAAGTCGTATAGATGCTTTGTAAAAGATTAAAGAGAATTATCTTCTTAATAAAAAAGCCGTAGTAATATATTACTACGGCTTTTTTATATCAAACATCTAGAAAACACTTAACTATTAAATAGCAGGCTATACCTCGGCATATCCATTTTCCAAACTTACTGTAGGCTTCTCGGAAGTAGAAATTCTTTCCCATGTCATGTAAGAATTCACTTCAACTCCATTCGATAATATTGGCTCTGTAGATTTCAAATACATTATATCTCCTTCAAAATTCACTCTTTTGTGTTGTGTTTTATCTCCCTCATTCAAAGACCGTGGATCTTCAATATTATAAGTAACTATTGCATTCTTCAAATCAACTGTATATTTAGCGCAGAAAGCACTATAATTAGTCTTGTCTTTCATTATTTCTCTTCTCGTCTCCTTGCTATCTTTAAAAAGCTGGTTCTTTTCCTTTGCAATCTGTAAAGACATATACCCGTCTGGAGAATGTGTTAAAAGACCACACGGACTTTTTCCCATAGGAAACATTGAATCCTCTCCAATAATTGGCACTTCTATATATGATAGCAACTTCCAACTTCCAACCAATTCATCTTTTAATGATGTCATATGTACAATTTCTATTCTATTCCTTTTATTTAAATTAACGTAAGAGTTGAACATATAGTTTCAGTCAAAATATAAATGATGTGAATTTGACAAAAAAACTTTAATACATTTGTTTTCTCCACAGGATATTTACGGGGAATTCATGAAGTGCATCAAATATATTATTGTAAAAACGCTTTTTTTATTTACATGACAAACAACCTACCAAAAGAATGTCCATGTGGCTCTGGAAAAAAATACACAAACTGCTGTGGAATAGTTCACAACGATATTAAAAATGCTATCTCTCCTGAGCAACTTATGCGTGCCCGTTACACTGCCTTTTGTCTACATAATATTGATTTTTTATATAATACTTATCACCCAAGTATACGCTCCTACCAGTCAAAAAATGCCATCAGGGATTGGGCTTTAGAAAATAAATGGGTTAAACTTGAAATTATCGATAATTCCAAGTCAGATGTTGAATTTAAAGCTTACTATTTAGATACTAATCACTCTTTAAATATTCACCATGAAAAATCGTTCTTCAAGCAGTCGAGAGAATCATGGTATTACCTTAAAGGTATAGTAAAATAATGCCGAATATATTTTTTTATAAAATTTTCGAATATTATTCTTACCTTTGCACTTCCCCAAGTGTGGGAAATACAATTTTAATTAACAAATTTATTAAAAATGCAACAGTACGAATCTGTGATCATTCTTACCCCGTTGCTTTCTGATGAAGCTGCTAAAGAAACTATCGAAAAGTTCAAAAGCATCCTTGCAGAAGGCGGAGCCGAAATTGTCGCTGAAGACAATTGGGGTTTGAGAAAATTAGCGTATCCAATCCAGAAAAAATCAACTGGATTTTATCACTTAACTGAATTCAAGGCTCCAGGTGAATTAATTCAAAAATTAGAACTTGAATACAAACGTGACGAGCGTGTTATGCGTTTCTTAACAATTGCATTAGATAAACATGCAATTGCATATAACGAGAAAAAACGTAGCGGTGCATTCAACAAAAAAGCGGCAACTAAAACTGAGGAGGTAGCAAACTAATGGCAAAAGATAATATCCAGTACGTAACCGCCCCTAAAGTAGAGGACAACCGTAAAAAATACTGCCGTTTCAAAAAGAACGGAATTAAGTATATCGATTACAAAGACGCAAACTTCTTATTGAAATTTGTAAATGACCAAGGGAAAATTTTACCACGTCGACTAACAGGTACATCTTTAAAATTCCAACGTAAAGTGGCACAAGCTGTTAAGCGTGCTCGTATTATTGGACTTTTACCTTACCTAACTGATTCATTAAAATAAGGAGAATACGACATGGAAGTTATATTAAAACAAGACATTAAGCACCTTGGCGAAAAAGATGATATCGTGGTTGTAAAGCCAGGTTACGGTCGTAACTACTTAATCCCTCAAGGGGTTGCAATTTTAGCGACATCATCCGCGAAGAAGGTTTTAGCTGAGAATATTAAACAAGCTCAGTTCAAACAAGAGAAAATCAAAAAAGACGCGACTGAATTAGCGACTAAATTAGAAAATGTTAAACTTTCTATCGGTGCTAAAGCAGGAGAGACAGGAAAAATCTTTGGTAAAGTAAACAGCATCCAAATAGCTGAAGCTTTAAAAGCTCAAGGTTTTGACGTAGATCGCCGTCGTATTACTTTCGAAACAGAACCAAAAGTTCTAGGCGAATATATTGCTAACCTGAACTTACACAAAGAGGTAAAAGTTCAAGTTCCTTTTGAAGTAATAGCTGAATAATTTATTATTCAACAATCGAATTAAAAAAGCTGTATCAATTATGTTTGATACAGCTTTTTTAATGCATAAGTAGGAAATTTTTCATTAAAATTATTGTTCCTCAGTTTCGAACCACTCTGTTCACTATAATTACCACTTTTTTTAATACACTATGAATAAAGGATTGATAGCATTAGCTTTTGGTGGCTTAGCAATAGGGATGACAGAATTTACTATGATGGGGATCTTACCCGACATAGCAGCAGACTTAAAAATAGATATCCCTATGGCCAGTAACCTAATTGCTTTATATGCTTTAGGTGTCGTTGTTGGTGCACCAACCTTGGTTGCTTTCACAGCAAAAGCCTCCCCCAGAAAGGTGCTACTTTTACTCATGTTATTATTTTTTATATTTAATGGTCTCTTTGCTATAGCTCCTAATAAACTATCTTTATTTGTCTCCCGTTTTATCTCTGGTCTACCTCATGGTGCTTTCTTTGGCGTAGGCTCCGTAGTGGCAGCACGTCTCGCAAAACCAGGAAAGGAAGCTCAAGCTATATCCATAATGTTTACAGGTATGACTATAGCTAATCTAGCGGGCGTACCTTTAGGAACTTATATCGGACACCATTACTCATGGCGAATTACCTATGCAGTAATCAGCATATTGGGACTTCTCACTTTTATCACCCTATATGTATGGATGCCCAATATGACCACCAATAATGACAGTAATATTAAACAACAAATCAAATATTTTAAACGTTGGGATGCTTGGTTAATGGTTGCTGTCATATCCATCGGAACAGGAGGGCTATTTGCATGGATTTCATACATTGCTCCTCTAGTCACAAACGTTTCTGGCCTAAATCCAGACCGAGTACCCGTTATTATGATTCTTATTGGATTCGGAATGTTTTTTGGCAACATTATTGGAGGAAAAATGGCCGATAAATTTTCTCCATCTAAAGCTGCTATAACAAGCTTTGCTTCAATGTCCATATGTTTAGTAATAGTTTTTTTTACTGCACATATAGAATCTTTTGCGTACCCTATGGCCTTTATTACCGGAATGATTTCTTTTACAATAGGCCCATCTTTACAAATGATGCTTATTAATAACGCAAAAGGCGCTGCGACTTTTGCGGCTTCTGCCGGACAAGCAAGTTTTAATATAGGCAATACATTAGGGGCTTATTTAGGTGCAATTCCTATTACTTTGGGCTATGCCTATAATTATCCCTCTTTAATTGGTGTCTTTATGGCTAGTATTGGAGCAGTTTTAGCTTACCTATTTCTAATAAAAGTCGTGAGGCCGCAGATGAACTTATAACCCCCTATTCTTCAACTCCCAGGCTACCACCAACTTACTCACCATAGAGTATCGTGTCATACCTTCAGGCTGGTTATTATGTGTAAGATATCTCGTATAAAACAGGTTGGTTAAAGTATTAAACCAACTTGTATAACTTTTCCAAAAATCACGCTCATACTGCATGTCTTCTATAACTTTTGGTGATAGCTTTGCTAGAAAAGAGTTATACTTTTCTCTATCTTCACTGTACAATGGCCTTAACAAGTACTGCATAATTTCATAATTAACAGCATAGCGATACCAAGTATTGGAATGATCCCGCAGCTTTAAAAAAGCAATAAAATTACACTCGTCTTCAAAACCTATCCCCATTTGGTGCCCTAACTCATGAACAACTGTAAAAGGATAGGCTACGAGCGGGATTTTCTTGTTCACCTGCACTTCCTGTGTAAAAGGATTGAAGTATCCCGTTACGGTAAAAAAAGAAACTATTTCGCTAGACAGAGGTGATTTCACTTTTACCTGGGTTTTAGATAAGATTCCCTTTAAGACCTTATCATTTAACATATCAATACTTAAATCTAAGTCAGCTCGTTCGCGGAGTAAGGTATCTAAATCAAGCTTCTCACGCAAACTATTTGTCTGCTCTATATATTTATCCAAAACCAAAATATAATCTGACTTGCTTATGTTATCTACCTGTAACTCCATCTGTACTGACAAAGGTTGTCTATAATAATTTAAGCCCCAGCTGATATAGAACAAAACATAAAGACCTAGCCCCAAGTTTACTAATTTCAATAAGATACTTGCGGCCTTGCGTCCATTCTTTTTCAATAAGTTGATAAAAAGAAGTGCTCCTAATATTAGGTAAAAAACAATTGTTACGAGATAAAACACATCCCCCACACTAAAAGGCACCCATTGAAACAAAAATTTAAAAAAATGAGATAAGAATGGATAAAAAGCTCTACTATAATAGTTTTCTATTATAAAAGAATAACTTTTTATGATAGAAAGCCCCCAAACAAGAAGCAACAGTATAAATAAAATGACAACCTGCTTTCTCATTTTATCTTTTTCTAACTTTCATTCTCAAAATAAAGTTTATAAAAATTCATTCCTCTTTCTTCATCATAACCTGTCTCTACAAAATCCCTTTTACCATGTATATAGATATGAAAATTTTTATCCAATTTTACTACCGATTTATAAGAAGAAGCCATTTTCTTAACTGCCGATCCAGCGATCTCAAAATTAGCTTGGAACGGACTATCAAACTCTTCTTCAAAATTTTGTTGATATTCTTTAAACAAAGAAACAGCTTGTGGGTTCCCCAAAACCTCTTCATTAAACTCTTCTTGATCAAAAGTCTCCTTAGTTTTAAAATAGTCCATTGACCTGTTTAATAAATCAATTTTATCCGCAGTCTCCAACTCAAATACATCATCTAATTTTTCAGCAACAAAGTTTTTATAAACTTTCATCAGATTCCCCGTTTGTTGAAAATTATCATTCCGAGTCTTTACCTTTAAAAAATCGTCTTTCCAATATACAGCATCCGACTGATTTGTTTGATCAACTACCAATACTTTGTACCCTTCTTCCTCTTCACAATTAACAATTACAACCCCTTTATCTAGTTTATTGATATTTATAGCTTCTTGTTCATAATCTAAGCCAAAACCTCCCCCCTCTAAATATACTTTTAGGTACGCCTCTTTATTTTCGGACTTAAATAGACCAATCGCTTGTCGCTCCTCTCCTTCCATCTTCACATTATTCAACGACACGACATACAGCTCTCCTCCCTTTATTCGTGGGTGTTCACACACTTCATACAAATGCTTAGCTACTTGTTGAGACATATCATGAAATGAAATCTTATGATCAAAGCATTGCTTGACAAAATAATAAATCTCATTAAGTTGTAAATCTTCATTGGGATGATAAAAGCGATAGACCTCATTTGCTTTCGCAAACGGCTTCATAAAATATTGCATGAGTAAATCCGGCAAAACTTCATCTTGTGATAAGTCTATAGAATTATCCGATAAAACATAAAACTCATCCTGAGATTTATTTCCTACACGGTGTATAGAAAGTTGCTCAAATGTAGCGTCCTGATGAAAAAACATATTTAAATAATAGAAATTAGTCTGTAAAATGAACTTGCAAATTAATCAAAAAAAGACGACATAAAGTAGAATCACAAAAAAGAGTAAAAAACAAAAAAGATAATTAATTTTAGCAATTAACATACTATTTAAAATTTTGTCAAACATAATAAGCTTAAAACTTCTGCCATTTACACGATCGGACTATAGTTTATTTATCAGCTGGATTACCGATTCTAGATTTTTGGCACAATTCGCAGGGAATAGACTAACATATCCAGTTAATCGCCTTCAACTAGATCATTTTTATAGTGATACAAACCGTTTCCCCTACAAACTAATTGAAATACATACAAAAGCCACTATTGGCCATGCAGAATTACTTATTACTCCAGAAACAATTCGAATAGGTCAGGTAATTATTGGAAATAATAAACTTAGAAATAAAGGTATAGGTAAAAAATTTATAAGCATGCTATTACATAAAGCTTTTGCAAATTGGGATAAAGAAATTGTAGATTTAAATGTATATGAATGGAATACTGTAGCGATTGAATGCTACAAAAAAGTAGGTTTTAAAATTATACCTCAAAAGACAAAAAAAACACAGATAGGTAATGAGATTTGGACTACGCTCAACATGCGAATAACAAGAGATGGGTTCAATCAACTCATGTCCTAATCAAGAGATTGAAAATATTTCGATAGCTGTTTTAAAAGTGGCTACATGTGCATTTACAATATCTTTGATATGAACAGAATAGCCTCCGCCCATACTCACTTGCACAGGTATATCCTCATTAAAACAAAAGTTAAAAACTAACTTATCACGCTCAGAGCAGCCCGCAGCTGTTAACTTAAGTCTTCCTAATTTATCAGACTCTAGAACATCAACACCTGCTTGGTAAAACACAAAATCAGGCCTAAACTTTTGAAAAACATCCTCCAATGTTTTTTTCAAAAGAAAAAGATATTCCTCATTCTCAGTGTCGTCAGGTAAGGCCACATCAAGATCAGAAATTTCTTTTATGAATGGATAGTTTTTAGCGCCATGCATCGATAATGTAAATACTGAAGAAGTATTCTTAAAGATCTCTGCTGTGCCGTTGCCTTGATGTACATCTAAATCAATAATAAGAATTCGACTAGCTAAATTATTTTTCAACAAATAACAACTCGCAATCGCCTGATCATTGAACAAACAAAAGCCTTCTCCATAATTAGATCCTGCATGATGCGTCCCCCCAGCCACATTGAAAGCAACTCCATGTTTTCGTGCAAACAAACATCCTTTTATGGTACCATCAACTAAATATCTTTCTCTGTCAACTAATGCTCTTGATAAGGGAAATCCAATACGTCTTATCATTTTAGGATCTAATGTAAGATCAAATATAGCATTTACATATTGCTCATCGTGTGCCAACAAAATATCTTCTTTTTTACCCAAATCAGGAGTATAAAAATTTCTTTTTTCTACAACACCTTCATATAAAAGCTGAGCGGGGATTAACTCATACTTCTCCATCGGAAATCGATGTCCATCTCTGACAGGGTGAATATATGCGGGATGAAATGCAATTTTTAACACGAAAAATAGTTTTTATACAAAACTACGCATTCTTATCGACAGAAATGATCTTGCGAGAAAGGTTAAAACAACTTCCTGATACATCTAAGGAAAAAAATCAACTCTAAAAGCATTAACTTTATTTATTAGAAGTACATTATTATTCTGCATATATTTCGATATATTTAATATTGCTTACAAACCCAACAATTCATATCTTCGAAACTAATAGATCAAAAAATATAAAAATGGAAGAAATAAGTAACTTACCAATTTTAAGTGCACAAGAACTTCGTGTCTTAGGATCTTTATTGGAAAAATCTAAAACCACCCCAGAATACTACCCCTTA
This sequence comes from Sphingobacterium sp. UT-1RO-CII-1, assembly GCF_026711005.1. Classification (GTDB taxonomy): domain Bacteria; phylum Bacteroidota; class Bacteroidia; order Sphingobacteriales; family Sphingobacteriaceae; genus Sphingobacterium. Next base: position 49,070 of record NZ_JAPPVJ010000009.1, on the reverse strand, counting down.
ACCCTAAATGCTTTAATGACGGCATGCAATCAAAAAACATCTCGTAAACCAGTAGTTTCGTATGACGAAAATATAATATTGGATGCATTGGATAAACTTAGAAAAAGAGGGCTAACATCTACAGCTATTGGTGGAGGTAGCAGAGTTACGAAATATAAACATAATCTAGCTATACAGTATCCACTTATACCACAGGACCTCGCCGTTCTTTGTTTATTGATTTTAAGAGGTCCGCTTACTCCAGGAGAAATCAATAATAATGCAGGTCGTCTTTTCGACTTTGAAAGCATTGAAGAAGTTCAGCAGGTAATCAATAGATTAATGGAAAGTACTCCCCCATTTGTCAAACAATTGTCTAAAAAACCTGGTCAAAAAGAAGTTCGTTTCATTCATTTATTGGGCGATATCAATGAAGATGACTATGAGACTTTACCCTACGCTAGCACAAACAAAGATGACTACATAGAAACTTTAGAAGCTCGTGTAGAAGTCTTGGAAATAGAATTAAACAAACTACGTGAAGAGTTTAACAATCTTATGGAACAATTACGGTAATATAAAAGTTGAAAATTACTTTATAGCAAATACTTCAGCCCGTTGTTTGAACGGGCTGAATATACTTTCTTTTGCTCTCAGCAATAAAATAAAGCATATATTCATTAACTATTTTTGTTCTCATTAATTTTTGCCTCCCAAAAGTCTGCATTTTTTATTCCCAATTCCTTAGGGTTAAATACCGGCTCTTTTATCCCCATTTTCCGTTGTTTCTTATAGTCGTTCCATACCTTAAGCCCCGTTCTACTCATCAACAATATCGCTATAATATTTACCCATGCCATTAAACCAACACCTATATCCCCCATATTCCAAGCCAGATCTGCCGTCTTTACCGTTCCGAAATAAGTCGCAGATAAAAAGCCTATGCGAAGTATCCAAATAACAAACTTTGTATTCCCCTTTTTAAAGATATAAGCAATATTAGTTTCAGCATAATAATAATATGCCATAACAGTTGTAAAAGCAAAGAAAAACAGAGCAATAGCAACAAATTGCTTACCAATTTTCGGAAAATGATGCGCAATTGCAGTCTGTGTAAAGCCATCGGCCTCAATCCCTGGTATATATTCAACAACAAAACTCAAAGCCTTACCCGTACCATCAAAAGTAGCACCGGTATTATAAGCTCCTGAAAAAAGTATCATGAATGCAGTCGCGGTACAAACAAATAAAGTATCTACATACACTGAAAAAGCCTGCACTAAACCCTGTTGTGCAGGGTGTTTTACATCTGCCGCCGCCGCCGCATGAGGAGCTGTACCTTGCCCAGCCTCATTAGAGTAAATCCCCCTTTTTACACCCCAAGCAATAGCTGTTCCGACTATACCTCCAAAAGTAGCATCCATGCTAAATGCAGATGAAAAGATAAGCCGAAAAACAGCAGGAATTTCTGTATAATTTACTCCTATAATAACAAGAGCCATTAAAATGTAAGCACCAGCCATAAAAGGCACTATAAGCTCCGAGGTTTGTCCCAATCGCTTAACTCCACCAATAATAATAACCACTAACAAAGCAATAACAAGCAGCCCCACCCAACTTATAGAAAGGGATAAGCCGAATAATTCTACCACTTCATTTTTCAACCCAAAGGCATTCATCATTGTCCCGTTAATAGCATTACTCTGCACACCTGGTAAAAACAAACCCGTACTGATAATAGTTACAATAGCAAATAACAGAGCATACCATTTAATTCCCAGGCCTTTCTCTATATAATACGCTGGCCCTCCCCGATATTGTCCATTCACCTCTTGTTTATACACCTGTCCTAAAGTAGCTTCAATAAAAGCAGAAGCAGAACCTAGAAACGCAATTGCCCACATCCAAAATACCGCTCCAGGGCCACCCATATATATTGCTGTTGCAACCCCAACAATATTTCCTGTTCCAACTCGTCCTGATATAGCTAGAGCAAAAGCCTGGAACGAAGAGATGCCAACATTCGAATTGCTTTTCGTAAAAAGCAAGCGACACATATGCTTAATATATCTTACTTGCAAAAAACCGGTACGGATTGAAAAGTATAAGCCAGTTATTAAACATAAATAAACGAAAAAATCACTCCAAACGATATTTGAAATAGTTTTAATAATATTCTCCATATGAGGTTTATATTTGTATTAAATTAGATTTAAAATCTATTATGCTGTAAAGAAAAGGTTTTTTATCTAAACATCATACATTCCCATTACCTTTTATTAAAAGACAATAGTATTAATAATGCAAACGAGAAATAGCAAACAAACTTCAATACTATTTCAATCTGAATTAATGCTTAGCTAAGATAAAATTAATATATTTGTTAAAAAAGCATGTCGAAAGGTAAGTCTGCAATACGAACAACGTACTTTAGTATACTAACTAATTTTCTTCTAGCTCTCGTTAAATGGCTTGCAGGAATACTCGGTAACTCTTATGCTTTAATAGCTGATGCTATTGAATCGACTGCCGATATTTTTTCTTCTTTTTTAGTTCTACTAGGATTAAAGTATTCGAGTCGGCCTGCAGATGATACACACCCTTATGGGCATGGCCGGATTGAGCCATTAATTACTTTTATCGTCGTTATATTCTTAATTATATCTGCTTTTGTTATTGCAAAAGAGAGTATACATAATATACAAACGCCTCATGAGCTACCGAAACCCTGGACGCTAATCGTATTGGCAGCTATTATTGTATGGAAAGAAATTTCATTTCGGATCATAATAAAAAAAAGTAAACAACTAAACAGCACCTCTTTAAAAGCCGATGCCTGGCACCATCGCAGCGACGCCATAACTTCAATAGCTGCTTTCATTGGCATTTCTATAGCTTTATTTGCCGGTGAAGGCTATGAAAGTGCTGATGACTGGGCTGCCTTACTAGCGTCCTGTCTTATTATCTACAATTGCTACGGAATTTTTAGACCAGCACTCGCCGAAATTATGGATGAGCACCTTTATGAAGATCTAGAGGAAGAAGTCCGATTAAAATCTTTACAAGTAACTGGCGTACAATTAATAGAAAAATGTTATATTAGAAAAATAGGAATGCAATACCAAATTGATTTACATGCAGTAGTTGACGCTAATTTAACAGTAAGAGAGGGACATCAAATAGCTCATGACCTTAAAGACTTCTTAATAGCTCAGCTAGATGACATTGGAAATGTTTTTGTACATATTGAACCTTTCGAAGAAAAAAAAATATTCCGAACCTAATTCAATACTACCAACGATATATCAAAAAGGCTACTGTTATACAATTACAGTAGCCTTTTTATCTTATAGATTCAAAGAACACCAACTTATTCCTTTATCAAGGCTCTATCTAGGTGAACATAACCACCATCAACATAAACTAATTGACCTGTTGTATGACTGGATGCATCTGAAAGAAGAAAAACTGCTGTATTGGCAATTTCTTCGGCTGTTGTCATACGATTTCCCAGCGGTATTCTATTAGTTATTTTTTCCAATGTCTCTTTAGGATTTTCTAGTGTCTCGATCCATTTATCATATTGTGGCGTTGAGCACTCAGCAACAACAATAGCGTTCACACGAATTTCAAAAGGAAGTAATTCAACGGCCCATTCACGAGTTAAAGCATTTCTACCACCGTTAGATGCAGCATAAGCAGAAGTATTTCCCTGCCCTGTTTCAGCTGTTTTCGAACTAATATTCAAAATCGCCCCTCTACTATCTTTTAGAGCATCAATCGCGTAATGAGCCATTAAATAATAATGAATTAAGTTTTTATGCAGTGATTCAACAAACTTCTCATAATTACCACTCATCAAGCCTACCCCATCATTATGTCCTGCATTATTCACCAAACCATCAATACGTCCGAATTTATTTAAAGCAAGCTTTACTGCATTCTCACAATCTTCGGGTTTAGACAATTCAGCTTCTACAGAGAAACAAGTACCCCTCATATTTTCTATCTCTATCTCGACTTCCCTATTATCTTTGCTATTGCGTCCAATAATGACTGGAATTGCTCCTTCATTAGCTAGGGCTAGAACTATGGCCTTACCAATCCCTTTAGCACCTCCTGTAACTATAAAAACTTTATCTTTAAGGTTTAAGTTCATTATTCTTTATTATAATTTATAAATACGTGCCGCATTCCCTCCAAAGAATGCTTTTTTTTCATCAACAGATAATTGTTCTGTCAAGCTTTCAATCAGATTAACCCATTCATCGTACGAGCTAGCCAATAAGCAGACAGGCCAGTCTGAACCGTACATTACCCGATCTATACCGAAACTTGCTAGAACATGATCTACATACATCACATAATCTTCTTTTTTCCAGGAGTCCCAATCTGCTTCTGTAACCAAACCAGAAATTTTACAGTTTACATTTGTAAAAGATGATAACTGACTAATAAAGACTGCCCACTCATCAAATTCCTTTGTTTTAATAGAAGGCTTCGCCATATGATCAAGTATGAAAACCTGATCAGGATTAGCTTTCACACAAGCTAAAGTACTGGCGTAATGTCTAGGGCGGATCAGCAAATCGTAGGTATATCCATTTTCCGTCAATTTTTCGAGCCCGTTCAAAAACGCAGATTGAATCAAAAAATCAGGATCTTTCTCCCCTTCCACAATATGTCTAAATCCTTTAACAACCTTAACATCCTTATACCGTTTAAGCTTTTCTTCTATATCATCAGCTTGCAAGTCAATCCACCCCACAATCCCTTTGATCATAGCGTAAACGGTCGAAAGATCAATTAAAAATTGAGTCTCTTCGTCAGATTGACTAGCCTGTACTGCTACAACTCCATCGATATCACTTTCTCTTAAGAGTGGAGCTAAATCAGTAGGCATAAAATTTCGTTGAATCACTTGCATTTCATCATTGATCCAGGAGTCTCTCTCTTTATCAAAAATCCAAAAATGTTGATGAGAATCAATACGCATCATATCACACTATTTTTTAGAATAAGCTACTACCTCCTGACGGGATTCTCCCAAATAATCAGCACCTAGCTCAATAATGTCTCCTGGCTGTAAATAAATTGGCGGATTAAATCCTAAACCAACGCCTGCGGGTGTTCCCGTAGAAATAATGTCTCCTGGTAACAATGTCATAAATTGAGACACATACGATACAATATGAGGTACGGAGAATATTAAATTACTTGTATTGCCATCTTGATACACTTTTCCATTAACTTTAAGCCAAAGACGAACGTTATTAATATCAGGAATTTCATCAGTGGTTGTCATGTATGGCCCCATAGGTGCAAACGTATCACATCCCTTCCCTTTATCCCACGTCCCACCTCTTTCAATTTGAAATTCACGTTCCGAAACATCGTTATGCAAAACATAACCTGCCACATAATCTAACGCCTCACTTTCATCAACATAACTAGCTGTTTTCCCAACCACTATACCAAACTCAACTTCCCAATCTGTCTTTGCAGAATTCTTTGGTATCATGATATTATCAAATGGGCCAACTAACGCTGTAGTAGATTTCATAAAAATAATAGGTTCATCAGGTATCTTAGCACCTGTTTCTTCCGCATGATCTTTATAATTTAAACCAATACATACAATCTTAGAAGGTCTTGCAAAAGGGGCTCCTATACGCTCATTTTCATCAACTTTAGGTAGTTTCCCTTCATTCTCTTTCACAAAATCAGCTAATCTAGCTACCCCATTAGTTCCAAAGAAACTCTCATCATAATCACCACCAAAAGCAGTAACATCATAATTTACACCATTAATGTGTATACCTATCTTCTCTTTTCCTAAATCACCGAAACATATTAATTTCATATCTATATAAATATTTTATGAGCTCGCAAGCTCGAGTTGTTTTTAATAAAAAAATGAAACATCAAAAAAGACCTAACTGATAATTAGCAGTAGACTTAAACATTTCAAAACTAAAAAAGTTAATTATTCAGTTTAATAAATCCTCCATCAATCGGATAATCATTCCCTGTGATAAAGGCTGCATCATCGGAACATAAGAACAAAGCCAACTTAGCTATTTCAGTTGGTTTCGCCATCCTTCCAATCGGTTGTGAAGCAGATAGTTTTTCAAACATCTCTGTTTCTTTACCAGGATAATTCTTAGCTATAAACCCATCAACAAACGGTGTGTGCACACGCGCAGGCGAAATAGAGTTACTCCGTATATTATCTTTCATATAATCTCTTGCTATCGACAAATTCATTGCATATATCGCTCCCTTGCTCATAGAATAAGCAAACCGATCAGCAATTCCAACAATAGAAGCTATTGAAGCCAAATTAAGAATCGCTCCACCACCGTTCTCTTTCATTTTAGGCACAACAGCATGCAAAATATTGTATGCTCCTTTGACATTAACCTGGTAAACTTTATCAAAATCAGCCTCGCTACAATTCTCCAAATTACCTACGTGGGCAATACCAGCATTATTAACTAAAACATCAACTTTACCTATTTCATTTACTATAGCTGATACAGCTAATTGATCTGCAACATTACACGAATGAAACTTCGCTTTACCACCAGCAGACTCAATAGAATTGACAGCCTCTACACCCGCTGTTGCATTTAAATCAAAAATATGAACATATGCACCATTTTCAGCGAAAAGCATTGAAATAGCTAAACCTATCCCACTACTTCCTCCTGTCACAATAGCAATTTTATTTTCTAATTTTAACATCTCTCTAAATCAAATATATTTTCAATATACTATTTATTCTAAATATTTTACGTCTTGATTTTATTTAAGAAGCATTCTACAAAGAAACACCTCTTCGCCAAGGGATAAAATCATCTTGCCCTAACTGTACCGCCTTAGCTATAACTTTACCACTAGCCACTTGGATTACGTAATTGAAAATGCGATGTGCAGTTTCCTCAATTGTTTCTTCACCATCAATGATAGGTCCACAATTAATATCAATAACATCTGACATTTTATTATACACTTTAGTATTAGAAGAAAGCTTGAGAACAGGCGCTATCGGGTTACCTGTTGGTGTTCCCAAACCAGTTGTAAACAAAACTATATTCGCTCCTGCACCTACTTCGGCAGTGGTACTTTCCACATCATTACCTGGGGTACACAACAAATTCAAGCCCGGACCATTTGCAAGTCCTGGGTAATCAATAACTGCTTGTACCGGCGAAGTTCCTCCTTTTTTTGCTGCTCCTGCTGACTTAATTGCATCCGTTATTAAACCATCACGAATATTACCGGGCGAAGGGTTCATGTAAAAACCTGAACCATCAGCCTCTGCCTTGGCATTATAGGTTTTCATCAGCTCCATAAATTTTGCTGCAGTTTCTTCGTCAATACAACGGTCGCTAAGTTCTTGTTCGACACCACACAACTCTGGAAACTCAGAAAGAATCACTGAACCACCCAGAGTAACGAGCATGTCAGAGAAAAAACCGAGAGCAGGGTTTGCTGAAATTCCCGAAAATCCATCCGAACCCCCACACTCCAAGCCTACACATAATTTATCCAAACCCGCTGGTTTGCGCTCATGCTTATTAGCTTCAACCAAACCCGTAAATGTAGCTTTAAGTGCTTTATGCATTAACTCCTCTTCCGTTCCTTCTAATTGCTGCTCAAAAATATATAAAGGCTTATCAAACTTTGGGTCCCTTTTGGCAATTTCTTCTCGCAAAATAGATGCCTGTGCATGTTGACAACCTAAGCTCAAAACAGTCGCTCCAGCTACGTTAGGATGGGTTATATAACCAGCTAATAGCCCACAAAGAGAATCAGAGTCCAACCGAGTGCCACCACACCCCATGTCATGGTTCAAAAATTTAACTCCGTCAACATTACTAAATAACTTCGCCTCTTTTTTAGTTCTTTTAGAAGACGATAGGTCAATAGACAATAACTCTTCGACAGATGCACCATTTTTATAGCGTTTTATCATCTCATCCACCTCTGCCGTATAGTTTTTCGATTCTACTACATAACCTAACTTATCCTCTAGCGCTTCTTTAAGAGTCAACACATTTCTGTTTTCACAAAAAACAAGCGGTATTACCAGCCAATGATTAGCTGTCCCTACCGCTCCATTACTACGGTGATAACCATCGAAAGTTCTGCCTAAAAAAGCAGACACATTAGGTTTAGTCCACGTTAATTTGCGTTCACCCATTTTAAAATCCTCCGAAGCATGCCTCAAGTTATCAGTCGTAATTAACTCACCCGCTTTGACATCCTGATTCATTCTACCGACCAATACACCATACATAAATACTTCAGTATCTTTTTGCATGCTGTTAATCGTAAATTTATGTTTAGCTGCCACAGCAGTTTCTAATCGAATCTTCTCATTATTAAAGTCGACAACAAAACCTGCTGACAGATCTTTTAAAGCAACCAACAAATTATCCTTCGGATGGATCTGTAAGTATGACAAACGTTCTTTATCCATTATTACAATTCAAATATTTTATCCATAACTACCCACTTTTCTCCTTCTTTAGCACCGGGAATTGCTTGTTGAAAGCCCCACATTAGGCGTTCCCACTCCTGTACTTTTTGATTTTCCGCATCCATCTTATCTTTGCGTTCAAAGCTAAATGTTTCATTAACCTCCATAAGCATAAAAAGTCTATTACCAAACCGATATATATCCATTACTTCTATACCAGCAGAAGTTATAGACTCTTTTATTTCTTTAGAAACACGCTGATGTATACTATCATACTCTGCTATAAGCTTGGGATCGTTTACCAAGTCCAATGCTAAAATATATCTCTTCATTATTATTAATTTAACTCTTTATTCGAACCCTTATTCATATTAATCAGTGCAAATAACATCACAACTGCGAAACAGATTAAAATAACATAATACGCTAATTGTAAACTACCAATAGAATCAGATATTATACCTACAAACGGAGGAATAACAGCTCCCCCAACAATAGACATAACAATTAAACTAGATGCCGACTGTGTATTTTCCCCTACCCCTTCAACACCAACAGCAAAAATAGTAGGAAACATAATTGACATGAAAAAAGCAATACCTATCATCGCATACAAAGTAATAACCCCGTTACCATAGATAACAATAAACGTTAATAAAATAGTAATGAGTGAATAGATAAAAAGAAGTCTTAAAGGTGCTATGTATCGCATAAAGAATGTACCTATAAAACGCCCCAACATAAAAGCCAAACCAGCAATACCTGCATAGTATTTAGCCTGCGACGGCGCTACTCCCGCTACATCTGCAGCAAACATTACTAAAAAACTAAGAATACATACCTGTGCCCCGACATAAAAAAACTGGGCTAAAACTGCCCACCTGACATTTTTAAATTTTAATGCAGAAAACACCCCACTTTTTTCTTCTTTTTCACTTTGCTTGACATCAGGTAACTTAGTAATCAAAAAAATAGCAGTAACCAAAAGAATCAAAATGCCTAAAATCAAATAAGGCCCCTTCACAGAAGCAGTTTCAGTTTGAATATATACATTACGAGCTTCCTCGCTTAAAAGAGCAATTTCATCAGCCGATTTTGGAGTCTCAGTCAAAATATATTTACCACCAATAATCGGAGCAACAAAAGCTGCTAAGCCATTAAACGATTGAGCAAAATTTAATCGCTGTGTAGCTCCCTCAGCATCACCAATAACAGTAATATATGGATTAGCAGCAGTTTCTAAAATAGATAAACCACAAGCAATAACAAATAAGGCTACAAGAAAAAATGCATAACTTACATGATTAGCCGCAGGAATAAACAAGAAACAGCCTAATGCAAAAAAAAGCAAGCCTACAATTATACTAACCTTATAACCAAACTTTTTCATCATTACCCCTGCCGGTATAGCCAACACAAAATAAGCGATGTAGACAGCAGAATCAACCAATGAGGCTTCAAAATGCGACAAACTAAATGCATTCCGTAAATGTGGTATCAGTATAGGATTTAAATTATTAATAAATCCCCAAAAGAAAAAGAGTGAGGTAACCAGTATAATAGCTAAGCTATATTTCTTCACTTGTGTCATAACTTCAATTTATTGATTTTTTTGTAAAACTAATAGAATTAGAAGCACCAACATTAAGCTATTTTACCCAAGACATACACTATTTTACCAAAAATAAGCTATTTTTACTCATTTAATAAATGATATAGAATCTACAGCAGTGTACATACAACGTCTAAACCATACTCAGAAAACTAAATATTCACTTTCGATAAGGCACGATAATCGACCACAAAACAATAATTTATGGCATTATCATGAAGAATTAGAATTCATTTATATCAAAAAAGGAAGAGGAACTTTTTTCGTTGGAGACCATATTCAACATTTCACAGATGGTTATATTGTTTTGATAGGTGCAAACACGCCACACTATTGGTTTTTTGACGACGAGTTTACTGGAGCCAGCCCTACTGAAATTGCAGAAATAATAGTTTTACATTTTCGCGCAGACTTTATAGGTACAGACTTTTTACAAAGTCAGGAAGCGACACCCATTAGAAAAATTTTCCAAATAGCACAAAAGGCGTTGAGTTTTTCACCAAAAAACAACGATTTGACTGCTTTTTTCAACACTATTATTCACCAAGCCCCATTAAAACAGCTCATAGAGCTGTTAAATATATTGAATGCCATTCATTACACGATTCCCTATAACACTTTGGTAAGTAAAGAATATAGCAACCCACAGCAAGAACATGATCATTTGCGAATGAACAAAATTATAGAATATATAAGACTTCATTATAAATCACAAATATTATTACAGGATATTTCACACTTAGCGGACATGACCTCCAACTCTTTCTGTCGTTATTTCAAGCAAAAAACAGGAAAAACACTAGTTCAATTTGTCAATGAAATACGTATCAATGAAGCCTGCAAACTCCTCAAAAACACAGAAAAACTAATCAAAAACATCGCTTTTGATTGCGGTTTTCAAAATTTTGTAAGCTTTCATAAAAAATTCAAAGAGATAACAGGAAAAACCCCCATAGAGTTTCGGAAAACATCATCTTTATCCTCAGAATAAAACAAAATATATTTACAAAATAATAACGAAACTTGTGGTAATACTGCGACAATATTCTATCATAAAGAGTTAAAAAAGACTCATTACCATTTACCCTTTTTCAATATGTTTGTACCTGTACGATACCATTAGCTGCTATAAGGTCTTAGTATAGTATTTTTAAAAAAAACAAGCACATACATAATTGTTCATGGTAACGAACTATAATACCTATGAGCATACAATGCTACAAATAAGAAAACAAGATTTTACATATATGAGAAAATTTCATTTTATAATTTGCTACTTTATGGGTATCAATTTGATATACGCACAGCCAAAAGAGCAGCATAATCTTCATTTTAAACAACTAGCCACACAATGGGACGAAGCAATGCCTATAGGCAATGGAATTATGGGGGCACTTATTTGGAATAAAGATGACAATCTTCGCCTATCGTTAGACCGAGCTGACCTCTGGGATGAAAGAAAAGCCTTTCAGATTGAACAACACAATTTTAAATGGGTGCAAGAACAAGTACATAACAACACCTACAATAAAGTACAACAATGGGGAGATAATCCATATGGGGACTTTCCTTACCCCACTAAACTTCCTGCTGCTGCCTTATCCTTTAAACTTAGCGAGCTTGGTGTAGTAAGTTCAAATACGCTTGATATAAAAACAGCCATAAACACCATAAAATTCACGAATGGAAATACTTTTGTAAGTTATATACATGCAACTGAACCTGTTGGTTATTTTGAAATCACAGGAAAAGATTTAAAGACTATCACCCCGACATTATTACCACATATCTATCAATCGAACGAAGCCGATCTAAAATCAGTTAGTGTAGTTAATGGTGCAAGCTTGACCCGTCTAGGTTACGCCCAAGGAACATTAAACACAAACAATTATAGACAAATATTACATCAACCGACTTATGATGGTAGGTTTTATGAAGTTCTTCTTGAATGGAATCAAATCTCTGAAACAAAATTGATTGGTACCTGGACCATTTCTAACAATAAGAAAGCTCGTATAAAAACTAAATTGACAGATCAAGGCCAGGGTGTAAGCGCATTACATGAAAGTCATAAAAAATGGTGGGAAAACTATTGGTCAAAATCAACTATTAATATCCCTGATAACATTTTGGAAAGGCAATATTACCTAGAAATGTATAAACTAGGATCAGTAGCACGAAACGGTGCGCCGGCAATAACCCTACAGGCAGTATGGACTGCTGACAATGGCGGGTTACCTCCGTGGAAAGGTGATTTTCACAATGACCTAAACACACAATTGAGCTATTGGCCAACATACTCAGGCAACCGCTTGGAAGAAGCAAAAACATTTACAGATTGGTTGTGGAAAATCAGACCCGAAAATAAAAAATACACAAAAAAATACTTTGGTGTCGATGGTTTGAATATCCCAGGAGTACTTACATTAAATGGGTTTCCAATGGGCGGCTGGATTCAATATGCCTTGTCTCCAACTGTTAGTGCTTGGACTGCACATCATTTTTATTGGCAATGGAAATACAGTATGGATTATAAGTTCTTAAAAGAACAAGCATATCCTTACATAACTGAAGCCGCTACTTTCTTAGAAAACATTACATTTACTAAGCCCGATGGAAAACGTTATTTACCTCTAAGCGCTAGTCCCGAATATAATGATAACAACATCACCGCATGGTTTAAAAACTGGACCAACTTTGACTTAGCACTTGCTCACTTTATTTTCGATGCTGCAGCCGAAGTCAATGATGCACTCTCTAAAAAAGAGAAAGCTGCACATTGGCTTAAACTTAAAAACGAACTACCCGGTTATGCAATAAATGAAACAGGTATGCTTGTCTCCCTAGATCAAAGTATGGAGCACTCCCATCGTCACATGTCCCCTTATATGGCTATCTACCCATTAGGCCAATTAGATATTAACAATAAAGAAGATAAACCAGTTATCAAAAACTCATTGCGCCACCTAGAGAAATTAGGCACCAAAGCTTGGGTAGGATATTCTTTTTCATGGATAGCCTCCATGCATGCACGAGCAAAAGAAGGGGAAGAAGCTGTTTCTAATTTACAGAAATTTGCCACTAACTTTTGTTCAATCAACTCTTTCCACATAAACGGTGATCAAAAAGGCGGTCAGTACTCGAGCTTTACCTATAGACCTTTTACATTAGAAGGAAATTTCGCTTTCGCTCAAGGAGTACACGAATTATTACTACAAAGTAAAAAAGGTTATATAGAGATCTTTCCTGCACTTCCGTCTTCATGGAAAAATGTATCATTTAAAGACTTAAGAGCAGAAGGTGGCTTTTTATTGAGTGCTTCATTGCGTAACGGTTTATTAAACGATATAGAAGTTATTTCAGAAACAAATGCAACCTTTAACATTCGTTATGAGGGCACATTAAAAATTAAAAACAACACTCATTCACTGACAAAAAACAACCATATATATTCTGTAATCTTAAAAAAAGGAGAAAAGATTATCTTAACCAACTAATTAAAACAAGCCCTGCTTTTAGAGCAGGGCTTGTTTTAATTAGTTTCTATGAAACATAAATCTATTTTTAATACTTAACCTTTCTTCACCCGACCAATAACTTCACCATCATCACGCATAAGCGTAATGTCTAATTTGGCGCCCGCTGATTTAACATCAACTAATGTTCTTTTCCCCTCCTTAGGGCCTCCTCCAATAATCACATAATAATTATGATAGTTATCCGGTTCATAAAAACCATATTGATGCGTATGTCCAGAAATTAAAACATCCACCTTATTGCTCTGCAACACATCATGAAAACACTCCCTATTATGTAATGTACCATGCCAATCATCTGAATGGAAAAAAGGGATATGATTAATCACCACAGTATGTTTTGCTTTTTTCTTCTCTTCAGATTTCATCACCAGCTTCAACCATTCACGTTGCTCTTTCCTATACATATCGTAATCTACTGTTCCTCCATATACTTCATGCGAATCTGGCTTATCCTCCCCCCCATCTAATATTATCCAGAAAATTGATCCTAGTGAAAAAGAATAGTAAAACTTACCTGTAGGATAATCAAAATAACGTTTAAAATCCCGAGATAACTTCCCCCTTGTCTCATGGTTACCTCTCACCATAACAAAAGGTGCTTCAGCGGCAAACAATTTCGAGATAGGCGTCAAAAGTTTATCAGTTAAATCACTTTCTGTCACCACATGGTGAAAGCTATCACCATTTAAAATAACTAAATCTTTCTTCGCCAAACTACTTTTATTATATAAATAAGAGTAGCTATCCACATCCTCGTGAATATCATTTAAAATCAAAACCTGACAATCCTTATGATTGTTAAATGGTAAATCCGTTTGATATTCGTTCGATCGAATCTCTTCGGCATAAACAATCTTGTACGGATCAAACTGTGTCACTTCTTTTGCTGCGATCCTATACTTAAAATCCTGACCTCTGTGTTCGACTCTAAATTTATAAAGCCTTGCATTCGCATTCCGCATCCCGTCTTCCACCTCATATACCAATTCTGATACTTTCCCGTCCGAATCTAACACCTCCAACCATGCTAAACAGTTTTTACTTAAAATACAACAAATAGTAACAGACTTACTCGTCATATTCTGCACATAAGGAGTTGCTAAAAAGTTAAATTCACTCTTTTCAACATGTACTTCTCCAACTACATTCTTTCCGATAACGGAAGTGGCTCCCAAAAGGCCAATACTTTTTATAAAAAATCTTCTATCTTGCTTCATGATAAAATAAAATTACTCTTTCAAATGATACCACGGGACATATTAAACATAAATGTTACAAAAGAACAAATTACAAATCTTAAGAAGATTATTGAAAAGCTTATTATTACTAGTGTATCCTGATAAAAAAATATTTTTTCTATTCGAAGCACGTTTAGAGATATTTTAAACCAAGTTAAAACAATCAAGAAGAAATTGCAGCTAAAAAAAACAATGGTTAACGTAGTATGATCTTTTAAGCAAATGTTACCACAGACAAACAACTTGTTAACATAACATTTAGTTTTTTCCTTAAAACAAAGGAAGTGAAAAATAAATTATTCAAACTTTTTATCAAAAAGTTTGAATTTCAAATATCAATAATTATCTTTATCTAGAAACTATGAGTAAAAAAGAAGAATTTAAAGCAAAAATCGGGCGCGCGGCCATGGAGTGTTTTGAAAAATATGGTTTAGAAAAAACAACGCTAGAAGATATATCCAAAGCAGTTGGCTTAAATAAATCGTCGCTTTATTATTATTATAAAAACAAAGAAGACATCTTTATTGAAGCAGCACTTCGAGAAGGAGAATATTACATTACCATGTTACAAGAAGCAACTTTATCAAAATTTGGTATAGAAGAGCAGATAAGTTTTTACTTAGAGTCTAGATTTAATTATTACACCAATATACTCAACATGAATCGTGTATCGATAGAGTCTGTAGAAAAACTTCTTCCACGCTTCTTTGAGCTGTATGATAAATTAATGATACGAGAAAAAGAATTTTTAACCGATATACTAAAAAACGCTATAGATAAAAACGAAATTAAATTATCCGATCCTAAAAATATGGCTTCTGTTCTAATTAATTTTGCAAATGCACTTAAACATAACACAGAGCAACAAGCCATTTTGAAAAAAGAAACAAATATCAATTATACAGAAAGCTTAGCAGATACAAAATATTTGTTAAGTATAATTTTCAAGGGAGTCAAAAAAACCTAATTACAAAAAAATGCCCCGTGTTGCTTATTCTTTTTAAGAAAAAAAGAATCGCAGCCCAAAATTATGCCGCCGCACACCATAGGTTTTATTGATTGCTTATCAAATAATTTTAGTTTGATTTATAACTCAACTAACTATAAATATGAAAAAGCTCAGATTATTAATTCCTATGTTATCGCTTTTATCGCCTATGCTCCTTATAGCACAGCAAACGATTAAGGGAACAGTTACAAACAATTCCACAGGTGAAGCCATTCCTGCTATTTCTATCCGGATTCAAAATACTTCCGACGGAACGTATTCAGATGATAGAGGACGCTTCCAATTAAGCGTCCAACAACTACCGATTACCCTTGTTTTTTCAGGAATAGGGTTCGAAACAACAGAAGTAAAGGTTTCCAGTGCTTCAACTCCACTGGAGATTAAACTTCCTCCCGCTTCTATGTTAGGACAGGCCGTCGTTGTTTCAGCCAGTCGCATGCAACAAAACAAATTATCGTCCCCAGTAACAATAGAACAACTAAGCAGCAAAGATATCACCAGTTCGGCGCAGCTTAATTACATGGATATGATGCAAGGCTTAAGAGGTGTAGATGTTACAGTCTCCAGCTTAGGATTTACAAGTGTTACCACACGTGGTTTTAATATGAGCGGTAATACCAACTTTACACAAATAGTAGATGGTATGGATAATCAAGCACCAGGGTTAAATTTTCCTCTAGGTGCTGCTTTAGGTCCTATCCAACTTGATGTAGACAATATTGAGCTTCTTTCAGGTGCCTCTTCAGCGTTGTATGGCTCGCGTGGTCTAAATGGAACAATGGTAACGCATAGTAAAAACCCTTTCCAGTATCAAGGTTTAAGTGTATTAGTAACACAGGGTATTAATCATGTCGATGGTAAGAAAAAAGGCGATCCCATTTCCACCTCACCATACTACGACTATGCTATCCGTTACGCAAGCAAAATAAACGAAAAATTAGCTTTCAAAATGAACCTTCAATATACACAGGCTAAAGACTGGGTTGCTAGCGATATGACTAACAAGCATGGTCCCGGAAAAAACTATATGGAAGATCCTGGTTATGCAGGTGTCAATATGTATGGTGATCAAACCCGAGAGGATATGCTGGATATGATTAACTTGATCGGTATGATACAAAGCCAAGAAATACCGGGCTTTGATTATTTTACTAATCAACTAACTGAAGGAAAAGACAACTACTACATATCAAGAACAGGATATCCAGAGTATGGTTTTTTAAATAACAAAGCAAAAATTTTTAAAGCCAATGCGGAACTACGTTATAAGTTTAAACCAAATATAGAGTTCATTGCCTCAGGGACATTCGGGACGGGCGATATAGTTTATACAAACAATACCCGATATGACTTGAAAGGTTTTAAAATCGGTCAATACCGCTTAGAATTAAAAAGCGACAATTGGTTTGTTCGAGGATATACCACCCAGGAAAACTCTGGCAAGGCGATTATGGCAGGACCGACAGCCCAACTTATTAACGAAGCTTGGCGACCAAGTGAAGGTCCAGCGGATAATCCTTTAAACGGATGGTATGGTGATTACCTGACTACTTTAATTGGTAGTTTTGCGGGCGGCATGAGTGAGCAGGATGCTAATATAGCGGCCCGCGCTTACGCAGATAGGGATCGCCCGGAATTAGGTTCTTCAGAATTTCTTAAGTATAGAAATCAAATTACATCCAAACGTATCGCCGAAGGTGGCACCTTATTTACAGATAGAAGTAAAATGTACAATGCTGAAGCCCAATATAACTTTTCAAATCTAGTAAAATTTATGGACGTCATCGCTGGTGTCAACTATAGACTGTACCACCTCAACTCCAACGGTAGTTTATTCCCTGATGAGATAAAACCGATAAACATAAAAGAATATAGTGGTTATGTGTCCCTAGGTAAAAAAGTATTTGACGATGCTTTAGCCATCAACACCTCTTTTCGAATCGATAAAAATTCACTCTTTAAATCGCCAAAAGTTACATCACGAGCATCTTTAGTATTAGACGTTGCTCCACAAAATTATTTACGTTTCTCTTACCAAAATGCATATAGCTTCCCTAACAATATTCAATCCTTACAAAACACGATGATGGAAGTTGGTTACTTTGATGCCGGAGGGTCTAAAATGCTTCTTAATGACTTCTATCAGTTCGATAAATATCAACCCTATACTATTGCCAGTATAAACGAATATAGGTCAACAAAAGACGCTTCTATATTGAAAGTTTACGACTATAAGGATATAAAGCCACAGTCAGTTAATTCTTTTGAGCTTGGTTATGCCGCTCTATTAGGGGGGCGTGTAATGATTGATGTACTTGGATATTACTCAACATGGGAAAATTTCATTGACTACGCTGGAGTTGGAAACTCGCCAGGTAACAATGATCCCACTGCTTTTCTGGGGAGCCGCACCAATGGCGATTGGACACAATACACGATAGCTGTAAATGGAGGACAATCTGTTAATACTTATGGTTACGCTGCAAGTATCGATGTAGACCTAGGACATAACTTTATGTCCAAAGTCAACTATTACTCAGATTTCATGAAAAATAAAAACAAGAATAAAGAACTGGGTGAAATCAGCAACTTTAATACACCAAAATATCATATTAACATGGAATTTGGCAATAGTGGCTTTGGTAAAAAACAAGTATGGTCTTTCAGTACAGCACTACGCCACAAACCTAGCTATCATTATGAAGTCTGGGGCGGTTTAGCACAAGGCACAGTTCCTAGCTCTACTGTCATCGATGCACAAATAAGTTACAAAATTATAAAAGCACGTTCGGGCATAAGGATCGGCGGGACAAATATTACCAATAAATACTATTCTACAGGTATGGCCAACCCATTCATTGGGGCTGTATATTATGTTTCCTATGCCTATAACATATTATAATAAATTGAATATAAAACTAAAAAATCATGAGAAGACTAATTAATGGCATTTTAGCTATCATTTTACTGAGTATTTCTTTTTTCGCCTGTACAGGAAATAAATCTGAAAAACTAGGCGTATATACGACTGTTTTAAATTTCAAACCCGGGCAGGAGGACGAAATTGAAGAGGCCCTTCTAGATATAAAGGACAGCACACATATCTATTTAGAGGCCGGACATTATGAATTTGACAATCTAAGTATTGCACAGGTTAAACACATACTTTTTCAAGGTGCTGGATATGATAAAACAATATTAGATTTTTCCAAACAAGAAACCGGAGGCGAAGGTCTACGTGTTACTGATGTAAACAACTTTACAATTGATGCAATGACGATACGCGATTCAAAAGGCGACCTGTTAAAAATAAATAATGGACATGATGTAAATATCACCAACATTCATACAATATGGAGCCAAGCTGACTCAACAAGCGGTGGATATGGTATTTACCCCGTCATGTGCTCGAATGTTTTAGTAGAAAACTGCTATGCTGAAGGAGCTTCAGATGCCGGAATTTATGTAGGACAAACAAAGAAAGCTATCGTTAGGAATAGTAAAGCTTCTAAAAATGTAGCTGGTTGCGAGATCGAAAACACAACTGATGCAGAGGTTTATGATAATGAGTTTTACAACAACACAGCTGGTTTTTTGATATTTGATCTTCCTGATCTATCACAGAGAGGTGGTAATGTAAAAGTATATAACAATAAAATATATGATAACAATCATAGAAACTTTGCACGTTCTGGACATTTTGGAACATACTGGGGTGTTGGTAATGCCTCTCCAGGAAGTGGGGTCATCATACTTTCTACTTCTGATATAGAAATCTATCAGAATGACATCAGTGAAAACAACACTTCTGCTATTACTATTGCATCAGGTTTTACTACCGATGATAAGGCAGCTGAAAAAATAAATGATAAATATTCCCCTATTCCTAGCAACATAAAAATTTATGGAAATACCATTACTATGGGCGAAAAATTTCCTGAACCGGCATACACCCACCGCATTGGCCAACTACTAATAGCGACAGAAGCGCAACTGAATAAGCTCGATGAAAACAGAGCTAATAAAAGAATACCTGCTATCTTATATGACGGAGTTACAAGTAATGTTTTAACAAATGGCACAGAAATCAACCCGGACAATATATGCATTGACCAGCCCGGTGAAAACATTTTTGTTTTTGCAGACTTTCGAAATATAGAAGGAGGAGAAAATTGGAAACCGAACACAAATATTGCCCCATTTCAATGTAAATAAACATGAAAAGGAAAATTATAATAAGCCTATTTTCTGTGATCAGCATCATATCGATGGTGCTGATACAACAGGCTTGCGTACAGAAAACAGAAAAAAAAACAGAACAAATTCAAAACTTTGAATTTAAAGATAAGCTATCCGACTATGGATTCTTTAAGGGGAGACTTAAAGAATTGAATGCACGTGAAGATCTTATTTATTATGATTTAGCTTCAAGTCTATTTACAGATTATGCTGTTAAAGATCGTTTTATTTATCTTCCACAAGGTAACCCGATAGAATTTACAGATAAGGGACCTCTACATTTCCCAGACTCTAGCATAATTATTAAAAACTTTGCCTACATCAACACCAAGGGAGAAAAAATAATGATAGAAACCCGTTTATTGGCTAAGGATCCGAAAGATCATCAATGGAAAGTTATGAATTATCTATGGAACGATGAACAGACAGAAGCATACAGGCATATCCGTGGTTCGAAAGTACCAATCACTTTATTGGATGACAAAGGCGAAGAAAAAAAGACAACCTACCTTGTCCCCAACACCAATGATTGCAAACGCTGCCACATAAACGAATCGGCAATTATTCCGATTGGTCCAAAGGCTAGAAACCTAAACTTCATCCGACAAGGGCATAGCCAAAGCCAATTAGTAGAGTGGTCCGAAAAGGGTGCTATTACAGGTTTACCTGCATTAAACACAATCGCAGCTCTTCCTATCTGGACAGATGTACAAAAGTATACTCTGGAGGAGCGAGCACGGGCATATTTAGATATCAATTGTGCACATTGTCACGTGAGAGGTGGAGATGCTTATAATACAGGTTTATTTTTAGATTATGAAGAGAACGACCTCACAAGATTAGGAGTTGGTAAGATGCCCGTATCTGCAGGTAACGGTGCTGGAGGTTTAGATTTTGATATAATACCTGGTGATCCAGATAATTCAATACTATTTTACCGAATGAACAGTACAGAAGCTGGTACAGCTATGCCCGAACTGGCCCGAACGCTGATTCATACGGAGGGAGTAGAAACAATTAGACAATGGATCAAAGAATTGAAAAGTAGTAACACGAATAATTAAACACATATGAAATAAACTATGAACACAGCAATAACTTCGGTTTTTCAAAAACAACAAGCCTACAAACTGGTTCTACGTGATAGTACTGCCCAACAAAGGATAAGTAGCCTAAAGAAACTAAAGCTCACTATCGAAGCTTATGAAGAGGAAATTTACGAAGCTCTTTTTCTTGATCTTCGAAAAAACAAAATGGAGTCAGCCATTACCGAAGTATTATTTATCTATAGTGAATTAGATTTTGCTTTAAAAAATACAAAGCGCTGGATGAAACCTAAACGTGCAAAACGAACAATTACAAGTTTACTTGCAAAAAGCACTATACAGTATCAACCAAAAGGCAGTAGTTTAATCATAGCTCCCTGGAATTACCCTTTCCAGTTAACTATGAGCCCACTTATATCTGCAATTTCTGCAGGCAATTCTGTTATTATAAAGCCCTCAGAATATAGCCCCAATGTATCAAAAATAATCAAAAAAATAATTGACATTGCCTTTGAGGAAAATCAGATTGCGTGCTTTGAAGGTGATCAAAGCATATCAGAACAATTGTTACAACTTCCCTTTGATCATATATTCTTTACCGGCAGTCCCCAGATAGGCAAAATCGTGATGAAAGCCGCTGCTGAAAACTTATCGTCCATTACTTTAGAATTAGGCGGAAAATCGCCAGTAATTATCGATCAAAACACTGATATTAAAGGTGCAGCAGACAAAATCGCTTGGGGCAAGCTTATAAATGCTGGGCAAACCTGTATAGCTCCAGATTATGTCTTTGTTCATCAAAATAAATTACAGGAATTTATCAAGTACTATAAAAGTGCTACTAAGAAAATGTTCTTTCATGATGACGGGACTATTAACACACAAGACTATGCCCGTATAATTAATCAACGTCATGCCAACCGGTTAAAAGACATACTAGATGATGCCGTTAAAAATGGGGCCGATTTATATTGGGGTGGCACCTTAGACAGCGAACTCACATTTACTCCCACCATTTTATGTAATCCAGCACTTAATAGCAGGATTATGCAAGAAGAAATTTTCGGACCGATACTACCCATTATTCCCTATAAAGAGCTATCGCAGGTTATTAAAATAATAAATGAAAAACCAAAACCATTAGCATTCTATATCTTTAGTAAAAACAAAAAAACTATTGAACATTTACTCAAGAATATCCCTTCTGGGGGCGCTTGTATTAACGATGTTATCGTTCATGTTTCTAACCCTAACCTACCATTTGGAGGTATTAATGGAAGTGGTATGGGAAGTTGTCATGGTATTTACGGCTTTAAGTCTTTCTCGCACGAACGTGCAATTGTGTATCAGTCGAAACTACAACCAGCCAACGTAGTATATCCTCCCTATTACAAAAAACACAAAATCATAAACCTTTTAAAGAAATTTATGTAACCTTTTTTTTATGTAGTAATAATAAAATGGAAACCCTACGATTTTTGACCAAAGATAGTACTTCCAAGACTAGCAATTATAACACAACTGATCGAGGCCCATTGTATTAAACTTAAATGTTCTTGTAAAAAAATAAGTCCTGATAAAGCTGCAAAGGCCGGATGTAAACTGGTTAGCACACTAAATGTCTTGGCCGGCAGCTGCTTCAGGGCCACCATATCTAAAGTATAAGGTAAAGCACTTGACAATACAGCCACAAGAAGTGCTTTAACAAAAATTATCCAATCCATAGCCCCCAACTGCCCTCCTACAATACCAAAAGGAAGAATGACTAGAGTAGCTACCCACATTCCGGTAGTAACAGCTGTTTTACTATCCATTACCTTAGATATTCTACTGCCCATTACAATATAAGCTGCCCAAAACACCCCTGCCATAAATGCCAATAACAAACCAATAGGATCTACACTATTTGTATCCCAAGGTACAATCATCATTATTCCAGCACAAGCAAATAGAGCCCATACCACATCTAATACTTTTCTAGACAACGACAACGCTAATAACAATGGTCCTACAAATTCTACTGTGACAGCTAAACCTAAAGGAATACGCTGTATAGCAAAGTAAAATATAAGATTCATCCCTCCAATTCCCAAACCATAAAACAAACTGTACTTCCACTGTTTTAAAGTTAACGCAGAAACTTTGGGTTTATTAATAATGGTCAATAGAATAGCAGACAGCCCAATACGCATCATGCTTGTACCAGCAGCTCCTATAATAGGAAACAGTTGTTTTGCTATAGATGCACCAGATTGTACACACAGCATAGACAATAATGCAGCTGGTACAGCTTTAGATTTATTTTCTTTCATTATATTACATGCCCTGTAACTCAATATCTGCAATTATACTTCTTTTAACAGCTGTAAAAACATGATCTTTTGTCTCTGCATAAGAAATATCATACACACGATCTATGGTTCTAAATTGTTCAGGAAATTGTAGTAGAAGCTCTTCATAAAAACTATCCAACTCAGCTTTACTAGGCTGTTCATAAGTCAGTACGATCTGAAATCTTCTCACTAAAGCTTGATCTACTATATCCAAATGATTTGTAGCAGCTATAAGAAGGCTATTTTCAGGAAAATAATCAATTAATTGAATCAACGTATTTACCATACGTCGCATTTCTCCCACCTCTCTTTCATCACCTCCCCTAGCCTTGCCTATATGGTCAAATTCATCTATAAAAAGAACTGCTCGCTCTCGTGCTACCTTTTGAAAAACACTTTTAAGATTAATTGCAGTTTCTCCTATTCTAGAAGAAACAATGGTACTTAAATCTAATATATATAAATTTTTACCCAGCTTTTGAGCAATCGCCTTAGCTGTCGATGTTTTTCCACAACCTGAAGGTCCGTGAAGCATCAATTTATTATTAACAGGAAGATTATACTTTTGAAGCTTTTCTGTATACAGATTCTCTTTTAAAAGTTGGTCCAGTTGCTCTCTATTCTGTGCACTTAATCGAATATCATTGAGATCAATTTTCTCACGATCCTGAATTACATAACTGCTTAAACTCATCTAATCTTTTATTTTTAAAAGTCAGACAAATATAGCTGCATTCCAATAATTTAACAAAAAATATTCAGTGCTAATTAATATAAGCAAAACATTAAGCAAAATTTCATTAATAAAAAAAACACAACTACTGCTCTAAAAATAGAAGATAATTCAAAAACATGGCTTTACAATATAATTCAACTTTTCTGTACCTCAATTCACTCTAATTCTCGTAATTTTACTTCATGAGTATTTTAAACAAACCGTTTCAAACTGTGCATGATACTGCACCGTTCTCCCAAATAAATACTGCAGATTACGTTCCTGCATTTGAAAAGACAATTCAAGAGACAAAGAATAAAATAGAATCCATTGCAAATAACACAAAGGCAGCAACTTTTGAAAACACTATTGAGGCACTAGCATTTGCTGACCTTCACCTTGACCGTATATCCAATATATTTTTCAACTTGCATAGCGCAGAGACGAATGACGATCTGGACAAAATAGCCCAGGAAATTGCTCCTAAACTATCTGCTTTACAAAATGATATCACCTTAAATTTCGCACTTTTTCAACGAGTCAAAGAAGTGTATAATAGTAAAGATTTACTTTCTCTATCAAACGAGCAACAGACCCTTTTAGAAAAATCTTACCGTAATTTCACAAGAAATGGAGCTTTACTCAATGATATAGAAAAAGATAAATTACGAGAAATAGACAGTGAGCTTTCTACTTTAAAATTGAAATTTGGCGAGAATATACTTGCCGAAACAAATGCCTATCAATTACTCATCACAAATGAAGCTGATTTATCAGGTTTACCACAAGGGGCTATTGAAGCAGCAAAAGAACTGGCCGAAACACATGGTAAAAAAGGTTGGATATTCACGCTTGACTATCCAAGCTATATTCCTTTCATCACCTACTCAGATAATAGAGAATTAAGGAAAGAGCTCACCGTAGCTGCTGGAAAGAAGGGTTTTCAGAACAACAAGTATAATAATGAAGAGATTTTATTAAAAATTGCTAATCTCCGCCATCAGCGTGCATTATTACTAGGCTACAATACGCATGCAAACTTTGTTTTAGAACAACGTATGGCAGAGACCCCTGATAAGGTAAAATCCTTTTTAAACGATCTACTTATCAAAGCCAAACCTGCCGCAGAACAAGAATTCAAAGAATTAAGGGATTTTGCCTATACAATTGATGGTATTTCAACCCTAGAAAAATGGGATAGTGCCTATTATAGTGAAAAGCTTAAAAAGGAAAAATTTAATTTAAATGATGAGATTTTAAAACCTTACTTTGAATTACAGAATGTACTACAAGGCGCTTTTACTATAGCAGAAAAACTATTCGACATCCACTTCACAGAAGTGTATAATATTGACAAATACCATGAAGAAGTTCAGACTTACGAAGTAAGAGATCAAAACAAAAAACTTATTGCTGTATTCTATGCAGACTTTTTCCCTCGTAAGGGTAAAAGAAATGGTGCATGGATGACTTCTTTTAAACCACAATATATAAATAATGGTGTAGAAGAGCGCCCTCATGTATCCATAGTATGCAATTTTACTCGCCCAACAAACAGCAAACCTTCTTTACTGACATTTAGCGAAGTAAAAACTCTATTTCACGAGTTCGGACATGCCCTACATGGCATCTTAGCAGAAAGCACATACCCTGTCCTCTCTGGCACCTCTGTCTATTGGGACTTCGTCGAACTACCAAGCCAACTAATGGAAAACTGGTGCTACGAAGAACAAGCATTAACATTATTTGCAAAACATTACGAAACGCAAGTAACTATTCCTATGGAGTACATTAATAAGATAAGAGAGTCTGCATCCTTTATGGAAGGAATGTCTACCTTACGTCAATTAAGCTTTGGACTTCTAGATATGGGGTGGCACGCGCAAGATCCCACATCGATTACCAACATTAAAGAATTCGAAAACTCTTGTTTTGCTTCGACCACATTGTTCCCTGACATAAAGGATAATGCAATGAGCACCGCATTCTCCCATATATTTAATGGCGGGTATTCTTCTGGCTACTATAGTTACAAATGGTCTGAAGTTTTAGATGCGGATGCATTTCAGCTTTTTAAAGAGAAAGGGATATTCGACAAGGAAACAGCACAAAAGCTACAACGAGAGATTCTTTCAAAAGGAGGAACTATTCATCCTTCTAAGCTGTACCTAAACTTTCGAGGGCGAAACCCCTCTGTAGATGCTTTACTAAAACGTGCCGGCCTAATCAAATGATTATTATGCTTGAATTTATGGACTTTGATAGACATTCTTCTACATTTTAGAAAAAAAACGACTACTTTGTATAAATAATCGCAGTAATATTTCCTCTTTTCATAAAACTAATCGTTAACTTTATAATATACAAAACATTTATAAATTAAAGGTAATGAGTAAATTAGAAGAAAAAACAGCAGCATACATTGCTGAAGCGAAAAAATTAAAATTAAATATTGACGACCAGCTTTTAACTAAGGTTACAAAAGGTCTAGGTCCATCAATCTATAAAGCAGATGCTGAAACAATTGCAGCTACTGACAAGGCCGAGATTCAAAGACTTAAAGACAACTTTCTAATAAAGAAACTTGGATTAAAAGACAGTCCTGAGTTAGATAAAGCTATTGATGAAGTTATAGAGCAGGTAGGCCGATCTAACAAATCAAAATACAGAGCTATAGTCTACGCTCTTTTGGTTAAGAAATTCAAAAAAGAAGGTATTTACGCTTAATTATAAAAAAGCCATCTATTATTAAGATGGCTTTTTTATATACATTATATTACTGCTTGTCTCAGTCTAACCAGCTTCGTTAACAAGCCTTCAAGATGATCCAAGTGTAACATATTGGCCCCATCTGATTTTGCATTGGCAGGGTCTGGATGTGTTTCTATAAACAAGCCATCAGCTCCCACTGCGATGGCAGCTTTTGCGATAGTTTCTATAAGCTCTGGACGTCCGCCAGTAACACCAGTGTTTTGATTAGGCTGCTGTAGTGAGTGTGTACAATCCATAATTGTAGGGACATCAAATCCACGCATTTCTGGTATACCTCTAAAGTCAACAACTAAGTCTTGATATCCAAAAGTATTTCCACGGTCTGTCAAAAATACTTTTTCATTTCCTGCTTCTTTCACTTTATCCACTGCAAACTGCATAGAGCCTGCTGATAAAAATTGACCTTTCTTGATATTGACAACTTTACCAGTTTGAGCAGCAGCCAATAATAATTCTGTCTGTCTGCATAAAAAAGCTGGTATTTGTAAAACATCAACATAGGCAGCAGCTATTTCAGCTTCATGACTTTCGTGAATATCGGTTACCGTCGGAACTCCGAAAGCCTGCCCCACTTTTTCAAGTACCTTTAAAGCTTTTTCATCACCGATACCCGTAAATGAATCAACCCTAGATCTATTTGCCTTTCTGTAAGATCCCTTAAAAATATAAGGAATATTAAGCTTATCTGTTATTTTTATAATACGTTCAGCAATACGCAGTGCCATATCTTCTCCCTCAATAGCACATGGTCCTGCCATAAGAAAAAACTGATCTGAATCGGCGTGCTTTATCCCGGGTAAATATTTTTGAATCATGATGTAAATTAAAAATTAAATACAAAGATAAACAAATGTCACAAGCTCACTTGAGTTTAAACTTTTTTAATAGAGATAAAAACAGCGAACTATAATTTTTGCAAGACATACATTTAATTACCCAATTCAGAAATAAACTTAATACGCATCAACTGAATATCTTCGTATGTATAGTCCTCTTCACCAAGTTCTTTCAGAGCTTCTTCAATAGAGTCTACTTCAGCAGTACTAAAGTAATCATAAACTTCATCCTGCCTGTCACTATCTATCATTTCATCCACAAAGTAAGAGATATTTAGTTTTGTTCCGGAATTCACTATGGACTCCACCTCTTTCAATAAATTCTCGTAGCTGATGCCTTTAGAGGAAGCTATATCTTCCAGGCCTATCTTACGGTCAATGTTTTGTATTATAGATACTTTAAGTGCCGACCTATTTGCTGTCCCTTTCACCACCAAATCTTGAGCTCGATCAATATCATTATCCTCAACATATTGTTTAATCAGATTGACGAAAGGTAATCCAAATTTATTTGCTTTGCCCGCACCTACACCCTGTATCTGTTTTAATTCATCCAAACTAATCGGGTAATGTGTACACATCTCCTCCAACGAGGGATCTTGGAAAATAACAAACGGTGGCAATGACTTTTGTTTAGAAAGTTTTTTTCGCAGCTCTTTTAACATACTTAAAAGAACTGAGTCCAAGACTCCTGCTCCCTGCACAGTCTCCTCTCCTCCTGTATCATCACTCGTTCCCATTGGTCTATTCAAAATAAATTTAATAGCATACGGATTTGACAAATATTTCTTCCCACTTTCTGTTAACAATAACAAGCCATATTGATCGATATCCTTTTTTATAAAGCCATTCAGCTCTGCCTGTCGAATTAAAGAGTTCCAATAGTTATGACCTTTCTCTTTACCCTTACCAAAAAGCGGGTGCTGATCATGCTTGTATGCGGAAACTGGTTGATTATTCTGTCCCAGTAACACATTAATAATATGATGATCGTCGAACTTATCTCCTTCTTTATCTATAAAACCAAGTACTTCTATTAAAGACTCCTCGGCTTCAAAGTAGCTCTTCTGCGTTCTACAATTATCACACATATTATTGCAACCGGTCTCGTCAAACTGTTCTCCAAAATAATGTAGTATTTGCTTGCGTCTACAAACAGATGATTCAGAATAATCAATAACCTCTTTTAATATCTGGGTACCTATTTCTCGTTCAGAAACAGGTTTATCTTTCATAAACTTACTTAACTTTTCGACATCTTTCTCTGAGTAAAAAGAAAGACAATGACCTTCTCCTCCATCTCTACCTGCTCGACCGGTTTCTTGATAATAACCTTCCATAGATTTTGGAATATCGTGATGAATAACATAACGTACATCCGGTTTATCTATCCCCATCCCAAAAGCAATTGTTGCTACAATCACTTCTACATCTTCCATTAAAAACTTATCTTGTGTTTCGGCTCTTGTTTTCCCATCCAAGCCTGCGTGATAAGGTAATGCCTTGATACCATTAATATTAAGCACTTCAGCAATCTCTTCTACCTTTTTACGACTTAAACAATATACAATTCCAGTCTTCCCACTATGAGCCTTTATAAAGCGAACCATTTCTTTCACAACCTCTTTTTTAGGGCGAACCTCATAGTATAAATTCGGGCGGTTAAATGAAGACTTAAACAAAACAGCGTCATTCATTTGCAGGTTCTTCCGAATATCTGATTGTACTTTTGGTGTTGCCGTCGCTGTTAAAGCAATAATTGGAATACGGTCACCTATGTTATTAATTACCTGGCGTATTCTTCTATATTCAGGTCTAAAATCATGCCCCCATTCTGAAATACAGTGCGCTTCATCAATAGCTACAAAAGACACATTTATTGATTTAAGAAACTGCGCATTTTCTTCCTTAGTTAAAGACTCGGGCGCTACATACAAAAGCTTCGTTTTTCCATCAACAACATCCTGTTTTACACGCGTTATCTCGCCTTTATTTAAGGATGAGTTTAAAAAATGTGCAATGCTATCATTTCCTCCAAAAGCACGCAATTGATCCACTTGATTTTTCATCAAAGCTATTAGTGGTGATATCACGATTGCTGTACCTTGACTCATTAAAGCAGGCAACTGATAACAGATGGATTTCCCTCCTCCTGTTGGCATTATAACAAATGCATCTTTCTTATCTAGCACTGTTGTTATAATAGCTTCCTGATCACCTTTAAACGTATCAAAACCAAAAAACTCCTGCAGATTGTCAAATAATGACTTTTCTATTTCCATCGACTTAAACACAAAAAATTAAAATGTACGTATGACATTTTTGAATTTTAAATACCTTACTTTTGTAATTTATTTAAAATAAAAATAGACATTTTTTCTGTGATACACAACATCGACATAAAAAACACAGCAATCGCTACATTGAACCTTGAAGCTACTGCTATTAAAAACCTTACCCATCATATAAATGATGACTTTGTAAGCGTTGTAAATCAAATACTAAAGCTTTCTGGAAGAGTAATCGTGACCGGTATTGGCAAGAGTGCTATCATTGCACAAAAAATAGTGGCCACCTTTAATTCAACAGGTACACCTTCCATTTTTATGCATGCCGCTGATGCTATTCACGGCGATTTAGGTATTATCCAAGATAATGATCTCATTATTGCTATTTCAAAAAGTGGAAATACACCAGAAATAAAGGTCTTAATCCCTTTTCTTAAACAAAGTAACAACACCTTAGTGGCTCTGGTAGGTAATATTGATTCTTTTTTAGCGAAGCAAGCGAATTATATACTTGACACAACCGTTGAGCGCGAAGCATGCCCCAACAACCTAGCGCCTACCACCAGTACAACTGCTCAATTAGCAATGGGCGATGCTCTGGCTGTTTGCCTACAAACCTGCAGACAATTTTCAGACCAAGACTTTGCTAAATATCATCCCGGTGGAGCGCTTGGGAAGCAGCTATATCTCAAGGTAAGTGATTTGTCTGACAATAACGGTAGACCTGAGGTATCACCTGCCACAAGCGTTAGAAACACGATAATTAACATTACAAAATTTCGCTTAGGAGCAACCGCCGTTATCGAGCAGGACAACATCATGGGTATTATTACAGATGGTGATATTCGTCGCATGCTCGAACAACACGATGATTTAAGCCAAATTACTGCTGCTAATATTATGTCCAAACAGCCCAAAACAATAGATCGTAAGGCCCTTGCTGCTGACGCCCTACACACTATGCGACAAAACAACATCACGCAGTTACTCGTCACTGACCAGGGAAAATACACAGGAATTATACACATACAAGACCTATTAAAAGAAGGTATTATCTAAGCGTACTATTGTAATAATTATGTTAAAACAATAAAAAGACCTTCTTATTTCATAATTTTGGTCTATCTTTTGTTTGAAACATTATCTAAACACAAAACAATGAAAAAAGTAATAGGAATATTAACAGTCTTCGTAGCTATTATTGGCTTTACCTCTATGGCACTTTCCATAGGTGAACTAAAGTTCGAAAAAGAAACACATGACTTTGGGACAATTCCCTATAATAAACCGGCATCATATGACTTCAAGTTTACAAATACTGGAACTGCTCCAATCATATTATCTGAAGTAAGGCCATCATGTGGCTGTTCAGTTGCAGAGTTTACCAAAACTCCTATTAAACCGGAAGAAAGCGGAACTATTTCTGTTACGTACAATGCAGCTACAAAAGGTCCTTTTACGAAGCAATTCACAGTAAAATCAAATACCAAAACACCCGTAAAAACATTAACGGTTAAAGGAACTGTAGAATAATATTTTAAATTTAATGAATCTTACAAAGCCATCTTCAGATGGCTTTTTTTATGCAGTAATGACAATCGTCATCTTTAGAATAAATTCTTTTTATTATTTTGCATAAATAATAAAGTTAACACCAATATAGAAATGCCCAAAATATCACAAAAAGGCCTTAACATGCCAGCTTCCCCTATACGGAAGCTAACTCCTTTTGCCGATCAAGCCAAAAAAGAAGGAAAAAAAATCTATCACTTAAATATTGGACAGCCGGATATAGACACTCCGGAAGTGATGCTAAATGCCCTAAAAAACATAGATTTTAAAATATGGGCATATACAGCTTCAGAAGGCACTGCCTCATACCGCGCAAAGCTTGCCGACTATTACAATAAATTAAACTATGGTATAACACCCACTGACATATTGGTTACTAATGGAGGCTCTGAGGCGATAACAATAGCTATGCAAGCTTGCTTAAATCCTGGTGAAGAGATTATTATTCCTGAACCTTTTTACGCTAACTATAATGGGTTTGCCTGCTCGGCAGATGTTGTAGTGAAACCCATCATGTCCTATATAGGAAATGGCTTTGCACTTCCTGCAATAAGTGAGTTTGAAAAACTAATTACAGACAAAACAAAAGCAATTGCAATTTGTAACCCCAATAATCCTACAGGCTACTTATATTCACGTGAAGAGTTAGAAGCACTTAAAGAGCTTTGTCTAAAACATGACCTTTTCTTGTTTTCCGACGAAGCATACAGAGAGTTTTGCTATGACGGACGCGAATTTATATCGCCTATGCATATTCCAGGACTCGAAGAGAACGTGGTTATCTTAGACACCGTTTCGAAGCGTTACTCAGCTTGTGGAGCACGTATTGGTTGCTTGATTACAAAAAACAAAGAGCTTTATCAAACTGCTTTAAAGTTTGCACAAGCTCGACTAAGCCCATCTTTAGAAGGCCAAATTGCGGGAGAGGCAGCTATTGACACGCCGGACAGCTATTTTGAAGCTGTTTCTAAAGAATATACTGCTAGACGTGATATTTTAGTAAAGGGTTTAAATACAATCCCGGGCGTATTCTGTCCAAATCCAGGCGGTGCCTTTTACGTCGTGGCTAAGCTCCCTATCGACAATGCTGACAAGTTCTGTCAATGGATACTAGAAGAATTTTCATATAACGATGAAACTGTAATGATGGCTCCTGCGACCGGCTTTTATAGCACAGCTGGCTCAGGCATGAACGAAGTTCGAATAGCCTATGTACTCAAGGGTAGTGAGCTTCAAAAAGCGCTCATCTGCTTAGAAAAAGCTTTGGAAGCTTATCCTGGAAGAGTTGACTAAATCAATCAAATAATTTTAAAAAACTATAAATAAAAGGCTGTGTTAATCACACAGCCTTTTATGCGCCACTCTCTAAAACAACCGATAGCAATATTTTTCTTAGCCTAATAAACCTCTGTCTCTAAAGCTAAAATAACTATCTTCAGTAAAAATGACATGATCTGCTACATGTAAATCCAAAGTTTCTGCAGCTCTTACTATTTTATCTGTAACTAGTTTATCAGATTCACTGGCCCACAATGCCCCTGAAGGGTGATTATGAATTAAAATAATTGAAACAGCTTTCACCATCAATGCACACCTTAATATCGCCTTAATATCTACTGGCGTAAAGTCCAAGCCTCCCTTCCCTATCATTTGCGTATCTAAAATAAACGAACCTCTATTTAAGTAAATCACCCAAAACTCTTCGTGAGGTATATCCTGCAATTGCTCTCTAAAATGGTTAAAAACATCTCGACTGGTACGTAAGACAGGTCTCGTCTGTTGTGGCATCTCCTTTCTTCTCCTTCCCAGCTCCAATGCTGCTATAATACTTAAAGCCTTAGCTTCACCGATTCCATTATATTTTGATAGTTCTAGCTCATCGAGCTTGGATAAATTGTTAAGGTCATTACCAACATCAAGTAATATCCGTCGAGCGAGATCAACAGCGCTTTCTCCTTGTGTTCCCGATCGAATAAGAATTGCCAACAATTCTGCATTACTCAATGCTCGTCTTCCTAATCTCAATAACTTCTCTCTCGGCCGATCTTCCTCTGCCCAATTATTAATTTTACTTTTAATCATCGCTTTTTGGCTTACAAATGGTCATTAAATATAACTATTTCTTACTGATTTAAAAACCAAACACCTGACTAAAAGAAGATTAATGCTTACACTTAAAAACAAAATGGTCTTTTTCAGCTAGAAACTCTATCTTTGCATCTCCATAAGTTAAATTATTAAAACTATGAGTAAAGCAATAATCAAGACGGAAAAAGGTGACATGACTGTACAGTTTTATACAGAGGATGCTCCAAATACTGTGGCTAATTTTATTAAACTAGCAAAATCAGGTTATTACGATGGTTTAACCTTTCATCGTGTAATTCCTGACTTCGTTATTCAAGGGGGATGCCCTAATACACGTGAAGGCGCTACAGGCATGCCAGGAACAGGTGGGCCAGGCTATAAAATAGATTGTGAACTAACCGGCGAAAACCAATATCACGACCGTGGTGTTCTTTCAATGGCACATGCTGGACGTAATACAGGCGGATCCCAGTTTTTCGTATGCCATAGCCGCAACAACACAGCACACCTTGACAGAAACCACACATGCTTTGGAAAAGTAGTAGAAAATGTTGATTTAGTTGATAGCATTGCACAGGGTGATCGCATTTTAGGAATTGAAGTTATCGAAGATTAAAACAACAGTATATACAATTATGAATTTAAGAGCACTGGTATCAGTAACAGGAAAACCTGGACTTTTCAAATTAATAGGTCAGAATAAAGCTGGATTTATCTTAGAAACATTAGATGAAAAGAAAATAAAATCTACGGCAAACCTTTCAACGACGAAAATGGCCACCCTAGAAGATATCACTATTTACGGAAATGATGATGAAATCCGTTTAATAGATATTTTCGAAACGATTAAAGAAAAAGGAGTAGATACACCTGATGCAAAATCAAGTGGCGACACCTTGCGTGATTTTTTCCGTGAAGTAGCCCCTGGTCACGACGAGTCTCGTGTCTATTCTTCTGATATCAAAAAGATAATTACATGGTACAATATTATTAAAGAGTTACCGCTATTTGACGAAGAAGCTCCTGCTCCTTTACAAAGCTAAACAAACTCTTTATCTATAAAAGCCTTTACTACCCTTCCTAATTTAGGTTTTGAAGTAAAGGCTTTTTTATTTCCGCTATTAAACAACTTTTTTGAAATCCACATTAGCAAAATATCCTCACTTTATCACAAACTCGTTTCCTTCGTATATTTAAACATCCACTCATAAATTTCATCTCTATGAAATAAACGCTCAACACTACCATGTGTTCCTCCTGAGATTATAGTTAGTGTTGCATCGGCATCAGGATTTGCAGTTTTTATAGCTTTATAGATCTTCTTCGATTCCGAACTTGGCACCGCCCTATCTGCACTACCATGTTGCAGCCAGACAGGTACTTTGGCTAAATTTTCCGCATATTTAAGTGTTCCTCCTCCACATATCGCCACCGCTGCCGCTATCGATTCAGGATACTTCCCAACAAAATCCATAGTGCCATAACCTCCCATACTCATTCCACATACATAAACGCGATTTTCGTCTACATTATAATGTTTCATCATATAATCCAACACTTCTTTTACTTTATCAGGGTCCCAACCATTATTCGTTTGCGGAGCTACAATTAGTGAAGAAGGTATTTCCAGCCCTCTACTTTTAGCATAAAGAACGCCATATCTTTTTACTCTATTCAGATCCGTACCTGAAAGACTTCGTCCATGTAAAAAAATTAACAAAGGACTTTTAATTGCTTCATCATACTTTTCCTCATCTACCAGAAAATTATAAGCGGTCTTATTTTTCACAGCCGTTTGCTGTGCAAACAAATAGTTACTAATAGTAAAAACTACAAAAAAGACAAAACACCTAACCATATACAATAAAACTCTTGACTAAAACTGCGAACCTAATTGATTACTCTAAAATACTACTTTTAGTCCAATTCGTTTCATAGTCTGTAATAGATAAAATGACATTGGTGAAACTATTTTCAGTTATTCTACTCTAAATCAAACATTATCTATCATTTTACTGTTCTTATCATAGATCAATGCTTTTCACTTTTTGGTCTGCTAACTTTGTTTTAAATAAATAGTACAGGTATGAAATTCTCATGTTTTAAAAACCGAGTCGAACGAGTTTCATTGATACAGATAAACATACAAACATCAAGAAACACAAAGACAGATGAGTATTTCATATAGTTATTAAAAAACAAATTGAGCTCACGGGCTCTCAGAATAATTTATATACATATGAAAACTATTTTAAAACTATTCGTTGCTGTTGGCATTTTGTTTCATACAGCCTTTGCACAAGTTGGTTGGTCCGTTGATCCTGCGCACACAAATGCACGTTTCGCCGTTAAACATTTAGGCCTCGCTATGATTGATGGCGAATTCACTAGCCTTGAAGGATCCGTAGATGCAAAAACTGCTGACAACTTTGAGGGCGCCAAAGTTAATTTTAGCATAGACGCCAACAGCATAAACACACGTGTTGAAGCACGAGATACACACTTAAAAAGTGATGATTTCTTCAATGTAGAAAAATTCCCTAAACTTACATTCAAAAATGGCGTATTAAAGAAAGGAACTAATGGACAGTTTACTTTAATAGGTGACTTAACTATACGTGATATCACAAAACAAGTTAGTTTCGAAGTTACTCAAAATAATGGAATCATAACTGACCCTTGGGGCATGACACGCGCCGGTTTCACTGCTAAAACTACTATTAATAGATTAGATTACAATGTTAGCTATAACGACATACTTCCTAGCGGAATACCCGCTGTTGCTGCCAATGTTGACATTATAGTAAACGTAGAGGTTGTAAAAAACTAATATAAGCAAATAAAGCGCATCACTTTATTAAAGTGATGCGTTATTCTTACCTTTGTTTATCAAAACAAACTAAGATGCGATATATTATTTTTTTTATAAGCCTATTCTGCGTATCCACTATTACAGCGCAAACAAAATTATCAGCAGATGACTTCTTAAACAAAGTTGATAACAACAATATTACCCTACTCGATGTCCGCACAGCGGAAGAATTTAAAAACGGGACAATTCTTCACGCTAAAAATATAGACTGGAACCAGCCTGAGGTATTTAAATCCGAAATTTCCAAGCTTGATAAAAAGCAACCTATTTATCTCTTTTGTTTTAGCGGAGGCCGTAGTGAAAGCGCGGCAAAGTTATTAACAGACCAAGGGTATAAAGTTTATGAACTAGACGGAGGCATGCTTAAAATGCGTGCAAATAGCAACCTCGATGACACTGATAACACTAAAGGTATCAGCCGCAATGAATTTGACAAATTAAAATCAAACAACCATTTAGTACTTATCGACTATACCGCAAAATGGTGTGCTCCTTGCCGAAAAATGAAACCTTACCTCGAGAAAATTAACGAAAACAAAAGTTATGGTGTAGAGGTCGTTTTTATTGATGCAGATCAAAATGCTTCTTTATTAAAAGAACTACAAATAAAGGCTCTACCGCGTCTTGAACTTTATAAAAAAGGAGAGTTAGTCTGGCAACATTCCGCATTAATCGAAGAACAAGCTCTTTTAGACATTCTAAAATCCTATAAATAATCATGAATCAAACCGTCTTAATTACAGCAGCCTTATTCGGCATTACGGCGATTTTATTAGGAGCTTTTGGCGCACATGCTTTCAAAAAGTTAATATCAGAAGAAAAACTACAATCCTTTGAGGTAGGTGTACGCTATCAAATGTATGCTGCCCTTTCTTTACTTATTATTGGTTATGTAGGAGATTTTTCTATGTACAGTATGCGTTTAAGTTATTATGGCATCAGCATAGGTACATTTTTATTTTCCACCAGTATCTACTTATTATCTTTTGGCGACTTTTGGAAAATCAGATTACGTTTTTTGGGCCCTATCACCCCCTTAGGTGGATTAATACTTATTATAGGCTGGATATCACTATTGGTCAGTTTTATAAATGGTTAAATGCCATAAATCGCTCCTATAATAGTCAGAGCTCGTTGTATTAAAACGAGCTCTGACTATATATAACAATTCAACACTATTTTATCTACCTACAATGATCGAAAATAATTTAAATACTGTTGAATCGCTTTCTTTTTACCCTCATCCAGGTCATAACTTAAATTTTCCGTCAAATACTTCTTTAAGTTAAAATTCGGATATTGCGGAAGTCCAATCAACACTTCTTCCGTTTGCGTCACTCCTTCGGCAAGTGCTTTATTAAATTTCACTACAAATTCTTCTGGCAAAGCTTTATTCGCTACCCAAACTGCATATGCAAAAGGTAAGCCTGTCAACTCCTTCCAATAATGACCAAGATCATACGCATAAGGTACATTCTCCTTTTTTCCAAATGTACGGTCACCTATCAAAACATAGGCATCCGCATTTTCTTCAGCACCGACAATTTTCACCTCTTTTTTCCAATAATGTTTCAGCAATATTCGGGCTAAGCCGTTTGATGTCCTAGACTGTTCATCCAGAGATAATGTTTCAACCTCCTCAATCGGTTTTTGAGAAAAAACAAATACCGAATCAACTGCTCCATCACTCCCGATACAAAAATCACCGATTATAAAAAAGTTGTCCATCTCCGCCAAAGCAGCCACAGGTATTACTCCCATATCCACTTCACCTGTTAAAACCTTGCGCGCACATTCGCTTGGGTAATCTAAATGCAAATCAATATCACCCATAATTTCTGCATTCCGTATACCTTGTAAAAAAGGAAGTGTATTGGTATAAGAAACTGCAGATATAGAAATTTTACTCATCTAATAGAAGCTCCAAATGTTTAATATTATAATGATCAACTATTGAAAACAGATCGTTTTCAAATTCAAGAATATACAAAGCTGTATTTGTATGTAAAAACTCATACATTTTATGAACAGGAACACCCGACAAATGACAAAGCATCACCCTTAGTGCACGCCCATGCATACATACCAGCACCGTCTGCTCATCGGGTTGAGCCAACATATATTCTATTGCTTTTTTTTGTCGTGCAACCAACTCATTAGGCGATTCACCTTGCTCTACGGCTTTATCCAAGTCATTGTTTTTCCACGCTAAAATCAGCTCTTCAAAACCTTTCATAATCGATTCATCCTGCACTTTTCCCTCATAGGTTCCCCAGCTTATCTCATCTAAGCCAGATAGTTCCTCGCTTGGAATCCCCAGTTCTACAAATGAAGCAATTGTTTGCCTTGTTCTTAATAAAGTCGAGGTATAAATTTTATCAAAAGGTATTTCTTTATACGCTTCAAAAAAAGCTTTAGATTGCATTTCTCCCTGCTCATTTAATGGCGAGTCAATGCCCCTTCCTTGCACTATACCTTTTTTATTTAAGTCAGTCTGTCCGTGTCTTATAAAATAAAAAGTTTTCTTCACTACTCTATTTTTGTTCTACCACAGGTAAAGAATAATATTTTGGCTTTACAGCACCTTCAAACACTACATTCCTGTAATCAGTTACAACTTCATACAATGTATCCCTTTCAATAGGGTGTCTTCCCACATTTCTAATCAGCTCTACCACCTCTTGTGTACTCATTCCAGGATTTTGCTCCTCTGCGCCTGCCATCGAATATATTTTAGTCGTATCATCCAATGTGCCATCAATATCATCTACCCCAAAAGCTAAAGAAAGCTGAGCTGTATCCCGAGATATCATAGCCCAATAAGCTTTGATATGGTCAAAATTATCCATATAAATACGCGCTACGGCATAGTTTCTCAAATCTTCAATCACAGAAACTTCGGGTACATGCGACATCTGATGACCTTGATTTCTAAACTTCAACGGTATAAATGTCTGAAATCCTCCTGTTTTATCCTGCAACTGTCTTAATCGATCCATATGGTCTACCCGATGCCTAAACTCTTCTATGTGGCCATAAAGCATAGTAGCATTGGTCCGCATTCCTAAAGAATGGGCTTGTTCGTGAATATCCAGCCATTGCTCCGCTGTACATTTATCTCCAGCTATTTTTTCACGTATTTCCGGATCAAAAATCTCAGCTCCACCTCCTGGCATTGAGTCCAGTCCGCATTCCTGCAAATACTTCAACCCTTCATAATGGCTAAGCTTTGCTTTTTTAAATATATAATAATATTCTACTGGAGTTAAACCTTTAATATGCAAATCTGGTCTATGTGCTTTACATCTCTTAAAAAAGTCGGCATAAAAGTCTAGGTTTTGCTTCGGCACAACTCCACCTGTTATATGCACCTCTGTCACGGGTTCTCCGTCATATTTACGCACCACTTCCATCATGCCATCCACATCCATCTCCCATCCCTGGTCACGCTCTTTTATCAACCTCGAATAGGCGCAGAACTTACAATCATAGACACATACGTTAGTAGGTTCTATATGAAAATTTCTATTGAAATAGGTGTAATCTCCATGTCTTTTTTCCCGTATATAATTGGCTAAAACACCTAGGTAGCCCAACTCACCTCGTTCATACAATATAACTCCTTCATCAAAAGTAATACGATTTTCATCGATAACCTTTTCTGCAATATATTTTAAGTCGGCGTCTAAATTCTTATCTCTTATTAAAAATTCAAGCTTTTGCGTTGCGTTCATTTCTTTTTCCTATCTAAACAAATGTACCAAATAGCAAAGAAAAAAGCGATTTTTCAATCGCCTTTCTATTCTACTAATCAACAAACTGCTGCATATCTATCAACCTTTTATACAGCCCTTCTTTATTAACCAACTCTTGGTGTGTACCTTCCTCCACAATACGTCCTCCATCTATAACCACAATTTTATCTGCATTTTGTATAGTACTCAAACGATGAGCTATAACGACTGTCGTTCTGTTTTCCATCAACTTATACAAAGACTCCTGCACCAATTTTTCAGACTCGGTGTCCAAAGCAGATGTAGCTTCATCCAACAACATAATAGGTGGATTGCGCAATACAGCTCTTGCTATACAAATACGCTGCCTCTGCCCTCCTGACAACTTTGCACCCCGATCTCCTATATTTGTTTGATAGCCAAATTCTGTATGTACGATAAACTCATGTGCATTTGCAATTCTCGCCGCATTTTCTACCTCTTCCTGTGTAGAATCCGGACGCGCAAAAGCTATATTGTTAAAAATACTATCATTAAATAATATAGACTCTTGATTTACCATGCCAATTAAATTTCGCAAAGAATCTTGTTTTATATCTCTTACATCTGTAGCATCAAAATAAATAGCGCCTGATTTAACATCCATAAAACGGGGTATCAAGTCAATCAATGTTGATTTCCCTCCTCCCGAAGGTCCTACTAATGCTACGGTTTGTCCTTTTTCTATCGAAAGATTAAGTTTCTTAAGAACAGTACGCTCACCGTAACTAAAATCAACATTTTTAAATTGAATAGCATTTTCAAATGAATTT
Organism: Sphingobacterium sp. UT-1RO-CII-1; assembly: GCF_026711005.1. Taxonomy (GTDB): domain Bacteria; phylum Bacteroidota; class Bacteroidia; order Sphingobacteriales; family Sphingobacteriaceae; genus Sphingobacterium. The sequence goes on along the minus strand of NZ_JAPPVJ010000009.1, from coordinate 7,898 downwards.
ACAGCAATTGCATTTTCCTTATCCTCAACCAGACATTTTTCATCAATGAGTTCCAACACACGTTCTCCCGCTGCAAGACCATTATGAATACCACTAAATGAATCTGTTAATGCTTTAGCCGGACGCATTACCTGCGAAAAAATACCGATATAGGTAATGAATGCTTCAGCTGATAAACTTCCTTCCCCTGACAACACCAAACTTCCGCCATACAATAATATAATGGCCACCATAATAACCCCCAACAACTCTGAAACAGGCGAACTCATTTGTTGTCTTGCAGCCATTTTACGCATGATGGAAGCAAATTCCTCATTCTCGTTGTGAAAACGATCTTTAACAAATCTTGTTGCATTAAAAGATTTAATAATTTTTATACCTGACAACGCTTCATCCAGATATGTAATCATATTAGCAAAAGACTCTTGTCCTGCGCGTGCTTCTTTCTTTAAGCCTTTCACAATACGCGCTATCAAAAAAGCAGAAACCGGAATAACTGCCATTGAAAACAATGTCAATTGCGGAGACAGTAAAAATAAAGCAACTAAATAAGCGATTAACTGAAGCGGTTCCTTAAACACTACCTGCAGTGTCCCTGTCACCGAATACTGAACAGTTTGTACATCTGAAGCAATTTTAGAAATAACATCCCCTTTCCGCTGGTTTGAAAAAAAACCTAAATGAAGTTCCATTACACTATCAAACACTGCTTTACGTAACTTCAACAACGTATGTATCCTAAAGTTCTCCATAATCCGTTGACATAAATAGCGAAAAAGATTAGAGATAAACACAGAAATCACGATAACAATACAAATATATTTAAGTGCCTCATAAGGTCCCAGCTCTACATACAATGTATTGGACAGATAACTGAACCAATCTTTTATTTCGTAAAAGTGCTCTGGTCTTTGCAATAAAGGCACTGCTGTTTCTACGACCTCCTTACCGCTTTTAAACAACACGGATAAAAGCGGCATCAACAAAGCCAAGTTTAAAGTCCCAAATACAACCGTGATTATTGTACAAAAAACATAGGGTATTGCAAACTTGCTGATTGGTTTAGCAAATGACAACAGTCTAAAATATGTCTTCATATATACTTATAAGATCACAAAAGTAAGTAAAATAAATAAGTCAAGCATTTCAATTCTCCATACTATTGCCGCATTGTTACTGTGATTTGATATTTTTTCAATTATAAAGACGTTTTATTACGTATAATACTGTAATTTTGCCCATGTTTTTCAATATCAAAAAAAAATGAATATTAAGGTTGCCCAAAGGCTAGAACATACGGAAGAGTACTATTTTTCGAAAAAATTACGAGAAATAGACGAAATGCGTAAGCAGGGGGCTGCTATAATTAATCTGGGCATAGGAAGCCCTGATTTACCTCCGCACCCCGATGTTATTCAGGTATTAACAGACGAAGCTTCAAAAAACAACACCCACGGTTATCAAAACTACAAAGGTGCTCTAGAGCTACGTCAAGCCATGGCCGATTGGTATCAACGCTATTATCAGGTAGAGCTAGATCCCAACACCGAAATCATGCCCTTAATAGGTTCCAAAGAAGGTATCGTGCATATTTGTATGACTTACTTGCAGGAGGGAGACCAGGTATTGATTCCCAACCCGGGATACCCTGCCTATAGCAGTGCCGTCCGTATCACGGGAGCCACTATTCTTCCTTACGAATTACAGGCAGCCAACAACTGGCTTCCTGATTTAGAGTCTTTAGAAAAGCTTGATCTAACCGCTGTTAAAATGATGTGGATCAATTACCCACATATGCCAACAGGATCATTAGCTACACATGACTTGTTCGAACGGATCATTTCTTTCGGTAAAAAACATAATATTCTTATCTGCCATGACAACCCCTACAGCTTTATTCTTAACGATAAGCCACAAAGTATACTTGCAGTCGACGGAGCAAAAGAGGTTGCCATTGAGCTAAATTCTCTCAGTAAATCATCCAATATGGCCGGATGGCGCATTGGGATGCTTGCCGCTGATGCAAACCGTATCAATGAAATCCTCCGCTTTAAAAGCAACATGGATTCAGGCATGTTTTTACCGTTACAGCTTGCCGCAGCCAAAGCCTTGAGTCTTGACAGCTCTTGGTATACCCAACTAAACACAGAATATGCACAACGCCGTGAGCTTGTATTCGCAATCATGGACCAGCTTGGCTGTACATACGATAAGGCGCAGGTCGGTCTTTTTGTATGGGCACGCATACCAAACAACTATTCAGATGGCTACGCCCTGTGCGACGATGTATTATACAATAAACATGTATTTATTACGCCCGGAGGTATTTTTGGTTCAGCTGGCAATGCATATATACGCATAAGCTTATGTGCCAATCCAGCTGTATTAAAAGAAACCTTACAGCGGTTGTCTCAAGCATAATATATAGTAGGTAAAAAACTAAAAGTATAACAAGCTTAAAATAATTATTCAAAATGAATATAGCGATAGTCGGAACAGGTTTAATTGGCGGATCTATAGGTATCCGACTCAAAGAAATCAATTTTTCCGACAAAATAATAGGCGTTGAAAAAAGTGAAAGCAACCAAAAGAAAGCTTTACAGCTAGGCTTGGTTGATGAAATACAATCTTTAGAAGATGCTATAAAAAACAGCAAGATAATCATTCTAACTGTACCAGTTGATGCCATTATCAACATGCTTCCACAGATTTTAGATCAGGTCACCGATCAGGTTGTTATCGATATGGGCTCAACCAAAAGTAATATCTTATCCCTCATCAATGATCATCCTAAAAGAGGCCGCTATGTTGCTGCCCACCCCATGGCCGGAACCGAATATTCTGGTCCAGAAGCTGCGATATCGGGTCTATTTAAGGACAAAATGATGGTGTATGTTGAAGCTTTTAAATCCGATGAAGATGCTTTTGAAATAGCAGACTCTATTACAGAGCAACTCGAAATGCAGACTTCATTTATGAATGCCGACGAACACGACATGCACACTGCCTATGTATCCCACATTTCGCATTTAACATCTTTTGCCCTTGCCCTTACTGTATTGGAAAAAGAAAAGTCACAGGGCCGTATTTTTGAACTTGCTGGCTCTGGCTTCCAATCCACAGTACGTTTAGCAAAATCCTCACCTGATATGTGGACGCCAATTTTTCGACAAAATCGGACCAATGTCCTTGAAGTTTTAGAAGAACATATCAACCAACTGCAAAAACTACATGACACCCTGGAGTCAGAAGATTATCCAAGTCTACATAAGCTCATTAAAAAATCAAATAAAATTAAACGTATCATAAAATGATGATTCCGAAGCTACTTGAAAACGAAACAATTTCCCTCCAAGGTCTATCCATGGATGATTATGAACGTCTATATCAAGTAGCTTCAGATAAAAACATTTGGGCCCAACACCCCGACAGCGACCGCTACCTTCCAGCAGGGTTTAGCACCTATTTTCATAAGCTATTGGAAACTGATCAACCTTATCTTGTCATAGACAAAAAGACAAATAAAATCGTTGGTGCTACTTCTTACTATCAGTATGATAAAAGCAACAAAAAAGTAGCCATAGGCTACACATTCATTGCTACAAAATACTGGGGCACCGGATTCAATAGTATCCTCAAGAACCTCATGCTGGACTATGCTTTTACCTTTGCTGATCAGGTTATATTTCATGTCCGCCAAGGTAATTTTCGCTCGCAGGCGGCGCTAGTCAAGCTAGGAGCCACAAAAACAAACAGTTACCCTGCTCCTGCCGACCCCACAACTATACAGTTGGAATACGTTATCTCTAAAAAAGACGGTCAACTTCCTCCTTCTAACAGCTTCTTTCAAAGCCATTAGCCCTACTTCTTACAACAGACCATAAAATAACCACAAATTTAACCCCATATTATTTGCAAAATATCGAGCAATACGTTAATTTTGTTGAATTATTAATAAACAATGACTTACTTGTTCACACATCATGCACATACACATCATCGCCATTATGGCGATATGTAATGTAATGTGTTTCTACGTGAAGCAAGACAACCCCCGAGTTATTTCCAGTTTTATTAATATACAGCACACAAAAAAACGATATTTTGAAAAATCTTAAAATAGCTATCCAAAAATCGGGTAGATTAAACGAAAAATCCGTTCAGTTATTAAAAAATTGCGGTCTTAGTTTTGAAAACTATAAAAGCTCTTTAATCACCAAAGTAAACAACTTCAACCTAGAAATACTTTTTCTTCGTGACGATGATATTCCTGGCTATGTTGCACAAGGCATTGCAGATTTAGGTATTGTTGGTGAAAATGTCATTGACGAAAGTCGTGCAAAAGTAAGCTATCTGCAGCGCTTAGGTTTCGGCCGATGCATGTTGAAGCTAGCAGTTCCAACTAGCTCAGAAATAACCGAACTTAAAGACCTTGAGGGTAAGTCAATTGCCACCTCCTATCCGGTTATTCTGCAAGAGTTTTTAGACGAATACAAAATCAATGCTTCAATCCAAGAAATATCCGGTTCTGTAGAAATTGCTCCAGGTTTAGGACTTAGTGATGCTATCTGCGACATTGTTTCCACCGGTACTACACTAAAAAACAACGGATTAAAACCATTTGCTGACGTACGCAGTTCTGAGGCTATCCTTATAGGTCGTGATGGCCTTACGGAAAATCCTATTTTATGCGAATTGATGCAACGTCTGCAATCTGTTCTCTTAGCAAAAGAAACGAAATACGTTGTTCTAAACGTAGAACGCACAAACCTCCCTCAAATTACCGAGCTTTTACATGGTGTAAAAAGCCCTACTGTCGTTCCATTGGCCGATGAAGGCTGGGTTGCTGTTCATACAGTCATCACAGAAGATGATTTTTGGGACAAAATCAATAAGTTAAAAGCGGCAGGAGCACAAGGAATTGTCGTTATGCCGATAGAAAAAATAATACTGTAAATGTTAAAACAATACATCTATAGCGAACTTTCCGCTTCGGATATCGATAAGATCATTGCTCGCAATACCGATGATAGCCATACCATACAGGCTACTGTGCAAGAATTATTAACGGATGTTAAAACCCGTGGTGATCAAGCTTTAAAAGATCTTGCTTTGCAATTTGACAAAGTAACCTTAAATAAACTTTATCTAGATGCCGATGAAATTCTAGAGTTAGCAATGACCATTGGTCGTGATCAACAGCGAGCACTTGAAATAGCCTTTCAAAATATTCATAAATTTCACAGCATACAACAGCGTCGCGAAAGGCGTCTAGAAACGATGCCCGGTGTAAAATGCTGGCGTGAGCCACGCCCAATAGAAAAAGTAGGCTTATACATTCCAGGCGGAACAGCTGTACTTCCAAGTACACTTTTAATGCTAGGTGTGCCGGCTCGTATTGCGGGCTGTAAAGAAATCATTGTATGCTCTCCACCACAACAAAACGGTAAAATAAATGGTTATGTAGCCTATTGTTTACATCTACTTAAAATCGATCGTATCTACTTGGTTGGGGGAGCTCAAGCTGTTGCTGCAATGGCCTTTGGTACAGAATCCATACCCAAGGTTGATAAAATTTTCGGACCAGGAAACCAGTACGTAACAAAGGCAAAAAGTATGGTGCAAAGCATCAGCAATGTTAGCATTGATATGCCCGCCGGCCCTTCTGAGGTTCTCGTCATTGCTGATCATACTGCAAACCCCGCCTATATAGCTGCTGATCTTTTAGCACAAGCTGAACATGGCACCGATAGCCAGGCAATTTTAGTCAGTACTTCAAAAGATTTAATAAATCTTGTTAATAAAGAACTTGAAAAGCAATTAAAAGATCTTCCCCGTGCTGCTATTGCCACAAAAGCAATTGAAAACTCCTATGCAGTTCTCGCAAAAGATTTAAAAGAAGCTATGCTATTCTCCAATCAATACGCGCCAGAACACTTAATCTTAGAAACGGACTCTTGGAACGACTTAATACCACTTGTGCAACAAGCGGGTTCGGTATTCTTAGGTCATTTAACGCCGGAAAGTGCAGGCGACTATGCATCAGGCACAAACCACACCTTACCGACCTCGGGTTATGCCCGCTCCTATTCGGGTGTTTCTGTCGATTCATTTGTAAAAAAAATAACATTTCAGCATATTACCGAAGAAGGTATTGCTCAGATCGGGTCTACCGTAGAGCTACTTGCCGAGCTAGAAGGATTACATGCGCACAAGCATGCCATGACAATCCGAAAATAACAAAAGAAAAAGGGCTCTAACATAGTATGTAGCCCTTTTTTTAATATCTTTGCAACTTATTTATTTAGTAGATCAAAGTTCTTATCAATCTAACAAGCTACTAAATAATGTTATATAATGAATAGCTTTTTTATGGCAGACAATAAAAAACAGATCGTTGTTGTCGGTGGAGGTTTCGCGGGAGTCAACTTCATCAAATCCTTGGGCAACAACCCTCAGTATCATGTTACTCTAGTTGACATCAACAACTACAACTTTTTCCCTCCGCTTATTTATCAAGTAGCTACTGCTTTTATTGAGAACTCCAATATTAGCAGGCCATTTAGGAAGATGTTCAAAAAAAACACAAATTTTTCCTTTCACTTAGGCAAGCTTCTAAGAATTGATAGTGAAGCAAATCGCATTGAGACTGATACAGGTTTCGTTTCATACGATTATCTTGTTTTAGGTCTGGGCACCGAAACCAATTATTTCGGAATGGAAAATGTCAAGCAAAATGCTTTTCCAATGAAAAATATAACGGATGCTCTAGCTATACGCAATAAGATATTATTAAGCCTTGAAGAGTATATACAACACAAAGGACATCCTGATCAGGAATCATTTTTAAACATTGTCGTTGCAGGCGGTGGCCCTTCAGGTGTTGAAGTTTCGGGCATGCTTGCCGAACTTAGCGATCGTGTTGTCAAAAGAGAATACCCAGAGCTAGGTGCGGTACGCCCTATTATTCATTTGGTTGATGCCAGTCCTGTCCTACTAGGTCCAATGAGTAAAGTAGCTCAAAAAGAAGCTAAAGATGTACTGGAAAAACTCGATGTAAAAGTAACCTTAAATGTTGCTGTTAAAGATTATACAGATGATGTTGTTGTTTTAAGTGATGACACCAAAATTAAAACAAAAACATTAATATGGACTTCTGGCGTTATAGCCCGTGAGTTGCCCGGAATTCCTACAGAAAAATTTGGTCGTGGACGCCGTGTTTTAGTTGACGAATTTAACGCTGTTCAAGGTTACGATAATATTTTCGCTATTGGCGATATCTGTTACCAAGATACTGACCCTAAATTTCCAAACGGTCACCCACAACTCGCTCAGGTAGCCATACAACAGGGACAATTGCTTTCAAAAAACATCCCAAATAAAGACCGTGGACAAGCAATGAAGCCTTTCCGCTATTGGGATAAAGGAAGTATGGCCGTTATAGCGCGCTACAAAGCGGTAGCAGATTTAAGCCCTACACGTTCATACAAAGGTTTATTTGCTTGGATTACTTGGTTAGTAATTCACCTTATTCCTATCGTTAGTTTCCGTAACAAATGGAAACTCTTAGGCAACTGGGTTTGGTCATTTTACTCCGCCAATTCGGGTTTACGACTTATCATACGCAGCGAACGTAAGAGTGACAATAATGCTGTCCGTACAGAGACTCCGCTAAAACGTTAAAATAAAAAGGCTGCTCTATATATCAGCCTTTTTATTTTTACTAAAACTAGTATATAGTATAAACTATAATTCTACTTCTTTTTAGATTTTTTATCTTTTTTCGTTAGTTTTTCCAATACCGCACGAACAGCTTTTTTTTGAGCTACTTTACTCATTGGACCTAGTAGGACAGGACTGGCATCAACCAAATGAATAATAGGGCGTACCGCACCTAG
>NZ_JAPPVJ010000024.1 GCF_026711005.1 Sphingobacterium sp. UT-1RO-CII-1 | reverse complement strand
AAGTCCAGGAACTAAAAGTTATCCAAGGATTCCCGTCTGATTACAAATTATACGGAAACCAATCAGATCAAAAGAAATTTATAGGGAATAGCGTAGTGCCTCATGTAGTAACAGCATGGGCAGAGGCACAAGGTTTAAAACTTTTACAACTAGCAGCATAATGGAAATATACACAGACATAGAGACAATAGAGAGTTTCATCAAATCTGAATGGGTTGATGGCAAAATCAACGACGAAGTAGCAAAGGAGTTACTTCGTCTTGCATCTGAATTAAAAGAAAAAGTAATTAATCACACCTTATAGGGCTCAAATAAAATAACAAGAATATGAAAATATTTAGAATTGATTGTGATGGTGTTATCTATCACGTATCAGGATTAGACGAAAAACAGGCAGTTGATCATTTAGTTATCTGTGAAATGCAATGGTGCGGACACCTGGAAGTTCCTGTGGATAAATGGGTAATAACAGAGGTGACAGAACCGTTTGAAATAACCTACGATGAGGCAGACGAAGATGGATCTATCTCTATTATGTCAGATGAGTTAATTAAAGGAGCTACAAGACCCGATGTGTTGTGTTGTAGTGAGTGGTAGATATTTACAGAATTAAAAAAATGACACAATACCAATTAAGAAAAGCTTTGGAGAATAACGACTATATCCTTGTAAGAGCATGGGATGGTCGAACGATGGGTGTAAACTGCAAGGTTTTAAACCTCAATCTTAAAAAAAAGGAATACGCACCAGAGTTTGATTCAAAATTTGCATCGTTTACCAGGATAACATTTCAAGAATACATTTCACTTAAAAAACCTTTTTTATGAAACACATAGAATTTACAACTACAAAAGGCGACTTCCTTGTAATAGAGGATGATTGTATGGATTATGATGCAATTCATGATTCCAAATTCAAGCATGCCTTATATCAGCTTATCGGCGGAATTCAAGACATCACCGAAGAACAGGCTAATGATATTATTAAATTTGGTCATTATTGCCCTCATAATTATACATATCATAAAGGATATTGGGATGTTGAAACAAACACATTTAAAGAGCATAATACAGC
>NZ_JAPPVJ010000008.1 GCF_026711005.1 Sphingobacterium sp. UT-1RO-CII-1 | reverse complement strand
CTGTCAATTCAATTTCTACTTCTTTTCCGTTGATGTTAATTTTTACTTTGTTCATGATATTTTAATTAGATATTGTTCTGTAAAATGAAAGACCTAACTTTCGGGCTAGGTCTGGGTTGTGTTCTATGTGTTTTTGAAAAACCAATCCCTAATCTGTTCGTCCGTTCGTCGGTCGGTTTTTCGTATTAGCAAAACCGTATTTTTTCCATCATGCATATTAACAGACCTATATTTATCTGGGTCACGACTAATAGTTTTAAATACCTTAATGCCCTTATTAACTTTTACGTGCCCCTTATTCATGTCTGACAAATCTTCTTTATTGCGTTTGCCTCTATATAGACCTGTTAGCTTACTTGGCTTATATCTTCCTACTTCCATCCTAATTAGCTTTTACCCAGTAGTCATATCCTACTGCAATTAAATATTCTACTATACTCACATCTGCATACATAGCAGATGCTATTCCGCTGCTATCTATAAATAGATAGGTGTTGCCGTCAGCTGGTAGCTCCTTGTCTACACTTACTAACTCTGCCCCTTTAAGCCTCATGTTTTAGTAGGTATAACAGGTAAAACAATAGTGTTATAATAAATGGTATAAGTGCTATAAGAATAGTTGATTTTATTGCATCCTTACGGTCATTTCGTTGATTTTTGGGCATAGAAATTCCCTTAAACTGATTTCTCATTTTTCTCTGTGGTTACGGCAGGTTAAATTTCTGCCTGATTAATAAAAGTTTTGATTAAATTCCTCTAAGGTTTCTTTTACAAGTTCAGTCTCCTTGCAACAATGAGGACATACCTGTAAATATTCAGGAGGTGAAAAGATGGTCGAGTAGGAAATAAGTTGTAACTTTATCTTATCGTCAGTTAATGGAAACCTGCAATTACAGCAGACCGTACCGTGGTACTCTTTGTAATCCTGACAAACTATATTAAGCTCGTTAGGCAATAGATTTTGTAGTGTCATTTCTCTGTGGTATTTGATATAATACAACAAACATATGAACTAATTTTGACACTCACAAATAAAAGTGTAAAATAAATTAAATAATGCCTTTTTTCGCAGTGTATTACAAATGTATTACAGCACCAACAATTAAAACAGCATAATATAATCACACACAACATATTATATAATATATAAAAACGGTTTTCTAAACCGTCGGTCTCAGGTTCGAATCCTGATTGGCGTACAAAAAAAAGGGTCTTTAATAAATTTAAAGACCTTTTTCGTTTAATGAATAAGCCGTCATTAATCATTAAATTTCGCCAATAGAAACTTTACAACAACACTCTAAATAACAGTCATTTAATGACTATCTATATAAATTTGGCATTGCGATTGTACTAAATAAAATATATTTACTCATAATCAAGCATAAACTAATAATTATAGATATGAAAAAAATAATGATGTTATTTTTGTTTCTCGGCTTAACAAGCCTAGTTTTTGGACAAGATAGTACTGAGGTAACCACACAAACAATTTACAAATCTGGAATAGGTTTAGGGTCCGTAATTGCTGTTGTAACCTCCTGGGATCGTAATAGATCAATTCTCTGGGCTATTCTACATGGTATATTCGGATGGCTATACGTTATATATTTTGCTTTTACTCGGAAATAGTAACTACTAGTTTTTAAAGCAAAATAGGTTCTATATTTTTATAGAACCTATTTGCAAAACATAACCTTACTGCATAACCTACAATGATGTCATTGGGATATCTATAAATTCAGCATTTCATAAATTATCTTATCTGTAGCTTGCCCAATATAAGCAGTTTTAAAATAATCTATATATTTAGCTTGCAACTGGAAGCCACGATCTTCCAACAATTTATCAAACTCCATTTTACCATAACATTTTAAATTAAACGATTCCGTCTCGGTCTTGCAATGAAGACCATTATCATAGAGTTTGTATGTACAAGTAGAAAAAAGCACCTTATTCTCATAATCAAGTTTGACAATTTTCTGCGTTAAAGAAATTTCAACATTGTTATCTTTCACAGTTTTCTTGTGATCAGAATTTCCTAAAAGATTATAATCACTAAAGTTTAAATCACTTTCTACCTCAATAATAATCCGCCCTCCTTTCTTGGCCAATCCCTTTATTCTATTCAAGCTTTTTATAATTTCTTCCTTTTCTATCAGAAGAGAAAAAGAGCCAGAGGGTATAAAAATAAAATCATAGCATTTATCGGATGAGAAATCATTAAAACCACTACATTGGACAATAGTATCTTGAGACATTTTTAACTGCCTCAACTTTTCTCTACACTTTTCGACCATATCACTTGATAAATCGAAACCATCTATGTTATAACCCCGATTTAAAAAACTAATTAAGAACCTGCCCGAACCACACATAGGCTCTAAAATTTCCATCCCCTCCTCTACAAAAGAAAGATAAAACGCCAATTCTTCCTTTTCAGGAGTAGGTTTATCTATATCGTAAAATAAAGAACACAAATTGCCATAAGATTTATTAGAGGAGATTTCTTTCATTTTTTTCTTTTTGATCATAAGTCATAAGTTACACCAAAGATGACGCGCTGAATGTACAGATTATAGACAAATTACAAAACATTTTTTATACCTTAATCAAATATAATTTATACAAAAGCATGAGTAGTCAAAATACAAAGTATTGGATCCGCGTATATACAGTATGTGCAATTTCGGTATTCACTGTTCACTATCTTTTAGACTTAGAGTTCATTTCAGCTTGGGACAAATATATCCCGTTTCTAAAAAAACTTACAACAAGCCTTTTCCTTGTTTCTGTGATCCTATTGGCTTCAAAGATTATAGAAAGAATCATAGATACCCAAACCGAGGCAGAAGGCGATCGTTACAATTTAAAACGTATTACTAGATTACTATCGATCATCTTTATATTGATAGTCGTGGCTTCGTTTATGTTTCAGAACCTCTACGCAGCAGCCGTCAGTTTTGGGTTAATTTCATTAGTATTGGGCTTTGCATTACAATCGCCCATCACCTCATTTATTGCTTGGTTATACATCGTATTTAGACGCCCTTATCAAGTAGGCAACAGGATACAGATAAACAAGCTTAAAGGCGATGTCATTGAGATAAGCTACCTAGACACCATTATATTGGAGTGTAGTGGCGAGTACTTGGACAATGACCGTAGAAGCGGCAGAATAATCCATTTTCCGAATAGCTTGATTTTAAAAGAGGAAGTAATCAATTATTCTGGCCCAAACACCCCTTTTATATTAAACGAAATCCCTTTACAGATTGCGTATACAAGTGATTTAAAATTTGTGGAAGATTGCCTTCGCAAAGCTGGAGAGCAGGATTTCGCAAATAGATATCCCCATTTAAAACATAACCGTTCTACCGAATTTGAACACACCGTATATTTTAGAATAAATAAATATGCTTGGATGGAGGCTGTTATATCATACCCAGTAGAGCCACAAGACATGACAGGCCGTAGAAACCGAATTTTACAGCAAAGTCTAACGCTACTAAATACAGAGCCCGAAAAGGTGCAGTTTCCACAAGGTACCCATAGATAGCATATTAACTGGTAGCATTATAATAGAGACATTCAGATTAGTAGGGAAAAATTGTTTCATATAAAAAAAGCACAAACGAATGTTTGTGCTTTTTTTTATATGAAATGCGTAGGATGTATTAATCTAAAATAATAACCTCTACTCTTCTGTTTTTCTGTCGACCTTCCGGGGTTTTATTGTCGGCTACAGGTTTCGTTTGCCCTAGCCCTTTAATAGAAATACGACCTCCGGATACACCAGCGTCCTGTAAAAATGCTTTCACCGAATTAGCTCGCTTTTCCGATAACCATTGATTGTATTTTTCTTCGCCTGTAGAGTCCGTATGTCCATCTACTCTTACTTTTTTCGTTTTATCACTATTAAGTAATTTAGATAATTTGCTCAACTCAACTTTAGCTTTCTCTGTTAAATAAGAAGAGTTTGTAGGAAAAAGTAAATCAGATGAAAGTGTAAATGAAATACCTTCCTCTGTCCTCGACGCGTCTTCAAACTCTGTTTTAACATTTTTTAATCCATCATCAGTTCCGTCTTTGCTTACTACCGCTCCAGAATTGACTACAATTGCCTGCTGTTTGCACGAGGTAAGTCCAAAGAAAACAGAAACCATTAAAAATACGGTGCTGAAATATTTCATGAAATATACATTAGTTTTGGTGTAAAGATAATAATTTTCATCGTTCGTAGCTAGTGATATAATTCTCTTTTTGGTTTTCATCAAATAGCTGTTCAAATAGTGCTTTTATTTCAGGAATATCATGGTAGAGTTTCCAAATCATTCCGCTATTTGCATTCTCCATTAATATAGCATTTGCAGCCTGATTTGCGGCAAAATACTCGTCAGAGACATCATTATTTCTTAGGTCTAGCCAAGCCCTAAAGCCGTACTCTGTGAAAAAACTCTCGCCATAGTTCTCATACATAACCATCATCGATCTTTTTCCTTCTTCTGGAAGTAAAAACATAGAAGCCGGTGCTATTGAAGGGTTAATACGATAATTTCCAACACTGTCATTAAGCTGATAAAACCCCCATATATCTGAACTGGTAGAGCCCACTCCTATTTCATTATCTCTTCTTTTTCGTACAGTTATATAATTACGAATAGACTCTTCAAAATTTATGGACTTATCAGCTAACATACGCGGCTGTATAGTAAAAAAAGGTTTATAATATTCTAGTAAACTAGAACCCTCATAACCAAATGGCAGTTGGATTCCGTACAAAGTGGTATCCTGCAAAATTGAAACACGGGGCAACTCTTCATGGAGAGGCAAATGCCCTACTAGGTTAAAAACCGTTCGAAAACTTTCCATAACCATAGCTAGTGTGTCTGTCGCTAAACTATCTATTCGTTTATAACTAGACACCATGCGTATGTCACGATTTTTAATTCCATGCTCATAGGCACTTAATGGAATATTGTGTTTAGGAGCACTCATAGCTAATAGATAACTATTTATCGACTCATTAATGCCTCCAAGTGTAATACTATTGCGTAACGAATCATCTATCGAAACCTTCTCTACAAGAATATCATCCGTGCCTTTTGCTATTAACTTGTTCCATTGTATATTCTCCCAGAGCTTCGTGATCCTATTTCTCAAATCTACCTCCAGCTCATCTTCAGCCTTGAAATATTGTCGAGCAACAAGCAAAGACTCAATAATTGAGGAGGTTGCTATGACATCGTAGTCTGTATCGTTATGATGATAATGGGGTAAGCCAGTGCGCCCATCAAAATAAGCTGGAAAAACACCGTACCGATTTTGCGAACGCATTAAGAAATATACGATTTTAGAAATACGACTTAATGCCATTTGCTTATTAAGCTGCTTATTTTCAGCAGCTATCAGTAGGCTTAATATGGCATTACCTGTTTCTTTAACCGAGACAATAGCCTGTTTTTTCATTCTATAGGGAACATACATACCACTATTGATATCGTAATTTTCTATAAAATAATTTAGATGCGCACCTTGAACAACGCGCAGAAGCTGATCTGTGTTTAACTTTTTTGTTGTCACTTCCCGTACCGCTGAGAAAGGCGACTCGACATAGTTATAGTCGACCCAAGCAATTTTATAATAATATGTTTTATTAATATCGGACACATAATCTAAACATCCCTGCATAAAAATAGGTCGCATTGCTACCGGCACAAAATGCTCATTATCTTCAGAGCGATAAATTTTTATATAACGAATGGAGGGCGTTAAAGGCAATTGCCATTTCAAACTCACTTGTTTGTCGTATGCCTCTATCTCAGATAAAATGGCCGGCGAAGTAAGCTTAACTTCGGAAGGAGGCTTAGATAAAAACTCGACTTGATCTATAAATAAATGATGCGTATTACCACTGGCTTTATTTTGTGAAAGACAGATAGCTGTTATTGGTTTATCAAAATTTAGATTTGAAAATTTATCAATCGGTATTTTAACATTTAGCCACATATTATACCCGAAGTCTTCTACATAAGAAGCTATGTTAAGTAAATCTGTCTCTGTGCCATGTTGTTTAATCTGTATACGAGGTAGGTCATTTTTTTCTGTAGATTCTGACTTAATATACATTTTCAACACTAAGAAATCCTTAGGCGCTATTTCATAATTAAACTTTTGTCGACTATATTTTAAATCTACATGCCAATGGCCTGTAGAGGAGGACTTATAGCGTAAGGAAAGTGCATTCCCCGGTGTAAAAAAAAGACTATCTGAAACAAGCAGGTGTTTGTTTAAGTTCTCTACCCAAGCCTCTCCTGTATACTCCACAACACTTTTTGCATAAACGCCTTTGACTAAACTATTGTCAAACACGACTTCCGGATAAGTATCAGCCTGTGTTAAAGGTATATTTATAAAAAGTGCTAACAATAAACAAACAACAACATTTAATATTCGCATATACAAATTGATTTACAACAAAAATAACAAATATTAAGCCAATACGCTGAATTCATTCGCTTAATATAAATATACAAAAAAATATTCCCCACATTGTTAATAGGTTATGTATTTAAGTCAAATAAAAGTTTTGAGAATAAGATATTCTCTCTATATTTGCAGCACGTCAAGCGAAAGTAGCTCAGTTGGTAGAGCACAACCTTGCCAAGGTTGGGGTCGCGAGTTCGAATCTCGTCTTTCGCTCAGTTGCCTAGGTGGTGGAACTGGTAGACACGCAGGACTTAAAATCCTGTTCCCGTTAAGGGAGTGCGGGTTCGATTCCCGCCCTAGGTACAAAATCGGTAAAGCGGCTGTGAATTAAATTTCCAGCCGTTTTTTTATTCCATGCGTTAATCATTGTGCCCAAGTATCTCTCCTAATTAAAAGCTGGCTAAACAAAAAAAAATGCATATATTCCCATAAATAAAAGCAATAAATCAAAAAAATATGCAAGAAAAATCACAACGTTATAAACGTGGCATGGAGGTAATTGATAAATATGCAGATAAATCAGAAAAGCCCGCCTATTCTATCACGTTTGAAGATCTTATGAGCTTGGATGATGAGCTAGAAAATTATATTGTCGAATTCGCTTTTGGAGACATTTACTCACGAGAAGGTTTGAGTGATGAGCAGAAAACATTACTTACCATATCATCTTTAGTTACACAAGGGCTAGAGCCACAATTGCGGCTTCATATCAATACAGGATTAACTATTGGTATAACACCTAAAGAAATAGTGAACGCGATTATTCACCTTCTCCCCTATACGGGCTTTCCAAGGGTATTAAATGCTTTAAAAGTTGCTAAAGCCATTTTTGAAGAACGATCTTTAAATGTATAGTACCTGCAGCAGGCCTATATAAAATACAAACGATACAAGTTATCATAAATGCGCCATTAGAAGCTCTATATATTCTAATAGCGCATTTAAGTGTTAAAACTCTAAACTATCGGGATGACTTCCGGAAAACCCCTTCTCAGACATCCCTTTAATAAGACGCATATCTTCATCCGAAATTTTGAATTTTTCAAAGTTTAAATTAGAGTCAATATTCTTTGGATTAACTGATTTTGGTAAAACAACCAAACCTTCCTGTAAAGCAAACTGTAGACATAATGTAGCTACCGATACATTGTAACGAGCACTGATTTCTTTTAAGAAACTATCATCTAATAACCTTCCAGAACCTAAAGGACTCCAAGCTTGTACTACAATATTATTCGCTTTACAAAAAGACACCGTATCTTCTTGTAAATATCCTGGATGAAACTCTAATTGGTTGACCATAGGTTTTATTTCAGCTGTTTCTAAAATATCCTCGACATGGTGCTTTAAAAAATTACTTAAACCAATGGCTTTAACTTTCCCAGACTTGTAAAGTGTTTGCATTGCACGCCAAGTAGCCACATTAATTTCTTTAGCATCTGGATGATTTTTATTATTAGCAGGCCAGTGTATTAGGTATAAATCTAAATAATCTGTCTGTAGTCGTTCTAAAGATTTCTCAAAAGCAGCTAATGTATTATCATAACCTCTATCTGTATTCCAAACTTTTGAAGTAAGAAATATAGAAGAACGATCTACATCCGTATGTTGCAATGCATTACCGATTTCTGTTTCATTCTTATAAATCGCTGCAGTGTCTATATGCCTATACCCTACCTTTAATGCTTCAGCTATGACTGTCTCAACATTTTCTGTAAGTTGCCATGTTCCAAATCCAATGACAGGGATATCTAAACCATTACTTAATTTAATCGTACTCATTTTTTATATTTTAATTCCTCAATTTACTATAAAAACAGCCAAAATCGAATAATGATTTAAAAATCATCTAAATTTCGTATTTTTACCTACTTTCAAAACAAAAAAACAATACATTTAAGCTATTCAGTCGTTAATGAGCGAAGAGACAAATTTTCCAGCTGATGACCAAGCATACAACAATGGTCAAGATAATGAGTTAAGCAGTGACACTATTTCCCTATCAGGTTTATACGAAAACTGGTTTCTCGATTATGCTTCATATGTTATACTTGATCGGGCAGTTCCACATTTGAACGATGGTTTTAAACCTGTACAGCGCCGTATACTACACTCTTTAAAAGAAATGGACGATGGCCGCTTTAACAAAGCTGCTAACGTGATTGGTAACACCATGAAATATCACCCACATGGTGATGCCTCTATTGGCGATGCAATGGTCCAGATCGGGCAAAAAGATCTACTGATTGATTGTCAGGGAAACTGGGGAGACCCCATTACAGGTGATTCAGCAGCAGCGCCGCGATATATTGAAGGAAGACTATCAAAGTTTGCATTGGAAGTTGTTTTCAACCCGGATACAACAGAGTGGCAATTAAGCTACGACGGGCGAAATAAAGAGCCTGTTACTCTTCCCGTAAAATTCCCTTTGCTTCTTGCACAGGGAGCTGAAGGTATCGCTGTTGGCTTAGCAACGAAAATTATGCCCCACAACTTTGTAGAGCTGATAGATGGTTCTATACAGGTATTAAAAGGAGAACGTCCCAATTTAATGCCAGACTTCCCAACAGGAGGAACAGCCGATGTCTCTAATTACAATGAAGGTAGACGCGGAGGTAAAATAAGAGTTAGAGCAAAGATTGAGGAAAGGGACAAAAAAACGCTGGCTATTACTGAAATACCTTTTGGAACAACAACCGGAGGACTTATAGATAGTGTGGTCAGTGCG
The DNA here is from genome assembly GCF_026711005.1 of Sphingobacterium sp. UT-1RO-CII-1. Taxonomy (GTDB): domain Bacteria; phylum Bacteroidota; class Bacteroidia; order Sphingobacteriales; family Sphingobacteriaceae; genus Sphingobacterium. The sequence continues at coordinate 154,584 of NZ_JAPPVJ010000008.1, read as the reverse complement.
AACGATAAAGGAAAAATAAAGATTCGTAAAATCGAAGATAACACAGCTGGGGAAGTGGAAATTATCGTGCATTTAGCAGCTGGTATATCACCCGATGTGACGATAGACGCTCTATATGCATTTACTGCCTGCGAAACTTCCATATCACCTAACACTTGTGTCATCATCGACAACAAACCACACTTTATGAGTGTGAATGATATGTTGATCGCTAATACGAACCAAACAAAAGAGCTCCTCAAACGTGAATTGGAAATCAGGCTACACGAGCTGCAAGAAAAGATTTTCTTTAGTAGTTTACTCAAAATTTTCATACAGGAGGGTATGTATAAACACCCTAACTATGAAAACTCGGGAGATTTTGAAACTGTTGTTGTTGTCTTGAACCAACTTTTTGAACCATTTTTCGCACAATTATACAGAGAAATAAGGCCTGAAGACTACAAACGCCTTATTGAACGACCAATGAGTAGCATTACGCGCTTTGACGTAAAGAAGGCTGACGAACAAATGAAAGCTCAGGAAGATGAGATCAAAGAGGTACGAAAAAAACTAAAACATTTGACGGAGCACGCAATCGAATGGTTTGAACATTTACGCAGCAAATATGCAAAAGGGCGTGAACGTAAAACTGAAATCCGTATTTTCGACCGTGTTGAAGCTGCGCAGGTTGCCCTTGCTAATGCTAAATTATACGTCAACCGCGAAGATGGCTTTATTGGTACAGGTATGCGCCGTGACGAATTAGTTTCCGAATGCTCAGATATTGACGACGTTATTGCTTTTCGTGCGGATGGAAAATACGTGGTAACAAAAGTACAAGAAAAAGTTTTCGTAGGTAAAGACATTATACATGTAGCTGTCTTTAAAAGAGGAGATGATAGAACGACATACAATGCTATTTATAAAGATGGCACCTCGGGTACGACCTATATAAAACGCTTTGCTGTAACAGCGATTACCAGAGACAAAGAATACGATATTACCAAGGGAAGTAAAGGGTCGAAACTTCTCTATTTTACGGCCAACCCGAACGGAGAAGCTGAGGTGGTTAATATACAGCTAAAACCACATTCTAAACTCAGAAAGCTAAACTTCGATATGGACTTTGCAGAAATAGCTATTAAAGGACGTGCCTCACAAGGAAATATCGTATCCAAATATCCAATCAAAAAAATTGCTTTTAAAAATGCCGGTGTCTCAACGTTGGCAGGACGCAAGATTTGGTTTGATGATGTTATGACCCGATTAAATGCGGATGAAAGAGGTCGTTATTTAGGTGAGTTTGATGCTGATGACAAAATTTTACTTGTATACCAAGATGGTTCTTACGAGTTTTCATCCTTTGATCTCAGCAACCATTTTGGCGCAAATATCCTCAAGATGGAAAAATATATGCCGGAAGAAATATACACGGCAATCCATCAGGATGGCAAATCGGGCACATACTACGTCAAACGCTTCAAATATGATGATCAACCTATCGGGAAGCGGCAGTCGTTTATAAATGATAGCCCAGGCTCTAAACTAATCATTCTAACAAATGGTGATGAGCCTATTGTAAAGCTGCAGCTTTTGAAAGGCAAAACACAAACGCCAGAAACCGTTGAACAGTCTTTAAATGAAATTATAGACGTAAAAGGTATAAAAGCCCAAGGAAATAGACTTTCTTTCCATACAGTAAAAGCAGTAAGCTTATTAACGGAAGAGAGAGATTTTGCACAAATAAACAGCCAAGAGAATGAAAATATAGCTGAGCAAGATTTAAAAGAAGAGGACAATCAGGAAAACACTTCCCCTACTAATGATATCAGTCTTGAAATAACAAATCCTGATGATATCTCCTTAAGTGAAGATGATGAAGGACAAACTTCTTTATTTTAGAATATGTAATATCATATCAGTAATAGGCAATAGATTAAAAACGCCGTAAATAGATAAAGGGCTCAGATAACATATCTAAACCCTTTATCTATTATAAACCCCATATCAATAAAGTTCGTTCCTATTTAAATTCTTGTAAAAACTTTTGAAGTTTAGGAGCAATTACCGCTGCACAATAAGGATTTTGTGGGTTTAAATTGAAGTAGTTTTTATGATAATCTTCTGCTGGCCAAAACTTCTGAGCACTTTCCACTGAAGTAACAATAGGGTCTGCATAAACACCAGCATCTTCTAGTTTCTTAATAATTTCTTCTGCTTTAAGGCGCTGTTCATCACTATGGTAAAAAACAACCGACCGGTACTGCGTTCCCACATCATTACCCTGTCTGTTCAAAGTGGTAGGGTTATGTGTCCTAAAAAAAACCTTTAATAAATCATTAAAACTTACTTTACCCTCATCGTAATCAATTTCTATAACTTCTACATGATCTGTATCTCCCTTACATATTTCTTCGTAAGTAGGATTCTCCGTTTTACCTCCCATATAACCTGGTAATACAGTATTTACTCCATCTATATGTTGAAATATAACTTCAGTACACCAAAAACAGCCCCCTCCAAATGTTGCTTTCATATCGTATAATTTCGTTTAATTATCTAACTATTTAGCCTATACTTTGTAGTATTATTCCTATTTAAAATATATGCTTACCTTTTAAAATTAAATCTTGTTTTTCTTGATTACAAACCGCATAACTAAAACCAGACTGTAAAGCATACGATCCGTATTCACCTTTTTTATTCAATGCTAAGAAACCGACCTGTATTTCTTTTGCTGTGTCCGGCTTCTTCTTTACAATACGTTGAACAGCCTCTTTACAGGCCTCTTCAGGAGAATAACCTTGTCGCATAAGCTCAACAACTAAAAAACTTCCCACCGTGCGTATAACCTCTTCCCCCACTCCGGTAGATGTCGCTCCTCCAATTTCGTTATCTACATATAAACCTGCTCCAATAATGGGGCTATCGCCTACACGTCCCCTCATCTTAAAAGCCATACCACTTGTTGTACAGGCTCCTGAAAGATTTCCAAAAGCATCTAAGGCTAACATACCTATGGTATCGTGATTATACTGATTGCCTGGTAACCGTTCTGTATTAAAAGATTTGTTTTCAATATTCATAATAGGCTTGTACTTCTTTTCCTTAAGCCACTCTTCCCAAGCCTGTTTTGAGGAAGGAGTGAGCAGATCTTCTTTCGTAAAGCCATTTTCTAATGCAAACTGTAATGCGCCTTCACCCACCAACATAACATGAGGTGTCTTCTCCATGACCATACGAGCAACAGATATAGGGTGTGAGATATGTTCCAAAGCTGCCACAGAGCCACAATTCCCCTCTTCATCCATGATACAAGCATCTAAACTGACAAAGCCATCCCTATCCGGATAACCGCCTTTCCCAACTGTAGGGTTAGAAAGATCTGCCTCAGCAACTTTAACACCAGCTTCAACCGCGTCCAGTGCCCTTCCATTGCGAGTGAGCACATCCCATGCCGCCTGATTTGCAGGAACACCAAAGTCCCATGTAGATATTACAATCGGAGTACCTGCAACAGGCTTTGGTTGCCCTTGGACCAAGTCGGTAATTAGGCCTAGAGATGCCGCTCCCATAACAGATTGTTTTATAAATTGACGTCTTGAACTCATTAGATTGAAAATTATACACAAAAATAATAAAAAATAGTGCTATAGTACTTAACGTATACAAACAGACTAAGCTATTCAAAATCAAATGAACATTATAATAATAATTTTATAAAAAAAACTACTAATTCTGTAATTTGCTAGAAATCATCCTATAAAACAATTGTAATTTCTTAACATAGATCAATAATTTAATAACTATAATTATAGAGATTTGTATTCATCAAGAATGCAACATTTAGGTTTGATTTTTGATTGAATAAAATAGTAAAACAAAATAAACTTTATATATCATGGCAAAATGGACTTTAGACAAAGCGCATAGCGAAATCGAATTCAAAGTGAAACATATGATGATTTCTACAGTGAAAGGACAGTTTGAAGAATTTGACCTAAACATTATTAATGATTCAGATATTTTAGAGAATTCGGCAATAGAACTTCAAATTAAAACCGACTCGCTGAATACAAAAAATGAACAACGGGACGAACATTTGAGAAATGCTGATTTCTTTGATCACGATAACTTTCCTTACATTACTTTCCAGTCGTCGAAAATTGAGAAAATAGATGATGATGAATATAAATTATCAGGTAACCTGACCATCAAAGGAATAACAAAGCCAATAAAGTTAGATGTTGAATTTGGAGGGATTGCTAAAGATCCCTGGGGCAATCAAAAAGTTGGTTATACGGTAAAAGGAAAAATAAACAGACAGGACTTTGGATTAACCTGGAATGCAACCCTAGAAACGGGAGGTGTTATGGTCAGTGATGAGGTCAAATTTCAAGCGGAAATGCAACTTAGCTTATCGCAAGATTAAAGTAAGATTTAATTATACCATAAAGCGGGTCAGTATACATACAGACCCGCTTTATTTATTCTCAGTGACCACCACATAATTAAGAGTGCAAATGGTCGGTATATTCTAGTTTCCTTAATCCTTTATGTAAATCTTCTCGATCTAAAAAAGACATTTTGCTCAATTCGTCCATAGCTGTCTTCAAATCATCGAGCTGAGATAAAGTACGTATTCCTAAAGCGGCAGCAGAAATAGCTGAATGTTTTAGAACATAAGCTAAAAGTATGGTCATTTTACCAACTCCCAAATTATCGGCCAAGCGATCAACATTTCGATTAGCCAAAGCCACCTCACCTGACGTCAATTGCAAATAGCTATCAATTGTTTTATCAATTAACATACCTTGAGTCAGCGCACCTCGACTAACTACCCCTATATTTCTTTTTGCAAGCAACGGGAAAACAGCTTCTGCCCTTCTGTCCAACAAATTATACTGCATCATAACACTGACAATATTAGACCGTTCAGCATAAGTTGCAATAACATTAGGTCGAATAGAAGATAGACCATAGTATCGTATTTTCCCAGACTCAACCAAACGCTCAAAGGCATCGATGATTTCTTCTATAGGGTCTTCAATCATTCCACCATGAAGTTGATAAAGATCTATATAATCGGTCTTTAAACGCGTTAACGAACTTTCAACCGTTTTTATGATATATGGCCCTGAAGCTTTCCAGTCCCAAGCATTTCCCTCAGAGCGCCATTGATTACCTACTTTTGTAGCATAAATAACCTGGTCCCGCTGAGAGGACAAAGCTTGTCCTAGCATCGTTTCGTTTTGTCCACGTTCGTATAGATCTGCAGTATCAAAATAATTGATACCTAGATCGTAAGCTTCATGTAAAATATTAGCATTTAATTTAGTTGATCCGCCCTTCAGTGACATAGTTCCCATCGCAATGGGTGACACTTTTAAGTCGGATTTCCCCAGATTAATCAACTGCATCTTTTTCTTTTATATTTATTAGTTCAATTTCAAAAATCAAGGCACTAAATGGCGGAATATCGGCTCCTGCACCACGCTCGCCATACCCCAGTTCGGAGGGAATATACAATTTATATTTGGCCCCAACGGACATTAAAGGAATTCCCAATTGCCAACCTTTAATAACAGAACTTAAGCGCAAGCTTAATGGTTCGCCTCTTTTATAAGAACTGTCAAACTCTTTGCCATTAGCTAAACTCCCTTTATAATGCACAAGAACTTCGTCTTCGAGCGTAGGCTTAACGCCATCTCCCTCTTGTAACACCTCGTAATATAAACCGTCTTCGGCAGCAACAACTCCTTGCTTATCTTTAAGTTGCTCAAAAAAAACAGTTTGTTCTTTTTTCATAAGCTCTCGTTTTTCTTCCGCAGCTTTTGCAAAAGCACCTTTAATAATACGCATACCTTCTTCTGCACTTATCAAAGCTTCACCATCTTCTACCCCATCAATTAGTCCTTGCATAAAACGTTCCTCTATAACAGTAACACCGCTTTTTGTCAACGAACTACCCAAATCCCTGCCTAAAGCATAAGATACCGAGTCGGAAGCCGTTTTTAAGGCTTGCCCTTGAGCAGACTCAGAAACCACTAAAGCACTAAACAAAAGACTAACACCTATTTTAAATTTATTCATTTTCTATACTTTTCTACAATATTAGTAATAATTTCCTGCGTCACATCTGGATAATTCACCGCTACCCTATTTTTACTATTGAGCCACGACTCTATAGCATAATCGTACTTCTTCTTTAAACTATTAATCACAGGAACACCCATTTGGTCAAGTGCAGCGGCGTTAAGATGCTGTTCATATTGATTTTTCATAGGAACAACCAATAACTTCTTGCCCAAATGCAATGCTTCAGCAGGTGTTTCAAAACCGGCTCCACACAATACCCCAGACGCATTGGCCATACTTTGCATAAAACTATCTTTTTCAATAGGATTAATCGTAACGTTCTTTACTGTAAATCTGCTTTTATTATGCTTAGAGTATACATCCCATTTAATATCACTGAATTTGGATAAATTTTTAAGTAGGTGCGCATCATCATAAGACGGTAAATAAACTGTATAATGTCCCAAATCTTGAGGTTCTAACTCCCGTATAGCTTTACGGATCACGGGAGTGAAAATATGCCCGCTATAGGATTTAAAATGGAAACCATAAGACTGTGTTGATGGGGCATAGTTTTTCATAATAAACTTACCCAAAGTATCTGTTTCATCGGGTTTAGGGCTCGCAGGATCCAATGCGGCAATCTGATGACTCAATCCAATACATGGAAGTTCCTTGGATTGGCACGCCCAAGCTGATATAGGTTCAAAATCGTTAATAACAAGATCATATTCTTGAACAGGCAAACTATTTATTTCCTGTACGAATTTTCGAACAGTAGAGCTTAAAAAAGTACGCCAGAGATCTACTCCTCCAGATTTTCCAAAAATAAAACTTAGACCATGCAAGCGATATTTCACTTCGAAAGGCAGCTGAATGTCAGCCTGAATACCACTTACCAACACATCTACTTCCCCCAACTCCCTTAAAATCGGGATTATATCTAATGCACGTATCAAATGACCATTACCAGTACCTTGAACAGCATATAAAATCTTCATAGCGAAATCTTTTTATTATGCCGAAAATAACAATTTTAAACGGATTATGTTCGCTACTTCACACAACTTTAATACAAAATTGTTATCTTGTAAATAACCAAATATAAACAAGACATGACTACCGCTATTCGATGTATCGTCGGCGCTTTATTACATATTACACTTTGCTCGTGGGGCTTTCATGCACATAAACTAATTAATAGATCTGCCGTATTTACGTTGCCGAGCGAATTGGCCGCTTTTTATAAAAAGAATATCCTCGCTATAACCGAAAAGTCAGTAGATGCCGATAAAAGAAGCTATGTGGATTCACTAGAGTCACCACGCCATTATATCGACATAGAAGATTTCGAAGAAAATCATATTGATTCTATTCCTATACATTGGAGCAAAGCAAAAGAAAAGTATCAAGAAAGAAAACTGCTTGCTGCCGGGATTATCCCTTGGCATATCGAACAAACATACCAACGACTAGTGAAAGCTTTCGCAACAAAAAAAACAGATCAAATTATTAAGATATCAGCCGATCTAGGTCACTACATAGCTGACGCCCATGTTCCTTTACACACTACACGAAACTATAATGGACAACTTAGCGGACAAATAGGAATACACGCGTTTTGGGAAAGTCGGATTCCGGAAATGTTTGCTGCAAACTATAAGCTTTTAGTCGGCAAAGCGCAGTACAATTACAATACACTGGATACAGCTTGGACTATGGTAAAAGAAAGTCATGCTTTAGTAGAACAAGTGTTATCACTAGAAAAAGAGCTATCTGTAGATTTCGCAACGGATAAACAAAAAAGTTATATTAGAAGAAATAATATACTGGTGCATACCTATTCTGATGCCTATACAATCGCTTACCATAATAAAATGAACGGTATGGTTGAAAGCAGAATGAGAGATGCTGTAAGTCGCTTAGGCAACTACTGGCTATCTGCATGGATAGACGCTGGACAACCAAAACTAGATATGGATAGTAAGCTCTTGGAGGCAGAGGAAATAATTATAGACGATAAAAAACTAATCGGTCGGGAAGAATGGCATTAGTTTTCACCGACAATTTACATGTTCTTACCTAGTTTTTATTTCTGTTTACCTAATTAAAATTGAACGCCAACATTTCTTCGTGTTACTTTATAAAAATTAAACTACTAAATAACAGAGTAAACAAATGGCATGGTTCAATTTATTTCAAAAGAAGGAAAGAGAAAATCAGACAGATATTCCGACATCTACAGAGCTGACTCTCCCTACTAACGATACCTTACAAAAACCGGACTCCGGGCAATTTACAGTGGAAACTAAAGGCATACAGCTTATTTACAACTACCTACAACAGGATTTTGAAAAAAAAGGATATGACGATGCTCATATAAGTGCTGATGAGGGATATAAAAATGATAATATCCAGCTAATTAAATATGATTTGGAAATCCGAATACATCAGATAAAGACTTATCATGATTCTTTAAAGAAAGATATTGATTTTCATATACAATCACGCAGTCGCGCAGGTTTAATTGATTTAGTTGATGAGCTTAAAATTAAGCAGCAAGACCTTCTAGACCATATTCAAAAAGTAAAAGAAATAGAAGAAAATCTAAAACAAGATACAGGACTATGTGCTCGTGCTATCCTAGCCTACAAACGAGGGTTCATGAAAGGTATGGCCTCTATTACACAATCTTATCTATTATCTAAAAAATTCTAACAGTATGCAAGATTTGTGGTTAAAATTCGGTTGTTTCCTTACAGGGCATAATTACTATCTAGTAAAAAACTCCAGTGAGCAAGCTTCAAAGAATGTACGAAAATATACTTCAGCAATATTATTGATTGTGCTGCTATGGTGCTTTATAGGCTATAGTTTTGCAACACGTTATTTGCATACTGATTGGTTAGGCGGTTTAATGGGCGCCTTATTAATGACTTTTGTCATTATACAAATAGAACGTATTATTATTCTATCGACTAAAGTTAGTCTGGGAGCTTCTCTATTTCGTATTATTTTAGCTTTAGTTATGTCTATACTAGGTGCTTTTATAATGGATCAGATTACTTTTAAAGATGATATAGAGCTTCGCAAAACACAAGTCATGGAACAACGTGTAAAAGATGCTGTAAAACAGACTGAGGCTGATCTGCAAATCCAAATACAAGGATTAGATAGCCTTATAAACAATGCACACCAAAAATACAGTCAAGTGAGTAACGATCTGCGCAAGAACCCAGTTATAGTGACAAGCTATACGAACCATAGCGTAACGAAAGACAATGAGGGAAAAGCAATCAACAGCACACAGTCGACCAATAAAGCGGTTATGGAAAACCCTAAAAAACTAGAATTAGAACAATTACATAAGCAAATCGAAACCTTACAAGAAAAAAAGTTTGCTTTGACTGCATCTATTACAAATATTAAGGAGCAGAAAGAAAAAGAACTAAAATCTTCATCGGGTTTTCTAGACGAATTAAACTTGCTACACGATGTGGTGACATCCTCTACTATCGGTATATTTGTTTATGTATTATTTATGCTATTTTTTCTAGCGATCGAACTGTTCGTTCTTATCATTAAACTCACAGACCGAGATTCGGACTATGAAAAATTATTACAACACCAAACGACAGTACGCATGCGAATGCTGGAAAAACTAAACATACCATCCTCTTAAAACATAAATGTATCAAAACTTGTTATTCATAAAAATCAATATCTAAAGCTATGTCTATAAAAGAAACTTTTTTCGTCAATGGCGAAAACCTACTTAAAAAAATCAAAGAAATTATTGCAGAAGGCAATGTGACAAAAATCAGTATCTCCGATAAAAATGGTAAGGAAATTATGAGTTTCCCTGTCACTATCGGGGTAGTCGGCATGGTGTTCGCTCCTATCTTTGCTGCAGTGGGTGCTATGGCAGCACTATTAACTGAATGTAAAATAACGGTTGAAAAAAGAACCACAGATAAGTCCCCAACATCTCCCTCCTCAAAAGATCAGGAAAGCAAGGATGAAGACGGCACAAGCATTGAAGTAAAGTAAAAACTCATAAAGCGTTGCGTGCTGAAACACAAAATCACCTTCATTAAATTTCACCCTTGGAAAGAGTAATTTAATGAAGGTTTTTCTATTTTAGTAGAACTAAAATACGTTCAGTTACGAGAGAAAGAAAATAAAAAGAATTATATTGGCTATCCAACAATAAAAATGTGCATTCAATGGCACTAGGCATATGAAGAAAATCCAAAAAGAAGATATTATTAACCTCTCTGAGTCTAGTAATATCAGCAAACAAGCACTTGCCAAAACTTTAGAAGAAAAGGTATACAATGATCGATCGGCTTGGCTTTTATTTATTCGTTACGGATTTTTAGCTCTCGGAATAGGGTTTACCATCGCAGGACTTATATTTTTCTTCGCCTATAATTGGTCCTCCATACCCAAATTTGCTAAAATGGGGATAGTACAAGGCCTCCTTATAGTCATTTTTGTACTCAGCATAGTCTTAAAAACACCTCCACAGATCGGTAAAATTCTTCTTACAGCATGCTCTGTATTAGTTGGTGTATTATTTGCAGTATTTGGACAAATTTATCAAACTGGCGCTAATGCTTTTGACTTCTTCTTGGCCTGGACTATTTTTATAACCTTGTGGGTATTTATTACTAATTTTGCGCCACTGAGCTTACTTTATATCGTATTAATCAATACGACTCTCGTGCTTTATAGCCAGCAGGTAGCAAAAGATTGGTCTTTTCTATTTATAACCGGTCTATTGTTTTTACTAAATACACTTATTTCTGCAACCGCATTAGCCTTAAAAACAAAATACAGCTTATTTCAGCGCAGCAACTGGCTTATTTACGTTGTCTCTTTAGCAGCAACAAGCTTCGGTACGGTAGCTATGGTTCATTCTGTTATAGATGATTTCAACACCTATATTACGATCCAATACATTGTAGTTGCTGGAAGTGTATTGATAGTAGCTATACGCTATAAAGACATATATCATTTAACCCTAGTGTTATTCAGTTTTATCATTGTTTGTAGTGCATGGTTCTTAAGTTTCAGCGATGGAGAAGCCATGCTATTATTTATTAGTGTATTTATTCTTACTGCAATAAGCTTTTTAATAAAAGGAGTATTACATCTACAAAAAAAATGGAAAAATGGAGAATAAAGAGTACATCCAAAAATTAACTGAAGTTGTAGAACAGGTTTCCTCTGAAAAAATTAAATTCACGCCTTCATTTACTCCCTCCGATAGGTATAGAGAGAAAAACAAACGTTCATTTACAATAAATATTTTATCCCTATTAGGTGGCTTTTTAGCAAGCTTAGCTTTTGTACTTTTTCTGTTTGTGTCTGGTTTTTACAAGTCGGAATCAAGCTTAATTATATTTGGTCTTTTCTTTATCAGTGCATCTATCTTAATCCCTCGTTATTCAAAACGTATTTTTTACGATACCACGAGTACCTGCTTTTACTTAATTGGATTTGGCTGTCTCGTTTTCTCAACGACATCACTCAATATAGAAGAAAACATCGTGTTATCCGGATCTATCATTATCGCATTAACAACAATTCTGATAGCGCATTCTTACTTACTGACCTTTTTATCAACCTTGATTATAATCAGTTGTAGTATAATCCTTATTCACCTTAATATACCAAACTTAAACATTTATATAATTCTTGCCTTGCAAGGAGTATTGCTTACATATATTTATTTACAGGAGGCAAGTATACTTCATCAATATAAAAAAGCAGCGAAAATATACTATCCGTTACGATCCGCCTTAACCGTTTCCTTTCTTACTCTCCCACTAGTTTATGACATGCTGGATCTAGCCTTCGGCTATAAATATTACACATGGGCCTCTTCCTCCGTTCTACTTTTAACAATAGCTTACCTACTCTACCATACTTTCCTGAAAAATATTATGCTTAACAAGCATAAAGCTATTTTAAGCACAATAGGCAGTTTGATTTTTCTTGCACCAACAATACTTTACCCCCCTATAAGTGCTGGAATATTGGTGATTTTGCTTAGTTTTCGAGTAAAATATAAAACTGGGTTTGTGGTTGCTATTATTGCTTTTATTTATTTTATTTCGAGATATTATTATGACCTAAATTACACGTTGTTAACTAAATCAGTGTTTTTATTAGCATCTGGTCTTATTATTTTACTGATTTATTTATTTATCAAAAAAGCATTTCTCGATAATGAAAAAGTATAGTTTATATATCATTATTCTTAACCTTATAGGTTTACTATTTTATTTCAACTTATCGGTCTCTAAAAAAGAGGATATTTTAAAAAATGGTAAACTTGTACTTTTAGAATTAGCTCCTGTTGACCCTCGCTCATTAATGCAAGGGGATTATATGAACCTTAGATATGAGATAAGTACAAATTTAGGTACAGATAATATACCTAAGAGAGGATACTTTGTATTACAATTGGATAAAAACGGAGTGGCAAGAAGAGTCAGAATACAAAAAGATAATAAACCACTACATGAAAATGAATACATCATTAATTACCACGGAACAAATAGTTGGCAAATAAGTATCGGGGCAGATAGTTATTTTTTTCAGGAGGGCGATGCTCATAAATACGAGAAAGCTATTTACGGCGGTGTTAAACTCGATAATAAAGGCAACAGCCTTCTCGTCGGATTATACAATAAAGAACGAAAACGGATAGAGTAATTTATACATTTGTATCTTGCATGGCTGGCATATTGATTTCTTTGACACATGTTGCATTTGATGTAGATAATACAAATTTAATAGCGGAAATTACATCTTGCATAGGGATTAAGCTGCGCCCTGTACTTTCCAAAACTTCTTCAATAGGTGTTTCAATACTGTATTCGGATGCCAAATACCCTAGATTTATAACACTTATCCCTATTCGAGAAGTTCTTAGGCTCTCTCGCAAAGCATGCACAATACCTCTAAGTGCAAACTTACTTGCCGAAAAAACAACTTCTTTCCCCTGATGATTATCTAAACCCCAGGTCGATCCTATCAATATTATCTTAGCATTATCGGATTTTTTTAAATTTGAAATAAAAGCTTGTATAGCTAAGATAGAAGATGTTATATTGACTTGTATCATCTGCTGTATTTCCTTTTCGCTATTCCTATCAAAGCTATAGTTCTCTTCAAATGCATTATGTTCCCAGATGCCTACATTATAAATAAGATAATCAATCTTAGCACTGCCAACTACTTCCTTAACCTTAGACACCGCTTCTACAGGTCTAGAAAGATCGGCTCCGATCCATTTCACATACTCTTTATCCACTAAATAATCTGGGAGAGAGCGGGATACGCCATATACTGTATCTTCTATCTGCGGAATAGATAAAGTTATTGCTCTACCTAAGCCCCTACTAATACCATAAATTAAAAAATTTTTCATTGACTTCTATTTTTAACAAAAATCGCCTACCGTATTAAACGATAGGCGATCTAAATAATAATCTATCAGATCTTATAAAGATTTGACACGGATATTCCTCATGAATACTTCTGTACCGTGACCTAAAAAGCCAATATGACCTGTCTTATTCAGTAGTCCCGGATGGTCCCTCTTATCTAAAGTGCCATTTTTGCTTGCTTCTGCAATATCACCATCAAGAATAACTTCCCCGTTTAGAGTAACTTTAATCTTACTACCTTGAACACGGATTTCTTGTTTATTCCACTCGCCAAGTGGTTTCATTGCTTTACGTTTAGCGGCAATAACTCCATATACCGAACCATGATATTGGTGCTCCTTTAAATCTTTATAGACTGGTGCATCATTATCTAATATCTGGATTTCCATACCTGCATAAGCGGCATCGCCACTAAGTGGAGTTCTAATTCCTACACCATTATTAGCAGCAGGTGTTAATTTGAACTCAAAACGGTATACAAAATCAGCGTATTCTTTTTTAGTATATAAGTTTTTACCAGAAGTTGCATCTGGGTTTGAGCGAATATAGCCCTGAGGAGTAATCTCATAGGCTGCGGTTTCCGTCCATTTATCCAAATTGGTACCATCAAACAACATCTCGAAACCATCTTTACGCTCCTCGTCACTTAACGTATAGATTTCTTTTTTACCGAGTTCTTTGATAAAAATATCACGATACCATACGCGTGAACCGTGCGCTTGTAATTCAATCTGCTCAACTGGGAATATAGATTGATTCCTGTCCCAATAGTTTTCCATAGTGATGTTGTCAACAACCAGTTCGCCATTTAACCACACCCACACTTGTTCGCCAACCATCTTTATCTTAAATGTATTCCACTCGCCCATCGCATTATCTGCAACTTTACTTGGATCTTTCGGGTGCTTACTATTATTATACAATCCTCCTGATCCAACTTGTGCACCCACATCTACTCTAGAAACATCCCAAATCTGAACTTGTGGTGTACCACGCAAGTAAACACCAGCATCGGGCTCTTTACCGTTTGGATCTAACTTCCAATCGACCAACATTTCAAAATCACCATATTGCTTAATAGATGCAATATTATCGCCATGACCACTGAAAACTAGATCACCGTCAATAGCACTCCAGTTATCCCGCATTTTTTGATCTGCTACCGCTTGTTTCTCTGCTAATTCCTTAGCAGACATCGCAGCACGTTTAATAGGGTTTTCAACTAAGCCTTTCCAACCTGTTAAGTCCTTTCCATTAAACATGGAAACATAGCCTTCTCCTTGAGGCATTTCTGCAAGGTGACGAACAATTGCCTCCCTTAAATAAGAACTTTCACTTCCTGAAAGATTAGCCATTGCTTTTTCTAACACCTGACGTACATCCTTACCGATATACTCACTATTATCCATCGCAATGTTCATCGCTGTACTGGTCGCAGATCCCTTAAGATCAGCATCATCCATGTATTTTGCAGCAAAAACTAAAGCTTGATAACTATTTGTTGCTTGTAAACTACCTAAAACAGCTTTTTTCTGGCTAACATTTTCAGCCAATGCAAATGCATCCTTTAACAATAATGTCTTTTGATCTGCTGTATGGGTACTTTTATTAATCTGACTTAATAGACCAGTGAAAACAATATTAAAATCTGGAGACCCCTTTTCACTTCGTGATAAAGCTATTAAGTTTGGCAAAACTTCCGGATTAGACCAACTGGCTAAAGAAGCTAAAGCTTTGGACTTTAACCCCTCATTGCCGACATAGTTTGTTACAGCCTGTACTGCATCTGCTCCACCGACCCCTGCAAATACAGGAAAGTAATTAGCAGCAGATGGTGCAGCTGATCTTGAAATATTAGCTGCTAAACGCTGTATCTTACTATCTTTATCTGCACTATCTTCCAATGAAATAACTATAGCACGTTGTACTAACTTTGCTTCATTTTCGTTTACTTGTCCTAAGATATTTACCAATGCCTCAAAATCATCAGTTCCTACGACATTAGGCAATGCCTCTAAAGCAGCTTTTTTAAGAGCTCCATCTGTTGAGCTAACAAAAGGTAAAACCGCTTTAGCAGACTGCGCATTCGTACGAACAGCTAACACTTTTAAAAGAGTTAATTGTGTTTTGGGATCAGCGCCTGCTAATCGTTGATTGATAACATCAACAGTTCCTTTATCTTTTGACGATAATAACAAAGCTTCTAAAGCTTGAACTGTTTCATCATCTGCATCTTTAATCTGCTCTATCAAATAATTGGCGTTTGTACCATTAGATAATACGGACAATGTGTTTAAAGCTGCAATCTTAGCTTGTGTGTTTTTTAATAAAGAAGTGCTATTTTGAATAATAACAGCATCTGTCGCTTTGCCTTCAGTCGCTAAGAAGTTTAAGATGCTTTCTTGCACTTCTGGAGATGCTTTTTTTAGAGAAGCGATCAACATTTTAGTACTTGCTGCATTTTTATGTTCACTTAAAAGCTCCAGCGCAGCTGTTCTATATAAACTATTCTCACTGGTAGCCGCTTTCATAAGTTGCTTACGACTAGCTGTAGGATTAACTGAAGTCAATACCTGTAACGCTCCGACCTGTAAAGTTGCTGCGCCAGCCTTCTCTGCTCCTTTAGATACTGCTGTAGCTACGGAAGCTGCTAGCTTTTCTTGTCCATTTTTCGATAAATTATTGGCATAATCAATAGTTAGTCCTCCAATATTACTATGATCATACTGATAATTTACAGATTTTAATTTTTGTAAAAAAACAGGAGCTGACTTGTTACCTGCTATTTTACTAAGGGCAGTATAAGCTGTTTTTTGATAGTTTTCACTTGTAAATTTTGCTAGTGTTGCAATAACAGCATCTTCGTCTTCTCTAGACTGTAAGTCGCCTAAGGCTGTAACAATAGCTGTTGTTGTTTTCTCAGATGTTGATTCACTTAGAGCTCTTGATAAAGCCTGTGCAGCTTTCGGTGTACGAATAGCATTAAGAGCAATTGCCGCTTTATCAACTAGAAAATCATCCTTTAAATAAGGAACAATTACATCTACAGCCTCATCCTTTGAAGCCTGTTTCATCAATTGAAACACAAAAGCTTTATTATCTTTATCTGTTAACTTATCCAAAGCAGCAATTAGCCCTTGTGAAAAAATGACTCTTTGCGCATCTTTTCCAGGCTGCATCACGTAAAATGAATAGGAGTTTGCAGCATATTCTATAGCTGCATTATCACCGCCCTGAGGCTTTAAACCTACTAATAAGGACGCAATATCATCAGCTGTGAAATTTTCTAATTGATTCATTGCTGTTAAAAACTTAACATTCTCTTCAGCAGGTTGTTGAGCTAACACATCAGCAATCTTAGTAGCGGTCGTCAAATGCGCAGGTTGCTGTGCATAAGATGTCGCTTGCAATATAAGTAGAGCTGATAATGTATTAAATACTTTTTTCATTTCTTTTTTATAGGATGGTTAAATTGCCCACGGTCCGCGCATAGGCTGATTAATAAGTCGATTAGCTGCTTCGTCATTGATAAATTCTTGTTTTTGCGAATCAAAATTTAATGTACGATTCAGACGTAATGCAGCAAGACCTAAGTTTAATAATGTGGCTGAGTAATAACCATTTTGCTCATTAAGTGCAAATTTCTCACGTGTACGGCAAGCTTCGACAAAATCCGTCATCTGAGCAGGAGGCTCAGGGTATTGTGCTAACTTACGCTCCATGTCAGGAATATCAGATACAAAACCTCTGTACAACTTACCTTTTGGCCCTTCTATATAGGCCTTACCTTCTGCTGTTCCCGCACCATCAAGAATGATCTGACAACCATCTGCATAAGTGTAAGTAATTTGTCGCCAAGTACCTACAGCGTCACTATGTTGCTGAGGAGCATCTACTTCTACCTTAACAGGGCTTTCATTATCTTTTCCTAGAAAGTACTGAACTGGATCTAAATAGTGCTGTCCCATATCACCTAAACCACCTCCATCATAATCCCAATACCCTCTAAAAGTGTTATGCACACGGTGGGTACTATAAGGCTTATAAGGCGCTGGGCCTAACCACATGTCATAATCAAGCTCTTTAGGCACTTGTTCTGTTGGCAAGTTCTCTTTACCGACCCAGTAAAATTTCCAGTCAAAACCGGTGTGCTTACTAATGGTAACCTTTAATGGCCAACCTAACATACCTGTATCAACTAATTTCTTAATTTTTTTAACTGGAACATTCATTCCATAAAAATTGTCCGTAAAACGGAACCAAGTATTAAGTCTAAAAATATTTCCATGCTGGGCTACAGCTTCTTTAACTTTCTTACCTTCACCAATAGTTCTAGTCATTGGTTTTTCACACCAAATATCCTTTCCAGAACGAGCCGCCTCAACAGCCATTAAACCATGCCAGTGTGGTGGAGTAGCAATATGTACAATATCGACTTCTGAGTTTTGGATTAAATCACGGAAATCGTGATGTTCTTTGACGCCGCCTCCCAAAGCTTGTTGAGCGAGAGCCAAATGTCTTGTATCTACATCACAAATAGCAACAGTTTTTGTTCCTGCGTACTTAAAGTGTCCACGCCCCATAGACCCAACGCCTATCACCCCTTTAGTTAGATGATCACTAGGCGCTAAAAATCCATTTCCTCCCAATACATGACGAGGAACAATGGAAAAAGCCGCAGCACCAATCAATGATTTCTTTATAAAATCACGTCTTGAAGTGTTTTGTTCTTTCATTTTTAGATTGATTATAATATATTTAATTTACGTTTAACAAATTCTAAACTCTATTCCCATCTTATCAAACAATTGCTGATATTTAAGAGGGATATTATCACTGATAATGACGTCGACACGAGACAAATCAGCTATTTTACCAAGACTTTTTCTATCGAACTTCGAAAAATCAGCCAATACAATAACTTTATGGGCAGACTCCATCATTTTACGGTTGAGCAAAGCTTCTTGCGCATTGGTGGTCATAATCCCAAAACTAGCATCAAGACCATCTACACCAATAAACAGTTTAGAACAAAAGAGATCTTCTAATTGCGACTCTGCATAAGGTCCTAAGATAGATGAGGACGTTTTGCGCACAGGCCCCCCCAACTGTATAATATCTATATTATCATGTTTAAGAAGCTCCATGGTTACATTAATAGCTGAAGTAATAACAGTTAAATGCTCTTTAGGTACAATTTCTTTAGCGAAAAATTGAGTTGTCGTACCTGATGCTATAATAATAGAGTCATTAGCTTCAACCATCTTAGCAGCTTCTACTGCTATTCTCTTTTTAGCTTCAGCATGTAAATTGGCTTTTTCATTAATAGACCTATCTTTCTGATAAGGATTAACATTAGTTGCCCCCCCATGTGTTCGATAAACAATTCCGGCATCCTCAAGAAACTGAAGGTCCTTACGAATAGTTACAGAAGATACTTTAAGCTGCTCACATAATTCTATAACTGAAACATGACCAAAATTATCTATTTGTTTTATAATATATTGATGCCTTTCTACATTGTTCATTAATCTAAATTAGAAAAATAGAAGGACATAACAATGATAAAGGAAATAAAAGATTCGTTACATTCGATTTATTACGTTTTTTCACTACTTTTGTTAAACAGCTATCAAATCGAAGCAAATAAAAACAAAAAGAAATGAGAAACGAAGCTTTAGCAAAAGTTAAATCAGAGGGACAATGGGACATTGCCATTATTGGCGGTGGAGCCACCGGCTTAGGAATTGCTGTTGATGCAGCTTCAAGAGGCTATAGAACAATTCTATTAGAGAAGTATGATTTTTCTAAAGGCACATCCAGCAAGAGTACTAAATTAGTACACGGGGGAGTACGCTATCTCGCAAATGGCGACATCAAGCTAGTTTATTCTGCGTTAAAAGAGCGGGGTTTAATTTTTCAAAATGCGCCACATGTTTCTTTTGTTCAAAGTTTTGTTATTCCTTCGTATAGTATTTTTAATAAATATAAATTTCTTATCGGCCTAAAAATATATGATTGGCTCGCAGGTAAACTAAGAATTGGAAAATCTACCTTGCTCAATAAAAAAGAAGTTCTTCACAAGCTTCCACAAGCTAAATCAAAAAATCTAAAAGGAGGAATAGAATATTTCGATGGTCAATTTGACGATGCACGCCTAGCCATTAACTTAGCCCAAACAGCTATTGAGCATCAAGCTATCGTGCTAAATTATGCAGAGGTAATTAAAATAACTAAGAACGAAAAAGGAGTTATTACCGGCTTAACTTTTATAGATCGTGAATCTGCAAAAGAATATGACATAGCTGCGAAATCCATTATAAATGCAACTGGTATTTTTGTAGATGATATACTTAAATTAGACACCGCTACCCACAAAAATCTAGTTCGCCCAAGTCAAGGAGCACATATTGTCATAGATAAAAAGTTTCTTGGAGGCACGGATGCGCTTATGATACCTGAAACAAGTGATGGAAGAGTTCTTTTCGGGGTTCCTTGGCACGACAAAGTACTCTTAGGAACTACAGATACACCATTGGACGAGCATCAGATCGAGCCCCGTCCACTTGAGGATGAAATAAACTTTATACTTAATACTGCGCAGAATTATCTCACAATAGCTCCCACGAAGAAGGATATATTGAGCATCTTTGCTGGTTTAAGACCATTGGCAGCCCCTACAGATGGAGATAAAAATAGCACAAAAGAAATATCAAGAGACCATAAACTGATAGTCAACAAATCACAACTCATTACCATAACTGGTGGAAAATGGACCACATACCGTAAAATGGGAGAAGAAACGGTTGATCGCGCAATTAAGACTGCAAAATTACCTCTACAAAACTGTAAAACAACAAAATTACCAATACATGGTTCAACTACTGTTAAGCGCTCAGGACATTGGCAAATGTATGGCAGCGACTATGCTCCTTTGCAGGAATTAATAAACAGTAGATCCGATTATGCTAAAAAAGTACACGAAAATTACGATTTTAGAGTCGGAGAAATTGTATGGGCTTGCAGGTATGAAATGGCGCTGCATATTGAGGATTTTCTGGCTCGCCGCGTGAGATTGTTATTACTAGATGCTAAAGCTTCACTAGAAACAGCCCCTTATGTAGCACAGATTATGGCCTCGGAATTAGGAAAAGATCAATATTGGATTGATCAGGAAATCGATTCTTATAAAAATTTAGTAAAAAACTATCTGATTTAATATCTAATAACGCAAAACAGCATAAACCATAAAAAATGATAAACGACTTTATTCTAGCTCTAGATCAAGGCACCACAAGCTCAAGAGCAATTATTTTTAATAAAAAAGGTGAAATAAAACAGATCGCCCAAAAAGAATTTACACAAATATTTCCAAAATCAGGTTGGGTAGAGCATGATGCTGAAGAAATATGGTCTAGTCAACTAACAGTTCTTACAGAATCAATTGCACAATTGAAAGCTGAACAAGACAGTATTAAAGCGATAGGTATAACCAATCAACGAGAAACGACCATTGTATGGAATAAACGTACTGGCAAGCCTATTTACAATGCGATTGTTTGGCAAGACCGGCGAACAGCTGATTATTGTAAATCCATTGCAGCAAAAGGACTTGACAAACTTATTCAGGATAAAACAGGCTTACTAATAGACGCTTATTTTTCTGCTTCAAAGATTAACTGGATTCTCTCACACGTTGAAGGGGCTAAAGAAATGGCTAAAAATGGAGAGTTAGCTTTTGGAACAGTAGACTCTTGGCTAATCTATAAATTAACAAATGGACAGAAGCACATTACTGATGTTAGCAATGCCTCACGCACTTTGCTTTTCAATATTCATACTTTAGATTGGGATCAGGAGCTATTGGATATTTTTGATATCCCTAAAGCGATGCTCCCTACTGTTCTTAGTAGCTCTGAAGTTTACGGAGAGACTAGCATTCCCCTCGATGGTCATACCATACCTATCGCAGGAATAGCCGGCGACCAACAGGCTGCTTTATTCGGACAACTATGTACGAATAAAGGTATGGTAAAAAACACTTATGGTACAGGGTGCTTTATGCTCATGAACATTGGAAATAAACCAGTTATTTCATCCAATAAACTAGTTACGACCATCGGTTGGAAAATAGGCAACGATGTACAATATGCTTTAGAAGGCAGTATCTTTATTGCAGGAGCGGTTGTACAGTGGTTACGGGATGAATTAAAAGTTATAAAACATTCTGAAGACATAGAAAAGTTGGCTTTAGAAGTCAGCGATACTGACGGCGTTTATTTTGTTCCTGCTTTTTCAGGATTAGGAGCGCCACATTGGAACCCTGAAGCCCGAGGTACTCTACTCGGACTATCACGAGGGTCTACTGATGCACATATTGCAAGAGCTGCTCTTGAAAGTATTGCTTACCAAACTTACGACATACTAAAAGCTATGGAAAATGATTCCAATTCGACGATAAAAGAATTGCGGGTAGATGGCGGTGCAACAAACAACAAGTTTCTTATGCAATTTCAGGCTGATATATTACAGACAAATGTCCTAAAGCCTGCAGTAACAGAAACAACAGCGTTGGGCGCTGCATACTTGGCTGGGCTTGCTGTAGGATTTTGGAAAGATATCGAGGAGTTAAAAACATTACAAAGTGAAAATACAAAGTTTACTTTCAACAGTGATTCTTTGTATGAAACACAATTAAGAGAATGGAAAAGAGCGACAGAAACAGTGAAATTCTGGGCCAATTATAAATAACATATTATAAACATATAACTCTAAATTATAAATCATGACACCTTTTTTAGCTGAATTAATAGGTACAGGAGCAATGATTCTCCTGGGCGGTGGCGTAGTAGCAAACGTAGTACTTAAGGATACCAAAGGTCATAATTCGGGTTGGATCGTTATTTGTACAGCTTGGGCTCTAGCTGTCTTTGTCGGTGTTACAATTGCGGGTCCATACAGTGGTGCTCATCTTAATTGTGCAGTCACTATCGCAAATCTAGTTAAGGGGACAATCACTTTAAGTATTGCTCTATCATATATAGCTGCACAGATGATCGGAGCAATGATCGGGGCGCTGCTCGTATGGATGATGTATAAAGATCATTTTGATAGAACTGATGACGCCAGCACAAAACGAGCTGTCTTTTGTACCGCACCCGCTATAAAAAATAATTACAGAAATATTCTCAGTGAAATAATAGGAACCTTTGTTCTCATTTTTACTATTTTTCATTTCACAGAAGCCGAACTCGCGACCAACAACAGTCCTATTGGCTTAGGTAGTATAGGAGCTATACCCGTGACTTTCCTTGTTTGGGTAATAGGACTATCTTTAGGAGGCACAACAGGCTATGCAATCAACCCTGCACGTGATTTAGGCCCCCGTATAATACATGCTTTTTTGCCGATTAAAAATAAAGCCGGATTTAATTTATCTTATGCCTGGATTCCTGTTTTAGGTCCAATAATAGGTGCATTATTAAGCACTTTACTATATATATATTTATATTCGTAAAATATTTAAGAAAACGATAATTAGCCTAGAGCTTTTTAAAACACAAAGAAACGTCTATAAATGGCATTTTTAAGAAAAGAACAAATAATATTGCTAGGATTAGCACTGACTTTTCAATCTTGTGCATTGATAAATAAAATGAATAAAGAACAAGACAGCTTTCCTAGCTTTTCCTATGAAGGTCACCGTGGTGCCCGGGGATTATACCCTGAAAATACTATTGGAGCCATGAAGATGGCAATTGATCTGCCAAAAGTTACTACGCTAGAAATGGATTGTCATATTACAAAAGACAAGAGAGTTGTGGTCTATCATGATCATTATATCAATCCAAAATTTGTGCGCTACAATAACGGTAAAGATCTATCAAATAAAGATGCTAAAAAGTTGATCTATAATTACAACTATGAAGAGCTAAATCAATTTGATATTGGAAGTAAATATTATGATGCTTTTCCAGAACAGGAAAAAGTAAAATCATCAATAGCTCTACTTTCTGATCTTATTGAGGAAGCTGAAAATTATGCGCAATTACGTCGCTCGAAACCGATGTTTTATAATATTGAAACAAAGAGTCAAGAGGGAAAAGACCATACACACCACCCCATCCCCCAAGACTTCGTAGATTTAATTATGCAGGTAGTTATTGAAAAAGGAATTGCTACACGTACAGTTATACAATCTTTCGACAAACGAACTATACAGTACCTTTATAAAATATACCCTCAAATTAAATCATCTTATCTTATTGATAGTGACACTAAATTAACATTAAAAGAAATCATCAATGACTTAGGTTTTAAGCCCTATATCATAAGCCCGCACTATAAGGTGGTGACAAAAGACTTTGTTAAAGAAGCTCATCAATTAGGTCTCAAAGTAATTCCTTGGACAGTAAACGACAAGAATGAAATTATACGTCTAAAACAACTTAAAGTAGACGGTATAATAAGTGATTACCCTAATTTATTTTAGATAATCACAACATTACTATTTTAATAAAAAGGCTCATTTTAGCTATAAACTAAAATGAGCCTTTTTATTAAAATACACAAACAAGATTCTTAGCTATCTAATGTTCTATTGTCACGATCTATATCACCTGATTTGATACGCATTTCTGTTTGTGGATAAGGAATAGAAATTCCTTTTTCATCCAACGCAACTTTAACCATTTCCTGTAATGAGTTATTAGTATCCCAAAACTTATCTTTGTGCGCCCAACCCCGAACCGTTAAGTTTACAGAGCTATCAGCCAATTCACTTACAAACACTTCAGGAAGAGGTTTCTTTTCTACTCTTTTATCAGTAGTTAACACCTGCATAATAGCATCTTTTGCATCTTTTATATTATCATCATAAGATATTCCAACTACAAATTGGAAACGACGAGACAATATGCGAGTGTAATTCTTAATGACAGAGTTGGCTAAGGTGCCATTTGGACTGAACACACGTATACCATCAGCATTTACCATTGTTGTATATAAAATATCAATTTGTTCTATAGTTCCTTCCGAACCATTGTCACTTGATACGTAGTCTCCAACCTCAAAAGGTCTAAAAATCAATATCAATACACCTCCTGCAAAATTAGATAAGCTTCCCTGCAAAGCCATACCAACAGCAAGTCCAAAAGCAGACAAAGCCGCTATAAAAGATGTTGTCTGTATACCTAATGTACTAGCTACAGTAAGAATTAGCAAACAATAAAGTGCAAACTTGATTAGACTTTTAATAAAACTACGAATAGACATGTCGACATCCCTTCTTTCGAAGCGTTTTTCTATCAAATTAAGCGAAAAACGAATTACGTAACGTCCTACTATAAGTATGACAAAAGCTGCAATTAAATGGGGAATTTGTAAAACTAGACTGTCTATTAGCTTGTCTATACTACTTTCGAATCTTTCCATATATAACAAAAATACAATTTTTCAATAATCTAGCACTGCTTTTAATGAAAAAAATCACATATCTTTAACGTATGCCTGATATATATTTAGACAATAATGCAACCACCAAAATCGACGACAAAGTTTTGGAAGCCATGCTCCCTTATCTTCAAGAGCTTTATGGCAATCCAGCAAGTGTACAATATCGATTGGGCCGTATTGCCAGTGAAGCTGTTGAGCAAGCTAGAGAGCAAGTTGCAAATTCGCTACAAGTTTCAGCGAAAGAAATTTTTTTTAACACAGGTGCTACAGAAAGTATTAATACTGTTCTCCGAGGTACAGTAGAAACTTATTCCCGAAAAGGAAAACATATTATTACAGCCAAAACAGAACATACAGCTGTTTTGCAAACCTGTGAATACTTAACTAAAAAAGGTGTTGAAGTAACATATTTATCCGTAAATAAAGATGGAGAAATTGATTTAAATGAATTAAAAGATACAATCCGACAGGACACAATCTTAGTTTGTCTCATGGCTGCCAATAATGAGACAGGTCTCATACACCCAATAGAAAAAATTGCTAGTATATGTCAAGAAAAAGACACGCTTTACTTTTGTGATGCTACTCAACTTATCGGGAAACAGGATATAAACTTGCAAGATATCCCTATAGATATCTTAACTTTTAGTGCGCATAAACTTCATGGTCCAAAAGGTATCGGTGCATTATATATACGCCGTAAAAGAAAACCTATTCAAATTCCATCTCTGATAAGTGGCGGAAGCCAAGAAAAAGGCTTTAGGGCGGGAACCTTAAATACTCCTAATATTGTAGGTTGTGGCAAAGCTATCGAAATAGTACGCCCACAAAAGCAATTACGAGAACTCCGTGACAATATGGAAAAAAGAATCATAGAAACTGTCCCACAAGTTATTATACACGCTCAAAATGGAAATAGACTATACAACACAAGTTATATTTCATTCAGACACCTAAAGTCTGCAGAAATTATGACCTCTTTACCACATATCGCTCTCTCTTCTGGTTCTGCTTGTAGCGCTGGTTTGCTAGATCCTTCCCATGTTTTAAAAGCAATGGGATTAAGCGATGAAGACTCTTATGCGAGTATCCGTATAAGCTTAAGCAAATACAATGATAAATCGCAAATAGACATGGCTACTTCGCAAATCATAGATGCTGTTACAGTGCTTAGAAATAATTCTCCCATATGGCAGTTGTTTTTAGATGGCCTTATCGATTAATATATTTTTACATTTGTGCAACCTTTGCTTGTTGCCAATCCTGATTTTATTTACGATTTTTGTATCAGGTATAATTTTTAAGAATACAATATGGAAACTATAGTAACCATTACAGATAAAGCTAAAGAAAGAATTGAACAAATTATGCAGCAGGAGAACTACGATAGTAGCTATTTTGTTCGAGTAGCAGTTGATAGTGGCGGTTGTTCAGGGCTTTCATATAAACTGGATTTTGATAATCAAGAAAAAGCTGGCGATCAATTCTGCGAAGACAAAGGGATCAAAATAGGCCTTGACCTTAAATCATTTCTTTATTTAGCAGGTACTGAACTTGATTATTCGGATGGTCTTACTGGCAAAGGTTTTGAATTTCACAATCCAAACGCTTCACGGACTTGTGCATGCGGAGAAAGTTTCTCTGTATAATTTTCATTCACAACACATTACATGAAGGCTTGCAATTGCAAGCCTTTTTTGTGCTAAAAAACATAAAATAATCCCTAAATCATTAATAAATTCACTACATTTGCCTAATAACATTGTCAAAATATCAATACTCGTAAAACGGTTTGAATTAAGATATTACAAGTTTTAACACTTTATGGGACGTAACTTATTAAAAACAGAACAGGCAATAACTTTCGTTAAAGAGATATTTTCTCGAAAACTTATACAGGCATTAAACCTTATACCGGTTTCTTCGCCTTTGGTCGTATTAGATGGCACAGGTATAAATGATGATCTAAATGGTATTGAGCGTCCTGTCAGTTTTCCAATAAAATCCTTAAATGAACAGCGCGCAGTTGTTGTGCATTCACTTGCAAAGTGGAAAAGAGTTCGTTTAAAAGAACTTGAAATTGAAAAAGGTGAAGGAATACTTACTGATATGCGTGCGCTTCGACCTGACGAGGACTATACACCAATCCATTCGATTTATGTAGACCAATGGGATTGGGAAAAGCACATTTCTCCTAATGATCGGACTTTCAGTTACCTAAAAAGCACAGTTCTAAAAATTTATAATGCTTTATATGAAACTGAACGTGAGGTAGAGCTTAAATACCCACATAAAAAAGCTATTTTACCTGCTAATATTCACTTTATTTCCTCTGAAGAACTTTTGCAAAAATTCCCAGATTTAACACCCAAAGAACGTGAAAATGCGATCGCAAAGGAATATGGAGCTGTTTTTATTTATGGAATAGGCGGCAAATTGAGCAATGGTTTTCCTCACGATGGTCGTGCAGCTGATTATGATGACTGGAGCACAATTAATGAAAACCAACAAAATGGATTAAATGGCGACATTCTAATATGGAACCCTTTGATCAATTCTGCATTTGAACTGTCATCTATGGGAATACGTGTTGATAAAAAGGCTCTTTTACACCAATTACAACTTCGTGACAGTATGGATAGAGCACAGTTATCATTTCATCATATGCTTTTAAACGACGAGCTTCCTGAATGTATAGGCGGTGGTATTGGCCAATCAAGGGTTTGTATGTTTATGTTGAAAAAAGTACATATTGGTGAGGTTCAAGTAAGTATATGGGATGACCAACAGCGTGAACGCCTGGCTGATCAAGAAATTTTTCTTCTCTAGTAGATTATCGGTTGATTCAAACTTTATTAAAATAAGGTTTGAATCAATTCAAATAAGTACATAAATATACTTACTCTTCAAGAAAAAAATCATTCGTTTATCACGAGATAATCTAGTTCACACTCTCTTCCCCTATTGCGGAATCTATACGTATCTAAAGCCGTTCTGAAGTAAAATCAGACGCCTTTGTAAAGAAATGTCTTTCGCGAATGTCTTTCCGAATTAGTATTTTTAGCCTAAAATTAGTTAATTTGTAAATAATTGAATTAGATATAAAGAATATGATTATACAACCACGTGTAAGAGGTTTTATCTGCCTAACTTCGCATCCGGAAGGAACAGCGCAACACATTAAGAACCAGATAGATTACGTAAAATCTCAAGGCGAAATCAGTAACGGTCCAAAAAAAGTCTTAGTTATAGGTGCCTCTACAGGTTTCGGGTTAGCATCACGTATTACTGCTGCTTATGGTTCGGGGGCTGCTACGATAGGTGTATTTTTTGAAAAGCCAGCAGCTCCTGGTAAACCAGGCACAGCCGGTTGGTATAATACAGCCGCTTTTGAAAAAGAAGCACATGCAGCAGGTTTGTATGCAAAAAGCATCAATGGTGATGCTTTTTCTGACGATATTAAGCAACAAACTATCGATCTTATCAAAGCTGATCTAGGACAAGTTGATCTAGTGATTTATTCTTTAGCCTCACCTCGTCGTACACATCCAAAAACAGGGGTTGCTCATGCATCCGTACTAAAACCAATTGGTCAATCTTTCACTAATAAAACAGTAGATTTCCATACTGGTGTAATTTCTGACATATCAATACAGCCTGTTGAAAATGAAGAAGATATTGAAAACACCATAGCTGTTATGGGAGGTGAAGATTGGAAATTCTGGATAGAAGAGCTAAAAGAAGCAGGCGTGCTTGCCGAAGGTGTAAAAACAGTAGCTTATTCGTATATTGGTCCAGAACTAACATATCCGATTTACCGAAATGGTACAATAGGTAAAGCAAAAGATGATCTGGAAGACACAGTAACTGTACTAAACGATATGCTTCAAGATCTTAACGGCATTAGTTATGTTTCGGTTAACAAAGCATTAGTTACACAATCTAGTTCTGCAATACCTGTAGTTCCTTTATATATATCATTCCTTTACAAAGTCATGAAAGAGAAAGGAATTCATGAGGGTACTATTGAACAGATGCAACGACTTTTTGCAGAAAAACTATATAATAATAATACACCAACCCTCGATGAGAAAGGCAGAATACGTGTAGACGATTTAGAGATGCGCGCTGATGTTCAAGCTGAAGTTGATGCGCTGTGGCAAAAAGCAACAACGGAAAATCTAGAAGAGATATCTGATATCAAAGGTTATAGAGATGATTTCTTTAACTTATTCGGCTTCAACTTTGATAATATTAACTATGATGCAGACACCAATGAAGTGGTCAACATCCCTAGTATAAAAAGTTAATATTTTATGTTCCTAAAAAAATGCGATAGAAATTCTATCGCATTTTTTATTTAAAAACATCCATTCTCACTGAAGATCGATCAAGGAAAAATCTAATAGCTGAAGTACAATGATATATCGTTGTTATTTAGAGTTTATTATTCCAGTCTTACACTTAATAATAAAGATCTCATCATAGAAACAAGTTTGTTCAGCGCGATGATTGTTATTTTATCTATCTAAACGTTCCCAATACAGACATATTTGATATCAACGTAACTATCCAATCCATACTTTGACCCCTCCCTTCCTTGTCCTGAATATTTAACACCACCGAACGGTACGACTTCCGATGAGATTAGACCTTCGTTAATACCGACAATTCCATACTCCAACTGATCGCGGACACGCCAAGATCTATTCAAGTCATTGGTATAAAAATAACTAGCCAAACCATAAATGGTATCGTTTGCCATAACTATAGCCTCCTCTTCCGTCTTGAATTTAAAAACAGGAGCTAATGGACCAAAAATTTCATCTTTTGCGAATATCATATCCGGTGTAGCATTTAATATTACAGTAGGTTGAAAAAACTGAGGCTCCACAGCCTTCCCTCCCGTGGCTATATAAGCACCTTTTCTTTCAGCATCAATTAACAAATTTTTCATTCGTTCAATTGCCTTCCGATTTATTAATGGTCCAACAGAAACCGACTCATCCATACCGTTCCCTAATTGTAATTTTTGAACAGCTTCCAAAAGTTCTCGTACAAATACATCATAAATGCCTTCTTGTACTAAAATTCGATTTACACAAACACATGTTTGCCCACCAAACCTAAACTTACCAGCTATAACTCCTTTTACAGCTAGCATAACATCTGCATCATCAAACACAATGAAAGGAGCATTTCCACCTAGTTCCAAGCTCATTTTCTTCAATGTAGGTGCACACTGCTCCATTAAAATTTGTCCGACCCTTGTCGATCCAGTGAACGATATTTTTGATACTTTTCTACTCTCACAAAGCTCTTTTCCCATTTCCGATGCATTAGATCCAACTACTGTATTGATTACGCCCGGCGGAACACCTGCCATATTGGCCAAGTGAGAAATAGCTAAAGCGGTAAGGGGCGTTTCTTCACTTGGTCTCACTACTACAGTACACCCAACTGCTAACGCAGGCGCTATCTTTCTAGTAATCATAGCCAAGGGGAAATTCCATGGAGTAATTGCGCCTACTACTCCTATAGGCTCTTTTATTGTTATAATACGTTTATCTGCAGTAAAGCCAGGTATACTATCACCATAATTACGTTTTGCTTCCTCTGCGAACCACTCAATATAAGCTGCACCGTAATCTACCTCACCACGACTTTCAGATATAGGCTTGCCACTTTCTAAAGTCATTATTATTGCAATTTCCTCTTTATATTCATGAATTAACTGAAACCAACGCTTCAAAACCACACTGCGTTCCTTGGCTGATTTTTTCTTCCACAAAGGGAAAGCCGTATATGCAGCATCAATTGCTTGATTAATCAAATCACGTCCTTCATCATATACACTTACAATAACAGATAAATCTACCGGATTCTTTATCTCAATTTTACTATCTCCAACATGTTGCCATTTTCCATTAACAAAAGATTTATCAAAAATCAAATCTTTATAATTATCCATAAAACTCCACTTAATTAATCAAAAACTATTACTTGCCGAATTGCTTCCCCACTAGCCAATCGATCAAAACCTTCATTTATATCCTCCAGCTTCAGACGGTGAGTGATCAATTTGTCCACAGGTAAATTGCCATTACGATACAAAGCTAAAAAGTTAGGAATATCTATAGCAGGGACACAGCTTCCTAAATAACACCCTTTTAAACTTTTCTCCTGCCCCACCAAAGTCAAGGGATTCAAACTCAACCGAGCATCTGGATGTGGCAGAGCCCCTGTTACCGTGACTCCCCCCTTTTTAGTTGCATTAAACGCAAAGTCTAAAGCTGCCATTGCTCCCGCAAACTCTACTGATTTGTCAACACCTCCACGTGTTATCCTTTGCTTTAATTTGTCCATTGCACATTCCTCCCCTGAATTAATAATATCTGTAGCTCCGAATTCTTTTGCCACAACCAACTTCGAATCCGACACATCTGCTGCAATAATTTGTGAAGCTCCGGCAGCTTTCGCACCCAGCACTGCAGATAAGCCTACTCCGCCTAAACCAACGACTAATAGAGATTCTCCCGCTGTCAACTTTGCCGTATGTACAACAGCGCCCATACCCGTCATCACTGCACACCCAAACAAAGCAGCTACTTCAAAGGGATATTCCTTCTCAATCTTAACTAAAGAGTAAACGGAAGCAACAGTGTATTCAGCAAACCCCGAAACTCCTAAATGATGAAAATACTCTTCGCCATTTTCGTTTTTAATCTTCCTATCTCCATTCAACAACATTCCTTCATTATTGGCTTTAGCACCCGTATCGCAGAGAGCAGGTCGTCCTGACATACAATAGTCACAATGTCCGCAAGATGGTAAAAAAGCAAATACCACATGATCTCCCACTTCGAACCCTTTCACATCTTCACCCAATTCTACTATAATACCGGAAGCTTCATGCCCTAATACCATAGGCATAGGACGTATCCTATTGCCATCAATAACCGACAGATCTGAATGGCATAAACCTGCAGCTTTTATCTGTACAATAACCTCCTCTTTTCCTGGTTTTTCTAAGATAATTTCTTCAATCTGTAAAGGCTTCGAATCTTTATAGGGTCTTTTATGTCCGCCGCTTTGATGCAACACAGCTGCTTTAACTCTCATAACTATTTAATTATTCGTTTCTACTTTTTCGTATCAAGAACTCCCCTATCCATAAAAGGCCTCTGGTCCTTTTCTAAAGGTTTCCCACTTTATAGGGTCGTGCCCCGTAACTACCATAGCGTCATACTTAGCTGCTATTTCGTGGAGCTTCTTCACCGACCTAACCGAATCAACCGCAGAAGCTAAAAAGCCTGGTAATACCCTTTCATCCCAATGTTCAGTTGTATAAGCAGCATCTACCGCTATTAAAATACTACCTGAATTAGGAAGTGTTATCAAAAAACTACAATGTCCTGGTGAATGTCCAGGTGTAGGTATTATCCTTACCACCCCATCACCATACAAATCATATATATCATTAAAATCTAGTTCCAAAAAATGCCACTTTAGATTTGGTTTATCAAAATCTTTACGTATATATCCACCTGCAGCAAACCAGTCTGGTGTAAAAGCATAAGCATACTCGGAGCGTTGCACTACATGTGTAGCGTTAGGAAAACGGCCTACTGCGCCAGTATGATCTAAGTGTAAATGCGACTGTAATACATAACGAACACTTTCGCACTCAATCCCCATATTCATTAGAGTTTCTACACATCCTTCACTAGAATCCATTACTGGCCAATAAACTTCAGTAATATTCCCCCAATGACTTACAGGATCTAGCGCACACTCCACCGCATTTCCTCCGTCAATAACCACATTCCCTTTAGGGTGTGTTATCAAATACCATGGTACGGGAATTTCATAAGGGTCTAAAGACGCATTCATCTTAATATTATTTTCCCTGCATTTTAAAACACCTGTTTGAAACATGTATAACTTTACTTCTCTTTCCATTTTATTTGTTTTAGAAATAATAAATAAACATTTAGCTTTTATATAAATAACAAATCAGAATGCTTAATGTTCATCCACCAGTAAATATTCCCGTAAAAAAATAAAACTAATTAACTACTCTATAATAGTATATAAAAAAAAGCTTCTGTTAACCAGAAGCTTTTTTAATAACAATCTTTAAATACTTAAAATTAGAAGCGAACCCCTAAAACCCAGTAGTTTTCAAAAAACCAAATATTTTGTTTGGCATTATCAATTCCCCTTCGCCCTGTTGTGCGTATACTATTCATTTGGGTGTTTCCTATTTTATAACTTCCCTGAAAATACATTCCTTTCCAGAAACGATATTGTATCCCTGCTTTCGCCGAAGCTCCGTATCCCGCAATATTCCAATAGTGGTTTTTACCCTCTCCGAAGAAACGAACATCTGAGCGAGGGACTATCAACCCTACATCTAAACCTGTTTCCATGGTCAAAACTTGTTTCCCCTTATGATTCACGAGAACATCATCATAACGCTCAATACCTACAGATGCAAAATTATAGCCATCTGTATGCTCAAAGGTCAGCATATCTGCATCAACTTCAATATATTCTCCATCATAGGTTCCCGCTTTATCTCCTGTTGGTATTCCTGGTTCTGAAACATGATCTTCAATAAAACCTGTTATTCTAACACGTTGAGGAATATCCATTACATATTTCATATGATCCCACCCCAACGAAATGGTATAATTATCTTTAAAGAAGTAACCAAAGTGAAAATTAAACTGTGGAATCGTGATCCTTGCGGGATTTATATAATCCAATGACAATTTAGAAGGCCTATCTCCAGCTTTAACATTATGCAAAGTAAAATCATAGCCTGTGCCTTTGAAATGTATATCTGACTTATTATAGGACGAAAAATTATAACCCCAGTGAATAAAAAATTTACCTTTATTACTTTCTGTTCGTTGATTTTTTGGCTTGAAGATACCTCTTTTAATAATACCTTCATTATCCTGAGCTATTACCTGAGTCGTCCCTATCAGGGCAGCTAACAAAAACCATAAAATATACTTCATATTTATATTATCAGATGTTCAATTGCTACATGAAATATCGTAAGTTCTAACCTATTCTATGGGCTATAGTTCGAATATTTCATATAGTTATATATTTTTTTTATACTCTTTAATACATAAAAGGGGTTAATTTCAGTACAAAGAGTTACTTATACAGTTAAAAAAATAGTAGCCTCATGAGACGAGGCTACTATCACATGTATTGAATATTATTACTGCCCTTTACGGATGATATTTAACGCTCCGCCGGCTTTAAACCACTCTATTTGCTGTGCATTATATGTGTGGTTCACTAAGATTTCATCTTTTGATCCATCTGCATGATTAAGCACTACTGTCAAAGGCTTTCCTGGCGTAAATTCCGTTAAACCTATGATATCAATACTATCATCCTCTTGGATTTTGTCATAATCATCTTTATCAACAAACGTCAAACCAAGCATTCCTTGTTTCTTCAAGTTTGTTTCGTGAATACGAGCAAATGATTTTACTAAAACAGCACGCACACCTAGATGACGAGGTTCCATCGCTGCATGTTCACGAGAAGACCCTTCGCCATAATTCTCATCGCCTACTACAATTGAACCAATACCTGCTGCTTTATAAGCTCTTTGGGTTGCAGGAACTGCAGCATATTCACCAGACAGCTGGTTCTTAACATGATCTGTTTTATCATTATAATAGTTAACAGCACCAATCAACATATTATTAGAAATGTTATCTAAATGTCCACGATACTTTAACCACGGTCCAGCCATAGATATGTG
The DNA here is from genome assembly GCF_026711005.1 of Sphingobacterium sp. UT-1RO-CII-1. Lineage (GTDB taxonomy): Bacteria > Bacteroidota > Bacteroidia > Sphingobacteriales > Sphingobacteriaceae > Sphingobacterium. Next base: position 119,811 of record NZ_JAPPVJ010000008.1, on the reverse strand, counting down.
ATCTGTTGTACACTTGCCTTTTGCCTTAATCAGGAGCTTTAATCCCTTTAGATCAGTACCTTCCCATGGTTCAAATGGTTCTAACAACTGTAAGCGATCTGAAGTTGGGGAAACATCCACAACAACTTGACTTCCATCAGCAGCTGGTGCTTGATAACCTGCATCTTCTACTGCAAATCCCTTTTCAGGCAATTCAAACCCTGTTGGTGGGTCAAGTTTAACCTGCTCTCCGTTCTTGTTTGTTAACGTATCAGTCATAGGGTTAAAACCTAAATCTCCTGATATGGCGATAGCAGCAACAATTTCCGGTGACGTAACAAAAGCATATGTATTGGGGTTACCATCAGCTCGTTTAGCAAAGTTACGATTAAATGAATGTACAATTGTATTTTTCTCCTCCTTATCCGCACCTGCACGATCCCACATACCGATACAAGGTCCACACGCATTTGTAAAGATTGTAGCATTTAAATCTTCAAAAGTTTTCAAGAAGCCATCACGAGCAGCAGTATATCTTACTTGCTCAGACCCTGGGTTGATACCAAATTCTGCTTTTGTGACTAAACCTTTCTCTACAGCTTGCTTTGCAATAGAAGCCGCACGAGACAAATCTTCATAAGAAGAGTTTGTACAAGATCCGATTAGCCCCCACTCTACCTTTGTAGGCCATCCATTTTTCCCTGCCTCCTCACGCATGCGAGAAAGTGGTGTATATAAATCCGGAGAAAAAGGTCCATTCATTGATGGTTCTAACTCCGAAAGGTTAATTTCAATTAATTGATCGAAAAATTGCTCTGGGTTTGCGTAAACCTCAGCATCAGCAATTAAATGTTCCTTTATAGCATTTGCACCATCAGCCACCTCCGCGCGTCCTGTAGCGCGCAAATAACGCTCCATTGAAGCGTCGTAACCAAAAGTTGAAGTTGTCGCACCAATTTCAGCCCCCATATTACAGATTGTACCTTTACCTGAACATGAGAGTGATTCAGCACCTTCCCCAAAATACTCAACAATAGCACCAGTTCCACCTTTAACAGTAAGAATACCTGCAACTTTAAGAATTACATCTTTAGGTGATGCCCAACCGGATAATTTACCAGTTAACTTCACACCGATAAGTTTTGGAAATTTAAGTTCCCAAGGCAAACCCGCCATAACATCACATGCATCAGCTCCTCCTACACCTATAGCTAACATGCCTAATCCACCAGCATTAACAGTGTGAGAATCAGTACCGATCATTAAACCACCTGGAAAAGCATAATTTTCTAAGACAACTTGGTGAATAATACCTGCACCGGGTTTCCAGAAACCTATACCATACTTATTAGAAACAGAAGATAAAAAGTTAAATACTTCTGAACTTTCTTTATTAGCGCGAATCAAATCTTGCTCAGCACCATCTCTAGCCTGAATTAAGTGGTCACAGTGAACAGTTGAAGGAACTGCTACTTTCGGGCGTCCCGCTTGCATGAACTGCAGTAAGGCCATTTGTGCTGTAGCATCCTGCATCGCAACACGATCAGGGGCAAAGTCTACATAAGACTCTCCACGCTCATACGCTTCCGTAGCATTTCCACTCCATAAGTGAGCATACAATATCTTCTCAGATAGGGTCAAAGGTTTATTCTCCACTTTACGAGCAGCAGCGATGCGCTCGCCATATTGGCTATAAACCTTCTTGATCATTTCTATATCAAAAGCCATTTATATATTAATTTAGTTTGATGTACTCTTTTTAACTTTTAAAGTTCAGCATATTCTGCTCCTTTAAACAAAAATACAAAAAAGAATAAGTTTTTAACAGGAGAATACCTTAGCCACTTGTAATTTGGAACAAATCCAAACAAGAAGATATTTTTTATACACTAACTCCTTGTTATAGACCATCCTTATTTCCCAAATCTAATTAAACATTTAGATCAAAGGTTTTATACACTGATAAATTACCTATTTTGATTAAATAGTATACTAGTTTATATAAAGCTTGTAAACTTTGCTTTTTTCAAAGCAGAGATCGTAGCTTTAGGATCCTTTGATGCAAACACACTGCTTCCTGCAACCAATACATCCGCTCCTGCATCGACCAATTGAGCTATGTTATTTTCACCTACCCCTCCATCTATTTCAATCAATAAAGCATCATTTACTCCTGCTGCTAGACTTCTTAATTCCGTTATTTTAGAATATGTTTGTTCAATAAATTTCTGTCCACCAAACCCTGGATTCACCGACATTAAGCAAACTAAATCTATATCTTTAATAATGTCCTTCAATAGGCCAACAGAAGTATGGGGATTTAAAGCGACTCCGGCTTTGCAACCTAGCTCTCTAATTGCAGATAAAGTCCTATGCAAGTGTGTGCAAGCCTCATAATGAACAGTTATTATATCTGCACCCGAATCTTTGCATAATTTCAAATAACGATCTGGATCAACTATCATCAAATGTACATCCAAAGGCTTTTTAGCATATTTAGATATTGCCTGCATTACAGGAAAACCAAAGGAAATATTAGGCACAAATACTCCATCCATGATATCTATATGAAACCAATCTGCTTCACTTTCGTTTACCATCTGAATATCAGTAGAAAGGTCTGCAAAATCTGCTGCCAATACAGAAGGCGCAATTAAATGTTTAGATGTAGACATATTATATATATTTTTTGCAAAGATAGGTAAGTCTGAACCTATTATTCTATTATTTTCGTATTTTAATATCTTCTGCTATTATATTATAGTAGTACCTTTGCTCAAGATATTTGAAAATAATAAAAACAATTGACTTCAAAATTCTATCTAACAATAAAAAAGATAATTAAAGTTAATTAGCCATATGGCAACAGAACAAAAAAGAATTATTGCGTGGCAAAGTTGAAAATAAATTACATACGAGGCAAAAGCCAAAACAACTCGACAGTCGTTAAATTTGCAATGGTTATCATTGCCATCATACTAGTTTGTATATTCCTACCTAAACAGCCTCGTTTTCGGTATGAGTTCCAAAAAGGTAAGGTTTGGAATCATGAGAACCTCGTTTCTCCTTATAATTTTGCTATTCTAAAAACACCTGAAGAGCTAAACAAAGATCGTAGCCAAATTTTAAAAACTGTACAACCGATCTACAATCTACAAAGCAACGTCTCTAAGGAGCAAATCGATCAATTTAATACAGACATCAGGGAAAAATGGCAAATCGCCTCTATGGACTCTATCCCTAAACAAGAATTAGCGAATTATCAAACAGCAGGGAACAATCTTTTAAATTATATTTACAACCGTGGAGTTATATCATTAAATAATAGATATCAAAACAAAGGGATTGATCCCGAATCTGTCGATGCTACAAATAGCCAATACAACTTCACATTATTGCATGATAATATCGCGCAACAAAAAAACACTGCTGACATTTTTACTATTGAATCTGCACATCAATATATTCAAGAAACTTTAGAAAAAAACAATAAAATTGATGAAAAGGAATGGTTTTCTGAACTTTTACGGAGCTACATTACCATAAACTATATTTTTGATGAAAATCTCACAAATAAAATTGAACAAAACGCACTGGCCAATATTTCTAGTACGCGAGGACTGGTCCAAAAAGGAGAATTAATAGCTGAAAGAGATAAAATAATATCAAGTGAGACCTATCAAAAACTTGAGTCTTTACGTAAAGTAATTGAAGATGAAGCACAGGTTAGTGGGAATCAATGGTATGTCACCTTGGGACAATTCCTTACTATCTCATTATGTATGGTTTTATTAATGGTATTTTTGTTTTTTTTCAGGAAATCCATATACTATAATAATAGACTCATATTTATCATCATGATTATTATTTTAGCGATGCTAGCAGTATTATCATGGGCCATAAAAATGAAAATACCAAGCCTTTACTATATACCTTATTGTAGCGTACCTATTATATTTAGAGTACTTTTTGACACACGGGTTGCGCTTAACATACATTTGCTTATGGTACTAGTTGCAGCACTTTTCGTGCCGAACAGTTACGAGTTTGTATTCCTGCAATTTCTAGCTGGTATGGTCGCTATTTACAGTATTCGAACAATGGTTCGCCGTGAGCAATTTTTAATATCGTCTCTCATTATATTAGCCACTTATATTGTAGCTTATTTAGGCTTAGCTCTAACACGAAACGGTTCATTAAACAACATCTACTGGTCAGACATTATCCCACTTATTGTCAGTGTGGGTTTAACGTTACTTGCTTATCCATTAATTTATGCTTTCGAGAGGCTTTTTGGAATAGTCTCTGACCTAACTCTAATGGAATTAACAAACAGCAATTCAAAATTATTACGAGAATTATCTCTCAAAGCACCTGGTACATTTCAGCATTCCTTGCAAGTTGCTAACTTAGCTGAAGCAGCAATATATAAAATAGGAGGAAATCCCTTATTAGTACGTGCCGGAGCATTATATCATGATATAGGAAAAATGCTCAACCCTTTATTTTTCATTGAAAACCAAAAAACAGGCACAAACCCACATAAAGAACTTACCCCTGAACAATCCGCTCAGGTAATTATATCCCATGTGCATAAAGGTGTTGAAATGGCTAAAAAATATCAACTTCCAGATGTAATCATAGACTTTATCCGCTCGCATCATGGTACAACCCGTGTTGATTATTTTTACAATACATTTATAAAAGAAAACCCTGACAAACTTGTCGATGAAAATATCTTCAGATATCCTGGTCCTATCCCATTTTCTAAGGAAACAGCAGTTTTAATGATAGCAGACTCTGTTGAAGCTGCTTCTAGGGCGCTAAAAGAACCGACAGAAGACTCTATAAATACTTTAGTAGATAAAATAATAGACTACAAAATAACACAACGCCAATTTATGGATGCAAATATCACCATGCGAGACATAACAGATGTTTCTGATATTTTAAAGTCGATGTTAAAAAGTATTTATCACGTACGAATTGATTACGATATCAGCAAAAAAAAACTGTAAACATTATTATCTAAAAAAGATCAATTTGACTCTCAGCCCCTTAGTAAATATTTAAAAAAAACAGCTTTTAAAGCTTTGTAGATTGAAATATTTGCTTTATGTTTGCAGTGTTCAAAAAGGGAGAGGTGCCTGAGTGGCCGAAAGGAACAGTTTGCTAAACTGTCGTACTGGAAACGGTACCGTGGGTTCGAATCCCACCCTCTCCGCAAAACAAAGTCTTCATCGATAGATGAGGGCTTTTTTTTTGGCAGGATGAGAAACCACAGGGTTCGATTCGTAGAAGGTTTAGGATCGTGTAGGGTATTATGGGGCTAAACCAATCCCACCCTCTCCGCAAAACAAAGTCTTCATCAAAGAGATGGAGGTTTTGTTTGTCGCAATAACAACATACGAGACGACCCGTGGATAACTTAAATTAACCATCTTCTTTTCAAGAAAAACACAATCCAATCTTTACCTCCTATCCTTAAAAGGGCTTTACACTACATAGAACAAAGAAAAGGAAACACCTCGGTAGCAGAAATTCTTAAAAATTTAAATAAAAACGTAAATGACAAGTGGTTATTTAGAAGTTTTGTAAAGAATATAGGCATTTCTCCGAAGAAGTATATAACGCTACAGCGGTTTATTTATACCTATGCGGAATGTAATAGAGACAAACAGCATAGGGATATACTTGGAATAATTTTAGAATCGGGATATTATGATTATAACCATTTCTTAAAAGATTTTAAAAGATATATGGGCATATCTTCTTCCCGATATACTTGGACTTAAGCTATACTGTAGCATACTGGAATTAGTCTAAGGATTATATGATAAAGAGATGGCCATAATATCAATCCGCTTAGTATAATAGCAGTTAATGAGCACTTGATTTAGAAAATAAATTGATGATAACAACACCAATTACTATCAGCGCAATTCCCAATATAGCAGGTAGATCTAGCGTTTCTTTGTATACAAAATAACCTACTGCCGAAATAATCACAATGCCAAAGGCTGACCAAATAGCATAGGCTATCCCCATGGGAACACCTTTTAATGCATATGTAAGGAGATAAAAAGAAAGTGCTAATGAACAGATAAAGATAATTGAAGGAACAGGTTTACTAAACTGTTCTGTTTTCTTTAAAAATGACGTACCAACAACTTCAAATAGAATAGCAGCTGCTAAAAACAAATAGTGCTTCATAGAATTTATGACCTAGTGAACAGTCATTACAAAAGTAAGTATTTCTGAATAGACTATAGCACATGTTAAACTTTTAAAGGGGGGGAAACAATTCTTGGGCTTTTTGTAATTGTACAGGAGATATCGGCTGGTGCAGAAGAAGAGATTATGGTAGCTTTATACTCTGTGACTCAAACTGCAAAGCTCGCACAATGAAAGCGACCTTAAGGGATGCGGATTTCGATGGTAAAGAATACAGTATGGAGGCAACAAATCACCATATATCAATATTGTAAAAAAGATCCACCACTTTATCATCAATTACATTTTCCTTTCTTATGCAGCATTCGGCATAAGAAAGGAAAATAACACCCCTTACTACAACTCCACGCATATATATTGGTAAAACTTACGCTAACCTCATCAGTATATAATTACTTAATAAGGTTATATACAGTGCGAGCACACTCCTATCCTACCCCCAAAAACTAGAGGCATAGCTTATTAACCCGAGATTAATAAATTGTAAAATTATCGCTAGAAGCTTTATTCGCAATAACTAATAAAACAAAAATCTATATCTTTCTACTTTAATTCAGCATAAAAGTTATTTTTAGTAGGAAGAAACTTTAAGATATCGGACCTAAATCTCCCTCGAAAATACCCATTCATTGGAAAAGATAATGCTGCTATTATGATTCTTGTTTAATACAATAAAATCAACATATGGATTCGAGAAGAAATTTCTTAAAAAAGGCAGCTTTGCTCGCAGGAGGGGCATCATTAACCCAGTCGTTACCACCTGCTATTGCTAAAGCATTAGCAATAAATCCGGCATTGGGAAGCACTTTTTATGATGCTGAACATGTAGTTATTCTGATGCAGGAAAATAGATCTTTTGACCACGCTTTTGGAACTCTCCAAGGTGTGCGCGGGTTTAATGATCCCAGAACAATACGCCAACCGAATAAAAACAAAGTATGGTTACAAACGAGAGCATCAGGTGAAACTTTCGCTCCGTTCCACTTAGATATTAAAGATTCGAAAATCACGTGGATGGGCTGTCTTCCGCATAACTGGACAGATCAAACAGATGCTCGAAATAATGGCAAAATGGATAAATGGCTGGATGTAAAAAGACCGTGGTCCGAAGACTTTGCAGACCTTCCATTGACCATGGGGCATTACACGCGAGAAGATATTCCTTTTTATTATTCCCTTGCAGATTCTTTTACCATATGCGATCAAAACTTCTGTTCGAGTATTACGGGAACAAATCCCAATAGATTATATTTCTGGACAGGAAATATCAGAGAAAATCTGACAGGAAAAGCCCTAGTATGGAATGGCGATTCAGAATTTAGCGGTAAAGCCAATTGGAAGACCTTTCCTGAACGCCTTTCGGAGATAGGAGTAGACTGGAAAATTTACCAAAACGAAATATCATCCAGTAGTGCAGGCTATACAGGAAAAGCCAATAGCTGGTTAGCCAATTTTGGATGTAACCCTATGGAGTATTTCCCACAGTATAAGGTGAAATATAGCGCACGCTATCGGGAACTTCTAGGGCAAAGAAAAAGTCAGATTGAGCAAGAAATAAAAGACACAACGGACAGCGATAAGCTACATGAACTGCACGACAAACATCAACAGGTTCTAAAAGAATTAAATGAATACACAGAAGCTAATTTTGAAAAACTGGATGAAAGGACAAAAGAAATCCATAACCGAGCTTTTGTCAACAACAGAGCTCACCCTGACTATATGAAGTTGGAGACAATGAATTATGAAGAAGGCGGAGAAAAAAGAGAGCTTGAAATTCCAAAAGGTGACATTCTGTATCAATTTCGCGAAGATGTCAAAAATGGAAGCCTTCCAACAGTTTCATGGCTTACGCCTCCCCAATTATTCTCGGACCACCCCGACTCTCCTTGGTTTGGGGCATGGTATGTGAGTGAGATAATGGATATTCTAACGGAAAATCCTGATGTATGGAAAAAGACTATATTTATACTGACTTATGATGAGAATGATGGATACTTTGACCATGTCGCTCCTTTTGTCGGTCCGAACCCATATCAAGCCGATACAGGTAAGGTATCATCCGATATTGATGCAAAACTAGAATTTGTGCGCCGAGATGAACAATATTATCCGGACAGTGGGCGTGAAAGTAACATTGGCTTAGGTTATCGCGTGCCTATGATTATAGCTTCGCCATGGACAAGAGGAGGTTGGGTAAACTCCCAAGTTTTTGATCATACTTCAAGCTTACAGTTTTTAGAAAAATTTATCAGCCATAAAGCTAATCGAGAAATTAAAGAAACAAATATAAGTAATTGGAGACGTGCTGTGTGTGGGGATCTTACCTCAACTTTTAGACCATACAAAGGAGAGGCTATAGAAAAGCCTATGGTGCTCAAACGTAAGCCTTTTATACAAGGAATTCATCAGGCTCAATTTAAAGATCTCCCGACCGGATATAAAGCGTTAACAAAAGAGGAAATTAAGCAAATAGAAGAAAACCCGTTGGCTTCACCTTATTTTCCTAAACAAGAAAAAGGCGTCCGTAATTCCTGTACACTCCCTTACGAGCTTTATGCACACGGCACCTGTAAAACAGACGGTCAATATGAAATTACTTTTGAAGTTGCCAAAGACGTTTTTGGAGATGCTGCCAGCGGTTCTCCTTTTACAGTTTATAACAGTACACCGTATAAAGGGGAAATAGGTTCTTCAAGAAATTATGCATTAAGCCCTGGCAAGAGCCTATCAGATAATTGGTCTATAGCTGCGTTTGAAAACAAAACATACCACCTGGAAGTGTATGGACCGAACGGGTTTTACAGATCATTCAAAGGACAAGAGGCAAACCCCAAAATAAAAACACGTTGTACATATGAAAAAAAGAAGGGCAAAAATGCCTTTACAGGACGCATATCCATACAGTGTATAAATGAAGATAGTCGTGCTCACAGACTTTTAATAGAAGATATCAGCTACAGCAAGGAAAAAAAATCAATTGTATTAAAGAGCGGCGAATCTACGGTGGTAAGTTTCGATATTTCTAAACAAGATTATTGGTATGACTTTCTAGTCAGCACACCAGATTTTAACCGTTTTGAAGAACAATATGCCGGAAGAATCGAATTTGGAAAACAAGGAAAAACAGATCCTTTATTAGGGCGCTAAAATATTTAATTGGGGTTAAAATATCCTTTTAGTCCCAATTAATTTTAATGGCCAGCAATAATAAGTAAAGTATGCAGCAACGTACACAACCAAACGCTACAGTCCTTTTTTTCCTTCCAGCCAAAACCCATGGCCTTTGGTCTTCACATTAAAAAGAGCCTTAATTGTTTTTCTAAATGTTTGAACGGATTTAACATTTCCTGTAAGCACAAAATAAGCATCATCCCATTCGATATTCTTAAAAAGATCAGACTCTTTCAACCATTCCTGATTTTGGAATAATCCTTTTTTGGGATATACACTATAATCTTCAAAACCTAGTAAACGAGGGATATCATGATTTATTTCCTCCAGTTCAAAAATAAAATGAAAATACTGTCCCGTATTTTTAATAACAGGCAGAAAAGAACACGCTAAAGCCAGTGAAGTCTCGTCACCAAAAAAAATTGTTTTTTCAGCTGTTTGCTCATAATACTTCTGATCAGTACGTGGTTTGTTCAAAATCATTTCATCACCTTCTTTCAAAGCATCTATATAATCACTACCACAGCCCGAGCCATGTATATGGGCAATCAAATCCAATGTATTCTGTTCCGCATCTACACCCGATATAGTATATCGTCTGGCATCAGTATCGGTAACACGGATGTCAAAGAAAGCCCCGACAGGTAATGCTAAGTCATTGAAATCACCTTTTATACGAATCAATTTTAATGTTTTTGATAAATATTCGGCTTTCACAACTTCAACATGAGGAAGTTTAGACATAAAAAAATCAAGGGTATCAAAAACCCATTTTGGCGCTCTTGGCATATTCTTATATTTTTAATATTTCAAAGAAACCGACTATTTTTAACTTAGAAAAGGACATAAAGAGGTAGTAATTGGACTATACGTGGTTTTTGTATCTAAAATCAATAGCTGTCATACCTGTTAATTTTTTAAACATCCTTGAAAAGTACGAATAATCATCATAACCTAACTCAATAGATATTTCCTTAACAGATCTGTCTGAATGATATAACATACGCTTAGCTTCTAATATGACACGTTGCTGTATATGATGGGAAACAGGAAAACCAGTTACATTTTTAACACATTCATTCAAATAAGATGTAGCTATATTTAATTGCATTGCATATTCGGCCGGACTTTTACAACACTTATAGTTATCTTCTAAACAAAGTGAAAAAGCTTTGGCTACCCGCTGAAAACGAGAAATAACAGGAAGCTTCTTCTCATCTTTAATATATTCGGAAATTAGTAGGCCAATAACAGTATTGCAGCAATCCCGCAATAAAGTAGAATAAAGTTTATCACGTGTTTTTTCAAATACCTGCAGGCTAATTTCAAAAGCTTTCTTGATTAATAAAAGATCGTCGAGCTTTATCGCTAAAGGTCGCAAAGGGGACACACGTTGCAATAATTTTAAATAATCGGAATTTATATTTTCGGACTTTATAATTAGCATGTACACCTCCATGTCTTCAGCCTTAAAACCACGATGCACTTGACTAGGAGATAAATACATGATGCTAGTTTCTCTGATTATATACTCTTCAAAATCAATCTCTGTGTGAGTAAGACCCATTTCTTGAAGTAAAAACATATGGTAATCATGGCGATGCGAGGTGCCAAGTCCTTCATCCAGATAAAAAACATCCGGAGAGATTTTCTCTATAACAATACCATTGATAAACTCATCAGGCAGTAATCTTACTGGTATACTACGTCTATGTGCCATAATTTCCTAAACTTCACCATCACTGTCAAATATACTAGTTTGTTATAGCCCTCTATGTTCACTTTGTCATATTAGCGCAAAATCATATATCAATCTGCTTTATACATATCAATATGTGTAATACCATCTTCATCATAACGCTCTCCATGGGCTACAAAACCAAAGGTTTCGTATAAGTTTCTCAAATGACACTGCGCTCCTATCTTAATGGGTACATGTCCATAAATTCGATAAACAGCCTGTATAGATGCTTCAATAATTATTTTCCCCCAACCTTCCCCCCTATAATCCGCTTGGACTAAAACCCTGCCGAAGGATACTTCTTTATAAGACAGGCCGGCAGGCAACACACGGCTATAAGCGACCAAATGACTGTTCTTATAAAGGAGTACATGATGACTTTGTTGATCTTTATTATCAAGATCGAGGTATATACAACTTTGCTCAACAACAAAAACCTCACTTCGTAAACGTAAAATAGTATAAAGCTCTTTAGTAGTCAATTCATCAAAAGCTTTTACAAGCATTTCTTTTTCTATATTATACATTGGTTTAAACCCCTTATATTACTTTACAAACTTCTTTGTTCCTACAACACACAAAATTACAAAGAAAGTAACTATAAGCATTCCATAACTTACATCCTCCTTCAAAAGTAAGGCTGCTAAACCTAAAGCTAATAAAGGCTGTAATAACTGAAGCTGTCCAACGGTTGCTGTACCACCTTGCGCCAAGCCCTTGTACCAAAAAATAAAACCTATAAACATACTGAATAGCGAAACATAACCTAAACTAAACCAGGCTTTAAAACTAATCAACCCGAAGGAACTAGGTTGGTATAAAAACATGAGCGGCAACATAAGCGGTAATGAAATAATTAATGCCCATGAAATTACTTGCCACCCACCTAAAGATTTAGATAATTTTGCTCCCTCAGCATAACCTAACCCACATAGCAGGACAGCCAGAAGCATAAACAAATCGCCCTGAAGTGAGCCGTCGAAACCCTGCGTAAATGCGTAGCCCATGACTAAAACACTGCCCAAGAGAGAGAAAAACCAAAATATAGGCGAAGGACGTTCTCCACTACGCCATACGGCAAAGACAGCCGTGGAAACAGGTAGCATAGCCAGAATCACAATAGAACGTGCTGAAGTAATATATTCGAGAGCAAAGGCACTTAACAAAGGAAAACCAACGACCACGCCCAAAGCAATAATAACTAAAGAAGGTATTTGTTTACGACTAGGAAACTCTTTCTTAAACCATAGCAAAACAAGAAATGCACATATACCTGCAACACTAGCCCGAGCTACTGTTAAAAAAAGAGGGCTTAATTCCATAACAGCGACCCTTGTTGCGGGCAAAGAACCACTAAATAGCAGCACTCCGATACCACCATTAACCCAACCCTGGGATGAATTTTCTTTCATGTCATTTAAAATTTTCTTAACTGTATAGAGCAAAAATCAGTAAACAACATCAATGAATACAGTCACAGTTTTGGCAATTTAGATGGACACAGATATATTTGTATGAACTGATCATGAAGAAAGACTTTCTATACAACGAATTCGCAGATAATATAGCTGATAAAATAAAATCGGGCGTACTGAAAACTGGTGAAAAACTTATATCTATACGAAACCTTAGCAAAGAACATGGTATAAGTATCAATACTGCAAAAAGAGTTTTTCTCGAATTGGAATCGCAATCTCTCGTACACTCCAAACCTAAATCAGGCTACTTTGTGAGTTCACTGACCTCATTTAAATTACCGTTGCCTACAGCAAGCCAACCCGTACCTATTGCAAATAATAAAGAGCCCGACGAATTAATGAATGCTGTATATTCAACCATGGGGCGTGAAGATTTAACCTTATTCTCTCTCGGTGTGCCTTCAGGAAATCTATTGCCTTTATCTAAACTAAAGAAAGAAATTATACGGGCTACAAAAAGTTTACATGACGGAGGTACCGAATACGAGCCAATACAAGGCAATCTTAAGCTGCGAAGAATGATCGCAGCACGATCTTTAACATGGGAAGGAAATCTTACAGATAATGAAATAATTACAACAAGTGGCTGCATGCATGCTTTAACACTATGTTTAATGGCGGTAACGAAACCCGGAGATACTATTGGTATCGAAAGCCCGTCCTACCCCGGTATTCTCCAGCTGGCGACTAGTTTAGGCTTACGGGTTTTAGAACTGGCAACTCATCCAATAACAGGCCTAGATATTGTGGCTTTTAAAAAAGTTATTCATCAAATAGATACCTGCATATTAGTTCCTAACTTTAACACCCCTTTGGGGTATTGTATGCCTGATGAGAAGAAGCAGCAATTCGTTGGACTATTAGCAAAGAATAACATTCCGTTAATAGAAGACGATACCTATGGCGAACTGTATTTTGATACTAAACGGCCAAAATGCTGCAAATCATTCGACACCGAAGGAAATGTCTTATGGTGCGGCTCTATATCAAAAACATTGGCCCCCGGATATCGTGTAGGTTGGATAGCCCCAGGAAAATACAAAAAAGAAATACTTAAACTAAAACTTATACACTCCCTATCATCGACTTCAATTATTAACGAAGCTGTAGGTAATTTTTTAATGACCGGTAAGTACGAAAAACACCTGCGATATCTGCGTAAAACTTTGCAAAATAACTATCAAAAATATAGTGAAGCTATAGCACTATACTTTCCAGCAGGTACTAAAATAAGTCGTCCACAGGGAGGCTTATCGCTTTGGGTAGAGTTTGTTGGAGAAATAGATACGAGGGTACTTTACGATTATGCACTTAAAAGAAAAATCAGTATATCGCCAGGTAGAATATTTACGCTGCAAAATCAATTTGACAATTGTATGCGCCTTTGTATAGGCTTACCATGGAATGACAAGCTAGAGTTAAAATTAAAAGAGCTTGGTAGCCTTGCTAAGGCATTGATCAATAAACCAATTGTATAAATATGTTAAGATTGATTTTTTAACCTAATGACTGTTGCAACTAACAAAGTTTAGGAAAAGGGTAATGTAGCAATATAAATATCTACTTCTGAACTGTCCCCTTGCTGGGACCGCTCTCCATACAGTTCAAAATCATAGCTATATTTTCTATTTAATTCTTTATCCTGCTCCCAAATATGAATCCAACTTTCCACCACTGCATTGGGCATTACTCCTTTTGCTGTAAATTTCAAGAAATTATCTTGTGGAAACTCCCGCCCAATCAATCCTTCCGGGACTAGCGCAAGACTAGAAACACGCACGCCCAAAATAGCTGCATAAGCGCCCTTGTAATCGCTCTCATAATCTGTATAAATAGCCAGAATTTCATCAGAAAGTTTATTAGGAATACATTCTAATAAATTTTCACTTAAAAACTTGGCCCAAAGGTTGCCTAAGTCGTTCGCTGCCTGATTATTTAGATTTGTTGTCCGCACTTCTATACCGATAAGCTTAAAACCTTTTATCATACCTTTACTTTTTAATTTATTTAAATAATACGGCCTTTGCCAATTTTTAATAAAGGTAGTTTTTGATTCAATAAAAAACAAACCAAAAGCTAAATATATTAGCTTTAATAATAGTAAAGCCTGTTTCTCCTTTTTTCTTAAAATTTATTCAACGACAGGTTTTACATAAGCCAAAAAAAGGGAGCTTATGCTCCCTCTTTTACTTCTTCTTTTTTTAGATTTGTTTTTCTCGGTCCATTTTTTGGCCTCTTTTTGCCATGCGAACCTAAAAAAATCTTGCCTTTACGTGTCTTTTTATCCCCTTTTCCCATATTGAAATATTTTTTTTGTTTATTATTGAACTTTGAATCAGCAATATAACAAAAAAAGAATAATTATTCAAACCCTCTCCTTTAAACGCAAGGCCTATTAATTAACCTCTACTATTGTAATTGGGTGCTTCTTTCGTAATGGAAATATTATGTGGATGTGACTCCCGTAAACCAGCTCCAGTAATCCGTACAAATTGCGCTTCTTTTAAACGCTCTATTGTTGCCGCACCACAATAGCCCATGGATGCCTTCAGGCCACCCACATACTGATATACAACCTCAGCCAATGTCCCTTTATAAGGTACGCGTCCAACAATACCTTCGGGTACTAATTTTTTAATATCATCTTCAACATCCTGAAAGTAACGATCTTTAGAACCTTTTTGCATGGCTTCTAAAGAGCCCATCCCACGGTATGATTTAAACTTACGTCCTTCATAGATGATCGTTTCGCCGGGCGCTTCCTCAACACCTGCAAATAAAGATCCGGCCATAACCGTATCTGCACCTGCAGCTATCGCTTTTGCGATGTCCCCCGTCTGTTTAATACCACCATCTGCAATTAGAGGCACGCCAGTTCCTTTAAGTGCTTTTGCAACTTCATAAACCGCATAAAGCTGTGGCACGCCAACCCCTGCTATAATACGAGTAGTACAAATAGATCCAGGCCCTATACCTACCTTAACAGCATCAGCTCCGGCATCTGCTAAATGTTTGGCTGCAGCACCTGTTGCAATATTACCAACAACTACCTGAAGTTCGGGAAAAGCTGTTTTTACTTGTTTCAACTTATCAACCACTCCTTTTGAATGTCCATGTGCTGTATCTATCGTTACCACATCCACACCAGCTGCAACTAAAGCTTCTACACGCTCCAAAGTGTCGGCCGTAACACCAACAGCAGCGCCTACTAGAAGACGCCCATGCTCGTCTTTTGCAGCGTTAGGATAGTGTCTATATTTTTGAATATCTTTAAAAGTAATTAGCCCTTTCAAGTATCCGGCACTATCAACTACAGGCAACTTCTCTATTTTTTGATTCTGTAGTATCTCTTCTGCCTGTATTAAATTAGTACCTTCAGGAGCAACAACTAGATTAGTTTTCGTCATCAGCTCATTAATAGGCTTGCTCATATCCTTCTGAAAACGAAGATCACGATTGGTGACAATACCTACTAAACGCCCGTCAACAGCTGTAATCGGAATTCCGCCGATTTTATGTTCTTTCATTATCTTGAAAGCATCGCCAACTGTAGCGTTCTCTAATAAAGTAACAGGATCTTGGATCATTCCGCTTTCAGAACGTTTAACTTTACGTACTTCTGCCGCCTGAGCTTCGATAGACATATTTTTATGCAACATTCCTATACCACCCGCCTGTGCAATAGCAATAGCTAAATCGGCTCCGGTTACTGTATCCATTGCCGCAGAAACTAAGGGTATATTTAATCTGATTTTCTTTGTTAATCGAGTGCTCGTATCAACATCACGAGGTAAGATTTCCGAGTAAGCTGGTATTAACAATACATCATCGTATGTTAAACCTTCAGCTACAAATTTTTGTGGATCTAATTGCATATGGCGAAATATCTTTGAAGTTTCTTTATGCGAGACAAAAGTACAAAATTCTCTACAATTTTCAAAAAGGTTATTCTTTTTTATCCCGGAAAATGAATAATAAATCAACAGTATGCTTATATTTGGCAAACTATTTGCTCGAGATGTCGATTCTATACAATAGATGAAATTAAAATTCGAAGTATTGAACTAAACTTTTGCTTTCATATACTAGATTTAAGACATCCGATATTGCTATAGTACAGTAATATAATGAACATAATAAAAAAACAAACATGAAAAAATTATTTTTACCTATCCTAGCTGCGGCCCTTTTCACTATAGGTGTTGAAAAAACACAAGCACAAGCACCTTACAAAACAGCAATAGGTTTAGCCTTTGATATGGGTACAGGTCCAACCTTATGGGGTCCACAAATAAAACATGCTTTTAATGGTAATAATGCTGGTAATGCACAAGTACTTTTTGGAGACAACCACACAGTTATTGGAGTAGATTATTCGTATAACAGACCTGTTCCTAATGCTCAAGGCTTAAATTGGTTTGTAGGTATTGGTCCTCAACTTGCTTTTGTGGATCAAGGACCAAAAGATAAAACATATTTTGCAATCAGACCTGCAGCAGGATTAGAATATAAAATAAGTACATTACCATTAGGTGTACATTTCGACTGGAAACCTTGGTGGAACTTGACAAATGACAGTAACTTTAAAGGTGGTCGTTTCAGTTTAGGGCTAAAGTATGTATTAAACTAATAACATATAAAAGCATTACTGCTTAACACATTAAAACGGTAGATTATCAAGTATAATCTACCGTTTTAGCATTACGGAACATTAGAATCTGTACCATCCTAATACATCATACCTGAACAGGTTTTCCTGTCGTAATAGGAAAACTAGAAACCTTCTCAATACACGATTACAGCATATACCGCTTTATCACGGCATTTAATCGCATTTTCCCTATAAATATTTATTTGGATATATGCCAAATAATCTTTTCTTTCTACAAAAAATTCATACCTTTGCGGTTCTTGGCTAAGTATTAATTGCGTTAAATCGAGAAATAAATTATATAAACTATATCATATTAAATACACGAATTACAGACAATGCAGAGTAAAGGGCTGATTAAATTTTTGGTAGTAGTGGTGTCAATAGCATGCCTCTATTCCCTATCGTTCACATTTGTTACACGTAAAGTAGAACGAGATGCCGCCAAGTACGCACAGGGCGATATAACTAAGGAGAAAGCGTATTTAGACTCCATGGCAGGTGAAGAAGTGTATAATTTAGGAATTGCTAAATTTACATATCGTGAAGCTAAGGCTTACGAACTTGCTTTAGGACTGGATCTTAAAGGCGGAATGAACGTCACTATGGAAATTTCACTAGACGAATTGATCCAGAATTTAGCTGGCAATACGAAAGATGAAAAATTCAATGGAGCGCTTGAAAGTGCATTGGAAAAAAATAAATCTGTTAATAAAGGTTTAGTTGAACTGTTTATTGACGAATATAAAGCTTCGGGAGCAACAACTCCACTAGCAAGTTTTTTCGCAAACAAAGACAACTCTTCCTTGATACAGGCAACTAGTTCGGAAGGAGAACTTCGTAGTTTTCTTAACCGCGAAGCTGACAATGCGATACAAAACTCATACAAAGTATTACGTACACGTATTGATAAATTTGGCGTAGCCTCTCCTAATATTCAGATCCAGCAAGGTACTAACCGTATCTTAATTGAACTTCCGGGTATTACAGACGAAGACCGTGTTCGTAAACTTCTACAGGGTTCAGCCAAGTTAGAGTTCTACGAAACACATGATAACTTCCAGGTTTATCCTTTATTAGAAAACATCAACGCGATTTTAGCAAACAGCATTAAGACCGAAGCTCTCGCAAAAACAACAGATTCTACTTCAGTTGTTGCCGCAGACAGCAGTAAAAATGATGAAAACTTATTAGCTAATTTAAGTGCGTCAAAATCAGATTCTACAACTGATGCTTCTACAAACTTAAATGATTTAGCAGCTAGCAATCCACTTTTCAGTGTGTTGAATCCATCAACGTATATGTCGGAAAATGGACAACCTAGCCTATCTCCAGGTGCAATGGTTGGTATTGCTAATCTAAAAGACACTGCCCGTGTGAATCAATACCTGAGCCGTCCGGAAGTAAAAAGCAATATACCAGGCAATCTTAAGTTTTTATGGGCTGTAAAACCAGAGCATAGATCGCCAAACTTCTTATCGTTATATGCGATCAAAACATCTGGCACTGAAAACGGTGCTGTAATGACCGGTGAATTTATCACTGACGCACGTGATAACTTTGATGAACAAAATCGTCCCGTTGTCTCGATGGAGATGAACTCCGAAGGTGCACGTCAATGGCGTAAAATAACAGCGCAAGCTGCTCAAAACAGAGATGCAATTGCTATTGTATTGGATGGTGTCGTATATTCAGCACCTTCAGTAAACGAAGAGATTCCTAACGGTAACTCTTCTATATCAGGAAGCTTTACTATTGAAGATACAAAAGATTTAGCCAACGTTTTAAAAGCGGGTCGCTTACCTACTACAGCTAAAATTGTAGAAGAAGCAATTGTAGGCCCTTCATTAGGGCAAGCAGCTATTGATGCAGGTGTAAACTCAGCTGTAATAGGCATTGTCGTGGTTATGTTATTCATGATCGCTTACTATAACCGTGCGGGTTTTGCAGCTAATATTGCGGTTATATTCAACGTATTCTTCTTAATGGGTATTTTAGCTTCGCTAGGAGCTGTTCTTACCCTACCGGGTATTGCTGGTATCGTTTTGACGATGGGTACTGCAGTAGATGCAAACGTACTGATTTACGAACGTATACGGGAAGAAATGGCTTTAGGTAAATCTACACGCCAATCCATAGCAGATGGTTATAAAAATGCGATGCCTTCGATCTTAGACTCACAGATTACTACTTTCTTAGTGGGTCTGGTATTATTCTTCTTCGGAAGCGGACCAATCTTAGGTTTTGCAACGACATTAATGGTAGGTATTGCTACCTCCCTATTTACATCGATATTTATCTCTCGTTTGATTTTTGAGTTTATGTTAGATAAGGACATGAAAATTTCAGTTTCATTCCCTTGGTCAGCAAAAACTTTACAAAATGCAAACTTCCAGTTTATTAAAAAACGTAAAATGTTTTACGTTATTTCTATCATTGCTTGTGTAATTTCTATAGGCTCTATCATGACTAAAGGCTTTACTTTAGGTGTTGATTTCCGTGGTGGCCGTACGTTCACTGTTGCCTATGAAAACGCAGTAAACTTAGAAGAAGTTAGAGAGAACTTAGATGCTGCTTTTGGTTCGAGCACAGAAGTGAAAACATTTGGAGGGAGCAACCAAGTTCGTGTAACAACAACATTCTTAGTGGACGAAACAAGCGATGACGCCGACAAACAAGTGTTAGATAAACTAAATGAAGGACTATCTAAAGTTTCAGGCAATAAGCACGAAATTCTGTCGTCGCAAAAAGTAGGGCCATCAATAGCAACAGATATTAAAGAAAGAGCTATTTGGGCAGGTATTTTCTCAGTTTTAATTATGGCGGGATATATCTTAGTGCGTTTCCATAAATGGCAATATTCTGTTGGTGCAGCAATATCAACAATTCACGATACAATTATCTTATTGGGTTTATTCTCTTTATTAGATGGTATTGTCCCTTTCTCATTAGATATTGACCAGCATTTTGTTGCAGCGATATTGACAGTAATCGCCTATTCGGTGAACGATACAGTTGTTGTATTTGACCGCTTAAGAGAATACTTAAACAAGCCTAATGCGCACAAAGAAGATTTCGGTGGTATTGTTAACCAAGCAATCAACTCGACACTGAGCCGTACGATTATTACATCGCTAACGATTATTTTCGTACTAGCTGTATTATTCATTTTTGGTGGTGAAGTAATCCGTGGATTCTCTTTTGCAATATTAATCGGTATTATAGTAGGTACATACTCCTCTATCTTTATGGCAGCACCGTCTGTATATGACTTAGGTCGTGGAAAGACTTTTGCACAGCCAAAAGCTGAAAAAGCAAAAGTGGTTACTCCATAATTTGAAATAGGTTATAATTTATTAAAAAAGGCTTTCAGTTTTCTGAAAGCCTTTTTTAATGCTCCTCTCCTTTCACATATACTACAGTTTTTTTAGAAATTTCATTTTAGCATCATTTAAATATTTTCTCACTAGCTTTCCATCATTTTTAATTAGATTTGACTAATAAACATATCGAATTCTCCTGTTTTCTTAAACACATACACAAACGAGCATTCCATATGACAAATAAATGTAGAGTCACAATTTATATACACATGAAATATTTATTTACGGGAATTACATTATCAGCTTGTTTAGCTCTAAGCTCTTGTCAATCAGAGTCGACAAACAATAAAGTTGAAACGCAAACCAATGTGCAACAAGCCGAACCGAATACACCTACTGCAACAGCTCCGGCACAAACAGAAGCAAGACCTCTTCCAAATATTAAAGACGCTGCAGCTTCTATTCCCCAATTTAAATTTTATAAAGTAAAATCAGGTATAGGTTTTACCAATAACGATATTGCACCAAATAGAAATACCGCATTCATCTTATTTGATCCTAATTGCGGACATTGTCAAGAAGAAACAAAACATCTAGCAGCTAACTATGCTAAAATCGAAGATGTAAATCTTTATTTTGTTTCTATGAATGATCCTGCTTTAATGTCTTCTTTCTTGGAGACCTTCGGTAAGGAATTAAGCGGTAAAAAGAATGTGGAAGTTTTATACGATAGAAACCAAGAGTTTATTCAAAATTTTCATATACCAAAACAGTTCCCTGCAAATTATGTCTATGGTGCTGATGGAGTATTAAAATCAAATTGGGAGGGTGCTAAACCTATCGATCAGGTTATCGCTGAATTTACCAAGTAATGCAAATAGCAATTAATGGTTTCGGAAGGATAGGAAGAAATACCTTGCGAAATATTTATAGACGTAGTTTAGAAAAAGAGATACGAGTTGTCGCTATAAATGATTTAACAGATACAGCGACACTAGCGCATCTATTAAAATACGACTCTGTGCATGGTCCATTTCCTTTAAAGGTGGATCATGATACGGAACATATCTACATTCAAGGACATAAAATCAAGGTCCTAAAAGAAGGTAGCCCACGCTTATTACCTTGGCATCAAATGTCGATTGACATAGTCGTAGAATCTACCGGCCTATTTACTTCAGAAAACTCTGCCTCCCAACATTTGGAAGCAGGAGCTAAACAAGTGATCATCTCAGCCCCTTCACCAGATAAAGATATTCCAACCGTAGTATTAGGAATCAATGATGCAGAATTCGACTGGTCGAGTCCGGTTTTTTCAAATGCTTCCTGTACTACCAATAATGTTGCTCCTCTTGTCAAAATACTTGACGAAAATTGGGGTATCAACGACGGATATATTACAACGGTGCATTCGATGACAGGTGATCAGAATCTTCACGACGCCCCACACCGAGATCTCAGAAGAGCAAGGGCAGCTTCTTCATCCATTATCCCTACAACTACAGGTGCTGCAAAAGCAATCACCAATGTCTTTCCACACTTGGAAGGAAAATTAGGAGGAGCAGGGATTCGTGTCCCTGTATTGAACGGTTCATTAACAGATTTCACTTGTACATTACACAAAGCAACAACAGTAAAAGATATTAATGCAGCTTTTAAAGAAGCAGCAGGCAATCAACTAAAGGACATACTCTTCTATACGGAAGATCCTATTGTATCTGTTGATATAATAAACAATAGTTATTCTTGCGTTTTTGATTCGCAATTGACTTCTATTGTCGGAGGTTTGGTAAAAGTAGTTGGCTGGTATGATAACGAATATGGTTATTCAAACCGTATGGTAGACCTATTATTAAAACTCTATAAAAGAAGTCTCATCCGCTAAAAACTTTCGAATATATGGGTGTGGATCATACTTCCTGCTCCACACCTATTCCAAATAAAGCAAAATCATACTTGACAGGATCATTAGCATCCAATATTTTTAAATTATTGGTAAGCTCCTGTGCAGATTTCCAATTTACTTTTTTTGCTGTAAAAAGACCAAAACGACGTGCCACCCGCTCTACATGCACATCACACGGACAAATTAAGTCTCTTGGATGAATACGGTCCCAAATGCCAAAGTCAACCCCTTTCCCATCTCGGCGCACCATCCACCTGAGGAACATATTTAGACGTTTACAACTTGACTTCTGTAGCGGAGAACTGATATGTTTCCGAGTTCGATGAGGATAATCAGGGAGTGAAAAAAAATAAGACTTAAACTCATTTAAACTCTTTTCTATCGAAACTTGAGCTGCGTTTTCCTGACCTATTAGAAAAGCATCCTCCAAAGAATCAAATTGTTCATAATGAAAACGTAAGAAAGAGACAAAATATAAAAGATCTGTGTCATTAAAAGTACGATGCTTAAAACCCAACAATTGCTTTAAATCATCATCAGTATGATTGATAATAAATTGATAAGGCTCGCCATTAAAACGGGTTATTAATTCATTACACTTATTAATAATTGTTTTTCGTAAACCCCAGGCTAAGATAGCAGCAAAAAAGCCCATTATCTCTATATCTTGTTTTTTCGTAAATAAATGCGGGATACAAATAGGATCGTTAGGAATAAAACCAGGCACATTAAATTGTTCTACTTTCTTATTTAAAAAATCCTGTATATTAAAGTCTACCATTTTTAATCAAGCTGCAATAGCGTGCAAGATAAGTAATTTTAAGAGAAGCTTACATCACCATAATTACACTATTATTACCGGAACCTCAAGAGATCCTCGTATTTTTATAAAATGAGTAAACTAAAATTGTCGGCATTGGAGCTCGCCGCTGTTACAAAAGGAAGTGGCCCTCGAGAAGCAATTGAACGTACTATACAAGTAGCACAACATATCGAAACATTAGGCTATGAGCGTCTATGGCTCGCCGAACACCATAATATGCCATATATCGCCAGTTCAGCAACTTCGGTGCTGATTGGTCATATTGCTGGGCATACAAAGTCTATGCGGGTTGGCTCTGGTGGTATTATGCTGCCTAATCATTCGCCCCTTGTCATTGCTGAACAATTTGGAACTTTAGAAACAATATATCCCGGACGCATTGATTTGGGATTGGGAAGAGCACCGGGAACTGATCAAGTAACCGCAATGGCTTTACGACGCAACAATTTAAATACTTCGTTCTATTTTAAGGATGATGTGACTGCTCTGCTACGCTATTTTGAAAATGAAAATCCTATGGAAAAAGTAAGAGCTTTTCCTGGAGAAGGATTAAATATTCCCTTGTATATATTGGGTTCAAGTACAGATTCAGCCTATCTAGCTGCCGAACTTGGTTTGCCATATGCTTTTGCAGCACATTTTGCTCCCGCCATGTTCACACAAGCGGCTGAAATATACAGAAAGAGCTTTAAACCCTCTAAATATTTAGCAAAACCCTATTTTATAGCTTGTGTAAATGTTATAGCAGCCCAGACTACAGCAGAAGCCACACACCTATCTACCAGCCTTTATAATATGTTTGCAGGTATCTTAACAAACAGTAGAAGACCTCTATCCCCTCCTACCGAAAAAGTTATTTACGATGGTATACCTGAAATAGAAAGAGCAGTACAAGGAATGGTCGCATGTACCTTTATTGGTAATGAAGAAAAGGTGAAAAGCGAAATCTCAACATTTGTACAAGAACATAAGGTCAATGAAATAATGATCACTAATTATATTTACGATCAAAATAAAAGGCTTAACTCATTTACTATTACAGCAGCAGCATTAGCCGATATTGAGTTGTTTATTGACTAAGCGTAGCATGTTGCGAAGCGGTATAAAGATTACGGAAAGCACGATTAATTAGACTATCTCGTTGTGCGCCCGTAATACCTGCATATGGAAATAACCGTGCTGTTTCCGCAATAATAAACTGAACTATAGCTTTAGTTAAAGTAGTTATTTCCATTTGTTGTTCTTTTGTAATCGGAAGATCCGCGATTCTTTCTATACAGCGTTTTAATTTCACGCGCATTTTGTCTAAATGCTGTCCGACAAGGTCACAATCATGTAGCTGTTGTTTTCCTTTTCGACTATACCATGCTGCATCTTGAGATTTTACTAATAGATGGTCTTCCAAAACCTTCAGATACTTCCTGAACATCCCTATATAATTTACCACCAATGTGCATTCAGCGAAAGTATCAAAAGGATAATCATAAACAGCTGCATCTGACGTTTTATGCGAAGGAGAAATATCAAAAGATTGGTTTAAATTAACTTTAACACCATCCAGAGAAAAACTATGACTTGCAGTAACTTCTAAACCAAAGGTATCCCAATCATAGTGTATTAACACATCCGAACGATTAACATAAAAAGAGCAGAATTTAGGTGTGCCATCATCATTTAACACCTGTAGTCCGTCTTTATAAACCCAAGCATTGAGGGTAAAGTGCGTCAAATGAGGTGCGCCTGTCGCATACTTCCACACACCTTCTAGTAGATAATGATCGTCGTATATATGTGCCTTCCCAGATATTTGTCCACTCCCTCCCCAACATACATTAGGCTTGGTAAAGATATCTTGTGCATCATCTGCTGATATAAAGCCTGCAAACATATTAGCCCCTGAACATAAAGTAACTGTCCAGCCCAAACCGCCATCTTCATAAGATAAAGCCTCTAATAAATCACAGCCTTCTGTGAGTGACAGTTCCAATCCGCCATATTGTTTAGGAACCCATATATTAAACCACTTGTGTTGATAGACAAGGGCTAGCAGCTCTGGAGATAGTGTTTTTTCAACGATCGCTTGATCAACATTATCCTTTATAAAATTTTGTACAGTAATATCAAATAACATATCTAGACTCCTGTTTCTTTAATAATCTTTTCCATTGAAAATATGCTAATACAGCGATAATGAATAGAAAAATAGTGAGAAAGCCAAATAAGAAAAGACCTTTATAAAACATTAAAGGAATAGCAATAGCATTACTTATATTCAATAATATCCAATTCTCTATCTTTCTTTTAGCCATTAACCACATGCCTGCCCATGCTGTACTGCTTACAATAGCGTCGAGCATAGGTACGTCTGAATCGGTGAATTTTGTTAAGACAAAAAATAAAATTCCATATCCTAAAAGCACGATCAGAGAAACTACGCCCCACTCGGCTCTCGTGGCTTTTGTTATCTGCACAGGTGCCCGATCGGTTTTGTGCCGCCAATACCATAAGCCATAAAAGCTCATAATTAAATAATACATATTCAATAAGATCTCAGCATACAGCTTGACACCATACAACACGGAAATAGTCAGTGAAATAGAAAGTATTCCAAAAATATAATTGGAAGATTTGTTATTTTTAGACAACAAGACTTGGGTAACACTAAAAATAACAGCCACACGCTCGGACCAACTACTGTCCTCTAGGGCACTCAATACTTGTTGAAAAATATCTGATATAGACATATAAGTGTGTAAACATTAACTGTACGCACTTTATGGAAAAGCTAAAAGCAGAAAGAAAATTTATCCCTACGCCAGCATTACCTGGATCAGGTTCCTTCCATTTTTAATGGAATTGGGTATATTCTCAGCTTTATACTTCAAAATTGAAGACAGCACCCCACAAGTGTAGTAAAATAAGACGCTAAATTAACAATTAACTTAATTTAAGCGCTTCATTCGATTTTTTACGAATCTCTGCACAAAGTGCAACATCATCGTTTAATTTTTTACCCCAAGACGGAATCATTTCACGAAGTTTCTTTCGGTACCCATCAGATTTAGCCCGCTCAGGAAAACATCTTTTCAATAAGTTAATCATGATTGCTACCGATGTCGATGCCCCAGGAGAAGCGCCCAGTAAGGCTGCTATAGAACCATCGGCACTAGACACGACTTCCGTTCCAAATTCTAATACTCCGCCATGTTTATGGTCTTTCTTAATAACTTGAACACGCTGTCCGGCTACTTCTATCTTCCAATCCTTAATATTAGCTGTAGGCATAAATTGTTTCAAAGCATCAAGCTTATCAGACGGACTTTTCATCACTTCCGTAATTAGATACTTTGTCAAATCCATGTTATCCAATCCGGCAGAAATCATAGGTCTGATGTTAGATAGTTTAATCGAAGAAGGTAAATCAAAGTATGAGCCTTTTTTAAGAAATTTAGTAGAGAATCCTGCATAAGGTCCAAACAGTAAAGCTTGCTCACCATCAATATAACGTGTATCGAGATGCGGAACCGACATAGGAGGAGCTCCTACAGACGCTTTTCCATAAACTTTTGCATGGTGCTTACCAATAATTTCGGGATTAGTACACCGCAACCATTGCCCACCCACAGGGAAACCACCATAACCTTTTGCTTCAGGTATACCCGATTTCTCTAACAATAAAAGAGAATGGCCACCAGCACCAATAAAAACGAAACGAGCTTTAATCTCTCTCTTTTGTCCGGTTTTTAAATCTTTTATCTCCACTTCCCAACGACCATCATCTTCCCTTTCTATGTCCTTAACCTCGTGATTAAGCGAAACCCGAACATTGTCTTTGGTTTGCAGATGACTAATCAGGTCACGTGTTAATGCGCCGAAATTCACGTCTGTACCAATATCCATACGAGTAGCAGCCATCATTTCATCACCGCCACGATCTTCCATCATTAAAGGCACCCAATCTCTAAGTGTCTCTTTATCTTCCGTGTACACCATTCCCTTGAAAATGGTCTCTTTTACCATCGTTTCGTATCGTGTACGTAAAAACTTCACGTCCTTCTCACCAAATACAGCACTCATATGAGGCACTTGACGTATAAATTCAGAAGGGTTTTTTAATATATCTTTTTCGACTAAATAAGTCCAGAATTGTTTAGATATTTCAAACTGCTCAGCAATATTGATTGCTTTCGTTATATCAACTTTTCCATCCGGTTTTTCCGGAGTATAATTTAACTCACAAAGGGCAGAGTGTCCTGTACCTGCATTATTCCAAGCATCAGAACTTTCTAATGCAACAGCATCAAGTCTCTCTATAATTTCAATATTAATATCAGGACTTAACTCATTTATTAGAGCTCCCAAAGTTGCGCTCATAATACCTGCACCAATAAGTACGACGTCGGTTTCAGATTTTATAGTTTTTTTACCCATGATTTTTTAAATTCCGTACAAAATTAACATTCATAATGGTTAAAAGCGCATCATTTTGTCAAAATTCTTTCATTATTATAATGCAGTTTTAAATTGCTAAGCTCCTCATGTTAAAAAACAATAATATATGGCTACTTTTAATAAATAACAGATAGATTAATGCGAAATATTGTTGTGATATCTAACTAATATTTAACATTTTTGTTGAAATTTACTAAATGAATAATTTTCTTTTTTTTAGGTACATATAAAAAAGAATATCCATTGTAACGTGGCTTCTACAAAGATTAGAAGTTTAGCGAATTGAATAATAAATAATTGTACATATGAACTTATTAGAAGGCAAAACCGCTCTAATTACGGGAGCATCTAAAGGAATCGGCAGAAAAATTGCTGAAGTTTTTGCACAGAATGGTGCGAACGTCGCTTTTACCTATCTTTCATCTGTTGAAAAAGGGCAAGCATTAGAACAGGAACTTCAAACTTTCGGAACAAAAGTTAAAGGCTTTCGCTCTGACGCATCCCAGTTTGCTGAAGCTGAAAAATTAATTGAAAACATCGTTGCTGAGTTTGGCACCATAGACATCGTAGTAAACAATGCAGGTATCACAAAAGATGGTTTGCTTATGCGTATGACAGAAGAAAACTGGGATGATGTGATGAATATCAATTTAAAATCCATATTCAACGTTACCAAGGCAGCTTCTAAAATCATGATGAAAAACCGTAAAGGTTCATTCATCAATATGAGCTCTGTTGTAGGAATTCAAGGCAATGCAGGTCAGTCTAACTACTCTGCTTCCAAAGCGGGTATAATAGGTTTTTCAAAATCCATAGCACGTGAGTTAGGTTCTAGAAATATTCGCACAAACGTAATTGCTCCAGGTTTTATTAGAACAGAAATGACCGATGTACTAGATCCTAAAGTTGTGGCAGGATGGGAAGCTAATATCCCCTTGAAACGTGCAGGCCAACCTGAAGATGTTGCAAATGCATGTTTATTTTTAGCTTCTGACCTATCATCGTATATAAATGGGCAAGTAATACCCGTAGATGGCGGAATGCTATAATTTACACCTTAGTCATAAATAAAAAAACCTTGTTTTACAGTATCACAGTACTTAGAATACAAAGGTAAAACAAGGTTTTTTATTCGTTAAAAGGCACCAATGAATATAAGCCTACGAAAAATAACAAACGCCGACTTTAAAGAATATTTTCAGCTCATTAACAACAAGCATGTAATAACGATGTTGAACGAAGAATATAAGTCCTGGCACCAACTAAAAAAGGAATATATACAAAGGCTAATAAATAATAATATCGATAAAGACCTTGGGACATTTCGAATATCAGATACGGAAAATGATTCCTTACTTGGTTTTGCAAAATTAGAAGCAGAAAGTAGCAAAAGTGTAGAATTAGAAGTAGGGTATATCATCTTACCAATGTATTGGAATAAAGGTATTGCAAATATAGTCTGTAAAAAATTGATTGAAATTGCTAAAGAGAAAACGAAAATTCATAATCTTTACGCATTCGTCATCACTAAAAATGTTGCTTCTAAACGTGTATTGTTAAAAAATGGCTTTAAAAACAAACAGTCTATAAACGAAAATGGCAAAGACGAAGAGCGTTTCGAACTACAACTTCATCCTTAAACTAGTCGTTATTTAGCATATTAATTACCAAAGTAGCCAGGGCAGGTATCGATAAGGCAAAAGCCCGCTCATCCAAATTAAATTGCGGGTTATGTAAACCAAATTGTGTATCCGGACTGCCGCCATCCGTTCCTAGGAGCACAAATAAAGATGGGTATTTTTGTGAATAATAAGCAAAATCTTCTGCTGCCATCCAAACATCCACATTCTCAAGTTTATCTTCTCCAATACTATCCGCCCATATAGATCTGGCTTTCTCAGTCAATTTTGGATCATTATATAAAACAGGATAACCTCTTCGCACTTCCAATTCTACCGAAGCCCCTAAAGAAACAGGCAGACTATAAATAAGGTTTTCTATCATATCGACAGCTTCTTTTCTCCAAGCTTCATCCATCGTTCTAAATGTCCCAGCTAAGTGTACTTCTTCGGGAATAACATTAGCAGCCCCCATCCCTTCAAAACGTCCAAAAGTTAAAACACTTGGTGTATTTGGATTTGCTTTACGACTTACGACCTGCTGTAAAGTGCTCAATAGCTCCACAGCGATCATAATAGGATCAATAGCCCGATGAGGTTCAGCGGCATGCCCTCCTCGACCTTTTATAGTAATATAAAACTCATCACTCGAAGCCATAAAACGTCCACTACAAAGCCCCAGCTTCCCAATTGGTAACCTAGGACTAACATGGAGCCCTAGAATAGCAACTATTTTTTCTGAAAACCTTTCTAAAATACCCGACTTTATTACTTCAATAGCTCCCCCTGGTATCTTCTCTTCTGCTGGCTGAAACAATAACGCTATTTTTCCCGAAAATTCAGCTAAATGTTCTTTTAAAAACGCCCCTACTGCTAATAAATTAGCTGTATGAAAATCATGGCCACAAGCATGCATTACACCTTCATACGCAGATTTATAATCAATATTGTTCGCTTCAATAATTGGTAAAGCATCCATATCAGCGCGTAAGACTATTAAATCAGCGTTACCATCCTTGCTTCCCTGTAAAACCGCTAATACCCCCGTCTCCGCCACCTTTTCAAAAGGTATACCTAATTGCACTAAACGATCTTGAATATAGATACTGGTATTAAACTCTTTAAATGATAATTCAGGATATTGATGCAGATACCTTCTATCCTCAATAGCCTGAATGTGTAAGTCTTCGAGTCCTTTTTTCATCTTTAACGAATTCATCATAATTTAGTATAGATTACATAGTAAAGAAAAGAAAATATTAACAGAAAAAGCAATTGAAACTATTTTTTTATCCTATATACACATCGCTGCCCTCCGCTAACAATATGTTGCACGCGTTCAACAGTATAATCTAATCCA
Organism: Sphingobacterium sp. UT-1RO-CII-1; assembly: GCF_026711005.1. GTDB lineage: Bacteria > Bacteroidota > Bacteroidia > Sphingobacteriales > Sphingobacteriaceae > Sphingobacterium. The sequence goes on along the minus strand of NZ_JAPPVJ010000008.1, from coordinate 89,071 downwards.
ATTAGCTGCTTAAAGTTCTCTAATTCACTACGGCAAAACCCCTGACATTCTGTAGCAGCTGCACATATAGGACAATGATTTTCTGTCAAGTAATATGCATCACTTTTCTCTTCCCACTGCGCCATATATCCCTCCTCAGAACGCATACGAACTAATATATCCAAGCGCTTCTCAACATCATCCACACCAATCATCTTCTTTGCATATCGATCATAAGTTGATTTCTCTCGATCACTTATTAATAAATCAAGAGCATTATCACCCAATAGTTTTCTCACTGACCTCAGCAAATCAACGGTCACCTCAGCGTGCGTGTCAGGAAATCTTTTTAAACCTACTTCCGTTAGTCTATAATATGTAGTCGGCCGCCCCACCCCTTCACTCTTAACGAATGACTCTATCAAATTGTCAGCAGCTAATTTTATCAGATGTTTTCTCGCACCTTCTTTCGAAACATTTAGCTCTTCAGCAATTAAAGCTGAAGTAGCATCTCCCTTCATTTTAAGAAACATCAAAATTTGAGAACCTGATCCCTTATCTACCCTCATTTAACAATTCATTAGTTGTTATATATTAAGTCTTACAAAGATAAAACAATTAAAAACAAACATTATATCTTTTAGCTATTAAATAACTACAAAAAATAACACTAAAATAAAACAACCGTAAAGTTGTTTTATAAAAACATTCCTTTAACTTTGTTACATCATTAAAAAAATAAAAAAATCATGAGTAAATATCTATTACCAAGTCTTCCATATGCTTACGGAGCATTAGAACCAAATTTCGATACGGAAACTATGACTATACATCATAAACGCCATCACCAAGCTTACATTGACAATTTGAACAAAGCAATTAGCGGTACAGACGCCGAAACGAAAGACTTAGAAGATGTTTTACGCCATATTAGTCAGTACTCGCCTGCTGTACGAAATAATGGTGGCGGTCACTATAACCATTCTTTGTTTTGGAATATTTTATCACCAAACGCTGCTCAAACTAAACCTTCTGGTGCTTTAGAAGAAGCTATAATTAAAACATTTGGTAGTATCGAGGATCTGAAAGAACAAGTAAAACAAGCAGCTTTAGCACAGTTTGGTTCGGGCTGGGCATGGCTGACAGTTAAATACAATGGTACATTAGCCGTTTCATCTACCCCCAATCAAGACAATCCCCTTATGGATACAAATTTAACCACTCAGGGCTACCCTATTTTAGGAGTCGACGTATGGGAACACGCTTATTATTTAAAGTATCAAAACAAAAGAGCTAACTATCTGGACGCTTTTTGGGATATGGTTGATTGGGAGGCTGTAGAAAGAAATTACACGCAAGCATTAGCGAAATTATAAATAAAAATTTCAAGGCATTGGAATTAAACATCTGTAACTAACATAAACTATGGGTATAGGCAACATTATAAATAAAGTAGAGGCGTCAGGTATTGTGGCAATAGATCTTATTGACTACAAGCCAAAAATTGAAATCGTAGAATTCGACATAAAAGACTATCTTTATATGGGTTTAATTGTGAAAGAAAAAGAATTTAGAGCGTCTATTTCTCAAATAAATTTTAACGACTTTCAAGGGAAAGCGGTCGCACTAATTTGTTCTGCTGATGCTATTATTCCCCCGTGGGTCTATATGTTTCTAGCAGATAAGTTTAATTCCCATGCAATCTTAATTGATTTTAAAGATAAAAATAGGCTTGAATTGGACTTATGGAAAAACAACTTAAAACAAGCAGACCTATCAATTTATAAAGGAAAAAAGACAGTTGTAAGAGCCCGTCCGGACACAGCGCCCGATTTATATCTCATTGCTACAGAAAGACTAAAACCGATCGTAAAAGTCCTCATGTACGGTGAAATTGGTATGCCGAAAGTAATTTTAAAAAATGATTAAAAATGAAAGCAGTAATATTTAACGGTTCTTTAGAGAGAAGAAGTCAATCTACTTCAGGCCTGATTTCTTCTTACATATCACAAGGTTTAACAGACCGACATATTGATAATCAAATATTTAATTTGGCAGACTCTGGAATACCATTATTCGACACTACAAATACAAGAACGCCAAAAGGAGTTGAAGCAATGGCTCATATTTTTCTTGAGGCGGATATACACTTTTGGCTAGCGCCACTATACCACGGCGGAATTCCGGGTGTAATGAAAAATTGCTTAGATTGGCTTGAAATTACTGCAAAAAACCCTAAACCATATTTAACGGACAAGACTGTTGGTCTAGTCTGTTGGGCTGAAGGCATGCAGGCTATGCAAGGAATAAATGCGATGGACTCTATAGCAAAAGCTCTACGTGCATGGCCATTACCATTTAGTGTACCTATTGCTCGAAACGCATTATATGAAGCCAATAACCCAGGAAATTTAGCTCAGCTTTATAAAAGCAAAATTGATTTACTTATACATATAGCTACAAGTAGAACAATTGCTCCACTACCTATTCAGAAAATAACAGACATATAATAAAAAGTACATGGTTACCGTTTTACTAGAAAATGGCAACCATGTGCCTCGTAAAAGCATAACAGTTTTTTTTGTTAAAACACATTTTTCTGCCATAACAAAAACGAAAGACTATAACACCTTTATTTCGTTTAAATATGATCACTACCGACAATAATAGCGTAAGCACTTGTATTAAAGAACAGTAAGAGAAAACCACCCATAGTATAGTGCGCCGCTTAAAGCAATAATATTTATATACTACCCATTTACTACCCTATAAAACCACCATCAATCTACTTTAAATTCCGAGCTTTGTTTTGAAGTAAGTATTTATATTATGAAAAAAATAATAACGAGTATCGTTCTAGTTTTAGGATTGACTTCCCTATATGGACAAGAAATAGAGAAAGACATTTTAGGCCAGTGGTATGTAAAAGAGATTTCATATGTAGACAAAGACGGTCAACAAGAAGATGACCCTTTATACTATGAAAGAGGAGAACGTTCTTATAAGTTCAAAAAAAGTAAAACGGTAACATTTATATGGCATGAAAAATTCTTAGGGAAAATGCATGAAACAACCCCCTACAGTATTAAAGGTGATGAACTCACCATTCAAGGGGGACCAAGCATGCATATTAGCCTTGATTCTTCTAAAAAGACATTAATAATCAAGTCAATCGACTCTGAGACAGGTTCTGCTTCTATCAGTATATTAGAACGCTAGAACATATAATATGAAAATAAAGCATTATTTAACAAGAAAAATAAAATAACCTACTAAACAAACGATAACCCCAAGTGTTTTAAGTCTTCCTCCAATCAATTTAAAAATCGAAGATTTAAAACACTTACCCTTTTCTCTGCCTTTTACCTTCTCCCCCGGTTTGCTTCTTGCAAATAATATTGCTTATGTTTGTAATTGGCTTTAGGGGTATTCTATAAAGAATTGAGAAAGTCCCTTTGAACCTGATTCGGTTTATACCGACGTAGGGAAAAGCACTAATTTGGTCTGCTAATTTTTCTAATTCAGCATTACCCATTTAAAGCCTGTTTTATTAATAATCATAATTCTAGCTTTTACGACATGGATAATGCCATCCCTATCATTCAACAACTTCACGAACTACGTTCTGTACGTCCCTTAGTGCATAATATTACAAACATGGTCGTTATGAACAATACAGCTAATGCTCTACTTGCTATTGGCGCATCACCTGTTATGGCACATGACAAGCAAGAAATAAAAGAAGTTGTCTCTTTATCAAATGCTTTAGTTATTAACATAGGAACCATAAGTCAAGACGTCGCAGACTCTATGTTAATTGCAGCGGAGCACGCTAGTAATATTGGGTGTCCTTGGATATTAGATCCTGTTGGAGCAGGGATTTCAACCTTACGAAACGAGGTTTTAGAAAATCTGTTGAAACTTCAACCCACCGTAATACGCGGTAATGCATCTGAAATAAATGCACTATATAATTTTGAACAAGTAAGTTCCAAAGGAGTAGATAGCACAACCTCTAGTTTAAGTGCCTTGGCAAGAGGTAAAGCTTTACAAAAAAAGCAAAAAGCAATTGTGTGTATTTCTGGCGAAGTAGACTATATTATTTCCGAAACAGAGATTATAGAAATACACAATGGAAACCCCATGATGACACTGGTCACAGGCTTAGGCTGCACCTCCAGTGCTTTAATCGGTGCATTCCTAGGTTTACGGCAAGATCCTTTTGCAGCCGCAACTGCTGGGGTTGCATGCTTGAGTTTAGCTGGTGAATTGGCCTACCACAAAGCCATAGGTCCAGGGACATTGCAACTCCACCTTTATGATACGCTATACAACCTATCAGAAGAAGATATTAGGAATAATCTTAAAGCAAAACATTATGCTTATACATTCTGATTTTCCATACCCGCTTTATCTTGTTATTACGGAGGAAAACTGTACTTACCTACCTTGGCTGCAAGTAGCTGAACAGGCTATAAAGGGAGGAGTTGATATCATACAGCTACGGGAAAAAAAAATAAGCAAACAAATATTTTTAAAAAAAGCCATTGCGCTTAAAAATTTATGCGACCGCTATAGTATTCCACTCATCATCAACGACCATGTAGATATTGCTGCTAAAATTGACGCTTGGGGTGTACATGTAGGTCAAACAGATATGGCGCCCCTACATATCAAAGAACAATATGCAGACCGTTTCAAAATTGGCTGGTCATTAGAAGCAAATGATCAACTGCTTAGCGACAATATGCTAGCTGTAGATCATTTAGGTGTGAGTCCTATTTTCTCAACAGCAACAAAAACAGATACAATAACAGAATGGGGTATTCAGGGGATAAAAAAACTTCGTAAAGAAACCGAATTACCCCTAATCGCTATAGGGAATATGAATATAACAAATGTTCAAAGAGTTATCAATGCGGGTGCTTCAAGCATTGCAGTAGTGTCAGCCATATGTTCCAATCCCGATCCACAGTCAGTTAGTCAAAAAATAAAAGAACTCCTCATTAATAATGTTTACAAAGATGAACCTTAACAAAACATATACGGTACCAACTGTACTTAGTATTGCTGGGTTTGATGGCAGCGGAGGCGCCGGCATTCAAGCTGATACTAAAACAATATCAGCTTTAGGTTGCTATGCGATGAACGTTTTAACCGCCTTACCTGTACAAAACACCCAAGGTGTGCGAAACATTTTCGATATACCCACACAGGCTATAAAAGAACAACTTGCCTGCATATTCGACGACATATATCCTGATGCAATTAAAATAGGAATGGTGCATAGCGTCAGTTTAGTGGAAATTATTAGTGATTTTTTAAAAAACTATAAAGGCACTATAATATTTGATCCTGTTATGATATCTACGAGCGGCCATCAGCTTATACAGGACGAAACGATACAAGCTTGTATCGAACTATTATTTCCTTTAGCTACGCTTATAACACCAAATTTAGATGAAGCAAGCGTTTTGGTAAAAGAAAAAGTAGACAGTGTTGAAAAAATGGAAAAAGCTGGCTATAAAATATTGGAAAGCTCCTGCAACGCAATATTAGTAAAAGGCGGACATTTAGAAGCCCCTATCCTAACCTCTTTATTAATAGATAAACAACATTCTGTACAGAAATTCAATTCTATGCGCATAAACACGAACAATACGCATGGTTCTGGCTGCAGTTTATCTTCAGCTATTGCTAGCTATATGGCTCAGGGATTAAACTTAAGCAAAGCAGTAGAGTACGGCTTAGACTATGTACATGAAGCAATACGAAGCAGTAAAGATTTAAAAATTGGTCAAGGAAATGGGCCCTTAAATCATTTCCATAACCCACAAAAATTAATCATCAATGAAATGGACAGATAAAGCTTGGAAAAGCATTGAGTATATATATAGCGATATCACAGCTATGGATTTCATTAAAGAACTTAAGGAAGGTACCCTACCCTTAGAAAAGTTTCAATTTTATATGCAGCAAGATGCAAAATACTTGGAGCACTATGGCCGAGCCTTGTCTGCAATAGGCGCTAAAGCGCAAGACAATCAGCAGGCATTAGACTTTTTCGAATTTGGAAAAAACGCACTAATTGTCGAAAAAGCATTGCACGAAACCTACTTCATTGAATTCGGCATAGCCAATCAGGCTCAAAACAGTGTGATAGAACCAATATGTCATCACTATATTCATTACCTTAAAAGTGTTACTGCATTTGATCCGATAGAGGTTGCTGTAGCAGCTGTTTTACCTTGTTTTTGGATATACAAAGAAGTAGGAGATAAAATATATAAAGAACAAGAGGCAATTAATAATCCTTATTCTAACTGGATCAACACCTACAGTGGCGAAGAGTTTGGTGAAGGAGTTCGAAAAGCTAAAGAATATGCCGATAAAATGGCTAAAAACACCACTCCCGAAATACAACAGTTAATGTTAGATGCATTCGTTACGGCATCTCACATGGAATATAAGTTTTGGAATGCTGCTTATGAGATGACTAAATGGTAAAAGAAAATGGGCTGATTACCTTCTGTAACCAGCCCATTTATAATTTAACAAAACAATTTATTAATTCAAGTGCTTACTAAAGAAACCCATCATCGCTTTATAAAACTCAATCTGATTCTCTTCTTTTCCAAAACCATGCCCTTCATCATACTTTACTAAGTAAGGCACATCGACACCTTTTTTACGCAAGGCTTCCACAATCTGATCTGATTCTGCAATTTTTACTCTCGGATCATTTGCACCTTGAACAACAAACAAAGGAGCCTGTATTTTGTCAATATGGAAGATAGGCGATGCTTCTTTTGCAATTTCAGCTTCTTTATCATCATCTAGATCATACCATATTTCATATAACATCTCTTTATAAGGCTTCCAATACTCCGGAATAGAACTCATCAGCGTAAATATGTTTGACACCCCTACATAGTCCACCCCAGCCTTATATAATTGAGGAGTCTTAACTAACCCTCTTAAAACAGCATAACCACCATGACTAGCACCATAAATGGCAATATTATCTTTATCAACCCATCCCTGCTCTATAGCATATTGTATACCATCTTCCACATCATCCATTGCTTTACGCCCAATTTGCTTGAAACCAGCACGTAAAAACTCTTTACCGTAACCTCCTGATATTCTGAAGTTAACTTGTAATGTGGCGTATCCTCTACTTGCAAAAAGTTGAGTTTCCGGATTAAAGCCCCAGCTATCACGCACACCTTGTGGCCCACCATGCGGATTTACAATCAGTGGCACTTTTTTACCATCTAACGCAGCTTTAGGCAACGTAATATAGCCATGCAACGTTAAGCCATCACGTGATTTAAATTTAATAGGACGCATCTCTGCCATATCCTCTTCTTTCAACTGAGGCATCAGGTCAACAAGCAAAGTTACTTCGCCTGAATTTGTATCATAATGATAATAGCGTCCATAAAGTTTATCACTTTGCACTACAATCAACATCTGATCTTCCTCATCTGTACGTCCTGCTACAGTAAATTCATAATCACCAAAATGCTTTTCTAAATCTGTATAAATCTTTTTAAATGTTGCACTTACAGGTTCTATAACCACTTTTTCTCCCTCATACCCTACAAAATCGATTTCCCAGTTACGTTTTCTTGACAACGAAATCAGATTGGCATCATACTCCTCATTAGCATATACCTCTTTTAAAATCTTTTTACCTTTAAAATCATACAATACGATACGCGCTTTATCCGAGTCTAAATTTGTCAAGACATAAGCTTCATCTGGGTTATTCGACGCATAATTAAAAGCGACAACACTAAAGCTCTCATCCCATTTAGTTGTATGAAAAAGAGAAAAATCGTCTTCACCTGCTGCTTTATAGAAATACTGGCTTTGTATTCCATTAAACATTTTCGAATACCCCCTCAATTTACCATCCTTATCAAAATCATAACCAACTATAGCATTTGCCGGATCTTCGTTGGTGAACAGCTTCTCCATTTCGCCGCTTGTAATATTGACTTTATAAGGCTCGAAAACTTGTTTATTATCCTTATTCATTTGGATAATAATATAGTCTTTTTGTTCTTTTAACATATTCAAAATAGACGCTTGAATATCATCAAAAGGTGTTAAGTCGATATTATTACTTCCATCAATATTGATAGCATATAAGTGGTAATTTTCATTTCCGCCTTGATCCATTACATACACCAGGCGCTCATCATTAATCCACCCCATTCCCCTTATAAGCTCTTCTTTTTCTTCAATTGCACGCACGACTTTTCCGGTAGCTACATCTTTTACCATAACATGTCGCTTATTTTTATCATCCTTTTCACGGTATGAGATATATTTACCGTTAGGCGAAAGTTGAAAACCAGAAGTCACTGGGCGTGCAAAATAATCTTCAACTTTATAAGCAAAACTTCCCTGATCGAAAGCTATCAGCTTTTTAATATCGTCCACTGTCGACACTAACGTTGTATCTCCCGGCTTGGTCACCACAGTTTTCTCTAAAACAAGGGGTAAATCCATACCTCCTTGACTGTATGTACCTTCAATCTTCTCACCCTCTTTAGTGCCTGTAAACTTAATACCGGCTTGCTCTATCGAAAGTGTCAATTGATCGTCTGCAAATAACACTTCGGATACAGGAATCCCAGAAGCTCCTTGCATAGGTACATCCATTGTCGCTTCATAACCCCCATCTACATCATTAATGTGAAAAATAAGCTCTAAAGATACTCCTTGAACAGAAAGTGTTCCTTTCCAATCCCCTTTAAGCTGTGCATTTGTATTTGTCATTCCCAAAATTACAAATACAAAAGAAAAAATCAGTTGTTTCATATGTATATAATTATTCGACTATGTATTCATTTTATTGAGCTCATGGATACTCCATATTTATTTCATAAGCTCTCCAATCTTGATTAGTTTTTAGTTATCTTCTCGCTACATTTCTATATTTGTTAATTTATCATTAACCGATAATTTTCTTTTTTTACCAACAAAAAAACATTATCTATTCGGTTTTCCTTAACAATTAGTATATAAAATACAGATATGTTACACTAAAAGATAAAATAAAAATACAAAATCGACAAATAATTAAGAAATGTCGAGATGCAATCTTCCAGAGCATATCTAAAATATCAGCGCAAATAATTAACTTAGCTTAAAAAGCACTTCCCTATATTACGTACAACACATGGTTACATTAAAAGTTTTCGATAATCCCATAGATGCTCATATCTTAAAAACTAAACTTGAAAGTGAGGGCATTCACTCTTATTTATTTGATGAAAACATTGTGGGCATTAATCCACTACTAAATATTGCTGTAGGCGGTATAAAATTAAAGGTTTCATCTGACGATTTAGAGAAAGCTCTTCAACTACTTGCTCAATCTGATTTAGCACTTCTAGAAGACAATAAAAACAAAACTATTGTTTGCCCACATTGTAATTCAAACCAGATCGACAACACATACAATAAACCCAAAGGTATACGATCCATTTTATCTACCTTATTCTCCCTCTTTACCTTTACTTATCCCTTATATATAAATAAAAGTTACCGCTGTAAAAACTGCAACACAGCCTTTAGTTTAAAAGAAGATAATTAAACCTACTATGTTATTAACCTTCGCTTAATAACTAAAAATGAACTAGATAACACCTTCTACTTAAAATCAGAAATAAACTCTTAAAATTATTGTTTATCTTGCATTGACAATGAATCTGTACATAAAAAATATGGTATGCGAACGCTGCATAATGGTAGTCGAATCCGAGTTAACAAAACTTGGCTTAACACCTCTTGACGTACAGTTAGGCGAAGTAAAACTACACGAAGAAAACATTGATGATCTGAGACCTATTCTTCAAAAAAAACTAGAAAATTTAGGCTTTTCACTCATAGATGATGAAAAAGAAAAAATAATTGAGCAGATAAAAACAATGATCATTGAAGTAATCCATGATGGCGACAGCAAATTACAAATGAACTTATCTCATTTTTTATCCACACGTCTAAAAAAGGATTACCACAGTTTAAGCTCTTTATTCAGTGATAAAGAAGGTACTACGATAGAAAAGTATTACATCAAACAAAAAGTAGAACGCGTAAAAGAACTACTTACTTATGGCGAACTTAACCTCAATGAGATAGCCTATAAACTAAACTATAGCAGTGTTGCTCACCTAAGCAATCAATTTAAAAAAACGACGGGTATTTCACCTTCCGCTTACAAAAAATCAGCAGATGCAATGCGCATTGGCTTAGATAAAGTATAAAGATCAAAACCAATTTATTTCGTAATCATTTAACCTACAAGTCCACCTTTTATAGTCAAAAGAAGGCTAGCTAGTCTATTAATCCAATAATTTCAGCTAATTACATTCCCTTCTTCTATTAAAAAAAATCAGAGATAGCTTAGACTATCTCTTAAAAAATATTTTTGAAATATATTTTGTTAGCACATTCTAACATTGTATGTTTGCAAATTAAAATATAAGAGTTAAGATTATCAATTAATTATTAAATTACAGAAATGAAGAAAACTAACCTTGCACTGTTTGCGATCATGAGTTTGATTTTATTAGGACAGGCTTGCGATAAATTCGAACCCAGCGAACCTGCAGAAGAAGACCTTTTGGATGGACCTATGGAAGATCTCACCTACGAGGAAAATCAACGTTTTCTTGATGGTGACCGTACATTTAACGACGAAGTCTTTACCATCGAAAAAGGTTTAGGTCCACTATTCGTAACAAACAGTTGCGTAAGTTGTCATGCAGGCGACGGGAAAGGTCATATATTTGGTTCTTTAATCCGATTTGGCCAATCTGATGAAACAGGAAATAAATTTTTACACCTCGGCGGCCCTCAATTACAAACCAGAGCGATTCCCGGCTATCAGCCCGAAGTATTGCCTCCGGGAGCTCCTTATGCTGTTTTCACACCACCAGCAGTTACAGGTCTTGGTTTATTAGAATTTGTACCCGATAGTTATTTACTTACGACTGCTGATCCGGAAGATAAAGATGGTGATGGTATTTCCGGACGTGTAAACTGGATAGATGTCCCTGACTTTGTTCAACCTCGTTTAGGCTCAATCAGTCAAAACGGAAGATATATAGGACGTTTTGGAAAGAAAGCTAGTGTCTATGACCTCTTACAGCAAACCGTTGATGCACTCGCTCAAGATATAGGCATCGCAAGCGTTTACAACCCCATAGACGTCTACTCAGGTTTAGAAATCGACCCTGAGATCGCGACAGAAAAGGTAAATAACCTTGCTTTCTATTTACAAACACTTAAAGCTCCACTACCCCGCAACCAAGATGACGATGAGGTTATAGCCGGAAAAGCTCTATTTACACAAATAAACTGTAGCAGCTGCCATACACCCACTCTTAAAACAGGAGATGCGCCTATTGCAGCCTTAGCAAACAAAGAATTTCACCCGTATACTGATTTATTACTGCATGACATGGGTCCCGAACTAGATGATGGGTATACAGAAGGAACTGCAAAAAGCAATGAATGGCGCACTGCTCCCTTATGGGGCCTTGGTTTATCTCCAGACTCACAGGGAGGACGGTACTTCTTAATGCATGACGGCAGAGCTAAAAGCATAGAGCAAGCTATCGAAATGCACGGAGGAGAAGCGGCTAATTCTCGAGACAAATACCAAAAACTAGCTAAAGAAGACAAAAATAAATTGCTGAAATTTTTAAAATCATTATAATAATGAATAGAAAATATTTTTTAAAACAATGTGGTTTAGCATGTTTAAGTTCTTCAATAGCAACAGCCTTATTCAATAGCTGTGTAACACAGAAAGCCATTAGTGGACAATTAGTAAATACAGACCTAGTTATTCCCCTAGATAGTTTTTTAGTTAAAAATAAGACTACAGACTATAAGAAATACATTATCGTAGAACATAAACAATTGCAACACCCCATCTACGTTTTCCGTTTTTCTGAAAACGAATATAGTGCCTTACTCATGCGCTGCACACATCAAGGCGCAGAACTGCAAGCTTTCGGAGATGTTTTAGAATGTCCTGCACATGGCAGCGAATTTAACAATAGAGGTATCGTACAAAATGGCCCTGCCAACAAAAACTTACGCACCTTTCCAGTTATCAGCACAAATAACGAACTTAAGATTTCTTTAAAAAATGTTTAATACAAAAACTTTCTTATTACTTTTTATATGCTGCGGCATAAGTCTATCTAAATTGTACGCACAAATTGATTCGGGTTTATTAAAACGTACAACCACTGATTCGGTCAAAAACAAAATGAACATGGATGCAGTTTACGACCGTCCTCTGTTAGCAGCAGACAAAATACCTATCGCCATAGGTGGATATATGGAGGCTAATTGGCAGCACCTTGGCGAAGACGGCATCAGTGAAGGGCATCAGTTTCAATTTAGACGCTTTACTATGTTTATGTCATCTACTATTGGCAAACGCATTAAATTCATGAGTGAGTTAGAGTTTGAAGACGGAACACGCGAAATAAACATTGAATTTGCCGCTGTTGACTTCGAGTTCAATCCGCTACTTAATTTGCGTGGTGGTATTATCTTAAACCCCATCGGTGCATTTAACCAAAATCACGACGGCCCTAAATGGGAATTTACAGATCGGCCCATTTCAGCTACGCAAATGTTACCTGCTACATGGAGTACACCTGGATTTGGCTTATACGGCAAGCACTATAATAAAGACTGGATGTTTGGCTACGAAGCCTATATTTCAAGCGGATTTGATGGTTCTATAATCGATAACGAACAAAGTAGAACTTACCTTGGTGCAACTAAAGAAAACATAGATCGTTTTGAAGAAAGTCCTAACGGCGCACCTCTTTACACGACGAAACTTGCTATTAAAAACAATAAAATCGGAGAACTCGGTATTTCTTATATGGGGGGCATTTATAGCGAATACCAAGACGATGGACTAGATTTAGATGATAAACGTAGCGTTAATGTATTTGCTCTTGATTTCAATACCACCATCCGTCGTTTCAATACATTTATCACAGGAGAATGGGCCTGGGTTAATGTTGACGTACCACAAACATATACACAGCAATATGGACAAAAACAACAAGGAGGCTTTATTGATGTGGTACAACCCGTACTGCGTGGCAAGTTATTAGGTTGGGAAAACGCCTCCTTAAACTTAGCTTGTCGGCTGGAATACGTAGATTGGAATAAAGGTAAATTTAAAGAAACGGGAGATAATATTGGAGACGACACCAAAAGTATTATGGGAAGTATTAGTTTTAGGCCAAATACACAAACCGTATTAAGACTCAACTATCGTCACCAACGTACTCGCGATTATATTGCCAACCCACCGGTTTTACTCGGAGGCTTTAACTTTGGTCTATCAACCTATTTTTAATTTATTTTTTTAGTGATAGAAGCTATGCTCCCGCCATAGAGTAGAGTTTCAGAAACGGGTTCTGATTTCATTATCAGAGCTCGTTTCTTTATCCTTATCCCTTTTAAATTTTCTAAAAAACATCGATCAATCGTTAAATAATGTTAAAGCACTCATATCGCTGTACTATTCCCCCATTGACCACGTTAATATGGTACATTTCATATTTAGATTAATAATTGGTTAGTTTAAAAGCTCTAAGGCTCCCCGCCTTAGAGCTTTTTTTTAAAACCCACCTCTTTTAAGATTCATACAGTAATAAAATAAATAAACCATAATAAGTCGACAAACACCCCAATAAACTAGCTCTCACCATGATCGACCAAACACTAGAACATGGTTAACAAAAAAATAAAATCAGGCTATCTATTAAATTTCAGTTGCAAAAAAGTCTTGAATGTCCTGCTATTGCTATTAAAAAACAAGGTATAGTCATCCTCATCAAACATCAATTTTACACGCTGCTTAAAACGCTGCACACTAATAGTGTCTTCCTGCGATTGAATATAGTGATTCACCCTATTACTCAATTCCATTGTTAACACTTTGTCAAATGCTGTAATTTTCACTTTTAATGGAGATTCTTCGATAGAATTATATCCCATATGAATAGCATTGGCTATTAAAGGAAAAAGTAATAAAGCCGGTATCTTCTCATCCGTTTCCGAATGCAATGTCAACTTCACATGTACAGCCTCATCCAAAGTAGACTTATATAAGTCTATATATGACTCTAAAAGCTGTAATTCATTAGAAATTGGCCAAATAGTGTGAGCATCTAGGACACTCATCTGTTTCAAAAACTTTATATATGCTTTTTGAAGCAAATCATTTCTATCTTTCTCAAAAAGTCGCTGCGCTAAATACTCATCAAACTTACTCGTTAAGAACGAAAGTTCTGCTTCTAAAACTCGTTTCTCTACGTCTTTCCCCTCACGGCCTCCTTTAAATAGACGGTCTAAAAAGCTACTCATATTATGGTTTAATCAATTCCCGACACCCCACCTGAAACTACTAGCTTCATCGCATCGGTAGCCGACATATTTAGTTTTTGAACATGAACAGATTTAACCACAACCACCTGCCCTGCAACAGAGTAAGAATAAGGAAAGTAAACAATAACTTCATCCTGCAGCCCTATCTTACTTAAATCTCGTTGTGTAAGAAACCCTATCTTTTTCAATCCTGTCTCATTCACCAATACTAGAACAGGTTCATTAAATTTCTTCGCATCTCCCACAAAAGCCTCCGTAAAGTCTTTTATAGATGAATACAAAGTACTAAATAACGGTATACGGTCTACTGTCCTTTTTAACCATGCTCTAATGGGTTCAGTTACCAGCGTCGTAAAAATAACCCCCATTAAAATAAGTGCTAATAGTACCGTTAAAATACCGATCCCTGGTATATATAATGGCTTTCCTTGTTCATCCTCTAAAAAATGTGAGGTTAAATTTAATGCATTATCTAAGGAAGCAACTGTCCAGATAATCAAAAAAACAGCCCCAGCTAAAGGAACAACTACCAAAGCTCCTTTTATCAGGTAATACAATAATTTTTGAAAGACTTTCTTTATCATCGCACAAACTCTCTTAATATTAGCCGTAAAAATACATTCTTTTTACTCTTGTCGACACATTTACTAATAATTCATAAGGAATCGTACCTATTGCTTCTGCGGCCTTTGTTAAATCCGGGTAAACAATAACCTCATCCTCCTCTCTTACCCTAATATCAGTCACATCCAACATACACATATCCATACAAATGCTTCCTACAGTCTTAACGATATGACCATTAACAGACATCAGCCCCACACCATTTCCAAATCGTCTGTCATAGCCATCCGCATAACCGATTTTAATAGTTGCGATACGGCTATCGCGCTGCAAAGTAGCACTTCTTTCGTACCCTACTGTTTCGCCAGCTTTTAACTCTTTAATCTGTGTAATTGTGGTTTTTAACTGTCCTACAGGCTCCAAAGCTAGTTTACCACTTCCTGTATTAACACCATATAAACCTATGCCTAATCTCACCATATCTAGATGCGCAGATTTCCAATCAACTATAGCTGATGTATTTGCAATATGCTCTATAAAATCATAGTCCAACAAATCTCTTAATCTCTGCGTCACTCCCTTATACATAGTAATCTGCTGCTGTGTAAACACATCATGTTTTCTATTACCCGAGGCTACTAAATGTGATAACGCACTTTTTACATATACTTCTTTAGACTTTAACAACAATTCCCCTAGCTCTTCAACTTCTTCTGGTAAAAATCCTAACCGATGCATACCCGTATCGATCTTTAAATGTATTGGAAAACGATCTACACCTTTACTTCTTAAAAAACGCACAAAAGCATTTAATATCCGAAAGTTATATATCTCGGGTTCTAACTTATTTACCAGCAAATTCTCAAAATCCTGTTCATCTGGGCTCAATACCATAATTGGTAAGTTTATCCCATTCTGCCTCAACTCCGCCCCCTCATCGGCAAAAGCTACTGTTAAGTAATCTACCTTATTAAATTGTAATAGATTAGCTACTTCAAAACTCCCACTTCCATACGAAAAAGCTTTTACCATAGCCATAGTTTTAACTCCTGGAGCTAATAGTCTTCTATACTGTTGCAAGTTATGAACCAAAGCATTTAAATTAATCTCCAAAACTGTCTCATGAGACTTTGCCACCAGCAATCTACTAACGTCCTCCAAATGATACAGCCTCCCTCCCTTGATCAATATAGATTCATCAAAAAATTCAATATGACTTAATTGATCCACCAACTGTTCTGTTGAACTGTACAAAGTCACCTCTCCTGCTATATAATCCTTCAAATACGCCAATTTATCCCCCACCAATATTACGCGGTCAAGCTCTTGTTCTTGTAGCAAGTCTTTCAATTTCACCTTTAACTTTTCATTCAATCCTTCCATATCGGAAAGAATGAGTGTTTTTTTTGCATGTTGCTGTTGCTGGTGCAAAAAATCAAGCGCTACCTGTAAAGAAGCTATATCATTTGAATAGCTATCATCTATAATCGAACAATTATTTTTGCCTTTATTCAAGTTAAGCCTCATTTCCACAGGTTTCATTTTAAAAACCCGCTGCGCCAACTCCTTTAATGAATAGCCTAAAAACAAAAGAGTACTTAAACAAATCAAACTATTTTCAATCGATGCTCTATCATTGAAAGGCAATTCAAATAGCTGTACCTCACCTAAAAAGCAAACACGTAAATTAGTCTGCCCCAAACTATTCTGATCAACAGCTAAAACCTGCACATCATCTTCATTTTCTTCGCCAAAAGTAAAGCTTTTCACTCCTGCTGGTATATATGATTTGATGTCATATCTTGAAGAATAAATAATAACTTCCGCCTCTTTGAAAAGCTTCAGCTTCTCTTTTATTTTTTGCTCTTTTGAAGCAAACCCACTACTATGTGCCGTCCCTATATTCGTAAAAACACCTATAGTTGGCTTTATCATCTCTTCTAAGAGAGCCATCTCTCCGGGTTTACTGATCCCCGCTTCTATTATCGCATACTCATAATCTTCCGTCAAGTTCCATAAAGACAATGCTACGCCTAATTGTGAATTGTAGCTTTTGGGGCTCTGATATACTTTACTATCAGGTAATAAAAGCTCGGTCAGCCACTCTTTAACTACTGTCTTGCCATTACTTCCTGTTATCCCAATTAGCGGTTTCGTGTATAGCCCCCTATGTTTTCTAACTAATGATTGCAAAGCTGCTAAAACATCTTCAACCCATATAAAATTAGCTTCTAAAAAAGCCGAAGTATCGAAGTCTTCTCGGTCCACCACAAAACTACGCACCCCCTTACTGTATGCATCCGCTATAAACTCGTGTCCATCCCGAATATTTTTCAAAGCAAAAAATAAGCTTTCGCCTCCCGAACGTATCTTTCTACTATCGTATGCTAAAGAAATAATCGACATTTCAGCATCGAAAATATATTTTCTTTTAAAAGAAATACTGTTAAGAATTGATTCTATTGTGTACATGTTATATTGTCTCTAACAAATTTCATCATAATTTTCAATAAGTCTATCATTTTTTGAAGATTTGCATTATGGACGAATACAATAAAGGGCAAAAGAAATTCACACCAAATCAAGCACAGTCTAAAGCAGAGTACTATTGCGCTTACCAAGAGCGCTCACAACAAGAAGTTCGTGATAAATTATACAGTTGGGGCCTGTATGAATCAGAAGTCGAAAATATCATTGCCTACCTTATCGAAGAGAACTTCTTAAATGAAGAGCGTTTTGCACATGCCTTTACATTAGGGAAGTTCCGGATTAACGGTTGGGGTAAAATTAAAATCAAACAACATCTTCAATTTAAGCGAGTTTCCCCACCTATTTTACGTCAAGCCCTGAGCAGTATAGACCTCGACGAATATGAAGAAAAGCTAAAAGATATTATCAAAAAGAAAATTGGCAAATCTCCCAACAACCTTCCCCTCACTGAACGCACCAAACTATATCGTTTTTTGCTATCACGAGGCTTTGAGCCAGAACTTATACTTCAACAGTTAAACTCCTCTAAATAGTGCTTTACAACAGTATTTGACAAGGAATAACGAATTTAAAAAATATTTTGGTCTTGATTTAAAGAGGCAAACAACTGTGTACTAAGTATCCACCCCAGATCACATAGAAAAGCTCACTATTATTTGAAAAAACATTTTGCATAACTAATAAATTCCTCTATATTTGCACCACGTCAAGCGAAAGTAGCTCAGTTGGTAGAGCACAACCTTGCCAAGGTTGGGGTCGCGAGTTCGAATCTCGTCTTTCGCTCAGTTGCCTAGGTGGTGGAACTGGTAGACACGCAGGACTTAAAATCCTGTTCCCGTTAAGGGAGTGCGGGTTCGATTCCCGCCCTAGGTACGAATCGAAGAAAAGCCGAAGTATATACTTCGGCTTTTTACTTTTCCCCCTCTTCTCAAACCTCATCCGGAAAAGGACAGGTTCTACCCGAATCTTTAAAGACAGGCATTTGCGCATCTACCGATCGTAAATATTTCCCAAGTTTGCTAGATAGCTTTTTCACTATCCCCGATTCAATATTTGCCAGATCATTTTCTTCCCCTATATCTTTAGCTATATTATACAATTCTTTTTTACCACTTTCATGCCAATAAATCAGCTTCCAATTCTTATCTCGAATTGTACTTGTTGCTCCAATCCCAGGTCCCGACACTCCCCATTCATTCGGATAATGCCATACTAAAGGTGTTCTTCGCTCTTTACGTCGTCCTCCCATCAACAAGTCAACAAAAGAGCAGCCATCTACAGCCTGTATTGCCTTTTCTCTTTCCGCTTTGCCTACCTCTATCAATGTTGTAAAAACATCCTCAATTAACACGGGGGTTTGCGTTACAGTAGATTCTCTCACTTTACCTGGCCAACTCACTATCATCGGCACACGCACCCCACCTTCATAGGCTGACCCTTTACCGCTTTTCAATGGCGCATTCCATTCGTGTTCTGTTCCCTCATATCCTCTATTAGAGACAGCGAAGCCTCCATTATCAGACAAAAACATAACAATTGTATTGTCCTTTATGCCTTTACTTTCTAAAAAGCTCATAATATCACCTAAACTCTTATCCATTCCCTCTACCATCGAAGCATACTGAGCTTCCTCTACTGTACAGCCTCTATCTATATATTTTTGGTAGTAACGCTTATCAGCATTAAAAGGGATATGTACAGCATAATGTGCCATATATAGAAAAAAAGGTTTTTCAGTACCACTTGCTTCTTCTAGGGTTTGAATAGCTTTCTGGGTTAACGCTTCTGTTACGAAAATATCCGTACCATGATATTCGTCCAATCCTGGAATACCCCACGGTAACTTTCTGGTACCATCCGCATTATTTCCAAAATTTTCTGTTCCTAAGTAGCTTCCCAAGCCACCTGCAGCATGCCCGGCTATATTAATATCAAAACCTAAATTTAATGGTTCCTCTCCTGGCGTATCCATTGCCCCAAAGTGCGCTTTACCCACATGTATTGTTTGATAGCCTGCATCTTTCAACAGCATAGGTAAAGTTGTTGCTTCCACCGTATAAGGTATATGCGTTCCCTCAGGCTGCAAGCCGTTTACATTCCATTTCGGAAAATCCAATTTATCGTGCTGCGCATCCACGGCCTGATCTCTGCGCAGTGTCCAGTTTGTCACTCTATGTCGGGCGGCGTTCATTCCTGTCAACAGACTGACCCGCGTAGGTGAACATACACTACTAGCATAAGCTTCTGTAAACTTCATCCCTTCACGTGCCATTTTTTCCATATTTGGAGTATGGTATAAATTATTCAATACAGTCTTCTCCTCTCCAAACGGCACCGAAGTATCTTGCCAGCCCATATCATCCACTAGAAAAACAATAATATTAGGCTTCCTCTCTGTTTCCTGTGCACTCAACAAGTTTGTGAAAACAAGACAAGCCATAAAAGCTAACATGCTATTCTTTCTTTTCTTCATCCCTATTTTTTTATAATAAAAGTCAACTTTCCCTTAGATACACAACCTGTAGTTATTACCACCAACCCTATGTATGATTAGCAAATTTTATCCAACAGAAAGCATTAGATTAGGTTTCGTTAATGTAAACACTAAAATTAAGCTTATTCCCTTATAAACACAACAGGTAGCTACTTAAATAAAACCATATTAAACTTGATAGAACATTGCAAACACATGAATTTTTATTCTTGAAAAAATAGTATTATGTTTGCTTATGCAAAGTATACATCACTATGCATCTTTTCGGGATGTAGCGTAGCCCGGTATCGCGCTAGCATGGGGTGCTAGAGGTCGCAGGTTCGAATCCTGCCATTCCGACACATGAAAAGCCTTCACGAAAGTGAGGGCTTTTTCATTTTCCACACATGCTAAGCTTGCTAAAAAAATGCTTGGAAGATGAAAAAGGCATCCACCAATCGGGCTGAAAGCCATTTATCTATAGCCTCCTTCCCCCTAGGTTAGATACAAAACTAACAAAATACCTCATCATGTTAAAAAGCATATAGAACAGCATCACATAGTTTCTGAGTACTTTTTATTCCACTTCTTCCCCATTTTTTCTAAACATCAACCCCTAAAAAACCCCAAACTCTCCTCCCGTTATTTAAGGTTCTTCTTGCCCAAAAATGTTATCTCAATTTCAAAAGTTAGAATATTCTAACTTTATAGTTTTATTATAATAAACTTTTAATACCTTTGTTGTAAAACAATGATATTAAACAATGGACTATGTGATCGAATTATTAGAAGAAAACAAAAAACATTTAGAAAGACACATTAGAGATGATAAGTTACTGCATGTTAACATGCGGAAAGCCACACAAGAAATGGCCCACATCAATCAACTTAAACGAGCAATTAAAATCTTAAAACTAAAAACAAAAAAAGCATGAAAATAACACAACAACTTCCAGAACTTCCTTACAACAAAAACGCATTAACACCCCTAATTACAGAAGAAACATTTGATTATCATTATGGCAAACATCACGCAACTTATGTTAACAACCTCACCCAATTAGTAAAAGACACAGCTCTTACTGAGGCTTCTATAGAAGAAATAATCCAAAAATCTTTTAAGAATAATGATGTAGCATTATTCAACAATGCTGCCCAGCATTGGAATCACAGCTTTTTCTGGCATTGTCTTTCTCCCGATGGTGGAAAACAGCCCCATGGGAAAATCAAAGAATTGATCATTCGTGACTTTGGCAGCTTTGATACTTTCAAAACTAAATTTTCAGAAACAGCAACTAAACTCTTTGGAGCGGGCTGGGCTTGGCTTGCTCAAAACGACCAAGGCATGCTGGAAATCATCCCTATGAAAGATGCGCACACACCTATCACAGAAAACAAAAAACCTATTTTAACGCTAGACGTTTGGGAGCATGCCTATTACATCGACTACCGTAACGCTCGCCCAAAATTCGTTGAAAATTATTGGGAAATTGTTAACTGGGACTTTGCTAATGATAATTTAATTTAAAAATGAATGATATCTGTATGAATCATGAAGAAAGATACTGGCAAACGCTCACTACGTCTGCTAATACTTTTTTTACTAATGGAAATTTCGAAAAAGCTTTATCACTATACAAAAAAGCGCTGTACAGAGCAGAAATTCTAAACAATCATCTGTTAGATTGTAAACGATTAAATATTCCATTCATGCAAGTATATATCATTTCCTGCAATAATCTAGCTAATACTTACGAGGAGTTGGGTAATATAACTGAGGCCGAAAACCTTTCAAAACGCAACATTTATTACCTGCTCCATTTAGCAAGTAATAAAAGCCTCGACATTAACGAAATACAAACAGAATTAAGAAGGGCTTCATTGCACTATGTAGAACTTGCAGAACGAATAAACAGTGGAAATATCCAACAGGAACAGTTTTTCAAAACAATTAAAGAACAATTAATAGAAAACAACTTCTATTATAAATAGATAAAACCATGTGTAATTCAGTAAAAAAATTAATAAACGACCAACAGGTGCAGTTAATACAAAAAGGAATATTAACGATCGGAGATAAACTCCCTAATTTTACAAAAAAGGCTGTCATTAGTTCCGAAAACGGAATTGAAATTACCGATATCAACCAGAACTACGCTTCAGAACAAGGAAAATGGACTGTTCTCTTTTGGTGGCCAAAAGACTTTACATTCGTTTGTCCTACCGAAATTATCGATTTCAACAATAATAACACAGCATTTTTAGAACGCAATGCCCTCTTAATCGGCGCATCTACCGATACAGAGTTTGTCCACTTAAGTTGGAGACAAAATCATCCAGACTTGTCAAATATCTCTATTCCTATGCTTGCCGATACGTCAAAGTCTTTAGCTGAACAAATGGGCATCCTCGACGCAGATGAAAAAGTAGCCTATCGAGCAACTTTCATTATTGATCCTAACAGAACAATCCAATGGGTAAGTGTCAACCCAATGAATGTAGGTCGGAATGTCAAAGAAGTACTCCGTGTCCTAGATGCATTACAAACTGAAGAACTTACAGGTTGCGGCTGGACACCTGGACAACAAACAGTTACAGCACTATTAAAACAACAAAATGCAAAATAACTACTTAAACATACACTTTACATCTTACGCCAAAAAAAGCGACATACCAACTGTTACGGATAATATTTTAATCATTACAGCTACCGATCAGACCAAACAGTATGCGCTTAAAAAAGCACTTACTGAAACCATACACGAAAGCTTTTTAAAGAGCAAAACGGAAGTTATTAACTTTCTCGGAGATCATAAAAACTTTCTCGTCATCACCCCAAACAGAGACCTTGAAGCGCTACGTTCAGCAGGCGCTTCACTCTACTATTCAATTCAACGACTAAATATCCACGCAGCCAAATTGCGTGGATTACATCAGCTTACCGAAACAGAACGTTATGCTTTTCTAGAGGGTTTACTATTGAGTAGCTATGATTTTGATAAGTATCAAACCGACAAAACAAAATCACCAACCACCATCTACATTCCACAGCAATCCTTCTCTACAAATAAACTGCTCGAACTCAACATTCTTGCCGAGGCTATTTCATGGGCTAAATCTTTGGTCAACGAACCTGTTAATTACCTAGACTCCTTACGCTTTTCCCTGCTATGTAAAGAAGCTGGGAAACACTTCGGCTTTCAAACTGAAATCCTTCATAAATCCCAGATTGAAAAATTAAAAATGGGTGGTTTACTTGCTGTTAATAAAGGTTCCGAAACTCCTCCTACTTTCAACATTTTCCATTACAAACCTGATAATGCCATTAATAAAAAACCACTGGTATTGGTAGGCAAAGGTATCATGTATGATACCGGAGGTTATTCTTTAAAAATAAATGGCAATATGTTATCCATGAAATGTGATATGGCAGGTGGTGCAGCCGTTTTAGGAACAATAGCCGCCATTTCAGGAAACAAACTTCCTTATCACATCATTGGTCTTGTCCCTGCCACCGACAATAAAATATCATCAAATGCATTAGTAGCGGATGATATAATCAAAATGATGAACGGAACAACGGTAGAAGTTCAAAACACAGACGCCGAAGGTCGCCTCGTACTAGCTGATGCATTAACGTATGCCGCTCGATTTGCTCCCGAATTAGTTATTGACATAGCCACCTTAACAGGTGCATCCGCTGCCATTACCGGCCCATATGGGCTAGCCGTATCCGGCAATGATCAAAAAACAATAAACGAACTAAAAGATCATGGCGATCAAGTTTATGAAAGGCTTCTTCAATTTCCATTATGGCCTGAATACAAAACATTACTAAAGTCAAATATTGCCGACTTATCAAATATTGGTGGTCCTGTCGGAGGTGTAAGTACTTCTTCTCTATTTTTAGAACATTTCACGGATTACCCTTGGGTACATCTCGATATTGCAGGAGCTGCCTTCATTAAAAAGCGTACATCCTATAGACAAAAGGGTCCCACTGCTGTCCCCATCCGTTTACTCTATCAATATATTAAAACAAAAACAGATTTACAGGGGTTGTAAAAATCCCGACAAAGTTCATACGATACATAAAAGTAAGCAACTCATATAAAAAATGTAAGCGACAGCCCGAGGCCAACAGCACATTAGTTATTCATAATAAAAAAACATAAAAATGATTGAACCCATTTTACAAGATAATAAAGACCGTTTTGTCATTTTTCCTATTCAGCACAATGACATCTGGGAGTTTTACAAAAAAGCAGAAGCCAGCTTCTGGACTGCCGAAGAAGTAGATCTATCGCAGGACATGCACGACTGGCAAAACAAATTAAACAAAGACGAACGTTATTTTATAACCCACGTACTAGCTTTTTTTGCAGCGAGTGATGGTATTGTCAACGAAAACCTAGCTATCAATTTTATACAAGAAGTACAATATCCCGAAGCCCGCTGTTTCTATGGTTTCCAGATCATGATAGAAAACATACACTCCGAAATGTACTCCCTGCTTATCGATACTTATGTGAAAGACCCAATAGAAAAGGATTACTTGTTGCGCGCTATTGAAACCATTCCCTGCGTAGCTAAAAAAGCTGACTGGGCTCTTCGCTGGATAGAGAGCGACAATTTTGCCGAAAGATTAATTGCATTTGCTGCTATAGAGGGGATTTTCTTTTCCGGGAGTTTCTGTTCTATTTTTTGGTTAAAAAAGCGCGGACTAATGCCTGGATTAACTTTTTCTAATGAGCTTATCAGCCGTGACGAAGGTCTACATTGTGATTTTGCCTGTTTATTATATACAAATCACATGAAAAACAAACTATCAGAGAATACTGTCAAACAAATCATTACGGATGCTGTAACTATTGAAAAGGAATTTGTAACAGATGCTCTGCCTGTCCGTCTTATCGGAATGAATGCCGACCTCATGTGCCAATATATCGAGTTTGTTGCCGATCGTCTTTTAGTAGCACTAGGCTATACAAAAATTTGGAATACCACCAATCCTTTTGATTTTATGGAGCTTATTTCATTACAAGGAAAAACCAACTTCTTCGAACGTCGTGTAGGAGAATATCAAAAGACCGGTGTCAGTCAAAAAACAAAAAGCAACACGAACTTTTCGTTGGATGAAGACTTTTAATACAGCA
This sequence comes from Sphingobacterium sp. UT-1RO-CII-1, assembly GCF_026711005.1. Classification (GTDB taxonomy): domain Bacteria; phylum Bacteroidota; class Bacteroidia; order Sphingobacteriales; family Sphingobacteriaceae; genus Sphingobacterium. The sequence goes on along the minus strand of NZ_JAPPVJ010000008.1, from coordinate 63,958 downwards.
TATAATGAAATAAAAAAATCTAATTTTTCAACTTTTTAAAGAAATTCAATGTTTGTAATAAAAAGAAACGGCAAACAAGAAGCCGTACATTTTGATAAAATCACAGCCCGGATTCATAAATTAGTATACGGACTTTCTGTTACCGAAAATGACGTCATAGAAATTGCAAAAAAAGTAGTGCAAGGCATATATAATAATGTCACGACCACAGAGCTAGACAACCTTGCTGCTGAAACCGCAGCTGCCTACACTACTGTTCATCCAGATTTTGCAGTTCTTGCAGCCCGTATTGCGGTAAGCAACCTCCATAAAAACACATTGAAATCATTTTCCGAAACAGCTAAATTACTTTACCAATACACAGACCCCGTCAGTCATACCGATGCACCATTAATCTCTAAAGAGATTTACGACATTATTCTAGAAAATGCCGATCAGATCAACAGTAGTATCATTTACGATCGCGATTATAGTTTTGATTATTTTGGTTTTAAAACATTAGAACGCTCTTATTTACTCCGCACAGATGGTAAAATAACCGAGCGTCCTCAACACCTTTTTATGCGTGTTGCATTAGGCATTCATAAAGAAGACATTCAAGCAGCCATTGAAACCTATAACCTCATGAGTGAGAAGTGGTTTATACACGCAACGCCCACCTTATTTAATGCGGGCACCCCGAAGCCTCAAATGTCCTCCTGCTTTCTTTTAAGCATGGTTGAAGACAGCATCCCCGGTATTTTTGACACTTTAAAACGTTGTGCTTTAATTTCACAGTCAGCGGGCGGCATAGGTTTAAGCATTCATAATGTTAGAGCGACGGGCAGTTATATAAAAGGAACCGGCGGTATTTCCAACGGTATTATTCCTATGCTCCGCGTCTTTAACGACACTGCACGTTATGTTGATCAAGGAGGTGGTAAACGTAAAGGAGCTATCGCTGTATATTTAGAACCTTGGCATGCTGATATATTTGACTTTCTTGATCTCCGAAAAAACCACGGTAAAGAAGAAATGCGAGCACGCGATCTCTTCCCTGCTCTCTGGATTCCTGACCTCTTCATGAAGCGCGTCGAAGAAAATGCACTATGGTCGCTATTTGATCCCAATGAAGCCATTGGGCTATACGACACATATGGGGATAATTTCAACAAGCTTTATGAAAAATATGAGGCAGATGGTAGCTACCGCAAACAAATAAAAGCAAGAGAATTATGGAATGCTATACTGGAAGCTCAAATTGAAACCGGCACTCCCTATATGTGCTACAAAGACGCTGTCAATGAAAAGTCTAATCAAAAAAACATAGGGGTAATCCGCAGTTCTAATCTCTGCACCGAGATTATGGAATATACCAGCTCTAATGAAGTGGCCGTATGCAACCTTGCATCGCTAGCACTACCACACTATGTTTCGGATCAACAATTTGATTTTCAAAAGCTTTATGAAGTCACAAAAATTGTAACAAAGAATCTTAATAAAGTCATAGACGCTAACTATTACCCTATTCCTGAAACACACAACTCCAATTCAAAACACCGTCCTATTGGCTTAGGTGTTCAGGGTTTGGCTGATGTTTTCCTACTCTTACGTTTACCTTTTGAAAGTCAAGAGGCGAGAATATTGAACAGTCAAATTTTTGAAACCATGTATTTTGCGGCTATGGAAACCTCTATGGAGCTTGCAAAAGAAAACGGTCCATACGAAAGCTTCCAAGGCTCTCCTTTGTCAGAAGGTAAATTTCAATTCGATCTTTGGAACGTCTCCCCCTCTAACCGCTGGGACTGGGAGACTTTACGAAAGGCAGTCATAAAACACGGTGTTCGAAACTCCCTACTACTAGCTCCTATGCCTACAGCCTCTACCTCACAAATATTAGGCAATAACGAATGCTTCGAACCCTATACCAGCAACATATATAACAGGCGTGTACTTTCGGGCGAATTTGCTGTAGTCAATAAACATTTACTAAAAGATTTAACAGATCTAGGACTTTGGGATCCGGCTATGAAAAACAGATTAATTGCCGAAAATGGTTCGGTTCAAAACATACCCGAAATACCCGATACCTTAAAAGACTTATACAAAACAGTCTGGGAAATCAAACAAAAAACAATCGTAGACATGGCCGCTGATAGAGGAGCTTTCATTTGTCAATCACAGTCATTAAACTTATTTATGGCAGAACCAAGTATAGCAAAACTAACATCGATGCACTTTTATGCTTGGAAAAAAGGACTCAAAACCGGCATGTACTACTTGCGCACACAAGCTGCAGCCGACGCAATTAAATTCACGGTAGAGCAGGCTCAGACAACAACAAGCATACAGCCCGAGGTCTCTTGCTCATTAGATAATATGGATGAATGCATCTCATGTGGAAGTTGACAAAAGCAAAACAACTTAAATATTCACTCTAAAACAAAAGCATATGGCAAAATTATTTTTAGTACGTCACGGACAATCACAGTGGAACCTCGAAAACCGTTTCACAGGCTGGCAAGATGTAGATATTACCGAAATTGGTAAAGAGGAGGCAAAAAGAGCCGGAAGATTTCTAGAAAAGGAACAGATAGACATTGCGTTCACTTCTAAACTAATCAGAGCTCAACATACCTTAAAAATCATACTACAAACGATAAAAAAGCCAGACATACCTGTTATCATAGATGAAGCCCTCAACGAACGTGCTTATGGCACACTTGAAGGTCTAAACAAAGCTGAAACAGCCAAAAAATACGGTGATGATCAAGTACAGCTATGGCGACGCTCGTTTGAAACAGCGCCTCCAGGAGGGGAAAGCTTAAAGGACACTTACAATCGTGTAATACCTTATTATCAAAAATTTATCCTGCCCCAATTACAGAAAAATAAAAATGTCCTCATCGCAGCCCATGGAAATAGCCTCAGGGCTTTAATCATGTATCTGGACCACCTAACTCCTCAAGAGATACTTAAAACAGAAATAGCAACGGGACAACCCATAACCTATGAAATTGACACAAGTCCGAATGAAAAAAATTAGAGAGTTCATACAATATGCATACACTACCAAGAATTACAACAGAACAACTGGAAGAACTACTAGGCTTTCTTAAATACACGGACAAATTACCCCATGTAGATTCTAGAGCGTTCCAACAACTAAAAAACATTTTAACAAACTACCTCGATGATCTTCTACAATTTAACAGAAGGCAGTTTTTATCTATTTTAAAACGGGTTAACATTTCTGATAAAGAAATTCAAAGTATATTTCATAGAAACAAAGCGCAACATATATCCTACGGACAAATAGCTGCTGTCATGATATTAGAAAAACAAAACCAGTCTTACCAAAGCTCTCCATCTTTAAAAGAAATGATTTAACATATTATGGAAGATATACATGCAATAACATATTTAGTGGACCAACTTCAAGTCGGTAGCCAAGATTTCCATAAAAAATCAAAGCAAGAACAATTCGACATGTTAAGTAAATACCTCAATAATCTCATAGCTACTGATTTCAATAAGCTACTAAGCATACTTTATCGTATTGATGTAGCAGAAGAAACTGTTCGCCATGCTTTAGAAAACAACACAAGAGATATTTTATCGGGTCAAATTATTGCAGAGCTCCTATTGAAAAGAGAGAAGGAGAAAATAAAACTTAGAGCAAAATACAGTAAAAAGTCACTATAGAAACAAACGCAATGAACTTTATCGCTACTACAGGAAAAATAATTGCTATCGATTTTGATGGCACAATAGTAGAACATAAGTATCCTGCTATAGGCAAAGAAATGGAATACTGTTTCACCACCTTAAAAGCGTTACAACTAAAAGGACACCGGTTAATTTTGTGGACCTATAGAAAAGGTAAAAGATTAGAAGAGGCTGTAGATTTTTGTACAGCAAATAATATTACCTTTTACGCAATCAATGAAAATTACCCAGGCGAGACTATCGAGGGCGGATTTAGCCGAAAGATTGACGCCGATATCTTCATAGACGACCGTAATATAGGTGGCTTTTTAGGTTGGCTCGACATTTGGAACATGCTACACCCTGAAGGAAAAGAGTTTTCACATCAACTAAAAAATGAAAACGCACACCGAAATGGAAGAAAAAAGAGTCGAAAAAAATGGTTTTTCTAAAAACAACAAGGGACTGTCGGCTTCCATAACGACAGTCTCCTTTCATTCTACCACTCAACATTTCTGCTACCAACACCTAAATATCGGTAGAGATAAATCACAAATGCTTATAACGTAACATTTTCGAGATAACTATCTTTCTCTTGAGTTGAATTTAGTATTTTCGGTCTGTCATTTTTTTACTAACCTTAAATACCTGAACACAGCTATACTATTTAGTTTTTGTTTATTGTAAGAAAAACTAAAAAATATACAACGTTTAAAAAAGCTCAACTACATATCCATGAAATACCAGCTCCCTCTACTTTTTCTATTCTTACATAGCCTTTGCTATGCGCAAAACCCAAGGGAAGAAGTCGTCACTTTTGCAGATGCCTACAAAAGAACCTATCAGGCTACCCGTTTGGATCAGGAGCGGCCAAAAATAGACGGAAAGCTGGACGATGAACTCTGGCAAACTAAAGGGCAATGGTCGGAAAAGTTTTCCCAAGTCATTCCCTTCGAACGTGTACATACCGATTCATGGACACGTATGAAAATATTCTACGACCAAGAGAACATCTATATCGGGGTCTACTGCAAAGATGCACATCCCGAAACTATGAATGCTTTCATTGGCAACCGAGATGACAACAGCAACGGCGACCTCATTAGCATAGCCTTTGACACTTACCATGACTACCGTGTTGCCTCCGAATTCAATATCAATCTGGGTGGCAATAAAACCGATCTCACCGTCACCGACAAACTATCAGTCAACCTGAGCTGGAATGCGGTATGGGAAGGCAAAACACACATTAACATGGCCGACTCCTCTTGGACAGCCGAATTACGTATCCCCTTCAGCCAATTACGTTATACCCAAAAAAACGAAGATGGTATATGGGGGCTTCATGTGCGTCGTATCATCCGTAAAAACAATGAAGTTCAAAACTGGAGCCTCATTCCCATCAAAAATAATGGTCACGTATTTTCTTTTGGCGAAATGCACGGCATGACAGACCTTCCTAAGCCCCGAGGCATAGAAATACTTCCACACGTGCTTACAAAATATACACGTGATCCTAAAATCGAGAACAGTCCATTCCAAAAAGGAAGTAAAGGGACTATAAGTGGCGGTCTTGATCTTAAAGCGGCCATCAACGACTTTACTATGGATGTAACCATCAACCCCGACTACGGACAGGTCGAATTAGATCCATCCGTTATGAACCTCTCGGCCTATGAAACTTTTTACGATGAAAAACGTCCTTTTTTCTTAGAAGGCCGACACATTCTTGAGTTTGACAATAACGAAGGCGGTATGATGTTTTATTCCCGGCGTATTGGTGCTATGCCCACCTATCGCCCCAAAAACATTGATAACAACACTAGTTTTTCCGGCACACCTTCCTACATTCCTATCTTAGGCGCTTTAAAACTTACCGGTACAAACAAAAACGGTGTTACAGTAGGACTACTCGAAAGCATTACAGCACAAACCAGTAGTAAAGTCATGCGTGATGGCGTGGGAAGCCGGGAAATTACCGAGCCACTCACCAACTACACCGTAGCACGTGTGCAGAAAAACTGGGAAGGCAACACCCTACTTGGCGCTATGGTTACCTCTGTCAATCGTAAATTGGGCAACCAAGATCATTTAAAAGAACTGATGATTGAGAATGCTTTTACTACAGGCATAGACTTTACCCAATACTTTGCCAATCGTCTGTACTATATTGATGCCAAAGGTATGTTCAGCACGATCAACGGATCGCCTGAAGCTATCTTGAACACCAAAATGAACGCTACCCATTATTACCATCGCGAATCTGGCGTTGGCTACCTCAACCTCGATCCCGATAAAAACAGCTTACTAGGCACAGGCGGTTATGTCAAGGTGGGGAAGAAAGGCAATGCCCAATGGAATTATTCACAAACTTTTAGTTGGTCATCTCCCGGTTTTGACCTAAACGACGTCGGTTACCTTCGCGAATCTGATTATAAAGCTAATGAAAGCGAAATCGCTTTCCGAAAAACCGACCCTTGGGGGCCTTTTCGTTTTGCAGGAATCAACTTAACGCAAAAAAACATATGGAACTATGGCGGTCGCCCAACCAACAACAACGTAGCGATCCGTTTCCGTAGCTTAACCACCAAACACCGCTTTGAAACTGATATCAAAGAAACTTTCAGCTGGAACACCGTAGATAGCCGCCGCCTCAGAGGAGGCCCGGATATCCGTTACAATCCTAATATAAAAACTGAGTTCCTATTCAGTACAGACCGTGCTAAAAAAACAATGTTTAAACTAAATTACATTGGCCAACACTTCTTCAACCAAGAAACAAGCTATAACACCATCAACCCTAGCTTAACCCTACGTTTAGGCAATCATGTACTGCTAACAGGGCAGCTCAACTATGCACAGAACACAGACGATCTGCAATACGTCAACACCGTTACATCCAGTGACTGGAGCGATCAGACAGCCTATCTCATGGGGCGAATGAAACAAGAGACCTACGGCTTTACATTAAACTTCCAAACAAATATAACACCCGACCTTTCCATACAATATTACGGATCTCCGTTTACATCGGTAGCAAAATACGACAATTTCAAGCTCGCTGCCGACACACGTGCGAGCCGCTATGAAGATCGCTTTTCGGCTTTTCAAGCCCATGAAATCACCGAACAGAACGATCACTATCACGTCGAGCAGGGCAATAATAAAATGACTTTTAAAAACCCTAATTTCAGTTTCAATGAATTTCGCTCCAACTTAGTCGCTCGATGGGAATATCTTCCCGGCTCAACCATACACTTCGTTTGGGAACACAACCGTTCGGGACAAGATGCCAGATATTATTCCGGATGGGGAAACAACCTCGATCATATGTTTGGCCTTCCGGCAACCAACACGTTTATGCTGAAGATAAATTACTGGTTTAACTTATAAACACAGCGAAGATACTATGTGTCGCTTTAATCATCACCGAAAATGCTATCAATATCCTTATGTAGCAACTCTTCGGTGATGTTGAAAAAGCTTTAACGTCAAACATTTTAGACTTAGTTCCTAAGTCAATAACAAATTATTTAACCTTATTTAATAAATTGCAACTTGCCACCTAGCTTCTCTTGCAACCCTTCTTGAACAGGTGGAATATTATATTCGTCAAGATTCTCCCAAAACTTGTTTTTATAGCTACTCTTTTCGACAGTTTTATAAATACTTTTAACAAGATTTTTTTCAATCTCTTTATATTCAGCCATGCTTATAAAAGAACGTTCAATCACATAAAACTCGTTTAAACTTTCATAAGGAATGCGTCCAAAAACCGACTTTCGTTTTATAGTAGCAACTATATTCTGATATATACTTTGTAAATTTCTATAGTCGATCTCTTCTATATCCATTGATGAATAATTCTCCATCTGTACAGCACTTTTAGTCCTTGCCTCCAGTCTAAATATTTTCTCTTTTTTTACAGAATCGGGCAATACCATATCTATATAGAATTGTGTGCTTCCTTTTTCTTCCGATTGTGTTATGTATCCAACTTTCTTCCCTTCTTTTAATAAAGCAGTCCGTCCATTCTCGACCTCCTGTACGTCCAACTTGCTCAATCGTTTCGACAGCTTTATTTCAACTAATTTAGGAACTCTAGGTATCTGAAAAAAGGGCCCCATCTTTTCATTATATTCTTTTAAAAGCGCCGAGTCCTGAAAAACTCTATATTCCAAAAGCCTATACTTAGGTTTTCCTTTTGCTATCGGAATATAATACTCCATTATACCGTCAACAAAATACTTTTGCTTCAAATCAAAAGTCTCCAACGAACGATAGTAGCCTTTCAAAACAATCACTTCTTTGGGTGTTGTTGCATTGATCGCTATATCTTCAATAATATTAGATCGGGGACTTAAACTATAAGTCTGCTCTTCCGCAGCACTGTTTATGACCCAACTCATCTGTTCGTAAGAAATATGCTGAACTGTTATCTTAAGAGGCCATAAGTTCTTCTGATCTACGTTTTCAAGTAGCGAGAGTACGCCCTCTTTATCTGTAAAGCCTAGCAAAGTTCCTTTCTCACTGTAAATATTGACAGCAGGAACCCCCAGCCCTGTATCTCGATCGACAAACCTAATTTGTGCATAACCAGTATACAGAGAAAACAAAAGAGCAAACACCAAAAACAACCCTTTCATAAATACAGTGTAAAATCTCCCTATATTTAAATATTCTAACCCCTATTTAACCTTGTTTAAGAACATTACAGCCATACATAAAATCTTTACTGATACACCTTCACCCAGTCAATCACCATCTCTACAGGCAACTGTTTTCTGTCCACCTCTCCTACCCAGCTTCCTCCCAACTGTTGGTCTATTAATAAAAAGAAAGGCTGATCGTACGGCCATTGCGAAGCGTCTACACCTTCTACCCGCGGATATGTAAAAGTATCCTTCCCGTTCAATTGGAAAACAATACGATCTGGATACCAGCTTATCCCATATGTATTATAAACTCCTGCATCAATCTGTGCAGTACCATGATGGGGCGGGTTTGTTTTTTCACCTAAATCCAGCGTATAATATGAGTGTGTAGTTTGGTATATAATTTTATCAAAATTAAGGTGCTCCATAATATCAATCTCTCCATTTCTGGGATATTTCCCATACTTATCCAACTCGGCCAGCATCCACATTGCTGGCCACGCTCCCTGCGCACTACCAAGTTTTGCACGTATCTCCACCCGTCCATATTGAAATGCAAATTTACCTTTACTCCATATTCCTCCCGTCAAGTAAGGCCGAGGGTCCACGCTTGTATCTGGGTTATTAATTCCTAACAAATGCAGCTTTCCATTCTCCATCTTAAAGCAAGCATCATCTATACTCATGTGCCTATTCCAATCTGAACTACCTGCCGGTATTCTTGTCCACTTGCTTGTATCTATTACTGTTCCGTTAAAGTCGTCCTGCCATACCAACTTCCATTTTTTATCTTCCCGCCCCTCCTGCTGTACATAAATATGCTTCCTTTCGCCAATTTTGTTCGTCACAGCACATGAAGACATTATAAAAAGCCCTCCTACTATTAATGTTGCTAATTTCCTCTGTAACATTATCGTTTACCTTAGTTTTTATAATTCTTATTTCCTTAAATCCTGAATAACTACTTTTTCGTCTTTAAAATTTGCCCTATTGCTACTGCCCACTTTCTATACCCCTCTGTATTCAGATGAATTCCGTCTTTCGAATAATCTTCAAGAGCTATTGTTCCGTCGTCTTGAATAAACACATCCGTCATAGGTATATATATGGCTTTAGTACCTTTAACGCTCTCTTTCAATATTTCTTGTATAGCATCATACTTCTTTCTACGAGGGTCTTCTACAGACAAGCCTACGGGCAATGGACCTGTCAGAAAGAGTTTAGTATGGGGCATCTCTTCCAACACCCAATTATGAATATCCATGATCGCTTCCGCTATTTCCTCCGCAGAATCGCCGTCCAAGAAGTTATTAACCCCTATTGTTAAAACTATTGCTTTAGGTTTAGCATTTTTATACTTTCCATTCTTCAATCGCCAAAAAACATGCTGTGTCCGATCTCCTGCAATCCCTGCCGACTCCCATGTATACCCATGTAGCTGCTGTTCAAAAATTTCTTTTGCAGCAGGCTTATAGGCCAATTTACTCCTATTTCCTCCTAAACCTTGCGTTATCGAATTTCCTACAAAAAGCACATCCAATTGTCCTTCTTTTTCCAGCAACAGACTATCAATATCCGCATGCTGTCCCCACCAGCCCGCCCCCTCTTTCCAGCCTGCTCCTACCCTGTACTCTGCTCCAGGAGCAGCTATCTTAGCAAAATTTATTTTACGGCTTTCAGCACGAAGTATAAAGTCAACAATAAGCTGCGGATTAGGCAAACTATGTGGATGATGACCAATATGTGCTTTATGAACAATAGTTATATCTCCTTTAGCAGCTTTGATACGCTGCTCAAAAATTCCGCTATTCTCTGCCACGGGCACTACATCATCCACATCTCCCACCACATGTATTAACGGAACTCTCGTCCTTGCCACCTCTGCTGCCCTTTCTAAGGGCGTTTTTTTATACGTTAATGCTTCTACCTCAGTCAACCCATATACTTTCTTAAAAAGTTCCCAATCGCTAGGACTTCCCTTCCCAGCCCCCTTACCTCCAGGCCAACTCCTTGGATCGAGTACTGGTGCATCTGCATAAACAGCCGCTACACGTTCAGGATATTTCAGCAGCCAGTTGTACACATACATACCGCCCCGGCTCATACCTTCCATTACCGCTTTTTCTGCAAATCCCTTACCCTGCAGCATTCCATAAAAGTCATTCCACAGGGCGTTACTTTCTTCGTTTCCAAAAAGTTCTGCTACATCACAATACACCACGTGATAGCCCCGCTCCAGCATTGCAATATCAAACTGGGGCTCATGCCCCCAAAAACGTGCCCGCCACACCCAAGGTTTACCCTCGGCTACCAATTTAGGTGCAACAACAATAGCATCTCTACCTTTAAATTTAAAACTACTTCCTACATAACCGTTAAAATTCGTACGTTTAGCCTCTGGATACACATAAGTGCGTTCAGCTTTTAGCGGGGTTTGTACATGCTCATAAACACGCTTTGCAATAGCAGATGCACCTATCGAAGTCAATTCCTTGTCTGCGGTCATCAACACGTCATCTGTTGCTAATAGCGAGCCGACATCTAAAACTTCTAAGCCTGAGTCAAAAGCTAAATCCAACATCTTCTGTTTTTCTATCTGTAAATTTGTTGGTTCCACCTGATATAGCCCTGTCCATAATAATCCGAAACGCACTCCTCTTTCCAATAAGCTACGCAATAACTGTTTTACCCGGTTTTCATTCTCTGGTGCAGTTGCCAGATCTGCCAATTCCTTCGTCCACTCCACTAACAGCATATCTCCCTTTTCTGCTGGAAACGTCCATATCGACTCTGCTAATTCTGAGGCACTAACCATAGAACTATATTCTTCCAGCTTTTTTCCGTTCACACTTACTTGTACTGTTTCATTCAACATAGCAGCTAATTGCGCAGGATAGTTGTTTTTATCGGGCATAAACATCGTGCCGCCCAAAGTAATGTTTTGGCCAAAACAAACTACCTGTTTCACTCCTTGCGCAGCAGCGGTGTACACAATTAAATAAAACATGATAAATAACCCGATAAACTTCGATAGTTTTAGATTTTTTCCAGATTGATGTAGCATATGGTTCTATAAGTGCGACATAAAACTATGTATTATTTACGAAGACTGTGCATAAGTTTGCTTTTTGTTACAAGCGTTTTTAGAAACGAAAACTAATATTCTTTCAACTCGTTGCCCAGCTGCTTACGAACACCCTCAGCAAGCGGTGGGATGTTGTAACCTTTCAAATCCTCCCAGAAGGCTTTGGTATACTTACTTTTTTCTTCCAAGTAAATACTTCTTGTGAAGCTGCCTTCTAAATCTTTAACTTCCTCCTCACTCAGATAGGAACGTTCTGTAACATAAAACTCAGAAAAACTTTCCATTGGTACATAGCCATAGGCCTTCTTTCGCTGTACGGCCCCAACATGAGAAGTGACACGACTAATTAGATTTTCTATAGCTGGGTTATCTAGATCGGTATGGCTATAATTCTCTATGGTCAATCCTCGATACTGTTCCCCTCTTATCCTAAATAGCTTTCGCTTTATCACTGATTGTGGTGGCACACGATCAAAATAAACCTGCGTATTCCCAGACTTCGTATGCTGAACGAAACCTAAATTTAGCCCATCTCCTTTTATTACCCGTTTGTCGCCTTCTGCTATAAGGGAATTTCCTTTGGGTAAATGCCTTACGACAGATTCTCTAGAAAACGTAGGTAATTGGGGGCGTTCTGATAGTAGTTTACCAAATAGTTTATTAGCTTCCGCTAGACTCTCTTCATTCGCAAACAAACGATACTCTAGCAATTGAAATCTTATCCTATCTTTACCCTTTAATGGAATGTAAAAGGCTATCAATCCGTCATAAAGATAACGCGACTTATCATTCATCAAATCATGGACTCTAAAATATCCTTTCAACACGACATAGTCATCCTGACTTCTATCAGTCACTACTATCTCTTTGATCTCGATATTTCGCTGAGTTAATACAATTCTATTTGACATAGTAAATGCCTCGTAGGACAAGGTCATGTTTTCATAAGCGACATGTTGAATTGTAACTTGACTTATATCCACTTTTTTAAGGCTGTCTATATCTATCTTTCCCTTTTCATCAGACATACCTATAAACAAACCTTTATCTGAATAAACTGTAGCGCCCACTACGGGTTCATTCGTAACACTATCTGCCAGATTTATTTGGGCAAAAACCTCATAACTATAGCAAAGTAAAATAATCGAAAATATTATAGCTCTCATATATAAAATCACTTCATGAGCTCGCAAGCTCGGTTTATATTTCAATAATTAGTAGTTCAAAGTACGGATACAGTAAAGTCTTATATTATATTTTTCAAGAAATTAATCTGGAATAAAAGCTAGTAAGTTATTCAAAATATGAAGAAAGCTTATGAATAAAAAAGCTATTAAATCGTTAGCTTTCTTAGAAAGAAAAAAAAACGCATAAGCATAAATAAAACCAGAAAAAAAAGTAACCACAACATATACAACATTATAGTGATGTGCTAAAGCAAAAAAAAGCGTTGATAACAAAATAGTTAGATAATCTTTAATATTTAGTTTCCTTCCTATATAGAAAACCAAATATTGGAAAATTAATGTCTCAATAAAAGGAAATAATATAACTACCAAAAAGAAAGTAGCATATGTAGGATTATCTTGAACTGGGTTTGCTAAATATTCTTGTCCTATATAATTAGATACTAAAAAACTTAAGAAGCCTGTTACTAATATTTTTATACTAAAAAATAAAACGAACGCCCCTAATAGGCCGTATCTTTCATAAAAACCTGAAATACTTTTTTCTAAAAACATTTACCATATGTAAAGTACTGAACATATAGAAAAAACACCTCCATATGTTCAGCAATTAAATAGGTTTATTTAATAAATCATCATCTTTAAAAATCCGCCAACAAGTTTTCCTGCTTCAAATAGAACAATAGCACTCACAGCGAATAATCCAATTTTCACAAAATTATAAGTAAAACTATTTGGATCCATCAATACTTTTAATTTTTCTAACATAATAACTTAATTATATAATATGGTTTTTCATAAACTTCTCCGCACACCTTCCATAAGTCTTTTCATTTACTTCCAACTGCTGAACCCAAATTTATTAATTTCTAAACTACTCATTTTATTCGGTTTATATATAACATTTCATAAAAGTTTATAAAACAACGGACAAAACCAATATCGATCGATAGCAATACTTGCTGGAATTTTCAGCATATTTATTATCTCTAAAAGACTAATACTTTCTCAAATCTTTACCTAGTTTTTTACGAATCCCCTCAGCAAGCGAAGGAATATTATAGCCTTCTAAATCCTCCCAAAAGGCTTTAGTATAGTTACTTTTCTCTTCTGGATGACTTCATGAGCTCGCGAGCTCGGTTTATATTTCAATAATTAGTAGCATATCCAAAGTCCAATATAAGTTATTTATTGGATTATCTTGCTATGATAAGAGCAACCAAATTCGTGAACGAATGAAATAGAACTGCATAGCCAAATCCATATTTAAAGCGTATTGTCACAATGAAAAAACCTAATACAGTTTGTGGTAGAACATACAGCGGATAAAAAAACCAAATATCATTATTAAGGGGAATAAAATTTACCATATGTAGCAATCCAAATAGCACTGCGCTAATAATGCCCAATATTTTTTTCGGAATATATTTTACAACCATATCCGATAACGGAAATTGATCTAAAACCTTATACAAGATAATAGCTACCATTATAGCTATTGACAATATAAACAACCACCTTAAATTAAATATAATATATATTTCCGTAACAAAAAGAAGGTAGAGCGCAAGTGTTACAACCGCAATTGATATGTGAAGAGGCTTTAAAGACAACCATAAACGAAAAATAACCTCTTCAATGAAAGGAGCAAATAATACAACTATTAAAAAAGTATAAAAAAGATGTCCACCCGTAAAAAGTTTAATACGATCAAGCGGGCTACTCTGCTGTAAGCTTGGCAGATTTAAATAGTTAACTACTACTAAATGATCAATGAGCGTAACAAGTATAGCAAGAATACTATTTATTATAAAAAACAACAAAAATAATCGCCCTACGGCTTTCAGCTTTTCTTTAAATGACATCAGTTTATTCCAAAAAAAATGAAGATATGTGCTAACTAGTTAAAATTAGCACATACTTAAACGACTAAAAAAACAGCGTATATTTGATGTTATTTTTCCCATAATTTTTAAATTAAAATCAATCCCAAGCATAATAATATGCCATTAAATACCATATGATAAATCACACCATATAAAAATGAAAACCTCAATCTTATATAAGTCAAAAGTGCTCCAAGAAACAATTGAGAAAAAAAAGTAGAAAAAAACTCGAAAATATTCATAGCCTCCACATCATTAAAGGAGTAGTTTTCAATATGCATCAAGCCGAATACTAAAATTGACATCCCAATTGTGATGTATTTTAAAATATAGTTTTCTTTTATTCTATGTAAACAAAGAAAAACAATATAAATTACTGTAAGGATTTTAAGTATTAAAAACTTAAAACTCAATAAAAAAACTATACCTAACAGAACAGCCCCCCATATTTTTTTTTTCCGTACAAGAGGCCACCGAAAAACAAACTCTTCCCACAGTGGCCCTATTACCAATGCAAATAAAACATACGAAACTAGAGAATTCTTAAAGCCTCTTTCTACACTTGATTCAAAATTTCTAAGCTCAAAAATTAGATCTACTAAAACAAACCAAGAGATAACGAGCAGGATATGTATAGCTAATATTTTTAGTAATTGACGTATAGCTGAAAATTCATTAAACATTTATAACGGTGATTTATACTCTATTTCGAACAGCTGCAGTCAACGGAATCCCATCCTTCTTTAAAATCTGCAATTGCATCATATACCCCTACTAATTCTAAAAATTTTGAACCATAATTTCTCAATTGTTTCCACGGAATCTTCCCTCCCTCTACATTAATCATCTCATCTTTCTTCAACTCCTGAACGCCAAATTTTGTTAATTCTAAATTATTCATTTTATTTGATTTTAAAAATTTCCCCTACTCTAGTATGTGAGCCTTTTCAGATTCCTGCTCTTGTTGATCAACATCACTAAAGTACCGTCGTCCACTACACAAAAAAAGTAGTGGGACAAAAATTAGTATAAAAACATTGTCCCGCTGAGATATGCCGGGTTTGACTTGTTTCAAGTTCTTCTATCCTTACTGCTATAGAAATGGCAAACTCTTGCTCATAATAGTATGTCAATAATCGCCTTGAATAGCAAATCGGTGCTCCTAAGGTTTTAAGCTCATCCAAAACAACATACAGCCTAGAAACAGATATCCCCAATCTTGCAGATAGCTCATCTGGTGTACCGGTTCGTTTTTGTCGTATCAATTTGTCCAAAAGATTAATACGGTCTATGTTTATAAAAAGCTGTGTCATAACTTTCCTCCTTTATTAGTTTATAATATCGTACAAATCAAATATCCGTCTCAATAACCATTAATCCTACAACCCTGGGTTGTATTTAAAAATACTTTTACTTAGCTTCGCTTCAAGCCAAGCAACTACGTATGAACATTTTTGATATTCTACCATATTTTCATGAAGCACCATGGTCGTATATAGTTGTCCCGATCATGCTCATAACGAGTATAATTGGTTTTTATCATAAACCTTTTTTTCATGCTTTGCTATTACACCCATATGAAGTATATCGTGGCAAACGTTTACATACGCTATTAACCTCTGCCTTTGTACACAGGAACTGGCTACATATGCTCAATAATCTTTTAATCATATACGGATTGGGATACGATATGTTCGGAAACATAGAGCAAGAAAACAATACGTTTACTGCTAACCTATTAACCCCTATTTTATTTATCAGCATCATCGTTGTGCCCAACCTTATACAAACTTTTGTAAAAAGAGAAGACTTCCTATTTACGGCTGTGGGGGCGTCTGGACTTTCATTCGGCCTGTACGGATTTTCAGCACTTTACTTTCCTTTACAAAAGATGCGTAGCCCCATCTTTACCTTCGTCCAAAATGCTTTTCACGCTTCAATTCTTTTATTTATCTTGTTATTTGCCTTAACACTTATCAACAAAAACAATAATTTAATAAATAAGCATCTACACCTCTCAGCCTACATTATTGGAATAATACTTTCTTTAATTTCCAGACCTGACTCAGTAATAGAAATATTTAATTTGTTTTAAGTTGTCAATCCTAGAATCTTAGTCCATATAATACCGTACCACCCATTCCTTTTCTCATCCTTTCTTTGGCTACCACCATCAATCTCTCTTAACTCGCATTCATTCAGTTCTATCAGTTCGTTTTTTAGTTGTTCCATTTTTTGCTTTAATTATTTATCTGCAAAATTGATCACAACAGAACCCCAAAACCACAACTCAGCGTTGTAGACCAAAACCTAGCGTTATATCTCACAACCCAGGGTTTTAAAATGAAAATAATAGTAAGAATTTTATCTATCTGTAAAGATTTACTATTTTAGTCGAGTAATTAAGGTTACTATAAAATGAAGATCGGTGATTATATACGTGAAAAGAGAGAAAGCTTAAAAATATCGCAAGAAGCTGTAGCCTACTCGCTTGATATTTCTCAAGCTGCCTATTCTAAAATAGAACGTAACGAAACCAAAGTCAAAGTAGAACAAGTATACCAAATAGCTGATTACTTAGGTATTAGTGTATATGAAATACTTCCTCCTACATTAGCAAGTGATATTACCCATGAAAATATATTCAGCCTTGCCTATTTCCAACTTCTACGATTATGGAAAGCCATTGTTAGAAAAAAGAAGTAAAAACACCATACCTGTTTAGAATCCTTTTGACTTTGCCTGCTATACCACTTTCTATTATACAGATTTCTTCAAATACAGCTCACTACTGTTTTATAGATTGAACTAATGTATGTTTGTCTGACTGATTACCGAAGGTGGTGGTCTACAGCATAGATTTTCACCTGGGAGCAGAAACCATTGCACATATCAAACAATTATTATCCAGCCCTTACTCGCTGCTAGAAATCAGCATACAGGCCCGCTTTCATGACCCAAGCAAACTGACACGCTTTTTTAAAAAACACACCGGTCTTACTCCTCTTCAATATAGGCTTAGACAGCCTCAACCCAACCCTATATCCCAAATATCAAGTTTGGCATATGCCTCATATCAAGTTTAGCATACCAAGCCCCTTGTTTTCAACACTATATTTGTGTTAACACATTATCTAGAAAACAAGAATCAAGCAAAAGGAGGTAAAATATGCAAAGACAAACATTTCCGACTATCTGCTAAAGCAGGGCTTTGGGCAACGCACCGAGAGAGAAGCTCCTGCCGAGATAGCAATAAAAAAGACCCCTCTACCCTTTCGGAGGAAAAAGAAAGGAAAAAACAATTTAAATTCAATTATCATGATCACAATTAAAAAAAGTGGCATACGTGCCTTAATAATTACGCTGTTCACGATGCTTATCATAAGCAGCCTGGTCGTCATCGTCAAAGCCATGAACAGTAGCAGTGAAGAAAAAGTCGTAGAGAAAACAGCGGTTTTGGCTCAGCAAGCTTGGATTGAAGTTGAGGCACTGACTAATAGTGAGGATCCAACTGATCTAAACGTAAAAAGCGGACCATCTACTAGTCCTCCGAACTCTCCAGACTGTAATATCACCAATGCTGGTAAACCATGTGCGGCGCATTTATCCTTTCCTGGCGCATTGCCGCCTACATCGATTCCTACAGGAACTACACTTCAGGACTTGATGGATGACTATGGTGCTACTTTGGTATTAGATGACGAAGAAAAACCAGAGTTCACAAGAAAAGATCAATAAACATATTGATTACAGCAAGAAGGTGTCTAAATGGACACCTTCTTTTTATTTAATATTATCTCGGGTTTTGCTGATAGCCCCCTTCTTGCACAGCAAGATCAGGAAAAGGCCATGTCCATTTTGCATCATTTGGCAAAAGCATATACTGTTGATTTTTCATTGTTCTTAACAAGGATTTTTCACTATCAGTAAAAACATTCCATCTCCTGATATCCTCCCATCTCCTATTTCTAAATGCCAGTTCACGTCCACGTTCATTAAAGAGATATTCTAAGACTTTATTTTTATTTTTCTCATCATAAAGTATGTACGACAGTCTATCATATCTATTTTCTCTTAACTTATTAATATCCGCTAATGCTTCATCAAGCTTATTTAAATGCGTTGCACTTTCTGCTCTAACGAGATACATCTCAGCAGTCGTGAGTCCTGTAAAAAAACTATATGTGCCCATGTAGCTTCCTTTAAAGACTTTTCTTCCATTCGCAGTTTTATTAACGTAAGCTTGTCCTCTTAAATCACCAGCATCATATAAATCCAATAAATCCCCAGTAATATCCAATCTTGCTGCCCCCATAAAAGTACCTCCACTCCCATATTCTAAAAAAATAATCTCTGGATTTTCTTTGCCATTCACAGGAAATGGATACGCAGATGATACATCTAAGCTGTTATAATCTAACAGCTCATCATGTAGTGACAAACTTTGGTTTGCATATTTATTGGCATTTTCAAATTCTCCCATCTGCAAATACACCCGTGCTAACATAGCAAAACAGCTAGCCTTATTTGGCTTTTCAGGTATATAAGAATTTTCTTCCAACAAATCTAGAGCTTCTATTAAGTCGTTTATTATTTGTTCATAGGTCTTCGTGACCGATTTTCGATCTATGGCAGTAGCAACAGAAGAGGTTAGGTAAAACGGCAAGCCATATTGATCAGTGCCCTGCTCACCGTAAGGCGTAGCAAATAATTGCGCCAAATTATAATAGAAACGAGCCCTGTGAAAAAGAGCTGTTCCTTTAACTTGCTTATATTGCTTTCCGCTTTTATCTCCTTCATATTTATTCAAACCATCCAATACAATATTGCAAATAAGAATCCGTCCATATCCAACGTTATAGTCATGGGAATCTGCCCCTTCAAAAACATCATCTGCCCAAATGAACGCATTTTTTTGATAATACTCTCCTCCCAGCGGAAAGCTTTCCCACATATTTTCAGCAATAGTAAATGATTCCCCACCTATCATAGAAAGATAAGCGGGGAAACTATTGATATATCTGTGATCCATCATAGCCTGATAGTCATCTAAAGTAGAAGGAACTTGCTGATTTTGCACGGGCTTTTGATCTAGAAACGATTCTCCACAGCCAATGAAAAGCATCATTACTCCATAAAAGCACAATAAATAAATATATTTGAATATGTTTTTCATAATTGTAATCTTAATCCTGTTGTAAACTGAAAAGGTGCTGGATATTCTGATTTTGGGAAGTCAGGATCTAGTTTTTCTTTTGTTGCCCGCCATAGTATACCCACATTATAAAAATTAGCAAATACAGCAACATTCTCTACTCCCAATGAAGCAAACCAGCTTTTGGGGAAATTGTACCCTATATTAATTTGCTGGATTCGAAATACATCTGCTTTCTCTATCAATGATTCATTATTCATAGCTATACTAACCAAGTTGCCGTCAGTCGCGTCAATAGCAGCGGGCAC
The DNA here is from genome assembly GCF_026711005.1 of Sphingobacterium sp. UT-1RO-CII-1. Taxonomy (GTDB): domain Bacteria; phylum Bacteroidota; class Bacteroidia; order Sphingobacteriales; family Sphingobacteriaceae; genus Sphingobacterium. The sequence continues at coordinate 43,995 of NZ_JAPPVJ010000008.1, read as the reverse complement.
GATCGTAGTATTTTCATCACCTGGTTTTTGCCAGCGTTTTCTATAATCCCGATGATACCTTGGTAGTGTAACTTCTAATTCTCCGCCGGGAATCATAGATGTCCGTCTAAATACGTGCCCCCAGCGCATTGCGGTAATGACATTCAGACTAAAACCTTTAAACTCAAATTGATTTTGCATGTGCATAAAATGAGGTGCTACCGTAAGCCCAGCATCGATTAACTCTTCCGGTTTATAGTTTCGATAATAGCTTCTATAATCTATAGACTGCTCGCCATCTATATATACAATAGGTAAGCCATTTTCAGGAGAAAGTCCATTCCAGGGCAACGCATAAATCATATCCAAAGACTTTCCATTTACAGGTATTCGTCTTGCAAAATAAACATTTGCATTTACCTGATCATTACCTTTGAAATTTCCTATTTCATTAGAAACATAACTATACAAAAAAGAAGCATTCCATTTTAATCTTTTTTGCATAACTTCAATATTAAGCTTTACATCTAGCCCTTTAGTTTCCATATCTGCATAGTTCACCTTATAATTGGCAAAACTGCTCGTTCCCTGAGTAGGGTCCGCTAAAATATTTCCCAAAAGATTAGAAGCCTTTTTCCAATAAGGCTCTATACTACCCGATACTCTATAGGCTTTCCAATCCAATCCAAAATTCAAAGTGGAAACCTTCTCCCAACTTAAAAAAGGATTCCCCGGATGGGATAAAGATGCAGATTGTAAACCTGTAACATTATTTAAAATATATGATATCGTAGGATATGAACTTTGCGTGCGGTCAACATTTCCGGCAACCCCGTAGGTAGCTCTAAGTCTTAGATAATGTCCTTTCTGTCTAAGAAAATGTATATCCTCACTGCTGTTCCACGCTGCCCCAACCGACCACAGAGGGGCACCTCGTTTATTTACCTCTACACCAAATAAGTTACTGCCATCCCAGCGTAATGAACCACTTAGCGCATATTTTTGCTTATGTGAATAGGCAATATTACTATAATAAGATAAATCTCGTCCAAAACCACCTAAACGAGAAACCCCTAAAGAAGGTATTTTTATTGCACTCCCATTCAGCCAAACGTTATACGATTTATCGAAATCATAATTTATAGAACCCATACCCAGATCTTTATCGTAGTTATAAACTCTACTACCCGGATTTCGCCAATTTTCTGACTTTGAGATCTCAGTCCCGACCAAAATATTTAAATCACCTCCCCAACCAAAACTATGTTGATAGTCTGACTGCAAGCGAAAACGATGGGCAGATGAAAGTTGCGGCTGCGCTATTTCCAATACTCCCTGATACGGAATTACACGCTTCAAAGTAATCGTATCGGTGAGCCTATTGACCAAATCACGTACATGATAACTATCCTTATCAAACAGCTCTCTACTATCAGATTGTGCAGAAGTATATTGATATCTAAACTGAACATTCCAACCAGAGGTCACTTCCTGCTTCATCCCAAATTGAAGCATTAAGGACTTCCTTTCCTGTGTATGGTCTTTTAACTGCTGTTCCTGAAGTGGTCTATAAGCCCAATCAACTAACCCCATTTCTTCTGCTCTACCTACCAGTGTAGACCTAATTCCTAACTGAGGCACAGTGGCAAACTCACCATTTTCTGTCACTAACTGATCATAGATATCCGGTCCGTATCCCGAGTAGCCTAATTCATTGAAAGGTACACCATTCAAACTTACATGTTGCCGTGCATAGTTCACGCCCAAGCTTAGCTCATTTCCCTTAAATAAATTGAACTGATTGTTGATATTAAAGCCCACATTATTACTCTCATTTCCTTTAATAGCAGCTTTTTCTCCTTGATAAAATCCCGAAATATGGTAACGATAACCTTTTCCACCGCCAGACAAGCTCAAATTATGCTGCTGATTCAATTGGTTCCTATACAAATATTTGCTTGCTTCATCCCTTAAATCTGTAGCTAAAAACCTTGCTTCTTGCTTTGCAAACTCCTGCTCACTAATAAGACCATCTCTTTGTGCTATTAATAGCTCCACATAATTTGGTAACATTGTTTGAATACGCTCTGTATAAGCTCCATTCAAAAATAGTTTTTTCTGACTTTCCATAACCTCGTGTGCATCCAGTTTATTAGGGCTGTAAAAAAGATTCGGTTTCTGCTGTATACCCATGTTTGCGCTATAATTGATCGTTGTTTTCCCCTCTCTTCCATTTTTCGACTCAATTACTATGACGCCATTCCCTGCCCTTGCCCCCCATATACTACTTGCGGCAGCATCTTTCAGTACAGTCACATTCGCTACTACATCTGGGTTAATATCCTCTATGTTACCCTCAAATGGAAAACCATCCCATATAATAAGTGGTGTCCGATCTGCATCAATAGTGCTCAAGCCTCTTACACGAATATTAAACCCGCCAGTCTCTTCTCTTGTCTGCTCGCTCCTATCAAACTGTAGCCCACTCACTACCCCTTCTAAACGGCCAATTATATTCGGGTGTACCGACTCTTGCAACTGCTTCTCACTAACATGTTCAAAAGAACCAGTAAGCCGTTCCTTTGGCAACTCATAATAACCTGTACTAACAACCTCAACTGCTTCAATAGCCGTAGCATCCTTATCTAATCGGATAATGATATCGTCTTGAATCTTAGCAGGCACAGCTATCAACTTCGAGTTATACCCTAAAGCCGTAAAGCGCAAAGAATCTTCACCTAAAAACACTCCTATTGCAAAAACACCCTTACTATCCGTCGCTGTCTTCTTTTTGCTAAATAGAGATACCACTGTCGCACGATCGATAGGAAGTCCATCGCTAGACAGTACTTTCCCTCTAATTATTGACTGTGCCGAAACAGAAAGAAAAAACAAGCTACATACTGCTACCAGTAAAAAAGACCTATACATCTTTTCCTCCTTCCTTACCTGTAATCAATAACTTTTTCGCTCGCTCTTTTGCAATCTCTACAACTAGACCATATTCTTCTAGCGCTACATTCAGTTCCTGCAAACTCCCGAAGTTTAACGGAAGTTTAAAATCTACCGCTAAATCTGGTCGCACTCCCGATTGATCTTCTACTTCTGCTACTGAAATAGCTAAGTCTTGTATCTTTTTTAAACGAAGCCCTACCGCATTGATAAAATGACTACCGAATGGTAAACATTCATAATGTCTAACCGAATCAATATCCAGATAAGTTTTCACCTTATCCTTCGTGGATTGTAGTTTATTTTCCACATATAATATCGGCTTCTTATTCTTTAACACGGCATAACTTACTTCTGCGGTAGGTATCAACTCACATTGTAGCCCGAGATGCCCCTGCATATACCCCGCAAATAATTCCCTTAACTTATCACTTTCCATCCCCTCTTTATATTTCCCCCTTTCGAAAGACAATTTAAGTCCTAATCTATCCAAAGCGTCAAATTCAGTAACATTTACATACTTATCCAACATATAAAACCCGCTGGGGTACCTCTTGTAAGGGAAGAAAAGCTCATTCTTATATGCGTAGTGTAAAACTTCTATGGGCCTTAAATTATTACCATAAAATATAATTGAATCAGTTGTTTCTTTTCTTTTAATACCTTCATAGATATAAAAAGTATTTTCTGCATACACTTGCAATTCGCCATTCTGATAAATCAGCTGTGCTCTTCCATTTTCGCCAGCAAACATCTCCTCATCTGGGTTAAGTATCTTATCGTTCAGAACTTCAGGCATTTGTATTTCCCCTGTCGTTAAGGCTGATTGTACTGTAGCTAAGTCCACATATTGATGTTTGGGCATAGCAATGACCTCTCCCCGGTTTATCCACACCATATGCGGAATGCCTACGTGTGGAAATACTTTTGATAAAATCGTATCTGCATATATACTTTTAAATCCTAATGCAAGTTGATCTCGTATACGGTTGATCTGGTCAGGCGACTCGTAATTAACCCCCAGAATCAAAACATCAGATTTATCTAAGTCTCTTAACAACCTATCCATTTTTTTTAATGACGCACGGCAAGGGCCACACCAACTTGCCCAAAAGTCAAGAATAACAAGCTTATCCTGATAATCTTCAAGCATTATTTCTCCAAGCTCACCAGTTTTCATATCGATACTTTGATGTTTAATTTTCGATAGTTTATCGGTCAAAAAATCACCCTTTCTCAACGTAGCTTCTGTAGGTTTATAAAATTGCCCGCTCACGATACCTCCCGTTAATAACATAAATACAGTAAAAAAAAGTATACGAGAAAAAACCTTTATAGATAGAGAACAGTCTCTTATACCTTTCTTACCGCTTGTACCAGTCGCCCCGCCAGGGCGGGGCTCCTGAGCCTGCGCTTCCATAGCGGAAGCAAAACTAAACAGCACACAAAATATCGCTATAAGCTGTAAGACATAGACCATAGGTCTTTTAATATCGTCACTTCTCTTCGTTCCGCTTGTCCCGAAAATCGAAAATTTATACTGGGATAGCTTCGTTCCCGTTTTGAGATTTAGGCGACTGACTGGAAATTTAGATGCGCATTCAAGGCTTTGAGCTCTTTGCACACTTTCTTTGTCAAACAGAAAACCACCCGCTTCATTTAAGCCGTTTTGAGAGCTCCTTTTATTTTTAATTAACATAGACTCCACTTTACCCCTAACCCCTTCGCAAATCGACTCAAACCACCTTAAAATCAACAGATTCATATAGAGATCATTCATAACTTTCCCGTTCTTGCAAGCAAAACGTGGCAATCTATTCGCCAATTCTTCGACTCGGCTTCGGGAGTTGTTCGACAATCCTTCGAGTGCTCTTCGACAGTCCTTCGACTGGGCTTCGAGTCGGCTTCGACACTTGTTCGACAATCCTTCGGGTGCTCTTCGACTCGCCTTCGACTGGGCTTCGACTCGCACTCGAACAGCACTCGAACAACACTCGAACAGCAGTCGAACACCAGTCGAACAAATGTGTACCAAAGTACGACCCAATTTCGAAGCAAGGCCGAACACCCCGGCTACCCTAGCCGAAGCGCTCTTAGTGTATGGCCTAAGTATTAGCCAAGTATGCTCGAAGTAGTAACAGTGTATAAGGAGTGTATTAAAACACATTACACTAGCCATGCTCCATGACGGCTTCATGACTGCTGGTTTCTTGCCTCTCCCACCTTCGCCAGTTGTCCCGCGGGCGCGGGACTCCTGAACATTACAACTAAACTGATAATAAATTGTGCTGAGAGACAGCAACAAACATTGAAAGCTATATAAAGACTGGTAATAATATTTCTTTATAGGTTTTGAAAGGGCGTACCTATCCCTTTTGCGTAAAAATCGCATCATAGTAACATAGATTTATAAAATTCATAAATGGTTTATAAAAAATAAAAATCCTATATCAGGGCGCCCTCTTCCATAGGAATACATCATCGTAGTCTAGCAAATAGACTACGAAACCCCATTATTCTGGAGGGCAAAAAATGTTTTGAAGAAATTGTTTTTTCATATGGCTTTGTTCCTCAAAGCCTCATGTATCCAAGAAAGAACTGCCCCCTAAAGGGCCAGGCCTAACTTGCTAAGCGAAACGCACACCCAGGTAGGAAATACTGGGGAGTAGTTCTAAATAACTTAGAACAACTCTGTTAATTCTTATAATTAAATAAGTAATTAACAAGGAAGCAAAACAAGAAGGCCTGGTGCCTATGAATTAATAATCCAAAGGGTATCTTACCAGGCGCTCACTTGCTCTCTTAGCTTCCAACTGAATTTCCTACGTTCGTTTCGCTTTTAGAGGCACTTTAAAGTGAGCACCTACTTTATATCATAGTATTTATGGTGCATCAAATTTATCAAATCATAATCATTATTTAAAATTACTAATCAAAGATAATAAATACTTTCATAAAGTCAACATATATGATGACTTTATGTAAATCTTTTTTCATGAGATTCGATTCATGAAGGAAATCACACAACAAGAATTTAAAGATAAGTTAGGGTCGAAGATATTTGAACTAAGAACAAAGTCGGGATTAACCCAAGAACAATTAGCTCACAAAATTGGAAAAGACAAACAGTTTATCAATAGATATGAGTTGGAAGGTGCTAATCCTACTGCATATAACTTATATAAGTTAGCCAGAGCTCTCGATGTAACCGTGGATGACCTACTAGACTTTTAACCACTTCCAAAAAACACAATACTATCTTAAAAATTTAAGTACAGATCTCGAAAGATTGACTTAGTTTCTAATCATTGACTTCATCCCACAAAAAAGTAAAACTAACCTGCTTCGTTTTGCCCGACAATCAGTTAGAAAGTAATATATAGTATCTATTAGAAACCAAATTCGACAGATTAAAACAGCCAAATACAATAGCATACTAGAGTTTTAAAAAAGTCCACTCTGCAATCTCCGAACAATAAAAATCTCACTACCATACACTATTAATTTTATACATATTTTCCCAAATGTGCTTCACTACTTTTTTTGTATAGTGAACAACAATAATTTAGTAACGTTGATCAACGAAAAGAGAAATCCGAAAATTTTTAAAAGGGTAGGAACTAATTTTTAATATTTAACAAAAATGAATAGTTTGAATGTAACAAAATTTAATGTTCAGGAGTTGGAGACAAAAGAATTGGTAGAACTTCAGGGAGGAATTGCATTATAGTTATTAGAAAAATTTGGAGAGTATTTGCTTAGCGAATTCATGAATGACCCTAAACAATTTACCTCTTCTGGATGGGACAGCACGCCATACGGGCATTACGGAGGAGCAAGACCGTAATATTTTGATAATTTTATATGCTAATAGCTGTAATATCTTTAATTTGCAGCCATCAGCATGCATATATTTAACATAACTTTGATGTTTAAAAATAAACTTATTCTTTTTTTTGCTTTTTTAGCGTTGGCGGTCCTTGCTCAAATTATATCAAGCGCAATTATTAATTTATTTTCTCCTCAAACCTTTGACCACATCCAACATATTCCCAGTACTAAACTGTTTGGAAGGCTTATGAATATGATTCTGATAGCCCCTTTAATAGAGACATTTATATTTCAGTTTTTAGGAATCGAAATAATGATGAGATTGCAAAAGTCTATTATATTTGCTGTAATTGTTTCTTCTGTAGTGTTTTCGATATGCCACACCTATAGTTTCCATTATATGATCTTTGTTTTACCTGTAGGGCTCACACTTGGGAGCTATTATGCCTTATTGAGAAAAGAAAATACATTCTTAGCTTATTTAGCTGTTTGTGGCGTACATTCGTTTGTCAACCTATTGGCCTTTATTGTAAACTATTCATAACAAAGAAATCGCTATATAAAAATACAACTAGAGGAGAATGGATTACAAGTACTTACAGCCTTTACAAGCTCAAAATAATTAGATTTAATAATTGAAAATGCAACTATTTATCTATAAAATATATTACGTTACTTTTTTATTTTATTCAAAACACGATGAAGAAACACCATGGATTAGGGCACAGATGGTATTACTTGGTTGCTTTGGTTCTTTAGCTGTTGGCTCTTTATATATCATTGGTTTACTATCCTTTACAAGGAATATTTTTCACATCCCAAATACATCTGGACAATTAACTAAATACATTTTTGTGTTTTTTTTATTATTTTCTATTTGGAAGGGACTTTCATATCTTCTCTATAAAAAAATGCAAATATCGAAGGTAGATGGTAAAAGCCCACTATTTGAGTTTACTCCAACAAAAAAAGATAACATACTGACACTAACTTATGTTTTAATGTCCGTCTTCTCTATTTTTTTTATTAAAGGCATTGAAGCAATTGTTTTGGCAGTTTATGACAAGACCTAGAGAAATTGGGTGTTTTTAAAACTTGCCATCTAAAATATGTTGACAAGCTGGTTAATAAGAAGCTCTTATCGTAGTGGGCAAATAAGAGCTTCTACATATGTTACATCTGAAGTAAGGAGAAATATACTCCTTAACGCCAAGTAGAGCTATATGAATTCTTATATTGCAGATGGATTACAAATCAGTTAGAAAGTAATAATAGTATCTATTAGAAACCAAATTCGACAGATTAAAACAGCCAAATACAATAGCACACTAGAGTTTTAAAAAAGTCCACTCTGCAATCTCCGAACAATAAAAATCTCACTACCATACACTTAGTTTGATACAGATTTTTCCAAATGTGCTTCACTACTTTTTTTGTGTAGTGAACAACAATAATTTAGTAACGTTGATCAACGAAAAGAGAAATCCGAAAATCTTTAAAAGAGTAGGAACTAATTTTTAATATTTAACAAAAATGAATAATTTGGATATAACAAAATTTGGTTTGCAACCCCTGAAATGTAACGAATTGTTAGAAATAGATGGTGGCTTTATTCTTGCATCTATAACAGCCATTTTAGTGGGGGGATTTATATTTGAGACCATAAATAATTATGATAAAATGGTAGAAGTCGCTAATGAAGGATATAGAGATGGGAAAAACGCTACAAAAAGATAAGGTGATTATGAAAGCAAATCTATCAAACAAATTAATTGACTTATCATATGATGAACTTATAGATACTTCTGGTGGTGGTATTTTCGGTGATAAAACCATGACAGAATGGAAACATTACGGAACTGCAACTGTCTTAGGACATATTGTTCAAGCATGTGAGAATGCTATAGCTAGTAATTGGGAAACAGCCAAAAACACACCCTATGGTCATCACGGGGGAGCAAGGCCCTAATATAAAACATTCTTGTACCAAGTTTAAACGCTTGGTACAAGAATCCATATACACGTATATTAACAATTAAAAATCTAATGAAAAAGTCGTATTTAGTACTCACCATACTCTTTTTATTTATTGGTTACTTATTAAATTCTGTATATAGGCCTTACATTTATAAAAATAAAATTATGGATTATGGTCTTGCTGATATTGGAAATAATTTAATATTTGTTCCAGGTGTTTATTTCCTACTGTTGTTAGTTAGAAACAAACCAATCACTAATTATTTCTTTGACATTATATTAATTCTTAGTGTATATATCGGGTTGGAAATATTCCAAATATTTAACTTTTTCCCTGGTACATTTGATTATAATGATATTAGTGGTCTATTATTAGGAGGCATCACAACCGCACTAATTACCAATAAGTTACACAATGCAAGTAATATTAATAATAGATTTTCAGCCTACAATTGCAAAAAAAAGATAAATTAAGCGCTTTCAGCACTCCTATTAATAAAGATGTTTTGTAAATAGCTATGAATACACTTGTCGGAAAATTAATGAAGGTAAATACAATAGCTTTGTATTTATTAGCCATTATTTCTATTTTAATATACGCCGTAATTCTAGGGTACTCATTTTCTGTATTATTGAAGAATGACTATAACCTAGGAGAAATCACTCGCGAAACAAGTGGGCTAGAAGGCTTTAAAACCTTTATTTTAGTTACTATAATAGCCCCATTTATAGAAACATTTTTATTTCAGTATTTGGTTATAAAAGGTTTACGTAGGATACATAATTTAAAGAATTCATGGCATCTTCATTTTTCAATTTCCGCCACACTATTTTCTTTATCGCACACTTACTCCTTGTACAATATGATTTATGCATTTGGCATTGGTTTAGTCTTGGCAATATTTTTTATAATCTTCCTCGAAAGAAAAGAAACAGCCTTTCTACATACTTTTTTTTTGCACGCTATATATAATTTTTTAGTCTTTGTTTCCAAAATATACTTCTAATACTCTTTTACAACACAAGCTATTTCTCACAGAAAACAGGATAGCTAATTAAATATGATGAAGCAATTGTTTTAGCTGTTTATGACAAGACCTAGAGAAATTGGGTGTTTTTAAAACTTGCCATGAAACTTAAAGGAGGTTTATCCTCAAAACTTCAATAAATCAATTAACATGTAGTTCGTAGGACGGATATGACCAAAAAAAAGCCATTCAGTAAACTGAACGGCTATGTATATTTTTTTGCTGATGCTCTCGTTAGAGCTTTTCTATCTCTTCTATAGATAAGCCCGTACCTTTAGCAATATCATCAATAGGCAACCCCATTTTCTTAAATTCTAAAGCGATAGCGATAGCTTCTTCTCTTTTTCCATCAGCTTTTCCTTTTTCCAGTCCGGTCTGCATTCCTTTTTCCAGTCCAGCCTGCAGGCCTTTTTCTCTTTCCTGTCTTTTGATTGTTTCTATTACACCCATTTGTATTGTGCCTCCTGTCACTTGATAAATGTATTGATCAAAATTACTATTTAAATCCTTATCTCGTATAAAAAGAAAACTTTTTAAAAACACTAAAAAGCTCATTATACGATCTTTACTATATTTATTGGTCTCGATTAGCGCACGCGCTATCGTACTCCGCTGCTCAGCAAGCTCCTCTTCAGCAATCTTATTTTCCGAAAGTGCTTTCTGACAAGCCAGTACAATATACGCAAAAATATTGTCCATAACAAGAAGCTCATCTTCCTGATGGTCAAAGATCTGATAGGTAAGATAACGGAACGTCAGTGAAGTGCCGAATACAAAATAGCTATATTCGCCAGGCCGGCCCTGCGCAGGTCCGCCTGTAAATACAGCAATGGTTTCCACCGGTACACGATACCGATCCAAAAGCCGGTAATGGTACTGAAACATGCGGTACGGAAAACCATCATCATTGCCTCCTTCGATCTCGGTATGCGCTAAGATCCACTTCTGGGTTCCGTCTTTCAGATACACTTTCACTAAAAGGTCAGCGATACGCCTACCCTTTTTACGTTCTCGGTCAGGCATGATCTCGAGCAGCTCTTTGTCCATAAAGGTAAGCCCTTTTTCGAAATCAAACATAGTATCTGCTTCAGGATACATAAAGCGGAGAAAGTCGGGAAAGTTCTCTTCAAAAATAGCCTTGAGAAGCTCATCGCTTTTCCTAAACGGCACACTTCTTTTGGTTAACTGACTCATAATTAAGATTATTTAATTAAATAAAGATAGTAAAAAAAGAAGTAAATTAACTTAAGTAACTAAAAGCTAGATAAATTATATATTTACACAATACATTTTAGATAATAATGATTCCAGACCTTTCAACTTTAATGATATAATCCGGTATATAAAACCCATTGTGCTTTTTATTGAAAAAGAATCCGCCATCAATAGTTGAGTCTTTCGCGTAGTCAATGATATAATCTGCTGGATCATCGTCTATCCGTTTTATTTTATAAAAACTGTTGACAATTTCTTCAATTGGAGTTGTACTGCCGGTGTTTCTTAGGTGTCAAACTTTTAAAAGCCCTTCCTCGTCTGAGGACGCATTCTTTTTATAGAAGACTTTAAAATAAGCAGTCCTTTCATTTATTTCCTCAACTTGAGCAGGGTGACTTTCACCAAATTGTTTATTATAAATGGTGTTTTTTAGCTGGTTAACAGCAGTAACGGTCTTCAACTCATTAGCCGCAAGGATATATTCATTGGAAATATAGTTCAATACCTGTTGTTGGGCATACAAACTATGACCAACAAAAATGACAACAACACTATGACAGTCCTAAATCTCATAAACTATTTAAACTTCGTTTTCAATATAAAATCCTTCGCAAAGGCTATTTTTTGTTCCGGTGTCAGATGGATTTCAACATAAGCATATAAAAAATTCTTTGTTAATCGTGATTTTGTATATATATATATACCATTGTGTTTTTTATTGAAAAAGAATCCGCCATCAATAGTTGAGTCTTTGGCGTAGTCAATGATATAGTCTGCTGGATTATCGTCTATCCGTAATATTTTATAAAAACTGTTGACAATTTCTTCAATTGGAGTTGTACTGCCTGCATTTTTTAGATGCCAAACTTTTAAAAGTCCTTCCTCGGCTGAGGATGCATTCTTTTTAGAGAAGATTTTAAAATAAGCAGTCCTTTCATTTATTTCCTCAACTTGAGCAGGATGACTTTCACCAAATTGTTTGTTATAAATGGTGTTTTTTAGCTGGTTAACAGCAGTAACGGCCTTTAGCTCATTCGCCTCAAGAATATATTCATTGGAAATATGGTTTAATACCTGCTGTTGGGCTACACAAGGTACTGCAGTTAACAGAGACAGTAATAGGATATATATTGTTTTTTTCATAACATTCATTTTAACAGGGTTTATTTGATTTGACTTTATTTTTTCCGTCACGTTTAATGGTTTTATTGCTATTCGTTTCGCCTATTTTTTGTTTACTCAGGTTGATTTCATTACCGTACAGTTTAAGCAGGGCATGTTCTCCAGCGGCTTGGTAATCTGCAGGTGTCGGTTGAAATATGTTTTCTAAATATTCGTTAACAGATTCTCTGTATTTTGTATTCTCCTTTTCTTGGATTTTCTTGTCAAAGAATGCATCCCTCATATAACTAAAATTGCGGGCATGTTTAATGGTAATCGTATAAATATAACCATTGCTGACCACTATAGATGCAAAGTTATCAATATAGTTGGTAAGCTGAATATTGGAAACCGAAGGATTATTGTACATCTGGTTCAATGAATGTGCAGCGTTATAGACATCAGATGGACTTGGTGCGCTACCACTTGGATGGTTATGGATAAAACCCATATGATAACCATTTGTTTGATCCCATCTTGGACTGATGTTGATACTGTTCCCTTCCCCTTCAAATTCTGTACCCACGGCAAACGAATTCGGCATGTTGGGGTTGTTTGAAATGAGATATGCTCCCCACTCCACATTCTTTCCCTTTATCCTGCTGATAAGATCTATAACAGCCTGCTTGGCCAGCAACTTATTAGCCTTGGTAGCGGCATCACAGTCGTCGTCGGTTTTATCCATCGGATTTGGATCGCCAGCGTTATTACCATCGTTCCCTCCACCTGTGCTACCCCCACCTTCACCATTTCCTCCAAAGTAATCATCGATTGTGCTCTCCTGATCTATGGGGTTGCACTGCAGTTCAAGCCGATCCCCACATATATCAGGAGCTCCTCCATTATTTATATCACCTACACACACCGACCCTACTTTTACCCATGCGCAGTCACTGCTTGTGGAAGTGGTAATCATCCCTTCTGCCGCAGGATGCTGAGTCCCCAGAACCCTTTCATTGTGTGCATATTTCGCAACTTTCACATCCCCTTTAAAAAAGTCCTCTAGTAATACTGTGCCCGTGAAACTCCTTGTGCTCGACAGGCTATCACTCAAAAGGGTAATCATCTCATAGTTATAATCGCCCGTCACACTATCTTTGTACGTGGCAAGAACTACCCGATGGGGTAACCACCCTTCACTCTCGTCCGTGGTCATGCCTTCGGAAAGCCTTAGCCGCACCGGAACAAATACTTTATTATTTTGTCTATAAGCTCGTTCCCAAAGAATGATCCTTTGCAAGGACTGTCTAAAATTGTAATTAGGTCGATTACCTGCGTAATAGGCCGTACTGTCCTTTTTGAAAAACTCCTTCACTGACCCAAGCTCATCTTGTCCAAAATCCTCCAAGGGAACCTCGATCTTGCTACAGGCATGTAAAGAAAACAATAGTGTTAGATAAAGTAGTAATCTTCTCATGTTTTAATGATTAATGTTATATTTATCGACTAAGAAAGGAAGATATAAGTATCTTGTCATTTTTTTTCGACCAACCCCTTTTTAACTTCGGCGAGTAGGCGTTTTTAAGCGATAAGAAATAGAATCAAACGGTTAAATAACATGACAGCGCTTTAGATGTGAAATGATGAGCATTGCCAAAAAGGTTAAGCAAAAAGTAAAAAATAAATAAAAAAGCGCCTGACAATCATGCCAGCTGCTTCTTACTATAAATGCAAATATCGAAAGTAGATGGTAAAAGTCCCCTATTTGATTTTACTCCAACAAAAAAAGATAACATACTGACACTAACTTATGTTTTAATGTCCGTCTTCTCTATTTTTTTTATTAAAGGCATTGAAGCAATTGTTTTGGCGTTTTAGTATTATCACTGGAAATAGTGAAAGATTTCCTAGAACCACGCAAACACGCACATAAAACACTGTAATACTAAACTTTAAATACATTATCACACTACAATTTATTATTTTCTTTTGAGGGTTTGTTACTATTAGTTATCTAAAAGATAATTCTATTGCATTCCCCAATCTTCTTTATTTCTGACCGCAAGAAAATATCTTTAGAATCCATGACTTTTGCTGTATACTCGACACTAATATCAATCAGTATATTATGGCAAATAAGACGATTCTACATTGAGAAAATATGGGGTTCAACACAATATAACTCATAATTTACATACTAGTTGTGCCAGTCTATAACAAAGTTGAAGCAACCTACGCTAAAAAGTTCAACATGTTAGAGCTTCTTTTTTGTAAAAGATACGTACGGAAAACTTTAAAAGATCTAAGAAGTAGATTTACCCCTTGGTGGAGTCGGGAATATGGAAAGGTTTAAAAAATTTAAAGAAGTAAGTTGCTCCCTACTTCTTTAAATTTTCTCACCACTACATAGGGTAATAATTGCCATCATCGATAGTAACAGTAAGCGCAGGCCCACTTTCTGTGGCTACAACTAGAGAAACACCGCTACACCTCACTACTGAAGGCGAAGGATCTATCGAACCAGATGCTATGAAAAATCCGGAAGGATGTCCCCCACTTCCCGTTACATGCATCGTATAAGTGTACGGAGAAAGATTAGAGTGCATAGTATTATTCTGAACAGTTACCACTAAGTTTATCCCTACACTACTTGTTGGAATAACTATAACAGTATTTGTTTGGTATAGCGAAGAACTACCACTCACAGGCGAGAAAAATGTACTCCCTACAACAGTAAAAAGTACAAGTAAACAAACTTTTAAACTTTTTAATTTTTTCATGATTTATAGATTTTAATTAAAACTGATTATTAACCAGTTAACAAACAAAAGCTTAATTTGTTTTATGAAAATTTATTGGTGCCTCCTTTCTCATAATTTAGTCAAGCTCTTCGTCTATGTTACGAAAGCATTTGGTGCGCTACGAGATAGCTACCTGCAAAAACTTTATGTAAAACTAGACAAACTGGTTCATGGCTCACATCGAATCAAGTCATAACATGAAAGTATAGAAAAATGAAAAGACTGATAGTTTGGTAACAATAGCGTAAAATCCTTATTTTTAGTCCATTCATTTAAATTCTTATGGAGAGCCTAATTTAACAGAATACAACGATGCCTAAATATCTGTTTGACCCTCAGGATATGGGAGAATATATTGATGATTTAGCTCTTGCAATAATTTCGTTCAATAATACTATTACTCTTTATGATGCAAAAATTATGGCAAAAGTTGGTATAATTAATACAAACTACAGAAATTCAATATATGGTACACCATGCATATCAACTCAATAAAAAAACAAGGTTCATTTTCACCTTCTTTTTAATTCTTATTTCTACTTTATCTTTTGGGGTGCCAAAATATTTTGTTATTGAAGAAGATAGCCCAAAATACGATATAAGAAAATATGTATTAAACACAGAAGATACATACGGCTACCAAGGAAAGGTAGAGCTCTATAATATACTTTCTACAGCTGTCAGGCCAGAGTTACAGGATATTATACTTTTTTCGATTTTACCTGACTTTGAAAATACAGAAAACTGGGAAGAAATTGAGCAAGAAATTATAAAAGAGAATCTCCTAACAACAAAAGAGCTTTTCGATTTAAAGGAAATTTCTCTCTTTCAACGATTTGATAAGTTATATGGCGAAAAAACAAAGTTTTTTAATGAATACATCTTAGTCTTAAAAAAAAACGACAAGTATTTTGCTGCAAAACACTGCCTTTTACAATTTTTTGCAGTCCGCAACCGAACAGATATTTTCCCTAATTTCTATGGAACAATTAATATACTACAGAAGCCTGTTACCATCACATCTTTTAAAAAAGTTTTCCACGAGCAATTTAAGGATGAGGTTTTTCCTTTGGAAACTTGGTCAGTCCCCTATTCCAGCTTTGATAGACTTAGAGATAGAAGAGAGTTTTTATCCAAAAAGTTTGAATATAATGGCTATTGGGCGTATCAATTTTGGACATATACAGATTGGCATGAACCAACATATTTTTATGAAATAGATAGAGGTATTGACAGGTTTGTCTATATTCCTGAAAAAGGAATAGTTGGTGGTTCTTTTGATTTTTACTTTTATTTTCATCGTAAACAATTCGGATTTACAATAGCTGATTTTAAACAAAATATGTATGAGGAAAAAGTGATGCTGGCGCAGGAATTGGAATAAAGAATATGACGACTTTAAATGAACATCCTAATAAAGTTATTATCGACAATTATTGTACAGCATATTTTCACAGAAGAGAAATTCCTAAGTCATTTTTTTAGAACTTCATCACGCAGGTAAACATCCCAAGACCTTTTTTCCAATATTGAAAAAAGATAAGCAAATTATTTTTAAAGCTTATTTAGCAAACGACATACGGGCAAGTATATTAGGTAGCTCCTGCTGTAATATTATAACACTACAATTTATTATTTTCTTTTAATAGTTTAGTACTATTAATTATTTAAACGATAATTCTATTGCATTCCCCAATCTTCTCTATTTCTGACCACACAAGATTTCTTTAGCATCCATGACTTTTGCTGTATACTCGGCACTAATATCAATCAGTATACTATAGCAAATAAGATGATTCTGCTTTGAAAAAACACGGGGTGCAACACAATATAGCCTATAATTTACATACTAGTTGTGCCAGCCTATAACAAAGTTGAAGCAACACACATAGCGTCTTTCTTTTCCATACTCTAAGTCTGTCATTAAAAACACAGGATATATTTGATAGGAAAAGTCTATATTGTCATTAATATAGACTTTTTATTCCCCAATAAGTGTTATTCCACGTTTTTTTATAGGTAGGTTATTATAAAAAAGACAACATGGTATTTAAGAAGTTCGCTCACAATTAAAATCAGAAAAATGAATACAATACATTACTTTTTTATTGGAGTAGCTTTATCAATAGCGATATATATTGTTCGGTTTATTGCTGTTTTTTGCATATCGAAATATTATAAAGTAGAGACTCCATTTGAACTTAAATTTAGTGTCCGAGATTTATTTTTCGAAAGTATTATTGTCGGTTTACTGTTTTTGATCTTTGGGTTTTTATCTACCTATTTGCTAAAAGGCTTTAGTTCTTTACTGATTACCACACTTGTCCTCTCTCTTTTTCCAACTTATTTTTATGTTTTCAAACCTATTCAATACTTGATAAAAAAACACAATATATTTCATTTTCAAAACCCTGATAAAGATTCACAAGAATTAATAAAAAAATATTCAATCAAGATCGTTGATACACCGGAGATTAACGCTTATGCAACAGGAATTTTCCCTTTCTCCAAGACTATTTTAATTACAAAACCGCTTTTAGATAATTTAACAAAAGAAGAACTACAGAGTATTCTCTTACACGAAGTTGGGCATCTAAAGCGCAATCATTTATTTAAGCTTTATATTGTAGTATTAATTCTTACTGTTTTTTCTGGTTTTTTATTTCAGATGCGAACTGTACTTTTTACAGACGTCCATTTTGTTATCGACTTAGCATCAGTTTTCATTACGGGCTGTTTAATGGGATTATTATTATGGTATTTGCCTGGTAAAGTACAATATAGATTTGAATTATCAGCTGATAAATTTGCTGCAAAAATAAACGGTCCCCATAATCTTATAAGTGCTTTGCAAAAGTTAGATAACTTAACTGCTGGAGAAGTATCTAAAGGAGGAATTACACATCCAACATTATCTAAAAGAATTTCACATATAAACTGTGTATAAAATATTTCTCAAGTCTACTAGCAGTCATTTATAAATCTTAACTATCAAAAACCACTTCGTTACATTAAAGAAAAACCTATAATTTTCGATCATCTAATACTCTCTAATAATAGCTGTCTATAACGGAGGTCATTGGACCACCCTGCCTTAAACTGCTTATGTTGCTATTGCATAAACATATTACAGCAGAATGGTAAGATAATGAGATGATAAAATAAAACTCCGAACACTGAACCTTATTAAGAAATAACTGAGTAAAAATAAAACTTATCACAAAAATGTGTATATTAAGACAATTACAGAATAAAACACTCATAAACAGCCAATTAAAATAAAAACTATGAGACAAGAACTTTTAAATGAAATAAGCCAGGCTTTTGAAAAAACCGATCAGAAACTAAAAGCGGCAAACAAACTTTTTGATGAGCAGCAAGTAGTATTGTCTATGTATAAAAGTAGTCCCGAAAAAGAGAAAAAAGTTAAAAACCGCCTAAAGAATTATCTCCTAAAGCATCAAGATAAATGTGAAAAACTGGCACTAAAGTTCAGAAATAACATTGAAGAGGAAATAACCAGATTAGATAAACTGCTGGAGCCACTAATCACTCATAAAAACATGCTTTTTAGCGTTTTAAGCAATAACCCTAATAGCATCTTATACGATAGCGATGATACCATCGAATATATAGTTGCGACACCTGCGTGGATTAATATAAATATAGAAGCGCCTTATATTTTGGTTGGTAATCATTCTCCTGAATTCATGCCCTCCATGTTGTTTTTTTATGTAGACATTAAAAAAGAAGTCTGCTGCGTTAGTATTTGTAATCCGGATAGGTTGGATATAGAATATAATTCGAAAACACCGTGGCTAAAGTTGGCCGAATTTCCACTAGAAAACTATAATATAGAAGAGGTACACCAAATCATAGTAGATTACTTGACTAACGATTTGGCTTTCTTAGGTGAAATACAATGCCCAAGTTAGATTTCTTAATAAAAAACACATTCAATAAAAATCAAACAGTTGATCGGCTTCTACATACATAAAACCAAGAAAATCCAGAAATAATTAAACATCTTAAATATGAGAATCTGCTTATTAATTTTATCATTGCTGGTTTCACTTCACTCGAGTTCCCAAATTGTTAAAAATTTAGAAAAGAGATTTATTTTTCGCTTAGACTACAAACCAGACTCTAACAACTTTAATCGTATTGAAACTGAGTTTTTTTTTCTAGATATTTCAGAGGAACAATCTGTATTTAGAAGCGAATCAACACATATTAAAGATTCCATTTTGAATTCAGATAATCCAAACAGTCTGATGCAAACTCCCAAAACTCAGTTTCGATATACAATAGTCAAAAACTTTTCAAATAATAAAATTAAGTCTTTTCATGATTATACAACATTTAAATTTGCTTTAGAAGAAGAAGATTCACAGATAAATTGGCAAGTCCATAACGATAACAAAGATATTCTGGGATATAATTGCTCAAAAGCAACTGCAAAATATAAGGGAAGAGAATATACTGCCTATTTTGCACAAGAAATACCATTTTCTGATGGGCCTTACAAATTTAAAGGCTTACCCGGAATGATATTACAACTGCAGGATAGCAATAATGAATACAATTTCGAAGTAGTAGGTATTTCTAATTTAAAAAATTATGACTACTACTTAGCTAGACATGAAAACTACAAAACGATTTCAAAAAAAGAACTAGCAGAGTTTGAGGATAAGATAAAAGAAAAACCATCTTTAATATTAATGAATCCTGGGATTCAACTCTCTCAAGAAGCTTATGAAAAATACGATAGAAACCATAGAGAACGGAATAAATCCCGCAACAATCCAATAGAGTTAACGCGTGACTAGTAAAGTAGAAAAATCGTTAATGTATCTTATTCGAGCGAGCCTTTGTTCGCTTTTTCTTTTATTTTCATTTTTAAGCTACGCCCAGAATCATATTAATGGTAAAGTGATTTCAGCCGATGGTGCCCCTCTCGGAGGAACAAACATAACTATTCTTGGCAACGACAAAAACTTAATAAATTTTACTGTTACAGGAGAAAATGGAGAGTTTTCAATCAAAATTGACAAAAGTATACCTGGTCCTCTCCAAATTAACGCCAGAAAAATGAATTATGCCTTTTCAAGCCAAACAATTGAAAATAAAAGCCAGAATATTGAATTTTCAGTCAACTATTATCGAAGAAGTGATAGTGGAAAATAAACGACCAATCTCTCAAAGGGGAGACACTTTATCCTACGATGTAAATAGCTTTGCTGAACAGAAAGATCGAAGCATTGGCGATGTTCTATCAAAACTTCCCGGAATTGACGTTCTTTCAGATGGTCGAGTGCTATATCAAGGGCGGCCAATAGAAAAATACTATATCGAAGGAATGGATCTATTGGAAGGTAAATATAATCTTGCCAACAATAACTTACCATACAAAACAGTTTCAAGTGTTGAAATTCTCGAAAACCACCAACCAATACGTGTACTTGACAGTCTTATTACCAGTGATCGTGCCTCACTAAACATCAGGTTAAAGGAAGATATCACTGTAACTGGAGTGGTCAATCTAGCTTCGGGCGCAAAACCTCTCTTATGGGAAGCGAATTTGACGCCTATGCTATTTAAGAGAAACCAACAAGCCATAATATCATACCAAACAAATAATACAGGAATAGATGTAGGAAAGGAACTGAAGACCTTAACCATTGAGGATTTATTAGAGCAATTTGAGAACTCAACACAAAAAAAAGATCTGCTGTCGTTAACATCACCAATGTTGCCTAATATTCCCAGTAAAAGATTTTTGGACAACAATGTCCATATGGCTACCGCTAACTTTCTTTCTAGACTTAAAGATAATACGGAACTGAGATTAAACATATCTTATCTTCACGATTTTCAAAAACAGCATGGAGAAAATATTACTACTTATTTTCTTCCGGAAGGAGAACTATCCGTTAACGAAAGTATCTATAATAAAGTCTTCGTGCGGGATATACAAGCTAATTTAACTGCGCAAAGAAATACAAAAAACAGTTTTTTTAAAAATAGTCTTAAAACTGAAATCAACTTAGATAGGCAAAAAGGTGAATTGTATTTAGGGGAGTCTACTATTCAACAAAACCTTCAAAATCCATACTATGCAATTACTAATCAGCTAAAATGGATTACCCCAATTAGAGGACAGTTATTTACCTTTTATTCATTTCTAAATTTAAATAGAACACCTCAGCAACTTTCTGTTTATCCTGGTAAATTTGCTGACGCGATTAATAGCGATGTTGACAGTCTTAACCTCGAACAGGACGCTGAAAAAAAGATATTCCAAACAAACAACTACTTAGAATATACAGGTAAGATAAAACGCTTTACAATAGGTGCTAAATTAGGATTTAATGTAGTTTCGCGAAATACGGAAAGTCAGCTATTTAGTGACAAGGAGGTTTTACAAGATCAGTTTACGAATGATCTTAAAAGCACTAATTATAGAGTTTATCTGCAACCGACTTTCGCCTATAAACACCTTGATTGGGATCTAAGTCTACAGTTACCTGTATCATTTCAACAAATAAAATTAAATGAGATAATCAGAGCAGAAAGACGACCGGCCACTTCTGGTACAGTGATAAACCCAAAGTTCGTTGCTAGGTATAACTTAAGTCCTTATTGGCGGGCCATTGTTGGGCTCGGGTATAACAGTGAATTTCAAAATGCAGAGTCGACATTTTTTGGTTATATGATGACGAATTACCGTACATTACAAAGTATGAATTACCCTATAGATCGCAAAGTGTCACAAACTTTTAACATAGGTTTGAATTATCGTAATCCTATCAAATCATTATTTTTCAGCACCTTCTATCTATTTTCAAACAATCTGTTGCCATACCTTGTTGGTAATACTGTAAAGGACGATGGAAGCATTACGCTTACAGCCATTCAAGGAGAAAACAGGAACATAAACCATACTTTAAATTCAAAAATCAGCAAATACTATAGTCCAATAAAGACTACTATCTCTGTTGGTGCAGACATACAAATAGGGGCAGCAGATCAATTGATAAATTTAATGATCGTTAAGGCAAAGAACCAAACTATAAAACCAAATCTCAAATTTAACACCAGATTTTATGAATGGATCACGACTGAATACAATGTAGAAACAATATTCAATTCGAATAAAACCACCAATCAAAAACGAAAGAATACCAGTATTCTTTCAGAAGGTCTGAAAATAAATATTTATCCTAAAAAAAATCAATATATTGGAATGAGCTTTGAACATTATTTTAATAATTTTTTCAATGCTGATAAAAACAATTTTTACGCAGACCTCAGTTACAGATACACATTTGAAAGAAGTAAAATTGATATAGAATTTAGAATGATAAACTTATTTAACGAAGATAGATATATTAGCTCAAGTTTTACAGATTTTTATCTTTACCAAAGTGTTTTTCATATACGGCCAAGACAAACTTTAATCGGAGTAAAATTTAATTTCTAAAACCCATAAAAGTAATGTAAATTGGAAAAACCTGGGACCTCTTCCCTACCGCTATACCTACGGACGAGCAGGTCGATATCCGCTACAAAAAAGTGCTGAAAAAAGAAGGATGACACAGACTCTAAACTGATGGATAGTGAAGTAGTTATGAATATGCAAAATCTACTAGATATAGCACCTAACTTTGAGGAAATGAATGCTCAAGAAATCCAATCTTTTGCCTCGCTATGGTCTACATTGCAAACAAACGACAGTGCTATCCGTATCTTTGACAAAAACGGCAACCTGATTGAAGGTAGTGAATCTTTCTTCGACCAATATCTATTGAACAGATGTACCGCAACTAATCAATCATCGGCTTACATATTGGGCTGTGCCATGTGTGACATCTGGGAAGACTATAACGACATCCCTACAGGGGATATATTCCTTTTTCACAGATTAAAACCAGCTCGGAAAGAATGGAAAAATAAAGATTTCCGAGCGAAGAGAAGGAAGAGGTAATATACTGTTTCAAGTACGGAAAATTTAAACTGAGGGACTCTATAAGATATATAAAAAATAATTATAAACTTGATGTACACAAAGTTAGTATTTTCATGTATGTTTGATAAAGGCATGTAAAACCAGTCGAAAATGCGTCTCAGAGCTATCGATTCCGTATTGACTCCGAGTCATCTCCGTGCTGAGACCGAGTGATACATTGTAGCAAAACAGTAGCACTTCCAGCACATTCCCCATACAGACCCTTGCTTAACACTACCACCACACAGCAACAACCCAAGGAACACCCAAGGATGAGCCTACGAGCATACTGCAGTCGTAAGAAAAAGTGAAGACTACCCAAATATCTTACTATTTAGAAACTATACTTTGTGACATTTTTTTATCATAAAGGTTATTATTATATTCGTTATCTAGCTAATTGAACCGATGAAATTTATTAAGACCATTACAGTTACTGTTTTTTGTATTTTATTACAAATAATATGCTTTGCAGAAAGTCCATCATTAACAAAAAAGCCTGTACCTAACTGGATACGCCCAACAAACTTGCAACCCAAAATACCTGACCTACAGGATATAAATGATGGTTACTACTTAGAGTCTACGGAATATCAAGTCGATCTAAATACAGAAACAAAATTCTACCGCACCAAAAAGGTTTTGACAGAAAATACTGGTGCAGAAAGTGCGGGGCAAGTTCACATTAGCTTTGTTCCTCAATACCAAACATTAATTTTACATGAATTATATGTCCTACGTGATGGAGAAAAACTTGATCGACTGGACTTACAGAAATTTAAATTGATGGCATATGAGACTGAATTATCTCGATTTATATATAACGGCACTTATTCTGCATATCTATTAATAGATGATCTCAGAAAGAATGATAAAATTGTACTCTCTTTTTCAATAAAAGGTTTCAATCCTGTATTTAAAGGATCTTTTTATGACAGCTATCTATTACAGGGGCTCGAACCTACTGGAGCTATACATATCAACTATATTGTTCCTAAGCATCGTAAACTTTATTTTAAAACTTTTCTAGGAGCAGCTCCCCCTAAAGAACAGGATTTGGGCTCTGCCATAAGCTACTATTGGGAAGAGACAAATACGGAACATATTCCACATGATTTTAATACACCTGCATGGTACCCAACTAGACAACGTATTGAGTGTTCCGAATTTGAGAAATGGGCAGATGTCGCAAAATGGGCAGACGAGATCAATCCAATACCAAACTTATCTACCAAAGGAAGGCTGCATGAGTTTGCAGATGAGCTATGGCAAAGGGCACAAGGAGATTCTATGGCCTACGTCAGAGAAGTTGCTGATTTCGTACAGAACGAAATCCGATATATGGGTGTTGAAGTTGGCGAGTATTCGCATAAAGCGAATCTGCCAGAACAGGTATTTTCCCAAAGATATGGTGATTGCAAAGACAAATCTGTATTAATGTCCACCATGCTAAGACATAAGGGAATACAGACCAAACTTGTGCTTGTAAATTCTCTAGAGGAATATAATCTAGAAGCTTATTTACCCTCACCCGGTGCTTTCAATCATATGGTAGTTTATCTTATGGTTAATGATCGTGGACAATACATAGACCCTACTATTAGCAACCAAGGCGGCCATATAAGTAAACGTTATTTTCCCTTCTACGGAAAAGTACTTCATATAGAACCAGGAGGGGAAATACACAGTACGGAGAAAATTGTATCAGGTAAAACCCGCATTGAAGAACGTTTTATACTTGAGAAAAATGGGGCAGCCACCTTAAATGTTCTCACAACACACTCAGGATCAAGCGCTGATATCATAAGAATTCAACTAACACAGATAGCGAAAAATAAAATTGAAAAATCTAACCTTGAATATTATCAAAACTTTTATAAACAAATAAAGAAGTTATCTCCACTGAATATTGAAGATGATAAGCTCAACAATATATTGCGCATAAAGGAGTCTTACAAGGTTGAAAAAATAGCAGAGGTGGAAAAGCTAACCAATAGATTAGCAGTGTCAGTATATGCAACAGGTTTGAGCCAATATGTTCCAGAAATAATAGAAGCTCGTACAACACCCATCGTATTAGAATACCCATTAATGCTAGAGCATGATGTTTACATAGTTAACCCTGACGGCGTAAATGCTCCAAATATTAAAGGTAATATTTTTGTCTCTAGGGATAGCTATCATTATGGCAAAAGTATTACAGTAAGCAACGATACATTAAAAATAGCTTTCAGGTTAGGCTTTCACGACACTTACGTGAAAGAAAATCAAACCCAAGAGTTTATAGAAGATTTTTCGGATTTAGACAATATTTTCTCTAGTGCAGTTTATATAAATAACGATGGCTTTATAATAGGATCGAAAACGCAAAACCAAGTAAACAGTTGGCCAACAATATCATTTATAGCATTACTCTGCTTGTTCACCTGGATAATTTTTAAATTCTATCATAGACGAACAGCAACATCAATAATATATCTATACGATAGCCCAAGCTATAACTCCATAGGGGGATGGTTAATTGTACTTGCGATTTTTCTTTGTTTAAGTTTATTTAGTATCTTCTTTAGCTCAATAACCCTCTATTTATTCGACGAATCGGTATGGAGCACATGGGGTGCCCACCTCGGTATTTCACAAATACTATTTGGTTCTCTATTAATTTTTGAGTTTATTATTAATACTTTCTTGCTCTTTATGTACGGATATTGCCTCTACTTATTGATAAAAAAACGTGATATCTTTCCACAAACTATATTAATGACACTGATCGTACAAGTGGTATTTGTGTTATTAGATACAATGATAGCTTTCATAATTTTCAAACAACAAGTGATTACACCTAAAGAATATATAGCTTTTTTTAGAACGATGATTTTGGGAATCACATGGGTTTTATATCTATTTAAATCAACTCGTGTAAAAGGTACATTTGTGATAAAAGCAAACAACAACAAATGAATGCCATTCTTTTAAAAAGAAAGTTTATTTATCGCCACATATAGTGAGACAAACAGCTAGTGGTAGAATCTTATTTCTACACGGCTTAAACGCCTTTTGTAGAACGCACGCATATAACGAAAGATATTGCCATAGCGAGAAGTTAAATTTCTTCGCATTCAAAGTGCAACTCTTTAATACATGGATCCAACCTCTTTTTTATATGACAGTATAATAAGATATCAGCCAGATATGGATATCGGGGATAGAGTCTGAAAAAAAATCTGTATATTTATCATGGCTGTAGATTGATTTTCAACAAATTAAATGTAACAATCATTGCTATAGAAAATTATCGCCTTTGTCACTTATTTAGAACGCTACCAATAACGAATATAAAGTTTTTTAAAACCAAGGTAATTGGAAAGAAATTACTTTTGATATAGCAAATATATTTTCAGAAGCTTGTACAATTGGATGGGTTCTAGCAGATTTTATTAATTGTTTATAAAAAAAGGAATGGATATAAAAAAAACGAGTACAGTATATTTGATTCTCTCATTACTACTTTTTCTCTGCTTTCCCTTTACAGGAGCTTTGGCTCTCTATTATGTGATAAAGGCAAGAAACATAATAGAAATTAGTGAAGCAAAAGCTCAAGAATTTTTGGAAAAAAGTTATAGGTGGCTTATTATTACTACAAGCATTTTCTTTATCCTATACCCCCTACTTGTGCTTTTCTTTTTTATCCTACCAAAGATGTAGTCTGCCCTATATAAACAGAATTCTCCCCGCAAACATGTAATGGTTGATGGCGGCCTTTATTGGTAACAGTAGCCAGAGCGATTGTTTCTTCAATCCTTATATTAGTAGTATTGTTCAGATCTATACTCTTGGTTTTGAGGATTATTACCCCCTAAATCAGATGCAAACCAATTATAAAAAAAACATAATATTGTGCTAAACGAAAACAAAAATGTTAGGAGATATTTATCTCTAAAAGGAGTAATATAGTTATAATTGAATCGCTGTTCAAAGAGTGTTAACAACATGATAAAACAGACTTAAAAAGAGACTATCTCTACTAAATGGTCCATTTTGAAGACATACATGAACAGTAAGGCCTTTACATGAACGGCCAAGTATAATGACTTAGCCGGCTATGTATACTATTTTGTCTGCTAAGTCAACATACTTAGCCCTCAATGAATAATTCTTTGCCCCATTTTGCAACGTTTGGCCGTTTTTGTAATTACACCACCCCACAAACATCAAGACAACAAGCCCTATGTAAAAAACATTGACGGCAAAAACAACATACATAGGCTGATTTACACATTACAACAAGGCCATGTAATCACAAAATGAGCTAAGTATGTTACGTTAGCGGCTATGTATGCTGCGCGAATGACCATATTCTCAGCATTAGCGGCTATTTATACTACCAGAACATAGTTGTAAGACGTGTATATGAGCAGGTTTTTGCAGCTAGCAACGAAATCTCTCACAGTCGCTGTTCGTTTACTAGACATAGCCTTCTAAGATGTGAGCTCACATCTTAGAAAGTAAGATTTAAACGTGAAATATACAGCGGTTGGACAGGAATAGTAGGTTATTGCTCTAAAAACATAAGACAACATGGCTATGTAAGAATCATTAATCATCGGATCAGATACTGTATGGAATATATCACTGTGTTTAAAAATATCTAGCGGTTCTTTCTCCATCTATCAAACTGGCCAAATCAACCTGCAGCTACAACAGACTCAAAAAAACATCGCATGAAAAATAAAGCCATACAAAATGCCATATTTATGGGCTCTGCAGAAAATAATATTAGTTGACTACAGAACTCCATGGATAGATAGCCCAGATTGCGCGTCATAAATGACATTACGAGACGAGCCTGTTATTTCATGTTCAATTTCTTTAAGCGTTCTTTTGCTGCAGGAATGATATCATCATCTTCGTCATAATTTTCAATAACACTTTCCAACGTGCTCTTCGCCTGAAGTTTATTGCCTTTGGCAGAATAGGTATCTGCAAGCAAGATAAAACTTCTCGCTACCCAGTAGTCCTGCTCTTCCATATTATTGACGACATCAAAAGCTGTTTCCTGGGCTTTGTCATATTGCTTATTGTCATATTGCAGCTGCGCCATACGATAACGCGCCTCTGCACCAACCGCCAATTGGCTCTTCATTGTCGCTGCATTGAACTCTTTCATGGCAGATGTCTTGTTTCCTTCTTTTAACAAAGCTCGTGCACTGTACAAATGTGCTTTGGCTATGTCTTCTTCGGATGATCGAGCCGAATTCTTGATCAATTGTACATACTTGGCCACTTGATCGAAATCTCCGATTTCATAATAACAGACCATCAGGTTGGTTAACGCAAAACTATAGTTGTCTTTAAATTCAGAGTTAATTTCCAGCTTTTTAAGATGCACGATAGCTTCATTGTACTGTCCAAGATCCATGTATAAAGCCACCGCCGTCAGTAAAGTATTCTCCGTGTATTTGCTCGTCCAGTCGTTCAGGATAATATTCAGATCATGCAGTGCTTCCTGCGGGTGTCCGGTATGGTACAAACTCACCCCGCGAATATAACGGGCATGCTTTTCCTGTCTGGCTTTTGGAAATTTATCAAAGTATGCATTGACAGCTTCCACAGCAGGCCCGTACTGTCTTTTTCCAAACAGAGAATAGGCTGTCTGGAAAATCAAGTTATCCTGCTCTGCTGGACTCAGATTTTTGAGATTGGCGCCGAGCGCATAATGAATATAACCCGTAGCATCTCCCTCGTCTATATAAATATTTTCAATGGAACGAAGCGCCTGAGCTGCTTCATCCGTGGTAGCATATTCTTCTACGATCTTCTGAAAAGAAGCCTTTGCTGCTTCAGCATCCCCCTTATTGTATTGTACAAGGCCAATGGTCATCAGTGCGCGGGGAACATAACTGCTTCTAGGGTAACGTTTGACCATCTGTTGCAGCCCTTCGATCGCGGTGTCGTAATCTCCCATAGTAAAATACGTATAGGGAATTTCAAAAGCCACATCATCCGCATAGTTCGAGTTCGGGAATTGTTTTACAACCGATGAGAGCGTGCTAATCTTCGCTTCATTATCGCCTTGCAACCCTTGGATAATACCGCGTTGGAAGAAAGCATAGTCCTGATTCGGAGCTTTACTTTTAATTAACTCTTCATAATGCCGTTTGGCTTGTCCGTAATTTCGCACACTCAAATACGAATCTCCCAAACGGGCAATCACATCATAACGCACACTTGCTTCTAGCGATTTACCCTCGCTTGCCAGAAAGCGCTCGAAATACTCAGCTGCCATGTTAAAGCTATTGCTTCGGAATGCCGCATAAGCTAACGCATAATGCGCAAAACTATATACATCGGTGCGGCGAGCGACGGGCAAGCTAAGAAATTGGGAAAAGTTTTCAACTGCCTCCTTGTATTTGCGCACTTCGTACATCGCTTCTGCTTTCCAATACGTCGCCAAAGCTGCCATTTCTGCATCGATTGGAAATTTTTCAGATCGCATAAACATCGATATGCTGTTTTCAAAAGCACGCTCGTTATAAAACTCTAAACCACGGTAATACGTTGCCCTTTGATAGGTCATATCACTTTGGCGCCCACGGTTGTTTAACGATTCTAGCAGGCTCACCCCGGCATGGAAGTTACTTGTACCCAACAAAACTTCGATCGAAAGTTCTTCTGCACTTTCTGGTTTTTTGTCACCAGGAGTTCTCCCTACATATTTCTTACTAAGATACTGTTGGAGGACGTCTAGTGCAGCACTGGTAGAATCCAACTCCTGTAAAGTCTTAGCATAGTTAAACACCGCATCCTCTTTTAAAAGCGGATCAAGGTTTAGTTTCATCGCTTTGACAAAAAAATCTCGTGCACGTTGTTTATTGCCGGTTTCTAAGGCGATATGCCCCAAGGTAATTAAGGAGCCTTGATAATAGGCGTCAGAAGTTTCCACCTTCTCCAAAATAGAAGTCGCACGTGGGTATTCCCCTGCTCCGTAGGCCAAATAACTGATTCTGTAATTATCAATATTATTACGCGAAGCATTGGGGTGGCGTTTGAGCAACTCATCGTTATAAGCTTGTTTGAACCTATTCCTTTCAAAATATGTAGCAGCGGCTATATAGCGCAATTCCATGTCAATTGCTTGCCGGTTGATATCCATCTCTGGGCTTCGGCGCACCTTTACGGCATCAGCCAACATTGGCCGGTAATCACGCACCACGTCAATGGATTCCATAACTGGGGCTTGCCCTGCATGCTGTTCACTGCCTTGCCGCGTATCTTTCTGCTGCTTTTCCTGCTCCTGCGCATACCCTATAGTTAGCAACACTGAAAAAACTCCAGTGATCAGGTGCTTTATATAGTAATTACCGCTGTTGTTTTCTTTCAATATCATTGTTCGTCCGTATTTCTGAGTTTTTCCAAACATACCTTCACTGAGAAGATAATGATACAATCTTCTAGCCAAATATCAAAAAATATCAATTAATTATGTGAATCGTTAAAAAAAATTAAGGATCAAAACAATATTCTCTAAAACAACAGTAATTCACGGAGTGTACAACAATTCGTGAAATTATTGATCTACAGAATATCTGCAGACTAAACTAAGCAAAAAAAATTTACTTGGATATAGTTTAAGTTGGCCCCTCACCTAATAAGGCAATTGTTTAAAACTGGCAACTGTGCAAAGCATATTAAAGACCGGTATCTTTTCTCTTTAGAAGTGATGAACGACTATCGATATTTAATATTTCATAAATAACCTTCAAATGATATTTAACCGTATTTTCCGAAATGAAAAGTATCCCTCCTATCTCTTTATTTGTTTTGCCCTCCCGAATTAATTGGATAATCTGTATATGCCTATCTTTAAGATCGTACTTTTCTAAATTCAGAGAAAGATTATCACCCGGCTTACCATCACTTGACTGTTTAATATAAAATTCTAATCGTGCCCGCATATGCTCCACTTCTTTTTCCATCAAGATCCTCCGTTGCTTATTCGACTGAAAGAACTTGAAAAGAACAAATAACAAGGCTAATAGCAGTACGATAACAGCAACGAGCACAACACCCATATTTTTTTTATTCTTTAGCTCTATATCATTTCTCTGTTGCTGTAGCTCTTTCTCTAAATTATTCAACTGCCCACTACGATTGGCTGCATCATATTTTCTACGCTGCTTGGTAACTTCAAGCTGAGCCAAATAAGCTTCCTCATAGCGACCGTTGCTGGCATAGAAATAAATAATAGTCTCCAACATCGTGATTTTATAAATATCTATTCCAAACTGTTCAGCATAGGACATACCTGTTTCATAAGCAGCAATCGCTTTTTGCTGTTGATTCATTAAGTTATAGAGCTCTACCTTTACTTTATATATGATGGGAAGATGCTTGGGGTTTTCTTTTTCCAAAAGCGCAATACAAGCGTCAAAAAAATCATCAGCAGCAGAGTAATTACCTTTACGCATCTCCAAATGCCCCATAATACATTCATAAAAAGCGCGCGTTTCGCTGTCAATGTATTGCAAGTGTTCGGGTGTCACCTGTTGCAATGCAGTATCAAAATCTTCGTTTCTTTTCGTATCAAAATAAATAAAAATCTTCTCGATAAGGACACGGCTACTGGCTTCTTTAGCAAAGTCACTTCCTTTCGCAGCTTTTTCTGCTAGGTCCAAATTAATCAGTGCCCCAGTATAATTGTAAAGACTTTTGTAGGTTAATGAACGTAGTAAATAAGCTTGATAAACGTCATTAGATGTAGATTTTGAATTGGCAATTACTCGATCAAGGATTAGAATAGATTGTTCATGCTGGTTTTTATCATTAAGACCTAAAACCTCGATTTTCAGGGAATCTGAACTGATTTTTTGAGCATGCACGGCCACGAAGAAAACCATCGCCAAGTAGGTTGACAAAAACCTCTTAAAAATAAACATAAAAAGCTAAATAATTTGGATAGTAACGTGCACAGCCAATAGTTGATTAATTTGCAAATATAAATAAGATTAACTTTTATTTAGCATTTACGTAACAAAAATGCAAGGGATAAACATAATGGAAATCTGCTCACGAGAGCAAAAAATCTAACTTTGACGACAACGAACAATTTTACAGTTATAATGCAAAAAGGCCGAAATACTAATGGATTTCGAACCTTTTTGCATTATAACTGAATAAGATGTCAAAAAATTGTCTAGAATTTCATCCGTTGTATTCTAACAGCATTTAAAATAGCTAGCAGTGCAACCCCTACATCTGCAAAGACCGCCTCCCACATTGTTGCTAAGCCCCCAGCGCCAAGCACGAGAACAATTGCTTTAACACCAAAAGCTAAACTAATATTTTGCCAAACGATCTTTTTTGTTTGTTTTCCTATATATATAGCCATAGGTATTTTACTTGGCTTATCGTCCTGTATAACCACATCGGCTGTTTCAATGGTGGCATCACTTCCTAAACCGCCCATAGCAATACCAACATCACTTAAAGCTACCACTGGCGCATCATTTACCCCATCACCTACAAAAGCAACACTCTCGCGCCCAGCCTTAATTTCTTTTACTTTATTGACCTTGTCTTCAGGTAGCAGATCACCAAAAGCCTGATCAATTCCTAGTTTATCGGCAACATACTTCACAACTGTACTTTTATCGCCGCTAAGCATTGTAGCTTTTATACCCAATTTGTGCAATTGTTTTATAGTGTCCTGAGCATCTTCTTTGATGCGGTCTGCGATTGTTATATAACCAATAAAAGCACCACCATAGGCAACAGAAATAGTCGTGTAGACAATGCTGTTAGGGTCTACTTCATAATGTACGCCAAACTTGTCCATAAGTTTGAAATTACCGACCAACAAATCTTTACCATTAACAGTCGTTTTTAACCCATGCCCTGCAATTTCTTCGGTATTCTCTAAACGAATTTCACTATTTAGGCTTCCAACATATTCATGAATAGCAGTAGCTACAGGGTGGGTGCTTTGGCTTTCTAGCACATTGACCATCTGAAGAATTTCTTCTTTATTATAAGCCGGATCAAAGACAACTTCTTGTACATTAAAGACCCCCTCGGTCATTGTGCCTGTTTTATCCATGACCACATTCTGAATATCTGCCAGCGCATCTAAAAAGTTACTTCCTTTAAATAGTATCCCGTTTTTACTTGCAGCACCGATCCCACCAAAATAACCTAAAGGAATACTAATAACTAGTGCACAGGGACAAGAGATGACCAAAAAGATTAACGCTCTATATAGCCAATCTTTAAACTGATAGTCAGCGATGAAAAAGTAAGGAAGTACACATATGGCAACCGCTAGCAGAACGACAATAGGCGTATAAATTCTAGCGAATTTTCTAATAAATAATTCGGTAGGCGCTTTCTGCGATGTCGCATTCTGTACAAGCTCTAATATTTTACTAAGCTTACTGTCCATATAAGCTGTCGTTACCCTTATCTCCGAAACAGTGTTAAGGTTGATCATACCGGCTAATACTGTTTCTCCTTTATACTTTGTATCTGGTTTGCTTTCACCTGTTAAAGCTGATGTGTTGAAGGAAGCTGTTTCCGACAATAACTCTCCATCCAATCCTAACTTCTCTCCGGGCTTGAGCTGGATAATATCGTCAAGACCTACCGTTTCGGCCTTTACCTTTTGTGCTACATTATTTTTTAAAACAGTGACCTCGTCTGGCCGCTGATCAAGCAAGGATTTAATATTAGACTGTGCTCTAGATACCGCTAAGGTTTGAAAAACTTCGCCTACAGCATAAAAAAGCATAACCGCAACACCTTCAGGATATTCACCAATAGCAAATGCGCCAATGGTAGCAATACCCATTAGGAAAAATTCAGAAAAAACATCTCCCTTTCGAATGCTTTTAACAGCATCCCTTAGCACAGGCACCCCCACAGGAACATAAGCTGCAGTATACCACAAAACGCGTATCCAGTCGTTAAACCAAGGTTGATGCAGCCAGTTATCAAAGGTAATACCGAGAAGCAAGAGCACTAAAGAAACAATAGCTGGTAAAAACATTTTGAAAACACTACTATTTTCATCTATATGTGAATGGTCATGCCCGTCATCATCAGTATGGTCATGATTGACACGTTGCTTATCAGGAGTATGACTGATTAACTCTTTTGCGCCTGCATTTGTATAGACTTTATCCTCAAGCGTACAACAAAGCTGCTTTCCCGTAGAATCATATTTATGCTGATGTTTCATACCTGTATCCGTTAGTTTTGATATGGTGTTTTTATTGGTGCTTAACTTTTTCATAAATTGTGTACTTTGTTAAAACTTACTTCACTCTGAACAGATTATCATAAAGGCTCGTTTAAGTCGTTTTAAAATAACCGTTGATCAACTGTTACTATCAAAGTTAAGTAGAGATAGCATGCAATGCTATTGCAAAGATTATTTCAAACACTTTTCACAGACGCCCTTTGCAAAAAGCTTAATCTCATCAATCCTATATTTGTGATCTGAAACTGAAGGAAGTATAAACTCTTCTTTGCACGTTGTCTCTTGACATACTTTACAGTAAAAGTGTAAATGAGAATCATTATGCATTTTTGAATCACATGCATCATGGCAAAGAATATATTTACTCGTGTTGTTTTCTTGAATACTATGGACAATCCCCTTCTCTTCAAAGGTTTTCAATGTTCTATAGATCGTAACACGATCAGCCTTATAAAAATGTCTTTCCACATCAGATAAAGACATGGCTACCTGCTGTTGCTCCAGTAGTTCATATACCAAAATTCGCATACTTGTCGGACTCGTATTCTTCGCTAACAACTTTTGTTCGATATCTTTTTTCATTTACAGGAATTAATATTTTATGTCTATATAATTAATCAGCTCGCGTCCTCTAAAAAAGTTTTATTAGTTAACATATAATGGCATCCAGAACTATGATATTATTTTGGATATCTTACTACATGCAAAAAACGAACCTTTATTAAAAAAGATGTCTATTCCACCTATTTTACAACACTTGCAAGCTTGAGCCTTTTGCCATAGCTTTCAGTATGCTATTTTTTGCAGAACGTACAGCTGGTGATAGGTCTCCATCTAATAACTGTATAGTAGAGCGTAGTTCGTCATGTAGCTCAGGAGTTGTACAGCACATTGCATAAGCTAATTTCATACAGAGAGATTGTATGGCTAAAGGTTCTTTACGTGCTAATATTCCCTGCATACAAAAGTCGAAAAAATCAGCTCGAAGAGGTTCAAGGAATGGTTGTCTAAATAAAATGGTAAGAAACAAGCGCCGCTTTCCTATATGTTCACACCGCATAGCCAAGTTTATCAGTTCATCGTGCTTAGTATATAACCAACGATTATCAGCAGATGAATAATGGGTCATAATCCAAGCAGCCTGATAAGAAATTCGATCATTCGAATCAAAGCACAAATCGTAAAGTTCTTGTTTCCGCAGATTGTTCCCTTGCACAAACCCAAGTATGCTTGATATTGTACTCAAACCTATACGCTGTGAAATTATTTCCTTTAAATTCATATGTGTATAATTACTGCCTGAGCTCGCAAGCTCGGTTTGTTTTTTTAATAACCATATGGAATATCCAAATTATATATTATGCACAGATTCTTGTAATTGGTGTGCATAATGCTTCACAGTCATTCCTATTTTTGTAGTGTGTACTACATGGATATTTCATTTGCAAATAAAACAAAAATACCGTTTTCCTGGAAAAGAAAACGGTATGATATAACATATTATTAGAAGCTAGATTTGCTTAAAAAGAACGGTTGCATTATGCCCCCCAAAACCAAATGCATTACTCATAGCCGTGCTGACTTTCTTCTCTATCGGGTCGCTAACGACAATCTGTATCCCCTCGGGAATCTCTGGATCCAGATTTTCAATATTAATGGTCGGAAGAAGTATGCCCTCATTTATACTTTTAATACTTAGAATAGCTTCTATCGCACCGGCAGCCCCTAACAAGTGCCCCGTCATAGACTTTGTAGCACTTACATGAAGGTTCTTGGATCCCTTAAACACACTATTTACGGCTTTCAATTCGGCAATATCACCGACCGGTGTGGATGTAGCGTGTAGATTTAAATAATCTAGCGCCTCAGTTGGTAATTGCGCTTCTTTTAAAGCAAGTAACATGGCTTTAGATGCTCCAACTCCTTCTGGATGTGGAGACGTCATGTGATAAGCATCAGCTGTCATGGCTGCTCCCACTAACTCGGCATATATTTTAGCCCCTCTTTTCTTAGCATGTTCGTATTCCTCTAAAATGAGCGCGCCTGCCCCTTCCCCCATAACGAAACCATCACGATCTTGATCAAAAGGGCGACTAGCTGTTCCAGGATCATCATGTCTTGTAGACATCGCCTTCATAGCCGAGAAACCACCAACAGAAGCTGGTGTAATTGGAGCTTCTGAACCGCCCGAAACAATAACCTTGGCTTTCCCTAAACGGATGTAATTAAACGCGTCCATTATAGCTGTATTAGCAGTGGCACAAGCAGAAACAGTTGTATAATTAATACCTTGCAAACCATATTTCATTGAAATAAGGCCCGAAGCCATATTTACAATAAGCTTAGGTACAAAAAACGGGCTAAAACGCGGATTATATTCTCCTAAAACATACCCCTCTACTTCTTTTTCAAAAGTTTCCATCCCCCCTTGTCCTACACCCCAGATAACTCCAGTATCAAATGGATCCATCGTGGAAAAATCTAACCCTGAATCTTCTATCGCCTGTGCAGCCCCATAAAGTGCATATTGTGTGAAAAGATCGCTACGCTTAATTTCATTTCTATCCAGATAAACCTCTGGGGAAAATCCATTTACTTCACAGGCGATCTTTGTCCGAAATCGACTAGCATCAAATTTGGTTATTAATGCGCCGCTACTTTTACCGGCCACAGCATTATTCCAAAAATCTGCTATAGTATTACCTAACGGATTAACTGTTCCTAAGCCTGTTACTACTACTCTTTTCATTCTTTACAATTTTAAATATTTCAAGTTTTTCGGAAAAAGACCTGTACGGTAAACCGAAAAATCAGTTTTTAATTTCTTCTTCTATTATTCTAATAATCCGATCCAAAGCTATGGATAAATGAGTATTACTGCCCAATGTTCTTGATAATAAAATTCCTCCCTCAATAAGCATCATAAAAGTACTAGCATACGCAGCTGGTTCAATATCAGTTTTAAAACTACCATCATGAATACCGGATTGGATAATTATTTCCACCTTTTGATGCCAACCTATAAAACTAGCTTGTACGGCGTCTTTAAGAAACAACAAATGATCATCAGATTCGGTCGCAGCATTAAGCATTGGACAACCGCCCTCTTGCATAATTTTATCAAAAGCGTTTCTATAAAATTCAACCATGGCTAACAATTGCAAAAAAGAACTGCTTTCATTTACAATAGCAGCATGCATAGCAACACGTAACCTAGATACATTGTACTTATAAGCTTCGACAACAACTTCATCTTTGTCTCTGAAGTTACCATAAATACTGCCTTTTGTAAGTCCAGTTACTTCGATAATATCGGAAACTGTCGTCACCGCATAACCCTTAGTATTAAATAAAGGAGCGGTTTTTTCTATTATATATTGACGCGTCTTTTCAGCTTTACCCATTACTATTATGAACAAATACCAAAGCTAAGGTAGTAATAAAAATATACCTATCGGTATATTTTTATTAAAAATTCTAAGATTATTAAAAAAATAAAATACCGTTTCCTTTTATCCCAGGTCACGGTATTACACGGTAAATACTTTTACAAAAGTTAATACATGCCGTCAAAGAAGCTAAAAAGTTCAGCCCCAAAACAGTAAATCATCTACGATAGTAAATATAACTTGCCTAGAAAGCCTGTACCCTATTCAAACTACTTGACATGATAAATCTTAATTGTTTTTAATTGGTTTTCTTTAACAACTTTTAAAAAATCTTGTGTCAGATCGATTAATTCTCCTGTTCTTACATCAAATACCCAACCATGTAACGCCAATTGATGATTAAGTATCGCTTGTTGTACTTCGGGTATCTTCGCTACATTCAAACACTGCTCGGCAACGTTTAACTCAACCAACTTGTCACAACGTTTGCCCAGATCCTCAATAGCTTCCAATCGATCTCGATGCAATCGGTAAACATCTCTAATATTATTTAGCCAAGGATTAAGAATACCCAAATATTCATGTTCCATAGCAGCTTGTATACCCCCACAGTTGTAATGTCCACATACTACAATATGTTTTACTTTAAGGTGGCTTACCGCATACTCTATAACAGATTTAGAATTGAGATCGGTATTAGGAACAACATTCGCAATATTTCTGTGCACAAATACCTCCCCTGTAGAAAGTCCCATAAGCTCTTCCGCCGTAACACGGCTATCAGAACACCCAATGTAAAGAACTTCGGGTTCTTGTCCAGCCGCTAAATTTACAAAGTAATTTTGATCAATGGCCAGTTTCTGCTTAATCCATGCTTTATTGTTCTCGAAAATACTATCAATTTTCATAGGGATTGATTTTGGGTTATACTATTATGTTCATTTTATTGCCCACGTTTCAAAAAAAATGCCACTATCTAAAACAGATCATAATGCTATATAAAAATTACAAAACACAAAAATTAATAAACTCAAAATCGGATCATAGATCTAAATGGAACTAAAATTCATTATAATTGCATTTTTACTATTTATATCCCGTTATATTATGAAATGTCTATATTGAACAAGTTTGAAGTAATATATATAACGACAAAAATAAAATTGCACATTATACTAACAAGGATATTTCAGATAAAAGATAAAAACATACGCTATTACAAATATGCAGACCGCACATAAGATAAAAACAATACTTCTTTTCTTGATCATCAGCACGACTACCGCAATATATGGACAAGAGAAGAGCAACAGCACGATAACAGCCACAGCTTTATCGAAAATAATGGAGGCAAATAAACAGTACTATAAAGATGGAAAAGTAGCAGATTACATTCCTGAACTGAGCAAAATGGAAGCAGAAGCTGTAGCTCTTTCCATCGTTGATAAAAA
Source organism: Sphingobacterium sp. UT-1RO-CII-1 (assembly GCF_026711005.1). Lineage (GTDB taxonomy): Bacteria > Bacteroidota > Bacteroidia > Sphingobacteriales > Sphingobacteriaceae > Sphingobacterium. The sequence continues at coordinate 5,009 of NZ_JAPPVJ010000008.1, read as the reverse complement.
CGGAAAGATCATCAGTGTTGGAGATAAAGAAAAAAAATTCACGATGCAAAGTATATCAAAAATCATTTCCCTAATGATAGCCGTACAGGAGAATGGAGAGGAAACGGTATTTAGCAAAATGGGTTATTTTGGTACAGACAAGCCTTTTAATCATTTCGCCAATCTAGAGACAATGGGCAAACCACTTAATCCGATGATGAATGCAGGTGCTATCCTAACAACAACAATGATTTCAGGCGTAAAAGGAGAAGCGTCCGAAAAAATCTTGGATATGGTGCGCTATATAACTAAAAATCCGACCATAAATTATAACATAGCTGTATATAATTCAGAAAAGGAAACAGGGCACCGCAACAGAGGCATGTTTCATTTGATGAAAAACACGGGCCTTATAACAGGTGAAGAAGATCAGCTAGATGATTATTTCCGACAATGTGCGATTGAACTCACAGCGGAAGACTTAGCAAAAATAGGCTATTTCTTTGCCCATGAATGCACACGCTATGATGGAGACAAAACCTATAAAAACAGAGAACTGTCTAAGCTTATCCTATCGCAGATGTTGACGGCAGGTATGTATGAATTCAGCGGCGAATATGCCCGGACAGTGGGGCTTCCCAGTAAATCAGGTGTAGGCGGCGGTATAACTGCCAGTGTACCTCACGAGATTGGGATTGGGGTCTTTAGCCCAGCACTAGACACGCACGGCAACTCCCTATCGGGCTACAGAATGATTCTCGAACTGGCGAAAAAATATGAACTTAGCATTTTTTAAAGAACTTGCACCTCATCGACCACCACACTTACAACCAACAATTTAAAACCGATTCTGTGCATAAAAACTTGTAATGGTTTTGAGTGAAGTGTTTTTGTGGCGAAGAAATAATGCATAGCTATTACGGGATACAACCAATCTAATAACTTATAAATAATAGTAATAAAACATACCGACGCTTAGCAAACAAATTTGGGATGTAAACAACATAAGAGAACAAAATCAATAAAATAAGAAAAAGGTATATACTTAAAAATGTTAACTTTATCCTGTTAACTGATCGGTATACAAAAACTTCGTACATTAATGAATATCAAAATATCCCTACTGCTCCTTTTTATTTCATCATTCTCCTTCGCTCAAGAACTTACTTATGAACTGCGAAAAGACATCACTTATACTTTGGGTAAAGACTCCTATAGCCTTGAAAAAGGTAAACTTGATTTCTATTTTCCTAACGAAAGTAAGGGCTTCACAACAGTTATCTGGTTTCATGGAGGAGGCTTAACTCAAGGAGAAAAGACAATCCCGACGGAATTAATGAACAAAAAAATAGCAGTAATTGGTGCCGGGTATAGACTAGCCCCTCATGTTAAGGTCGAAGATATAATTAACGATGCAGCTGATGTAGTACAATGGGCCTTTAAAGAAGTTGAAAAAGTGGGCGGCGATAAAAACAAAATAGTTATTGCTGGTCATTCTGCCGGTGCATACCTCGCGTTGATGCTGGCACTGGACAAAAGCTATCTGCAACAACGAGAGATAGACGCGAATGATATTTTAGGCATAGGCTCATTCAGTGCACAAGCTATCACGCATTTTACGGCGCGAAAAGAAAACGGTATCGAAGAGTTACAACCTATAGTAGATCGACTTGCTCCTTTATACTGGGTAAGAAAAGATGCTCCCAGAATACTATTGCTTACAGGCGATAGAGATTTAGAGATGATGGGGCGCTATGAAGAAAATGCATACCTAGATCGTATGTTGAAACTTACTGGACATAAAGAGGTACAACTTTATGAATTTGAGGGCTACGGTCATAATATGTTACACCCCGGTTATCCTATTCTCATTCAAAAACTCGAAGAGTGGAGTAAATAAGGCAAAATTATTAGCGTAAGAAAAAAATACGTTTTTTAAAAAATAACAAGTAATATTGAAGAAATAAAACAATTAATTATGTTCGGTATTGGAATTATTTTCATGTATATAGTATGGGGCGGATTTGTCGCTATCATTTTATACGCTCTCTACAGGGTTTTATCTGTATTATTAAACAGATATTTAACTTACAAACAGGATCAGACTGCTGCTATACGAGAGCAGAATGAAGCACTGAGAGAAATTGCAGCAGCTCTTAAAAAACAAAACAACAATAGCATACCGCCCGAATTGCCTTAGGTGTTGTTTTGGTATTACATAAAATTGGTATTGTATAAAAAAGGCGTTTGTATATATACAAACGCCTTTTTTATACAACCTAATGCATGGAAATAAAAGCTAAAAATCAGATTCGCTAGCTTCTGTTGTTTCAGGAGCTTTATCAATCAGTTCCATAAACTGATCAAGTTTAGGCGTAATAATAATCTGAGTTCTTCTATTCCTAGCTTTACCGTCAGGTGTACTGTTATCAGCAACCGGGTTATACTGCCCACGACCTCCTGCTGTCAAACGCTTAGGATCCACGCCATACTGATTTTGCAATACTTGCACGACAGAAGACGCTCTTAATGTACTCAAGTCCCAATTATTACGAATATTTGTTTTCGAAATAGGGTCAGTGTCTGTATTACCTTCGATCAATACATCATAATCTCTATAATCTTGTATGATCTTAGCAATTTTACTTAATGTCTCTCCCGCTTGTTCAGATACTTCGTATCCACCTGATCTGTATAGCATATTATCAGATAAGGATATGTATACTACCCCCTTTAATACTTTAACATCAACATCGCGCATTTCCTCACGGCTCAATGAACGTGTAAGATTGTTAGTTAACACCATATTTAAAGAGTCACTCTTATTTTTAGTGTTCACTAAATGCTGTATATATTTGTTGGAGGCATTGATTTCATCAACCAATTTAGAAATATTCACGTTACCTTGCGTGTTCTGCGTTATACTCTTATCTAAAGAGCCTTGCAAACGTGCCAAAGCTTCTTTTAACGAAGCATTATTCTTGCGCTCGTAATCTAATTGATCTTCCAGACTTTTAACTTTAGCCCGGCTTTCAGCGAGGTCCATCTGGCCTTGCTGGTAAAGCTCTCCTAAATCTCGATGTTGTTGCTCCAAAGCAAGGTGAACTTTTTTGCTAACACCACAAGCCGAAAAGAACACAGTCGCTAACAAAATAGCTATAGGTACTATTCTTCTTTTAATCATAATGATATTACTTTTAATTTCTGTCTCTAAGATATGACAAATTAACGTGAAAAACATCGTTTTATTATCATTTTAAATGCGGCTTCACTAAGCTTTAGTTTCTCTGAAGCAGAAAGAAGACTTCAGGTTTTTAGTCAGTTTTATTTTGAGGAAAATCAACATTTCATTTCCAAGAATAAACCCTATATTTGCGGCTATGATAAATGTATCCAACCTATCACTAAAACCACTTTTACAACTATAAACCAATTAGTTGAAACAATAAAAATTACACCTAATAAATTATTTGTAAATTAATCTAACTGTAACACATGTACTTACATAAATTTAAAACATAACCATTTGGTTATGTTTTAAATTCTTCACACCTTTGAAACATCAACAATTCAGGAGTGCAGAAACTGAATTTTAAACATAAGATATTTTTAGCCTGATTGGGGGCGGAGACTGCACTTCTCTAAACCCGATCAGGCTTTCTTATTAGAACCAATAATCATGAGAAACAAAAGTCTTAAAATTCAAAAAAGCGTAATCCCTTTAGACTGGAACCCTAAAGACCCGAATGGATATAGCAACTGGATGAAAATGATTGTTCAAGAGAATAAAAATGCATCAGGTATGTTCAAAGATCCTAATAAACCAATAAACGAGTTTATCACCCCAGAACCAAGATTTATTGGAGAAATTATACAAGAGTTTACATCTCCTGAAACATCTCAAATGAACAAAACTGTATCTCTTGCTAAAGAGATCTTAAACAAGGATAAAATATGAACCTCATCCCCTACTCTTACAAACGCATACTCTGCAATAAAAGATTAAGAAATAGAGAGAGCTTGATGTATAAAGACAAGGTGAATGAAATTTTAAGAACTGGACAAACAGAATTAAATGGACTCCTCTACACATCAATTGCCGAACTAACAATAACGTTTTACGAAAAAAAGAAAGCAAGCAATGGCTAAAATTATTAAAAACGAGAAAGGATTTAAAGTCATTTCCTGCTCAATGAGTGAGACAACTAAGTTTTGTGGTATGGGTATATGTGATAGTTGTAGTAAGGCTGCGTTCAATGGCTATGTTGTTTGTGTTCTTAATAGATGGTATTGTGAAAAATGCTACCAAGAATGGAACAAAGAAGCTACCTATTACCCCGAAGATGTCAACTATGAACTATCAAAGTTTAATCAATTCAAAAAAGTGTTAAATCTAACGGAGGCAGACAATGAGAAGGCTAATTAGAAATATAAAGTCCAGACTTAGCATGAAACGAGTATGCTCTCTTTTTACAGATACTGTTTCTGGTCAAAGTGTAGAATTATACGTTGATAAGTACGGTGTTGAATACATGGCTAATTACCCTTTTTTAATATTCAGCTTTAGAGCAAAAAGGCATGCTTCCAAAAAGTTTTACAGAGTAGGTACTAGCGATGGCGGTGGCATGTGGTATCATCCAAATGGAGAATTTCATGGATCAATGAACACAAAAGCTTTTAGTATGCTTCAATGCCACAATGTAGAAATGCCATACGACAAAGGTATTGTCGGGTACTTATCTGTAGCGGACAGCTTGGAAAGTCTTAAAAAATGGTTTAGCGATGAAGACATGAAAGTTCTTAGCCCTTTAGGATTCAAGGTTATTACATACGAGGCAACGGACTACCGAATGCACAATAATCATTGGGTTATTAACCAAGAGACTAGCAGAATATTGAATTAACCCCCTATTTACTAAAAGAGAAAGAAACTATGGATAACAAAGTAATCATAGAAATAACACCAACAGGATGGACAAAGAAGGTCGTCATAGGTGAAAAGGAATATACCGAAAATTGGAAGCTCACCT
>NZ_JAPPVJ010000007.1 GCF_026711005.1 Sphingobacterium sp. UT-1RO-CII-1 | reverse complement strand
CTGTTATTTCTGATCTATTGACTAGGTTGTTTTTATTATAACTTTCGTTAATTACAACTACTCGTTACGCTACATGATCATTTCCTTAAAGAACTTTAATCGCCGCCGTGTCGCACTTTGGCTATATTTTTCGAGATCCGAAGATCTGTACTTGTCTGTTTTGTTTTCCTGATCCCCTTGCGGGATCAGCACCCTACGTTTCCGAAGGGACTGCAAAGGTAAGAACCTTTTTGATATCTGCAAAATAAATGTGAAATTTATTTTTAAAGCGTTCCGAAAGGTTAAAAGTAAACGCTAAGGCTAAGCCTTAAACGCATCCTGAACATCGTTAAACGCTGTCCCCTTTCTGCTTTTTTCATCTTTTCAAACCGTCCCTCCCTTGCGGAGTGGTGCAAAGATAGAGAAATTAACACATCACTTCCAAAATAAATATTGATTTAATAAAAACAATGCCCGCAAAACGCTGGTCCTGTGAACAATAATTTAATTAAATAATAACAGCTGGACAGTAATAACGAACAAAGCACCCACTTTAGTATGAAAAAAAGAAGAAAAAAGAAAGCACTCCTCTATAAGCAATTTCAAAAATAAGCCACACTTTATCGGACATTACCGGAAAAACGCCGCTAAAAGGGATCACTTTGTCACGTTCAGCGACTTCTTTGTGCGATCCAGTGATCACCTGTTAACAAAAAGCAATCACATTTACACAATAAGTGATCACAATGAGCCAACAAGTGAACACAATGAGCCAACAAGTGATCACTTTGTAGCAAAAAGGGATCACTTTGTAAGAAAAGGTGATCACTTCTTAACATAAAGCAATCACTAGTTCGGAACTACCAATCACATGGAGCAGCAAAGGGTTCACTTCGAGCTAAATAGTGATCACTAAAACCAAAATACCGATCACTACTCAATAAAAACCAATCACTAAAACACAAATAGAGATCACTAAAAGCGAAAAAGGGAACACTGAAAGTGAAAAACAGATCACTAAAAGCAACGTTTTCCAACCAAGACCAAGAGCACACAAAGTAAAAAAAAGGGATGCCCCCAAAAAAAAGCTAAGTCTATTACTTAAAAAGCTGACATCCCCGTTATATCCTGACCGGTAATCAACAAATGAATATCATGAGTTCCTTCATAAGTGATAACAGATTCCAAATTCATCATATGTCTCATGATAGGATATTCCCCAACGATCCCCATTGCCCCCAACACCTGCCTAGACTCTCGAGCCACCTGTAAAGCCATTTGCACATTATTCCGCTTAGCCATCGAAATCTGCTGAGGAGTCGCTCTATTTTCATTTTTCAACACCCCCAAACGCCATGAAAGCAACTGCGCTTTAGTTATCTCCGTTAACATTTCAGCCAACTTTTTTTGCTGCAACTGAAACGATGCTATAGGCTTACCAAACTGCTCTCGCTCCAAACTATACTGCACAGCTACATTATAACAATCAATTGCAGCCCCGATTACGCCCCAAGATATACCATAACGAGCAGAGTTCAAACAAGAAAGCGGGCCGCGCATACTTTTTATATGAGGAAGCAAATCTTCTTCACGCACGTACACTTCATCAAAATATAAACTCCCTGTCTTTGACGCTCGCAAAGACCACTTATTCATAGTTTCTTCCACCGCAAAACCCGACATCCCTTTCCGTAAAATAACTCCTCTAATCTGCCCTTCTTCATCCTTTGCCCAAACTACGGCAATATCACAAACGGACGCATTGGTAATCCACATTTTTGCTCCCGTCAGTAAATAACCGTCTTTATATTTCTTCAACACGGTCTCCATTCCCGACGGGTTCGAGCCATGATTAGGCTCCGTCAACCCAAAAGCCCCAATCAGCTCTGCTGCTGCTAAACTTGGCAACAAATCATTCTTCTGCCGTTCCGACCCATATTCATAAATAGGAAACATAACCAAAGAAGACTGCACTGACGCCGCTGAACGAATAGATGAGTCTACCGCCTCCAACTCTTGCATCATTATACCATAAGAAATCTGATCCATCCCTCCGCCCCCGTACTGTTGCGGAATAAAAGACCCTAAAACACCCATACCCCCCAACTTTGGCATCAGATCAGGGATACCTTCATGCCCCTGCGCCCATTTATCAATACCCTCACCAAATGCTACACTTGCTAAATTCCGAATACTGTCCCTTACTAAAAGGTGTTCGCCAGACAACAACTCATCCAGCTGATAATAATCTACTAAATTCTGCTTCATAACACGATTTATATTCTACAGCAAGATAGTAATTATAAATATTTTTCACCTAAACATTTAATAAAAAGAATATTATTCACTATTTTTATGAAATAACAAAATAAAAGAAACCACATTATGATTGAAAAAGAACTTAAAGCGCTAGACATCTTATCGACGCATGCAGGCACATCGAGCGGTAGCACATGGTTCGGCTCAGGGGAGCAAATTAAATCTTACTCGCCTGTAGATGGGCAGAAAATAGCAGAAATCAGCACCTCTTCTCAAGATGATTACAAAACAATTTTACAAAGAGCTACGGAAGCAAAGGCAATATGGGCCAATATACCAGCTCCAAAACGAGGAGAAATAGTCCGTCAATTCGGCGAAAGACTTCGCGAATTAAAGCCTCTTCTTGGAAAAATAGTTTCTTATGAAATGGGGAAATCCTACCAAGAAGGCTTAGGAGAAGTACAGGAAATGATTGACATCTGCGACTTTGCAGTCGGGCAATCCCGCCAACTGTATGGAAACACCATACATTCGGAACGCCCGTCACACCGCATGTATGATCAATATCACCCCTTAGGAATCGTAGGCATTATTTCAGCATTTAACTTCCCTGTCGCAGTTTGGTCATGGAATACGGCTCTCGCACTTATTTGTGGCAATGTAGTCATTTGGAAAGGCAGTGAAAAAACGCCAATATGCGCTATTGCCTGTCAAAAAATTCTAGCTGAAGTACTAAAAAACAACGAACTACCAGAAGGTATATCTTCCCTCCTAACAGGTGATTCATCTGTTGGGAAATGGCTAGCTGCAGACAACCGCATCGGCCTAGTATCAGCAACAGGCTCTACACGCATGGGTAAAGAAGTGGCGGTTACTGTCGCTAAGCGCTTAGGCAAATCTCTTTTAGAACTAGGCGGCAACAATGCCATTATTGTAACGCCAGAAGCAGATTTAAAAATGACTGTAATAGGGGCGGTTTTTGGAGCCGTAGGCACTGCGGGACAACGCTGTACAAGCACAAGAAGACTCATCGTACACGAAAAAATATACAATGCTGTAAAAAACGCATTAACCGACGCTTACAAACAATTAAAGATAGGCAATCCGCTGGATAGCAAAAACCACATAGGTCCCCTTATTGATAAAGAAGCAGTAAGCATGTACTTAAGAGCTATTGAAGAGGTGAAAAAAGAAGGCGGGCAAATTATAGTGGAAGGCAAGCAACTGACAGGACCAAACTACGAAAGCGGATGCTATGTATCACCAACCATTGCCGAAGTTGAAAACCACTATGCTATCGTACAGACAGAAACATTTGCTCCCATTTTATACCTCATTAAATATTCAGGCGATGTACAAGAGGCTATCAAATTACAAAATAGCGTAGCACAGGGTTTATCTTCAGCAATCATGACAAATAACCTACGTGAAGCCGAATTATTCCTAAGTCAGAAAGGATCCGATTGCGGCATTGCCAACGTAAACATCGGCACTTCAGGAGCAGAGATTGGCGGAGCTTTTGGTGGCGAAAAAGAAACAGGCGGCGGACGGGAATCAGGCTCTGACGCATGGAAAGCCTATATGCGCAGACAGACAAACACTATTAATTACAGCGACAACCTGCCTTTAGCACAAGGCATTCAATTTGATTTATAATGAGAGAACTGCAAAAAACTTTATCCAAACATATTTTAGCGGACGGCTTTCCGATTGAATTAGATTTCGAACAATCACACGGCTCTTACATCGTTGATAGAAACGGAGATGAATACCTCGATATGTTTTCTATGTTTGCCTCCTCGCCGATCGGCTACAATCATCCCGATATAGTAGCTCAAAAAGATTTCTTAGGACGCATGGCTATTAACAAGCCTTCAATTTCTGATTTATATCCTTATCAGTACGGGAATGTCATCCAGACTTTCTCCAGAGTAGCCATCCCAAAAGAACTATCCTATTGCTTCTTTGTTTCCGGCGGTGCGCTGGCGGTAGAAAATGCACTAAAAGCGGCTTTTGACTGGCGAACAAGACTAAACCTATCTCGCGGCATAGACAAAGAAGCATCCCAGGTGATACATTTTAAACAGGCATTCCATGGGCGTTCAGGTTATACTTTATCGTTAACCAACACACATGACCCAAGAAAGTATATGTATTTCCCAAAATTCAAATGGCCCCGTATTGACAACCCCAAATTAACATTTCCCCTGACAGAGGAGTCAATTAACGAAACTATTCAAAAAGAAAAAGATGCACTGCACCAAATAGAAGAAGCCCTACGTTTGTATCCGAATGAAATAGCATGCCTTATCATAGAGCCCATACAGTCAGAAGGGGGTGACAATCATTTCAGAAAAGACTTTTTCCTCAATTTACGTCAATTATGCGACAAGCATGAAATATTATTAATTTTTGATGAAATACAAACCGGCTTGGCTATGACTGGAAAAATGTGGGCTTATCAGCATTACGGCATTACACCAGACTTACTTTGCTTCGGAAAAAAAGCACAGGTATGCGGCATTCTTGGCAACAGGGATAAATTTGACAAGGTTGAAGAACACGTTTTTAAGTTATCAAGCCGTATCAACTCTACTTTCGGAGGCAATTTCATTGATATGCTACGTTTTGAAATGATTTTGAATGTTATTGAGAAAGAAGATTTAGTACAAAAAGCCGAACAAAAAGGAAAATATCTACTGGAAGCCGTGCAGAAGCTTACAGAAAAACACAAGCAACTAGGCAATGCAAGAGGACTAGGTTTATTGGTGGCTTTTGATTTTGAAACCGCTACGCAGCGTGATAATTTTGTGCACCGCTGCCAGGAGAACAAACTTCTTATTTTGGGATGCGGAGAAAAAAGTATTCGTTTTAGACCACACTTAAATGTTTGTATTGAAGATATCGACAAAGCGATGGAAATAATAACCAAGAGCCTTTAAAATTTAAAGAAGTGTGCCAGCCATTCTATTTGACACACTTCTTTTATCAAGCAACACACCTCGCCACCCCCAAAGGCACGCATATTCAAAAAGAAACTACCTCCGCCCTGCGAAACAGAACCACTACCCTCTCTCCCCTAAAATTATTTACACCATATAGCAAGCCTACAATTTAAAGCCAGAAGCCCTAACAACCCGCATCGAGCCAGAACGCAATCTTACCAGAAGAAATAAAAGCTTAAAAAGAACATAATTTACATCCACAAAGAACAAAGTTACACTAAAAGCAAAAACAAATATCAGCTAAAGTTGCAACAAAAAACCACAAAACACACTCAGCAGTCAATTTAAGAAACAAAATAACGCTACAAAAGAACTAAATAAACTCATTTACAATTATTTATTCCCGAATAAATTTGTAAAATGAAAAAACAAAGCTTAAGTTAGTCTTTAAGTTGATAATTATAAACATTTCAAAGGTAATAATCCCAAATCATTACATTATGAGAAAAACAGAAAAAAAACTAAAAGCGAAACACTTTAGGTATTTAAGTAAGAAAAACATCGAGAATCCGAAGGAATTTCTAAGCTATTTCTTTAAAAGAATAGATCTAGAACATTGGCAAGAGAAGATTTACGTCTTCCTTTCGTCAGGTTCTATTCAACAACGATATCCCATGCATGACCCTTCATTTGTTCATCAAAACCTAATACAGCAAATCGAATACGCATATGTGTTATATCGTCAGACTGAATTATCTCCTGAAGCAGATAGATTTTTTGAATATATCTTTGAAATACAATCGCTAGAGAATTGGCTGATACAACTTGATGATGTTCTTCGAAACCAAACTGATAATTACTATTATTTAGATGATGACAACTACCACCCTTATTTAATCAATTTTATTGAGCTGACTCACTATTTGGTCAAATACCTTTCTCTATATGTCGATAACCAAGAAGAAAAATTTCAATTTCCATACTATATTTTACCGATCCATAAACTACATACAGAGGAATTAGATGCAATAAATTATCATAAGCGAATAGGAGCGGTTCAAGAATCTAACAGCGAAACACCATTACACTTTCAATTCAAACACAACGTAGAAATTCCCACATGGATAAAACTACCCTCCTACTCAGTGAAAACACTGCAAGATTTTTTTGATAAGAATGATTTACATGGATGGCGTGAAGATATTCGATATTGGTATGAGTCGGTATTAACTGAAGAACAATATTGGTCTGCTTCAATTAGCAACAAGTATTCAGGTGCAAATCTCCTATATCTTTATTCATGTATAAAATCATTTATCGAACTTTTTATGTCTCAACTATCAGAGGACAAGACACTAGAATTAAGTGTAGAGCACAACAATACCGCATCAATATTTCCTGAGACAGAATCTTTACGTATTCAGCAAGATTGGCGAATTAGCACCTTGTATTATGTCAATTCAGAAGCTAGAAAAAATCCACTGCATGCAATACTAGAAAGCCTAAGCATATTCACACTATGTGAATGGCAGAAAATTCTATATGATTGGTTATCATATGGTCTTTCTTCCAGCTCCTACATAGGGGTATACGCCAACTATACTGGCACGATTTATCAAACATTAATCAAAACACTAGAGATCAGCTACCTAATCGCTTTCGAAGATGAGATTGAATTCATAAATAAAACTGAACCAGAGCAACTAGAAACGCAACAGGAATAACAATTATAAACAACACACAACAATGGAAACAAAGATCAGCTATAAACACCTCATATATCTGCGTAAAAAAGACTTAAAAAATTTCAGAAGAACAATTGAAATGAATATTGACACTGTATTTGGAAACATTCAAAACATACAAGAAGATATTTATAAGATGCTTCTAATTATAAGTACTGAAAAAAGACTCAACATCGATACAAGTACATTTTCATGGAGCATAAAAATTATGAAAACATATGTAGAGATAGCCTATATAACACTGATAGCATTAGACCTAAAACCATACAAAAACCCTTTTAAGAAGCTCAAAATAGAATCTATGCTCTTTAGTGAAAGAGAATATTTTGAAGGGCAAGAGGGCTTAAACTTTTTACGAATATTTTTTGGATTAAAAACTATCGGTAGATGGAATATGTTGATTGATGAAATATTCGCCCTCTCTATAGACAAAAGTCATGTCGAAAATCTAATTGATTCTCATGACTTAATTATTGAAAAGGACTTCCTACTAAAACTTCCTTTTACACTTTACGCATTAAATAAAGACAAGACGATTTCATGTATCGATTTACACCCGAGTTTGTACAGCCGAAACTAGCAAAAATAACAATCACAAACCACACACAACAATGGAAACAAAAACACACAAAATCAAAAAGCTTCGGTATCTCGCTCCAGAGTACGTATGTGACCCTAATGAATTTATCAAGGACGTCGTTAAAAGTTGGAATATTAATTGGTCTCTCAATTTTGGTTTTCTATTCAGCTATTCGATGTGCCCCATGTTGGATAAAAACCGTGTCTTCGATTATGGTTTTACTTACCTACATCTCGCACAGATGATAGATGCGGCATACAGCATACTTAAGACAAGAAATTGGACGGCTACATCAAAAAAGAAACTTTTCTATTATCAAGACGCTGGAGAAATAACCGGGATAAACCAAAAAGAAAACATCAATGCACAACAATTAATTTGTGATTTTTTTGGTTTCATGAATCTCTACGAATGGTATGACTTCTTAGACGACCTACTTTTATCCAGCGATGTCAGGAATACTGCAGATGTAGATATACGCGCGGATCATTTAATAGCCCGCGAATTTATCGTCCTATTACCGGATGCGCTTCTACAGATCCACAAAGAAAATGCAGCATACTTTAACCCCTAATTTTAATTGACATGACAGCAATACTAGAATCCAACTTCGAGATCATTTTCAAACATCTCACCGTCGACGAGATATTCTTATGGACTTATAACCGCAATGGAATAGTACAGACAATTGTACAAGTACATACGCACAATAAACAACGCAGTAGCACTTTACGAGAAAGATGCGCACGCGCACTCCTGCCTATGGAGGGCTACTTTTTCACCTTCTACAACACCAAAGAGGTACAATCTAGAATTAACGATGGGCTTGGCCGCTTATATCTCAATTGTCAGCCTAAAAACCGAATTTATGTAAATCCCAACCCGATAAATACAGTAATTCTTCCTGAGATCAGTTCTGACGAGCTCCTTGAACAAACAAGAGAATACATAAAAAGAGAAAAGGACAAAATCACAGCCTTTATGGATGGATACTATCTCTATTATAGCAAGGAAAACTACCCAAATGCGGCATTTATGCTGCATCAGACGCTTGAGATATCCTTACGTGTAGCCCAAAAATTATTATTGGGCGTCGAAGACCGTTCGCATTCTTTGAAACAGAATATCAATTTTTTCCGCCCTTATGATTCTGTTTTGAGCAATTTGATCAGCACCAAGGAGGAGGAACAAGCCATCAACAGGCTTACAGAGGCTTACACCGGCTCGCGCTACAAAAACAATTTTATAATGGATCTTCAGAAAATTGAATTCTGCAAAGACATAGCCGACCGCATCCTCCAATGGATAACGGACTACAAACAAGATCTACTACAAGAAATAGAAGAAAAGTTTTCATCTATCGAGGAATCTCATCAACAAACCGAAATTATTAAAACCAAAATAGATATGGAAAAGTCAACAAACATTAACAACAACCACCGCGACCTTATCCACAATGCGTTGGAAACTTACGGGCAAATACATGGGTTGTACTGCTTTGCCTATGTAACACATCAAGACAGCATGTGCAACCTACTGAATGTACTGCAGTCGCACAATGAGGTTCATCATTATTACCTCTTCGCGATTATGTCCAATCAGAATAGACCGATTATGGATCTTCAAAACTGCGTTATGCAGTTACTACCGGAGAAGATTAAAGTGACTTTAATCCAAGAGTCACCGGAGCAGGTGGAGAAGAAACTGAAAAAGGGAGATGTATTTCGTACGAACTTACTGCAAGCTGGAGAGTGTTGGTATAGGGATAGGGAATATATAAAAGACGTACGAGATCTTGAAATAGAAACTATAGATTGGTTAAAACTAGAAAACAAATGGAAAAATTATCAAAAGAAAGCACACGATTTAAAATATTTACCTAACGAATTTGCCTATGAAGTAGAATATGAAACCACTATATTTCTACTAGCCCTATCGCTAGAACAAATTTGTTTAGGTCTATTAAACACTCACCTACGCTATGCCCCACATAGCACCAACCTCAACTATATGATGGATCTCTGCCAAGCTTTCTATCCCAATTTATGCTCAGTTTTTGTCCGTCATAATAAGCATAATCAAATCCACTTCTCCGCATTAGTAAAAGCTCAAGGCCAATATAAGTATTCTGATTATCTCTTTGGCGGGGTGACAGAAATAGAAATACTAAACAAAAATATAACACAATTTTCAAAGGACACAGATTACTTTATGACAGACTATTTCCAACAACAAAAAGAGCTACAAGACGCCAATAAAACCGAAAACATCGAACAATGTGCATAATAGAGACTAAAAAGCCTTGGTGCATGCTCTGCATCAAGGCTTCACTTACAACGAAAGGCTCATTTCCTTTCTATTACTCTTGACAGTTAGATTATCTAAAATACCTTACCTTTGCAGCTATATTAAAAACACATTATGGATAAAGTTATTTTAGTACAAATTGTTCTTTCGATACATTTTATATTAATGGGTATCATGTTATTCAGGCTTTTTAAATTAAAAAGTGCAACGGGAGGACAGGTAATACTTGCCTTAATAATAGCGATTATCCCTGTGATAGGCCCTTCTGGATTAATAGTATACTTCAACCGGCTTTTAAAAGAAGAAGCTAAGACAGCAAAAGCAGCCCCGCAAAGAAATAAAAAAAGAAAATAAACACTTTTATATATTACCCAAAACTCTATCATATCCTTTTTGTTATATTAATAGGTCTTATTTAGCAAAAGAAGATTTTTTTTGAGGGCTACAAACCATTCCAAAATACATGTACAAAATGTAGCATTTAAAAAGACAAATCGTTTTATATGTACGTACTATAATAAAACAAGATTTATATTGTTTGCATGCAGGGAAAGCAGCAAATAAAGCCATTCATTAATTAGAGAAATTTTATGAAAATAATATTTTTAGCAATCAGCTTACTTGGTATCACAATCAGTAGCTGCACATCAACAAATACACAGGAAAAGAAAGAAAAACAAGGTGAACAGAAAAAAGCCATAAACGTTTCTATAGAACTTATTCCTTCCGAAGAGCTGACAGTCGTAAATCCTAAAGGAAAAATACAGCTTTACGCTATATCTGAACTTCTGGCAGACGCTCCAGCTACATTAATTACAGAGAAAAATTTTGAAGAAACAAAATTACCTACGATTATTAGCTTAGATATCCCTGAAGATCATACACAGCTCATACAACCCGCCCCCGTAAACGACGCAATAAAATACTACGTATCTATTGAATGGGACTCCGACAATAGCGGTCAAGTAGAGCAAGGAGATATCGCTATTGATTATGACCGTCAATTTCCAACAATAACATTGGACGATAAAAAACAGACAATATACTTACGTACAATAAAATAATAAAACTTTAAGTAAAAATAGCATATTTAAACACTAGGTTTAAAGCTACAAATAGTACTGTAATAAAAATCCGCTCTTGTTATTTTACAAGAGCGGATTTTTATTAATTATCTAATGGTGTTTGAGGACTAGGATTATCAATAAAATCTCCTTTTTCATCAAACAAGAAACTCATTGGCTTTTCTGGATTTTTTATGATCTCAAAAAGCGTAAAGCCCCAAGGTTTCCAAAAGTTTTCTAACACTTGCCCATAAGTTTTGGCCTGCCATTCATCAAAAATAGGCTTTAGTGTCCAATCATTAAGGGGCATAGGCTCGACAAAAACTTTATTCGGTGTTTCCATATATGTATACTCCGGCAAACGGTTAAAAAGATAAGCTGAATAAAAGTATCGTGCACATATCTCCTCAAACTGAATAGGCTGTAATTCCTTCCCCTTTATCTTCTCTAATACCTCTTCATGGTAAATAGCATTCGTGCCATTATCCTGTAATGTTGCTATCACTGCAAAATCTCCCATCCGCAGAGTAAATATCAATGTATTGATTTCATCGCGATAGCTAAAAGTATCCTTATCGTTATTAACAGGCAATATCAAAATACTAAAAGGATTTTTTTGCTCAAACTCCATAGGTTGAACGATAGATTGCAACATATAATGGAGGTTTCGAAATTTATGAACAAGAGCCTGTGAAAAGTTCAGATCTTCACCACTCAAAAAGGCTTGCCGAACGCCTGCCTGTATTTCATTAAAAACAACACCGTACAATATTTTGGCCACCCATTGAAACAACACACGTTCGGGCAGTTGTTTCACCTCCTGATACCCTGAAGACATTGCCTTTTCTACCTTTCCTTCAACTTCTTCAAAAGCCCGTGCCGTATCTGCCGAACAGGGCAACTGCAAAGACTTATAGGTGACAATGTTCTCATCCAGCATTTTAAAAGGTTTATCTTCCAATTCAAATGCACGCATCATCCACACAGGAAAAACCTGCAGACGCTCGTCATCCGATTGCAAAGCATCGCCTGATAAAAAGCAGGATGCATTATCAAATTTAAATGTTAAAAAGGGATTATATAATGTTGTAGCCATACTGAGCTCAAAGGTATGATTTTGTTTATTATGTTCTTCTACAGTGTATCTATTTGCCTATCTTTTGACGTTCATTCCACTTTATGGAGACGGTATTTCAACAAAATCATGCTGGCTGAACAATAGCTTTAAAATTATCCAATACCAAATAACCATCCTGACTATTGCCTCCAACAGGTTTTAAACCTTTTAACAAGGTTGTTTTGCCCTTTTCCAAGAGGTTTTTCATTTCTTTTTCTTCTAAAAAAACGCCACTTAATGTTCTCCATATTTTAAAATCGCAACCTCGCGCATAATGATCGCACTGCGCAATTTTATCGTATAGCTGTACACTACCAGACTGGCACTTGGGACATTTTATTTTTCCTTTTTGTTGCGGCTTAATTTCTTCCTGCTGTATAGCAACTCGCATCTGTACCAACTCGGTTGTTATCTTTGCAGTATAATCCTTAATATGCTTCATAAAGACCTCATAGGAAACTTTATTTGCCCGCATCTCTTCCAGCTTCTGCTCCCACTTACCTGTTAAGGTTACCTTTGCAATAGACCGGTCCTTTACTAAACCATAAACTGTAAGTCCTTTTTCGGTAGGTATCAGTCTTTTCTTTTCCCGTTTTATGTAGTCACGTTGAAACAAGGTTTCTATCGTTGCAGCCCGGGTAGCGGGCGTACCTAACCCACAATCTTTCATAGCCTGTCGCATTTCATCATCTTCTATTTCCTTACCTGATGTTTCCATCGCTTTTAATAAAGAAGCTTCCGTATGTATTGGCCTTGCTTTGGTAAAGCGCTCCGCTAACTCTAAAGACAACACCTCCAATAGTTCCTCTGCGAGCAGCTTCGGAAGTTGCGCATTTTCATTGTCCTGGTCGTCATTATTTTTATCTTCATCAGGAAGCTCGACCTGCTCGGCAGACAAACGCCAGCCATACTGCCTGATTACAGTACCTTTTGCGATAAGCTCTACTCCTTTAGCATCAATAGTAACTGTGGTAATGTCTTTTAAGCATACCTCCGAAAAGCTCTCGACCATACGCTTGGCTATCATATTATAAATATGTTGTTGATCTTTGGGCATTGGCCCCGGCTTTTCATCCGTTACTAACAAAGCATGATGGTCGGTTACTTTCTTATCATCCACGGAGCGTTTATTCAATTTTGCCCCGATAAGATTACGGCTTATTACGGATATACTTTCCTCAGCTGTGTCTGCCAGGTGTTGAAATAAAGCATCTATTTCTTCAAAAACATCTTCACCGATGTATCTAGACCCTGTACGTGGGTAGGTTATTACTTTCTTCTCGTATAAAGCCTGTGCTATACTAAGCGTTTGATCTGCTGAATAACCGTATTTTTTATTCGCATCCTGTTGCAAAGAGGTTAGATCAAAGAGCAAAGGCGGCTGTTCTTTTGTTTCTTTAGCTTCGACTTTAAGCACTTTAGCCGATTCTCCGATTTGTATCAGATTTACCAGCCCCTCAGCCTGCTCTTTTTTATCGATACGGTCAGACGTTGCCTTAAAACTTATATTATCCTTCTCAAACCCGGCCTGTATCTTATAAAAAGCTTGCGGTTTAAAATCTTTATTTTCTAAATAACGGGAGCAGATCATCGCCAATGTAGGCGTTTGCACCCGTCCTAAAGACAATAGCCCTCTATTGCCGGCTGCTAAAGTCAATGCTTGTGTAGCGTTGATACCAATTAACCAGTCGGATTCAGACCGAGAACGCGCCGACATATACAAACTATCATACTCTGTACCGTCTTTTAAATTTGCGAAGCCTTCTTTAATTGCTTTATCTGTCTGCGAGGAGATCCATAAGCGTTTAAACGGCACTTTAGAGTTCAAATAGTAATAAATATTTCTAAAAATAAGCTCTCCTTCCCTCCCGGCATCTGTTGCGACGATCACCTCCTCAGCTTGACTAAGCAAGTGTTTAATCGTATTTAATTGTTTTAGTGCACCACCATCATCAATCTGCTTGCCGTCACGCTTCACTTTTTTTACTTCTAAACGAAATTCCTGAGGAATAATAGGCAAATTAGACACAGACCAAGTCGCATAACCATAAGCCTGCGGAGTACACAATTGCACTAAATGACCAAATGCGTATGTAAATGCATATCCATTTCCAGCGATATACCCGTCCATCACTTCTTTCGCTCCCATGACACGTGCTAAATCTCTTGCTACTGACGGTTTTTCTGCTATGACTAACTTCATATGTACTTAATTCTTCGTATGCTTTTTTTTCCTAACAGAACTTGTGGTTGTTCTGTACTTTCTTCCCATAATTACTAGTGTGACCATAATCCATATTAAAAAAAACAGGATTAATATTTCAATTATATGAATATTGAAAAAGACAGGCTACTACAACACAATGGGATTGATTTCTCCTAACATTTTAATCTAATGACGGAATGGATATTCCTTGAATTTTTCGATATAGATCAATGGCGTAAATATCCGTCATACTGGACACGAAATCTAAGACCGCTCTTATCTTCTCATACGTACCCGAACTGTCTGTATGAAATTGCTCGGGTATCATCGCCACGAGTTTATGATCGAATAACATTTTGTTTGTTTTTAGATAAGCAGGTATAAACTCATCCAACAAAGCATTCATAACTTTATAGCCTGCAATCTCTATTTGCACAACAGTAGGTGCATTATAAATCTTTTTGACCGACACCTTAGATATGGCTTTCATCTGCTCAACTATCTGCTCATCCAATGCATCCATAAGTGCTTTATCAAAAGTTCCATTAAGAAATCGCTCTTGATTCTCAGCAAAAACCTCTGCACATCCGTTAATCAATGTATTGATAGCTTTTGCGCGTAACAAAGCAACACGACTCCCTTTATCTGCCAGACTATTCAAGCGTGGACGTAAATCACCACCACCACACAGGGGCAAAAGCAACTCTTCAACTTCTGCATAGGATAGGATTTTTAGATGGTGTGCATCCTCTAAGTCAATAATATTATAACATATATCATCGGCAGCTTCTACTAAATAAACTAAAGGATGACGTACGTAGCCTTTAATATTTTCTGGATCTCTCTTTAAACCCAGCTCTTGTGCTATTTTTTCAAAAGTATTTAGCTCCGTATCGAAAAAGCCATACTTTTTTCGGTGGTGGCTTCCTTTAATATGTCCATCTGCTGCTGCGCATGGATATTTCACAATTGATGCCAGTGTTGAATAAGTTAGCGCAAAACCTTTACTATCTTTACCATTAAAAGCATGGGTTAGGATCCGTAATGCATTTGCATTTCCCTCAAAGTGTGTAAGATCTTCCCATTGCTCTGGAGTAACATGCTCCTGATATTTTTGACCTGCCCCCTGTGTAAAATAGGTGGATATTGCCGTTTCACCGGAGTGGCCAAAAGCAGGGTTACCTAGGTCGTGCGAAAGACATGCTGCGGAAACAATATTACCAACTTCCTGCAAAAAAGGATATTCCTTATCAATATTTGGGTTTTCCTTTTTCATTAAAGTATAGAAGAGTCGTCCAAGTGACCTCCCTACACTAGCTACTTCCAGACTATGTGTCAATCTATTATGTACAAAAACTGCTCCAGGCAAAGGAAAAACCTGTGTTTTGTTCTGCAACCTCCGAAAAGGAGATGAAAAAATCAAACGATCATAATCCCTTTGAAATTCCGATCGGGCATCGAACTGATCACTCATTACACGATCTTCATACCCCCATCTTTTAGCTGAAAGCAATTGTTTCCAATTCATCTATATTCTATTTTGCTATACTGCAAATATAAGCTTTCAAGGCTATATAACTAAGCTATACATTTGGGGGCCAGTTTATTTTTTATAAAAAAACGATGATGTCTTGATTAGAAAAAACTATTAAAACTATGAACCAAAGGCTTTAAACCTCCTTTATGGAATAAAGTATATGTACGCCGATTGCTTTAAGTAAGTTATATAAGTTTGTTTGAAGCCATTAATATTTTGTATTTTTAGAAATATTATACTTTGATAACAATGATCTATAAACTTCCTTCTGCTAAAAACTTTGAACATAATATTGGGGGTAAAAACACCCATCTAATAACCTTACAGAACCGTTCGGGAATGCAAGTTGCTTTTACAGATTATGGCGCTCGTATTGTCAGTATCTTAGTGCCCGACAACACAGGGGAACTCCGGGATGTGGTACTGGGCTTTGATAGTATACAGGGGTATTTAGAGGCTGATGAAAAATATCACGGGACGACAGTAGGACGTTTTGCCAACAGAATTGCAAACGGAGCTTTTACGATTGATGACCAGCAATTTACGCTAGAGAAGAATAATGGAAATAATAGCCTACATGGTGGGCCTAATGGTTTCCATAACCAAATTTGGGATAGACAAGTTTCATTTAAGAAGAAAGTAGATTTTTATTATACCTCAGCCGATGGCGAAGAGGGATTTCCTGGCAATTTGAAAGTATATGTTTCCTATGAATTGACCGAGGAGAATGAAATTATCATCACATATAAAGCGGAGACAGACCGGAAAACGGTAATTAACTTAACGAATCATAGTTACTTCAACTTAAATGGAGAAGGGAATGATGACATTCTAAATCATATTTTGGAAATTCCGTCGTCGCAATATGTTGCGATTGACGAAAATCAAATTCCACTTACGCAACTTGCAGAGGTAGCAGACACAGCATTTGACTTTCGAAGCCCAAAAGCCATTGGAAAAGATATAAACAACACAGATAAACAACTCGAGTATGGGAACGGCTATGACCATAGCTACGTCTTAGATGGCGAAATAAAACGGAGAGCTGCGAAAGCCTTTTCACCTAAATCAGGCATAGTTTTAGAAGTTTTCACTTCTGAACCGGGCATACAATTATATACAGGTAATTTTCTGTCGGGAAAAGACATCGGAAAGACAGGAAGAAATTATGCAAAAAACTCCGCATTTTGTTTAGAGACACAGCATTACCCTGACAGCCCGAACAGAACAGACTTCCCTTCTGTTAACCTTGATGTAGGCGAAGTGTTTACATCTACTACAATCTATAAATTTAGTATTCAAAAATAAACACCCTGACAGTACATAAAACACAGTACCATGGTCAGTAGGAAATAATATATAGTAACTAACAACGAGGGATGAAAAAGATAAATTTATTTTCAGCAATATGCCTACTATCGGGCATCTGCTTTTTAACACCCAGCTATGCACAATTAGCTAAACAAAAAGATATTACTGCTGAGGAACTAACGAAGCATATAAGCAGTCTGGTAAACGCCGGAACAGACTCGGCAATAACGGAATTAAAAAAAGAAATCATCTATTTAGAGCAAAGTGACGACGAGGCCATTTTATCGCTTGCTCCTTTTGTTTATGAGCATGCTTTAGATAATGTCACAAAAGCAGAAGAACTAAGAACCGAGATTGCGACTAAGTTTCCCGTAGGACGCACGGCTCGTGGAATTGCTTACAACAAAGTTTTCGAAGACAAGGACAAAAACACAAGCCCACAAGTTTTTGAAGAACGTTTATTGGCCTGGCGCAAAGCATTTCCTGAAGACAGCTTCCCAGAAACAGACCGTTCTATCTATAGCTTCGCTACGCAAAATTTAGCTCGACATTTTGCACGTGCTAATGCGACCGATAAAGCCTTACAATATCTTGAAGAACTGAAAGATGCGGATAACTTTGCGATGGTAACTTACACAGTAGTAAACGCTAGCGCCAAAGAAGAAACCCCAAAATACAATGCACTGATACAGCATGCCTACCAAGTGGCAGACAAAGCGTCTCAATCTAGCGACGAAAAAATAAAGAAAGGTGACAATGCACGATACAAATCAGCATTACTAGTGTTGTATGCAAACGCTATTTTAGATGATGGGGGCAGCGAACAAGCAATCAACCTTTTAAAGAACCGCTTAGAAGAGGATGAATATTCTGGTTATTACGCTAATAAAGATGTAGAAATATTAACAAAAGCATACTTACTTCAGAACAAGCCAAAAGAAGCTTTCGATGCTTTAGAAAAAGTCATGAAAAATAATGGCGTAAACCCTTCTTTAGAAGAATTATCTAAGGGGTTGTTTCCTACTCAGAAAAAAGAAGAGTTAAACTTTGAGAACTATATAGCTGATATCAGAAAAACCTATAGGGAAAAGATGACGGCCAAATACGAGAAAGAAATTATTAATACAGAAGCACCAAGCTTCACCTTAGTAAATCGAGATGGAAAAGAAGTTTCTTTAGCGGATTATAAAGGCAAAGTGGTGGTAATTGACTTTTGGGCTACTTGGTGTGGTCCTTGTATTATTTCTTTCCCAGGGATGCAAGCTGCTGTCAATAAGTTTAAAGATGACAAAGAAGTTGAATTCTTATTCATTAATACCTGGCAACGAGAAAAAGATTACAAGGAACTCGTAGAGAAGTTTATTACCGATAATAAATATACGTTCCACGTACTTTTCGATGAAATGGAAGAAAGAAGCAAAGCCGTTGTTACAGCTTTTGGAGTAAGGGGAATTCCAACAAAGGTAGTTATTGATAAAAATGGGATGATCCGCTTCCAATCAGCAGGAGGTAGCGATAATGTAGAAGAGATTTTAACGGAAATGGAAGTAAAAATTGGCTTAGCTAAACAGGCTAGTTAAGTTTAAAAAATAAGAGCGCTTAATGAACGCTCTTATTTTTTAAACTGTAATACTTTTGATTATTTTACAAGCTCTGCTATAGCAGTTTCAACCTTTTGAAAGTCAAAATCGTTTTTCACTTCGTAAAACATACGTTCAATCTGATCGTTACATAAGTTGCCGATACTCCCTTCATGTATATGTGCAACTTCTTTTGAAGGTTTGAATGTTCCATTTTCAATATCCAGGCCTATTCTTCTATACGCCTCTCTAAAAGGCACCCCCTCCAATACCATATTATTAACAACTTCAACACTGAACAAATAATCGTATTTGGGATCTTCCAACACATCGGAACGCACCTCTATATGTTTCAACATAAAAGTTGAAATTTCTAAACAGTCACTCAATGATTGGAATGCGGGGAACAGATTTTCTTTCAACAACTGTAAATCCCTGTGATAACCCGACGGTAAATTTGTAGTCATTAAAGCGATCTCATTTGGAAGTGCTTGTATCCTATTACAACGCGCACGAACCAATTCAAAAACATCTGGGTTCTTCTTATGGGGCATAATGCTTGACCCTGTTGTCAAATGGTCAGGGAAAGAAATAAATCCGAAATTTTGATTTATAAACATACAGATGTCCATGGCAAACTTTGCCAAAGTAGCAGCTACACTGCTCATTCCCTGTGCGAGAATTCGCTCTGTTTTGCCACGTCCCATTTGGGCATAGACAACATTATAATTCAAATCATTAAATCCAAGTAACGTTGTAGTCATCGTACGGTTTAGTGGAAAAGAAGAGCCATAACCAGCTGCAGACCCCAGAGGATTCTTGTTGCATACCTTCCAAGCGGACTTTAAAAGCTCCATATCGTCTACCAGACTTTCTGCATAAGCAGCAAACCACAAACCAAAGGAAGAAGGCATAGCAATCTGCAGATGTGTATAACCTGGAATAAGGATAGCTTTATGCTGTTCACTAAGCAAAAGAAGTTGCTGAAAAAGCCCTTCTATCTGCTCAACCAAGCGTTGTATCTCCGCACGAAAATAAAGTTTCAGATCAACCAATACCTGATCGTTTCGTGACCTACCTGCATGTATCTTTTTCCCGGGATCGCCGATTCGTTCGGTTAAAACCTGTTCGACATGCGAATGCACGTCCTCTGCAGTATCGGCAATAAAAAATTCTCCTTCTTCTATTTCTCGGTATATCTTTTTAAGCTCGTCTTGTACCGATTGTAAATCTGAGTCTGTCATCAAACCTATACTATTAAGCATTCGCGTATGAGCAAGTGACCCCAAGACATCTGCAGCCGCCAAATGCTGGTCCATCTCTCTGTCATTACCAACTGTAAATGATTCTACAAACGAGTCTACATCAATATTTTTTTGCCAAATCTTCATGCTAAATGGTTTTTTGAATTGCAAATTTATTCATTCTACCTAATATAAACGTAGATTTTAAAAATATTCACCATCCGTTTTTAGATTAAGCAGAAAGAAGAGAGTTTTCTATATCAGTCTGCCCTTCCATTTCCATATTTTTTTAGACTTCTTACATTAAAAAAAGTGAACGCTCACCAAGCAGCTTTAACATCGTATCTTTAAATTTTCAGCAAAAAAAGCAATCGTTTGTCTAAGGTGTCTAAAAAAAAATTAAGCAATAAAAAGGGCTGACAGCCTTTAAACGCAGAATTAAAGTGATTACTCACTTTTTTTTAAAAAAACTCTTTGTCATCCTAAAGTATATATCTATGTTTGTATCAGTAAGGGGAAAATGAAATAGAAAAACGACCTCAAGTGAGTTGGCACTCACAGCTCGTTTACCAAATGACTAAATGTACTAAATTTGATAGACGAAGGTCTTAAATCTTAAAGAAATACAACTAACCATTTATAAACTATTTTTGTTTAAAAGCGTATCTCTGCCTGTGGTACGCTTTTTTTATATTGTACCTTTTCAAAAACTGCTTAACGCCCCCCTTTTTTAAGCTTCGCTATTAATTTATATTATTCATATATCAAATCTTATGCCTTAATTTTAAAATCACATTTAATAGGCCTTTTTAATAGTAAAATATTTCTTTATTCTATTATTAAACAAGCACACACTCAAAATCAAGCTATATACGTGATGATGAATCAGTTTGCACTGAATGAAAATAAAATCGCATGTAAAACAATGGAGATATACTGTATCAATAATGAAAACGAAATTATATACATATGAAACAGCATATTCCTCCATTATCCTTACCTTTGTTATTAATGTGAACCTCTATTATAGTGGTTCGGAATAATAAAGTTATGGGAATAGAAAGCAAAAGACAGCAGCGATTTTCAGCTGTAATACAACAGGATATGGCTGAACTTTTTCAGCGAGACGGGAATGTTTGGGCACCAAATGCATTTATTACAGTGACTAGAGTTCGGGTAACACCTGACTTAGCAATTGCGCGCATCTATTTAAGTTTTTTAGATGCTAAAACAGCAAAAGAAAATGTAGAACGTATACGGACTAAAGCGAGTGAAATACGCTATAAATTAGGTATGCGTATAAAAAATCAAGCACGTATAGTCCCTCATTTAGAGTTTTTTTTAGATGACACCAATGAGTATGTAGAGAAAATGGATAAGTTATTTGATGAAATTAGCAAGGAGCCTAGACAACCAGAGTAAAAGAACTCTGTTTTAAAGACCTTTTTTGCAACCATGCTTTACCAACTTGATCAGGAGATTATATTTCCACATCCGAAATTAGCTAACGAAGACGGCTTACTTGCTGTAGGCGGAGATCTTTCGACCGAGCGTCTGCTTCTGGCTTACAGTCATGGGATATTCCCCTGGTATGCAGATGACACTCCAATCCTATGGTATGCGCCAAAGGAAAGGTTTGTGCTCTACCCAAATGAGGTGAAAATCAATAAGAGTATGCGGCAATTTATGCGGAACACAAAATTTCAGGTACATCAGGATCGTTCTTTTAGAAAAGTCATAGAAAAATGTGCTAGCGTAGGACGCAAAGACCAAGATGGCACATGGATCACTGAAGAAATGCAAAAGGCCTATATTGACTTACATGTAAAAGGCTATGCACACAGCATTGAAACATACGACGAGAACGATGTTTTAGTGGGTGGTTTATACGGCATATTAGTAGGTAATATTTTCTGTGGAGAAAGTATGTTCTCCGACAAACCGAATGCGTCGAAGCTTGCACTAGTACATCTCTGCCAGAATTTCAATATCGCACTAATAGACTGTCAGATATATTCGGAACATTTACAAAAATTAGGAGCAAAGCTGATCAATGGGGAACATTATTACCAAATGTTACAACAACAAACACTAAATTCAAATGGGTTTTAGAGAGCATTTTCAAATACCGGACAACCTTGTTTACCTAAATACACCTGGTAACGGCCTTTTACCGACAAAAACGTTAGAATGGCGGGCCAAATGGGAAAGAACCTTTTATGCACCGGAAACACACCTTAGAGACCAACAGCAAGCTGTTATACAAGAAACAAAAAAAACGTTAGCCTCTTTTTTCAATACGAAAAGTACAACTGTTTTTTGCACGCCAAACTTCTCTCATGCCTTTATTTCTTTACTGGAATTACTTCCGGAAGATTACACTTATCTAATACTTGACGAGGACTACCCTTCACTAAATTATCCTATAATTAATCGAAGACGTAAGCATAGCTTTCTTCAAATAACGGAAACATTAGAAGAGGATATATTTCAAAAAATAGAATCGTGTAAACCTGATGTTTTAGTGTTGAGTATAGTACAATATATTACAGGCGTAAAAATAGACCTGCAATTTATTAAGAAACTAAAATCTGCGTTTCCAGAGCTTATTATAATCGGTGATGGAACACAATATTTCGGGACAGAAGCGTTTGATTTTGACATTTCTGGTTTTGATGCTGTGGCAGGTAGTGGCTACAAATGGTTACTGAGTGGTTTTGGCAATGGATTCATCCTTATCAATGAATGTTTGCAAGAGCGATTAACCCATAATTTAGAACATTTCAAATTTCCTAAACAAATGTGGGCCGATAAATCAAAGTTACAGACATTTTTCGAACCAGGACACCAAGATACCCTATCACACGGAACACTAAGCGAATCGCTTTCTTTCATACTGGATTGTGGGCTTGATAATATACAAAAGCATATTACAAAACTGACAGTTTTTGCTTATGAAAAGCTGCAGGAGCGCAATATGCTTCTACCTATAGTAAGAAAACGATCGGTTAAATCGGCATTAATAAATATACAATTAAACCCTGACCTGTATCCTGAACTGGTAAAGAAAGGTATAAGATGCTTTCCAAGAGGCAGTGGTATACGCATCGGATTACACCTTTATAATACAGAGGAGGATGTAGAGTATTTATTAGATGTCATGGATACCTTAAAGAAATGACAGAAAGTATGCCTATTGCACAAGTAAATTGCACATAGTGTAGTTATTTCATGAGTTCACTACAGTTGGTTTGGATATGCTATACGACCATAAAAAAAAACAAACCTGCGAGTTTACAAAGTAACTACCAAACACTTTATAAGTTGCAGTAAATAATAAGAATATACGAGTAGTTATATAAAATACGAAATGTCTACATTTCTGTAAAGTACATACACGAGTATTATATATGACTAATAAAAACAGATTATATACATATGAATCTTAAAATTGGAGACTTGGTTAGATTTGTTGATGAACCTATCGAGGGACATATTACTTCTTTCCAAAACAATGACATTATCGGGGTAACAGATAAATCAGGCTTTGAAATACCTGTATTAGCAAGCAAGGTTACTTTAGTTCACGGAAATATGAAACGTGAAGATGATAACTTTGAAGAACCTGCAAAAATTAATATTCCATTTGTAGAGAAGGGAATATTCTTAGCAGTTGAGGGCGAACAACGTGAGGGGTTAGCGAAATTTCATATCGTTAACCACACATCATACGATTTATTAATAGCCATAGCAGAGGTAAACACATTAAAACGCACAGGTGTTTTTGCCGAGAAAATTTTAAAAAAGGACACCCTACAGTTCTATACTGCAAATTTCAGTCAGGTCGGAAAATGGCCTACCTTCGAGATTCAAATTATTCGTTTTACAAAAACGGTTCAAAAAGCGACGCAACCTATTATCAAAGAGATCCGCGTTAAACCACTCGATTTAATTCAATCCAAAGATCTTGATGAGGTTTTAGACACCAAAGTATGGTCTTTCGAACTCGACAAACCAGAAGAAAATATTGGTTTAGACAAATTAAAAGATCACTTTATTTCTCATCGTCCCAATAAAAAATAATATCAGGCCTAGAGCTGCTTTTCTAAATGTAGCTCTAAGCTTCATGATAATTCTCACCATCAAACACATTAACTTATCAACAGTAAATGAAATTTTATTGCCTTGCAGAGAAATGATTTTTATCACTTTTCTAAGAAACAAAACACAACAAACTAATAACAAGCCACTTAAGTCTATTTATAAGCATTCTAAATTACATGTGTTGACAGATTTTTGACATATTAACATGTCTTTTAATCTACATTTGCAGTATTAATTATTGAAGGTAACCAGACTTTGAAGAATTTAAAAGTTATAGCATTCACACACAAGCACGTTGATCTAAAGGATTTAGGCAATTTAGTTATCTGTAACGAAGAGTTAGAAGGAAGACTAATGAGTTTAAAAAACGCTTTAGATATACCTGAAATTTTTTACATAGCGACTTGTAACCGTGTAGAATTTATATTTTGTGGAGCTCATGAGCTGACAGATTCATTTATAGCAGACTTTATGCAACGGATGAACTTCTGTGTTCCGGCAGATCAATTGCATTGCTATTTAGGGCAAGTAAATCGCTACACCGACATGAATGCTTTAACTCACCTCTTCCGTATGTCATGTTCATTAGAAAGTTTAGTCGTTGGTGAGAAAGAAATATTAGCACAAGTTAGGCGAGCTTACGAACGCTGTCGCCAGGCTGGTTTTACTGGTGATTTTTTAAGGTTAACAATGGATCAACTTGTTAAGACAGCTAAAGAAGTTTATACCTATACCAATATTTCTAAAAATCCAATCTCCGTTGTTTCTCTTGCATACCGTAAACTTAAAGAAGCAAAAATTCCGAGCAATCCCCGGATTTTGGTAATCGGATCAGGAGAAACGAATCAAAATCTCACTAAATATTTAAAGAAGCATAAATATACCGACTTCGTCGTATTCAACCGTACATCTGCTAATGCTAAGAAACTAGCGGAAGAACTGAATGCACCATATTACTCGCTAGCAGAATTAGGGAATTACAAAAGAGGATTTGATGTTATGATTACCTGTACGGGTTCTCCTGAAGCCATTATAGATAATAATTTATACAAATTACTACTGAATGGTGAAACTGATAAGAAAATCATAGTAGACTTAGCCATCCCCAACGATATTTCTGATGAAGTAATAGCTACTTTTCCTATACATTATATTGAGGTAAGTAGCTTGCAAAAGATTGCAGAAAAAAACATGCAAGAACGTCGCAACGAACTAGAAAGTGCAGACGTTATCATTCAGAAAAATATCGCAGAATTTTTACCTATTTTGAAACAACGCCGTGTTGAAGTTGCAATGCGTCAAGTGCCAGAGACAATTAAAGAGATCAAATCGTTTGCATTAAATGAAGTCTTTGCTAAAGATGTAGATAACTTGGATCCTGCTGCACGAGAAGTGTTAGAAAAGGTGATTAACTATATGGAAAAAAAATATATAAAAGTCCCTATGGTTATGGCAAAAGAAATTCTTGTAAAAAACTCTCCCAACGAATTAAATTAGCCCATCCGTTAGTTCAATTAGACTCACGTAGTTCCTTAACCACCTAGATTACTTTATAGGACTAAGGATACTTTTTTCTTTGATAATTTGCGAAGTCATAAGAATTCACTTTTTTAATTTAAAAGCATATTCTTATTTGAAATTTAGCCTAATTCTGACAATACGCCCCACTTTTTCATAGTATAATAATTAAATTTGCGTGTACTTGGAATCAGAAAAAACAAATCATTTACCGTGAGTAGAAAACTTATCATTGGAACGAGAGGCAGTCAGTTAGCTCTTTGGCAAGCCAATTACATCAAAGCTAAATTGGCAGAGATAGGTGTCGAAGCTGAGCTTAAAATTATAAAGACCCAGGGAGACATTATACAGCATCTTCGCTTGGACAAACTGGAAGGCAAAGGCTTCTTTACAAAAGAATTGGAAGAGGAATTATTAAGTAATACAATTGACTTAGCTGTTCACTCACATAAAGATTTACCTACTGTCAATCCTCCCGGACTTATCATAGCTTCAGTTTCTGAGCGAGAGGATCCGTCAGAATTAATTATCATCCATAAAGATTGTGTTGATGTAACTAAACGTTTATCATTAAAACACAATGCGTCGGTAGGAACCTCATCAAACAGAAGAAAAGCACAGCTTTTATCATTAAGGCCAGATTTAGAGTTTAGTGACTTAAGGGGGAATATTCAAACACGTTTACAAAAACTTCGGGATGAGCAATACGATGCTATCGTATTAGCAAAAGCAGGTGTGGCAAGAGTTGAGATGGACTTATCGGACTTCCATATTGAAGAGATATCACCGATAGAAGTTGTGCCTGCACCAGCTCAAGGTGTTTTAGCCGTACAAATACGCGAAGTAGATACCGAGCTGTACGCTATCTTGCAAAAGATAAATGATGCTGATGTTGCGCGTACTATTGCCGTGGAACGAAAAGTATTAAACATGTTTGAAGCAGGATGCCATGCTCCTCTTGGCTGCTATTGTAGGAAAACAAATGACGGTAACTATGAGGCATGGACGTCGATAGCTGAAACAAATGAAGATTTTCCTGATCGTATTTATATAAAATCAGAAACTACAGAGAATATGGCCCAAGCCATATTTGATAAGTACCAAAAAGAACGTCAGCTTCCAAAAAGTGTCTTTATAACACGTGATTTGGATGAACAATCTTATTTATACCGTTTTCTTACGAAACATAATATACAAATAGACGCGCGTTCCTTAATACGAATTTATCCCACTATTAACACGCTTGATTCATTCATCTTAAAAAAAGCTGATTGGATATTTTTTAATAGCAAAAATGCTATTGACCACTTCTTTAAATTAGAGCCTTATATTTTAAAGAAGACAAAGATAGCGGTGCTAGGTCGTGGTTCGGAAGATACGTTACGGAAATATAACCGTATAGCAGACTTTTCTGGGGACAATTTAGGAATCGATACACAAAGTATAGCCAAAGAGTTTGCGAAAGTAGCGGATGGCCAAACTGTATTTATTCCACGAGCGAAGGGCTCACTGATGTCTATTCAGAAAGAACTTACAGCGAACACAGAACTTATTGATTTACCGATCTATGAAACTGTTTTAGAGGATGAAGTAGATAAAACAAATGCGGAGGTATTGGTATTTACAAGTCCGAGCAATGTAGAGGCCTATTTTAAAAACAACTTGATTGATCCTGATCAAAAAATAATTTGTATAGGTTACTCAACAGGACAGGCTATCGAGGCTATGGGACTACCCTACGAACTACCTTTCACTCCAGATGAAATCGGTTTATCAGAAGCAATTTTCGGTTTAGATTTATAAAATTGTCCAGGAGCTTAAAAGCTCCTTTTTACTTAAAATAATATATGATGTTACATCGTCCAAGAAGAAATAGAAAGTCTGCAGTAATCCGCGACATGGTACAAGAACACCATATCACTGCTAAAAATTTAATTTTTCCTTTATTTATCGTAGATAGCACTTCACAAAAAACAGAAGTCGCTTCGATGCCGGGTATTTATAGATATTCTATAGATAACTTATTGAAAGAAGTAGAGCAATGTCTCAACTTAGGGCTATATTCTTTTGACTTGTTTCCGAATATTGAAGACTCTTTAAAGGATAAAATGGCTACAGTCAGCTATCAAAAAGGTAATTTATATTTGAGAGCTATTAACGCTATCAAAAGTAATTTTCCGGAAGCTTGTATTGTAACCGATGTCGCAATGGACCCTTACAGTTCAGATGGACATGACGGCATTGTGGAAGGCTCAAAAATTCTAAACGATGAAACTCTAGAGGTCTTAGGAAAAATGGCATTGGCACAAGCGGAAGCCGGTGCAGATATTATAGCACCATCTGACATGATGGATGGTCGTATTGGATATATTCGGGAATTATTGGATAGTAATGGGTTTACGGAGGTATCCCTGATGTCATATACTGCAAAGTATGCTTCTGCTTTTTATGGTCCTTTCCGTGACGCTCTTAACTCTGCACCTAAAGCCGGTGATAAAAAAACCTATCAAATGAATCCTGCCAATGCACGAGAGGCTTTAATAGAGGCTCAATTGGATATGGAAGAAGGTGCTGACTTCTTGATGGTAAAACCCGGACTCCCTTATTTAGATATTATTAGACTACTACATGATAACTTCGATCTTCCAATCGCCGCTTATAACGTATCGGGTGAATATGCCATGCTAAAAGCCGCTATTCAGAATGGTTGGCTAGACGAAGAAAGAGCTATTATGGAGACACTTCTTAGTTTTAAAAGAGCAGGAGCAACAGCCATACTCACATATCATGCTAAAGAAGTGCTCGAAAAAGGCTGGTTGAAATAATCCATACTTTGAGTTCATGAATGTGTTAAAAGAAATTCAATAAAAAGATATTTAAAGAAAAAAATATGTCAACACAATTTCCAGATATTCCACGTGAAAAATCTGCCGAGCTATTTGCAAAAGCAAAAGAGTATTTTCCAGGAGGAGTAAATTCTCCAGTACGTGCATTTAAATCGGTATATGGCACACCCCTATTCATTGAAAGAGGAGATCAATCAAAAATATGGGATGCAGACAATAATGAGTTTATAGATTTCTGTTGCTCTTGGGGTCCCTTAATTTTAGGACATAATAATGCGGAAGTAAGAGAAGCTGTAACAACCCAGCTAAATAAAGGACTAAGCTTTGGCGCACCAACACGTTTGGAAAATGAATTGGCTGATTTGATTTTATCGAATAACAGCTTTATAGATAAAATCAGATTTGTAAGCTCAGGTACAGAGGCTGTCATGTCGGCAATACGTCTAGCACGAGGCTTTACAAAGAGAGACAAAATTGTAAAGTTTGAAGGCTGTTATCACGGGCATTCTGATTCTTTATTGGTCAAAGCTGGTTCGGGTTTAGTTACGTTTGGAGAGACCTCTTCGGCGGGAGTACCTAAGGCTTTTGCAGATGAAACAATTGTCATTGCGCTAGATGATAAAGATGCATTAGACCGTGTATTTAGTGATTTTAAAAACCAAATAGCAGCTGTAATAATCGAAGGTATCCCGGCGAATAATGGTTTACTATTACAAGAAAAAGAATATATAGATTATTTACGCGCTGTAACAAAAGCGAATGGCACCCTGTTAATATTTGATGAAGTTATTACAGGATTTAGATTAGGTTTTGAAGGAGCAGCTAAATATTACGGTATACAGCCGGATATAATTACCTACGGTAAGATTATTGGCGGTGGCATGCCTGTAGGGGCTTATGGGGCTTCAAACGAAATAATGTCTAATATTTCTCCCGATGGAGCTGTTTATCAGGCAGGCACTTTATCAGGAAATCCCGTAGCTATGGCCGCTGGTATTGCAGCGTTAAGCATACTCTCCGAACCTGGTTTTTATGAAGAACAAGAAGAGAAAACAAAGAGTTTTATAAACGAGTTGAGATCTTATATTAAAGAAAAAGGCTACGATGTACAAGTATTCACAATAGGTTCTATCTTTTGGATTGCTTTTACGGATCAGAAAAAGATTACTAGAGCTGATCAAATCGATCCAAAATCAATGGAAAAGTATAAAATAATGCACAAGGAGCTTCTCAACCGAGGCGTATATTTTGGTCCATCCGGTTATGAGGTAGGATTTATCTCACAGGCTCATACAACAGATGATTTGCAAAAAAGCCTGCAAGCACTAAAAGAAGCCTTAGATATAGTTTTTAAATAGATTTATAATTAAAACATTTTAGAACTATATTTGTTATCACAAGAACGTTTGACTCCAAGAATAACTCTTGGTAAAACGTATTTAAGATCGAGCAAATGATAGTTATAAATAAATATATAGATATGAATATGAAAAATTTTAAAACCGCAGCAGCCGTTATAGCTGTATCGGCGACAATAGTTTCCTGTAATCAAAATGCAAATAATACGGACACTACAAATACGTCTGACTCGACTACTGTAGAAAACGTAGAAAATGCTATTGCGATTAATCCGCTAAACCATTCAAAAGAATTTCCTGGGGCAACACTAAAAATAAATTCTATTACAGCTGAAAAAGTGGGAACAGACTCAGCTAAAGTGACTGTAAAATATGATGTAAGTAATTTTGAGCTTACTGCACAAACAGAACACGACCATCATATGGCAAACTCGCACGATGGACAGCATATCCATTTTATACTAGATAACACGCCATATGCAGCTTTATATAAGCCAGAGCACAGCGTCACTGTACCTGTAAATTCAGAGCATTATCTTATGTCATTCCTGTCTCGTTCATACCACGAATCGATAAAAACAGCAGATGCACACAAACTAGTGAAATTCAAAGTAACAGCAGATGCTAAAATTGAAGAGCAAGCTGTTCCTGCAGAAGCTGCTTTATTCTATAGCCGTCCGAAAGGAGACTATAAAGGTGAAGACACTAAATTTATGCTGCTAGATTTCTTTGTTTCAAACGCTGAACTTGGTGCAGATGGACATAAAGTGAAAGCTTCTGTAAATGGTCAAGAGTTTACATTGGACAAATGGGTTCCTTACGAAATATTAAATTTACCAATGGGTGAAAACACAGTAAAACTTACACTTGTTGATAAAGATGGAAATGCAGTATCAGGTGATAATGTATCGATCGAAAGAAAATTCAATCTCTCGGCAGAATAAAAATTTCAAATTTTTCATATAAAATAAAATAGGCTCGTATAATAAAGTATACGAGCCTATTTTTATATCATATTTTAAAAAAAGCTTAAAAACCAGAGCTTTTTAAATTTAAACCTTCCCGCTCGTCAAGTCCAAACATAAGATTCATGTTCTGAACAGCCTGCCCAGAAGCTCCTTTCAAAAGATTATCAGTTGCGTTTAAAATCAATAAATTATCACCGTGTTTTTCTAAAGAAATAATACTTTTATTTGTATTAACTACTTGCTTCAAATCTACACTTGTTTTACTGACCCACGTAAAGGGATGCTTCTCATAATAGTCAGCATACAATTGATGGGCTTCACCTATAGATAAGTTGCTCTTTATATAGATGCTTGAAAATATCCCTCTAGCGAATGCTCCTCTTTGCGGAATAAAGTTTATTCTATCCGCAGCACGTTCTAATAATGACCGCTGATCTACCGGTAAAAATCCTTGCTGCAATTGATTCAATGATTCTGAAATTTCCTGTAAATGTTGATGCTCAAACGACTTATATACGGACAGATTATTACTTCTCCACGAAAAATGTGTTGTAGCTCCAGGCTTTTGACCGGCACCGGTAGAGCCCGTTGTTGCATTTACGTGTATTTGATCGGTTAACTGTCCTTCTGATGCTAATGGTAATAGTGAAAGCTGAATATTAGTAGCAAAACAACCTGGATTAGCGACATTATCAGCTGTGCTTATAGCTTTTCTATTCAATTCTGGCAAGCCATATATGAAATTTCTATCCTGAAAAGTATGATTAGAAGTTAGTCTAAAATCCTGCGACAAATCTATAATTTTGACTGTGTCAGAAACAGGGTTTTTCTCTAAAAACTTGCGGGCATCACCATGTCCCACACACATAAAGAGTACATCGATATCAGCGTGAAAATCTGATGTAAAGCTTAGCTCCGTATCACCGAACAAATCAGCATGAACATCATAAACTTTATTCCCTGCGTTAGAGATAGAATTGACAAAAATAATATCTACAACAGGGTGATATATTAGAACCCGAAGGAGCTCTCCTCCTGTATAACCTGCAGAACCTACTATTCCAACTTTTATTTTACTCATATTAATATGCTTTCAATATATTAGTATATTAGATTTTCTTATTTATCTTCTCTCCACAATAAGGGAATAAAACTCTTAAGCACTACCCCTTATTGACTTTATGCCAAATGCTGGTCTGGTTACCAAATATTTTTGTAAAGCCTTTTACATCATCACCTGTATAACCTTCATTCATTTCACCATAGGTCCCGAATTTATTGGACATTAAATCATGCTCCGACTCAATGCCTACGATCACAAAACGATAAGGGTGTAATTCAACAATCACACGACCAGTGACTGTATCTTGCGAAGATGTTAAAAATGCTTCCATATCACGCATAACAGGATCATGCATTTGACCCTCGTGCATATAGTTACCATAAAAACCAGATAACTGATCTTTCCACGATAATTGCCATTTTGTTAAGGTATGTTTTTCTAATGTATGGTGCGCTTTAATCAAAATAAGAGGACCTGCAGCCTCAAAACCGACTCGCCCTTTAATACCAATAATAGTATCTCCCACATGTATGTCGCGTCCAATACCATAGGGTTGTGATAGATCCTGTAATTGTTGTATAACAGCTACTGACCCTATATTCTTTCCGTTTAAAGCTACCGGTTCTCCTTTAACAAAGTCGATGGTTATAGTTTGTGGCTCTTCGGAAGTAACCTGAGTAGGCCAAGCTGATTCAGGCAAATACTGATTTGATGTTAAGGTTTCAGCTCCTCCAACAGATGTCCCCCACAAACCTTTATTGATAGAGTATTTAGCTTTTTCGGCATTGATCTCTACACCATGTTTGTTAAGATAATCAATTTCCTGTTCACGGGAGAGCTTTAGATCTCTAATAGGTGTGATAATCTCTACCCCTGGGATAAGTGTTTGTAATATCATATCAAAGCGAACCTGATCATTCCCTGCACCTGTCGAACCGTGCGCGACACAATTTGTTCCAATTTTTTTCGCATAATTGGCTATAGCAGTTGCTTGACAAACTCTCTCAGCAGATACTGATAACGGGTAAGTGCCATTCTTCAATACATTACCAAAAATTAAGTACTTAATAGTATCGCGATAATAGTTTTCTGTTTCATCAATTGTAGTATGTGATGTAACTCCCAATTCGTAAGCCCGCTTCTCAATTGTTTGAAGTTCTTCGGCAGAAAAACCACCTGTATTAACTACTACAGAATGAATATCCAGACCTAGCTCTTTGGACAAATATATACAACAGAAGGAGGTGTCTAAACCACCACTAAACGCTAATACTACTTTTTTCATCTTTTAATAAACTTTTTATATATGTATAATCTGTTTTTCTAATCGTTATTTAGAATACCCACTTTTTTATTATGTACACTTTTATTTCTATGCATGCTGTATGTTGTCGTAAACATGGGTATTTTATGTATGGTTCTTAATTTTCTTACGCCTTAAATACCTTTTATACTTCGTGTTCCTACAGGAAAAATAGCAACAATTGTTTTTCTTACTGCACGCCATAACTTCGCTTCAATCTTTTTTAAAAGTGATTGCTTCTTAACAATACGATCTAAACGCTCTTTAGCTTCTGCCCTTCTTTGAATCTTTTCTTTTAACTCTCTCTCCTTTTCAACAGGATCCCATAGCATAGCGGTACACATACAGTTTTTACGGTCTTTACTTACAAGTATCTCGTAATTCACACAAGATTGACAACCTTTCCAAAATTCCTCGTCTTGTGTGAGCTCGGAATATGTTACCGGTTCATAGCCAAGATCTGAATTTATCTTCATAACTGCCAAGCCAGTAGTCAATCCAAAAATTTTAGACTTCGGATACTTCTCTCTCGATAGGTCAAAAATTCGTTTTTTAATTACTTTAGCTAACCCTACTTTCCGAAAAGTAGGATTGACGATAAGCCCAGAGTTTGCAACATAATCACCATGTCCCCAAGTTTCTATATAACAAAAACCGGCCCATGTGCCATCTTTATGTAAAGCAATTACGGCTTTTCCTTCCTCCATTTTACCTGCCACATATTCAGGTTTACGTCGAGCAATACCTGTTCCTCGTGCTTTTGCCGATTCGAACATTTCGTTACAAATAGTATCTGCATACCCAATGTGTGCAGAAGTAGCTGGAATAATTAGAAAATCTGAA
Source organism: Sphingobacterium sp. UT-1RO-CII-1 (assembly GCF_026711005.1). Lineage (GTDB taxonomy): Bacteria > Bacteroidota > Bacteroidia > Sphingobacteriales > Sphingobacteriaceae > Sphingobacterium. The sequence goes on along the minus strand of NZ_JAPPVJ010000007.1, from coordinate 208,879 downwards.
AGTGTCATCTTGAGATGTCGACCTTAAATGAGGGGCATTAATATGCCGCTAAAAAAATGATTAACTCTTACAGAATCACCGAGCTGGAAGATTCTTTACAATTATAATGGAAGTAGCCTGCCTCCGAAATCAAGCTCGAGGCAGAATAGGTCGTCGAAACCTTAATACTGGACACTTTAATGAATATAAAGCATACAATACAGGCTGTACAAACTTCTTCTGAAGCTGTGCAGTATGTAGTATATATGCTGATTTACAATTCATTTTATGCCAATTAATATTAAAGACAACGCAAAAGTAGTAAGTTTTTTTTCTATTTCGCAATACTAAGTTACTTTATTTGTTAAATAAAAACAAAAATCACGATTAAACTGACAAAAAACGTAATATTCAAGGCGTTTATTAAAAAAACAATGAAGATGTTTTGTGATTATCCTTTTGCCAACTTCAACAACAATATTTTATATGTGTATTAAAATGAATACTTTTGTATAAAGATTTATAACATGGTTGGTCCAAGTATTATATTTTACATATTTTTCGCTATACCCTACATTTTTGTCATGTACTGGTTGGTAAAACAGGACAAGAAAAAATACGTATGGGGATTAGTTGTCATAACGGCGATTGCAGTTCTGGGAATTGTAGTCTCACAGCGTGCAAGTAGAATTGCTGTTCAAAACTACAAACAACATCAAATTGATGCCCGAGAAATTGAAAAAGAAAATTCTTTAGATTCGTTAAAGAACTTATAAAATGAAAAAGGCTTGATTGTTATCAAGCCTTTTTTTATTAAAGTGACTCACCCTTACTTTGTTATTCCTTCTAACTTAAATAAGAACGCATAATTCAAAGCTAGATCTTTCAAATAATCAAACCTACCTGATGCTCCCCCATGGCCGTATTCCATATCTGTTTTAAATAAAATAACTTGATTGCCCTTCTTGGTAGCTCGAAGTTTAGCAACCCATTTTGCCGGCTCAAAGTATTGCACTTGACTATCATGCAATCCTGTTGTTACTAAAAGGTGAGGATATTCTTTTTCCTCCACATTTTCATAAGGTGAATAGGACTTTATGTAATCATAGGCTTCTTTATGATTAGGGTTACCCCACTCGTCATATTCATTCGTGGTTAAAGGAATCGTTTCATCTAGCATTGTTGTTACTACATCCACAAAAGGCACTTGAGCAATAACTCCATTCCACAGTTCGGGGGCCATATTAACAACAGCTCCCATCAATAAACCACCGGCACTACCCCCTTGAGCATATAGATGTTTAGAACTTGTATAATTTTCTTTCACCAAATATTTCCCACAATCAATAAAGTCTGTAAATGAATTTTTCTTTTTCAGCATCTTACCGTCTTCATACCACTGGCGTCCCATTTCTTCACCTCCGCGAATGTGAGCAATAGCATAAGCAAAGCCTCTATCCAATAGGCTTAAACGACTTGAATTAAAGCTTGGATCCATTGACATACCATAAGAACCATATGCATAGAGTAACAAAGGAGCCTTGCCGTTCTTTTTATATCCCTTTTTATAAACAATAGATATTGGCACTTTTGTACCGTCTGTAGCTGTAGCAAAAACCCTCTCTGTAACATAATTCGCTGCATCGTAACCACCTACAACCTCTTGCTGTTTTTTAAGATCTTTCTCTTTCGTTTTCATATTGTAATCAAAAGTAGAAGAAGGAGTTACTAAGGAAGTATACCCATACCGAACAACGTCTGTATCATACTCCACATTTGTACTTGGATACACAGTATACGTAGCTTCCCCAAAATCTAAATAATGTTGTTCATCGGTATGAAGTGACTTGATTGCCATTTGAGTCAATCCATCTTTTCTTTCAGAAACGACAAGAAAATCTTTAAACTCGTCAATGTCTGAAACAAGGACGTCTGAACGATGCGGGATAAATTCGGTCCAATTATCTTTAGTGGTTTTGTCTAAAGGCGTTTGCATAACTTTAAAGTTAGTAGCTCCTTCATCATTCGTCAGAATTAAAAATCTATCAGAAAGTGGTACCACCGAATATAATACATCTTTTATTCTAGGTTGAAAAGATTGAAAAGTGCCCGTCGGCTGATCGGCATCTAAAATATATACTTCCGAGGATAGTGTTCCTCCAGTATAAATCATGATGTATTTACTATTTTTTGACTTTCCTACACCAATATAATTTGTTTTATCCTTTTCTTCATAAACGACTACATCATTGTGTGTGAGGTCTCCAAGTTTATGTCTTTTTATCTTTTCACTCAATAATGTTTCAGGATTTTTCGAGGTATAAAATAATGTTCGACTATCATTTGCCCAAGTTGTGCCACCAGTGGTCCGCTCAATTTTATCAGACATCAGCTCGCCTGTTTCTAGATTTTTAACATGGATTGTGTATTCTCTACGAGAAACAGTGTCGACTCCATATGCTAATAACTTATTATCCGGACTTATAGAGAAGCCATTAGCCGCATAATATGCATAGCCTTCAGCCATTTTATCTATATCTAACAAAACTTCTTCAGGAGCATCGAGACTTCCTTTCTTACGACAGAATTTATAATATTGTTTACCTTCCTCTGTTCGACTATAATAGTAATAACCGTTCTTGAGATAAGGCACAGACTCATCTTTCTCCTTAACTCGTGCTTTCATCTCCTCAAACAATGAAGACTGCAATCCTTCTGTATCTTTCATCATTGCATTGACATATGAATTTTCATTTGTCAAGTACTCAATCACGCGAGTGGAATCAGGACCTTTTTTAAAGAAGTCATTCATCCAATAATATACATCATTCACTGTATCTCCATGGAGAACACGAAAATGATCTTTCTTTTCCGCCACTGGCGGCTCAATATCAGTCCACGAAACAATGTGTTCATTAGACTTATCGGAACAAGATGCTAACATAGCTCCAATAATAACAAGATAACTCCACTTTATTTTCATAATTCTAAATTTATTACTTTAAAAAAACGAACTTTCTGCGTATCGCAGAAAGCAGTCGTTATAAGATTTCCCTAAAGTTAAGTGAAAAAAAGTAGGTATTTATAGTTTTTTAACAACTAGTACCAATGAGTTAACTTATATTTGTCGTTAGACGAGAAAGAATATCATGGTTATGAGATTTAAATTATCGAGCCTAATAGGTGCTTTTTTACTGCCTTTTTTAAGTTTTGGACAAACAAAAAAGAGCACCCCACCAAATTGGTTCAACCTAGACTTCCAAACAGATGGAGTGATGGGAATAAGTACGGAAAAAGCATATGAGCTTTTAAAAGGCAAGTCATCAACTCCCACTATTGTTGGAGTCTTAGATGGAGGCGTAGATTTTGCACATGAGGATTTAAAAGATGTTATGTGGATTAATCGGCAGGAAGTTGCGGGCAATGGGATTGATGATGACGGCAATGGGTATATTGACGATATATACGGCTGGAACTTTTTAGGCAACAGCAGTGGAGAAAACGTCGAACATGACAATCTAGAGGTCACCCGCTTAATTCGTATTTATGAGCCTAAATATGTTTCGGTGCTACCTTCTACTCCATTAACTGAGATGGAAAGAAGAGAATTTGTGGCGTACCAGCAAATGGTTGCAGATTATACAACAAAGCTTGACCAAGCTAATTTTGGAAATGTAAATTATTCTCGACTAAAAGAAGAGTTAGATCAAGTCATAGCTAATATAGGTAAGCAGCCTGAAGAGATCACTTTGTCAGACTTAAACGACTATAAAACAACAAACGATAGACAGAAAATGATTCTGCGAATTAGTAAAAAAGAAGTTGATAAAGAAGGGTTTGAAAAGTTTTACAAAGATTTAGAGGAGGGTGTTGAATATTATAAAAATCAAACAGAGTATCATTTAAATAAGAGTTATGACTCTAGATCTATAGTAGGTGATGACTATGATAATAATACGGAGCGTTTCTATGGAAATGGAGACGTAAAAGGTCCAGATGCAGATCACGGAACACATGTGGCAGGTATTATAGGAGCAAAACGGAAAAACGGGATTGGTATAGACGGCGTGGCTGATAATGTCAAAATATTGGCTGTGCGCATCGTGCCAGACGGCGATGAAAGAGACAAAGATGTAGCCAATGGTATTCGTTATGCTGTAGATCAAGGTGCTAAAGTAATAAATATGAGCTTTGGGAAGGGTTATGCATACAGTAAGAGTACGGTGGATAGTGCTGTTAAATATGCAGAGGCTAAAGATGTACTCTTAATACATGCAGCTGGAAATGATGCTCAAAATAATGATATCGAGAAGAACTATCCTACAAAATACTATACAGACAGTCTAGATGCAATTGTAGGAGAAGCAAGCAACTGGATCACAGTAGGTGCCACCTCTTCTGGTTTAGATAATGAGCTTTTGGCCGACTTTTCAAATTATGGTTACAAGTCTGTAGATGTCTTTGCTCCAGGGATAAAAATAAATTCTACAATGCCAGAATCTAAGTACAAGGAAATGGATGGCACAAGTATGGCCGCACCTGTTGTTTCTGGATTAGCGGCACTAATACGCTCTTATTATCCCGAACTTTCAGCACAGGAGGTTAAGAATATTATTTTAAAAACTGTAACTAAAGTTGATAAAAAGGTAAAGGTAAAATCTGGCAGTTCATCTAAAAAAGTATATTTAGACGAGATCAGCGTTACAGGAGGAATAGTCAATGCGTACAAAGCAATCCAAGAAGCGGAGAGCTATTCTAAAAACAAATCTTAAAAAATGTTAATTCTTCTGCAATATTAATCTACTAGCTACGTTTATATGTTAAACAACATGCTTATGGTAGAACACTTTACGAAAGAAGAACAGTATGCTAGCTTAACTAAAGAAGTTTTAAAAACAGAAAATGAAGCTGATGAGTTATTTGAAGAAAAATTAAAGGTAATTCTAAATCAAATTACAATAGAGCCTAAAACTGAAAGCATCAATGCTATTTTAAATTTCTCAAAAAGCCTAAGCAAGTAACAGCCTAAAGTCCCTAATTAAGTTAGGGACTTTGTTCTTTTCAATGTTCTTTTGAATATCTTTGTTTATGCTAAAAAAAGAAAGATATCAAGAGTTTGTCAAATATTTTTCGACACACAATCCTGATGCACAAACCGAATTAAACTACAGCAACCCCTATGAACTATTGGTTGCAGTAATATTATCTGCACAATGCACCGACAAAAGGATTAACCTCATCACCCCAGCTCTTTTTGAACGATTTCCCGAACCAGAGTCATTAGCAGCCAGCTCTCCTGAAGAGGTTTTTACTTATATTCGGTCGATAAGCTACCCAAACAACAAGGCAAAGCATTTGGTAGGAATGGCTCAGAAACTTATTTCAGAGTTTAATGGAGAAATACCTGAATCCGTAGAAGATCTTATTAAACTACCTGGAGTAGGCCGAAAAACAGCGAATGTTATCGCTTCTGTTGTTTACAACAGGCCCGCTATGGCTGTAGATACACATGTATTCAGAGTGAGTAATCGCTTAGGCCTAACCAGCCGCGCTACAACTCCCCTTGCAGCAGAGAAACAATTAGTCAAACATTTGCCTGAAGACACGATAGCTATTGCCCATCACTGGTTAATTTTACATGGACGATATATCTGTTTAGCACGTAAACCGAAATGTGAAGTTTGTCCAATAACGTATTTTTGTAAATATTTTGAGCAAAAGCATAAGGCAATTGCTTCGAGCAAATCAATAAGCTAATAATTTTAGCCTATATTTTTTATAATCAAATTTTAATCATACTTTTGAATTATCAATACTAAAAACATGAGCAACGCAGATAAATTAAAAGCTTTACAACTTACATTAGATAAGCTGGACAAGTCTTACGGAAAAGGAACAATAATGAAATTAGGTGACTCTGCTGTAGAGCCTGTTGAATCTATTTCGACGGGGTCACTTGGACTAGATATTGCTTTGGGCATTGGTGGTCTTCCTAAGGGACGCGTAATTGAAATCTACGGCCCAGAATCTTCAGGAAAAACAACTCTTGCGATCCATGCTATTGCAGAGGCTCAAAAAAAAGGAGGAATTGCAGCTTTTATTGATGCTGAACATGCTTTTGATAAATATTATGCACAGAAACTAGGTGTTGATATCGAAAATTTACTCATATCTCAACCCGATAATGGAGAGCAAGCATTAGAAATTGCAGATAATCTAATCCGCTCAGGAGCAATTGACATTATAGTTATTGACTCTGTTGCAGCTTTAGTTCCTAAAGCGGAAATCGAAGGCGAAATGGGTGATTCAAAAATGGGATTACAAGCTCGCCTTATGTCTCAAGCTCTACGAAAGTTGACAGGGACTATCGCAAAAACAAATTGCTGCTGTATTTTCATTAATCAATTGCGTGAAAAGATCGGAGTTATGTTTGGCAATCCAGAAACAACAACAGGTGGTAATGCTCTAAAATTTTATGCTTCTGTTCGTTTAGATATCAGACGCTCTTCCCAGATTAAAGATTCTGACGAAGTATCTGGAAATCGCGTAAAAGTTAAAATTGTAAAAAACAAAGTAGCACCTCCATTCCGAATAGCAGAGTTTGATATTATGTTTGGAGAAGGAATTTCTAAAGTAGGAGAAATTATTGACCTAGGTGTAGAGTATAATATAATTAAAAAAGCTGGCTCTTGGTTTAGTTATGGAGACACTAAATTAGGTCAAGGCCGAGATGCTGTAAAAACATTGTTATTAGATAATCCTGATTTAAGTGATGAACTTGAAGCAAAAATAAGAGCAGAAGTCAATGGTGTAGAATTTGGGAATGATAATTTAGCTGATCTTGAAGGTTAAATTTAAATTGTTTTTCCAAATAAAAAAGAGAGGTTGCTTTATTCTAAAGCGACCTCTCTTTTTTATTTTAAACTTACACTATGCTCCTGCATAAAGTTTAGCAACAGCATCCCAGTCGATAACATTAAAAATTGCTTCTAAATAAGCTGGACGTTTATTTTGATAATTCAGGTAATAAGCGTGTTCCCAAACATCAATACCTAAAATTGGTGTTCCTTGAACCTCAGCCACATCCATCAAAGGATTATCTTGGTTTGGTGTTGAAGTGACAGCTAACTGGCCATCGCTTTTAACTATAAGCCAAGCCCATCCAGAACCAAAACGAGTTGCGCCAGCTGCTTGTAACTGTGCTTTCAATTCTGAAAAAGAACCGAAAGTCTTATTGATAGCTTCAGCCAGTTCTCCGCTTGGCTCTCCACCTTTGTTAGCCCCTAAAACTGACCAAAACAACTTGTGGTTATAATGTCCTCCTCCATTATTACGAACAGCAGCAGAATACTTTGAAATATTTTTATTAATCTCTTCTAAAGTTAATTTTTCAGCATCCGTGCCCGCAATAGCTTTATTCAAATTATCTACATAAGCTTGATGGTGACGATCATGATGAATTTCCATGGTCTCTTTATCGATGTGGGGTTCCAACGCATCATTAGCGTATGGTAATGCTTCTAATTCAAATGCCATAATATTTTATATTTTAGTGATAATTACTAGACACGAATATAACAAATATAAGGCAAATATGTTCACGCCAAAAGACCAAAGATCAACTAGTTTATCTTTTATTACGAAAAAATGATGTTATCAAATCAGCGGATTCTTCTGCCAAAACACCACTTATAACTTCAGTTTTAGGGTGATATAGATTAGCATATTTGGAAGCTCCTCTCTTTTCATCAACTGTTCCATATACGATTTTAGAAATCTGAGTCCAATAAGACGCGCCTGCACACATCACGCATGGCTCTACTGTTACATATAAAGTACAGTTTTTTAAATATTTACCTCCTAAATAATTAGCTGCTGCCGTAAAAGCCTGCATTTCGGCATGAGCTGTAACATCATTTAATCTTTCGGTTAGATTATATCCCCTTCCGATAATTTTCCCTTGACTTACAATAATAGCGCCTATGGGTACTTCATCTTCATCATACGCCCGCTTTGCCAGTTTAAGAGCTTCCTGCATGTAACGTTCATCGAGAGTTTCCTCTCCTACGTTATCATTTTCAAAATTAAAAACTCTCATACTATATTAATCGACTTCCATTGGGCACTTTTCTTTCGACGGTAGTCAATACAATATGTCCATCTTGATCAGGAAAACCTGTGACCAAACATTCCGACATAAAGTTTGCGATTTGCTTTTTCGGGAAATTAACTACTGCTACTACCTGACGGTTTATCAAATCGTCGACTGTATAATGATGTGTAATTTGAGCACTAGATTTTAAAACACCGATTTCTTCTCCAAAATCAATTTTAAGCTGATAAGCAGGTCTTCTTGCTTTTTCAAAAACATTTGCTTCTAGTATAGTTCCTACTACTAAATGAACTTTTTCAAAATCTCCCCAACTAATCAAGTTATCACCCATATTTATAAAGTATTAGAATCTAAATCTACAAGTTGCTTCGATAATGTGAATACAATATATGCTGTATTTCTGCGCAATCGCTTAGCTAAGCGCTCAATAAGCTCCTCTTCTTGCCCTTCATTATAAGCTAAATCCTCCGCTGTCAAATGGTTGTACTTTCTAGCAAGCTTGATCTTCAAAACTTCCCAATCTTGATTTGATATTTTTAGTGTGGTCATATATGTCACTATCTTTTAGAAAAAATATGTTACTTTTACAAAGTAATAAATATAATTAAATATATCCACTATGAAAAAACCCCTACTTACTTTACTTTGTTTATTTGCTCTTGTGAGCATTTCACAAGCTCAACTTTTTCCTACGTTCAAATTAGGCGTGAAAGGAGCTCTAGGTTTTTCTTCCCTAAGCACAGAAGGCAAATTGCTAAATTCAGACACCAAAACGGGATACCAACTTGGCGTATGGGGACGAATAGGAATGGCTGGTATACACGTCCAACCAGAAGCTTACTATGCAAGCAAAAAAGTAGGCATAAAAGAAGAGGCTCAAAGCGGTAATGCAACATTTAATAGTTTTGATGTTCCAGTCCTTTTAGGTACAAGAATAGGTTTGGGTCCTTTAGGAGTTCGATTTCAAGCAGGCCCTGTTTTCTCATTTGCTCAAGACGGGAAAGTAAACTTTTCTCCTACGCAAGATTGGGGCAATTACAAAAAGAACTCAACAGGTATAATTGCTGGTATAGGTGCTGACATTAGTAAACTAACTGTTGATTTGCGTTATGAGCATGGTTTATCTAACTTGAGCGAAAGCAAAGCCAACAGTCAGAAGATAAAAATGTGGACTATCGGAGTAGGTTTTGCAATTCTGTAATTTTTTGAAAATATTTTAGGTTAGCTAGGATAGAACCTCTATTTATATTGTAGAAAATTAATAGTCAACTCCTTCAACCTAACAAAAACAAGTGATCAACTAATTTAAGTTATCATTTATAGTCGAAAGCTGTGTTGTTTCTAATGATAACACAGCTTTTCTATGATTAGAACAATTCTAAATTATTAGTTTTAGGTGTTACTTTGTCATAATTGTGTTAACAATTAGATAGATTTGTGAATCAATATTATATAAAAATCAAGGATAATGAGTAATTCAAAGCCAGTTTTAAGTTCTTCACTAGGAAGAAAACTAATCATGAGCTTGACAGGAATTTTTTTGTGTACATTCCTAATAGTTCACTTGATTGGTAACCTGCAGTTATTTAACAACGACGCAGGCTATAGCTTCAACAAGTATGCGTATTTAATGACGCATTTTGCCCCTATTAAAGTGGTTTCGTACCTACTTTATGCTTCTATTATTCTACACGCTGTGTATGCGTTAATTCTAACGTTAAAAAACAAAGCAGCACGCCCCGTAGCCTACGCTCAATATGATGGCAAAGCTAACAGTAAGTGGAACTCAAGAAACATGGGTATTTTAGGCACTGTTATTTTAGTCTTTTTAGCTACACACATGCAAAACTTTTGGTGGAAGTATCACAATGATCAAGTCCCTTACATTGAATACCGCACTGACTTGGCAACTGGAGAAACTACTTCTAAAGAATTGACAGCAAGCGAATTTAGAGACTATCAAGAAACAATTGAAAACAATGTAGAAATTATCAAAGCAAAAGATCTTTATAAACAAGTAGACTTTGCTTTTCAAAATATTGGTTTAGTAATTTTATACCTAATATCAATGGCTGCATTAGCTTTCCACTTGATTCATGGTTTTACATCTGCATTTCAAACATTAGGTCTTTCACACAAAAAATATATACCTATAATCCAAGGATTAGGTGTTTGGTTATTCGGTGTTATTATTCCTATAGGCTTCGCATTGATGCCTTTATACTTCTATTTCGTTAAGTAATATTTAAGATATAACGACTTATATCTATTAAATATAAAAAAAAATAAATATGTTAAATTCAAAAGTACCAGCGGGCCCTTTGACCGAAAAATGGTCAAAACATAAGTTTGACATGAAGCTAGTTAACCCGGCTAACAAACGTAAATTTACTATTATCGTTGTTGGTACAGGATTAGCTGGCGCATCAGCAGCAGCTTCTTTAGCTGAACTTGGTTACAACGTTAAAACATTTTGCTATCAAGATTCTCCTCGTCGTGCACACTCTATTGCTGCACAAGGAGGTATAAATGCAGCCAAAAACTATCAAAATGATGGTGACTCTGTTTACCGTTTATTTTATGACACAATTAAAGGTGGTGACTATCGTGCTCGTGAAGCAAACGTTTACCGATTAGCCGAAGTTTCTGCAAATATTATTGACCAGTGCGTAGCGCAAGGAGTTCCTTTTGCACGTGAATATGGTGGTTTATTAGACAACCGTTCCTTTGGAGGTGCACAAGTTTCACGTACATTTTATGCACGAGGCCAAACTGGACAACAATTACTTTTAGGCGCATATTCAGCCTTAAATCGTCAGATTAAGAAAGGTAAAGTAAAGTCGTATACACGCCATGAGATGTTAGATTTAGTCAAGATTGACGGTCATGCTCGTGGTGTGATTACACGTGATATGGTAAGCGGTAAAATCGAAGCCCATGAAGGTCATGCAGTTCTTTTGTGCACTGGCGGCTATGGTAACGTATTTTTCTTATCAACAAATGCTATGGGCTGTAACGTAACAGCAGCATGGAGAGCATACAAACGTGGCGCTTTCTTTGCCAACCCTTGTTACACACAAATACACCCGACATGTATTCCTGTAACTGGTGATCATCAATCAAAGTTAACGTTGATGTCAGAGTCTCTACGTAATGATGGTCGTGTATGGGTTCCGAAGACACAAGAAATGTCAGCTAAGCTTCGCAAAGGAGAGATCAAACCTAGTGATATTAAAGAAGAGGATAGAGATTATTTCCTTGAACGTAAATATCCTTCTTTCGGAAACTTAGTACCTCGTGACGTTGCTTCGAGAAATGCTAAAGAAATGGTTGATGATGGGCGCGGTGTAGGTAAATCCGGAGTTGCAGTATTTTTAGACTTCAAAGATGCTATTAACCGTTTAGGTGAAGATGCAGTTAGAGCTCGTTATGGTAACCTTTTTGATATGTATTACCAGATAACAGACGAGAACCCTTATCAGCAACCGATGCGTATTTACCCTGCTGTGCATTATACAATGGGGGGTGTTTGGGTAGATTATAACTTAATGACAACTGTTCCTGGACTATATGCCTTAGGTGAGGCGAATTTCTCGGATCACGGTGCAAACCGTCTTGGAGCTTCAGCCTTAATGCAAGGTTTATCTGACGGTTATTTTGTTATACCTTATACTGTGGGTGATTATTTAGCAAACTTAGGAAACTTCAACCCTGTTGATAAAAATCATCCAGCTTTCGAACAAACCCGTAGTGAGGTTGAAAGCCGAATTAATAAACTATTAAAGCTAAACGGTACAAAAACTGTTGACGATATTCACAAAGAATTAGGTCATATCATGTGGGAGTACTGTGGAATGGCAAGAACAGCCGAAGGCCTTACAAAAGCTAAGGGTTTAATTCAAGAACTTCGAAAAGAGTTTTGGTCTAACGCAAAAGTCCTAGGCGAGAATGATGAAATGAACATGTCTCTTGAAAAAGCAGGGCGTGTAGCAGACTTTTTAGAACTAGGAGAACTGATGGTAGATGATGCTCTAAACCGTAACGAATCTTGCGGAGGTCACTTCCGTTTAGAATCACAGACGGAAGAAGGCGAAGCTAAGCGAGACGATGCTAACTTTACATATGTTTCTGCATGGGAATTCAAAGGAGACGAACAAGCAGCGACTTTACATAAAGAAGATTTAGTTTTCGAAAACGTCGAGTTAACACAAAGAAGTTATAAATAACAGCATAGCTACCCTTTGTTATACTGGGTAGTTATTGTTACTTAAAAGATCATTATGGCACAACATATGAATTTAACGCTAAAAGTTTGGCGTCAAAAAAACGATAAATCAAAAGGTCAATTCGTCACAGTACAAGCTAACGATATTGCAGACGATATGTCTTTCTTAGAAATGCTAGATATTGTTAACGAAGACCTTACTCGCAAAGGTGAAGACCCTATATACTTTGATCACGATTGCCGCGAAGGTATTTGTGGTATGTGTTCTTTAGTTATAAACGGTCGTCCGCACGGTCCAAAATACGGTATCACAACTTGCCAGTTACACATGCGTTCATTTCATAACGGGCAAACAATTGTTATAGAACCTTGGAGAGCAGCTGCATTTCCTGTTTTAAAGGACTTAGCAGTAGACCGTACAGCATTTGACCGTATTCAACAGGCAGGAGGATATGTTAACGTTAATACGGGAGGTATTCCGGATGCTAATGCTATTCCTGTGCCAAAACGGGTTGCTGACGAAGCTTTTGAATCTGCTACATGTATTGGTTGTGGAGCCTGTGTTGCAGCATGTAAAAACGCTTCAGCCATGCTCTTTGTCTCAGCTAAAATATCTCAATTTGCACTCTTACCTCAAGGGCAAACAGAACGTTATGAAAGAGCACAAGCTATGGTGGACCAAATGGATGCTGAAGGATTCGGAAGCTGTACTAACACTGGAGCATGTGAAGCAGAATGTCCAAAAGGTATTAAACTATCAAATATTGCACGGATGAATAGGGAGTATTTTTCTGCCAAATTCTTCAGAGAAGAAGACGTGCATCAATAAACAAATACAGTAATATCTATAAAGAGTCCTCGTATGTAAAGTCAACTACGAGGACTTTTTTTTATATTTACATGCAACAAACTGAATTTATTCATGTTAACAAAGATTAATTTCCTTTTATTCATTCTAACATTATCTTTAATAGGAACTGCTATAACAATTAATTACAGCGTAACGGATGAGGATATATTAGAATTAGACAGGGCTAATCTGACAAAACAAATTCACAATTACGAAGAAAAAGTCGAAAAAATATGGCAAGACACTTCAGTTATTAATGCCATAACAAATGGTAATAAAAATCCGAACGATCTTCTTAAGGTTAGCCAAAAATTAATTCGCGAAAACTTTTATTTATATATCTACAGTCATCATCAGCTCAGTCATTGGTCTAACCATGATTATGTACCAGTAACTGATTTGGGGCTTCGATATAATACGACATTATTGCAAACGGAAAACCACTCATTCCTTGCGAAAAGACAAGAGTTTGAACATGGTATAACCGCATTAATTCTCATTCCCATACAAAGCCATTATGAAATTTCTAACGAATACTTAGAAAACAGCTTTATAGCTATAAAAGGAATTAAAAACTTAGAATTTGCCTCATATGAAGACAATAAAAACATAGAAAACATATATAGTAAAGACAAAACATATTTATTTTCTATCAAACTTATAGATGGAAAGAAAGATAATATATTCATCAATTTACAATTTTTCTGCTGGCTAACCGCACTTGTTTGTATCGTAGTCTTAGCGAATAATATCTGCCTATATATTGCTAAAAATGGGCACGCATGGCTTTCTTTAATTCTATTTCTTATTACATTACTGGGTCTCCGCTATATTGAACTCAACTCCAATTGGTTATCTGAACATTCAAGTCTCAAAATATTTGATCCAAAATATTATACCTATAGTGAAATTTTACCAAACATTTGGTCCTACCTTATGTTTACTGCAGGTATTTTTTGGTTTATCTGCTTTTTTATATCTATTATGGGAAACCTAAGTATCCCAAAAATATTAAAAAACAAAATATTTGCGTCGATATTTACTGTTTTCAGCATACTTTCTACATACGTATGTGCACAGCTAATGTATCATTATTTAGGTACTTTATTAACTCATTCACCTTTAGGAGATCATGATTTAACAAAATTACTAACATTGGGTCCTGATATTTGGATGTTTTTAATAATATACTGTTTCAATATAACAGCATTAGCTTTATATGTAGATACCATTATTAAAACAACGAAATACTTACTGAATGACACCACTCTTTTATTAAATATACAGCTCGCTTGTATAATAGGTGTCGTGGCTATAAGTTCAATAATAGAGTTAAACGTACTTTTCTATATTTTACTAGGTGTATTCCTTTTAATTAGAACATTTAAGGTGCACACATTTGCAAGCTCTTATAGACTTTCCATATTCATCAGTACAATCATACTATTAGCTGCAATAACCTCCGTTTCAACAAATCAATATACTAACGCAAAAAAAGAGGAGACAATGAGGCAATCTATCAGTCATTTAATGGCCGAAGATGATCTCAATGCAATTTCTCTATTCATCGATCTTGAAGTAAATATAAATAATGATGACGACCTATATAATCTTCTTAATTTAGATAAATCAAATAGAAACATCTCCACTATAACAGAGTATATAAAGGGTAGATACTTGAGCGGTTATCTTTCAAAATTTGAAAACCAAATCTCCATCTATGATAATGACGGTAAAGCATTAGAAACTTATACAAATAACAAAGCTGTTCAGTATAGAGAAGATGTAATCAAAAGTGCTATAAAGATTCCATTAACGAATAACTTTTATAGACTAAAAAGCGAGCTCGGGTCACACGAATATTTTACCCAAATTTCTATCCCTTATGAAAATGATAATGACAAAAGTTATCATATCTATCTCAGTCTAAAAAACTTATCCTATAGTACATCATTACCTTATCCTGAAGTGCTTTCGGACAACCGGGTAACTGCGTGGCAATTTGAAAACCTGCAAACCGACTCTTACGCTTTGTATAAGAGAAATAGACTCGTAACGCAATATGGTAAATATAGCTACGATGACAACGACAATTATGTTCCAAAACAAGTACTAGAATACTTACCACTAAACCGATCAGATGGATATAACCACTTAGCGTTTAGACCAGATGATTATACAACAATTGTATTAAGCAAGGAGAAAAAAACAATGTGGGAACACTTGGCTTTTGGATCAATTATGTTCATTCTCATTCTTTTATTTTTCTGTAGTTTTAATGTAATCACATACTTTTATAAAACCATAGTCAGCAAGCCCTTACCATGGAATACCTTAAAATATCAACTACAAACAATTATTAACAATATTCAATACAGTACCCGAATACAAACATTAGTAATCGTTTCTGTTCTATTTGGAATTTTAATATCAGGGGCAATTGCTTTTTTAAGTATTAGCTCACAATTAGAATCAAATAAACAAGATGATAGATTCCGAGAGATTGCAGAGATATCAAAAAAAATAGAAAATAATATAGGCAATGCTAAAGATGTAAATGACGAAACTATAGCTAATATGCTAAAGGACATAGCTCCTTCTACTGTAAGAAACTTCAATCTATATAACAAAGATGGCAGATTAATATATTCATCACAACCGCGCATTTTTGATCTGAAACTGATTTCTGAATTTATAAATCCAAGCGCATTATATAAATTATCTGTTTTACATAAAACTGAAGCCTATGAGCAGGAAAGTATTTCCAAATTCAATTACGCTTCAGCTTACGCTTCAATAAAAGGGGAGGATTATAATACTATTGCATACCTCAATATTCCTTACTATACTACAGAACGAGATGCTAATGCAAGCAAAACGGTTT
Organism: Sphingobacterium sp. UT-1RO-CII-1; assembly: GCF_026711005.1. Taxonomy (GTDB): domain Bacteria; phylum Bacteroidota; class Bacteroidia; order Sphingobacteriales; family Sphingobacteriaceae; genus Sphingobacterium. The sequence goes on along the minus strand of NZ_JAPPVJ010000007.1, from coordinate 192,828 downwards.
TGCTGAATACCATTCTTAACATTTATACCTTTATTATTATAATATTTGCGTTTATCACCGGTGCTTTATCTAGTACTATCACAAAACCATTAGATATTATACGACAAAAGCTAGCGGACACGCAACTTTCAAATAAGGTTAACGAACCTCTATACTGGGCCAAAAATGATGAAATAGGCATGTTAATAAAAGAATATAATCTCATGTTGATCAAATTGGAAGAAAGTGCTAAACAATTAAGGGATGCGGAACGAGAAAAGGCGTGGAGAGAAATGGCAAAACAGATAGCACATGAGATTAAAAACCCATTAACTCCTATGAAGTTAGGCATACAGCAACTGATGAGATCTTATAAAGAAGAAGACACAAACTTTAAAGACCGTTTTAATAGAACATCTATCTCAATAATTGAACAAATAGAGAGCCTTTCAAAAATTGCTACTGAATTTTCCGCTTTTGCAAAACTTCCAGAAACAAAACTTGTTAAAATAAACATTGTTGAAAAGTTACAGAAAGTAATTAACTTATTCAATCATAGTACTAACACCACAATTACATTAATAAACCAGACTCAGAAATCTCCTATTTTTGTATTAGGAGATCGTGATCAGTTATTAAGATCTTTCAATAATCTTTTTAAGAACTCGATTGAAGCTAGTACAGGTAGAAAGAAAATAAAAATAGATATATTAATTCGTGAGTTAGAAAATAACTGGGTAGAGATATTAGTGAAAGACAATGGATATGGCATACCAAAAGAAGTTATACCAAACATTTTCAAACCTAATTTTACTACTAAAAGTTCTGGAACAGGTTTAGGCTTAGCGTTTGTAAAACAAACAGTTACTGGTGCTGGAGGAGTTATTGATTATGAGACATTGACTAATAAAGGCACGACTTTTATTATAATATTACCAACATACAACGATAAAAGCAATATGAGCTAGGTGACTCTCCCTAATTACCGCAAAACTACACTTGTTCTCCCCATTATCGCATTATTACTATAAAGCAGAATAGTATATGCTCCTTTCTTAAACTTATCTGTAGTCCACATCAATTGATACTCCTCCCCCTTATTCGTAAAAGAAAAAACATCCTTAAAAGTGTATTGCAATTTTTCTCCATGAACAAAAAAGAAGTTATTTGCATCACCATAAAGATTACCCAAAGGATCAATGACCCTTACAAAAACTTCTTTCTCTCCTACTTCAGCCAAAGTATTATCTGCAATAGAGTATAAGATCTGTAATTTATCGACTCGTCTTGCCTTTGTTTCTATTTCAATTTTCCCTTTCTTAGACTCAGAAATACCGTTGACTTGGATATTGGATACCTTTAAAGCTGAAGCTATAACAACTTTTTCCTGTAGTTGAGAATTCTCGCCAGAAAGTTTAGCAATTTTCTGATCAGAAGAGTTTACATCTTCCATGAGGTTATCATTCTCCTGTCTCAATAATTCATTCCTACGTTTCAACTCATTAAAGCTTACTTTAAGTGATGAGACATCATTTTTAAGTTTGGCTACTTCATTCTTAGCGATATATAAATCAGATTCTGAAATTGATTTATTCTCCAACTTCATTCGAAGATTATTAATCATATCTCTAGCCTTAATTTCTAATTCCTCAAAATCAGCCTGTGCTAAATCTTCAGATTTTAATGCAATTAGATTATCTAGTTCTGCCTCTATTCGATCTATTTCTATTTGTAAATCTTGTTTTTGAATAGTTGCTGTATAAAGTCTCTCTCCTGAGGATTTAAATTTTATATAAAAATAAATATTAGTAGCCAACAGTGCGGCTATTGCTATTACAAAAAAATAAACTTTAGAACTAGTTTTTTGAGGACTAATTACTTCTTTATTGCCCTCTTTCGAACTATAATTTTGAAAATTATCGGTAATTTCTTTTTTACGCATTATTATTCCTTCGTCAACATTGATGCTAAGTATAGTACTAACAACAAACAATTTTTAACAAAAACTATTCCAAGTGACACTTAACGAACTCCTATTCAAAGTAATTCAGAGTATCAAATCCTCCTTGTCTCAAGTACTCTTCCTTTCGCATTAGTTTTAAATCACTCTCTACCATATCTTTTACTAACATCTCCAGCGTCATTTTAGGATACCACCCTAATTTCTTATTTGCTTTAGATGGATCACCGACTAACAATTCTACTTCAGTAGGTCTAAAGTACTGTGCATCAACTTTTACAACAGTCTGACCTAATTTAATGTTTTCCACAGGAATGCTCAACTTTTTTAAGATATTTTCATCTATATCTATAATCACACCTTTCTCCGATTCATTCTTACCACTAAATTCAACTTCAATTCCAAGTTCAGAAAATGTCATTCGGACAAAATCGCGTACTGTTGTCGTTACTCCCGTAGCAATTACAAAATCCTCAGCTTTTTCTTGCTGAAGCATCAGCCACATAGCCTCTACATAGTCTTTAGCATGTCCCCAATCTCTTTGGGCAGATAAATTTCCTAAGTATAATCGATCTTGCAAACCTAATGCTATTTTTGCTGCAGCTCTTGTTATTTTACGCGTCACAAAAGTCTCCCCCCTTATAGGGCTTTCATGATTAAACAGAATTCCATTACAAGCATACATCCCATATGCTTCTCTATAATTAACGGTAATCCAATATCCGTAAAGTTTTGCTACAGCGTAAGGACTCCGCGGATAAAACGGAGTAGCTTCACTCTGCGGAACTTCTTGAACCAAACCATATAATTCTGAAGTTGAAGCTTGATAAACTTTAGTTTTATTCACCAATCCTAAAAGACGTACTGCATCTAATATTCGTAATGTTCCTAACCCATCTGCATTTGCTGTATATTCAGGAGTATCAAAGCTAACCTTCACATGTGATTGTGCAGCCAAGTTATAAATCTCATCTGGCTGAATCTCTTGAATAATTCGAATAAGATTTGTCGAGTCCGTTAAATCACCGTAATGTAAGAGAAAATTACGATTAATAATTTGTGGATCTTGGTATAAGTGATCAACACGATCAGTATTAAAAAGAGATGATCTTCTTTTTAATCCATGCACTATATACCCCTTCTTCAACAAAAACTCAGCTAAATATGCTCCGTCTTGACCGGTTATCCCTGTAATAAAAGCTACCTTTGGTTTATCTAATTCCATTTAACAATAAAGAATAAATCTACGAAATTTTATACTTTTCTTTTTCATGTGAACAACAAAAAAATATAAAAGAGCCACGATTGAGGTGGCTCTTTTATATTTTGGCGCTTAACTACTGCGCTATTCGTGAAAATGTAAACACAAGATTACCGCTTCCTTGGTCTAGCGGGATTGGCATTCTCATAATCAGGGTTTGGCCATCCGAATATGACAAATCTAAACGATATCCACTAGTAACATTCTTTGGACTCTCACCTGAATATATTTTCTTAAACTGAAATTGTGGATGTTTATCATCATTTTTAATATCATAAACACTCCAAACAATAGTTCGGACAGCGCCCTCGGCACAAAGTGTTCCAGCTGCATTAAACGAAATTGCCCCTCTATTGTTTCCTCCAGGAAGATTCCATTCACTTCCAATAAAGCACTCAACAGGAGCCTCATCAAATATGTTTTTTATCGTATAGGCTGCTGGAATATTTTCTCTATCTACGGCTTCAAGTGTCCATCTCCCTTTTAATCCTGATTTCCACTGAGAAGCCGTAGGCCCATCATTAGTGATTGAGGCACCACTTCCTCCTGATACAGATGATTTTTTTTGTGCTCCGCATGAAGCAATTAATAATGCTACACTGAACAATGTAACTACAGATAGAATATGTTTATACATAAGGTTAAATTTTAATTTTTTATTTTTAAGTATATTTGCAACTATTCAAATGTGATTTAATAATGAGATCCTCCAAAAGTCATACCGTAAGTAAAACAGTCGCTAGAACCGTAACAAAATTGACAATAATTATTCTTGCAACTCCTATTGTTTTATACTTCACAAATAAAGAGTCAATGGCACAGACAATTACTTTTCCTCATCCCTGGGCTATTATCTTTCCTATAATGCTACTACTCTCCTTTGTGATATTACTTTTTGTAGTACTCCGAGACAAATATAATAAAACAGATGCTAATTGGCTACTAGCATTATCAGGTGTTATGCTCTCAATGTACCTAATTATGCTATATAGCCGGATTTCTTCAATATTATAATATAAATATATACTTTTATAAAACGTTAAAGAATCATGGGGCAGAAAGAGAGATATTGGTCTATTATCAAAAATATTTTTAAAATAGGCATTACTATTACTGCAATATTTTGGATTTCACGAACAATATCATATAAGAATCTTCAAGAAGCTATTGAAAACTGTAAGCCTTTATACATTTTTATTGCTCTTTTCTGTTATATAGCATCACAAATAATTGCATCTTCAAGACTAAATACTTTTTTAAAAATTATCGGTCTAAATTTAACCGAGCGCTATAATCTAAGGCTATATCAAGTAGGGCTATTATATAATTTTTTTCTCCCTGGTGGCATTGGAGGAGATGGATACAAAGTATATTTTTTAAAGAAAAATCATCAGATTAAAACACGACGAGTTTTAAGTGCAGTATTTTTTGACCGATTAAGCGGTATTTGGGCTCTTTCCATCATTACAGGGTTTTTGATTATTTTCATGCCACGATTTGCTATTCCTAATACGATAACCATTAGTGTACTTTTTGTAGGAACAGCCACTTATATTTATTTATTAAGATTGTTCTTTAGAGATTTTTTATCCAAATTCATTACTACACATTTAAAAGCACTAATGGTTCAGGGTTTCCAGACACTCAGTGCAATAGCTATACTTTACTCTTTAAGTTTTGACGGAAAATTCTCACCATACCTATTAATTTTTTTACTTTCCCAGCTGGTTGCAATTGTTCCGTCTATTTTAGGTGGAGTTGGTCTTCGGGAGTCAATAATGTCTTTTGGAGCAGTCTACCTTAACCTTGATCCACATTTAGCTGTGTTACTCAGTTTAACTTTCTACATTATTTCCTTTACTGTAGCAACATCAGGTATATATTATATTTTTCGTCCGCAGAGACTGGGAGCTAATAAACTACCCTCTGCGAGTGAGGTTGAAAAAGAACTGCATCATAATGCCTAATATAACTTACTATGATATCGTTTTAAATATTCTCAAAGTTGCGTTCATGAGCAGTAACTTTATAAAATAGAACGATATAAACAGCTCGATATTTGCAAACTTTGGATACAAAATAAAAATCAAATTTTTTACGTTCTTTTATCTACCATGAATATTGCTTAATTTCACCCATTTATTTTGCACGCATTTAATGTAGCAAATTGACAACTCTATACAATCTTAAAATGGCAAATATTATTATAACTGGGGCGAGCAGTGGAATAGGCTTTGAAGCCGTCTTAGACCTAACATCTAAAAAAGAAAATAATGTTATTGCATTAGCCCGTTCTGCGGATAAACTCCGCAAGTTACACGAGCTATCAAGTTCTTTAAACCCCGATGGAGGAAAGTTATATCCGGCTCAGTTTGATATCGTTTATGACGATTATACGAACTCTTTAGTGCCTTTCATTCAATCAAAGTTTGAAAAAGTTGATATCCTAATCAACAATGCTGGGACAATAATTAACAAACCATTTATGGATACAAGCTTAGAAGACTTTGCAACAACACTACAAAGCAATCTTTTAGGTCATATTAATATGATTCAACATGTAGTTCCATTAATGAAAGATGGAGGACACATAATTAATGTGGGCAGTATGGGCGGATTTCAAGGGTCTTCAAAATTTAGCGGACTATCTGCTTACTCAACTAGTAAAGGCGCTCTTGCAACCCTGTCGGAATGCCTTGCTGAAGAGCTTAAAGAGCAAAACATCAAAGTAAATTGTCTCGCTCTAGGATCTTCACAAACAGAAATGTTTGAGAACGCTTTCCCAGATCTCCAAGCAGGAACATTGGCGTTTGAAATGGGAAGATACTTAGCTGATTTTGCCCAAAATGGACATAAATATTATAATGGAAAAGTTTTACCTGTAGCGAATACGACTCCTTAGTCTATATAATACTCTTTTGCAAAATATTACTTGAAATAAACACAACTATTAAAACATGAGAAAACTCCTCGGATATATATTGACACCTCTATTTTATTTTTGCTTTGTCTTATTCTTAGTCATATTCCATCCAATTCAATGGTTATCTTTAAAATTAGGGGGATATACAGCACATAAAAAAAGTGTAGATGTTCTAAATGGTTTTTTAGTTGCATGTAACTATATACTTTTTAATAGAACTAAATTCATTGATAATAAAAATATTCCTACAGGGCAACCTATCATTTTCATTGCAAATCACCAAAGCTCATATGATATACCACCACTTATATACTTCCTTCGTAGATACCATGGCAAATTCATCTCCAAAATAGAATTAGCCAAAGCAGGCATTCCAAGTATATCATTTAACCTGATACATGGAGGAGCGGCAAATATTAATCGGAAAGACTCTAAGCAATCTATTTCTGAAATTTTAAAACTTGCGAACAATATGAAAACAAAAAACTGGTCTGCATTTATATTCCCAGAAGGAACACGTACCCGCACAGGAGCTATGAAAAGTTTTTCAGTGGGAGGAATAGCAACACTTTTAAAGAAAAACCCAAATGCATTAATTGTTCCTATTGCAATTACAGGCTCATATCTGATGGTAAGATATGGCATGTTCCCTTTACGTCCTTTTACAACAATGCAGTGGGAGGTTTTATCACCTATAAATAAAGATGGGTTAACTGCAGAACAAATAGTAAAACAAGCTGAAGATATAATCCGTTCAAAGGTGGAAGCCTAGTTAACAGTCCTCCCTTTCCAATCATATTTCCCCATATTTCCTGCTATACCTATATAAACCAAATATAAACTATGCGCTAAAGATAATATGGGAAGATGAACTAGCAGCTCTTTTCTTTGAACAAAACTGCAAAGTAAATGGATAAAATAATATTCGACAATTACTTTCAATATAAAAACGATTAACACCAACAAGATTAAACTTGGCTCAATTAAAATTCCTACGACTAAACTGACAATAAAAGCTAAGTTAAATAACCATATAGCGATACCCAATATGACAACTTTTTTATCTTTATATTTAGTACTCTTTGAGGCCCATCGCTTTCTCTGACTTATAAATGCTTGTAAGTTGGGCTTAGCATCTGTATATACTATTGCCTTTCTACTTTTACAAAACCCTATTTTATCAGCATATTTCTCAGCTACTTTATGCAAAAAAAGCTCATCATCTCCAGAAGCTAAATTATCAATACCGGAAAAACCTCCCATTTCATAAAACACATCTTGTCTATAAGCCAAATTTGCTCCATTACAAGTTGTAGGCTTACTATTACCAATACCAGCTGCGCCTAAGCCTATTAAATAGAGAAACTCTAATGTTTGCAATCTTTCAAAATAACTTGATTCGTTAGAATAAACCACAGGAGATGATACTAAATAACTTTCATTGCTCTCAAAATATTCAATTACACTTTGTAACCATTCATTATCCATTCTGCAATCGGCATCGGTTGTTACAATAATCTCTCCCTTCGCACAAGCTATTGCTTTTGATATCGCAAGTTTCTTATAAGAATTGAGTTTATCCCCCTCGTTCAACTGTATTAATGTGACGCCATACTTTGCGTAACTACGTACTATATCTGCAGTTTTATCTATAGAGTGGTCATCAACCACTATAACTTCCATTAAATCTTTAGGGAATTTCTGCTGAATGATACAGTCCAGTGTGTTCCCTATATTATCTTCTTCATTTCTCGCAGCAATAATTATAGAGACAGATGTTTTAGGTTTTATATTTTGCGGACAAGAGCCAGGTATCCGTTTCCATCCCCTTCTCATATAGAGGACTAAGAGTATGTATACAAAACACATACATACTAAAAAAAAACTAAGATTGATTATTATCAAGATAATTCACATTAAATACAAAAGCAGCTCCTATAACTGCTGGTAAAATTAAATTTACAAACCATATACAAGAAACAATAGCCATTACAGCAATTTCTTGCGTTGTAATATAACTATATAAATTGCTAGCCACGAAACTACGCACACTAAAATCAAAAATATCCAACGATGGCATAGCTGACTGTATAAAAAACAATATAAAGATCATTAATACCATAGCCACAAAAGGTAAATCAGGCAATATTAGCAACATCAATATAATATATTGCGATGTAAAGATGATAAATCTACATAAGGATAATAATAAGACATACAGTAATTCTTTTCGTTTATATGTTTGGAGCACTGAAAAAAAACCTTTTATTTTTTCCATAAACCTAAATCGATTAACAAACCGATCTATCCAATGTACATTGAAATATAACAATATAAAAGCACCTGCATAAACTACAGAAAAGAGAAAGAAAACTCCATTCAAGGCGACAGAAAAATTCAGATACTTGGCCACAAACCAAGCTATACTTAAAGCTCCAAAAACACTCGTTAGAACTAATTGAGCAAATAGACCAACTCCCATGGCAACAGCTCCTGACGCCCTATTTTGCGGCTTCAAAAACATAATTCGTCCACCATACTCTCCAATACGATTAGGTGTAAAAATAGCCCATGTCAATCCTGCAAAAACTGATTTAAAAGCAGTCCACCAACTTATATTTTCTATCTTCCGACTTAAGTACTTCCATTTTAAGACTTCTAAAGACCAGTTTAAAAACATCATTAAAACAACAACCGAAATAGTTATGCGAACTACATCCGGGTTAATGCTTCGAATAAGAAGTTCAAACTCTTTTAAGTTTTTTTGATCACTAACTTTAGCATATATAAACCAAGACGCAAGCCCTACTATAATAAGTTTGATCCCAAGATTAAGATATTTCTTTTGTTGTTTTGTCAATATAAGTTAAAATGAAAGCACAATGTTACTAATTTTCGATCAATTCTTTAGTTCTTAATCTACTTAAAAAACTAAAGTCGTAATATTGTAAAATGCAACGAGAAAAAGCGAAAGAAAGAATTATTCTAGGAATAGACCCAGGAACAATTGTTCTTGGATATGGTATTATAAAGCAGGTTGGACAGAAGCTTTCTCTTATTACTTTAGGCGTGGTGAAAATGGGACACTTAACAGATCAAGGCTTAAAGTTACAGCGTATTTTCAAAAAAACTTCTGCCTTAGTTGAAGAATATAAACCAGACTGTATGGCATTAGAAGCTCCCTTTTATGGAAAAAACGTTCAAGTAATGCTAAAACTAGGCAGAGCTCAAGGCGTTGCAATGGCAGCAGCGTTGAGTGTAGATATTCCTATATTCGAATATGCTCCTCGAAAAATAAAGCAGTCAGTTACAGGCAATGGAACGGCCAGTAAAGAGCAAGTCGCTGCAATGCTCAAAAATTTATTGAACTTTAATGAAACACCTGAGTTTTTAGATGCGACCGACGGTTTAGCGGTTGCAGTTTGTCACGCATTTCAACAAAATCATTCTACAGAAAAGAAGAGTTATTCAGGCTGGGAAGCTTTTGTTAAAGATAATAAAAAGCGAATAAGCTAAAGTTTTACCTGTCTTATAACATTTTTGACATTAAGCTCAACAATATCTGTCATAGTTTTGCATCTATAATAGCTATCATTATTATGAAAAATTGCATATGATTTTTTCAAAGTATCTATATTTTCTTTCGTCGATAAAGATTGTAATTGTGACGCGTCTCGTAAATCTTTAATTCGGTGACGTTCACTACGAACCCGATGCACAATAGATGACCGCTCTTCTTGCTGATACTGTAAAACTGTATCAGCGGTAAGATGCTCCATAGCTAACTTAACATATGGAAAATTTTCTTTAAAGTACTGTGGCATATACACTTTAGAATTACCTTCATAAAATTGTTGATCAAAATCAATTGCGCGAATCCTAAATTGAAAATCATCAAAATCGGGAGTTATTTGCATAACAAAGTTATATGCACGCATATCTCCCAATAAAGAAATTATACAACGTTCATTAAATTTCACAAATTCTTTGGCTATACGAGTTTGATTATAATCCTGGTTATACATCCCTCCTTTACTAAAAACATCCCCCGGTATTCCTACAATATGTTCTTCGACCAACGTATCACGATCTACTAGATAATTTACTGAATTTGGAGATAATATTTCCTCCAACTCTAAACCATATATGCGAGAAGCATCCGCTTGTTTTATATAAAAGTAATCATAGACATCGTTCAGGCGATTGATAATACGTACTCTAAAAGGCTTTGTATTTCCAAAAGCACAGTACTCAATCCTATCAATAATCTTATGCTGAACAATTCGTGTATTACCAGATGCTTTAAGAATTGCGTAGATTACTTTTAAATTATTATACAGCTGATCTTGTAAATATGGAGGATATAATGGCGATTCCCAAAATGTATCATTACCGAACTTGTCTAGTACAGGAACAGTTTCCGTAAAATTTAAAAGATCTTGATAGGTAAGTGGGAATTTAGCATCTCTTTGATAAAAACGTAAGTATTTACTTAAACCAAAACCTACAGGGTAAGTTGGTTTTTTACGTGATATTTTAACATCTCCTATCTCCATAGCACTGTTTTTTAGTAAATTTACTTAAATAACAGAGAGTGCACAAAGAAAATACAAATAACATAACCAATATAAAATATTTATAATTAAAATTACTATTTACGCTTGAAAATAAGATTTTTATTAAAAAAACTTAGTATTTTTGAAAAAAATAAAAATAAACATCAGAAATAATTATAAGTCATATAGTCATAGAATGATATATGTATATATTGTACAGGAATCGACTAAAAATATAACCAATATTAAAGAGTGGTTTCTATCAATAACCAAACTAATATAGATTTAAACTTAAATATTTCGGATAAATACTTAAACAAAAAAACATATGGATAAAAAGTACGCAAACTATGATTTAGACAATTTAGACATTCAGATATTGTCTATTTTAATGGAAGATGCTTCAATTCCCTATACTGAGATTGCTAAAAAACTAATTGTCTCTGGAGGAACCATTCATGTACGCATGAAAAAAATGGAAGAGATGAACATTATTAAAGGTTCAGAATTAATAATTAATCCCCAAAAAGTAGGGTTTGACATTACAGCCTTTTTAGGTATTTATCTTGAAAAAGGTTCTCAATATTCAGACGCCGTCAAACAACTAAAGCAAATTAAGGAAGTTGTAGAACTACATTATTGTACAGGGCAATACAGTATGTTTGCAAAAATTGTCTGCAAAGATACTGCTCACTTAAGAAAAGTTCTAAACGAAGATATCCAATCCTTAACAGGAATACAACGCACTGAAACTATTATATCTTTAGAAGAAAGTATTAAAAGACAAATCACTTTATAGAGAGGTTTAAAACCTCTCTATAAAATATTTTTTAATATTTTAATATAAAAATCTACCCCCTCTTCAATTTCCTTTATATATATAAACTCATCTGCAGAGTGTGATCTAGCAGAGTCTCCTGGCCCTACTTTTACAGAAGGAACTGGTAATAAAGCTTGATCACTCATAGTTGGGCTACCATATATATTGGCTCCAAGTGCTAGTCCAGATCGGACAATTGGATGCTCTACAGAGATAGTTGATGGATTTAATCTCGTTGAGCGAGCCTTAACTTTAACAGAAACACTATCTTTTATAATATTTAGAACCTCCGTATTGGTATAAACATCTGTTGTTCTTACATCAACCACAAAATTGCAAATAGCTGGTACCACGTTATGTTGTGTTCCAGCTTCAATCATTGTTACTGACATCTTTATAGGACCGAGATACTGCGAAACTTTAGGAAATTGAAAAGTTCGAAACCAATGTATGCTATCCAGCGCTCTGTAAATGGCATTATCCCCTTCCTCTCTAGCGGCATGACCGGCTATTCCTTGAGCTTCACAATCTAAAACCATAAGACCTTTCTCAGCAACTGCCAAATCCAAAAGAGTGGGTTCACCAACTATAGCAAAATCAATGGGCAACAAATGCTTAAAGACACATTCAACCCCCTTATCGCCAGAAACCTCTTCTTCTGCAGATGCTAATAAACACAAATTGTACTTTAAATCTTTTCGATTATAAAAATAAAGAAATGTAGCAATAAGAGCTACTAAGCACCCACCAGCATCATTACTCCCTAGGCCATAGAGTTTCCCTTTTTCCTCATCTGCTAAGAAGGGGGTTCTCGTATAAGCCTTATTCGGTTTAACCGTATCATGATGAGAATTCAATAGTATAGTCGGCTTGTTTTGGTCATAAAATTCGTTATAACACCACAAATTATTATGTAACCGATTAACGTTTATCTTTTTCTCTTGTAAAAAATTAAATATCAATTTTGCTGTTCCTTCCTCTTCCCGGCTATAAGAAGGAATTGCAATCATTTCTTTAAGTAGATGAATAATTTCTTTTTTTAGGCTATCAACAGTTTTATTCTTCATATAAGTCCCCTGCTTTATCTGCCGATAGTTTTATTCCTTTTATAAATGCAGAGCTAAAACCATTATGTTCCATTTCATTAAGCCCTGCAATAGTACAACCTTTTGGGGAAGTCACTTTGTCAATTTCTCCTTCCGGATGATTTTGCGTTTGTAGCAACAAATCTGCAGCTCCTTTCGCTGTTTGTACAGCCATTTTTAAAGCATCATGCGCATGAAAACCAATTTCAACTCCTCCTTGGGAAGCAGCGCGAATAGCACGAAGAAAAAATGCGATTCCGCAGGCACATAAAGCTGTGGCTGATGTCATTAGATCTTCCTGTATAACTACAACAGCTCCTACTGTTTCAAATAGTTTCTCAACCTTTTCTACTACTTTTATATCGGCATCATCAGTAGCTACACAAGTCATAGACTGACCTATAGCAATAGCAGTATTGGGCATCGCTCTTACAACCTGTTTATCCGTACCAATAATAGCTTTTATATTCATACAACTGACACCTGATGCAACAGATACAATAATTTGTGTCGAAGTTAAAGAAGTTTTTATTAACTCTAATACCTTCTTTAATTGCTGGGGAAGGATAGCCAATACAATTATATCAGCATTCTTCACTGCACTGTTATTGTTATCAGAAACATGAAAACCTAGTTTAGCCTCTTCTTCTAAAGCCTCTACATTTCTACGCGTTAAAGTTATTTGCGCAGGAACAAATAAATTAGACTTAACAAGTCCTTTTGCCAAAGAAAGTCCTATGTTTCCACTACCTATAATAGTTATATTTTTCATACGGTTTATTTTGATAGTAAGCAGGTACCAAATTCTCCTTGCTGATAAAGATGAAGATTTAAAGCATTACCAATGTATACATTTTTAACTCCTTTTGAAATAGCTTCAAAAGCATTATCAAGCTTGGGAATCATTCCTTCAAATATTACTTTGTCTAATTTTAGTCGTTGGAACTCTTCTATATTTATACTTTTTATAACAGAACTTTCATCACTAACATCCCGTAATACGCCATTCTTCTCAAAACAGTAGATCAACTGAGTATCATATATTTTAGATAAAGAAATTGCTAATGCCGAAGCAATAGTGTCTGCATTAGTATTCAGCAATTGACCTAAACCATTGTGAGTAATTGCTGAAAACACAGGAGTAAAACCCGCATCTAAAAACTTTTTCAAACTAAGCGTATTAACTGAATCAAACAGAATATCCCCTACATAACCATAATCTACCTGTTTAACAGCACGTTTTACGGCTTTAATAACATTACCATCCGCTCCACTTAATCCAACTGCATCACAATTATTCTTTTGTAGCAAGGCTACAATTTTTTTATTCGTTAAACCAGCATACACCATCGTTACAACATCCAACATCTTCTCATCTGTAATGCGGCGACCTTCTAACATTTTCACTTCTACACCTAAGCTATCAGCTACCCGAGTAGCAATCTTCCCTCCCCCATGTACTAAAATCTTTTTTCCTTGTAACGCAGCGAATTTTTCTAAAAACAAATGCAATTGTTCTTCATCATCGATTACATTACCACCTATCTTGATTATGTGGATCACACTTCCCATCAATTAGTCTAATTTCAATATTAGTTATTACTTTCTAAAATTCTCTTCAACACAACCTGTGCAGCCCAAACACGATTACTTGCTTCTTTTATAACTAAAGAATTTGGTCCATCCAATATTTCAGAAGATAATTCAAGATCACGTCTAACAGGCAAACAATGCATCACTTTTGCGTTATTTGTTAACTTTAGCTTTTCATTATCCATCATCCATGACTCATCAACAGAGTAAACCGCACCATAGTCTTTATAGGCAGACCAATTTTTAACATAAACAAAGTCAGCTCCCTGTAATGCATCGTTCAAATCATTACTGATAACAGCACCGTTTGTAAACTCTTCATTTAATTCATAACCTTTAGGATGACTAACAACAAACTCAACAAGGCCCTCCTCTTGAGCCCGGCACATCCATTCACTAAAAGAGTTAGGCACTGCTTGTGGCAAAGCTTTAACGTGCGGAGCCCACGCTAATACTACCTTTGGCCGCACTGTGGATTTATGTTCCATAATTGTTATTATATCAGTTAAGCTCTGCAAGGGATGTCTAGTTGCACTTTCTAAAGAAATTACAGGTACTCCACAAAAAGAAACAAACTTGTTAAAGAGATCTTCACTATAATCGGCAGCTTTATCTTTCAAGCTTGGAAAAGATCGTAATCCTAATACATCGCAATACTCTCCCATTACCGCTGCAGCTTCCCTAATGTGTTCTACAGTAGAACCATTCATCACCACGCCATCTTGCGTCTCTAATGCCCAGCCATCTTTATCCATATTCATAATCATAACATTCATTCCCAAGTTCATAGCAGCTTTTTGCGTACTAAGGCGAGTTCTGAGACTAGGGTTTAAAAATACTAAACCTAAGGTCTTATTTTTACCTAAGTTACCCTCATTATAAGGATCTGCTTTTAAAGCCAAAGCCTCTCTAACGATAGTTTCTACATTATCTACGTCTCTTACAGAAAAGAAGTTCTTCATATTAAAAATTGGATTAAATATAGTATTATAATGAATATTTTATATTGTACTGTTATGTTTATCTAATATAAACTCAACTGCTCATCTAATGATTCCAAAAAACGATCTGCTATAGCGTTTGTAATATTTAAAGCAGGTAAAATACGGATAACATTTGGTTTAGCCTCTCCTGTGAAAATTTTACTTTTCAACAAAAGATCCCTTCTCACATCTTTAAGCTCCTCTGGCAGCTCAATTCCTATCATAAGTCCCCTTCCTCTTACTTCTCTCACTTTATCAAACTTCCTCAATTCCCCAATTAAATAATCTCCTACATTTTTCGCATTATTTAAAAGGTTATCTTCTGCTATTACATCTAAAACAGATATAGCTGCTGCACATGCTAAATGATTACCACCAAATGTAGTACCTAATAAACCAAAACTAGCTTCAAATTTAGCACTTATAGAAACTGCTCCAATAGGAAAGCCATTCCCCATACCTTTAGCCATTGTATACAAGTCTGCATTTATATCAGCATAGTCATGCGCATAAAACTCACCTGTTCGTCCATATCCACATTGTACACTATCAGCAATAAAAACTGAATTATATTGGTCACATAAAGATCGAATAAGTTGAAGAAATGAAACGGAAGCTTCACGTATACCTCCAACCCCTTGAATTCCCTCAATAATAACTGAAGATATCTCCTCACCATAAGTAGAAAATGCGTCTTGCAAGGCTATTTCATCATTAAAAGGTAGAAAAATAATATTATCAGTTTCATTAACAGGAGCTACTATCGCCGCATTATCAGTAGCAGCAACAGCTAGTGAAGTTCTTCCGTGAAAACTTTTATCGAAAGCAATCACCTTTTTTCTTTTATTATAAAATGAAGCTAGCTTAAGTGCATTTTCGTTAGCTTCAGCTCCAGAATTACATAAGAATAAACTAAAATCTTCCTTATTAGATAGAACACCCAATTTACTCGCTAGCTCTTTCTGGATCGGAATTTCGACAGAATTAGAATAAAAGCCTATCTCTTTTACTTGATTAGAAATAGCTTCTATATAGCGCGGGTGTGCGTGACCTATCGATATAACAGCATGACCTCCATAAAGATCTAAATATTCAGTACCATTAATATCCCAAACTTTGGAGCCATTTGCCCGTACGATATTGATAGGGTTAATGGGGTATACATTAAATAATTTCATAACAGGAAATATCACAAATACAACTAATTCGTCTTATCACAAATATAACTAAGTGTAATTAAAAGACGATAAATCAAACAAAAAAAAGCCTACCATCGTTATTGATGATAGGCTTCTTGATTACATAAAAAAAAATTAATCTTTTTTCTCTTCAGTATCTTCAGAAGGAGTCTCAGTTTCTACAACTTCTACTACCTCTTCAGCTTTTGCATCTTCGACGTTCTCAACTGCTTTCTTTTTCCCACCACCACGTCGACGTGTAGCTTTTTTCTCAGTTACTTCAGTTTTATTGTACACTTCATTATAGTCTACTAACTCAATAAAGGCCATTTCTGCATTATCACCAAGTCTATTCTCAAGCTTAATGATACGAGTGTAACCACCTGGACGAGAAGCTACTTTTTCCGATACTTCACGGAACAAAATACCAACTGCTTCTTTATCTTTTAAATAAGCAAATACTGTTCTTCTAGAGTGTGTTGTATCATTCTTTGATTTAGTAATCAAAGGTTCAACATACGTACGTAATGCTTTTGCTTTAGCTAAAGTAGTAGTTATACGTTTGTGTTTAATTAAAGAAGTCGCCATATTAGACAACATTGCTTTACGGTGACTGTCCGTGCGCCCTAAATGCTTTACTTTTCTTCCGTGTCTCATGTTTTTGTTTTTTGTGCGTACCGTTCTATCGTATATATCATCGCTTGATATACTTTTAAGAGGAATTACGCAACAGGTCGCTTAAAATTTAATTTATTTTATTCTTCTTCCAACTTAAATTTTGAAAGATTCATTCCAAAGGATAACCCTTTAGATTTCACTAATTCTTGTATCTCACTCAATGACTTCTTTCCAAAGTTACGGAACTTTAACATATCTGCGACATCATATGTAACAAGCTCTGCTAATGTCCTGATATCCGCAGCTTTCAAGCAATTTAAAGCACGTACGGAAAGATCTAAATCCACTAATTCAGTTTTTAGGACTTTACGCATATGTAAAATCTCTTCATCAACAACTTTAGTTTCTTCTTTTGCTTGAGATTCTAACAACATATTCTCATCAGAGAATAACATAAAATGTTGTATCAATATTTTGGCAGCCTCTTTAAGAGCATCTTCTGGGTGAATAGAACCATCTGTGGAAATGTCAAGCAACAGTTTTTCGTAATCCGTTTTTTGCTCCACACGGTAATTTTCAACACTATACTTAACGTTCTTAATTGGCGTGTAAATCGAGTCAACTGCAATAAAACCTACAGGACCATCAGTAACTTTATTCTCTTCAGCATTTACATAACCACGTCCTTTCGCCACCACCAACTCGAGCTCGATCGTTACGGAAGTATCCATATTACAAATAACCATATCCGGGTTTAAAACCGTAAAGTTATTCGAAAATTTAGTAATGTCACCAGCTAGAAATTGTTCCTGACCGTTAATAACCACAAAGATCTTCTCATTATCACCTTGATCTCCTGTCTTCTTAAAACGTACTTGTTTTAGATTCAGAATAATTTCAGTAACATCTTCAACCACACCTTTGATAGTTGTGAATTCGTGCGAAACGCCTGAAAACCTTACCGACGTAATTGCATATCCTTCAAGTGAGGACAATAAAATACGGCGCAAAGCATTACCAATAGTTACACCAAAACCAGGTTCTAATGGACGAAATTCGAAAGTACCATCAAAATCTGTTGATTTCTGCATGATAACTTTATCCGGTCTTTGAAATGCTAAAATTGCCATTTAATTTCTTTTAAAAGTTTTTATTAATAAACGTATAATATAAATGGTGCGTACATAATTATAGCTTATGTACGCACTACTTATTTACTATTTAGAGTACAACTCTACAATTAAGTTTTCTTTAATATTCTCAGGAATTTCTGTTCTTTCAGGGAAATTTACAAAAACACCTTTCAACTCATTTGCGTCCCACTCTAGCCATCCGAATTTATTAATTCGTCTACCTTCTACAGAAGCAGTAATTGCTTCAAGAGATTTAGAGCGTTCACGAACCTCAACAATATCTCCTGGGCGCAAACTATATGATGGAATGTTAACGACATTGCCATTAACTGTAATATGCTTATGCGATACTAATTGACGTGCTGCTGCACGCGTAGTTGCGATACCTAAACGATAAACAACGTTATCTAAACGAGCTTCTAACAATTTAAGGAAAATCTCTCCTGTAATACCTTGTTTAGCTGAAGCTTTATCAAATAAATTCGCAAATTGACGTTCTAAAACACCGTAAGTGTATTTAGCTTTTTGTTTTTCTAACAACTGAATTGCATATTCAGATTGCTTACCTCTTCTTCTTGATGGACCATGCTGTCCAGGAGGATAATTCTTTCTTTCTAATGCTTTATCAGGACCAAAAATTGGTTCTCTGAATTTACGCGCTATTTTGGACTTGGGTCCTGTATATCTTGCCATTTTTCTTTCTGTCTGAAGTATCTATCAACCTAAAGTTGATGAATCTTATCTTAAACAATTAAATTAATTATACTCTTCTACGTTTCGGTGGGCGACAACCATTGTGTGGTAGCGGAGTAATATCCCTAATTGTAGTTACATCGATACCTACCGTTTGCAAAGTACGAATTGCGGATTCACGTCCTGAACCAGGGCCTTTAACAAACACCTCAACTTTACGTAAACCTAAATCATAAGCTATCTTACCACAATCATTAGCAGCTTGTGAAGCAGCATATGGAGTATTCTTTTTAGAACCTCTAAAGCCCATTTTACCAGCCGAAGACCATGAAATAGTTTGTCCTTGATTATTAGTCAAAGTAACGATAATATTATTAAAGGTAGCACTGATATGAGCTTGACCTACAGGCTCAATAACAACGATACGCTTTTTTGTAACCTTTTTACTTTTAGCCATTTCTTAATTATTATTTAGTAGCTTTTTTCTTATTTGCAACTGTCTTACGTTTACCTTTACGAGTACGTGAGTTGTTTTTTGTACGTTGTCCTCGAAGAGGTAAATGCTTACGGTGACGAAGACCACGGTAGCAACCAATGTCCATTAGACGTTTAATATTCAATTGAACTTCTGAACGTAATGCACCTTCAACTTTAATTTCTTCGTTGATGATATTACGAATAGCTGCTAATTGATCGTCATTCCATTCCGACACCTTTACATCCTGACTAATTCCTGCTTTATCTAAAATATAAGCAGCAGTCGAACTTCCGATGCCGAAAATATAAGTAAGGCCTATAACACCTCTTTTGTTTTTAGGTAAATCTATACCTGCTATCCTTGCCATATTATATTCTAAGCGATTATGTTAATAAACTACCCTTGGCGTTGCTTGAACTTAGGGTTCTTTTTGTTAATTACAAAAACTTTTCCTTTGCGACGTATTATTTTACAATCCGCACTACGTTTTTTTATTGATGCTCTTACTTTCATTATAATAGTGTTTTAAAAGCTAATTTTCTTGAAGAATTGATTGATTCTATTTATAACGGTATGTAATTCTTCCTTTTGTTAAGTCATACGGGGACATTTCCAATTTAACTTTGTCCCCTGGCAAGATTTTGATGTAATGCATCCTCATTTTACCAGAAATATGCGCAATTATTTCGTGACCATTCTCTAACTCTACTCTAAACATAGCATTAGAAAGCGCTTCCTTAATTATACCGTCTTGTTCTATAGAGGCTTGTTTAGCCATATGTTTTAACTTAATTTACATTTTCGCCTGTATAAACAGGAGTGCAAAGATAAATAAAATAAATGAAATGCCAAATTACTTTTTACTCAAAACTTCTTCAACATACTTGAAATCAAGTAAAATATCCGGAGCTCCTTTTTCTATAGCAACCATCTGTTCAAAATGCGCAGATAATTTACCATCTATTGTACTTACAGTCCAACCATCATCCCAGAAACGCACACCAGCTTTTCCTAAGTTAATCATAGGCTCGATACAAATTACTAAGCCCTCTTCTAGTTTAGGCCCCGACCCACGTTTCCCATAATTTGGAACTTCCGGTTTTTCATGCAAATGCAATCCGACACCATGACCTACAAGCTCTCGAACAATTCCGTATTTATAAGGCGATACATGTTCTTGGACGGCAGATGAAATATCACCAACACGTTTCCCTACTATAGCCTGATCTACTCCCTTAAATAATGCCTCTTTCGTAACATCTAATAGTTGTTGTGCTTCTTTAGAAATCTCACCAACACCAAATGTATAAGCAGAGTCACTAATAAAACCATTTAAGTTAACTCCACCATCGACTGACACTAAGTCGCCTTCTTTTATCACGTAGTCGCTAGGAAAGCCATGTACAATCTGATCGTTAACAGAGATACATAACGAAAAAGGAAAACCGTGATAATTTAAAAAAGCAGGAGTACCGCCATGATCATGTATAAAATCAAAAGCCAACTTATCTAAAGACAGTGTGGTAATGCCAGGCTCAATTACCTTAGCTATTTCACCAAGCAATAACGAGAGTACATTTGCAGACTCTCGTATTTGCTCAATTTGTTCTTTAGTTTTAAAATAAACTTTAGACATTTAAATATTAAATTGTTGATTGGTCTATTCCCTCTACCGAGGTTGTAGTTCTTCCTTTCACTCTGCCACTTTTCATTAAACCATCATAATGACGCATTAACAAATGACTTTCTATTTGCTGAAGTGTATCTAGCACGACACCAACTAAAATCAATAATGAAGTACCCCCATAGAAATGTGCAAATTGATTATTCACACCTAACTTACTAGCTATAGCTGGTAGGATTGCAATTATTGCAATAAAAACAGCTCCAGGAAAAGTAATACGAGAGATTACATTATCAATAAAAACATTTGTGTCATACCCAGGCTTAATTCCAGGTATAAAACCACCATTCTTCTTCATGTCTTCGGACATTTGCTGTGGATTGACCATTATAGCAGTGTAAAAGAAAGTGAATGCTATAATTAACAACGCAAAAGTCACATTATATGCCACAGACGTATAATTACTCAATGAAGCAAGAAAATCTGACTGTGAATTCGGAAAAAACTGCGATAATGCCATAGGAAGAAACATAATAGCTTGGGCAAAAATTATAGGCATAACTCCTGCGGCATTCACTTTTAATGGGATGTACTGACGTACCCCACCAACTTGCTTATTTCCTACAATTTTCTTCGCATACTGTACAGGCACTTTACGTATACCTTGCACAACCAATATAGCAAAAATAACTACGAAAAATAGTGCAACAAACTCAAGCAATAATGGAATAGCGCCACCACCGCTTGGGCTCATACGGGATCCCCATTCAGCTACAATACCCGCCGGCAATTGTGCTATAATTCCAGCCATAATGATTAAGGAAATACCATTACCAATACCTTTATCAGTAATCTTTTCCCCAAGCCACATCACAAACAAGGTGCCTGCTGTTAATACAATAGCAGAAAGAATAGTGAACATAGGCTCAGCCAAAGTTTTGGCTTCTGCCGGAACCTGCGTTTTAACGTAAGCGACGGCTTGAACCAAGGTGATTGCCAATGTTAAATAACGAGTTATCTGTGTCATTTTTTTACGACCAGACTCTCCTTCTTTTTGCATTTTTTGAAAGGCAGGAACCGCTATCCCCAATAATTGCACAACAATAGACGCAGAAATATAGGGCATTACGCCTAATGCGAAAATAGCAGAACGTGAGAAAGAACCTCCGGCAAACATATTGATAAGATCCAAAATACTATTGCCATCACTGCTTTTATTTGCTAATGCATCAGGATTAACACCTGGTAATACCACGTGACATCCGATACGGTAAATAAGAAGAAGGAGCAACGTCGTAATAATACGATTACGCAGATCTTCTATCTTCCATATATTGGTTAAGGTTGTGATTAGTTTCTTCATGTAATATTATAGTTTTACGATAGAACCACCTGCAGCTTCAATAGCTTTCTGAGCTGATTCTGAAAAAGAATGTGCTGTAACTTGAACTTTAGCAGAGAACTCACCACGACCCAAAATCTTAACTAAGTCATTTTTAGAAGCTAGTCCGTAAGTTCTAAGAACTTCTAGATTAACCTCTGTCAAGTTGTGCTTCTCAATTAAAGCTTGCAAAACATCTAAATTTACAGCGGCATACTCAACACGGTTAATGTTTTTGAAACCAAACTTAGGAACTCGACGCTGCAAAGGCATTTGGCCTCCTTCAAAACCTATCTTTACAGAATAACCAGAACGAGATCCAGCACCTTTGTGCCCACGCGTTGAAGTACCTCCACGTCCAGATCCTTGACCACGTCCTACACGTTTTTTAACTTTAACAGAACCTTTAGCTGGTCTTAAACTACTTAATTTCATTATGTTGAAAATTGTGTTACGCCTTCGCTCTCACTAAACAGGACGTAACGATTAAAAATTAATTAATAAATGGAAAGAACCTTTCGGATCTTTCCATTGTTGCATTTAGATAGCCTCAACAGCTACTAGATGGTTTACTTTTCTAACCATTCCAATAATCGCTGGTGTAGCTTCTACTTCCACTGAGTGATTGATCTTTCTAAGACCTAAAGCCTCAATTGTTTTCTTTTGGCGCTCGCTTCTGTCGATAACGCTCTTTATCTGGGTGATTTTTATTTTTGCCATGATAATTAACCGTTAAATACTTTATTCAAATCGACGCCACGATTGTGCGCTACAGTATATGCATCACGTAAATTCGTTAACGCATCTATTGTTGCTTTTACTACGTTATGAGGGTTTGAAGATCCTAATGACTTTGCTAATACGTCTTTAATACCCGCACTCTCTAATACAGCACGCATAGCGCCACCTGCTAGTACTCCAGTACCATCAACAGCAGGTTTAACCAAAACACGGCCTCCTGAGTATTTTCCATATTGCTCATGAGGAACAGTACCATTGATGATAGGAACTTTAATTAAGTTTTTCTTTGCATCATCGATACCTTTGGTGATTGCTTCAGTAACCTCTTTTGCTTTACCTAGTCCAAAGCCTACTATACCGTTCTCGTCACCGACGATAACGATAGCTGAGAAACTAAAAGTACGACCACCTTTTGTAACTTTCGCTACCCGTTGGATACTTACCAAACGATCTTTTAATTCGATTTCGCTGGATTTTACTTTATTTCTATTGCTTAATGCCATTTTATTAATGATTAAAAGTCTAAACCACCTTCACGAGCACCTTCTGCCAATGATTTTACACGGCCATGGTACAAATACCCGTTACGGTCGAAAACTACTTTGCTAATACCTGCTGCTACAGCTTTTTCTGCAACTAGCTTACCTACTGCTTTTGACTGTTCAACTTTATTTCCAGAACCTGCAAAGTCTTTCGACATTGAAGATGCTGAAGTTAATGTTCTACCTGTCGTATCATCAATAATTTGAGCATAAATGCCTTTGTTACTTCTAAAAACCGATAAACGTGGGCGCTCAGCTGATCCGGTCAGGCGTTTTCTAATTCCTTGTTTGATTCGCTCTCTGCGAGATGTTTTAATTCCTGCCATGGTTATTATTTTTTAGCTGATTTACCTGCTTTTCTTCTTAATACTTCACCAACAAATTTGACACCTTTACCTTTGTAAGGCTCAGGCTTACGGAAGCTACGTATTTTTGCAGCTATTTGTCCAACAAGTTGTTTATCTGCCGACTCTAAAGTAATAGTCGGGTTCTTACCTTTATCAGAAGTAGTAGAAACTTTAACCTCATTAGGCAAAACAAAAACAATCGGGTGAGAAAATCCCAGCATCAACTCTAATGTATTACCGGTATTTGATGCACGATAACCAACACCCACTAATTCTTGAGTAGTTTTGTAACCTTCAGTTACACCTACCACCATATTATAAATAAGGGCACGGTACAATCCGTGTAATGATTTGTGCTTTTTTTGTTCAGTAGCACGTGTTACGATCAAATTACCATCCTCTTGAGAAACAGTAATATCACGATCTACTTGTTGTGTTAGTTCGCCTTTTGGTCCTTTTACTGTTACCAGATTCTTATCTGATACAGTAATTGTTACCCCCGCAGGAATAGCAATAGGCGCTTTTCCAATTCTTGACATTTCTTTGTGTTTTTACCTAGATTAATAAACGTAACATAAAACTTCACCACCTACATTTTGTACACGGGCTTCCTTGTCTGTCATAACTCCTTTAGAAGTAGACATAACAGCAATACCCAAACCGTTCAATACGCGAGGCATAGTCTCCACACTTGCATACTTTCTTAAACCAGGTTTACTCACACGTGTCAATGTGCGAATAGCCGGAATTTTGCTAATTGGGTGATACTTCAAAGCTATCTTAATAAGCCCTTGAGGTCCATTTTCTTCAAATTTGTAATTAGCAATGTAACCTTTATCAAAAAGAACTTTCGTAATTTCTTTCTTAAGGTTCGATGCAGGAATCTCAACAACCCTGTGGTTGGCCTTAATGGCATTCCTTACTCGTGTAAGGTAATCCGCTATTGGATCTGTATTCATTATACTATAAATTATGACAATGGTTTCTTCCCCTCCTACGAGGCAGACCTTTTGCCTGTTAAAAAATTGCGAATTTAAAAAGCAGATAAACCCTTTATCGGATTTATCTGCGCAAAAGTAACTTATTTTCTTCTGATTACCAAGAAGCTTTTTTCACCCCTGGGATCTTTCCATCAAGTGCCATCTCACGGAAAGTTACACGAGAGATACCAAATTGACGCATATATCCTTTTGGACGTCCAGTTAATTTACAACGATTGTGTAAACGTACTGGTGAAGCATTTTTCGGTAATTTATCTAAAGCAACGTAGTCACCAGCAGCTTTTAAAGCTGCACGTTTCTCCGCATATTTAGCTACCAGTCTCTGACGCTTTAATTCGCGTGCTTTAACTCCTTCTTTAGCCATTGTTATTTGTGTTTTGATTTTTAAATGGTAGACCGAATTGCTTCAATAACTCAAGAGCCTCAACATCAGTATTTGCAGATGTTACAAATGTAATATCCATACCTTGAATTTTATTGATTTTATCAATGTTGATTTCAGGGAAAATGATCTGCTCAGTAATTCCTAAGTTATAATTCCCTCTACCGTCAAACCCCTTATCGTTAATTCCACGGAAATCACGAATACGAGGTAAAGAAACAGCAATTAAACGATCTAAAAATTCATACATATTATTGTCACGCAAAGTAACACGAGCACCTACAGGCATTCCTTTACGTAACTTAAAGTTTGAAATATCCTTTTTAGATTTAGTAGGAACAGCCACTTGACCAGTAATCAGTGTTAATTCACTGATTGCGTTATCAATTAATTTTTTATCAGCTGTTGCCGCACCAATACCTTGGGATAAGACAATTTTTTCCAGTTTAGGAACTTGCATAATGCTTTTATACTGGAATTTTTCCTTCAGCGCAGTACGGATCTCTTCCGCATATTTCGCTTTTAATCTTGGTACGTAAGTCATTATTTAATTTCCTCCCCTGATTTTTTTGCGTAACGAACTATCTTTCCTTCAGCATTTACACGACGCCCCACGCGAGTAGGCTCGCCTGTTTTTGGGTCTATCAATACTAGATTAGAAATATGAATTGCAGCTTCTTTTTCAATAATACCTCCATTAGGATTAGCTGCGCTAGGTTTAGTGTGCTTTTTAATGATGTTAGCTCCTTCTACAATCGCTCTATCAGCATCAGTTAAAACTTGCAGAACTCTTCCTTGAACACCTTTTGAGTTTCCAGCGATAACTTTCACTAAATCACCACTTTTAATCTTGATTTTGTGAGTTGTTTTTTTATTTTGTGCCATAATTATAAAACCTCCGGTGCTAGTGATACAATTTTCATGAACTGCTTCTCACGTAATTCGCGGGCAACTGGGCCAAAAATACGCGTTCCGCGTGGTTCATCGTTATTATTTAACAATACTACTGCATTGTCGTCAAAACGAATATACGAACCATCTTTACGACGAATTTCTTTCTTCGTACGAACAACTACTGCTTTCGTTACTGTTCCTTTTTTTACGTTTCCTGAAGGTATAGCGCTCTTTACGGTAACAACAATTTTATCACCGATAGATGCATAACGCTTACGCGTACCGCCCAAAACACGGATTACTAAAACTTCTTTAGCTCCTGAGTTGTCGGCCACATTTAGTCTTGATTCCTGTTGTACCATCTTATTTAGCCCTTTCTATTACTTCAACCAATCTCCAATTTTTTGTTTTACTCAGCGGACGAGTTTCCATTATTAATACCGTATCGCCGATACCGCAGGTATTCTCTTCGTCATGAGCTTTAAATTTGGTAGTTTTTTTAAGAAATTTACCATATATAGGGTGTTTTACTTTACGTTCAACGGCCACTACAATGGATTTATCCATTTTATTGCTAACTACTAAGCCGACTCTTGTTTTTCTTAATTTTCTTTCCATTTCGACTTTCTATTTATGCCTCAGAGGCTGTTTCAGATTTTGCTGCAATTCTACGCTTTGATAACTCTGTAGAGATACGAGCGATAGATTTGCGTGCTGCTTTGATTACATTAGGGTTCTCAATAGCAGAAACAGCGTGTGCAAATTTCAATTTGTTAAGAGCAGCTTTCTCTTCATTAAGACGAGCTGTAAGTTCCTCTTGTGATAATTCGATAATTTCTGAATTTTTCATCATTTTAATTTTTAGCTGATGTTGATAAAACTTTTCTTAACGAAATAATTTCATCTTCTTTCAGTGATCAGTTGGGTTATCAAGCATGTTATTTATAGCCTTGTGGGTAACGGCCACAAGGCCTAACTATTGACATTACCAACGGGTTTTATGCTTCTACGTAATCTCTACGTATAACAAATTTAGTTTGAACCGGAAGCTTCTGAGCTGCTAAACGTAATGCTTCTTTAGCAATTTCTAAAGGCACACCTTCTGCTTCAAATAACATTCGGCCTGGGCGTACAACTGCCACCCAATATTCCGGAGCACCTTTACCTTTACCCATACGTACTTCTGCAGGTTTTTTAGTAACCGGCTTATCTGGAAAAACACGGATCCATACCTGTCCTTCACGTTTCATATAACGTGTAACGGCGATACGCGCAGCCTCAATTTGACGGCTGGTTATCCATGCTGGTTCCATAGTCTTGATACCGAAAGAACCGAAAGCTAATTCCGCTCCACGAGAAGCGTTACCTTTCATGCGCCCTTTCTGCATCTTTCTGAACTTCGTTCTTTTTGGCTGTAACATGTTCGTATTATTAATATCTGTTTAAAAACAGACAATTTCAATCTATTAATTAATTAACCTTTTCTAGCTCCGCCACGGTTTCCACCACGGTTTCCACCACGACCACCTTTATTACGGTTATCACGACGATCTCCGGCGTTATCATTACCTCCACGTGATTTAACACCTGAAGTCTGTCCTATATTAGGAGATAAGTCACGTTTACCGTAAACTTCACCTTTACAGATCCATACTTTAACGCCGATTTTACCGTAAGTAGTTAAAGCTTCAGCTAATGCGTAATCAATATCCGCACGGAATGTATGTAGAGGAGTTCTCCCTTCTTTATACTGTTCTGTACGTGCCATCTCAGCTCCGCCTAAACGTCCTGAACACATTACTTTAATACCTTCCGCTCCCATACGCATTGTCGAAGCAATTGATGTCTTCATAGCACGGCGAAAAGAGATACGAGCCTCTAATTGCTTAGCAATACCTTCTGCTACTAATTTAGCATCTAACTCAGGTCGCTTAATTTCGAAAATGTTGATCTGAACGTCTTTTTTTGTCAGTTTTTTCAACTCTTCCTTAATTTTATCAACTTCCTGACCACCTTTACCAATCACAATACCAGGACGTGCTGTATGTATAGTTACTGTAATGCGTTTTAAGGTTCTTTCAATAACAACTTTCGATACACCGCCTTTAGCGATACGAACTGAAAGATATTTTCTTATTTTTTCGTCTTCAACTAACTTATCCGAATAGTTGTTGCCTCCGAACCAATTAGAGTCCCATCCTTTGATGATACCTAATCTGCTACCTATTGGATTTGCTTTTTGTCCCATTCTAAATATAAATTAGTTGTTTTTGTTATTTAAACTATCTACTACCAAAGTTACATGATTTGAACGCTTGCGAATTCTATTACCACGTCCTTGTGCTCTTGGGCGTAATCTTTTTAACTGACGTCCAGGTCCCACAAAAACTTCTTTAACATACAAAGCACTATCTTCTAAAGAAGTTCCTTCGTTGCTAGCTTCCCAATTTTTGATAGCTGACAACAATACTTTCTCTACACGAATAGCCGCTTCTTTTCCTGTATGTTTAAGGATATAAATTGCATTTTCTACTTTCTCACCACGGATAAGATCCACTACTAAACGCATCTTACGTGGAGAAGTAGGGCAGTTCAATAACTTGGCAGTAGAAGCTCCTCCTACTTGAGCTTTTTCCTGCTCTTTGCGCTGTCTAATAATGACAGACTTTTTAAGTTTCTTTGTTGCTTCCATTACCTAATTATCTTTTCTTTTCTGCGTGGCCTTTAAATGTACGCGTAGGCGCAAACTCACCAAGCTTATGACCAACCATATTTTCCGTTACATAAACAGGAATAAACTTGTTCCCATTGTGTACAGCGAAGGTATGACCAACAAAATCAGGAGAAATCATTGATCTGCGTGACCATGTTTTGATTACTGATTTTTTGTTTGTTTCATTCATAGAAAGAACTTTTCTCTCTAAGTTGTGATCGATATAAGGACCTTTTTTAATTGAACGAGCCATTATTTTTTCCTTCTCTCAATGATGTAACGATTCGATGTTTTCTTCTTATAGCGTGTTTTAAAGCCTTTAGCTAACACACCGTTGCGTGAGCGAGGGTGACCTCCTGACGTACGGCCTTCACCACCACCCATTGGGTGATCGATTGGGTTCATGGCAACACCACGAACACGAGGACGACGTCCTAACCAACGCTTACGTCCAGCCTTACCTAACACTGTATTAGCTTTCTCAGCATTTGATACTGAACCGATAGTAGCAACACATGTTAATAAGATCATACGCACCTCTCCTGAAGGCATTTTAATAATAGCATACTTGCCATCACGAGCAGATAATTGTGCATATGTACCAGCAGAACGCGCAATCGAGCCTCCTTGTCCAGGGTTCAATTCAATATTATGAATGATAGAACCTAAAGGAATATTTGCTAAAGGCAACGTATTACCAACCTCTGGAGCAACATTATCACCTGCAACTACAGTTTGACCTACTGTCAATCCTGTTGGGGCAATGATATAACGTTTCTCACCGTCTGCGTAATGTAACAAAGCAATACGAGCAGTACGATTTGGGTCATACTCTATAGTAGCTACTTGTGCGGGGATATCTTTTTTATCGCGTTTAAAATCTATCAATCGGTATGATTTTTTATGTCCCCCACCGAGATAACGCATAGTCATTTTACCGGTATTGTTACGTCCACCTGACTTCTTAATGCTAACTACTAATGATTTCTCAGGAACATTCGTAGTAACGTCTGTATAGTCAGCACCTACTCTAAAGCGAGTACCAGGAGTAACCGGTTTGAATCTTTTAACTGCCATTTTTATTATAGTGTACTGTAAAAGTCAATTGTTTCACCATCTTTCACCGTGATGATGGCCTTCTTATATTTAGGGCTTCTTCCAGAAACAAACCCAGCTTTTGTGTAGCGGCTTTTGGCTTTTCCAGCAACAACCGCAGTATTTACAGCAACAACCGTAATACCGAACATCTCCTCCACAGCTTGTTTTATCTGAATTTTATTAGCTCTGTGATCTACTTTGAAAGCGTAACGGTTTAATTTATCCGTTAATAATGAAGCTTTCTCCGTCAAAATAGGTTTTTTAATAATCTCCATATTATTTAGCGAATGCTTCCTCCAAAGTTTTAACAGAATCCGTAGTTAATAGCAATTTCGTAGCATGCAATACATCGTATGTATTCAACTCTGATGCTACAATTACCTTTGCCTTCTTAAGGTTTCTGCTTGATAAATAAACATTGTCATTATATGCCGGTAAAACCAATAAAGTTTTTTCATCGGCAACATTTAGAGCATTAATTAAAGCCAAGTAGTTTTTAGTTTTAATCGTATCGAATTTTACATCCTCCAATACTAAAACATTATTCTCTTGAGCTTTATAACTCAATGCTGACTTACGTGCTAATTGCTTAAGCTTTCTATTCAACTTAAACCCATAGTCACGAGGCTGAGGTCCGAAAACACGTCCTCCACCATTAAACAATGGAGATTTAATAGAACCTGCACGCGCACCACCAGTACCTTTTTGCTTGTGGATTTTACGCGTAGAACCAGCAATCTCATTACGTTGTTTAGACTTGTGTGTTCCTTGGCGCTGATTCGCTAAGTACTGTTTCACATCCAAATAGATTGCATGGTCGTTTGGTTTAACACCAAATACTGTCTCAGGAAGTTGCACCTTGGCTCCTGTTTCTTGTCCTGATAAATTTAATACTTTAACTTCCATCTCTTCTATTTGTCTACGATTACATATGAACCCTTAGCTCCTGGAATGGAACCACTAACAACAAGTAGATTTTGCTCAGGATAAATTTTCAAAACCTGTAAGTTCTGAACCTTTACTCTGTCTCCACCCATACGTCCAGCCATGCGCTTACCTTTAAACACATGTGAAGGCGTTGAACCCGCTCCTAAAGAACCGGGAGCACGGAGTGTGCCACCTTGACCATGCGTTGCACTACCAGCACCACTATAGCCATGACGCTTCATTACACCTTGAAAGCCTTTTCCTTTCGAAGTACCGACTACATCTACGTACTCACCTTCTTCAAAAATTGCTACATCAACGATGTCTCCTAGTTGTTTTTCGTCTTCAAAATACTTAAACTCAACTAGTTTACGCTTAGGAGTAACACCTGCTTTTGCAAAGTGCCCTTTTAAAGGAGCTGAAGTGTTCTTTTCCTTGGCTTCGTCATAACCAAGTTGAACAGCAACATAGCCATCCTTTTCAACCGTACGTATATGCGTTACCACGCACGGCCCAGACTCTATTACTGTGCAAGGGATATTTCTTCCCTCTGCATCAAACAGGCTGGTCATTCCTACTTTTTTACCAATAATTCCTGACATTTTTTAATAAATTAATTACAAGTCCATCGAAGCAGTAGGGCTTCGCTCAAGACATACTTTTCCCAATAAGGGATTGCAAAGTTATAAACTTTTCCGTAACTATCAAATAGCTAATCAATTATTTTTTTTTATTTATGATATTAAAGTATTTAAAGAAACAGATAAAGCAACCCCAACTATTGTCATGACTCTTTAAAGTATTTTAATTATCTTTTTATAAATAAATTTAATCACACTTTCTAGTCTTATTGACACATAAAACCATTCTCTACTAAAATCCAAAGGTCAAAATGACAACTATCATTTTGACCTTTGGATTAACTTAATTAATTAAGTTTAGTTAATTCAAGATAAAAAATCTAACAATAGATCTTCCATTAATATTGCTCAGTGTTTAATAAAACCAAAGTACAAGCTTCGACACTTTCTATACCTGCCTCTTCTAATTTTAACCTTAACTCTTCATTTTCTGTTCCTGGGTTAAAAATAACGCGATTAGGCTTTGTTTTTAAAATATAATCATAATAGGACTCCTGATTCTTTGTCCCGACATACAATGTGATTGTATCTATATCATCATAAACATCGCCTAGCTCCTCAATTTGCACCCCAGCGGCTCTCCCATCTCTTCTTCCAATATTTACAATTGGATATCCTTTTCTTACCAACTTATTCGCAACTAAGTAAGAATATCTAGTAGGATTATCACTAGCACCTAAAATTAGCGTTTTTTTCATTTCAATACTTTATATATCACGTTATTTCTTTCGATTCTTATTTAAAATAGAAAACTAATTGTTTACCATTTCTCCCTCGGAATTATATGCCCCTTGTCGTAAAATTGGCATTCCTAAAATTTCATATAATTCATCTAAATTTAAAAGACTACCATTTGCCATATTCGTTAACAGAACAATAGTAATGTCATTTGTTAAATCCCGCACATATAAAGACCTAAATCCATGCCACCACCCCGTGTGATAAACCACTTGTGCGGCATTGGGTGAAAAAGTACGCCAACCATAACCATAACTAAACAAACTTTTCTTAGCATCACTTCTTGGCACATAAGCTGAATCTAATAATTCCTGACTAACAATGCGCCCTTCCTTCAACGCGATGTCTAATAGAAACAAGTCTTGAACCGTGCTATAAACCCCCTTATCCCCTACAGGTCCGTCCAAATAGTTTTGAACAACCGATCGCCTCCAAACCTTATCATGCCCGACAACATCTGTCGGTATCTTTTCATAAACAGCCTTAGATAAAACAGCCGTATTTTTCATACCGATCGGTTTGAATATCCGCTCTTTCATAAAAACTCCAAAATCTTGTCCTGTGACATTTTCTATGATTGAAGCTAAGACCATATAGTTTGAATTATTATAATGAAAACTCCCTCCTGGACTGCCATAGCGAGCAGGCTTATGCTCTATCAAAAGATTCATAGCATCCACATTGCTCATCCCTTTCTTAGGGTCATTCCAAACTGTTTCCGAAAAATAAATATAATTTGGCAGCCCACTTCTATGACTCAAAAGCATTTCAATAGTGATACCTTCATATGGAAAATCCGAATAGAACTCATTTACTGTCTGCTTCAAATTCAACTTCCCTTCTTGCACCAATAGTAAAACACCTAGAGCTGTCAATGGTTTCGAAACGGACGCTAATTCGAATTTAGAATCAATTTTCAAACTATCCTTTAATAAATAATTTGCCCAACCAAAACTATTCTGATATAGAATAGTCTTCCCCTTAGCGATCAACACATTACCATTAAACCCTGACTTACTGTGAAGCTTAAGCATAAAGTCAGCAATCTTTTTATCTTCTTTTACTTTATCATAAATAAGGGCTACACTATCTATCTTCTCCTGCTTTTCAATTTTCTTTCTTTCTTTAGCCTCCGGCGAAGAACAATTAACAAAACATATACTTAAAAAATAAAGTAACCCTATAACAATCCAATATCTCACAAGCTTCTCCGATATTATTATTTTAACAACAATTTTTTTATAATTAGGCTACCACAACTCGCTTACAATAACCGTTTTATAAAAGAACAATATTCAAATTCTCACATAACCCCTCGCTACGTATTCGATTTCAGCAAAACAATAAATAAAAAAGCCACTTTGATTAAAGTGGCTTTATATTATTCATTTTATTTTACGCTAAAAGTCTGATAGGCGCCTCTAGTAAGGACTTAACTGTTTGTAAAAAAGCTGCTCCAGTAGCACCATCAACCACACGATGATCACAACCTAAAGTCAACTTCATCACATTACCAGGCACAACAGCCCCATTTTTAACAACAGGTATTTGCTGAATAGCTCCTACTGATAAGATAGCTCCATCCGGAGAATTAATAATTGACGTAAACTCATCAATTCCAAACATACCTAAGTTTGAGACCGTAAATGTAGATCCTTCCCAATCCGACGGCTGTAATTTTTTAGCTTTCGCTTTTTGACCGAAGTCTTTAACTTCAGCAGATATATGTGATAAAGATTTTCCATCAGCAAAACGAACAACTGGCACCAATAATCCGTCCTCTACAGCCATGGCTACCCCAACATTCACATGCTCATTAAAACGTATCTTATCCCCCCTCCAAGAAGAATTCACTCCTGGATGTTGCTTCAATGCTACGGCTACCGCCTTAATGATAATATCATTAAAAGAAACCTTAACAGGTGCAACTTCGTTAATCTGCGCACGAGCTTGCATCACATTATCCATATCTACAGATATAAACAAATAAAAATGTGGTGCTGTAAATAATGATTCTGACAAACGTCTTGCAATTGTCTTGCGCATCTGCGAAACATTCTGCTCAGTATATTTTTCTTCACCAATATATTGGGGCAAAGTAACTGTCTTAACTTCGGCTGCCTTTGTAGCTCCTACTTCAGTTGTAGAACTCGCTTTTGGAACGAAATTTTCCACATCTCTTTTTACAATTCGGCCACCATCAGCAGAGCCTTGAACATCATTTAAATTAATGCCTTTTTCCTTAGCAATTTTACGAGCCAGCGGCGATGCTTTAACTCTTGAGTCATCAGAATTGGATGCTGTAGATGCAGCAGATTCAGTTTTAACCTCCTCCTTTGCAGGCACATCATCATTTACTTCTTTTTTCTCAACAACAGTTTTCTGTTTCAACAAAGGAGTAATATCTGTACCAGCAGGGCCAACAATAGCAATAATATCATTCACTTTAGCTGCTTCACCTGCTTCAAGACCAATATACAATAGTGTACCATCAGCGTAAGCAGTCACCTCCATCGTTGCTTTATCCGTCTCCACATCTGCTATAGCATCATCAGATTTAATCGTATCTCCAACTTTAAAATTCCATTGTGCTATAACACCCTCCGTCATTGTATCACTCAATAACGGCATAGTGATAACTGTACAATCTAAATCTTCTGGACTTACAGCTTCCCCTCCTCCAACTTGATCTTCAATTTTATTTTCCGCAGATTCTTCATTCGTCTGAACATTAGATTCATCAGATGAAGATGCGCTATTTTCCAACAATGGTTTATAATCCTCTCCCTCTTCACCTAAAATAGCGATAACAGCATCAATATCTACAGCTTCACCCTCTTTAGGTCCAATATATAGCAATGTTCCTTCTTGATAGGATTCAAAATCCATTGTCGCTTTGTCAGTTTCTATTTCAGCCACTAAATCTCCAGCATTCACCTTATCACCGACCTTTTTGTGCCATTTAGCAATTACACCCTCGGTCATGGTGTCGCTCATTTTCGGCATTCTTACTACTTCAGCCATTTGTATAGTAAATTATATCTTTAAGTTAAAGTAATTCTGTTACTTATTAATCCATTATAAACGGGTAATCCTCTTGCACATAGATATCCTCATAAATCTCCCTAGCATCAGGATAAGGCGACTCCTCAGCAAATTTCACAGACTCATCAACTGTTTTTTTCACTTCAGCCTCTACCTCTTTAAACCACTCGTCATCTGCATATTTATTTTCCAAAATAGCCATTTTGGTTGATATCAAAGGGTCTTTTCCTTTGTACTCTTCCAATTCTTCTTTTGTTCGATATTTAGCAGGATCGGACATGGAATGTCCTTTATAACGATATGTACGCACTTCCAACAAAGTAGGCCCCTCTCCCGATCTAGCACGACGTACAGCTTCATCCATTGCATTATGCACCGCAACCACATCCATTCCATCAACAGGAGCACTTGGCATATCAAAGCCATGACCCATTTTATATAAATCCAACATGTTGGTCGTACGTTCAACTGAGGTCCCCATAGCGTATCCGTTATTTTCGATAACGAAAACAACAGGAAGCTTCCAAAGCATAGCCATATTTAACGTTTCGTTAAAAGCACCTTGTCTTACTGCCCCGTCTCCCATGTAACAAATATTCACATTATTTGTTCCCAAATATTTCTCAGCAAAAGCAATACCTGCACCTAAAGGTATTTGCCCCCCAACGATACCATGTCCTCCCATAAACTTATGCTCTTTGGAGAAAAAGTGCATGGAGCCCCCTTTACCTTTTGAACAACCAGTTACTTTGCCAAACATCTCTGCCATACATGCATTTGCAGAAACCCCTTTAGCCAATGCATGCGCGTGGTCACGATAGGTAGTAATCAAAGAATCTTCTGGGTTAATTACGGACATTGTTCCAGCCACAACAGCTTCCTGTCCAATGTATAAATGGCAAAATCCACGGATTTTTTGCTGCCCGTACAATTGCCCGGACTTCTCCTCAAACTTACGCATAAGCAGCATAGACTTATACCACTCTAAATATGTTTCTTTTGTTATAGGTGTTGAACTCATTTTAACGTATTGAATTTCGTAACTAAACTGACTACAAATCTAATCATTTATAACCATATTTATAACATTACAAACCCACGATTTGGTTGTTTTTTGTCACAAATACGTATTAATAATATTTTTAACAATAATCTGATTGGCAGACGCCTATTAACGCAATAGACTAATCACCTCATCAATATTTAAAAGCTTTTGCTCACCTGTAACCATATCTTTTATAGAAAACTCTCCGTTCTCAACTTCCTGCTCACCAACGAGTAACACGTAAGGAATATTCTTATCATCAGCATAGCCCATTTGTTTACGAAGTTTTGCAACCACAGGATATAATTCAGCAGCTATTCCCTGATCTCTTAACCTAAGTAACAATGGAAGTGTGTGCTGCTCCAAGGATTTATCAAAATTAACGATCAGCACTTTTGTTACGGCTGAAGACGAAGACGGGAACAAATTCAACTCCTCTAAAACATCATATATACGATCAGCTCCAAACGAAACCCCCACGCCGGTCAGCCCTTTTAATCCAAACATCCCTGTCAAATCATCATAGCGTCCACCACCGCCTATACTTCCCATAGCCACCTCGTTCGTTTTAACTTCAAATATGCATCCCGTATAGTAATTTAACCCACGAGCAAGCGTTATATCTACCTCTACTGTCTTTTCCAAAAGATCAGACTTACCAAAAGATCTCAAGTAATTAAAAACTTCTTCAATATCTTGGATACCTTCTAAACCAATATCAGATTTTTCTAAAATTACTCGAAGACTCTCCAATTTCTCAAAACTATCACCTTCCAAAAGAATAATCGGACGCAAAATCTCTAAATCTTTCTCTTCAAAACCTCGCTCTAAAAGTTCCTTATTAACTCCTTCTAATCCAATTTTATCTAACTTATCAATGGCAACAGTCATATCAACAATAAGCTCAGGTTTACCTAAGATCTGTGCTATACCTGTTAATACTTTACGGTTATTAATCTTTATTGTAAAGTTCTTTAATCCTAAAGCTGTCAAAGCTTCATTGTAGATGAGAATAAACTCCGCTTCATTTAATAAAGACGCAGAACCAACAACATCAACATCGCATTGATAAAACTCTCGATACCGTCCTCTTTGCGGTCTATCAGCCCTCCAAACTGGTTGAATTTGAAAACGTTTAAAAGGCAATGCTATTTCATGTTGATGCATCACTACATAACGAGCAAAAGGCACTGTCAAATCATAACGCAAAGCCTTATCTGCTATATGGGGGATTATTTTTTTCGAATTTTTATCGTTAATTAAAATCTCAGGAGTTTTATTGAGGAAATCTCCAGAATTTAATATCTTAAAAATTAATTGATCTCCCTCTTCTCCGTATTTACCAGTTAAAGTAGAAAGATTTTCAAATGACGGAGTTTGAATTTCGTTATAACCGAATTTTTTAAATACTCTTTTTAAAGTATCAAAAATAAAACTACGCTTTTCCATTTCCTTTGCGGAAAAATCACGCGTTCCTTTAGCTAATGAGGGTTTGATGTTTGCCATAATATGGCAAAGGTAACATATAGCATTGAAAAGATAAAGCCTCTTGGAAAGGCTTTAGTCATCTGTTTCAAAAACACGCAGAAATTCACAAGCTTTTTCTGCCGCTAATTTTTCAGCACTCTTTTTATTAAAATCCCTACCTTCACCACATGTAGACCCATCTACTAAAACTTCCACACTAAATAACTTGGAAGACTCTCCTGCTGGATTATCTAAATGCACAAACTGAACTTCCTTCCCATAGTGCTGACACCATTCTATTAATCTACTTTTAAAGTTCGTCTCCGTTATTTCTAAGGTATGAATATCAACATGCGGTTTAATTATTCTATTCAGTAAGAAGTCTTTAGTAAAAGTATAACCTCTTTCCACATAAACTGCACCAACAACAGCCTCAAACGCATCACCTAACAAAGAGCTTTGCTTATTTGGATAGCTTACCATTCTAGCATCATACTCAATAAGCTCATTGAAGCCTAGCTTTCTCGAAAGCTGATTTAAATTTGCTCTACTTACAATCTTCGAACGTAATTCAGTAAGAAATCCTTCATCTTTATAAGGATAAAGTTTAAACAAAAGCTCAGCAATCACAGAGCCTAACACAGC
The DNA here is from genome assembly GCF_026711005.1 of Sphingobacterium sp. UT-1RO-CII-1. GTDB lineage: Bacteria > Bacteroidota > Bacteroidia > Sphingobacteriales > Sphingobacteriaceae > Sphingobacterium. The sequence continues at coordinate 154,337 of NZ_JAPPVJ010000007.1, read as the reverse complement.
ATCCCCCAGAAACTCCAGTCGCTCATTGCTGTTTTTCACTCCTTCCTTAATGGTTATCGCCACCGATTTATGTCTAAACGCCATTTGATAAAGCCGAACATTCTTAGGAACAAATCCCAGCATATTCTTAAGCTTTCGAACATAAGCTCTTTGTGACGAAAAATGTAAGTTATATATCCTTGTAAAAGGCATTTTACTGCGTAAATAACAAATAGGCAGCTCCCTAAAAGAAACTACCTATAAAGATTTTGAATAAGCGCTCATATCTGCCTTACGCACGAAACTTCTTGACAATTAGTGAGGCATTATGCCCTCCAAAGCCAAAAGTATTACTTAACGCAGCATTTACAACCCGCTTTTGCGCTACATTAAACGTAAAGTTTAAGTTATTATCAATATTAGGATCATCCGTAAAATGATTTATTGTTGGAGGTACAATATCATTTTTAACAGACAAGATAGAAGCAATGGACTCAATTGCCCCTGCCGCTCCTAATAAATGTCCTGTCATAGATTTAGTCGAGCTGATATTTAGATTGTAGGCATGAGATCCAAACAAATCAATTATAGCTTTCGTTTCACTAACATCCCCTACTGGAGTAGATGTTCCATGTACATTGATATAGTCAATATCCGAAAAGTCTAAACCAGCATCAGAAATAGCAGTACTCATTGCTAACTTCGCCCCCAGTCCTTCTGGATGCGATGCTGTTATATGATGCGCATCCGCACTCATCCCTCCTCCGGCAATTTCTGCATAAATCTTAGCTCCTCTTGCCAAAGCATGTTCTAAACTTTCCAAAATTATAGCTCCTGACCCTTCCCCTGACACAAACCCATCTCGGTCTTTATCAAATGGTCGCGAAGCAGTTTTAGGATCATCATTCCTTGTCGACAAAGCGTGCATAGCGTTAAAACCACCTATACCTGCTTCATTAATTGTCGCTTCTGATCCTCCTGTAATTATCATATCAGCTTTCCCCAAACGAATATAATTGAATGCATCAATCATAGCATTCGTTGCGGATGCACATGCAGATACTGCAGAAAAATTTGGACCTCTCAAACCATGGCGCATAGAAATATGCCCTGGAGCGATATCTACTAGCATTTTAGGGATAAAAAACGGATTAAAACGAGGAGTACCATCTCCGTTAGCATAACCCACAACTTCATCTAAAAATGTTTTCAACCCTCCAATTCCAGACCCCCAAATAACACCAATACGATTAGTATCTAAACTATCAAAGTCTAACCCAGCATCCCTAACCGCCTCATCTGTAGAAGCAATAGCATACTGAACGAAAGGATCAACCTTTCTAGCTTCCTTACGATCCATATAATCATGTGGATCGAACCCTTTTACTTCACAAGCAAACTGGGTTTTAAATTTTGATGCATCAAAATGCGTAATAGGAGCAGCGCCGCTCACACCATTAACCAATCCATTCCAGTATTCTGAAACGGTATTGCCTAGTGGTGTAAGAGCGCCTAACCCTGTTACAACTACTCTTTTAAGCTCCATTAATATGTTTGGCCTAATAAATCTTAGTTATTAACGTTTTTTTCTAGGTAAGAAATAGCTTGACCTACAGTGCTGATGTTTTCAGCTTGATCATCTGGAATAGCGACGTTAAATTCTTTTTCGAACTCCATGATCAACTCAACGGTATCAAGTGAGTCGGCACCTAAATCATTCGTGAAAGAAGCTTCTAGTGTTACTTCACCTTCGTCAACACCTAACTTTTCAACGATAATTGCTTTTACTCTTGATGCGATATCTGACATGATTTTATAGTTTAATTGTTTAATAAATCTGTGCAAAGAAAAATAAATTTCCCCAAAAATCAAACCTTTTTGGCTTTTAGATGCAAAATAAGAATTTAACACAAGTCAAATTCTTACTAAAAACATCACTAGCGACCTTATATTCAATGTTAATGATTTTTTTTCTTTCTTGCAAGAATCTGTCACTTTATCTCGAATAAAGTCATAAATATCACGTGTCCATTTTTTTTTATGTAATTTCGAATCAATTTCTAAACAAAAAAAGTGGCGATTACGAAAAAACATTTAACCCTTGATCTTGACTTCAGTCTGGAGTTGGATTTCGTGTTGATTGGAATCAGCTCTCCACTACGCGACTATCGATTGTGCCACTTCATCTACAAAGAAACAGGCCTTGCTTTTACACGCGGAAAAGAAGACTATATAGATCATAAGGGATACACTAAGCAAAAAGAAAAAGACGAAATGGATTATCATATTGTCTTTGAAAAAAACAAACAAAAAGAAATTATCAAACAATATTACAGCATATATCGATTTTGCGAAGAGAACTTTGAATTTGAGTACTATATATTAAACAACCGTAGCTTGGAAGGAAGTAGTTTGGTTCCCGAACTACCAAACTTTGATTACTTCTTACTCATCAAACATTACATCGATCAAGATGATCTCAAAAGTCTACTGGAAAATATAAAAAATATAAATGAAGTGTTATTAACAAAAGAATTAGAGCCTAGTGCATTGAAATCAAAGGAAAATCTCATATTTTAGTTATAACAAGAAGATGATAGTGTAAATTTTACACAGTATTAAAGCTAAGTTAAAAAACAGATTGCTATTTTTGCATAAATATTTCAGTTATTGCATTTAAAATATTCATAATATAAAATATTATTACATGAACAAGATTCAAAAAAGGACAAAAATTGTTGCCACACTCGGTCCAGCTTCTTCGGATAAAGCGATATTAACTAACATGATTGCCAAGGGTGTTGACGTTTGTCGCCTAAACTTTTCTCACGGAAGTCAAGATGACCATTTAAAAGTTATACAAACTATAAACGAAATAAATCAAGAGCACCCATTCAATGTAGGAATTTTAGCTGACTTACAAGGTCCTAAAATCCGTATTGGAAAAATGAAAGAAGGAGGTGCTATTTTAGTTAATGGTGCTGAAGTTGAAATTACTACTCAGGAGCAAATAGGTGACGAAAAAAGAATATACATTACTTATGAAAACTTCCCGAATGATGTAAACGAAAACGAGATCATTTTATTAGATGATGGAAAACTACAACTAAAAGTTCTTAGTACCAATCATAAAGATACAGTAAAATGTCAAGTAGTACACGGTGGAGTCCTTACCTCACGCAAGGGTGTTAATTTACCTAATACAAAGGTATCCATTCCATCATTAACTGAAGAAGACTTAGACAATCTAAACTTTGCACTTGACCATGGGGCGGACTGGATCGCCATGTCATTTGTTAGATCGGCAGAAGATATTGTACAGTGTAAAGAAATTATAAAAGCTAAAGGTAGCCACGCTTTAGTAATAGCAAAAATTGAAAAACCAGAAGCTATTGACAATATAGATGCGATCATCGAAGCTACGGACGCAATCATGGTAGCTCGTGGAGACTTGGGAGTAGAAATGCCGATGGAAGAAGTTCCTGGTTTACAAAAAATGATCGTACAGAAATGTCGTGATTTATCAAAACCAGTCATTATTGCTACACAAATGCTAGAAAGCATGATTACTACGCCACGCCCAACAAGAGCCGAAGTAAACGATGTTGCGAACTCAGTATTAGATGGAGCAGATGCAGTTATGCTTAGTGGCGAAACATCTGTAGGTGACTTTCCTGAAATTGTTATAGAAACAATGGCAAAAGTAATTACCCATGTTGAAGAAACATCTTACCCTTACTACAGTAACAAGTCAGGTCAAGTAGAAAAGAAAACAAGAATACCGGATGCAATTTGCGGTTCATCGATATTCTTAGCTCAAAACACCGAAGCTGCCGCTATTGCTGTTATGACATCCTCAGGGTACACGGCTTTTGAAATATCTAGCTATAGACCTAACGCCGACATTTATGTATTTACAGGCAACAAAAGCTTACTAAACTTATTAAGCTTGGTGTGGGGAGTAAAAGCATTTATGTATGAAAAATTTGAGAGTACAGATGGCACGATACAAGATGTTAATAGATTACTAACGGAGAACAACCTTTTATCGCCAGGTCAAATTGTCATCAATACTTCTTCCACTCCTTTACATGAAAAAGGAAGAACGAACACTATTCGTGTTTCAGAAGTAAAGTAAAGTATTATTTTTAATAATCATCCACAATGGTCGTATTCTTTAGAAGAGATACGACCATTGCTTTTTTTTACACACCCCACCTCTATTATACCGCACTTCTTAAACGACTTCTATCGTTCTTTTACAAAAAAATTAAAAGGAAAACAATGTATTAAAACCATTACAAATGACTATTTAACACTTATTTACCTTTATTCTCTATTTCTTTATCAGACGAATTAACTGACAATGAAAAAAACACTTCTATTACTCTTACTTCTTACGATAACTTACACTTTATCTGCACAGAAAGCAATTCAAGGAATAGTCGTGGAAAATTCCGAAAAAAAGCCGTTGCAAAACACATCAATTATACTTTTAGACACAGATTCTATTCTACGCCATTATACCCGAACTAATGAAAAGGGAGAATTCACTCTACAGAACGTTCACCTAAATAATTATATATTACTAGCAAGCTATCCCAAATTCCTAACATACAGCAAACAACTCCTCTTAGATCAAGCGAACATCAATCTTGACTCGATTAAACTACAATCAGAGGCACACCTGATCGACGAAATTATTGTAACAAGAAGAATTCCAATACAAATTAAAGGTGATACCTTAGAATATGATGCTGCCAGTTTTGAAACAGAACAAAATGCTAAGCTAGAAGACCTTTTACGACGCCTCCCTGGGCTGACTGTATCTGCGTCGGGCGAAGTGACAGCTCAAGGCAAAACAGTTTCCAAAGTTTTAATTGATGGGGAGGAGTTTTTTGGCTACGATTCTAAAATAGCCATACGGAATATACGTGCAGATGCTATTGACAAAGTTCAAGTATATGATCGAAAATCAGATGAATCAGAGCTAACAGGTATCGATGACGGAGTGCGACTTAAAACTGTAAACGTAGTACTAAAAGAAGAAGCTAGAAAAGGGTTTTTTGGCAATGCTAACGCGAATATTGGCTCGAAAAAGCTGTTTGATTTCAACATGTTTTCGGCCTTATTTAATAAAAGTCAACGTATGGGAATTACTGGAAATTGGAACAATATGGGCTCTACAGGAGAAGCTAGTCATATTCGCTCCAATAGTCAGATAACAGGAAAACCTGAACATAAAAACATAGGCACAAACTATGAAAACAACTTTCTAAACAAAAAGCTACATTTAACAGCAAGCTACAATTTAAACAATAACAGCACAGAGAATGAATCTGAACGGTATAATAAAAAAGTCCTCACGGACAATAAATCTCAAGAAACAAGCTCTAAAGCTAATGCCATTAAAAACACGACACTACATACTTTTCGAACAGAGACAAGATATAAAATAGACTCGCTAAGCAACTTAACTATTCGCTTCAACACAGATTTTGGGAAAAACCAATCAAGTTCCTCATCTCTTAATAGGACGACACGCGAAGACGCCACATTAGCCAATGATTTCCAAAGCTCCAATATATCTCATAGCGACAACAATAATTTTAGTTTGAATACAAACTATAGAAGACGATTAAATACAAAAGGAAGAAGTATCAACATAAATATTAACACACAACGCAGCGACCAAACATCCATCAACCGTGTGGATGAAACTACAAACTTATATAATGATTTAGGTAAACTAGACTCATCAAAAACAATCAATCAACTCCGAGAAAATACATCCATAAACAATCAATTCGGCTCTTCCATAAATATTAACGAACGCCTAGGTAAGCAAATAAACCTTACATTAGGTTATCATTTTAACACCTCTTCACGAAGAGGGACTGTTGATGCCTATAATCAATCCGACAATTTAAACTTCAATGTCATTGACACCCTATATTCTAAAAACGAATTAGACAATACCACTAATAACAGCTTAGACCTGACTCTGCGCTATCACACCCAAAAGTTTAATTTTAGCGTTTCTAATCGTATTCGTCATAGACAACAAAATCTAAAGGATACGTATAGAGATATACATTTAGCAAGAAATTTCTGGCAAAACAACTTAAATGCTGATGCTTTTTATACTATAAGCAATAGTAAAAGTATAAACCTCCGATACCGAAACAACACAAATGTGCCCAATTTCAATCAACTGCAACGCATACAGCCTCCTACAAATGATCTTTACCATCAGATAGGAAACCCTAATCTTAAAAGAGAAAATATAAATGCAGTAGATCTGAATTTTAATAGATTCACTTTATTAAAAGGTTCTTCTCTCAACATCAACATGTCTGCTTCACTTACAGACAATGCTATAATCAATAAAACCAGTACCGATGATAAAGGAAAAACTACTGCTACCTTTGTAAACTTAAACGACCATACAAATTGGAATACACAAATAAACACAAATTACGGTTATCCTATTTTTAATGGATTAGTGCAATTCGGTCCTTCTGCGTCTCTTAGTTTTGATAATAATTATCAATACGTCAATGCCGAACTGAACAAAAATAACACAGGCAGAGTCAACATCGGCCTACATGCAAACAAACAAAATTCCAAACTAATTGACTTCAACTTCAGAGTCAATATGATTTTAAATGTCGAGGAAAACTCTGTACAAACACAATACAATGCCACAAGCATAGGCTCTTCATTAATGACCGATATTAAATATTTTCTTCCTTTAAAGTTCAATTTAACACAAGTTATTTATTATGGCTATACGGGCAAAACCAAAGCTTTCCCAAAACCGATAAATCAGTTTTACATGAACTTAGAATTATCAAAGAAGTTACTTAAAAATGAATCTTTACTATTAAGTATAAAGGGTTTTGATGTATTTAATTCATTCAATAATATAAATAGATCCGCAAATGGAAACAACTTTTCTCAAACCCAACAACAACTTTTAACACAATATTTCATGGTAGGCTTAAAATGGGATTTCAATAAAAATTTAGGTAAAAAAAATGAATAATCTAATATTAGTGTGCTCAATATCATTTATGCTTATGTCTTGTATAGTCTCCGCACAACATGCTTATTTTCCAAATAAAGGAAAAATAGTTTTTGAGCGAGAAGTGTATGTTAAGGCCCGAATGCGTGATATGCAGCAGAACATATCTCGCACAAATACAGAAATGTCATTTAGATTTGGAGCTAACATAGAACAAATGCCCGAAAAAACATCCACTTACTTTATAATGGAATTTGATGACGATGAGACATTAATGCGGCAAGATGATTCAAATACAGATTTAACTAACGCCACAAGACAACCCTCAAATAGTAGAATGAATCAGGGGAACCGCAATAATGGTAGAAACTCAAGATCTATTAACCGCTCAACGATACAGCGAAAGAGTTCTGAAAAAATATATTATCAGAACTTCAGTACTAATGAAACTGAAATAGCTTTAGAATTAGATGATAAATATGTATTAAAAGACAGTCTTCAGCATGTGACATGGCGCTTCACAGATGAGTATAGAGAAATAGCAGGCTATACCTGTCGCCGAGTTAATGGAGCAACTGCAGACTCTCTATATCTGATTGCTTTCTACACCGAGCAAATACCACTCTCTGGAGGTCCAGCTCTAGCAAACGGTCTCCCTGGTATGATTCTTGGTCTTGTAGTACCTGAGATGCACATTAACTACTGGGCTACAGAGGTAAGTTTCACTGTAGACAATGTCACGAAACAATGGAGAGAGAAAAAAAGCAAACAGATGTCTATTCAAGATTTTTTTAAATCACTTGAAAACAACCGTATATATGGAGGGGGAAGATCATCAAGCCCTTCACAAATACGGCGTAATTTATTAGAAAGCTTAATCTATTAAATATCATTTTCACTACGTCATGCCCTTTAGCATTCAAGTACCCACCTTAAAACTTAATCATTTCCAAGATGAGTTTCAGAATGATTATCGATTAATAAACCACCAAATTGACGGTAGGAATACAATCTTAAAACCTCATAAACACGAGTTTTATTTATTTTTTCTTATAGAAAATGGTGCGGGAATCCACACTATTGATCATAAAAAATTCGAAGTAAAAAACAGTCAATTACATATCTTACTCCCCGATCAATCCCACAAATGGGAACTGGCTCCTGAAACTACTGGTTATCAGTTTATGATAAATCAAGAAATACTCCATTCTCTAGCCGACCTAACGCATTTAAACCTTATTAGATCACAACAGCTTCAGGTTATTAATCTACAAGCACAGTATTTTAATGCTTTATTACAGGAATTTAAAGCTTTAGAAGATGAACTGCTCTCCAAAAAAGACAATAACTGGCGTATCATTTATACCAGAAGTCAACTGATAACCCTGCTCATAGATCAAGAAATAAAACGTTATTACCAAGTAGAAGTTGCAGAAAAAATCCCCAATCTACTTGTAAACTACCAATCATTGATCAATAAAAATTTCATAACACAGAAGCAGGTAAGCTATTATGCCCAGCGTCTTCACATCACACCCAATTATTTAAATATTTTATGTAAAAAACACTTTAATTCCACAGCTCTCTCTCTTATACAAAACCGAATAATACAAGAAGCAAAAACAATGTTATTGTATAGCAACCTATCTGTTAAAGAAATAGCTTATACTTTAGGATTCAAGGACGTCTCTTATTTCTCCAACTTTTTCAGAGGACAGATCGGAACCTCTCCTCGCTCCTTCAAAGAATAAAATCAGCAAAATTTTCTAGACGATTAATTGGTAGCTATGATCTATTAATTCAAAAATCCTAGCATCAGATAATTGACGGTTACAATAAACTGTATTCCAATGTCTTTTATTCATGTGATATCCCTCAAAGACTGTTTCTATATAATCTGCTCGCAAGTCTATTGCGTACTCGGGATCACACTTTAAAGTACAACTTAATGTCTCATATTGATCAAGTGGTAATAGCATAAAAATCTTACCACGACACTTAAAAACTAATGTTTGCGGACCAAAAGGGGTGCTTTCCTCTACGTCCATCTTCTGCAAACAATACAACCTAATCTGCTCTATATCCATTCACTATTTAAGCTAGCTCCTTAAGTAGTTCTTTTTGTAACTCTTCTCCTTTATCTTCATTATACCATTTCTGAGTTGCTTCTTTTATTACCTCCAAACTTACATTCTGCTCTTTCATACTGACAAAAATATCTTGCAATTTTTGCGGACGTGGCCCCCACACTACTCGATCATGACCTACATCATTTCTAATAATTAGCTTAGGAATGGATTTAGATCCATTTGTCAAATAGTCTTCAATCAAAAAAGGTTCTGTATCCCTTAATTGTATTTCGAAATCGATATTAGGATTATCTTTAATCATCTGGTATATTTGCGGGACAGAATGCGCCGCATCCCCACACCATGGTTCAGTAATTACAATCCAATGCTGCTGCTCAGTTATGGCTGCTATGAAGCGCTTCATCTCCTCATTAGGCTCAAATCGTCTCATCCACCGATTCATTCTCGACCAATTTAACTTCGTATAGTGGAGATATTCATCATCAGCATACAATTTAGAACCGGGGGGAGAATTTACAATCTGTGCAAAATAGTCCAAATATTCTTGAAAAGTCATATTTACTTTAAATGTTACAACTACGAATCTACTAATTTATTTTGGCTTAATAAACAGCTGTAGATGAAGTAAAGCCGACACTATCTACAGCTAAAAAATGACAGTTTGTCAGAATAACTGCTTTTTATTTTATATAAACATGCATTTCTAGGCTTGGCACAACACTTGATAAAGATGAGTAACGAATAAAATAAGTAAATAATAAAATACTAGATATGTCAAAAATTATAGGAATCGACTTAGGTACTACGAATTCATGTGTTGCAGTAATGGAAGGTAACGAGCCCGTAGTCATCGCAAACAACGAAGGGAAACGCACAACTCCTTCTATTGTTGCTTTTGTTGAAGGTGGAGAGCGTAAGGTCGGTGATCCCGCAAAGCGTCAAGCTATCACCAACCCACATAAAACAGTTTACTCAATTAAACGCTTTATGGGTTTATCTTATGACGAATCTGTTAAAGAAGCACAACAAGTACCTTATAAAATTGTAAAAGGCGACAACAATACACCTCGTGTTGAGATTGACGACCGGAAATATACAGCACAAGAGATTTCAGCAATGACTCTTCAAAAAATGAAGAAAACTGCTGAGGATTTTTTAGGTCAGGAAGTAACTGAAGCTGTTATTACTGTACCAGCTTACTTTAATGACGCACAACGTCAAGCTACAAAAGAAGCAGGCGAAATCGCAGGATTAACTGTAAAGCGTATTATTAACGAGCCTACAGCTGCTGCCCTTGCTTACGGACTGGACAAAGCACACAAAGACATGAAAATCGTTGTGTTCGACTGTGGAGGTGGTACACATGACGTTTCTGTCCTGGAATTAGGTGATGGTGTTTTTGAAGTAAAAGCGACAGACGGTGATACCCATTTAGGTGGAGACGATTTCGACAATGCCATTATCAATTGGTTAGCAGAAGAGTTTGCAAATGAGAACAATGGTTTTGAGCTTAAAAAAGATGCTATGGCTCTTCAACGCTTAAAAGAAGCGGCTGAAAAAGCTAAAATTGAACTATCAAGCACCAGCTCTACTGAGATTAACCTACCTTACATTACAGCTGACGCTACTGGCCCGAAACACTTAGTACGCACATTGAGCCGTGCAAAATTTGAAAGCTTAGTTGCTGACTTAGTAAAACGCACCATCGACCCTTGTCGTACAGCATTAAAAAATGCAGGTTTCAGCACATCTGATATTGATGAAGTTATCTTAGTAGGAGGTTCGACCCGTATTCCTGCGATTGTTGATGCTGTTAAAGAGTTTTTCGGTAAAGAACCTTCAAAAGGAGTAAACCCAGATGAGGTCGTAGCATTAGGTGCAGCTATACAAGGTGGTGTTTTAACAGGTGAAGTTAAAGATGTATTATTATTAGATGTTACACCTCTTTCATTAGGTATTGAAACCATGGGAGGCGTAATGACAAAACTAATTGAAGCTAACACAACCATTCCAACGAAAAAATCAGAGGTATTCTCAACGGCTTCAGACAATCAACCATCTGTAGAAATACATGTGTTACAAGGAGAACGCCCAATGGCTGCTCAAAACCGTACATTAGGACGTTTCCAACTTACTGATATACCTCCTGCTCCACGTGGAATCCCTCAGGTTGAAGTGACTTTTGATATTGATGCCAACGGTATCATCAAAGTATCAGCTAAAGATAAAGCCACCGGAAAAGAACAAAATATTCGTATCGAAGCATCTTCAGGTTTATCAGATGAAGAAATCCAAAAAATGAAACAAGAAGCCGAAGCTAACGCCGAAGCTGACCAAAAAATTAAAGAAGAAGCGGATAAAGTAAACGCAGCCGATGCGTTAATTTTCTCAACAGAAAAACAACTAAAAGAGTATGGTGATAAAATTTCTGCTGACAAAAAAGCTCCAATTGAAGCTGGTCTAGAGAAATTAAAAGCAGCTCACTTAGCTAAAAACTTTACTGACATAGATAGCGCCTCAGAAGAACTTCAAAATGCGTGGAATGCAGCTTCAGAAGAAATGTATGCAGCTTCCCAGCAAGGTTCTGAAGCACAAGGACAACCAAATACGGGTCAATCTCAAGATGGCAATCAAGGAGGAGACGACGTACAAGATGTAGAGTTCGAAGAAGTAAAATAAACATTTAAATCTTTGCTAAAGTCTCCCTCGAATAATTCGAGGGAGACTTTTTTTTTATTGTAAATAAAAAAAGCCACTTTTTAAAAAAGTGGCTTTTTATTGATCATTTTATTTACAATTCTTAAAACAATTTTTCGGGGTATGCTCCTTCCTCAATCAATTTAGAAATTGATTCTTGTACAATTTCTTTATCTTCTTTATAAGTGACGCCAAACCACTTAGAAGACGTCGGAATAACTAAAAAATCCGCCATTCCCTGTTTAACCATATAATCCGGTACTGAAGGAATAAAAAATTCGGACTTAGGGTTGTCAGCATTCTCTTCTACAAAAGAAGCGAACATACTTTCTGCAACCTCAAACACCTTAGGTGTAAAACCCCAAAAATTCATAGACACACGTGCATCAGGGCTAAGATCATATTGCTTTTCATTCTCCTCAAAAACAATTTTTTTGTCGCCATCAGTTGTTGGGGTATAGTATATATTCGTACGCTCTGTTACTGAAGACATATAGCCTTTCTCATCCACTTCACAGACACCTCTTGAAACATAACCATGATCTGACATCGTATTACCTACCTGAAAACCCATTAAGGCCATATTCGTATCACTCACCTCTGATCTTAAAAACTCTGCCATTTTATCAAACGAATCTGCTCCATAAAAATCATCAGCATTAATAACACAAAAAGGGCCATCTATTTGATTTTTCGCACTCATAACAGCATGCGCTGTCCCCCATGGTTTCGAACGTTCAATTTCTTTATCTATTCCAAACTTCTTCAAGTCATAGCTCTGAAAAGCATAGTCTACCTCAATCTTACCCTCAAGTTTAGCATCAAAAACTTCACGCATCTTATCAACAAATTCCTCACGGATAATAAAAACAACTTTACCAAAACCAGCACGAATAGCATCGTAAATAGAGTAGTCAATAATAGTTTCCCCATGTGGTCCAAAAGAGTCTATTTGTTTTAACGATCCGTATCGACTAGCCATTCCAGCCGCAAGAATTAACAATGTTGGTTTATTCATTATATTTTTATTATTCTATTTATATAAATTTTTAAAGGTCTGCAAAGATAAAAATATTATTTTACTTCTTCCTAAATATACTATCTAAGATGCCGTTAGCTAATTTTCCTAATAGCTTAGCTCCTTCTCGTGCTAAAGTTCTCGAAGCTTGATTTGTTGCAGCTTCCATAGGAGTCTGCCTTGTACTCCGTCTAACATTTTTATTAACAGCAGTAGCCTCTTTTCGTATTTCTTCCTTTTCTCTTTCTAAATTAAATTGAGTCATTTTCTCATCTACAATCTCTGCTGCACTACGTCTTTCTACACGTTGCTGATACTTTGCATAAAACTCAGACCCACTAACAATACTACTATAGGTCTGAGGTGAAGCTGGTCCCATTACAGCTCGCGCTGGCACCAAATGTGTAGCAACAACCTCTGTCGGGATCCCTTTATCGTTTAGTACTGTTACTAAAGCTTGTCCTGTTCCTAAAGAAGTTAATACTTTATCTATCTCATAAAAATCTGAGCTAGGGTAAGTTTTTACTGTCTTGCGTAGGTTATCCGCATCATTGGGAGTAAAAGCTCTCAAAGCATGTTGTATACGATTACCCAACTGTCCTAATACAGAGGGAGGGATGTCCGTCGCAGCTTGTGTACAAAAGAAAACACCCACCCCTTTTGAACGGATTAGTCTCACAATCTGCTCGATCTGGCTCAAAAAAGCTTTCGAAGCACCATTAAAAAGAAGATGAGCTTCATCAAAAAAGAAAACCAATTTTGGTTTATCTAAATCACCAACTTCTGGCAATTTTTTAAACAACTGCGCCAATAAGCTCAATAAAAAAGTAGAAAATAACAAAGGTTGATCCTGTATATCTGAGATATTCAATAATGTAATAACACCTTTACCATCTACCTTATTAAACAAATCATTGATATCAAACTCTTTTTCCCCAAAAATATGTCCTACTCCCTGTTGTTCAACTGCCACAATTTTCCGAAGAATAGTGCCCGAAGTAGCCGTACTTATTTTTCCATATTCTTCTTTTATCTCTGCTGCCCCTGGCCCTTCTGACAAATAAGAAAGTAGCTTTTTTAAATCATTCAAATCTACAATTGGCCATTTTTGATCATCTGCATACTTAAAAATAGCTGCAAGCACACCTGTCTGAGTTTCATTAAGATCTAAAATCCGCGATAATAAAACCGGACCAAAATCTTCTACTGTCAAGCGCATGGGCGCCCCCAGTTTACCGCTTAAAGAAAACACTTCTATAGGAAAATTTGACGGTTCAAACGGTATGCCAACAAGTCTTCCTCGCTCCAGCAAAGCTTCATTTGTAGTGCCAGGCTCAGCAAGTCCTGAAACATCACCTTTCACATCTAACATGAAAACAGGAACTCCCGCATCAGATAACTGTTCGGCAATCAACTGTAAGGTCCGTGTTTTACCTGTACCTGTCGCTCCGGCAATAAGTCCATGTCGGTTCATCATCTTTAGTGCCAAATTCACCTCAGCATCCGTTACAACCTGTCCTTCAAGAATACCTGCTCCTAAATGAATAAAAGCTCCTTTAGGCTTATAAGAATTCTTAATTTTCTCTATAAAATCTTCTTTATTAGAAATCATAATTAACTAATTAAATGATCTTCAAAACATGCAAGTTTACTCTAATTTAAAAAACAAGCAAGCATTCAACAAATAAAGATATCAAAACTTAAACATAGCACAACATTAACCCATAATCATTCTAACAAAAAACAAGCATCTTTATTATATTACCCAAAATCTCTTATTATTTTTCCTCCACATTGGAGTTAAGCTAAAAGCCTATAGAAAGCTAATGAGGGTCAGAAGAACCACATTCAAAAAAAATATTGGTAGACAATTATTATTCCTGTAACTTGCCAAGATTTTTATCCGCTAATACCGAAAAGAAATAAAAGATGCATAACAAAGAGCTCAAACTAGGTCTAGAAAAAATATTAGAGGGAAACAACTGCTGGATGGACCTCGTAAAAAACGACAAAACCGGTCGTTTTCAACAACTTGCTAAGGGGCAAAACCCAGAAATACTGTGGATAGGTTGTGCCGATAGTCGAGTTCCTGCTAACGAATTAACAGGTACTAAACCCGGTGAAGTATTCGTTCATCGTAATATAGCAAACATCTGTGTACATTCTGATATGAGTATGCTCTCTGTACTCGATTATGCAGTAAACGTGCTTAAAGTAAAACATATTATTGTAGCTGGTCATTATGGTTGTGGTGGAGTTACTGCTGCTTTAAGCCGACAACAATATGGCATTATTGATAACTGGCTTTGTCATATCAAAGACGTCTATCGCTTACATGCCAAAGAAATAGATGCAATCGAAAGTATGGAAGCTAAAACTGACAAACTCGTCGAACTCAATGTCCGTGAGCAGGTTTTCAATTTATGCACCACATCAATAGTACAAAATGCATGGAAAATCGATCAACCACTTGCTATTCACGGCATGGTTATTAATATTAGTACAGGTCAATTAATAGACTTGAACAATACCTTTATAAGCAATGAATCCTTAGGGAAAGTATTTGCTTTCAAATAAAATATTAAGCCTGCCGCTCATGCTAGACAGGCTTAATATTGAAAACTTCCATCATGAGTGATATTTACGCTATAAGGACTAGCATATTTATCCAAAATTACTGAAAATTGATACCGCGTTACCCCAGCATCTCCATCAAAAGCCCCCTCAAACCCAAGCTTATCAGACCAGTCTTTCTCTACCTGACGACGAACTTCATTCCCCTTTAAACCTACAAATTGTACAAAATCAATAAAATTATCCCACGTAAAACGGTCATCCTCCCGGCTCACACGCCAGAGCTGTGCACGGCTATAGATTTCCTCTAAAACGACTCTAGTCTCTGCATAGCTCACATCATCATCACGCTGCAGATTAAAAGACAAGTTTATCTTTTCTCTATCCAGCACCGTTGCTAACCCCACTTTCTGAATAGCTACAAAATGAATATCCTCTACAGGTACATCTTGATAAGGTAGTATTCGCATACCGAAGGTTAACAATTCATTTTGCAACTTTCTCACTTCAATCTTATCCGCTGTTGTTTTAAAAAAGGCTAAGTAAGCGGCTGTTGCCCCTATTGCCTGCCCCGTAGCTGCCAAAAACGGAATATTCTGCCCATTCCCCTGAAAAAGCTCAGCATTTCCAATCATATCAATAAACCCTTCCTTTTCCCCAACTAATAAGTCTGATAACTGTAAAGCTTTCAATTCTCCATCCAATTCTCCCGAACATATTAAAGTACGCAATTGCTTACTTGTAAAATCATTAAGCCTTCTAATCTTTCTCTCATTGCTAACATCTTCATGACTCCAAACCAACTTTCTTAAATCCTGTGTCCTTGACAAATCAGCAACAACTCGAACATTTAACCGTTTTTTATTGCCTAAACCGACCGACCAGTATTTTTTATTATGCTTCAACGATTTTAACTGTGTATCATAAATAACGGTCAGGTTTTTTTGTTCCTTTATCATCCTTAACACAGCGTTTATCAAAGAATCTGATCGCAAATTCGCTTTTACCACTCTTGCTAGAGAGTCCGATCGACTACCTGACCCAGACATTTCCATTAACAAATCCATCCATACTCCTCCATCACTAAAAAAAGTATTATCAATAGAATTCGTTCCTAATAAAAAATCGTCTGCAATTGTACTACTACTAACAACCCATAATGTAGGAACATCCGATTTAGCACTCTGCATAGCTGCAGCAAAGGCGGCGACATTTTCACCATAAATTAAAACACTAGGTTTTTTCACTTTTTGTGCACTTACAACTAACACACTCAACAGCCCAACATAAAATAACAACCCTTTCTTCATATGTTTTTATATAGTATCATAATCACGTAAACTCTTTTGTATCGCCAATTTACAGAACAAATCAGCTTTAAAAATACAGAAATTAAACCGAAGTATTAATTTTATACGACAACACGATATATCGACTATAAATATTTAACTTTGTACTATGTTAAATGAAGAAAAACCACTAAATTTTATCGAAGAAATTATCGAAGAAGATCTTCGTAAAGGGACTCATGATGGTCGTGTATTGACTAGATTCCCTCCTGAACCAAATGGTTATCTACATATCGGCCATGCCAAATCAATCTGTCTTAATTTCGGCTTAGGGATAAAATATAACGGCAAAACAAACTTGCGTTTTGACGATACCAACCCAGTAACCGAAGAGACCGAATATGTAGAAAGCATAAAAAGGGATATACAGTGGTTAGGGTTCCAATGGGAAGAAGAACTCTATACATCTGACTATTTTGAAACGCTTTATGAATATGCTGTTAACCTTATAAAAAAAGGACTAGCTTATGTAGACAGCAGTACTTCTGAAGAAATTGCTGCCGCCAAAGGCACGCCTACAGAACCAGGTAAACCAACTCCTGACCGCAGCCGTAGCATAGAAGAAAATCTAAGCCTATTTCAAGCGATGCGAGAAGGTAAATATAAAGATGGTGAAAAGGTATTACGGGCTAAAATCGATTTAGCAAGCCCTAATATGCATTTGCGCGATCCTATCATATATCGTATAAAACATGCACATCACCATCGTACAGGAAATGATTGGTGTATCTATCCTATGTATGATTTTGCACATGGGCAATCTGATTCTATCGAAAAGATAACACATTCAATCTGTACAGTAGAATTTATACCTCATCGTCCATTATACGATTGGCTAATCGAAGAGTTAGAGATATTCCCTTCAAGACAATATGAATTTGCACGTTTAAACTTAACGTATACCGTTATGAGTAAACGTAGACTTTTACAATTAGTAAATGAAGGTCATGTTGAAAGTTGGGATGACCCTCGTATGCCTACCATATCCGGTTTAAGGAGACGTGGCTACACGCCTGCGTCTATACGCGATTTTTGCGAACGCATTGGTGTACAGAAACGAGAAAACATGATTGATGTAGGTCTTTTAGAATTCTGTATACGGGAAGACCTCAACAAGACAGCTCTTAGACGCATGGCTGTACTTGACCCTATCAAATTAATAATTACCAACTACCCTGAGGGACAAGTTGAAGAGTTAATCGGAGAAAACAATCCAGAAGCTGAAAATGGAGGAGGCTCTCGTATCATACCTTTCAGTAAAGAACTGTGGATCGAACGTGATGATTTTATGGAGGAGCCTCCTAAAAAATTCTTCCGCTTAGGCCCTGGCTTATCTGCCCGTTTAAAACATGGCTATATTGTACAATGCCACGACTATGTTAAAGACGAACAAGGAAAAGTAACAGAAGTTCACTGTACATATGTGCCTACTTCAAAATCAGGAGAAGATACTTCCGGTTTAAAAGTAAAAGGAACCATACATTGGGTTTCTGTGCCTCATGCAAAGGAAGCGGAAGTCCGCCTGTACGATCGTCTTTTTAACGACGAAGACCCTATGGCAGCAGAAGACTTTAAATCCTCCATTAATCCAAATAGCTTAACAGCAATAGAAAAGGCATATATAGAGCCTGATTTAGTACATGCTGAAGCCGGCACAGGATATCAATTTATTCGCTTGGGCTATTTTACCTTAGACACCTCATCAAATAGTGATAAACTCGTATTCAACCGTACAGTAACACTAAAAGACTCTTGGGCGAAAGAAATAAAAAAAGGTTAATATAAAAAGAGTTTTATCATTTTGGAACAAGTTTCAAAATGATAAAACTCTTTCTTCTATAAAAATAGTTGCCCAAACTACTCTAAACTCATCACCTCTTTCCCTGCTCGGACAAAATATCCATTACTTCCCTTGACAAGCTGTTTTTAATAACACGTGAAACAACTACTATAAACGCTTAAAGCTCATATATTAACCTGATTAAAGTCATATTTCTGTTACAAATAGCTGCGTACATTTGACTATCAAACAAATGTTAATATTATGAAAAATATATTTTTATCAATCGCAGCACTTCTTGTATTAGGCACAACAACTGTTAGTGCTCAAGGCTTCAAAGGTAAATGGTTTATTTTAGGAGAAGCCAGCTATGGGACAAAATCTGATGGCGACATAAAAAACTACAGTATTCTACCTGTGGTTGGTACATTCGTAGCCCCTACAACAGCTGTAGGTTTAGGAATAGGTTATTTAGGTTCCAAAAATGAAACTGATGCAACACTAACACTTAAAGAAGGAACTTTTATTGTGCAACCTTTAGCTCGTAAATACTGGGCGGTTACAGACAATTTTTTAATCTTTGGTCAAGCTGCAGTTCCATTAGCATTCGGAAAAAACACAACAGAACCAACAAATGGCACTAAAACAGAAACAAAATATACTGGTTATGGTTTTGAGATTTCGCCAGGTATTGACTATTTCTTAAGTAAAAACTTTTCTATTGAAGCAAGTTTTGGTATAGCGAGTTGGTCTTCAGTAAAACCAAAAGGAGGCGATGCTTCAAATGACTTTAACTTTGGTCTAAACTCAGGCTTTCTAAACGGAATGAAGTTCGGGTTAAAGTATGTTTTTTAAAAACTCCAAACCATCATATCTTTATATTAAGAACCCTGCGCTTAAACGCAGGGTTTCTTATTTTAAGCCAATTGTTCAACAATTTTTTTCGTTGGCCCCGGATTACTCATCGTATAAAAGTGTAAAACAGGCGCTCCAAAATCAATTAATTCTTTACACTGCTGCACGAGCCATTCCTGCCCCACAGCTCGAACATCTGCATTGTTTTTACAACTATCTACCGCATCGCTCAACTCTTCCGGAATATCTAAGTGAAATACTCGAGGCAAGGTAATCAACTGTTTCTTGGATGTCAGTGGTTTTAGCCCTGGAATAATTGGCACGTGAATACCGTTATCTCTACACTTCACTACAAACTCTTTGTATTTATCTACATTAAAAAACATCTGTGTAACAATAAATTCGGCTCCCATCTCCACCTTTTTTTTCAACCATTTAAAATCTGTGTTAAAATTGGGCGATTCAAAATGCTTCTCCGGATAGCCAGCCACCCCTACACAGAAATCTGTTTTTTCCGAGCTTTCCACATCTTCGTGCAGATATTTCCCATTATTCATATCCACAACCTGCTGCAATAAATCTGTCGCATAAGCATGTCCACCAGGTGTAGGTATAAAGTTAGGTTCACCACGTTGCGCATCGCCGCGTAATGCCAATACATTATCGATACCTAAAAAATTTAAGTCAATCAATGCATTTTCAGTTTCCTCTTTTGTAAAACCTCCACAAATTAAATGTGGCACAGCATCTACTTTATACTTATTAATAATAGCTGCACAAATAGCTACAGTTCCAGGTCGTTTACGGTACGAAACTCTTTCAAGCAATCCATTACCATGCTCTTTATACAAATAGTCCTCACGATGGTAGGTAACGTCGATAAAAGGAGGCTTAAACTCCATAAGTTCATCCATCGTTTGAAAAATACTTTGTATACCTTGCCCCTTTGCCGGCGGCAATAATTCAAAAGAAAATAAGGTTTTCCCTTTTGCATTTTTAATGTGCTCTGTAATCTTCATTTTTAAATATTTTGCTCATTATTTTTTCATGCAACAGCTCAAGTTTCCATATTAAAATTTAAGAAACTTTAGATATCACATACTTAAAAAACACTATAGCTTAGGAGAAAACGCACAATAGGGCACCTATGTTTGTTCAGCTTATCTTTCCCCAATATTTTTTGGAGTAGAATGTAGCACCTTGACAAGTGTCAGGTTGCTAAGGCTTCATCGGGTCTATTCCCTCTGCCTTTCTCTATAAGCAAACGCTAATATCGTTAATACAATTAACAATAAAAAGAAAAAATAAAAATATCTATCTTTCTTGTAGACTAATCTTTGTAAATATCAACCAACCCTTCTGGTAAATTAACTACAATAATTTCTTCATCACGATCAATACCAACTATAAAATCCTCACTTAAGGGAAATAAAAGGTCTTTCTCTCCATAATTCACAGTTGCAATAAATTGTTGCGGCAATTCCTGTACATGAATTATATCTCCGAGCTCTCCTTCAAGTTCATCTATCACTAAAAAGCCTATCAAATCAGTATAGCGAAAGTCCTCCGGATCTCTTTCTGGTAATTTATCATTTGATAAATACACCTTTTTACGCAATAAAGGCTGTGCTTTATCAATATGATCTACATCATCTAAGTTAAGGTATGCCGTACTATTTTTTTGAACTTTTATTGACCCTACAAAAAAAGGAACTAGTTTTTTATCAATCTCTATAAAAAGCACATCAAAATCCAGATCTAAATAATCTTCAAACTCAAAAAAGAGCTGCAACTCCCCCTTTAAACCTCTAGTTTTTGTAATATAACCTATATAAAAAGATTCTTCAAAAGTCATGATAAACGAATTAAGTCGTAAAGATAAAAAAACAGAGACATTTACGCACTGTTCCTAAAACATAAAAAAGCCGAACTCTTTTTCAGGTTCGGCTTTCTTTGAATTTCTTCAGGATAAGTATTATCCTTCTGTTTCTTCAGAAGCTGGAGCTTCAGCGTCTGCTTCTGGAGTTTCTTCCTCAGCAGGAGCTTCTTCAGCTGGAGGCGTATTTTTTGCTGCAATAGCTGCTGCTTTTTCCGCCTTTTTGATAGCTTCAGCAGCTAAAGCTGCTTTTTTAGCTTCTTCTTTAGACTGTGCTAAACCTGTTTTGGCAGCTTCTGTTTTGTTAGCTTTTCCTTCTAACCATGTAGCAAAAAGCTCTTCAGCTTTAGCCTCATCGAAAGCACCTTTTTTAACACCACCTTGTAAGTGTTTTTTGTAAAGAACACCTTCTGTAGAAAGAATAGTACGTGCAGTATCAGTAGGCTGTGCCCCTTTGTTTAACCAATCAACAGCTTTATCTACGTTTAAAACGATAGTTGCTGGGTTAGTATTCGGGTTGTAAGAACCTAAACGCTCGATAAATTTACCGTCACGTGGTGCACGTGAATCTGCTACTACTACGTGGTAAAAAGGTTTTCCTTTTTTACCGTGTCTTTGCAATCTGATTTTAGTTGCCATTTTCTTTAATTATTTATGTATTCAACATATCCCCCGTACAACGAGTAAGAGGGGACGCAAAGATAGTAATAAAAATAGAAATAAAAACAAATAAAGTCCTCATTCCCTAAGCCTTCTTGTCTTTTCCCATTTTACTTTCTACCTTCACCATATGATAATGTTCATCTCCCATAAACGTCTAACAATTCACATAATAAAAAGACATGAATACTGTTATAAAAATATTTTACGTCATTCCATATGATGGTTAAAATTCAAACCGTACTTTCGAGCTTAAACAGTGAATACAACGTTTTCATTCGCTCGACCAACAAATAACACACGAATAATTGTTTATATATGAATCCTGTTGCGCCTCTAAAAATCTTGAAAGCCTCTGCCGGTTCAGGCAAAACTTTCAGCCTCACCCTACACTATATCAACCTTCTCCTAATCGACGAGAATAACTATCGGGAAATACTGGCTGTCACGTTTACCAACAAAGCTACTGCCGAGATGAAAGAACGTATATTAAGTGTGCTTCAGGGGTTAGCAACAGGCGACAAACAACCTAAAATAGATAGTTTTCGTAAACTATTATTAGAACAACACTATTATTGGAAAACCGACGATTTGCTCGAAAAGGCAAAACGCGTATACCGTCGCATACTACACGATTATGGGCGTTTTACAATAAGCACGATCGACGGTTTTTCACAAAAGGTTATTCGCAGCTTTACATACGAACTAAACCTGGATGCTGCATATAAAGTAGAAATGAATACCGCGAAAGTTAAGCAAGATCTCAGTATTATGCTTAACCAGATGCTTGACGAGCGTCCCGACCTACTTGAATGGATCATCGCTTTTGCCGAACAGAAAATAGCGAATAATGAAAACTGGAACTACAGGAAACAATTACTCAATTTAGCAGGACTTATTTTTACTGAAAACTTTCAAGAGTTTAATGCAGCTATTTCTGCTACGGATGATAAAAAGATATTCCACCTTCTACATAGCGAAGTACAAGAACAAACAAAGACTTTTTTAGACAGCCTTAGTTTAGCTATTCAAACTTACATAGATTGTATAAAATCCTTTCAACTCGGTAATGAAGATTTAAAAGGAAAATCCCGAAACAAACTTCTCGTTGCCAGCCGTATCAGTCCCAACATTCAAAAGGAAAGCCCATCAAGTTTACAAAAGATTTTCGAACGTTTTACAGATTTACAGACACATGAAGACAGCTATATCGATTCAGATAAAAACCAGCGAGATGATATACGCTACGCAGTTGCACCTATCTTACAACAAATAGCAGAGCTCCAACAATATTTCTCCGCCTATATTGCCTATCAGGCTGTACAAAACAACTTATACTACCTCCGGTTGTTGAAAGAAATGAGCGATTTACTAAGCCTATGGCGTAAAGAGAATGGAGCGCAACTCATATCCGACTCCCAAATCCTGCTTAACAAACTTGGCTTGGATCACAACAACGACCCCACCTTTATTTGGGAGAAAATTGGCAACAGGTATAACTATTTTCTATTCGACGAGTTTCAAGACACATCTCGCATACAATGGAAGAACTACAGCCCACTTTTAATAAATGCATTAGGCAATGCTCAGCAAAAAACTCATGAACATCTAATTGTTGGCGATGTCAAACAAAGTATTTATCGCTGGCGCAATGGCGATTGGCGTATACTCCTTCAACAGGTAGAAGAACAAATAGCCACAGCCTTCCATTTACAGCCACAACAACGGCAACAGTTTATAGAAAACGGCACGTTAGAAACAAACTATAGAAGTTTGCCAAATATTATATCCTTTAACAACTATCTTTTCAAAGAAATTCCCCATATATTACAAAGAGTACTTAACGAAAAAGTACGGGAAAGTTTAGATGGAGATGCATGGGATTGGTGGAACACCTCAGGCAACGACCGCATGCTCCTTAAAGCTTATGAAAAAAGCGAACAGCAAATACCCGAACATAAACAATTCAGCGAATCGTTTTCCGGATCTATAGAAATAGACTATTTTCCTGTAACGGACGGTCGCTTTCGAAGCAACAAGGTACAAGCAGAGTCCTTAGCCGCACTTTGCCATAAAGTTGCTGAATGGTTAAACTCAGGTCGATATAAAGCAGGACAAATCGGTATTCTAGTGCGCAGCAATGCGCAAGCAAAAATGGTTATCGAACAACTCATGCTTTATAAAAACGAAACTGGCTTGAACTTCAATGTTATATCGGGCGATGCACTTTCTTTAGCCGCTAACGAGGCAATACAACTCCTTGTAGAAACTCTTAAAGCATTTGTTTACCAATCAGATCAACATATTATCTACAGGGCCAAAATGGCCTATTTATACCAGCTCATTAATCAAGGAGAAAGCTTTCCTCCAAACGAGTGGTTAAATTTCAAGAGCAACCGAATAAATGATCTAAGCGCCCTCTTACCTGCCGACCTACTCATGCAGTGGTCAGAGCTTCAACGCTCTCCCCTTATTCATTTAATCGAACAACTCATTGAGATTTATGGTTTACAACAAAAGAATAATATACATCTTCCATATATACTGGCTTTTAAGGATATGGTAAGCAATTTCTCAACGCAGGGCGATCGTGGGCTCAACCAATTTATACAATATTGGGAGGAAGATGGGCATAAAGCTTCTTTGCCTGCCAGTACACATATTGACGCCATTGAGGTAACAACCATACATAAATCAAAGGGTCTGGCATACGATGTAGTTATGATACCTTTTTGCTCATGGACCTTGGATAGTATGTTAAATGGCGATTTTTGGATCGACACGACAGACAGTCCTTTTGCCCAGCTTGGCAAAATACCTATTAAATATAATAGCACTGTTGGTCAATCTATCTTTTACAAGCAATATTTTGAAGAAATGCTTTTCAATTACATGGACTCCCTCAACACTTTCTATGTTGCTACAACACGTGCCATCCAGCACCTCTATATAACAGCACCAGGCTTTACTGAACAGGTAGATAAAAAAACAGGCGCAATCACAGGTTATGCCATCAAAAACGACTACATCAGTGACATACTTTATCAAGTGCTCGACAAAGAAGACACTCCATTTGCCTTAACAGCTAACAGCCTGAAAATAGATCCTACGTCAAATCAGGCACAAACCTTCGATAAAAACTTATCAGAAGCTTCTAATGAAACAATAATTACCTTAGAGCAATACCCTTTATCCAACGAACTCAAAAACGCTTTCGACAGCACAGCCAAAAGAAGCATAAATAACATCATGCAACTAGAGAAAGCGGCCCAATACGGTCTTCTTGCTCATGAAATAATATCCGAAGTCAGTAGAGAAGATGAAATATTAACATCAATAGATAGTTATATAGAACAAGGCATATTAGGCAAAGAAGAACGCTCATTACTATTAGAGGAAATTATGCGCATTTGGCGGCACCCCCAAATAAACAAATGGCTGTCCGGCAGTTACAAAATATGGAATGAAGCAAGCATCATATTGGCAGATGGACAAACCATTAGACCGGACAAAGTATTCACTGCCGCAGAAGAGACTATTGTGTTAGACTTTAAGTTTACAAAAGGCGATTATGCCGACCACAAATGGCAAGTAGACAGCTACAAAAAAGCCTTACAAAACCTAGGCTACCAACAAGTAAAAGGCTATTTGTATTATGCTAAGTTTAACGAGTTAGTCGAAGTAAAATAATCGGGAGATAAAGAAATGAACAAACCTTTTTTACAATTAGTTGCTGAAGATATACAAACACGGTTTGGCGATCAACTTTCTGATGTAGCCATTGTTTTTAACAATAAGCGGCCTATTACTTATCTTAAAAAACATCTTTCGGATGTGTTTGGAAAAGCTATATGGTCGCCTCAATTTTTCACTATCCAAGAATTCATCAAGCTTTCAAGCGGCAAAACAGAGAGCAGTCAACTCACTCAGTTCTTCTATTTATACGAACTACATAACGCTATGCTTATCGAAGAAGGCATCGAACCGGAAACCTTAGAAGAGTTCTATCCGATAGCCGAGATAATACTCAGCGATTTTAGCCAGTTGGATTATGAACTCGTTAATGTCGATCATATATTCATGGAACTACACGATAGTACAAAAATAGACTTAGCGTTCCAGCAGTTCACTCCAGAGCAACAAGCATTCATCCGGCAGTTTTGGCAGTCGTTTAGTATAAACGGTCACACGGCCGTACAGCAACGTTTTCTACGTCTTTGGAAGCGTCTTCCAAAGCTTTACCTTAAATTTAAACAGAAACTACACAGCGAAAAACAAAGCAACTATCCTACCTTATATCGCAACTTAGTAGAAGGTAAAGCAGATAATCCCAATTTTATTCAAAAGTATAAAAAAGTACTTTTTATTGGTTTTAATGCGCTGAACAAAGCAGAAGCTCATTTATTTAAAAAATGGCAAGCGGAAGAAAAAGCACTTTTCTACTTCGATGCTGATGCTTATTATTTAGACGATAAACAACAGGAGGCGGGGCTATTCATTCGTAGAAATATACAAAGCCACAATCTACACAATGCGTTGGGCGAAAGTCCCAATATTATTGGCAACCGCAGCAACAATATACACTTATATGCTGCCGACGGTAAAAACAGCCAAACCAAGCTTTTACACCAAATTCTACTGCAAGAAGAAAAAGAAAATCAAAGCTCGGCCATATTACTTGCAGACGAAAGCCTACTCGTGCCATTGCTACAAAGCTTGCCCGATTTAAAGCCAAACATTACAACAGGGTATCCCTTAATGCAATCGCCTATTTATGGATTGCTTGATTTATGGATGAAAGTGCAAGAAGATATAGCTCATTTAAGGCGTAATAAAATACCTTTTCAATATGTAGAGACTTTTGCCAACCACCCATTGAGCCGCTTAGCAGATAAAGAGCGCTCTGAATTACTAAACAACATTACAGCAAAACAACTTTTTGAAGTAGATCTAGAATCTATACATATTAAAACCAGTGTGCTACCCTATTTTTTCAGACCGATCAGCAACAGCCAAGATTTACTTCCCAGCTTAATACATATACTGGAAACACTCCAAAACGCCATGGCTGAACAAGATCGAGTTGGACAAATTGACAGTAATTTACTAGTCGAAACCAAGAAAGTGCTCAATCAGCTTCAACTGGGCATAGACAGCCTTGCTCCAACCTCGATAGCTTTTCAAATAGGTTTGGTCAAAAAAGCGATTACCCCAATCAATTCAGCCATCGAAGGCGATCCGCTGAAAGGACTACAAATCATGGGATTACTAGAAAGCCGTTGCTTAAATTTTGACACTGTATATATATTAGGAGCCAACGAAGGCATTCTTCCTCCCACATCGAGCTCGCCTACATTTTTACCCAATAGCTTACGCATGGCCTACGATTTACCTATTTTAGAAAATCAAGATGCCCTGTCTGCTTATCTGTTCTACCGTAATTTTCAATATAGCAAAGGAATACATATATTTTACAATAGTCTTATTGATGA
The DNA here is from genome assembly GCF_026711005.1 of Sphingobacterium sp. UT-1RO-CII-1. Taxonomy (GTDB): domain Bacteria; phylum Bacteroidota; class Bacteroidia; order Sphingobacteriales; family Sphingobacteriaceae; genus Sphingobacterium. Next base: position 126,940 of record NZ_JAPPVJ010000007.1, on the reverse strand, counting down.
GAACAGTAGTGGCGAAGAGAGTCGATTTATCAAACAGCTGCAATTTGAAAGCAATTTCAATTTCATTACCCATCGACAACAGCAGCCTATACAATTTGGCGAACCAGCAAAAGAGCTAGTTATACCAAAACAAGGAGCAGTATGGACAACCTTATTCGACAACTATGTAGCAAAAAAGAAAAAATTATCAGCCACAGCCCTAACTAGCTACCTACAATCACCGCTACAGTTTTTCTTAAAATACGTCGCCGAAATTAAGGAGCCCCCAACACTTTCTCAAGAATTTGAAATGAACAAACTCGGAACTGTCATTCACGAAGTCATGGAGAAAGTATTACAGCCTTACAAAGGCGTAGAATCCTTTACATCAACCAACGAACTAAAAAAGAAGCTGACAATCATAGATCAACTTGTCATTCAAGAAATAGCTGTGCTATACCACGTGAAACTTGAGAAATTAGACGATCTAAACAGTATGCAACGCATTATGCATAAAATCGCTTACGAATACGTGTGTATGTATCTGCAATATGATATCGATCATTATCAAGCTTTCAAAATCATAGAGCTTGAAAATGATAAAGATTACAACCTTGATTTTCCAATCACTATTCAAGGGAAGGAAGAAACTATACGCTTATTCGGGATTATAGACCGCGTAGATGAAGTACTTACAGCAGATGGCGAGGTGAAAACAAGAATTGTAGACTATAAAACCGGGGGAGACAGTGTTGTATTTAAAAGCCTTGACAAAGTCTTTGCCTCCGACACCGACAATAAAGCCTTGGTCCAAACACTTTTCTACGCATATGTATTTGAAAAATGCAGCAATATAACGCAGCTTGAACCACATCTCTATGTCGCTCGTAAAATGCGGGAAGAAGGCTCTATTTTCAAAACAACCCGAGAGATTTTAGAAGGCCCTACCTTAGCAAAAGCTAAAGAAGAATTTGTTGTTTTTTTAAAACAAATACTAGAAGAGCTATTCAATCCTGATATTCCTTTCAAACATAACCCCGAAAATAAAATTTATGAATCGGACCCATATAAACTCTTTTATAAATATGCCGCAACTGAAGCCGAAGACGAGCATACTGTGGTCGATAATTAATTTTATCTAAAAAAATAAGGAGAGTTTATTTAACCCTTAAACTCTCCTTGCAAAAAATTCCAAAAAATAAGCTATTACTGTTCTGGTGCACACTGATAAATATCTGCTAAGTTTCGGCCAAGGCCGTCATAATCTAGACCGTAACCAACGACAAACTCCTTCTCTATTTCGAAACCCACGGCTAAAATATTATCGAAAGTATGCAGTAAACAGCTAGGCTTCAACAATAGGGCACAAACAGCTATACTTTTCACTTTTAATTTCTCCAGTGCTTCTATCGTATATTTCAGTGAATTTCCAGAATCAATTACATCTTCTACAAGAATAACATCCCTGCCTGTCAAATCAATCCCTACCCCAAGCAGCTCATTTATCTGTCCGTAGGCTGTTCCTTGGTAAGAAGACAATTTTACAAAAGACAGCTCGCACGGAATATCAACCTCCCTTATCAGATCTGCCATAAACATAAAACAACCATTCAAAACACCTATAAATACAGGCTTTTTATCCCCATATGTTTCGCTTATTTTTTGCCCCATTTCAGTTGTACGCTCTTTAATCTGATTAGCACTAATAAACAAATCAAAGGTTAAGTCGCCGACAATTACCTGTTTCATACATTCATCTTTTTACTTTGTAATATTTTATTATTCCAACAAGAGCAGCCTTTCTTCTTTTTCCAGCTCTTTAATTATAGCTTCTTGTTCCGCTTCTATATCCTCTGCTTCTAAACTATCCGACACTCCCGCAGGACGCGGAGGTCTTAAAGCTTCACGCAATTGCACTTGATAGAACCCATAGGCTTCCAACATTTCTTCTTCCTCCAATTGCCCTCTTTTCGCCATGATCGACCCGTAGGTATTAAAGTAGCGCTGTAGCCATGGTTTTAAATGTCCGCTATAATCAAAAGAAGACAAGCCTGTTTTCGGTCTCGGTACAATACTCGCTAGGTACAAGCTCTCTCCTAGCGTGAGCATACTTGGTGCTTTAGCAAAATAATACTGCGCAGCCTCCTGTATACCATATATATTTTTGCCCCATTCAATCACATTCAAGTACACTTCATACATCCGCTCTTTACTCACTTCTCCTGAATTTTCTATTAGCCATACCAATAGCACCTCTTCAAACTTTCGCATCATGGTTTTATTACGGTTCAGAAACACATTTTTCACCAATTGCATAGAGATAGTACTTGCTCCACGCTTGAATGCTTTCTCCTTAACATTCGTAATAAGAGATAATTTAAATGCTTCTTCTTCAAACCCTTTATGCTGAAAAAAATTAGGGTCCTCCGTGTTTAAAACGGATTTTCTCAAAACCGGAGCAATATCCTCCAATGCCGTAAACTTAGGATTAGATCTGCCCACCACAATCTCTCGCATCAATACCGAATCTTCGTAAGCTTTATAAACAAACGCTCCATTCATCTCTGTAGGATCAAGTGCTCCCCATTTTACTATTTTCAACTGCTTATCATCAATTTTCGAGCTAAAGCTCAGACTGTCCGGATTATCTATATTTATCTTAAAATCTAAATCATAAGCAACCTGCCCTTGCACTTCTATACCTTCTACACTATTAAACAGACCGGAAGGTATAGCATCAAATAATTTTTGCGCCTCAAAATACCCGGTATGCACCGCAAGTGAAAAAACTTTTTCGGGATTCATATCATAACGGATATGCGGATGTACAACAAAATCTTTAACCTTTACCGTACTTTCCGGATCAATCTCTACACTTGACTTTCCAATATTAATCTGCCCTTGTCCAGAAGCTTCGGGCCAAGACACCTTCTGCTCGGACAACCTGCGATGTTCTACGCTAAGGTTAGCAAACGACCAGCTCCCAGCTAATGTTAGCGAATCTCTACTTTGCCGTTTAACTTTTTCTAAATCAAAAACAAGTTCATCAAAACTAACACTTAAGCCATACTTGCCCTTTAAAAAAGGCAACTCCACATTCTCTTTTTCCGAAGAAACAACAAGCTTCATTTGCTGTCTTTTAGAATTTACATGCCCAGTCAAATTCCACTGCGCCTCATGGTTATTTAAAAATAATGCTGCTCTAAATTCTCCATCATCTATCAAGCCATCGGGCACATGCACCCGCTGCTCCATGTAATCATCACGGTATGACAGTTCAAAGTTTTTCACTTCCATATTACGAGGTATTTTAAAAAAAACCTCTTTGATAATACTTTCAAGCAAAGCTGCATAATTCTGTTCATTCGTTAGTTTCGCTACCGTGCTATCCTGTTGTTTTTTGCGAAATAAAAAATCATAATTGCTTAAGCTGTCCCGTTTAACAAAGCTCACTTGCGTATCATGGAGCTGTAAATTCCCGACTTTAACTTCGCCGAATAAAAGTGACCACAATTGAATGCTTATCTCCATATAACCGATGTCTGCAAGCTTCTCCCGATTATCAGGGAGAAGCTCTACATGGCGCATACTGACGCTATTCAGTCCCGAAAAACGAGCTTCTTCAACTTTAAATACGATAGCATAATCATCCCTGAACTTTCGCTCTACTTTTGCCAGTGTTTTGCTCAACAGCTCCTTCCGTATACTTAAACCCACTACTACTGATAAAGCTAATAGCCCGACCAGTACCCCTAGAGCAATCCATATTACCTTTTTATACGGCATTAAATATTCCTGTATGTCTTTCAGTTTCATATGACCTATTTAACATTTCGTCAAAATTAGACAATTATGACAAACTATTTTTCTTCAACTTTTATAACAACCCAAAAATGACATTATTGTAGCCTGCATTTTGTAGATTTGTTTAAGAAAATAGGATTATGGTTACTAAAGAAAATGTATTACACGCATTGAGTCATGTTGACGATCCGGACTTGAAAAAAGATCTCGTCACGCTTAACATGATTCAAAATATAGAGATATTACCGAATAAAGTAAAGTTTGATGTTGTTTTAACTACGCCCGCCTGCCCGCTCAAAGATCATATAGAGCATGCATGCCGTAATGCAATTGCACTTTTCATAGGCAAAGAAATCGAGGCAGAAATCAATATGACATCCCGGGTTATCAGTACCGAAACAGCACAACTTAACAATATAAAGAATATTATTTTAGTTTCTTCAGGAAAAGGCGGTGTTGGTAAATCTACTGTTGCCAGCAACCTAGCTCTAGCCTTGGCAGACACAGGCGCTAAAACCGGGCTCTTAGATGCAGATATTTATGGCCCGTCGCTTCCTATTATGTTTGGTCTGGAAAACGCACGCCCCGAGTCTATGAAAACTCCTGATGGCAAAACGAAAATGGTTCCTATTGAAAAATATGGTTTAAAACTATTATCTATCGGTTTCTTTACCGACCCCAACCAGCCAATTCCTTGGCGAGGGCCTATGGCCACCTCTGCCATAAAACAGCTTTTTGGTGATACCGAATGGGGCGAGCTAGATTATCTTGTTGTAGATATGCCACCAGGAACCGGAGATATTCATATCACTGTAGCACAATCCTATCCTATATCGGGCGCTGTCATTGTCACGACACCACAGCAAGTAGCCGTAGCCGATGCTGTAAAAGGATTAGCGATGTATCAAATGGAAGGTATTAATATCCCAATTATCGGTATTGTGGAAAATATGGCTTACTTCTCCCCTGCTGAGCTACCGGATAATAAATACTATATTTTTGGAAAAGACGGAGGTAAAAGATTAGCCGAAAGTAACAACGTGACGCTTCTTGGCGAAATCCCGTTAGTCAAGTCAGTAGCGGATGCCGGAGACAATGGTTTTCCAATTTTATTGGATGCAGAAGAAAAAGTAGTAGAGTCGTTTAGAGATATTGCCGGTAAAGTAGCACAGGAACTATCCATCTTAGCAAGAAAATAAGAAATTATGCCTGATCTTAACAGGCAAATATTTTAAAAGGCTGTGTATTTATAGTTTAATACACAGCCTTTTTATAATATAATTTATCAACTCCTTTGTCCCCCCCTACATTCATGCAATAGCTTAACCGGCTTTAAAGTTTTAGCTACTTTTATAATATTTTTAAAATAAAGGGGGGATCATCCCCCTTAACACCTCTTCCATTTCTCAAAAAAACATACCTACAACGGCTTATAACGCCACTCCTGTAAGAATGTAACTTTTCAAAAAATAGCTCTTCGACTCACCTTTTTTGAGCTCACCTAGCTTAGAAGCTTTAAAACGCCTGTCGTCTTTCAAAATATCATCCCCTCACTCACTTCTTTTTTGATATACATTTGAATTGTAAGCGATGAGGAAGTAAAAACAAAGCTTCAGATAGGTGGCATAACGCAGCAATTGTTCTGTGTCTGCCTACCACGGGAATAAAAAAACATACCATAACAAAACTGTAAAAGTAAAAGAGAGATCGCCGCACTACGCTCGCGATGACGGAGAGAAAAAACAACACAGAGATCATAAACACAAAACAGGACCGACCTCGGATACTGTCGCGTAAAGAAAGCAATCAAAAAGACCGAACAGAATAGGTTTCCGAAGTGAAGCGTAGCGAAACGGCTTAAACCTATTCCGGGCTTAAAGATGCTTTTAGCGAAACAGCATCCCAGTCTTGATTTTTCATTACTTTTTATCAAGAAAAAGTAAAACTAAACACAGTCGTAACGGCATAAAAAAACATACCATAACAAATCATCTCGAGAAAAACCTTTGTTATAACACAAATTTTCAAAAAATATGTGCCTTAGCTTTGCTTAAAGCAAAAGATAGAAATACATGAACAAGAAAATCATAAAATACAGCCCTTACATTTTCATACTCCTTTGGGGGTATGCTGCCATCGTCAAGTTATACAACTGGGATAGCAGCCGCAGAGAAATGCAGCTACAGATTTTCCCAGGCTGGCTGGCGAATATCTTGTTCTGGTTTATCCCCCTACTAGGCCTTATCGTTGCGGGCTTGCTCATACAGCGCCGCACAACTTTAATAGGCATCAAAACCTCTGTCGGCTTACTCGGCCTATTTACACTTTACCTCGCTTTAGGGGCTGCCAAAGTTTTTGGCAAAGTTCCCTGCGCCTGTGGTGGCATACTCAACAATGCCAGCCATATAGAACACATTTTTTTCAATATAGCATTTATTGCTTTAGGTATATATACATGGATATTGGCCTCTAGAAGCCTCCCTGTTGGAGATGTCCAGACGGATGCAGGCAGAAGGGAGGGTAGCAAAAACCAGTGACTAACATAGGCTTGCAGGGTGCAGACCTCCCCTGCCATACATCATATGTGTTATCCTCTTTCAGGCAAAGGTCAAGGTATTGCCAAGAGGCAGGTCATGCAACGGACCTGGGTAAATCGAAGCATACGAACGTTTTAATACTTTTCAATTATGAAAAAACTATTTAAAAACTTCAACATACTGGGCTTAGTCGCTTTTATCGCTGCTGGAATATTCGCTATTTCATGGACAGAGATAAAAAAGAACGATGAGGTGCTTTGGTATCAAGTGGAGCTTAAGCAAGGAGGATCTCCAGCTAACAATAGTGATCTAGAGATTGTTGGTTTATATCCAGGTGGTGCGCCAACTACCCCTTGCACATCTACAGACGATAGCAAACCTCTTTGTGCGAAAGAATTAGAGCTTCCCGCTTCTACTACTTTCCCGATCACCATGCAGGATGTCATCGACAACGGCTACGCCCAGGGTGATTCGCGTCACAGACCGGAATAATTCATAAGCATGTTTTCATCACGGGGCTAATACCGAGGATTAGGGGCTAAAAAGCCCCTAATCTTTTTTCTCAGCTTCTTTTTGGCAGCCCCCAATACCATACTCCCGTATCCCATTTGTTTTCATGCCGTTCACCTTTTACTGTACGCTCTAGCGTTTCTGTATACATCCCCTCTGCATTCAATCTTCTTAAATCTTCCCAACGAATAGCTCGAAAGCACAATTCTTTTCTACGTTCTTCCAACACCTTACCCACTAATTGGTCTTTAGACAGTCCTTTCTTCAACTTATAATCAGCACCTTTTTCATAACGATTTTTCAGCAGCTTTTCCAATATTGCTTGTGCATCGTCTAGGGCATTATCCCTTGCCAAACATTCTGCCATTATAAGGTAAGCCTCCGCAGTTGTTAAACCGTCATAATAAGTATAATTATTACCACTCAACTGACCATTAAAAACCCAGCGACCATCCTCTTGCTCAAGAAAAAATATTTTACTTCTTAAATCCCTCGTTTCATAAAGATTGAGAAGATTGCTGGAAACATTCATCCGCCTATCACTCATAAAATAGCCGCCCTCTGAAGAGTGATAAAACAAAATTTCAGGGTTTGACAATCCATAATCTTCTTTAAACGGCGATGCTGTCGTTTGCTCTATGACATTAAAATCTAACAAATCCAGGCTTAGCGACACACATTCTTGCGCATGGGCCAGCGCCTTCTTGTAATCGTGCATCTGCAAATAGATTTTTGATAACAATAAATTTGCTGCCGAACGGTTTGGTCTGGTTTTCGCTGGTTGCGAAAGAGGTAGCAACTGTATAGCCTCTTCTACCGCTTCAATCAGGTGTTCATAATAATCTTTGTATGATAAGTAGCGTTCCTTTACCTCCAAGTCATAATCTGTACGGAACGGAATAGGGCATATTTCGTTTTCCATCTCTTTTTTCCATGGCTTTCCATAATGCTGCATTAGCCTAAAGTAATTCCAACTGCGGTGGAATAAAGCAATCCCCCTTAATTTATCCCACTCCTCCGTTTCTTGAGCAGAATTGCCCGACTTCTTACCTGCTAGCACTAGGTTAGTATACATAATGCGGGCGTACGTAATATTCCAGTCCTGAAATTCCTTATCTTCAAATAAATCACCTTTCTCCCAAGTATAAGCTCTTTTCTCAGGCAAATAATTGACAATATTTATCGCATCGTACACTTCATCTGCTACTATGTACTCTTCGCCTGCACCCAAAAGTAATCTACTAGTGATATTCCCATTCATCATGCTCTTATAATCCATAAGAGCCAAAAAGTCTTTGGCTGAAGCAGGCACCACCTGATTAGCATTCCGTTTTTTATCTAAAAACTCTTTGCCACAACCTATACAGGAAAGTATGACAAGAATAAATAAGTATATATGTTTCATAATCATAATGTTTAAAAATTAGCCTGCACACCAATGGAAAATGACTTTGGAGTTCTATATTCTGCATTTGCAAAGTCAGGGTCTATCCCCTGTTTATTTGCTTTCCACAGTATACCCAAGTCCCGGGCATAGGCAAATACACGCAGCTCTGCAAATCCACCGGTAGCAGACCTCGGCAACGTATAAGACAGGTTAATATCCTGCAGGCGAACCTGATCTCCACGAGTGACCAACACTTCTGCATCGTCATATATACTAGCCGAATAAGTCACATTATCACCAATTTTTCTAGTAGCAGGTATGTCTGTTCGCTTCTCATCCCCTGGCTTCTGCCATCTGTCTACGTAATCCGAATGATACACCATCCCATATACACCTCCAAAATTGGACATGCGTCTAAATTTGTAGTTGCCTTTCCAACTCAAAAGAAAGTCTAAAGAAAAGCCTTTATAGAAAAATGTATTTCGCAAAGAACCATAAAGCGGAGGAACTCTTAGCCCCTCTCTTACTAAACCAGACAACTCTAACTGATTAAAATATGCCGTATAATCCTGTGATTCAATACCATCTATTAGCACGGTTGGATAACCATTCTCAGGGCTTAAACCATACCACGGAAGTGCCCATAGCACATCTTTACTTTCTCCTAATATGGGTATATTACCATTTAAGTAATTAGAAACAGGCAAACTTTCATTCCCTTTATATTCCTTCACCTTATTGGTCGTATAGCTCAATAGCAACGTGCTGTTCCATTGAAACTGCCCGACTAAGTTTCTGCTGTTCAACTGCAAATCCCAACCCTTAGTGCGCAGGTCTGCATAATTGATCAGATTCGACGAAGCGGCTAATGAACCTTTGTATATGCCTGTATTTGTCGGTAAAATATCTTCCCCGATCAGGTCATGCGCATTCTTCACATAATACTCAATAGAGCCCGACAGGCGGTTCTTTAACGCACGAAAATCTGCCCCAAAATTCAGCGTATTCACCTGCTCCCAGCGTAAAGACGGGTTACCTACACTTCTCACCGTAGCATTTGCAAACCCTGTATGCGCATCTATCGCTCCATAATAAATGACAGGATAAGCGCTCACGCTCTTGTTCACATTGCCTGCGCTGCCATAGGTAGTCCGCAACCTGAGGTAAGGCAGCCAATCTACCGCATAAAAGCCTTCTTTACTGATATCCCAGCTTCCACCCACTGACCAAAGCGGCGTGCCCTTTTGGTTGGTCTTCACGCCAAAAAGGTTGGAACCATCCCAACGCGCAGAACCCGACAAAATGTAACGCTCCTTAAAAGTATAGCTGGCATTTCCAAAGTACGACAGGTAACGGTCAGTAAATTGCCGCCTGGTAGATGATGGAGCGGGTAAACGCAAATTAAATCCGCCAGGGTTACTTTTATAATATTCGGGATAATTATACGACGCAGACCCCAACAGTAATTCTGGATCATAATTGTACAAGGTTTTGCCCGGAAAGGTATTCTGCACAAAGCTGCGGATTTCGCCTCCTGCCAAAGCAGCGATAACATGATCCCTGCCAAAACTCTGCGTATAGTTTAGCTGCGCACGCCCCGAGTGGCTAGCCGAAGCGTTAGGATCGCCCTCCTGATAGATGCCCGCATTAGGGACAATCATCTTGCCATCGGGCTGCGTAAATTTATTGATCAGGTCGCGCGCATAATAGCTGTCCTTATCATAAACCACACTGCTCTGGCCACTCCCTTTTACATATTGATAGGTCGCTAAAAAGTTAAAACGCTCTAAAAAGCTATATTTCAAGCCCAAGTTAGCCCGCAGCTCTTCCCGCTTACTACGCCTATCTACTAAATCCCGATCTTCCAAAGGCCTATACTCCCAATCCAGCAGCCCCATTTCTTCAGCCCCCTGTACATAAGCGCGCCGTAGGTCTTTAATAACGGGAAGCGCATTCCCCTCTTCGTCCATCAGACGGGTGTAGGGAGACAGGCCTACGTAACTGCTATAGCCCTTAATGTCGTTTATGCCTATACCGTTATTTTTGCCCCGCTGCTCGGCATACCACAAACTCGCACTAACTTCCATATCCCGAAAAGGCTTGAAAGTATTCTGCAGATTGAGGTTGATACGGTTATGATCATTACCGATAATATCCGCGCGCCCTTTATCATAATTGGCTGAAAAGAAATAATTATAGCGTTCGCCACCGCCCCTACCGCTCAAGGCATGTTGCTGCGAAACCGACGATTGGTACAAGTGCTCCATCGCTTCTTCACGCACTTCTGTTTGCTGCAAAATAGCTTCTTGGCGGTCAAAGTCCGCCCTGGAGAGCGTGCCGTTCTCCAGCGCAATCAACATTTCTACATACTCGGGGAAAGCCAGCTCCCGGTTGTTTACCGGATAATATCCACCATGTTCATATTTTTCTTTTTCAATTTCCATAACTACAGATGACGGCAGCCTATTGCGGCTGTACAGCAGGTCGGGCTTCTGACTTACCGTAACATTACTGCTCAGCGAAAGCTGCGACCTTTCGTTATAGCGCCCCTGCTTGGTGGTAATCACGATCACGCCGTTAGCTGCCCGTGCACCCCATATCGAAGCCGCTGCAGCATCTTTCAATACCGTTACACTTTCCACATCATTCGGGTTGATGCTAGAGATATCACCCTCGTAAGGAAAATTGTCTATCACGATGAGCGGTGTAGCATCTGAATGCAGGGTAGCTATGCCGCGCACCCGTATATCTGCTGTTTCGGTGCCGCCGGGGTTCACAAACTGCACACCCGAAGCCAGACCTTCTAAACGCTGCAGGATATTGCCACCCGTCGAGCGGTTTAGCAGTTCGTTATTTACTACCGTAAATGACCCCGTTGCACGCTCTTTAGGTACTTCATAAAACCCCGTATGAACCACTTCCACCCCTTCTATCTGCGAACCATCTTTCTGCATATACAGCTTAAAGTCTCCCTGCTCGGAAGCAACCCATAACCGCTGTTCTGTATAGCCTACATAGCTAACAAACAGGGAGTCGGGCAGGCTAACATCTGAAAATGAAAACTTTCCTTCTTTATCCGTCTGTGATGATTTATTGTTGTTTTGCAAAAATACTGTAGCCCCTGACAATCGATCCCCATTATCAGAATACAGAACACCATAAACCTGCGCCTCAGCAACATAAACTAAAACAGCAAAGCCTATAAAAAGTAAAAACCTTATCATAATTTAAATCCTTCTTTTTTAATTTAATGTTTTATCAAAATAGGTGTAGTAATCATTCATCTCAATATCAAGCGGCTTGCGCATTAATGCTTTTCTAACAAGCTCTGCATTTACGTCTTTATGTTTAGGGATAGCCAGTAACTGACCGTCCATTATCCATACCTGCCCAAAACTTCTATGCGCATAGAATAATTGATTGATAAGCGTATCCGCCTTATTTCCCACGGCAATAGGCAATTCCCAACCTCGCTTGTCAGCAAATGCTGAGACCAACTTATTATCACCGTACAGATGTACAGCTAGCACCGCCACGTCTGATTTAAATTCTTTTTGTAAAGCATTCCATATGTCAATAGATGCGATACACGGCCTGCATGCGGTATTAAAAAAATCCAAAATAAGGAGCTTATCTTTAAAGTCAGATAATTCTAATTTCTCACGCCCTAGAGGATCGTTGGTAAGTAATAATTCTTGCATCCAAAAAGCTTCAGGCAACCGGTCCCCTAACACGACCCCTGCTTCGGGAACAGCTAGCTCAGCGTTTTTAGAGCCAGTCGCCCCACCTTGGCGGGGCTTCTGAGCCTGTGCTTCCATAACGGAAGCGAAACTAAACAGCACACAAAATATCGTTGATAACACCGCAGCTGATCGCCTTCCGTCACGGCGAGCAATGCGAAGCAGCCTCTCTTTTACCACTCCCCTTACCCTACTATCTCTCTCCACGCCATAGCCAGTTGTCCCGCGGGCGCGGGACTTCTGAACATTACAACTAAACTGATAATAAATTGTGCTGAGAGACAGCAATAAACATTGAAAGCTATTTAGAAATAAGTAATATCTATTCTTTATAGGTTTTGAAAGGGCATAACAATCCCCTTTGCGTAAAAATCGCATCATAATAATCTGGTTTTTAATTCTTTTTATTGAATAAATAAGTCAAAAAACCGACTTTCCTCCCCATGTTTATGCCATAGGGAAAACGCAACAGCTTGGGAATACTAAAAAATCAGGCTATATTTATTGTGCAAACATGAAATTGACCGATTTTTAGCAAACTTAAAAACTGTATAGTTTTTATAGGAAAAGTCGGCAGACAGATACAGAGGGCACGTTAAAGCATTGTGATGCTCAAACGCTTATACTATGTTTTGAAAAGGTTTTATTAGGCGCCTTTTCTTTATGTAATATATTGGCTGATAAGCCTACCCTTTTTGCATCTGTTTATTTTTAGCCTGCCGTTAATCCGGCGGGCAACAAACGTTCTTTATCAATAACGATAAGGTGTAAGCAAGCCGCCCCTGCAATTGCAGCTGCTGCTTGTAAATGGGAAATGACTCTTTGTGTATCATACAATTTATAATGTTGGTTATACATTTTTAAAAAGAGTCTCAAGAGAAAGTAAAACAGGGCTAATAAAAAAAAGGCTAGCCTCTACTATCTTTCATTGAACATCTGGTACGGCAAAGAACCTCAACACAATTCCAGATAGGGAGGCTAGCCCCTTCTTTTTGTAAAAATACAAAAAGTATGGGGGTTCGCAAACCCTACGTCCCGTGTATTTGAAATTTGCCGTTTCGATGTTCGAGACTCAATCAGATAAACTGATTATAAGACAAATATAATATTAAAATACATTATTTGAAAGCTTTTAACCAAATAATTAATCTCAATCATAAAATGGCTAATTTGACAGCTCTAGGTAGCTTTTTGACTATAAATAATATTTCACAAAAGTCTGTTGCAGACTCCACAAAATTTTCAACAACTAAGGTCAATAAACTATTTAATGACAAAAACACATTACTATATGCAGACGAATTTTATAAAATAATAAAATGCACTCATCTCAATTTTGATGTTAGCTGTGATAAAATTTTTCAGAGCTCACAAATCAAAAGCCCAGACAACAAATGGGAATCCAAACTCGGACAATTGCTATTTAATGTATTCAAGCCACAGAGTTATTTAGAAAACGCTACAGGAATTAAGAACGTAAGGTTAAACAAACTTTTGACAAACACTTACAAAAGGCCTTATGCAGAAGAGTTATATATTATCGCAAAACTTTTAGAAATCAGCCCCAGTCAATTATTTGAGTACTTCTACGGTGACGGTGAACGCCCTATAATATTGGTGCCATTTGTAAAGGAGAATAAAGAAAAATAAAAGTATAAAACCGGCAAATGAAAAACAACTATGACCAAAGTATAGGGAATATCACAACAGCAAATAGAAAACAGAATCTTCAAAATTCGTGGCGAACAGGTCTGCTGGATAGAGATCTGGCTGATATGTATCGAGTTGAAGTTTAAAAGACTAACTAAGCAAGGTCAAAAGAAATAGTGAACGTTTTCCTAAATCTTTTCGATTTCAACTGAGTGATATAGAAAAAAAATGAATTGGTCGCAAATTGCGACCGGTTTGAAAAACTAAAGTATGCTTCTACAAACCCTTATGCGTTTACTGAACAAGGAGTAACTATGCTCTCTGCTGTTTTGAGAAGCGATATCGCTGTTAGGGTTAGCATTCAAATAATCAATGCTTTTGTAAGGAGGCATAAAAAAGCCATCCCAATTTACATCAAGAAGGCTCAAAATACCTATAAATATACTATCTATTATCTAGAGGTTTTCTACCTCTTCTACAGAAAAGCCCGTGCCCTTAGCAATATCTGCAATAGGTAGACCTATTTTCTTAAACTCTAAAGCTATGGCAATGGCTTCTTCTTTCTTACTCTTTTCTATTCCAGTCTGGATTGAAAAATAGTTAAAACACGTTTACACACTTATTGGGATGGTGTCACATTGCCCGCAAAGCGTTGCTAAAAGGGATCACTTTGTCACGTTCAGCGACTGCTCTTCACCATCCAGTGATCACCTCTTAACAAAAAGCAACCACATTTACACAACAAGGGATCACTTAATACCAAGAAGTGATCACTTTGTAAGAAAATGTGATCACTTTACACTAAAATGTGACCACTTCATCACGCATAGTGATCACTTCTTCGTAAAAAGGAATCACAAGTTCAGAAATACGAATCACTATAAACCAACAAGAGATCACTTTGTAAGAAAATGTAATCACTTTACACTAAAATGCGACCACTTCATCACGCATAGTGATCACTTCTTCGTAAAAAGGAATCACAAGTTCAGAATACGAATCACTATAAACCAACAAGAGATCACAATGAGCCAACAAGTGATCACTTTGTAGCAAAAAGGGATCACTTTGCAAGAAAAGGTAATCACTTCTTTACATAAAGCAATCACTAGTTCGAAACAACCGATCACAGATAGGCACCTGTAAAGATTTGACAAAGCGAGTTACAAGCACATATACTTGTAACTCACTATTAAAACTATTTTAGGTATTTCTCCAAAAACTGATCTTGCTCCCACAGGGTATGCATGATACTTTCTTCTGCTGCATAACCATGAGACTCTAAGGGAAGTAAAACCATACGAGCCGGAGCACCTAGGTTCTTTAGTGCTTGGAAGTAACGTTCTGTCTGCAGGGTAAACGTTCCGGGATTGTTATCTGCATTTCCATGTATCAATAAAATGGGGGTCTTCATCCTGTTTGCACTCATAAATGGTGACATCGTGTTATACAACTCTGGATTATCCCAATAATTTCGCTGTTCGCGCTGAAATCCAAATGGTGTTAAAGTACGGTTATAAGCTCCTGACCGAGCGACTCCAGCCGCAAAAAGATCAGAGTTTGAAAGTAGGTGAGCCACCATAAAAGCACCATAAGAGTGCCCGCCAACTCCCACTTTCGAACGATCAATATAACCCAACTCATCAACCGCATCGATCGCAGCCTTACCGTTAGCAACCAACTGCTCAATAAAAGTATCGTTTGGTTCTGTTCCCTTTTCACCAATAATAGGGAAAGAGGCATCATCTAATACTGCATAACCTTTGGAAACCCAATAGATAAAGGATCCATAAGACGGAAAAGTAAAAGAATTAGGATTGGCTGTACTTTGACCAGCAGCGTCCTTGCTATTAAACTCTGTAGGGTAAGCCCAAATAAGCAAAGGTAGCTTTTGGTTTTTCGCATTCCTGTCATATCCTGCAGGCAAGTACAAAGTTCCGGACAAATCCACCCCGTCGCTACGCTTATAATTAATCACCTCTTTGTGAACATTAGCCAGTGATTTAAATGGGTTTTCAAAACGGGTTAGCGTATCCAGTTTATTTTTCTTTAAATCTCGGAGGTAATAGTTCGGGTATTCCGTTGCTGACTGTATAGACACTAATGCTTGCTGACGCTTAATATCTGTGATAGAAATAATATCTTCCTTTTTATCTTTATATTCAGAAGTATAAAGACGTTTTTTAGCCAGATTTTTTAAGTCCTGTTCTTCTATAAATGGGAACTGACCTTCTTTAGAAAACCCTGGCCCTGTCCAATATATTTTGTTTTTGTCGATGTACATAACGTAGCGCCCAAAAGCATTTCTTTCCATATGCACACTACCAGGATGACTATATACGTCCTGCGAGTTACGTTCTAAAAGAAGCTTACTTTCTCCTGTGCGAGGGTTTAGTAAATATCGTTTATCACTTCGCGTATCATAAAAGCTAGTAGACACTATAGCATTATTATCATCGCCCCATAACACACCTGCAAAACGATCATTTAGTTTCATCAAAGATGTTGCCTGTGAAGTAAAAGGAGCATCCCAAGTATAGAGCTCATCTCTAAAATCTGCACTTTTCGTAGCATCGCCACCATCCAATGCTTCTACATAATACAGGCTCGCTGGCTTATCAGCCCGCCAATACATATTGCGTTTACCGGTTCTTGTAGACGAAAATCCTTTGGGTTGAATTTCAATAAGCGGCACTTTATTAACCTCTTTTATTAAGTTGCCATCAATGTCGTAGACTACGCTGTTTTGTGGAAAGCTATACAGCGCTACCACATATGAGTAGGGCCGCTCAATGGTAGTTGCTAGTATGTAATTTCCATCTGGAGAAAATGACAGACTACCGTAAATTGCAGCGTCTTTAAACTTGCTTTGAGAGCCATCTAAAGTGACCCAATAGAGCTCAGACTTTGCAAGAGTTTCAAAGTTAGCCTCGTCATCAGGCGTTTTTAACAAATCCTGATAAGTACGCAATTGCGAAACTTCCCCTGTACTATTGTACTATTGGATACAATAGGCCCTTTAGGAAGATCTTTTCGTCCGTCAATTAATGCTGGACGATTATCAGGCAATCTTTCTATTAACAGCTTTTGACCATCCTTATACCACGTATAGGGGTTTCCCATATTAGCATTCAGATTATCTGCTGACAGCTTTTTAGCTTGCCGCTCCTGGACATTAACAACCCAAAGCTCTACGCCCTTAGCTGTGGTATTTGTAAAAGCAACGTGCTTGGAGTCAGGCGAAAAAGAAATATGTGCAATCTGTGCATTATCGGGCATCCCAAGAATTTGCATCTCTTCTTTACCGGCGATAGGTTTAATGGTTATCCTGTGCGAGTAGGTTACTCCACTTGATATGTTAAGAAGAGGATTTATCCGCAACCCTGCCAATCGCATTTCCTCCTGATTTAAATCGTTCAAATTTTTATATGTGGGCCTATAGACAGATAGCATCCACTCGGTATCCGGACTTATCATCACGGAAGGCACACGTTCAAAATTAGCCAACTCATAGATTTCCGCCGAAGGTTTTTGAAAATTAATGTTTTCTTGACCTACACTGAAAAAATAACTTCCTATAAGGAGAGCACTTAAAAGAATACGCATAGATTTATTATTTAGTTAAACAATACTTTAATAAAAAAGTGGTGTTAGTAATTTTTTAAAGATAAACACTTAACACCACTTTTCATAAATAGAAAATTTTATTTGCCTAACACTCCATTAATGCGAGTATTCCTCGTCCAAATATTTAAATAACAGTATTATTTTAACATAAGAATACTTTTGCATTTTAAAAAGAAGAACTACTCTTGAAAAGTAGCTCTTCTTATATTTCAACAATGAACTGTAAGATTAAATTGGATTTTGTTTCACAACATCTAATGTTCTATTTAACTCGCCTTGAGGGATTAAGAATTCCCACCTTTTATCCCCTGCGGGCACTGTCAGGACTCCTGCCAATGAAGCTATATGGTTCGCTCCCTCTCTATTTAATGGCATATTCAACCTTTTTAAATCATAGAAGCGAAACCCTTCTCCCCATAACTCTACTCTTCTATGCGTTAAAATTTCTTCAATTAATGGAGCTCCCGACTTAGTAGACAGTGTATAATCAGGATCTCTAGTAATTACTAAATCAAAAAGTGCTTTTCGCGCATCTACCTCTCTACCTGTCAAATTTGCTAAAGCTTCTGCCTCTATGAGGAACATCTCAGCAGCTCTCATAAAAGCAAGATCTCCATTACTATTATTCGGATTAGGCATCGTAAATTTACGTGTCATGTATGGCATTCTTACACCACTAGCAGCTAAAGGAAATGTGTTATCTGCCCCCGTAGGATCCCACAATTGCTTCCGAATATCCGTATCAGAAATCTTAGCATACAATAAAGAATTAATAGCCTTCGGATTTCCCCTTGTATTTGTAGAGCTAAAATTCCCTATATAAGCATAAAAAGAATAAAAATATGTAGGCTGATCATCTCTGTGATTTATACCCCACATCCATTCTGGGTTAGAGAAACTTACAAATCCATCAATATATTGTTCTGGATTCATTAATGTAAAACCTTGTTTAGCTTCACGAGCATTAGTAGCGGCCACTTCATAATTTTGTTGGGTTAATGCCACTCGTGCTTTAACTCCCTTCGCCACATTTACATTAAGGTGAGATTTATCTGGTCTACTTTTTGCAGAACCAAACAAGATAATAGCCTCATCCAAATCCTGATTAACTTGCGCATAAACCTCTTCCACCGTATTTCTTGGCTTGGCTTCTAAACTTGCCTCTTTAATTATTGGCACTCCAAGGCTACCATTATCCCCCCCTTTAACATAGCGCTTACCATACAACTGTACCATTTGATAATAACTCCAAGCTCTATAAGTCAATGCCTGGGCTTTTAGAAAGTTTTTATCTTCATCTGGCCCTACTGCACCATCTATATTAGCTATAATAGCATTGGCATTGCCTATCATTGCATAATAAAATGCATAGTTGAAGAGGTTAATATTTGATTCTGCATTTCGATGGTTCAACCATTTATATTCATTGATGAACCATCCATTAGCTTGCGCCGTCATCACGAAATCTTCTCCCAAGACTTCCATATATAGCATATTTCCACTCTGTCCACCCGCTGCTTGATTGTCGTGCCACTGCGAGTATAGATATTTATGCATTCCGTTTATTGCCGCATATGCATTTTGAGTAGTTGCAAATACAGTAGATGGCGCAACTCTACTGACAGGATCTAATTGTAATGCATCTTTACTACAACTTGTCAGTGATAAAGTCACTACCGTCACTGCTGTAGAAAATATTCTTAATTTACTGTTTCTAAAAATTTTCATAGCTCTTAAAATCCAAAGTTCACACCAAAGTTAATTGTTCGTCCATGCGTGTAAGCCGAATTAGCCGATACAGATGTCAGCCCGCCTCCAACTGGGTTAAATCCTTTACGAGCAGACCAAAAGTATAGGTTTTCAGCACTTGCAAATACACGGGCACGCTTGATACCTGCTTGCGATATTAGACTTTCTGGTAATCTATAACTTATATTAACCGCACTAATATTTAAATAAGATGCCTTTTGCAACCATCTCGTCGACATAGCACCATTCTGAGCTGTGCGACCTACATCCATAAGTGGAATATCCGTGATATCTCCTGGCTTCTGCCATGCACCATATAAATCACGATGCAAATTAGCTCCATTATTAGGGCCAGAGCTCATTAAAGAAGAGTAGCCACTTTCATTATAATACCCTCCCAAACTATACGTTAAAACAAAACCAAAATCAAAGTTTTTATAACTAAACTCATTCACAATGCTACCATAAACTGGTGGCAATGAAGATTTCCCCACATAACTCAGGCGTGCAGCATTATGATCGAAGGTAACTGTGTCCGTAAGTCCATTACCACGATCAATTAATTTGTATTCCTCTGATTGTGGATCATATGTTACATCTTCTTTTAATCCTAGGTAAAGTGCTCTACCAGTTTCAGGGTCTACGCCATAATAAGTTCTTGTATAATACTCGTACAGAGATTTTCCAACCTCTCTTTTATAAGGAGAGCTCACGATTTCTGGAGTTTCCTCTGGCATTTTTGTCACTTTATTCTTTATTGTCGTTAAGTTCAGTCCCAAATTCCAATTAAAATCCTCCTTACGAATCAGATTACCAGTTATAGATAATTCAATTCCTTTATTATCCATTGAGCCCACGTTCTTCGCTATTTGGAATGAACCACCTGTCGTACCCCCGTTATGATAAGGTTGCTGTACATTGAACAATAATCCATCTGATTTTCTGCTGTAATACTCTAAAGATCCTACTATACGCCCTTTTAAAAATGAGAAGTCTACTCCTACATCTAAAGGCTTTTGCGACTCCCAAGTTAACTCGTTAGAACCTAAGACCGTTAGCGCTGCTCCTGAAGCTGAAGCATTATTATATCCTATACTATATCCTGGCTGGTAAGGATAATAATCTTGATTACCTCCAGTCAACAACATAGCATTACCCAGCTTACCATAGGAAGCTCTTAACTTAAACAAATCGGTGTAGTCATTTGCAAAAAAACTTTCTTGATCCAAGCGCCAAGCCCCACCTACAGACCAGAAATTTGCCCACCTTAGATGCTCCGGAAATCTAGAGTTACCATCTCTCCTGATCATCGCACTTAAATAGTAACGACTATCATAATTATAGTTTGCTCGTGCAAAATAGCTTTCAACAGCTGTTTCACCTAAACCAGAAGATAGACTTGCAATATCTGAAAAGTTGGAGAACACATACATCCCTTCAAAGCCCTGACCAGTACGTCTTCCAGAAATAGATTCTGTTTTGTACGAATAAAATTCATGCCCTAGTAGTGTTTCCAAGTTATGTATGCCAAAAGTATTATTAGCACGAAGAGTTTGATTAAAAGTATAACTCAGCTGCCTATACCAATCTTGATTGTACCTACCTGCAGGTGCACCATCTCCAACCTCTGTGTTTTCATATCCCTCTTCACGATAATTTTGGAGATCGGCACTAAACGAAGTGTTAAATACCAACCAAGGTAAGATATTAGCCTCTATAAATGTTCTTGCAGAACCAAAATCTCTATCTGAACGACTTTTATTCATTAATGTTTCTGCTATTGCGTGACGCCCACTATTATAAGGTCTGGAAAGACCATATTCAGCTACAAGATTTCCATAATCATAACGTCTGTTACCTAGATAGTCGTACACAAGATCACCTGTAGAAGGATCTCTTAAATAAACTGGGTAAATTGGAGCAATACCTCTAGAAAATGCAAATGGATTATTGATTGAACTACCACCGGTATACGCATAATCAAACTTAGTGGTACCACCGGAAATATTTAGACCAGTTTTCAACCACTCTGTGATTCTAGTGTTTGCATTTACACGGCCCGAGAACCGATCTGCAGATGAACGTAATCCCCATCCATTGTCATCCAAATAGTTTAAAGAAGCATATACATCCGTATTCTTTATTCCCGTTGAGTAACTAATATTGTACTCATTACGTTTCCCATTTCTAGAAGCCTCATCCTCCCAAGATGAAAAACCATTATATTTAAATTGAGCAGCAGAATTCAACTTGCCATCTGTCCCCACTAACTGATCGTTTGCTACATTAAAAGCATTATAATTACCTAAATACTGAACAATATCTTGAAATGTTTGCCCTTCATATACTTGAAGACCTGCCGAATTCCTAGTCAAAAGTCCAGATCCGATCTGCCTAGCAACGTCTAGTGGCACTTTTAATGTTCCGTAATGTAAATTGTTAGTATATGCTTGCCACATCAATTCATAATACTCGCCCGCAGAAACTGTATTATATTTTGGAGCCGCATTGTGATTAGTTCCCATCTGGACAGATACGTCCAAATTAGTAACACCGGCTTTCCCTCCTTTTGTTGTCACCATAATAACACCATTAGCTCCCCTCGAACCATACATAGCAATTGTTGCTGCATCTTTGAGAACAGTAACCGTCTCAATATCTGCAGGATTAATATTTGACATCCCTCCGTCGAAAGGAACACCATCAACTACTATTAAAGGATTATTTGAAGCCGAGTAGGAGCCAACACCTCTAATATTAATGGTAGGTGATGAACCTGGTGCTCCAGAAGGAGCAGCAGTTTGAATGCCTGGCCCTGCCCCTTGTAACGCGCCTAAAACGTTACTTAACGGGCGTTTATCTAACTCTTTTGCTCCGATTTGAGTAGCTGAACCAGTAAAATCGGATTTTTTAACAGTACCATATGCGACAACAATTACATCATCCAAATCAGTCAACGACTCTATCAAAGAGATATTTAAAATACTACGGTTATCAATAGTCTCTGTAGCTTCAACATATCCTAAAAGAGAAAAAGATAAGGAAGAGCTAGCAGACGACACCTTAATGTTATAATTTCCATTATTGTCTGTTTGTGTCACAGCTGTTCTATTTAGCTCCCTGACAGTTACTCCAGCAAGTGGCTTACCATCTTGAGCAGACGTTACTTTCCCCTCTATAATTCTTTCTTGTGAAGACCCAATGGTCCCACGGGCGTGGGACTCACGGGCTTCTACTAAACCACTAAACAACATAGTGATGAATAATATCCAAGAAAACACATTTAAAGCACGTCTATTAAAAGACATGCATTGCAGGAATTGTAAAGTGCGTTTTATAAAAAGCACAACACTCCTGTACCAGTAAAAGTTCTTCATTTTTAAGGCATATATAGTTTAATAATTGCACTTACTAAAGTCGATATGAAAAGCTTAAAGCAACTTATGTAAGTGATAAACTCGTTAGTTTTATTTTAATACACCGACAAAACCCTATATACATATTTTGTCAATGAAGAAATTGTTACTACATTTAAATGGAATATTATTTATACGTAGCTGACAACTCCTCATCATCTCGAAGTGCGACCTTCATGAATGTTAATGAGATTAAGTCGGTGATTAAGATAAGATTGATCGCTGCAATGCTGCTTTATAGTTTTTTTAAATTATAAAGTACTAGCAGCCGTCTTTCTTATCTATTCTTTTTTTCTTGCCCCACTAAGGCGGGATAATTATACCGTAAAATAAATTCACACAAGTTTTAGAGAAACACCTTGTCTTTATTAAAAGAGATAAGGGCAAAGTGAGATAATTAAAATTTACTTTCATAATCCTAAAATTTATTATATGGCTAATTTTTATAACAAATTCACCTATAGTAACGAGAAGAATAATATGCTAGTTTATAACCCTTTTATATGGCAACAATTCATGCGTTTATAATGAGGCTTTATAATTTAATTGTTATCAAGCTAACGTTATTTAACAAATGACTATAGACAATTAAACTTCGTCAATTGAAGCCAAAAAAATAACTAACTATCTCAAATATAATAATTTAAATATTAAAAAAAGACAAATGTCTATACATTTAACTTAAATGGCTGATTATAAATCAAATAAGTTTTTATTGTTCAAAAAAATCGTAAATAGTATTTTACGAAAGAGGTATAAACACAAAGATATATACACAATAGAGAGGGAGAGAATAAACTTATTAATAACAAGTTATGGAACAAAATTTTATGGAAAACTACTTTTCGAGGTGGCAGATCAATTACAATTAAATATCGATGAATTATGCGAACAATTATTTTACGATTATATTCATGATTACATTTATGCGGAAAGCAAACATGCCAGCAAATTGGATCAATTCATTTCCCTATTTACAAATAGTGAAAGAAAGCTAGCTGAGGCTGCCAGCATCGATAAAGGAAGATTAAACCGAGTAAAAAACAATGAAAATGAAGATTTATTTTCATTTGAGGTATATGGTTTAGCAAAAGTTTTAGGCTTTACACCAAGCTCGGTCTTCCATTACCTTTATGGAGAACGCAACGACTGGTGTCTAATTCTACAATTAAAGAATAGTATAGACTCCCTCCCTTCAATCCCCCCTCAAAACCAATAATTATACTCAGCAGTTATATAGTTTGATAGGAGATGTTAATTGATTTTTCAATCAAAAAAACCTTCATTAGATAAAAAATCACTTCAAAAAATGATAACCGATATTTTATGTAGCATTTTTAACTTAACGCTTTTCAAAAAGAAAATAAATACGGTTTATTTATTCCAATTATCATATTTTATTGTTCAAAAAAATATAATGTAAAAAGTTTCTTTTTTCACGTACCACCCCTAAGAAATTACTATGCAAAATACGGTTGGATTCACGCACAAATTATGATATATAATCAAAACACTCCATAAAACGCATTATAAACCTTACATGTAGACCACTAAAAAAAACAACCAAACTTGAGATATACAAACTAACTATCATGAAAGATATACCTTCAGAATTAGCCAGCTTATAGATTTCAGATGAAGGCATTTTTTGAATTATATTATTGCAAAGTGACAATAAATAAAGCTAAAAAGCCAGCTAAAGTTTAGCTGGCTTCTGTTAACTTAAAACATTAGTTTATAAATCATTATTTATACCTAATACTATGGCAAATCTATTATTTCAACACCTCCACCAAAACTTCCAGCAGAAACAGAATATGACCCAACATCAAGTACAATTCGTTTACCTGATTTTTTTCCTTTTACACTAGTGATGGAAACTGGACCATAATCAGGATGTGTGTCTATAACTTGGTTCGGACAGACAACAGTTTCACCATCCGCATCTACCATAAATGAAATATTACTGTAACCAAAAGGTTTGATTAATTTATAAATTTGAGAACCATTCTTGGCTTGCTGTATATCTACATCAAACTCATCTCCAAACCAACCATCTTTAGAGTTTAATTTTCCGGTGTTTGACTCCTTATCAAATTCAACTTCAGAAGAAGCTAGCACATTCACAGTAGGCATAGTAGTAGCTGACAAGTTTTCTTTTGATATTTTTAATTGTAATGGAAAAGCAACTTTAGCTATAACATCAGAGCCAGATAAAGTAGTGACAAAACCACTTGGATTGATATTTCCAGTATTACCATATTTAATAGAAACGAATGCTTTTGCTTCGCCATTTTTAAAATTTACATCACCATCAACTTTAAAAACATCTAAATAGTCTAAATCTTTCTCATTTGAAACAGCTAAACTTACTGGGGCGGAAAAATCACCATTAGAAGATGTACGTGTTATAGGAACTAATAGTGTTCCAGTTTCCATGTTCAGATTAATAGTAGGAGATAAAAAACTCAATTTGTTGCTCTCTCCTGAATATAATGCACCATCAGTCTTATCACATCCTAAAATAGTCATAGAAAGTAACAAAGCACTAAATATTCTTATATATATATTTTTCATTATAATCAATTTTTATAATTACATCGGATTTTGATCTTTTGTAGCATCCATATTTGGATTGCCATCAAATTCTTTTTGCGGTATAGTCAATATAAACTCTTTATTTTTAGGATCTAGAGTATTCCAAGAAAATGTCTTAGTATGATTTGTACCTGAAGCTTTTCTATCAAATCCAGTTTTTAGTCGTAAAATATCAAATATTCGCTCAGTCTCTCCCCACAGCTCAATCCTTCTCTGTAAAATAATCATATCCATAAGTGTCGTTGGTATCCCTATAGAGCCCATTTTCAACTCCTTAGACATTACTAAACCATTAAGATCAGATTGATAACTTTGAGGATTTCGAACCTTCATTAAAGTTTCTAAAGCAGCTTTAGCTTCAACTAATTTATTATCGTTAGCTAATGCTTCTGCCATTACGAGTTGCATTTCTTCAGCTCGCATAAATATATAATCTCCTAAATCAGAATTCATATTTGAATATCTAAATTTATGTTGATTATATGGCTTTAGATCAGCTGTTCCACCATCATTTGGTCCATTCCACCATTTTTTACGCAAATCAGTACTGGGAATTTGATCATACAACCAGTTATAAATAACCTTTCTCGATGACTTCGCATACCTATCTGCCCTTGCATCCATATGTGAAAAGAAGGAAGCATATATTGTTGACTGATCTGCTATCACTTCCGCACCCCATAAAACGGACTTTAATGAGACACTATTAAAACCGCTATATAACTCATCTCCTGTTAACATCCCCAAACCAGGCTTTGACAATGCTTCTTTAGCATATCCCACTGCATCCGCCCACTTATTCTGTACTAAACTAACATTAGCCTTAATAGCATTAGCTATATAATAATCTATATTAGTTTTATAACCTTCTTGTGATTCTTTATTATTGGAAAAAAGAAGAATAGCCTTATCAAGGTCATTATTAATAACTTTATAAACATCTTCAACTGTTCCCCTCCCCTTACCTTCAGACTTCGAGGTTGTTGGCTCAACATAAACTGGAACCCCTGGCGCTCCTTGATGCCCCATATAAGTTTGTTGAAATGACTGTATTAACTGAAAGTAAGCATAGGCACGTATAGCATACGCTTGTGCCATTACAACATTCACTGCCTCGGGGTCTCCTGGCAAAGTTTCCTCTTTTGATAAAATGACATTAGCATTACTAATCAAAGTATAATAAAAATTCCATGTAGCATATGGACGCCAACTTGCTGCAGTAAATCTACTTCTCACATCATACCCATAATCAAAATAAAACCATCCATTACCTTGTGCGTCTTGTAGTAAATCTTCACCCATTAATGAAGTATAAAGTTTAGTAGAAAGAATGCCAAAGTTTTGATCTGTATTTCCTACCGACCAACCAGAAGAATACAGCATCCTATAAATACCATTCATTGCGACCTGAGCTCCCTCTATAGTTGAAAACATCTCTTCTTCTGTAGCTTTATCTGTTGGAGCGGTCTCCAAAAAATCTTTTTGACATGCCGAAAAAGACAGAATCAAAGAAACTCCAGTTATATAATATAATATTTTTTTCATTACGTTAGATTTAAAATTTAACATTTACTCCTCCTGAAATCGTTTTGCTTGGAGAATATACATAATCTGTTGTCCCTGTAAAATTATATTGTGGATCTAATCCCTTACGAGCTGAAAAAACAGCTAAATTATCTCCTTGGACAAATAAACGGATTGATTTTAAGCCCAAACGATTTAATCCGAAGGTATATCCTATTGCTAAATTTTTAATAGCAAAATAAGATGCATCTACCACGGCACGATCAGTTAAAGTATGTGTATTTTCTTTCTGTATTCTTGGAATATCCGTAATATCACCCGGTTTTTTCCAAGCATTTAAAAGCTCTCGTGAATAATTATTTCCGATATATAAAGGATTCATATAATTATTATGTACTTGATCATAGATTTTACCACCAATTGAATAAGTTCCCATAGCTGAAAAATCAAAGCCTTTATAATTCAAACTAGTTGCCAAAGATCCAGAAATTTTCGGGATACGATTACCAACAATAACGCGACTGGCTGCAGCTTTATTTTTATCTGCAGAAACATAATGTTTACTGACATCGAACTCATCATCTTTATTATCATACACCCAGTATAACTGATCTCCGTTACCAGGATTTACCCCAGCACTCCTTGCCATATAAAAAGAATTTATTGCCTCTCCAACTCGAACAATTGTTGTCCCAGAAATAATTTCATTCTGATCGTCCGTAAGTCTTATTACTTTATTTTTTACTTTTGATCCCATGGCAGTGATATTCCATGTTAAATCTTGACTTTTTATAATATCATATCCAATAGATAAATCAAACCCCGTATTTTTCATATCCCCGATATTATCATTAAAACCATCAAACCCCAATGATAATGCTAGAGGTCTATTTAATAACATATCAGTGGTTTTTCTAGTATACCAATCAAAACCGACAGTTAACCTATGTTCTAGAAAACGACCATCAAAACCTACATTAAAACTATGATTCTTTTCCCAAGAAATTTCTTGATTTTCAACAGAAGACAAAACCCCACCATTATTATTACCATTATTCCATGTCAAATCATAAAAAGACTGCCAAGCATAGTACATTGCTGTAGAACCAGACATTAAGCTATTATTACCTTGACTTCCATAACTAGTTTTTAAAGTAAAACTATTCAACCATGAATAATCTTTCATAAAATCCTCTTCCGACAGCTTCCATGCGCCACCAATCGAAAAGAAGTTACCCCAGCGCTCACTTTTCTTAAACCTTGACGACCCATCTGTTCTGAAACTACCAGATAAAAAATATTTGTTATCAAAATTATATTGTATTCTACTAAAATAGGATTCAAGAGTTTCTTTATCCTCATAAGAATTAGCATCTGCGATGCTTGAGCCAGGAGCTAATTCATACAGGCCACCAAAAGGAAATCCTGTTTTCTGCGCACTTAACAAATTAAATTTATAGCTATAACTTTCATGACCTAATAAGACATCTATGTTATGCTTATCGAAGCTACGATCCCATGTTAATAATTGATTAAATGTATATGAAAAAACTTTAGTCCATTGTTTATTTAATCTCCCTGAACCTGCTGCATTACCAAAATAAGGATTATAGTAGTAAGTATATGAATTATCGCGACTATCCACTCCTAAATTAACTGCAAAAGCGAAACCTTGAAACGCACCATACTTCTCATCTTTAGTATTAAATTCTATAGACGCCCTAGTTCCAACATTATTACGATGATCATAATACTTATCATCGTAGAGTGTTGCTATAGAATTGAACTTTTGTTGAGCTCCTGATGCTCTATTCTCTCCATAATCAAATAAACGTTCTCCATTCAACCCTAATTTAAAGTCGCCATTTAATTCTCGTTCCCAAATAGGATAAATTGGTGCCATTTGCTCTGCCGAATACCACACATTACCAGTAGAACTACCCGTGCTATTTAAAGAATTAGATTCTCCTTTAGAAAAGTTGGCTGAAAGTGATGTTTTAAACCAATCAATCGGTTTAAACTCAGTATTAACACGCCCAGTATACCTTTGATAATCTGTCGTTTTAAGCAATCCTTTTTCTTTTAGCGCAGCCATAGATGTGAAGGCCCTAAATTTATCATTCCCACCTCCAGCATCAAACTGATACTCTTGTCGAATTGGCTTATCTGCTTTTATTTCATCCATCCAATTATCATCCCATTTCAAAGTCGCTTTTGGATTTATTAGACCTGTACTTAAATCAAAAAGCTCCGCTACTGGGAGATCATATGGATTATATTGTTCATTCTTACCAAATATAGGACTTACTGTACCCTTCATATTATTAATTGCCGCTAACCCTGCATTCTCCTCAGAGATTCCATTAACGACCATGGCTTCATTTTTATATGCCTGAAAAGCCGTCTCTAAATACTCTTTCTGGTTCATCACATCGTAACGACCTACAGCTCTAGAGGCTACACCAACATTTGCCTTAAAGTTAATATCAATTCTACCTGTATTTTTACCACTTTTAGTTGTGATCATTATTACACCATTGGCAGCCCTAGAACCATATAAAGTAGATGCTGCGGCATCTTTTAAGACAGTTAAGCTCTCTACATCATTAGGATTAATTGAATTCAAATCACCATTAAACGGTATACCATCAACTACATACAAAGGATCTGCTGAGGCATTAATTGAACCGAAACCTCTTACGCGGATATTAGCACCAGAACCTGGTTGACCTGATCCAGATGTAGAAACTACCCCCGGAGCTGCACCATCTAAAGCCTTAGTAATACTCGTTATAGACCGATTTTCAATAACATCGGACTTCACAGTAGAAGCAGCACCTGTAAAAGATGATTTGGAGCTTGTCCCATAAGCTACTACAATCACTTCGTCTAAAGCAGTTTCTGCATCTTGCAAAATAACATTAATCGTACTTCTACTACCTACAGAAATACGCTGTTCCTGATGTCCAATGTAACTAAATATTAATGTTCCGTTGCTTGCCACATTAATAGAGTAATTTCCCGAACCATCGGTTTGTGTAGCGGCACTTGCTCCTGCAACAGATACAGAGACACCACTTAAAGCGGAACCATCTGTTGATGAAGTAACTCTACCACTCACTTGCCGATTCTGTGCAATCGATTGCCCGACTAGGCAAAAAAGCACAAAAATAAAACTGAGTAATTTTTGTTTCATATTGTTTAGTTGTTTAGTAAAATGTTTCTTTAATTAAAGAAACTGTTGTTTTTGTTGTTTAGTCAGTAGCTTTTATGCTAACAATAATTTAACATTATTTAACAGCAATATACAGGATTAAACCAAATTCCAAAAGAGGTCCACAGATTGTGCAGACAAACCAATTACTCAATAACTAATAAAAATGTCTTTTTATTATAAAAAAACAAACAAAACACCTCAGATACAGAAATAACAAAACAAGATAAAGGAAGGAAATGAATTTTTAACAAAAAATTAAATTTTATAAATTCCTATTACTATGCGAGCATTGTAATAGGATAGCACTAAAAATCCGTAAAAAATTAATTGGATTATGCAGTTACAAATTTTCAATAGCTAACTTATATCTTATTGTTTTGCAATAAATTAAAGATTTAAAAGATTGATGTAAGAAGGTCTTAGACAAAAACAGAATATCAAAAAGTTAGACAAACAACTATTCCTGCTGTATTAAATATTTATTAATTGACAACACCTTATAAAAAACCATTAGAGCACATCAGAAATTTAAGACTATAAAAACAAAGGGCTCTTTTGTGAAAAAGAACCCTTTGTTTTTATAGATAACTAAAAGCTAGTTGTAGCCTTCATTATTGGGTAAAAGTTGTGGGTTAGTACTAATTGCCGATTGTGGGATCGGGTACAATTCGTCATTAACACTTCTACCTTTTTTCTCTAAAAAGATTGTAGCCATAGACTTGCTTGCATTTTCTTTTGATGGAGTTCTACGCATATCCATCCACCGCAAGTTTTCGAATGCAAACTCTACTCTGCGCTCTTTGATAATATCATCTAATGTAACTGCTTTTAAAGCTTTCAAACCACGATTTGTTCTAACCTCGTTAATATAAGTCAAAGCAGTTGCTGGCGCAGTACTCAGCTCACACTCAGCTACAATAAGATACATTTCAGACAGCCGCAAAATATAAAAGGGATGCGCCCCATCACCATCAGGGCTATGATATTTTTTGACATACCATCCTGGATTAGCCTCCGATGCTAAAACCTCTTGAATAGATGCAGATTTACGCTCATCACCATCTTCATAGGCATCTACTAAGCTCTGATCAACAGGCAGTTCTGCTCTCCCACTCCCAGGCATACTTGGATGCTGCAAAAAGTAATAAAGACTATTTGTCCCTTCGATCGCTGTATTTGTTATTTTAAAAATGTGCTCTGCTGATTCAAGCGAGGTGGTAAACATTTTACTATAATTACTTTCGATCGCGAACTTCTTATTTGCAATAACCTCTAATGCCATTTCTTTAGCCAGTGCAGGTTCACTGCGAAGCAAATAAACTCGTGCTAATAAAGCTTTTGCAGCATCAACAGATACAAAATCACTCTTTGTGAATGGAGCGGGGTGCTGTATACTCAACTTTAAATCACTAATAATCTGATTGTAAACTTCATCTACTGAGTTACGCGGAACTTCTTTAATATCACGATCATTAACAATAGGAACTGCCCCAAAGAGCGTTACTAAACGGTAGTAAGCATAAGCTCTAAAAAAATAAGAGCTACCCAACAACCTATCTTTAGTTGCTTGATCCATCGACTCAGAAGCATTAACAATAGCAATCAAATCGTTTGCCCGTTGTATCGCAACATAAGGAAAGTTAAAGTAACGCGATGTTAGAACATTATCTGTCAATATATTATTATCATCTATCTCGCCATGCTGAAAGAAAGTCGCTCTATAAATCAAGTTATCAGCAGATAAATCTTCTGTGACATAACTCAAATAAGCATAACTAGATCCTAAATTTCCATTCTGAAAAGCATCGTAAATACCATTTAACAATTTGTCTCCTTCAGGACCTCCAACCTGCTCTGGCAATACCGCATCTTTAGGCGATAGGTCTAATTTACCATCACAAGCAGACAAGCTAACAACGGCAAGTAGTAAACCCAGTGTTTTTTTTATATTTTTATTCATCTTTGTTCAATTTTATAATCCTAAATTAATACCTAACATAAAGGTTCTAAACTGAGGTATAGCACCTTGATCGACCCCAAGCCCTGCAACACCTAGTTCAGAACTTACCTCTGGATCAAAACCGGTATATTTAGTAAATGTCAATAAATTATAAGCACTTGCGTAAATCCTAACGTTACTAAACTTTGCTTTATTAATAAATGATTTTGGAAGGTTATAACCTAACGTTAATGTTTTCAGACGTAAATATGAACCATCTTCCAAATACCTAGAAGAACGTTGCGTATTAGCACTACCTGCCGCACCACCTGTTACACGTGGGTATTTCGCATTAGGATTTTCAGGTGTCCATCGTTCATCGTAATACTCTTGATAAACATTTGTTGGCGTAGATACTGACTTTGGATCAGTACTCATTATCGCGCCTAAACTTCCTTGCCCCCCAGTTCCTTCTGCACCTAGATTATA
This sequence comes from Sphingobacterium sp. UT-1RO-CII-1, assembly GCF_026711005.1. Lineage (GTDB taxonomy): Bacteria > Bacteroidota > Bacteroidia > Sphingobacteriales > Sphingobacteriaceae > Sphingobacterium. The sequence continues at coordinate 94,774 of NZ_JAPPVJ010000007.1, read as the reverse complement.
AAGATCATTACCGTAGCTATATTGAAAGAAAACATGTAAATCAAAATTCTTATAGGATAAATTGTTCGTAAATCCCCCGTGGAACTTAGGCAAAGGATTACCTACAAACTGTCTATCAGCAGCATTGATTGTTCCTGAGTTATTAATATCCTCATACATCATATCTCCTGTCTCAGGATCTACTCCTAACGATTTAATTAAGAAAAATGAACCTAAAGGCTGTCCTTCAGCATGACGCACTACAAACCCTTGATCTATAGGCTGATTATTAAACAGCTTTGTCACCTCATTTTTATAGGTAGAAACATTTAAAGAAGTAGACCAATCAAAATCATTTCTCGAGATGTTTCTAGAAGTAATTTGAAAATCAAATCCTGAACCTTTAATATTACCGATATTCTCTAAAATACTACCAAAACCAGTTGTAGAAGGAATAGGTCTATTCAACAATAAATCTTTTGTTTTCTTATGATAATAATCAGCCGCTATTTCTAACTTATTATTAAACAAGCCAACATCAACTCCAACATCTATTTGATTGGTTGATTCCCATTTTAAATTAGGACTTCCCAACGCAGTCAAGCCGAAACCAGGAGTATCATAATAATTGAACCCCCCAGCAAATGTTCTTAAATACGCAAAATTACCAATCCCCTCTTGATTACCTGTAGCACCATAAGAAGCACGAACTTTTAATAAACTTATTACATCAACTGGTTTCATAAAGCTTTCTTCTGACAATACCCAACCTGCAGAAACAGACGGGAAATAACCAAAGCGCCCGGACTTAGGAAACTTAGAAGAACCATCTCTACGTAAAGATGCCGAAAGCAAATATTTACCTTCCCAACCTAAATTAACACGACCTAAAATGGAGGTAATACCGAATTCCGTAAAACCTGCTGTACCACCAGTAATAGAAGCTGCAGAAGTTATATACGGCAGTTGATCATCAGGAAAGTTTGCCGCATCAACACGGTTGTTTTCTCGTTGATTTTTTTGATATTCGTAAACAGCAATAGCATTCAAGTCTAAACGACTGTCAAAAAATGACTTGTCGTAAGATAAAGTCTGCGTCGCTAGAAGGTTACGAGTCTGTACTGTACCAGAGGCTGCGGAACCATTACTGCTTGAACCCGAAAAAGAATTTAATGGATTATAAAGACGCTGATCTAAGTAAGTAAAATCAATACCTAAAGCAGTTTTAAATTTTAATCCGGAAAGAATATCAAACTCTAAATAGGAAGAGTTGAAAGCATTGGAAAGATTTACATAATTTTCTTCCAAAAACATACGCTTCGGGTTATTATAGTCATTCGAACCAAATGTACCATCTGCATTATAAACTGGTTGATCGGGACGAGCAACCATGGCCCTTGGAAATGGTGAATAAATACTATTATCTACTGGTGTTTCATTTCGCTCAGTCCTTGATAAAGCTGTATTTGATCCTAAGCGGATAAAATCGTTAATATGGTGAACAATATTCGCCCGTAAAGCATAGCGCTTAAAGCCTCCTTTTGCTAACGCACCGTCCTGGTCGAAGTAATTAAAAGAAGTATAAAATTGAGTTTTTTCATTTCCTCCAGACGTAATGGAAAGTTGAGCGGAATTTACTCTGGAATTATCATTCAGAATTTCATCCAACCAATTAACGTTATGTTCTGGATTGTCAATTTCATCCTGAGTAAACAACTCAGGACGATTAACACTAACAAGCGCTTCATTATACATACGACGATAATCGGATGCACCAAGAAGATTTTTCTTCTTTGTCAACGACTGCCATCCTGTATAAACAGAAGCAGCTATCTGAGAATCACCAAACTTACTACCACCTTTAGTTGTAATAATCACCACTCCATTCGAACCTCTAGACCCGTAAATAGATGCAGAAGCAGCGTCTTTCAGAATTTCTACAGAGAGAATATCCTCTGGGTTAAGATTAGCCATAGGCGATACCCCCGCTCCAACAGAGTTGGGAGTAGAGGAGTTATTTGACGGCATAATTACCCCATCAATAACATATAAAGGATCATTGCCAGCATTCATTGAAGAGCGTCCACGAATTTGTATAGCAATAGGTGCTCCAGGCCTGCCGCCTCCTGAGCTAATTTGAACACCGGCAGCCTTTCCCTGCAACGCCTGTTGCATATTTGCCACAGGCATACCTTTTAAATCTTTTGCCCCCACGGATGATACAGACGTAGTAAGATTTTTTTTCAACTGCGTACCGTACCCCACAACAACCACCTCTTCTAAAGCTTCTGAATCAGCAGAAAGTTGTACGTTAAGCACAGTCTGTCCGTTGAACTTCACTCGTTGTTCAACATAACCTACATAAGTAAAAGCTAATGTAGCACCAGGAGTGACATCTATAGCATAATCGCCATTTGCTCCTGTTTGCGTAGCTACACTCCCCCCTACAATAGACACCGACACACCCGCTAAATTTTCATTCTCGGTTGAAGTAACCCTCCCGGTCACTTTAACACTCTGCGCTTCTGCCACACCTATAAATAGAGTAAACAGCAGCATAAAACTGAGTAATTTTTGTTTCATGTTTAGTATATTAATGTTTCAAGTTGTTCTTAAAGAATAACAAGTTATTGTGATAACTATATTGAAGAAAAAAAATGACACTTCAAAAAAAGAGAGTCAAATACTAATCGAAAAAATATTTTCGAACGAATAAATGACCTGTTAAATAGTTAAAACAAAGAAAATGTTAAAAACTGTTAAATCGAAACAAATATAACAGATAACAATTGTTGTTACAACAATTTCAAAACAACAAACAAAATGTTAATGTATTTCAATAAAAACAACTCCAAATTCACATTAGACAAAAAGCACAACAACCAGTATAATGTTTAAAAAATACTGTAAATTAAAAACATACATCTGAATAATTATAAAAAAACAATATATAATTCTTAATAAGTTTGAAAAAATATATTCAATTAGAATAAACAACTAATTGTAACAAAATGATAAAATTTTCACCGACAAACCTGTATTACCTTACGACAACTATACTTTACACTCCGACTCAACCTCTTTCTCTAAAAGGTCAAAAGAAAATTATTGCCGAAAATTAAAACGATACTTATAATCAACATCTTCATCGCAGATAAAATGAATTTATGTAAGTTTGCAAAATGCGATTTGATATAATTACTGTTTTACCGGATTTGCTATGCAGCCCATTTGCACACTCTATTTTGCAACGCGCGCAAAGTAAAAATTTAGTTGAAATCCATGTTCATAACCTCAGGGATTATGCAAATAATAAACATAAGTCCGTAGACGACTACCCTTATGGAGGAGGATCTGGCATGGTTATGCAAATAGAACCCTTTGCAGCGTGTATTGAAAAACTACAAGCAGAGCGCAAGTACGATGAAGTCATATATATGACCCCGGATGGTGTAACTCTAAATCAACAAATCGCAAACAATCTGTCGGTATCTCAAAATATAATTATCCTCTGTGGTCATTACAAAGGTATTGACCAACGGATACGTGACATTTTCGTCACCAAAGAGATTTCTATAGGCGATTATGTTTTATCTGGCGGAGAATTGCCGGCCGCTATATTGGTAGACGCTATTGCCCGTATCATCCCTGGAGTCTTGTCCGATGAAACATCGGCTTTATCTGACTCCTTTCAAGATGGTTTATTAGATGCCCCAATATATACAAGACCAGCCGTATGGCGAGGACATGAAGTACCAAAAATTTTATTAAGCGGCCATGAAGCAAAAATAAACGCTTGGCGAGATGAACAACAATTAAAACGCACACAAGAAAGACGTCCTGATTTACTGAATGACTAATTAATTTTACATAAAATTGATTTTTTATCAAAAAAAATTGGATAAACGAAAAATAATCATAAATTTGTGGTTTAACAATGATAATTAGAAATTTACATACAAACTGGTGGTGGCTCGATGAAAATAACGTCGGGGGTGAATTTGGTATGTTTTAAAAATATTCATAATCAACCAAAACCAAAGTGAAAGTAGGCCCGACGATCAATCGTCGGGCTTTTTTTGTTTATAAAAACACAAAAGATGAGATATAAATTAAAGACAACTTGTAAAAAATTATTAGCGGATACAACTACACCTGTTAGTATCTACCTACGTTTGAGAGATAGCTTCCCTAATAGCTTATTGCTAGAAAGCTCAGATTATCATAGTAAGGATAATAACATTAGTTATATATGTTGTGAACCAATCGCTGGAATAGTTTTGACCAAAGAAGATTTACAAATAAGTTATCCAAATGAGAAAACTGTCACTAAATCAGCTAAAGAAATAAATCTACGCGAAGAGATATCAACTTTTAGACAAGCTTTTGCAAGAGAGACAGATAAAGCGTTTACAGTAACATCATCTGGACTTTTTGGCTACTTTACTTTTGACACCATAGAACACTATGAAGACATCCACCTAACAACAGAAGCTGACAACGCTAGAGATATACCTTATTTACAGTATCATGTGTACCGTTACGTAATTGCAATAGACCACTTCCGTAATGAGCTCTACATCTTTGAGAACCTTTTAGACGATGAAATATCAACATTAGATAAATTACAATACCTTATACAGAATAAGAACTTTCCTGAATACGCGTTTTCAAGAAAAGGCTCAGAAACCTCAAACATGTCTGATGAGAGTTTCAGGCAATTGGTTATAAAAATGAAAGAACATATCAAAAAGGGAGATGTGTTTCAGATTGTACCCTCTAGAGCATTTGCAAATCAATTTTCGGGTGACGAATTTAATGTGTATCGAGCACTAAGATCAGTGAATCCCTCACCTTATCTTTTTTATTTTGACTACGGCGACTTCAAACTCTTTGGCTCTTCACCCGAGGCACAGCTAACCATTAAAAATGGAGAAGCAACAATCTACCCTATTGCCGGTACTTTTAAAAGAACAGGAGACCTTACAAAAGACCAAGTTCTAGCAGAGGAATTGAAAAATGATCCGAAAGAATCGGCAGAGCATGTCATGTTAGTCGATCTCGCACGTAATGACTTGAGCAAGCATTGTACAGAAGTCCAAGTAAAATCATATAAAGAAGCGCAGTATTACTCACATATAATTCACTTAGTTTCTAAAGTAGTTGGTAAACTAAAACCAAATGTTAATCCTTTTGATGTCGTCGCAGACACTTTCCCGGCAGGAACACTGTCAGGTGCACCAAAACACAAGGCTTTACAACTTATTGACAAATACGAAGGTTTGCAACGTTCATTCTACTCGGGTGCTATAGGTTACATGGATTTTAATGGAGACTTTAATCATGCTATCATGATACGCTCTTTTTTGAGTAAGCAAAATGTATTGCATTATCAAGCTGGGGCTGGTATAGTGCTCGATTCAGACCCTGAAAAAGAACTACAAGAAGTAAATAATAAAATAGCCGCATTACGTCGCGCATTAGAAATCGCAGAAACACTATGATACGTCCACTAGAATATTGCGAAAACACAACGCATATTGATACATCTCTCGATACAATCGATAGACGTATTAAAGATTTAATAATATTGAAAGAAGAGTATCTTAAAAAGAAGATTATATTAGCAAATAAAAAAGAAGGTGTTGACCATAAGAATACGCTGAATATTGTGCTTAAAAAAGATAAAAATGACAAATAAAAAAATATTCGTAATAGACAATTATGACTCTTTCACCTATAACCTTGTTCATTTACTGCAAGAACTAGGACGTGAATATATAGTAAAACGGAATGACAAATTTGAGTTAAATGAACTAATTGATTACGAGCACATATTACTTTCCCCTGGCCCGGGATTGCCCGATGAAGCAGGTTTGTTAAAAGAAGTAATTAAGCGTTATGGACCGAGTAAAAACATATTGGGTATATGTTTAGGTCAACAGGCTATTGCAGAGGTGTATGGAGGCAAACTATATAATATGCCAAAACCATTGCATGGCGTTGCTAGCGACATTATAGTAACAGATTTAGAAGAAAGTCTCTTTCAATCATTTCCAAGCGACTCTCAAATTGGCCGATATCATTCCTGGGCAGTAGAGAAAGAAAGTCTTCCAACGTGTCTCCAAATCACGGCAGTAGATCGTGAAGGGGTTATTATGGCACTGAAACATAAAGAGTATAATCTACGTGGGGTACAATTTCACCCAGAATCGATTTTAACAACTAACGGAAAAACATTAATTCAAAACTGGCTCTTAAGTTAACAAAAGACCATTCAGCCAGTATACACAGAATAGATAAACAGAAAATGAATATACTTGATAAAATTATAGCTCAAAAAAGAATAGAAGTTGCTGAATCAAAGACAAAAGTAAGCTTAGAACAACTTATGAGCAACCCTTTATTTAGCCGTACATGTTTTTCCCTCAAAGAGAATATAGAAGATAAAAACAAAACAGGTATCATTGCCGAATTTAAAAGAGCTTCACCATCGAAAGGAGTTATTAATAACAAGTCAGATGTAAAGACGGTAGTAAAAGGTTATCAAGATGCAGGCGCATCTGCTATATCGGTATTAACTGACGAACAATTTTTTAAAGGGTCTCTCAGTGATTTAAAAGAAGCCAGAGAAGTACTGGAGATCCCTCTTCTGAGGAAAGAGTTTATTATAGACACATACCAAATTGCAGAAGCGAAAGCATATGGTGCAGACATTATTCTACTTATAGCTGCTTGCTTGACAAGCGAACAGATAGAAGAACTTGCTACTTATGCCAAATCATTAGGGCTAAATGTACTTTTAGAAATACATAATGAAACGGAACTTTCAACTAATTTGCACGACAACATTGACGCAATTGGGGTTAACAATCGGAATTTAAAAGATTTTATAGTGGATTTAAATCACTCATACAATCTTGCAAAAAAAATCCCTGAAAGATATATTAAAGTTTCAGAAAGTGGAATTTCCGATCCTAAAACCATAAACGAACTAAAAAAAGCAGGATATCAAGGCTTTCTAATTGGTGAAAATTTCATGAAGACAGAAAACCCTTCAAATGAAATAGCAAACTTTGTGACCCACCTTAAATAAAAAGGCGACCTACCGTCGCCTTTTTATTATTTTCTTCTCTTTTGTATACCTCTCTCAGCCCGTTTTTTAGCTGTTTTAATTTTATAATCAAACCATTTTTGATTAAATATCTTACGCATAGTATCATCAAAGTGTCGGGTGACAAACAAGTTTCTTGCCCCTTTCACCTTCTCGCTAACAGAGTTTGCTAATGCACGCACAGAAATTGAATAACCTTCAGTCTCATACTGTATATAATGCCACCAACCAGCAGGCATATACAATGTTTCGCCAGGGTTAATAACAGCTTCATATCCATCTAAATACTTCAAACCCGGATATTCATCTATACTACTAGACTTTAAGTTCGCTATACTATGAAAGTTATAAGGTAACTTATACATCAAATCGGATTGGTCGTTTGGAAATAACCAAATCCGCTTTGCACCCTGAAACTGAGATATAAATACATGCGACATATCGATATCAAAGTGGTTACGTGTAGCAGACCCCTCTCCTCCAAAAAACATATAAGGCAGCCATTGTAGGACCTTACCTCCTGTAACATCATTGAACAGCACATCGTTCTTGAGCTCTGGACGTAATTTGATCAAATTAAAAAGAAAAAGACGAAGCTCCGTAGGCTTTGAACTAATTAGATCTAAATACTCTCCAAAAGTCATGCGCCCTACAGGAGGACTTGCGGCATGGTTTTGAGAATCTTCTTCCCTACCATAAATATCGACCATTTCATTACCAGCTATTTCCTTGAAATAATCATAGCTCCATTTCTGCCAACAAGGACTATCACTGCGAATAAAATCTTTTATAAGAACAGGATGTCCATTTTTAAGATATTCTTTATTGAATTCTTCTGGAGATATACCTGATATGCTTTTTACGGGTTTTAATTTCACGAATGCTATATTTTACAAGTACCTAAACAAAATTAAAAAAAAATATTTCTAATAATCCTGCTTGAAAGCCTATAAAACTATATATTTTTTAGACAAAAGCAATCTATTAGAAATATTTTAAAACAAATATGACACTAGTCACATTATGTCTAATAAGACCATAAGTCTTGCTCGTAGTCCATCAACGACTTCTTAATGCGCTCTGACTCAAAAAGTCTAGCTAAGCCATCCTCTACATAATCCTTAATTCTTAAATCTTCCGGATTCGATTCTTTGACAATGTAACTTGAAAACATTCTTTTAATAAAAACATCATCATAACTCAAGCCAGTTGCATCATTATTCCTATTAACTACTTCTCGATTGACAAAAATATGTCTAGCTTCCGGGAAATAAATCCAAAAAGCAGGAGTAGGATCGATCTGACTAACAAAATCATTATTAACACTCGGAATATCAAGTACAGGAATATCCTCTTGGACATTTGCAGTACCCCCTGTCGACTCAGGTCTAACAGCAAACGGATCAAATGGGTCGTAATCAAGCTGCTCCCCAGACGAACTAGTGCCAGATACACCTGCAGAATTAGCATCCATACCTGGTATTTGTGGTGTAATTAATGGAGCAATTCCTATAATACGAGGTTCAAAAACAGAACGTTGCTTATCAAAGATCCAATCCTCTTTAATTCGAAATTTAATAACATTTTCTCCACTGAAGGCTCGTGCTTCATAGCGTGACGAGATAACTTCATTGTTTTCATTATACTCTTCAACTAATATACTATCACCTCCAAACCGAGCCATAACTTGATCAGTTGGTAAAATATTTTTAAAACTATCCCCATTCGGATCATTCTCAGTTGGTGTAGGATCATATGCTGTAAGCTCACCCTTCATTATAGCCTCCATAATGATATCCATTAGCCTAGACTTAGGAGATAAAAAAGCCTTATTCATTTTCTCCCGAAGATCTATTTCACGCCATACTCGTTTTGAATAAGCAATATCAGCCTGTCGTACAGTAGCATAAGGGACAACTTTTCTACTCGCTATATCTTCCTTAGCCAAATAACCATCTACAGGTGGCTCGTCAGCATGAATAGGTTTTGTACTATTTGATAAATTCTCCTGCTGTGCAAAAAGCATAGAAGAATAGGCTATTGTCAACATTGTAAAAACTATCCTTTTCATCTCTATAAAATTATATTCAAAAGTACTCAAACCAAAAACATACAATTAAATTCCTATTTAAATAATTATAGTTTTTTAATTTGTCACTCGAAACGTAATCGGATCTAAATTCTGAGCTACGCCATCCGGGCCTACACCAACGATATCATATATCATGACGACACTTCCAGGCGTAGCTGCCCCTAATCCCGTCTTCATTTGAGCAGAAAATGAAGCTCCCGAAGATTGGTAAGGACCAATAGGATCTACCCTTGGCTTGGCGATATACATATTAAATTTCGAAATATTGAATTTGGCATCAAACTCAAAATTATCCAAAGAAGCTGCTACAACATTCTGACCTCGCAATTGAGCTGCAGATATTGGACCGCCAACTTTCCCTGCAACACGCGCAGTAGGTTTAGGAATACGTTTTACCCGAAATTTCGAACTCCCTATATTTTGTTCTTTTCCATCGATCTTAGCAGCCACGTTCACGGTAGCTTCACCTGTATTACTAACTTTAGCAACATACCCACTTCCTGATCTGCTTACAGTAACACCAGTACCTGTAACAACTAAATTTTCAGCAGGAATACCTGGAGCAGATACAGACAAAGGATTGTCAACACCGATATACAATACATTCATAGCGTCTGGTGAGACCACAGCAGATGGTTTAGCAACCTGATAAGTCATTGGCTCTGTTTGATATGTTTTAACAGTACCATCTGTTTGCTGAACTCGAATTGTACCTTGCCAAGAAAAAATCCCTGGAGTACTCGTATTCACCTGATAGGTCCCCTGACCATCAGATACAGACAGATTGCTGCCTCCAACCGATATTTCAGGGCTTGATTTAGAGTCATAGGCCGTTAAAAACACTTTTGCAGTATAAGGCTGTCCTTGTATTAAGTACGAGGTCGGCGCAACAGCTACTGCAGCAAACTTATCCAAATTTACTACAGCTTGATCCATTTTACCAAAAATATGTTTTACGACAGCAGACTCAGCATTTTTAGCATCAGCATTGATCTTTTCTAACGCTGTAACTGCAGCCGTTAGCGGAATTCCGTCGCCGAAATTAACATCTTCCCAACTCTTTTTAACTCCAGCCCTAGGCTTAGGATCAGAAGCGTCCAAAGAAATATTAACTTCATTATTAGTCAATTTAAGGAGCTCTTCTTTAGTCGACACAATTAAATCACGCAATTCCTTCCCTCGGCCTTCGTTAATCATTAACCGTGTTGCAATATCTGTCGAACTTCTATATTTCACATCACCAGTATCCTCATCTAAACCTCCTCCTTCACTACTTAAAAGCGTTTCTAGTTCCTTAACTTTTCCTGTTAACTGCCCAACTAAAGCTTGAGCTTTCTCAGCCTTTTCTAATATAGGCTTAGCCCGTTCCGGGTTTTCCTTCATTTTAGTCTCACGGAAAGCCATAAACATATTGTCTATACCTGCTTGTGTATTCTGTGTAGACGTATTTAAACTTTCTCCCAAATTTTTAAAAGCGTCTAAAATCGAATCGCTTACATTTAGTGCCACTAAACCTAGTAGTACTAAATATAATATGCCGATCATCCGCTGTCTGGGAGTCTCTCTTTTACCTGCCATAATGTTTTACTTCAAATTATACAATACATCAATAAACAAAACCGTCCTTAATTAACGGTTTGTATTCATCGCGGAAAGCATATTACCATATATAGCATTCAGAGAGGCTAGATTTTTATTAAATGTGTTCACCTGTTCTTTAAACTGTTGCATATCCGTTGAAGACTCATTAAAAGCTTGAAGATCTGTAGCTGCTTTTTCAAAAGCACTGCCTAACTGTGCCGCCCCTGTCGATGCAGCATTTAATCGCTCAGCAAATTGGTTAGTAGCCGCAGCTGTATCAGCAACTTTAGATATAGAAGCAACCTTGTCTCCAAAAGAACGAAGACCATCGCCTAGATTCCCTATCAGATTCTCATCAATTTTAGCATCCTGAAGTAGTTTATCCAATGCTGCGGTGTTACCAATAGATACCGGCTGAGCAGATGTTCCTACATGTGCCGATCTGACAGGCAACTCTCCATTAAAATTCTCATCCAACTCAGGATACACTCTCGTCCAATCCGGTTCAGGTTCTGACTGAATAAAACCCATCACAAAAAATAAAACGGCTTCGACAGCTAAACCGATACCGATCATCCACTCGCCTCCTTTAAAGTGAAGTATTTTAAACATTAAACCTGTAATAACTACAGTCGCTCCCCAGTTAATTAGCGTATTAATTCCGAATCTAAATTTTCTTTTCTTTGCCATTATTTTAGCATGTATTATTATGTTATAGTTTTATCTTGTTGAAACACCAGGGTACTTCGTTATAGAACGAAATCCTATATAAGATTTTGCCGTATCTTGATACTCATACTGTCTGGAACCGTTTTGTAAAAACACACCGATATCTTTCCACGAACCTCCACGAACCACCTTCCGCTTTAAGGCTTCGGGATCAGAGCTTTTAGCATCATAATTATACGTAGGGTTCATGTCATGAACAAAATTATAAGCTGACTCATTATAACTAGATTGCGTCCATTCAGCCACATTACCTGCCATATTATATAGACCGAAATCATTTGGCCAATACGAATAAACAGGAGCGGTATAAGCAGCACCATCATCAATGTAATTTCCACGCCCTGGCTTGAAGTTTGCCATCAAACAGCCACGTGCATTACGAGCGGAAGGACCACCCCAAGGGTATTGCGTACCTACTTTGCCTCCACGAGCTGCATATTCCCACTCAGCTTCAGTTGGCAGTTGATAAGGTAAGCGTGTAGCCTGCTTATTACTAGCAGCAGCATTATTAAACAATCGTGTTCGCCAAGTATTAAAAGCTTGCGCTTGACGCCAAGTAACACCCACTACTGGATATTCATCGTAAGAAGGATGTGAAAAATAGCCTTCAACCATGGGCTCATTTTGTGCATAACTAAAATCATTCAACCAGACAGTAGTATCGGGATAAATTAACATGGTATCCCGCATAATAAAATCAGATCTCGATTTTGATTTATCGTTCTTTGCTGCTGTCGCCGACCGTAGGTCATACCATTCAAAATGGTACTTTAACAAACGGACATCCAACTCATTTTTACCAAAAATGCGATCTTCACCCTGATAGAACATACTGGAAAGCCGTTCTTTCGAGTTCTCATCTTTAGTTTTCCATGGCGAATTCGAACGAACTTTTTTCCAATCTATAAATCGCTCACCATTCCCAGCATCAATAAAATAACTATCATCACCTAGAAAGTTATATATTAAAATCGAATCACGAACCCAAAATACAAACTGCCGATATTCACTGTTCGATATCTCGGTATCATCCATGTAAAATGGAGCAATAGTCACTTGTCGGCTTTGCGCCGTTTGTGAAAAGGTAATATCTTCATCAGATTGATTCATTATAAAAGTGCCGCCTGGTATTAGCACCATACCATGCGGTGTCTTATTTGCTTTTAATTTATCTAATCTTACACCTACTAATTCTCCCGTATTCGAAGGCCCCTTACAGCTCGTAAGAAAAACAAAAAACAAACTTAGCAAGACCAAAAATCGGTATTGATTATATTTCATATATGTATAATCTGTTTTTAACTATCATATGGCATATCCATATATCTTATGCATGTACATTATACTATAAAAGACAAGCTGTTTCACAATTCCTCATGTCTGTATGCAATACTTATATAATTTCATCTATTATGTAAGAAACCTACTCCCACATTTTAATCAACTAAACAGCATAAAACTCTTTATAAGGTAACTAACCAGCAATTACAAAAACTAACAATTAGCTCTTAATAAACGGTATAAAGATATAAATAAAGTGCACATTATCACAGTCTATTATAACCCAACGACAAAGTGCGTAAAGTTACGCAGCAAAAACATAAACAAGAAAAAAGTTACACTTTAAAATATAAAATATGTAAACTCTTTACTACAAATCATCTATTAGGTTTTTTCCTTTCAACGGCCTTGCACCTATTGTCCTAAAAAAAGCAGCTTCAGAGCTGCTTCAAATTTTACTTGTTAACGTTTTTAATATAATGCTCAACAGCCATTGTCATACTGGGTGCTTCTGGCGTAGGAGCTGGTATATCCAAAATCAAATCATGCTTTAATAACTCCTGCTGAGTCGAAGCTCCGAAGGCAGCAATTCGTGTTTCTTTCTGTTTGAAATCAGGAAAATTTTCAAACAACGATTGAACACTAGAAGGGCTAAAAAAGACAATAACATCATAAAAAACCTTCTCTAAATCTTTAATATCACTGATCACAGTTTTAAAGAGCACAGCCGGTGTAAAATCATACCCATTATCTTGAAGCCAACGATGTGTACTTTCATTAGCAACATCAGAACATGGAAACAAGAACTTCTCCTTTGTATGCTTTTTCAAAACATCCTCTAGATCCTTTGGAGATTGTTTCCCAAAAAAAATCTTACGTTTACGGTATTGTATATATTTTTGCAAATAAAGCGCAATGGTCTCCGAGATACAGAAGTACTTCATTTCGGCAGACACATCATGCCGCATCTCTTCACAAACCCTAAAAAAATGATCAACAGAATTCTTACTGGTAAAAATAACAGCAGAATAATCTGCAAAATTTATTTTCTCCTTCCTTACATCTTTAGCTGAAACTCCTTCTACATGAATAAAACCTCTAAAGTCCAGCTTTAGGTTATACTTTTCCGCCAAGGCAAAATAAGGTGATTTATCATTTTCAGGTCTCGGCAAGGTAACTAAAATGCTTTTTACCTTCTTGGCTCTTGCTACATCTACTTGCATATTGAATTTTTTATTTGCTCAATGTTTTAACCAATATTAAAATCGGCGCTACTTCAAGAACGCAAAGATACAGAATTAAATAAAATACTGAAAACCTAAGATTCCCAAAAAGACCAACAAATGTACGTAAGAGCCTATATAGGAACAAGATAGAGGCAACAACAGAAAATAAAATTAATATTAACTTAAAGTATGTAACCGGAATAAAAAGAACAAGGAGCAAAAAAGGCATTAAAATCAACATACTGTTAAAGTATACCAAATACAAAACTGCTATATACTCCCGAGCCATCTTCTTCAACTCGAAAACAAAGGACAAAAACCTAATCATTAAAATTTTCGCTATAAACAATACGGCGACGATTAAAGAGGTTCTCATATAACTTTCAAAATTCAGTATATCATAATTCAAAAAAGAAGCATTTATTACAGTGATGAACAGACCCAAAGCTAAACTGAATATGAAGTATAAAGTCACATAGGGCCAAGAGGTCATCATATTATCCTCCTTACTAACCTGTTGCAATAGACGCTCATTAAAACAGGCACTTACTATCACATCAAAATCCAGAGGGAATAATAACTTAACAATTGCTAAGGCGCAAAAAAGAATAAAAACAACAACTAAAACCCAAATGGGGCGCACCGTTTTCTCTATCCCACTCAATGACATAAACTTAACACGCTCAACATCATACTGCTTCAATGTCTTGAAATAGTCGACACTTCTATCTAAAATACTATCAGCAAAAGCCTTAAGCAACTTATTCTCCCGATCATTAGGGGGGTATGCATAATTAAAATTATCAATAAAACTAGAATCTCTCCCGACAGATTGTTCAACACTTTGCACTAATGAAACCTCTTCGTGCGAAGCACTTGCTATACCTCTAGTAACAAACAGAAACAAGATTATAGTTAAAAAAAACTTTCCGAACAGATCCATTAAAAAATATCTTACTTACTTTGTCGTAAAGTTAAAATAATTTGTAACGCTAAAGAAACAAAAGATGAAAGCAACTCCAAAAAGGTGCAGCTGGTGCGGAACTGATGAGCTATACATTAAATACCATGACAATGAGTGGGGGAAATTTGTTCAGGATGATCAGATTCTATATGAATTCCTCATCCTCGAGGGAGCCCAAGCAGGATTAAGCTGGATAACCATATTAAAGCGAAGGGATAGCTATGGACTTGCATTTGCAAATTTCGACTTCAACATAGTAGCAAATTATACACAAGAAAAAATTGAAGAACTTCTCTCTTCCAGTAACATCGTGAAACATCGAGGAAAAATAGGCTCTGCTATTACGAACGCGAAGTTATTTATCGAAGTTAGAAAAGAATATGGGTCTTTTTTCAACTATTTATACAGTTTTATGCCCAACAACAAACCAATACTTAACAATTTCGATTCCCAAAGCGAAGTACCAACTAGAACCAAAATCTCTGATTCAATATCTAAAGATATGAAGAAACGAGGTTTTAAGTTTTTCGGGACGACTATTTGTTATGCATTTATGCAAGCAGTAGGTATGGTGAACGACCACATAAGCTCATGCCCGTTCAGATAGTAAAAAGAAACGATCCTACTAATATTTTCTTACCTTTGTAAAAAAAAATAATATGTCTGTAAAGATCGGTGAACATATTGACTTAGGAGAGTTTCCATTACTACTGGCGCCCATGGAGGATGTCAGCGACCCTCCATTTCGCTTTGTCTGCAAACAAAATGGAGTAGACATGATGTACACCGAATTCATATCATCAGAAGGTCTTATACGTGATGCTGCCAAGTCACGACAAAAACTTGATATTTTCGAGTATGAACGTCCGATCGGTATACAAATTTTTGGTTCCGACATCGAGAGCATGAGGCAATCTGCAGAAATATGCACCATAGTACAACCCGACTTAATTGACATAAACTATGGCTGTCCAGTAAAAAACGTAGCTTGCCGTGGCGCAGGAGCTAGTTTACTGCAAGATATTGATAAAATGGTAGCGATGACCAAAGCCGTGGTAGATGCCACACACTTGCCCGTAACAGTCAAAACACGCTTAGGCTGGGACGACAATACTAAAAATGTATACGAGGTTGCTGAGCGACTGCAGGACATAGGTATCAAAGCCCTTTCAATACATGGGCGCACAAGAGCTCAAATGTATAAAGGGCAGGCAGATTGGTCAATGATAAAAGATATAAAACGCAACCCAAGAATACAAATACCCATTTTCGGGAATGGCGATGTAGATTCCGTAGAAAAAGCCGCTGCCTGGCGTCAAGAATATGAAGTTGATGGTATTATGATTGGCAGAGCATCTATTGGCTACCCTTGGATCTTTAGAGAAATCAAACACTTTTTCCAAACAGGAGAACGTCTAGAAGGTCCGACGATCGCTGAACGCGTAGAAGTTTGCAAAACACACCTAAATAAATCCATACAATGGAAGGGAGACAAGACAGGCGTCTTTGAAATGAGAAGACATTACGCTAATTACTTTAAAGGCATTCCAAACTTTAAAGAATACAGAACACTTTTAGTAAGCTTGCAGAAACACGATGACATTCTCGAGGTACTGGAAGAAATTAAAAACAAATTTGTTGCTACAGAAGCGATACTATAATTTCTAAAAATCACTTTTACGAAAAACTTTTAAGGCAACATTTTTCTCAAGAAATATTACTATAACAATAAAAAACAGAAACAATAGATTGCTCCACCAGAAGTCACTATCTAAAACATAAAATATAAAAAACGAAAATACAGTCCCTGAAAACACATACAGAATATTTTTCATTCTGTGATATGGAATAGGATAGTTCTTTTGCCCCCAAAAGAACGATATAAACACCATACAAGCATAAGCAACTGTTGTAGACAATGCAGCCCCGAGATAAGAATATTCGGGAATAAAGATAAAGTTTAGAATAATCGTAATCACAGCGCCTATACCTGATATATACAGCGCATATCTTGTTTGATCTGATAGTTTATACCAAACGGAAAGGTTCATGTATATACCCAACAAAATGTTATTAAACAATAAAACTGGGATAATAAACAAGCCCGACCAATATATTTCCTTTTGTTCTGCAGTACCTCTTATAAAATGCTTGAGCCACTCCATATTTGCGGAGACACCTATCATAACCACAACCATGGCTATAATAAAGTAATCCATAATTAGGGCATAAGTTTTTCTTGCATTTTCATTCTTCGCATACGAAAAGAAAAAAGGCTCGACACCTAATCTAAAAGCTGTTACAAATAAGTTTAAAAAAACTGCAATTTTAGCGACGGCACCATAAACTCCTAACTCTCTTTCTCCCTCAACTCCAGGCACAAGTTTAAGAAACATCATTTTATCTAAATGCTCATTAATAATAAATGATATGTTAGCAATCAAAATAGGAAAACTATAATTGAGCATACTCCACAGAAGCCTCTTATCAACTCGCCATCTAAAATTACGTAATTGTGGAATAAGGAAAAAAAGAGTTGCAATACTAGCAATAAAATTTGCAATGAACACATTACCTAGCCAACCTTCATTATACCAAGAGTGGGCGAAATTTTGCCAAAATATAGACTTTTCGATCAGCGCAGGCAACAAATAAAGTAAAAATAGAATACAAAAGATCTGAACCAAGATGTTAACTAGCTTGATAACACCATAACGAATGGGACGCCCATCCGATCGAAGTCTAGCAAATGGCACTACAGCTAAAGCATCCGCGACTAATATTCCGGAAAAAACTTTCACATAAAATAGGTAATCCTGTGTCTTTGCTACACTTTCGCTCCCCCCTAACCAGATTGCAATAGGCTCTGTAAAAGCAAACATGGTTAGTAAAAAAAGCGCGCTGGTTACGACAGTGATTAGAAAACTAGTATCAAAGACGCGATCCTGATCTTTCTTATCGACGCGCTGTAGATATCGGAAGTAAGTAGTCTCCATACCAAATGCTAAGACAGCATTTAGCATAGCTGTATAAGCATAAAGATGAGTGAAAATCCCGTAAACTTGCGCTGAAAACTTAGCTACAAAAAGAGGTGTTAGTAAAAAATTAAGAACACGAGCGACTATAGTAGATAATCCATATATCATCGTATCACTCAGCAATTTTCTTAAGGCAGACACAGAAATTTATTTTACTTTTTTAACAATCTCGAAATTTCTATACCCCTTAAAATCCCCTTCCTCGACACTTACTTCTTTTACCTCTGCACGATCTGGCCCTTCATTACAAAATTCTAAAAAAGACTCTAATGAAAAAGCGTCGCCTTCAGCTTCAATGTACACAGACCCATCAGCCAAATTTGAAACAATACCCTTCACACCTAATTGATCAGCTACAGCTTTAGTAGTCACTCGATAATAAACGCCTTGCACTACACCTAATACTCGTATATTTAAATGCTTCATACGAAACAAATGTAAGCAAGAATTTTTGAAGAATCTAAACGATTCTCTTAAGAGTTACTTTATCACTTAAGCGAAGATTATTCATTCCTTCCAACAATACCAAACCTGGTTTTTTCCCAACTTCAATGGAACCTAATATTTCATCTAAGCCTAAGGCCTCAGCTCCGTTAATAGTTGCCCATTGTAAGACCTGCAAAAACTCTAAACTTGGGTTTGACTCTACTAATACTTTTAACTCTTCTAAAATAGACAAAGTATCATTTGACGCCAGGCTGTCCGTTCCTACAATAACCCTATTTTGGTTAGGGATGAAATTCAAAATTTTCGGCAATCTTTCTTCTATATATAAATTTGCCTTTGGACAAACACAAAGATATACATCTCGCCCCTGCCTACTAATAAAGTCTAAATCCTTCGCAGAAGTGTAGGTATTATGCACTAATATCAGCTTGTTAGTTTTGGGCGTATAAGGTAAAAAAGACTGAATAGAGTTTCTTGCTTGCGCTTTCATTTCATCTACATTTATACCCATATCAGCATAAAACTCTAAAAACTCACCCTCTTTGTATCTAAATAGTTTATTCTCTTCCTCACTTTCTTGATTGTGCACACTTAAAATATTCTCTTCACTAACGACTTTACGCAGCACTTTAAAGAGCTCTTTCGAACAGGAGTATGGAGCATGAGGTGTAATAGAGGTGTGATTAGCATTAAAATAAAATTCAACATCACGAGCTGCATCTATTCGGTCTTGAATATCGTCCTTATTGATAGCCATGATTTCTACAAATGTATGGTAAAATATAGGACTTTTTTCTTTAACAACAGATGAGACCTCCGTGTTGACATGATCTCCAACAGCCTGTATACCATTTCTAAACATTAAAGCATCAGCCTCTTCCATTTTAGAAATCACTTTCTTCTTATCAACAGCTCGCGTCTTCATAACGCTAGCAAGAAACTTAGGGAGACCTTTCCCCTTAGGCGTTTTACCTAACATATGAGACAACTCAAGATGACAGTGCGCATTAACAAAACCTGGCACCAAAACTCCCTCATGATGTTCTTTATTGACATCCTTAACAACAGGATCATCTTGTTCATAAACACCATTAATAGTTCCATCTTTGTCAATAGCGACTACTCCATTTTTAATGAAGCCTCCCTTGACCGGAACAACAATACTTGCTGAAATAAATCTCATACCCCAACTTTAATATTAAAAACTAATAAACACAAAAACTAAATTATGAAAAAGGGATCATAATATCGTCGGCAAAATAGCGCATAGACCACGCTATTGCAAATATATAAATTTTACTGAAAGAATTATAATATTTATTAATAAAAAGTTTTTTTAACCACTTTGTTAATTGAAAAACAACTTTGTTAACAGGTATATTATAGCTACATTTGCCCCTATCGTAAGGGGTGCCTTGTTTTATTAAACACAAATTAAGGCTGAGATTACACCCGGTTCTGTAGTTCACAGAACGCACCTGATCCAGATAATGCTGGCGTAGGTAGAGGTTAGTTAAATTATATGGCTATTGCGACCCCTTTGCATTAGTTATTTAACTTTTTATCAAAATAAAATGACAAATTTTTCCATGAGCATCACCACGGTAATGCTTTTATTCTGTATGAGCACATTCGGACAAAACTCCGTTTCCATTAACATAACAGGTGATAATAAAAACCCTTTAAGTAACGTATCGGTGATACTTGGTGAAACGGCGAAACAAACCAATCACGAAGGCAAAGTAATCTTTAATTCAATCTCTACAGGAACACAAAAAATTAAAATTTCTCACATAGGTTACAGGCAAATAGATAGTCTTATTCAAATAACTAATAACCCTACTTTTCACCTACAACTTCAAAAGAATCATATACGTACAGAGGAAGTGCTAGTTACCGCAACCCGGGCAAAAAACAATGCTTCTACAACTTTTAAAAACATTGATAAAAGAGAAATTGAACGTAAAAATATCGGACATGACATACCTTTTTTACTAAACCAAACCCCTTCTGTAATTGTTAGTTCTGATGCAGGGAATGGCATAGGATACACAAATATCACAATTAGAGGCTCAAGCAACGAGCGGATTAATGTGACGCTCGACGGAATACCTCTTAATGATGCTGAAAGTATGGGCTCTTTCTTTGTCAATGTTCCGGATTTTGCTTCTAGCGTACAAAATATACAAGTCCAGCGGGGAATTGGGACTTCAACAAACGGAGCGGGCGCATTTGGTGCTTCTCTTAACATGCAAACAAATGCAGTGGAGGAAATTCCCTATGCAGAACTTAACAACTCCTTCGGTTCATTCAATTCTTGGAAAAACACTCTTAAAGTAGGTTCTGGACTTATTAATAATAAGTTCGCATTCAATGCACGACTCTCCCGTATAGCATCTGACGGATATATTGAAAGGGCTAGTTCTGATTTAAAGTCCTTTTATGTAGATGGGGGCTATTATGGCAAAAAGCAAACATTGAAAGCCACCTTATTTTCTGGAAAAGAAAAAACCTACCAGGCTTGGTATGGCACACCAGAACCTCTACTTTTATCAAATAGCGGACGGATGCACGACTACGCAACTAATGCTTTAGGATTTAAAAAAAACACAGAGACATACGATCGTTTTATGAACGCCGACCGTAAGTACAACTATTATACCTACGATAACCAAACAGACAATTATACACAAACACATGCCCGCTTACATTACAGCAATTACATCTCCGAAAATTTAAACTTTAGTGCTGCATTACATTATACCCGAGGCAAAGGTTACTACGAAGAGTTTAGAGAAAATGACAAACTAGCTCACTATAAAATTCCTCCTGTTTTAGATGGAGCTGATTCGGTCAAAAAATCAGATTTAGTACGAAGACGCTGGCTTGATAATCATTTTTATGGCACTACATACGCTCTTAATTACCAACCGAACAGCAATTTAAAGTTAACATTTGGAGGCGCATACAACCAATATCGTGGAGAGCATTATGGAGAAGTTATTTGGTCAAAACACTCCTCTCCAAGCATGTTGGGAGAAAAATATTACTTCAATGATGCAAAGAAATATGACATGAGTATATATGCAAAAGCAGACTACACGCTAGACAAATGGTTGTTGAATCTGGATATACAATACCGGAATCTGCATTACAAAACTAAAGGTGAAGATGATAAAGTAAAAAATTTAGATATACATGATGATTTAAATTTTCTTAATCCAAAAGCAGGAATAACCTATTTAATAAACACAAATAGCCATGTATACACTTCCTATGCTTTTGCTAACAAAGAACCAATACGAAAAGACTATGTAGAAAACCCATTAAATGAATTCCCTAAACCAGAGAAAATGAGCAATATCGAAGCGGGCTATAGGTACACCTCTTCAGAAATAAATATTGGAGCAAATCTATACGGCATGTTTTATGAAGATCAACTGATTCCTACAGGAGCTATAAATGATGTAGGTAGTCCAATACGTCAAAATGTTGACAGAAGTTACCGAATGGGAATCGAAGTAGATGCTGGATGGAATATTAATCGCTACTTTACTTGGCGGGCGACAGCTGCACTAAGTGATAATAAAATCAAGAATTTTAAGGAATATGTCGCGGTTTACGACAATCAGGGAAATAACACCGAACTAAAAGAGATTACATATCACAAAACAACCATTGCCCTTTCCGCATCAAACATACTATCTAGCGAACTGCAATTTAAGCCTACAGAAGGTTTGGAATTGGGCCTACAAACAAAATATGTTTCTCGCATGTTTCTTGACAACACAAACAGTAAAGAACGAAGTATTGCCCCATTTACAACCACCAATTTCACATCAAGATACAGTTTTTCTGCGCTGGGCTTAAAGAAAATAGATTTGTTTTTACATGTAAATAATATTTTAAATGAAAAATATGCAGCTTCAGGCTATACCTGGGGTTCTATGGATACAGATGGAAATCGTTCCTATTATAATTTTTATACACCACAGGCCACAACAAACTATATGCTTGGCATGAATGTAAGATTCTAACTCTTACTTAGAAAAATCTAGATCAATGAAGGCGGTTAAAAAGCGAACCGCCTTCATTGATTTAATCAACTTGGTTTTGATTTTTGCGGATATAATTTTACATTTAACTAATGCGAGCGGTAATACAACGAGTATCCCGTGCCAGTTGCACGGTCAATGAAGAAATAACAGGCACTATAGAGCACGGTCTACTCGTATTATTAGGAGTAGAAGAACAAGACACTATAAGTGACATGAAATGGCTAGCTGAGAAAATTGTCAACTTACGAATATTTAATGACAGTCAGGGATTAATGAACAGATCTTTATGTGAAGTTAATGGAAATATTTTGCTAATATCCCAATTCACTTTATTTGCACAAACAAAAAAAGGAAACCGTCCATCTTTTATACGCGCTGCAAAACCCGAAATAGCAAAGCCTATGTATGATCAAATGGCTATCTATTTAAATGAACTAATGAATAAAAAAGTGGCCTTAGGTATATTCGGTGCAGATATGCAGATCGAGCTCTGCAATGACGGCCCTGTAACTATCATAATGAACACACAAGATAAAAACAACTTTTAAAATAAATTAAGATGACTATTGAAGAAGCTCAAAAATTAGTAGATAAATGGATTAATAGTACAGGAATCCGCTATTTCAATGAACTAACCAATACAGCTATACTTATGGAAGAAGTCGGTGAAATAGCCCGAATTATGGCTAGACAATATGGTGAGCAATCGTTCAAAAAATCAGATAAAGATATAGACCTTGCAGATGAAATGGCTGATGTGCTTTTTGTATTAATCTGTCTCGCTAATCAAACAAATATAAACCTAACAGATGCTTTGGAAAAAAATCTAATAAAAAAATCTATCCGTGACGCAGACCGACACAAGAATAATGAAAAGCTAAAATAAAACTAATCTATCTCTATCTCAGCAAAAAGAGGTAAGTGGTCCGAAGCATAAGTTTCATCTAGTGTAGTATAAGAAAGCCACTTAAAATTCGTTTTACGATTCAACATAATATAATCTATTTCGGTAGACGCATCAATATTGGGAAAAGTAGGTTGATTCAACTCCGTGTTACGTGTAAATTTTTCTTCAAGCAACCGTATAGGGGCACTATCTGGCTTGGCATTCAAATCTCCGACTAAAATTAAAGGTCTAGAATACCATTCTGCCAATTCGTTAATATATGCCACCTGAGCCAGTCTATTTTCTTCATATAAATCTAAATGTGTGTTTGCCAGCGAAATAATTTCACCACCAGGCATCTCGACATCAATAATAGCCAAAGATCTGTTTTCACTTTCTCTTGGCATAGGCAAATCATAGCGCCGCTGGGCAACAACCTTGTGCTTAGTTAAAATAACGACACCATATTCTCCTTCTTCCAAATCTATTCCTTTCGAGAAAAAATAATGCATTCCGGTAAGTTCTGCCATTTTTTTCGCTTGATCTTGATTTAGCGAGCGTGAAACGTTAACATCCACTTCTTGAACACCTACTATATCTGCATCAGAAGCTTTAATAACCTTTGCGATACTTTCCAGATCTATCTTATTTGGCTCAGACGGTGGGTTAGCATGATGTATATTGTAAGTAAGAATTTTGACACGCTGTGCATAAAGTGTAGATACACCCAAAAATAAAATAGTAATTATAACAATTTTGTATTTATACATAATGAACATTGACTTATAAATCAAAAACATATTTCCTTTTAAAATCGGATAAGAACCTTTCTACAATTTATTCAGATTATTATCTAAGCTGCTAATAAGCATGTTAAAATTAAGAAATATATACCGTATATCGTTTATAAATTCATTATTACACTTTGACAAGCTCCTGCTCTTAATTATTCTAGATACCGAGAATCGATCTTTTTATTTGCCTTTGCACCTAAAGTTTTAAGATTCTCTATTTTACGAATTACGTTTCCTCCACCCGACGAGAGTTTTTTCATCGCTTCAGTATGCTTTTCAGCAGCTTTATTTAAGTGAACTTCAATCTGCTGCATGTCTTGTAAAAAGCCCACAAACTTATCATAAAGTGCACCTGCTTCTTTAGCTATTTCTAAAACATTACGATTTTGCCGTTCCTGTACCCATATACTAGCTATAGTACGCAAACTTGCTAATAAGGTAGATGGACTAACAATAACTACCCGTTTATCCCAAGCTGTAGAAAAAATATCAGGTTTTTCACGTACAGCCAAACTCAATGCAGACTCTATTGGCATAAAAAGCATTACAAAATCTGGAGATTCTATTCCATATAATGCATGATAATTTTTAAGCGACAAATCCCGGACGTGAGCTTCAATAGATTGAATATGCTGCTTTACAGCCTGCTGTTGTTCTGCCTCATCTTCCGAATTTACCCACCTCTCATAAGCGACTAATGATACTTTAGCATCCACTACCAAGTGTTTATCTTCTGGCAATAAAATAATTGCATCAGGTATCTTCCTACTCTCATCTTCTTTATGCACAGACTGTAGGATATACTCTTGTCCTTTCGTCAACCCTGACCTTTCCAAAACACGCTCTAAAATCACTTCACCCCAATTTCCTTGCTGTTTATTATCTCCCCGAAGCGCTCTCGTCAAGTGATTTGCTTCTTCTTTTATTTGCAAACTCTGCTGCATCAACTGCTCAACAACTCCTTTCAGAACATTTCGTTCAGCAGCTTCTTGCTGATAAGTACGCTCCACTTTTTCTTCAAAAGATTTCAACTTATCCTTTAGTGGATCCAAAATCAAACCTATATGCTCTTGATTAACTCGTGTAAACTTAGCGGTCTTCTCTTCCAGTATTTCATTTGCCATTTGTTGAAACTCTAGTCGAAATTGCTCTCTAAGCTCTGCTACTTCTTTGCGCTGTTCTTGAAATTTTTCTTGTTGTGCCTGTAAAAACGCATTGGTACTCTCTAGTGTTCTTTCTATAGACAATCTTTCATTTCGCTCCTTTTCTAACTGAATTTCTAAAAACTGATTACGTTCAACAAGTAAACGTTCTCTCTCAGTTAGCTTCGTTAAATCTAAAAGTATACTTTCTCGCTCCTTTTGTAAACTTTCATAAACCTTAGCATTAATTTGATTTCGTCTCTCCCAAAGCAACAATCCGACAATCACCAATAAAACACCTGATATTAAAAAAAACAACACATCCATAAATACATTATTGAATATTGAAAACCACCACAACCACGGTCTCTACTGTAGTTTCTGATGAGTTTTCCACCAAATATCAGGCATATCGCCATCCACAGCGGTTTGATAGTCTTCATAACGACAAGGCACCCAGTAATAACGTTCATTGACGGACTTAGAACCAAAGTAGGGTACTTGCATCCACCAACGATCAGATTTTTTACTTTTCACAAACACCAACTCATAATCTTCATTCGCAAGTGTAGTACGATAAATTATATAACTTGATTTTGGAATTAAAGGAGCATCATTTTTACGATTGTAATAGCCATCTATAAAACACCAAATCATTTGAGCTAATAAGCTTGCTGTATGCCCCATAGGATCAAAAGTGGGATTAAACTCATAAAAGCCAATTGACGAACACTTATCGGACATACCTGCATATCGTGCCAATTGACAGGCTTCATCTCCATAAAGCCCATTAGGCCATGCATTCGCATTGCCAGGGGCTTCGGACGCACGTATAGATCCAATATCAAAGCTTATCATATCAGCAGCACGGATAAGCGGCTCAGCTTGGTCCAACTTACCTGACATCATTCCTATACGCATAGTTGTAAAAAATAGCTTATCATACATATTGATAGATTCCTTACTAGCAAGATATGTCTGATAGGCCAAATTGCTTAAGTTGAACAGATAATCTGGCTGGTGCAAAATAATATGATTTAGAAAAGTATTGGAGCTAAGTTCAGTTTCTTCCGCATTGTCTTGATCTAAATCAAATTTTGCATCAATTACTGCCACCTCAACCCGTTGTTCTAAACCTTCATAACCTAAGTATTGTGCATACGTAAGATCTTGCCCCCCCCCGATAATTACAGGAACAATATCATTTTTCACCAACTCTTCTACAACTGTTTTAAGCGCATAATAAGTGTCTCTAATAGTAGCACCCGCTTGAATATTCCCCAAATCTGCAATACGCACTTGATAATCGCCTTGATACAAAGAGTAGAAATACCTACGCACCGCATCCGCAGACTTTTTTGTTCCTTCATTATTTACGGCTCCTCTTTCTTCTTCTACTCCTACCAGAGCTATTTGAGGTTTGACTTCAGCATCTTCCAAATCAGGAAATGAATCCGTGTAAACTTGCACAACCTTCCCGAACTGAGAATTATAATATCCATTACTTCCTGAAAATTCAGAAAGATTTATAGGAGTAAAAAAATCAACTAATGACATAGTATATGAAATATTATTTTAGAGAAAACAGAAACAATGTAAGCAGTATTTCGCAAATATGCATTTATTAAGCTATTTTTGAAAAGAATAAGTTATCAACAATTATATTAACAAGTGATACTAGTAACAGGAGGAACAGGTTTTTTAGGTGCTAGATTAATCAAGCTTTTGATTGATGATGGCGTAGCATTAATTGCCACAAAGCGTGAAAGCTCGATAATCCCTGCTAGCTTGAAATCTTCGAGCTTAATTCAATGGATAAACGCCGACATTACAGATTACTTTACATTAGCTGACTTGTTTCCAGGCATAACAGAAGTATATCACTGCGCAGCTTTAGTATCTTATCAAAAGGCAGATAAAGTTAAAATGTTGCACACCAATATTGAAGGCACTAAACATTTGGTGAATCTATGCATCGAATATAACGCTCGTTTAATACATGTTAGCTCGATTGCAGCACTTGGTGTTAGCAAAAAAAACGAGCTTGTTGATGAAAATAGTAAATGGGACAGTGGGTTAAAGCACTCTAATTATTCTATTTCAAAATATGAAAGCGAAATGGAAGTCTGGAGAGGGGTGGCTGAAGGTCTAAACGCTGTAATTATCAACCCTTCACTAATCATGGGAAGCGGTACGGAAGGGAAAGGCTCAGGAGCAATATTTAACGTCATAAAAAAAGGGCTTAATTTTTACCCATTAGGCAGTGTGGGTATTGTTGATGTAGAAGATGTTGCTAAAATATCGATTATTCTCATGAATAACACAGAAATAAGAGGCGAACGCTTTATACTTAACAGCGAAAATGTAAGTCATAAGAAACTCACAGAGCAAATCGCCATATTATTGAACAAAAAACCACCAACAACTAAGGTTTCACCATTTATGCTTAATGTCGCATGGAGATTTGCTAAGATTTCATCATTTTTTACAGGCGAAACCCCTGCCTTAACAAAAGAAACCGTCCAAGCAGCTTCTTCAAGATTAGCTTATTCTAATGAAAAAATTACAAATAAAATAAATTATACATTCAAACCTGTTGAACAAACACTAACAGAAATGAGTATAAATTTCAAATAACAATAAACATCAAACTAAACCACCGTGAAAAACTATTACATCATTGATTTCGACAGTACATTTACACAAGTCGAAGCATTGGATGAATTGGCTATGATTTCGTTAGAAAATCATCCCAATCGAGAAAAAATATACCAACAGATTGAAGACTATACCAACCTAGCAATGGAAGGCAAGATTTCCTTTAGAGAAAGTCTTGCGGGACGTGTCAAATTGTTAAACGCTAATAAAAGCCACTTAGATAAACTTGTCTTACGGCTTAAAAAGAAGGTGTCTCGATCATTTGAGCGAAATAAAGATTTTTTCAAAAAAAATGAAGACACTGCTTGGATTGTTTCTGGAGGGTTTAAAGAGTTTATAACACCAGTGGTCACACCGTACCACATCAAAAAAGAAAATATTTATGCCAATACCTTTAAGTTTGATGATGCTGGAAATATTATTGGTTATGATGAAAATAACCCTTTGTCAGAAGAAGGCGGCAAAGTTAAATTGTTAAAAGAATTAAATATTGAAGGCAGAATTTTTGGAATAGGAGATGGTTATTCCGACTTTCAACTAAAAGAGTCGGGCTTGATTGAAAAATTCTTTGCGTTCACAGAAAACATCTCACGTAAAAGTGTAACAGAGAAAGCCGATCATATAACACCAAGTTTTGATGAATTTCTATACGTAAATGATTTACCTAGAGCGATATCTTACCCAAAGAATAGGATACTGTGTCTTATCGTCGGCGATGTACCTGCAATAGCAGTCCATATATTAAAACGTGACGGATTTTCTGTTCGTATTAAAGACTCTTTTGAGGAAAAATACACAAAAGACGTAGGCCTCTTATTATTGGGTCAGGATATAACCTTGAATGACGAACAACTATCCAGAGCTGATAAACTTAAAACTATTGGCTACTTAGGTGAATCTAAAGAAAAAATAAACCGGGAGCTATGCACGGAGAAAGGCATTGTGATCTTCGATGATAAAAAGAACAAAAAACGTAACGCCGAGTTTATTCCACGGAGAATGGCCGACTTTATCAATAACGGCGATACCGATATGAGTCGCAATTTCCCTAATCTTACTTTACCGAAACTTACCCACGCACATCGGTTGTTACACATTCACAAAAATGTTCCTGGTATTATGGCGCAGATCAATAATGTATATGCTGAAAACAGTGTCAACATTATCTCTCAATTCTTAATGACAAGAGGGAATATTGGCTACGCTGTAACTGATATTCATTCAGCCTACGACAAAAAAATGCTCCGACAGCTCAAACAAATCGATAACACCATTAAATTTAGAATATTATATAAGTAAAAAAAACTATGCGGCTTAAGCCGCATAGTTTTTTTTACTTATATAAACTTTTTCAAACCAGTAGGAGTAATCAAATAATCTAACGGAATATCAAAGGAACCGACATCAGTAATATGTTGAACCGGTTCAAAAAAAGAAACACCGATTTTCAAACAGCTAGGCTTGCATCTCATTAAAAACCTGTCATAAAACCCTTTCCCATACCCTACCCTATTTCCATAATTATCAGCCACCAACAAAGGAACCAATACAGCATCGAGCTCCGTCTCTTTAATTTCCTCTCCAGAATTAGGCTCCATGATGCCCCATCTATTTTCTACCAAAGACACCTCTTCTGTAAATAAAAAATGACACATAGAAAAGTCTAAATTATTAGAGCGACCTATCACAAGTGCCATATTAGACCTATAATTCTTCACGTAATTTATGAAAGGGTATATATTAGGTTCATTCATCTTTTTAATGGGTAAGAAAACATGCAAAAACTTAATAGTCGCCCAAGGAAATTTAATCAGCTCTCTAACAATTGCAGCACTATTTTGCTCTTGATCCGAAGAAGACAGCAAGTTTCTCTCTTCCTTATATTTTGCTCTCAATTGTTGCTTTGTCATAATCAAAGTCCATAAAAAAACAAACGGTCTTGCGCCGAATTAGCAACAAGACCGAATAATCAACCTAAACCTAAAGATTTTATTTAACACGCTCAATATAGTCGCCTGTTCTTGTGTCTATCTTAACCTTATCCCCTTCATTAATAAAAAGAGGCACCCGAATTTCCACTCCCGTTTCTACTGTAGCCATTTTTAATGCATTTGTTGATGTATCACCCTTAACTGCAGGTTCTGTATAAGTTATTTCTAACTCCACAGTATTAGGAGTGTTTGCCATTATAGGCTCTTCACTTTCAAAAGCTACAACGACATTCATACCATCTTTCAAAAACCGCGCCGATTCCCCGAATAATGTTTTTGGTATGTTAAATTGTTCATATGTATTATTATCCATGACAACGAAGAACTCTCCATCATCATATAAATATTGATAATCATTAGTTTCTACACGTGCAATTTCTACTTCTTCATCTGTTCTAAAACGATACTCCACTATTTTACCCGTGCGAATATTTCGCATACGTGCCTGATAAAATGCACGTAAATTCCCTGGAGTACGGTGAATAAATTCTTCAACTGCTACCAATTCTCCGTTATAACGAAGTACATTTCCTGATTTTACGTCGGATGCTTTAGCCATTACAAAATTTCTTGATTTTACTCTAGCAAAAATACTAATTTATATGCTGTTTATCAAAAACCACTCGACTCATTACAAATAATAAATATACAGTAACACTCCTTCTCCAAACAATTTCACTTGAACAAAACGTTAAGGAAATAATAAAAAATGCTGTTAGGTGGGTTATTTGTAGGATAGGATATTAACATGCTGATCACAAAAACTATACTCTTTTTCTTGATTAGAGCCGACTATCAGCAATCTGTCAGCCCCTATTGTTTCTTCAATTAAAGAAAGATACCAATTCTCTCCTGCATAATCTAAATTACTAGTAGGTTCATCCAACAAAACTAATTCACTAGCAGAACAACAGGCCAAAGCTAGTTTAACACGTTGCTTCATTCCAGATGAAAAAAATCGAAGCTCCTTATTCGCCGCTTGCGGTAAAGCCAAAAGATCCAGTACTCTTTCAAGAGTATAATCCCCTAAAAAGTCTGTAAATTTAAAATGGAAGGTCAACATTTCCGTCAAAGTTAACTCTTCAATGAGTTCCATATAGGGTGCGGCAACACTAAGGTACTTATAAAGATGATCGATAGGCAACAGGCCATCTTGTTTTTGCCTATACATTATGGTCCCCTCACTCGGGGAAAGACTGCCTGATATAACTTTAAGTAAAGTTGATTTGCCCGAACCGTTGGGTCCGAGCACTGCATATTTATTTCCTAATGAAAAAGTATAATCCAATCCTCTAAAAATCCACTCTCTATTATACCTTCTTCCTAAATTGTGTAGAGTTATATTCAATAATATTCCTTTTTCTTAATTTAAAGTGTTGAGGTTTTCCCTTGATTAAACCCCTTGATTACTCCTCGATTCGAATTACGTACAAATGAAACAATTTCATCTCGTATCTCTGTGGGTGAAAACTCCGCTTCGATCAGATCTAATGCTTTTGTTAAATTTCGATTCTGAACGAATAAAACACGGTATATATCTTGAATTTCTGTTATTTGCTCTGGAGAGAAACCTCTCCTCCTAAGGCCTACAGAGTTAATTCCAGCATAAGAAATAGGTTCTCGTGCAGCTTTAATAAAAGGAGGGACATCTTTTCGAACTAAAGTGCCTCCCGTAACAAAAGCATGTGAGCCGATCTTACAAAATTGATGAACAGCAACCATACCTGCCAACACTACGTAATCACCTACAGTAATATGTCCGGCCAACGTGCTAGAGTTGGAAAAGATACAGTTATCCCCTACAAAACAATCATGCGCTATGTGACTATATGCTTGAATCAAACAGTTTTTACCAATAACCGTTTTATAACGATCTTTAGTCCCTCTATTAATAGTGACACATTCCCTGATCGTTGTATTATCTCCAATTTCTGCCGTGGTTACTTCCCCTTCAAACTTTAGGTCTTGTGGTTCTCCAGAAATAACGGCTCCAGGGAAGATACGACAATTCCTACCGATACGAGCTCCATTCATAATAGTCACATTAGATCCGATCCATGTTCCTTCTCCAATTTCAACATCCTTATGAATTGTAGAAAAAGGCTCTATAACAACATTCTGAGCAATTTTCGCTTCTGGATGTATATATGATAACGGTTGTATCATTCTATATATTTTTAACTTTTACAATTTGAGCCATCAATTCGGCCTCACTAACTACTTTATCCCCTACCATTCCTAATCCTTTCATCTTCGCTATACCACGACGAATAGGCTCTAATAGCTCACAGGTAAATATCACGGTATCACCCGGCGTCACTTGATTCTTAAAGCGCGCATTCTCTATTTTTAAAAATAATGTCAGCCAGTTTTCAGGATCAGGAACTGTATTCAACACAAGGATACCACCTGTTTGTGCCATTGCTTCAATTTGTAAGACCCCAGGAAATACAGGAGAACCAGGAAAATGTCCCATAAACAGATCTTCATTCATAGTCACATTCTTCAAACCCACAACATGTGTTTCAGAAAGCTCCAATATTTTATCGACCATTAGAAAAGGCTGGCGATGTGGCAAAATATTCATTATTTGAACAGTGTCATACACCGGCTTCATATTAGGATCATAAGTTTTTATATTTTTACGATTCCTATCACGCTTAATTTGTGCTTTGATCTTTTTTGCAAATGCAACATTCGCAGCATGGCCTGGGCGTGCTGCCATAATGTGACCTTTAATGGGCCGTCCTACCAATGCTAAATCCCCTATCATATCTAACAGTTTATGTCTAGCTGGTTCATTTCGGTATCGAAGTTGGATATTATTAAGAATTCCTTCACTTGCCACGTCGACACTCTTATTAAACAACGTAGATAGTTTTTCTAATTCGACATCACTGACCTCTTTATCCACCACAACTATAGCATTGGATAAATCTCCCCCCTTAATGAGATTATTGCTCAACAGAGCCTCCAGCTCATGCAAAAAACAAAAAGTGCGTGAACCTGATATTTCATTTTTAAACTCTGTTATATTACTTATTGATGCATGCTGACTACCAAGTACAGGTGAGTTAAAATCAATCATACATGTTAACCGATACCCATCAAGGGGCATCGCCATAATCTCTACCTTTCTGTCTTTTTCAATATAAGTGACATTCTCTTTAATCTCGTAATAATCACGGTCAGCGTCTTGTTCTACATACCCTGTTTCTATAAGTTTATCCACAAAGATACGGGCACTGCCATCTAAAATCGGTACTTCGGGAGCATCCAATTCAATTAAAACATTATCTATTTGTAGACCAACAAGTGCAGCCATTAAGTGTTCTATTGTACTAACGGACGCTCCGTTTTGACTAATTGTTGTCCCACGAGAAGTATCTGTCACATTATCAGCATCAACATCTATAATTGGGTTCCCCTCTAGATCTACCCTTTGAAACTTGTACCAATGATACTCCGGTGCTGGTTTAATGACCATGTTAACCGATCTCCCCGTATGTAAACCAATTCCTGAAATTGATATTTCAGATTTAATGGTTCTTTGCTTGACATTCATATCTAACATTCTTTTTGCTATTTTTCGAGTTTAGCTATATACAAATCTTTCAATTGAGCTTCTAATTCAGCTATACGTTGTTCTAACTGAGGCAATTTAGCATAGATTACATGTGATCTTAAATTGCTACTATATCGCATAGCAGGGGTGCCTCCCCATTTTTTATTCTCTTCAGAGATTGAACGGTTAATTCCTGATTGTGCTTGTACTTGCGAACCAGAGGCAATATGTATATGACCGACAACACCAACTTGGCCCCCCAATACAACATTTTGTCCTACCTTTGTACTCCCTGAAATACCCGTTTGGGCTGCTGCCACCGTATTAGAACCTAGCTCAACATTATGTGCTACCTGAATAAGATTATCCAATTTCACCCCATCCCTTATAATTGTTGAGCCTATCGTTGCCCTATCAATAACTGTATTTGCTCCTATTTCTACGTTCTTCTCAATAATAACGTTACCTATTTGCGGAACCTTACTAAAAGTACCGTCCTTCTGTGGAGCAAAACCAAAACCATCACTGCCGATTACTGTGCCGCTATGGATAGTAACATTATCAGCAATGACACAGTCATAATATATCTTTACGCCAGGGTATAAAACACAATTCTCACCTATAGTCACATCATCACCTATAAAAACCTGCGGATAGATTTTCACATTATTACCAATACGCACATTTTTACTAATATAACTAAAGGCTCCTATATATATATTATCTCCAAGCTTTGCTGATTCATGAACAAAAGATAACTCTTCGATACCCCTTTTCTCTGTACGCAAATTATGATAAACTTTTAAAAGTTCTGAAAATGCAGAGTAAGCATCTTTAACACGTATCAATGTCGAGTTTACAGCTTTGGACAGTTGTAAATCCTCGTTCACAATAACAATCGATGCATTAGTCTGATACAAAAAATGTTCATATTTCAGATTAGATAGAAACGTTAATGAACCATCAACACCTTCTTCTATTTTAGCCAATTGATTTACAACGGCTTCCGAATTTCCTTCAACGTACCCTCCTAAAATGGCCGCTATTTGATTTGCAGTAAATTGCATGTTACAAATGTAAACTATTTATTAATAAATATTTACCTACATATTAACTATTAGTGTAGCGGAAAACCTATTTCCTTGGGGTAAGAAATTGAAAATTTCTCAACACGCCTCGCCAAAGCTTCTAAGTTAGATAAATCTGATGCTTCAGTAATATCTTGCACATTACCAAGCTTGTTTAATATTTTTATGGTGTTATGATGACTATCGTAAGCACGATTCTGAATAACCTGCGTATATACAAAATACCCTACCTCATCATCATTCAAATCAAAATGTTTCTGCACTTCTTCACGAACCTTAGCTACTTCAGCAGTTGTATAAGTTGTATTTCTTAGCTCTGTTCGCAACAAATCACGTTTCATTAATCGTTTACACAATGAACTTAAAATAAAGTCATCTGCAGATATCCATTCCTTTAATGCAGATAATATATCTGTATCATCCAATTTGGTAAACCAATTCAAATGAATTGGATCTTCCCAAAAATTATCCTTATTTACTTTATTCTCCAAGAAATACTTAAGTGCAGAAGTCGCAAACAAATTAACTCCCTGAGTACTTAACTCCTTCGCACGATATAAAGCTTTGATAAGCATTTGCTCAGCCCCAATAACTGTTTTATGCAAATACACCTGCCAATACATTAATCGGCGAGCTATTAAAAATTTCTCAACAGAATAAATACCTTTAGCTTCTACAACTAACTCATCATCATGAACATTAAGCATCTTTATAATTCGATCAAAAGAAATCACTCCCTCCGAGACTCCTGTATAAAAACTATCTCTATTTAGATAGTCCATGCGGTCAGTGTCTAGCTGACTCGACACCAATTGATGAAAAAACTTACGCGGGTAAGCGTCATTAAACATAGTAATAGCTAAATCTAGCTTCCCCTTAAACTCTAAATTCAATACATCCATGAGTTGTGATGAAATCATCTCATGCGAAACCCCTTCCACTAAGGTATGCTCCAAAGAATGTGAGAAAGGACCATGTCCAATATCATGCAAAAGAATTGCTGCCAAAGCAGCTTCCTCTTCATCTACACTAATATTAACCCCTTTACTACGCAAGGTGTCAATGGCCAAAGACATCAAATGCATAGCGCCCAAAACATGTTGAAATCGCGTATGCAAAGCCCCCGGGTACACCAAATGGGTCATACTAACTTGCTTAATAAATCGCAATCTTTGCAAGAAAGGATGTTGGATAAGATCAAAAATAAATGCAGACGGAATTGAAACAAATCCGTAGACAGGGTCATTTATTATTTTTCTCTTATTCAAATCTCTTATTTTACTTTATATTCTAAATCAAAATTTCACAAAAATAAACCATTGATTTTCACAGACAAATCACTTAGTCAAACTATATAAAAGAAAAACAAAAAAAGATCTTTTTATTTTTCTTTTATATAGTTTCAGTAACTTTTCTTACCAAAGTCTAAATTATGGCAAAGATACGCAGAATGAAGTTAATTTATGTTAAAAATAAAGCACCTACGTAGTCATTTCATTATTTTGTTAAAGAATACATATTCACTACTACAAACAGTTCTTGTTTTATAACAAGAAAAAAAGTTACTGCACGAAAACACAAACATGATAAACAACATACACATACTTTGGGCTGATGATGAAATTGATTTTTTACGCCCTCATATTATGTTACTTGAAGAAAAAGGTTATAGAGTAAAAACAGTAAATAATGGAAATGATGCAGTAGATGCGTTTCGAAATGAACCATTTGACTTGGTATTCCTTGATGAAAACATGCCAGGCAAAACAGGTCTAGAAACATTAGCCATATTAAAAACAATAAATCCAACAATTCCCACGATATTAGTTACAAAAAATGAAGAAGAACATCTAATGGAAGATGCAATAGGCTCTAAGATTGACGATTACCTAATTAAACCTGTCAATCCAAAGCAAATTCTATTAACGATTAAAAAATTCACAGAAAATAAACGACTGATAAGTGAAAGAACTTCCATGGCTTATCAACAAGAATTCCGCAATTTGGGAATGAGTATTAACGATGATCTAAATCATCAAGAGTGGGCAGATGTCTATAAGAAGATAGTATACTGGGAACTTTCTCTACAAAAATTAGAAGATGCAGGCATGCATGAAATACTAACTATGCAAAAGGCAGAAGCCAACAGCACATTTTCCAAATTTATAGAAAAAAAATACCTTAGTTGGATACAGAACAAAGAAGAAGGCCCTTTACAGTCTCATCAATTATTCAAAAAGAAAGTTCTCCCGACACTAGAAGAAGGGAATCCTACATTTTTCTTTCTCATTGACAATCTACGATACGATCAGTGGAAAATAATCAATGACATCATAACAGACTACTACAGACTTGAAGAGGAAAGCACCTATTACAGTATACTCCCAACAGCTACACAATATGCGAGAAATTCGATTTTTAGCGGATTAACCCCTTTAGAAATGGAGAGACGATTTCCTAAAGAATGGCAAAATGATGATGATGAAGGAGGAAAGAATTTATATGAAAACACTTTTTTAACAGATCAAATCTCGCGGTTATGCCGGAGACCTATTAAACACTCCTATAACAAAATACTTACGCTAGAGCAAGGAAAAGACATTGTAGACTCATTAAACAATCTCATGCAAAATGATCTAAATGTATTAGTATACAACTTTGTCGACATGCTATCACATGCTAGAACAGAAATGCAAATGTTAAGAGAGCTAGCAAATGACGAGCGTGCATATCGCTCGTTAACCTTATCATGGTTTGAACACTCTCCTTTACTTGACGCACTTAAATGGCTTGCTCAAAAAAAGGCTCGAATTATTATTACCACAGACCATGGAACTATCCGTGTAAAGAAACCAAGTAAAATAATAGGCGATAGACATACAAACACTAATCTTCGTTATAAACAAGGTAAAAACTTAAACTATAACACAAAAGAGGTTTTCGTAATCAAAAATCCACATGACGCACAATTACCAAGACTACATGTAAGTTCAGTATTTGCATTTTCTAAAGATGATTATTACTTTGTTTACCCAAATAACTATAATCAGTTCGTCAATTATTACCACGGCACATTTCAACATGGAGGAATCTCACTAGAAGAAATGATTATCCCATACGCTGTTTATACGCCAAAGGGCTAAAGAGTCAGGAGTAGCAAGTATATTTAAATATAATAATTTGCATTAAAAATCAAACTTATCTAAGTTTGAAGATGGAATTTGATTTAAAAAATATTGATCAATTACAGGCTTTTGCTAAAGAGATCATAGATAACTTTCCTTCTGATCGTATTTTTTTATTTTACGGCAGTATGGGAGCAGGAAAAACAACAATAATAAATGCATTGTGCAAGTATCTGCAAGTAAAAGATAACACATCAAGCCCTACCTTTTCTATAGTAAATGAATATAAGTCACCAATTGGACCCATTTATCATTTTGATTTCTATAGATTAAAAAGCGAAGAAGAAGCTCTGGATTTAGGCTACGAGGATTATTTTTATTCCAATAACTACTGTTTTATTGAATGGCCTGAAAACATCCCCAATTTACTTCCCTTGGAAGCTAAAGAAATACATATTAGAGTCATATCACCAGAGCATAGAAAAATTTTTGTCAAATAAATTTATCGCACGACGCAACCTTTTCTTTCTTTTTCACATCTTATATACTAAAGACTGATCAAAATTGGAAAAAGATAGCTTAGATAAAATATGGGGTGCTTGCTTACGAAGAAGCAGAAAAGCTCAATTCGAACTTTATCAATTGTTTTCAAAAAAAATGTTCGCCATATGTATCAGATATACAGAAAGTGAGCAAGAAGCAGAAGATGTTTTACAAATCGGTTTTTTAAAAGTGTTCACCAATTGTCATGATTATAAAGGCAATGGATCATTAGAAGGTTGGATAAGACGTATTATTATTAATACGGCATTAGAATTTCATAGAAAAAACAAATACACTTTTACAAACAATGCTGATGAACATCTTCAAAGCATCATTTCTTCACAAGAAACACATCACCCCATCTACTATAAAGACCTCTTATCATTAGTCAAAACGCTGCCACTCGGCTATCGAACAGTATTCAATCTCGCTATTATAGAGGGATATTCACATAAAGAAATAGCTATTATGCTTTCTATAAGTGAAGGAAATTCTAAATCTCAATTATCAAGAGCAAGACTCTGGCTAAAAGAGAAATTGATTAGTATAGAAAATATAAACTCATGAAAAACGAAGAACTTGACCAGCTATTTAAAGAACAACTGGCAGACAAAGAGATATCCCCACCAAGCTTTATTTGGGATAAAATAGAAAAAGAGCTTGCACCAAAACATAAAATAAACTGGATAAGATATGCAGCTATCTTAGCTATTATTTTCAGTTCGGCTCTAACTATATTCTTCGTAAAGAATACCAAGACATTATCTAGCCCAGAAAAAAACATGGATGATAAGATATCTAACTTAGCTATGCTAGATAATAAAATAACTAAGGAAACAACAAGCGCCGAAGCACCCCTAAAAAAAACAGAACATCTTCCAGAAAACATCATAAAAAACAGTGATGTTTCCCAAGACAAAACTCAAAATAAGGTGTCATCTTCCGCTTACAAGGTAAAAGCACGTGAAACCTTTTCAACGAGACAAACTATACACATAGAGGAGCCACTTGTTGAGAACAACCTAAAAGAGCTAACAAAAAACACTGGTCACCAACCACTTATCACATATCACATGGTAGAAGCAGGACCAATACAGTCACTGATTAGTTTTCCCGAACAAGAAGACAATATGCTAGCAAGTCTCGCAACAAGTGAAGACGAAGCCTTGCCTCCTCTGATTAATAAAATTATTGATAAAATACGTCCAACAGATCGTGAAACACCAATAAAAGTCAGCAAAGACAATGAAGGTTCTATACAAATTGATTTCAAAAATATTTTTGCAAAAAACAAAAACAAAAACAAAAGAAATAAATAAATAAAGAAAAAACACAAATCATTAAACATTTTTAAACCATAGATACAAATGAAAAAAACATTACTTCAACAGCTCATACCAACAATAGCACTCTTATTAGTTACTTCACTTCAACTATTCAGTCAAGAAGAAATTGAAGCTGACAGTTCAAGAAACAAAAGAAATGAATTAACTGATTTGGTCCATAAAAAAGACTATGATGACCGCGGAAAAAAAATCACCTTTCCTCGTACTTTTGGCGGCTTAACGTTCACACGAATTGATTGGGGGTTTTCTAGGCCCATTGATGATGGTAGCTTTACCTTTTCTGAAGACAACAGTTTCTTAAGTTATAGTAAAGCATCAAATTTCGGCTTTGATATTGCACAATTTGGTGTACGATTCAATGATGTCGTAAAAGTATATTTATCATCAGGCTTTGAGTGGAATTACCTACGTCTGAAAAAAGATATCTTTCTCAATACAGACGCTACCCCACTAGACTACACTGTATCAAATGTAGAATTTAAAAAAAACATCCTCACCTCAACTTATTTGAGACTTCCGTTATCAGTGGAATTTAGAGGCAAACCAAACCGTAATGGCGACCGTCTTAAACTTGCCGTTGGCGCTATGACAGGAATACTTTTAAAAGGATCACAGCGCATAAAAGATAATAAGGGAAAACATCGCTACAAGGATAATTTCAATCTAGCCAGCTTTCAATATGGTGCTTTTGCCCGCATTGGTTTCGGTAGTATGGCAATTTTCACGAAATATTACATGAATGATATGTTCGAAAACAGCCCTGCACAAAAAGGTCTTCATAACTTTACTTTCGGAGCTACACTTGGATTTTAAAATTTTAACGGAAACCAAACATTGGGAATTAAAAAGTAGCTTATTATTATGTATTTTTGTGCCGAACTTCAAATTCGGCACAATTTCATGGTAAACAACTTGTCTTCCTGCTCATATTCTCATTCATCAACTCAGACCCAACAAGGACTTGCTATGATAGATGGTAAACAAGTTTCACTATTTTTTCAAGCTAAAGATCAAATTATTGCTGTTGATAATGTGAGCTTTGAAATTCAGCAAGGTAAAACAACCGCTATTATAGGGGAGTCCGGTAGTGGCAAAAGCACATTATTAAAGCTTATTTACGGACTCCTTGAGCCAAATAAAGGAGAAATTCGCTATAAAGGGAGTATAGTACCGACCCGGAAAGACAAGCTAATCCCAGGTCATGATGCAATGAAATTAGTATCGCAGGGATTCGATGACCTCAATCTATACGCAAATGTATGGGACAACGTTTCTTCACAACTCCCAAACACAAACATCAATTTAAAACATACTAAAACACAGGAAACTTTAGAGCGTTTGAAAATCGCTCATCTCGCTAAACAACGCATTGCAGACCTCAGTGGAGGAGAAAAACAACGGGTTGCAATCGCAAGAGCATTGATTAATAAGCCAGAGGTCCTATTAATGGACGAACCCTTTAATCAGGTTGACGCTGCATTTAGAGACGCTCTTCAACAGGATATTAGTCAAATTGTTGAAGAAACCGGACTAACAATTATTTTAGTATCACATGATCCCACAGAAGTATTAGCGATGTCAGATGAACTGATCGTCATGAAAGATGCAAAAATAATTGAACAAGGCAAACCTAATACTTTATATCACCAGCCTAAAAATGCCTACACAGCACTTCTTTTAGCTAAAAGCAACATTATCAATGCAAAGCAAGCAAAATCAATATCAATTACGACACAGCAAAGAATAGCTATACACCAAGAAAACATACAATTTCAAATTGATCCACAGGGTGAATTCACCCTAAAAAACATACGTTTTAGAGGCTTTTATAATGAGCTTATTATCAGCAACAACATAATAGATTTACACCTTATACAGTTTCCTCCCTTTTCTACAACCCTAGGCATAAAAGGACATATTCAGATAAGCAAATACATCGAAGTCCAAGTGTAATAGTCCTTTATTCATCCAATAACTTTCCAATAAGAGCTATAAGTTCTGTAAATTCATCATCCGTATAACCTAAAGACAAATAAGCAATCTGCCCATCCTTTCCCACCAAAACATTCCTCGGGATACCTGAATCAGCAAATAAACTGAATACACTTCTGTTTAAATCAGAATAAAACGGAAATGTATACTTAAATTTTTCAGCAAAGGGATCAAGCTTTTCCCAGCCTTCCTCACGGGCCAGAACTAAAACATCAAAATCAACTCTTTTTCCCCACTTATCCCAAATCTCTTTTTGTAGCCTGGGTAACTCTTGCCTACAGGGAGGGCACCAGGTAGCAAAAAAATTCAACAAGACAACCTTCCCTTGAAAATTATCAGAATTCACCTTTTCTCCTTCTTTACTCTCCACAATAAACTGGGGCACTGTATCACCTAATTCTACTTTCCAATCTTGTGCATTTATATTGACAAATATCAATATAAATGAAATTAACAATAAATTCCTCTTTATATTCACTCTATACTTTAATTTTAATTTTCCACTACATTAATCGTCTAGCGTCTTTAACCACTTGAAAAGAGCATCTGCCCAACTGCGCGGATCACTTTTATTGATGAGGCCAAAGCCATGCCCCCCCTTTTCATATTGAAAAAACTCATAATTTATTCCAGCTTCCTTTAAAGCATCAATATACACTGTCGTGTTACTAATTAAAACAGCCTTATCATCAACTGC
The DNA here is from genome assembly GCF_026711005.1 of Sphingobacterium sp. UT-1RO-CII-1. Classification (GTDB taxonomy): domain Bacteria; phylum Bacteroidota; class Bacteroidia; order Sphingobacteriales; family Sphingobacteriaceae; genus Sphingobacterium. The sequence continues at coordinate 52,438 of NZ_JAPPVJ010000007.1, read as the reverse complement.
ATGTACTAAAAAGGTCGGAGGCGTACGCCTGTCTACTTGCTGTTCTAACGAAAAATAAACAACATCAACAAGATCTGCTTCACGCCCTATAAGATTATCCTTAGAGCCCAAATGTGTAATTTCCCCATCCATTGAGATAACAGGGTATATTAAAGCTGAAAAATCAGGTCTTAGCGATACCTCTGAAAGGTTTTCAATTTTTAAATCATCGAAGTGATTTGACAAAGTTGCGGCCAAATGTCCTCCAGCAGAAAACCCAATAACCCCAATCTTTGAGAAATCATGGTTTTCACGAATATACTGCATACTTCGTTGCGCATCTTGGAGAGGGCCAATCTTACGATCTATCATCGTTGCTTCTTTAGGTAAACGATAATACAGTACAAAAGCACTATAACCTTCTTTATTAAAAGCTTTTGCTATATCATGACCTTCATGATTAATTGCGACCATACCGTAGCCACCTCCAGGTATTATTAACACAGCTTTTTTCGCTCCTTTTAACTCATACTTATATAAAAGAGGCGTATCTTCCTTTCCTATAACCTCCATCTTTGCGTTAGGAATATCATTATTATACAGGATAATTTCTTCTTGCGCTTGAGCACTATACATGAATATCATTAAAATTACTGTTAACATCTTATGCTGCACTAGCAGCAAATTAGTGTGTCTAGAAAGACTATTTATTAACCAACTCATATTATTTTTATTGATTAGCAACTATAATAAGGTTCAAATCTTTGACAGGTAGGCCAAAAAACTCTCCCATATCTTTATTCGTTAACATTCCTTGATACAAGTAAATAGCATTTCGAATTCCTTTATCAGACCATATCATACTATTTATTCCTCCATGCTCACCAATTTGTAAGAGCAAAGGTGTTAAAATATTCGTCAATGCATAAGTCGCGGTTCGAGCGACCCTTGATGCCACATTCGGAACACAATAGTGAATCACGTCATATTTTCTAAAAATAGGTTTATCATGTGTTGTTACTTCCGAAGTTTCAAAACACCCCCCCTGATCAATACTGATATCAATTAATACAGAGTTTGGCTTCATATTGGAAACGGTGTTTTCTGAAATAAGACAGGGAGACCTGCCATTCGTAGCCCTTATGGCACCAATAACCACATCGCACGATTTTACAGCTTTATTTAACACCATAGGCTGAATTACAGAAGTAAACACTCTACTCCCAACATTATTCTGCAAACGACGAAGTCTATATATAGAACTATCAAAAACTTTAACCTGAGCACCTAAGGCAATAGCCGCTCGAGCAGCATATTCACCTACTGTCCCTGCGCCTAGTATAACCATTTCTGTTGGCGGCACACCTGTGACGCCCCCCAGCATTAACCCCTTACCTTCAAATACATTACTTAAGTATTCTGCAGCAATTAATACAGAAGTAGCACCAACAATCTCACTCATTGCTCTAACAATAGTAAGATGTCCACCTTCATCTTCCAGATATTCAAATGAAAGCGCAGTTATCTGCTTCCTGATGAGCTCATTTAACACTTTAATATCCATCAACGAAGGTTGTTGGGATGACAATAGACAAAGCTTGTTTTTCATCAGTCCTACTTCTTCTAAAGTTGGTCCTCCTATTTTCACAACAATATCACACTGAAAAACATCAGCTTTGCTGTAGCATATTCTAGCACCTTGTTCACTATAATGTTGATCTAAAAAATTCGAAGCAGTTCCCGCACCTGTCTCTATAAGAACGTCATAACCATACTCTAATAATAAAGCCACTGAAAAAGGAGTTAAAGGCACACGGCGTTCTTGAAAAGCAACTTCCTTTGGCACACCAATACTCAAATTACTTTTACTAGAATCAACTGATTTTAATGATTCCTTAGGTTGAAAAAAGGCTTTTTGTGCAATTTTAGCTATATCATTCATGTATCATAAACTCATATTTTTCAAACACGTGAATTTAACTATTATTATCGAATTATTAACGTTTAAACTACAATTACATTAATTTTGTATAATTTTACAGCGGTGTAATTATTTAGACTCTAATGCGTAACCTTTCGATATTCAATCAAATGGGCATAGTTCCAAGATGGACAATATTTCTCTTCGATCTAGCCATAGCTTTTATAGCCTATATATTTGCCTATGCAGTCTTTTATTCTTTTGACCTAACTGCTTATGCAAGACCAAATTTTGCGATTGAGATTATATATTCCTTAAGCATAACCGCTTTTTCCTTTCTTGTCTTTCGTCTTTATTCAGGCATTGTCAGATATACAAGCGCGGTAGACTCTATACGAATACTTTCAACTCTACTTTTCAATATCATTATCTTATTCACAGTTAAGCTTATTCTTATTGCTATCGGCAAGCCTACATTAGTACCCACCAATATTATTATTATTTATAGCTTATTTGCTTTTGCAGGACTAATCACATACCGGACACTAATAAAAATTTTCTTTCAATATACAAAAACTAAAAGCTCCAACACAAAAAACATTATTGTATACGGTGCTGGGGACCTTGGTATTGCAGTAAAACGCACATACGATCATGATCTCAAATCAAATAAATTTATAGTAGCCTACTTAGACGATAGCGATAGTAAAATTGACAAATATATTGATGGTATAAGAATATATAGTTCTTCTGATTTACAAAAGCTAATTTCTAAATTTGAGATCGAAGAATTAATTTTCGCGTCTAACAATATTGATCCCGAAAACAAAGATCTAGTCACTGACATTTGTTTAGAACATAATATTAATGTCTTAACACTTCCGCCAGTTCATGAAATTATAAATGGCAGTCTTTCTCCTAATCAAATTAAAAAAATTAAAATTGAAGACCTTCTAGAACGACCACAAATAAAACTCTCTAATCATAATATACTAAGTCAATTGGAAGGGAAAAGAATCCTAGTTACCGGCGCGGCAGGATCTATCGGTAGTGAAATCGCAAAACAATTAAGCCGTTTCAACCCACAACTCATTGTTCTTTGTGACCAAGCAGAATCTCCTTTACATAATCTACACCTAGATTTACAAGAAAGGTTTAAAAAACAGATTTATCAATCTTTTATTGCCGATGTTAAAGACGAAACGCGTATGCGTACCCTATTCGAAACTTTCAAACCTCACCATGTCTATCATGCTGCTGCATATAAACACGTGCCTATGATGGAAAACCATCCACTAGAAGGTGTTCAAACCAATATTTTCGGCACATATAATGTAGCCAACCTAGCCGTTGAGTTCGGGGTTTCAAAATTCGTTTTTGTATCGACAGATAAAGCTGTTAATCCAACAAATATAATGGGAGCAACAAAACGAATTGCCGAACTATATATACAATCTTTGGACAGCAATTTATTAGCAAACAGAAAGGATACAAGTTGTACACGCTTTATTACAACCCGATTCGGAAACGTATTAGGTTCCAACGGGTCGGTTATACCTCGTTTCCGAGATCAAATTGAAAAAGGCGGTCCTGTCACTGTCACACACCCTGATATAACACGTTACTTTATGACTATCCCCGAAGCGTGTCAACTCGTCATCGAAGCAGGGTCTATGGGAAATGGAGGCGAAATTTTCGTCTTTGATATGGGTAAATCAGTCAAGATTGTTAATCTTGCTGAAAAAATGATTCGATTATCTGGTCTAACGCCCTACAAAGACATCGAAATCAAATTTACAGGATTACGTCCTGGAGAAAAATTATATGAAGAACTTTTAAATGATCTTGAAAACACTCTTCCAACACATCATCAAAAAATAATGATTGCTAAAGTACGTCATAATCAATTCGACTATATTAATACACAGATTAACGAATTGCGCAAAGCAGCAAACAGCAACAACAATATGACATTAGTCCGCCAAATGAAAGTCATTGTCCCCGAATTTTTAAGCCAAAATTCAATATATGAACAACTAGACAGAGAAATTAGCAACCCTAATTAAAACAAATACATAAGAGAATTTCTATTAATACTTGCAATAAAATTTTAAAAGTGTAATTTTGCGTTCCATATTTATTTTACCTTAGTAAAAATGTCAGACAAAAATGTAAATCCCAATGAACCTAAAAAAGCATCAGGTTCATTTTTTCAGGACAATCAAAAAAGTTTAACCTTCATCATTGGAGGTATAATTGTTTTGGTTTTATTATATTTAGGCTATCAAAACCTTTATTTATCCCCGCGCGCTGAAAAAGCTGCAAATCAGATCTATAAAGCCGAAGAGTATGCACTTATTGATTCTCTACAAGCCAAAGCAATCGAGGGTGACGGTTCTTTTCTCGGCTTTAAAGAGATTGCAGAAGAATATTCCAATACTAAATCTTCAAATATTGCAAACGCTTATTTGGGCGGCCTATATTTACGTCAAGGAAACTTCCAAGACGCAATAAAATATCTTCAAAAATATTCGCCAACAGGCAGTGAAATTTTAGACCCGCTGGTTATAGGTTTGATTGGAGATGCTTATTCAGAGTCTAAAGACTATAAAAAGGCTGCTGACCACTATAAAAAAGCTACGGAAAAAAATAAAAACTCCTATACTACCCCTTTATTCTTAAAAAAATTAGGGCTGGTCTACGAAGCATTAGAAGATTTTAAAAGCGCTGAAAAAATTTATCAATCAATAAAAACAGATTATCCTGAAAGTACGGAAGCCAACATGATAGATGGACCTCTTGCACGTGCTCAGGCGAAACAATAATTATAGATTCATTGCAATATCTAAAAAAGCTGCTTATTTCCTATAAGCAGCTTTTTTATTTATCTTTGTATAATATGTCGAGTAGTTTAAAAAATTTATCCGACTTTTCTCATATAGAGGTTGGTCGTGCAGAAGATTTAAAATTTGCGATTGTTGTCGCACAATGGAACGCTAACGTAACAGGGGCATTACTTGGTGGTGCAATTAATGCCTTATTAAAACACGGAGCGGCAGAGAGTAATATCGAGGTCATCGAAGTCCCAGGAAGCTACGAGTTAATAGCTGGTGCAGATATTGTTTTAAGAAAAAAAGAACTGGATGCAATAATATGCTTAGGATCTGTAATACAGGGAGAGACTCGCCATTTCGACTTTATATGTGACGCAGTAGCCAATGGAATAGCAAATACGGCTCTTAAATATAATAAACCTGTTATATTTGGTGTATTAACGACAGAAAATCTTGAACAAGCATTAGATCGAGCTGGCGGTAAACACGGAAATAAAGGCGAAGAAGCAGCTATTACTGCTATTCAAATGGCACATATTCAAAGAAAGTACTAATTCTCCTTTTTTAATGAATTCATTTCAAGTAAAACGTTATTTTATCCTACTCATCGGATTCTTAATCATCGGGACAGCTTTCATATCATCTTGCTCATCACAAAAAAGCTGCGCTGCATATAGCACGTACCCAAAGAAAAAAATGAGAAGCAAATAAAGCTCTTAATAATTCGCACGAATAAAAGAATAGTGTTAGAGTTTTTCTGAGCACGTATATATGGAACATACTCAAGATTAATCATGAAAAAACTCGTTAGATTATTCGTTTTTCTACTCTTTGTTCTCCCTTTCTTATCTGCTCAAGGGCAAATAAACAAAGAAGCAAGTCAAATGCTATGGAAGGGTATAGGAGGCAAAGAAAAATGGGAGAAAACCAATTATATACTCTTCGTGGCAAATGGAGGCGAATTAGATTATACACAATCGGCTAGAACTTTTTTAGTTAACAGAAAATCAGGACAAGTTCGATTCGAAGGCAAATCACTTAACGGCGACAATCTTGCTGTATTTTTCAACTTTAACTCTGGTAAAGTGACCAAATTTTATATCAATGGCACTCAGCTTAAAGAACTAAACGATACAACCATTAAAAAGTGTGACAAAATAAAAAATCAATTTCAACAAGATATTTCTTTCTTATTTCTATCGGCATTAGTCAATACACCTGAAACAAAGACTGGAACTTTATCTTCAAAAATTATAAATGCTGAAAAGTTACAATCTATAAATATAGAATTGAAAAATGGTGCATTAAGCGGTGAAGTACTATTTAACGCAGAAACTGGATATATTAAACAATTAATAACGAAAGATAAAGGGACTTATTATGTCAACGGCTACAAAGACATAGGGGATGGACTATTTCTCCCTACTTCTTTCAAAAACATTAATAACTCAACAAAAAGTGTTTATTTTTCAACAGTCGCAGCTTTTAGTGATATGGAAGAATCAAAATTTATTCAACTCTAAAAAATGAATTGGCAGCACCTCGTATCAATAAGTCAACTAGAAGAACTTATCTATAAAGAAGAAATTTTTATTATTTTCAAACATAGCACAAGATGTCCAGTAAGTAGTATGGCAAAACGTAATGTAGAATATGATTTCTCTATATTACCGAAGGAGTTTCCAATATACATATTAGATTTAATTGCCTTACGCGACATCTCAGACTTCATCGCTAGCCATTGGGGAGTAAAACATGAATCTCCACAGTTATTAGTTGTAAAGGGAAAATCTTGCTTGTATCACGCATCACATCAAAATATAGAAATAAAAGAAATACTCTCATTTATTTCATAACATAAAGCTTTACTACAAATTGTACTTAAAGCACACGATTTCATCATCGTGTATCTTCAATTAAAAAAATGGACTAAAAGAATTACTTCCAAAAAAAAATAAATAATTTTGGATTATTAAATATACTTTCTATATTTGCACACCGAAAGGCGTTAAGGCCCGTTCGTCTAGGGGTTAGGACGCAAGATTTTCATTCTTGAAACAGGGGTTCGATTCCCCTACGGGCTACAAAAGCAACTCAAAAGAGTTGCTTTTTCGTTTTATCAGGAGAAAAACACATAACTAATACACAGTTTACTTTTGCAAAGGCGTTACTGACCTTCATCAGGAACACTACCACCTCTTAACAGAGAAATTACTATATACTTTTATATTACCCCTCCCTTCCAGACTGTTACCTTATCATAAGATAGACCTACTAGAACTATATTCTCTACTATCTTTGGTATAACAATTTCATTTAACTAAACCTATCATGATTTTTAAAAGTATTTTTAACGTTCTATTTTTTATCTACAAACTATATTTCGGGAAAGAGAAACCCAATATTTTCAATTAAAAGTATGGTACTACCAGACTGCCCCACAAGAAAAACGAGATTCATTTATACCACTTGATATCGAGCTCACAGTAATCGCTAGAGAAACTATACCCTAATTTAAAGAGCCATTATCCTAATTAAGATAATGGCTCCTTTTATTCTATAAATAACATTTATGGATTGGTAGACCACAAACCGACCTCTTTTACAAAGGCTCTTCGTGGCAACTTCAAATGCTGTACAATTAAAAAGGCTAAATCTTCGGGCTGTAAAACTCTTTCAACATCACCATCTGTAAACTCAGCATTTATAGTCATATCTGTAGCGATAGTACTTGGGTTTACCGTAGTAACACGCACATTGGATTTACGCGCCTCTTGCATTAAGCTTTCACTCATATTTATCAAAGCAGCCTTAGATGCTCCATATGCACTCAACTTAGCAGCCCCCTTTAAACCAGCAGTAGAAGCAATATTAATAATATCACCCCTTTGTTTTGTTAGCATATGCGGTAAAATTTCATGCATCATGTAATAACTACCAAATACATTTACTTTAAAAACATCCTCCCATTCTTTAACAGAGAGCTCTAAAAAACCACCAACCTTCAAAATACCTGCATTATTAATTAATATATCTATATTAACACCATTTTCAATTAACTCTTTAACTGCTACAGTTACTGAACTAAAGTCACTTACATCTACTTTCTTATAGTCGACTTTAAGTTCATTATTGATTCTCTTCACTTCATTTGCTAGCGCATTTAAATCTGTTTCAGTTCTTGAAAACAAAATCAGATTTACCCCCTCATTAGCTAATGCCAATGCCATAGCCTTACCTAAACCTTTACCAGCCCCTGTTATCAGGGCAGTTTTACCTTTTAATGATTGCATAAAATATATTATAAATATCGCTTATAAAAATAAAAGTAGTTAAACAATCGTTAAATACTTTTTACGGATAAAAGTTAACAAATATTATATCATTTTTATATTATAAATATTAAAACTATGTTAATTTTCCAGGATTATATATCATTGTTAACAACTCAAATAATTCGGGATGATCCTTTTCTAAAAGCTGAGGCCGTTGAAAAAAATATTCAGACGCCACTGCAAAAAACTCAGCTTCACTTACTCCAGCATAATCCCTAATATTCGATTCATTATTTCTAATCTTGATTATATTGGCATGCATTTCATTAATCCAAGGACGTACTAACTCTTTGGGTATTAAATATTCAGGCACACCATCCACTGCACCATCAGCTTTATCTATCAAATGTACAAATTCATGTATAGCCGTGTGAGAAACTGTCGAATTAAAAAAACCGTTCCGTAGCGCTTCTAAAGAAAGAATCATCTTACGATTCATCACACCTTCTCCAACCATTCCCAAAATAACAGAGCCTTCATTTTTAAGACCATACTGTTCATCAAAGCCCTCAGGATATACGATCACCTCATCTAAGTTCTCATAAGACCAATACTTAAAATGAAACAAAGGAATTGTAGCACTTGTAGCTATCAATATACGGTCTTCATCATTTACCGAGGCTCCCTTCTCTGCCGTTATTTTTGTGGTTGATAAAAAGTAATGCACGCGTTCCGCAAAGGTAAATCTAGCATTTTTATCTAATTCTTTAAAAAAAGACACATTCTTACCTAAAACCTCAATAACTCTAGCCAAATCAGGTATATCTTCAAGAAGAACTTTCTTATTCCCCGTATACTTTATCACATACCAAATTAACAGCCCCCCTATAGTAAATATAAAAACTAGCGTAAGTTGTGTATCAGTTCCCATTATTTTACATCAAATTATAAAAATATTTAAATTCAATATACTACAATACTATCCAAAAAAATATCATTACATCAATTCCGCCAGTTCCTTTAATTTCACTACGCTTGAAACAAATGCCAGTCAATCCCCTGATTCACCTCACCTGCTTACAAGATAACAGATCAAACCCACTTGTATAACTTTACTTAATAGATTTATACGACTATATTGTACTAATCCTTCTGAACATTATTACTATAATATACTAGGCTAACATGGCAAAAAAAATCAGCCAAGCCAATTCACAAGGATTTAATCATAAAAAAAGGCCTCTAAAAATTAGAGACCTCTTTGTACTTATTTATACGTGATGATATCTTACATCATTCCACCCATACCACCACCCATTGGTGGACCAGCTGGGGCTGGATTTTCTTCAGGTTCATCAGCTAATACTGCTTCTGTTGTCAACAACATTGATGCTACTGAAGCAGCATTTTCCAGAGCTACACGTGAAACCTTAGTTGGATCAATAACACCCGCTCCTATCAAGTTCTCAAACACATCTGTACGAGCATTGTAACCAAAATCATCTATACCTTCCTTCACTTTCTGAACAATAACAGCTCCCTCGATGCCTGCGTTATTACAGATCTGACGTAAAGGTTCCTCGATAGCACGTTTAATAATATCAATACCTATATTTTCATCTTCATTAGCACCTTTAAGGTCAGCTAAAGCAGCCGTAGCGCGAATAAATGCAACACCACCTCCAGCAACAATACCTTCTTCAACAGCTGCACGAGTCGCGTGTAAAGCATCGTCAACACGATCCTTTTTCTCTTTCATCTCTACCTCTGTAGTAGCACCTACATAAAGTACAGCAACACCACCTGCTAACTTAGCCAAACGCTCTTGTAGTTTTTCACGATCATACTCAGAAGTAGTTGTTTCGATTTGCGCACGAATTTGACCAACACGTGCCTTAATATCATCAGCAACCCCTGAACCATTGATAATAGTTGTATTATCCTTGTCGATCAATACTTTTTCTGCCTGACCCAAGTACTCTAACTCTGCATTCTCCAACTTATAACCTCTTTCTTCCGAAATAACAGTCCCACCTGTTAAGATTGCAATATCTTCTAACATTGCTTTACGACGGTCGCCAAAGCCTGGAGCCTTAACCGCAGCAACTTTAAGAGAACCACGGATTTTGTTAACTACTAATGTAGCTAATGCTTCACCGTCTAAATCTTCAGCAATTATTAATAATGGTTTACCTGTTTGTACTTGTTTCTCTAAGATAGGTAACAATTCTTTCATGTTACTGATCTTCTTGTCGTAAATTAAAATGTAAGGGTTCTCTAATTCAGCCTCCATCTTATCAGAATTCGTAACAAAATACGGAGATAAGTAACCACGATCAAACTGCATACCTTCAACAGTTTTAACTTCTGTCTCGGTTCCCTTAGCTTCTTCCACAGTAATAACACCATCATTACCTACTTTCTCCATTGCCTGAGCAATTAAAGAACCGATAACATCGTCATTATTAGCTGAAATAGTAGCTACTTGTTTGATTTTATTATTATCAGCACCAACAACCTGTGATTGTGATCTTAAATTAGTCACCACAGTCGCAACAGCTTTATCGATACCACGCTTAATATCCATAGGATTAGCACCCGCAGCAACAGACTTCAAACCCGGAGCAATAATAGCCTGCGCCAGTACTGTAGCGGTTGTAGTACCGTCACCTGCTTGATCTGCAGTTTTAGAAGCCACTTCCTTCACCATCTGTGCTCCCATATTCTCTAAAGCATCTTTCAACTCGATTTCTTTAGCTACAGAAACACCATCTTTTGTAATTAATGGAGATCCAAATTTTTTCTCTATAATTACGTTACGACCTTTAGGACCTAATGTAACTTTAACAACATTAGCTAATGTATCTACACCTTTTTTTAGTGCATCACGAGCCTCAACGTTATATCTTACTTGTTTTGCCATGTTTTCTTTTTAATTTTTTGTTTTTCAGAAATTGATTCTAATAATTGACTAATTAAAGGACTGCGTATATATCAGCTTCACGCATAATTAAATATTCTTTGCCTTCATACGTTATTTCAGTACCTGCATACTTACCGTATAACACTTTGTCACCAACTTTAACAGTTAATGGCTCATCTGGCTTACCTGTCCCTACTGCAACAATAACACCTTGTGATGGTTTTTCTTTCGCAGTATCCGGAATATAAATCCCTGAAGCTGTTCTTTCCTCTGCAGGAGCTGCCTCTACGACAACTCTGTCACCGATAGGTTTAATACTTAATGACATAATTATTTAGTTTTATTTTTATTTACATTGTTTCAGATTAACTCTCATCACCAATTATGCCAAACGTATAAATCGTCTAATTCTTGACATTTTTGCACCATTCCCCCTATCAATTGACAGTTTCTAAAAAATCAATGCCATACTGTCACACAACTATCTCTACTTATCGTTACATAAAAATGAGGATACGAATTGCCATGAAAAAACCCCACATAATTATTATGTGGGGCTTAACGATTTAACTTAAATTTATATCTTTCTATTTTGTCGAATCCGACGGCACAACTACCGGAGTTGTTCCTTGAGCTGGGTTTAGATTCAATGGCGATGCTTGCGCAGGCGCTTCAATTTGATCGCTTAAACCACCTTTACTAGCTGTTCCTGCCGAAGGCCCAATAATATTAATGGCTAAACAAAAAATCATCAATGCAATAGCTAGTCCCCATGTACCTTTCTCTAAAAAATCTCCTGTTCGCTGAACCCCCATCAAGTTTGAACTTCCAGCAAAGCCTGAAGACAAACCGCCACCTTTTGGGTTTTGAATAAGTACCATAAAAGCCAATAATATGCTTACTAAAATGACTAGGACAATTAAAAATGTTTGCATCTCTTTTAATATAATTAATATAGTTTTTCTTCTAATTTCTTAATTCGGCTCGCAAAGTACGATTTTTTTTCGGGAAACTTCAAAATTAATTTTTTATACACTTCAATTGCTTTAACATACATGGTCTGATTAGCATAAATATTAGCTAAAGTTTCCGTCACTAGATTAAATTGTTCTTCTGAACTCTTTCTCGCTTTATTCTCAGTATTTAACTGATCTGCCTGAGGTGGTTGTATCTGTGGTTCCTCTAGAATAAACTTCTCAATAACTTTTGCCGTCTTATCAATACGGGTATACAAAACATCTTTCTGCTTCACTGCGTCACTCAACTTATCCTCTGGCGGTTGTAAATGAATAATATTTTCCCTAATCTGCTGGTCTAGAATTCCTTCGTCCAACCTTTTCCCTTTCGAATCTACACGCTGTCTAATTGGCAAAGTAAAATCTACAAAAGGCTGATACGTATCGGCATAAGCCATACGTGTTTTCTGAAGCCACCACCTAAAACTATAAGGCATCAGCTCATCATTATACAAACTAATATCTTCATCACAAGCCTCTACTTCTGCGACTTCCTCTCCTAATTTCTCCTTATCATGAATCGCAAAAAAATCACCTCCACCAATCCCTACCTGAACAAGATTCTCTAAAGTTTTAGCTTCATCCTTGAGGTCCAACTCTTCTAAAGTAATAGACAAATTAGATACCGGCTCTTCGTAAGTAGTTTCGATAGCAACAATATCTTTCTGAATCAATTCTTCTTTTTCAGTAAAAGAAAAACCTCCTTCCAAAACATCATCCGTACTCTTCTGCACATAATCATAAAGCCAGCTAGAACTTGGGGCTAACAAAACAGCACAATAATCTAAACTATTTAGATTATTGTTCAAGAATTTACGCCGTTCTTTTGCAAAATAAAGGGGTTGAGAATATGGATATTTAGCAAGCAACATATCAAAATCTACATCACTAAGTAGCCTGGGATCTACTAACGCCGCTCTAAACAATGTTGCTATTTTTTTATCTTGATTTTCCATATTCATTTACCAGTTTGCAAATGCTCGGTTATATACGTCTTCTGTCAATAACTTTATAATTTCCACGTTCAATGACTCTTCTTGAGCCTGAACCTGCCCTGCAAATTCTCTATATTGTGTAAAGGTTTCTTCAAAACTACTCTCACCAGTCTCATCCAAATTGTTTGTATATTTAACTTTTACAGTAATTGTCAGACGATTTAAAGCCGCACGATCTGTATTTGCTTCAACAGCAGCAGGGGTAATATCATAACCTGTGATAACTCCTTCAAACATAGCGTCAGCATTTCCACTCACCTGACTTAGACGCGATTGATTTCGAATACGTTCCTTCAAACCTTCCGTGAAATTTTGACCTAAAGTTGCATAAACCATGGGAGCAATATTTTCGAAAAATTGCACATTAACAGTTTTCATATTTTCTGGTATTGATCCTCCAGTAAAACCATATTTCACCCCGCAACTCTGAGCAAAAAACAAAATCAATACAAAAAACAAAGCAGACAAACTATTACGCATATCAATCTAAATTTAAATCCTTTATTTTCCTATACAAAGTACGTTCGGATATACCTAATTCTTGCGCTGCAGCTTTTCGTTTTCCTTTATGCTTCTTTAGCGCTTTTTTAATCAAATCAGATTCTTTCTCAACCAAAGACAATGACTCTTCAACCTCTTCAGCTTCTTGAGTTTCATACGACATATAATCTGCCCCTGGCTTCACGTTCTGCGTTGGATTATGAATGGTAATAGTAGGTTGTCGATGCTCCTCCCCCAACAAATTAGCAGCACCAGGCGTCACTTCATTATATAACTGGCTAATATAAGGTGAATTTTGTTCAAATGTACCGGGATTAACGCCATTCTGAATTAACTCTACAACAAGCTTCTTCAGATCAACCATATCCTTTTTCATATCGAACAAAACCTTGTATAACAGATCTCTTTCAGAAAAATCATCTTTCGTATTTCCTTTCACAAAAACAGGTAAACTAGAAACCGTTTCCGTTGGTAAATATTTGGCTAGGTTATCCACATCAACTATACGCTCCTTTTCTAATACAGCAATCTGCTCAGCTATATTTTTCAATTGCCTAACATTTCCGGGCCAAGTATAATTCATCAACAACTCCTGAGCTTCAGGCGTAAGTTGAACACTAGGACTACGGTATTTATCAGAAAAATCAACTATAAATTTACGAAAAAGCAAGTTAACATCCTCCTTACGTTCCCTCAAAGAAGGCACACGTAAGGGAACCGTATTCAAACGATAATAAAGATCCTCACGAAATTTACCTCGTTTAACAGCCTCATAAACATCAACATTCGTAGCAGCAACTACACGAACATTTGTCTTCTGAACTTTCGACGACCCCACTCGGATATATTCACCTGTTTCCAAAACACGCAACAACCGTGCTTGGGTACCTAGTGGAAGCTCCCCAACCTCATCTAAAAAAATAGTTCCCCCATCAACTACCTCAAAATATCCCTTTCTAGCCTCATGAGCTCCAGTAAATGAACCTTTCTCATGCCCGAACAACTCAGAATCAATAGTCCCCTCCGGTATAGCCCCACAGTTTACAGCTATAAATGGTCCATGTTTTCTAGCACTTAACTGATGTATAATATGCGAAAAAACCTCTTTCCCCGCTCCACTTTCTCCCTGTATTAAAACAGAAATATCTGTCGGAGCCACTTGTCTGGCTACATCTATAGCACGATTCAATAAAGGCGAGTTACCTATAATACCAAATCTATTCTTTATATCTTGATTATCCACTCTTTCCTCTTTTACAATACAACTTTAGTGTACAATGCGACCGATAAGTGTTGCCGAAGTGCAGCGTTCAACTAAAACATTAGTATATTCTCCTGGCTTAAAACGTTCGTCCACCGGAAAAACAACCATAGAATTCTGATCATTCCTTCCACAATAATCAGCATCAGAACGTTTGGAATAACCTTCTATTAGCACTTTATGTATTTTACCGACATAATCCTGCAGACGGTACAAACTATGCTCCTGCTGTTTATTAACAACTTCTGTCAACCTCCTTTTCTTCACATCCTCTGGCACATCATCTTCATAACGTTTAGCAGCCAGAGTTCCAGGACGCTCAGAATAAGCAAACATATATGCAAAATCATATTTCACATAATCCATAATGGATAAAGTTTCTGCATGCTCTTCCTCTGTTTCAGAGCAGAACCCCGTTATAATATCAGTAGATATAGCGCAGTCTGGAATAATACGACGTATAGCGTCTATTCTTTCCATATACCACTCTCTATCATATGTTCTGTTCATCAATTCCAATACACGTGAATTACCAGACTGCACAGGTAAATGAATATATTTACATATGTTTTCATAATTCGCTATCATATGTAACACTTCATCAGTAATGTCTTTCGGATGCGAAGTCGAAAATCTAACACGCATCTCTGGGCTAACCTCAGCAACCAAAGCTAGAAGCTGCGCAAAATTTACGACAGGCAAAGACTCTTCTCCTTCTTTCACAATAGGGCTATACTTATAAGAGTCAACATTCTGGCCTAATAGCGTAACCTCTCTATAACCAGCATCAAAAAGCTCCTGAGCTTCCTTTACAATAGAGTGAGGATCCCTACTCCGCTCACGCCCACGGGTAAAAGGAACAACACAAAACGAACACATATTGTCACAGCCGCGCATGATAGAAATAAAGGCAGAAATACCATTAGAATTTAACCTTACAGGGTTAATGTCTGCATAAGTTTCTTCTCTTGACAGAAGAACATTCACAGCTTTAGCACCATCATCAACCTGATCTATCAAATTCGGAAGATCTCGATAAGCATCCGGCCCTACCACTACATCTACCAACTTCTCTTCTTCTAGGAATTTAGCCTTCAAACGCTCAGCCATACAACCTAAAACGCCTACAATCATGCCTGGATTTTTAGCCTTCGCAGATTCAAATTCTTTCAAACGATTACGCACCCGCTGCTCAGCATTTTCCCGAATCGAACATGTATTAATAAAAACCACATCCGCTTCCTTATAGTCTTTTGTAGTTTCAAACCCATTATCCACCAATATCGACGCGACTATTTCACTGTCAGAAAAATTCATCTGACAACCGTAACTTTCAATATATAGCTTTCTCCCGGTAGACTTTCCGGTAGGTAACAATTCTAATGCTTCCCCTTGACGAGACTCATCATGTGTTTTTGTAGTATGCCCTAATTCAATCATGACTCAATTTAAAAGAGAACAAAGTTAAGAATAAAAACTTAAAATTATGCCACAATGGCAGACTTTAAGGTTTTTTTAACAAAAAACAAAAAATATCTGATAAAAAAATAAGGGAGCTATATTCACAGCCCCCTTACTCCAAAAATATCCTCAAAGAAACTAATAACCCGCCTCTTCTTTAGCCGAATTAATCATTTTATCACCAGCGACTACAACGATCTCGACACGACGATTTTCTGCACGTCCAGACTCTGTATCATTAGATGCCAATGGTTCAGAATAATTCTTCCCCTCCGTTTTAATGCGAGATGAAGCCATGCCTTGAGATATCGCAAATGTACGCACTGCAGCAGCTCTGGATTCTGAGACTTTTTGATTCGCTTCATAGCTCCCCACATTATCAGTATGACCTATAACTAAAATTTCTGTATCTGGTTCTTTATTTAAAGTTGCAATCAAGTTACCAATATTCGTTTTTGCTTCTGCTTTAAGCGTTGAACTGTTAAAATCAAATAAAATACCTTGATCGAATTTAACAATAATACCCTCTTCAGCTTTAATAACTTCAGCTCCAGCTACTGTATTTTCAATTTCCTGTGCTTGCCTATCCATTTTCTTTCCAATCAAGCCACCAGCTACCCCTCCTATTGCTGCTCCAGCAATAGCACCGATAGCTGTATTCCCCGCCTTCCCACCAATCAATGCACCTAAACCGGCACCGGCAGCCGTGCCAATACCCGCACCTTTAGTCGTGTTGCTTGCATTTTGAATAGTACTACAACTCGTCAACAACATAACTGATGTTGCCACAGACAAACCGTAAACGGCTATTTTTTTATTTAATTTCATATTCAATACAAGTTTAATAAAGAAAAACAATCTCAATAATAGAGAACAAAGCAAGTGCCAAAAAACAAACTTAGCTAATTTTTCAATTACCGCTCTTGTGGCGGAATCTCTAATTTTGGTAAACGAACAGACTTTGGTCTTCCGTTTTTATCCCAAGTCTCCAAAGAAGTTTTAACATAATTCATAAAGTCATACTGTCCCCAGTATTGAACCCGGCTATAACTAGGTCGATATAAATCCATAAAGGACTGTAATTCGTCACCTTCTAACCCCGTTAATTCTGAAACAGATGTTTTATTAAAAACACGGTCTACACCACTTTCTTCAATCTCTCTATCCATTAATTTAGAAAAGCGCTTCGCATTCTTTGCATCTCGGCCAAACAGATTATATAGCGCTGTAGCCGGGCTTCCTAAATACGTCCCTAAAGTATTTTTCCCTCCATTGTAAACCCCTTTTTTCGAGTAATCATCAAGCATATCCCTCATTTCTGCTTCCTTACTTAACCTACTAACTACAATCGTTTCGATTGTAAGCCCCTCTTGCATCTCGATCAAAATGTCATCCTGCGTAAAAACAGCAGTCTTAATAGGACCATATCCTGTTTTCGTAAAAGATAAGCTATCCCCAACAGACGCTTCGATAATAAACACTCCAAATGTATTTGTTGTGACACGCTTATTTGTACGTGTATTTACCACATTTACATCCGATAAACGAACACTACTACCCTTCTTCAGAACAATCCCCGATATACCACCACCTTGAGCAGACACTACAAAAGGAATGAAAGACACTACTACTGCTACGAAAGACAGTAAAAAGACATGTTTTATCTGTAAATACATTTATTTAAAAGTAACAAATGTTTAATTGAGAATATGTTAAAAAGTGATAAATCCACAGCGATTTAATGATAAGGATAAAAAACAAAATTAGCCCCTTCGGGAACAACAACAAAAAGACACATAAAATCACCTGCCGCTTTATAACTCTTTATAAAATAGTCTTTCCTATCTTCTTGAACCAAACCTTTATCCAAAAACTCCTCTAGTGAACTTACATGTATACTCCACTGTGTCCCTAGCTCCTCCCTCAAAAGTATAGGCTCACCCACATTGACCTCATGCTGATGAGCAATAAATATTGGATATAACGTATAGCCCTCAGCAATTACTTCTCTAGAAACCTCTTTAATCGATTCGCTATAAAAATCAAGATCACGTTTTAAACTCTTCAGTGGACTTGGTTTCTGTGAATCGTCACCATACGAACGATTTCCTGCCATTAGATCTTCAATATCCATGTTGTTTTTTCTGATTTTTAAATAATTTTATCTTTTCAGATGTAAAAGGACTACGTTTTCAACATGCTGCGTATGAGGGAACATATCCACCGGTTTAATACGAACAACCTCATATTTCTCTTGTAAGACAGCTAAATCTCTTGCTTGCGTAGCCACATTACAGCTTACATAAACCACCTTAGGAGCTTCAATCTCCAAAATACGACTCACCACTTGAGCATGCATCCCTGCTCGCGGTGGGTCTGTGATAATAACCGTTGGTTTTCCATTCTGTAATACAAAATCACTTGTAAGCACATCCTTCATATCTCCCGCATAAAATTTTGTATTTTCAACACCATTTAGCGAAGAGTTAATTTTAGCATCTTCTATTGCCGATGCTACATATTCGACACCCACTACCTCTTTTACTGATCTCGCCACAAAATTTGCTATTGTACCAGCTCCTGTATACAAATCATAGACTAACTCATCCCCTTTAAAATCAGCAAAATCAAGTATTATTTTATACAACTCATGAGCTTGCGCTGAATTCGTTTGGTAAAAAGACTTTGCTCCGACCTTGAACTTCAGGCCATCCATTTCCTCGTATATAAAATTTCTACCAGAATAAATCTCTACTTCCTGATCAAAAATAGTATCATTACGTTTTTGATTTACAATATACAACAAGGAGGCTAATGTAGGGAATTCATTCTTTATAAAGTCCATTAATAA
Source organism: Sphingobacterium sp. UT-1RO-CII-1 (assembly GCF_026711005.1). Taxonomy (GTDB): domain Bacteria; phylum Bacteroidota; class Bacteroidia; order Sphingobacteriales; family Sphingobacteriaceae; genus Sphingobacterium. The sequence goes on along the minus strand of NZ_JAPPVJ010000007.1, from coordinate 33,421 downwards.
TTCGACCTGCCCCTCCTCAGGATATGCAAAAACAACAATTAGCATAACCTCTCCCGTTGATGAAGTCCTTATTATTAAATTACGTAATGCCCCCTCATGTTCTCGAAGGTCATAAAAAGATATCTCATGCGCAATTGCAAAATCACGCACTGCATTGCGGAGCATATTAGAAGGATCTTGCTGTAAATAACAATGGTTGATATCTAATATCTTATCAAAGCGTCCTGGGATATGAAAACCCAAAGCATCTCTTTCATTCGTATCCACCTCTTCATCAATAGAGGTAAGCCAACGTTTGTTAGAAAACGTATACTCTAATTTATTTCTATAATATTCAGTCTCCGCAGATCCTAAAATAGGCTCCATACAAGCAGTATCTACTTTGCCTAGGCGACGCAAAGCATTATCAACGTGCTGTTGCTTGAACAGAAGTTGTGCATCATAATGCATATGTTGCCACTTACAGCCTCCACAGGTTCCAAAATATTCACAAAAAGGTGTTACTCGATGTTTCGACGACTCTTTAATGTGCGTAACCCGGCCTTCCAAAAAGTTTTTTTTCTTACGTAGTAACTCCACATCAACCAAATCACCGGGCACAGCTCGTTCAATAAACATAACTAGCTCATCTTGCTTAGCCACCCCTTTACCCTCTTCTGCGATATCGACTATACGGACATCGGATACAAACTTTTTATCCTGCGGAATTCTTCTTCTCATAATAGCGCAAAAATACATTTTTTGACGAACAATCAGACACAGTAATAGAAACGAAATATGAAAGGCTACTACCCTAATTACATTTTATCTCCAGCTTAAATCAGAAACGACCATCCTCACTAAAGTAAAGAGTAAGCAGGAAAGTTAACTTAGAGAATTATAAGAAAAAAATTATATTAGAGCTGCTTGAACTAAATAAGGTAAAATTTCCTTTTGGAAGGAGATAAAGTTTTTTCGCACATCTGCGTCTGTCACTGCTGTAAAAGCGAAAGAAAAAACAATGTTTTTACTGGACTTAATCAAAAATGTCAACCGATCTTCCGGAACTGTCCCCGCAATGGTTTCATTTTGGATAAATGAGCTTAACAACAAAAACTCTAAGTCATCAGACAAGGTCTTTAAATACTCTTGCGCATTAGCAGATTCACGAATAAATCCCCAACCAACAAACTCGTTACAAACAGTATAAGTAACTCGGCTAACACGCAAAATTGTATTAGCTAAAAATGTAGAAAGATCTCTTTCCCTGACGTTTTTGTCTAAAATATCTTGAACTCCCTCCCGAATATAATCCATCAAGACTTCATGAAGAATCAATTCTTTACTGGCAAAATATTTATAAAAAGTGGCTTTGCTAATATGAGCTTGCTTCGCCAAATGACTAACGCTCGTTTTATTATAGCCATATCGTCGAAACAGCTCACGAGCTGTTTTTTTTATAGACAATACAACTTCTTCACTTTCCATAACTTAATTCTGAATATAATAACGTAGCTCTCCACTTCCACTAACATAATATGGTTTTAAGGGACATTCTGCCACATCAGCTGGCGAGCCATCTTGCAAAAGCCACTTTGCCCCCGACACCTCATCAACAATAAGCGCGCCCTTCACAACAACTCTATTACGTTTTTCAGGATTCACTGTACTACAACGATCGTAGGCTATAAATTTAGGCTGATTCAATGTCCCCATATTATATACAATTAATCCTGCAACCCCTCCTTCAACATAAGCGTAACCTCCAACTCCAAAAGCATCGTTGTGAGTTGCTTTACTAAAACTGGAATTTACTATAACATTAGGCACCACATTACAAGAGCTACCACCACAACTATAAAAAAAAAGTAACACAAAGAGAATCGAGTAACAAATACCTCTGCTTAACATAACTAGACCAGCTCTGTCTCAAACTGAGAAAGGAAACGTACGTCATTTTCTGAAAAAAGACGTAAATCTTTGATTTCATACTTCAGATTTGTTATACGCTCAATACCCATTCCAAATGCAAAACCCGAATATTTTTCACTATCAATACCACAATTTTCCAAAACATTGGGATCAACCATACCACAACCTAATATTTCTACCCAACCAGATTGCTTACAAAGATTACATCCTTTTCCTTTACAGATACTACACGATATATCCATTTCAGCAGATGGCTCTGTAAACGGAAAATATGATGGACGAAAACGCACTTTTGTACCTTCTCCGTAAAGCTCCTGAACAAAATAAAATAAAGTTTGTTTTAAATCCGCAAATGAAACATTTTCATCGACATACAACCCTTCTATCTGATGAAAGAAGCAATGTGCTCGCGCTGAAATAGCCTCATTACGATAGACCCTCCCTGGCATAACAGCTCTAAAAGGAGGCTTCCCCATTTCCATCATACGCACCTGCACAGAAGAAGTATGCGTTCGCAATGCCATATCATTACCTTCTCTCTTTTCAACAAAAAAAGTATCTTGCATATCACGAGCAGGATGCTCAGGGGGAAAATTTAGCGCTGAAAAATTATGCCAGTCATCTTCAATTTCCGGCCCCTCAGAAACTACAAAGCCAAGTTTTCTAAAGATAGCCACGACCTCTTTGCGGACTAAAGATATAGGATGTCTAGAACCAAGTTCTACCCCCTCACCTGGTAAGGTTAAATCTCCCTCCTCACGTTGCAAGCCTACCCCCGAGTTATCAGAAAAAACAGTTTGCCACTCTGCATATTTACTTTCTGCTAACTGTTTAAATTCGTTTAAGACTTTACCTAACGTCTTTTTTTCCTCGCTAGAAACAGTCTTAAACTCCTCAAACAAAGATTTAACAAGTCCCTTAGCCACTAAGTATTTTAAGCGAAACTCCTCAACCTCAACTGAAGACGAAGGAGCTAACCGATTTATTTCTTCGGTATATTGTTGTATCTTATTTTGCAACATAAAAGCAAAGATACAGCAAATATTATAATCTCCGATTACGCTAGCTGTATTTTAACTTGAAAAAACTTCACTTCTAAAAAGGCAAGCCACTTGTGTCATCATTATTTTCTGTAAAATCAACCTCTATATCTTTTTCTTCTTCGAAAGAAGATTCTCGAGCAACTTCGGACTTACCTGTAGGCTCAAAATCTGATGCACGACCTAGCAATTTAAAACTATCACCAACGATTTCTGTTACATATCTACGCGTCCCTTCCCTATCTTCAAAATTACGCGTACGTAAACGACCTTCAATATATACTAACTTCCCCTTTTTCAGAAATTTAGCAGCTAAATCCGCCAAGTTCCGCCACATCACGATATTATGCCATTCAGTATGCTGCATCCTTACACCATCTTTATTATACGTTTCTGAAGTAGCTAAAGGAAAACTGCAAACAGTCACGTTGCCGTCTAAATAACGCACTTCTGGATCCTTGCCCAAATGCCCTACTAAAATCACTTTATTTACACTTGCCATAATTTAAAATTTAGAGTTAATCAGTTGTTTATTCTCCTCAAGAAAAGAAAATATAAGTTTGTGTTTTGCTAAGCTATCTAATTTTTCTAACAAAACGTAATCCCAATTGTTTTTAAGATCTTTCAAAGAACTCTCATTATCAACAAGGTAAAAGCGAGCATAAATATTTTGATGACTTAACACATGTTTTATAGGCTTACCAATAAGCTGTAGTTTAACATCTCTTTTAAAGAGAGAATCAAATAATTGCGCACCTTGAAGCTCATTAGCCGAATAATCTTGATTGGTCTCAATCATAGGGAATTCATACAAATTAGTCCACACATCTCCCTCACCACGTCTCGACATTAACAATTTATTATCGGAAAAAATCAAAAAATAATGAAAATACCTATTTCGACTAGGTTTTCCCTTTAACTTTACAGGAAGTCGAGAAATACTTTCATCACGTAGTGCCACACATGTCAACCGAAAAACACATGTGTTACATAAAGGATTCTTAGGTTTACATTGTAATGCCCCAAAATCCATAATTGCCTGATTATACAAGTCCGCATTATCTTTATCTAATAACTCGTATGCAACCTTAGCAAAAATCTTCTTCCCTTTCGTAGAATTTATAGGCTCCTCTATGCCTAGATAACGCGAAAGAACCCGATAAACATTACCATCCACAACAGCTTTAGCTTCATTGATAGAAAAAGAAGAAACCGCTGCTGCAGTATATTCACCTATACCTGGCAGTTTAATAAGATCCATATATGCGGACGGAAAAACAGACCCTAACTCTTCTACTACAACTTTTGCAGCCTTATGCATATTTCGCGCTCTAGAATAATAGCCTAATCCTTGCCACATTCTTAAAATATCTTCTTCGGGTGCTTCCGCAAACTTTGTTACATTTGGATAAGCTTCAATAAAACTATAAAAATAAGGTAGCCCTTGTTCGACACGGGTTTGCTGAAGAATAATTTCAGAAAGCCATATTACATAAGGGTCTTTACTAGCTCTCCAAGGCAGATCTCGAGCGTTCTCTGCATACCAACTAATTAAATTTTCGGCGAACAACATACGCAAAGGTGGAGATTTTTTCTCTATCAAAGCAAATGTTAAAATTGTTAAAAAAGGTGAAAATTAAAAAATAAGCGACTTGAAAATATACATTTGTAGCCGTATCATTTAAAAACTGTTTTTATTATTGACGATGTTAAAGAAAAAAACTGCTATTCTTTTTATTGAACAAGACGGCACTTCTGCCAAAGAAATACAAGTCCCTACTTTTATATTAAAGCATTGGCAAAAAATAAGTATCACCTTATTAATGTGTATTATAGCAGGAGGAGTATCACTCGCATATTTCGTAAAGCTTAATACAACAGCAGAGTACACTGCAGTTTATGACAAAAAAATACGGGAGCTGACACAGGAAAACCACCAACTTGGTTTGGAGGAGATGAATAATCAAATGACCACCGAGCAAATGAAGAAATCATTTTATGCAATAGACAGTACACTTGAGCGCATAAATGAGAAAATGAAGAAAAGAGGATTGAAAGAAATTAAAATGAAAAATGTGGGAGGCCCCATAGAAAAAGAAGATGACCTTGTAGAACTGTCTAATTTTTATGACAAACAACTCAAAGAGCTAGAGTCTAAACTTGAGGGCATTCCATTTGGCATTCCACATCATGGTAGAATAACCTCCCGTTTTGGTTATAGACGAAACCCATTTACAAATAGAGGTCGTGAAATGCATTCTGGTGTAGACTTAAAGGGAAGAACAGGTGATCCAGTTAAGGCAACTGCTAATGGTACAGTAACCTTCGCCGGCTATAAAGGTGACTATGGATATGTCGTAATGGTACAACATAAAAATGGTTATGAAACAAGGTATGCACATTTAAACAGAACAAAGGTAAGACGAGGCCAGCGAGTCGACGTAGGAGAAACTATTGGACTATTAGGTAGTACTGGAAGAAGTACTGGGCCACATCTGCATTATGAAGTATTACAACATGACCGAAAGTTAAATCCGGAAAGATATTTTCAGTTTTAATCCTTAATGAAATAATCAAAAATAACTAATAAAATCAAAAGAGGTTGTAGTTGAAGTCACTGCAACCTCTTTTATTTTCCTCACCAATCGTCTTCTCGATTTCAAAACTTAACAAGAATCTACACTTAAATAAAATTTTCCATTTGCGTTTAATATTTTTTTACCACTTTTGCCGACTAAAACTTTTCAAATGCGCAAGTTTCTTTTTTCTTTGCTATGTGTTTTCACAATTAGCAACAACTTATTTGCTCAAAGCAAAACTTACAAAATAAGCTATCAGCTTGACTTATCACAACTCATAAGTCAAGTAAAAGATGAGAATAGTTTATCAACAGAAATATTACAAGGCCTATCAGATTCGTTTACAGCAGAAGATTTGTCCCCAGTACAAGCTTGGGTAAATCAAGAGCATATACGAGTAGTAACAAATATACTTAGCGAACATATCCAAATTACAGATAAAGTAAATAAACAATCTTACATACTTTATCCAGAGATAGAAAGTTATAGCCAAACAGAAATAGCTATATCTCCCTTCATAGAGGAACAAGGTTTAGACAGCAACACTGATAATTTTCAAGTTCAATTTTTAAAAGACAGCACAAAAAACATAGCTGGTTATACTTGTAAACTTGCTATGATTAAAATAAATCTAGACGACTACGAAGGTAACATTGACGAAACATCAGAAATAAAAATCTGGTATACGGAAGAAATCCCTACTTTTTATTGGAATGAATACGCCTATTTAAATCAGGTTCCAGGGGCAGCTTTATCCATTAATTCATTTGGTGTTGAATTAAATGCAAGTATTGTGGAGGAAGTAGAATTTAACCAAGCCCTTTTTGAAATACCCGAAAACTATTCATTAACAGAGGATACAGACCACGAGGAAACAGATCTTGGTCATGGCTTATTCACATACACGGATAGCATTAGCTACAATGTGGGTATACGTGATGCTGATTATAACATTATTACAGAAGCTATATATTCGTACATTTCCCCATTCGAAGGAAATTATGCTATTGCAGTTAACCAGGATGCCAAATATGGTGTTATAGATGTTAATACAACAGAAATCATTCCTTTTCAATGGGACTACCTAAGTTTTGATCCAGAAACAAACTACATAATGTTTAGTGAATCAGAACTTATGGGATTAATGACTTTAGAACAAAAAATTATAGTACCTGCCAAATATGAGTTTATAAACTTCTTCATAAACGGTTTCTCTATATTTACAGAAGCAGGAAAACAAGGTGTCTTTGACATGAATGGAAAGGTTATCGTCCCTGCCAAGTTTGAAAGTATATTGGATTACACAAAAGAATCACTAATTTTTTATGAAGGAGATAAATATCAGTTTTTAAATTTAAAGTCCAACAAAATATCGACAGGCAACTATGAATTTATTTGTGATGCTAATGAAAACGGTTTATTATTAGCCATCCAAGATGGAAAATATGGATATATCAATAGTAATGAAAAAGTTATTATTCCATTTAAGTTTATGTATGCGACACCTTTTACCGAAGGAATAGCTACAGTCTATGAAAATGAAGACGAGAACATATTATACATCAATACCAAAGGAGAATATATTAATCCTTCTTCGAATTAAACATTAATAATTAGGATATTTCACAGAAAGAGTGGCTATTTGGCCACTCTTTCTTATTTTTGGCCAAATGACAAGCCAAACATTCCATATTGCAACATTACATCGAGGTCGATATATGATTTTTCTATTGGTAGGCGTATCGCTTGTGACAACTATCATTGCACGTCTACCTATCATTGAAATAGCAAAAATACTAAGCGTTTTATTAACACTGCCTATACTCATATATTTAAGTACACGACTTAGTAGAAACCATTCCGAATGGACCTTAACAGGCAAAAATCTACACATTCGTTTCCCCCAAAAAAAACAAGAAGAAATTATCAAGCTAGCAGACATCAAATACCTTAGGAACGTGCCTCGATCAGGCGGAAACTTAATTATGTTTTTTTTAAGAGAAAAGAAATCTCCACAAAGATATTGGCGCAATAAACTGTTTGAAAGAATGGACGATCTAGACAGTCTTATTCATCAGTTACGACAACATGGCGTGGAATACTATTATATGTAAAATTAAAGTATGACCAATATGAGAAAATTATTGATTTTGTGTCTTTTAACAGCAGGCAACTTCTTATTCGCACAGCGAGCCGGCTATTGGCAACAAACCGTAGACTATAAAATGGATATCAATGTCGACGACAACAATTACCGTTACGACGGAAAAATGTCCTTAGCTTATAGCAACAACTCCAACCAGAATCTATCAAAAGTATACTTCCATCTCTACTTCAATGCTTTTCAACCAGGTAGCATGATGGATTACAGATTATCCAATATCACCGACCCAGATCGTCGCATGATAAAAAATATCGGAACGTCCGATAAACCAAAAACTCAAAGTAAAATAGCTACATTAACACCTGATCAAATAGGATATCAAAACATCCAAAATTTAACGGTAAACGGCGTAGCAGCTAATTTTACAATAGATGGTACAATACTAGAAGTTACTCCTTCAAAACCAATTTTAGCGGGAGAAACAGTAACTTTCAATATGGAGTGGGATGCACAGGTGCCAGAACAGATCCGCCGTAGTGGCCGAAATTCTGCCGAGAACGTCGCATTATCCATGGCTCAGTGGTATCCTAAAATGGCACATTTTGATGAGTTCGGCTGGCACCTGGACGAATACGTCGCCCGTGAGTTTGTGGCTCCTTTCGGAAATTTTGATGTAACAATACATATTAACCCTACTTACGTTATTGGCGCATCTGGCAAACTCCAAAACCCGAATGAAGTTAAAGGCTATCAAAATAATGCTACCATAAAATCAAAAAATGGCAAAGCTAGCTGGAACTTCAAAGCTGAAAACATACACGATTTCGCATGGGCAGCAGATCCAAAACTTGTTATTGACTCCGCAAAAAGCAATGGGGGCGTCACAGTATATACAGCTTATATTCCAACCAACAACGAAGTTAAAGAAAACTGGAATATAGCCCTAAAATTAGCAACCGAGTTTTTTGACTTTTGCGAGGCTCGTTACGGAGCTTATCCTTGGCCAACATACAGCATCGTACAAGGTGGAGATGGTGGCATGGAATATGGAACAGCAACACTAGTTACAGGCGGAAGAAATATTAAAAGTCTTGTCGACGTAATTTTTCATGAAGCTGCACACTCCTGGTATCAACATCTTTTTGGGATTAACGAAACTGTCGATGAATGGTTTGATGAGGGGTTCACAAGTTATATCCAAGACATAGCTTTTCAGCATTTGTTCGAAAGAAAAGGAAGTCTGGATACAAACCCCGTAATTAACGCCTATCGTGCATATTACAAGCTAGCTTTATCAGGAAAAGAAGAACCTATGAGTCTACTAGCAGATTATTACAAAACCAACTATGCCTATAGTAATCAAGCCTATAACAAAGGAGCAGTAATGGCCGAGCAACTAGGCTATATTATTGGAAAAGAAAATTTAGACAAAACTTTCTTAAAATTCTATGAAATCTGGAAATTTAAACACCCAACGCCTAATGATTTTAAACGAGTGGCAGAAGATATCTCTGGTATTAACCTAAAATGGTACTTCAACCTTTTTATCAATACTACACGAACAATAGATTACAGTATAAACAAAATTACTGATAGAGAGATTGAAATAGAAAATAAGTCTGATATTGCAATGCCAATTGACCTATTAGTCGAGTATCAAGACGGTTCTAAAGAACTTTTCTATATCCCACTACGAGAAATGAGAGGCGAAAAACAAAAAGAAACTTACGCGCTATACAATGACGTAAAATGGACAGTACTTACAGATTGGTTTTGGACAAAACCGACATATACAATACATTTAAACAAAAAAGTAAAAAAGGCAGAAATTGATCCCACCAAACGACTAGCAGATATTGACCACACCAACAATATAAAAGAAGTATCAAAGTAAGATCAGTGACCATTATAAAATGATCATCACTTTGAAAATATTCATATCCTACAACGCATGATATGAATATTTTCAAAATCACTAGAAGATAAAGCAAACACAAAAGTATATATATGCGCATTGGTTATAGATGTGCATATATATATTGCTCATTCGTATCTTTGCACTATGATTTACTTTCACATTCCTTTCTGTAAACAAGCTTGTCATTACTGTGATTTTCATTTTACCACCTCTCTAAAGTACAAATCTGAAATCCTACAGGCTTTAAAAGATGAAATCACTCTGCGCAACCATTATTTACAAGATCAGAATATTCATTCGATCTACTTCGGAGGAGGCACCCCCTCACTATTAAGTGCGGATGAAATTAAAGCATTAATAGATTACGTAGCAAAATATTTCGTACTTGCTCATGACGCTGAAATAACATTGGAAGCTAACCCTGATGACCTCAATCTACAAAAGGTACAAAGTCTAAAAAACACACCTATAAATAGATTCAGTATTGGTATTCAGTCATTTTTTGAGGAAGATTTACGCTGGATGAACCGTGCACATAACTCAACTGAAGCCGAAACGGCAATAAAGACTGTCCAGGATGCCGGTTTTCAGAACGTCACAGCAGATCTAATTTATGGTTACCCCTTACTAACCAATGAAAAGTGGCAAAGCAATATAGCCAAATTAGTAGACTTCTCAATACCGCATATCTCGTCTTATGCTATGACTATTGAAGCTAAAACAGCTTTAGCTCATTTTATCAAGCAAGGAAAAACAGCCCCAATCCAAGATTCGCAAAGTGCTGTACAAATGACAATGCTTATTGAAGCACTCTCTTCACAAGGATATGATCATTACGAGATTTCCAACTTTGCAAAAAATCAAAAATATGCAAAACACAACACTAACTATTGGTTAGGAAAACACTATCTTGGTATAGGGCCCTCCTCCCATTCTTTCAATGGATTATCAAGACATTGGAATATCTCAAATAATGCAAAATATATAGAAGGCATAAAAAATGAAAAGCCATTTGCAGAAAGCGAAAACCTATCATTCTACGATCGCATAAACGAGTATCTTATGACTTCATTGCGGACCATGTGGGGGATAAGTTTAAATACAATACAAAACAATTTTGGTCAAGACGTCCTGCAACATATAGCTAAACAGATAACCCCTTTTATAGCGACAAAAGACGTCCAAATGATAGAAAATCACTATACACTTACCAACAAAGGGAAACTTCTAGCAGACCATATAGCATCTGAACTATTTTTAATAGAGGATGATTAAGTTTCTACATAAACTATTATTTAAAACCAGCTTAACCTAATAAATGGATTTTAGTAAAAAACAGTTTACTGAAAACTTAACAAAAACAACTAAAATTTAAAATTACAAAAAAATACCGCTATTTTTTATTAAAAACACATATTTAATATGTAAACAAACCTAAAAATTACTAATTATTCAAAATAAATGGTTTTACATCACTGTAATACCTAAGTTTGTGGCACAATCTTTTATAACTATTAAGATGATACAAACCACACCTTTTGAACAAGAAATAAGCAATTACAAAACCAAACAGAATGCAACAGTTAAACTCATCAAAATCCTTAGCGATCTCTGGTTTAATGATGCTATCGAACTCGTACTATTTCGCAATCAGCTAGTCGATCGTAGAGTCAGCGCCATTCTTAATCTACATCAAAACTCCAAGTCATTAACACAAAGAGCAGTTACTGTATTCGAAACTTTAGAAATTGCTCAAGTCATACAACAACTAGAGCTTTTGCCTTCTAGAATAGATATTGGAACACTAGCGCTAGAAGTCAGACAGGAACAAATAAACAGCGAGGCTCTTTACAGCTTTCTAGCAGAAAAACTCAGCCTAGCAAATCAACATCAGTCTTTCGAGCCTCGCGATGTAGTTCTTTATGGATTTGGTCGTATAGGCAGATTATTAGCAAGGGAGTTAGTAAATAAAGTCGGTGCTGGTATGCAACTCCGCTTACGTGCAATAGTTACAAGAGATGACATAAACCAAAAAACCTTAGCGAAAAGAGCCAGCTTACTACGCAACGATTCTATACACGGAGATTTTGAGGGGCTAGTAGATATTGACCTTGAAAAAGCTGCGCTTGTTTTAAACGGAATAACAATACCTATCATTTCTGCTAAAAATCCAGAAGATATAGACTACACACAGTACGGAATAAAAAATGCTTTGATAATCGATAATACTGGAGCTTTTCGTGATCAAGAAGAACTCTCAAGACATTTAAAAGCTAAAGGAGCAACGCAAGTATTATTAACCGCCCCTGGCAAAGGAGTTCCGAATATTGTATATGGAGTTAATCAAAATGAAATCGACAATAACAAAAGCACATCAATATACTCTGCGGCTTCTTGTACCACAAATGCAATCTCTCCAGTATTAGCTATAATCCAAGACAACTTAAAAATTAAAAAAGGACATATAGAAACTATACACGCTTATACCAACGACCAAAACTTGGTCGATAATATGCATAAAAAATCAAGAAGAGGCCGGGCAGCCGGGTTAAACATGGTTATCACCGAAACTGGTGCAGGTACAGCCGTAGCAAAAGTACTTCCCCTTTTAGAGGGAAAATTAACTTCTAATGCGATCCGTGTTCCTGTTCCAAATGGTTCGTTAGCAATCTTACAGTTAGAAGTCGAAAAGGAAACAAATACTGAACACCTTAATGACATATTGAAAAAGGCAACACTAAATGGTGCTCTTGTCGAACAAATTAAGTTTTCAACAGACATTGAACTCGTCTCATCAGATATTATCAGTAGTTCGGCTGCAGCCATTGTTGATGCTCCCGCAACTATTGTCGCATCCGATGGTACAAGTATCATACTTTATGTGTGGTATGATAATGAATACGGCTATACACATCAAGTTATGCGCCTAGCACGTCATATAGCTGGAGTACGTAGGTTTACCTACTATTAAACGGTATCCAATTTTCATTTTATAGGTCTACTTAAGATCAAAAAACTGCCCTTCTAAATGGAGGGCAGCCTTTTTAATCAACTTACTAGCACATCTTATATCTCAAGTAGCCTTTGAGTGACAATATACTTCATAATAACTTTTGTAGCACCAGCGTTCTGCACTACATACTTACGAGCAATTTCCCCCATCTCTTCTACTTTATTTATATCATCAAAAACTGCCATAATTCTATTAAAATCTCGTTGACTATCAATACTTAGAGCCGCCCCATATTCAATAAGCTCAACTGCCTCTCGAAACTTCGTATATCTCGGTCCAAATAATACTGGTAAGCCATAAGTAGCTGCCTCTAAAGTATTATGAATACCAACACCAAAGCCACCACCTACATAAGTCACATGACCGTAACCATAAAGCGAAGATAATAACCCAAAATTATCTATAACGAGTACTGATGCCTCTTCCAACTCATCACTTGTATAAGTTAATGCTTTTGAATAAAACAAAACACCTCCAAATAACTTCTTAATCTCTAACAGATGAGACTCATGGATTTCATGTGGTGCCAAAATTAATTTCCATTTCCTAGAATTATCGACAAAACTTGCCAATATCTTCTCATCAGGCAACCAAGTGCTCCCAGCTACTAATGTATTCACAGAGTTTTTAAGAAAACACTCTATTATGGGCAGAGACTGACGTTCATTTGGCAGATCAATAACCCGATCAAAACGAGTATCACCCGCCAATCCAGCCCTAGTGATATTTATCGCTTTCAACCAAAGTACAGACTCAGAGTTTTGTGTAAAAAAGAAACTCACCTTCTTTAATACCCCTCTAAAAAAACCTCCGTACCATTTGAAAAAAATTTGGTCCTCCCTAAAAATTGCAGATATAAGAAGCAAAACAGTGCCATTTTTATGCAGTACATTAAAATAATGATACCAATACTCATATTTTGTAAAAACAACAAACTTAGGCTCGACTATAGCTAAAAACCTTTCCGCATTTCTACGAGTATCAATCGGCAAGTAAAATACATAATCGGCTAAATTCGTATTCTTTCGCACTTCATAACCTGAGGGAGAAAAAAAAGTTATTAATATTTTTTGCGCAGGAAACTCTCGCTTTATCGCTTCCATCACTGACCTTCCTTGCTCAAACTCTCCTAATGAAGCGAAATGAAACCAAACAGGTTTACACCCCTTCTCAATCGTTTGCTCTATTTCATCAAACAATCCTCTTCTCCCCTTCACCCAAAGCCTAGCCTTAGTATGAAAAGGAGAAATCAATCGTAAAATCAATGTATATAGACCAATACCTATATCGTATAGCACCCGCATGTTAACAAAATATCCTTATCTTCGTCAAAGATATTAAACTTTATTCATACTAAAAGGTCGTGGACGCACTACATCAAAAACGAGTTCTCATTACTGGAGCAGCCGGTTTTTTAGGCTCACATCTATGTGATCCTATTGTTGCAGCAGGTTTTCAGGTTATAGAAATATATAAATTACTCTTTTCAGACTATCAACTACCGGTAAACATCGGCACCCCTGACGAAATAACTGTTCCCCAACCGGCCAAAGAGATTTTAACGCAAACAAAATCAAAAGCTGAAATAGGCCATTCTAAGCTTCCTATGGATGACCTAGGACAAAGACGTCCGGATATTAGCACAGCAAAAATGATATTAAATTGGTTTCCAGTAATCGACAGAAAGATAGGCCTGCAAAGAACTATTGAATATTACAGAAATTTAAAATAAAATTATTTTATACATCACAATAATAAGCAATGAGCAAAATATTAGTTACCGGCGGCACGGGATACATTGGTTCACACACCGTTGTCGAATTATACAATGCAGGCTATACTCCTGTTATAGTTGACAACTTATCAAACTCAAATATTAAGATATTAGATCAAATTGAAAAAATAATAGGTATTAAGCCCGAATTTCATCAATTTGACCTATGTGACGAAACAAAAGTAATGTCTTTTGTAAAAACAAATCCTAACATCACAGGAGTTATTCACTTTGCAGCATCGAAAGCAGTTGGTGAATCCGTAGAAAAACCACTAAAGTATTACCGCAACAACTTCTTCTCTTTACTAAACCTATTAAATGCTTATAATGAAAAGAAGATAAACTTCGTATTTTCTTCTAGTTGTACAGTGTATGGAGAGCCTGATGTACTTCCAGTAACTGAATCAGCCCCTGTAAAAAAAGCAACTTCACCCTATGGTAACACAAAACAGATAGCAGAGGAAATTTTGCAAGAAACAGCCCAAGCTAATAACAACTACAAAATTATAGCATTACGTTATTTTAATCCTGTCGGCGCACATGAAACGGCTTTGATAGGAGAGTTGCCTATTGGAGTCCCTCAAAATTTACTCCCATTTATTACACAAACTGCTATAGGTAAACGTCAACAACTAACAGTTTTTGGAGGAGATTACGACACCCCTGATGGATCATGTATACGCGACTACATACATGTCGTAGACCTAGCGAAAGCACATGTTGCTGCAATAAAACTACTAGAAAAAGGCAATCCAAACGGCAACTACGATGTCTTCAATATCGGAACTGGTAACGGATACTCTGTCTTAGAAGCTATAACAGCTTTTGAAAAAGCTTCTGGCCAGAAATTAAACTATACAGTAGGTCCACGTCGTGAAGGAGACATTATTAAAGTATGGGGTGATGTAACCAAATCCAGTCAACAATTGGGATGGAATGCCCACTTAGGAATTGATGAAATGATGGCATCCGCATGGGCTTGGGAGAAATACTTAGCAGAAAACCCTATAAGCTAACGATAGCTTTCAGGGTAGGTTATAAATAATCTACCCTGAAAGTTTACACAAAAAAACAAAAATCAAATTACTAATTAGACCGACTTCTGTTCTGCATAAAGATCTGGTCTATACTTAAAAGATGGTGTCATCCAATAAAGCAAAACAACCCTAGAATACCTATAGTTAAACGGCGACATAATAAAAGCCGCAGCTAAAGCTGTTGTCAAATAAACCCACGGAGACTCCAATTGCCCCGTAATAACATAAGTAGCCACGCAAGCCGCAATCAACTCTGCCACAACAAAAGCATAACTAACGTACATTGCCACATAAAAATATCCAGGTTCTTTCTCAAACTTTAAATTACAATGTGGACAGTGCGTCCGCATCTTTCTAGATTTAAACGTAAACAGCGGCCCCTCAAACATGTCGCCAATACGACATCGCGGACACTTACCGTCTACTGCGCTCTTAAACTCTTTTGGTATAATATATTCTGTCTCCATATTGCTTTTTAATCTATTCCTTTTATAACAGTTACACAGGCTAAATACAGCTTTTAAACTTTATCTGCACAATTCTTTACACATGTATTTTACGAAACTCCTCCGGAGTACATCCTTCCATTTTTTTGAAAAACTTTGTAAAATATGAATTATCATTAAAATTAAGCCC
This sequence comes from Sphingobacterium sp. UT-1RO-CII-1, assembly GCF_026711005.1. Taxonomy (GTDB): domain Bacteria; phylum Bacteroidota; class Bacteroidia; order Sphingobacteriales; family Sphingobacteriaceae; genus Sphingobacterium. The sequence goes on along the minus strand of NZ_JAPPVJ010000007.1, from coordinate 17,409 downwards.
ATAAGCTATCTCTGATATCGAATAATCTTTAATAACTAACAATCGCTTTGCTTCTAACAATACCCTTCCTCTAATAATATCACCCGCAGACATACCCAAAAACTCTTTACTCAAAGCATTCAAATGATTAGGTGTAATATACAAAAGTCCTGCATAATATTTAGGAAGACGCTCCTCCTTATAATTTAACTCGATCAAATTTAAAAAATTCCTCAACAAAGTATGATTATAAACATCGCCCTCAGGAACATTCGATGGATCTCGCTGCTTCTCCAATTCCTGAAATAAATATAAAAGTGAAATCTGCACATAATCTTTAGAAACCGCTTTCTCTCCTGCTTCAGACAAACTAAAGTGCAAACGGTTCAACACGTCATAAACAATCTCCCTAGCACCCTCCTTAACAACAAAAACTTCATCACGTACCAAGCCTGAAAAAAAAGAAAACTGTGTTAAGTAATCCGGACGCAATAAAAAAGTCGTAAAAAAATCTTTATCAAAATTCACCACATACCCGTCAACACCATCTTCAAAATCCCAGGTATGTATCTGGCCAGGTGACATAAAATATATCTGCCACGGTTCAATAGTAAAACTCTCAAAATCTATAGTATGCCTACCACGTCCTTTTGTAAAAAGAATGAAATGGTAAAAATTATGGCGATGCGGAAAAATTAAGCTTTTATTCCGCTGTAAGTATCCCGACAAATCCTCCAGCATAACCTCACCCTTAAGATTATTGGATACAGCACATTGCTCTATAACAGGGACTTTCAAAACCATAAACAAAGATAAATCGAATAATGTCAATAAGCATGGTGTATTTAAAGTTTTTAATGGTACTTTTTACTGACAATTGATTAATACCACTAATTAACTCCATTATTGGAAGCTAACAGATTAGTTTGTTCCCTATAAAGTAAGTTTGTATTTTTATCTCATGTCACTACATAAAGACCCCAGTTTAAAAAACGCAGTACTCTCTTTACCTCAAAAAGAAAAAGATAAACTCCTCGTACGCCTAATCAATAAAGATAAAATGTTGATAAAACAGCTACACTTTCAGTTACTGGAAGATGAGCATGACCTCGAAAATCGTATCCATAAATTGAAAAACACTTTATACGAGCTATTTGAGGATACAATGTATATATATAAAATTAAAAACCAATCCAGTTTCCAACATTACAAAAGTCTAAACAGTTTAATGCGTGATGCAAGTGGAATCATAAATGAACATGAAAAAGTAACTAAAGATAAATTCAGCGAAGTAGAATGTCGTATTTTTATACTCAAAGAAGCATTTAGACGTTACCCCACCTTATTTAATGAATCCCTATCTACGACAGCATTCAAACTTCACAAGTATACCAATCTGCGTATTAAAGCAACCATGGCAAAATATGAGAAACTACACGAAGACTTACGGTTCGATTTAAAAGAAGACATGGAAGCGGTTCGCTCTTTTGCATCAACTCATCGTCTAAACCCGTAAAGTATCATAAAGAAAAGAACAGCAAACCTCCTTTTCCCCCTCTATTTAATAATTTTCTTAAATTCGCAATAAATTGTTAATAATAGAGATAACGTGGGTATTCAAGAAATTATAGAGCTTTACAAGAAAAGTGAAAATATTAAATCACTTATAGCAGCAATACAAGATAAACAGCCTAAAATACAACTCAAAGGTCTAATAGGCTCTGTAGACACTATATTAGCTGCCGCAACATATCTAACCGATGAAAGAACATTTATCTTCATTCTGCCCACACATGAAGATGCCTCCTATTTTCTAAGCGATCTAGAAAACATCCTGGATAAACAAATTCTGTTTTTTCCTGCTTCATTTCGTAAAGCTTATGAATTTACACAAATAGACTCATCACATGTTCTGCAACGAGCAGAAACATTAAATACATTAAATCAAAAAAGCGAACTCCCCAAAATTGTGGTCTCCTACCCTGAAGCTATTGCCGAAAAAGTTATCAATAGGGCTGACCTCGAAAAAAACACATTAAATATTATAGTAAACACGAAGTTAAGTATTGATTTCATTAATGAGTTTCTATACGAGTATGACTTTGAACGTGTTGATTTCGTATATGAACCAGGACAGTTTGCCATACGAGGAGGAATCGTCGACATCTTTTCTTTCTCAAACGATCTCCCTTATCGTGTTGAGTTTTTTGGAGATGAGATTGAAAACATACGAACTTTTGATATAGAAACACAATTATCTGTCAGTAATTTTCATACAGTAACCATTGTACCTAACGTACAAGCCAAATTCCTCAGCAACAACCATATTTCCTTACTGGAGTATGTAGAAGAAAATGCTGTCGTTTGGATAAAAGACACACAGTTCACATTGGACATTATGAAAGACGGCTATAAAAAGGCCAGTGAGTTTTGGAAAGCATTGCCAGAAAAAGATATTATTGCCAACCAAGAATGGGTTGATCCTAGAGTAACATTCACAACCGACCGAGGTTTTAGTGAGTTACTTTATGAATTTCCAACCATAGAATTTGGCAAACAGTTTTTCTACAAGCCCGATCAAACCATCACTTTTCACATAAAACCTCAGCCATCATTCAATAAAGATTTCAATTTACTCATATACAACCTCAAAGAAAACGAAAAAAACAATATCAACAACCTTATCTTCTCTGACTCTACTAAACAAATAGAACGTATTTATGCAATATTAGAGGACATTGATAAATCGACAAACTTCACGCCTGTACATCGTGCACTAAGAGAAGGCTTTAAAGATGATGAGCTAAAAATAGCATGCTATACAGATCATCAAATATTTGACCGCTATTATAAATATAAACGTAAAAAAGGATACGAACGCTCGCAGGCAATAACATTGAAAGAGTTACGCGAACTTAAACCGGGTGATTACATTACACATATTGATCATGGCATAGGTAAATACGCAGGACTCGAAAAGGTTGAAGTAAATGAAAAAACACAGGAAATGATCCGCCTGGTATATGCGGACAATGATTTATTATATGTAAATATAAACTCATTAAACCGCATATCGAAATATTCGGGTAAAGAAGGAACAATTCCTAAGATGAACAAATTAGGCACCGATGCCTGGGACAAACTAAAGAAAACTACCAAGAGAAAAGTAAAGGATATTGCGCGAGATCTCATCAAACTTTATGCAAAACGTAAAGCTGAAACAGGCAACGCATTTAGCCCTGACACTTACCTGCAAAATGAATTAGAAGCATCTTTTCTTTATGAAGACACACCAGATCAGGAAAAAGCCACAAACGACGTAAAAAAAGATATGGAATCCCCTCACCCCATGGATCGATTAGTTTGTGGCGATGTTGGGTTTGGAAAAACAGAAGTTGCTATTCGTGCAGCATTTAAGGCTGTGGCCGATAGTAAACAAGTAGCCGTGCTCGTGCCAACAACTATTTTAGCTTCCCAACACTACCGAACATTTAGTGAACGTCTAAAAGGTTTTCCCGCAAACATTGACTATATAAATCGCTTTAAATCAGCAAAGCAGGTTAAAGATACCCTGAAAAAATTGGAAGAAGGCGATATAGACATAATCATAGGTACGCACCGATTAGTTAGTAAAGATGTAAAGTTTAAAGAACTAGGGCTAATGATTATCGATGAGGAACAAAAATTTGGTGTATCCGTCAAAGAAAAACTTAAGGTAATGCGCGCCAATGTTGATTCACTAACACTGACAGCAACCCCTATTCCACGAACCCTTCATTTTTCATTAATGGGAGCCCGTGATCTAAGTATCATATCCACACCACCACCAAACAGACAACCTGTACAAACTGAATTACATGTTTTTAACGAGACACTAATACAGGAAGCCGTCAGTTTTGAAATAGAAAGAGGCGGGCAGATCTTTTTCATTCATAACCGAGTGGCAGATCTCAAACAGCTAGGTAGTATGGTGCAAAAACTAGTACCTGGTGCTCGAGTCGGAGTAGCTCACGGTCAACTTGATGGTGACCAACTCGAGGATGTAATGTTAAAATTCATAAACCACGATTTTGATGTACTTTTAGCAACTACAATAATAGAATCAGGCTTAGATATACCAAATGCAAATACGATTATTATCAACCATGCACATATGTTTGGCTTAAGTGACTTACATCAGATGCGAGGGCGCGTTGGGCGATCTAATAAAAAAGCCTTTTGCTACCTTTTAAGCCCTCCCCTATCTACCCTTACAACTGAAGCATATAAACGCTTATCGGCTTTAGAAGAGTTTTCAGATTTGGGGTCTGGTTTCAATATTGCAATGCGCGATTTAGATATTCGGGGCTCAGGAAATCTATTGGGAGCCGAACAATCAGGCTTTATTGCAGAAATAGGTTTTGAAATGTACAACAAAATATTAGATGAAGCCGTCCAGGAATTAAAAGAAGACGAGTTTGAAGAATTATTCCCAGAAGATAAAAACAGAAACTATGTTAACTTTACCCAGGTAGATACCGACCTCGAGGTTATGATTCCTGACGAGTATGTAACCAACATAGGAGAGCGATACAATTTGTACCAAGAAATTGCAAAAATAAATAACGAAGAAGAATTAGCAGACTTCACGAAAAAATTAGAAGATCGATTTGGCCCTGTACCAAAGCCTATATTTGAGCTTTTTAATACATTACGTCTACAATGGTTTGGAAAAGAAATTGGATTTGAAAAAATAACTTTTAAAAAGAATACTTTAAAAGGCTATTTTGTTAATAACAAGCAGTCCAGTTATTTTGAATCAGAAGCTTTTGGAAATGTGCTTAACTTTGTCCAAAAACACACTGCAATTTCTAACCTGAAAGAAGTAAAAGGACAATTGAGAATAGCACTTAGCAACGTTAACAATATTACTTACGCCCTACATTTACTAAAAGAAATGCTTGGTTAATCAAGACTTAACTCATTACACAGTTACTTGGGTTCAAAAAGTAACTGTGTAATAAAAAATCAAAGTAAAACCTCTGTTCCATTAGAAGGCACCACCTTAATGGCTGTCAAACTCAATCCAAACCTTTCTTTATAAACAGGGACTAATCGCTCAATCAATAGGTCTTCAAAAGATTTATGCACAAGATTAATTGTACACCCCCCGAAGCCCCCTCCCATCATCCTTGCTCCCAACACTTCAGGAAACTGCTTAACATATTCTACTAAAAAATCAAGTTCTACACAACTCACCTCATATTCATTACTTAACCCAGTATGAGCTTCATAAAGCAAACTACCCAACATGTCTAAATTTCCGTTTTCCAAAAACTCACAGGCTTTTTCTACCCGCTGATTCTCCTCTAAAACAAATTTACTTTTAATGTAAGCCTCATTGTCTATCCTCTCGACACATTCTTCCAACATAGTTAACGTTACATCACGTAAACTTATCACATCTTGAAACTTACCTTGTACTAAACCTACTGAACGCTCACAAGATTTTCTCCGCTCATTATAGGCCGACGAGGCCAACGAGTGATTTACATTCGTATTCAATAACAAGATAGTATAATCACCAAGCTCTAATGGTTTATAAGAAAAAGATAAATCTCTACAGTCTAACTTAATAACCTGGCCTGCCCTACTCATCGCCGACGCAAATTGATCCATAATACCACATTGTACCCCTGCATATTTATGCTCAGCTTGCTGCCCTATTAAAGCAATAGCAATGCGGTCAATTGCTAAATCGAATAAAACATTAAGAGCAAATCCAGTTGCACATTCAACAGCAGCCGAGGAAGACAATCCGGCACCAACGGGTATATCACCATCTAAATATAAATTAAAGCCTCCCAATTCATATCCTCTTTCACGCAACTCCCCGACCACACCAAGTACATAGTTTTGCCAGCCTTCAGGTAAGGCTTCAACATCGCTTAACTTAACTTCAAACAGTTCTTCAAAACTCTCCGCATACAAGCGCACCAAATCATCATCTCTTTTAGCTACTGCTACATAAACACCTTTATCAATAGCTGTGGGCAAAACAAACCCTTCATTATAATCCGTATGCTCTCCTATGATATTGATACGACCAGGCGACCTCACTATATATGTTGCCTTTTCACCAAAAACTTTTTGGTACCTAAACCCTATCTGATCTTTTGTCATCATTGTTATAAATTCTTTTTATAATGAGTAGTCGATTGTTCTTTCAATAGATCTGCTGCTTGTTCCGCAGTGATATCACGCTGTGGTGTAGCTAACATTTCATAACCAACCATAAATTTTTTCACGGTAGCAGATCGTAAAAGAGGTGGATAAAAATGCATATGCCAATGCCAGCCATCTAACTTTTCCCCATTTACAGGAGCCTGGTGCATACCCGCCGAATAGGGAAAAGAAGTTTTAAAAATATTATCATAACGGATAGTCAACTCCTGAAGCGTTTTCGCTAAATCCATCTTCTCATTTTCCGTAAAATCCAATACCGTTGTTACATGCCTCTTGCTAATAATGAGCGTTTCATATGGCCAAACTGCCCAAAACGGAACTAGTACGACGAAATAATCATTATCAATAATTATACGCTCATTTTTTTTCAACTCCAATGCCAAGTAATCCCCTAACAAACTTCGCTGATGTTTATTGAAATATTTAGACTGCTGTTCTCCCTCTTTTACTACTTCCACAGGCACCAAACCCTGAGCCCAAATCTGTCCATGCGGATGCGGATTACTACACCCCATAACACTTCCTTTATTTTCAAAAATCTGAATATACCTAATCCATTCATGTTTAGCTAAAATTTCAAACTCTCTCTGCCAAATATCAACTACTGACTTTATTTCTCCAACTTCCATTTCTGGTAATGTCAAATCATGTCTAGACGAAAATGCTATAACCTTGCAAATACCACGTTCAGATTCAGCATGTAACAAACCTTCCTCATCATAAACCTCATTAGGTGTATCTGCTAACAATGCGGAAAAGTCGTTAACAAAAACAAAACTATCTGTATATTCGGGATTCTGCGTACCATCAGCGCGCTTATTTCCTGGGCATAAATAACAATCAGGATCATAAAAAGGTCTCTCAGTAGATATAACATCCTCAACCTGTCCTTGCCAAGGTCGTTTACTGCGGTGTGGCGATACCAGAACATACTCGCCGGTTAACAAATTCTTACGTCTATGTGGATGTTCAGAAAAATTCAACATGGTTTTAGTCTTTTATAAATATTAGATTTTTAAAGATAAAAAACAAGCATAAAAAAAGTCTTTAAATGAAATTTTTTTCAAAAAATCGCATTTAAAGACTTTTAAAATAATTGTTCAAATCTATCAAAAAAAGAAATACAGCATACCACTTTAATAACCAGCCTTACACAATAGGTTTATCCCCTTTCACCAATTCAAATAAAGTAATCTCAGGCAAAATTCCAACACGTCCAGGATACCCTAAAAAACCATAACCAACATTCACATAAAGCTGTTGACTATTCTCTTCATACAGACCTGCCCACTCCTTATAAATAAATTTAGCCGGACTCCATTGAAAATGCTCTCCACGAACTCCAAATTGCATACCATGTGTATGTCCAGCAAACATAACATCAATATCCGTATCCAGCACCTGCGCACGCCAGTGCGATGGGTCATGAGACAACAGTAACTTAACAGGCTCATCCTCCGTCCCTTGCAATGCTTTTTCTATATCACCTTTTTTCGGAAAACGACCTGTCCCCCAATTCTGTACACCTACTATTGAAAGACTTTCATTATTAACTTTAATAGAACGATTTTCATCCATTAGTAAATCCCAGCCCATTATCCTTTGCGTTTCTATAAGATCTGCTAAGTTTTTACGCTTAGCAACCGAATCTTCTCTACCAAAATGATAATCACCATAGTCGTGATTACCCAAAACAGAAAAAACTCCCAAATCAGCTTTAAGCTTTGCAAAAATATCTTGATATTGACGCATCTCTGAAGCTACATTATTTACTAAATCTCCCGTAAAAAAAATCATATCAGGACGTTCGTTCAATAACATCTCAACACCTCCCAGTACAGCTTTTTCATTATAAAACGAACCTGAATGCACATCAGAAATCTGCGCAATACGCATTCCATGAAAAGACGCTGGGAGATTCGGCAAATAAAGCTTTTGTCTTCTTATTCTATAATCATATCCACCCGAAATCATACCCCAAGACAATGGAAATATAGGCAAAGACGCTACAACTAGCCCTGATTTAGTTAGAAATTCTGAACGGGTTATCCCATGCACAGGTTCCTCTGGCAATTCCTCAGAAAGAGTTTCTACCCTTTCCTCTAGATTCTTACTTCTTTGCGGAGAAAAAAGTCTACTAATCCAAACACCACCACGTCGTACATCATCAACTAATAGTATTAAAATAAATATAAATTTACTTACAGCTGTCATAAAAAAAGCTACAAGAATAATAGAACGATACGCAAGCGGTATGTTATACTTAGCTGAAATGTATAAACCTACTAATAAACCTATCGTATAACCCCACCATAAAAATGAAAACCATTTAGTTTTCGCTACTTTAATCTTTGTCGCCCGCAGTGCGAAAAAAATATAAAAATCAAATATGATAAGGAGTATTGCGTTAAATATCAACATAATAATTTAATTATTTCTACCCTATCGCAAGACGCTTCAATACATTGATCCACTTAGGATCATCATTTAAGCTTTCTACCATAGCCACTTCCTCCCCCCCTAATGCCTTAAACTCATCTGCATATTCAACTAATATTTCATCAAGCGTCTCTATACAATCTGCAACAAAAGCTGGACTAAAAACAAGCAATTTCTTCACTCCCTTTTCTGCCAAGACGCGCAAAGTATCTGAAGTATATGGTTGAATCCAAGGTGTTTTCCCTAAACGTGATTGAAAACAAAGAGTATACCTTTCTTTTGATAAGTTTAATTTTTTTACAATAGCCCGAGTTGTTGCATAACACTGAGAAAGATAGCAATGTGGTTTTTTCTCTACCTGACAACTCTCACAGCCAAAATCGGGACACTTCAAGTTCCCAGAAGGGTCAACCTTACCCAACTGACGAACTGGCAGACCATGATAGCTGAACAAGATATGATCGTAACTATCAATGTCATGTTTACGACCATGCTCAGCATAGACCCCCACCATCTCATCATCATCACAATAACTACTGACAAAACTTACTTCGGGAAAATATTGCCAAGAACGCATAAGTTCCATCACACGATCAATAACCGATCCTGTAGTAGCTGATGCATATTGGGGAAATAGTGCAATTACACGTATAGACTCAAAAAACATACCCTCCATTTTTTTTAGAGCCGATTCAATAGAGGGGTTTTGATAGCGCATAGCAAGCTCCACATGATAATCTTCTCCAAGCTCCGCTTGCAATAAATCGCGTTGCAACTCACTATAATACATCAGTGGAGATCCTGTTTCCTCATCCCAAATTGTACGATAAGTTGCTGCTGACTGAGGAGCTCTTTTAGGTACAATAACACCCTTTACCAGAAGTGTTCTCCCCAATTTCGAAATGTCCATCACACGTGGATCCATTAAAAACTCAGTCAAATATCTGCGCACGTCACTGGTGGTTGGTGCATCTGGAGTGCCTAGTTGCACTAACAGAACACCTTTGGTTGCTCTCTTACTCATTAAGCCAAAAATAATGTTTTTTTACAGGTTCATCGAATACACTACCATAATATGAAGTTTGCATGACCCTTAGCTAAAGTTCCTCAAGATGCAACTTCACTTCTTTCATTAACCACATAGGTGTAGAAGTAGCACCACATATCCCAATCGTCTCTCCCGTTTCAAAGACTAAATCATTTAGCTCTGATGAGTCAGATACAAAGTAACTATTGGGATTAGCAGATTTACATACTTCATATAAAACACGACCATTTGACGATTTTTTGCCCGAAACAAAAACAATCCGGTCATAACTACGTGCAAACTCTCCAAGCTCCTCATAACGATTAGAAACCTGCCTACAAATAGTATCATTTGCCTTTACATCATAACCACGGTTAATTAATTCATCTCGAATAGCGTAAAATTGATCAACACTTTTCGTCGTTTGACTGTATAAAGTAAAGGAATCTGGTAACAATACATTGTCCAGCTCATCTAAGCTTTGAAACACTAAAGCTTCATTATCAGTTTGACCTTGCAAGCCCACAACTTCCGCATGACCATGTTTACCGAAAATCAGGATTCTCTCTTCTGCATCATAAGATGTTTTTATTCGATTCTGTAATTTTAGTACTACAGGACATGAAGCATCAATCAAAGTAATATTATTTGCTAAGGCAATTTTATATGTATCTGGCGCTTCCCCATGGGCGCGGATTAATACCTTAACATCTCTCAATCCGACTAAATCAGCATGTTCAATAATCTTTAAACCCTTCGACTTCAATCGAGAAACTTCTTCATCATTATGAACAATATCACCCAAACAATATAAAGTACCTTCGTTATCAAGAATTTCTTCAGCCATATCAATAGCATATACAACACCGAAACAAAAACCGGAATCCTTATCAATTGTTACTTGCAGATTTTTTGCCATACACAAAGTTACAAATTAGAACTTAAATTATTTCGCACCTAAATAACTCCAAAGCATCTCCGCCTTTAAACAAACAAGATGGCTCAAAATCTTCTTTTTAAAGCGACTCCCTATAAAACCATAGTAATTTCGTAACTTTACAGAAATTTATTAGTAAATAATGGCAACTAACAAAACTTTTACAATGATTAAGCCAGATGCTGTCGCAAATGGCCATATCGGAGCAATTTTGAATGATATAATTGCAGGTGGTTTCAAAATTGTAGCAATGAAATACATTCATTTAACACAAGAAACTGCAGGAAATTTTTACGCTGTACACAAAGAAAGACCTTTTTACGGAGAATTAGTTCAATTTATGACTTCAGGCCCAATCGTAGCAGCAATTTTAGAAAAAGAAAATGCTGTAGAAGATTTCCGTAAGCTAATCGGTGCTACTGACCCAACGAAAGCGGATGAAGGTACTATACGTCAAAAATACGCCAAGTCGATCGATGCAAATGCAATACACGGATCAGACTCTGATGACAATGCTGACATAGAAGGTAGCTTCTTTTTCTCACAATTTGAAAGATTCTAGTTATAAAAAGAGGCGGTCAGTGACCGCCTCTTTTTATAACTAGAATGACCGTTTTGCCAAATATTCATTTTCTTTAGCGGTCATCTGCTCTTTCTCTTCTCCCTCTTTATCATGATAACCACATAAGTGTAACACACCATGAATAATCACACGATGTAATTCATCTTTTTCTGAAACGTTATATTGCATCGCATTCTCCACTATACGTTCTACCGAAATAAAAACATCTCCTGCTATAATTTCATTATCTTCCGAAGAGTCAAATGTAACAATATCTGTATACGTATCATGATCCAAATATTGTTTATTAATTTCTAACAAGTAGGCATCAGAACAAAAAATAAAATTTAATTCACCGACCCGCTTATATCCTTCTTCCTTTATTGTATCTCTTATCCACAACCGTAATTTTTGCTTGTCTTTAACAAGATACTCGATATCTTCATTGAAGAAAAGAATGTTTCTTAATGCCATATTAAAAAGATTTAGAATTCATATATGTTTGAAGAATAATAGTAGCTGCAACAGTATCAACCAGAGCTTTATCTTGCCGATCCTTTTTTTTCTTACCGCTCTGTGCAATCACTTGAGAAGCTAATTTTGACGTAAACCGTTCATCAACTTCTGCAACATCAATATCGGGATATGTTTTCTTTAATTTCCGTACAAAACCAACAACATGCTGTGCAGATTCAGATGCTTCACCACTCATTTGCAAAGGCATTCCTACCACAAAAACCGATATGCGTTCGCTTTGCATATATGCAGACAAAAAATTCCAGATATCTGCTGGATGTACCGTTGTCAAAGCAGTTGCTATAATCTGCAAGGGATCAGTGACAGCAATACCGATACGTTTTGTCCCATAATCAAAAGCCATTATTCTCATAAGCACTATTTTACTACAAAAATACAATTATCATTACATCGAGTAGCAAAATTATCTATATTTGAATTTAAAAAAACATAAAGACAACAGTACTATTCCCCAATTAATAAAACTGTATATAACATGGATAGTGTTATAGAACGGGGATAAGCAAATTGAGCTTCCTAGCTCACAAAGCAACTACAAAGTAGTTATAAGTTTCATTAAAATAGATTATACACACATGAAAACTATCACACAATTATTTTTCTATATACTATTATCATTCTATGCTACTGCGCAAGAATATTCGGAAAGCATCTTACAACACAGACAAATACAAGCTGCGAGCTTGAAACAAAGTAAAAAAGGCCCCATTCAAGATCAGTATATCGGAGAACTAAACTATTATCCTCCAAACGAAAAATTCCGAGTAAAAGCAGATGTAGAATTCTTAATGAATGAACCAACCTTTAGAATGCCTACCTCAGATGGAACAAGCAAAGAATTTAGGAAATATGCAAAACTCACTTTTCACATCGATGAACATACATACGATTTAACAGTATATGAAAATGCAGATAAATTTCAAACAAAGCTCCAATCTTCCTACCTATTCCTCCCGTTTCTTGACCAAACAACAGGAGAATACACATATGAAAGTGGACGCTATCTAGATCTTAAAAAGCAAGATATAGTTGCAGGCCAAGTCAATATCGATTTTAATAAAGCCTATAACCCTTACTGCGCCTATAGTGATGGATATCGTTGCCCTCAGCCACCTGCAGAGAATTTTTTAGATGTGGCTATTCAGGCTGGCGAAAAAAAATATACAGGACCAAAAAATCATAAAAAACAAGATATCGTAATGGCTAAAAACTTCACACAAAAAGAAATAGATATTATTCAATCGGGCGACTTAGGAGACAAAATGTACGTACTCCAAACAACTGTTAATAGTGATTCGATCATTCTACGTACGATTTCGGAAGATATTAAACCAGACGATCCGTTACTAGAAAAGTTGCTGAACCGTATGCTTGTAACAGTAAAAAATCCAGAACAAAAAGGAGTCGGTATTGCGGCCCCACAGGTTGGTATCAACAAAAATATTATTTGGGTTCAAAGGTTTGATAAAGAAGGACAACCTTTCGAATCTTATATCAATCCAAAAATCACGTGGCGCTCCCAGTTACTACGACAAGGATCAGAAGGTTGTTTATCAATTCCAGAGCAAAAAGAAAACGTTTTAAGGAGTTATACTATAAAATTAAATCACATTGATAAAAAGGGTAATCATATTTCTGAAATTATTGAAGGATTTACAGCCGTTATTTTTCAACATGAAGTGGATCACCTATATGGCATACTGTTTACTGATAGATATACGGAGCATAATCAAAAAATATATAACCCCATTAATGATATTCTTAATTTTTACATTCCCGAAAAAAATACTTTAATACCATAAGAACAGAGTAAAAACAGGGGCATCTATAAAAAAAAGGAGATCAATTTTACTAGAAAACTGATCTCCTTTTTTTATAGATGTAGAACTATCTTTTTTTAATATTCATATAGAATACTCATGAGTATTTACAATTGTTAAACATGGATATTTCATACAATTATATCACAAATAAAAAACTAGCGTTCCACTACTTCAATCTCATACAAAGTATCCCACTGTTTACCTGTCACATAAAGTGTGTTTTTATCTTTATTATAAGCAATACCATTAAGTTCTTTATCATTTTGAGAGGCGTGAGTATGCATTCCCATAAGATTTATTTGCCCTTCAACTACCCCTGTCTCGGGATTAATAATAACAATATAATCTTTACTGTATACATTCGCATATACACGTCCATTAATATACTCTAGTTCATTAAGTTCTGCTACAGGTCCATTATTGTCGTAAACGGCTACAAAACCCTTTTCTTCATATGTCTCAGGATCTAAAAAGTACAACTTATTACTACTATCTGTTTTTAGCAAACGATTACCGTCATAGGTAATACCCCATCCCTGTTTACTATTTTGATAACTAAACTTGCCTATCTGTTCAAAACTATTCTTGTCAAAAACAAAGCCTTCTTCATTTAACCAGAATAACATCACAATCTTATTATTAACAATAGTAAGTCCTTCACCAAAATAATCGTGCTCATTTGGACTTTTGCCGACAATCTCTTTTTTCGTCAAAACTTTCCCCGTCTCTAACTCAACTTTACGCAAGGAGGAAACTAAATCAGTTTGCATCGGTGCTCCAGTAGACTCATAAAGCACACCATTTTCATATTGCAGACCTTGTGTAAAAGCTTTAACATCGTGCGGATAACTCGCTATAGTTTTAAAAGTATATTGCTTTGGAGAATCTGGCAAAATAGTAACGCTACTATATGCAACATGTTCTTCTCCATTTTTATATGCTTTAGCCATTAGGTTTTTTGCGCCAAACCCTAGAGATTCTGTATTCAAATAAACAGTAGCAGTATCATTCTTTCTTTCAATAACCTCCCCATCTATTGAATAAATGATAGAATCCAAGGTAGTATCCGGAAATTGCATACGAAGAGGTACTTTTTGCCCCGACACTAGTGAAGCTCCAGAGTTAGGTGTCAGGAATTCAAATTTTGTTTTTTGTGACTTGCAGCCAGTAACAAATAACATGACCACCACCACAAAGCTAATTACAATATAAAATCTCATACAATAAATTATTTAATAACCTATACATAATCACGTAGACCAGTTTCTTAAAAATACTAAAAAAACAGAATTTATTATCATGTCCAAAACGCATCTTTAATCAATTCGATATGTACTCCCTTATCTAGAGTGACAGCTACAATATCAAATCTAATTTCGCCCTTATACCCTCTATAATGCAAATAAGCTTCTGCAGCTATAATTAATCGCTTTTGCTTCTTCCAGTCTACAAAAAAATCAGCATCTGCCAATGCAAAGGAATGTCTAGTTTTCACCTCTACAAAAGCTAAAACATCCTTATCCTCGGCTATAATATCAATTTCTAAGTTTTTAAACCGCCAATTCTTAGCCACAATACAATAACCAATCTTCTCTAAATAGGTAGCTGCCTCATTTTCCCCTAAACGTCCTATTTCTAAATGACCACTCATCTCCTACTACTTCACCACGGTATTACCAAGATAAACTCCTAATAGTTTTTCTGCCTCTTTCAATTTCTGGTATTTGGCAAGAAGAATTTCTAAATTACTAGCCTCTTGTTCAACTTTAAGTTCTTCTCTAATCTTAAGTATCTCCCGCTCAATTTTTCTCTTTTTAATCCTATAAATAGCTTGGATAGTTAATTCCTTTAAGTGCTCTTTCTCTTCACTGACATAAATCTTTCGCTTATCATCATTCCAATTAGGACTTAACTCATACGGGGAAGAAACACTTGTTATAGCTAGATCCTGTATCTCTTTATCTTCATGCGAGAAGAAAAATTTGGCTTCGGGTATTTCATAATTCTCAGCCTTCTTTTTAAAAACATCGACAATGAGTGCACTAGGACGATCTTCAAAGTCTATATCATCTAAAGCACTCAACATCAAAGGAGCTACAGGAATATCTCCATCACCTTCCCAAGTAGCAAGCTCAGCACCATAATTTAAAAGAATACGAACAACTTCTCTTTCCTGTAAAATTTCTGCTGTGATCACAACGGGCACTTCCGCACTTGTTGATCCTCCCGCATCAATTCGCTCTTCATCAGTCAAAAAGAAATCAGGTGGAGGCATACCATCTGGCATTCCAGGAGGCGTTTGTATGGTGCTTCTCGATGAAAAACTATCTTTACGATCTTGTTCTTTTGCTTTATGAAGTCGCATTTTATTCAACTCCGTCAACAAAACACGTTCTTCAATATCCAACAAGTGTGAACATTGTTGAATAAATACAGATACCTTTATCTCATCTGGGATTAAAGAAATACTCTGTACCACTTCTCGGATAACCTCTGCCCTTTTAACTGGATCTCCCCCCGTATCCTTTAGAAGGATATTTGTTTTATAAAAAATAAAATCTTCCTGATGTTCAGTTATGTACTTCTTAAATTCATGACCTCCATACTTCTGCACATACGAATCCGGATCATTACCATCGGGAAAAAGAAGAACTTTAACATTCAGCCCTTCTTCTAACAACATATCCGTACCCCGTAGCGAAGCTTTAATACCTGCAGCATCACCATCAAATAAGATAATCACATTCTTTGTAAAGCGTGAAATAAGCTTAATCTGACCTACTGTTAAAGATGTCCCGGAAGAAGAAACGACATTCTCTACACCAGCTTGGTGCATGGATAAAACATCGGCGTAGCCCTCAACAAGATAACAGCTATCCTCATCCATTATCGCTTTCTTAGCGAAATTTAGACCATAAAGTACATTCGATTTATGGTAAATATCACTTTCTGGAGAGTTCACATACTTTGGTACTGATTTTTCAGTCCGCAAAGTACGTCCTCCAAATCCAATAATTCTACCTGTTAAATTATGAATAGGAAATAAAACACGTCCTCTAAATCGATCATAGACACTACCATCGTCACGCTGTATCGAAAGACCTATATTCGTTAAATAGTCTTTATGAAAACCTGCCTCTATAGCCGCATCAGACATACTCGTCCATTCATCTGGCGAATAACCTAGATCAAACTTCTTAATTATATCATCTCTGTACCCTCTTTCTTTAAAATAAGATAAGCCAATAGATTGTCCTAACGCTGTAGTCCATAATTGTTCTTTAAAATATTTTCCAGCCCAGCTACTTAAAACATAAAGGCTTTCCCGCTTATCTTGAGCTGCAATCTGTGCAGGCGAACGTTCAACCTCTTCTACAGGAATATTATATCTATCTGCTAAATATCGAATAGCTTCAGGATAAGAGTACTTCTCAAGTTCCATAACGAACTTAAGCGAATCCCCTCCCACCCCACAACCGAAACATTTATAAATTCCTTTTGCGACAGACACATGAAAAGAAGGCGTCTTTTCATTATGAAATGGACAATTTCCTATTAAAGAAGTCCCCCTCTTTTTTAGATCTACAAAGTCACCCACAACCTCTTCAATCCTCGCTGCATCAATTACTTTTTCAATGGTTTCCTTTGTAATCATTATTTCTTAAACAACACTAATAGCAGTACTACAATAATAACAGGTGCAATTTACACAGAGCCTTTCTAAATTACAACTCAATTTTTTAAGGGTTCCTAGGTTTAATAAAAATGCTATAACACAAAAAAGCCCTTGCTGATCTAGCAAAGGCTTTCTGTATAAAATTAGGCACCGACCTACTCTCCCACCTGTTACGGCAATACCATCGGCTCTGGCGGGCTTGAC
>NZ_JAPPVJ010000006.1 GCF_026711005.1 Sphingobacterium sp. UT-1RO-CII-1 | reverse complement strand
TTCCGAACAGAGCAGTCAAGCCCGCCAGAGCCGATGGTATTGCCGTAACAGGTGGGAGAGTAGGTCGGTGCCTAATTTTATACAGAAAGCCTTTGCTAGATCAGCAAGGGCTTTTTTGTGTTATAGCGTTTTTATTAAACCTAGGAACCCTTAAAAAATTGAGTTGTAATTTTTTTACCTACTTTAGGTTTGAATTATGAAAAAGAGGAAGATATTAGTCTTCCTCATAAAATTCGATCAAAGACGCTATGTAAGTATCGTCCCAGCCTTCTATAATGTCTTCATAAGCTTCGGTGGGAATATTTGTATGGTTTACTTCGAATGATGTTCCTTTTTTGTGTCCATGTAGCTTTATGGTCACGATAGACTTCTCTTCTTGGTCGCCAAAGTACCACTCCTGAACAATTTTTTTATAGAGTTCTAGTTCTATGAATCTACCTGTAATTGCTCCGTCCCATAAAGAAAACTCTCCACCGGGAACGGGATCTATAGTTACTAGGTCACCTGTCCAAAGTCTTATCGTAGTTTCAATTGTTAAAGCTTTATATATCTCCTCTGGAGTAGCAGGAATTATATAATATTTTTTAAAATCTTTCATCTTTTTTTTGATTGTGGTAAATTTACACAGAATTTAATGATATACTATGGGTAACTTTCTTCCTAATGAGCTAATAAGGCGATTAAATGAACAGTATAATTTTGATACAGAATCTTTTCTTGATTCGCATAATGATGCTACAAGAATAACTTCTGTTCGTTTGAACCCAGATAAGCCGTTTAGAGGGTTTGATTCTATGGAACGGGTGCCGTGGTCGGATAGTGGTAGATATTTGGACGGGAGACCTGTTTTTACCTTAGACCCTTTGTTTCACGCTGGCTGCTATTATGTACAGGAAGCTTCGTCGATGTTTTTGGAACATGTTATTGAAAAGATAGGGTTTAAGGACTCTTCTGCAGTAGCTTTAGATTTATGTGGTGCACCTGGGGGTAAATCAACGTTACTTAATAGTAGTTTGGGAAAGAGAAGTTTATTAGTTGCAAATGAGGTTATCAAAACGAGGGCTCTTGTCTTGAAGGAAAATCTTGTACGCTGGGGCAATCCTAATATTGTTGTTAGCAATAATGATCCCTCTGCATTTTCTAATTTGCCGAGTTTTTTTGATTTTATGCTAGTCGATGCTCCATGCTCGGGGTCAGGTATGTTTAGAAAGGGAAGTCATGCTATTGACGAGTGGTCATTAGCTCATGTTAAATTATGTAGTGAAAGGCAGCAGCGGATTTTATCACAGTCTATAAATACGCTAAAACCTGGTGGTTATTTAGTTTATTCGACATGTTCTTATTCTAAGGAGGAAAATCAGGATATTTTAGATTGGTTGATTACGGAATATGATTTAGAGACTGTACGTATTCCTATAGATGCTGAATGGGGAATTGATGAAGTTTTATCTTCTTCTGCGAACGCATTTGGTTATAGTTTCTTTCCACACAAAGTAAAGGGAGAAGGCTTTTTCTTGGGTGTTTTAAAAAGAAGAATGGGAGCGATATGCGAGGAGAAGAGGGTTAAGTACAATTTTGAGAAATGCTCGACAGATGTAGTTAACAAATGGGTAAAAGATGTTAGTGAATATGAATCGTTTATAATAGAAGGACATTTACATATTTTTCCTAAGCTGTTTATGTCTAAGTTAGGAGTCTTGAAAAAACAATTGTATTTAAAGGACGCGGGCACTACTATAGGTCGTTTATCTGGAGCTGATCTAGTACCTTCTTTTGAGTTGGCTCATAGTACCGTAATTAATGAGGATATTCAATCGCAAGAAGTGAGTTTGGATGTTGCACTGGCATTTTTGCGTAAACAGACATTAGATATATCGGATTTTAAAACTGTTAAGACTGGTTGGTGTCTAGTTAAATATCTAGGGGTAAACTTGGGCTGGGTTAAGGTGTTGAGTAATCGTATAAATAATTATTATCCTAAAGAGTTGAGAATTATGAATTTATAAAGTTCTGATGCTCTATAATATGCCTGCAAATATCTTTAGCGACTTCAGTTTTGCTTTTTAACTGGTATTTGCTCTCTTGATTGTTTTTAGATATTATAGTTATTTTATTGGTATCTGAACCGAAACCTGCACCTTGATCTTGCATAGAGTTTAAGACAATAAAATCTAAATTCTTTCGAATCAGCTTGTTTTTAGCGTTTTCTAGCTCATTATTAGTTTCTAAGGCAAAGCCTACCACGGTTTGTTTTTTTTGTTTTTGTGCACCGAGGAAAGCTAATATGTCATTTGTTTTTTTAAGCTGTATAGTAAAGTCTTCTGTAATTTTTTTTATTTTTTGTGTAGCAACTTCAAGAGGAGTATAATCAGCAACTGCAGCGCTCATTACTAAAATGTCAGCCTCTGGAAAGTATTCTTTGCAATTATCAAACATTTGCTGAGCAGATAGAACGGGAATTGTGGTAACTCCTGCTGGTTTAGGAAGCGAAGTAGGGCCTGATATTAATGTTACAGTAGCTCCTAGTCGCTTTAATTGTTCTGCAATAGCATAACCCATTTTCCCACTGGAATGGTTACCTATAAATCGGACAGGGTCAATTGCTTCGTAGGTTGGCCCTGCTGTTACTAAAGCTTTTTTACCTTTTAATGGAAGGGAATTTGAAAAAAAATCTACTATAAATTCTAATATTTCTTCCGGCTCGGCTAATCTACCCTCCCCCACTAAGCCACTTGCTAGCTCTCCTGTCCCTGGGCTAATAACTTTATTGCCGTAGGATATTAATTTAGCGACGTTGGCCTGAGTCGTCGGGTGTTTCCACATATCTAGATCCATGGCTGGAGCGAAAAAGACGGGACATCTAGCTGATAAGTAAGTAGCGAGAAGCAAATTGTCGCAAGCGCCCTGCGCCATTTTACTTAATGTGTTGGCAGATGCCGGGGCTATTAGAAGCAAATCAGCCTTTAATCCCAATTCTACATGGTTATGCCACTCTCCATTTTGTGGGTTGTAATAATCAGATAAAACTGGATTTTTTGATAGTGCTGCTAGTGTTAAAGGTGTTATAAACTCTTTGGATTCGGGTGTCATAATAATCTGTACACCGACACCTTTCTTGACCAATAGGCGAGTAAGTGAGGCTATTTTATATGCGGCAATACTGCCGCATATCCCAATTATTATTCTCTTTCCCTGTAAAAGCATCTTTAGATGAGCTTTTTATAAATTTATTCTTGATCCTTAGATGGGTTTCTATAATAAACTTTATCGTTTAAGAACTCGTCAATAGCAACTAAAGTAGGTTTTGGTAAACGCTCGTAATATTTTGAGATTTCAATTTGCTCACGGTTTTCGAAGACTTCTTCCAAATTGTCGCTTGTGCTTGCGAATTCTGCTAATTTAGCGTTTAACTCTTCTTTAACTTCTACTGCAATTTGATTTGCTCTTTTTGATATAACAACAATAGATTCGTATATATTGCCTGTTTGTACATCTAAATCTCTTAAATCTCTTGTTACAGTTGAATTAGGCGTAACAGTTTTTTTATTCTGACTCATTATAAAAGTGTAATGTAAATGTTCTGTGTTAAATTTATTTATTATTAGCTTCAGCAGCAGCAGCCTTTGCTTCAGCCTCTTCCTTAAGTATCCCTAATTCTAACTGCTGTTGTTCGCGCAGTCTGCTCGATTCCTGAATACGTCTAACTACATAAGCTATTTGTTTTTCAGCGTTATGTCTTAGATCATTGGCTTCTTTAGTATGTTTACTATTCGGGTAATTTTCGACAAATATTTGGTAATAATCGATGGCCTCGTTGTAACGTGCCTCTTGTCTGTGAGGCATACTGTTTTCAGCAAACAAATATTGTGATTTTAAAATTAAAAATTCAGCCTCCTCAGCATACTTAGTATCGGGGAATTCACGTAACATACTTTCTAAAGCAATAACGGCAGCTCTGTAGTCATCGGGTTGCCCCATGTCGAAGTATAGTTTTGCATTTGAAAATGCTTTAAGCTCTAATTTATCTCTTAACTTCTGAATGAGGTCCGCAGCTTCTATAGCTTTTTCTCCGTCTGGATAGAGGTTGATGAATAACTGTAATTCATCAATGGCTTTTCTACTGTTTTCTTGGTCTAGTGCAGCGCGTGGCGAATCGACATAAAAACAGTAAGCAGACATAAATCTGCATTCTTCAGCTCTTTCGCTATTAGGGTATGTGGTTGCAAAGTTTTTAAAATGGTAGCGTGCTGAAGTGTAATCTCTTAAGCGGTAGTTGGTATAGGCCATATAATAGTAAAGGTCTTCCGCCTCGGCCTGACCTCTATATTTTACCATCAGGTCATCAAATAGTGTATAGGCCTTTGTATACTTCTTTTTTTCATAAAACTTGATGGCCTCTTGATATTTCATGGCGATGTTATTGGAAGCTCGTAGCTTTTCGAACTTACTTTTGCAGCTTGCCAGTAAAAGAATAACCGTTACAAACGCCAATAATGATACAATACGTCTATTTAACAACATTTTACAAATATACGGGAAATTCAAACAATATTCAATTAAATTTTAATGTCGCAATATACTCGAATTGTTTGCTTGAATATATTAATTGATAGTGTTTTAACATTCTTTAACCACGTTTTTTTAGGGATGTCAGTATAGTGTTGAAATATGCGGCTTTGTTTTATCTGTATCTGTTATATTTTAATAAATTGACTATCTTTACAAGAAATAAATATTGATAGAAGATGACATTACTAGAGAGAGTAGAACAAGCATTAGACTCTATTAGGCCTTATTTAGAGACGGATGGAGGTAACGTAGCGATTGAAGAAATTACTCCGGATAATGTGGTGAAATTAAAGTTATTGGGGACCTGTGCAAGTTGCTCGATGAGTATTATGACATTTAAAGCTGGTTTGGAGCAAGCAATCAAGAAAGCTGTTCCTGAAATTACCGCTGTTGAAGCTATTAATTTAACAGATATAAATGACCCTAATGCTATCACTCCACCAGGGTTTTAATTGAAGGTTAACAAAATTTAACAAGACTCTTCATAGAAGATTGGCTAAATTTGGATTATGGTTTTGAGGATATCATGTTTGCTTTCGATTATTTTTTTATTTTTCTCGCATTCTGTGAATGCGCAAGAAAGGAAGATATTGCAATTTAGCGGACTGATCAGTTCGGTAGGAGGGGAGCTACCAGTACCTTATGTAACTGTTACTAATCTTAGTTATAATAATCAAGCTTATGGAGCTGATCATGAAGGCTACTTTAGTTTCGTCGCACATGTTGGAGATACTTTGAGATTTACCTCTGTTGGTTTTGAGACTCTAGAATATGTAATCCCCAATACTACTTCCGATAAGTATACTGCAAAAATAAGTATGAAAAGCATGGTTATCGAGCTACCTGCTGTTACACCTTTTCCTTGGGCTAGTATAGAAGAATTTAACATTGCCTTTATGGCATTGGATGTAAGTGATGATGCCATGATGCGTATCCGGAGGAGTTTATCTCCCGATGCATTAGCTGCATTGTCTAAGGTAGTGCCTCGTAGTGGAGAGGAAATGCACATGTTTAATTCGATGCATAGGCATATTAATATGACAAATAAAAATATCAATCAGAAATATGCAAATCCCTTGCTCAATCCCTTTGCTTGGGGATCATTTATAAATTCAATTGTGAAGGGGGATTATAGCCGTGAGCGGCTTAAATACTAATCATTAGTTTATTGTTCTGGTTGTAATTTGTTTTACACTTAATTTTGAGGCGACGTATGATACTAGTGCCGAAACGGTCATAACCGTGAAAAATACTAATATAAAATCTGTGGCTCTGATATCCACAGGGTAGGTTTCCATGATGGCTACTATTCCGTCATTAGGTTTAATTATCCCAAAGCTTTGCTGTATTAAGCAAAATGTTAAACCTAAAAATATACCAGCAATACTTCCAAAAAAGGCAATCATTAGACCTTCATAAAAAAATATACGCTGAATAAGTTCGTTATTTGCTCCTAAGCTAGTTAGGGTAAGCATATCTTGCTTTTTATCTATTACCAACATAGTTAAGGAGCCAATTATGTTAAAAATAGCAATAATGCCTATTACAGTAAGTATAAAGAACACAACCCATTTTTCAGAGCGGACTGTTTTATATAGCATAGGATTTTGTTGCTCTCTATTCTTAACTAAATAGTCGGTTCCTAATTCTTTTTCTATTTCATTTTTCAGGGATTGAATTTTTGTGTTTTCTTTAGTATAAATTTCAATCGCTGAAATATTAGTATGTTCATTAATTAGATCTTTTGCAAACTCTAATGGTGTAATTATTAGATCGTCAAAGCCAGGTTCGTACTGCAGAACTGCGCGAGGGGAAATATAGCGAGTATTTACTTCGTCTAATGGATTAATAGAAGTGCCGGTGGCGCCTTTCCTAGGAGTAAAAAGCTTAATTCTATTATTTGGACCGTGAATAGGTATGCGCAGGTTTGATTGCACTTGAGCGCCTAATATGGCGTAAGGTTCGCCATCTATTAGTATGTCGGTGTCGCCAGCATATAGTATGCTGGATCTTTCTATAGGGTTTAGGCTTTCGGGCTCGACTCCTTTAATTTTAGCAATAAACTGGTAGTTATTGTATTCTATTAATACTTTTTCTTCTAATGTTTCTGTATAACTTTCAATTTTCGAGTTTTTTCGGAGCTCTGTGAAAAACTTGTTATCGGGAGAAAATGTCTTGCCAATAGTGGGTTCAATCCGAAGCTCAGGAGCGAAGTTGCTATATAAAGATAGTATTAGTTTTTCCATTCCATTGTAGAAAGACAAAACTATAACTAATGATGCACTACTTACCAAAACACCTACAACACTTATTGTCGAAATGATGTTGATGGCATTTACCGACTTTTTCGAAAATAAATATCGACGGGCAAAAAAAAGTGCGGTTCTCATAAACTATGCGCGTATGAAAGGGTTTGTTGTCTTTTCGAAGCCCACTGTAGTGAAGGGGCCATGGCCAGGGTAAATTATAGTGGATTCGGGCAAAGTATATATTTTTTGTTTAATATTTTCCATTAGTTGCTCGTGATTCCCACCTGGTAGGTCTGTTCTGCCTATACTGTTTTTGAAAAGGACATCCCCCCCAATGATAAACCCTTGTGCTTCGGAATAAAAGCATAAATGTGCTGGTGAATGGCCTGGAACAAGCAGTGCTTTTAGTGTATTTTTTCCTATTAAAATAGGATCTCCTTCTTGTAGAAAAGTCTGTGGTATAGGTGATGTGTCATACCTGAATCCGTACATGGGGGCTATATTTTCAACTGTAACAAGTAGAGGCAACTCTCCTTCATGAAAGTTAGGCATGAGCCCGTAAGTGTCATGAATAAATTTATTTCCTAATACATGATCTATATGACAGTGTGTGTTATAGAGGGCAATAGGGGTTAGATTGTTATCTTCAATATATGATGTTAGTGTTTTCTCTTCTTTAGGACCCGACATGCCTGGGTCAAATATAGCGCAGTTACCATCTTCATCGGAAACAATATAACTGTTTTCCTGAAAGGCGTTGAATGTAAAGGAATGTACTTTTAGCATAGTACTCAAAAATACTAATTATTTCCATTCGAAGGTATCAACAATATGATCTATATCCCGGCGTAAAAAATCTAAAACAGGCTGAATAGAGTCTAGGTTTGGTTTTTCATTAAAATAAAGGGCTGCTCTTAAGTATTTATTGGTGCTATCTGTTAGAAAAAATTGTAGATTAGACGCCGTATTTCCTTTTATTAAATAGGTTAATCCGTAAACATTTTTATGCGTTTTATTTATAGTAATTTGATCAATTGCTGATGCCTTTGCCGAATGTTTAAAAGCAAATGTGCGGGCGTCTTCTGTGAGTTGATTTAAATTGGCTTTTGAACTAATAGGGAAGTAGCTAATATGCAGTGTGGCATTGAAAGTTGGAAAATCTAGATTCTTCCAATATCTGTTTGTCCCTTCCGATGAATCTATATTTAAAGTTGCATAGGAAGGAATTTCAAAAGAATAGGGGAGATCTTCTTTTATTGAAAGGTATGTTTTTTCAGGAAATGAAATTCTATAAAACCCGCGAGGCTTTGGAGAGAAGTCTGCGTTGTTGCAGGCTGTAAAACTAATCAGTAAAAGAAATACTAGTATTTTATACAGTTTCATTCCAAATATCCCAATTTTTATCAGCTTGTTTAACGAGCATTTCATATCCATTTTTAATGACTGCGTTTCTTTTTCGCCCTTCTTTTAGGAAGGCTGTCTCTTCGGGGTTGTATATTAAATCGTATAATAAATGCTGTTCTCCTATTCCTTCATAAGGAATGGTAGGCGATTCGTCGACATTAGGAAATGTGCCCACTGGCGAACAGTTGATGATCACCTGATGGTTTGTGATCACCTCTTTGTTTAGATCGGCATATGTTAAATCACCATTTTGCTTACTTCTACTAATAATTTTAAAAGGAATCCCCAGTTTTTTTAGTGTGTAAGATACGGCTTTCGCCGCTCCTCCATTACCTAAGATTAAAGCCTGTTTATGTTGTTTTTTCAGTAAAGGTTTTAGTGAGACTTCAAAACCATAGGCATCTGTGTTATATCCTTTTAGAAAGGGGATGCCTGCTTTTCTTTTTATAGTAATGCAGTTTACCGCTCCTATTTCTTTAGCTTCTTCTGAGATGTCATTTAATAGCTTTATTACTTCTTGTTTATAAGGAATTGTCACATTGAAGCCATAGAAACGCTCATCTTCTGTATAGAGCGAAGTTAACTCCTCTATCGAGGGAATGGGGTATAAATCATAGTCTATGTCTTTGATGTTTTCATTTAGAAATTTATCTAGATAATATTTTTTTGAAAATGAATGCCCCAAAGGGTAACCTAATAAACCCAGTTTTTTCATTAATTGCTAGTGTATTTTTTTATGATATCTACTATTATTTGATTTCCTTGTAATTGCGGGAGATAGTCAAATAATATATAAAACTTTTCAGGATTCGTGTCTAATCCGAGTTCTAAGAAATTGAGAGCTTCATTATAATGGCCATTGGCGAAGAGATAGGCTACAAGTCTATAGTATAGTTCTGACGCCTTAGGATTTGCTTTAATTGCCTCTTCCATTATGTGGATGGCTTCACTGTACTGCCCTTTTTCAAAGTATATTGATGAAAAATCTAACCACGCCTCTATGTCATTTGGACTCAACTCTACTACTTTATTATAGGCATATACCGATTTCTCAAACTGGTTAAGTTTATAGCGTGCATCAGCTGTTGCAAACCAATAGTCTGGGTTAAGGTCGTCTATTTCCAGTGCTTTTTTGTAAAAATGTAGAGATTCGAAATATCGATCTTCAAAGTCTAGTGTCACTCCTATTCCAAACCAAGCATCAGCTAGATTTGGGTCTAATTTTACACCTTTCTTATAGTTCTCGCGTGCCTCCTCCATTTTTTCTAGCTTTTCGTAACATTCTCCTATGGCGCAATAAACATCAGCTGTGGGAGTATCATATTCAAATGTCTTTTTATATACTTCAATTGCTTCAGTAAACTTTAATGTGCTTACCAAAGCATTTCCTTTATTGAAATAGGCGGGAACAAATGCTTCATTAATTAAAATGGCGTAATCATATGCGTCTATAGCTTCTTCAAAACGCTCTAGCTTATCATATATGACGCCTAGATTATACCAAGCAGCATAAGAATAAGGGTCCTCATTTATATGGTCATGATAAAAACTAATAGCGTCATCAGGTCTTTCTAGTATATCATAACAAAATGATAAGGCATGAAGTGCGTCATCATTTTCCATGTTTTTTTCTAAAGACTTTTTAAGACAGAATACAGCTCCTTCATAATCACCTTTCAGTTGATAAAGCTCTGACATTTGGTAATACGCTTCGGCATTATCATCGGCATAATCTATTGCCAATTTAAGGTAGTTTTCTGCTTTCTCGGTATCTCCCTTTAGTAAATATAGGTTTCCTTTCAGTAGGTAAACTTCTCCATTTGTGGGCTCTAAAATAGTTGCTTTATCGAGTTGTTCGAGTGCCTTGTCAAACTTTAACGATCTCGCTAAGAGTTGAGCTTTTTTTAGCACAAATATAATATTATAGGGGTGTTGGTTAGTAGCAAACTCTACTACTTGTAGCGCTCTTGCTAGTTCGTTTTTGTCTGTATAGTATTCAATGATACTTTCGAAAGCTTTGGTATCAAAGAAGTACTGATCTTCATTACGTAACATTTCCTCGTACCGATCTACAGAGAACTTTTGCTCTTCGGGCGACTCAAATTCGAAATCTTCTTCCATGTCAGTCCTTTCGTTTTAATTATTAAAGAATTGCTCTTTCATCCTCACTACAGAAGAAATTTATAAAGAAAATGTGATTTAAAACTATTTTGTTTTCCACATTTTCACATGTGACTTTACAAATATAGTTTAAACTATTCGTTATAAATACGGAAGCCGATCCTTTTGAGGATCGGCTTCCGTATTATTATAATTACAAATACTTATAATTATTTTTTGATCTCTACACGACGGTTTTTAACACGGCCTTGTTCAGTTGAGTTATCTGCAACTGGGTTAGCCTCTCCGTAACCGTTAGCGTTGATGCTTGATGCAGATACTCCAGCGTTAACTAGGTATTGTTTTACTGCGTTAGCACGGTCTTTAGATAAGTTTAAGTTGTAAGCTTCGCTACCTTCAGCAGAAGCATAACCGTCTAAAGTAACTGATGATTTGTTATCACGTAGTTCTTTAGCTAATTTATCTAAAGTAGAGTAAGATTCAGTTTTTAAAACTGAGCTATCAAACTCAAACTGGATTGGTGAGTAGTAAGCTCCTGTTGTCGCAGAGTTAGTTACTACTGGCTCAGGAAATTTAATAGGACAACCTGATCCATCAACTACAGTACCAGCAGGAGTTCCTGGGCATTTGTCAAATTTATCAGATACACCGTCTCCGTCAGAGTCTTTGCTTAACTGATCAACAGTACCTTCTAAAGTAGATACGCGTTGTTTCAATGCTTCTAGCTCATTTTTCATTGATGGGTCTCTTAACTCATCGTATAGAGTAGCTGCAGGGTTAGCAAAAGTTAAGTTTTGCTTGTCGCGTGATCCTAAAGTAAATTCTAAACCACCATATACGTTAGCGTAACGTTGTTTTGAATCACCGTGTCTGTTAGGTCCGTATAATAAAGCTTCGTCAGTGAAGTTCATTGTGTAACCTAAGTTTAATGCTACTACTTCAGATAATTTGAATTTAGCACCAACGCCTACAGGAACGATCATACCTAAACGGTTGTCTTTGTCACCTTTGTGTTCTCTATCTCCTAGTACGTCATCACCCCAGTTACCTTTGTTGTTGTATACTTCACCACCACCAAAATCGTTGTTAGCAAATTGAACAGGGTTATAAGCAAAAGCTCCTAAACCTACTTTAGCGTAGAAGTTAACAGCGTTTTCTCTTCTTAAGAAGTCAATAGTACCTAATTGGAAAACTCCGTTTAAGCTTGCTGCCCAATTAACATCAGTTTGTGCAGATTTAGCTAATTTCCCTTGAGATCCTGATCCTGCTTCGAAAGCGTTATTTTTGTTGAAAGTTTTGATCTTTCCACGGTTACCTTCTAACTCTAATCCGAATAAGTGAGAGAATTGTTTACGTACAGTAATTCCGTAGTACTCGCCAACTTTATTTTGGAAGTAACCAACTTTCTGACCGAAAGCGTTGTTACCACCGATAATTGTGTTAGGCGTAGTGATACCACCTTGAACACCGATAGACCATGTTCTGTATTGTGATCTTCCACCAAATACTGATGGGTTAGTTTGCGCTTGAGCATTCTCAGCGAAGCCTAAAGCGGCTACTAAGGATGCTGCAACAGCTGTTTTCTTAATTGTAGAATAGTTCATACTCTTGTTTTTAAGGTTATTTAAAATTTTTAATTGTTTTCAATATAACTATTTAACATTACTTAACAATAACGATGCCAAAGGCGTTGTTATGGATGTTTTTTTTGTTAAAAAGATAAATTTCCATATATCGGTAAAAGTATCCGTGTAAAAGTATGTAATTTATTTATACTCCCCAAATAAATTAGTGTTTTTTAGTTGATTGTCGACAAAACTCTATACTAAGTGTATTTAAAACACAATTCTAAAGAATATAATGTATGATTGCTAGGGTGATACCCCCTAAAACTGCACTTACAGGGATGGTCAAAACCCAAGCCCATAGTAAACTAATTGTCACACCCCAACGAACTGCGGATACTCTTTTTACTAATCCTACTCCTATGATTGAACCTGTGATCGTATGGGTTGTCGAAGCTGGTATTCCAAAATGCTCTGTGATTCCTAATGTAAGAGCTCCTGCGGTTTCAGCAGATACTCCTTCTAATGGAGTTACTTTAGTGATTTTTGTACCCATCGTTTTTACAATTTTCCATCCTCCACTCATTGTTCCTAGTGCTATGGCTAGGTAACAGGATAATGGGACCCAATTGGGCATGGCTTCAAAGTTTGGGATAACTTGTTCGGCTATTAAAGCAGTTGCTATAATTCCCATTACTTTTTGGGCATCGTTACCTCCGTGGGCGAAGCTTAGGGCAGCGGAGGAAATAAGTTGACAGATTTTAAACCATTTTTCAGCGACAGCTGGACGTGAGTTTTTTGCAATATTCATAATAATCAAGGTGATGATTATTGAAATGAACATACCGAGTATGGGGGCTAAAACTATGAAAGAAACGGTTTTTAAAATTGCGCTTTGGTTTATGGCCTCGATCGGGTTTGCCCCCATTATTAGGGCATAGGCCATCCCTGAGCCGGCAAAGCCTCCGATTAATGTATGGGAAGAGCTTGATGGAACACCATAATACCATGTAAATAGATTCCAAGATATTGCTGCGATTAAGCCAGCAAATATGACTTCAAGGGTTATATACTCATCGAATACTGTTTTCGCTATGGTGTTTGCTACTTTATGATCTGTAAAATAAAAGTAAGCAGCAAAATTAAAGATAGCTGCCCAAAGAACAGCCATGAAAGGTGTAAGTACTTTTGTGGAAACAATGGTAGCGATTGAATTAGCCGCATCATGGAATCCATTGATGTAATCAAATGCAATTGCCAAGATGACAACCACGATTAATAAAGTTGAAATGACCATATTATCTGTGCTTTTTTAGCAATTATTTAAGCATTTTTTACAAGAATACTTTCCAGCACATTTGCCACATCTTCACATTTGTCAGTAGCGTCTTCCATAGCAGAAAGGACTTCTTTATTTTTAATTAATGTAATGGCATCTTTTTCAAATTCAAATAATTCACCTACAGCTTTATCAAAAATATAGTCAGCTTTATTTTCTACGCTATTAATGCGCACACAGGAGTCTGTAATTTTCCTAATGTTTTTAAGATCTCTTAATTCATTCAGAGCTGTAGCAACATGTTCTGTGGCTTCTACAATAAGGTCTGTTATTTCCTGCATGGCTTGGCTTGGTGTTTGTATTTTATACAACTCCATTCGATTTGATGCTCCCTGAATAAAATCAGCGACATCATCGAGGGAGCTTGCCAATGAGTGTATATCTTCGCGGTCAAAAGGTGTAATAAAGTTTTTGCCTAACTCCAGATGAATTTGATGTGTTATATTATCCCCTTTATGCTCTAAGTCTTCTAACTGTTTGTTTAGCGCAGCTCTTTTTACCAAATCGGTTGAGTATACAGTTTCCTGTAACAGTTTTGCCATTACAATTAAATTGGCGCCAGCTTGTTCAAACAAGGGGAAAAATTTTTTGTCCTTCGGGACGAAATATTGAAAAATACTATTTAGTGACATAGTGATTTATATTTTGTGCAAATGTATGAATGCAATGTTAAGTTAATGTTAAGTTTTAAAATATGTTTAACTAAATTGTTTTGCGAGTGCGAGCGTGAAACCGAAGGTTGTTCCTATACCTTTTGTACTTCTTACATTCACATTTTGTTGATGTGCCTCAATGATATGTTTCACAATTGCTAGTCCTAAACCTGAGCCGCCAATCTCTCGTGATCTACTTTTATCAGCGCGATAGAAGCGTTCAAAAACGCGGGGAAGACTTTTTTCATCAATTCCTAATCCGTCATCTGTTATTTCTACAAGCACTTGATCAAATAATAGAAAAGTTGATATTTTAGTCCTGCCGCCTGTTTTACCATATTTTATAGAATTATCGATAAGGTTAATCAAGACCTGCTGTATTCTTTTTCGGTCTCCTTTTACCTGAATAGGTTGTGGAGACTTACCCCCGTAAACAATTGTAATGTCGCTTTTACTAGCTTTATCCTCCAGGTCCTCTATACATTCTTTTATAAGAGCGATAATATCAAACTTTTCGATGGATATAGAGATAACTCCAGTTTCTAGTTTTGATATTTCGTCTAAATCTTGAATTAGATAACTTAGTCTATCTAGGTTTCTAGATGCTTTTTCCAGAAAATTTTTGGCTATTTCAGGATCGTCGTCAATTAAGCCATCTAGTAAGGTTTCTATATAGCCTTGTGTCGCAAATAAAGGGGTTTTAAACTCATGAGATATATTTGATAGAAACTCTTTTCTGAATTGCGCTTGTTCTTTTAGTTTATCGATTTCGGAGACTTTTTGCTTTGCCCAAGCCCTCACTTCGCGCTCGGTATCAGCGATTGGATCATCTGCAATTTGTTCGCCTAGTGCGTCACGTAGATCTTTTCCAAGTTTAAGGTTGTGAATTAACTTGTAGACATTCCTAATTCTTTTATAGATATAGCGTTCAAATAAATTTTGGAGTATTACAAAACTGAAGGCAGTAATTGTTAGTAAAATAAGGAAGAAGAGACTAAGACTATTTCTGTGTAAATAGTCTACGAAAGATATCGATAATCCAATTGTAATCGATATTAAAAGGATGAATAATCTAAAATTCATAAAAAAAGCTTCGTAAAACGAAGCCTAAATTACAAATACTGTTGCGTATTATTACGATAACTTTGCGATAATTGTTTTACCGCCAATAACTTTATCTCCGATTTTGACATTTATTTCTGTTCCTAATGGTAAAAAAATGTCTACTCGTGAGCCAAATTTTATAAACCCAAATTCATCACCTTGGGTAACTTTATCATTTTCTTTTACATACCAAACAATTCTACGAGCTAAGGCTCCCGCAATTTGTCTGAAAAGAAATTCTACACCTGAGGCATTTCGGACTACTACGGTCGTTCTTTCATTTTCTGTTGATGACTTAGGGTGCCATGCTACAAGAAATTTTCCAGGATGATATTTAAAATACGAAACGACACCACTGACAGGGTTTCTATTGACATGTACGTTTATGGGAGACATGAAAACAGAAACTTGAAGTCTTTTTTCTTTAAAATACTCTGTTTCTTCTACTTCTTCTATCACGACAACTTTCCCATCAGCAGGACATAGCACTATGCTTTCATCTGGCACTACATGTTTTGTAGGACTTCTAAAGAACTGAAGAACTACGATAATTAAGAATGCAGAAATAGCGTAAATCAACCACTTCACTAATTGAGGAGCCATATAGTAATCGGCAATAGCATTGATGATAAACGCAAACAATACAACTACAGCTAGGCTGACATATCCTTCTTTGTGGAATTTCATTTTATATATGTATCAAATATCTTTAGCGCAAACTTATATAAAGTTACATTCCTATGCAAGCTTTAAAAGTTAGGGCTTCATTATTTTTCTAGAAACATTTTTTATAACTATCTAGTTTTGCTTTTTTAAAAGCTAAAATAAAATTTTAATATCTCCTTTTTGAGATGATTATTATGAATACAGGACAAAATTGGCAGAGCTTATTCTGCATGCATTTCTCGTTTGATCCTGAAGCTATGAAACTGCATTTTACCTTCTTTATCAACTGTAATTTTGCCCGATACATTAAGCGTATCGTCTATTGGCATGCCATTTACGTTTAAACTAGGGAAGTAATAAGGTACTTCAAGTAATACTGATTCAACTGCTTTGTTAAGCTCTGTAGGTTTTAGAGCTTTAACGGCTGTCGCCTTTTCGGGATGACCTTTACTACTGAGGGCTATTTGAAAGGTGAACTCATCCTCAAAAGGCTCTATGCCCGATACGCTTGTTAGTATGCTGTTGAACTTGTCCGATAGGTAAGTGTAAAAACCGCTGTAGTCATCAAAACTACATTCTTTAAAGTTTAGTGTTTCTGCAGTGGTGAAGTATTCTGTCGGAAGTATACCTATGGGTTGTGTATACTCTTCGTCTAAGAATAAATTATAGGCTTCTGTTAAAAAGCCACTTTTACTATATATCTCTTCAGCTAATAGTGTTTTGCGATTTTTTTCATCAACGACATGTGTTGTCCAATATCCGTTGGGGACACCGTTTTTAAGTTTTCCTTTTCTTTCAAAAAATGGAAACCCATATTCGTTATAAAAGACGTAGGGCATTTTAAATTCATAGTTCCCGTTGCCTTCTTCCACTCGTTTAATACCAATTTGGTCCCAGACAGTTGTGATTTTCACCCCCATATTATCATAGTTTACCTCAAACATCGGCTTGCCATCAGGGTAGTAGTAGTTCCAAGTGCCGGTCGGGCGGTCTTTTTCAAACATAACCTCCCATTTTTTTTGACCATTGGGGTGATAAGCTGTGAAAACACCTTCTTTAACACCTTCATTGTAGAATCCAGTTAATACGATTTTTCCATTAAGTCCGAAGTCTTTGAACTCTCCATGAAAAACATTTTTGGCAACAATAAACTGAGAAATCCGTTCGATGGATTTGAATTGACAGTTTTTATCTACGAGGTAGTAATAATTATCAAAATAGAATCTTACTAAACCTTCGGGAGCGGGTTCGAAAAAGACCTTGCTTTTTGCGGTGTCTTGCTGTGCAATAGCGGTTCCCGCAAAGAAAAATACTAAGTAAAATAAAATGTGTTTTATCATGTTTAATGTGCTTCTAACCAATTAGAACCTTTTCCAATTTCCACTTCAATAGGGACATGTAGTGAGATAGCATCTTTCATGCGCTCAACTACAATTTGACTGAACTGTTCTACTTCCTTTTCTGGTACATCAAATACGAGTTCGTCATGAACCTGCATAATCATTTTGCCAGTTAATTTATTCGCTACTATATCTTTTTGAATATTAATCATAGCAATTTTTATTAAATCTGCAGCAGAACCTTGTATAGGAGCATTGATAGCGTTTCTTTCTGCAAAACCGCGGACCGTCATGTTTGCAGAGTTGATATCTCTTAAATAACGTCTTCTTTTCAATATTGTTTCTACGTAGCCATGTTCTTTAGCAAAATCTATTGTTTTGGACATATATTCTCGTATTCCTGCATATTGCTCGAAATACTGTTCAATAATTTCTGCTGCTTCTTTTCTTGGGATGCCTAAGTTTTGCGATAGACCAAAGGCGGATTGGCCGTAGATGATTCCGAAATTTACCGCTTTAGCGTTGCGGCGTTGATCAGAAGTGACTTCATTTAGCTCCATGCCATAAACACGTGCTGCAGTAGCTTTATGAATGTCATGTCCGGCACTAAATGCTTCAAGCATGTTTTTGTCTTGGCTTAATTCGGCAATTAATCGAAGTTCAATTTGGGAATAATCGGCAGATAATAATACGTTATTACTATAACGTGGAATAAAAGCTTTGCGAACCTCTCTTCCTTTTTCTGTTCGTATCGGTATGTTTTGTAGGTTGGGATTGGTTGAGCTTAAACGGCCAGTTGCTGCAACAGCTTGGTTATAAGAAGTGTGTATAAGGCCTGTTTCCTTACTTATTAACGTGGGGAGAGCGTCAACATAGGTGGATTTAAGCTTTTGAAGTTGGCGGAAGTTTAATATGTCCTGTACGATATCTGATTTGTTTGCCAAGGTTACCAAAACCTCTTCTCCTGTTTTATATTGTCCTGTTTTAGTTTTTTTAGCTTTAGGATCGAGTTTTAGCCTATCAAATAGCACTTCCCCCAGCTGCTTTGGTGAGGCAATATTAAAGGTTATACCTGCTTTTTCATAAATAGTTTCTTCTAACTTTCGCACATCTTCTTCAAGAGATTTTGAGAAAACTAAAAGAGTTTCTGTATCTATCTTGACGCCGTTTTTTTCAATCTCTGCTAAAACGTAAATTAGCGGAAACTCTACCTCCTCTGCCAGCTTTAGTGTTTTTGCTTCAGCTAATAAGGGTTTAAATACATTATATAATTGCCAAGTAATATCGGCATCTTCTCCTGCATACTCTTTTACTTTATCAATAGGGATATCACGCATATTTAGCTGGTTTTTTCCTTTTGGACCGATTACGTCTACAATTGGAACTGGCGTATAACCTAGATAGTTCTGGGCCAAAATGTCCATGTTGTGACGGGTGTCTGGGTCAATCAAGTAATGTGCTATCATCGTGTCAAAAAGTGGGCCTTTAACCTGCACGTCATAACGCGATAGTAATAAGATGTCGTATTTAATGTTTTGCCCTATTTTTTCAATTGCTGTATGTTCAAATACTTCTTTAAAAATATGTACCGTTTTTAAAATATCGTTATGCTCACCGTCTGTCGGTACATAATATGCTTTGCCGTTTTCAAATGAGAATGACATGCCAACCATTTCTGCAGACAGCGCGTCAATAGATGTTGACTCTGTATCAAAACAAAACTTTTCTAGTGTGGCTAATGTGTTTGCCAATTTTTGTTGTCCCTCAACGGTATTTAGCAATATGTATTCGTGTGCTGTGTTTTCTATATTTAAAGTAGGTACAATGGGTTCGTTTATTGCTAATGCATCTTTCTGTTCTTCCGCTATAGGAGCGAATAAATCCATCTGCCCGGTATTTGCTTTGGTCTCTACGACATTGAATTCTTCTCCAAAAACACGTTTTCCTAGCGTTCTAAACTCTAATTCAGCAAATAAAGGCTCTAATAGCTCTCTATTAGGTTCTTTTAACGTTAAGCTTTCTTGATTAAGTTTTACTGGTACATCTAGCTGAATGGTGGCTAGTTTTTTAGAGATCAGACCCTGGTCGGCAAAATTCTCTACATTTTCTTTTAGTTTTCCTTTGAGTTGGTCACTATTCGCTATTAGGTTTTCGACAGAGTGGTACTCTTTCATGAGTTTTTTTGCTGTCTTTTCGCCGATTCCTGGTATGCCAGGAATATTATCGACAGCGTCTCCCCATAGTGCAAGTATATCGATGACCTGGCTAACTTCATTTATCTCCCATTTTTCAAGGACATCATCAACCTTGAGTATTTCCGCACCATTGCCCATACGAGCGGGTTTGTAAATAAATATATTATCTGAGACCAACTGAGCAAAATCTTTATCTGGGGTCATGCAGTAGACAGTAAAGTCTTCTTGTTCTGCTTTTTTAGCTAGTGTACCTATGATATCATCAGCTTCATAACCATCTTTAGTTATAATAGGTATGTTAAAGCCTTCAATAAGCCGAAATATATAAGGGATGGATGCCGCTAAATCTTCGGGCATTTTTTCTCGGTTTGCTTTATAAGCTTCAAACTCGATATGTCTATTTGTTGGGGCTTCTGTATCAAAAACTACTGCTATATGAGTAGGGTTTTGGTTTTTTAGAATTTCTAATAAGGTATTGGTGAAGCCCATAATAGCTCCAGTATTTAACCCATATGATGTTAAACGAGGTACTTTACTTAATGCAAAGTAAGCTCTATATATAAGAGCCATCCCATCGAGGAGGAACAATTTTTTCACTTGTTTTTAATTTTAGTGTGTATCACAAAGTTAATAAAAACAGTAAACCACCGAATTAATATTTTTTTGCGACTTTTGTATCATGACTTTCGAAAGTAATAAAACTTATATCATATGATGCGTGGACTAGTTGTTAAATCGACCGGTAGTTGGTATACGGTTTTAGGTGAGGACGGTCGGCGAGTTGACTGTCGTATAAAAGGGAAGTTTCGTACGCAAGGGATAAAGACAACAAACCCTGTTGCTGTTGGCGATTGGGTACAATATACATTAGAACCAGATCAAGAGAGTGCAATTATTACTCATTTAGAGCCTCGGCGCAATTATATTATTCGTCGTTCGGTTAATTTATCCAAGCAAACACAGATAATTGGTGCGAATCTGGATCAAGCTCTTTTAGTGGTTACACTTGCTTCTCCTCCAACATCTTTAGGTTTTATTGATCGATTCCTAGTGACGGCTGAAGCCTATAGCATTCCTGCAATGTTAGTTTTTAATAAGTTGGATCTTTTTTCTGATGAGGGGCTTGAAATTTTGGCAGATTATATGTCGGTTTATGAAAATATAGGGTATTCATGTTATGCGGTTTCTGCAGAAGAAGGTACTAATATTGATAAAATACAAGCTCTTTTAAAAGATAAAGTTACTTTGGTATCTGGGCACTCAGGTGTGGGAAAATCAACGTTAATTAACGCTATTGAACCTGCTGCGGAATTAAGAACAGGCGAGATTTCTGACTGGTCGGATAGAGGGAAGCATACCACTACATTCGCGGAAATGATAGACTTAGATTTTGGAGGTAAACTTATTGATACGCCAGGAATACGTGAATTAGGCATTGTAGATATTGAAAAGGATGAACTCTCTCATTTTTTTCCTGAAATGCGAGAAAGAATGAATGCATGTCGTTTTCATAACTGTAGACATATTAATGAGCCCAATTGCGTCGTGATTGAGGCCGTAGCATGTGGTGCTATTGCGGAAAGCAGATACGATAGTTATCTAAGTATATACCATAATCAAGATACTCGAAGTTAGTTTTTACTTAAAAGTAAAACTAAAATTAGAAAGAGTTGTTTTTTTGACAGAGTAATTACCTAAAGAGGGAATTCCCTAGAGACATAATATAGGCTGGTGGGTAATGACAAATATAAATTATTTGCGACAAGTAGTATAGATAGTAAACATTAAAAAAGCGGGATTATTGGTATGAAACCAGTGTGGAAATGGGTTACAGGAGTTATTGTCCTTTTGCTTACTCTTTTGGTGGGGCTAGTATGGTATTTTTCAGATAATTGGGAGCCGATTATTGAAAAGAAACTTAAGGAAGTCGTTAAAAACTCAACAGATAGTCTGTATCATCTAACCTATGATAATCTCTCTATTAACATTGCTTTAGGTAATGTAAGTATAAAAAATGTTGTTTTACATGCGGACTCGAGTGTATATGCACAATTGGAAGCAAACAAAAAGGCTCCTGATAACCGCTATCATGTGGGATTACAATCCCTTAAAATTAAAGGTTTTGGGTTATTTGGGGTTCTAGTAAATCGGCAGTTGGATATAAAATCGATTGAGTTGGAAAAGCCAATTATTTCGGTTTATAACACCTATCATAGCTATAATGATACTTTGAGTAATCAGCCTGAAAAATCGCTTTATGAAAGTGTCAGGGAGGTGCTGTCATCGGTTAATGTTCGCGATGTTTATGTAGAGGGGGTTGATTTTAAGTA
The DNA here is from genome assembly GCF_026711005.1 of Sphingobacterium sp. UT-1RO-CII-1. Taxonomy (GTDB): domain Bacteria; phylum Bacteroidota; class Bacteroidia; order Sphingobacteriales; family Sphingobacteriaceae; genus Sphingobacterium. Next base: position 264,412 of record NZ_JAPPVJ010000006.1, on the reverse strand, counting down.
TTTTAAAATTAGAGAAGGGAAAAGTTCCGAGACGCAGTTAAGTAATATTAGGATTCGGGTTCATGATTTTTTGTTGGATGAAACGTCTGTTAAAGATACCACTCGCTTTTATTATACTAAGCTTATAGATGTTGATATTCCAGGGTTTCAATATGATTTTTCTGATGGCATATACGGGGTTAAATTTGATTCATTAAAGATAAATACGAGAGATCGAAATGTTTTATTTACGAATGTAGATTATAAGCCTAATATTAACAAAGCAGCTTATTTTAAATCAAAAAATAAGGCAAAGCTCATGACTGTGCTGCATTTTGATACGCTTCGTATGGAGCAGGTTGACTTTAAAAATTTTATCGAAAATCAGCAGACTTTAATGAAGACGATGCAGGTTAAGAATGGTCATGTTAAGCTTTATGCGGATAAGCGTGTGCCTAAAAAAGCTACGAATCAATTAGGGCAGTCGCCACATCAAAAACTTATGTTTCTTAAGCGTTTAATGCGAATAGATACGGTGTTGGTTGATAATGTTGGAGTTGAGTATGGTGAGATCAGTGATAAATATCATCGAGAGGGGGTTATTACGTTTGATCATACAACAGGTTATCTTGTTAATGTGACTAATGACTTAATGAGATTACAGAACAATAAATATCTCACAATGGATGTGCAGAGTAAGGTTATGAATGCTGGAAATTTACATGCCCAATTTTCTTTTGATATGCTCAGTAAATCGGGTGATTATAGTTATAAAGGGACAGTCGGGAATATGAGGGCTTCTGCTTTTAATAAAATATTGCACCCGTTGGTTAATGTCGAAATAGCGGCTGGAAATATACGGTCTATACGTTTCGATATGAAAGGAAACGATGTTCGTACTTGGGGGGATTTCCATTTTAATTATGATAATATGCAGGTTAGTTTATTAGGGGAACGTGATGCGGAGGGAAAGCAGAAGTCTAAAAAAGTACTTTCATTTCTTGTCAATAAGGTGATTATTAATGATAGTAACCCTGATGCGAATGAAGTTTATCATGTCGGTAAGGTAAATTATAAACGTGTTACTACCTATCCTTTTTTTAAAAACCTTTGGAAGAGCTTATTAGAAGGTATTAAGCAGACGGCAGGAATTAGTAAAGAACGAGAGACGCGAATAATGAATCAAGCTGAGCGGACTGAAAGAACGGTTACGAAAACTAAGGGTTTTTTCAAGGGACTTTTTCGGAAGAAGCAGACGAATGAATAAAAAGTGTTTTAATCTTATAGTCTCAAGTAGTAATCTGTTTGTAATATCCTTAAGTTTGTGATTACATGGGGGCTATATTTAGTTTTTTAAAATTTCTTTTTCGATATCGTATAAAAATCGTTGACCGTACTATGTTTTATGTCAGTATGGTTTGTGCAGTTGTAGCGCTTGTACATATTGGGTACGTAACTGATCGTGAAATCGCAATAGTGTCTGAGAAAGTTGTTATTGGTATGTTTTACTTTCTTTTTATTCTCAGCTTTTTACGAACATCGCTGTCGTTATTAGCCGAGCGTAAACTTGATGTAGCCCATATATCTGGTATCGTACTTATCATTTACTTTCTGATTATAGCTGTCGCCCGTATTTCGGGAGGAAGTTATTTTGCGAATAACGAATGGGTTTTTATTGGTATAGCGATTATGTTTTTATCCGAACTTTCGAGAAATAGTTTGTTTTTTGATAGCTTCTATTTTAATCCTACTATACTTTTTGTGATTAGCTTTATTGCGCTGATATTGCTGGGTACCGTTCTGTTAATGCTGCCGCGAACAACGCTTTTGGCTCCTTTAAGCTTTGTCGATGCGTTTTTCATGGCTACAAGTGCTGTCTGTATTACGGGATTAAGTGTTACTGATATATCTACTAACTTTTCTTTATTCGGACAAACAGTTATTATGCTGCTTATTCAGGTTGGCGGTATAGGGATTATGACTTTTACGGGGTTCTTTGGATATTTTTTTTCGGGTGGATTTTCTTATAAAAATCAGCTGATGTTCGGGGAGATTTTGGGGGAGAATAAACTTAATTCTGTGATTTCAACTTTGTTGACCATTATTTTTATCACCTTACTTTTTGAGTTTGTAGGGGGTGTCTTTATATTTCTTTCTTTGGATGCTGCACTATTTGATTCTATTGGAGAGCGTGTTTTTTTTTCGGCGTTTCACGCAATTTCTTCTTTTTGTAACTCTGGTTTTTCGATTCTTCCTGATGGTATACAAAACGGTAATTACCGTTTTAATTATGGGTTTCAGTTATGTCTAGCTATTGTCTTTATATTAGGTGGTTTGGGTTTTGGTACGGTTTATAACTTTTATACTTTTTTACGTCAAAAGATAAGAAAGATTGTACGTACGGTTTTTTTAAGAGAGCCCTTTGTCCATAAGCCACGGTCATTTACTTTTAACACTCGTTTTGTCCTTTTGTGTAATGCGATTGTAGTCGTTTTAGCAACTACCTCTTACTTTTTTATGGAGCAACGGCATACCTTAACAGCCGACAGTAATCTTGTAGGGGAGTGGGTCACCTCTTTTTTTATGGTTAATTCTTCTCGATCAGCAGGTTTTAATAGTGTTGATGTTGGTTTTTTGGCTAGTCCTACTTTGATCATGGTTATTACTTTAATGTGGATAGGTTCGTCTCCTGGGTCAACAGGAGGAGGAGTAAAAGTGACTACAGTTGCATTGGCTGTATTAAATATATTTTCGTTAGCTAAAGGAAAAGAGTCTATAGAAATATTTAGACGGCGTATTGCATCAGAATCTATTAATAAGGCTTTTGCTATTATTTTACTATCGGTATTAACTATTGCTTTTAGCTTTGTTTTATTAAACTTCACTGACTCTACAAAACCCATGAAGGAATTGTTATTTGAAACAGTATCCGCTTATACGACCTGTGGCTTAACAATGGGGGTAACTCCATCTTTGTCGACTGCGGGTAAGTTGGTTATTATTTTTACAATGTTTGTTGGTAGAGTTGGTACATTAACACTACTAGTGGCATTTATTAAGAATACTAAAAACAAAAGTTATATTTATCCTACTGAAAAGATTTTGTTCTAACGAAAGGTTGGACAGATATGAACAGATTAGACATCAATGAAATATCCGTGTGGCAGGGGCTGCACAAAGACGAATGGATATCGTTTGGATATTCCATATGACAAATAAAAAATAGATTATATACATATGAAATATATTGTGCTTGGACTTGGTCATTTTGGGAAATCTCTAGCTATTCACTTAACAGAATTAGGACATGAGGTTATAGCAGCGGATAAAAAATTGACTATCGTTGAGCAGTTGAAAGACAAGATAACCCATACGGTTTGTATGGATACGACAGATAAAGAGTCTGTATCTTCTTTGCCTGTTAAAGATTCTGATGCGGTAATTGTGGCGATAGGTGAGGATGAGGGGGCTAGTATGTTAACAACAGCACTTCTTAAGCAATTGGGTGTGAAACGAATTATAGGACGAGTTGTCTCGGAACTACAGAAGACCGTATTGGAAGCTATGCAGATTGATGAATACATTATGCCTGAAGAGGAGGCTGCGGAACGGCTCGCAATGCGTTTAGATAATGTAGATATTATAGACTCTTTTAAGGTGTCTGATAAGTATTCTATTATAGAAACTCGAGTTCCTCCTAAGTATTTAGGCATGACCCTGAAAGATGCCAATTTAACAAACAAATATAAAGTTATTGTTTTAACTACTGTTAAGTCTTATGACAAGCAAGTTAAGGGAAAAACAATTCAATATAAAGAAGCATCGGGTATTGCGGTGTCTGATACGAAATTGGATGAAGATGATTTGCTTGTTCTCTTTGGAGAATTATCTGATATTAAGCGATTGATAGAAAAAGGAGAGTAAGTAGAAGCTAGAGGGATATAATGCTGCAATTTATGCCAGTAAAGTCAAATCATTTCTATATTTTTGGCACTTAACTAAGCTAATCTTTTTATTTGGTAGGCTATACCGAGGGTATGAAGTCAATAGTAAACATAAATGCTCCAAATAGTTTGATAATGTAAACGGATCTGCTCATTAGCGGAAGGGATACGAAGCATTAGTAAATATATTTATGGAATACTCATGTTTCTGATAAAAAGCATGAATATATTCCATACTGAAAGGTAAACAGACAGATTATACACATATGAAAAAGTGGTTTAAGGAAAACTCGACACATCTGATTATTATCGCCATCTTTATTGTTTTGGTGATTTTTTATTTCTCACCTATTTTTGGCGGTAAGGTTTTATCTCAAAGCGATGTAATTCAGGCTGAAGGTAGTCAGAAAGAGTTGTTTGATTATAAAGCTATTGATGGTAAAGCACCTATGTGGACAAACTCGATGTTTGGAGGTATGCCTACTTATCAAATTTGGTATGAGCATGCGAACAATGTTACCTCGTATATAGGTAAGGGGCTACGTGCTGTTTTCCCGATTCCTACCGATATCGTATTATTATATTTATTGGGCGGTTATTTTTTACTCTCTACACTTCGTATACGTCCTTGGCTAGCTGCGGTGGGAGCAATAGCGATTGCCTTTACTTCATATAACTTTATTTACATAGAAGCAGGACACTTGAACAAGGCTTATGCTATAGCTTATTTAGCACCTATTATTGGCTCTGTACTTCTTTGTTATAGGGGCAGCCGTATATGGGGACCGCTTATTTTGCTTTTTTCTTTGGCTATGGAGATTCGTGCTAACCATGTTCAGATAACCTATTACTTGTTTATAGCGCTGGTTGTGTATGTCCTTATCGAATTGTATTACGCTATTCGCGATAAAAAATTAAAAGAGTTTGCTCAAGCTTCAGTTTTACAGGTTGTTGCTGTTATTCTTGCGGTTTTAGTTAATGCTTCCGTATTATTCCCGACTTATGAATATAGTAAGTTAACAACGCGGGGCAAAGCCAATATTGTTAAAGTAGACGAGGGTAAGAGCGGTGCTGGTCTTGATAAGGATTATGCGTACCAATGGAGTCAAGGTGTGGGTGAGAATGTGACTTTTTTGATTCCTAATGCTTATGGAGGGAAGTCAGGAGGAACGTTAGGAGCTAATTCTGCGCTTGCTAATTTCTTTAAGACAAGGATGGGAGCGTCAGAGGCTCAAGCTATTCAAGCAGCTAACGGCTTGCCAACTTATTGGGGAGATAAGATGTTTACTTCTGGGCCTTGGTATTTTGGTGCAGGTATATTCTTTTTGTTTGTTTTAGGTCTTATTGTTGTTAAAGGGCGTCTAAAATGGTGGGTAGTAAGTGCGCTTGTTCTGACTCTACTGCTAGCTTTGGGAGAGAATTTTCCTTTGGTTTCAGACATTTTCTTTGATTATGTTCCTTTGTACAATAATTTTAGAGCTCCGGAATCAATATTGATTATTCCTTCTATCTTGATCCCTCTTTTGGCAGTATTGGCGGTGAATGAACTACTTACTCATGCTGAAGATATTCCACAGCTGGATAAAAAGGTTCTTTACACTTTTGTAGGTGTAGGTGGCTTTTGTTTGTTGGTTGCTTTACTGCCGAGTTTGTTTTTAGACTTCAAGACAGCCAATCACCAGGAGTTTGTGAATTCTGTTAACCAGCAGCTGGGTGATGCTATGGTGGCTAATGAGCTTGTAAGCTCCTTGATTAAGGATCGTACTGCATTAGCCGTGAGTGACGCCTACCGCTCTTTATTTATTGTGGCTTTGACGTTTGGCTTGGTTTGGTTTTATTTGAAAAAGAAGCTTACTTTACCTGTTTTTGTAGTGGTATTGGGTGTAATTACGTTAGTTGATCTTTGGACAGTTGATAAGCGCTATTTGAACGATGATTCTTTTGTTGACAAGAGCAGAGTTAAAAATAGGATTGCCGAACGTGAGGTTGATCAGCTTATACGTTTGGATAAAGACCCAAGTTATCGAGTGTTTGATTTAACGACTAGTCCTTTTCAGGATGCGCGGGCTTCTTATTTTCATAAAAGTCTGGGTGGTTATCATGCTGCTAAGCTTATGCGTTTTCAGGAAATATTAGAACATCAGTTTAATGGGGCTATTAATGAGGACGTGTTAGATATGTTTAATGTGCGTTACTTGATAACACAAAACCCCCAGAATGGAGCTGAGCAGATTCAACGTAGAAGCACTGCGGCAGGTAATGCATGGTTTGTAGAAAAGGTTACTTTTGTAAAAGACAACGCACAAGAGATGCAGGCTATCAGTAGCTTTGATCCAAGTAAAGAGGCCTTTGTGCACGAGCAGTTTAAAAATAAGTTAAACTCTACACGTCTTGGTGTGCCAAGTAATGCTGAAATTAAGTTGGTGTCTTACCATCCCGATACTATGCGTTATGAGTCAACTTCTCCTAATGATGCTTTTGCTGTATTCTCTGAAGTATATTACGAAAAAGGCTGGAAAGCTTATATCGATGGTGAGGAGGCACCTATCATCCGCGCCGATTATATTTTACGTGCTTTACAAATACCGGGGGGGAATCACAAAATTGAATTTGTATTTGCACCCGATTCTATGCGAATAAGCAATATACTCTCTCTTATTGCTTCGATTATTTTGCTTGGCGGTATTGTGGCAGCTGTATGGTTTAGTTTTAGACAGAAGAAAAAAGTATAGATATTTGGCTGAGAAGTCCATAAACAATAAAAGTCTTTAGCGCTAAAGACTTTTATTGTTTATAAGAGTAGAAGTTTTATGTTTTTTTGTCAATAGGCATAGATACCTTAAATGTTTTTCTGTGATGCATACTCCAGCCATAAGCGAGTACTGCATTACGATGTTTGACAGTAGGGTAGCCTTTATTTGAAAGCCAGTCGTATTGCGGGCAATCTATTGCTATTTTATTCATGTATTCATCCCTATATGTCTTTGCTAAAATTGAAGCAGCAGCGATGGACAGGTATTTTGAGTCGCCTTTAACGATACATTGGTGGGGAGTATCTCCATAGGATTTAAATCTGTTGCCATCAACAATGATGAAGCCCGGGAGGACTTTCAAAGCATCTAAAGCACGGTGCATAGCTAGATACGAGGCGTTCAAAATATTAATATTATCAATTTCTTCTGCAGAGACACTAGCTACGGCAAAACTTAAAGCATCTTTTTCGATTATTTCACGTAAAATATTTCTTTTTTTTTCAGACAATTGCTTCGAATCGTTTAATACAGCATTGCTATAGTCGGCCGGAAAGATGACAGCAGCGGCAAAAACCGGTCCAGCTAAACAACCTCTTCCTGCTTCGTCACAGCCAGCTTCTATATGTTCGCTTTGATAATGGGATAGTAACATAGCACGAAAATACAAAATATCCATATTTAGCGAAATGTAATTGCTCTTGAGTATTCTCAGAAGGCAAAATAGGTTATCGAGTATCAAGTAAATAAGTCGTAGCCCTGCACCCCGTTACTTATTTAGGGTATTAAAAAAGGAGTGCTTTTGTAACTTATCTGTGATAGCTTTCTATTTACACTATTTTACACTTCTTATCTCTTCTTTTGTAGAATTAAATATAAGCTGTTGAAAATTAGTGAAACTTGTCAAGTGAACTAAAATAAGCAATGAAAAGAATCGTCATACTAATATTGTTATTGTCATTAATAGGGCAATCTCATGGACAAAAAAGGGAAAAAGTAGTTGTTCCTTTTTTGACTAACGTTACCCTAGATGCTGACTTGTCTGAGTGGTCATTATTAAATAAAGTAGGTGTAGATGAAGGGTGGTCATATCAGATAGGGTACGATCGTGAAAACGTTTATTTTGCAGTAGAAGTTAAAGATCATGATCTTCAAAATCTAGCTATACGCTATGGTGTAGGTATCAGTTTTTTGCGAAACTCTAGAAAAGAGAAAGATCAGCAGTTTATTTATCCGTGTTTAGATCAAGAAACGCTACGTGCCTTGCGTTCTGAGGGAGAAGAACCAGATATGAATAGAAGTCTAATCAAGCGGGTGCGTGGTTACTACGTAAGAGGACTTCGTGATATCCCTGACGGTTTGCTCTCTTTTCAGAATAATTATGGGCTGCAAGCTGTGGTTAAAACCTTGGATGATAAATTATGGTATGAAGCTGTAGTGCCTCGTAAACAATTATTGTCAACAGATGGATTGTTGGTTATAAAGTTGGAAATTAATGAGGTGTTTTCTTTACGGTCTGGAGCAGTAAGTAAAAGACCTGCCACCATGACTAGAAGGACTGTATTGAAAAAGGATATGAATAAAACGCCGCGTCAAGTAATTGTTGAGACGATTTTAGACCAATAGGTCATGTTTTGTGTATAAGGTATTGCCTCATACAAAACGATAAATATGGGGTTGTTCTTATTAAGTAGTAAAAAGAGAAGATATAATAGATATGAGAAATTTGTTTAGGACATCATGTAGTATACTGATTTTATTATTGAGTATGCACTTGAGTGCGCAAACGGGAAAGACGGTTCAAGGTATGTTACGTGACCAAGAGTCTCGTGTTGTATCAGGTGCTTCGGTTAAATTAATTGCGGGTCGGGATACTTTAGGAACAAGCTCTACAGCAGCGGGTATTTACACATTTACAGATGTGAAGGCCGGTAATTTTACTATACAGGTGAATAGTTTGGGTTTTGAACCCTATCAGCAAGACTTTTCCTTTCCAGAAGGGCAAGATAAATTGATTATTCCTTCATTAGAACTTGTGGGTCAAGCTAATTTATTAGAAGAGGTCGTTATTGACGGCGTTGTTACTGTGCAGGTGAAAGGGGATACGGTAGAGTATTCAACTAGAGATCTTAAACTTAGGGAAGGTTCAGTGGCGGAGGATGCTTTGAAAAAATTGCAGGGTGTAGAAGTGGACAAAGATGGAAATGTGACAGCGCAAGGTGAAGCTATAACTAAAGTACGGATTAATGGTAAAGATTTTTTTGGTGGTGATGTAAAGACCGCTACCCAGAATTTACCGGCGAATATCATTGAGAAAATGCAAGTCGTTGATGATTTCGGGGATATGGCTAATCTGACAGGCAATAAGTCGGGAGATTCGGAAAAGGTTCTGAATATTCAAATAGATCCTGCTTATAATAAAGGCTATATGTCTACTTTACGTGTGGGTTACGGTACTGAGGAGCGTTATCAGACAACGGGTATGTGGATGGGTATGACCGATAAAACACAGGTTTCTGTATTGGGTAACCTGAATAATATGAATGCGAGTCTTTTTGATTTTAATACTATGGGTGGTGGCGCTCGCGGACGTATAGGTGGTGGTGGCGGCCGTGGAGGTAGCGGTATGTTTGGCGGGTCAGATGGTATTACAAAAGTGGGATCTATAGGGTTGAATATTAGGCATGACTTTTCTGATAAGCTTAAAGTGTACGGCTCTTATTCTTTTGGTAAGACAGACAATAATACTTTAACAGACTCCTATACCGAATATATCGGGCAAAATATGGGGGTTGATAGTAAGCAAGATAATAATAGAATCGGGACACAGCATCGTTTTGAAGCCAATGTAGAGTGGAATATTACTGATAAAGATTATATTAAAATAACTCCTCAGTTTGGTTTTAATAAAAGTGATGTTAATAATGTAGATAGTTCTATATTTTACCAGGGCAATATTTTAAACTATAAGCAGGTACAAACGCAGCTTAATGCTACAGATGCCCCGCGCTATGGGGTTAGTGGTTTGTATAACAGACGATTGAATGATAAAGGTCGTAATTTCTTTATCAACTTTAATTATGATAACGCCGTTTCTGAGAATGATTATAACCAGATTTTGGATCGCTTGATCTATGACCCTAATAATCAAGGGTTAGGGATTAACGATCTTTATGAGCAAACTTTGCGGGAGGCGGAGAATAAAAGTTGGAATGCAGGAACAACGGTGTCTTTTACTGAACCTGTTGGTGAAAATAGCCGTTTAGAGATTACGTATGATATGAATATAAATGATTATGACAACGTAGATAAACAGAATGGTTTTGACCGTAACGGAGTCCCTATTTCGGAATCTAAATTGAATTATTCATATGAATATGATTATGCATTTACTTCACATCGTATTGGAGCGAATTATTCGTATGATAAAGACAAAATAAAGTATAGTATAGGTGCCGAGGCACGGCCTACGCTGTTAAGTGGAAACGCTTATAGTGCTACGGAGCAGGCAGATATACGGCGAAAGAACTTTAATGTTGTACCTATTGCCCGCTTTGAGTATAAGTTCTCAAGACAATCTAACCTGACTTTTAATTATTCGGCACGTTCTTCCGAGCCTGGTGTATCGCAGATATTGCCTTTTGAAGTGAGCACAAACAGAACAAGTACGACAGTCGGTAATCCGGAGCTTGACCCAGAATTTACGCACCGTGGTCAGTTACGTTTTCGTAGTGGAGATTTTCAAAAAGGGAAAACATTTTTTGCTATGCTAAATGCGAGCTTAACGAAAGATAAGATTGTTTCTTTTAATAAGAGGTATTCTGTACAGGGAGATGGTATACACCAAGAAGTGCGGTATATGAATGAATCCGATCCCATTTATTCGATCAATTCTTTTTATCATTATGGACGCTCATTGAAAAACAAAACCTATAATATCATGTATATGGGAGGAGTTAATTACAATAGAAATATATCATATATTGCTGAAGATCCTAATGCGACGGAGGGGAATAAGAATGTTACAAATAATACTGTTTTAACACAGGGATTGTTTTTTAGATACAATCCATCAGAAAATCTAGAAATCAATCCAGGGGTTCGTTATTCATATAATATAACAAAATCCTCTTTACCACAGTATTCGCAAGGTAATGTGTCTGCAATTACACCGGCTCTTATTGGTTCAGTGAATTTAACACCGACTACTATTTTCGGTGCGGATCTTTCTAAAACTTTTAATAAAGGATACCGCAATCAAGAAAACCCTTTTATTATTAATACATATATTGAACAAAAACTGTTGAAAGGTCAGCGTGGAACTATACGTTTACAAGCGTTTGACCTTTTAAACGAGCAAGTGAATATCAACAGGACAGTTGGGGATATTTTAACGGATTCCCGCACGAATCGTTTGGGTAGATATGTGATGTTAACTTTCACTTTTCGGTTGCAAAAGTTCTCTGGTATAAATCCATTTCAAGAATCAGGTGGGCATGGAGGTATGAGAAGACCACGGATGTAGGATTTCCTGGTATTATACGGGTAGTAAAAGGTCACAGTTCTTTAAAGCTGTGACCTTTTGCTATGAATTGCTTAGCTTTGTATCTTGATTTTTTTGGAACGTATATATGAAAGAGTATGAAATCATACGGTTGGATAATGGCATTCGCGCTGTTTTTCATCGGCATGAGTCTCCAATCACACATATTTGTTTAGTTGTTAATGCGGGAGCACGAGATGAAGAGGAGGGAAAGTTTGGGATAGCTCATTTTATAGAACATTTATTGTTCAAGCAGACAGCTAGACGCTCGACACAACAGATATTAAACCATTTGGAAGCAGTTGGGGGCGACCTTAATGCTTATACTACGAAGGAATACACTTGTATACATGCGTCTATTTTAAAACCGCATTTAAGTAAAGCTTTGGATCTTTTTGAAGATATTATCTTTCACTCCACTTATCCTGAAGAGGAGATGGAGAAGGAGAAAGGAGTTATTGCTGATGAGATGGCTTCTTATCGGGATAGTCCTGAGGAGTCCATTGTGGATGATTATGAGGATCTTGTGTATAAGAATACGGGGTTAGGACATAATATTTTGGGACTGGAAGATGATCTTTTGGCTTTTGAGAAGAAGGATGTAGAGCGTTTTTTAAAGAACAATTATGATACGGGTGAAATTGTTATCGGTATTACGGGGGACTATGACTTAAAGACCATAGAGAAGAAGTTAAACAGGTACTTTGCGCCCGTTAAAGCCAACTTGACGGATCGTGAGCGATCCCCTATTCTATTAAACGGATCGGATCATGTTGAACTTTTAAAGCCTATTAATCAGGTGCATTATATGTTGGGATCGCTTGCTTATGATATGTTTGATGATCGTAAAGTTGGTCTTTTATTGATTAATAATATGCTGGGAGGCTTTGGTATGAGTTCTATATTGAACTTATCTGTGCGTGAGAAGCATGGCATAGCGTATACTATAGAGTCTAATTATTCTGTGTATACCGATACGGGGCTTTTTACCATATATTTGGGTACAGATGTAGAGAAGGTGAAAAAGGCAAAAAAGCTTGTATTCAGGGAGTTGGATAAGCTTAAAGATAAAGGAGTGTCAGAGACACAGCTTAAGAAAGCTAAGAGTAAGTTTAAAGGGCAAATTGCTCTGGCCGAGGAGAATAGGCTAAGTATGGTGATCGCTATTGCAAAGAATGTGATGGACTATAACCGCGTGGTGATGTTGGATGAGGTGTTTCAAAAGATTGACGATGTGTCTGTATCTGAAGTGCTAGCTATCTCGCAGGATATTTTTGATGAGGATAGATTGACGTCTTTATCTTTTGTTCCGGATAATTAATTATCTTGCTGTCGTCTACTTGTTAGGAGAGGGGCAGTTTGTTTGATATAACTATAAATACTTATTAATTTAATGATGAAAACTGCATATGTTTTTCCGGGTCAAGGTGCTCAATTTGTAGGAATGGGGCAGGATCTTTACAATTCGAATGAAGACTGTAAGGCTTTGTTTGAACAAGCTAACGATATTTTAGGTTTTCGTATTACGGATTTGATGTTTTCAGGTACGGACGAAGATTTGAAACAGACGAATGTAACGCAGCCGGCTATATTTTTGCATTCGGTTATTTTAGCTATAGCTTTAGGAGATGGCTTTAAGCCAGCTATGGTGGCAGGGCATTCTTTGGGTGAGTTTTCGGCATTGGTGGCTGCAGGAGCTTTGTCTTTTGAGGACGGTTTAAAGCTGGTTGCACAGCGTGCGAATGCTATGCAGAAAGCTTGTGAGTTACAGCCTTCTACGATGGCTGCAATTTTAGGATTGGAAGATGAGGTTGTAGAAAATATTTGTAAGCAAGTGGACGATGTCGTGGTTGCTGCTAATTATAATTGCCCTGGTCAATTGGTTATTTCAGGCTCTATTGCAGGGGTTGATAAGGCTTGTGCTTTATTAACAGAAGCAGGGGCCAAACGTGCTCTTAAACTAAATGTTGGCGGTGCTTTCCACTCACCTTTGATGGAACCGGCACGTGTAGAGCTGCAAGCAGCTATTGAAGCTACAGAAATTAAAGCGCCGATCTGTCCGATCTACCAGAATGTGGATGCGAAACCACATACAGACCCGGCAGAGATTAAAGCAAATCTTATTGCACAACTTACGGGTGCTGTCCGGTGGACACAGACTATCCAACATATTTTGGCTGATGGAGCGGAGGCTTTTGTTGAGGTAGGACCAGGGAATGTATTGCAAGGACTGGTGAAGAAAGTAGACCGTAAGGTGCCGACTTCTGCTGCACAAATAGGCGGTTAATATGTTATAAATAGAACTATAGAAAGCTCTTCTTGCTAAAGGAGGGCTTTCTTTGTGCTAAGATATTGTTTAGTAGTGAGTAAGAGTGTGGGGCTATCTTTTAATGATAGCCCTATTTTTATATTGTTGTACTTATCTTTGGTGGGAAGTTCTTGTGTTTTCTTTTTGAAATTTTATCGTAATTCACCGGTTGTGGTATTTTTACGTAGTAGCCTGTACCGTCATATTCTCTTTTGTCGGGCTGTTGCTTGCAGGCGTCTGAACAACAACCTTCCATTTCCCATCCACATTCGTCACATTGTGTGAAATGCTCATTACATAGTGCGTTAGCACAATTGATCATTTTTGGTGTTACTTTTCCACAGTTTTTACAGGTAGATATAACAACTGGGTTTACGGTATTTACATCAACTGTGACGCGGTTGTCAAATACGTAACACTTACCTTCGAAGTCTTTACCTCCCGCTTCCTTGCCATACTTGATGATACCGCCATGCAATTGATAGACATCTTCAAAACCTTCTTTAATTAATAGTGCCGAAGCTTTTTCACATTTTATGCCTCCTGTGCAGTAGGTTAATATTTTTTTGTTTTTATATTGCTCAAGCTCCTTTACTTTTTCTGGAAATTCACGAAAGTTTTCAATATCTAATGTTACTGCATTTTTGAATTTCCCGACGCTGTGCTCGTAGTTTGAGCGTACGTCTAAAACCACAACATCGTCACTATCGATCATCTCCATAAACTCCTTCGGCTCTAGGTGTATCCCTGTTTGTTTATTAGGGTCTATTAGCTTGGGGTCACGGAGACCAGAGTGTACGATTTCAGGCTTGTAGCGGCAGTGCATTTTTATAAAGGAGAGCTCGTCGACATTATCGATTTTAAACTCTGTTTTTGTAAAACGAGTATCTGCGTGTACTGCCTCCATATAGGCTTTACAGGCCTCCACTGTGCCAGAAACAGTGCCATTTAAACCTTCGTCAGCCACGATGATACGACCGACTAAATTTAAAGATCTACAAAAATCAAGATGATCTGCCGCAAATTGTTCGGCATTTTCAATAGGGCTGTAACAGTAGTACAGCAATGTTTGGTATGTACTCATATGCATTGATACCGCTGCAAACGGCGTTTAATGTGTGTTGAAATTATTTAATGTACAAAAATATGTAAAAAATATAGAAACAAACTTGATAAAAGTCACTTTTCAATGTAAGAGTCTACAATGTTTCTCATATAAATCAGCGAGAGAATTATTTAAAATAAAATCAAGTATATTTTATGGGAGTAGTGTTACCCAAGCTGAGCAGTTCGTTAGTTGACTTTTCTACTCTGTTTTCTTTTTTAATTTTTCACCTATGAATTTTGGATTAAATTAGTATTTACAAGAGGCTTAATAAAAGGATTAAAGCGGGGGCATAGAGGTGAAGCTCTACTAAACTATATTAAAAGCATTATAGTAATTTTGTAAATTATTATGCATTTTAGGAATAGCAAAGTCGCTTTCTTTCAAGGAAATTCCTTCGTGTTTCTAGGCGTTTTTGAAGGAGCGCTTTGGACTATTAGGGTTTGTTAATTAAAGGCTTTAATAGATATTCCAGTCCGTTGAGCTTTATTTCGTAGAGGGTAGCTAGTTGTATTCCTAGTTTTCCGGGAGGAAAACCTTTATTATGAAACCATACAAGATATGGTTCCGGAAGATGACATAATAGCCATCCTTTGTATTTTCCAAAGGGCATTTTTGAATTGGCTAGTTCTACCAATATTTGTGGGTTGAGGAAATCAATCTCTTGTTTTGCCATTTTTTAAACGATATATAGCCAGTCGGCAAGCGATAATGGCATGGTTGAAAAGGGTGGGTATGAAGCCATAGTGTTTTTTGAATACATTGTAGCGCTCTATTAAGCTTTGTTTGTGCCTTTGTTGGGACATACCGCCCACTAGGTAGCGTGCAACATATTCGTTGAGATTGACAATTTTACTTGCTTTTTTTGCCATACGGATTACCCAGTCTATATCGGCACTCAATTGGTATTGCGTGTCGTAAGGTTCGGTTAGCTGGCGTTTTACATAAATAGCTTGATGGCATACATTCATGCCGTATTTAAACGATTGCCAGTTAAGCTCTTTTGGAGCCCTGTGCCTGCGGTCGCCTATAATATTTCTGTTTTCGTCTATGAGTTTGGTTTCGCCGTAATAGATGTCTGCATCATCATTCTTCTCAAAAATAGTTTTAAGAGTGTTAGTACTAAACAATTCATCGCCTGAGTTTAGGAAAAGCACATAATCGCCGGTAGCATGTGCCAACCCTTTATTCATGGCATCGTATATGCCATCATCTTTTTCGGAAACTAATATGTCAATATGTTCTCTGTAACGTTCAATAACATCAAGAGTGCCATCATTGGAAGCTCCGTCAATAATGATATATTCTATATCGTGAAAGCTTTGTTTGATGACAGATTGAATAGTGTATTCAATGTCTTTGACATTGTTGTATACGATTGTGATGATTGAAACTTTTGCGACCACTTTTTTAAAATTAACGCAAATTAACTTATTTATTTGATTGTTTTCCCATTTCTAACGGTCGGTTAGGTTTTTTTGTGATATATCGAAGTAGGCGGTATATTAAGGGGCCTTTTTTGTGTTTGTAAAACGATTTAATAGCTTCTAGTGCTGCTTTGTTTTCTTTTATTTCTGTTGGGAAATATTTTATTTTCGTGTTGGATAGAGTTGGAGTATACATTTCTTCGAGATAGGAGTTTTCTTGTTTATGCTCATTATGTAGGGGTGATATCATAGAAAATCGAGGGTAAAGTACCAAGCCATTTTGTTTAAATATATATAAATACCATGCTGTAGCCCAGGTTTTGAGCTGACTATTGTTGTGAAGCTCCCAAAAGTTTTGTTGGCCGTCTATATTTAAGGACTTGATTTCTTTTCTTTTTAATGTTATTTCTTTTTCCTGGAGGGTGAAATCTTTCCAAGCACGTTGCCAGGTTGCAAAACCCCAGGCGTTGCTCAGTCTGAAAAAAAATGTTTTTGGCAGACGTTTAGGGTGTTGTACGGGATACATATACCCACTTATGGAACGTATTTGTTCTTCGTGTTCGTATCGGATAAGAGCATCATTGAAGTAAGAAAGGGCGAAGGTAGATGTTTGTAGGTTGTCGGTTAGGACAATAGCTTTACCGTGTTTTTCGGTGATTTTAGAAACCGCATCAAATAGGTTTTCATCCACTCCTAGGTGGCGTTGCCGCTCGATTATGGTTATATGTTTAAACTCCCACGGCTCGCGCAATATAGAACGTAGTTTGTTAACATCCTCCACGCTGTCGGCATCTTTTGGGGCATCAGAAAATATGTACAGTAAAGATTCGGAGGCGTGAATGTTTTTTTCAAGCAATTGCAGCGTCTGTCTAGTCAGTTTGGGTTGATCATAGACACATAAAATGATAGGAGCGAGCTTTAACATTTGAATACACAAGCAATTTTCATACAAAAAGAGCTAAGCTAACAAAATAAAATCATTTCTTATAGGATGGTATAGCGATAACTTCCGTTTATTAGGAAGGTAAGACGCTATGTTATACCGTTTATGGGATAATCTCCGAAGGCGTCGGTCATTTTGTTTTAGTAGAGAGTTTATTATAAATTATGTTTTTCACGTATATTTGAGAAACCAAAATATGGCAGTGATTGCCTAGAGGTTTTCGGGTAAATATTTATTGATTAGCATAGAAATAAGGCATATAATGAGTAAAATAGAGATGGTTGATTTGAAGGGGCAATATCTACGTATAAAAGAAGAGGTTGATAGGGGTATTCAAGAGGTTATTGATGGGACTACTTTTATCAATGGGCCGCAGACTAAGCGTTTTGCAGTAGAGTTTGCTGACTATTTGCATGTCAAGCATGTTGTTCCATGTGGAAATGGAACAGATGCTTTGCAAATTGCTTTGATGGCGCTTGATTTAGAGCCAGGAGATGAAATTATAGTGCCTGCATTTACTTATGTAGCGACAGCAGAGGTGATTAAGCTGTTGGGATTGCATGTTGTTATGGCAGAAGTAGATCCTGATACATTTATGTTGACTGCAGAGGAGATTGAAAAACTAGTGACTCCTCGAACAAAAGTTGTAATTCCGGTTCACCTATATGGTCAAAGTGCTCCAATGGAATCTATCATGGCTCTTTCTGAGAAACATGGTTTTTATGTTGTTGAAGATGCTGCACAGTCTATTGGAGCAGTATATACGTTTGCAGACGGCAGAACGGCTCATGTAGGAACGATAGGGCATTTGGGTTGCACTTCTTTTTTCCCGTCTAAAAACTTGGGCTGTTATGGCGATGGTGGTGCCGTGATGAGTAATGATGAGCAGTTGGGTGAACGGGCATGGCGTATCGCAAATCATGGACAGGCTAAAAAATATCATCATAGCTTGGTAGGGTGTAACTCCCGTTTGGACAGTATACAAGCGGCTGTTTTATTGGCCAAGCTACCCTATTTGGATAGTTATTGTAAGGCAAGGGCTGCGGTGGCGCAAGCTTATGATACGGCGTTTGAAGACCTGGAGTGGTTAGAAGTACCCAAACGTTGTGGCAACTCTACGCATGTTTTTCATCAATATACTATAAAAGTAGTTGCTGAAGAGGATAGAGATCTTTTGAAGGAACATTTACAGAGCTTAGGAATACCAAGTATGGTTTATTACCCTATACCTCTGCACCAACAGGAAGCTTTTAAGGATGTACGTTACCCCTTGGGAAGCTTCCCGATCAGTGAACAATTATGTAAATGTGTTTTATCTCTACCAATACATACGGAGATGAAAACAGAAGTGTTAGAGGTGATAATTGCAGGTGTTAAAAGCTTTAAGTTATGAGTTACTTTGTGCATGAATCGTCTTTTGTAGATGAAGGTAGTTTGATCGGTGTGGGAACAAAGATATGGCATTTTTCACATATTATGTCCGGCTGTGTTATAGGAGAAAGCTGTAATATTGGGCAGAATGTAGTGGTGTCGCCAGATGTTATTTTAGGGCGTAATGTGAAGGTGCAGAATAACGTTTCTATTTACACGGGAGTTATTTGTGCAGATGATGTTTTCTTAGGGCCATCCATGGTTTTTACGAATATAACAAATCCTAGGAGTGCAATCATCCGAAGAGAACAGTATGCGAAAACTTATGTAGGGCAAGGAGCATCTATAGGTGCGAATGCAACAATTATTTGTGGTAATAATATTGGAAAGTATGCGCTGATTGGGGCGGGTGCTGTTGTGACTAAAGATGTGCCGGATTATGCATTGTTAGTTGGTAATCCAGCTAAGCAAATAGGTTGGGTAGGAGAATATGGACATAGGTTAGAGTTTGATGGTGAGGGTATTGCTGTATGCTGGGAAAGCAAACAGCAATATAAGATCGAGGGGGAGAAAGTAAGCAGAATTAAGTAGTAAATATGAGCGATAGAAAAATAGCTTTTGCTGTAGTAGGCTGCGGGCATATAGGTAAACGGCACGCAGAAGTCATCAGAAGAAATGAAGAAGCGCAATTAATGGCTTTAATTGATATAAAACCGAAAGAGAAATTAGGTATAGAGGCCTACGATGTTCCTTTTTTTAGTTCACTAACGGATTTTCTTGAAAGTGATCTTGATGTAGATGTGGTTACTGTGGCTACACCTAATGGTTATCATGCGGAGCAGGCCATGGCCGTTTTGGAAGCGCGTAAACATGTTGTTGTTGAAAAACCAATGTCGTTAACAAAGAGTGACGCCGAGAAGATTATATTTAAGGCTCTGCAGGTAAATAAGCATGTCTTTGGCGTTATGCAGAATCGTTATTCGCCACCATCGGTATGGATTAAAGAGCTTTTGGAAAGTGGAAAGTTGGGAAAAATATATATGGTTCAGATAAACTGTTACTGGAATAGGGACGAACGTTATTATACGGCGGATAGTTGGCATGGCAAGCAGGATTTGGACGGAGGAACTTTGTTTACTCAGTTTTCCCATTTTATAGATATTATGTATTGGTTATTTGGAGATATCAAGAATATCCAGGGACGTTTTGCTGATAATAATCATGCTGATCTTACGGATTTTGAAGATTCGGGGATGGTTTCTTTTGATTTTGTAAATGGGGGAATGGGAAGTTTAAGTTATTCGACCTCTGTTTGGGAGAAAAACCTAGAAAGTTCAATGACTATTATTGGCGAACTCGGCTCTGTAAAGATAGGTGGTCAATATATGGATACTGTAGAGGTGTGTCATGTTAAAGATTATGTGATGCCCACACTGGCACCTACAAATCCAGGGAATGATTATGGCGCTTATAAAGGATCCGCATCTAATCATCATTATGTTGTAGAAAATGTGGTTAATGTATTAAAAGGAGGGACTTCTATTTCTACCAATGCCTTGGAAGGAATGAAGGTGGTTGAGATAATTGAACGTATTTATGCACTGAAAGCATCGTCAATAGTAGTTTGACATATTCGTGTATAGCGAAGGTATTCTTGTGCTGTTTTCTCTGCTCCTAACTTCATACTATGGTATAGATTTTTATCTTTTTTTATTGTTTTAATCCAATGTGCGATAGTAGGAGTGTTTATCTCGTCTTTTTTTAACACGATGATATTGTCGTTTCTGTTTAAGTAGGTCGGGTCTTGGTTGCCAGCATCGCCGAGTATCAGCGGTAAATACATTCCGATGCTTTGTTGCCATAGTACTGATTGGCTGGACGGATAAACGGCCAGATCAGCTGCATGCATATAGGTTAAGATCTCCTGGCCCGATAGCCAGCCTAAAAACTTTACGTTTGTATTAGCTATTTTTTTTAATTTATTAGCATATGCTTCTTCTTTTGCAGATGCAGCACCAAATATGAGGACGTGTATTTGGTGATCCTTTAGTAAGTTTGTAGCTTCGAGAAGTAGTTCGGTTCGTTTTTCTTCATTAAACTTACCTCCTGATATGATTAAAAAATCGTCATCTTTGATACCTATTTTATTGCGTATGTCTTCTCGGTCTGTATTTTGGCGTATGTCATCTGCCACTATCTCATCATAGCCAAGTGGTAATAAACGTGTTTTTTGCGCAGGAACTCCATATATTTCTTGTATGAAATCTATACCATTAGGGACAATAGGGTAAACAACTGTTATATATTTTAGGTAGGCTTTTAAATAGTTTTTACGTATGAACCCGTGCAGAATGTGCAATGATTTCCAAGATTGTCCTATATTGGAATAGTCGATGTGAAAATCCATGATGATCCGGGTGTTTTTGTTCTTTTTTTTGAAAGGAATTACCTCATGTAGATTTAAAGAAAGATTATGGAAATAAATTAAATCTGGAGCAATTTCTTCTACCCGTTGCCGTATGTTGGTATAAAGCTTGAAAAGCTTTTTATATTTAAAACGGAATGCTGTCCGGTATATAGTGGCATAGCCGTCTGTTTCTGTATAGGCTGCCTCAGGGTTATGATTTATATCGTTAATATAGTTGAATACATCAGTGAAGTTGTTAGCTATAATATGCACTTCATGACCCATTAATGCATAATATTTAGCGATCATGTTCTCTTGGTATTGTTGACTAATGCCATAGAAATCACAAATCATCAAAATTTTTAGTTTTTTATTTGCTGGCAACCCCATACATTTTTAAAAGTTTTGTTTATCGCTGTCAAAATTAGAAAATACATTCTGAAAAGAGGAATGCTTATTCTACCGTTTTTTAGTGAAAAAGCGCTGTAAGGAATGTGCAAAAAATAATCCTTTAAGCATAGCAAACCCTTGTTGTCGGGATTGTGGATAAATGAAAACTGAGAAAGCGGTAATGAAATAGGCTATCAATGTGCCATATGCCGCCCCTAAGATGCCGTATTTTGGAATTAGAAGTATGTTTAAAAGTATGTTACTACCTGCGCCAAACAAAGTGCGGTAGAGACTGATTTTTGTGAGCCCTTCGGCAATCAGGTATTGGGAGTTGGCTGTGGATAGAAATGCAAACACACCCGACCAAATATGGATCTGAAGGACAGGTATACCCTGCATAAATTCAGGACGTTTATTGTATATCAAAGAAAATAGTGTAGGTGTGATAAAAGTCATTATGATTGCAATGGACAGGCTGATAAAGGCCATAAGTTCGTAGAGATTACTTAGCCTTTTGTAGTATAAAATGGGGTCTTGGATGCGGTAATTCATGATAGCAGGAAATAGTGCCGCAGATATAGCTGCTGGGATAAAATACCAGCTTTCACTATACTGAACCACAGTGCTATAAACTCCCAGATCTGTTGACCCTAGCATAGAGCCAATCATGAGTTGGTCTATTTTCAGGTAGATTGTAGCGAATATAGTCGATAGTGCAAGTGGCCAACCTAAAAGTAGAAGTCTTTTTGCAACGACCGAGTTGTATTTCCATGTAAAAATGCTGTTTCCCTTTTTTTTGTATACGGCAATATAACCTAGCTGAATAATGAGTACATCGAAAAACAAACTGCCTATGAGGTAGTCGATTGGAGCTTTGAGATATATAAGCAGGGCTTTGAATAGTACAGAGATTATATTTCCACCTACTTGTACGAGCATGATGTATTTTCCTTCTGCTCGGGATTGAAAGTAGCTGTCTATAATTTGTATAGCTTGTATAATGCAGGTCAATGATACAAAAGCCAGTTGAGGAAAGGAGGCTGCCAATGGTTCTGGTGATATATTGACGACAATAAAGTAGGCAGCATATATGAGCGGTAGCGCTATTAAACCACCCATTAAGCGTAATCTAAAGGCGGAGCCGAGGAGGACGTCTTTTAAATGGGGCTTTCTTAATAATTCACGGGTAACCAAACCTTCTGTTCCTAATGTACAAACTCCTGCAAAGAAGGCTAAAAACATTAAGGGGTAGTTGTATGTGCCCACTAAGCTTGCTCCTAGATAGTTGGGGAGTAATACCGCTGTTACTAGCATTTTAATAAATAAAGAACCGACACGTGCAAGCATCAGCCAACTGGTGTTTTTAAAGTATTTATTAAATGCTTCGGTATTAAAGCCTGGTAATGTTGGTGTTCTCATACGGATACAAACCTACTTAAATATTTAGATAGACAGGTGGCATGAAGAGGAATAGAATTATTGGGTTCCTTCTGAATTATTTTTTGGTTTTGTTAGCCCTGCCTTGAACCTTGGTTTAAAGCCAGTGGGTTTTGCTGCCTGTTCAGTTGTTTCTTTTTGTAGTTCCTGTTGTTCTATTGCTGTTTTTTGTACAGGGGTTGTTGCTGCCTTGAACCTTGGTTTAAAGCCAGTGGGTTTTGCTACCTGTTCAGTTGTTTCTTTTTGTAGTTCCTGTTGTTCTATTGCTGGTTTTGTTAGTCCTGCCTTGAACCTTGGTTTAAAGCCTGTAGGTTTTGCTGTCTGTTCTGTTGTTTCTTTTTGTAGAGGGGCTGCTGCTGCCTTAAAACGAGGTTTGAAGGTTGTTGGAACAGTGCTCTGTTGTTGTATAGGTGGTGTTGAAGGCTTTGAAGCTTGTGTTGTAGTTTGTTTCCCTAGATCAGGGGAAATCTCTTTAAGTAAGTATGTTTTACGTAGTTTATTGAACCAGAATTTCTTGGTGTGGTCGAAACTTTTTGGCCCCATCTGAGCATAGTGATCTTCAAATTCTCTATATAGAGAAGGGTTTTCAGCTAAAAGTACAGTGAGATCTATTTTCTTTTTGGCAAAAAACTCTTCGAAGGTCATCATGTCATAAAATTAATAAATAAACAGTACGCTATACTTTTAGACCTTTTAGTGTCTGCTTCCTTTTCCAATCAGCGTGAAGTAGTTTAATACTAAAGGTACTATAAACTTAAATAAAATAATAATAAAGAGTAATTATTACTCTTTATTATTATTTGTTGGGTTGTTTAATCCATATTGTGGTAGACGGCCTGTACGTCGTCATCGTCTTCGATTTTATCGATTAATTTGAGGACATCTGCTGCTTGCTCCTCGGAAAGAGAACTGTGGGATAAGGATATGCGTTCTAGTTTTGCAGATTTTACTTCAATCCCTTTTTCTTCTAAAAGACTTTGCATATTTCCAAAGTCTTCAAAAGATGTCTGAACGACAACAATGTCGTTGTTTTCTTCATCGGATTCTATATATAATTCTTCTAAACCTCCGTCAATAAGTTCAAGTTCAAGCTCGTCTGTGTCAAGTTCTTCGGATGCTGCAAAGCGAAAGATCGACTTGCGTTGAAATATAAAGTCTAATGATCCTGTTTTACCTAAAGATCCTCCAGCTTTTGTAAAGTAGCTTCTTATATTCGCTACGGTGCGGTTGGTGTTATCGGTCGCAGTTTCAATTAATACAGGAACACCATGTGGACCATATCCTTCATATATGTATTCTTCATAACCTTGTGCATCTTTTTCAGAAGCTCTTTTAATAGCTGCTTCAACACGGTCTTTAGGCATGTTGACAGCCTTTGCGTTCTGTATAGCTGTGCGTAGGCGAGAGTTGTTTTCAGGGTGCGGGCCGCCTTCTTTTACAGCCATTGCTATTTCCTTGCCTAAACGTGTAAATTGTACGGCCATCTTGGCCCAACGTTTAAATTTTCTTTCTTTTCTGAATTCGAAGGCTCTGCCCATTGTATTATAATTTTGTTTTGAGGTTTTTGATCATATCTTCTGTCATTGTTTTTAGATCAAACGTTGGTTCCCAGTTCCAATCTTTACGAGCTTGGGAGTCATCTATACTGCCTGGCCATGAGTCGGCTATAGCTTGACGCGGATCGTTATCGACATAAGATATTTCAAAATTAGGAAGAATTTTTTTAATTTCTTCTGCAATCATGGCCGGAGTGAATGAAATTCCTGCTAAATTATAGCTGGAACGAATAGAAAGCTGTTCTGCCGGTGCATCCATAAGTTCGATTGTTCCCCTTACTGCGTCATCCATATACAACATTGGGAGTTCAGTATTTGCAGACAGGAAGCAATCGTATTTATCATGCTTTATGCCTTCAAAAAAGATATCTACAGCGTAGTCTGTTGTTCCTCCCCCAGGAGCTGTTTTCCATGATATGATGCCGGGATAACGCACACTACGGATATCTAAGTCATATTTTTCATGATAGTATTCGCATAAGCGTTCGCCAGCGAGCTTACTGATTCCGTAGATACTGTTAGGATCCATTACGCAATATTGAGGAGTATTGGACTTCGGCGAGTTTGGTCCAAATACAGCTATTGAACTTGGCCAGAAAATCTTTTTAATACTCAATTCTATTGCTAGGTCTAGTACGTTCAGTAAGCCGTTCATGTTTAGGTCCCATGCTTTCTGTGGGTACTTCTCACCTGTAGCAGATAACATTGCTGCTAGTAGATATATTTGTGTGGGTTTGTATTTTTCTAGCAAGGCTTTAACAGCTTGCTTGTCCAATACATTTATTGTTTCGAAAATTTCGCCTTCTTTAAGTATTTCAGGCACTCTTATATCTGATGTGATAACATTATCACTGCCAAATTTTTGGCGGAGGGCTAAAGCCAATTCTGATCCGATCTGACCATTGGCGCCTATTATAATAATACGCTCTTTCATTGATGCAAATATAGCGTATTTTTCAGCTTTTATTCAAAGACTTATTTCACATTTACTAGTAAAAAACTACTTTTGTACGCCTTTGTGTAGCCTTCTGCCGTATAAACTTCGGCTTTCATGATGTATATACCAGGGCCACATAAAGAACCATTTTCGTGCAAACCATCCCAGTTTATGCTGCCCTTATTTCCGCTACTTTTGTTACGAATCAATCGATTGACAAGTCTACCTTTGTCATTAAATATGCTGATGTTTAGCATTGGGTTTTTAACATTAAACTCATACCTTATTTCGAGACTATCTTCGAATCCATCACCGTTTGGAGAGAAAGATCGTGAAAGTAAATAAACATTGTTTTTTGACACTATTTCTACTGTGTTTTTTGAATTTATGTAACCAGGGGTAGCGCCACCGGATAAGGCAGATGCAGATGTGAAATTGCCAAAGCCGTTAGTCGGTTGATTGTAATCTTGACGCTCAAGAGAAAAACCTTTTGGGTTATTTAAAAGAGGCTGGTGCATTTTACTGGTGTAATATAGGCTATCTATAGTTTGTTGTTGGTAGTTAAGTATAACTTCTCCTTGCTCATTCGTGTAGTTGGGTAAACTGGGGATTTGTATAATTTTGTCTGCTATTGCATTTGGGTAGTGGTTGATGGTGCTCTCGCTATTAGTTGTGAAAACGAGAAAGTCGTCTATGTCTAAGAGTAAAAATTGGTCGGTTAAGGGTTTTTTATTTAAAAACCAATTTTGGAGGTTAATGCTTCGTCCCGATCTGTTATATATTTCTACAAAGTCGGCTCCGCCCTGTTTGGGATTAAAAAGGACCTCATTTATGATTACGTCATTAAATGATGGGGGGCTTGTTAGAAATATAGGAGCAGTGATGTTTTGTGTTCCGTGACACCAATATATATTGTTAAGGTATACTTGATATAGGCGATTGGAAGGTATTTCTTTACTAGATATAAGTTTTAAAGTGTTGTTTTCGAGCACAAGGTCTACTATCTTAATATCAGCAGGTTCTATTATGGGTTGAATATTATTAATTTCGTCTAAGAAGTCTATACTTAAGTTAAATTGTAAAAATATGGTATTACCACTAACAGAGCTTGATGTGACTTGTAATTGGGGCCAGTAATTCTCGTTCCATACACTGTTACGCTCACCTGGTGTGCCCCCCATGGGGGATTCTGATGCGATCCAGTTGCTGCTTTCATTGCAATTGATATTAGGGTTTATTCGCTCTAAGCTCCATCCGCCAGAGCGCTTACTATTATTTCGGTACCAAGTTGAATCGTATGTAAGGCTGTCTGTTGTGACTGATGTAGGGCTGTATATTTTTAAAGAGCCTTGGTTGTTGTTAAGTTTCTGCCAATTGCTGATTGGTATAGTGTTTCCGAATCGCTCAAAGGTTGAGCTGCTATTTAAATCTGACAGAATAACAAATTGCTTGCTTGATAAGTAGATGTCGGGTAAATTAATGAGCTTGTTGTTAATAGTGAGTGTGTATCCTTTTAAATTAATGGCTTTGTTGCCTTTGTTGTAAAGTTCAATGTATTCATGGGGAGGTAGCTTTCCGTTTGTGGGATTAACCATGAGTTCTGTAATTATGATTTCACCATATAATATTGCAGGTTGTATTGTCGATATTAAAACAAAAAGGAGGTATTTTTGTGTTTTTTTTATTAAATAAACGATCATAACACTAAAGTTTGAAACAAAGCGACAAAATGTTGTTTTTTTACTATAACATGCTAGATAATAAGCGGCTTATTTCGTATGTTTGGCTAATAAGTGAATATAAACATTATTTAATAATTTCTATCACAAAACTAATTTAAAATATGAAAGTGGCAGTAGTGGGCGCAACAGGCCTAGTAGGTACAGAAATCTTAACCGTTCTAGCAGAACGTAATTTTCCGGTAACAGAATTAATTCCAGTGGCTTCAGAACGTAGTAAGGGTAAGGAAATCGAGTTCAAGGGAAAGAAGTATAAGATTGTGACGCCGGCAGAAGCTATTGCTTTAAAACCGGACGTTGCCTTGTTTTCCGCTGGTGGTGGTACGTCAACGACGTACGCTCCGCAATATGCAGAGGCAGGTATTACTATAATAGATAACTCTTCTGCATGGAGAATGGATCCGACAAAGAAATTAGTTGTTCCAGAAGTTAATGGAGATGTTTTGTCTGCTGCGGATAAGATTATAGCAAATCCAAATTGTTCAACGACACAGATGGTTGTGGTGTTAAAGCCCTTACATGATAAGTATAAAATTAAGCGCGTTGTTGTCTCTACTTATCAATCTGTAACCGGGACAGGTGTTCAAGCTGTTGAGCAGCTCATGGATGAGCGTGCCGGTAAGTTCGATGGAGAAAAGGCATATCCTTATCAGATTGACCTGAATGTTATTCCGCATATTGATGTTTTTCAAGAGAACGGATATACAAAAGAGGAGATGAAGATGATTGAGGAAACGAATAAGATTTTAGGAGATGATAGCATCCGGGTAACGGCAACTACTGTGCGTATACCTGTTATGGGAGGGCACTCTGAGTCTGTGAATATTGAATTTGAAAATGATTTTGAACTAAAAGATGTTCGTCGTGTACTTGAAGAGCAAGAGGGGGTTGTGGTGGTTGATGATACAGCCAACTTGAAATATCCAATGCCTAAAGATGCACATGGTAAAGATGAGGTTTTTGTTGGGAGAATTCGTCGTGATGAATCACAAAGCAATACACTTAATCTCTGGATAGTTGCTGATAATCTTAGAAAGGGAGCCGCAACAAATGCTGTACAGGTGGCAGAACTTTTGGTTAAGAAGGGGTTGATTTAGTAGTACTCCAATTATATTATAGGAGATCATAATAATAAAAACGGGAAGCAAATTTGCTTCCCGTTTTTAATTATGAAAGTTTGCTAATTTATTAGCGAACCGGAGTAAATTCCCAAGTGTTGTCAAAGATGAATGAACCATTCATTCCTGTGGTAAGGTAGCCTTTTCCGTCAATTGTAAAAGCTACAGCCTTTTCACGAGCATCAGCAGGAAGTGCCTGATGTTTATCTGTCCATGAGTTTGTTGATGGATCAAACTTCCAAACTGAATTTGTTATACTTGAACCACTTTTTCCACTTACTACGTATGCGTATTTACCAATCACAAATGATGCTGCATTATATTTTCTAGCGTCATATGTGAAAGAGGCCTCATCTCTTTTCAAGTCAGGTAATGCTGTCCATTCTTTTCCGTCAAATGAATAAAAGTCTTCCGGTAAGTTGGCGCTGTTTGCATATCCTCCACCTACATAGGCTTTTCCGTCAATTACGAAAGCAAAAGCAAAAGCTTTCTTGTATTTAAATGATGAACTGATTTGTGACCACTCATCCGTTTTTGGATCATACTTATAGAAGTCGCTAAACTTTGCGTCAGTTTTAGTTGTTCCTAAACCTACATAAGCGTTGCCTCCCAAGGTAAAAGCAACTGCGCCGTAACGTGCCCTTCCTGGGAAGTCCTTAATTTTGGACCACTGTTGACCTTTTGCTTTAGTAGGGTCATATTTATAGAAATCGTTAAGGTCTTCTTTCCCGTCGGAGCCAAGACCGACATATCCAATACCATCAATGGCAAAACCAACGGCCATTTGACGCGCTGTTCCTGGGAAATCTTCAATATCTGTCCAGCTTTTTCCGTTGAAAGATGAACCATCATTTACTGCTCCTTCATTTTTTACAAATCCCCCCACTACATAAGCTACATTGTTAATTGTAAAAGATGCAGCTCCATTTCTGGGATCATTTGTGAATACGACTGATCTTTCCCACTCTGTTGGCCCTGAGTCGGTTTGCTCATCATCTTTGTTTTTTTTACAAGAATTAAAAGATGTGATCGCTATAGAGCAGACTAAGATTAACAATAGCCAATTCTTCTTATTCATAAATTATTTAAATTTAGTGTACAATATATTCAATTTTACTGCAGGTTTATTATTTTCTATAGCAATCATTGCCGTATTAAAAGTATTTAATAAACCAAGAGGTGCTGCACTGCTCGTGTTTGCGCCCGGATACATGGGGTTGGAACTTTCTGCAGTAGGTTGTGGGACACTCAAATAAAGTGATGTTTCATCATAAATATTTGATGTTTTTAGTCTTTTTAGATAGCTGATCATGTTGAAACGGTATGTGCTATTTTTGCCATAATCGTTGCCGGGGACAAAAGATGCAAGTTGGACCGAGCCAACATAGGGGGTCTCTATGAATGATGTAGGTACGCCATTATGATCGGCTACGAATAACATTAATCTGTTGGCTAACGGATACATTGTGTTTATAGGAGAACTTGTTTCAATAATCAGCTCAGCTTTGTTAATAGAAATTTTATCATCAGATATAAAATCTTTTAACGAAGGAAAGGTCAGTTTCGCTACAGTACCGGTGCCTGCTTGTACATAGGTAAGGCCCGACGTTGCTGTCGTACTTAATTCTTTGTTATTTATATTCAGAGCTTCAAAGGCTGTGCCTTGTCGATCGTATTCGATATTATTATATTGAAAAGAACGATCTACAATAGTAAGCTCTTTGTGTTCATTTTTTGTAAACCCGTCAGTGCCGACGTAGCTGTAATTGAGATTTACCTGCACCGTATCACTTAATCCGAGAATTACTGTGTTGTTGTCGTCAGGAATTAAAGCTAGACCTTTAAAGTATTCTCGAAAATTTTGATTGGACGAAACTTTCAGATCATTACTTTGAATAAGGTCAAATAGACTTTGTCCAATCTGTTGGTCTAAATCTATTTTTAACGAATCGGTTGATTTTATCTCCGGAGAGAAAGTAATCTGACCTATAGGAGTATTATTGTAGGCGAATTTTTGTTTAGAAAAAATAGATGGACGAGTAACATATATTGGAATCGCTAAGTTTTGTATGCCACCTGTTAATGTGGTTAGCTCTAAATCTTGTGTTACTTGGTGGACGGTTATTTTTTGATTTTTAGTGGTGTCGCCATAATAATATCTTGCCCTATTCGGGCGTAATACTAAGGTTAGTGATTCAAACTCTGCAGTTTGCGGAATCAAGTTGTCTATTTCGGTGAAACCTAGTTGAAACAAGGATGATGATTTAACAGACCCTATCTCATTGACATCTGCCTTACCAACTAAGAGAAGTCCAGAGTTGGAAGATGGAAGGTTGTCTAACTGTACTGTAGAGGTATTAACGGTAAATGAATCAACAGATGAGACAGCAACTTTATCGCCAATAGAATTATCAAGCATTACATTCATATCTTTGTCACAAGATGATGCTATTAATAATGCAAAAAAAGGTAAAGCGAAAATGTTGAATTTTCTTTTACTAAAATGACTCATATTTATCGTTTGACTGGCAAAAGTAATCAAATAGAACTGTTAATCAGTGTTATATTTTGTTAAAACTAACTAATTGCTTATGCGAAGCAAATCTACTAATTTAAATTTGTATTAATAATGTTAAAAAAGTATAAAATACTGTTGCTCATAATAGCTTTAACGGCTGGTGGTATTACCACTGTGCTTTCGTTGTGGCTTTATAGTAATTATAAAAGTGAACGCACTTTGTTGGTAGGTACAGTTGAAAGGTCGCTGTTTAATGTGCTTCAGAATTATTATCATAATGAGTTTTTAAGTGATAATGATAGAGCTCAGGAAGATTCAGTCAGACGGCATAAGTTTTTACTGAATTTGGTTGGTGGGGTTTATCCCAATCTTGATTTATCTAAGTTGAAAGCGACCTTAGATACAATGGACTTTCATAAGTCTAAAAGTAAGAAGCAGCGTGCGACCCCAAAAAATGAGGCACCGGCTGAATTGTTGCCTCTGTATTTATTGGAGCGGCTTGATTTTAATGATAGCTTGGTGACTAATTTGGAAGGACGCTTGGGGAAAGCCTTGGAAAGGAATAAGATTGATATGGAGTTCAAGTTGATGATTGATGTTATTCCTCAAGATGAGATTGGTGCTTATGTGGCAACAAGGAAGGTTCCGATTGGTTTGATGACTCGGCCAATTTTAGTGAGCCCTGAGGGAGATGAGTATTTGGTTGCGAAGTTTAATAATCCTTGGCCTTATCTTTTATCAAGATTGGCGATGCAGCTGTCCTTCTCTTTTCTTTTGTTAGCAGGAGTAATAGGAACGTTTCAGTATTTGTTTAAAACCATTAAGAAGCAGGATGAGCTTGCTTCTTTACGGAGATCATTTGTTAATAATATGACACATGAATTAAAAACACCAGTAGCAACAGTTATGGCAGCTGTAGAGGCTATTCAGCGCTTTGTGAATAAAGATGACAAAGAACGAATGGAGAAGTACCTTGAGCTTTCTAAAGCTGAGCTCGATCATTTGAGTGCGATGATAGAGAAAGTTATGGAGGTTGATGTGGATGAAAGGAATAGGGTGGAGTTGGTAAAGAAGGAATTTGATTTAGTAGCTGTGGCAAAAGCCTGTGTGGAGACAGTAGAAATTAGTGCTGGTAAAGAACTTCATGTCGAGTTTTTCGAAAAAGAGCCGGTTATCTTGTTGGAAGCAGATGAGTTGCACGTTAAAAATGTTATTAGTAATCTCTTAGATAATGCAGTGAAGTATTCGGCAGAGCCAGTTTTTATTGAGATTACGCTTGATATTTTACAAAATACTGTGGAGATAAGTGTGCGTGATAAAGGGAAAGGGATCGATAAAGAACATTTTAAGAGTATTTTTGATCCTTTTTATCGAGTTCAAGAGGGGAATATTTACGATGTTAAGGGCTTTGGGCTGGGGCTATCTTATGTTAAGCAAATCGTTGAACAGCACGGTGGAAATGTTCATGTGAAAAGTGAGCGTGGGAAAGGGAGTGAGTTTGTGGTGAGTTTACCTAAAAAAGTTTAGTTATGATGACTGTTTTATATGTGGAAGATGAACAAAATTTAGCACTCATTGTTTCTGATAGCTTAGAATCACATGGGTTTTCTGTAGTGCATAAAGGAAATGGGGTGGAAGCTTTGGCCGCTTTTAAGCATATTAAACCTGATGTTGTTGTGCTCGATGTAATGATGCCCTTGATGGACGGCTTTACAGTAGCAGAGGAGATTCGAAAACTGGATGTACAAACACCTATTTTGTTTTTAACCGCCATGACTCAGACGGAAGATGTCGTCAGAGGGTTTAATCTGGGTGGAGATGATTATGTTAGAAAACCTTTTAAAATAGAGGAGCTTATTGTTCGTATTGAAGCATTAACGAGGAAAAATGGCTATGTAAGCGACTCGAGAATATATATAATAGGGAAGTATAAGTTAGATACGCATAAGTCAAGTCTTGAATTTGAGGGAGAAGTGGAAAAGTTGTCGTTTCGAGAGATGGAGTTGATACGAAGGCTTTTTGAAAGTAAAGATAGAGTGCTCCCTAGGGAAGAAATTATAAAAGCTTATTGGGATAATAACACTTATTTTACAGGGCGTAGCTTAGATGTGTTTATTAGTAGGATACGTAAGTATCTAGCGGCAGATAGTCGTATAAAGATTACAAATGTTCGTGGCGTTGGCTATATGTTGACAATTGATTGAGCATTGAAAATTTTACAAAAGAGAGATTTGATATATTGCATGTATTCGGTATTTTTCCTATATGAAGGCATTAATAATTGTTGATATGCAAAATGACTTTTTGCCAGGAGGTAAATTGGCTGTGCAAGGTGGAGATTTGATAATACCTGTTATCAATGGGCTGCAAAGTTCTTATGATTTAGTGGTAGCTACACAGGACTGGCATCCAAAAAATCATGTTAGTTTTGTAGAGTCTCATGCTGGACGAAAGGAGTTTGATGTCATTGACCTGGATGATGGTGAGCAGGTATTGTGGCCAGCGCATTGTGTACAAGGAACTGAGGGGGCCGAGTTTTCGACAGAACTTGACACAGAGCGAATTTCTGCAATTTTTCGAAAGGGAATGGATTGGAGAGTAGATAGTTATTCGGGGTTTTATGATAATAATAAACAAAAGGAAACCGGTTTGATTGGTTTTTTAAAGGGCATGTCAGTTTCAGAGATACATTTGTGTGGTTTGGCTGCTGATTTTTGTGTTTTTTATACTGGAATGGATGGGATTGACGCCGGATTTAAATCGGTTATTCTCGGAGAGGCAACAAAAGCAATAGACCAAAAAGGGCTTGAGGAGAAGATTAAGTTATTTGTTGGTAAAGGAGGTGTTTTACTGTAGTTCTAAATTATATTTGCCTTTTTATAAGGGATGAGAACCTTTTTGAAGATTTGTCATTATTTAGTAGGATTGAAAAAATAGATATCTTTGTTGAAATTTGTTTTAAATGAAAGACACAGTTGTAAGCCGTAAAGATAGGATTATGAGGGTTGCCCTTTCTCTTTTTGCGACAAAGGGTTATATGGATACTTCTACAAAAGAGATATCCATAGAGGCTGGGGTTTCGGAAGCGCTTATTTTCAAACATTTTGGTAATAAAGAGACATTATTGTCTAATATCATTAAATCGGGCTATCGTCGTATTTTGTCTCATCACAGAGGGATGATGACGTATGGAGGTCCCAAGGATTTTTTGCGTAATATGATTTTCTTACCTAGTAAACTGGTTGCAGAGGAGCCTTTGTTTTGGCAATTACAAGAAAGGTTGTCCCATAATACATTTTCCCGACAACAGCATGAGCTGTTTATGAAACCTGTACAGCCCATTATCGTGAGAGCGTTTAGAGAGTTGGGGTACGAAGATCCCGAGTTGGAGACGCATTTTCTATTATTATTGATTGATATGCTTTGGAAAAGAGAGGCTAGTGGGGATATAGTAAATGGTGTTCAACTCGCTAAGCTGCTGGAAGAAAAGTATAATTTATTATAAGCTTTAAATTAATAAGGAAACATAGTCGTTTCGTTTGTTCTTTGGCAATTGTTTAGAGTGTGCCGAATAAATTTGTCAATTTATGAAAAGAATATTGCTTTTTCTGTTGTTCTATTTTGTTGTCGTCATCTCGGGATATACTCAGGATAGGAATGATTTCGTGAGTTTTATTAATGAGAAGCATGTTTGGGTTGATTCGGTTTTTAATGCTTTGAGTTTGAAGGAGCGTATAGCCCAGCTTTTTTTGGTACGGGCACATACTAATTTAGGACAAGCGTATATTGACTCGGTGGCTGCTGTAATTCAAAAGGAACAATTGGGAGGGGTGGTTCTTTTTCAAGGTGGTCCTGTTAGGCATGCTAATATGTTGAATAAGTATCAAAGCTTTTCAAAAGTACCGCTGTTAGTCGCAACCGATGGAGAGTGGGGGTTGGGTATGAGGATGCCGGACTCAACCATTTCATATCCTTATCAAATGACATTGGGGGCAATTCAAAATAATGAGTTGATTTTCGAGATGGGTAAGCAAATTGCAAAGGATTTTACAAGGTTAGGTGTACACTTTAACTTTGCACCAGTTGTTGATGTTAATAACAATCCCAATAATCCGGTGATTAATTTTAGGTCGTTTGGAGATGATAAGTGTTTGGTTACCGAAAAAGCAAGTCGGTTTATGTGTGGTTTGTTGGAGGGCGGGATTATTTCGTCGTTAAAGCATTTTCCAGGTCATGGCGATACAGATGTAGATTCACATCATGACCTTCCGCAGCTTGGCTTTTCTAAAGATCGGCTCGATGAGATAGAGATGTATCCATTTAAAAAGTTGATTTCTTTCAGAGCTCCTGCTGTAATGGTGGCGCATATGCATATTCCGGCATTGGATTCAACTGTAAATATGCCGGCTTCGATATCGAAAAAAGTGGTGTCAGATCTGTTGAAAAAAGAATTGGGCTTTAAAGGGTTGGTTGTGACGGACGCAATGGATATGAAAGGGGTGAAAAAATTTTTCCCTAATGGAGAGGCTGATGTTATGGCTATTGAAGCAGGAAATGATTTGGTGGAGATTTCGGAAAATAGTGCACGAGCAATCCGTTTGGTTGAAAATGCTGTTGAAGCAGGACGTATTTCGAAGTTTGATTTGGATAGTAGAGTTAAGAGGGTGCTTGCTGCAAAATACTGGTTAGGACTGCATGATTATCAGCCTGTTAATACGCATGATTTGGTTGGTGACCTAAACAGTCGCACAGCACAGGACTTAGTAAAGCGTTTAGCAGAAGCTGCTGTGACAGTACTTAAGTCTGAAAAAGGGATTGAGAGGTCCAATAGTAAAGGAGAAGTGGCTATTGTTACGGTGGGAGGAGTTTTAGAAGAAGATTTCGAAAATGGCTTAGATGCTCATTTAGTACGAAAAAAAAGATACGTGTTGCGGGGAGATGAGGATGAGATAGAGTTGAAGAGGTTACTAAAGCAAATACGAAAAAGTAAGCAGATTGTATTGGTTGTTCACGATGCGCGGTCTCGTCCAGGTAATAAGTTGAATATGTCAGAAGGTTTAAAAAAATTTGTTTATAAGTTGGCGGGCAAAAGAACAGTAACAGTAATGTTCACCAATCCTTATGTTTTAGATGAGTTGTCGGTTGGACGAAGTCGTTCTGTTATTATGGCTTATCAGAATGATTCTTTTATGCAAATGGCGGCTTTAAAAGTTCTTTTAGGAGATATTAAAGCGAAGGGTAGACTTCCCGTTCAGGTTAATCAGTATTTTTCTTTTGGTGGAGGAATGTAGTATACTGTTGCAGACCCGTTTGGTGAAAAAAAGTAGTAGGTAGGCAACAGTAATATTTTAAATCAAGTGCATGGATGGCAACACCCTCTTAATCCAGTATCTCGCTTAGTTTTTGTTTGAGCTGATCTCCATGTAAATTTCTAGCGATGATTTTACCTGCTGGATTTACTAAAACATTTTGGGGTATGGCTCTTACGCCATAAACTATTCCAGCTCCGTTACTCCAATGCTGGAGATCGGATATGTGCTTCCAGTTACGGTTGTCTTTTTTTATTGCTGCGACCCAGTCTTCCATATTTTTGTCGAAAGATACACCTAATATCTCGAATTTTTTGTCCTTAAACTGCGCATAAGTGGCAACGAGCTCAGGACTTTCCTTTCGACATGGGGGGCACCAAGACGCCCAGAAATCAATTAAAACATATTTTCCTTTTAAATCCGATAATGAAAGAGGGTCTCCTTCAGGCGTTAACTGTGTGATGCCGGGGGCCTTTTTACCAACGGCTACGCTTTCTAATCTTTTTAGGTAATAATCAAAAGCCTTTCCTTCAGCAGATTTGCGGACCGCTTTATCTAGCCCCTTAAATAACACGCGCATTTCTTTGTAATCAGGATCATAACCACCTACGCGTTGGATAACTCTCAATGTTTCTATGCTGCTTGGGTTTTCTTGAGCTTGTTTGATAAAATCTTGCTTGGTTTGTCCGAGCACAAGGAAGGGGATTGTTAGTAAAGCTAATAATATTTTATTTTTCATAGTTAAACTCTAGATGTCTAGTTGAGTTGAATACTCTGTTGTTCTTATAGTAATTGTACTATAATAATTAATGTAGCGTATCGTTTTTAAACTAATGGTGTCATTTTTTCAAGAATAGAGGTCCAATAGACCATTTGTTATTTGTATACGAATAGGCAAATATAGTTAATCTATTGGTTGAGTAGGCTATTTTTGTGTCAAAAAAACGTCTCTATCGATATCGTCCTGTTTTGTCGGGGTTATTTCTAAAATTTCGGATTGTATTATCTGTTTATAATCAGTTGGTTTTACGTTTTTATTTCACGCGGCCTTGGTTTTAAAGAGTTATAATTGATACATTAGCAATTTGAATTAATGTACACATTATTATTATTTAAATGGCTAATTTGGAATTGTTAAGAGAAGCTCGTTTTGGAGAAATTGGGGTGAAAATTTATGAGGATCGTAGTGATGCTTCTGTAAGTGTTGCTCGTCGTATTGCTAACTTAATAAAACAAAGACAGTCCGAATCGAAGATGGCTGTTTTAGGTTTGGCGACAGGAGCGACTCCGGTAAAAGTTTATGAGGAACTTATAAGATTACATCAAGAAGAAGGGTTGAGTTTTCGGAATGTGATTAGTTTCAATTTAGATGAGTATTTTCCGATGCAGCCTGATTCGAAACATAGTTATGTGGAGTTTATGAAGCATAATCTTTTTGCTCATATTGATATTCTACCAGAGAATATTCATATACCTGATGGAACATTGAAAGAGGAGGATGTAGAAAAATATTGTGAAGAATATGAAAATAAAATAGAAGAGGTAGGAGGAATTGATTTTCAACTTTTAGGTATAGGAAGAACAGGCCATATTGGGTTTAATGAGCCTGGCTCAAGTGCTGATTCTCTGACTAGGATGGTGGTTTTAAACGATGTTACGCGTACAGATGCTGCAGGAGGTTTTGGAGGGAAGGAAAATGTTCCTACCAAAGCAATTACTATGGGCGTGGGATCAGTGTTTAAAGCAAAAGCGATTGTTTTAATGGCTTGGGGAGAGTCTAAAGCAGAGATTGTTAAGCATGCTTTAGAGGGTGAGGTCAGTTCAAATGTGCCGGCAACTTTCCTGCAACACGCGAAAGGGGTAGAGTTTGTGCTTGATAAAGAGGCAGCCGCACTTTTGGCAGCTTCTTAAGTTCTATTTGGTTTTGCAGAGCAGAAGATAAGGCTAGTGTGAGATGGTAATCATTTTAATATTAAAAGAATGATAGCCTTGGTCATGATAGTATTGTTGGCTTTTGATGAATTAATAATGATACAATCGGTTGCATTATTATATTGTTGGTTTTCTTTTCGAATTGTAATCGTTTTTACTAATGATTATCGTTTATTTTTTTAAATTTGTTATTCAGGTTGTTACATTTTAATTCTCCTTATTAAATGATAAGATTAAATTTATTAGAGGAAACTCGTTTTGAACGGGTACCTGTGAAGGTATACCCAAGCCAAAGCGATGCTTCCTTAGATGTTGCGCACCGTATTGCAACTATTATTAAAGAAAAACAAGAAAAAGGTGAAACGGCCGTTTTAGGTCTGGCTACAGGAGCAACACCAGTCAAGGTGTACAAAGAGTTGGTGCGACTGCATAAAGAGGAGGGGTTGAGTTTTAAAAATGTGGTTACGTTCAATCTTGATGAGTATTATCCGATGGCACCTGATGCTGATCAGAGCTATGTGACCTTCATGAAGAAGAATTTATTTGATCATATTGATATACCTGATGATCATATAAATATTCCTGATGGTACTTTGAAGGAGGAAGATATTCCAGCTTATTGTGAAAACTATGAGCAAAAAATATCAAGCTACGGAGGTATTGACATTCAGCTTCTTGGTATTGGTCGTACGGGACATATTGGTTTTAATGAGCCTGGTTCTGCTCCAAACTCAGGAACCCGCTTAGTGATTCTAAATGATTTGACTCGTCGTGACGCTTCGCGAGCATTCGGAGGTAAAGAAAATGTGCCAACAAAGGCGATAACAATGGGGGTTGGAACGATTTTCAAAGCTAAAGAAATTGTTCTGATGGCTTGGAATGAAACTAAAGCTGATATTGTTAAAGCTGCTGTTGAAGGCGAAATATCGTCGGACATCCCAGCAACCTATTTGCAATCTACTGATACGGTAGAGTTTGTGCTGGATGAAGAAGCTGCTTCACATTTGACACGTTTTGATCTTCCATGGTTGACTCAAGATGTTGTTTGGTCGGAGTCGCTAATTAAAAAAGCAGTTGTATGGCTTTCTCTGAAGTTGAATAAAGCAATTTTAAAATTGACGGATGAGGATTATAATAATAATGGTATGGCGCAGCTAGTAACAGAGAAAGGCCCAGCCTATAACATTAATATTAAGATATTTAACATACTACAACGTACTATTACAGGTTGGCCAGGAGGAAAACCTGGTGTCGATGATAGCAATAGACCGGAAAGGGCTGAGCCTGCTCGTAAAAATGTTCTTTTGTTCTCGCCGCACCCTGATGACGACGTAATATCTATGGGGGGTACTTTTATCAGATTGGCTGATCAAGGTCACAACGTGCATGTTGCTTACCAAACTTCTGGAAATACGGCGGTATGGGATGACGATGTGTTACGTTATTTAGAGTTTGTTCAAGACTTTGCACAAGCCGTTGATGATGACAATGGTGTTACAACTAAAATATATCAAGAAGCAAGGGAGTTCTTTAAGACAAAACAGCCAAATCAAACAGATCCTGAAGTTATTCGTGTGATTAAAGCATTAATTCGTAAGGGAGAAGCTATTGCCGGAGCAAGATTCGTTGGTTTGCCAGATGAGAATATACATTTTCAAGCACTTCCATTTTATGATCGGAGTAAATTTTCAAAAGATATTTCTTATGAAGATGATATCCTACAAACAATGGAGTTGCTACGTAAAGTGAAGCCTCATCAAGTGTTTGCAGCAGGTGATTTTGCTGACCCTCATGGTACTCATAAGGTGTGTTTTGATATTTTGTATGAAGCTTTGAAGCGCTTATCAAAAACGGACGATTGGATGGCAGATTGTTGGTTGTGGTTGTATAGAGGAGCGTGGCATGAGTATCCAATTCATGAAATAGAAATGGCTGTGCCATTATCTCCTCAAGAGGTAAAACGCAAGCGTCTGGCTATTTTTAAGCATCAATCACAAAAAGATGTCCCTGTTTTTCCAGGTGATGACCCACGTGAGTTTTGGGTAAGGGCAGAAGATCGCACAAGTGAGACTGCAGGTTTATATCATAAATTAGGGTTGGCAGATTATGAAGCTATTGAGGCATTCGTAAGGTGGAAATTCTAAAGTTTGACTAAGATTATTTTAAAGGATAAGGGGTGTCTGAAAAAGATTACTCCTTATTTTTATGTCATTTTTTGATAGTGCTTATTGTTGTCGGAGTGAATTGGGAATAAAACCGTAATATCTTTTAAATGCAGTAGTAAAGTGTGTAGAATGTTTGTAGCCAGTCATTCGAGCAACATCAGCTACCCTATAATTTCCAGTTAAAATTAACTCTTTTGCATACACCATTTTTCTTTCGGTGCTATAGCTCAATATTGTTTGATTAAAATGTTGTTTAAAATGCTTTTTTAAGTACTGGACATTGGTTCCGATGAGTTTGGCTAGTTCTGGAATAGTATAATTCTTAGATAAATCTTGCTCAATGATTTCTTTGGCTAGTATTATCTTTTCGTGATGTATATTGTTTAGGCTCCCTTTTAGATTTTCTGGATGTATTAAAGATTGGATTTGCAGGAGTGAAATTTTAAGTAGAATGATTTCTTGAGTCAAGCCTCTGACTGGTATTACTTGTGTAGACTCGCAGAGCTGTTCGAAAAGAAGATGTAACCTATTATCTTTTTTTGTTATATGTCCTCCAGGCAGTAATTGTATTGTGTTTTGAATTTCTTGCGGAATGGGTGATAGGCCGATCTTTGGATATAATATGAGAAGAGATAAATCTGAAGTGTTATCATTTTTTATAATGATCTCTTCTCCTTTTTTAACGCTTAAGAGTATGTTTTCGTTGTTTTCAAGATATCGTTGATCATCGTTTATAGAAAAGGACAGCACGCCACTACAAGCTGCAGTCAATATATTTAGTATGAAGCTGTCATCTGTAATAAAATGCAATGGACTATTGCCTTTTATCCATAGATATTTGAATGTGTAGGATGCTTGATGAAACACGTTGCTCTGCATTTATTTAGACTGATTCTAAGTCTTGTGCAAATATAGCTTTTTATTTTTCATTCTGTAAAATATATTTTAACCTCAAGTTTTCCGTTAATATTTGCCAAATATTAATTATTTATTTCCACAAGCGTTAACATGTTATTTAGAATAAGTCTAATTTTGCCGACGTGGTTTAGATTTGTTCTAAATAGGTTTTTTTGTTATCCTTAGAGTTCTATACCGTAATGTGAAATTAATCTAAATGTTAAGAATTTTCAAAAAAGATGATGCTCAGAGCGGGCTGATATTTTATGGTTATTGGTTTAAGCACAAGTTATTAGGTAAATATATGAAGATTATAGGTTTGAAATTAACGTTTATTTTTCTTGCAAGTCTGCTTATAAATATAGTATATGGGCAAGAGCATGTAATAGTAAGAGGACGAATAGCAGATAGGGAGACTGGAGCCCCTTTACAAGGAGCTTCAATAATAATAAAAGAGAATGAAAGATCAGGTGGGGCTGTGAGTGGTGCAACTGGAGGATTTATGCTTCGGGGGCATGTGGGGCAAACATTACAAGTTACGATGCTCGGTTATTTGAATAAGCAAGTTTCTTTAAAATCGGATGAACAAGACATTGTTGTTTTTCTTGATAGGGATGTGCGCCAGTTAAGCGAAGTTGTAGTAACAGGGGCTTTAGGTGTAAAGCGGTCATCACGGGAGTTAGGCACTTCGGCACAATCCGTTAGTACAGAAGATTTGAATTTAGGGAAGGCTGTAAACCCACTGCTTGGCCTGTCGAGTAAGGTTGCAGGTTTACGTATTAATGCGACAGATCTAACGACGGGAAAAACAGACCCAGGAATACAGATCCGTTTGCGAGGCACGCGCTCTTTAAACAGGTCTAAAAATGACCCTATATATGTTGTTGATGGAGTACCTTTGCCAGATATAACACGGATTAACCCCAATGATATTGCTGATATCACAGTATTGAAGGGTGCGAATGCAGCAGCTTTATATGGTTCGGAAGGGGTTAATGGAGCTATAATGATTACGACAAAAGCTGGACGTGCGGGAAGTGGAGAAATTAACTTCTCTAATAGTACAACATTCTCAAATATTTATCTTTTGCCACCTGCTCAAACTGCTTTTGGACAAGGGCAGAACGGTGTATATAGTGCTGTGACTGCTGAGTCGTGGGGGGATCGGTATGATGGCACAGAAAGAGATTTTGGTCTTCCTATCAATGGTGTACAGCCAAAGCGTATTTATGCTGCACCATCTAAAGATAATCGCTTGAAGTTTTTCGATACAGGAATAACGGCACAAAATGACCTTTCCTTCTCAGGAGGGGATTCTAAAAGTGCTTATTTCTTGTCTTTGCAAGATGTTCGCATAAAAGGTGTTATTCCAGGGGATAACTCTAGCCGCACAGGAGTACGTTTTAATGGAAGTCGTGGTTTTAATAAATTGACGACATCATTTAATGTGAATTATGTGTTGTTTAAAAATAATACAACTAGCGACGGACCTTGGTTGTCGGTTTATACGCAGCCAGCTAATATTGATTATAATGCGGCACGTGACTGGCAGGATCCTAATTCGCCTAATCATCCTTTGAATTGGTATACGCCAGTCTCAAGTACTAGAAACCCACTATTTATGGCCGATAACAACCGAAATCTATTGGATCAGCATACGTTAAATTCGAAGTTGGAGTTTGCTTATCAATTTACAGATTGGTTATCTGTTACGAATAGAACTGGTTATTATCTACAGCAGGAAGATGGTAGGGTAACCAATCGGAAGTTAGTGTCAGACGTTTCGACACGTAATATAAATGGATCGGTAAATGATTTTGGTAAAACATTTAATCGTATTAATAATGACTTGGTGTTAAATGTTAATAAGAATTTTGGCGATTTTTCCACCAAATTACTTGTGGGACAGAATTTAAGAATGGATGATATTAAAGATGTCAATGTAGAAGCTAAAAACTTACTGTTTGATGATATTTTTAACCAAGGGTCGAGAACGGGGGAACTTACTGGAGGTACAAAAATCACAGAGTTTCGCTCTTTGTCTACTTATGGAGAGTTGACAGTTGGTTATAATAATTATTTGTTTTTAACTTTAATAGGTCGTAATGATAAGGTTTCTACTTTAGATCCAGAACGTAACAGTTACTTCAGTCCGGGCGTTAGTAGTTCATTTGTTTTTACAGATGCAATTTCTGCTTTAAAAAACTCTTTAATATTAAGTTATGGGCGAGTGTATGCTTCTTTTAATAGAACAGGAAATGTGACGTTGGATCCCTATCGTTTAAACCTTACTTATAGTCAAGCTCCAGGTTTCCCATATGGCGGTTTAGTCGGTTTCATCCCTTCTACCAAAGAACCAAATCGTTTGTTGAAACCTGAGTTTGTTACTTCTTATGAAGGAGGCTTGCAATTGGGCTTTTTTAACAATCGTTTGAACGCAGATATAGCTTATGCTTATTCAGATTCTGATGGGCAGATTTTTGATGCAGGTATGTCTAGTGCTACAGGGTTTAAGTCTACGTATGTTAACGCAGGGAGGATGATTAATAATACGCTCGAGTTAACTTTAAATGGAACGGCTATTAAAACGGTTGATATGGATTTACAATTGGGGTTAAATTTTACATATACGAACACCAAGGCAAAAGATCTTTATGCAGGAGAGCAGTTTAACATTTTTAGACAAGCTTATGCGATTAAAGACCTGGCTTATCCAACGTTGAGAATGACTGACTTCTTGCGTGATAATGGGAAAATTGTTTTAGATAAAAATGGGGATGTGTTGCCATCAGAGGATGAGGTCAATCTTGGTACGATGGTGCCACCATACCTTTTTGGATTTAATACAAGCTTTAGATACAAAAGTTTCACTTTAGGTTTGCAGGTGGATGCTCGTTTAGGTAGTTGGATGTACTCAGAAGTAATTCCACGAATGTATACGGCCGGAACACATCCAGAAACAGTAAAATATAATAGAGAAGCGTTTATAATGCCAAACTCTATGGTGCGTTTGGATGATGGAAGTATCGTTGATAATAAAGATGTATATTCTAAGGGAGATAAGGCA
Organism: Sphingobacterium sp. UT-1RO-CII-1; assembly: GCF_026711005.1. GTDB lineage: Bacteria > Bacteroidota > Bacteroidia > Sphingobacteriales > Sphingobacteriaceae > Sphingobacterium. The sequence continues at coordinate 220,570 of NZ_JAPPVJ010000006.1, read as the reverse complement.
TGGTGGGATAAATATGGCAAAATACAGACTACTACTGCCGCAAAAGCTGATTATTTGAAACTTAGAGAAGTATATATAGGATTTAATTTGCCAGAAAAGTTGTTGGAAAGACAAAGCCTTGTGAAACGTGCAAGTGTTGGACTTGTGGGAAATAATTTATTCATAATAAGGCATTCGTCTAATACGCTAGGGGATCCCGAAGCTTTGTATAATCAGACAGATGGCTATACTAGTTTTAGGCAAATTCCTACTTCGCGCTCTATTGGCTTTAATATTAACATGACATTTTAAGTAAGGAAATGAAAAACACTATTTTTAAAATAAGTTTTGTTGCTCTTTTAACATTAACTACGGTCTCTTGTAATGACTTTCTTGATGTTAATGTTGATCCAAATTCACCTGTTAAGGAGAATTTAAATCTTGATGCAAAGTTGCCGGCAGCTTTAGTTACGTCTGCTAATTATGAGGCTACTACATTGAACCAGATTGGGGGCTTCTGGGGAGGGTATTGGGGGACTTCAAATGAGGGAGTTACAGCATTTGCATCGCTAAAAAACTATAATGGTCTTGCTATTAGAGATAGTAGGGATGGTATTCCTGTGTGGGAGTCTACCTATGCCAATCTTTTTTATTATAAAGAGATTTTAGATCAGGCAAATGCAGAAGGCGCAGGTTATTATGCGGGGATTGCTAAGATAATGATGGCTTACCATTATTTTATTTTGGTTGATTTTTATAACAATGTGCCTTTTTATGATGCTTTAAAGGGGTCGAGCATGCTGCACCCACGATATGATAAGGGTAAAGACGTTTATGAGCAATCTATAGAGCTTATTAATGCGGGTATAGAAGATATTAAAGGGGGGGCGTTAAGTCCTACAAAAGATGATATACTTTTTGCAGGCAATAAAAATGAGTGGGTGAAGTTTGGTAATACTTTAAAACTTAGAGCTTTATTAAGACAGTCGGCGGTAACCGAGCAAGATACTTATATTAAGCAAGAGCTTCGTAAAATTGAACAAGAAGGGTCAGGTTTCATAAGTCAAGATGCGGCGATTAATCCAGGGTATGTGAATAGTATTGGGAAAATGGATCCTTTTTTTGAGGCATATTATCGAAATAATGCGGGTGTTGCAGTAGCAAATTACACGAATATTAGACCCACTAAATTTTTAATAGAAAAATATAGTTCGTATAATGATCCAAGGTTAGAACAAAGTTATGTCGCAGTTAATGATGATTTTAAAGGTGTTGTTTTTGGTCATAATACGATAGAGGATCAATATGCTGCTAGTGTTACTTCAGCTTTTAAGGGACCTCAAGAAAATGCTGGCAAACCAGCGGGTTTTTTAAAGGCATTTAATCAATCTACAGTGCTTATTTCTGCTACTGAGAGTTATTTTTTACAAGCAGAGGGAGTAGCTAGGGGTTGGATTAGTGGCTCTTTAAACGATTATTATACTAAAGGTGTCCAAGCTTCATTTGATTATTATTTTAATCAAAATGGATATGATATAGGTACATATATTGCCCAAGACGCTGTTGATATCAATAAAGGGGATAATAAGATTGAGCGTATCATTACTCAAAAATGGTTGGCTTTAGCAGGTATAAATAATATTGTTGCTTGGCACGATTTTCGGAGAACTGGTTATCCGAAATTTCCAAATTCAATGCAGGCTACGGGGAAGGACGTGTATCCATTAAGATTTATGTATCCGGAGTCGGAGATAAATAATAATAACGAGAATGTCCTGAAACAAGGAGACAATAATATTTTGAGCTCACGTGTTTGGTGGAATGTTAGGTAATCTGTGAACATTTTTTAAGCCTCATTATGTAGCCTTATAATGAGGCTTTTTTTTTGTTGCAATTTTTCTGAATGTTTATTATTTATTTCCAAAAACGTCTACGTTGTTAATTGGATTAATTCTAAATTTGTCGGTCAATTATTGTTTAGACTTAATTCAAATAAAACTTTGATGATGTATTTGAATCATCGATAGATACGATTGCTCTTGATGGCTTTAAGGACAGGTATGTTTGGATAATGTGTATTGTTTTGTTTTATGAGAAGGGTTTGAGGGACTAGGAAAGGTTGGAGTTGATTGATATTAAGATGTATTGAATAAAGTTAAAATAAAAAACAATTTAATGAGAACGCAAAGACAGGAAGGTTGGGTTACTGTACGTAAGTTTTTTAATGATCTGCATTTATGGGGTGGTTTAATATCAGGACTTGTAGTCTTTGTGGTCTGTTTGACAGGAACAATCTATGTATATAATACAGAGTTAAGGCAGGCTGCAATTCCTCATTACTATTATGTTAAAGAAGAAGGTGTTAGGTTGTCTATTGATTCTGTTGTAAATATAGCAGAATCATCTATTGACGGCAAGGTTACGGGAATAAAGATTCCATATGCAAAAAATGAAACTATGGCTGTGCTGTATAGCAAAGCTGAAAAAAATAGAGAAAAGGCAGAGGTATCAACTGGTAAGTCTGATTCGGAAGGTAGCGGTGTAAAAACTCCAGTTTCGACACAAGGAGGAGGAAGAAAGCGTTCAAATATTTTAATGATTAATCCATATAGTGGGGAGGTAATTGGAGATGCAAGTGAAGAGAAGACAAAAACTGCTGAGTTTATGGGGAAAATGTTCTCTTTACATCGATGGTTACTTTTGAACGAGGTGAAAGAACCTATTTTTGCAGGAATAGAGAATAGAAAATTAGGTTCATGGATATCTGGGGGAGCTACGTTATTGTTTTTATTTGGCGTTTTAAGCGGTCTTGTAATTTGGTTTCCAAAGAAGATGCGTTCCTGGAAAAATGGTTTGAAGATTCGGTGGACTGCCAATTGGAAAAGAATTAATCATGATCTTCATAACACATTAGGTCTGTACACATGGATTTTTCTTTTTTTAATGTCTGTTACAGGGCCATTTTGGTCTTTTGATTGGTATAGGGAAGGTTGGCAAAAAACTTGGGGAACATATCAAGACCCTAATTTGAGGAGAGATGAAACCAAGCTACTTTCAGTTTTGTTGGATAACTCGGCAGCTATGAATGTAGACGAACTAATTCTGGCGGTTAACAGAGTGTTACCATATAAAGGAGATATTACAATAAATTTTGCGAAGGATAGTACAGGAACTGTTTCTGTAAGTAAGAATAGGGTTGGCTTTTTTGCGCCGTCTGCAGGTGATAAGCTGGTGTTAGATCAGTATTCAGGAGCAGTGTTAGAAAAGGATGTATTTCGTGAAAAGCCATTACGAAATCGAATAGGTTCTTCGGTAAAGGCTTTACATATAGGAGATGTCTATGGGCAGTTTTCCAAGTTGCTTTTTTTCATAAGTTGTCTAGTAGCAACCTCGTTGCCCGTAACGGGAGTTTTTATATGGATAAATAAGATGAAGAAAAGACCTAAAAAGAGGAAATAATGTGAAGAGGTTATTTGGCATGTCAAATAACCTCTTTGTTCATCGTACTTTTTTAACGTTTGTTGCCAAGCATTTTATCTATTATAATTTCTAGAATAGCGACAACAATTGCAAAGAGAGCTGCTGTCCAAAAACCATCTATATTAAATTTATTTCCCATTATATTGTCACTGAGCATAATCATAAGCACTGTGATAATAAAAGATATCAATCCAAAAGTTAACCAATTAATTGGGAATGTGAAAAGTCGTAAAACTCCTCCAATAAAGGCATTTACGAAACCAATTACCAAACCTGTAATAATAGCCCAGCCAAAACCTGCGACATGTGCGCCCGGAACTATATATGCTGCAACAGCGATGACGATTCCAGTAATAAATAAACTAATAATAAATCTCATTTTATTTTTTCTAAGGGTAATAAAAAAGATATCTCAAAAAAAGTGCCAGTTTAACTTATATACATAAGAAGTTTATGTATGTTTGCTATATGGCTAAGAATGAATTGAAATTACTTAATGGTACACTGCAGACTATTGTTTTAAAGTTACTTAGCACCAAGGAGCACATGTATGGTTATGAAATAACTCAGACGGTAAAGACTCTTACGGAAGATGATATTCAGATAACCGAAGGCGCTTTATATCCTGCGCTGCATAAACTCGAGGCTGAAGGGTTATTAGAAACGACGGTTAAAGTTGTGGATGGTAGAGCACGTAAATATTATCGTTTGACAGAGAAAGGTAAACTTGAAGCTCCTGAAAAATTGTCTGACGCACTGAGTTTTGTTGATAGACTTCATCAAATATTAACGTTAAAACCAAGTTTTTAAATTATGAAAAAAAAGTTGAGTAAAGAAGAACTGAAACTCTTGGTTAGGTTTATACAGAAGCGGGGTTTTGTAGAGCTTGATATCCAGCTGGAGATACTAGATCATTTTGCCTGTAAGGTCGAGGAAATTCTTTCGGAAGAGCCTAATTTAGCATTGTCTGATGCTATGGCTCGGGCGCATGCGTCATTTGGCGTTATGGGATTCTCTACAATTGTAGATTCCTATTTGAATGGAATACAAGTCTCTTTTTTAAGGACATTAAAAAGTGAATTTTTTCATTTTATGAAATCTTTGCAAGGACAGTTGCTGTTAATCGCATATGTTTTTGTTTATATTTTGATAGTGCAAAATGCCAATTTAAAACTTATGCAATGGTTTCTTGTAGGGAGCTTATTGACCAACTTTATACTAACGATAATTGTATTGAATAAGGGATGGAAAAAGCGTAAGCTGTCGATACGACTAAGCTCTTTTAATGGTATTATTTTTCCTTTTTATATTTTAGTCTTTAATCTAAGTATGCAGATGATTTCTCATATCAATTCTGGTTTTCTAATGGATATAAAGTGGAGGGGAGGGGTTATCATTCTGTTACTTTGGGTTATGTCAGTTGTGAGTTGTATTGTTGAACGTATAATTGAAAAGGAACTTTTAAGACTTCAAAAAGACGAAATACTGGCTTAGCAATGAGAATTTATTGTGGAGTTTAATTGTTTTTTATAACAACTTATTATGCTGGCATAGTAAGATTTTGTAAATTGAGTGCAATTTATAAATATGTAAAGTATGAAAAAAATCGTTTTAATATGTTTTGCATTAGTATGTATAACATTGAGTTTTGCACAGGGTAATATTGCTGGTCATTGGGCGACTATTGATGATTCAACAGGAGAAAAGAAGGCAATAGTTGAAATTTATAAAGCAAACGATGGGGCTTATTATGGTAAAATTGTAAGTTTATTCGGTCAGGTAAATCATACTACTTGTGTAAAATGTAAGGGTAAATTAAAAGATAAACCTTTAGTCGGTATGTTGATTATTAAAGGAATGAAAGAGTCAGGTGATGAGCTTACTGGTGGGACTATTCTTGATCCTGCGTCAGGTAAAGAATATAAGTGCGATATTCGTCGAGAAGCTGATGAGTTGCATGTCCGTGGATATGTGATGAATCGTCTCTTCGGTAGAAGCCAAGTTTGGAAAAAAATTAAAATGAATTAATTGTAAAGACAGTTTTAAAGTGAGGGTAATTTGGACTCATCAGAAGGTGCGCATGAAATATTATATTAAAAGGCTTAACTAAAAAGATTAAGCCTTTTGTATTTATGCTAAAAATCGAGTATTTTGGTACAAAGTATTTTCGATGTCAGTAAATATGTCTTACCGTGAAAATGTCAAACTTGCCTTGCAATCTATTGTAAGCAACAAGTTGAGAACATTTCTAACAGCATTAATCATTGCTATTGGTATAATGGCTTTAATTGGGGTGTTGACATCCATTGATGCTATTCAAAGTTCATTAACTAATTCATTCTCTTCCATGGGGTCTAATTCTTTTAATATTAGAAATCGAGGAGTGAATGTACGTATTGGAGAGTCGGGAAGCAAAGCAAAGGTTTTTCCAGCTATAAGTTATCGTGATGCGAAATCATTTAAGGAGAACTACGATTTTGGAGCGGTGGTGTCTTTAAGTGCAAATGTAAGTTGGGGTGCGACTGCGAAATATAAAGGAGAGAAAACCAATCCTAACATAGGCGTAATTGGTGCTGATGAAAATTATTTAGAAACTTCTGGTTATAAGCTTGCTGACGGACGTAATTTAACTTCGCAGGACATCGATTTGGCAAGTAGCGTCGTATTGATTGGACAGGAAGTGAGGGATAAACTTTTCAAGCATGGGAAGAATCCTGTAGGTGAATACATTACTTTAGGAGGAGAACGTTTTACCGTGGTAGGTGTATTAGAGAGTAAAGGATCGAGCGCTGGATTTGGTGCCGATAAGGCATGCTTTGTGCCTTTTTCTAGAGGTAGAGCTATGATGGGGAGTTCAAATCCGTCATATGTAATCACAGTTATGACGGGCGATCCTTTTAAAATGGATGCTGCTGAAGGGGAGGCAATAGCTATTTTTCGTAATATTAGAAACTTAAATGCAAAACAGGCAAATGATTTTGAGATTATTAAATCTGATGCGGTAGCACAAATATTAATGCAAAATTTGGCTTTGGTCACTGTTGGTGCTGTGGTCATTGCTTTTATTACGCTAGTTGGTGCATCTATTGGTTTGATGAATATTATGCTCGTTTCAGTGACCGAGCGTACACGTGAGATAGGGGTGCGAAAAGCTATAGGTGCTACGCCTGATGTCATTCGTAAGCAGTTTTTGATGGAGGCAGTTGTAATCTGTATTTTAGGAGGAATAGCCGGTATCATTTTAGGTATTGTTATTGGTAATCTTTTGGCTTTAGCATTAGGGGCTGATTTTATTATACCTTGGAAATGGATGGCGCTTGGTATTAGTGTTTGTGTTGGAGTCGGTATGTTGTCGGGCTATTACCCCGCCTCTAAAGCTTCCAAGCTTGATCCTGTAGAAGCATTGCGTTATGAATAAGAATAAGGCAAATAATGATTTTCATAGCAGTTTCGAATTATACCCTTACCTTTGCGCTAGAGAAATGGCTGTTATGCGAACGAGAAAGCCAAATACTTAGTTAATTATTTTTTTAAATTATTTTTTATGTACAAAACGTTAAAACCAGCTTTAGAGAAAGAACTTGTAGCAATTAAAGAAGCGGGACTATATAAAGAAGAGCGTGTAATAGTGACTCCACAAGGTGCAGATATTAAGGTTAGTACTGGGCAAGAGGTCATCAATTTCTGTGCGAATAATTATTTAGGCTTATCGTCTCATCCAAAGGTGATTGAAGCAGCGAAGATGGCTATTGATTCTCATGGCTATGGAATGTCTTCAGTGCGTTTTATTTGTGGAACGCAAGATATACACAAGCAACTGGAAGCGAAGATAGCGTCTTTTTTAGGGACAGAAGACACTATTCTTTACGCCGCTGCTTTTGATGCTAATGGAGGGGTTTTCGAACCTTTGTTTGGACAAGAAGATGCTATTATTTCTGATGAATTGAATCATGCATCTATTATTGATGGGGTACGCTTATGTAAAGCACAGCGGTTTCGTTACAAAAACTGTGACATGGTAGATCTAGAAGCACAGTTGCAAGCTGCTTCAGGTGCTAGACATAAAATTATCGTTACTGATGGTGCTTTTTCAATGGACGGTTCGGTTGCTCCATTGGATAAGATTTGTGATTTGGCAGATAAATATGAGGCTTTGGTTATGATTGATGAGTCCCATTGTTCTGGGTTTGTTGGAAAAACAGGTCGAGGTACACATGAGCTTTTCAATGTGATTGATCGTGTAGATATTATTACAGGTACATTAGGCAAAGCTTTAGGTGGGGCGTCTGGAGGGTTTACTTCAGGACGTAAAGAGATTATTGATATGTTACGCCAGCGTTCAAGACCTTATTTGTTTTCAAATACATTGGCGCCTGCTATTGTTGGTGCTTCAATTGCCGTACTGGACATGTTGAGTGAGACTACAGAGTTGCGGGATAAGTTAGAGGAAAATACGACATATTTCCGTGAGAAAATGACAGCAGTAGGTTTTGATATTCCTGAAGGAGATCATCCTATTGTTCCAGTAATGTTGTATGATGCTAAGTTAGCTCAGGAATTTGCTGCACGTATGTTGGAGGAGGGTATATATGTTATTGGCTTTTACTACCCAGTTGTTCCTCAAGGGAAAGCTCGAATTCGGGTGCAAATTTCTGCCGGACACTCTAAAGACCATCTAGATAAAGCAATAGCAGCATTTACTAAAGTAGGAAAAGCGCTGGAAGTAATTAAATAATAGATTTAAACTCTTTATAAGCGTGTATATGAGTAGTGCTTATTGTATGGATACAATTAGCGTTTTCAAGTGAAAAGAAAGCATAAAGTTGACTACTCAATTGATAGTCAACTTTATGATAATAAAATAATAATACACAATATAAAAAAAAGAGGTGCAAAATCATTATCTTTGCACCTCTTTAATTTTTATAATACATTATTCCTCAATGCAGAACATTAGAAATATTGCGATTATCGCACACGTTGACCACGGTAAAACTACCCTAGTTGACAAAATTCTACATTTTACAAGTCAGTTTCGAGAAAATGAAAATTCTGGAGAACTGATTTTAGACAATATTGACTTGGAGCGTGAGCGAGGAATCACGATTGTATCAAAAAACGTTTCTGTTAAGTACAAAGACGTTAAAATTAATATTATAGATACGCCCGGTCACGCGGACTTTGGAGGTGAAGTTGAGCGCGTTCTTAAGATGGCAGATGGTGTTGTTTTGTTAGTTGATGCATTTGAAGGTCCTATGCCACAGACTCGCTTCGTGACTGGTAAAGCATTAGCATTAGGTATTAAACCTATTGTTGTTGTTAATAAGGTTGATAAAGAAAACTGTCGACCTGATGAAGTGTATGAAAATGTTTTTGATTTATTTTTCAATTTAGGAGCTACGGAAGAGCAGCTGGACTTCCCAGTACTTTACGGATCTTCTAAGCAGGGGTGGATGTCTCCGGATTGGAAAAAGCCTGCGGAAGACTTCTCTCCATTATTAGATGCGGTTATCGAACACATACCTGCTCCTCAAGTTTCTGAGGGTAGCTTGCAAATGCAAGTTACTTCATTAGATTATTCGGCTTTTGTGGGGCGAATAGCTATCGGAAGAGTTGCGCGTGGAACAATTAAAGAAAACCAACCTGTTTCATTAATGAAACGTGATGGTAAAATTGTAAAATCGCGTGTTAAAGAGCTTCAAGTTTTTGAAGGGTTGGGTAGGATAAAAGTCTCGGAAGTAAATGCAGGAGACATATGTGCTGTCGTTGGTATTGATGGTTTTGAGATAGGCGATACAATTGCTGATTATGAAAAACCTGAACAACTAGAGGTTATGCATATTGATGAACCTACTATGAACATGCTGTTTACTATTAACAACTCTCCTTTTTTTGGCAAAGAAGGGAAATTTGTTACTTCTAGACATATATATGAACGCTTGCAAAAAGAACTGGAGAAGAATTTAGCACTTCGTGTAGTTCCTACAGATTCGCCAGATGCATGGTTGGTATATGGTAGAGGTATTCTTCACTTATCTGTTTTAATAGAAACAATGCGTCGTGAAGGGTACGAGTTACAGGTAGGACAGCCGCAAGTAATTGTGAAGGAAATAGACGGCGTTAAGTGTGAGCCTATTGAAGAGATGGTTGTTGATGTTCCTGCTGAAGTTTCAGGTAAAGTTATCGAATTGGTGACGCAAAGAAAGGGAGAGCTTCTCGTTATGGAAACTAAAGGTGAAGTTCAGCATTTAGAGTTTACAATACCGTCAAGAGGTATTATCGGATTGCGAAATAGTGTTTTGACTGCAACAGCAGGAGAGGCCGTAATGGCACACCGATTAAAGGGATATGAACCTTGGAAGGGCACTATCCCTGGACGTTCTGCAGGTGTGTTGATTTCGCTTGATACAGGGACTACAACTGCGTATTCTATAGATAAATTACAAGACCGCGGACGCTTTTTTGTCGATCCTGGAGCGGATATTTATGAAGGTCAGATATTAGGTGAGCATATTCGAGAAAATGATTTGACTATTAATATCACTAAAGGTAAGCAGTTGACAAATATGCGTGCGTCAGGTTCTGATGATCATGTCCGTATAGCGCCAGCCGTAAAGTTTTCGTTAGAAGAGTGTATGGAATATATTCAATCGGATGAGTACATCGAGGTTACGCCGCAGTCCATGCGTTTACGTAAAATTTATCTTACGGAAAACGAAAGAAAAATAAAAGGTAAGAATTCTTAGAGTACTTATCACTTATGTATTAAAAAAGATCTTTCTAAAATAGAAAGATCTTTTTTAATACTATTTAATAGCGAAAAACTATTGTTTTTGTTTGACTTCACTAGCTCTATATATATCATCTTCAGCTTTGTAGATTTTAAACTGAATATCATATTCTTCCGGCACATAAACAACAATTGGTAATCGTCCGTTATAGTTTGTGATCTCAGGTTGCGCAGAGACGAAAATATGTCTATTAGGTTGGCTTGGGCATGCCATTTGTGTGCTACCTACAATCCCATCTGTTTTGAAAATATAGTAACTATAGCCCCAGCCTTCTAAATCTTTTTGTTCAAGAGTTCCTTGTAAGAAAAAATGATTACAGCCATCGACTTCCATTATTTTTCCTACTGAGAATTCAATTTTCTTTTTTGAATCATTTTCTGAATGAGGTACCTCGATTAACATTTGTTTATACCCGTTTTCAGGTTTTGGAAAAATTGAAGGATCAGTTTTCATATTTATAGACTGTGCTAAAGTTATAGAGCTTAAACTAATGCATGCCACAATTAGCATTAAAGACTTTTGATAGATTTTTTTCATATTATATGTTTCTTTGTTTAAATATACGTAGTGCAATAGCCATGTGCTACATACTATAGGTATAGAGCTGTTATTTGAAAGATGGTTTAATTTATAAAATCATTATGTATTGAGATGTGAATAAAATTCGTGCCAAATTTAATTGTGTGGTAGTTGTCTTTGAGATAGAGTTATTCGTTCTTTACTGTAACGATTTAATTAAATATGGAGTTTTAGCATGTATAAAGTCATTACTTCGGTATTATTTGAAAGCAACACGTATTGCTTCTGCTGTTAACTTTGTAAATGGTCTTTTATAACTATATTTGTTAGGAAAAAAAATAAACACAAGAAATGAGTAAAAAAAGAATCTTACCTTTCTGTTTGGTTGTGGCAGCACTTGTTGTAGGTTGTCAAGATCAAACGAACAAAAAAGCAAGCAATAATCCTTTGCTTATGGATTATGAGACGCCGTTTCAGGTGCCTCCTTTTGATCAGATAGAATTGGGTCACTATAAACCAGCTTTTGAAGAGGCTTTGAAAGCCCATAATGTAGAAATTGATTCTATTGTAAATAACATAGAAGATCCTTCTTTTCAGAATGTAATTGTAGCATTAGAGAATGCTGGTAGATTGTTGACTAGAGTTTCAACTGTGTTTTTTAATATAAACTCTGCAAATACGAATGACTCTATACAGGCAATCGCAAAGGAGTTAGCGCCTATATTGTCTGCGCATGGGGATGAGATTTCGTTAAATGAGAAGTTGTTTTCTAGGGTGAAGTCTGTATATGACAATAGAGGTACTTTAAGTTTAGATAGTGAAGATGCAAAGTTGTTAGAGGAAACTTACAAAGGTTTTGTTCGTTCAGGTGCAAATCTTACTACTGAACAAAAAGAAAAACTAAAGAAAATTAATTCTGAATTATCAGTTTTGACAACACAGTTTGGACAGAATTTATTGGCTGAGACGAATGCCTATGAGTTACTAGTGGAAAATGAAAATGATTTGGCAGGATTGCCCGAGGCATTAAAGCAAGCCGCTGCTGACGAAGCTAAAAGTAGAGGTAAAGAAGGGAAGTGGGTTTTTACTTTACAGAATCCGTCTGTTATGCCGTTCTTACAGTATGCTGATAATAGAGAGTTGCGTAAAGAAATTTGGAATGCCTATCAGATGAGAGGCAATAATGACAATGACTATGATAATAAGGAGACCCTTAAGAAAATTGCTAATTTACGTTTAGAGAAAGCAAAACTGTTAGGTTATACCTCTCATGCTGCTTATGTTTTAGAAGAGTCAATGGCGGAAAAACCCGATAATGTTTATGCTTTATTGAATAAATTATGGACACCTGCCTTAGCTAAAGCTAAAGTAGAGGCTGATGACATTCAGAAGGAAATAGAAACTGCTCAAGATACATTTAAGGTTGCTCCTTATGATTGGCGGTATTATCAAGAGAAAATACGTAAATCTCGATATTCTTTGAATGAGGAGGAGATTAAGCCTTACTTTAGTTTAGCAGCCGTTCGTGAGGGGGCCTTTGCAACTGCAGCAAATTTATTTGGACTATCGTTTATTGCTTTAAACAATATACCTACTTACCATGAAGATGTGGAGGTTTATGAAGTGAAAGACAAGGATGGTTCTCACTTAGGCCTTTTATATGCAGACTTCTTTCCGAGGGCTTCAAAAAGAGGTGGAGCATGGATGACATCTTATAGAACGCAAAGTACTAAAAATGGAGAGCGTGTTGCCCCTGTCATTTCGATTGTATGTAACTTCACGAAGCCTATAGGAGATCAGCCCGCTTTATTAACTTTTGATGAAGCGACTACATTATTTCATGAATTTGGGCATGCTTTGCATGGACTTTTATCAAATGTAAAATACAGAAGCTTAGCGGGTACCTCGGTGCCTCGGGATTTTGTGGAGTTACCTTCGCAAATTATGGAAAACTGGGCAGCAGACCCAGAGGTTTTAACTACTTATGCGAAGCATTATAAAACCAAAGAGGTAATTCCTGCGACTTTAATTGAGAAGATGGAAAAAGCGGGCACATTCGACCAAGGTTTTGCTACAGTTGAGTATTTAGGAGCTTCTTTATTGGATCTAGATTACCACGCTCGCACATCTCCTGTAACGGAAGACATTAATGTTTTTGAAGCAGCATCTATGAATAAGATAGGAATGATCGATGCAATAATTCCTCGTTATAGAAGTTCCTATTTTCAGCATATATTTTCTGGAGGTTATTCAGCGGGTTATTACAGTTATATTTGGTCTGAGGTTTTGGATTCGGATGCATTTGCAGCCTTCAAAGAAAAATCTGTATACGACGAAGGGACGGCCACATCTTTCCGTAGAAATATTTTAGAGCGTGGTGGTACTGGAAACCCTGCAGAAATGTATAGACAATTCCGTGGAGCAGATCCAGACCCTATCTATCTGATGAAGAAAAGAGGATTGAATTAAACAAGAATCTGTTTGTATATAAAAAGGGTTGCTTTTAAATGAGTAACCCTTTTTATATGAATATCAAATGTTTTTTTAAGGTGCTATGAAGCTGTCCCTTTGGAATTATACACTTAAGGAGTTGAACTGTAGGTCATATAGTTTTTTATAGTAACCATTAAAAGAGAGAAGCTCGGCATGGGTGCCAGTTTCTTTAATTTCACCTTTGTCGAAAACAATAATTTTATCGGCTTTTTGTATTGTTGAAAGCCTATGCGCTATAACAATTGAAGTTCGACCAGTCATCATTTTGTCTATTGCTTCCTGTATAAGAATTTCTGTTTCTGTGTCTATAGAAGATGTGGCTTCGTCTAAGACCAGAATAGTTGGATTATGAACTAAAGCTCGGATAAATGATATGAGCTGTGCTTGACCTGCGGATAATGTTGCTCCACGTTCTTGTACCTGATACTCTAAGCCATTAGGAAGATTCATTATGAACTCGTAAGCACCAACTTTTTTTGCCGCCTCTATCACTTCTTCTCGACTAATGTCGGGGTTATTAAGGGTGATGTTGTTATAAATGCTATCGGAAAATAAAAATACATCTTGTAGTACTGTAGCTATATGTTGTCTTAAGAAACTTAACTCATATTCTCTTATGTCGATATTGTCAAGAAGAATATTTCCTTTTTGTATTTCATAAAACCTACTTAAGATATTGATGGTCGAAGATTTTCCTGCCCCAGTGGCACCGACTAGTGCGAGAGTTTCTCCAGGTTGAACCTCTAAGTTTATATCTTTTAAAACCCACTTTTCATTATTATAGGCAAACCATACATTTTTAAATTCGATTTTCCCTTTTATTTCTTTTGGACTTAGTTTTCCGTTGTTCGGTGTAAATTCTTTTGTATCTAGTACATCAAATATGCGTTCAGCAGAAACCATTCCCATTTGTAGTGTGTTGAATTTATCTATTAGTTCCCTAATAGGTCTGAAAATCATATTAATGTACATTAAAAAAGCGACAACTACGCCTGGAGATATTATATCTGATAGAATCTGTTTAGAGCCATACCATACCAATAGTCCTGTTGCGATTGCAATGATAATTTCTAAGACGGGAAAGAATATGGAAAAATACCAATTTGCGCGTATATGGGCGTCACGATGCTTACGGTTGATATTTTCGAATTTTTTGATTTCTTGTTCTTCACGTGCAAAATATTGTATTATTGCCATTCCGCTAATGTGTTCTTGTAAAAATGTATTTAAATTAGAAACCCACTTTCGGACATCTATAAAGGCAGACTTCATCGCTTCTTTAAAGATATATGTTGCCCAAATCATTAAAGGCATGGGGACAAGGACGATAAGTGTCAATCTCCAGTCGGTATAAAACATGACTCCAAGAATAACAAAAAGCTGTAGTAGATCTCCAATGATTTGGATCAGCCCTTGTGAAAATATATTGGAAATAGTTTCTAAGTCCGATATTGCTCTGGTAATGATACGACCTATAGGAGTATTATCAAAGTATTTTAGTCGTAAATTAGTTATGTGGTTAAAAACCTCGATGCGAATATCTCTAATGACATTTTGCCCTAATACGTTAGTTGCTAACGTGTGATAGTAGCGTATAATGGTTTGAATCAATAGCAGCGCTACCATGGCGAGTAACATCCATTTTAGGCCTGTGGAATCTGATTTTAATATATATTTATCTAAAGTATACTCGATTAGCATTGGTAATGCAGGAGCTACACCAGCTAATAAAATGGTTAAAACTACTGAGGCCCAAAATATCGTTTTATAGGGACGCATATAATTTGCCATTCTTTTTAATAGCTTAGTGTCGTAGGTTTTGCCAGTTATATTTTGATTACTCAAAGTGTTTATGTTATAAATAAGGGTAAACGATATTTGTTAAATATAGTCCATGAGCAGGTACGGATATCCCCGCCTGCGAACGTTTCCGACTTCTAATGACTTCAAGGATTGATTCAGCTTCTTTTTTCTTAATTCCAATTTCAATTAATGTGCCAACTATGGCTCTTACCATGTTTCGGAGAAAACGATCTGCTGTGATTCTGAACACTAAACGGTCATTTTCTAAGTGCCAATATGCTTGTTTTATTGTGCAGATATTCGTAAACACTTGGGTATGGCTTTTTGAGAAGCAACTGAAGTCTTGTTTCCCTAATAGATATTGAGTAGCTGTATTCATCAAGGCTATATCTGGCATGTCCCGAATTTGCCAAGATCTATTTGTAAGAAAAGGGTCTTTTTTAAAGTGTATAAAGTATGCATAAGACCTCTCGGTAGCGTCAAATCTTGCATGTGCGTTGTTTGAAACGGGTATTAAGTCCTGTGCACTTATATCTTGTGGAAGAAGAGCGTTTAAAGAATGTAGAAAAGATCTTTTACTTTTAATCTGATTCTCTTGCGTGTCAAAATGAACAAATAGTTGTTGGGCATGTACACCGGTATCCGTTCGTCCAGCACCCGTGGTCTCTATTTTGGAACGCAAAACTGTTTCCAAAACATCATTTAATTTTTGTTGTACGGAGATAGCGTTATGCTGTAGTTGCCAGCCGTGATACATAGTTCCATCGTAGGCAATTTCTAGAAAAAAACGTTGTAATTTGTTGTCCACAGTACAAAGATAATTAAAAGAATGTAAGCTCATGAGTGAAAAATATTTAAGGAAAGAGTGGAGTTTAATAAGTCATGGAGGAAGTAGGGAGGTTAATTGTTTAATTAATTTTTAAAGCAATCAAATTGCTAATTCTTTTGTTTATAGTATATTTGTTAGATAGTATTTATTATATAGTTTATGATTCAACGTGTTCAAACAATTTGGCTTTTAGCAGCTTCGGTTATCTTGTTTAGTCTTTTTATATTCCCATTTGTAAGTTTTATAGATTTAGTGGGATTAGGGAGGCAAATTTCTGTGACAGGAGTTTATTCTTCGGTTAATAATGAAATTGTTAAAGAGAGTGGATCTATTGGTTTAGCTATCTTTACAGGGGTTGTCGCTTTGATTCCCTTTGTTTTAATTTTTCTTTTTAAAAATAGAAAGCAGCAGATCAGGTTTATTTATTTAGAGCTTTTACTTGTAATTGGTTTAGGTGTATGGATGCTAAGTACTGCAAATGATAGTCTCGGCTCGATATCTCAAAAAGTTGACACGAATAATATTGGTGTGGGCTTTTTTTTATTACCACTTGCTTTAATTTTATTAGGATTAGCGGTGAGGGATATCCGTAAGGATGAAAAGCTTATTCGTTCAGCTGATAGATTAAGATAAAAGATGAGTTATTTTAAGTGTTCATTGCTTTTGCTTTTGGTTTGTTCTTTGTGCACTGTACAATTACAAGGTCAAGAAATAAAAGAAGCGTATGTTATAGATGATTTACAAATAGACGTAAAGGCTGTAAGCCTTGATCAGAACAAGGACACTATTACCATTGACTTTTTCTTGATTTCTTATCATAAGGGTGTTCGTGAATTTAAACTGAATACATATGCTACACAGGTCATTGATAACGATGGTGCAAAACATATGTGTGCTAATATGAGAATGGGAAGGGTATTGGTGAGTCTTGCGGATAGGCAGAATTATTTACACTACTTGTTAGAGGAAAATTTACCTGTCCCGTTTCGATTGCAAGTTTCTAATTGGGGGGACAAAGAGCTTTCAAAAGTAGTTTTTGTATTTGAGGATAGTAATGAAGAGGGAAAGTTTATTGAGGCTATTTTAGATTTGAAAAAAGAATAATCGTTTCTTATTAATAAGTAGATAAACGGTTCAAAGTTTTATTGTGGATTTGAACCGTTTTAAGCTTAATTTATCTCGAGTATCTAAACTGTTGTCTGTCTAGTTGGCCAAGTTGGTCTTTCATCATTTTGATCTGATCAGCTAGTAGCTTGTTTTTGTCAGCTTTCTTTGCTTCGGCTAATAGTTTTTCTGCTTCGCGTTTATTTCTTTTAGCCATAGCAACACCCGCTAAGCTCAATTTTGCCATTGCCACATTATGATCCATATGTAGCCCTAAAGAAAGTGCCTTTTTAAAATATTTTTCAGATTGCAGAGGTGCTTTCTGAGATTCAAATATACCTAAAAGCATATGGTAATAACCATGCTGAGCACTTATTAACTGCTTTTCATAATTCTTTATATGTTTTAAAGCCTTTTCGGCTTTAATCATATTTTCTTTACGAAGGTGCCATTGAGCTAGAAGCATGTGCTCGTTAAAAAATACTGTGACCCATGCTAGTATACTGACAAAAATGCCGAGGATTCCCCACCCCCAATGCCCAAACCAAAATAACAGTACCGTCCCAATTAGCAGAAGACTACAGAGAATAATGCGTACAATATTTGACATAGAATTTAATTTCAATTAAAACAATAATATGCAAATATCCGTTTATTTTGGAGCTTTGTCAAATACTGTTACTTATAAATTTTCAAAAATGTATTTTTGGTTATGAAAAGTGTTTATGATGTTAGTTGGATGCCTGTTTTGTCATCGTTGTTAGATAAAGAAGAGGTGAAGAACCTTATCGATTTTATCGATCGAGAAAGGCAGCAGGTTGTAGTTTATCCTCCGGATAATTTAATTTTTAATGCTTTTAAGCTAACTAAATTTACCGATGTAAAGGTTGTAATATTAGGACAAGACCCTTATCATAATAAGGGGCAGGCGCAAGGATTGTCATTTTCTGTACCTAAAGGAGTAACATTGCCTCCTTCGTTGAGAAATATATACACTGAACTAGAGAATGATATAAGGGGTTTCATAAGACCAAAACACGGGGATTTGACTAAGTGGGCGCAGCAGGGGGTTCTTTTGTTAAATACTGTTTTAACTGTTCGCGAACATCAGGCTGGATCACATCAAAATAGAGGATGGGAGCAGTTTACAGATGCTGTTATTGAAGCTGTTTCTAGGGATTTGGAACATGTAGTGTTTGTTCTTTGGGGGAGTTATGCTCAAAAAAAGGAAAAATTGATAGATAAGACGAAGCATCTTATTTTGAAAAGTGTACACCCTTCGCCTTTGTCAGCTTACCGAGGCTTTTTTGGGTGTAGACACTTTTCTCTGGCAAATAATTATTTAGAAATGAGTGGAAAAAAAGGTGTTGATTGGCAGCTCTAGGCATACAATTCATTGATGTCTAGATTTCTGATGTCTTTATTTGATAAATTTTGAATGTGGTTTATTCTTATTTTTATTTCATTTTGAATAATATGTGTGAATAAAAGGTGGCTATCGTAAGTGAATTTAAAGCTTTTCGTTGGATCTATAGATTCTGAGGGGGTGCCTAGTACTGTGTATTCTAAACAGCCTTCGGTTGTAAATCTTTTTATTACAACATGCTTTTCATCGATAAAGTGAGCATGAAACCATGCGCCGTCGCCTACGCCTCCTAAATATTGTGCATCCTTAGGTACATCAATAGGTCGGCTAGTAAAGTTCATTAAACCTATGGTGATATCACTGGGAAGTAAATCTGCTTTTTTTTGAGAAATATTGTCACCTAGTTTACTAAGCAGAAATAAAAAAGATTGCCATCGGTTCATTTTAAAGTGCCTTAAGCCTTGCTTTTGAGTGAAGGAGTATATCATTCGATCTTCTACGGCGTTGACAACATTACTAATTGGACTGGCCTTTATTGTTTCTGGGAAATTGATGCTATGGGACCAATTGTATTTTTGTGAGGCATACATGAGCATCCGGGTGATAAAACGAGAACAGTTGTTATTTCCTTTTGCAACAGCACCGTATGGATAGGTGCCCATTTGAACGCAGTTGTCACCATATGTCTTAGCTAATTCAAAATTAATGTCTTTTGCGATTGAAAAAAATAACTCGCCATATCCGTACATCGCAGGTTTTGAAGTCTCAAAATAGTCTATTATTTCTTCAAGGTTGGTGATGCTTTGTTGGGAAAATTTAGCTCTTATTTTTATTTCCAAATTGGGATCTGATGACATCGACCGGGCTCTACCATACCCGCGTGGGGTAATGTATCTGCCAAAGTCATAGAATAACATTTGTCCTGTTATTTTTTTTACTAGAACTATTCCTGTATGACCTACTTTGAAGTTTAAATTTTTTACAAGACCTATTTTTTTGAAGAACATCATCCATCCTTCATCACCACGCATAGTTGCATCAGGCCAAGTAAGGATGAAAGCGAAATCATTATAGGTTATTGGTGGTTTTGTCATAAGTTGTTTTAATATTCTAACGGTACAATAGGTTCTTTTTTGCTTGTCGACATAATCATCATTGTTTGAAAAGTTTTTACAAATGGTATTTTAGATATTTTCTCCATGATCACGGCTTCATAAGCTTTAATATCTCTTACATATACTTTTAGCATGAAATCACAATTGCCAGTCACATGGTGACATTCTGTTACTTCGGGTATTGTCTTTACAGCTTCTACAAATTCAGGAATAGCGTTATGAGTGTGAAAATCCAAGGATATTTGAATAAAAGACTTGATGCCTAATCCAAGTTTTTCCTCATCAACAAATGCATGATAGCTCTTGATAAAACCAGAGTTTTCTAACTTTCGTACACGTTCGAGGGTAGGTGCTGGTGATAGGCCAATGTTCGATGCTAATTGAAGGTTAGTTATTCTTCCGTTTTCTTGTAAGAGTTTTAAAATTTTGTAGTCTGTTTTGTCGGGTTGATATGGCATCTGTTTTTATGTGTTTTTTTTAAAAATAAAATTTCTCAGAAGGTAAATATACAAAACATTGTTTTGTATTAGTAATAGTTTTTTAAGGTTGCTTTATAGCTAAAACCTATTGGGAGTAGCCTCAGTAATGTCTTGTTTCTATGGTTAAATATATAAAAGCGCGTTTTGAGCTCTGTAAGACGTTTCATCATCATTTAAATGACATTTGTCATTTATTTTGTTAAAAAGTAGGGGGCAAAGGGCTCATGTGTAGCGTTTTTAATGTATTAAATTGTATCTTTGTACTCCGAAATATGGATAGAAATCGCAGATTAATATTAAAGGTGGAGGAGAAATGAGTACAAAAGATGATGAATTATTAAAAGAGCTTGAGCTCGAGGAATATAAGTACGGTTTTACAACCGATATAGAGATGGAGATTGCTCCGAAAGGTTTGAGTGAAGAAACCGTTCGGTTCATTTCTGCTAAGAAAAATGAGCCCGAATGGCTCTTAGAATGGCGTTTAAAAGCTTATCAACATTATTTGACTTTGAAGATGCCTACTTGGCCTAACTTTAAAGATCCTGAAGTGGACTTTCAGGATATTTCATATTATGCGGCGCCTAAACCTAAAAAGCAGCTTGAAAGTTTGGATGAAGTTGATCCCGAATTATTGGCAACTTTTGAAAAACTTGGTATACCATTAGATGAACAAAAGGTATTGGCAGGTGTAGTTGCTGTAGACGCTGTTTTTGATTCGGTGTCGGTTAAAACAACTTTCAGGGAAAAGTTAAAGGAACAGGGCGTTATTTTTTGTTCTTTTGGAGAGGCTGTTCAAGATTATCCTGAACTTATTAAAAAATACTTAGGTACAGTTGTTCCGCAAACAGATAATATATACGCCGCGTTGAATTCCGCTGTCTTCTCGGATGGTTCATTTGTCTATATACCTAAAAATGTAAAATGCCCAATGGAGCTATCTACATATTTCCGTATAAATGCACAAAACACAGGTCAGTTCGAGCGGACATTAATCGTAGCCGAAGAAGGGTCTTACGTTTCATATTTAGAAGGGTGTACTGCACCTATGCGTGATGAAAATCAATTGCATGCTGCGGTTGTTGAATTGATTGCAGAGAAAGATGCCGAAATAAAATATTCGACGGTTCAGAACTGGTATCCTGGAGATAAAGATGGAGTGGGAGGGATTTACAATTTTGTAACTAAACGAGGAATCTGTAAAGGCACTAATTCTAAGATCTCTTGGACACAAGTTGAAACAGGGTCTGCAATAACTTGGAAATATCCAAGTGTTATTTTAAAGGGAGACAACTCTGTGGGCGAATTTTATTCTGTAGCACTTACTAGAAACAAACAACTAGCTGATACAGGTACAAAAATGATTCACCTCGGAAAGAATACGCGTTCCAAGATCATTTCAAAAGGAATATCTGCTGGGTTAAGTCATAACAATTACCGCGGGTTAGTTAGTATAGGCGCGCGCGCCGACAATGCTAGAAATTTTACCCAATGCGATTCGATGCTTATTGGCGACCGATGTGGGGCGCATACTTTCCCATATATAGACAATAAGAATAATACAGCAATGTTAGAACATGAAGCTACTACATCTAAAATTGGTGAAGATCAAGTGTTCTATTTGAATCAAAGAGGGATCGATGCAGAGAAGGCTGTAGGTCTTATTGTGAATGGTTACGCGAAAGAAGTGCTTAATCAATTGCCGATGGAGTTTGCAGTAGAGGCGCAGAAATTATTGGCAATTTCACTTGAGGGCTCGGTAGGCTAGATTTATACATATAGGGCGTTCTCGTATTTTGTGTTTTCGCCTTCGCAATTTCAATATAATAAAATGTTATCAATTAAGAATTTACAAGCGTCCATAGAGGACAAAGAGATATTAAAAGGCCTTGATTTAGAAATAAAGGCAGGAGAAGTTCATGCAATTATGGGACCTAATGGTGCGGGGAAAAGTACTTTAGGAAATGTTCTTGCTGGGAGAGAGTCTTATGAAGTAAGTGGAGGGACTGCGACATTAGATGGGGTAGATTTATTAGATTTATCTCCTGAGGATAGAGCGCGTGAAGGTTTATTTTTGGCTTTTCAGTATCCTGTTGAAATTCCTGGGGTATCTAATATTAACTTTTTGCGTACTGCAATAAACGATATCCGCGAATATAAGGGGCTTGCTCCTATGGAAGCTAAAGAGTTTTTGCAGATGGTGAAAGACAAACAAAAGCTAGTCGAATTTTCTTCAACTTTAGCTAACCGTTCATTAAATGAAGGGTTTTCAGGAGGAGAGAAGAAGCGTAATGAAATTTTCCAGTTAGCCATGCTAAATCCAAAATTGGCGATTTTGGATGAGACAGACTCTGGTTTGGATATTGATGCACTAAGAGTTGTTGCTAATGGTGTTAATCAGTTGCGCTCAAAAGACAATGCGTTTGTTGTAATTACGCATTATCAACGATTATTAGACTATATCGTTCCTGATTATGTTCATGTTTTATACAATGGTAAAATTGTTAAAACAGGAACAAAAGAGCTTGCTTTAGAGCTAGAAGAAAAAGGGTACGATTGGTTGAAAGATTATGACACAGAGACGGCTTAAATAAGTTTTGTAAACTTATTGTTAGGTAGTTAAGTGGCAGATTGAAATAAAATAAAATGAGTACAATAGTAACAGAATCATTATATCAACAATTAATTTCGGCTTTTTCTGAATTAGAGGCTGTTCAGGAGTCCGAAAAATGGAGTTCTTTACGTAGGGAATCATTCCAACGTTTTCAGGCAGAAGGCGGTTTCCCTACTATTAAGCATGAGGAGTGGAAGTATACTAACTTGAAGCCTTTAATTAATACTTCTTATTTGCTTAATGGAGATGTTAATATTGATAATATTGATGTTAGTAAAGCAGATATTCCAGACTTAGATGCTTTCCGTATAGTGTTAGTGAATGGGCAGTATGTGTTAACTTTCTCTTCTATTGAAGAAGAAAAGGGATTAACCGTCAGGCCAATAGAGGAGGCGCAGAACGAAAATAACTTTGAAAAGCACTATGCGCAACATGCTGATAAGTCGGATAATATATTAGTCGCACTGAACACAGCCTTACAAACTTCTGGGGTTTATATTTCTGTTGACGCTAATACGTTAGTATCTAAACCGATTCATATTATACACGTATCAACAGGAGAAGAAGCTTTTTTTGCACAAACACGAAATTTAATTGTTCTTGAAAGAGCAGCAGAGCTTGAAGTTATTGAATCGTTTATTACTTTAGATGGTGCTGCAAGTAACTTGAATAATAAAGTTACAGAGATAGTTGTGGAAGAGGGAGCTAAGATGCAACATTATTATTTGCAAATAGCAGAATCATCAAGTAGTTATATTCATCATACAGAAGTTTATCAGGAGGCTCATAGTTTGTATAATAATTATAACTGCAATCTTCCTGGTGCCCGCTTTGTTCGTAATAATATTAATGTGCGTCTAGATGCTGAACAAGTGGAGTCGCATTTATATGGTATAAACTTAACTTCAGGAGATCAATTTGTAGATAATCATACTATTGTAGATCATATGAAGCCAAATTGCGAATCGTATGAGTGGTATAAGAATATACCTCAAGACGCTTCAACAGCTGTATTTAACGGTAAAATATTTGTGCGTGAAGATGCACAAAAAACTAATGCCTTTCAGCAAAATAATAACATGCTCATCGGTGACAAGGCTGCGGTGTATGCAAAACCACAATTGGAAATTTTTGCGGACGATGTGAAGTGTTCACATGGTTGTACAATGGGGCAGTTCGATGAGGAAGCATTGTTCTATTTACGTGCAAGAGGTATCGGTGAAGAAACTGCGAGAGTTTTATTAGTTCATGCTTTTGCATTTGATGTAACATCTCGCTTCTCAAACGAAGCAATACGTCTGTATGTAGAAGAATTAGTGGCTAAAGGTTTAGATAAGTAGAGAGTATTTTTCCATTTTTATATCATAAAAAGGTGTTTAATGAATAGTTAGGCACCTTTTTCTTTTTTATCTGAAACAAATAGTTTGAATGGCTGACTAATTAAAAAAGGTTCTTACAAACGTAAGAACCTTTTGAGCGAAAGACGAGATTCGAACTCGCGACCCCAACCTTGGCAAGGTTGTGCTCTACCAACTGAGCTACTTTCGCAATGCATTGCAAATATACAAACTTCTATAATTCCTGTCAAGAGACAGCTTCAGAAATAATGTGGCTTTTTATCAGTATTTAATAAGTTTAGATATTTATGGCGTTAACACAATTAATGCCATCAATAGCGGCAGAGACAATACCGCCTGCATATCCAGCTCCTTCCGCACAGGGGTATAGTCCTTTTATTTGAGGGTGCTGTAGTGTGTCACGATCTCTAGGAATACGTATAGCTGAGGAGGTTCTGGATTCCACTCCTACTAATATGGCTTCGTTTGTGAAATAGCCTTTCATTTTTTTTCCAAATCGTGGTAGAGCGCCTCGTAATGCTTCGTGAATAAATTCAGGAAGTACTTCATTAAGATTAACACTGGTTGTTCCTGGCTTGTAAGAGTTTGTGGGGAGGGTATTCGAGACACGTCCTTCTACGAAGTCTATCATGCGTTGCGCTGGAGCAAAAAGATTTTTTCCTCCTAGATCAAATGCTTTTTGTTCTATATTTTTTTGAAAGTCCATGAGCGCAAACGGGTCTGTTAAAGAGTTCGGAATGTCTTCCAAATTAACTTGTGTTACCGTGCCTGAATTAGCGTGAGGGTTATTGCGCTTTGAAGGTGACCATCCATTTACAACAATTTCTCCAGGCTCGGTAGAGCAGGGTGCTATAATGCCTCCTGGACACATACAGAAAGAGAAAACACCTCTATTGTTTACTTGTTCCACTAAACTATAATACGCAGGAGGAAGATTTTCATGACGTATGTCACAGTGATACTGCGCGCTGTCAATAATATGTTGAGGGTGCTCAATCCTGACTCCTAGTGCAAAAGGTTTAGCTTCTATTAACCAGTTTTTATCTTTAAAAAGATAATAAATGTCACGAGCTGAATGTCCTGTAGCTAATATAATATGATCCGCATAAAACTTTTGTCCGTTTACGGTACTAACACCTTTTACTTGATCAAAAGAAGTTATAATATCATTGACTTTTGTGTTGAAGTAAATCTCTCCTCCAAATTCTAAGATAGTATTACGCATTCTTTCAATGATGTGTGGTAGCCTATTTGTTCCAATATGAGGCCTTGCATCAACCAATATGTCACTAGGTGCACCATGATCAACAAATATTTGCAGCACATTCTTTACATCTCCTCGTTTATCAGATCTTGTATATAACTTTCCATCGGAATATGTGCCTGCCCCTCCTTCGCCATGGCAGTAATTAGAGTCTGGGTTTATTATTCCTTCTTTAGTGATTTTAGCGAGGTCGCGTCTTCGTTCTCTAACAGTTTTTCCTCTTTCTAGAATGATTGGTTTTAGCCCACGTTCAAGACAGCGATAAGCTGCAAAAAGACCAGCAGGGCCAGCTCCTACGATAATAACAGGTTTTGCCTCTTTAACATTTTTGATAGTGGGTATAAATAATTCTCCGGTATACTTTTTATCTATATCAAAGACTACACGTAAACGATAAACCGTGTGAGGGCTTCTTGCATCAATAGAGCGTTTTCGAATGTGTAAGCTTTTAATTCGTTTAGGGTTTATTTTTAATTGTTTAGCGCCAACATTCAATATATACAATGTGTCATTTATATAATGTGGCGGTATTGCTAATTCTATTTCTCTTTGCATGACCTTTTTTTAAGTTGAGTTTTTATCTCAAAAATTGAACAAAGTTAAGTAAACTCTGCCAAAATGTGCATATTAGAATGTTTTGGTATATGATTTGTTTCAAAGTTCTTGTTATTGAACATTTTTTTTAATTTTATAAAAAATGGATAAAAAATTACACATGAAAAGATTATTAATTGCTTTTGTAGGTTTATTTACTGCTTTGTCTTTCAGCTCTTGTGGTTATAATACTATGGTTTCTAAAGATGAAAATGTGAAAGGTAAATGGGCACAGGTTGAAAATGCTTATCAACGACGTGCGGATCTGATACCAAATTTGGTGTCTACGGTTAAAGGTGCTGCTCAGCATGAGGAAGGGACTTTAACGGCTGTCGTAGAAGCGCGAGCAAAGGCCACTTCTGTTACTGTGGATCCTTCTAATCTCACAGAAGAGGCTGTGGCAAATTTTCAACAAACACAGGATGCATTATCTCAGTCAATTGGTAGGTTGCTTGTGAGTGTTGAAGCTTATCCTGACTTGAAAGCCAATTCAAATTTTCAAGAGTTACAGGTACAGTTGGAGGGAACAGAAAATAGAATTGCTGTTGAGCGGAAAGCATATAACGAAGCCGTACAAGATTATAATACCACAGTACGTAGTTTTCCAGCAAATATTATGGCAGGAATCTTTGGATTTAAAGCTAAAGGTACATTTAAAGCAACTGAGGGCTCAGATAAGGCGCCAACAGTATCTTTTTAAGCACATATAGTTAACTTTTAAAAGATGAATGTCTGATTTATTGTCGGGGTCATTCATCTTTTTTTATTTAGTATTCAGATGACAATATTTTCTGTAGAAGAGCAAGACCTTATCGTTCAGGCCATAAGTGTGGCTGAAAGTAAAACATCGGGTGAGATTAGGTTAGTGATAGACCGTAAATTGGCTTTTCCAAGTGCTTTTGAAGCGGCTGTAGATTACTTTAATAAGCTTAATATGGGTAAAACGCAGTTGCAAAATGGTGTTCTTATTTATTTAGCTGTTGATGACCATCAGTTTGCTATAATAGGGGATAAAGGTATTAATGAGCGAGTAGCTCCTGACTTTTGGAATGCAACTAAAGAGAAGATGATAACACACTTCAGAGAGAATGCAATTGCTAAAGGTTTGGTCGAGGGAATACATCACGCAGGCGAACAATTGCAAACTTTTTATCCAAGAAGGCTTGACGATATTAATGAACTACCTGACGATATTTACTACGGGAATAATTAAAAAAATATGCTTCAATATATAAAGGCACTCCGGTTAATACATAAACCATTATTTTTATTCATAGGGTTATTATTAGGCTTGCTATTCTTGTCAGCTCAAAAATTACCAGATGTTCCTAATCAGTTAGTGACCGATTACACAGGTGTTTTAAGTTCTAATGAAGTACAAGTTTTGGAAAGAAAGTTACGTGCTTTTGAAGATAGTACCTCAAGTCAGATTGCCGTTGTTCTTGTCAGGACAACTGATGGCTATGATGTTGCTGATTATGCTGTTCGGTTAGCTCAAAAGTGGGGTGTAGGAGGCAAAGAGCATAATAACGGAGTCGTTGTATTGGCTGCGTTAGAGGATCGCGCAGTAACTATCCAGACAGGCTATGGCATGGAGGGGGCACTGCCTGATATTATTACTTATAGAATTATTCAAAATGAGATAAAACCTTCTTTTAGTCAGCAGGATTATTTTGAAGGATTAGATAAAGCTACCGATGCAATCATTGCTTATACAAAAGGTGAGTATAGAGCAGATCCTAAGAAGGAAAGAGAAGGAGAAGGCGGAAGCGTTTCTATTATTTTTATTGTTATCATTGTTTTAATTGTATTTTCAATCATCTCTAAAGGTAAAGGTGGTGGAGGTGGTCGTGGAGGCGGCCGTGTGATGACAGGTAAAGGGGCATCTGATATTTTTTGGTGGACTTTATTGAACAATATGGGTCGTGGTGGTTCTGGAGGCTTCGGTGGGGGAGGTGGCTTTGGAGGCGGCGGCGGAGGTGGTTTTGGCGGTTTTGGCGGAGGTGGTTTTGGTGGAGGTGGTTCAAGTGGAAACTGGTAAGTACTTTCTGGCTATTTTTGACGTTTAAAATAAGAAGAGAAAAACTGAATTTATATTTGATAATAATTTTATTTTATGAAAAACTTAATATTGGTGGGGTTGGGCCTGATGCCTTTAGGATTGCTGGGGCAGGAAAGCTTTACGCTGAGTGGCAGTGTTGGTCAAACAGCAGATAACAGTAAGGTATTTATTCAATACCGTGACAATGGTCAAAATGTTTTAGATTCGGTAACAATTCAAAGTGGAAATTTTAAATATCAGGGGACAGTCTCTCAACCGACACAGGCCATGTTAATTTTGGCAGAAGGTGGTAAAACTATGAGTGATCTGAGAGAAAGTGGTGAACGGCCTCCGATCAATTCCTTATACTTATCGCAAGGTGATATTAAGGTTGAGGGCGCTGATTTTATAAGTGCGGTTGCAAGTGGAACATCTATAAATGATGACTTCGCCAGTTATCAGAAAAGCCTTTCCGTCATTAACGAAGAATTTGCTGGACTTGATGCTGAATACCAGGCGGCGTCTGATGAGCAAAAACAAGACGAATCGTTTATTGAAGGTTTGCGGGAGAAGGCGGGAATAATTTATGAAAAGCAAGGCCTTTTGAATGAGGAGTTTGTCAAGAACAACCCTAAAAGCTATGTTTCACTAACTATATTGGATGAGTTGTTGTCCCCTGAAAATTTGACGAGCTTTGTAAAACCTGCTTACGAAGCAATGGATGCAAGTTTAAAGAGTACGGTATTGGGAAAAAATATAGAGGAAAAAATAGAGAACATGGCGAAGTTAGCAATTGGTGCAGTTGCTCCCGATTTTACATTGCCAGATACTGCTGGTAATAATCTTTCTTTGTCATCTCTGCGAGGTAAATATGTGTTAGTAGATTTTTGGGCAAGTTGGTGTGGGCCATGTCGTACAGAAAATCCTACGGTAGTTGCGGCATTTAATAAGTATAAAGATAAAAACTTTACTGTTTTGGGTGTTTCTTTAGATCGTCCTGGCGAGAAAGGTGCATGGATGAAAGCTATTGCTGATGATCATCTTGAACAATGGCCACATATATCAGATTTACAGTTTTGGAATTCGCCTGTCGTAGATTTATATTCCATTCGTGGTATTCCGCAGAATTATTTGCTAGATCCAGAAGGTAAGATCGTAGCTTCTAACCTTAGAGGCCCTGCATTGGATGCAAAGCTGGCAGAGATTCTGAAGTAAGAAAAATTTATTTTTTTTAAAGAATTTTGTCAAGAATAATAAAGGCTCGTCTGATGTAAGACGAGCCTTTATTATGTTTTATAAGGATAATATCTCTACAATTCGTGTCAGGTTTTCATCGACACTATCAATATGTTTAATTGCTTTTTTGAATGGGGTGAACTCTATTTGTCCACAAATTAAACCAACCATTTCCTGTTTTCGACCTTCGATTAATGCTTCGACAGATGCTACGCCTAGTCTACTTGCTAAAACTCTATCCATACAGGTAGGCCTTCCACCTCGTTGAATATGGCCTAGTATAGAGACGCGTACGTCATATTGTGGGAAGTTTTCTTTGATTTTTTCTGCTACTACTATTCCCCCCTCTTGATCGCCTTCGGCAACAATTATAATACGTGAAGCTTTATTCTTTCTAGTTTTATCAAGGCGTTTCATAATTGAATCATAATCCACCTTTAATTCTGGGATTAAAACAGCTTCAGCACCTGTACTAATGCCTGATCTTAATGCAATTAATCCAGAGTCTCTGCCCATCACTTCTACAACAAATAAACGATCATGAGATTCTGCTGTATCTCTTATTTTATCTACTGCATCTACAACAGTATTAATTGCAGTATCATAACCTATCGTAAAATCGGTTCCTGCGAGGTCATTATCGATTGTACCGGGTATTCCGATAATCGGTAAATTAAACTCTTCACTAAATATAGAAGCGCCAGTAAAGGTTCCATCCCCTCCGATAACTACTAAGCCATCTATTTCTAAATTTTTAATATTATCGTATGCTTTTTTTCGACCTTCTTTAGTACGGAACTCATCACTACGGGCTGTTTTTAAAACAGTACCTCCACGCTGTATGATGTTGGCTACGGATTTGGCATCCATTGCAAATATTTCATTTTGGACAAGACCATCGTATCCCCGTTTTACACCAAAAACGTTTAAACCATTGTAAAGTCCCGTTCTCACGACAGCTCTGATTGCTGCATTCATTCCCGGAGCGTCACCTCCAGAGGTTAAAATTGCAATATTTTTCATTTTAGTTATAGTCATAGTTAAGCGTAAATATAGTTTATTTTGCTTTAAATGCTTCTACTCCCTCCAATAGATAGTTTGCATAACTATTAACATCATAGTTCGCGCCACTTGGCGGAATAAGTACATTCCCTTCGGTGTCAACAATAACATAGAGTGGTTGTGAGTTACTGTTAAATGCAGAGGCTTGAAAATCACTGTTTTTATTTCCAATAGTTTTTATTTTCTTGCCAGAATATTCCGAAACAAATTGCTCTTCGGGTGAAAGCTCAGTTCGGTCATCAACAAAAAGTTCAACCATAACAAATTGCTCTCTAAGTATGTTGGCAACTTTTGGGTCTGTCCAAACATTTGCTTCCATTTTTCTACAGTTGACACAATTCCAGCCTGTAAAATCTATTAAGACCGGCTTATTGATCTCTTTTGCAGCAGCAAGACCTTCTTCATAATCATAATAGGGATCAAATCCTTTTGGTGTCCCTCTTTCATGAAATATGTCATAATATTTTTTTTGTTTACCTGCATTGGCATTATCTGTTGAAGCAGGAACAAAATTGCTAACAGATAGATCAAAGTCCTGCGTGGCTGATGGTGGTAAAAAAGCTGATATTGATTTTAACGGAGCCCCCCATAAGCCTGGAACCATATAAATTACAAATGAAAATACAATAATCGCAAGAATAGTTCGGGGTACAGACATGTGTGATAAAGGACTGTCATGTGCAAACTTTATCTTACCAATTAAGTAAAGCCCCATTAAACCAAAAATTGCAATCCATAGCGATAGAAACACCTCTCTATCTAGCCAATTCCAATGATATGCTAGGTCTACATTAGATAAGAATTTTAATGCTAGTGCCAATTCTAAAAAACCAAGAACTACTTTAACACTGTTTAACCACCCGCCCGATTTAGGCATAGATTTTAACATGGATGGGAACATGGCAAAAAGTACAAAGGGAAGAGCAAGGGCTATCGCGAAACCCAACATTCCTATAGCGGGTCCCATGCGTTCTCCTTTAGACGCTGCTTCTACTAATAAGGTGCCTATAATTGGACCTGTACATGAGAATGAAACTAAAGCTAAACTAAAGGCCATAAAAAATAGGCCTAAAAAACCACCTTGATCTGATTTTGCATCAATTTTATTGACAAATGAACTAGGAAGAGTAAGTTCAAATGCTCCAAAAAACGAAGCCGCAAATAGTACCAGAATGAGGAAAAAAACAAAGTTGAAAATACCGTTAGTAGATAGTTCATTAAGTGCGTCTGATCCGAAGGCAATAGTAATAAGCATGCCAAGAGCAACATAAATAACAATAATAAAGATACCGTATAATAAGGCTTGTGAGACAGCTTTGATTTTAGAATCTGAACGTTTTGTGAAAAAACTTACTGTCAGTGGCACCATCGGAAAAATACAAGGCATTATGAAAGCTGCGAATCCTCCCAATAGACCAGCAATGAAAATGCCCCACATGGATTGCTTTTCTTCATCTTGAGAAGCAACTAGAGTCTCTTCGCTACTTATACTAGTATCTTGATCTGTACTAGAATGCCCGTCAGTGAATACCATATCATCAGGGACAGGAATAAACTCATCTTCTCCTCCAGTATCTTGTTCATTATATGCTCCATCTACGTATTCGATGTCGCCTAATTCTATAAACTCATCTTCTTGTGCAAATGATGTGTTGAGTAGGCCAAATAGTATAAAAGAGAAAAGTAAAATTTTTTTAATAACAAAGCGCATAAGAGCAATTTTGAAGTTTTTCTAAAAGATAAAAAAGGCAGAAATTTTTCTGCCTCTTTAATGTAATTTCTGTGTTTAATTTATTTTATGACTACTTTAAAGTCGTAAGGATCTGGGTTTATACATTGTTCATCGTCACATGCCATATAAAGCACCTGTCCAGTTACTGTCGTCTGTCCTTTTTGTAATTTTACTTTTTGTTGAAAAGTAACCTTTCCTGTATAATATGGTACTTCCATGCCAAAAATATCGTCATGCTTTACACTCACTTTTGGGTTAGAGAGAACCCCTTTATTTAAGGTAGCTCCATCAGTAAACTGAAATTTAAAAGTGGTTGATGTAGGCCCTCCTTCTGGAACTTTAAGACCATAAATATTCCATCCCTTTTCTATATTTGCTACAATATTTATAACTCCTTCTGTTTCGCTGATTTTTTGAACTCCTACTTGCCATTTCACTGGTTCTTGGATTTGTAAGAAAGAGCCTTTCTTTGCTTGAGCAAATACGCCAGTTATTGTGGTTAATACAATGGCTACGACTAATAAACCTAATTTCTTCATGCTATGTATTTTATTTTTAGTCTTATTTTGACTGCTGTAAAGCCCATAGGTTTAAACAGCAAGTAAAATGATGTTCAAATTTACGGAGATAAGTAGGTCTATCCAAAGAAAAAAACAGGGATTATAAGAATTGAACCTCTTTTAAATCGAATGTTGCTTTTTGCTGACCGAATTTAATAATTAACTGACCATTGGGCGCTACTCTTATAATGGTACCTTCTTTAATTTCTCCTTGTACTTTATAGAAAGCGGACTTATTCTTTCTATATAATAATGCGTTGTATTTGTCTAATAGTACCTCGTCTAGTGTTAAGTCGAGGTATTGATAAAATAGCATAATTTCTGTTTGTAATTCTTTACAGCAAGAAACTAAGTTGTAATTTTTTTCACACCCTGTTAATAGTTTTAATGAAGTGGTTTTATTTTCCATCTCTGGAGAAAATACTGTTTGGTTAATGTTAACACCTATGCCGATAATACAGGATCTTATTCTTGTACCGATGAGTTGGTTTTCTATCAGTATCCCAGCTATTTTTTTATTGCCGACATAAATATCGTTAGGCCATTTAACCTGTACATTGCTCACATATTTACTTAACCACGAGTGCGTGGCTAAACTAATAAGTATACTTAAATTAAATGCTTTTTCTATTCCAATGTTTTTAGGAAATAATGGTATGCTACACATCAGGTTTTCGTTTGGTGTGCTTCGCCATTTATTGCCTCTTTGTCCTTTGCCGCGGGTTTGGTGCATTGCCATAATGGCAGTGCCTTGATAAAGTGGCTTAATATTTGACAAAAGTAGCTTTAGGTAGTCATTTGTTGATGATAACTCTTCTAGTATAATTATACTTTCTCTAGGGTAAAGTCCGTAAATTGTGCTATTTTGCAAATGATAATGATTAAGAAAATAAATACCGTTCAAAACTAGTATTTTTTAATGAATAAAAAGATTGAAACTCACTTGTCAGATAAGCTTGCACAACTTGCTGTGATAGGTATGCAGGAAAAGAAAGGTAACGATATAAAGCGCTTGGATATGCGAGGTGTTAATGCTACTTTATCTGACTACTTTGTCATTTGCCATGCGGATTCGACCACACAAGTTAATGCTATAGCAAAGAGTGTAGAAGAAGAAGTATACAAGGCATTAGGTCAAGAGCCCTGGCATAAAGAAGGGCATGGCAACGGGGAGTGGCTGTTGTTGGATTTTGTTGATGTTGTGATTCATATTTTCAAAACAGAGACAAGAAGTCGTTATAGAATTGAAGACCTTTGGGGGGATGCCCAAGTAGAAACTTACCAAAGTGCGTAAGTGAAAAATATTTGATAATAAGCTATATATAGAACATTATAATGAAGAAAATACCAAGTAAGAAAGTAACTCCTATTCCTCCTAAATTTAATATGATGTGGCTTTGGATATTTATTATCCTTGGCTTCATTGGTCTGCAGTATTTTTTTAGCGGCGAGTCTGCGAAAAAAATATCGTACGCCGAATTTGAAGAGAAAATGCTGTTGCCAGGAGATGTCGAAAAACTTGTCGCAGTTAAAAGTAATGATTTAGTTGATGTTGAAGTATACATAAAGAAAGACAAGCTCTCTGAGTCGAAATATGAAGAGGTTGCTCCGAGTAAAAACTCTTTGATGTTGAATCCTGCAGTTGGACCGCAGTATGTTTTTACTGAACCTTCAGCCGAAATTTTAGAAAAAAAGCTTAATGCATCGCAAGATAGTTTGGCAACAGGGCAAGCAAAAGTTTCAGTGGCCTATGAAGATAGGTCTAACCCCTGGGCTGGATGGTTTTTATCTTTTATGCTGCCGCTTTTAATTATTGTTGGTATTTGGATGTTATTAATGCGCCGTATGAGCGGTGGTGCTGGTGGTGGTGGTGGTGCTATTTTTAACATTGGTAAATCAAAAGCGCAATTGTTTGATAAAGAATCACAGATCAATATCACGTTTAACGATGTGGCAGGTTTAGAAGAAGCTAAAGTTGAGGTGATGGAAATTGTTGATTTCTTGAAGAATCCTAAAAAATATACGGATTTGGGAGGAAAGATACCCAAAGGGGCATTATTAGTAGGCCCTCCAGGTACCGGTAAAACCTTATTAGCAAAAGCGGTAGCAGGTGAAGCGCAAGTTCCTTTTTTCTCTCTATCCGGATCTGACTTTGTTGAAATGTTTGTTGGAGTGGGAGCTTCTCGAGTCCGTGATCTTTTTAAGCAGGCTAAAGAAAAGGCCCCATGCATTATTTTTATAGATGAAATAGATGCGATAGGACGTGCCCGTGGCAAAAATTCTATGATGGGGGGGAATGATGAGCGTGAGAACACATTGAACCAATTATTGGTTGAGATGGATGGTTTCGGTACCAATGTTGGTGTAATTATTCTAGCAGCAACAAATAGGCTGGATGTTTTGGATAGTGCACTATTACGTCCAGGACGTTTTGACAGGCAAATATCTATTGACAAACCTGATTTAATCGGCCGGGAGCATATTTTTAATGTTCACTTGAAGCCGTTAAAACTAGCTGAGGAAGTTGATGCTAAGAAATTATCGGCACAAACTCCAGGGTTTGCAGGGGCAGAGATTGCTAACGTATGTAATGAGGCTGCTCTTATCGCAGCGCGGAAAAACAAACCTTCGATTGATATGCAAGACTTTCAGGATGCAATTGACCGTGTCATAGGAGGTTTGGAAAAGAAAAATAAAATTATATCTCCAGAAGAGAAAAAGATAGTTGCTTATCATGAAGCAGGGCATGCTATAGCTGGTTGGTTTTTGGAATATGCAGATCCATTGGTGAAAGTTTCTATTGTTCCACGTGGCGTAGCCGCATTAGGATATGCACAATATCTGCCGAAAGAACAATTTTTATATACTACAGAACAGTTATTAGATAGTATGTGTATGACCATGGGGGGGCGAGTGGCAGAGGATATTACCTTTGGCAGAATTAGCACGGGTGCTCAGAATGATTTAGAACGTATAACTAAGTTAGCATATGCTATGACTGCAGTCTATGGTATGAATCATAAAGTTGGAAATGTATCCTTCCAAGATAGCGCAGGTGATTCTCAATTTCAAAAGCCTTACTCAGACCAAACTGCTGAGCTAATTGATCAGGAAGTAAGAGTGCTGGTATCGACTGTTTATGAAAGAACAAAACAATTGCTTTTAGATAACCAGGAAGGCTTGATTAAAATTGCTGAAAAATTATTGGAAAAAGAGATCTTATTCCAAAGTGATTTAGAGGAAATATTGGGTAAAAGACCATTTGATCATAGAACGACATATGATGAGTTTGTGAACGGCGGAGTAGACGGTGGAGGTGTACCACAAACTAATCTGCCTTTAGAAATGCCTAAAACCGAGCTGCCTCAGGATAAATTAGATCATAGCGAAGACAGAACTCCGGAAGGGAAGTCTAATATACAGGAGTAGGCATGCTACTGTATAGGAGCATATTTATTCAATTGAATAGATCGAGAAGAGAGGCCCACGTTTCTAATTAAATTAGAAGCTTGAGCCTCTCTTGGCCATAAGTAAAGAATGTTCGCAACCTAAGGGTAGATATTGTCTAGAAAGATGCTACCTATATTAAGTGAATCACCTCTTTTTTTATAAACGATGAACAAAAGGAATACGACAGCAAAGGAAAGTATGCTTAAAAATATTAGACAAGCATTACTGGTGAAGCAAGATCATCCCCATAAGGATTTTGAAGAAACTCCTTTATATAAAGATGCGGAAGATTCTTTAGATGTGACCTTCGCAAGGGAGTTGACAGAGGCTGGGGGGAACTTCGTTTATTGTGATGGCGAGATTGCTGTAATAGAAAGTCTGATTCTTTTAGCCGAGAAACTTAAGATAAATAAAATTCATGCTTGGGAGCCGGGTGTACAGCAACTGTTGCAACAATATGGTTTTCCAATTTATACGAATGAACACCATTTTGAAGATACAGATGCAAGTATTACTGCTTGTGAAGTGCTAGTCGCGAGGAATGGAAGTGTTTTGGTATCTAATGTAGATCTGGCGGGAAGAAGGCTTAGTATATACCCACCTGTTCATATTGTTATT
This sequence comes from Sphingobacterium sp. UT-1RO-CII-1, assembly GCF_026711005.1. Taxonomy (GTDB): domain Bacteria; phylum Bacteroidota; class Bacteroidia; order Sphingobacteriales; family Sphingobacteriaceae; genus Sphingobacterium. The sequence continues at coordinate 184,086 of NZ_JAPPVJ010000006.1, read as the reverse complement.
GCTAAGGCGTCTCAATTAGTTATAGATATTAGGCATGGCTTGAAGCGTTTGAGCAATCGATATGGCGCGCAATTACCCAGTATGATTAGTCTTATTACCGGGCCTAGTCGAACTGCTGATATTCAAAAGGAATTGGTGTTAGGTGCGCACGGGCCTAAAGAATTATATGTCTTTTTATTAGAAGACAGGTTTTAATCTGTAAAAGAAATGTTAAACTATTTAATTACTACACCTGTAGCTTCAGTGATTTTTGCACTAACTATTGCGGTTAGTTTGTATACCTTTTCTAATCCGCAGTACTTTAGTAAACTGATGCTGAATCCCTATGCTATCCATCGTGATAAGAGCCGGTTGTTTACTATTTTTACAAGTGGTTTAGTTCATAAAGACTGGATGCATCTCTTGTTTAATATGATGACTTTTTATTTTTTTGGATTCAGTTTGGAGGCTATGTTTGTGCAGTTTAGTGGGCCTACGGGACATTTTTTATTTGCAGGACTTTATATAGTGAGTTTAGTTCTTAGTGATTTACCTACTATAATGCAACAAAAAAACAACCCGGGCTACTTCAGTTTAGGTGCATCAGGAGCAATTTGTGCTATTCTTTTCAGTTTTATTCTTTTTCAACCGAAAGCTACATTAGGTTTGTTCATGATTATTCCTATGCCTGCCTATTTGTTTGCTTTTCTTTTCTTGGGCTATTGCATTTGGGCTGCAAAAAAGGCTAATGATCATATCAACCATGATGCCCACCTTTTTGGAGCACTTTCGGGGCTAGCTATTACTCTTTTAATGTACCCTTGGGCTTTCAGACACTTTATCAGTCAGTTTTAGAAATTATCCTGCCCAGTTGTCACGATCTAAACTTCTATATTGTATAGCTTCTGCCAAGTGATGGCTTTCAATTTTGTCGGAATTTTCCATATCTGCAATTGTTCTTGCTACCTTTAGAATACGATCGTAAGCACGAGCTGATAGGCCTAGCTTATCCATTGCTTGCTTTAGAAGTAATTTTCCCTCTTGGTTTATTTTGCAGATTTCTCTAACTGTTTTTGTATTCATTTGGGCATTGCAATGTATATTCGTTTTATTTTTAAAGCGAACTAATTGTCTCTCTCTGGCTTTTGAAACACGCGCTCTTATAAGGCTACTTTCTTCGGCTAACTCCTGATTTGAGAGCTGGTTAAATTCAACTGGTGTCACTTCAATATGCAAGTCAATGCGGTCAAGTAATGGGCCTGATACTTTTCCTAAATATTTATGAACAGCAGTACTTCCGCAAGTACATGCTTTTTCGGGATGATTATAATACCCACATGGGCAAGGATTCATAGCTGCGATTAGCATAAAGCTGGCTGGATAATCTACTGTGAGTTTTGAACGCGATATTGTAATCGACCTTGCTTCTAAAGGTTGGCGCATAACTTCCAATACGCTACGTTTAAACTCAGGAAGCTCGTCTAAAAAAAGTACGCCGTGATGAGAAAGCGAGATTTCACCTGGTTGAGGATTGGATCCCCCTCCCACTAAAGCGACATCTGATATCGTATGGTGTGGTGAGCGAAAGGGGCGTGTTGTCATAATAGTAGATTGAGCGCTGAGACGGCCTGCAACCGAGTGTATTTTTGTTGTTTCCAACGACTCCTCTAAGCTTAGCGGAGGAAGTATACTAGGTAGCCGTTTTGCAAGCATAGTTTTCCCCGATCCGGGCGGACCTATTAATAAGACGTTATGGCTGCCTGCTGCTGCTATTTCAAGTGCTCGTTTGATATTTTCTTGTCCTTTTACATCGGAAAAATCAACATCATAGTCATTGTTTTGGTTGATAAATTCTTTACTTATATCAACAGTAGTTGGCTTGTCTGCGCTTTCTCCGTTTAAAAAAGACACCAGTTGTTTCATGTTTTTCATGCCAAATACCTCTAAACCCTCCACTATTGCAGCTTCTCTTGCATTAGAATAAGGAACTACTAATCTTTTGAAACCGTCTTTTTTAGCTTGCAGCGCAATAGGGAGGCTTCCTTTTATGGGTTGTATATCACCATTGAGGGAAAGCTCTCCCATAATCATATAATTCGTTAAATTGTTGGCCGTTATTTGGCCCGATGCTGCCAAGATTGCAATGGCTATAGAGAGATCATACGAGGCTCCCTCTTTTTTGATATCTGCAGGAGCAAGATTTACAACTATTTTTTGCCTGGGCATGCGAAAGCCATTCGTTTGCAACGCACTTTCTATACGCTGTAAGCTTTCTTTAACTGCATTGTCAGGCAAGCCAACTATATAGTAGCGTACACCTGTAGAAATATTTACTTCAATTGTTATACTGGTCGCTTCAATGCCATGTACGGCACTGCTAAATGTTTTAATGAGCATGGTTCTGTCTATAATATGGATTATCTAAATATAACACATTCTATTTAGATAATCCAAATCTAGTCGGTTGTTAGGTAGCTGTTTATAGCTTGACTGCTTCTCCATTTCTATAGAGTAAACTAATAATTGCCTGAATAAGTTTCTTGTCTTTTGGAGAGGTTTTTGTTGTATTACAGTATAGTGTGGTGATTATAAAAAATACTTTTGTAAATTTAAAACGAATCGATAGTTATTGTGTTAATTATTTAGAGCATAGATACAGTTGAGTTTAAAAAAACAAGCAATATGAATGAAAACGGGAAAATAGTAACAGCACTTTTAGCAGGGCTGGCGGCAGGTGCAGTTTTAGGATTATTATTTGCACCAGATAAAGGATCTGAAACAAGAGACAAAATCAGTGACTCTTTGTCTGATTTAGGAGATGAGCTTAAAGAACGTGCTGACGAGCAATTTGGTCAATTAAACGACTTAAAAGAGAAGATTGTTACCGCTCTGAAGAGAAAAGGTGCAACTATAGAGTCTATTATAGACGATGAGATTGTCGAGCATGCATAGCATGCTCTAACTTTAAGAAGTGGCAAAATGTGGGCTTTGGTAAATTTTACTATGTACTATCATTTAAAATAATAAATCAATATTCACTGAGTTTTGCGACTTTAAAATTAATGCTCGTTAGCCCTTGGTAAAAATTAATAGATATGGAAGAGGAAAAATTCTCATTTAGTGGGTCTTTTCAAAAAGGAAAAGAATATGTGGATACGCAGCTTGAATTGCTTAAGTTGAAAGCTTTAGCTCGGGGGTCCCGTATTTTAGGTGTAATAGCGGTGGATATGGTAAAATTAGTGTTTACCTTGTTTATTGTTTTCTTTTTGTCTTTAGCTTTGGCTTTTTTCTTGGGAGAATTACTCGGAAGTAATGCTTTAGGCTTTTTAGTAACAGGTTTATTTTTTGCCCTTATATTATTGATTGTGCGTGCCATTGAACCCAAACTGGAAGATAAAATCAGGGACTTTACAATCAGTAAAATAGCTAGTAGGTGGGATGATGATGAGGAAAAAGAAACTACTAAGGAAGATGAAGTAAATTTATAAGGTATGATTAATACAGAAGAAAAAAACACTATAAGAAGCGTTCGTGATTTAAAAGCAGAGATCGCTAGACTTACCTTGAGAAAGACTGAGCAGGAAGCTTATTTGTCTGATCAATATCGTTTGCTAAATAAAAAAATTAATGGTCCGATCCGTTTCTTTAATACCTTGGTTTCTTACGTGCCAGGTACTGGCGTCTTGAGGGGAGTCGTTTCTGGAGTTCGTCAAACAGTAACAGGAAATAATAAAGATGCAGATTGGTTGACCAAAGTGTTAAGTTTAGCAGCACCTTTTGTTTTAAACTCTACCTTATTAAAAAAGTCGGGATGGCTAAAGAAAGCATTAGTGTTAATAGCATCTGAAAAAGCTGTCGGACAAATTAATCAAAACAGCATAAGTAATGTTATAACTAAGGTAAGCTCATTTATTAGCCCGAAGAATAAAAAGAAGAAAAAGAAAACGGTTGTAGATTCGGCATATAGTGATATGAATCACGATATAATTAGTGAGTCCAGTATTCCAACTTCCTAACTATAATTTGTCTACTTTGTTATTTAAAAAATCTTGATAAGCAAGGTGTATACCTTTTTTAAGGTCTGTTTTATGTTTCCATCCCAACTTTTGTAGGCGAGTGACATCCATTAGTTTCCTTGGGGTGCCATCTGGTTTAGATGTGTCAAATTGCATAGTGCCACTAAATCCTGTAACTTCTTTAATTATCAATGCTAGTTCTTTAATACTTAAGTCTTCACCGACACCTATGTTGATAAATTGTGACTCACTATAGTTGTTCATTAGAAACAAACAAGCGTCTGCTAAATCGTCTGCATATAAAAATTCTCGTAAGGGAGCTCCCGTTCCCCATATCACCACTTCTCTTTCATTATTAACTTTTGCTTCATGAAATCGGCGTATCAGCGCTGGCAAGACATGAGAGTTTTGCGGATGATAGTTGTCATTTATTCCATAAAGGTTTGTGGGCATTGCTGCAATAAAGTCGCAATCGTATTGAGCTCTGTAAGCTTCACACATTTTTATACCTGCAATTTTAGCTATGGCATAAGGCTCATTTGTGGGTTCTAATAATCCCGTTAATAATGAATCTTCTTTTAGAGGTTGTGGAGCCATTTTTGGATAGATACAGCTAGATCCGAGGAATAACAGCTTTTTTACATTATTACGATACGATTCGTGGATAACGTTCGTTTGTATAGCAATATTTTCGTAAATGAAGTCAGCTCGATAAGTATTATTTGCGATTATCCCACCAACTTTTGCAGCTGCCAAAAAGACATAATCTGGTTTCTCTTGTTCAAAAAAATTAACGACTTCACTTTGCTTACGTAAGTCCAATTGTTGAGAGGTTCTTTTGATAATATTTCTATAACCTTTTTGCTCTAGTGCACGAACTAGTGCAGATCCCACCATACCGCGATGACCTGCTACAAATATTTTAGAATCTTTTTCCACGTTATAATCTTGATAACTGCAAATATAAGGTTAATTTTGCGCACATAATATTATAAAATGGGCAAGGACAAATTGAGAAAATTTGCTGAAATAGCAACTTTTAAGAATGTATTACAGCTTGACGAAGGAAAAGAGTACAAGGGGAATTGGGCTAAAATGTTTTTTAATAATGATGCCCCTGTTATATTGGAATTAGCTTGTGGAAAGGGTGAATACACAGTGAACTTGGCACGTATGTTTCCCGACAAAAATTTTTTGGGTATAGATTATAAGGGTAATAGAATATGGAGAGGTGCAAAGACCGCTTTGGAAGAGGAGATAAATAATGTTGGGTTTTTAAGGATTCAAATTGAAACTATTCTTGATTATTTTCAAAAGGGAGAAGTTGAAGAAATATGGATTACATTTCCCGATCCACAGCCCCAAGAAAGTAGAGAGAAAAAGCGTCTCACGAACCCCAAATTTTTAGAGATGTATAGATCCATCTTAAAAGATAAGGGCATCATGCATTTGAAAACAGATAGTGATAGTTTCTATGCTTATACGCTTGAACAAATCAATATTTTAAAATTACATAAAGTGAAAGAAACTACTGATTTGTATAAATCCAATCTTGTTGATAACGTATTGTCTATTAAAACATATTACGAAAGGAAATATTTAGCTAATGATAAAAACATAAACTATGTTCAATGGCTTTTTTGATGTAACTACGTTGATGACTAATTTCCGTTACTAGATTTTAAAAAATATTTTTCTTTTATAAAGCCAATAACACAGATACCATAACGCAAATAATGTTGTAATCGAAACAATGAGTTGACTTAGTAGTCCGCTTATTCCTACAAAGGATAAGCCTCCGGCAATAAATATTTCTATCGTTTGATTGAACCATTGTTTTCCGACAGTTTCAAAGAATAGATATATAAATATAGCATTCATCCCAATGACCGTCAATACCCAGCTATACTTAGATTGTTTCTTTACGTCTACAATATAGCTAAGCATGGCCATGATCAATAATACATAACCTCCTGATACGAGTACGAAAGAAGATGTGCTTATTCTTTTTATTATAGGTGTGATGTTGCTTAAGTCCAATGTATAGCCCGCTATTAATAAAACTACTCCATATAATGCTAAATAATATATTTTTTTCAATTGCGTTTTGTTTGCAATAAGCAATCTGCCGGCTAAGCTTCCCCATATTGTGTGTGCCGCTGTTGGGATAATGTTGATAGCAACCCAACCTCCCGAGTTTATAACACCCATTATTTTAAGGTCAACATAATTTCCGAAATTATGTTGATTAATGAAGGCTTGATCAAAACCAGGGATATTTGTATAGCGGTAAAGTAATTCGGTTAGGATAAGAAGGGCTAATGAAAAGGCTATTTGAACACTAGGCTTCCACTGAATGATAAGATAAGCTATGAGGGTTGTAAAAGCTAGTTGAGTTAATACATTCCAAAGTTCAAAAACCAATTTTCCAGAATATATACAATGCAGAGCTACTCCTGCAATAAATAATTTAAGGCAACGACTTAAAATATGCTTTAAGTTCTTTTCCCATGTTATGCCTTTTTGTAGTTTACTAGAATAGGATATGTACATAGCTGATCCAGCTATTAGCATAAAAGCCGGTTGTACAAGATCCCAAAAATATAAACCATGCCATTTATGGTGGGTGAATTGTTTTACTATCTCATGTGCTAACCCATCTGGAAATCCATTATAAAGATGTCTGTATAAACGTGTGCTTTCTGCTGCTAGTAATAACATAATTAGGCCTCTCATAACATCTAACGAAACGATACGCATTGTGTTTTTTGGCTGAGTAGTCATATGTGTTTTATTTTGTTTTTTAATTGGGTATAAAGTATCCTGGAATTAGTGTATAAATATACTTTTAAACAAATGATGAGCAAATCATTTTGCAATTATCAGTGTTTGTAATACATAGGTTTTTCATAAACGAGTTGGCTAGCGTCGTAATTATATCCTAAAATAGGTGTTTTATAATAAAAAACAAAACCAGTGAAACAAAATGCTCTAGTTTATAGGTAGTGGGGCAGGTTTAGAATGGAGAAGTGAAATGGGGTGCGTTTTATTTATAGAGAGGTATGCTGAAACTTCCATCTGTTGATTAATTATATATTTAAAAAGTCAACAGATGGAAGCTATTATAAAGAAATTATTGAATACCAAAAGCTTCTTTTATTTTATCAACATAATCAAGCTTTTCCCATGTAAACAAATCCACCGTGAGAGTTTTTTGTTCTCCATTGGAGCTTTCAAATGTTTTTGTAACTGTTTTGGGTGTTCTTCCCATATGTCCATAAGCCGCTGTCTCGGAATAAATGGGATTTCTTAAACCTAGGCGGGTTTCTATTCCGTAGGGTGTCATATCAAATAATCCGCTTATTCGTTGTGCTATTTCGGCATCTGTTTCTTTTACTTTAGAAGTACCATAGGTGTTGACATATATACCCATTGGGTCTTTTACACCTATAGCATAGGATATTTGCACTAATATCTCATCTGCTATACCCGCTGCAACAAGATTTTTAGCAATGTGCCTTGTTGCATAAGCCGCAGATCTATCGACTTTGGAAGGGTCTTTCCCTGAGAAAGCTCCTCCTCCATGTGCACCTTTGCCTCCGTATGTATCTACAATGATTTTTCTCCCTGTCAAACCTGTATCGCCATGAGGGCCTCCAATAACGAACTTTCCGGTTGGATTCACATGAAACTTAATGTCGTCATTAAATAGTTTCTGTAGTTCAGGTTTTAACTGCGCTTTAACACGTGGAATAAGAATCCTTTTAATGTCTTCTGTTATCTTAGAGAGCATAATTTCTTCTGTATCAAAGTCATCATGTTGGGTTGAAATAACGATAGTATCTATGCGTACTGGTTTGTGCTCATCATTATATTCCAGTGTTACCTGAGATTTTGCATCAGGTCTTAAGTATTTTATTTCTGTGCCCTCATGCCTTAAAGCGGCTAATTCATAGAGTAAGCGGTGTGATAGGTCTAGAGCAAGTGGCATAAAATTTTCTGTCTCATTGTTTGCATAACCAAACATGATACCTTGATCTCCTGCCCCCTGATCTTCTTTGTTTTGACGATCTACACCTTGATTAATATCTGCAGATTGTTCGTGTATAGCGGATAGTACTCCACAAGAGTTTGCTTCGAACATATATTCTGACTTTGTATAGCCAATTTTTTCAATTACTGCTCTTGTAATTTTTTGAACGTCTAAATATATTTTTGATTTCACCTCTCCTGCCAGTACTACCTGTCCGGTTGTGACCAAGGTTTCAATAGCTACTCGCGCATCTTCGTCCCAAGCTAAAAAGTTATCTATCAGAGCATCAGATATTTGATCTGCAATTTTGTCTGGATGTCCTTCCGAGACCGATTCTGAAGTAAATAAGTATGCCATTTAAGCGTTTTTTTATTTTAAATAAATCTTCATGCCCTTTACAATCACTAAAAGGCAGTAGAGTTTTTGAAAACATGAAAGCAATATGGATATGTTTTTTAAATAAACCGAGCGCATAAGCTCAGTAATTAACTGTACAGCATATGAAATAGATGTCATAAAAGAGCTTGCCGGTAAATGGAAGTGGAAAAACAAAGTCTTGATTTAGCACTTTTTTACTGTGGTTGCAATCTCTTTCTGTATATCTTGTTTATATACAGCGCGCAAATCAATCCACATTTTCGTGCACAAAAATACTACTCTTTCTGAATATTTAAAAGTATTTGTGATATAAGGCAGAAAAGCATCTTATATGTTTATTTTAATTAAAGGAGCGGTGTGAAAAGCCAAATAGGGTTTATTCGTTATATAAAGGATTTATATATCTTTGATAACCGAAACATGGAGAGGTATATGCAGCAACGTAAGCGAATATTATTTGTAATAAACCCGATTTCAGGGGGGAAGAAAAAAACCGCATTTAATAAGCAGGTATTGGAAGTTTTGGATCTCGAAAAGTTCGATCCAACTTTTAAGATAACCAATCATGCTAATCACGCATATGAGCTTGGCAAGTTGGCGGTTGAGGAAGGATATGATGCTGTTATAGCTGTCGGGGGAGATGGTACAATTAACGAACTCGGATCTGCCATTTTAGGCACAGGTATGCCTTTAGGAATTATCCCTGAGGGTTCAGGTAATGGTTTGGCTCTTTATCTAGGTATTCCCTTAAATGAGTCTGCTGCTATAAGACGTATCAATAGGTTCGAAACAGTAGAAGTTGATACAGGCGAGATTAACGGGCGTAGTTTCTTTAATATGGCAGGTTTAGGTTTTGATGCTTCGGTTAGTGATCACTTTGCGAATGAATCCATTCGGGGGCCCATAGGCTACCTGAGGTCTGCCATTAATGTCCTTGGCAAATTTAAGCCTAGTCATTACACCCTTATCATAGATGGTAGGCGTTTTGAGAAAGAAGCATTTATGATTAGTGTTGCCAATTCGCCGCAGTATGGTAATCATGCTTATATTGCGCCTCAAGCTTCGATTAATGATGGGATACTCGATGTATGTATTGTTGATAAGTTTCCTTTATATTTACTCCCAAAGATGATATTTCACCTTTTTACTAAAAGTGCAGATCAAAGCGATTATGTGGAAATTATTCCAGGTAAAGATATTACTATTATCCGCAAAGATCAGGGGCCTGTACATGTTGATGGAGAGCCTTTAGAAATGGGCTTAGAGCTTAATATCGGTATTCAACACAAATCTTTGAAAATAATCTGTTAAACTTATGGCAAAACAAAAAAAGCAACGATTCGAAGGTGTAGTTTATTCTACCGCAAATGATTTTGAATACCAGGAAGCTGATTCCAATATAGAAGAAGAAACTTTAGCTCCCTCGAAACAAAAGCTAAAGGTACTTTTGGATCGTAAATCTCGTAAAGGAAAAATTGTTACAATTGTTCAAGGCTTTGTAGGAAGAGAGGAAGACTTAAATGATTTAGCAAAGAAACTCAAGCAGAAGTGTGGCGTCGGTGGGGCAGCTAAAGATGGTGAGATATTGATTCAAGGAGATTTTAAGATTAAAATTTCTGAGATGTTAATTACGGATGGATATCAAGTAAAATTAGTTGGCGGTTAGTGTTTTACAGTGTTTGAAAAAGTATGGTTGCCAAAGTTTGAACGGGATAGAACGCGGAATAATGCTAGTTAGGAGAACTTCTTTTTTTTTATGAAAAGGTCGCTCCTGGGTGAGTGAACGCTTACTTATTTTTATGAATTAATAATTTTTTAATTTGCATAAACCAAAAAAAATGGTTTTCATTGTAAAATATATGGCGTTAAGTAAGTGGGCAAACAATGGTAATTGAAATATTAGAAAGGAATGGAAACCGCTGATGGTTCACTAATATTAGGCTCATTTGACAGTGATGTAAATTAATGCGAACAAAGTTTTATTTTTAATACAAAATAGTATATTTGTTTTGCAAGGCTGCAAAATATAAGCTATTGAATTGCAAGAATTGAATTAAACATAAATAATAAACAACAGTAAAAATCTAAAAATTAGTAAAAATGGCAAACGCACCAAAAACTACTACGACTGCTAAGAAAGAAGGCGGAAATTCAAGTAATTTATTTGCGAGTTTAGCAATTATCATTTGTTTTGTAATTGGCTATCTTGTTTATGAGTTTGTTATGGGTAACCCATCAAACTTTATCGATGGAAATCGTGAAAATCAACCGGTACCGGGTAACTATGCAGGTATGGTTTACCACGCTGGATATGTAGTTCCAGTTTTATTAGGATTATTCTTAATGGTTTTCGTTTTCGCTATCGAACGTTTTATCGTAATCAATAGAGCATCGGGTACTGGTAACGTGGGTAACTTCGTGAGAAAAATTCAGTCTTTAATTAATGCAGGTAATATTGATTCAGCTATCGCTGAGTGTGATAAACAAAAAGGATCTGTAGCAAATGTTGTGAAGTCTGGATTGTTAAAATACAAAGATGTTTCTGCTAATACGAACTTAGATTCAGAAAAGTCTGTAATTGCTATTCAGAAAGAAATCGAAGAGACAACTGCATTAGAGATGCCAATGTTAGAGAAAAACATGAACGTTCTTGCAACATTAGTATCTATCGGTACGTTGACAGGTCTATTAGGTACAGTAACAGGTATGATTAAAGCTTTCTCGGCTTTAGCAACTGGAGGTACTCCTGACTCGGCTAAATTAGCAAACGGTATTTCTGAGGCCTTAATTAATACGGCTACAGGTATTGCTACATCTACATTTGCAATTGTTTTATATAATATCTTAACAGCTAAAATTGACAACTTAACTTATTCAATCGACGAAGCTGGTTTCTCTATCGTACAAACGTACGCTGCAAACCACAAGTAAGAGATTTGGGTGCAGTTTTAAATTTTTTATGGAAAATTTATAGTTACTGCATCTTTAAAGAAAGAGAATAAGAATTGTTAATTAAGGAAGTAAAGAGAAATGGGTAAAGCAAAAGTAAAAAGAGCCAGTACCACCATCGACATGACGGCGATGTGTGACGTATCATTCTTGCTTCTTACGTTCTTCGTTTTAACAGCGACAGCTCGCCAGCCTGAAGTTTTGGAGGTTGATACACCAGCTTCTACTACGCAGGATAAATTACCTGATGACAATTTAGGTGTCATTTCGGTAGCCGGCGGCAAAGTGTTTTTCTCTGTAAAGAACCCCACTGTACGGGAGCTTACTTTGAAAAATATGTCAGCTAAGTATGGAGTTGGTTTTTCAGCAGAAGAATATGAGAAGTTTAGACAATTGGACGAGTTTGGAGTTCCAATGAAAAACTTGCGTCAGTTGCTTTCACTAGAAAATGATAAAAGAACGGTCGATCTTCAAGTGGGTATTCCTGTAGATAGTACGGAAACTGCAACGAATGAGTTGTATTCATGGGTCCAGGAAGCAAGAAAAGCTACAATTGAGTACAATAGATCAAGAGACGGAGAGAAAGACTTCGTTGATCCAGGACCGATGAAAGTAGCTATCAAAGCAAATGCCGATGAGAAATATCCAACCGTTTATTTAATTATCGAAACGTTACGTAATCAGAAACAAAACAAGTTTAGTTTTGTAACAGGGTTAAGAGGCGCGGACGATTAATTTAAAATAGTACAAAGAAAATGGCAGAATTAAATCAAGATAGTGGAAAAGCAAAAGGCGGGAAAGTAAGGTCTAAGAAAAATGGTGGTAGCGTCGATTTGACAGCCATGGTGGATCTAGCGTTCCTCTTGATTACCTTTTTCATGTTGACAACCTCGTTGAATAAGCCGCAAGCGATGGACGTTGCGTGGCCTGATAAAAATAAAGTAGATGCAACAGATAATGTGGAAATCGCTGACACTCGTTCTATTACACTTTTATTGGGGTCCGACAACAAAATCTCTTGGTATTACGGGCAGCTAGCGAACCCTATTTATGCTCCAGCAACTGTGGAGTATGGTAAAGAAGGTATTCGTGAAGTACTCCTTAAAATGCAAAAAGAGGTTCCTGCGCGCAGTGGAGGTAAAGACTTGATCGTTGTAATCAGACCTAGCGATAAATCTGTTCACCATAATTTGGTGGATATACTTGACGAAATGAAAATTACAGATGTCAAACGTTATACGATTTCAAAGATCAACGACGACGAAATAGAAGTGTTAAAAGGCGAAAATTTGTATAACGATTAATCGCACAATATTTATTAGTATATGTTTGGATCTAAATTAGATATATTCAAGAAAGAATGGCTCGATGTCGTTTTTGCGAATAGAAACAGGGAATATGGTGCCTATGACTTACGTAAGTTTGCGCCTAAGGCTACCAATACCGGACTTGTTCTAGTAGCATCAGCTGTATTTCTTTTTAGCGCTCCAAAGGTGTTTAACATCAAGGTCTTTCCAGACAAGCCAATAGAGGAAGCTCCGGTAATTACGGAAGTAACTCTTGAGGATTTGGAAATTCCAGAGCCTGAAAAAGAAGAAGAAGAGCCACTTCCGATAGAAGAACCGCCACAACGGATCGCGCAAGATCCCCCGGCTGAGGATGTTGTAAGGTTCCCTGAACCTAAGGTAGTGCCTCAGAATCAAGTAACAGAGGAGATCGCTTCTCAGGAAGAGTTTAAAGAAAAAGCTTCTCCAGCTCGTATCACGTTAAAAGGTACAGGTAAAGCAACAAGTATTGCTAGTGGAGAAATTGGACCTAAAAAAGTAGAAGGTCAAATTACAGGAAGCTTAACTGGTGATCCTGATGGCAATGCGGATCTCGATAAAGTGTTTAACTCTGTGGAGATACCACCTGATCCAGTTGGAGGTATTAATGCATTCCGTACTTGGGTGCAGAATCAGTATCAGTATCCGCAAGGAGCTATCGATGCTGGTGTTAAAGGACAAATTGTTGTTTCATTCGTTGTGGAACGTGATGGAAGCCTTACGGATATTAAAATCGTAAAAGATTTATCCTACGGAACAGGACAAGCGTTGGTTAACGTATTGAAGAAGGCTAAGCCTTGGAAACCTGGTGTACAGAACGGTAGAAAGGTTCGTGTAAACTATCAGTTACCAATGACTTTGAACCTTCAGCAATAGTATAAATTCAATGGTTTGAGAAATAATCAGAATAATTTTAGACAGAAATCGCCAACACAGCGATTTCTGTCCATTTTAGGCCTAGCCATGTTTGCCTTTTATTTTTCATTAGGCATGATAATTATATTTTGGGATAATTTTCCCCTGGAAATAGACCCCACTTATAAAAATTTCTTTGGCATATTACTTATTGTCTATTCTTTCATGCGTTTTGCAAGGCTGTGGCAAAAAAACTTTATGCGTTAAGCGATATTAAGCTTAGAGAAATAACAGTAAATTAGAAGTCAAGTTAGAGGTCAAAAAAGTGTTTTTTATGTTGAACAAATCAGTAATTAAAGTAATGATCATGAGATTTTTTGGAGATTATAAACGAGTTTTATATAGCTCATGCTTAATTTTAATGGTGTTCACATTTAATTTTGGCTGTCAGCGATCAGCTGTAAAAGAGACTTCGCAAGTAGGAGAGGGAGATTCATCAAGAACCCAGTCTAAAGAAGATATTTTAGTCGGCACCTTGAATGTACTGGTAGATGAGGCTGGTCTATCTTTGGCTGAGGAGCAAAAAGAGGTTTTTTTATCTTCTTATTATAATGCGAAGGTTAATCTTATTGCAAAACCTGAGGTAATGGCAGTTCAAGATCTGTTGAGCGAGAAAGCAGGTGTAGCCATTTTGGCTCGAAAATTGAATGAGGAAGAAGAAGGCTTTTTTACAAAAAGAGGAATTGTACCTCGTGTCTTTCCTGTATGGTCTGATGCAATAGTTCTTATAAATAATACTAATTCCCAAGATACAAGCGTTAGAGTAGAAGATGTATTTAAAATAATGCAGGGAAGCGCTGTTGGTAAGAAACTTGTGTTTCATAATATAAACTCAAGTCACTTTCGATTGCTTAAGGACTTAGGAAATATTGATAAAGTCGCTTCAAACTTTGTAGATGGCGTAAATGAAATCGAAGAGCTTTTGGAGGCTATTGAAGCAGATGCTCATGCAGTAGGTGTGCTGGGATATAATGAATATTTGAATTTTAAATCTTCCCTTTCAAATAAAAATAATATTCGTATCTTGAGCCTTGGGAACACTGTTGGAGAGCACGCTGATGGTTTATATTATAAACCAAGTCAATCAACAATAGCTACACAAAAGTACCCTTTAAGACATACATTTTATGTAATGAATTATCAACCTAACATGGGGTTAGGTGTTGGTTTTTCAGCATTTGTCACCGGTGATAGAGGGCAACGGATTGTTCTAAAATCAGGGTTGTTGCCTGCGACTATGCCTGGACGAGAGCTTATAATAAGAGATAAAATTTAAAAAAACAGATAATAAAAGAATACGTATAGATTATGACAAACAGCAAATTATTTTTAAGCTTATTATTGGCAGGAACGATAGGGTCTGTTAGTGCACAAAGCTTGAAGGATGCCAAAGCCGCATTAACTGCAGAGCAGTATGACAAAGCTAAGGTTATTCTTCAGAACTTGGTGGAGAAGAAAGCAAAGGACGGAGAGAACTATTTTTACCTAGGTAAAGTTCATATCATTAATGATAAAATTGATTCGGCTGCTATTGTTTTTAACGAAGGTTTAACAAATGCTCCGAAAGAGCAGTTAAACAATGTAGGGTTAGGGATTGTTGATTTATTAAGTGGCAATCAATCTGCAGCAGAGGCTAAATTTGCTACAGCTGTTACTGGGTTAGGTAAAAAAGATTATTTGCCATTATTGTATATTGGTGAAGCTTATATACAAGCTCCTAAGCCTGACTATACAAAAGCGATTGAATACTTAACACAAGCTAAGGAAAAGAATCAAAAAGATCCTTTTATTTTAATTGCCCTAGGTGATGCATATGCTGGTTTGGGAGAAAGCAGTCAGGCTTTTGTCAACTATCGCGATGCTGAATATATGGATACCAATTTATTGGCTCCTAAAATTGGTCAAGCAGTTATATCTCGTCGTGCGCAGGCTTATGACGTTGTTTTAGAGGAGTTAACTTTATTGCAACAGTCACACCCTGACTATGCACCTATTTATCGTGAGTTAGCAGAGACTTATTATTTGTCGTCTTTAAAAGCACCTGAGGAGCAATATCGTGAACTTAATGCGAAAGCAGTTGAAAACTATAAGAAGTATTTAAGTTTAACAGGAGACAATAGTATCGAGGCTAAAACTCGTTATGCTGACTTCTTGGTCTACTCGGGTAACTATGACGAGTTGAAAACTGTTTCGACAGAGTTGGCTACAATGCCTGGCGTTGATGCGAAAATTTACCGTTACTTAGGATATACTACTTACCTTCAGGATAAAGATTACCCGAAGGCTGCTGAGTACATGAACAAATTATTTAGTGAAGTACCAAAAGAGCGCTTAATTGCACGTGACTTTTTCTACGGAGGGCTTGCGAACCTAAGTATCAATAACGATGAAAAAGGGTTAGAATACTTGAAAGAAGCTGTTGCTAGACAAACAGAAGAAGATAATATAGAGACTGATATTTCAGAAACTGCTTTTGCAAAGTACCAAGATGGCGAAATTGATGTAGCTATTAAGCTTTTTGCTATTCCGGCATCACAACCAGAATCTGACTATTATTACGATGCAAACTACTATATTGGTTTAGGGGAATATAGTCAAGGTCGTAAAATTATTGATGGTGCACAAGAAGGAGAAGATAAAAGGGAAGAAGCTAAGCCTAAGTTTGATGCGGCAGTTAAAGCTTTTGATATTGTTTTAACAGGAAATAAAGAGGAAATTGTCGAGCGTTATCATGCATCTGCTCTTTATCATAAAGCTTATTCTTTGTTAGCTCAAGAAGATTTGGGAGACTTAGAAGGATTAAGTGATAGTTTCGTTGAACCGTTTACTAAACTTTTAGCTTTTTATAAAGATAAGCCTGTTGACGATAAGAACAGAGCTTATATTTTAGATGCAAATAACTATTTAGGTGTTTATGCATTTGGTAAAGGTGAAGTAGAGAAAGCGAAAGCATATTTTGATGCTGTATTAGCGATTAATCCGGCCGATGAATTTGCATTGCAATTTCAAGACTATTTATAATCAAAATAAATAGTGAGATATTTAAGGGGCTGCTTGCAGTCCCTTTTTTTTGTTATAAAAAAGTGATATATTTGGTACTGAAGAGATAATAAAACTAACAATTTATGGAGAGCGCAAATGTGGCAAGTATGCCTGTTGATTATATTCCTATCCTTATACAATTAGGTGTTGCGGTAGCTTTCGGTGTGTTAACTATTATTGGTACACATTTAATTGGGCCAAAGGTTCGCACGGAAAACAAGTTAGGATCATTTGAGTCTGGTGTAGAAGTAATAGGGGATGCACGACAACCTTTTTCAATTAAATACTTCGTAGTAGCACTTCTTTTTGTGATTTTTGACATTGAGGTGATATTTATGTACCCTTGGGCAGTGAATTTTAGAGAGTTTGGTGTGCAAGGGTTGATTGAGATGTTTGTTTTTATGGGCATGCTACTTCTCGGCTTTATTTATGTTATTAAGAAGAAAGCTTTAGATTGGGATTAGCAAGGCAAGAGTAACTATTGTCCCATAAATTGAAATAATAAATTTGTGTATTTAGTAAGTGTAAATATAAACGATTATCATGAGTAAAGTGTCATTGGCCGAAGCGCCTCCGGGCGTAGAGGGTGCCGGTTTTTTTGCAACCACTTTAGATAAAGCTATTGGTTTAGCCCGAGCTAATTCATTGTGGCCATTGCCTTTCGCAACTTCTTGTTGCGGGATAGAGTTTATGGCAACAATGGGTGCTACGTATGATTTGGCAAGATTTGGTGCAGAGCGTCCAAGCTTTTCTCCTAGACAGGCCGATATGCTGTTAGTGATGGGAACGATTGCAAAAAAAATGGGGCCTGTTTTAAAACAGGTGTATACGCAAATGGCAGAGCCCCGTTGGGTTATTGCTGTGGGGGCTTGTGCGTCTAGTGGTGGTATTTTTGACACTTACTCTGTTATGCAGGGTATAGATGAAATCATTCCGGTTGATGTATATGTTCCTGGGTGTCCCCCAAGACCTGAAGCGATTTTAGATGGTGTTATGAAGCTTCAGGAGATTGTGAAGTCCGAATCTTTGAATAGAAGAAATACGCCAGAGTATAAAGCATTGTTAGAAAAATACGGTATAGTTACAGATAATGGATAAGTTAAGTAACCCGATAGTTTTAGAAAAGCTGCAAGCTAAGTTTGGAGATAGAATTTCCTTGATTGGTGAACCTCATGAGTTATTGACCATCGAGACCGACAAGGATGCTATATTGGATGTTCTTCGTTATGTAAAAGATGATCCTGGGTTGCGGTTTAACTATTTGACAGATATTACAGGTGTGCATTACCCAGAGCAGGAAAAAGCTTTTTGTGTTGTGTATCATGTCTATAATATGCTTCAAAATCATAGATTGCGTTTGAAAGTTTTTCTCGCTGGTCCTGATCCTATTATTTCTTCTGCTACGTCTGTATGGAATGGTGCGAATTGGATGGAGCGAGAAACCTATGACTTTTTTGGGATTATTTTTGATGGGCACCCTGATTTGCGACGTATTCTAAATATGGATGAACTTGATGTTTATCCTATGCGAAAAGAACATCCTTTAGAAGACCCGAATCGGGTTGATAAAAAAGACTTTTATTTTGGCCGTTAACTGATGTGTAAGAAATGAGTAGACCCATAAGTAAACTAAACAACAACAACCCCATTTTTACTGATAATGATCCGCAGGATGCCTTAATCACCTTAAATCTAGGGCCTACGCACCCTGCTACGCATGGCGTTTTTCAAAATGTCCTTCAAATTGATGGAGAGCGTATTGTGAGTGGCGTCTCTACTATTGGTTACATACATCGGGCTTTTGAGAAAATTGCCGAACATCGACCATTCTATCAGATAACTCCCTTAACTGACAGGTTAAACTACTGTTCGTCACCTATTAACAATATGGGGTGGCACATGACTGTGGAAAAGCTTTTGGATATTGAAATGCCTAAGCGGGTTGATTATATGCGTGTTATCGTTATGGAATTAGCTCGTATAGCCGATCATATTATCTGTAATGGTATTTTAGGAGTGGATACGGGGGCTTTTTCAGGCTTTTTGTATGTGATGCAAGAGCGCGAGGAGATCTATGAGATTTATGAAGAAATATGTGGTGCACGTTTAACTACAAATATAGGGCGTATCGGAGGTTTTGAGCGTGATTTTAATGACATCGCTATTCGGAAAATAGAGGCGTTTGTAAAGCGGTTCCCTCCTGTCTTAGAGGAGTTTGTAGAGCTTTTTATTCGCAACAGAATCTTTATTGATCGTACAGCTGGAGTAGCGGCTGTTACCCCGGAGCAAGCGTTAGATTATAGTTGGTCAGGACCAATATTGCGCGCTACTGGAGTGGATTATGATATGCGGGCAGTAGCTCCTTATAGCTCTTATGAGGATTTTGACTTTGATGTTCCTGTCGGAACCACCGGTGATATATACGATCGCTTTATGGTGCGTAACGAGGAAATGCGCCAATCTGTACGTATTATAGAGCAGGCATTAGAAAAAATTAAGAAAGAGCCTAGTGGTGTTTTCCATGCGGATGTCCCCGCTTTCTATTTACCTCCTAAAGAGCAGGTTTACACAAATATGGAAGCTCTTATATATCATTTCAAAATTGTAATGGGCGAATGGGATACACCAAAATCTGAGGTTTATCATGCTGTTGAAGGTGCAAACGGAGAGTTAGGCTTCTATTTGATCCACGATGGCGGGCGTTCGCCTTACCGTCTGCACTTTAGAAGACCTTCATTTATCAACTATCAGATGTTTGCGCCTATGAGTAGCGGAATGCTGATTTCAGATGCGATTATTAACATGAGTAGTTTAAATATAATAGCCGGAGAACTTGATGCTTAGTGTAAAGGAAAACTTGATAGTTAACTTTTCTGCAGAGTTGCTGAAAAGTTTCACAGAAATTGTTTCCAGATATCCTGAAGGTAAACAAAAGTCAGCTTTATTGCCTATACTTCATCTAGTTCAAGAAGAGTATGGTTGGGTAAGCACAGATGCGATGGATAAGGTTGCTTCTTTTTTGAGTATCCAACCTGTGGAAGTTTATGAAGTTGCGTCCTTTTATACCATGTATTTTTTAGAACCTCGCGGTAAGTATAATTTAGAGGTTTGTCGTACAGGTCCTTGTTGTTTGGTTGGTGCTGAACGTATCATGAAATACATTGAAGATAAACTTGGTGTTAAGGAAGGTGAAGTTACTGAGGACGGGCTGTTTTCATGGAGAGGGGTCGAGTGTAGTGCTGCATGCGGTTATGGGCCGGTTTTGCAGATTGGACCTGAGTATACCTACTACGAAAATCTTACCGAAGAAAAGGTTGATCAGTTGATCAGTGAATTAAAACAAAAAGTACAAAATACGTAGATATATGGCACGTAAATTATTGCTGACGCATATCGATGTCCCTGGTATCAACACCTTGGAAGTTTACCGACAGAAGGGCGGATATCGGGCAGTCGAAAAGGCTTTAAAGAGTATGTCGCCTGATGATGTCTTGGAAGAGGTTAAGAAATCGGGGTTAAGAGGGCGCGGAGGCGCTGGTTTCCCTACGGGAATGAAATGGAGTTTCTTAGCAAAGCCTGAGGGGGTAGCTCGTTATTTGGTTTGCAATGCCGACGAGTCCGAGCCTGGCACCTTTAAAGATAGGTATTTAATGACCCATATCCCTCATGCTTTAATAGAAGGCATGATTGTTTCAAGCTATGCTTTAGGAACGGCCACTTCCTATATTTACGTTCGTGGCGAGATGATGCCTCAGATACGTATTTTGGAGCAGGCTATTGCAGAGGCAAAAAATGCAGGGCTATTAGGCAAAAATATATTAGGGTCTGGCTATGATTTAGAGATATTTGTTCACCCAGGAGGGGGGGCTTATATCTGTGGAGAAGAGACTGCTTTACTCGAGTCGTTAGAAGGCAAGCGTGGTAATCCTCGTATTAAACCGCCTTTCCCTGCTGTTTCGGGTTTGTATGGTTGTCCTACTGTAGTCAATAATGTTGAGTCCATTGCTTCTGTAGTCCCTATTATTAATGATGGGGGTGATGAATACGCAAAAATAGGTATTGGTCGATCAACCGGCACAAAGCTTATTTCTGCGGGTGGAAATCTTCGGAAGCCAGGTGTATACGAAATCGAACTAGGGCTTCCTGTTGAAGAGTTCATTTATTCTGATGAGTATTGTGGCGGCATTGCGGATGGCAAGCGTCTGAAAGCTGTAGTAGCCGGAGGTTCTTCGGTGCCTATTCTACCGGCTAACCTGATTTTGAAAACCAGCACCGGAGAATCCCGTCTGATGAGTTACGAATCATTAGCTGAAGGCGGTTTTGAAACTGGAACTATGATGGGGTCCGGTGGTTTCATTGCATTTGATGAAGATCAATGTATAGTGCGTAACACTTATAATTTCACCCGCTTTTACCGTCATGAGAGTTGTGGACAGTGTTCTCCGTGTCGTGAAGGTACAGGCTGGATGGAAAAAATATTATACAACATCGAGCATGGGCAGGCGAGCCCTCAGGATATAGATTTATTATGGGATATTCAGCGTAATATCGAGGGTAACACCATATGTCCATTAGGCGATGCTGCGGCTTGGCCCGTAGCAGCTGCTATCCGTCATTTTAGAGATGAGTTTGAATGGCATATTAATAATCCGCAGGAGGCACAGACAAAAAACTTCGGATTAGCTCACTATGCTGATCCTTTAGCACCTCTTGCAGAATAAATTTGTTTAACATTAAATAATTCTTTTGAATTAACGATATATAGGACAATGGCAGTAGAACAATTAGAGAAATTTACAGTCACTATAGATGGAATCCCGGTTCAGGTTGAGCCTGGTACATCTATCTTGAATGCGGCTCGACAGATCGGTGGAGATATTGTCCCGCCGGCCATGTGTTACTATTCTACATTGGAAGGTAGCGGTGGTAAGTGCCGTACCTGCCTGGTGAAAGTATCCAAAGGTTCCGAAAAGGATCCGCGGCCTATGCCAAAGCTGGTTGCTTCTTGTCGTACCAATGTAATGGATGGTATGGAAGTTCAAAATATTACTTCTACGGAAGTTCTTGATGCGAGAAAATCAATAGTAGAGATGTTATTGATCAATCATCCGTTAGACTGTCCTGTTTGTGATCAGGCTGGCGAGTGTAAACTTCAGGATTTATCCTATGAACATGGTGTAGAGCAAACGCGATATGAATTTGAGCGTCGCACTTTTGAGCGTATTGACATAGGCGACAAGATACAATTGCATATGAATCGTTGTATTCTGTGTTACCGTTGTGTTTACGTTGCCAACCAGCTTACTGAGGGTAGGCAGCATGGTGTCATGTACCGTGGTGATCATGCCGAAATCTCTACCTTTATAGAAAAAGCGGTTGATAATGATTTTATAGGCAACGTTATAGACGTTTGTCCGGTCGGTGCTTTAACCGATAAAACATTTCGATTCAAAAGCCGTGTTTGGTTTACAAAACCTGTTGATGCTCATCGTGATTGCCCAACTTGTAGCGGGCAAGTTACGTTATGGTATAAAGGAGAAGAGGTTCTCCGTGTTACAGGGCGGAAAGACGAATATAATGAGGTACATGATTTTATCTGTAACACCTGTCGTTTTGATAAAAAGAGAACCAGCGATTGGGTTTTAGATGAGCCGACTAAACTTGATAAAGAGTCCGTAATTACGGCAAATCATTATAATACGTTCCAACCTATTCCTGTGATTAAGAATAATCCAGAATTGCAAGAAGCAAATGAAGAGCAATTAGCGCGTACAGAACGATTAAAATAAGTATAGATAGCATATATATGGAAGGAGCTTTTATTTTAGAAAAATTAATATTAGTAACCATTATCTTCGTGATATCCTTGGTTATAGCTATGTATTCTACTTTGGCTGAGCGCAAAGTTGCTGGTTTCATGCAGGATCGTTTAGGTCCAGACAGGGCTGGCTTTAAAGGGATACTTCAGCCTTTGTGTGATGGTGGTAAGTTCTTTTTTAAAGAAGAAATTATCCCGGCCGGTGCGCATAAAAGTTTATTTGTCTTAGGACCCACTTTAACCATTATTACAGCTTGTATTACTTCTGCTGTTATCCCGTGGGGGCAAACATTAACTATTGGCGATCGTGCTATAGTGCTTCAAGTTGCTGATATTAACGTTGGCGTACTCTATATATTCGGTGTAGTAGCGCTTGGTGTCTATGGTATTATGTTAGGGGGCTGGGCGTCCAATAATAAGTTCTCTTTAATGGGAGCTATCCGAGCGGCTTCACAGAGTATCAGTTACGAAATCGGAATGGGTTTATCCATTATTGCTCTTTTGATGGTTTCTGGCACATTATCCATGAGTGAAATTGTTGCGCAGCAGTCGGGCTTTCTCAATTGGAATATTTGGGTTCAACCTTTGGGCTTTCTTATTTTTATGACCTGTTCTTTCGCAGAGTGTAATCGGGTTCCGTTCGATTTGCCAGAGTGTGAGACTGAGCTTGTAGGTGGTTATCATACAGAGTACTCCTCCATGAAGCTTGGTTTATATATGTTCTCTGAATATATCAACATGTTTGTTTCTTCCGCCTTAATGGCTTCGTTATATTTTGGTGGGTATAATTTCCCATTCATGTACGAGTTAGGGCTTTCAGATAACTGGATTACTATTATTGGAGTCTTGGTGTTTTTTGCGAAAATATTTGGATTTATCTTCTTTTTTATGTGGATCCGTTGGACATTGCCACGGTTTCGCTATGATCAGTTGATAAACTTAGGATGGAAGGTTTTAATTCCATTGGCTATTGCCAATATCGTATTAACAGGAGTTATAACGGTGGTAAAAGACACCTATTTTTAAGATTACCTTTTACGTACATCTTAATTTAATTTAGAAAAGAAAAAGATATTGACCATGCAATCATTATCAAACAGAAAAAAAGTCCTCGAGCAGAAACCCATGAACTTTTGGGAGCGTATTTATTTACCTGCGATTGTCAAAGGGCTAGGTATTACTATACGTCACTATTTTAAGAAAAAACCGACGGTAAAATATCCAGAGCAGGAGAGGCCTTATTCGAAAAACTTTCGTGGACAACATTCCTTAAAAAGAGACGAGTTGGGGCGCGAGCGTTGTACAGCCTGTGGTCTTTGTGCTCTTTCATGTCCGGCAGAGGCCATTACTATGACCGCTGCTGAGCGTAAAAAGGGCGAAGAGCATTTGTATAGAGAAGAGAAATATGCGGCGGTTTATGAAATCAATATGTTGCGTTGTATTTTCTGTGGTTTATGTGAGGAAGCTTGCCCGAAAGAGGCAATCTATTTAGATGGTTCGCATGTTACAGCAGAGTATTTACGTAAAGATTTTATTTATGGCAAAGATAAACTTGTCGAGCCTGTATTTGATATTCAAAAGTTAAACCAAAAGCAGTCTAGTTAATATGTCTATATTTTATTTTGTTGCATTTCTTGCCATAATCTTTGCGTTGATGACCATCTTCACAAAGAACCCTGTGCATAGTGTGTTATATTTGGTTATTACTTTTTTCACACTTACTATTCATTATATCTTACTCAATGCGCAGTTTCTAGCTGTTGTAAACTTTATTGTTTATATGGGCGCAATCATGGTGCTTTTTCTTTTTGTTCTGATGTTGCTTAATCTAAACAAAGAATCCGAACCTATGAAATCAAATCTTGTCAAAATCATAGGAGCTATTGCGGGTATGTGTTTGATTGCTACACTCCTTGGTGCTTTCCGTGTGCTTGAGCCCAGTAATGAAATGGTAGCAGCTCATGCGGATATCGGTTTGGTGAAAAACTTAGGGAAAGTACTTTTTAATGAGTTTCTATTGCCGTTTGAATTGTCTTCAGTACTACTTCTAACAGCTATGGTAGGAACCGTATTATTAGCAAAAAAAGACGTTAAGAAAGCATAATGGAAAATATAGTTGATCAGATACAAGGAGTTCCACTTAATCACTACATTATATTTTGTAGTATTATGTTTGCTATTGGTGTTACCGGTGTTCTTATTCGCCGTAATATCATCATTATTATGATGTCTATTGAGCTTATGCTGAACTCGGTAAACTTGTTGCTTGTTGCTTTTTCTGCTTATCGTGGAGATCCAAGCGGACAGGTTTTTGTGTTTTTTGTTATGGCATTGGCCGCCGCCGAAGTTGCAGTAGGCTTAGCTATTATAGTTATGGTCTATAGGAATACAAAATCGGTAGATATAGAGTCATTAAGTAAACTACGTTGGTAATAATTGTAAGAGAAATTTAGTAAGAATAGTATGTCGGAATTAATTTGGCTAATACCCCTGATCCCGCTGATCGGATTTATTATAAACGGTTTATTTAGAAATACCCTTCCTAAAATAGCCATTGGCTTCATAGGTTGCTCTGTTGTACTTGCTTCTTTCTTAATGAGCTTGTTGCTTTATTTTGATATAGCAGCTTTACGAGATTCTGGTCAGGTTGCAGAAATTACGATGCATCTATTCGATTGGTTTACTGTAGGTCAGTTAAACGTCGGATTGTCTTTTCTGATTGATCCTTTAAGCTCTTTAATGTTGCTTATTATCACAGGAGTTGGGTTTTTAATCCATCTTTACTCCTATAGTTATATGGGCAAGGACGGCGGATTTGGTAAGTTTTTCGCTTACCTGAACCTCTTTATCTTTTTCATGAGTGTTTTGGTCATGGGCTCCAACTATCTGGTTATGTTCATTGGTTGGGAAGGAGTAGGTCTTTGTTCGTATTTGCTTATCGGCTTCTGGTATAAAAACTCATCTTACGCTGCCGCTGCTAAAAAAGCTTTCGTAATGAACCGCATCGGTGATTTGGGTTTTTTGATCGCCATGTTCTTTATCTTGGTGACATTTGGTACACTAGAGTATAATGGAGTTTTTAGTCAAGCTGCAGGTATGACAGTGGGCGACTCTACCTTATTGATCATTACGTTGCTTCTTTTCGTTGCTGCAACAGGAAAATCAGCACAGATACCTCTATTCACCTGGTTGCCAGATGCAATGGCTGGGCCAACGCCTGTCTCTGCATTAATTCACGCTGCTACTATGGTTACAGCAGGAATTTATATGGTTGTGCGCTCTAATATTTTGTTCACATTATCTCCTGTTACCATGGAGATAATGGCAATCATTGGTTTAGCGACCGCACTTGTCGCTGCATTTATAGCGCTGACGCAAAATGATATCAAAAAAGTGTTGGCTTATTCTACAGTTTCTCAGTTAGGATATATGTTCTTAGGTTTGGGAGTTGGTGCTTTTACGGGTGCTTTCTTTCATGTATTAACACATGCTTTCTTTAAGGCTCTTTTGTTCCTCGGCGCAGGCTCTGTTATTCACGCTATGGGAGATGAGCAAGATATGCGCAAAATGGGCGGTCTACGCAAAGCTATGCCTATTACCTTCAGCACGATGCTGATTGCTACAATAGCTATTAGTGGTATCCCACCATTTGCAGGTTTTTTCTCTAAAGACGAAATATTAGCCTATGCTTTTCAACACAATCCTTTGCTTTGGGCAGTAGGTTTTATTACAGCTTTATTTACCGCTTTCTATATGTTTCGTCTGCTATACCTCACCTTTTTTGGTAAATTTAGAGGAACTGCCGATCAGCAATCTAAATTGCACGAATCGCCTTGGCAGATGACATTGCCACTTGTAGTGCTAGCTGTTTTATCAGCTGTTGGTGGGCTGATAAATTGGCCAGAAGCCTTAGGAGGTAATTTTGCACTAGCAGGTTTTTTAGCACCTATATATGAATCGGGTAGTGCTTATCAAGTGAGTTTGACATTAAGCCACAGCACAGAGTTTATATTAATGGGAGCTTCCGCTTTAGGGGCGTTAGTGATAGCTATTTTTGCCTACAATAAATATGTAACCCGTGCAGGTGTTCCTTTACAAGAAGGAAGTGAGCAGGGCTTATTACATAAACTGTCTTATAATAAATTATACATCGATGAGTTATACGGAGCCTTAGTGGTTAAGCCTTTAAATCAGCTTTCTATTTTCTTGTACAAAACTATAGATCGTCTCGCTATCGATGGTATTGTCAATAGTGTCTGTGCATTTATCGTAACTTCAGGCAAAGGTATTAGGCAGTTGCAGAGTGGTTACGTAGGATTTTATATTTTAATGATGGTTCTAGCAATTGTTGGCATCATGATTTATGGGATATTAGCGATTTAATTTCAAATACAGTAGAAATCAATGGATAACCTTTTTATATTATTAGCAGTACCTATCCTTACAGCATTGTTGCTGTTCTGTTTGAAAGATTCAACACAGGCAAAACGGTTAGCACTCATCTTATCATTGGTGCAACTTGGATTGACTATACCATTTCTTACCGGGTTTAAGCCAGATGCGAGTGTACAGTTTGAGCAAAACTGGACTTGGATTTCATCTTTAGGCCTACAATTTCATATTGGCTTAGATGGCATTAGCCTACCTATGGTTATTCTTACCAATGGATTAATTCCTTTAATCATCCTTAGTTCTTTTGGTAAAGACTTTAAAGGTAACTTCTATGGTCTTATTGCCTTTATGCAAGCAGGCTTACTGTTAGTCTTTGTTGCTCTAGATGCTTTTTCTTTTTACGTAGGTTGGGAAATTGCCTTAATACCTATATATTTTATTTGCGCTCTATGGGGTGAAGGCGATCGCATCGCCATTAATATGAAGTTTTTTGTATATACCTTCTTTGGTAGTATATTAATGCTTGTGGCTATCGTGTACTTGTACAATCAGGTGCCTGATCGTAATTTAGAATGGACATCTTTAGTTGCTCTTAATTTATCAGAAGTCGAACAGCGTTGGATATTCTGGGCATTCTTTATTGCTTTTGCTATTAAAATTCCTATTCTTCCTTTTCATACGTGGCAACCAAACACCTATACACATGCGCCTTCAGCCGGGACAATGCTCCTTGCGGGTATTATGCTTAAAATGGGAGTGTATGGGTTAATTCGTTGGTTGCTTCCTGTCACACCATTTGCAGTCTTGGCGTATAGCAATATCGTTATGTTGTTATGTCTTATCGGCGTGGTTTATGCATCTATCATTGCATTTAAACAACAAGATGCAAAACGTCTGATAGCTTATTCCTCTATTGCACACGTCGGTCTTATCAGTGCTGGTGTGGTTTCTTGGCAGGGGGAAGGCCTTCAAGGTGCTATTTTACAGATGGTCAATCATGGTTTAAGTGTGGTGGGGCTTTTCTTCATTATCGACATTATACAACGCCGTGCCGGTAGCCGTCAATTGGCCGATCTGGGCGGACTTGCTTCAAGCATGCCAAAACTTGCCATTGCATTTATTATTATTCTTATGGGGGCAATAGGCCTGCCACTTACCAATGGTTTTATCGGTGAGTTTCTGCTTCTGAAAGCTGTGTTTGGGTACGAGCCTTGGTATGTTGTTCTTGGTGGTCTGACCCTTATATTGGGAGCGGTTTATATGTTGCGTTTCTATCAGAAGACTATGTTAGGTACTCCTGCTTCAGCAGGTACAGCTTATGCTGATGTTAGTGGCTACGAGCTGGTTGTTTTATCTGTACTGGTGTTTTTTACAATCTACCTTGGTGTTTTTCCAAATACTATTTTAGATTTATCGGAAGCATCTGTAATGAACTTATTGAATCAAATTAAATTTTAAATAGCGATTATACGAATATTATGGGGGCGATTATAACGTTAGGCATATTAGGTATTTTAATTTTGTACGTTGGTTTGTATAAAGCTAAAAACGCACTGCTTCCGGTTACGCTATTGGGCCTAGTGGTAACACTTGGTTTTTTAGTTTCCGATTGGCAGAAAGAGGCATTGCCTTTATATAACGGTATGGTTATTTTTGACCATCTTGCTTTAACTTTTTCTATATTATGTGTTCTCGTAACGGGGCTTATCCTCTTGTTATCTAAAGAATATTTTAATCGTATCAGTTCTAATGTTGCCGAATATTATAGCTTGATTATCTTTTCTTTACTAGGTGCTATTTTGG
Organism: Sphingobacterium sp. UT-1RO-CII-1; assembly: GCF_026711005.1. Classification (GTDB taxonomy): domain Bacteria; phylum Bacteroidota; class Bacteroidia; order Sphingobacteriales; family Sphingobacteriaceae; genus Sphingobacterium. The sequence continues at coordinate 155,436 of NZ_JAPPVJ010000006.1, read as the reverse complement.
TTAATGCCTATCATAATTTTGCTATGCTTTTTATTGGTATAGAAATTATGTCCGTTGCACTTTATATTCTAGTGGGTATACGTAAGAACGACTTGGCTTCTAATGAGGCTTCTTTAAAGTACTTTTTAATGGGTGCTTTCTCTACGGGTTTCCTATTATTTGGTATTGCTTTAATGTACGGTGCATCCGGCACTTTTGATTTAGCTGCACTTCAGACTTATGTAGCTACAGGCACAGACATATCGCCAATATTTTACGCAGGTATTCTTCTTGTTCTTTGTGGTCTTTGTTTTAAAGTTGGCGTTGCTCCCTTTCATTTCTGGACTCCAGATGTTTATGATGGTGCGCCTATCTTGATAACAGCTTATATGAGTACTGTTGTTAAGATTGCTTCTTTTATAGGATTTCTACGCTTATTCAGTGAGGTTTTAGTGCCTCTAGATTCCTTCTGGACACCCGTACTATTAACAGTTATTATTATTACCCTTTTTGTGGGCAATATCAGTGCACTTATGCAATCCAGCTTTAAGCGTATGATGGCATACTCCAGTGTCTCACATGCCGGGTATATGTTATTTGCTATAGTTGCTATTGGTGCAACATCCGCATCTAGTATACTTACTTATGCAACAGCCTATGCTTTAGCTTCTATTGTTGCGTTTACGGCTCTTATTTTGGTAAAGCGCAAAACGGGCTCTGATCTTTTTGAGTCGTTTAATGGTTTAGCTAAACGTAATCCTTGGCTAGCAGCTGTAGTTACTGTCGCTATGTTGTCTTTAGCGGGCATACCTTTGACAGCTGGTTTCATAGGCAAGTTCATGATGTTCAATAATGTGATGGGCAATTACCATGTCGTATTGCTTGTACTTGCAGCTATTAATGCCGCTATAGGGGTTTACTATTATTTGCGTGTAGTAGTTAGCATGTATTTCAAAACAGAAAACGAAAATGCTGGTTCGGACCTTCCGATTCCTACAAACTATAAAATTGTACTTACTTTAGCTGCTCTGTTGACAATCATTATTGGTGTATATCCAGATTGTCTGATTGGTCTTTTGTAAAGAGAAAATTACTTTTTAAAACTAGTGAATAACAGAATGCGATGTCTCGATCAATTGATCGAGACATTTTTTTATTACTGATTTTGAGGTCTTTTTATCTCCACTTCCAAAATCCATTCTTTTCGGTCTTATTTGCTACTTTCTTTACGCGACAGCACCCGAGGTCGGTCTTGTTTTGTGTTTATGTCTCTGTGTTGGCTATTGTATGCTCTGTTCCTTTTTCTTGATAAAAAGGATTCAAAAATCAAGACTGGGTTGCTGTTTCGCTAAAAGCATCTTCAAGCCCAGAATGTCTTTAAGCCGTTCCGCTATGCTCCACTTCCAAAATCCATTCTTTTTGGTCTTATTCGCTACTTTCTTTACGCGACAGCACCCGAGGTCGGTCCTGTTTTGTGTTTATTTCTCTGTCTGGCTTTCCTTTCCTGTGCCATTGCTTCTTTTCTCTGCGTCATCGCGAGCGTAGTGCGGCGATCTTTCTTTTGCTTTCAGAGTCTTGGTTGTTAATAAAGCGTAGATTATCAGGTTATGCTATTGTATGCTCTGTTCCTTTTTCTTGATAAAAAGGAACCAAAAATCAAGACTGGGTTGCTGTTTCGCTAAAAGCATCTTCAAGCCCGGAATGTCTTTAAGCCGTTACGCTATGCTCCACTTCCAAAATCCCTTCTTTTCGGTCTTATTCGCTACTTTCTTTACGCGACAGCACCCGAGGTCGGTCCTGTTTTGTGTTTATGTCTCTGTCTGGCTTTCCTTTCCTGTGCCATTGCTTCTTTTCTTCCTTGGTTATGGTGTTAGCAGCATAAGGCTCTCTCTTTTTTCAAAGCAAAGTGAGCAGTGAAGATTCGTATAAAGCGCTCTAAATTCAGTATATTAGTACCTTTTTATCAGGCAAAGTAAGCAGCATGCGTAAGGTCGAGGGGAATGTTTCATTTAAGTTGGTCTATTCGTTAGGGGAGCATCCCTATTTGGGCTATATTTTAGAGCCCCATATCATTTATTTGAATCCAAATGGTTCATATTCTTTAGGCTATCGTCGTGTCTTTAGTGCTACTATTGATGATTTTGCTTCTGCTGTTGATGAAACCGACAGGGAGATCATCCGTATACTCGACGAGACAGAGCAAACGCACTTAATCAAGCAATACAATAAGAAAGCTATGCGTGCCATCGACTTTTTCACTAAAGTATTTGACGAGCGTGCTTATAATACATTACGCCCAAAAATTGAGCAGCGGATGCTCCGTGTATTAAAAATGTTGGCTGATAAACCATTATTCTTAATGGGTAAGGATGGTTACCCTGCCGATCAAGCATTGCAAATTGCTGATGAGCCCAGTTCTATTTTGTTTCACTTCCGGCGTAATGACGTCGAGACGAGGTACTTTCCTACTTTAAAGTATAAAGGTAATCGGCTCGACTTTATGTACAAAGATAGTCAGGTCGTTGTAAATAAAGAAGCTTGGCTTTTGTTAGAAAACACCCTGCATTATTTTGAAGATGGTATCGATGGTAAGAAGCTAAGCCCTTTTTTAAATAAACGATATATAGCGGTGCCTCGGTCGACTGAAAAGAAATATTTCGAAACTTTTGTTAAAGGCCTAATCGAGAAGCATCATGTTTATGCTGAAGGCTTTATTATACAAACCGTTCGAGAACAGGCAAAGCCTATTCTTCAATTTTATTATGTAGAGTCGGGGCAGTCTTTTGTACAGCTTTTGTTTGATTATGGGCCTTATCGTTTTCATTACGGCACAGACCATCCTGTCACAGTTCAAATGGAGCATAACGAAGATCAGGACGAGTATGTGTTTTATCGAATCAGGCGTTCTTTGCTATGGGAGGAAAAGCAGGCTGCTTACTTAAAAGATAAAGGTTTGCTTAAAAAGGATCCCCTGTTTGGTAGTTTTGTTCTTCCTGATCATCAGGGTACGATTATCGATTGGTTAAATAAAAATCAGGAAAATATCCTTGATAATGGCTATCAAATTATACAGGCAAAAGGTACAAAGCCTATATTTATTGGGCGCACCTCTTTAGAAATAACTGTTGAAGAACAGAGCGACTGGTTTGATATTAAGGCGGTTGCCTGTTTTGGCGATTATACGATACCTTTTATTGAGCTACGTGAACATATTTTGCATAAAATACGTGAATTTATTTTGCCCAATGGGGAAATCGCTATCCTGCCCGACGAGTGGTTTGCGCAATATGAGCATTTGTTCCAGTTTGCACTTCAGAAGAATGAGCTTACGTTAAGCAAATCACATATTGGTTTGCTTTACGAAATATCCGAACATACTCAGATTGCTTTTAATAGACGCTTGCAAAAACTATTGGATTTTAATCACATCGAAGAGGCGCCTATGCCTGCTCATTTTGTAGGTCAATTACGTCCGTATCAAAAGGCAGGTTACAATTGGTTTCATTTTTTGCAAAGCTATAACTTTGGTGGGTGTCTAGCCGACGACATGGGCTTGGGTAAAACTGTGCAAACTTTGGCTCTTTTGCAGAAGCAGAAAGAGGCGCTACATGGGAGTGATCATACGCAAACTTCATTGCTTATTTTGCCTACATCGCTTATATACAATTGGCAAAAAGAAGCGGAGCGCTTTGCTCCTCAGCTGCGTATACTTCGGCATACGGGCAGTAATCGATTGAAAGACCCTTTTGGCTTCTCTCATTTCGATCTGGTTATTACTACCTACGGCATTGTACGGGGAGATATCGAGCTATTTAGTAAATTCTTTTTCAATTATATTGTTCTTGACGAGAGTCAGCAGATAAAAAACCCTAGCTCTAAGGCTTTTAAGGCTATAAAGAGCTTAAAGTCCAGATATAAACTAGCGCTCAGCGGCACACCCATTGAAAACACTGTGGCCGATATATGGTCGCAAATGCATTTTGCCAACCCCGGGCTTTTGGGCTCTTATACCTATTTTCAGAAAGAATTTGTCATCCCTATCGAGAAGAAAAAGGACGAAGATAAAGCTGCGCGTTTGCAGGCCATTATTAAACCATTTGTACTTCGTCGTACCAAAGATCAGGTTGCTACCGAGCTGCCGCCTAAAACAGAGCAGGTCGTTTTTTGCGACATGACTGATGAACAGTACGAGAAATACGAATCTATAAAATCTGAATATAGAAACGCTTTGCTGAACAACTCTTTAAAGGAGGCAGGAGCTAAAAATCAAATTATTTTACTGCAAGGGCTTACTAAGCTTAGACAAGCGGCCAACCACCCTAAAATGTTAGATGAAGAAGCACATATATCCTCCGGCAAGTTCCAGGCTGCTATCGAAATGTTGGAGTCTATTATTGCCGAAGGGCATAAAGTTTTAATCTTTTCCCAGTTTGTTAAACACTTGCAGCTATTTCGTGTCTATTTTGAGGAAACGAAAATAAGTTACGCCTATCTTGACGGAGCTACCCGGGATCGGTCGGCAGCTGTTAATACTTTTAAGGAAGACTCTTCCGTGCAGGTTTTTCTTATTTCCATCAAAGCAGGCGGCGTGGGTTTAAACCTGACCGAGGCGGACTATGTTTTTGTGCTCGATCCTTGGTGGAATCCTGCTGTCGAACAACAGGCTATCGATCGGGCGCACCGTATAGGGCAGACAAAGAATGTATTTATTTATAAGTTCATCAGTAAGGATACCGTCGAAGAGAAGATACTAGCTTTGCAGAATCGTAAGAAAGAGTATTCGGCAGCTTTAATTACGACGGAAGAAAGTTTTGTCAAATCTCTTTCCCCCGATGATATACAGGAGCTTCTTCGTTAGTACTTAGTAAGTTCCTTCAAATACATATTCAGCAGGACCCTGGAGTATTACCTTAGTGAAACTATTTTCGTCTCGTTCAAAACTCACCTGTAGTTGCCCGCCTAACACACGGATTGGTATTTCAATCGTGCCAGTTCTGTTTTCGTTTATGGCTATACTTATAGCTGCTGCGGTAGCTCCGGTTCCGCAGGCCAATGTTTCATTTTCCACTCCGCGTTCATAGGTACGAACAAAATAGCCCGCCTGTTCTTGTTCTACAAAATTCACATTAATGCCTTCGGGGCTGTATGTTTGGCTATATCTTATTTTTCGACCGGCATTATAGACGTCTAGATTTTCAACATCGGTTGTTATTTTTACATAATGTGGAGAGCCTGTTTGTAGTATATAAGCATCCGAATCTCTCCTATATTCCAGCACATCTATCATACTCAAAGCTACTTCATTGCCCTTTATTTGTGCAAAGTGCAATCCGTCCACTGCCAAAAAGTCAGTTCTGTGTTCAATGATTTTTAAATCTCTAGCAAACGCAACTATACATCGTCCTCCGTTGCCACACATACTTGCCTGTAGACCATTTGCGTTAAAGTAAATCATTTCAAAATCTGCTTCATCAGTTTCTTGCAGAAGCATGAGTCCGTCTGCACCTATCCCAAACTTTCTATCACACATTTTTTTCACTAAAGCGCTGTTTTGCGGCTCAAAAACGTGCTGTCTATTATCTATAAGAATAAAGTCATTGCCTGCGCCTTGGTATTTGTAGAATTTAATTTTTTCGTGCATAAGCTTGAAAATTAGCTGTAAATTTAATATTCTTGTTACAGTGCGCTGTAATAAGTGTTAAGGCGTGTTAAAAATTAATTTTCAATCTTTTTGTTAACATTTTTTAACTGCCAAAAGTTATTAATCTTTCTCAAATGGTATTACATTTGAACAGGTCCTAGTACAAAGTAAAAGAAAAATAAATTAAAAATACATCGTATAGAATATGAAATTAAGGTGCTTCTATAAACATAAATAGAGAAGTGTATTACAATTACATACGATAGATAAAAGATAAATTATACATATATATGAAAAAGATAGGAGTTAGTTTATTAATAGCTTTCGTCGGTGGGGCGGTGGCTATCGGAGGCTATAAGCTCTTCGAAAATAAGCAAATGGAAAGCATGACCTTTGAAGAAAAACAGAAGGTTTTTTACGCAAACAATCCTGAGGCTGAAATCATGTCTTCTACCGGTAATCCTGATTTCACGCAGGCTGCTGCTGCTGTTTCTCCCGGTGTTGTCAATATTAAGGTTAACATGAAGGTCCGCGAAAGCCGTCGGGGTGGTGGCGGAAGTCCATTCGATATGTTCGAGGAGTTTTTTGGTATGCCGCAGGGCCGTCGTCAGCAACAACCAAGACAAGCTTCGGCTTCGGGTTCTGGGGTTCTTATTTCTGCCGATGGTTATATCGTTACGAATAACCATGTTGTAGAGGATGCTGATAAGATAGAGGTTAAAATGACCGACCAACGTATTTATGAGGCGAAGGTAATTGGTCGTGACCCTGATTTTGATTTGGCACTTATTAAAATTAATGCAACGGGTCTGCCGTTTGTAAAACTTGGCGATTCCGATCGTGTTCGTATTGGTGAGTGGGTTTTAGCGGTGGGTTACCCGCTTAGCTTGAAATCTACTGTTACTGCCGGTATTGTCAGTGCTAAGGGTCGTAAAATCGGTATATTGGGCGAGCAGAGTAGCCCTTATGGGTATGGTCAGTCTGACGAGCCTATAGCAAATACAGCAGTGGAGTCTTTTATTCAGACAGACGCTGTTATTAACAAAGGTAATAGTGGTGGTGCATTAGTTAACGCTCGTGGCGAGCTCATTGGTATTAATGCTGCAATTGCATCTCCTACAGGAACGTATGCGGGCTATGGTTTTGCTATCCCGGTCAATTTGGTTACAAAAATTGTTAACGACTTTAAACAGTTCGGTACCGTACAGCGTGGTTATGTAGGTGTTAATTTTAGTGAGGTTGATGAAGCTATCCGCAAAGAGTTTGGTATCGACGATATCAATGGCTTGTATGTTTTCGATGTCGTTAAAGATGGTGCTGCTGCCGGAGCTGGTATTAAAAAAGGTGATATAATAACCAAAGTTGAAGGACAAACGGTTTATGCTTCTTCTGATCTGCAAGAGCGTGTTGCACGTTTAAGCCCTGGCGATAAGCTAAAACTTACCTACAAACGTGATGGTAAAGAAAAAGATGTGGTTCTTACCTTGAAAGGGCAAGAAGCTAAAAAGGATAAGGCTACTGATGAAGCAAGTAAAAGTGCTGCTGAAATCTTCAATAAATTAGGGGCAAGTTTCACTCCGGCATCTGATGCTCAGAAGAAAAAATTTGGAGCAAATTCCGGAGTCGTTGTTTCTCAGGTTCACCGTGGCGGTATTTTTGACGAGTTTGGTATAGAGCGTGGTTTGATCATCACACACGTGAACGGCCAGCCGGTTAATAATGTCGATGAGGTTGAGTCTGCTTTAGCGAAGACCACACGTAATATGATACGCATTACGGGTGTTTCCGAAAGAGGTTCTTTCGAGTATAGATTCCCTGTAGGGCTTTAAAATAAAGAAATGAATAATGGAGAAAGCGACTTATCAAGAGATAGGTCGCTTTTTCTATAAGAAAAAGGTTAAGTTTGGATATGAAAATTTTAATGGTTTGTTTGGGGAATATTTGCAGGTCTCCATTAGCGCATGGTATATTAGAACATTTAGCAAATAGCAAAGGCCTGGGGTGGTCAGTAGAGTCTGCCGGTACTGGCGACTGGCATATCGGTCACGCTCCGGACGAACGTTCTATTGCTGTTGCAAAAAAATATGGTGTTGACATCTCGGCGCAGCGCGCGCAGCATTTTACTCCTGCTTTATTCGATGAGTACGATCATATTTTTGTTATGGATGAGAATAACTTGAAAGATGTTCTAGCTCAGGCTCGCCATGCTCAGGATGAATCGAAAGTCAGCCTGTTTTTGGAGGAGGGTATTGTGCCCGATCCTTATTTCGATTCTACTCAATTCGAGCCTGTCTATCATATGATAGCTGAACGTTGCGAACAATTGGTGGAGAAGCTGACTGGTCAAAATCAAGTTTAGCAACCACTAATAATACTTACATATAAATGAAATTATGTAAGTTTGTATAAAGAGAATATATGACTTTTACCGCTATAGATTTTGAATTGGCTACTGCAGCCTATACTAGTGTGTGTGCAGTAGGGATCGTAAAGGTGAAAGACGGGCAAATTATCGAGGAGTTTCATAGTTTAGTGCGGCCGCCCAAAAACGAATACATGTGGCAAACGACGCGTGTTCATGGCATTCGCCCAAAAGACACGTCCGATTCCCCTACTTTTCTAGATCTTTATCCAAAAATTCAGCATTACCTTGCTGGTAGCAAAATGGTTGCTCATAATGAGAAGTTTGATCGTGAAGTCTTAATGAAAACGATGGCCTACTATAGTTTAGACTATCGTTCTTTGCGTCTGCCTGCCATATGGCATTGCACGAGTAAAATATACCGTGCTAAAGGTTTTCAAAAGACAAAGCTTAACATCTGTTGCCGTATTATGGGCATTGAGCTTAACCATCATGACCCTTTGTCTGATGCCAAAGCGAGCGCTGAGCTTTACCTTATGCGCGATCGGGTTACTAAAAGTTTAGTCGAACAACATTTTCCAGAAAAGGTGGAGGTGTCGAAATAAAAAACATGGGAAAAATTATTAATGTTATTCTTTCCGGTGGTGTTGGGTCACGTTTGTGGCCGCTATCGCGAAAGGCTAGGCCCAAACAATATTTGCCTATTTTTAATGGTAAGTCCTTATTTGAGCTTACAATCCAGCGCAATCAGAAAGTTTGCGATCATCTTATATTAGTGGGCTCTGTTCAGAACATCGATCTGGCAAAAGAAGACCTTGCCGCTACTTCACACGAAATTATTGTCGAGGCAGTGCCTCGTAATACAGCAGCGGCTATTGCTTTTGCAGCTTTTGCAGCCTCTGCAGATGATATTCTTATTGTAACGCCGTCCGACCATTTGATCGAGGGTGAGGAGCAGTATCTACAGGCTATCAAGCGTGGTATCGAATTTGCTCGCGACGGGCATTTAGTTACTTTTGGTATCAATCCTGTCAAGCCCGAAACAGGCTATGGCTATATAGAATCCGAAGGAAATGATGTGTTGTCTTTCCGGGAGAAGCCAAACTATGAGACGGCCAAAGAGTTTTTAAAACGTGGCAACTTTTTATGGAACTCCGGTATCTTTTGCTTCAAAGCATCTGTTTATCTTCAAGAGTTAGAGCGTTTCGATCCGAAGCTTTATGCGGCAGCTAAAATTGCTTTCGAGGCCTCGGTTGATGCTGTGTTGGATGTCGAGCTTTCCAACAAAATCCCATCTAAAAGTGTCGACTATGCTATAATGGAGCGTAGCGACAGTATCAAGGTGGTGCCTTCTTTTTTCCAATGGTCAGATATGGGGTCTTTTGACTCTTTATACGATTACCTTGCTGCTAAAGAGCACCCGGTGGATGACGAAGGGAATATTGTAATCGGCGGCGATAAGCACACGGTCTTTTTGGGCGTACAAAATTGTATCGTTGTCAATACAAATGATGCTGTTTTGGTTCTGAATAAGGCCTCTGCACAAGAGGTTAAGGGAGTTTACGAGAGCTTAGAAAAAGAAGGTTCTAGTCTTATTTAAATTATTTCCGATAACATTACTGCAAGCACTCGTCGCGCGTACGTTAATCTTCAAAGGTGGTTTATTAATGCTTTAATTGTAGATTTGATCATGCAAAAAACAATTGTAATTACTGGTGGAGCGGGTTTTATAGGCTCGCATGTTGTTCGCGAATTTGTTGTTAAGTATTCTCATTACCGGATAGTTAACCTCGATGTGTTAACGTATGCAGGCAATCTAGAAAATCTTCGGGATATAGAAGATAAAGAGAATTACACTTTTGTTAAGCAAGATATTAGAGACTTCGATGGGGTTCTTTCTCTATTTAGGGCGTTAAAGCCTGATGCGGTCATACATTTAGCGGCAGAGTCGCATGTTGATCGCTCTATTTCAGACCCTACTTCTTTTGTCACGACTAATGTATTAGGGACAGTAAATTTGCTTAATGCTGTTCGTGAAGTCTGGGCAGGTAACTATGCGGGGAAACTTTTTCATCATGTTTCTACGGATGAAGTCTATGGCACTTTAGGTGATGTAGGTCTGTTTACCGAAGAAACAAGTTACGACCCACACTCTCCTTATTCGGCTTCTAAAGCAGCTTCTGATCATTTTGTTCGGGCATATCATGATACCTATGGTCTACCTATCGTTATTACCAATTGCTCTAATAATTATGGGCCAAACCACTTTCCAGAAAAGCTCATTCCGCTTTGTATCCATAATATATTAAACAATAAGCCTTTACCTATCTACGGCGATGGAAAGTTTACGCGCGACTGGCTTTACGTTGTCGATCATGCACGTGCTATCGATTTGGTGTTTCATGGTGGCCGTCATGGTGAGTCCTATAATGTCGGTGGCTTCAACGAGTGGCAAAACATCGATCTGGTTAAAGAGTTATGCCGGCAGATGGATGAAAAGCTAGGTCGCCGCGCAGGCACTTCAGCGCAGCTGATCACCTTTGTTAAAGATCGTCCCGGTCATGATTTGCGCTACGCCATTGATGCCACCAAGATTAACAGAGAGTTAGGTTATACACCTACGGTCACTTTCGAAGAAGGGCTTTCACATACTATTGATTGGTATCTTGCGAATCCCGATTGGTTGGCCAATGTCACTTCAGGTGCCTATCAGTCTTACTACGAGCAGCAGTATAAATAGGGTTAATTTAGTAGGGTTTAGAGGGTTAATAAGGTTAATAGGGTTTATAAGGTTTAGAGGGTTAATAAGGTTAATAAGGTTTAGAGGGTTAATAAGGTTTAGAGGGTTAATAGGGTTATAAAGTAAGAGATGGCTAGTCATAAGGATTTGAAGGTTTGGCAGGAGTCTATGGACTTGGTGGTTTCTGTTTACGAAACGGTAAGGTTTTTTCCTAAAGAAGAGGTGTACGGTTTGACTAGTCAAATTAAGCGTGCTGCGGTTTCAATTCCATCAAACATAGCAGAAGGGGCTGGGCGACAAAGTCAGGCGGAGTTTATCCGTTTTCTTTATATCGCTTTAGGTTCAGCTAGCGAGCTAGAAACACAATTGGAATTAGCTTTTCGTTTAGGCTTTATAGCAGATTTATCTACATTTCAAACTAAGATGAATTATATCAAAAGTATGCTTTCTAACTTGATAAAGTCACTAAAAAACTAATTCAAAACTTCTCAACTCTATCCACCCTATGAACTTTCTCAACTTTCTCCACTTTATCAACTCTATCAACCTTCTCAATTATATACACCCTATCAACTCTTTCAACTTTATCAACCTTCTTAACTTTATACACTTTATCAACTCTATCAACCATCTTAACTTTATCAAATCTATACACCCTATCAACTACATAAAATACAAACAATGAAAGCTACAGAAACTCTATTAAAAGGTTGTTTTATTTTAGAACCGAACGTTTTTGAAGATGATCGAGGCTACTTTTTCGAGAGTTATAATTCGCATAGCTTGGCGTCGGTTTTGGGTTTTTCCCCTACTTTTGTTCAAGACAACCAGTCTAAGTCAAGCTACGGGGTTGTCCGGGGTCTACATATGCAAACCGGAGAGCATGGGCAGGCTAAGTTAGTTCGTGTGCTCGAGGGCTGTGTGCTTGATGTTGCTGTCGATGTGCGGAAAAATTCGTCTACATTTGGGCAATTTGTCGCTGTAGAGCTTTCTGCTGAAAATAGAAAGCAACTTTTTATTCCCCGTGGTTTCTTACACGGCTTTTCCGTCTTATCGGAAACGGCTATTTTTTCCTACAAATGCGACAATTTCTATCACAGAGAGTCTGAAAATGGCATTCATCCTTTAGATGCTGATCTAGCTATTGACTGGGGCGTCACTTCTGGTCAAATCTTACTGTCCGATAAAGATCGGGAAGCGCAGTCTTTTGCGGCCTTTCGTTCGGTTTTGAATAGCTGCGAGCGGTAAAATTCATATTCTCCTTAATATTTTGTATATTCTGCCTTTTAGCAAGCAGAAAATCGCCAAAATGCATCCTTACGAGCAAGCGTGACGCAGAGAAAAAGAAACACAGAGACATAAACACAAAACAGGAACGACCTTGGATGCTGTCGCGTAAAGAAAGCAATCAAAAAAGACCGAACAGAATGGGTTTGGAAAGCGAAACAGCATCCCAGTCTTGATTTTTGTTTCCTTTTTATCAAGAAAAAGGAATATAACATAGCGTAGTAATCTACGTTTTATTGTTAAGCAGTACTGAAAAAGTAAAAGAGAGATCGTCGCCCTGTGCTCGCGATGACGCGAAGGAAAGAAAGCAACTAGGAGCTACCTCGGATGCTGTCGCGTAAAAAAGTAGTGAATAAGGTCTAAAAGAATGGTCTTCGGAGGCGAAATAGCATCCCTACCAACTTGAGGCGTATTCTTACGACGACGATAGTTTACAATAAACATGTTTTCTGCCTGCCGGAGCCCGAAACTCCGCATTTCATGGGGCAATTAAAGCGAGGCTGCTAGAGTCTGCTCTCCTTACCAATCCCAATTTTTTATACAATAAGCTGTATTTATCTGTTTCAGGTCGGTATCAGTCTTTTTTGTGCTTTACTCCTGTATTGGAATTTAAATTTTTTATATGCATCTATTACACAACAAGTCACTCTTAATTACCGGCGGCACGGGCTCGCTGGGCAAAGCGCTTACCAAGCATATTTTAGCTACTTATCCCGAGATTAAGCGACTCATTATTTTTTCGCGTGATGAGCAGAAGCAATACCAAATGGCTCAAGAATACCCTGCTGATCTCTATCCGCAAATACGTTTTTTTATAGGTGATGTTCGGGACAAGGAGCGTCTTGTACGTGCTTTTAAAGGAGTGCATTATGTTGTGCACGCTGCCGCTATGAAACATGTGCCTATTGCAGAGCATAACCCCGACGAATGTGTGAAAACAAATATTCACGGTGCTCAAAATGTTATCGACGCCTGTTTAGACACACAGGTCGAGCGCGTTGTTGCACTTTCTACCGACAAGGCCTGTGCGCCTATTAATCTCTATGGTGCTACGAAATTGGCTTCCGATAAACTTTTCGTCGCTGCTAACAATATAAAAGGCGAAAATCCCATACGTTTTTCTGTTGTTCGTTATGGCAATGTTATGGGGTCTAACGGTTCGGTCATTCCTTTTTTCATACAGAGACGCTCGGAGGGAGTGCTTCCTGTTACGGATGTCAATATGACTCGTTTTAATATTTCGTTGCAAGGTGGTGTCGATATGGTTATACATGCTTTAAAGCATGCTTGGGGCGGCGAGATTTTTATACCTAAAATTCCTTCTTATCGCATTGGTGATGTGGCGGAAGCCGTAGGTCCAGCCTGTGAAATCCGTGTTGTTGGCATACGCCCTGGCGAGAAAGTGCACGAAGAAATGATTACGCCCTCCGACTCCTTTTTTACTTACGATCTGGGGCAATATTACACCATACTTCCTGCCGAGCCCCGTTGGAATCTACAGGAGTTTTTAGAAACATTCGAGGGTACAAAAGTACGTGATGGTTTTGCCTACAACTCAAGAGACAACTCCGAGTGGGAAACTGTCGAAAGCTTGCGCAGATTAATCAAACAGCATGTTGACTCTACTTTTACAGTTTAAAATATGACACAAGTAAACGAAAAAATTATTCCTTATGGTCGGCAGCATATCACCGACGATGATATTGCGGCTGTTGTAAAGAGCCTACGTTCTGATTATTTAACACAAGGGCCCGAGATAGCGCGTTTCGAACATAACTTCGCTGCCTATGTTGATGCTCCTTTTGCACTTAGTGTTGCCAATGGTACAGCTGCTTTACATCTTTCTGTTTTGGCTTTGGGGCTACAGCCTGGTCAGAAAGTTATTACTACCACCATCACATTTTCGGCTACGGCCAATGCTGTGCGCTACGCTGGCGCTGATGTACATTTTGTAGATATAGCTCCCGCTACCAATTTGATCGATATAGCCGCCATTCGGCAATTACTGGCTGATTCGCCTAAGGGCACCTATGCTGGTATTATTTCTGTTGATTTTGCCGGCCGTGCAGTCAATTTGCAAGAGTTGCGTCTACTGGCTGATGCCTACGATATGTGGATCATATCCGACTCTTGTCACGCTCCTGGTGCTTATTTTATAGACGAGCAGGGGCGCGAGCAGCTTTGCGGTAATGGTCGTTTTGCCGATCTTACTGTTTTCTCTTTTCACCCTGTCAAGCATATTGCCTCGGGCGAAGGCGGGATGGTAACAACGCGTCATGCGCATCTTTATCAACAACTATCCAAGCTCCGCACACATGGTATTACCCGTGCTGCCGACGATTTTCTGAACAGCGTAGCTTTGGCTGGTGGCGGCGAAGACTATCCAGCCTGGTATATGGAAATGCAAGAGTTGGGTTTTAATTATAGGCTTACCGATTTACAGGCCGCTTTGGGCAATAGCCAGTTGCAGTGTGCGGCGCAAGGGCTGGTTCGGAGGCGTGCTCTTGCGGCGGTATATACGGCAGCCTTTACTGGCAAAGACTATGTGTATAACCTTTCCGGCGATGTAGGTGGGCACGCCTACCATCTTTACGTTCTCGAAGTGAAAGATCGTTTAGGGCTGTACAATTACTTACGCAGGCATCATGTTTTCGCTCAGGTACATTATTTTCCTGTACATCTTATGCCCTACTATCAAGCTCAGGGCTGGCGCGAGGGTGATTTGCCCCAGGCAGAAGCATATTATAAAAACTGTTTGAGCTTACCTTTGTTTCCTACATTAAGCGATAGCGATCAGGAGCGTGTCATTCAGCTCATCGAGTCGTATTATGTAAAGTAATTACACCTATGAAGAAGTTTCCTTACCAATATAAAGCTTTGCGCGTCAATAAACAGTTTATAGGCGATTATCAGCTGGTGCCTATTCGTTACGGCGATAGGCACCTGATACGAAAGTGGCGCAATGAGCAGCTGTATCATCTGCGTCAGGTCGAGCCACTTAGCGAAGAGCAGCAGAACCGTTATTATCAAGATGTTCTTGCGCCTTCATTCCGTCAGGAGCGGCCGGCTCAGCTGCTGTTTTCGCTACTTCGTCGCAACGAGTGCATAGGCTATGGCGGTTTGGTACACATCAACTGGCGCGATAAACATGCAGAAGTTTCTTTTCTTATGAAAACTGCATTAGAAAAAGAGCAATTTGAGTCCCTTTGGTCTATATTTTTACAGTTGTTACAGCCCTTTGCTTTTGAGGGTTTAGGTCTTCATAAAATATTTACCTATGCTTATGATCTTCGCCCGCGTCTTTATCCGGCTTTAGAAGAAAGTGGCTTTCAGCAGGAAGCCCGTTTAGAAGAGCATTGTTTCTTTGCTGGCCGTTATGTTGACGTGCTTCTCCACGCCAAGGTTGATAGGTTTACCTTTCGCCGGGCTGTTATCACCGATATTGATGTTACTTACCGGTGGGTCATCAGCCCCAAAACTCGACTTTACTCTTTCAACCCCAACGATATCAGCTACGAAGAGCATATGAACTGGTTTCCCGACAAAATCGATAGTAGCGATTGTTTATACCTCATTCTTGAAAATATTCTGGGTACGGCTCTAGGCTCCATCCGTGTCGATCGTAAGGATGGCGAGGGGCTGATCAGTTATGTCGTCGACGAAAACTATCATGGGCGCGGCTTGGGTACGCGCCTGGTGGTTCTCTTGCTGGAATACCTAGCGCAAGACACCTCTTTTGATGCATACCCGCTGGTGGCTTATGTCAAAAAAGACAATGCCGCATCGGTGCGAATCTTCGAAAAGCTCGGCTTTAGCCGGGAAGAGCTTGTTTCCTCCTATAAGTTTGAGCTTTTAGGGACGAATTAAGACATATTTTTAAAAAAACAACTTATGCATATTGGACATTATGCTATCCATAAGGATAGCCCTGTATTTATTATAGCCGAACTTTCGGCCAACCACAATGGTAGCTTAGACACCGCTGTTGAAACTATTCGTGCAGCTAAGCGTGCCGGTGCCGACTGTGTTAAGCTGCAAACCTATACGGCTGACACCATAACTTTGAACAGCTGCAAGCCTGATTTTATGGTCAAAGGCACGGTCTGGGACGGTAAAAACCTTTACGATCTTTATCAGGAAGCCTATACGCCTTGGGAGTGGCATGCGCGCCTTTTTGAAGTTGCTCATGAAGAGGGGTTACTTTGTTTTTCATCTCCTTTCGATGCTTCTGCTGTCGCGCTATTGGAGTCGTTGGATGTGCCAGCCTATAAAATTGCTTCGTTCGAAATTACCGATATTCCGCTTATCGAGCTTGTTGCATCTAAAGGTAAACCTGTTATTCTATCTACCGGTATAGCTGGTCATCAAGATATCGAGCTTGCTCTTGCTGCCTGTAGGCGTATGGGCAACCATGATATTGCGCTTCTAAAGTGCACATCGTCTTATCCTGCCCCTATAGAAGAAGCAAATATATCTATGGTGCGCGATTTTGCCGAGCGCTACGGCGTCATTGCAGGCCTTTCCGATCACACGATGGGTAGTGTGGTCCCTGTAGTGGCTACTGCTTTTGGTGCCAAAATCATCGAAAAACACTTTATACTCGATCGTTCCATAGGTGGTGCCGACGCTTCCTTCTCTATGAACGAGGGCGAATTTGCCGATATGGTACGTGCGGTGCGTGCGGCTGAGCAAGCTATCGGGCGGGTCGATTATACACCTACTCCAAAGCAGGTTCAAGGGCGCGACTTTGCCCGTTCGTTATATATTGCAAAGCCCATACGTCAAGGCGAGAAGCTCACATCGGCACATGTGCGTTCGGTGCGCCCTGGCTTTGGGCTGCATCCTCAATATTACTCGGAAGTTATCGGACGGGTTGTTACCCAAGATTTAGAACTTGGCGACCGTTTAAGCTGGCAAGTCCTTGCGAGGGCTGATGGGCAGGGTTAATTTTTGTTAATGCACAGTTATTTTAGGTATAATTCTTTACTTTTGTAAGTGGGTACTAACCTTTTGGGCTTTTTTTATCCTTTTACATCTTTCTCAGGTGGTGTAAGGAGCTCAATGTTGGCATTAAGTTTGTTTGTGTTAGGCTTATTAGCCTCATAAAAAAGCCTATGGTCAGTATATTGTATTCAGCACTGCTGACGCGTTGAGGATAATAATTATAATTAATTTAAAATAATGATAAAAGAAGAGATTGTTAAAGCTACAGACGATTATAATCCCGGTCCGCGCGTCGGGATCACTTTTTCCACCTTCGACCTGCTTCATGCCGGTCATATCATGATGTTAGCCGAGGCCAAGCGGCAGTGCGACTATCTCATCTGTGGTTTGCAAATGGACCCCACCTTGGACCGCCCGAATAAGAATAAACCTACGCAGACTGTGGTCGAGCGTTATATACAGTTAAGGGGGTGCAAGTATGTCGACGAGATTGTCCCTTACTCTACCGAGCAGGACCTGGAAGATATCTTGCGTTCTTTCAAGCTCGATGTGCGAATCGTGGGCGATGAATACATAGATAAAGACTTTACCGGGCGCGCCTATTGCGAAGAGAAAGGTATAGATCTTTATTTTAATAGCCGCGACCATCGTTTTTCCAGTTCGGGCCTACGTAAAATTGTGGCCGACAAAGAGGCCGAGAAAAACGGGAAGTAAGTCGTTAGTAAAATATCATCATTTATATATGTGCAGTATGCCTACAGGCAATGAAAAGTTGAAGCTCCTCATTACAGGAGCTTCTGGTCAATTAGGCTCTGAGCTTAAAGAGCTGCTCGTGGATGATCCATCTTTTGACTGTTTTTTTCTGGACCGTAAGGCTCTTCCTTTGGAGCATACGGCTCTTATACAGGATGTGCTGGGCATGTATCAGCCCAATGTTATTATCCACACGGCGGCCTATACCGCTGTGGATAAGGCGGAGAACGAGCCCGATCTGGCCGATCGGGTCAATCATCTAGGCAGTGAAGAGATAGCGAAGTATTGCAGGCTGCACGGTGTTAAATTAATCGCTATCTCTACCGATTATGTTTTCGATGGTGCTTCCAGTACACCTTTAAGCGAAGATGCTCCTACTATGCCAATAAACACTTACGGCCTTACCAAGCTCAAAGGCGAGCAGGCTATTCAAAAGTGGGCTCCTGATAGCGTCATTATCCGCACTTCGTGGGTATATTCTTCATATGGTAACAATTTCGTCAAAACGATGATTAAACTTATGAAATCTCGCGATGAGCTTTCTGTGGTCAACGATCAGGTGGGCTCGCCCACTTACGCCCAAGACCTGGCTTTAGCTATTGTTAGCATCTTGCTGCCGGAGCGTTGGGTGTCTGGGGTTTATCACTACTCCAATGCAGGTCAGGCTTCCTGGTATGATTTTGCAGTCGCCATCCGCGATCTGGCTGGTTTATCCTGTGCTATTCAGGGGGTCAGTACGGCCGATTACCCTACTGTAGCCAAACGCCCTGCTTACTCGTTATTGGATAAAACCAAAATTAAGGCAGTTTATGGAGTGCTGGTCCCGGCTTGGCGCAGTAGCTTAGAGCGGATGTTGGGCAAAGCATGAGGTCTCGTAGTCCATTTTTTAGGGATTATAATGCTAGATTATTTACTGTAATTAAAGCATGAGTTTATGCATTTTTATATAAGAATAAAATAAATATGTTTTTTTTATTAGCGGCAGGTTTTTTGGCTATACTGTTTTTATGCTTATTAACATTTTATTATGTCGATAGGCAGCAATGCATGCATTATACAAAAAACATGAGTCTCTCTGTAGATATTAAATTTTCTGTAGAAGATCAAGGTACACAGGCAAATCAGCAGATTATAGCTTTGATAAGTCTAGCAGATAGCAAGCCTACTGTTCGTTCGGTAATGATAAAAGAAATGAAGTTTAAAGATGGTTTTTTTCTGTCAAAAAAAACTGTTGGGCAGTTCGATTTGGTTAAGTATGCTCCTTTGTCTGTACCTTTACAATTAGGGCGCTTCACTAAACAAGAGGTTGCAGCAAGAGCTATAAAAGTACATTTTTATGGTGTCTATCGACATGAAAATGGGTATTTAAAATCTTTTCAAGCCTGTGTTGTGTGCAATATAGCTGATGAAGAGTTTCAGTCAAGTTTACTGAGTTAAGGTTTTTTTTTCGATTAAATTTATCTTATGAAAGGAATTATATTGGCCGGAGGGTCTGGTACACGTCTGCATCCTTTGACATTAGCTGTCAGCAAACAGCTGATGCCTGTGTACGATAAGCCCATGATCTACTATCCACTTTCCACCTTGTTGTTGGCGGGTATTAATGAAATCCTCATTATATCGACACCTGAAGATCTGCCCCATTTTCAAAAGCTATTGGGCGATGGTTCGCAGCTTGGCTGTCAGTTTTTTTATAAAGAGCAGCCTAGGCCCGAGGGCTTAGCGCAAGCTTTTATCCTGGCAGAAGAGTTTATCGGTGATGATAAAGTAGCGCTTATCTTAGGCGACAATATATTTTATGGTTCGGGTATGTCCAAGCTTCTGCAATCCTGCGCAGACCCGGACGGGGCTTATGTTTTTGCCTACCCTGTCCATGATCCTCAGCGCTATGGCGTTGTCGAGTTTGATGCCCATCGTCAGGTGCTGTCTATTGAAGAGAAACCCAGTGCGCCTAAGTCCAACTATGCTGTTCCAGGGCTGTATTTCTACGACAATGCTGTCGTTGATATCGCTAAGAGCATCAAGCCTTCTGCCCGTGGCGAGCTAGAAATAACGGACGTAAATAGCGCGTATTTGAAGCAAGGTAAGCTCAAGGTCGGTGTTTTCGATCGTGGCACAGCTTGGCTCGATACCGGCACGGTGCAATCGCTTATGCAGGCAGGGCAGTTTGTGCAGGTCATCGAAGAACGGCAGGGGATGAAAATTGGTGCTATTGAAGAGGTCGCCTACCGTATGGGGTATATCGATAGTGAGCAATTATTGTTTTTGGCAGCGCCTTTAGAGAAGTCGGGTTATGGCGAATATTTAAAACGTATTGCGCGCTAGCTTTGCGTCGTTTTTTTCGAGGTATATGAAATAAAAATCCGATATTTGCCCCTTACTGCTCACTTTTATGGTTTTTTGTTGAAAACATTGCGCAGTAGCCACTTTATACCAGAGAGGATAATTTTATGCTTTTAAAGAGATATATGATTAAACAATTACCGAAGATATTTTTAGCGACATTTTTTCTTTGTTGCCTCATGTTGGCACAAGGTGTGGCACAGGTGCAGCAGGCTGAAGATTTGTCGAAGGTGCGTGTCGATGAGCTCTCTGATGTGCAGGTGCGCCAGTTTATGAAACAGGTGCGCGATTCGGGCTTGCCCGACTCTCAACTGGAGCAAATGGCTACCGCAAGAGGTATGCGCGCTAGCGAAGTCGCCAAATTAAAAGAACGACTTTCCAGATTAGAAGTTACTAGTCCAGAGAAGGTTAAAAGTAACAC
This sequence comes from Sphingobacterium sp. UT-1RO-CII-1, assembly GCF_026711005.1. Lineage (GTDB taxonomy): Bacteria > Bacteroidota > Bacteroidia > Sphingobacteriales > Sphingobacteriaceae > Sphingobacterium. Next base: position 134,966 of record NZ_JAPPVJ010000006.1, on the reverse strand, counting down.
TAATAAAGTAGGGCGTTCTGCAGCTGCTACAGACACTTTATCGAAGAATGAAGTCGATTCTTTGCAGCAATTATTGCCCAAATCGCAGGTTTACGGGCACGATCTTTTCCGCAATGCGAACCCGCAGTTTGTCCCCAATTTAAAAATAGCTACGCCCAAATCCTATGTTATTGGTGCCGGCGATCAACTGTTGATCGATATCTATGGCGATTCGGAGGTTTCTTATCAGCTTGAGGTCAGCCCCGATGGTAAAATCAACATTCCCTATGTTGGGGTGCTTGCTGTTGCCGGTACAGACATCGCGCAAGTCACTTCACGCATCGAACAATCGCTTTCTTCGGTTTATTCCGGTATTTCGTCCGGGCGCACGAAAGTAGGCGTTTCTTTAGGCGATATCCGTAGTATACAGGTTGTACTTACGGGCGAGCTGGTTCAACCCGGCACCTATACCTTGCCGTCGGTAGCTAGTGTTTTCAATGCGCTTCATGCGGCGGGCGGACCCTTAGAAAAAGCTTCCTTGCGTAATGTCAAAGTATTTCGCAACAATAAACTGGTTTCTGAGCTGGATGTCTACGATTTTTTGCTCAACGGCAATTTGCAAGGTAATATCACGTTGCAAGATCAAGATATTGTACAGGTTTCGCCTGCTACCCGTCGGGTAGCTATCGATGGGGAGGTCAACCGATCTTTGTTTTTCGACACCAAAGAAGGCGATACCTTTCAAGACTTGGTGCGTTATGCAGGTGGTTTTACCCACAATGCCTATACGGCTCGAGTCGCTGTCGAGCGACTTACCAAGCGTGAAAAGCGTGTAGAAGATGTTTTAGAATCTCAGTTTGGGCAGTTTACTTTGCAGGCTGGTGATAGCTACCACGTGAGCGCTATTTTAGATCGTTTCGAAAACCGTGTGCAAATGTTGGGCGCTGTTTATAAGCCCGGTACTTACGAGCTTACGGCGGGCTTGTCTTTGTCTATGCTTATCAAAAAGGCCGATGGCTTGCGCGAAGATGCTTTCCTAAAGGTGGGCTATATCGATAGGCAGAAAGACAATATGGAGCCCGAGCGCATCAATTTTAATGTGGCCGAGGTTCTTGCGGGTACGCAGGAGGACATTCTGCTCCGCAAGGAAGATGTGGTGCATATTGCGTCTATTTTCGATCTGCGCGACCAGCAGACCGTCCGTATCGAGGGCGAAGTACGTTTCCCTGGTGTATATCCATATGCAGAGGGCACGCAAATACAGGAGCTTATTATGCTTGCGGGTGGCTTTAAAGAGGCAGCCTCGCGCTCGCGGATAGAGGTTTCTCGCCGGGTGCGCGATGGGGATGTTCTGAACCCTACGGCTACTACTGCCGAAATCTATCATTTGGATTTTGACGAAGATTTGGCCGGGTTGAACGAGCGTTTAAGTTTGCAGCCATTTGACTTAGTTGTAGTCCGTGCTAAAGAAGGCTACGAAACGCAGAAAAATGTGCGTATCGAGGGCGAGGTGCTTTATCCCGGCGTGTATACCATTCGTTCGAAAGACGAACGTATCAGCGACCTGATAGAACGTGCCGGTGGTTTAAATGCCTTTGCCTACGCCAAGGGGGCTTCCTTAAAGCGGGGAGGCGATCCAAATAATGGCACAACTCCTGCTGCTGATAGCCTGAGTGAGTCCGAAAAATTTGAGGCTCAAAAACTGGCGGAAGAAGAGCAGGAGCGCTTGGCCGAAGTTCAGGGCTTGGCTGTGCAAAATAATGCGGCTACGCAACGCACCTTATCACAAAGTAAGAAAAATAACTATGTGGGGGTTCGTCTCGACATTATTTTAGAGAATAACGGTTCTCGGGATAATATTTTCCTGGAGGATGGCGACGTGTTGTATATACCCAAACAGTTGCAAACGGTGCGTGTCAATGGCGAGGTGCTTTCGCCGGTTAACACTGTCTACCGTGAGGGGCTTTCTTTTAAAGATTACATTTCCCAAGCGGGGGGCTTCTCTTCCGAGGCTTTGCGTAAGAAGGCTTATATTGTTTATGCCAACGGTTCGGCGCGTAGCACAAAGTCGTTTTTAGGTATTAAAAGCTACCCTAAGGTCGAGCCTGGGGCCGAACTTTATGTGCCTCAAAAGCCTTACCGCGAGAAAATGAGCCCACAAGCCTGGATTGGTATGGGCACGGGGGTAGCTTCTTTGGCAGCAATTATTGTTTCTTTATTACGTAAATAAGCCATGGCAGATAAAGAAGTTATACAATCAAGTATCCCAGAAGAGGAAATCTCCTTAAAAGAACTTATTCTCAATCTGCAAGCTTGGGTGAAGTATTTATGTGGCAAATGGCTCATTATTTTACTTGTGGGATTATTTGGCGGAGCCATAGGTTTATTTATGTCTATTAATTCTAAGCCTACGTACATAGCTAAACTTAACTTCGTTTTGGAAGATGCTAAATCAGGTGGCTTAGGTAACTTAGGAGGATTGGCAGCTATGGCTGGTGTAAATCTTGGCACTTCAGGGGGAGGTCTGTTTCAGGGCGATAATATATTAGAGCTTTACAAGTCTAGGCATATGCTCACCGAGACGCTTTTAAGCCTTGTCGATGAGCAGGGTAAAGAACTGCTGGTCGATCGTTATATAGCCATGAATGAACTTCGTGAAGCTTGGAGCGGTAGCGATTTAGCAGATGTTAATTTTGACTTACCTCGTGCCAAGTTCACCTTGCAGCACGACTCCTTGATGGGCTTGTTGGTTAAAAATATTCGGGAGAATATATTAAATGTGCGGAAGCCCCATAAAACGCTGAGCCTGATCGAAGTTGAAGTCAAGGCTCCTGACGAAGTTTTTGCTAAAGTCTTTACTGAGACTTTGGTCAGCAAGGTGTCTGCTTTTTACGTCGATGGGCGCACGCAAAAGTCGCAGGAAAATTTGAATATTCTGCAACATCAGGCCGATTCTGTTCGCCGCGAGCTCAATCGGGCTATTGGCGGTGTGGCGGCTTCTGCAGATGCTAACCCCAACGCCAACCCTGCCCGCCAAGTGTTACGTGTAGGCTCTGCACAGCGACAGGTCGATGTACAGGCCAATCAGGCTATACTCACTGAGCTGGTGAAAAATTTAGAGCTAGCAAAAGTTACACTCAGAAAAGATGCTCCGCTCATACAGGTTGTTGATTCGCCAATTTTACCTTTAGAGCAAGAGCGCTTGGGCAAAGCTAAGGCTGTTGTGTTAGGAGGGCTAATTGCTGGTTTTCTCATTGTTGCGTTTTTAGTAGGTAGAAAGTATTATCAAGATATTATGAGTAGCTAATGATGATGAAAATAGCTGTTGTCGGTACGGGGTATGTTGGCTTGTCAAATGCTGTGCTTCTTGCACAACACAACGAAGTCGTGGCTCTTGATATTGTCGCTAGCCGAGTGGATATGCTCAATCAGGGGCTGTCTCCTATTGAAGATGTCGAGATAGCCGATTTTTTTCAAAATAAAAGTCTAAATTTTCGCGCTACGCTAGATTATCAGGAGGCTGTTATTGGGGCAGACTATGTCGTTGTTGCTACGCCAACTGATTACGACCCCAAAACTAATTATTTTAATACCCGGTCGGTCGAGCAAGTTGTTGAGGATGTGTTGGCTATTCAGCCTTGCGCTGTGATCATTATCAAGTCTACAGTTCCTGTAGGCTTCACGCATCAATTGCGAGAGCGACTAGGTGTGGATAATATCGTGTTTTCACCAGAGTTTTTGCGAGAAGGCAAAGCTTTGTACGATAATTTGTATCCGTCTCGCATTATCGTTGGCGAGCAGAGCGAGCGAGCGGAATTGTTTGCGAATCTTTTGCAGCAGGGCGCCGTTAAGGAAAATATTCCTGTCCTTTTCACAAACTCTACCGAAGCGGAGGCTATCAAGCTATTTTCTAACACTTACTTAGCTTTACGTGTTGCTTATTTTAACGAGCTCGACAGCTATGCCCAGATTTATGGTCTCAATACCCGGCAGATTATCGAAGGTGTCGGTCTCGACCCTCGTATTGGTAATCATTACAACAACCCTTCTTTTGGGTATGGTGGTTATTGTTTGCCCAAGGATACCAAGCAGCTGTTGGCAAACTACGATACCGTGCCCAACAATATTATTCAGGCTGTGGTCGATGCAAATCGCACACGGAAGGACTTTATAGCTGATTCTATTTTGGCCAAGAAGCCTAAGGTGGTCGGCGTATACCGTCTGATTATGAAGTCCGGGTCTGACAATTATCGAGCTTCCGCTGTGCAGGGCGTCATGAAGCGTATCAAAGCAAAGGGAGTTGAAGTAATTGTCTATGAACCTGTTTTAGAAGAAGAGTTGTTTTACGGTTCGCGTGTGATTCGCGATTTGGAAGCCTTTAAAGCTGAGGCGGATGTTATTATTGTCAACCGTATCACCGAGGAGGTTGTTGATGTACAGGATAAAATATATACAAGAGATTTATTTGGTAGTGATTAGTTTAAATTATATCGTCATTGGGAGTATGCTAGGTAATCTTAAAAATATCAACCGCCCATTTAAAATATGTAGGGTTTAAAGATGTCAAGAGTTCAGCAAAAAAATATAAAAAAAGCAACAAGCAGAAAACACAACATGATTAGCAATGAAAAAACACCAAATGATGTTGTAGAAAATGCTAAAATAGCAGTTGTCGGATTGGGGTATGTAGGCCTTCCATTAGCTATAGAGTTTGCTAAGAAGTATGATGTTTTAGGTTTTGATATCAATGAAGAGCGTGTAAATGAATTAAGCAGAGGTCATGACCGTACGCAAGAAGCAAATATCAATGATCTTAATCATGTGATACAACAAAATCAAGGGTGGGGACTATGTTTTTCTGCTGATATGGAAGATTTAGCAGAGCGCAACGTATATATTATTACTGTACCTACGCCAATAGATCAATTTAAAGCACCGGATTTAACACCATTACTTAAAGCGTCTGAAATGTTAGGCAGCGTTTTAAAAAAAGGTGATATTGTGATTTATGAATCTACTGTCTATCCCGGTTGTACCGAGGAGGATTGTGTTCCCGTTTTAGAAAAATCGTCTGGTTTAAAGTTTAATCACGATTTTTTTGTAGGCTATTCACCCGAGCGTATCAATCCTGGAGATAAGGTCAACACCTTGACTAAAATTGTAAAAGTTACGTCTGGTTCAACGCCAGAGATAGCGAAATATATAGACAATTTATACGCTTCTATTATTGGAGCGGGCACACATTTAGCCCCTTCTATCAAGGTTGCTGAAGCTTCTAAAGCGATAGAAAATGCACAAAGAGATGTTAATATTTCTTTTGTCAATGAGTTAGCTTTAATTTTTGATCGTATGGGTATCGATACACATGATGTGCTCGAGGCTGCGGGGACTAAATTTAATTTTCTTCCTTTTAAGCCTGGTTTGGTAGGAGGTCACTGTATTTCTGTCGATCCCTATTACCTCACTCATAAGGCGACGATGTTAGGCTATCATCCTGATGTTATTCTTTCGGGGAGGCAGGTTAATGACGCGATGGGTGAGTTTGTTGCACAAAAGACTGTCAAGCTTATGATTCAAAAAGACATCAAAATAAAAGGGGCGAAAGCTTTGATTTTAGGCTTTACTTTCAAAGAGAACTGCCCTGATGTGCGAAATACTCGAGTTATTGATATTTATCATGAATTGATTTCTTATGGCATAAAGGTTAATATATGTGACCCTTGGGCAGACCCTAAGGAAGTAGAGCAAGAGTATGGAGTCGTAAGTTGGGATGTTATTTCTAGTGCTGATCACTCATTTGATGCTATAATATTAGCTGTCGCTCACGAAGAATTTAAGCGACTCGACTTTAATAAATTAAAACATGATAACTCAGTTGTGTTTGATACTAAGGCCTTTCTTAGGAAAGATATGATTGATGGGAGGTTGTGAAAAAAGTGATTAATAATCCAAACCATAGCTTTTTTATATCGTTTTTTTTTGTACCTAATATGAGGTTTGATGTAAGTTATTATATTGTAGTTGATGATTTTTATAGATTTAATATCTAATTTTGTAGATGTCTTAACGTATGACGAATACTAATACAATAACTAAAAATACAATCTTTTTGTTTCTACGGATGTTTATCTCTATGTCGATATCATTGTATACATCAAGATTATTATTAGAGTTTTTGGGATTTGTAGATTATGGTATATATAATGTTGTTGGGGGGATTGTAATTTTTATTTCTTTTTTGCAGAGTTCAATGAGCTCCGCAACAGCTAGATTCTTGAATATTGCTTTGGCAAATGGTGATAAAGCTAATGTTTCATTAATATTTAATAACGCCATTATTATACACTTTTTCCTTTGCTTAGTAATTTTAGTAATAGGTGAGACGGTCGGACTTTATGTCGTAATGAATATATTGAATTTCCCAATAGAGAGATTTGAAGCTGTAAAAATAATCTATCAACTTTCGTTAATTACATCGTGTATTGCTGTATTGCAGATACCTTATTATGCCTTGCTAATTGCATATGAGAAAATGAGGATTATAGCCTACCTTGGCGTTGCTCAGTCTCTTCTAAACTTACTGGTAGTTTACTTAGTTAAACTTGGTTTAGGAGATAATCTAATTATCTATGCGTTAATGGTTTTTGTAGTAAGTCTGTTGATGAGAATTATTTATGTTATTTATTGTAATAAAAACATAGCTGAGAGTAAACTTGTTTTAAAGTTTGATAAAGAAATAGCAAAACCTATTATCTCTTTTTTTAGTTGGGATTTATTTGGTAATTTTAGTGTGGCGGCAAGAGGAGAGGGGGTTATGATTCTTTTAAACATGTTCTTTGGAGTAGTCATCAATGCTAGTACAGGTATAGCTAATCAAGTTCAAGGATTATTAAATAGTTTTATAGATAACTTTTTAATCGCCATACGACCACAGCTAGTGCAGAACTATGCAAGAAAAGATTATGATCGGATGTTTTCTCTTGTATTCATAGGCTCTAAGTTCTCCTTTCTATTGATGTTTATAATTTCATTGCCAATGTATTTGTACATGGAGATCATTCTGAAATTATGGTTGAAAAATATTCCAGCTTTTGCTGTTTCTTTTTGCAAGCTAATTTTAATTTTCACATTAATATCTGTGGTATTTAGAACAATAATGTTTTCGATTCATGCTACAGGACGAGTCAGAAGTATGAGTTTAATAAACGGAACTTTGTATGTATTAATCTTACCATTTTCTTGGCTCGCTCTTTATCTGGGAAAATCTCCTGATTTTGTCTTTATAATTAGCATTATATTTATGTTATCAGGTCAAATATCAAATACTTTTTTGTTAAAAAGATATATTAATCAATTTGATTTCATATTATTTTATAGAGAAGTAGTGCTAAGATGCTTTATTATTTGTATTGTAGGATATTTTCTTGTCAGGCATATTTCAGTTCAATTTAGTGAGAGTTTAATAAGTATTTTAAGCGTTTGTATAATTTCTTCATTGCTGGTTATGTTGTTAAGTTTTGGCCTTGGATTAAATAGTAGGGAAAGAAACCAGTTGATAGATTTAGTTGTTGATAAATGGAAAAAAATTTGTTAAGCATAATTACTCCGTGTTATAACGGCGAAACTTATATTTATAGATTGTTAGAATCAATTTTAAAGCAAACGTACCCTTTTGTAGAAATTATCATTATTAATGACGGATCAACAGATAATACAGAAGAAATTATTTTATCGTATGAGGATAGGTTTAAGCTAAAAGGGTATCAGTTTAAATATGTTTTCCAGTTAAACGGTGGTCAGGCAAAGGCTCTGAATACTGGATTGAGACTCTACACTGGAGAATATTTAACTTGGCCTGACTCAGATGATTTTTATATTTCAGAGAATGCATTAGAAGTTATGGTAAAAACACTACAGCAATCAGAGAATAATGTTGGATCAGTTCGAGCTTTTGCAAACATGTATTCAGAAAAATCTTTGTCAATTATTGGTAAATTAGGTAATCCTAAGACCCCATATAATCCTAATTTGTTTATGGACTGTGTTTTTGAAAACAACTTTTGGTTTGCTCCTGTTTGCTATATGGTTAAATCTGAATATGTTAAAGAATATGTAGGAGAAGCTATTGAAGTAAATAGAATTGGGCAAAACTTTCAAATGTTTATTCCACTATTTTGTAGTAAAGATACAATTACTATTAGAAAGTTATTAATGGGGTATTTAGTACGAGACAATTCTCATTCTAGAGATTTAGGTGATTTTTTTAATCAAGTAAAACGTCTTAAAGATATAGCCAATCTTAAGATCCGTTTATTAGAGAAAAACTGTTGTAAAAATAACAATATGCAAATAATTAGAGGAATTAATAATCTAAGCTTAAAAAAGGAAGTATTATTAATGGCTGATTTTAAGATGTTTTTCAAATCTGTTTCTTTACTTATCTCTAATTTCAGGTTATTATTTGACTCTAATTTTGTTAAATCATATTTTTATTTCTTAATGAGATGGAAAAAATTAAAATAATATTAAGGCCATATTATTATTGGTTGAAGCATAGATATGATTTGTATAGAAATTTTTATACTGATCTGAAAATTTTCAAGAAATATGCTTTAGTGTTCAATGTTAATAGCTTACATCATAAAGAGGCAGACCTTATTTTAAATTATCATAGTTTAGAAAAAGGTATGCTTTTTAAAGATATGAAGAAAGGGTTTGCTGCTTATCGTATTATAAATCTTCATAAAATATTAGAAGATTCAACATTGCAAAGAAATATCACACGTTCTCAAATTCGTGTAGGTTATGAAGTGATGTGCAAATATTATGAGTTACACTCTAATAAAAATTGGGACATAAGTGATTTTTATACATTAGAACAATATAAAGCTTATAAAAAGATTTTAGGAGCTTCTTACTCATGTGAATTTAGTGGTGTTTATGATTTTACTAGAGAAGCATTTTATGCTAATATTAATTTTTCTAATTTCGAACGTTTTGCATACTCAAGAAAGAGTATAAGAGATTTTACGGGAGAAAAAATAGAAGAGGATATTTTACGGAAAGTGATTCAACTAGCTAATACTGCGCCATCAGTATGCAATCGGCAAGCGAGTAATGTTTATTTAGTAGAGGAGAAGAAAAAGATAGACTCTTTATTGGAAATACAAGGAGGATTCGTTGGTTATACTGAGCATGTAGAACAGTTACTAATTTTAACAAATAATCGAGAGTATTATTATACAATCGGAGAGCGCAATCAATTTTACATTGATGGAGGTATTTATTTAATGAACTTACTATATGCACTTCATTTTTATAAAGTGGCAAATTGTCCTGCAAACTGGGGAAAGGAGGCAAAGGATGATAAAGCTGTATCACAGATTGTAGCAATTCCTGAATCAGAAAAAATTATTTGTATGATTCCAATAGGAATATGTAAAGATGAATTTAGAACTACGTTATCATTAAGGCGAGATAGTTGGGAAAATTTTAAGAAGTTGAAGTAATATGAAAAAGAAGATAGGAATATTAACGCAGTCATTAATCTCAAACTATGGTGGGATTTTACAAAATTATGCATTACAACGTATATTAGAAAAGTTGGGCTTTGAAGTTGAAACTATTAATAGAACTAGTTCTATTTCGGACTTCAAAATTACTATTCAGAAGATCAAACAATTACTTTTAAATCATCATAATAATAAAATTGTTTTTAACTATCAAAGAGACCTAATTATTCGAGAGAGCCAGCAATTTATCAAAACACATATTAATAAGTTCGATGTAGTCAATCCAACTAATGAAAAGTTACAGCATTGTGTTATAGAAAGGGGATATGATATTCTACTTGTGGGAAGTGATCAAGTCTGGAGACCTAAGTATGCGATTAATCTATTACATGACTTTATAAACTTTACTGATGATCCAAAAATAAAAAAGTTAGCTTATGCGGTTTCTTTTGGAACTAATGAATGGGAATATACAGAAGAACAAGGATATGAATGTAGTCAACTCGCAAAGAAGTTTAATGCTATTGGGGTAAGAGAAGATGATGCTGTGATTTTATGTAATAATTATTTTGGAATCACAGCCGAACATGTCCTAGACCCAACAATGTTATTGGAAAAAGAGGATTATTTAAAAGTAATTGATAAACGGGGTGTTAAGAAAAGGAAAGGTGTTTTTAATTATGTCTTAGATTCTGATGAAAAAAAAACAAATATAATAAACAATATTGCGGAATCGCTGGAGACTGAAGTATTTAATAATCATCCTAAATATAGTTTAGAAAATAATAAAGATATACCCTTCTCTTATGATAACTTTGGATACCCTTCTATTGAGGGGTGGTTAGCGAGTTTCCGGGATGCTGACTTTGTCATAACAGACTCATTTCATGGCACTGTGTTTTCTATTATATTTAATAAGCCTTTTATCAGTATTATAAATAAGGAGCGAGGTGTCTCTAGATTTGAATCATTGCTTAAACTATTTGGTTTAGAATCAAGATTAATTGATTCTAATGATAGTTTTAATGAAAGTTTTTTAAAATTTCATTATGATTATGAAAGGATTAACTTTAAAATAAATGAACTTAGAAGGGCTTCTTTAGAATTTCTATCAAAAAACTTGCGGTAAGGTAATAAATGTAATCATAAAATGACTATGTGTTGCTGATGGATGAAAAATTGAATAGCTTCGTTTACTTCTTTGAAAAGCTGATTTTTAAAATATGGATTTTTACGCTGTTTATGTATATGCTATACATATCACAAAGCTTACTTAAGCTATGAAGCATCTTTAAAGTTGGAATAAGAGTGATGACAACTGAGTGGTATTTATCAAATTAAAGTGAAGAATGTTTCTGGAGGGAGACTTCCTATGACTACAAGAGGGGGATAATGAACAGGATGGGAGATAAGGTTTAGATATTTTTATTTGTCTAATACGAACAATTGATAGAGTATGTGGAGTGTAAATTAGTTTTAGTTTTAGAATGGAGGAGATTGATGTTTCGGTATGTATATTTAGATTCAGAGAATTTTTAACATTTTACTCTCAGTAATTAGCTGTTTAAACGAGATGTTTTAGAAAAAAATTAGATAACCAAGTTAAAATTTATGATAATGATGTGTTTTATCATATTTAGAAAAGAACTATAAATAGAGTGTTTAGGGGCAACCTTTATTATTATTGAGATCAAGGATGAAGTGTCATGAAAAGTGAAGCAAGTCCTAATTAAATAGGTCGGAAATTCTCAAAAATATATGTTTGTAGTGTGTTTGAAATTTTAATAGTAGTTTTAATCGAAATGAAGTCTTTATTCAGCAAATTTCGATTGCAAAGAGCTATTGAAAGAAGTATATGATTTTATGGCATAAGTGTCTGGGCATAATGAATTGGAAGATCTTCTGTATTATTAAAAAAATAAAATTTTGTTAAGCTTCTTAGGTTTTGTATGAGAGTTTCTATTATTATACCTGTTTTTAATTCAGAAAAAACTTTAGAGCGATGTATTGACTCTCTTTTAGAGCAAAGCTACAGACATTTAGAAATAGTATTGGTTAATGATGGAAGTACAGATAATTCAGGCAATATATGTGATAAATATTCAAAAAAACATAATAATATATTGGCTTTTCATCAACCGAATAACGGCGTTAGTGCTGCAAGAAATTTGGGGTTAGATAATTGTAATGGTGATTGGGTATGTTTTGTTGATAGTGATGATTATGTTGGTAAAAATTATGTAGAATCGTTTTTATTAACAAATTTAGAAGAGACGGAATTGGTCGTGCAAGATATCGTCAAAATAGAAAGAGGGGATAGGCAAAGAACAAATGTTGGTCTATATGGAACATTTGAAATGCTAGATATAGCATATTGGATCCAATTCAACGCAATTTTGAAAAATGGTTATGCGGCTTGTAAATTATATTGTAAAAAAACAATAGATCGATATGGTTTGCGTTTTGATCAAGAAGTACGTTTTTGTGAAGATTTAATTTTTTATCTTAAATTTTTATCATCGATAGAGAAAGTTTCATTCGTAGATGAAGGGAATTATTTTTACGAAATTACTAGAGAATCAGCGACTTCAAAGATATTTCCATTTGAAGAGTATATGCTTACTATAGAGAAGTTAGACTCTGCCCTAGCAAAATATCATGAGAGCATACTTGAAACAGAACAGTATAAATTTTTGTTCGGTCTTTTGACATACTTAGCTTTACTGTCTGTCTTTAAAGATACTAATGGTAGATCATCGAATGATAGTATTGTGATGAAGTTAAGCGCACTTAGAGAATGTAATAAATTTATGTATTTGTCATATTATGTAGGACTCAGAAAGACAGCTATAATTGAAAATTTTTTCGTTGCTATGATTTCAAAGAAGAAGTTTAGTGTGGTTCGTGTAGTTTTTCCATTGTATATGTCTTTTTTGGAATTTGCTAGAAAAATTAGAAGGTTTTAAAGATTTTAGATAGGGAATAGATTTTGATTCAGTTGAGGTACTATGGTGTTGTCTAATTTATAGTAAATGGGGTTTGTTTTAATAAGTAGTAATATCTCTAACTCAGGGGGTACTGAGAGAATTGGTATTGGTCTAGCAAATGAATTAGTCGCTCGATATAATATGCCTGTTTTAATAATTAGCTTATTTGGTTCAGGTAAGCCTTTTTTTTATACGGATTCTCGAGTCAAGATAGTTCGTCTTTTTAGTAAACATAATAGTTTGTTTATTTTGTTCCCATTTGTGGTGTGGAAAATTAGAAGAGAGTTGTTGTGTCTTGGGGGGCAGTCTGTTATCATTAATATTGGAGCTTTACTAACAGTGTTTACGGTCTGTGCTAATTTAGGATTGAAACATAAAAATATCGTTTGGGAACATTTTAATATGTCTTTAATCTTTAAAAGTTTCAAAGAAAAGTTTTCAAGATACATTGCTACTCGTTATGCCGATGCTATTGTAACTCTTACAGTGGGAGATAAAATCATGTATGAGCAGAATTTTGATTGTCGCGCAGAAATGATGTGTATTCCTAATTTTTTAACTTTCCCTGTCGAGAAAAGAGAGATTGTTAAAGATAACAAAGTGGCTATAGCTGTGGGGCGATTTACTGAACAGAAATCGTTTGATAGGCTTATAGAAATTTGGAGCCTCTTAGGGAAAGAAGCTGAGGGTTGGGAACTAAAGATTATTGGGGATGGAGAGGAACGAGATACTCTTGCTAATTTGATTAATAAATACAATTGTAAGAATGTTTTTTTACTCCCTACAAGCGATACTGTTCAAAAGTATTATGAGCAAGCGTCAGTCTATCTTATGACTTCAAAATGGGAAGGTTTACCAATGGTATTAATAGAGGCTCAGTCATATGGATTACCAATAATAAGTTATGATTGTTTGACAGGGCCTAGGGATATTATTGAGGATGGGTATAATGGGTTTTTAATTCCTGATGGAGATAGTGATTCTTTTGTTCATGCTTTACAGAATTTTATGAGAGATGATGGTCTAAGGAGAGAGCTTTCTATTAATGCACAGGTTGATAGTCGGAGATTTAATAAGAATGTAATTCTTGAAAAATGGACTGGCCTATTTGATAAATTACTAGCTTCGTAGTTAATGGTTTGGTATTGGATCTTATTTTTTGTGTTTTTCTTTTTTGGAGCAATCGATTATTTTAAAATTGCAATCAATAGGGAGCAAAAAAAATTTTTACTGATTTTCTTATCAATCTATTTATGTTTGTTTGCTGGCTTACGTTATGACTGTGATAATGACTATCAAGAGTATGTTAGAATATATACTGAAACTCCATCATTAGAACAACTTATTTCTGGTAGTTATTATTTTTCTGATGTGTATGGAGAGCCTCTGTTTGTGGTCAGTAATATTGTTTTCGTTTCGCTTGGAGCTGCTGATTATATTTTTCTGACCTTTATTTCATTTCTTAACATATTTTTTTTGTATAAAAATATCTTAGGATTTTCCAAGTATTGGTTTATTTCCATTTTTTTGTATGTTGCATTATTGTATCTAGGGGGAGGGTTTACACAAATTAGGTTTGGCGTTGCAATGAATCTAGCTTGGTTTAGTCTACTGAAATACTATAATGGTAAGTTTAGATTAGCATACTTTTTTTTCTTATGTGCTATACTATTTCATGTAAGTGCTGCATCTGCTCTTCTTATTATAATTACAGAGAGATTATTTAAAGCAAATACTATGACAGTTTTAATGGCAATAGGAATTTCTATACTTTTAACATTTCTTCCACTTAGTGATTTCTTAGCAAGCTCTTTAAGCCCTTTTCTTGGAGGGAGTAGATATGAGTCATATCTAGAGTCAGAGGTTTACTCAGGGAAGGCAAATAGTATTGCTATTTATTTTTATTGTATAAGTACTTTGGTATTTTGGAGTTTTCGTAAACAAATAATATTGGATATTGGTGAAGAAAAGTTTTTGTTTCTACTTAAAGTATCTTTAATGGCCGTACTTTTTGGAGCATTGTTTAATCAGATTGCAATACTTTCGCGATTTGGTTTGATTTTACAGTTTTGTTATGTTTTTATTCTTCCGTACACTTTTGGAATACGACCTATACGACGGTTAATGTTATTTTTTTTATTTCTTTATGCAGTGTTCAGGTTTAATCAATTTATGGGGGAAAGTGCATTTATTCAAGAGTATAAAAGTGTTATAACAGAAAAAATAGTTAAATGAAAATTTCTTATATAGTTCCAGCCTTAAAGAATATGGGACCAATTTTGGTAGTTAGGGATTTAGTCTCTTATTTAACGAAATACTGTCCCGAAAGCGAGGTGTATATTTATTATTTAGATGAGATAAAGAATCCTATTCCTGTCTCATGCAAAACTTTTTGGATTAAAGATCCAAAAAGTTTAAATGTATTATTTGAAAGTGATATTATACATAGTCATGGAATACGACCAGATTTTTATGTCTTTAGGAATAGAAAGAAATTTCGAGGAAAATGTTTCAGTACAATCCATAGTTCGTTTTTTGAAGAATATAAAGTACTATATAATAGTCTTGTTGGTTATCTTGTAGAGTTACTATGGACGAAACTGCTACAAAGGCATGACAGTGTGATTGTTTTGACTGAGGTTATGAAACAACATTATGTAGGAAAGATCGATGTGAATAAGCTTGTGGTTATAAATAACGGGAGAAATATTCAGTATAAAGAGATTGAAGAAAGAGACCAATTAGTTTTTGACAAATTGCGTAATAAGTATAAAATCCTAGGAGTCGCATGTGTACTAACAAAAAGAAAAGGTATTCATCAAGTGGTAAATATTTTGCCATTTATTGCTGATTTTGCATTTGTAATAATAGGAGATGGACCAGAAATGGAAAATTTGAAATCACTTTCAATAAATTTAGGTGTTCAAGATAGATGTATCTTTTTAGGCAGTCGTTTGGAGGCTAATCGATATAACGTCTTGTTTGATTTTTATATCTTTCCCTCTTATATGGAAGGTCTACCTCTCTCGCTCTTGGAAGCAGCTGCAATGAGTAAAACTATCATTTGTTCCGCTATACCGGTACATAAAGAGATTTTTACTGAGGATGAAGTGTCTTTCTTTCAATTAGATGACTCTGATAGCTTGTTAAGAGCAATAAAAATTGCGAATGTTCGATGTAAGGAGTTGAAAGCGAATGTTTTTAGTAAGTATAGGACACATTATACAGCTCAGATTATGGGGCGGTCTTATTATGAGTTGTATTCTAAATTAATTAGATAATGAAATATTTATATACGTTGTACATATGTATGTTCCTTTTTTATCAAAATGGATATTCGCAAAGACTGGTGAAGAAAGGTAGTACAGAATTTGTACTCATGATCCCAACTTCGGTATCGGACTCTACTCGTATGTCTGCTGAAATTTTGCAGAAATATATTAGGCTTAAATCATCAGTGGATATACCTATAATTGAGGAAAATCAGATAAATAGTAAAAATAAGGTTATTAGTGTAGGAAAGACTAACTTATTTAATAGTTTAGAAAAGAGTGAAATTAGCCGTTTAGGATACTTAATCAAACCATTAAAAGGATCTGTTATTTTGGGAGGTGTAACAGAAAAAGGCACCAGAAATTCGATATATGGATTTCTCGATAAATATTTAGATATTCAAATGCTCAGTTCAGACGATGTTTATTGTATTCCAAGCCCTAATATTATTTTAAAGGTTAAAGAAGAAGTCGTTAATCCTATATTTGAAACATTCGATATTTATAATAAAATATCTTATTCCGACTCTTATACAGAATGGTATTCATTGGAACACAATTATAAAGAGCCAACTCGCTGGGGGTTTTTTGATCATAGTTTTTTTAGATTAGTTCCACCTAAAATCTTTCAAGAAAAGAATCCAAATTTTTATTTGTATGACGGGCAGAAAGCAACACAATTAAATCTAGTAGACGAAGATTTGCGAAAGTATATGGTTGACACATTGACGAATTTGTTTAGGGGTTATGCTCATAAAAAATATTGGTTAATAGGGCAAGAGGATTTGGGTATATTCGGAAAATTGTATAAATCTGAACAAACTTTAAAAAATTTCTATTTGTCAGAATCTGATGCGCTTATTAATTTCATAAATAATATAGCAACAAGATTTCCTAGAAATGTAATTGGAACATTCGCATATCATGAGACATTGATGGCTCCAAAAAAAGAAAAACCCGTAGCCAATGTGCTTATTTGTTTTGCCCCAATTGACGCATATCGACATGTAGCTATTTATGAAGGAATCAATAAATCTTATGGTGACGAATTAGTTAAATGGAGTAAGTTAAGTGATAATTTAATGGTTTGGGATTATCTAAGTAACTATTCGTCACCAACTAGCTTTTATCCTAGCTTGTTGACAATTAAAGAAAACTTAGTATTCTATAAGAAGTTAAATGTAAAAAGTATTTATTTAGAAAGTATAAACTCGGATCTTGAACCGCTATCAGAGTTGCTCACATTTGTTGCTATAAAAATCATATGGGGAGATAACCGTTTAGTAAAAGACATCGTTAGGGAATTTTGTCAAAAATATTATGGTGAAGCTGCAGAAGAAGTAGAAAAATTAGTTTTGGTTATTAATCAAAATGTACTTAGAGAGAAAGATAAGATCCGTTTCTTTGGAGGAACATATAATTACTTAGGAGAGTTACAAATGAGAGAATATGAGAAGCTTTTATTTTCCGCAAGTAATAAAGTGAAAGATAATGTGAAATTAAAGCAACGTATAGATAAAGTTAAGTTAGGTGTTTTGAAAAAAAATAGAGTTTTATAGTTATTAGCATGAAGTTCTCTGTATTAGCATCCGTATATATAAAAGAAAGTCCTGTTCATTTAGAAATGGCTCTTGAAAGTGTTTTTAATCAGACTTTAGTACCAGATGAAATTGTTTTGGTTCAAGATGGTCCCTTAACAACGGAGCTTGAAGAAGTCATTAAGAAATATAAAGATTTATATCCATCACTGATGAGAATAGTGCCTCTGAAAGAAAATAAGGGGTTAGGAAATGCATTGAGGATAGGGGTAGAGGTATGTAGTTACCCTATTATTGCTAGAATGGATACTGACGACGTCGCTCGTCCAGAAAGATTGGAAAAACAAATAAGGTTTTTAAAGAAGAATGAAGATGTTGGAGCTGTTGGTTCTAATATAGAGGAATTTAATGAATATCCAGGCGATTTAAAGAGATTTAAGATAAATCCTGAAACGCACGAAGAATTAATTAGTCAGATAGCTTTAAAATCACCATTTAACCACCCATCATTGATGATGAGAAAATCTGCTATTTTAGAAGCTGGTAATTATAATGGAGACCTATTACTGTTTGAAGATTATTCTTTATTTTTAAGAATGTGGAAAGCGGGAATAAAATTTCATAATATACAAGAAGTATTATTAGACTTTCGAGTTGGATCTGGGATAGAAACAATAAAGAGAAGGAGTGGTAAGCATTATTTATTAAAAGAAATAGAGTTTTTAAAGTATGCGAAGGCTATTAATGCATTTACTTCTAGGCAAGTTTTGATGTATAAACTATTGAAGTTTCCAATTCGAGCTTTGCCGCCCCAAGTAGTTTTATTTATTTATAATACTTTTTTAAGGAGCAAGAAATAGAATGCAAGTCATCCTAACCGGCTCCTCTGGCTTTGTAGGACAAAACCTATCAAAGTTTCTTCACAGCAAAAGCTATGAAGTTCTTCCTATTTCTTTAAGAGATGCTAGTTGGGATACTCAACTAGATCGTGGTGCTACAGCATTGATACATCTAGCAGGTAAAGCGCATGATACATCCAACACTTCGCAACCGGAAGAGTACTTTAAAGTAAACAGGGATCTAACTATTGCACTATTTGAAGAGTTTGTAAAATCAGATATTCGTGACTTCTTTTATTTCTCCTCTGTGAAAGCGGTGGCAGACACAGTTGAGGCAGTACTCAAAGAAGATACTCGGGCAAATCCACTAACACCTTATGGTCAATCGAAGTGGGAGGCAGAAGAATATTTATCAAAACAACAGTTGCCTGTTGGTAAGCGTGTTTTCATTATTCGACCTTGCATGATCCATGGGCCAGGAAATAAAGGCAACTTAAACCTTCTTTATAATGTAGTGGAAAAAGGTATTCCATGGCCATTGGCATCTTTTCATAATCAGCGTTCGTTTTTAAGTATTGATAACCTTAACTATTTGATAGAACAGATGATACAGAATACAGATATTGAATCTGGTGTGTATAACTTTGCTGATGATGAGGTTCTTTCTACCAATGAGCTTGTTGCTTTAATTGCAAATACTTTGGGTAAGTCGCCGAAATTATGGCACATTCCTGCATGGGTAATTAAAGCTGGTGTTAAGATTGGCGATATATTGCCTTTGCCTTTAAATTCCGAGCGATTAAAGAAATTGACGGAGTCTTATGTGGTCTCCAATCAAAAAATAAAAACAGCTTTAGGTATAGATAAATTACCGTTGACAGCACAGCAAGGACTGGAGAGAACGATAAAGAGTTTTAAGGATTCGATTTAGGGAAAAAATAAGTAAGATTGCTTAGTCATTTCTTCAATGAATAGGATGAGGTGTTAGCAATGATGAAAAGGAAATAATGATATATATTATTGTATTTATAGCTCTGTTTTTTTTAGAGCTCATTTATTTTAAAGTGGCCGATCGTTTTAATATTATCGATAAGCCCAATGAGCGGAGCTCGCATACGACGATCACTTTACGTGGTGGTGGTATTATCTTCTATATGGGTGCGTTAGTATATTTTATCTATTCAGGCTTTCAGTATCCTTACTTCTTCTTAGGCTTAACCTTAATGACCGTCGTTAGTTTCTTAGACGACATCATGACGCTCTCCAATAAAATCCGCTTGCTGATACACTTTGGCTCTGTCATGCTAATGGCATACGAGCTCAATGTCTTTGAGCTTCCTTGGTACTACCTGTTAATCACTTTTATCATTGTGGTTGGTGTTATCAATGCTTATAACTTTATGGACGGCATCAACGGCATTACGGCTTGCTATAGCTTAGCTGTAGGAGGTTTATTGTTGTGGGTGAATCAAGGAATCAATTTCATAGATAGTAATCTGCTGATCTTTGCTTTACTGTCAGTATTGGTGTTTGCGTTTTTCAATTTCCGATCAAAAGCTAAGTGTTTCGCCGGTGACGTCGGATCGGTGGCTATTGCATTTATCCTGTTATTCGCATTGGCATCCCTTATTCTTCATACACAGAACTTAATTTATATCTTGTTCCTCGCTGTGTATGGTATAGATACCGTTTGGACAATTATTCGAAGACTTAAAAACGGCGAAAATATATTCCAGGCACACCGTTCGCACCTTTATCAGTATCTGGGCAATGAAGCGGGGCTAAACAAACTTGCCGTATCTACTATATATGGGCTACTACAAGTATTTATAGGGATTGCTGTTATTTATGCCGCTACATTTGACGTACAGGCCCAAATTTATTTTGCTCTAGGGCTGCTCGTAAGCTTATCGATTGTTTATTTGCTTTTGAAACAAGCTATCATTAAAAAGTATATAAGCTAAGAGGCGTAATCGCCAGTGTAGTTTTACTTTTTCTTGATAAAAAGTAATCAAAAATCAAGACTAGGATACTGTTTCGCTAAAAGCATCTTTAAGCCCGGAATGTGTTTAAGCCGCTTCGCTTTCCAAATCCATTCTGTTCGGTCTTTTTGGCTGCTTTCTTTACGCGACAGCACTCAAGGTCGGTCCTGTTTTGTGTTTATGGTCTCTGTTTTGTTTTTTGAAGTACTGAGGAAGTTTTCCATCCTTATTGTGTAGTCTTTTGAAGATTAAGGACTACACAAAAGGCTATACAAAAGACTACACAAAACAAACTTGCCGTGTCTACTATATATTCGTCGCCAGCGTAGTGCGGCGATCTATCTTTTACTTTCCATAGTCTTGCTTAACAATAAAACGCAGATTACCACGTCATACTTCCTCGTGATGGCGCGTTTTAGCAGGGCATGGTTCTTTACGCGACAGCACCCAAGGTCGGTCCTTTCATTGATGAACTTTTTTGCTGTTGTTGCTTCTTCATAATGATGCCTTTTAGCCTTCACTATTTCAGTTAGTCGACAACTGGACTGTTAACAGTTTGTTGATCTTGATCGTTACTTTTTCGCATAATGAATATAATGCCATCTGTAGCGCCGGCTTCGGTATCATGCGGATGCGGTCTGGCGATTGTTTCTACAAGAGAGAAGTTTCTCTCGGCCATATAATTTAAGATGGCTGCGTGCGATGTTTTGTTGGTTAATTCCGCAGACCACTGTTGCCCCTTTTCTTGCTGCTCTATGCTTTCGCCTAGATCCACAGATACTTTGAGTTTCTTGGATAAGGTTTTCTTGCTTACTTCGATGTACGCATAACTATATGTCTTCGCGGTCTCTTTTTCTTGTGCCAAACTGACCGAGCTAATGATTGTAGCTAGTAGTAGGAATAATATGTTTTTCATATGTGTATAATTATGCGTTTATGTATTCCTTTTATAGGGCTCATGAATACTCCGTATGAACCGGTTTTTCTTTTAATAGCTGTCCTGGTGATCGGAGCAATGTCATATGTGATACACAAACATACGTAAATCACCTTAAAATCTAACTTGGTTTATGGCAAATTATCTTGTTGTAACAGTTGCGGTTTATATTAATTCTGGCTCCTTGTAGATATTACTTAAGTGTCTCGATATAGCAGATTTGTCTCTTCCAAATAATTGAGCCATTTTATTGAGTGATAGGTAATTGATGGCTCTCATCTTTTTTATTATTGTTTGTTCATCGCTAGCCAATCTATCCCTTTTGCTGATAGGTAATACCGTTGGTTTTTGCTGGTCGGTTTATCCGGAATAGTTAGCCCTACTAACCCTGCGTTGATTGCCGGTTGTAAATAGTTTTTTCTAAAGTTTTCTCGATCAAGTAGCTTGATTTTTTGTTGCAATTCAATTCTACTATAAATACCACTGAAGACTTTTAAGAGTCCCTTGACTTGCGGGATATCTTGCGGGGTATTTTTGACTGTAATTGTTAAGGACAGTATTATTCGAAGGAAATTTTCCGAAAAATGAAAGACATCTGGCCCATATGCCTCTAGTATCCTTGGAATGCCAGAGCCTAGTTGTTCTACAAAGTCAAGATCTTTAAAAATACGTATAAGCTCTTTGTTACGCGGAATGGTGTATCCCTGGAAGAATTCGGGTATCGTTTTTTATGCCTCTTCCTCTTTCGAGAGCAGCGCCAAGCTTATGATAGGCCGTTCGCCGTTGCTCATATCCGCCTCCTACTTTTTACCTTTTTTTGGTTTCTTTTTGGCGTTGGCTATTATTTATCTTGTTTCGCTGTCTTCCTCTTGTTTCAGTCAAAGTATAGCTTTTTCAGCTTCGTAGTGTCCTAGGTTTGTGTATTGGTTAGCTAATTATTTTAGCTTTAATTGTTTTTTTTGTATATTTGCTTAATAATCAATTGTAAACGATATGGCTAGATCAAAAAAACACCTTGGTAAGTACGTCGATCCAAGAACCGACTTTGGTATGAAGTTTTATTTCGGGCGAGAAGAGAATAAGATCTTATTGATCGAATTTCTTAACAGTTTATTTGAAGGCGAGAAGATAATTGTCGACCTAAAGTATAAGACAGTGGAGCATGATGGAGATCAGGAGCATATGCGGCGCGTCGTATTCGACTTACATTGTATAGGTAATGATGGTGAAATTTTTATCGTGGAGTTTCAACAATTATTTCAGGAGTTTTTTAAAGACCGTGCTGTGTTCTATACCTCGCGGTTGATTAATAAGCAGCTTGCTAGAGGCAAGAAAGGGAATGATTATCATTTACCAGAAGTATACTTTGTTGGTATTCTTGAATTCGATGTAAATAGCGGTAGTGGGCTATCTTTTTCTCGAGACACAAAACGCCCCTATTTTTACGACGTAGCCTTATGTGATAAACATACCCATGAGGTGTTTTATGATAAGCTAGGGTATAAGATAGTCTCCCTGCCTGTATTTAATAAACAGCCAGAGGAGTTGGAAACGGTAATGGATCAATGGCTCTACCTTCTTAAGCATCTGAGTACCATGGATAAACTGCCTTCATTTTTGGACAAACGGATATTTGGTCGTATCTTTGCTATAGGAGAGATAGGAAAATTAAAAGAGGAGGATCTGATGTCATATGAAGCAAGTTTAAAACAGAGACGGGACGCAGAGAGCGTATATAATTCTGCTATGCGAGCTGGTGAGGCGAGAGGAGAGGCAAGAGGTAAGGCTGAGGGACGTCAAGAAGAGCGGGCAAAAGCTGATGCAGAAAAGCGGGAATCTGCTGTTAAGATGTTGAAAAATGGATTCGAGGTCAAGATGATCTCTGAAATACTTGGATTGACGATTGAAGAAGTAGAAAAATTGAAATAGTTTAAAAGATAATTATTGAGAAGCCATTTGGAAATATCAGATGGCTTTTTTTATGTCTACAGCTCTTTCGAGGGTAGCGCCAAGCTTATGACAGGCCGATCGCCCTTGCTCATATCAGCCCCTACTTTTTACCTTTTTTTTGGTTTCTTCTAAGGTGATCTGTTTTTATTCCGTTAGTTTATCTTTTTTGGTAGTCTTTGGTATTATCGGGGGCTAATCGTTGTCGTAGTTTATAATTCTCCCTTACTTTTTGCCCTCTTTTGGTTTCTTTCTCCGTCACCCATTTCCACTAGAATAAGTAGTGCTTTAAAAACGAAAAGCTAAAATAATTAGCTTTTTAGCTGTTTGTTTAGTATCTTTGCTTAGTAACCATTTGATAAACAGTTATGAGTAAAAGAGTAAGGCGGGTCGATGATCTTCTTTGGAAATCTATATTGGAGCAGACCTTTTCCCATTTTTTGCAGTTTATGTTTCCGAATGCAGATACTGAGTTTGATCTGAGCAAACCTTTCGATTATCTAGATAAGGAATTTGAAACGCTATTCCCTCCGCAGGCCAATGGGGCTGGGGTGCGCTTTGTAGATAAGCTTGTTAAGGTTCATCTTAAACAGGGTGGTGAGCAATATGTGCTTTGTCATATTGAGGTGCAGAGTAGCAAGGGAAAGGGCGATCTAGCCGAGCGTATGTTTCAATACTACTATAAGATATACGATCGATATAAGGTGCCGGTCACAGCAATTGCTATTCTTGCAGATGGTAATAAAAGTTATCGCCCCAAAGTATATATACGTGAGTTTATGTCTACCAAGATTCGGTACGATTTCAACAGCTATAAAATCTTGGATCAGGATGAGGCCGATCTTCGCGCCAATAGCAATCCATTTTCGGTAGTCGTATTAACGGCTTTACTGGCTATATTACATAAAAACATAACAGACGAGCAGCTTAAAGACATCAAGCACGATCTTTATGATGAGATGATGAAGCGTAAGATGGAAAAGAAGACACGTCAAGGACTTTATGACTTTTTAACATATTATGTTAATTTTGATAACCAGCAGGTTTTGAGTATCTTTGAATCAGAAATAGAAGACAAAATAGGAAGGAGTAATAGTATGGGCACTCGAGAATATTTATTAGACAAAGCGGAAAAGCAAGGAATTAAAGTTGGTATTGAGAAGGGTAAGATTGAAGGCAAAATCGAATTGCTTAAAGAATTAGGTTACTCGATAGTTGACGTATGCAAGAAACTTAGCTTAACAGAAGAGCAGGTTAAACCTTATTTTACGGAAGCATAAATAGATTTTTCATAGCATTTATTATATAAGTTAAAGCACTTAGAACTTGATCCTAGGTGCTTTTTTCTTTCTGCAGAAACTGCTAGATTTGTCGATATAGCGCTGGTCATTGCCGTCGCCTATTATTCTCTTTTAACTTTTTGGCCTCTTTTGCTTTCTTCACATTCTAATATAAGTGGCAATCATTTGTGTTGATATCGAGCCATCTTGATTTATCCGGTTTGTTTTACCTTGTTTGAGCGATACTCCAATATGTTTTAGCAATAAGTTATAAATTCTGTCAGGCTTCAAATCCATCGAGTACGTTGCTGATAAATGTTGTTGTATTTCAGCAGTGGTTTTGTTCGTTTTGAAAAATGATGTGCGATGAATGATATAGTCTATCATTTTAATTTCCCATTTACTTTTGCTGTCTTTTAGGGTAGGCGGTAAATTAGAATTTTCTTGCACAAAATAATCAGAGACATTCTCTTTGTTTGCCTCTTTAAAGTTGTTTATATCATCTAAAGTACGGTCTGTAAGTATAATTTCTGATTTAAAATCAAAAAAAGATACGAGATCAATAGAAAGTGGTGCACATATTTTATTTACTGTTTCAACCGAGATGGGAATTGTTTTACTGTGGTAGCTTTTTATTGCACTTCTCCCTACTCCAGAGAAAATAGCTAACCCCAGTAGCGTAAAGTTCGTTTTTTCTAGAATATCGTTAATTCTCGTAGTTATTTTTTCAGCGAGAACTATATTTGTTACTTTAGCCATTTTTGAAAATCAACCTATATTTTATTTAAATACTTTTGCCAATAAGTTTATTGTTTGTATCTTTGTTCTAGATCAGTTAATCTGGTCGAGTCTCAGAAGTGAAAACGACGAATTTTCTAATGGCACGAGACTTAGGGTTTGCTAACCCCCATACTTTTTGCCGTCTTTTGCTTTTCTTCTCGAGTTGGCTCCTCTGTTTATTTCCCGCTGTTTTTGTAGGAGTACCTCATATTCATCATCTGAATTAAGCTTTATGTCTGAAAAGAACATGTCACAGAAGAAACCTATTTCTTTACCGGTAGCTATCTCTAACTTTGTTATTTCATCTATTTTGATTGATTCGTGATTTTTTGTTAGTATATAATCAAGTCGGCTTGATACAAGTTTGGTTGCGTCAACTACTTTCTTTTTTGAGAAAACTTCGTAATGATATGTTTCCTTAAAATAAGTTCCCATAGGATTCAAATTATTGTCATCTTCAATAGCTTTGACATCTTGAAAATAATCCTTCCCAAATATTGTAGAAAGGAAGTCAATGTGTTTCTTTTCTAACAAGAGCTTGAGTAAAATGAATTGTGAGCAAAGGAAGCTTTCATGTTCATTATTTTGCATTTTGCTAATCGTAGTCGTAGAAATTCCTGTACGAGCATGTATTTCGATAGCACTATACCTACATTCTTTTAGAACTTTAGCTAAATTAGTTTTCCAACACATCCTTGTTTTTAATTTTGATAATTAGTAAAGTGTTCGTATATTTGTCTAACAATCAGTTAGCTGATTGGAGTCTTGTCCAACAAAAACCAGCAATTTTTAAGACACAAGACCACTAGGAGTTTTATCCCTACTTTGCTTATATTTGCATTGCGGGATAGGCTCCTGCTGGAAATCGTGTCGAAGGCCCTTGCTGGTGCCTGTTGGATGGTGGAAAGCAGGAGCCTATCCTTTTTATATAGCTCCCAATTTCTTCCTTCGAGACTCTTTTTTTAAATGTATAACCAACATTATAAATTGTATGATACACAAAGAGTCATTTCCCATTTACAAGCAGCAGCTGCAATTGCAGGGGCGGCTTGCTTACACCTTATTGTTATTGATAAAGAACGTTTGTTGCCCGCCGGATTAACGGCAGGCAAAAAATAAACAGATGCAAAAAGGGTAGGCTTATCAGCCAATATATTACATAATGAAAAGGCGCCTATTAAAACCTTTTCAAAACATAGTATAAGCGTTTGAGCGTAATAATGCTTTAACGTGCCCTCTGCATTTGTCTGCCGACTTTTCCTATAAAAACTATACAGTTTTTAAGTTTGCTAAAAATCGGTCAATTTCATGTTTGCACAATAAATATAGCCTGATTTTTTAGTATTCCCAAGCTGTTGCGTTTTCCCTATGGCATAAACATGGGGAGGAAAGTCGGTTTTTTGACTTATTTATTCATTAAAAAGAATTAAAAACCAAATGATTATGATGCGATTTTTACGCAAAGGGGATAGGTATGCCCTTTCAACACCTATAAAGAATAGATATTACTTATTTCTAAATAGCTTTCAATGTTTATTGCTGTCTCTCAGCACAATTTATTATCAGTTTAGTTGTAATGTTCAGGAGTCCCGCGCCCGCGGGACAACTGGCTATGGCGTGGAGAGAGATAATAGGGTAAGAGGGGCTTTAGCAATAAAAGAGAGGCTGCTTCGCATTACTCGCCGTGACGGAAGGCGATCAGCTGCGGTGCTGCTAACGATATTTTGTGTGCTGTTTAGTTTTGCTTCCGTAGTGGAAGCACAGGCTCAGGAGCCCCGCCAAGGTGGGGCGACTGCTGCTACCGCTTATAACTTCGAAAACTTTGAAGATAAAATTTACGAGGTTGATGTGAAATATACCTACGACTTTAGGAGGAAGCCTAATGAATTTGCTTTAAAGTTTAATCCCGAAGCGGAAATCAACAGGTTTCCTCTTGTGGCGTACAAAGTAGATTACAGCCAAACACCGAATCTTGAATTAGGCGATTCCATCCCTTCTTATATCAGCAATGTCGCTTTTCGATATGTAAACTCTAGCGGAGAAATAAAGGAAGGAACAATAGCCGAATTTGCTGATGAAAAATTATTGATTATCGATTTTTGGGCCACATGGTGTGCGCCCTGCGTGCGTTCAGTGGATGCTTGGAATGAAATAGCCAAAGATGTAGATGGCGTAAAAGTGCTGGCTGTGATGCTGTCCGATTATGACTATAAAGCTTTATACTTTGGGCGGGACAGAGCATGGGACATACCTATTGTTTTTGGCCCGCAATCGGGCATATTAAACAGTTTCTTTTTCGACCGCCCGGTGATAAGCCGTATGGCTTGGATTAAAGACGGCAGGTTAATCGCTTTTACAGGAACTAAAGGCTACGATTTGCAGTTGGTGAAAGATGTGCTTGCTGGCAGAGACGTTGAAATACCGATGAACCTGGATTATACTTATACGACTGATAAATCTTAAACGGCTATGAGAAAGTTAGTTTTATTAGTTGCTTTATCGCTTTTGATGATAAGTGCTAAAGCGCAGTTAAGCGGTGCGGTTTATTCAGCAAGCGGCGATGTGCTTTCGGGCGCAACTTTACGCCTTGTTAAGAGTGGGCAGATTGTGCAGAGCGGTAGTAATGGACGTTTCGTATTTTCAGATGTTAGCCTGCCCGATTCCCTTTTCGTAAGCTATGTAGGCTATACAGAACAGCGGTTGTGGGTTGCTTCCGAGCAGGCAGATCTTAAGCTGTATATGCAGAAAGATGGTTCGCAGCTCGAAGGGGTGGAAGTGGTTCATACGGGGTTTTATGAAGTGCCTAAAGAGCGTGCAACGGGATCATTTACGGTGGTAAATAACGAACTGCTAAACCGCTCGACAGGTGGCAATATCCTGCAGCGTTTAGAAGGTCTGGCTTCGGGTGTGCAGTTTGTGAACCCCGGCGGCACCGAAACAGCAGATATACGGGTGCGGGGCATAGCTACCCTGCATTCAGACGCTACACCGCTCATTGTGATCGACAATTTTCCATACGAGGGTGATATCTCAAGCATCAACCCCAATGATGTGGAAAGTGTAACGGTATTGAAAGATGCTGCAGCTGCTTCGATATGGGGTGCACGGGCAGCTAACGGCGTGATCGTGATTACCACCAAGCAGGGGCGCTATAACGAAAGGTCGCAGCTTTCGCTGAGCAGTAATGTGACTATCGGGCAGAAGCCCGACCTGCTGTACAGCCGCAATAGGCTGCCGTCATCTGTAGTTATGGAAATTGAAAAAGAAAAATATGAGTATGGCGCACTTTATAAAGAGGGAGTGCAACAATATGCCTTTCCGGAGTATGTTGAAATGTTGATTGCGCTGGAAAACGGCACGCTCTCCAGGGCGGACTTTGATCGCCAAGAAGCTATTTTGCAGCAAACAGAAGTGCGTGAAGAAGCGATGCATCACCTGTACCAATCGTCGGTTTCGCAGCAACATGCCTTGAGCGGTAGGGGCGGTGGCGAACGCTATAATTATTTCTTTTCAGCCAATTATGATAAAGGGCGCTCGGATATTATCGGTAATGATCATAACCGTATCAACCTCAATCTGCAGAATACTTTCAAGCCTTTTCAGGATATGGAAGTTAGTGCTAGTTTGTGGTATGCCGAGCAGCGGGGCAAAAACAATGGTTTAGGGATAAGAGATTTAGAAGGTTATAGTTCTTATGTTGGCCTGTCTCCCTACACCCGTCTGATGGACGAAGAGGGGAATGCGCTTCCTGTTATTAAAGACCTACGGCACGCTTATGTACAGCGTGCTGAAGAAATGGGGCTGCTCGATTGGGAGTATAGGCCTTTGGAAGATAGAAATTTAGTAGACAAGCGTAGTAAACGGGAAGAGCTGCGGGCTAACTTAGGCTTGAAATATAGTTTTTTAGAGCGTTTTAACTTTCTAGCGACCTATCAATATGTGAAAGGAAGTGGCCAGAGCAGTGTGGTTTATGATAAGGACAGCTATTATGCGCGCGACCTGATCAATAAATTTACGCAGCCTGATGGCAAGATGATTGTCCCTAATGCGGGCATCTATCAGGAGGGAAATCCTAACGCTTCGGCTAGCCACTCGGGGCGTGCGCAACTAAACTATACGCAGAGTTTTGGGAGAGATCATGCTATCGCAGCTTTGGCAGGAGGAGAAATCCGCAGCTTTGTGCAGAATACCTTTCCAGGGAAAACCTTGTACAATTATGATCCCGATCTTTTAGTAGGTACGGCTACATATAGTTATTTGGAATATTATAAAAACCACCCGGGCGGTACAAACATGCGTTTGCCTGCTCCATCATCGACCAGGCGGCAATTTACCGACCGCTACCTGTCGTACTTTGGAAATGCCAGCTATACTTTTAAGGAGCGTTACATTTTGTCGGGTTCTGCGCGTTGGGATGGTTCCAATCTTTTTGGCGTGAAGACCAACCAAAAGGGCACGCCGCTTTGGTCTGTGGGTGGAAGCTGGGATGTCAGTAAAGAAGATTTTTATGCGGTAGATTGGCTGCCTTACCTCAGGTTGCGGACTACCTATGGCAGCGCAGGCAATGTGAACAAGAGCGTGAGCGCTTATCCGACAATATCGATGAGTGGCACTTTGTACGATACTGATTTGTATATGGCATATGTTCGTAGTGTGGGTAACCCTTCTTTACGTTGGGAGAGGGTGAACACGCTCAATTTGGCAGTAGATTACAAATTAAAGAGTAATAGGTTGGCTGGTACAGTAGAGTATTATGCAAAATGGTCACATGATTTAATTGGTGAGGATTTATTGCCTCCTAGTACAGGGATTAACCCTAATAGTGCAACACTAAATTCAAGTAAGATTAATTATGCAGATCTCCGCGGTGAAGGATGGGATCTACAGGTGAATAGTCGCAATCTGGTAGGAGCTTTGGGATGGAGTAGTAATTTACTATTGAGTTACACTACCAATAAGGTGATTAATTATAAAGGGAATGATGCAGTAATGACTTCTAGTTATTTAACATCAAGCAATGTATTGCCTATTGTAGGCGAAAGTAAAGATATAGTGCTCGCAACAAAATGGTTTGGTTTGAATGCTGAAAATGGGCAGCCGTATGTGCTTTATGATGGCGAGTTTTCACAAGATTATGTAGCTTATTTTAATAGCTTATCTGTTGCTGACTTTTTGCGAGTAGGTGTTAAAGTGCCTCCACTGTATGGCTCACTCCGAAATACTTTTTCATATAAAAAATTTACTCTTGATTTCCTTTTGAGTTGGAAGAGCAACTACGTATTTAAGCGCACATCAAGTGGTTCAGAGTCAAATGGCTTAATCTATCATATGGATTTTCTAGACAGATGGCAGAAGTCTGGAGATGAAAAATACACGTACATTCCTGCAAAAACGAAAACAGGTGAAGTTTTAAGTTATTCTGGTCTTATATATAATCATTCTGAAATATTGGTCACTCGTGGTGATCATATTCGGTTGCAAGATATTAACCTGTCTTATACCTTACCACGTTCCGCCACCGGTGGATTTGTAGAGATGCGCCTATTTGCTTATGCCCGAAACTTGGGCATACTGTGGAAAGCAAATAAACAGGGGATAGACCCTGACTTTGCAGGAGCAGAATATAGAACACCAAAATCATTTTCCATTGGTGTACAGGCTAACTTTTAAAATATGAAATCATGAACAAACTATACTTATTTATTCTTATTGGACTTTTCTGCTCAGGATGTGGTAAAGAGTTTTTGGATATTAAACGTGAGGCACATCAGGTGGTGCCTAAAACGATTAAAGATTATCATGCTATCATGGCCAATGACCTGCTGCTAGTTAGCTCCAATGATTTAGCATTTGTAGCTGCCGATGAGTATACGCTTGGTAGCGAGGCCGATTTAATTGTTGGTTCGCAATATAATCCTATTTATAAACATATATTTAAGTGGGAAAATGAAGGATATGAATCTGACGAGCAGATTTTGGACTGGAACTTTGCTTACGAACGCATTGCCTACGCTAATTTAGCAATGGACGTAGAGAGAGTAAAACCTACAACTAAGTATGAGCACATGAAACAGTTGGAGGTACGATTAGCGGCTCGGTTCCATCGTGCCAGGAACTATTACCAGCTTGCCCAATTGTTTTGTAAGGCGTATGACCCTCAAACTGCAGATCAAGAAATGGGGTTGCCTTTGCGTTTAGATTATGATTTAGATGTGAGTTATGAGAGGTCAAGTTTGAAGCAACTGTATGTGCAGATACTGAAGGATCTGCATGAGGCTGAAGAAATAGGACAGGAACATTCTGTAGATAATGGGAAAAATCCATATTTCCCAGGATTGTTAAGCGTGGAAGCTTTAGCTAGCCGAATATATTTGCAAATGGGAGACTATAAAAAGGCACAGGAATATGCTGACAAAGTACTACAAAAGATGAACTCACTTATAGATTATAACAATTTGACTGGTAATATCACAGGTGAATATACCAGTTATTTTAGGCTCAATGGTGCAGAAAATCCTGAGTTAATTTTTTACACAGTGTGTAAAACCGGGGCTATTATGACACCAAGTCGTTTTCGAACAAATGAAAAGTTTTTTCAAGATTTTGATGATAACGATTTACGTAAAGAGAAGGGGTTTTATCAACGAGCTGCAGGAAATACGGTTTTTATAGGTTCTTTTGCAGGGAGAGGAGCTTCCTCTTATTTTACAGGTTTTAGTGTTGGTGAGATGCTGTTGAATCGTGCAGAATGTTATGCCCGTTCTGGCGAGGATGTTAAAGCGTTGGCAGATATAAATCGGCTTAGAGCAAAAAGGTATCGAAACTATCAAGTATTGAATATGACTGATGTGGATGATATGACAAAGCTGGTATTAATGGAGCGGCGTAAAGAGTTGTTCATGCGGGGGATGCGTTGGGATGATGCAAGGCGATTGAACCGTGAGGGAAAATATCCAGTGAGTTTTCAGCGAACGCTGGAAGGCAAAACTTATACTTTGGAGCCCAATAGTAAAAATTGGCTGTTTCCGTTGCCGCCTACAGAATTGGAACGTGGTAAATTGGAGGATAACATACGTTAATAAAGAAGGAGGCTTTTGCCTCCCCCTTTAAAAGATATTAGCCTTTGTGAATAAAAGAATTGATTGAATCTTTACAGAGATGCTCTATGTAACCTAGCTTCTATTAAGCCGTCTGTCGCCGCTTCTTCAACAGTAACTGGAATGTTGTCACCATCGGCTATGTTCATTTTAATAGCACATAGTGTTCCACTAGGTTCTTCACAATCTCCGACTGGCTGCTCACCAGGAGTAGATCCAGGATAGAGCCCTTTGATCTTGAGGTTAGCGTCTGTCGCAGGTTGATTAATATCAATCAACTCTACTTCATAAAACAAACCGTTTGGATCACTCTTTTTTATCTCTGTCCATGAAATAGCGAATATTCCAGCAGCGATAAAAGCGACTAAGCCCAGTATGTTGAAGTTTTTAAATAGTTTTTTCATAATAAAAAAGTATTAAAACGTTCGTATGCTTCGATTTACCCAGGTCCGTTGCATGACCTGCCTCTTGGCAATACCTTGACCTTTGCCTGAAAGAGGATAACACATATGATGTATGGCAGGGGAGGTCTGCACCCTGCAAGCCTATGTTAGTCACTGGTTTTTGCTACCCTCCCTTCTGCCTGCATCCATCTGGACGTCTCCAACAGGGAGGCTTCTAGAGGCCAATATCCATGTATATATACCTAAAGCAATAAATGCTATATTGAAAAAAATGTGTTCTATATGGCTGGCATTGTTGAGTATGCCACCACAGGCGCAGGGAACTTTGCCAAAAACTTTGGCGGCCCCTAAAGCGAGGTAAAGTGTAAATAGGCCGAGTAAAACGACAGAGGCTTTGATGCCTATTAAAGTTGTGCGGCGCTGTATGAGCAAACCCGCAACGATAAGCCCTAGTAGGGGGATAAACCAGAACAAGATATTCGCCAGCCAGCCTGGGAAAATCTGTAGCTGCATTTCTCTGCGGCTGCTATCCCAGTGGTATAACTTGACGATGGCAGCATACCCCCAAAGGAGTATGAAAATGTAAGGGCTGTATTTTATGATTTTCTTTTTCATGTATTTCTATCTTTTGCTTTAAGCAAAGTTAAGACACATGTTTTTTGAAAATTTGTGTTATAACAAAGGTTTTTTTCGAGATGATTTGTTATGGTATGTTTTTTTATGCTGTTAAGACTGTGTTTCGTTTTACTTTTTCTTGATAAAAAGTAATCAAAAATCAAGACTAGGATACTGTTTCGCTAAAAGCATCTTTAAGCCCAGAATAGGTTTAAGCCGTTTCGCTACGCTTCACTTCGGAAACCTATTCTGTTCGGTCTTTTTGATTGCTTTCTTTACGCGACAGCATCCGAGGTCGGTCCTACTTGTTAATGATAAGTCTCGTAAGTGTGAATTACTTTACGTCATTTTCCAAGGCAGTACTTGCACACCACTGCGTATTAGGCTTTCTTCACCACCATAGACTAGATGGGGTGTTACGTTTTGAGGTTTGGCTATTTCTGCGAAATGTTTTAAGTTTTTAAATAAGCTAGCGCTTAATGTTTGTGTAGATTTTACCTCATACACCTCAAAACCACTGGCGTTTTTGAGTAAGAGATCAAGTTCTAATCCGTTATGATCCTGCCAAAAATAGAACTGTAAGTGCTGATAGCTGTTTTCATTGAATTTTTGAAAATTGGCAATTATAAAGTTTTCAAAGATATTACCTTTCAATCGATTCGTTGCCAGCTCCTGCTGCTCTCTGATTTGTAGTAAATGAGTAAGTAGACCAGTATCATAAAAATAAAGCTTAGGGGTTTTTACCAATCGCTTATTAAAATTCTCATGATAGGGGTAGAGCTGAAAAACAACATAACTGCTTTCTAGAATGGACAACCAAGATTTTGCAGTAGGCTGAGAAATGTTGCACTCATTGGCCATAGCTGTAAGGTTTAATAGTTGCCCGGCCCGTGCAGCACACAAACCCAAAAAAGTTCTAAAGCTATTTAAATCTCGAATGTTGATCAGTTCGGTGACGTCTTTTTCGATATAGGTACGGATGTAATTGGCGTAAAAATCTGTTGGATCAATGCCCCGGTGATAGATAGCGGGATAGCAACCCTTTATGCAAGCTTCTAGATAGTTGCCAGGAAGTTTTCCTGCCTGTTCTAATTCTTGGGTGTCTAAAGGTAATAAGCGAAATAGAGCTACCCTTCCAGCTAGGGATTGTGTAATATGTTGGAGCAAATGGAAATTTTGAGAACCTGAGAGAATATATTGCCCCATCTTGCCAGATTCATCTACAGCTGTCTGCAAATAGGAAAATAATTCAGGCACCCGTTGCACTTCGTCCAAAATTACCTGACCTGAATACTGCTTGAGAAAGCCATTTGGATCTTCTGAAGCAAAAGAACGATTGTCAGGGTTTTCAAGAGATACGTATGTGTAATCAGGGAAAAGAACTTTGAGTAATGTGGTTTTACCAGATTGCCTAGGGCCTGTTACCGCAAGAATAGGGTATTGATTTACTCTCTTTCTAATTTCCTCCGCTAATGTTCTTTTAATCCACTGTGACATATTAACATCCTTTCTTTAAGTCAAATATAGTTAATAACTTTGGAATATTTTCGCTCAAACTTTGAAATATCCGCACTTAAACTTTGGAATATCAGGAGGTGAACTTTGGAATATCTGAGGTCAGTTTGAGTATATTGTATAATCATAGGTGATTTTTTTCCTTCACGTCATCGCGAGCGTAGTGCGGCGATTTGTCTTTTACTTTTACAGTTTTGTTATGGTATGTTTTTTTATTTCGTTACGGCTGTGTTTAGTTTTACTTTTTCTTGATAAAAAGTAATCAAAAATCAAGACTGGGATGCTGTTTCGCTAAAAGCATTCTTAAAGCCCGGAATAGGTTTAGGGAGGTTTTATTATGGTGTTGCAATGTTAATAATGAGTTACTTTTGAGAGGTTATAAATAGGGTGCGGAGAATATTAGGCTTATTCACCGCATTTTTTGCGGAGAATAATGATTATATTTACCGCATATATTTTTACAGCTATGGCAGTATATATACATGAACGACATAATTGGACAGATTTTCTGTGGGAAGATGAAAAAATACTAGATCTATTAAGTGAGGTGCGACACCTTCAAGGAAAGATTATTGGTAAGGTAGAGCTGTTGGGCTTTAAATTGAAGGACGAAGCAAACTTAGAAACCCTTATTCAGGATGTTGTTCAATCTTCAGAAATAGAAGGGGAAATATTAAACCCAGAGCAAGTGAGATCGTCGATAGCGACTCGGTTGGGTTTAGATAATTCTGGATTAGTAAATTTCGACCGGCATGTTGATGGCATTGTAGAGATGATGATAGATGCTACGCAGCATATAGATAAAAAGCTTAGTATAGATAGGATATTTGCTTGGCATGGCGCCTTATTTCCAACAGGAAGAAGTGGATTGTATAAAATTGAGGTTGCACAATGGCGAACTGGTGATATGCAAGTGGTGTCGGGAGGTATGGGAAGAGAGGTGGTGCATTTTGAAGCGCCAAAACCGGAAAGGCTCGCAGAAGAGATGAATACATTTATAAAGTGGTTTAATACAGATACAGGTATGGATCCTGTGCTGAAAGCCGCTATTGTTCATTTGTGGTTTGTGACAATACATCCATTTGACGACGGAAACGGGCGTATTGCACGAGCACTAACAGATATGCAATTGTCAAAGGCTGATGGTGTAAACCGACGCTTTTATAGTATATCGGCTCAAATTATGCGAGAAAGAAAAAAGTATTACACTGTTTTAGAGAAGATTCAAAAAGGAGATTCCGATATTACAGATTGGATTGTTTGGTTTCTGAACTGCCTTAAAGCAGCCATGCTTGCTTCAAGTACAATAATAGATAAAGTAGTTAGAAAGCATCATTTTTGGATGGAAAATGGTTCTAAGATAGCGAATGATCGACAGCGGATGATGCTAAATAAGTTGATGGATAATTTTGAAGGCAACCTAACTTCTTCAAAATGGGCAAAGATGAATAAAGTGTCAACGGACACTGCATTGCGTGATATTACAGATTTGGTGAAAAAAGAAGTTTTATTTAAAGCAGATTCTGGAGGCAGAAGTACCAATTATGAATTAAACTGGTAAGAACAAGTAAGAAGCGAGTGCAGCAATCTTTTATTTATTGTAGTGACGGAAAATTACAAACTACAGTCTATTTTCGAAATAATAATTTAAAGCTTTATAATATTGCCGATTGTCGGTGTAGCCCAGTAACGAGCAGACTTGTTGGATAGTAAGTTTGCCGATGACCTCAGGTAAAGAATGGTAGAGGTAGGACAGCCGCTCTTCTCGTGCTATTTTAGGAAGGCGGAGAAAAATAGCTGTCAGGTTGAGTTCGTGCTGCTTAAGAATATGATAGACGTGGTCGAGCTCAGGGTGTTGTGCGATGCCCAGCCTTAAATTGTGGTTGCTAATGCTGTAAACAACGCTATTTTGCAGAAAAATAAGTGCCGTGTTTTTGGCTGATGAGCTGTATAGGTGTTTAGTGCCCACAAAATAGCTCTGCGTAGGGCATAGCTGCTCGAGGGCAGAGCCGGTGTCGCTGATGACCTCATAGCCGAGCAAACCTTCCAAAAGAAAGCACCAGTCGTGCTTCGTCTCTTGGTTGTGAATATAGTAGCTGCCTTTACTAAACGTTTGTATCCGCCCGTGACTATAAAGAAAGTCTTGCGTAGCTTTCTCCAAAATATTGTAGCTGTTGAAATAGTGTATAACTCTGTGCATAGTTGTTTTGGTAGTGAGTTACAAAGTGTAATGATCACATGGTATTTTTCGGAACGATGAATCAGAATCAAGGGGGGATGTCTAATAGGGCTATGATGTAAGCTTTCATACAGTTACTTCTAGAGCTCGCAAGCTCGATTGTTTGTGCACGTTCGTTCCTTAGGCTGCTGCTATGGAGATTGTGCTTCAGTTGTTTAGTTGCTATCCGGCTATTTTACTAATTGGCTAGTCGTATCGCGGATAAAAGTGTGCAGACAATATGTTACACACTATAAAGACTAAGCTAGATGGTTTGAAAATATAAAAAGGCGTCCCAAAGGGACCTATGCTGTGAAATAAAGGCTAATGCTTTGTAATTGCTGTCTTAAAACGATTGTGTTTTGCTAATAGTTTGATTAGTAGAGCAGTATTTCTTATTTTAAGCGTAATTAATCAATAGTTGATATGAAGGCTAATATTTCGACCAAATATGTAGAGCTTGCGGTGAAATATTTCTTTCTGTATCAATATAAGCATACGTAGTGGGCTTATCTCACTCAGAATGATAGAGAATACAGAGAAATATTTAAGTAACTAACCAAATAGTGCAAGCTTGTAAGTAAACTTTATAAAGATGAATTTCGTGAAAAATTGTCTGACCAAGCAATGGGCTGGTCGGGGTGTTTTGGCGTTGGTAGGAGGCTATATACTATGGCTGATGCAGATCGAGATGCTGGACAAAATAGAGCCAGAAATGAATGAGCATATATTGATGTTGCTGAGCTGGACAGCTTTTATGTATGTGACTTTTTGGATAGCCGATTTATTAGTGCAGCTTGTTTTTTATTGGCGATTTCGTGATTGGAATACTTATGTAGAGTTTATAACGAAAATGTTGTTGTTTTTCTTTATAACGCTTGTGGTCTGCCCATTCTTATTTGTGAAGCTCTTAAACGGATGGTATTATTATTGGGATGGACCTGCTTATGGAAAGGAGAATATACAACGAATGGTATATCAGCTGCAGGTATGGGTATTGGCCTATTCGGCGTTTCGGGTTTTTTATAGGGCTCATAAAAAACACTTCCGTACAGAGAAAATGATGAGTAAAGTGTATCAACAGAAAAGTGTACTTAAAAAAGATCTGTTTCTCCTGAGGTACAGCGAAGATTTAGAGCATACCTTCATGTTAATAAGAAAAGGAGATGGGGGCTATAGACTTAAGAAAAATGGCATGTTTGTGAAGGACAAAAGAAGGTCGAGCGCGGTAAAGGAAGTGCTAGAAGAAGGCTATATAGAGACTTTTAAAGGCATAAATATTAATAAAAAGAGTATTGAACGCATAGATATCGAAGAGCAGAGGGTGTATTTGGTAAAAGAGGCTATGGAAGCATTGAAGCTTATGTTGGAGAAGTTTGAGGAACTGAAGGCTATAGAGGAAGGGATAAAGTCGGAGAATGGGTTGCTGAATCTCTCTCCTGTGATGGAAGCCAGGTTGAGAGAAGAAGGAAAATTGAATGATTGGCTAAACAAAGAGGACTAATTAAGCCCCTTTGTTGTATATAATTAGTGGCTATCCATATCTGTAAACCTACAGGGGGAAGAACAATATTTTATTATTGTGTGGCTGCGCTATGCCCTGCTAATATTTTTGTGATGTTGACGCCTAATCAAGTTGAAAAAATACAGAATTCCGTAAACCTAACCCTTAATTTAATTCATTTTTATATAGAAAAAAAGGGGAATCTTGTGCAACAGTTGAAGTTGGTTTATGCCTTACTGGCGGAAATGGATAGCTTGGGTGAAGAAGAGAGGCTGCTTGTACAGAAAATATATTTGATCGGATTTCCTGAGGGAAAGCCGGAGCAGAATGCTGATTCTGGAAGGGGGCAGAAAGACTTGCCAGAGCACATGTGCGTGCAGGAAGTGATTGATTATTTGGAAATAAGTAGAAGTACTTTCTATAAAGAGGTACTGGGGAAACTACTGTTTCCTGTGAAAAAAATTGGTAACAGGTCTTATTATCTCAAAGCGGATGTGATGATGCTGATGGCAAGGCATGAAAAAGGAGCATGGACCTATTCGAAATTGGCCAAAGAAAAGGAGACGAAAAATGGATCTTAACCACTTATTTAAAGAGGGTTTGATAAAATACTAAACGGAAAGCCCGCTAAAAGTGATCACTTGTTGGCAGTGGGGGATTACAATGTGACAACAAGTGTTGGCTTGTTGGCACATAGTGTTCACTTATTTCGAAAAGGCGAACACTATGTGGCTTTTACCAACCACTTAGTGACGAAAAGGGAACACATTGCGGAGAAAGGTGATCGGTTTTTGGTGCAAAGTGATTGGATTGTACTGTAAAGGGGATGCAAGTTGAGACAAAGTGATCACATTTTCACACAAAGGGATCACTTTGTGTGAAAATGTGATCACTTATAGCTACGAAGGATTCACTTGTTTGGTAAAAGTGTTCACTTGGAGTGAAATAGTTGTCGCTTAATGTTGTAATGTGATCACATTTTTGGGAAATGTGATTGCAATTTAATAACAAGGGGTTGCTTTTTCTCTTATAGTGATCAGTTGTTGATGAAATGTGTTCACTGATTGCAAAAAAGGGATCGCTGAAAGTGAAAAACAAGTCGCTAAAAGTGATGAATAGCTGGCAATGTGCTATAGAGTGTGTAAAGCTGTCCGATTTTTAGCAATAGACTGTCCGTACCTGTCCGTCTTTGTCCTAGTTTTTTATTTCGCTCGTAACCAGCGCTATGTTTGGGTAACACAATAATCCGGAGTGTTGTGGACATAGATTGTAGAACGGGAGGGAACTCCCTTTTAAAGAAATGAAAAATGAGAGTTAAAAAAGTAGTGCTCGATTATTCAGGTTTAAGTGATGATGAACTGAATACTTTGGTAGGCAAAGTGCTTGATTGTATGACAGGACATGCAACTTTTACCGCATTACCCCTAGAACTGGAGGATTTTGAGGCCGAAGTGATGGATTTTAGAACCAAATGGCAGAAGGCAAGCCGAGGAGGTAGTTTGTTGGAGATTGCCGAAAAGAACGATGCGAAAGATGTTTTGGCATTAAGCTTAAAGGATCTTGCATTTTATGTGAATAAGGTGAGTAAAGGGTCGCGCTCTTTGCTTTTGAGTTCGGGCTTGATTCTGGAAGTTGAACCAAAACCCTCTGATGTGCCAGACCAGGTGCTAGACGCTAAATTGCTAGACGGTAGGCAGAAAGGGCAAATGCAAGTGAAGTATAAGCCGGTGAGGAACGCTTTGTTATATGAATATCAAGTAACCAATATATTGGGAGAGGATAACCAACCGGTATGGCAAGAAACATTTCAGGCAAGCTCGAGCCGTGGAAATATTTATGCTGTAACGGAGCCCGACCAAATATATTACTTACGTGTGCGGGCGCGTAACAAAAGAGGCATTGGCGATTGGTCGCAGGTAGCTTCGCTGAGAGCAAGATAACATTGCGGTAGTGTATTAATTAACCTGATGCCGTGGACGGGAGGATTTTCGGACACGGCATCTTAAAATTAAAGAATCATGGATATCATGTATAATGACAATATGCTCTCTGTGGGCAGAATTGGTTTGAGAAGAGGTGCTAAACCTGTTTTTTGGCTGGGAGTATGCTTGCTTGCAGCGTGTTGGTGGTTGCTGGCTAAAGGAATACAGTTTTTTGACGGAAGGGCAGGTCTGTTAGATGTAGGTACACTAACCTTATTTATATTCGGGCTGCTGCTAGGTTGGGTGGCTGTATATGCGAGTGTGTGGCTGCAGGAGTTATTGTGGAAGCCTTTCAAGATGTTTAGGCAGCAGTTTAATATTCATTTTAATCAATTGACGTCATGGCAAAAGTGTGTGGTATATTTTTCGGTGTTCTTTTTATTGCTTTATGCAGTCCTGGCCGCATTGAAGGTGGTGTTTTAGACGAAAGGGAGCGTATTGTACAGATATCGGTAGCCGAGCTGGGTGTGCAGGAGGCGACAGGCAGGAATGATGGCCCTCGAGTGGAGGAATATCTGCGGTATACAGGCCTAGGGAAGGGGTATGAGTGGTGTGCAGCATTTGTGAGCTGGGTTTATGGGCAGGCGGGGTTTGCAGCGCCGCGTAACCCTTGGAGCCCGGCGTTGTTTCCGAAAGCAAAAACCTATGGCGGACAAACCGTTGCAATAGGGCGAAAGCAGATGAAGGCGTGGGCTACGGAGGTGATGCGGGGCGATGTGTTTGGGGTTTATGGAACGAAAGCAAAGCGCATCAATCACGTAGGTTTGGTGAAAGCGGTGCAAAGCGAGTATTTGCTGACGGTGGAAGGGAATAGCAATAATAGGGTAGAGTTGAGGCGTAGACACCGACGGACGATATATGCGTTGGCAGACTGGCTGACAGAATAGGAAGGATTACTACGAAAAAAAGAAGAAGATGGTACAGTATGTTGTTTTAGGGCTGCTGTTGCTGCTGGGGATAGCTTGCCGATCGACTAAATTTAAGCGCGAACAGTTTAGTGCAGATCGGCAAGATAGCTATGTCGAATCGCAGAATAGACAGTGGGAATTATTTGACTATATGGATAGCACAGGACGCTATTGGTATTTGAAAACAGATAGTGCTTTTTATTATCACCCGGACAGCGGGCTATGGGGCAAGCAGGGAGCAATAGCACTATGGGAAAGTAGTGTGCAACGGAAAGGGGGCTCGAGGCAAGCGGATAGCAGCTATGCGGAAAGGTTATTGGAGGAGCAATATAGCGGGGAAAGCAGCTATTTTAAAAAGTGGAAGATGAGCACATTTTGGTGGGGGCTGGGAGTAGTGTTTCTACTTACTGGGTATTTGTGGTATAGATGGAGGTGAATGGGGGGAGTGTAATCTGCTGTTGAGTTGCGCAGTCTTGTTTTCTTTTGTTCACATACTGTGGTCAATAACGGGTGGGAGTTAAAAAACGCTATTCATAGAAATACAATATGTTGTTAACATTCTCGTGATATAGCAAGCTTAGTTTTGTGGCAATTAATCAGATCAGGAAATCCTTAGTGTTTCTTTTAAGATAGTGACCGATGAGGATTTCACACCAAAAATAACAGTCATATACATATGAGAATTAAAGAAACATTATTTATTATTAGCTCGCTAATGACACTGGGGCTAACGGCACAGACAGATGATGGTGTGCAACGCTTTGATGAATTTCGCAATCCGAAAAAGCGAAACATTATTCAAATACCAGAGGTAAAAGGCATGCAGGTGCTGAAATGTGACTTCCATATGCATACGGTTTTTACAGATGGACATGTTTGGCCTAATGTACGTGTGCAGGAAGCATGGAAGGAAGGTGTGGACGCAATTTCTTTTACAGAACATGTGGAGTATACGCCCCATAAGGATGATGTAAAGCCAGGGAATTTACGCTCGTATGAGCTGGCTGAAAATATGGCGAAAGAAAATAATGTGCTGTTGATAAAAGGAACGGAAGTGACGAGAGGAACGCCACCAGGACATTTTAATGCGTTGTTTATTCATGATGACCATAACCTAGTGGTAGATAATAGCGTCGCAATGGATGAACAGGCAATACAAGCTGTAGTAGATCAAAATGCATTTATCTTTTGGAATCACCCAGGGTGGAAAGCTACGCAAATTGAAGGATCATATGAATGGCTGCCGTTTGTGGAGAAAATGTACCAAGAGAAAAAACTACACGGTATTGAAGTCGTTAATGGTTTTGGCTTTCATAAGAAAGCGCTAGACTGGGCTTTGGATAGAAACTTAACGGTTATTGGTAATACAGATATACATAATTTGATAGCGCACGATTATGATTTGGCACGTGAAGGAGTGCACCGTACAATGACATTGGTGATGGCGAAAGACCGTTCGGCAGAGGCAATCCGCGAAGCCTTGGAACAGGGAAGAACCGTAGCGTGGTCGAGTAAATACTTATTTGGAAAAGAAGAACATGTGCGCGATTTATTTGAAGCATGTGTGTCGCTTGGTAAACCTTACCACCATAAGACGAACAATAAAAATGTGCTGACGAAGTATTATGAACTGAAGAATGATAGTGATCTGTATTTTGAATTGGAACTTGTGGAAGGAGAGGGGACAAAGAAAATAGTGCTTTATCCAGGTAGTTCGCAAATTTTAACAGCAGAAGATGGACAAAAGAGCTTAAAGTATAGTGTGGTTTCAACTTATGTGCGCAGCGATAAACACTTGACAATCGATTTGACTTTATAATTCCCCTTTTTACTAAAATGAAGAAAATTATACCCATGTTTCTGTTGGTAGGGATCTCCCTTGCTAATATTATATCTCGCTCTTTCTTGCGATCGGTATATTTATAGCATTCCAGGCCAATACTTCGACCCCTTTGGAATAATGGCATAGATCGGGAGAGTTCTTAAAGTGAAGCTCTCCGATTTTGTAATCAATGTTTAAATTATGGAGCGCGAGCTTTTGAATTTCCCATTCGAGGTGGTGAATATCATAGCGGTAGAGCCGGTCTTTCTTATCTAAGTAGAGGCAATAACGTTCGGTGAGCCAGCGATCCAGTTTCGTTTTTTCTTTTTTAAGGTTACCAATGCTGTAGGTTGCAGCGAGTTGAAATCCTTTGTAGGGGTTTATAGAAGTAAATTTACCTTGCTCTCGGTGAATGATTGCTTTCTCGTAAGGCAATCCTGATAGCGTCCTAGCAACAAGAGCAGATATAGATTTTCCGGCTTCAATGTTCAGAAAATATACGCCCCGCTTTCCGTTATTATTAATATAGGTGCGGACATTAATCTCGTCAAAATCTGAAATTGCTTTCACAGAAGGTAGATAACGAGGTCTAATTTTTTCCATCGTAAAAGGTACGATAGATATGTAAGCTTTGCCGTTGAAAGTGTCTATATGTAAATCCTGAGGAACTAAAGCACGCAAAGCATCGTAAGAAACTTCCCAATGCAAAAACAAAACCCTGTTCCACTCTTGATAGTATAGCCACTTTCCTGTAGGGTAGGGAAAATCACGATGTTTGTTTTGTTTCAGTATTTCGGCGATCTTTTTCATCTGCAGATATATAAAATGAGCGGGAGACAATAGTTGTAATATATGGATTTAATAAATCATTTTGATCAACGTGGAAAAAAGTTGATTGTTTTTTGAACACTTGATAAATCTTGAACCACTAATATACTCCATTATATTGCTTTTAATGATAGTATTTTTTTTATATGTAATGCTGCTTTTAGAATAAAAATTTTATTTGTATCTGATTGATATTTAGTGAGTATTGATTTTTCTTCGGTTAAAGGATATAAATAAACTTAAAAGGGCTAATATATATTTTTATTTCAGTATTTAATACTGTATATTGTCTGCGCATTCATGTAATGCAGAACTAACTAAAGTAACATCACCTTTAACTGAGGGTGAAATAAACATTAAACAACTAAATAATATGAAACAAAAATTACTCGGTTTTATTTTTGTCTTTTTCTGCCTGTGTGCACAATCGATTGCGCAAAATAGGCAAGTAGGGGGCAGGGTTACATCATCTTTAGATGGAGCTGCGTTAAGTGGAGTTTCTGTCACTGTCATGGGGACAAGTACAGCTACGCAAACTGATGCCTCTGGAAATTATTCTATTAATGTGCCGGGAAATGGAACACTTATTTTTACTTATCTAGGCTATATTGAACAACGAATTGCTGTGGAGAGTAGGGGTAGAATTAATGTGCTTTTAGAAAGTGGCGAAACAGCTTTAGACGAGGTTGTTATTACTGGTTATACACAGGTTAGAAGAAGTCAATTCGCAGGAGCTGCATCGACTGTGTCTGCTAAAGAATTGAACGACCAACCTGTGGCATCTATTACACAGTTATTGCAGGGTAAAGCCCCCGGTGTATTAGCAAATTCAGGCAGTGGTTTACCA
Organism: Sphingobacterium sp. UT-1RO-CII-1; assembly: GCF_026711005.1. Lineage (GTDB taxonomy): Bacteria > Bacteroidota > Bacteroidia > Sphingobacteriales > Sphingobacteriaceae > Sphingobacterium. The sequence goes on along the minus strand of NZ_JAPPVJ010000006.1, from coordinate 90,173 downwards.
GGAGCGAATGCTAGAATTACAATAAGAGGTACGCAATCTATTTCTGGAGCTGGAGCTCAGCCTTTATATGTTATCGATGGAGTGCCCTCTTCAGAGTCTGCTTTCCAAACGTTGAATCATAATGATATTGAAAGCTTAACAGTTCTGAAAGATGCGAATTCAGCAGCTGTTTATGGAGCAAGAGCTGGGGTCGGTGTTATTGTAATTACAACTAAAAAGGGACGATCAGGTGGAATTGACATTACGGCGAAGACCCAATTTGGGGTGACTAAGGCTCCAAAATTTGATCGATTGAATTTGATGAGTACAGCAGAACTTTTAGCTTATGAAGAGGTTGTAGGCAGTATAGCCACACCAAATTTTGGTGCTCCAGGGTGGTTTTACAGTAGAAAAAACCCAGCAAACGCAAGTTTATCAGAAGCTCAATTAGCAGAGTACGATAGAAAGTTAGATAGTACGAGAAATATAAATACCGATTTGAGAGATGTTTTTTTCAGAACCGGAACATCGCAAACACACGAGTTGAATGCGAGTGGAGGAACAGAGGAACTAAAGTTTTTCTCATCATTAGGAGCTTTTCAGCAAGATGGTATAGATAAGACATCTGGATTGAAAAGATATACAGGAAGAACAAATGTTACTTTCAATAAAAATAATTTTTTTATGCAAGCGACAGCTTTTGGAGGTTATTCACAGACTAAACAAGCGGTAGGTGATTTTGTGGGGAATAGTGCAGTGAACCCCTTTCAAATGATTTATAGAGCAAAACCTTATGACAATCCCTATAGAGAGGATGGAAGTCTAAATTATGGTGGCGGTGGCGGAATGCTAAATAATAAAAGTGTTGCCAATGTATTAGAAAATAATATGAACACTAGAGATCACGTGCGTAGAGTAAAGTTGAATGCTAGTGTGAATTTGGAGTATACATTCTTAAATGATTTTAAAATAAAAAATATTTTAGGAATAGACGCAACTGATGCATTACGTTCTACTTATATTAATCCAGACAGTTATAGAGGTTCGCTACAAACGTATCAGAGTGGCTATGCTAGAGAAGGAAGCTCTTTTAATTCTCAGCTGATTAATACGACAAGCTTAACATATTCGAAAATTTTGAATGATGTTCATGAGTTTCAGGCGGCTGGTTATTTTGAAGGAATTCGTGTACATGAGAAAGCTATTGGTTTTACATTATATAATTTGAATAAAAGTTTGCCTTGGACTGGACAAGGAGCAGGAGCTTTACCTACAGAAGGTAATGCAACAATGCCGCAAAACGCAGCTAGTGCTCGTTCAGGGTATGGAATTAGATCTTATTTTGCAACTTTAAATTATACGTATGATGATAGAATATCCCTAAATGGTAATATACGTAGGGATGGAACATCAAGAATAGTAAATCCAGAAAATAAAGAAATTACAACTTGGTCTTTGGGGGCGATCTGGAATTTATCTAAAGAGAAATTCATGGGTAAGCAATCTATTTTCTCCGATGTACGGTTAAGAGGTTCTTATGGGGTAGTGCCAAATATAAGTAGTATTTCTTTAGGGGATTATAGCTTTTCAGGTATGCGAGTTGTAAATTATGCAGGAACACAAATGCCCGCTTATTCTGCAATAAGTTATCCAGGGTCTACAATTGGAGGGTTGTATCCGAGCAGTCCTGGAAATTATAACCTGAAGATAGAGAGAATTCATAAGGCAAATCTAGGTGTTGACTTCGGTATATATGATAACCGTGCACGTTTTGTTGTTGATTTGTATTCTAATAAGACTGTTGATATGTTCGTTAGTCAACCTATGAGCTCTACAACAGCTTTTACGTCGATGGATATCAATGCAGGAAAAATGGTGAATAAGGGTATAGAATTCCAAGTTGATGTTGACGTACTCCGTAGACAAGATTGGGGAGTGACGGTCGGACTAAATCACGCTATAAATAAAAATGAAATTACAGATCTAGGTTTGGTTGAAGAATATTTGTTGGGAACATTTATCATTAAAAAAGGACTAGCCTATGGAACGCATATCGCATATGATTATCTAGGAGCAGACCCACAAACAGGTAAGCCGATCTATAGAAAACCTGACGGAACTTCTACAACTAATTTTAGTGAAGCGGAGGAATTCTACAATTTTGGAAGCTTTGTACCTAAACATGTGGGAGGGTTTAATCTAGATGTACGTTACAAAAAAGTTACTCTCGGAGCTTTGTTTTCATACCAATTTGATGTTGTTAGAAGTAATAATACAAGAAATTGGATTACTGATGGTACGGCAGGTTATACCGGAATAATTAATCAATCAAGAGAGCTTTTAACTAACCAATGGAGGCAACCAGGAGATCAGAAGTTTTTCCCATCACCGGCATATTCTAAGAACTTTACATCCTCAGATTTGGAAAATGCTAAATTCTTAAAGCTACGTAGTGTCTCGTTGGCCTATCAGTTGCCAAACATGAAGATGAATAATGGCAAAAGTATATTTAAAGGAGGGCAAGTTTACTTTAATGGTTTTAATTTAATGGCATGGAGCCCTTGGCGCGGAGTAGACCCTGAGGATAGTGATAATCTTAGTTTGAATGAATATCCTAATCCCAAAATGTTTGTCTTCGGTTTGGATTTGAAATTTTAGATTACCACAAAATACGATACAAAATGAAAACGATATATATGTATATATGTGCTCTTATACTTTCTGCATCTCTAAGCACATCGTGTAGTAGCCTTTTGAATATTGAAGAAACTGATTTTATTGGAGGCGATTTAGCACTTAGGACAGTAAAAGACAATGAGTCTTTATTAATGGGTGCTTATAGTGCGTTGGGATCTGAAGGAGTTACTGGAGCAACAGGCTATGAAATGGGGCTCAAAATGAATGGTGTGCTGTCAGATGAGTTAAGGCATGGGGATTTTTATGTGACGCAGTCGACGCATGAATGGAAGTTTAATTACGACGATATAACAATCCGTGATACTTACATGGCAAATAGAACTTATTACCGAGTTATCGATCGCGTCAATCGAATTTTGGGCGCGCTGCCTAATGCGGTAGTAGAAGAACCCGCTGATGAAGTAAGAAGTAAGAATATTAAAGGTGAGGCTTTGTTGCTGAGAGCTTTTTCTCACTTTGAACTGTTTCGCTATTATGCGGGCAATTATAAGGATGGTGGTTTGGTAATGCCTTATATGGAGGAAGCATCGTTAGTAAATCAGGCTAGAATTGAAATGGAAGAGTATTTTACAAAGATTCTAAGGGATTTGAATGATTCTAAATCTCTGTTAAAGAATTCTCTTAGTGATGTTTATCGGATGAATTTGGTTACAGCAGATGCTTTGCATGCTAGAATTGCTTTATATATGGAAAATTGGGAAGATGCCATTAAGTATTCGACCAATTATATTAATGCTATTCCTTTAGCAACTCAAGCAGAGTTTGATAATATCTGGACAGACAAGTCGTCTGCAGAGATTTCATTTAAATTGAAAAGAACAAACGCTAGTAGAGTAGGCTCGTTTTTCTTAGGACTCTTCACAAAAACAGATGGTAAAATTATTGCACCGGCGAGTGTTTCTTGGGCTCCGTCTGAGAAATTATGGAATTCTTATGATCAAAAAAATGACGTGCGGTTTAATGCTTATTTAATAGATGAACCTATTTTGGAACAAGCGGGCAAACTACATAAGATTTTAAAAAAATATAGCGGAACAGGCTATGCTACTTCAAATGAAAATGTAGCTGATATTAAAGTTTTCCGTACGGGCGAAATGTATTTAATAAGAGCTGAAGCGAGAGCAGAAATAAATCAGTATACTGGAGCTAACAGTGCAGAAAGTGATATCAATATTTTACGAGGCCAGCGTATAACAGATTACAAAGGTGTAACCTTTGCTAGCAAAGATGTTGCTTTATCAAATATAATGGAGGAGCGTTTTAAAGAGTTAGCACTAGAAGGACATCGCTTCTGGGATTTAAAAAGAAAAGGTTTACCGGTGGTAAGGACAGGTGCTGATATACCATCGGAAGATGGCAAAACTTTAGAAGCAGGAAATTTTAGGTTTGTAATGCCTATACCAAAATCAGAAATGAATGCTAATAACTTAATGAAACAAAATCCAGGCTATAATAATTAAACATAGCTTTTTAATTTTAAGGAAATAGATTCTAAGCGAATAAACTATAGCTATCCAAAGCTGAGGTTTATTCGCTTTTTGGGTTTTAATGATTTGATACTACGGTAGGTGGTGATTTTTTTAAAAGATGCTTCCGAAAATATGTCTATCTTTAAAACATCTAATTAACTAGCTGATGATTTTAAAACTATTTTTTTCTTCTATTTTATTTATAGGCGCTACATGGCAATTAATGGGGCAGAATTTTACTGCTAATTCGATCTGGGAAGGTAAGCTAGGCAACATACGTTTAGTGTTGAAGGTGTCGGAAGATAGTGTTACGAAACAGTATAAGGCTGTTTTTGATAGCCCCGACCAAGGAGCTATGGGCTTGGAGGTATCAGACTTGAACATAACCATAGATAGTTTGACGGCTTTCTCTAAAGTAATTGGTGGGGGATATTATGGTGCTTTTAATGAAGATAAAACAGAATTAACAGGGGAATGGAGACAAGGAGGAGCTATGCCTATGCTGATGAAAAAAGTGGAAAAAGAGATAACCATTAATAGACCGCAGACACCAAAAGAACCTTTTCCCTATGTAGAAAGAAAAGTAGTGTACCATAATGAGGATAAATCTATTCAGTATGGAGCAACACTAACGATGCCGGATACAAATGTAAATGTGCCTGCTGTAATTTTAATTAGTGGAAGCGGACAGCAGGATAGGGACGAGACTTTATTCAATCATAAACCCTTCTGGGTGATTGCCGATTATTTTAGCCGTAATGGGATTGTTGTTTTAAGGGTGGACGATCGTGGTGTAGGCCAAACGACAGGTGATGTGATGGGAGCTACTTCAGCGGATTTTGCAGATGATGTTCTGGTAAGTTTGGGGTTTTTAAAGAAACAGCAAGGAATTGATATAAACAAGATGGGCTTAGTGGGGCATAGTGAAGGTGGAATGATAGCGCCGATGGCTGCAATTAAATCAAACGACGTGGCTTTTATTGTGAGCTTGGCAGGGCTTGGGGTGACGGGGATGGAGATTATGCAGAAGCAGATGAAAGCTTTTAATAAACAGCTGGAGCTGAATGCGGAAGAACGTGTTCGCTCTGATGAGTTTATAGAAATGCTATTAGGGCTTGCTGCGAAGCATCCGGATAATGAGGAGCTTAAGCCAATATTTGCCCAAGAAATGCAAGCGTGGATGGACAAACAACCCGATGATTTTCTAATGAAGATGGGCTTTAAAGGAGAGGAAGGGAATAGAAATATTGATCAGACGGCGGGTAGATTTTTTATGCCTTGGATGCGGTATTTTTTGAAGTATGATCCTGCACCGATATTGGAGCAGCTAAAAATACCGGTATTAGCCTTAAACGGAGAGAAAGATGTGCAAGTGACGGCTGCCGAAAATTTAGCAGGGTTTGAGCGCTCGTTGAAAAAAGCAGGGAATGAGAATTTTAAAATAATGTCTTTTCCTAATCTGAATCACCTTTTCCAAACGGCAGAAACTGGAGCGGTAAGTGAATATATGGATATAGAAGAGACATTCTCGCCGCAAGTTTTAGAGGTGATGCTTAATTGGATAAGAGGCTTGTAAATAGTAGGTAGATTTAACGAGGAAGGGTCTCCGGACGACGCATTCTATACTTTGTAGCGGTAATAGATTCTAAGAAAGCTTTTAGATCTTGTATCTCGGCTTTGCTTAAATTGAGTTTTTTCATTAATGGATCTGTCACAGGATGCATGGGGTCGAGTAGGGCTTCTGCGGCTGTTGGCGAATTCATTTGCATGCCACTATTGTACATGTTTAATAACCCGGTCATATCCCTAAATAACCCGTTGTGCATCCAAGGGCCAGTGTTCATAATATCACGTAAGGATGGAGTGCGGAATTTTCCGACATCTTGAGATTTATGGGTGATATGGTAAAGACCAAGATCCTCGTACTTACGTTTATAGTACGTTAACCCGATATTGTGGTAGCCATCATCTGTGAAAAATTTGCCATGATGACAGTTCATACAACGCGCTTTAACACGGAAGAGGTGTAAGCCTCGGATTTCTTGATCTTTTAAAGCATTTGTATTGCCGTCTATAAATTCATCGAAGCGGCTCCTGCGGCTCGATAAGGTGCGCTGAAACGAGGCTAAAGCCATAGTAACTTCTTTAAGATCGTAATTACTGTTGCCATAGGCATGGATGAACAGTTCGTTGTATTTAGGAATAGCCTGTAATTTGGCTATAATATCTTCGGGGTTGCTGTTCATTTCGTGATGGGCGACTAAAGGGCTCATGGCTTGGTCTTCTAAGGAGGAAGAACGTCCATCCCAGAACAACTCTTCGCGGGCATAAACATTTAATAAAGAGGGAGTATTACGTGTGCCCTCAATATGGTCGTTACCAACAGATACGGTAAGGTGGTCGGCCCAAGATGTTTGTGGGTTGTGGCAGCTGCTACAGGATATTTGATTGGACCCGGATAATAGCGGATCGAAGAAAAGTAGTTTGCCCAACTTGACATCCGGCTGCTCCATTAAAGTGAAGTAGCTGCTATCGATTTTTGGCAACGAACTAAATTCCTCCCAAATAACCCCAGAGTCAATAACAGGTTGAGGCCATAAAGATAGAGGCTGTCTGTATTGTGCAATTAAAATACTGTCGGTAAAATTATTAATTTGAACTTTCGTGTTTTTACTCCCAAACGATGCAAAAATAACTACAGATGCTAGGATAAGTAGCGCAATGTTTTTTTTCATAACCTGTTTTCTCTCCCTTTATAAAACGGTGTAAAAGTAATCTTTATTTAGAATAATTTAAAATAATTGTTTTTTAGTGGATTTATTTTATAATTTCGCCCTTATTTAGAATGATTTAAAATTACAGCGTAGTTCGTGGTGGTTATATTATTTTCTCTCCTTTCTGACGTGTGGAAGGCTTGGCAATTGTTGGCAATAGGTATGTATAAATTAGTAGGATCTTATGGTAGGCTTGGGGGCAGTGTGATTATTTATTGTTTATTGTTCATGGGGTCGGTGATGGTGGTGAATGCACAAGATCTTGTTTTGAGCGGAGAGGTGTTGGATGTGAAAAAACAGCCGTTAGAGGGGGTGCGTGTACAAATTGTCGAGTTGGGTATACAGAGTACGACGAATAGTAAAGGGCAGTATTTTCTACATGCTCCGACACTTAGGGCTGGCGGAGCTTATAATGTAGAATGGACATATATAGGAAAGAAAACCATTAAGAGGCAAGTTAAAACCGAAGAAGCAGGACGTATAGCCTCTGTTGTGATGGTGGATAATAGCTTAATGATTGAGGATATTCCCGTTGTGGCGGGGGAGGGAGAGCGAAGCAATTCGTCTATGGTATTCGATAGAGAAATGATAGAGCGTTTTCCAGCCCTGAGCTTGAATGATTTGTTGAATAGATTGCCCAATAGGGAAAATGTGGCGCCTTCAGTGCAGGATATGCAAAACCTAACATTAAGGAGTGCCTTTACTGAAACAATAGCTGGAGTGCGGAATGTGCAAGAATTGAATAACGCTTTTGGAGTGGCCATTATTGTGGACGATATGACGATGAGTAATAATGGAAATATGCAAGGAAGGAATGTCAGTAATTTTGGGATGGGAAATGCGACACATTCGATTCGGCCAAGCGACTATGGATTTAAAGGAAACCCTAGTAGCAATAAATCTTATTCGGGAGAAAATGTATTCGGCGGTATTGACTTGAGGCAAATACCTGTGGAAAATATTGAAAGGATAGAAGTGATTTCGGGAGTGGCACCTGTGCGCTATGGCGATATTTCGAATGGTGCGGTGCTAGTGGATAGACAAGCCGGCAGGACACCTGCATTTTTTAGGACGCAGGTGCGTAGTAACGCTACTTCTTACGGTTTATCTAAAGGCTTCGGATTGGGCGATAAGTTAGGATCCTTAAATGTAGATATAGGTTATGTAACCTCATATGCGGATAATAGAGATAAGCTAAAAGAATATAAACGTATTAATGGAAACATGATATGGACCAATTACTTGGATAGAAGTAAACGGTTGAAACAGCACGTGTCTTTTGGGTATTCTAAGATTATTGATCAGGTAAATCATGACCCAGATGATAGTACCTCGCCGGCAGTGAAGTATGGTGGTTATAATTGGGATGTTTCGGCACGAACAAGTTTGAGCTTGAATCGATCTTTCCTAAAGAAGATAAACTTTAATATGGGCTTTCGTGAAGGTAGCCAAGTGACGTATAGAGAAACAGATGTAAACGTGGCTTACGTATTGTATACACATGAAACGTTAGGCGGGATATATGAGGGTAATTATGCAGAGGGAATTTATACAGCGATAGACCATGTGGATAATAAACCTATAAACGCTTCGGCAAGACTGGAAGCGGATGGCTTGTTTTATACGGGAGTAATATTGCACCGTGTTAATTTTGGCTCTAATTATAGTTATGATTATAATTTGGGGAAAGGACGTATGTACGATCCTAGTATGCCGACACGTAATCAAGGAGGAGCAGCGAACTCGGATAGGTATTATGATTTTTCGTTAGCAAAACCCTTACATAATTTAGGGTTTTACGCAGACGATGCTATGCGCATGCCTATCGGAGAGAGGGAGCTTGCCATGCGGGTGGGGCTGCGAGGAGATGTGATGAACGGGCACTTTTCATTGTCGCCACGTGTAAATATGAATATGCAACTCAATGATCGCTTAAATGTAGGGGTTGCTTATGGGCTTTCGTATAAAGCGCCCGGTTTAGCACAATTGTATCCAGGGCCTAAGTTTGAAGATATTATTCTACTAAATGCTTACAATGGTATTCAGGCAGAAAGCACATCTAGGATTTATGTGCGACGCTATGAGGCCGATAATAGCAACTTAAAAGCAAGTTTAGGACAGACACTCGAGGCAAGTTTATCATGGAGAAGTGGAGGGCATGTGTTACGGGCAAATATTTTTTATAAACGAAACTCAAGAGGTATTAATACGGTGAATGATTTAGAAGTTATTCATTTGCCTTCTTATGAGGCAACAGCTGTTGTAGGAGAAAAACCGAAGGTAGAGGAAACTGGGACTACGAGATACTTGGTTCAAAACCCACGTTTTGATAATGATTTGAAGACTAGTAATAAGGGGGTGGAGTTGATTTATGCTAGCCCGAAGATTAGTGCTTTAAAGACTAGCTTTTCTGTAACGGCAGGGCTTACGTCTGCTGAAAACAGTAGAAAAAGTTTGGAATCGGAGACTATATCGGCTGAGAATATGGATGCTACAGGCGTTCGATATGCCCAGTATAGTGCGACTATGAGTAAGGTATATCTAAGTCGGGCATCAATTCGGTCGTCGACGCATATACCTGCTTTACGCTTTATTTTGGAACTAAGCGCAGATGTACAATTAATGAATTACAATAAAATAGCTTGGAATGACTTGGTGCCTCGAGGCTATTATAACGTTGGATTAGAGTATTTTCCTATAGAACAATATGACCCGAATAACGAAGTGCATAGCTTTCTGTATGAACAAAGAAAAATTAAATTAGATAGACTAAACAACTCGAGCAATTTGATGTACTGGAATTTTAATTTGAGTATGGCTAAAGAGATCGGTAAAAATATATATCTATCGTTTAATGTGTATAATTTCTTGGATTATCAGCCCCGCTTTTATAAAAATGATGGAATAACTATAAAGGCACCGAATAGTTCTCCAAATTATGGAGCACAATTAACTTACAAATTTTAATATGACATGTATATGAGAATTATTTATTTACTTCCGCTTTTGATGCTGCTAGTTACAGCATGTTCTAAAGATACGCCTGACCAACAGCCAGTTGACCTGACAGTGAAGCTGAGTTATGCAGCACAAGAGTTTAACGGTAGGTTGGACTTGACCGATGTGAAGGTACAGGTGAAAAACTTATCTAATAATGTATTGGCAGAATATCAGGCAAAAAACGGCTCTCTTTTATTAGAAAATTTGGCTGCAGGACAATACGACATAGTGGCGTCAATTACTTTTTCTAAAGACAGATTTAATGAGCTGACAGGTGGCGACAGTCAAGAAGAGGTTACTTTTAACGCGTCTCTGTCTAAAGTTTCTTTATTAGCTTCTCAAGTGGTTGAGATGCAATTGATGGCTGGTAAGATGGGCGAATTTGTTATTAAACAAATATATTATGCAGGCTCTGACAATAAGGATGGTGCTCTTTTTAGGGATCAATTTTTTGAGATACATAATAACTCAGACCGTGTTTTATATGCAGACAGTTTATATTTTGGCCGATTATGGGGACGCCAAAGTATGGCAAGACAGGTGGAGTATTACTTGCCAAATAATCAGTTTGATTGGAGTAAAGCAGAGGGGATGAAGATGGGGGGGGAAGCAAATACAGACTACGTATATTTTAGAGACCTTTTTATGATACCAGGGAATGGAAAAACATATCCTGTACAACCGGGTAAAAGTATAGTGATCGCGCAGAATGCACTGAACCATAAAGTGCCTTTTGTAGGCAATAATGGGAAAGAAGTGTCGGTGCGAAATCCTGATTTGACGGTAGATTTGTCAAAGGCTGACTTTGAAGTCTATTACGGAGATATTCCAGGACATAAAATTTTTGCTTCGGATATAGATAACCCGAGTGTGCCGAATGTGGAAATTTTAGAGTATACAGGTAATGATTGGATACTGGATAATTTGGGACGTGATGCTTATGCTATTTTTAAAACGTCATATCGTGTAGCGGTAGATGCTTTAGGAAAGTATGCTCAACCATCCATTGCTAAGCCTTCTGCAGATGCAAAAAAGTATAAACAGGTGCCTGTTAAATGGTTGGAAGATGTGGTTGAAGTGCAACCACATATTAACGATAACCGTATACCTAAAAAAGTAAGTGCCTCGCAGGATGCAGGTTTTACTTTTGTGAATTTGGGGGCTTATTCTTCGCAATCGGTGATCAGGAAGTCAGTGGTGAGCAGTGGTAAATTGCAGGATACTAATAATTCGACAGAAGATTTTGTAGTGATTAAGGCCAACCCATACGGTTTTGCAAATTAGTTTTAAGATATGTCCTCGTCGGGCTTAACTGACGAGGACTTTATAGTTTAATGTGGTGTACAGACGTTTAGCTTTTTTTGTTGCGAGCATGTTCTTGTGTGCAGTTAGTGTACAAGGGCAAGGGGTGATTGGCTCTTTGTTAGATTCTTTACCCGATGCGGTGTACTGGCAAGATGTGGCGAAGAAAAGTCCTAAAAGTATGGCCATGCGCAATAGGGTGTGGATACCAGCTGAAACAAAAGATGATGCTTCTTTATTAGCCTTGTCACAAGAGTGGGCAGAAGGAAGTTTACAGCCCGCACAAGGTGCAGATGGGTATAGGCAGTTTCAGGTTTTGACAGAAGGAAAAACAATATGGCATAACATGGATGTTTGGGGGCGCTTCTCGTATAACCGAGCAAAAGAAGATAGTACCGCCTTGCGACATCAAACACGCTGGAATGATGATGCTCCATATTATTATGGCTCGTTAAAGAAAAACCAATATAATAGGGAAACTTATAAGTTGGACGCAGTAATGCAGCGTAGTTTTATAGAGGGGCGCTTGCCGCTAACTTTGTCGATAGACTATCGTTTGGGCACACATTATTCTAATAGCGACCCTAGAGGAGATGTTAAGGATATGAACCTGATGATGGAGTTGTCAGCAGGACATAAGCTGTCTGTGTTAGACTATCATGTGACGGGTATTTGGGGCTATGGCGCAGAAAGGGTGCAAGTAGGGTATAAGAATGATAAATACTCGGGAGGAACGGGCTATCCAGAATATGTAAACTGGTATATGAATGGGTTTGGGAATGATGAGGAACGAAGTGCATCGATTTATTACAAGGATATTATAAGACGAAAAGGAGCAGCTTTAAATGTTTTGTTGAAGAGCTTTCCACTTAGTAAGCTATACGTTAATGCACGATATATAAAAGAAGAGCAATCATTTCGGCGGGATAATACATCGCCACAGACTTATGAATCTTTGAATGATTATACGAAGAACATAGGGGAGCTGGATGTGCTTTGGAAAAAAGAGATGAATAAGAATACGGGAATGTATTTTTCTTTGTGGGGAGAAATGGTAAAAGGTGAAGATTATAATTATAGTTTGTTGCGTAATAACTATATCTACAAAAGAAATCAGACAAAAGTTGAGGGAGGTTTGTCGTATAAGCAGGCAAATTTTGACGTTTTTTTAGCATTAAATGATACCTGGAAAGCGGATGGTAGAACCGGGAACCAGATGGATATTGTACAGGTACAGTATGGTTTGACAACAAGTTATCGTTTTAGAGAAATAGCAACAAACTACTTGTTATTAGTAGAGTTGGGTTTTAAGGCACGTCAGGCTGTAAAGTCCTCTCTATTATTGTCAGGAGTGAATACAGGTGACTTCGGTAAAACAATCATTCATCGTGATTATTTATACCACACAGCACCCATGCAGGAATGGGGAACAAGATGGGTGTGGGCAACTGTGAGAGAAAAGCATAACTGGTCAATAAATGGACAGTTGAATTATCAGGTTCGAGGTAATCTCAAAACGTTAACAGAAAAACTTTTGGGAGAGCCTGGCAAATCTTTTTTATACACTAGCGTGGGAGTGTCTTATATGTTTTAGATAAAGAACTTTGTTTTGTTGTTAAATACCGTGCTTGTATACGTTGTTGTTACAAGTGCGGTTTTTTTTGTTGAGTTTTTTTTAAAAAAAGTATAGTTGTTAGACCTAAAATTAGGAAGATGATATCTTTTGCTGAAATGCTGTTGGGCTTTGATTTTTCGATTGTTTAAATCTTTTTAGATCATATCATATATTGGGGTGGTGGTGAAAAAGTGCCTGAATAGTAAAATAATTGCTGATTGCTTGACTATTTACATTAGGTTGGTTAAATGTGATTAAAGTTGTGCGGATAAAAAAAACCTTTATATTTACGGTAGGTTCTTTTATAAATAGTTCCTTAGTAAGTAGGGGGTATCTAATCTATCACTTTAATAATGAAAGGTATTGATCACAGAAAATATGTTTTTAACACGTATTATAAGCGGTTATGTCTTTTTGCACATAAGCTTGTTGGTGATATAGATATGGCTGAGGATATCGTTCAGGATGCTATTTTTTCATACTTTAATAAAGAAGATGAAGTTTCTTCTGACCCATCTGTGATTTTACAGTATTTATATTCTTCAGTACGGTTTATGGTGTATAATAAATATCGGAGGGATAAAATACATGAAAAATATTGGGAGCAAAATCCCTTTAAAGAAATGGATGAGTATTCGTTGGAGAATGAGATTACCTATGTTGAGGCATTAACTAAAATTCAAGAAATAATAGCAACAATGCCCCAAGCTTGTGCTACTATATTTAGAATGGGATATCTCGAAGAACTATCTAACAAAGAAATTGCTGAGTCTTTGAATATTAGTATTAATACTGTGAAAACCCAAAAACAAAGAGGCATGAAAATTTTGTTAACCAAACTCGATCCCGAGTATTTGCCTTTTTTGTCTTTCCTGTTTTTGGGATAAAAACCAGCTTTTTTCCAAAAAATATTTTTTTTCATTTTTTTTGTCACCCAAACGTTTGCTCAATGTTACTATACTATAATAACGGGTATGAATAACAACGAACCATTTAAAACCGCAGAACTGCTTATACGATTTCTTAGAAATGAACTTTCTCAAGAGGAAGATCTTCTATTTAAAAAATGGTTAAATGAAGATCCGCGAAATAGAGATTTACTAAATCGATTTAAAGACAAAAGATATTATTATGAAGATCTTTTGCAAATGAATAAGATCGATTTGGATGAAGCTTGGGACAGAAATCAAAGGAAACTGAAATTAGAGACCTATCGCTCTATTAAACGCCGTATGCTTTACGTTGCTGCAAGTGTAATTTTTGTATTAGCAGGCACTTTGAGTGTTTTAAAGATGAAAGCCAGATATGATAAAGAAGTAGTAGAGGAGACTGTGGCCGTAATGCACGATGTTGAAGCAGCGAGCGCCGGAGCTAATTTACTTCTTGCGGATGGAACAAGTTATAGTTTACAGAGTGATTTGTTAAGTGTTCGTAATAAAAATTTATATACTGATGAGGACCAGAAAGATCAGCTGATTTTTCAGGAAAAAATAAATAGCGATAAGTTGGTTTATAACACATTAGAAGTCCCGAAAGCGAAATATTTTAAAATGCAGCTGCCTGATGGGACATGGGTATGGATTAACTCTTTATCGAGTTTACAGTTTCCAATAGAATTTGTGGGAGATGAACGAAAGGTGTTTTTAAAAGGAGAAGCATATTTTGAGGTGGCGCACGACGAGAACAAACCATTTATAGTGGAGTCGGGAGATACCAAAATTCAGGTATTAGGAACGAGCTTTAATATTAATGCGTATAGTGAAAGTATTCATACAACATTAGCTGAGGGGAGTGTTTCCATTGATAATGGAAAAACAGCCTTAGTGCTTAGGCCCGGAGAAATGGCAAGATCTGCAGAAGGAGAAATAAAGAGGGAAAAGGTAGATCTGGACTATGTACTTGCGTGGGTAAATAATGAATTTGTATTTAAGAATGATAATATATTAACCATTGCTACACAGTTGGCAAGTTGGTACGGTGTTCAGGTAAAGTTTAATGGTGAAATTAACTATAACAAGACATATACAGGGGCCATTAGTCGACAGGTGAATTTGTCAGAGGCTGTAAGGATGTTGCAGTTTGCCAGTGATCTGGTGTTTGAAATAAAAGATAATAATTTGATTATAAAAAAAGGAGGACAATGATCATAACTTAACTGAATTAGATAATACGATTATATAAAAAGAAAGACAGGAATGTTGGCGCATCCCTGTCTAAAAAGAATTAAAAGGAAATTAAACTCTAACTAATCAAGTATACTTAACCCTTTAACACATGTAAATGTATGAATAAATTATCATTTAGCAGAAGATGGTCAAGTCTTTATGGCTCTACGGTCTTTTGCCAAACCTTACGAATTATGAAAGTAAACCTCTTTCTTATATTCGCATTCATAACGGGGAGCCACGCCCATAGTTTAGCTCAAAAAGTCAATTTAAAAGTTAAAAACGCTAAGTTGGAAGAGGTGTTCAATCACATTAGTAAGCAAACGAACCTTCGTTTTCTTTACGATAGTGATGTAATAAAAAATGCGGATAAAGTCAGTTTATCAGCTTCAGATATGACTATTGAGTCAGCTTTGGATAAAGTCCTTTCAAAACCCGGATTTTCTTATAAAATAATTGCAACTACCGTATCCGTAAATTATAAGCCTGTAGAGGTTGGAGAAAAAGAAGGTGCAAAGGATGTTGTACAACAGAATAAGGTGAGGGGAACAGTGAAGGATACGCAGGGTAGAGTATTGTCAGGTGCGACGGTGACAGTGGAAGGGAGTAGTTTAACAACAACAACCAATGATGAAGGGGTTTTTGAAATAAATGCTGCTCCGAATGCAACGTTAGTTGTTACCTATGTGGGACATAGAGACGGTAGTATCGCTGTTAATAATAAAAGCAATTTAGCTGTTGTACTGACAGAAGTAGCAAGCGAAATCGCTGGTATTGATGTTGTCGCAACTGGCTACCAAACCCTAAATCGAAAATTCTTTACAGGTGCTGCTACTCGAGTTTCAGCAAAAGAGGCTGAGAGAGCTGGTGTTCCTGATATTTCTCGAATGTTGGAAGGTCAGGTTGCAGGTTTAAATCTACAGAATGTTTCGGGAACTTTTGGGGCAGCTCCAAAAATTAGAATTCGTGGCGCCACCTCGTTATCTGGGGATAACAAACCACTTTGGGTAGTGGACGGTATTATTCTGGAAGATGTCGTTAATATTTCTAACGAAGCATTGTCAACAGGAGATATGAATACCTTATTGGGCTCATCTGTTGCTGGATTGAATGCTGACGATATCGAGTCTTTCAGTATTTTAAAAGACGCGGCAGCGACAGCTATGTATGGGGCCCGAGCAATGAATGGTGTTATTGTTGTAAATACGAAGAAAGGTACGCTAACAGACGGTAAGCCTATTGTTAGCTATACAGGAAATTTTTCATCTTACATTAAACCGAGGTATTCTGAATTTGATGTAATGACTTCGTACGATCAAATGGCTGTTATGATTGAATTGAGAAACAAGGGTTTCCTCCAGATTCCGTCGGCTTCAAGAGGATCAACTGGTGGGGTGTTTTATAAAATGTATAACGCACTTTACAACTACGATCCTATAACGAATCAATATGGCTTGCGGCATGACTCTAAAAGTCAGAGTGATTTTTTAAGTCGTTATGCAAATGCAAATACAGATTGGTTTGATTTATTGTTTAAGAGCAGCGTAGTGCAAGAACATTCAGTAAGCATTCAGTCGGGGACAGAAAAGTCTCAAAGTTATAGTTCGGTCTCTTATATGAATGATCCGGGTATGACACTTGGTAATAACGTAAAGCGTTTTACAGGTAACTTTAGAACTAACTATAAGTTTAATGATAGATTTAAAGCGGAGCTTCTGGGTAATGGATCAATTCGTCAACAAACAGCGCCTGGTTCTCAAAATATGGAATCAGATCCTGTATATGGCTCATATTATAGGGGCTATGATATAAACCCTTACAATTATGCTTTAAGTACAAGTAGGCTTATTACACCTTTCGATGAAAATGGTAAAAGAGAATATTTTGTTAGAGATTATGCGCCATTTAATATACTAAATGAAATAGAGAATAATTATGCGGAGTTAAGTATGATTGACTTTAAAGTTCAAGGGGGATTCACCTACGAATTTTTAAAAGATTTAAAATACTCTATAAACGGAGCTTTCAGATATACAAAAACCGAGAATGAACTTTTCTTAAAAGAAGGATCTAATTATGTTCAATCATGGAGAATGATGGACGATGCGACTGTTGTTGGTTCAAATGGTAGGTTATATAAAGATCCTGATTTTCCCAATGAATTACCTGTTTCTGTGTTGCCTGAGGGAGGCTTTTATAATATATCTTCTGATAACCTTAAATTCTATTACTTCCGACAGGATTTAGAGTATGATAAAGAATTTAATGAAGACAATAGTATAAATCTTTTTGCCACCATGGAAATGAAGACTACAGATAGGCAAGCAAAGTTTTTTGATGGACCTGGTTATCAATATGAAAATGGAGGATTAGTGGCTCCGTTTTATAAGTATTATAAACAAGGTAGAGAAGAAGGGAAACCTCCTTACGGTATGGGGTATAACAATGACCGTTGGGTCGGTTACAGTATGAGAGCCGCTTATGCGTATAAAAATAGATACCGCTTAAATGCAACGGGTCGCTATGACGGATCGAATAAAATGGGCAAATCAAGAACAGCGAGATGGTTACCAACATGGAATGTGTCTGGTGCATGGCTAGTCGATGAAGAGGATTTTTGGCCAGAAAATACTTATGTGAGTACGCTTGGTTTAAGAGCTACTTATGGTATGGTTGCATCAATGGGGAATGCAACAAATTCAGCTGCAGTGTTTTATAATCAGATTGCTAGAAGGCGTGAAATCGTTGATCAAGAAACATTAACCTATTTATCAAGTCTTGAAAATTCGGAATTGACTTGGGAGAAGATGAAAGAATTTAACTTAGGAATAGATATGACATTGATTAATAATAAAATTAATTTAACAGTTGATATATATGACAGAAGAAACTATGACCTTTTAGGTTCTATTCAGACATCAGGTATTGATGGGCAGTTTAGAAAAACAGCTAATTATGCAAATATGAAAAGTAATGGGGTGGAAGTTACAATTGCAGGGAAACCAATCAGTAAAAATGATTTTCATTGGAACACTCGCTTCAATTTTGCACTGAATAAAAATAAAATCACAAAACTAGATATCAATCCTAATATATGGAGAGGTGTCTCTAATACAGGAGGGGCGGTAGAAGGCTACCCACAACGTGGTCTATTCTCTATACAATATGATGGATTAAATCCGGATTATGGATATCCTACATTTATTGGTATTGATGGTTTAAAAACTACTTATATAGACCTACAAAGTCAAACTTTAGATTATTTAAAATATGAAGGTTCTATAGAGCCAACCTTTACTGGAGGTTTTTACAATAGTTTGAACTATAAAGGTTTTACGCTTAGTGGTTTATTTACTTTTTCTGCGGGTAATAAATTAAGGTTGAAACCAACAATAAGTGCATACTATAATGATATGTCTGTAATGACTAAAGACATGTTGAATAGATGGATTATGCCAGGTGATGAAAACAAAACTAATATTCCAGCGCTACTTGACCCTTTATCAGTTACAGATATTAGATCATCTACAGGTTCACAAGTAAACGTCTCGTATCCTTATAATGCCTATAACTACAGTACTGAAAGAGTTGTAAATGGGCATTATATTAAGTTAAAGCAAGTATCATTAGGATACGCATTGCCTAAAAGATGGATATCATCGGCAAAACTTAATAATGCAAGTTTTAATCTAGTTGCAAATAATCTGTGGACTATATTAGCCGATAAAAGATTGAATGGGCAGGACCCAGAGTTTTTTGCATCTGGCGGTGTGGCATTGCCCACCCCAAGACAAATAACCTTATCGCTTAAATTAGGATTTTAACTTAGAAAAAGATGAAACAATTGAATAAGTTTATTATAACGACCTTAATGTCATGTACGCTATTTATTACTTCATGTAATAAGTATTTAGATGTTGAACCGGATAATAGGACTTCTATAAATAGTATAGATAAAGTAGCTCAATTAGTTGGGACTGCTTACCCTGGGTATGATTATTTATCCTTTGCAGAGTCAGCATCTGATAATGTTGAAGATAAAGGTCCTGGTGTAGGAAGTTCGGTTGATACCCGAGATAGACCATATGCTTGGGAAGATCAATTGAGCTCAGGAACTAATACACCGATAAATTACTGGAATGGTTGCTATTCCGCTATAGCTGCGGCTAATCAAGCATTAGAAGCGATAGAAAATGAAAATTTTGATGAGTCTGTTTTGCAATATAAAGGCGAAGCTTTAGTCGCTCGTGCTTATGCTCATCATATGTTAGCGATTTTCTTTGCAAAAAACTATGAGATCGGTGGTGCGAATGACAGCCCGGGTATTCCTTATGTAACAACCCCTGGGAAAACAGTATTTGGTAATTTTACACGGGGGACTGTCAAATCAACTTATGAGAATATTGTAAAAGATTTGGAGGAAGGCCTTAAATATGTGTCAGATTTAAATTATAAAGTACCTAAATATCATTTTACCGAATCAGCTGCACATGCCTTCGCTGCACGGTTGTATATGTTTCTAGGGGAATGGGACAAGGTTGTGGATCATGCGACTCTAGCAGCTCCAGGTGGCGATTTCTTAAATAATATCCGTCCTACAAACAGTACTTTTAAAGAGATGACGGGTGATGAATTTAGAGCATCGTTTACGAAATCTGATGTAAGGTCTACTTTACTGTTAGCCAATTCTTATTCTACTTGGACATATAATGAAACAGCTCGATATGGATTTGGTGATAGAATATCGTCGATGTTTACAGGACCCCATGTGACTGGAGGGGTGTTGGATAATAAGGTTCTTTCTTATGGAGCGCCACATTATACTACGTATAAATGGTTGTATTATTTCTTTTATACCGGGCCAGGTATAGGATACCCATACATTATGCAACCGCTTCTTACTTTAGATGAGACATTATTAAATAGAGTTGAAGCTTATGCGGAACTGGGTCAATATGATAATGCTGTCGCTGATTTAAATACTTTTTATAGTCAGAAAATTAGGAATTATACTCCTTCTCTGCACGCTTTAACTTTGAATAAGATTAATGATTTTTATGGTACGACCAATGTTAAAGAAGCGCTTATTGAAGCTGCGTTGCAAGCGAAAAAAGCTGAGTTTGTTCAAGAAGGGATACGTTGGTTTGACATTGTGCGTAAAAACATCCGTGTAGTACACAATATAATAGATGCTACTGGGCTTGAAACTGATATTGTGTTAGAGCCAAATGATCTTAGAAGGGTGTTCCAATTACCAGAAGAAGTCGGATTGGCAGGAATTGAATTAAATCCAAGATAGAATTTAGAGTTATGAAAACAATTAATAAAATATTATTACCCTTACTCTCTGTGTTTTTACTATTTGGTGCATGTCAAAAGGAAATAATCAAAGATATTGACTTTTCTAAATATAATGATGATGCTCCAGAAACGAATACGGAGTTAGATAAATGGCTTACAAGTACTTTTTTAGATGAATATAATATAAAAGTTGTATATCGGTATAACAGATATTACCATGATGTGGAACGTAATGTTACACCGCCAAAGTTAGAAGCTGTAAAACCAACCATGGAGTCGGTCTTAAATGGATATCTACTCCCGTATAGAAAAGTTGCAGGTGAGGAGTTTATCAAAAAGATGGCGCCAAAAGAATGGATACTTTTTGGATCCGTTTCTATTGCTAGTGACGGTACAGCATATGCTGGTACGGCATCTGCAGGGAGAAGAGTAAATCTATACGGTATTAACAATTACTCAGAACATGGAGCGTTATCTGTTATTCATCATGAATTTGTGCATATTTTAAATCAGTTAGTATCAATTCCAACAGATTTTCAGATAATCTCTAAACAAGATTATAAAGCTACGTGGAGCTCAACTCCTGCTGATACTGCTAAAAAATATGGTTTCGTATCATCTTACGCTAGTGGAAGTTATACCGAGGATTATGCAGAAACAGCTTCAAGTCTTTTAGTAAATGGTCAGGCTTGGTACGATAGCTATGCTAACGAGTCTTCGACATATGGTAAGCAGAACTTGAAGTTAAAGGAGCAAAATGTTGTAAAGTATTACAATATGGATCTAAAAGTGGATTTTAGGGAGTTGCAAATGGAAATTCAGAAGTACATGAGAAATAAGCTTGACCCTCAAAGCTTGAGATTTTCACCTTATTTAGAGTCTGTTTATAAAACGATGAATATAAACCTTAACTCGTCCATATATGCTAAGTACAATATTTCATCAAAATTTAAAAATGCTTATGACATTATGAGACAAGCTGTGTTGGATTATAGCACATCAGCTAAATATAATCTAGATTATATGCAATTGCGCTTTGAAGCAGAGGATAAAGTTACGGTTCGTTTAGCCTTTACAGCTGCTGCAGGAGGGACGCAGTATTTTGCAGACTACTCTTTTGCACATACATTGGATAAGCAAACTGGGAAGATTAAATTTAGTAAGGTGGATCAAGCGGGAACTACCGGGACATTTGCAAATGCTAATATGTTTATGTCAGGTTTTTCATCAAGCATTCTGCCATATTTAGAAGAAACGACTTTCGAAGCAGATTGGATCCGTATCGATGTGGACGGTGCTGATTTTAATAATCTAGCCGGATTTTACGAAGAAAGCAATAGTTCGAATTATTTCTATGGAGTTATAGGACAAACGTTATGATAAAAAATATAAAGATAATATGGTATTTAAGTCTATTCATTTTTGTGGGGGTATCCTGCAAAAAAAATGAAGTTGAACTTGTTTTTGATAAAACGCCAAATGAGAGAGTGAATGATCAAATAGAGTTGATTAATAAAACAATGGTATCGGCTGAATATGGCTGGAAAGCCACAGTAGGTACAGGTCTTAAAGGAGGCTACGGTTTTTACTTTGATTTTGACGATCAGCAAGTAGTTGGTATGGTCGCCGACTTAACTGATAAATCGGCGATAGAGTATGTTGAGTCTAATTATCGAATTAAGCAAGATAACGGTGTTACATTAATTTTTGATACGTATAACTATATTTCAATGCTAAATGATCCTGTTGCGACAGTATATGACGGGACACAGAGAGAGGGGCTACGTAGTGATTTAGAGTATGGATTTGATTACGCAAATGGAGACACATTAGCGTTTATTGGTAAAAGGTATAGAAATCCTCTTGTTTTGATAAAGGCTACTAAAGAAGAAAGAGATAAGTACCGAACTGGAAGCTATCAGGAGGTGATTAACCAAACTAAGGCTTTTTTTGAAGATAACACTAATCCTTATATTGATGTGAACTCGGACGGAGAATCTTATATGATGGGTATTACTATTAATACGAATACAAAAATAATAGAGTTAGCTTCTTTACACCCTGATGGAACAACTTCTGCAAGTACAGGAAAATATGCTTTTTCTTTGGACGGACTTAATGTTATCGCTGGAGGGATTATATACCGTGGCCATAATTATGTAGCGATGAATTGGGAAGGAAACAAAATGTATTTTATTAGTGATAAAGGTGATAAATATGAGGTTAAAAACTCATTACAACCTATTTTACCGCTGTATAAGCTTATTGGTTCAAAGTATGTTGGATTTAGAAGTCCTTACTTAACATATTTTTCAGGAACATCATCTGAAGGTCTGAAGATATTAGAGAGATACCATAATGGATTAGCTAAAGGTACCGGTTATGCCTTTAATAGTGGATATATGGATTTGGCTTTCGATGTATTGAATAAGCGGGTGACGTTTAGCGGGTTTTCTAGTCAGAATAATGGTACAAGTGGGTGGATAACGGCTATAATATATAATTATGAACTGGACGAAGATACCGGTATTTATAAACTTACATATAGAGAAGGTCCCAATGGTGGATATGTTTCTGCAATTATGGATCAGATGGATGTTTTCTTAAGAACAAGTAGGATAAAATTCGATTATCATATTTCAGATGGTACTGTTTATGCAAAAATAATCGGAGTAGATAAGCCTGAGGTAGAGATGACGTTCCGTACTAGATAATCTAAGGTTTCATCTGTTGACCTCTACTACACAAGCCCTTATTTTAGGGACTTGTGTAGTAGTTTTTTGGAAGTCTTGTAAAAGGTGTGTAGCTAATTTGGAGGAAAAGAAGAAATGTTTAATAAATGAAAAAATTATATTATTTAATTACATTAATGCTATTACTGTCTTCTTGTCAGCAGCTAGAACAAGGAAATGTTGACATTGAAGGTGAATGGTATGTGCGAACAGATTATCAGGAGATTTATAGAGAACATGCTTTAGTTAATACATCTTATAGGGGATATGCACGTGCTGATTTACTAAAAAAACATATTAAGCTCTCTTTTACCAGAGATGGGCAACTATTGATTCGAAATTTTGATCATAAATCTGTTCAAACACAAATTGCATATAATTATAAAAAAGAAGGTGAAAAAATATTGTTAAGTTCTAGTGAGGGGCGAAATATTGTGGTGGATCATTCATTTGTGGGATTATCTTCAAAGAGTTTAAAGGTAATTGCATCGGTAGACATCTTAAAGCCCTATGGTGACCAAGCTGAAAATATTCGTCAAGTAATAATGTTATTGAGAGAATTGCCTATAGCTGATCCAGAAGAAGAATCAACAGGTCAACAGCCGGATTTCGGTGTACCTATAGAGCCTCAATCTTAGTAATAAAGGTGTTCTTTGTTAAAATATGATTGATTTTGTATTAATTAGTCAGTTTAGTTGTGGGTAGAGGTCTCCATCTCATTTGTAAGATTTGGAGGCTTTTACTTTAAGTAACAATTGTGAAAATATTATAAATAATTGATTGGAGACCGATTGTATAGCTTACCTTTATTGTATTTAACTTAAAGAATTTTATAGTATGATAAGTTTTATAAAAGGAGGAGCGGCAGCCGACCATAGAGGAGAGATACGTTTTGTGAATGATTTCGATATGACGAACGTGAAGCGATTCTACATCATTACGAATGCGGATACAGAGCTGGTGAGAGGATGGAGAGCGCATCGTATTGAAGAACGTTGGTTTTATGTTTTGTCGGGAGCATTTGTGGTGGATATTGTGAAAATAGATGACTGGGAGAAAGCTTCAAGAGACTTACCTGTAGAGCAGGAGATAATGAGGGCTTCCGAGCAGAGAGTTTTACATGTGCCCATAGGGCATGGCTTGGCGTGGAGAGCTTTAGAGCCAAATAGTGAATTGTTGGTGTTTGCTAACTCGAAAATTGAAGATGCGAAACTGGACGACTATACTTACTCGGTAGATTATTTTGTGAATAGAAAGTGATTGACTCTAGATGTTGGTTTTAAAAGTGCTTAAGGATTTTTGTTGTTAAAGTTTGTTATGAGTGCTTATGGGCACATCTCGTGTTAAACAATGTTAAATTGTAACACAAAAGATACAATCGCACAACAAAGTGTCTTGTTTGGGAGTTATTATACCAGAAACAGTTTAATAATATATTTCAAACACTTTAAAATTTGACGTTATGAAAAAATTAATTTTAACAGGAGTAAGCTTTTTATTTGCAATGACTATGTTATTTGCACAAGATGTAAACCCAGAAACAAAAGCAAAAGAAGTGGTTGTAGAATTGACAGAGAAGTTGACGCTAACTGCAGAGCAGCAAACTGCCATTCATGATATTGTTTTGGAGAAAGTGAAAGGTAAAGTGGCTGTTAAGTCAAACACGACAATGACTCCAGAAGAGGCGAAAGAGCAAATAGAAGTAATTAAGGCAACAGCGAATGGTAAGATCAATGACCTGTTGACAGAAGAACAAAAGCCTTTATTTGCGAAATATGTAGAGGAAAAAGAAGCGGAAAAAATGTAGGGTGAATGCGATTATGTTTTAACTTCATATTAATGTAGATGAAGCGGAGTAGTGTTTTTTACTGCTCCGTTTTTTTTGTTAACATAAACTTAACTTTGATATTCTGCTCTTAAATAAAATATAGTGCTATTTTTGCTCTGTTATAAGGGTTTAAATATAAATGCAGGAAGATATAAATGGTCATAAAGAAATTTGCAGTGCCATATCAGAAGGATGTGAGCAGGCATTCGCTAGGCTATATAATCTGCATTTTGATCGTTTGGCTGCGCCTGTTTTTTATCTATTAAAAAATAAGGAAGAAACAGAAGAGGTGTTGCAGGATGTTTTTTTTTCAATTTGGAACCGACGTTTTGAAATACATAACATTATAAACATAGAGGCTTACCTAACCGTTATGGCTAGAAATGCCGCACTAAATAAGGTGAAATCCAATATCCGTAGAAAGGCGTTGGAAAGTAATTTTATATTGGATAATGAGGTTTTGTATGATGATTCGGCTGTTGCCGAGGACGAGAGCCTATATGATGAGTTGGTGAATGAAGCAATTGCTCAATTGCCTCCACAACAACAACGTGCTTTTATCCTAAGTAGGTTTGGACGTAAGAAATATTTAGAAATTGCTGCAGAGATGGAAATCTCTAGGGAAACTGTAAAAAAGTACTTACAGCTAGCCAGCGCTTCGATAAAAGCCTATTTAGTAGAGCGTAAAGATTCGATTATTAGTGTAATATTGAGTTTTTTTATTTTTTAATACCCCCCTTTTCATTTTGTAATTGTCTTAGTATATGTAGAGCATAAGGTTTTACAGAGGCATATGCAACAAGATAGATCCTACTTTTTAAATTTATTAAAAAAACAAATTAACGGACAATTGTCTTCTAAGGAGTTGATAGTTTTAGACCGTTTTTTATCGACCTTATCGGAAGAGGAACAAGAAGAGGTATTCGACACGATTTGGCGCGAGGCTATCCTTCAGGCGGAAAGTACTGAGCCAGTGTTTTCTAATAAGGAAAAAAAAGACGCACTAAAGAATATCTTGAAGAAAAATCAATACCATCAGCGTAATAGATTGTTACCGTTTGTTGCGGCAGCTATGGTGCTGCTGGTTTGTAGCTTTATACTTTTGCGGTATAAGGTGTTTGATAGTGTAAATGATAAGGTGGAGAGTATTGATCTGATGGCAGACAAAATGGATGTTAATCCGGGTAGAGATAAAGCGATTCTTCTTACGGAGTCTGGAGAAGAAATAGCACTAGACGATGATCGTGTAGGGGTGATAAAAACCGGGAATACATTTAATATTGTACGTCTAGAGTCAGGAGAGATTCAATATAAGGTTATAGAAAAGT
The DNA here is from genome assembly GCF_026711005.1 of Sphingobacterium sp. UT-1RO-CII-1. Classification (GTDB taxonomy): domain Bacteria; phylum Bacteroidota; class Bacteroidia; order Sphingobacteriales; family Sphingobacteriaceae; genus Sphingobacterium. Next base: position 63,983 of record NZ_JAPPVJ010000006.1, on the reverse strand, counting down.
CTTCCGTAGTGGAGCGACATACGGTAAAAACACCTAGAGGAGGGCAGATTAATTTTTTATTACCAGACGGTAGTAAGGTGTGGCTAAATACAGCATCTTCTCTGACTTTTTCGTCAGACATGTCTCATAAAGATCGTATTGTTGATATGACTGGAGAAGTATATTTTGAGGTAGCTAAAAGATCAGGACAGCGATTTTTGGTGAATGGAGATTTTGGGAAGATTGATGTATTAGGGACAAAATTTAATGTTAATACTTACGATAGAGGGCTGAGCACAACAGCGCTTTTGGAAGGGGCGATAAGTTTGGAGTCAAAGTCTGGTCGTGTAGAACTTAAACCAAATGAGCTGGCAACAGTTAAATTAAATGGACAGCTAACAAAACAAAAAAGAGATAGTATAGAGGAGTTAACATTGTGGAAGGATGGTTATTTTCATTTTGACAGAGCCAATGTGCATAGTATAGCTAGCCAGCTTGCTCGATGGTATGATATTGAGGTGAAAGTTCAAAGTATTCGGACAGATCATGAATTTAATGGAACGATTTCTAGACAGGTAAAGCTGTCTAAAATGATAGAAATGTTAGATTACCTAGGACTCAAATGTAGATATATAGATAATAAGTTAATCATTTTATAAAATAATAGGCCTATGAAGTAAATTATGGTTATAACCACGATAAGAGATTGAAAAAATCAAGGAGTGCGGGAACACTCCCTGACACATGGTTTCTTTCGTTCAAAAAATGTACAAATCAGTTATTAAATGAACTAAAGTAAGTTAAAAGTATGTATTTTAATTTGAAAGTTTATGGCGACAGTCTAAATAAACTTTTTCGATTTTTCAGAATCATGAAATTTGTAGCAGTAATGCTTTTATTGTCACTTACAACCGTAAGTGCAAGTACGTATGCCCAACGGTTTTCGTTAAGGGAGTCAAAGTCAAAACTCACAAACCTATTGCATAAGGTAGAGCGACAGATACTATATCGTTTTGTGTATAATAATACAGAGTTAAGAAATGTCTATGTGGATAAAGTAGACTTAAAATCGGTGAGTTTAAAAGATGGGTTGGATGAGCTGATCAATGCTAACGGCTTAGAATATACAATAGTTGAAGATAATATTTTGATCCGTCGAAGTGATCGCCCGGTGAAAGATTTACAACGAGAAATAACACAACAGATTGTTGTTAAAGGTCGAGTATCAGATCAGTCAGGGCAGCCTGTCGAGGGGGTGTCTGTATTGGTTAAAGATCAGGCATCGGGGGCTATAGCAGTAACAGCATCTGATGGGACGTATAGTATAGAAGTAAATCAGCAGGATGCGGTTTTGCTTTTTAAGCATATTTCTTATATAGAGAAAGAGGTTAATTTGCAGGGACAGCGTGTTTTGAATGTAATATTACAATTGGGGAATGGAGATATTGATGAAGTTGTAGTAGTGGGGTATGGCACGCAGCGTAAGGCAAACTTGACAGGAGCGGTGGCGACCGTTTCAGGTGAAGCTTTTGAAGATAGGCCTTTAGCGAATATTGGGCAGGGGTTACAGGGACAGATGCCGGGCCTTACTGTGCGAAGTACTGGAAACACTGCGCCGGGAAATCGTGCTCCACAAATTCGTATACGAGGTGTAGGAACCTGGGGAGATGCTAACCCTTTGATTGTCATTGATGGTGTGCCAGGAGGGAATATGAATATTTTAAATCCTGATGATATTGAAAGCATATCAGTATTGAAAGATGCTGCCTCTTCATCGATTTATGGTGTGCGTGGTGCCAATGGTGTTATTATTGTAACTACTAAAAAGGGTAAATCGGGGCAAACGAATGTGAGCTTGAATAGTTATTTTGGTTATCAGACACCAACAGCTTTGCCTAAGTTTTTAAACTCGGCCGATTATATGATGCTTCAAAATGAAGCGAATGTGAATGCTGGGACAAACCCTACATATACTGATGAGCAGATAGAGATAGCACGTAATGGCAGCGACCCCAATTATTTTGCTAATACCAATTGGATTGATGAAGTCTATAGAAAAAATGCACCACAACAAAGCCATAATTTAAGTTTAGGCGGTGGCACGGATAAGACGCAATATTATGCCTCATATGGTTACCTGAATGAGGGAGGCCTTGTTGTGGGGGATAATTTTAAGTCTGGACGTCATAATGCGCGTTTGCGTTTGAATACGCAAGTGGCGGAGCGTTTGAAAATTGACGGAAATTTAGGTTATGTCGATCGTTCTTATGATGGTAGTGCTTCTGGTACAGGAGCATTATCTGCTGCGTTGAGTATTCGCCCTTTGGTTCCTGTTCGTTTTACAAATGGAAGCTGGGGATATCATGGAGGGCAAAGTAATCCTGTAGCTATAGCAACAGATGGGGGGACAAATACTTTTACTTCGCAGGAAGTAACGGCTAATTTAAGTGCAACTTTTAATTTGCTGGAAGGTCTTGATCTGAAAGGTCAGTATGGTTTGGTAAAGTATAATTCGAAACGAACGACTTTACTGAGGACAATTAATTACTACAGTCCGGATGATGATAAATTAATATATCAAACAAATAATCCGAATAAAATAGCGATGGACCATTATTCGGGAACCTATCAAACGTTTATAGGTACTGCAAATTATCAAAAGACTATCGCAGATAAACATAATATTACAGCACTTTTAGGCTATTCGTTGGAAGAGACTACAGGTGCAGATTTTGGAGCTTCGCGTACTAATCTTCCAGTGGATTTGCCCTCACTGACCTTGGGTGCAGAGAATCAACTAAATAGCAGTGCTAGTAAGCAAAATGCTCTGATGTCATTTTTTGGTCGTTTGAATTACGATTATCAAGGGAAGTATTTGTTAGAAGGTAACTTTCGTCGTGATGGTTCTTCGCGCTTTCATCCGGATGTGAGGTGGAATTGGTTCGGTTCGTTTTCAGCTGGATGGGTGTTTACGGAGGAAAACTTTTTTGAAAACCTCAGAGGAGCTTGGAACTTTGGTAAATTAAGATTCTCATATGGAACGCAGGGAAATGATAAAGTGGGACGAGATTATCCGTATATGTCTATTCTTTCATCTTCGCAGGTCGGTTCGAATAATCCGATTGGAAATACGGGACAGGTAGGATTCCGTCAAAGTTATATTCCAAATGAGATGGTTTCGTGGGAATCGTCTGAGAAAACGAATATTGGAATGGATTTAGCCTTTTTTAATCGTCGATTGAACGTAACCGCTGATTATTTTATTAATAATACTAATGATCTGCTGTTGGCCACGCCATTACCGGATGTAATAGGGGTAGGAAGTGGATATCCGTCAAGAAATGCAGGAGCTATGCAGAATAAAGGATGGGAGATAATGGCCGGTTGGCAAGATAAAATCGGAGAAGTAGGTTATCGTGCAAGTTTCAACCTTTCAGATGTTCGAAACAAAATTACAAGGCTGGAAGATTATGCAACCAGTTTGGGTGATAAGGTACGTTTAGTAGGGCAGCCTTTTGATGCTTTTTATGGCTTTAAAGTAGATCGTATTGCACAGGAAAGTGATTTTGATATAGTAAATGGCGAATACGTGGCTAAGTTTCCATTTCAAAAAGGAGATATGGTAGCTCCCGGAGATTTGATCTATATACCTACTGACCCTGATGCGACAGAAATTACGGTTGGGGCAGATAGACACGTGCTGGGTAGCGATATCCCAAGATATACTTATGGGTTTCGGGGTGATTTAAATTATAAAAATATCGATTTTAGTTTCTTTTTACAAGGCGTAGGTAAAGCTGATGGTTATGTGGGTGGTAATGCAAGACATCCTTTTATTAATAATAGTGCCTTGCCACAGGAAATACATTTGGATAGATGGACGCCTGATAATGTGGATGCATCATACCCTCGCTTGGTTTATATGCGTACACATAATACGAGGTTGTCGTCAAAATGGATAGAGGATGCTTCGTATTTACGTCTTAAGAATGTACAGGTTGGTTATACTTTTTCTCCTAAATGGACAGAGAAGATCCGAATTAGTAAGTTAAGAGTATATGCCTCTGCAGATAATTTATTTACAAAGACAGATTTCTTTTACGGATATGACCCAGAGCTCCCTTCGGGAAATACAGGAGGTTATTATCCGCAGGTGAAAACTTTTGTGTTTGGTGTTAACTTAAATTTAAGATAGACAGTAATGAAAAATCGATATAATAAATGTACTAAGATAGCTGTTGCTTTATTGGTAAGTGTGGCTGTGTTTTCGTCATGTAGTGATTTTTTGGACCGTGTGCCTCAAGATGAGATTGTGAATGAGACATACTGGAAAACTCAAGAACACTTGGAGATGGCAGCAACTGCTATTTATTCGAGAGTTAAAGCTAAAAATTGGGTGGAGATGGAAAATATGGGAGAGAATACCATGTGGCCGACTACGAACCAATATAAAGATATAGGGTCAGGGGTATTCCCTGTGACACAGCCTACTGTGAATAATGAGTGGGCTAATATGTTTAGGGATGTTAGAGAATGTAATACATTTTTAGAAAATTATAAGGAAGCAACAGAAACACAGCCTGGAGCGAATGAGAGGTTAGCTGCCGAAGTTCGGGTGATACGGGCGTTGGCTTATAGTTTTCTGACATCTTTCTATGGAGATATACCTTTGATTACAAAAACATTAAATCCTGATGATCCGGAAGTGTATGGAGATAGAAAACCGCAGACTGAAGTTGTGGATTTTTTGTTGACGGAGCTAGAGGAAGCAGCAGCTGTACTTCCTGCAACCATACCGTCGGGAGAAAATTTGGGACGTGTGAGTAGAGGGACTGCATTAGCTCTTAAATCGCGTGTCGCATTAGCGCACGGAAGATATGAAGTGGCGGAAAAAGCTGCTCAAGGAGTGATGGATTTGGGAGTATATCAGCTTTATACTAATGGGGATACAAAAACCGCGTACTGGGAGCTTTTTACCCGCGAAGGTAAACTTGCAGAAGGAAACAATAAAGAAACTATTTTTGCACGTTTGCACCTGAAAGATATCATTATGCATAATTTGAGTAGGGAAATTCAAGTGCCGGATCAGTTTGCTCGTTTTGTACCTACGCGTTCTTTAGTTGAATCTTACCTATGTGTGGATGGCTTGCCTATTGATAAGTCTCCGTTGTACGAGGACTCTTCATACGAAGAAGTGTTTAAAAATCGTGACCCAAGGATGACGCAAACGATCTTAACACCAGGAGATAAGTGGGGAGGCAGATATGATGGACGGCCTGTAGCAGATAATGATGACCCAACAGTGTTTAAAGTACCTAAGTTTAGTCAGGATGGAAGAGGATCTGTAACAACGACAGGGTACTATTATAAAAAATATGTAGAACCTAGCGCTGTGCCTAATTATAACCGGGATGATAATGATATTCATCATATACGTTATGCGGAAGTGTTGCTGAACTATGCGGAAGCGAAGTTTGAACAAGGCAAATTGACTCAGGCAGATTTAGATATTTCTATTAATCTTTTGCGAGATCGGGTAGGTATGAAAAGAATGGAACTTTCATTTTTAGCACAACACGGTATGGACGTGCGTGAGGAGATAAGAAGAGAGCGTAGAGTGGAGCTGGCATTAGAAGGTCATCGCTATTTTGATGTAAGACGATGGGGAGAAGGAGAGAAACTAGCAAATGATATTGAAGGAGTAAAAGCTTCGTGGTTTCCTGAGTTAAGTAAGAATACATATAGGAAGAGTGCGGATGGTCATTTGGTTGTGCAGTGGAATCGAGCATTTGAGACTCCAAAAAATTATCTGTGGCCAGTGCCGGAGGTGCAAAGAGAGAGAAACCCTAATTTAGGACAAAATATTGGCTGGTAGAATACCGTTTTAATATTTTTCATTGAAGAAAGAGCTGTATGTTAATGCAGCTCTTTTTTTATTTATATATGGAGGTAGATATATTATATTAGTTGATTTCCGTACTTTTATTTATAATGAGCAAATCTTTAGAAACATTAGGTGATTATTATAAAAGATTAAGCCATTTGCATGAAAAAGATGGCGAACATGTGCTTGTTGAACATGGAACATCGCATTTTAATATCTCTCCCCGAAGATATTGTGATTTTATAACCCCTTATAATCGTAGGGATTTTTATAAAATTAGTCTTATTGTAGGCAAAGGATGGTTTAAGTATGGGAGGCACGAGCTTTATATAGATCGCCCTGTTTTATTTCTGCCGGCTTTGAATATTCCTTATTCTTGGAAGTGTGATACGGAACAACAAGATGGATACTTTTGTTTATTTAATCAGGAGTTTTTTGTAGGCAGCCACGTATTTGAGGCTATTAAAAAAACGTCATTGTTTAAAGAATGGAGTAAGCCCATTATATTTTTGACGGATGTGCAATTGTGTACAGTGACGACCTTTTTTGATAATATGTTTCGGCTAAATAATTCTACTTATTTTTTCCGTCATGATGCTCTCAAAAGCAGTTTGGCGGCTGTGCTTCATTTGGCTTTAGAATGGCGTATAGACGATTTGAAAGTACAGGAACAATCAGGGACGGTTAGATTATATCGTTTGTTTGACGAATTGCTGAGTAGGCAATTTCCTTTAGATTCGCCAGCATATCCGTTAGAAATGCGTACTCCTGCTGATTTTGCTGCTCGTCTTCATGTGCACGTAAACCATTTAAATGCTTCGATTAAAGCAGTGACTGGTTTGACAACGACTCAAATTATTAAAGGGAGATTGTTGGAGGAGGCGAAAAGCTTATTGATTTATACTGATTGGACTGTCAGTGAAATCGCTTATACCTTGGGTTTTGACGAGCCCGCTCATTTTAATAATTACTTTAAGAAAAATACTAAATCTTCTCCGTTGCAATTTCGTAGAAAAACAATTAATCTTTGATTTTTGTAGTTTTTGATTTGTGTTTTAAAAGTTGTGTCGTTTAATAGTATCTATTTTTGTAGAGTAACAAAATAGGAGCATTATGCTGTACGGAACATCTAAGAAACAAATCAACCGAATAACTATAATTGCATTTCTTTCTATACCACTTTCAGGCTTTGTCACAGATATTTATTTGCCGTCTTTTCCAGCTATGGCTAAAGCTTTGACTGTTAGTGAGCGTGAAATTCAATGGACGTTAACAATCTATTTATTGAGCTATGGTATATCACAGCTGTTTATCGGTAGTTTACTAGATAGTATAGGTCGTTATCGCCCAAAGTTAGTAGCCCTGTCTTTATTAATTGTGAGCAGCGTGCTGATATCTTATACAGATAGTGTTTTTGTTATTTGTTTGTGGAGGGCGGTTCAGGGGATAGCCATTTCAATGCTTGTAGTGGCAACACGAGCGCTATTTGCTGATGTGTATTCTGGAGATAGGCTAAAAAATTACCTTAGTTATTTTACTATGGTGTGGTCTTGTGGTCCTATTTTGGCACCTTTTCTAGGGGGGTATTTAGAGAAATTATTCCATTGGCAGGCTAATTTTTATTTTTTAGCGGCTTATGCTATGCTTTTGCTAATACTTGAATTGGTGTTTGGTCGGGAAACTATTGTGAATATTAAAAAGGTAAGTATTCGAGAAACTTCAGAAGTGTATAAGATGATGCTGCAAAATATGAGGTTTATGTTAGGAATTATGATACTAGGGTTAAGTTATTCTATAGTCATGCTATTTAATACCACAGGGCCATTCATTATTGAGGATACTTTTCATTTTACTTCTGTGACGATTGGCTATTGTACGTTGGTATTGGGCTTTTCGTGGATGGTCGGAGGGGGGATTGCAAAAAAGAGTATGAGCTTGGATTTTCGGTTTCGGGTATTTTTACCATTATTGGTGCAATTGGTGACGATTGTAGGTTTGTTGGTTCTTAGTTTTTTTTACCAAAACTTATATATTATGATCGGTTTTGCTTTTGTGATCCATATTATTTCGGGAGTTATGTTTACCAGTTTTTTTACAAACAGTATGTTGTTTTTTCCAGCCAATGCGGGAACAGCTGGTGGCTTAATGGGGGGCTTAGTTTATATTATTACTTCTGTGGCTAATTTCTTCATTTCTTTAGGTGGCACAGTGGCAACTCAAAGAGACATTGCAGGACGTTATTTGATACTGTCCGTTTTATTGGCTTTTGTTGTTTTGAGTTTGTTCCGATTAGAGGAAAAAGAAAGGTAGGGCGATTATTTTTTTATTATTTTTATAAAATCATCTATTCCAGATAAAGAGTTTGAAAGAGAACTATTATGTATAAAACATTTTACGAAATTAAGTTTTGATGAAACGGTGTTCATTAATGGTCACCGTTTTTTATTTGTTTTGCCTTAGGAGATGAAATTTTTCATTAACTCTAGGGAATAATTGTTCCTAAAATTAACCTAATGTTTCAATTTATCAGTTTAGTCTTCTAGATATTTAGTTTTGTTGATTACAGGCGTCTAGTCTTAGCTATGATCCAGTATGTTTCGCAGTTGATATTAAGCTTATAGCGAAGAAATGGAAAGCAAGAGGTATGTCTAGTTTAATTATGATTGCTTACAAAAAGTAAATAAACTATTAACACTAAGGTTATATTACAACGGTAGCTTTGCCCATGTTTTAATAGCCGTAGTATGAATTTAGAACCGACCAAAAAGCTTCAATATAGTAGCTTGAATTTTACGAACTCACAACTTATTAATTCATTTTTATGAAAAAAATTATACCTGTATTTTTATTGGCGGGGGCTTGTTTCGCTAGTAATGTATTAGCCTCTCCCTTTGAAGGGGCTAAACTGGAATTTCTCAGTTTGCAAGAGAATGAGACGTTGTCTGGTAGAGTGATCGATGCAAGTGGAAATGCAATTTCTCATGCAACTGTATCAGTTAAAGGTACAACAAAAATAACCACAACTGATGCTGATGGAATGTTTAGTTTAAAACATGACTTACAAGCAGGTGTTGTTTTGACTATTTCTTGTGTAGGATATACAACGCTAGATTTTAAGGTGAATGAATCGAGAAATATCGTTGTAACTATGTCGGATAACAATGATTTGGAGGAAGTTGTTGTTGTTGGTTATGGTACGCAAAAGAAAGTTAATTTGACAGGTGCTGTGGCACAGATTGATTCTAAAATTTTGGAAGACCGCCCCGTGTCTAACGCTACTCAGGCTTTGCAAGGAGCTGTCCCTAACTTAAATATTAACTTTACGAATGGTCGTCCAGGAGGAGGGGGGAAAGTTAATATTAGAGGTTTTGCTTCCATTAACTCGGCGAATGCTGCGCCTTTAGTGTTAATTGATGGAGTGCCTGGAAATATTAATACAATTAACCCTAAAGATATAGAGTCGATCTCTGTACTAAAAGATGCTTCTGCTGCTGCAATATATGGTGCGAGGGGAGCTTTTGGGGTAATGCTTGTTACGACCAAGAAGGGGAAAGAGGGGCAAATGACCATTAATTATAGTAACAATTTTGGTAGCGCTGGGCTGACTGTAAATACCGATTTTATGACAAGTGGGTATGATGCTGCAAGACTAAACGATGAAGCTTTTATCAGAGCAACAGGGAATAGTTATACAGGTTATACAGAAGAGGATTATGCGGAGTTATTGAAGCGTAAGAATGATCCTTCTTTACCTTGGGTTACTGTACAAAATAGAAATGGCAAGGACCAGTATGTCTATTATGGGAATACTGATTGGTGGAATACTTTTTATAGAAAACGCCAAAACTCTATGGAGCATGCCTTGACTTTTTCAGGAGGGAGCGAAAAAATTGATTACTATGTCTCGGGACGCTTATACGAAAAGGGTGGATTAATGAAAGTAAATCAAGATAAGTTTAACTCGTATAACTTGCGTTCTAGGTTGAATGCAAAAGTTACCGATTGGTTAAAAATCAGTAACAATACCCAACTGAATTATCAAAATTATACTTATCCTGGCTGGAATTCAAGTTCTGATGCTAATAATAACTTTATCTCAACAACTGTACATGCATTACCATCTTATGTAGCACAAAACCCAGATGGGACAGCTACTTATCGAACGGAGTTGAATAATTATAATATAGGTGATGGTATAATGGCAGATTTACTGCATGGTAAATCAAAAGGCGGAGAAAAGGAATATGAGTTTATTAACCTTTTAGAAGGAGTTGTAAGTATTACACAGGACTTAACGGTTACGGGAAATTATACGTTTACATATAACCCAATAAATACCTTTAATAGAAGGACTATGGCACCTTGGTCTATTTTTCCGGGAGAAATTAGCTACTTGGGAAATGATCAGTATACAGAGAACATGGTGACGAATAGGCGACACTCTTTAAACTTATTTGCAAACTATAATAAAAGCGTAGGTGATCATAATTTTGGTGCTACAGCAGGTTATAATCAGGAGCTTAATGTATATGGTAGAATAGGAGGAAGACATAATAATTTATTGTCTGAAGATTTGAACGATTTTGCTTTGGGAACGGGACAAATGGAGTTATACGGAGGCGCACGAACATGGGCACTTCAAGGCTTTTTTGGAAGGGTCAACTACAACTTTAAAGATAAATACTTAGTGGAAGTTAATGGTCGTTATGATGGGACGTCAAAATTTCCAAAAAATAAACGCTATGGGTTCTTTCCATCTTTCTCTGCAGGATGGCGATTGATGGAAGAGTCGTTTATGGAACCAATTAAAGCACATGTGAATGAAGCTAAGTTTAGAGTGTCATATGGAGCTTTGGGAAATGCCCAAGAGGCTGCTGAATACGGTTATATACCTTTGTTAAATACAGGTAATTCAAATTATATCACGAATGGTACAAAAACACAATACTTAAAAGTGCCAACACCCATATCACCTGATTTAACTTGGGAGCGTACTAATACCTTAAATTTTGGACTTGATATGGAATTTGCCTCAAGAAGATTAACAACCTCCTTTGATTATTTTATAAGAGAGACCTTGGATATGCTGATTCCAGGGAAAACACTGCCCGCAGTCTTTGGTGCTGCATCTCCTAAAACAAATGCGGGAGATTTGAAAAATAAAGGTTGGGAGTTATCAATGGCTTGGAGAGATCAATTCACGGTTGCAGGTAAACCGATGACCTACAATGTCGGTCTTGGACTGTCTGATTCTAAGGCAGAAATTACGAGATTTGACAATAAAGAGCAATTGTTAAGTAATTATTATGTAGGGCAAACACTTGGAGAAATATGGGGATATAAAACGGATGGTTTCTTTAATTCTGATGAAGAAGCTGCAGGTTGGAAAATTAATCAGGATTATGTTGATAAGCAACGTTTAGCTGCGCCAGGAGACTGGTCTCGATTGCAAGCAGGTGATTTGAAATTTGTGGATGTTGATGGAGATGGAATTGTGGATGCAGGTAAGAATACATTAAATGATCCGGGAGATCAGATAATTATAGGAAATAATAGAGCGCGGTATACATTTGGAATTAATTTGGGGGCTAGCTGGCAAGGTATTGATGTATCTGCTTTTTTTCAAGGGATAGGCAGGCAGCATTGGTGGCCAGGAGCGAATGCTGATAAGTTTTGGGGTCCTTATTCTCGTCCGTATTATTCATTTGTACCGAAAGATTTTGAGGCAGATGTGTGGACTCCAGAAAATAAGGATGCTTACTTTCCTTTAATGCGTGGTTACATTGCGTTAAATGATAGAGGATCATTAAATGTGAAATCAGATCGTTATTTGCAAGATTTGGCTTATATCCGATTGAAAAATTTGACTGTCGGCTACACATTACCACAACGTATTTTGAAACCAATTAAGCTGGCTAATGCTAGGATCTTTGCTTCGGGAGAAAATTTATGGACAGCAACTAAATTGAAATCAGATTATATTGACCCTGAACAAGCTGCACAAGAGGCTAATGGTAGAGCCTATCCTTATTCGAAAACGATTTCTTTTGGTATCGATTTAACTTTTTAAACAATGAAAAATATATTATATATCTGTACAGCAGTAAGCTTCTTGCTACTAGGCTGCAACAAAGATTTTTTAGACCGTTCGCCTGAATCTGATATTTCACCAGATGCGTCTTTTAAAACAGAAAAGGACTTGGCTCTTTTTACAAAGTCATTTTATGATGTGTTACCATCAGCTGAAGGAGTGTATAATGAGTCTGTGGACAATGTTGTAAAAACAACCCTAGGTGATGAATTGACCGGTAAACGTCAAGTTCCTGTGTCAGGTGGCGGTTGGTCATGGTCCGATTTGAGAAATATTAATTATTTTTTAGAAAATGCATCCAATACATTGCCAGCAAATGTGGTGGCTCCTTATGTTGCAGAAGCTAAATTTTTCAGAGCATATTTTTATTTCGACAAATTGAAACGCTTTGGAGATGTGCCTTGGTATAATACTACGTTAGGAACAGCAGATGAGGATTTGTTAATGAAGAAAAGAGATTCACGCATTTTGATAACTGATTCTATTCTTAGAGACTTGGATTTTGCTATTACAAATCTTTCCGATGGTGTGAGTGACGAAAAAGTAACGAAATGGACTGCGTTAGCACTAAAGTCAAGAGTAGCATTGTTTGAGGGGACTTTTCGTAAATATCATGCGAATTTGGGAATTGATGGGGCTACTAAATTATTAGAACAAGCAGTAGCAGCAGCCCATGAGGTAATCGCTAGTAAACGTTATAGTATATATGAGGGTAAAGGAAAGGAATCGTATGCAGATTTATTCCAATCCGTTAATAGTATTCCGCAAGAAGTGATATTGGCAAGGAAATTTTCTGATGCGCTTCAAATATGGCATAATGTAAATTATTATACGATAACAGCATCGTATGGAAAGCCAGGGCTTGATAAAAACTTAGTAGACTCTTATTTGATGGCTGACGGAAGTCGTTTTACAGATAAAGCGAATTATAAAACGATGATGTTTGTTGATGAGGTAAAAGATAGAGACCCTCGATTAAGTCAGACGATACGGACGCCTGGATATAGACGAATTGGGGGGGCTCAAGCGGTTGCGCCTAATTTTGGGAATTCAGTGACAGGTTATCAATTGATTAAATACGTGGGGGATGTGAAGTATGATAATTATAATCGGTCAGAGAATGATATGCCTGTGTTTCGTTATGCGGAAGTCTTATTAAATTATGCCGAAGCTAAGGCTGAGTTAGGGACTTTATCACAGGCTGATATTGATCTCTCTATTAAGTCTTTAAGGGATCGTGTAGGAATGCCAAATATGAGCCTGTCAGCTGCCAATACAAAACCCGATGCTTATTTAGCTGCCAATTACCCAAATGTATTAGGTGCATTTAAAGGTGTTATTTTAGAGATTCGTCGAGAACGTCGAATAGAGTTAGTTATGGAGTCATTTAGATGGGATGATATATTGAGATGGAAAGCAGGGGCTTTAGTGACGAGACAGTTTAAGGGGATGTACTTTCCTGGAGCAGGGAAGTTTGATTTAGATGGTGACGGTAAAGATGATGTTTGGATATATGAAGGAGATAAGCCTACTGCATCTGGAATTCAGCTTTTGAAATTAGATTCTGAAATTGTTCTTGAAAATGGGAAAAGTGGAAATGTTATTGTGAATGCACATATCAAGAAAATATTTAATGAAGATAGAGACTATCTATATCCTTTACCAATAGATCAATTGGAGCTTAATAAAAATTTGGATCAAAATCCAAAATGGCAAAATTAAGATAAGATCAGAAATATTGAGATTCCCGTATTATAATTAATAGTATGGGAATCGTTTTTTTAGTATATATTTAACAAGTATGATCTTAATGAAAAGAAATATAGCCTTTTTATGTGCTTTGGCTACTGTTGTACTGAGCCTGTCTTTTTCTGCATGGAAATTTAAAGATGTAGAAATAAAGAAGGGAGAGTTAATCATGATTACTTATAATATTCATCATGGTGCGCCGCAAAGTTCCGAAGAAGTCAATTTAAAAGATATTGCTGATGTTATATTAAGAAGTAAAGCAGATTTGGTAGCGCTGCAAGAGCTGGATCGTTTTATAGCTCGTTCTGGAAATGTGGATCAAATTGCTGAATTGGAGCAATTATTAAATATGAAAGGATATTTTTCGAAATCAATTGATTATAATGGTGGAGAATATGGTGTAGCGCTGTTTAGTAAACACCCTTTGATATCTGTAGAGAGGTTTGATTTGCCAATGGTTAAAGATGGGGAGCAAAGGAGTTTAGCTTTAGCGAAGGTGAAGTTGCCTAATGATCAGGAATTATATTTTGGGTCTACCCATCTAGATTTAAATATACCAAATAGAATTGCACAGGTGCAGAGAATTAAAGAAATTGAGATGAATTTAAATGCTCCACTAATTATAGGTGGTGATTTTAATGCAATACCAACTAGCGAAGAAATGATTAAATTGCAGGAATCTTTTACTTTGTCGTGCGTAGCGGGTGGGTGCCCACTAACGAGTCCTACTAGTAATCCAAAACGAGCGATTGATTTTTTTGCTTATAATAATAAGGTTAAAGAGGTGTTAGATTTTAAGGGATCTGAAGCATTGAAGGAAGAGAAAGCCTCTGACCATATACCTCATGTAGCAACTTTTGAATTTTTAAATTAAAACCTATAATATGTTTAGAAAATTTTTACTGTTCTTACTGTCTGTTTTTAGTTTATTGTCTATTACTGTCCGCGGGCAAGAAACTATTAAGATAAGCCATATGCCCTATTTGCAAGGGCTTACAGAAAATAGTGTGTCTATTGTGTGGACAAGTAATAAACCTGCTATTGCTTGGGTAGAGCTTGCAGATGATGATGGTAGCCATTTTTATAAGGAGGAACGGGCTAAGTTTTTTGCATCGAAGGATGGGTTTAAATCTGTTGGTACTTTGCATGAAGTAAAATTGAAAAATTTAAGCCCCAATACTACATATCGCTACCGAGTTTATGTGCAAGAAGTGTTGCAACATGAAGGAACCAAAGTAATATACGGTAGTACAGCTGCCACGGGAGTATATAGGCAAGAACCTTTGAAGTTTAAGACGAACGGGAAACAAGAGGAAGTTAATTTTGCTGTTGTTAATGATATACATGGGCGTAATAATATCTTGAAGTCTATGGTAAAACAGGTTGATTTAAAAACAACAGATTTTATTGTATTTAATGGCGATATGGTAGATAATCTGTTGAGTGAGGAGCAAATGTTTGGAGGGTTTATGGATACAGCAACTGCTCTTTTTGCAAGTGAGATACCAATGTATTATGCGCGGGGTAATCACGAAACCAGAGGCCCCTTTGCTTTTGACTATAGTAAGTATTTTCCAACAAGCTCTGGTAAGTTGTATTATAGCTTTACTGTAGGAGATGCTAGTTTTATTGTTTTAGACTGTGGAGAGGATAAACCAGATTCCGATATTGAATACAGTGGTATTGTGGATATGGATCAATACCGAACGGATCAAGCAGAGTGGTTGAAAGATGAGTTGCAGAAGGATACTTATAAAAATGCTAAGTATAAAGTAATTATTTGTCATATGCCTCCTTTTGGAGGGTGGCATGGTGAAGAGGATATTGCAAAGAAATTCGTTCCTTTGTTAAACGAGTCTGGTGCTCAAATTATGTTGAGTGGACACCTGCATAAACATATGATTGTAAAAGAGAATGAAGTGCATAGTTTCCCAGTAATTGTTAATTCAAACAATAATCTGTTAAAAGTATCTTTGACAAAATCTCATGCTTCTTTCAAGGTTGTGGATTTAGAAGGAAAACTTGTAGATGAGGTTAAACTGAGCCCTTTGAAATAGGTGTTTTTAAGGTTTGAAAAACAGTCCTGCAACATAACTGCAGGACTGTTTTTGTTATTTTCTTTTTCGAAATGTAAGTACACTTATACCACCAATGAAAATCAACATTGGAAGTATGTATACGTATGCGTATTTAATGCGACGTGCACTATTGTTGTCTATGGTAATTTCATTGTCCACAGGCATAATAACATCGAGTATAATGGGATACTCTGAATTGCTGAACCATTCGAATAATCCTGAATAGACTTGCGTATTGTTGTTGCCTTGTGTTTTACGAAAGGTGCCCAGTTCAATATTACTTACAAAATCTGCATCAGCTAGTACGGCGATTTTTTGCTCCTTAGCATTGACTGTACGAGTTAGGCCCATTGCAGCTATACCTATTGTTTTTTTATCGCCATCTTGTGGGTTGAATTGAACACGCAAAGAATCACTATCTAAGCGTTTATATTTTAACCAAGAGTTTTCCTCGTTTACCTGTAAAATAGGAAAAGGAGTAAAATCATTCTTTGGTTCGGCAATAAGATGACCTGGGCTAATCATAACAGCTTTGAAAAGAGTATCTAAAAGACCTTTGCTAAAAGTGTTACCCATTTTTGCTGCTGGCGCTGTTAGTTTTCCATAAACTACACTTGCAGCAATTTCTTCATGATCTTGTACCATCGTTCCTTGGTCGAAACGAATACCTAAATAATCAAGTATGTTTGTTAAGTATTTATGTTGTTCGGGCTCGGCGAGGATTAATAGATTTCCGCCTTTTTCTAAGTAATTGATAACTTTCTCTTCTGCTAAAGAGCTAAGTGCTTGTCTAGGATCTGCTAATACAAGGGTCGCAATATCGTTAGGAATAGTCTCTTGATCAAGATAGAGTGTGCTGGATTCAAAGCCTATATTGATTAAGGCATTTCGTTGGGTGATGTCACTAGTTGATTGACGGTAGCCACGTTCGTTATTATTGTCGATGCCTCGTGTATCATAACCGCCTATAAAGGCTATTTTACTAGGCCCAATCTGTAAGTTTTTTAGTGAGGCAAGTATGTTTGGCTCTCCTGGATGCTTAAAATAATCATTATACAATCTTAAAAACGTTTTCTTGCCTCCGCTTTCAAGTACGCGTACCATTCGATTCCCTTCGGGAACTAAGTCAATTTTTTCTTTTATTTCCGATGGCTTTAGAAAGCTGTTGATATTTAAGGAGTAGGTTTCAGCGACATTATGAGCTACCTGATCAAGGTTGAGTCCTTTGTTTATTTTATTACCGAACAATGCATTGTTTTCTGCTGTGTCGTAATAATAAACATATTCCATTTTCATATCAGGCAGGAAGCGCTGATACTGTTCAAATCTGCTGAGGTCAACATTTCTTTGTTTTTTAGAGCCTATATTATAGTCTTTATCAAGTAGATTGACGTAGGTAGTAATGGTTAAAGGCTCTTTTAAGTCTTTGACAATTTCTTGACCAGTTTTAGTCAGGGTTCTTGTTTTTTGTGAAGTTACATCTGCATAGTAAGTGAGATGAGGTAGTGAACTTAAATAGCCAACTGTAAAGCATATTGCAGTGAAAGAAACGTAAAGTAAAACCTTATTACTGCTACTTACAGAAGAACGTGCCGTTTCTAATTTTAGAATTGTTAAACCTAAAAATAGTATAATGACAATTAAGAAGTAGATGATATCCTTGCTTCTTACTAAACCGGCAATGAGACTATTTGCTTTGCCACCCACA
The DNA here is from genome assembly GCF_026711005.1 of Sphingobacterium sp. UT-1RO-CII-1. Taxonomy (GTDB): domain Bacteria; phylum Bacteroidota; class Bacteroidia; order Sphingobacteriales; family Sphingobacteriaceae; genus Sphingobacterium. Next base: position 46,494 of record NZ_JAPPVJ010000006.1, on the reverse strand, counting down.
GAGAAGAAAGTGGCAATATGTCGAGCAAAGTCAATATCCTGCCATAGACTACCAATATAATGTAGAAATGTGAGTAAAACTAGGGTGCTAATAGCAGCTACAACCTGATAGGAGGTGAGGCTTGATAGGAAAAGTCCGATAGCGGCGTATGCAGCGTAAAGGAGAAATAGACCTAGAAGGGCGGTTAGCATCCACGTGATTTCGAACTTGGGTATAATGGTCCATGCAGTTAATACATAAGCTAGCAGAAGGATAAAAAGTAAGCAGCCATATAAGAGTATGCCCAGGTATTTTCCTAAGATAATTTCGGCAGTACTGACAGGAGATGAAAGCAGAAGTTTGATTGATCCACTTTGTAGCTCTCTGCTGATAAGTCCCATAGTTAAGAGGGGGACAAATAGATAAAGCTGAGATTGCACTGTTAAAAATAGTCCGGGACTCTGTCCATGAGAGAAAATGTATTCGCTTAAGTTGACCGTATTATAGCCTAAAGCTTTTTGTGCTGCGTATATTTCAAGCTTGCCTGTAAAAGCAAGTCCGAATTGTACAGCAAAGACTAAAAGTATCAACCATGCGATAGGTGAGAAGAATAGTGAAGCAAGCTCTAGTCTTGCAATTCTGAATATGACGCGCATAGTAATATAGTATCTAATGTATTTAAGAATGTGAAGAAAGCTGTTTAAAGATGTCGTCTAGAGAGCTTTTGAAAGGTGTTATTTCTCGAAGCCCCCAGTTGTTCCGGACGCTTTCTTCAACAATGTAGTCGTTGACTTCTGGTGTACGATCTGTTTGTAATATGAGTATATGATCGGATTGACGATCGATTTTTTCTATACCGGGTATCGCTAGTAGTACTTCGTCTGTAGGTGGGGTTTTCATCCATACATGTATACCATTGGGTTCAATGTAATTGTTGAAAGCATCCATACTGTCTGCAAAAACAACTTTACCTTTTTCGATCATAATGATATCTCGGCAAAGTAGTTGTACTTCATGGAGAATATGTGAAGAGAAAATAACCGCACGTTCTTCTGCAATTTCTCGAATAAGCTTTCGTACCTCAATGATTTGATTGGGATCTAATCCGTTCGTAGGTTCGTCAAGTACGACAAGCTCAGGCTCGTGAATAATAGCTTGGGCTATACCTACACGTTGCCTATATCCGCCCGATAGATTTTTTAATAAGCGATCACTAAAATGGGCAACGCCACAACGTGCTTTGGCTTTCTCTACGGAAGAACGAATATCAACCTTCGGAATACGGCGTAAGTAGGCTGCGTGTGTTAGGTATTCATCAACTGTTAGCTCTAAGTGAAGAGGAGGGTGTTGAGGAAGGAAACCGATCAATTTCTTAGCTTCTTTAGGGTTTTTGCGAATATCTATACCTTTGATAAGAACATTCCCTTCTGTTTGGTTAAGGACGCCACAAAGAATATTCATAGTAGTAGATTTGCCGGCACCATTGGAGCCGAGCAAACCTAAAATACCTTTTTTATTGATTTCGAAATTAATATCACGAATAGCCCAATCGCTACTGTAGCGATGAGATAGGCTTGTGATTTTAAAGATATTATCTGACATATAAGATGTTTATCTAGGATTCTGTTGATATTTATTAAGTTCTACTTCATTGTCAGGTAAAGGCCAAACCCAACGATTGGTATTTGGCTCAAGGGTATAAACTTTATCATAAGCTTCACGCTTGAGTGTTGTCAAGATTTTACCTTCTTTGTTAAAACGGCGATAATCTTCCCAAGCTAGACCTTTGAAGTATAGTTCTCTACGCCTCTCTTCAAATATATATTTCAGTAAGTCTGTAGAGTTCTGTTTATTGACAGCTTTAAAGCTGTTTGTTGTAAAACGCATTTTTCGCAATTCATTGAGTATCTCATTGCCTTGGGAAATTTGTTCATTACGAGTTAAACATTCTGCATAATTTAAATAGATTTCTCCTGATGATATACCTGCGAAATTATTGTAGAGGCCAGCAAAGGAACCTTTAAACTCTAATCTGCCATCCTGAGTTGGGTGAAAAAAAACGTTAAAACGTAAATCATCATGTTCATAAAGATTGATTATCTCTTTAGAAGCGTCGGTATCTGTGTAAGTACTACTAGGCTTGTTAATAGCACTATAAAAAATCACTTCGGGGTTGCTGGAACCATAGTCTGTAGGGAAACCACCATGAGCAGGGTTGATGTAGCTGTAGTGTTGTAATTGTTGCGGCGACTTGTAAGCAATTTCAGCATATTTTAGCGCATTTTTATAATCGCCCATTTGCATATAGGCACGGGTGAGTAGTACCGCGGCACTTGTTTTTTGAGGCCTGATTACAGAACTAGATCGTTCAGGTAAGAACTGATAGGATTTCTCAAGGTCATCAATTATTAAATCGTAAACTTCTTTTACTGTTGAGCGGCTTAACTTTTCAGTAACGTCTCTGTTCTTTTTTAATGGTACGCCAAGATCATGTCCTGCAGTTGTATGGTCGTAAGGTTTACAAAATAATTGAGCCAGTTGGTAATAACTGTAAGCTCGAATAAAATGTGCGCCTCCAACTACGTTGTCCCAAGCATTTTGTTGATTAGGAGTCGGTGTAATGTCTTTAACCTCTAAAGCCATATTGGCATAAAGAATACGATGATAGGCATTATTCCAGTCGGTAGACTCATAGCCGTCAAAAATTTCTTCCTCCCATAGATAGCCCGTGATTTCGTAAGGCATCATGGATCGCCAAGTTGTCAATGCTTTATCAGTTAAGGTGTATTCAGCAGCGCCAACAAGACCTAGTGAAATTGAGGCTTTATCATTTATTACGCCAAACTTATCTAACAGGGACTGGTAGTCTTCAATGTTTTTAGGTATGACTTGGGTTATGTCACGCTTGACGTCTAGGAAACTATCTCCGCAGCTGCTGCTAAGGATAAGTAAACTGATGATATATATATGAAATTTCATGATATGTTAGTTGTATTTATATGTTACATGTTGACATGAAGACCAAAAGAAAAACTTTTTGGTGTGACAAAGGCAGAATTGGCAAAGTCAGGGTCAATGTCGTGTTTATTGGATTTCCAGATTAAGCCTAAGTTATTAGCCTGAGCTGTTAAGCGAATAGATTGGAAAGGTAGACGTGGGAAAAATCTTTTATTGAGTGTATACCCTAAAGTGATATCATTTAAGCGAATAAGATCGCCACGTGTAATAAGTATCTCGGAAAAATTGTAAGTAGTAGAAGCGCTTGCATCAAATGTTTCTGCATAAGCAGGTACGTGAGTGAATTTTTCATCGCCTGGCTTCTCCCATCTTTTGTAATAATCTTGGTGGTAGGTTCCGTTAAATTCGGCTCCTGAATAGATGGAGCTTCTACGGAATACACTTCCTGATTTCCAAGTGATGAGAAAACTCAAGTCTATATTTTTCCAAGTGAAATCATTACGAACAGAGCCAAAGTATGGGTCAACACTAACTCCAGATTTGTTGAGCATTTCCACTTTTAGTTCCTTTTGGTAGGTAGGGAAATTTGTTACTCGATCGCCATTAGGCATGTAGTAAATGGGGTAGCCAGTTTCAGGATCTAAACCTGTCCAAGGAATAGAGTACATAAGGTCGCGACTGACACCAGAAATGGGTGCGGGCGGAGTACTGTAATATGATTCTATCCTTGCATTGGGATTGGTATATACATCGGTGATTTTATTTTTAGAGATGCTGAAAAGAACTGTACTATTCCATTGAAATGACCCCACTAGGTTTTTTGTATTGATGGTCAAGTCTAAACCATGTGTGCGCATACTCGCATAGTTGATGAGTTTACTATTGGCCGCTGTACCGCCTGTGATAATACCGGTACTAGGAGCTAGATAGTCTTCACCAATTAAATCTGTAGCATTTTTAATATAATAATCAAATGAACCTCGGATACGGTGTGAAAGTGCAGAAAAATCAAGAGCTAAATTAGTTGTGGAAACTTTTTCCCAACGTAGGGATGGGTTGCCCGCACTCATGATTGTTCCCTGAGGTGTCTCGACTGGACGCTGCGTGTTGTAACGTATTGTGGCAAAATGGCTAATGTCTTTATAAACGTTTCCAGCGCTTCCGTAAGTGGCGCGAAGGCTTAGTTCTGGTAACCAGTCTACATTATAAAAGTCTTCATTATGCATATGCCAAACCCCACCTAGCGACCACAGAGGAGTCCCTTTTTGATTGGTTTTTACACCAAACAAGTTGGACGCATCCCAGCGTAGAGAAGCGCTGGCTACGTATTTGTCCTGATAGGTATAGCTTGCATTTCCAAAATAGGAAAGATACCTGTCAGTGAATTTGGCATTGTTGATCGGGAATTGACTTGGTATGGTGACATTACCGGAGGGTCTTACAGGATAGTTTGTATTGTAGTTTAAGGCAGTCTCACCTTGACCTGTTTCTTTATTATAATTGTAATAGTAGTGTCCGCCTGTTGCAGAGCGGATACCCTCGCTAATTTCTGCTCCGGCTATAGCAGAGATATGATGATCGTTAGAAAAAGTATTATTAAAATGTAATGTACCGCGAACATTATTTTGACGAGACTCATAAGGCGTTCCTAAAATCCGTATATCTCCATACGGAATCTGTTGAAACATGTCATTGTTCGTAAATCTATTTACAAGGTTGCGTACATAATACGTGTCTTTATCGTAGTAGTCCTCGCTATCATTTTGACCTTGTGTGTGTGAGTACGTAATGTTAGCCCTAAACATGTCTAAAAAAGAATAGGATATGTCGGCATTGAAGCGAATTTCACGCGCATTTGTTTTTTTGTTTTTTAAACGTTGCTCATTTAATGGTACATAGCTCCAGTCAAGCAGACCAAGCTCTTCCTCTTCTGTTTTGTAACTACTACGGTAGTCTTTTACGATAGGTAGATGATTTCCTTGTTCGTCGACTAAGCGCATATAAGGAGAAAGTCCGATACCCATACCGTTAGTAAGGTCGGAAGTTGTAATAGCGTTGTTTTTAGTTTTGTTTTCTGAATAATCGACACGGGCAAGGATTTCTAAGTTTTTAACCGGTCGCATACGGTGTTGTGTGCTTAAGTTAAGACGATTACTGTTGTCACCAATCCAATTGGAACGACCATGATTATAACCTGCTGATAAATAATAGGCATACTTGGAGGATCCTCCGGACAGATCTAAATTGTATTGTTGTTGTAAGCCAGTTTGCAAGAGATACTTATGAATGTCGTCGCGAACTTCTGTGTTTCTAAAAACATTTTCCATATCTGCTAACTCGGTTGCCGTAATTGCCCCGTCATTGAATTTATGCAGCCATTCTGCATATTCGGGAATGATAGTCACATTTGTGCCTCTTGCATAGTTATTTCGGTCAAATCGTATTTTTTCGATTTCAAGCATAGCATCACTACTAATGCGACCGCGGTCGTACATGAGGTTGGGTTTCTGATCAATAGTGGTGCGGTAAGAGAAATTGACTCTACTTTTTTGATCGAAACGTCCACTTTTTGTTGTGATGACAATGACTCCGTTGCCCGCTCTGGCTCCCCATATTGAAGCTGCAGCAGCGTCTTTTAAAATGGTGATGCTCTCAACATCATTAGGATTGATAAAGCTTAAATCTACTTCATTACTAGCGTCGCCGCTATTTTTGCTGTACAGGTTACCTTCGTAAGGGAAATTGTCGATGACAATGAGTGGACGCTTATTCCCTTGAAGAGTTGATAGTCCGCGAACACGAATATCAGAGGTGCTTGTAGCTCCTGCTTTTGTAAATTGAAGACCACTCGCTAAACCTTCTAAGCGTTGTAAGATATTTGTGCTAGCACCGCGTTCGATGGTTTTTTGATCTACATATGTAAATGATCCTGTGGCACGCTCCTTAGGAGCTTGGTAATAGCCGGTGTTCATAACAGATACTTCTTCGATATTGAAATCAGAAGCTACTAATGTAATAGTACCTACTTGTTCGCGAGCGATTAGATCTGTAGGTTCATAACCAACAAATGATACCCGAAGAATACTACCTGAGGATATGTTTTCGAGAGTAAAACGTCCGTCAACATCTGTAACGGTGCCCGTAGTACGACCTTTTACTTGAACGGTAGCACCTTTGACAAGTTGCCCGTGACTATCAAGAACACGACCGTTTACATTTATAATGCTTTGTTGGTCGTTAACAGGAACTGAAGCAACTTCTTTGCTTTGTGATTTTAAGCGTACAGTGATTAATTTGTCATTAATAGTATAAGTTAATGGTTGATCCTTAAAAATTTCGTTTAAAATAGCGTCAAGATTTTTTTCACCCGCTGAAATATGAATGGGTTTACTGTTTTTAAGGTCGGAAGTGCTGTATACAAATCCGTAGCCAGTCTGTTTTTTTATTTCTTTAAAAACAGTGGTCATCTGTGTTGTGGTCTCTGTTATTTTAACTGTTTGTGCCGAAACCAATGTGCCAGAAAGGTTGAGCGTAAGCAGTAAAACCAACTGAAAAAAAATACTTCTTTTTGTCATTAGGTCAGTTAATTAAATTTGTATTGTTTGGTAATTATTTATTATTTAATCAAATAGCCGAATTATATAAAGACGGCATTTGTGAAAAGATCTTATTATTTGGACTATAATATATAGATGGTTCGGTCTTTGATTTTAAACTGCACTTTGCCTGTGTTTTCAATAGCTTGTAGTACAGCGGTGATACTTTTTTCTTTTGGAAAGAAACCTTCGAAGGTTTCTTTTTTGTTTTTTGTGTTTACCCACTCGAAATCTACATTATACCAAAGGCTTATTTGCTGAACGAGCTTCTCTAAAGACTGATTAGAGAAAGCAAACTCACCATTCTTCCAAGCGAGTGCTAAATCTAAATCAATAGGATATACGTCTAACCCTGTAGCGGAATAAGCCGCCTGTTCACCAGGTTTTAGAACTTGACTGTGTAAGTGAGGTAACTCGTTACTTTGTACTCGGACAGAGCCCTCTTCTAGAGTTGTGAATGTTTGTGACTCCTCAGGGTGATAGCTAATGCTGAACTTAGTGCCCAAAACAGTAACAGTTTGTTGTCCGCTGATGACTTCAAATCCTTGGTGGTCGTGGTTGTTATTTAACTGTTTTTTCACAACGTTGAAGTATGCTTCCCCTTCTAATACCACTTGTCTTTTATTTCCTGTGAAAATCGATGGGAAGCTGATTTTAGATAATGGGCTTAATAATACTGTGGAGCCATCAGGTAAGGTCAGTTGAAAACTACTTCCTTTAGAGGTGCTCACAGTAAGCTCTTGTACAACAGTATTAGCCTGATTGTTTAGGGCAGTGAATAAAGTAATATCTTCTTGTTTTTCTAGTGATAATATTGTGCCGTCTGCTAGGCGTAGTTGTGCGCTACTATTATCATGAGTGATATGTTGACTATTAGCATGACTAAAGTCTTGTGCCTGATTGTTCCAATTTTGATGAGTGGAAAAAACATAAAGTAAGGTAGATACGGTCCCTAGTAGTAAGACTGCAGCTGCGGTTTGCCAAAGTTGAATACGTTTCGGTTTTGTGATCTGTTTACTAATTTTTTCCCATGACTCGGAGGAACGCTTTTCCAATAAGAGAGGAGGCATGCCTGACGGTTGCATATCAGAAAACTTATTATACCATAAGTGAATCAGCCTTTCTTCATCGGCGGTGCACTGCCCTGATTTATATTTATCTAATAAACTTTCAAAAGTCTTCTTATCCATAAAGTTAATTTGGTTATAGTATACCTATATATAATAGTACAGGATAAGAAGAGTTTGGTAGACAGTAAAAGTTTAAATTATTTTAATATGTTATAAATATTAGGTTTTTAGGAGATAAAGACTTGTCGAAACGAAGGAGGTTTGCGTATTAAGTATATTTTATGAAAAAAGTATAGTTAACAGTGATATTTTTGAACGAATCACTTTTAGGGCTCTGTTGATTGTCTTTTTTACAGTGTGTGGGCTAATGTTGAGATGTTCGGCAATTTCAGAATGGCTAAGTTGTGCGTCTCGTGACATCCTAAAGATTTCTTGCATACGTTCTGGTAAGAGATTAATGCCTTCTTCGATATTTTTTTCTAACTCTTTATATAGTAGAGCTTCTTCCACATGGTGGTGCAGCTGTAGATGGTCTGAAAGATGTTTAATAGAGTCGATATAGCGATCTTTTACTTTAGCATGTGCGTATCGGTTAATGATGCGATTTCGTAGAGAAACATAGAGGTAGGGACGTATTTGGCTGAAGTTGATTTGCTCTTTATTTTCCCATATATGGATAAATAGATCTTGTACAATATCTTTAGCTTCGTCTTCATCTTGTAGCATTTTACAGGCATGTAAATAAAGAACAGGCCAATATGTATCGTAAACTCCTTTAAAACATGAGGGGTTTAATTTATCTACGGCTGTATCGTTTAAATTGTTTTTCAATTTATTATTTATCGAATCTATAGAATGTAGGATTATGGTCTCCCACTACGAATACACAGTTTTTTATTAGTCTGTAAATAAAAAAGATCTTATATTACAGTGCTTTTTTTATTTCAGCCTATTTTGCAAACCTACTAAAAATATGTAATCAAGTAAATTTCAATACATTTCTTTTAATAGTTTGAAGGTTTCTATAAGTCAAATTAACACGTATGAAAACTTTGCGGTTTTCAATAGTATAACGTATGTGTGCTGAAGATAGCTACAAGGAGTGTATTGGTATTGTTAAGAAAGTAGCGTAGAACGCTAGAGGTAGTTTTCGGAATATGATTGATGATATTTATAGCTACAGAAGTGAGTGTGCTGCATGTTATTCGACACGCTTTGTTGTATTACATCAGTTGATGGGCTCTTCTATTTGTTGAAGTTTAGAGTAAATTGTTCTTTTTTTATGGCTAGACTCTAAAAATGCTGTAAAAAGTACTAATGCAATTGATATAAAGAAAAATAATACCATCATCATTGAAAGACGAACAGTATATGGTATAGATGAGTAATTTATGTAAAGTTTTTGCATAAGCATAGTTTTAAAAGGCAAACGACGAGTATTGTAACAAATTCCTTGCCAAACTTAAGTTTTATCTCTTTTCTTTTTTTTAAGCGTGTGCAAAGGTAAGGAATAAAATGAAATTCCTGTTGTTATAATTCCTTGTTTATCGGGTATAACGGAATGTGTAGGCAAAATGCTACAAGCTTTATATATATAGGAGAAATTTGAGCGTTTGATTTAATCTTCACTTTGAGGTGTGAGCTACTACTAAAAAGCCAATGATATAATGTGCAGTATGAGCAGTTTATTCATTTGTAAATAAAATAGTGATGTTATTGCTAATTTTTTAAATTATTGTATATTTACCGCCCAACCGTTAATTCGTAAGATAAAAGTAATGCTTAAGCATGTTGATAACAGAGAGTTATTCGATAGAGTAAGATCTAGCGACGCTTTGGCCTATGCCGAACTTTATGAGCGTATGGGTAAGCCTTTATTGATCTATGCCTATAAGCGGCTACATGATATGGAGGCAGCTCAGGATGTATTGCACGAAGTTTTCTTAGGTGTGTGGGAGCGTAGAGCCGAAATACTTTTGCCAGAAAGTGTAGAAGCTTTTTTGTATCGATCTATTTTGAATAATGTGCTTAATAAGATTAGAAAAGAAAAGTACAATCAGATGTACAAAGAGTCTTTTATGGCTTTTTATGATGGAGCAGATAATACGCTAGAGAAAGATCTTTTTGAGAAAGAATTTTTTGAAACACTTTTTGTTGAAATTAATGCACTCCCAGATAAAATGAGTGAAGTTTTTAAACTCCGTTTTTATGAAAATTTAAGTAATATGGAAGTAGCCGAGCGTTTGGGTATTTCACATCATACGGTTGCTACTCACATGAAGAGAGCTTTGGCTGTCTTAAGAAGTCGCTTTGGAGAGTCTCTGTTTGCAATTATCCTTTATTATTTGAAATAACAGTTTTTTTTTAGTGTGAAATTTTTGCTGTCGCTCATTTAGGGCTTTCAGTCAGTTTTTGTGTGTTTTTATTCGGAACAATCGTCTTTTTTCTTGACTATTTGTATAGCATAATGACTTTGTTGATGGTGGTAGTAAAATAAAAAAAGAGGAGAGTACCCTATGCTCTCTTTTGATGGTACTTTATTAGTGTACAGCATGATTTTAAGTAAATGACAGAAAAAGGCAAAAAAGAGAACGCTGAAGAGATTTGTAATCGCTTTGTTAATGATGAAGAGACGGATGCTGACCGTAATTTATTGCTTTCTTGGTTGCATGCATATCGAGCGAGTGAAAGAGTGGATTTGCGGGAGGAAGAGTTAAACGGAGCTTTTGAAATTAGTCGTAGCAAAATTATGACTGATATAAAGAAGGTAAATCGTTATAGAGTAAAACGTTTATGGATTGCTGCAGCAGCTGCAGTGTTGATTGTTTCAAGTTTTTTCTATTTATATATAGGTCAAGACGGTGATTTTAATGACAGAAGTTTAACTCTTGTAGAAGAGTTAGATAAGGCTGTTTTAAGTCTAGAAAATGGAGAAAGTATAGCTTTAAATAATTTGGATACCGGATTAGTGACCGAAAATGAGCTATATAGTATTTATCTGGATAATGATGGTTTTTTGGAATATAGATATAAAGAAGGTGAACTAGGAGTAGAGTCGGTTATTAGTTGGCATGAAATCAAGACACCTGCAAAAGAGCAACTGAAAGTTAAGTTAGTTGATGGTACGGAGGTTTGGTTGAATGCATCTTCGACATTGCGTTATCCTTCTCGTTTTGAAAAGGATAGAAGAGAGGTGTTCCTAGAAGGTGAAGCTTATTTTAAAGTTACAAAGGATGCTGGGGAGTTTATAGTAGAAACTGACCCTCAGATAGTACAGGTCTTAGGGACGGAGTTTAATGTTGAAGCCTATAAAAGCTCCTCTGTAGCAAAAACTAGTTTAATAACAGGTAAAGTAAATGTCAGAGGTACAAAAAATAAAGACTCTGCAATTTCTTTGGATCCAGGTTATCAGTTTATTACCAAAGAGAATGGCGGCTCGACTGTGCAGAAAATAAAATCTATAGAGTACACCTCCGGATGGAGAAATGGTGATATCTATATACTCGATGAAAGCCTATATGACGCTCTAAAAAAGATAGAAAGAGCATATGGAGTGAAAATAGATGTGGGTAATAGGAAGTTAGAAAGGCGAGTTTCTGGTGTTTTTTCTAAAAATCAGAGTTTAGAAACAGTATTGAAAACGTTGGAAAAAATAAGCGAGTTGAAGTTCAATGTGAAAGGAGAAAGCGTATTGATTGAAAATAACTAACCCCAATTTAGAGAATTACTAACAGTTGCATGTGCTTATAGGGGAAAAGTATATGCACATTACGAACATTATGAATATAATTTAACCTAACTAGAATGTTTTTGTTTAAAGATGACAAACCTAACCGACAGCGAGGTATACGGCAAGTATATCTCAGCTGTATTTTAATGACGTTATTACCGATGCAATTGTGGGCATTTTCAGCCTATTCTCAAAAAATAAATATTGAGATGAGAAATATGAGCTTGGAAAATCTACTATTAGAGATACGTAATCAAGCTAAAGTTGATTTTATGTTTGATCGAAGCATAGTATCGCATGCACGACAGATGAACGTAAATATAAAAGGAGCCTCTACTAAGGAAGCCTTAAACCAAGCTTTAGCAGAGACTGATTTAGAGTATAGCATAGATAATAATATGGTGGTTATTACGAGAAAGAATAGCCGTACCCATATTCAGATTCCTATGCATATCACCTTACAGACCGATGTTAGTGGAACTGTGACGGATATCAAAGGAGTCCCTTTAGCAAATGTGAATGTTCAACGTTACTCGAATCGTACGCATGCCATGTCGGTAGTGCAAACAGGCAATAATGGTAATTACCAATTAGGGGGACTCGGTGCTAATGACACGCTAATGTTTACAGCGGTTGGTTATGAAATGCGTATCGTTCCTATACGGGGTCGTAAGCAAGTTAGTGTGCAGATGGAAGAAAAGATAGCTGAAATAGAAGATGTGGTCGTGACAGGTATCTTTGAGCGTAAGGCTGAAAGTTTTACGGGATCTACTGTGCAGATAAAAGGGGAAGACCTGCGTAAGGTAGGAAGTACAAACGTATTTCAATCGTTAAAAAACATCTCACCAAGTATGTTTTTAGATAATTTTGATATGGGTTCTAATCCCAATTCGTTACCCAATATGCAGATCAGGGGAAATGGGAGCTTGCCCACTGACATGGGGGATATAGGGGCAGGACTAAAGGGTAATTACCTGAAAGATCCTACTCAGCCTTTGTTTATTTTAGATGGTTTTGAAGCGAGTATCGAGCGTATATTCGATTTGGATATTAATCGTATTGAAAGCCTAACTATTTTGAAAGATGCAGCATCGAAAGCTATATATGGGTCGAAGGCTGCAAATGGGGTTATTGTGATTGAAACTCTGAAGATGTCAGGTTCAAAGCCTTTCGTGACTTACAATGCTACGACGAATATAGAGCTACCAGACTTAAAAAGTTATAATCTGACTAATGCGCGCGAGAAACTACAAGCTGAAGTCTTAGATGGCATGTATTTGGCTAATCCAAATACTTATGATCCTAGCCAACAGTATTTAAAGTTGACTAAGCTTTATAACCAGAGATTAAAATTGGTGGAAGAAGGGCTTGATACTTATTGGTTGGCGAAACCTTTACGTAATGGCGTGGGGCAAAGACATGCTTTGAGTGCCGAACTTGGAACCGGAGATTTACGAGTCATGACCGACTTTACCTATAATGATGTTAAAGGAGCCATGAAAGGCTCTGATCGACGTAATGTTGGTGGAAATGTATCGGCTTCTTACCGTATTAAAGACTTTATGTTCCGTAATTTAGCTTCTTTTACGTCAAACAGGTCTAATGAATCACCTTATGGTAAGTTTTCAGAGTATGTTCAAATGAATCCATATTGGCGAGCCGTAAATCCTGATGGGACTATACCCTACTATGCTGAAAATAATGAGGATTTGAATGTTAAAGTGGTGAACCCTTTGTTTAACTCAACCTTAAATAGTAAAAACCAAAGTACCTATAATAATTTTACGAATAATTTGTATGTGGAATGGAAGCCTCTTGCTGGATTACGTGCGACAGCTCGGGTGGGTATCGATGTGAAAAACAGTGATGCAGATGAATTTTATCCATCAAAACATACGAGATTTGAGTCTTTTTCGTCCAATGATGTGAATCGTAAAGGTTCGTATCAAGTGAATCATGGAAAGAGTACTTATTTGTCGGGTGATTTAAACGTAAACTATAGTAAGCAGATTGCACGAAACTATTTCTTTGGAAACTTAGGTTATAATGTGAGTGAACGTAGTTTTTCAGAACGTGTTTACTTAGCAGAAGGATTTCCAAGTGACCGCTTGCAGGATATTATGTTTGCAAAGAGTTATGCCTTAGATGCACGGCCTACAGGTGTTGACGGTATTACGCGAGATATGGGTTTTTTAGCGGCTTTTTCATATATGTGGGATGATCGATTGATATCTGACTTTACCTATCGTGCGAATGCCTCGTCGCAGTTTGGTGCCGACAAACGTTGGGCTTCCTTTTGGAGTGCAGGTTTGGGTTGGAACTTTCACAACGAAGAGTGGATAAAAAACTTAAATATAGTGGATCAATTTCGCATCAGAGGATCAGTCGGTGCGACGGGTAATCAAAATTTTAATACAAATGCCTCTATAGCTACATATAAATATATTTTAGATCGCTTTTATCAAGGCTTTCCGGGTTCTCAGGTAGCGAATATGGTCAATCCTTATTTACAGTGGGAATCATCTTTTGATTACAATGGTGGGCTTGATCTAAAGGTTTGGCGGTTAGGTTTACGCCTTGATTATTACGAGCGTTTTACGAAAAATCTGTTGGCTGATGTGACTATACCTACATCATCTGGTTTTGATGAAGTAAAGGATAACTTGGGTAAGATTAAGAATACAGGCATAGAGTTGCAATTAAATTATATGGCATGGCAACGCGAACGTGACTTTGTGAGCTTGCAATTTGGGATAGAAACTAACGAAAATCGTATTGTCGAGCTCTCTAACTCAATGCGTGCTTACAATGCTCGGATGGACGCTTTGGCGGCAAATTTGGGAACTGGAGTACCGGTGAAAAAATATCAAGATGGTATGGCTATGGATGCCATATGGGCAGTACCTTCTTTGGGTATTGATCCAGCTTCGGGACAAGAGGTTTATGTGCAACAAGACGGAAATACTTCTTATATGTGGGCAGCTTCCAATATGATTATGGCAGGTGTGGCTCGGCCTAAATATCAAGGGACTTTTGGCCTGCAGGCCGAGTATCAGGGAATCGGTATTTCGATCACAGCTCGCTATTTGGGTGGAGGACAATTGTATAACCAGACTTTAGTGGATCGTGTAGAGAATGTCAATATGGCTTATAACGTAGATAAACGCGTATTAACAGGTAGGTGGACAACGCCGGGCCAAGATGTGTTTTTTAAGAAATTGGGCACCTATACTTATACGGATGAGGAAGGGTTGTCGATCGAATTAGAGGAAAAGACAAGAGCGACTACACGCTTTGTGCAGAACAGAAAAGAATTGGATATATCGTCTATTAACGTGTATTACGATTTTTATAAACATGAATGGTTGAGAAAAGCCAAATTGGAACGTCTACGGGCGGCTTTTAATATGAATGAGGTTGCTAAGTTTTCCTCGATCGAAATTGAACGAGGCTTGTCTTATCCCTTTGCTCGGACCGTTTCTTTTTCATTAACAGCAACATTTTAAATTATGAAGACAAGAATAAAATATATAGTAGCTAGTTTCATTACCCTATTTGCACTACAATCGTGCGAGAAATGGTTTGACGTGACTGCCAGCGATCAAATAAAAGCTGAAGATCAGTTTTCGTCGGGGGACGGGTTTAGAGACGCCTTGACTGGGATTTATTTGGCTATGGGCACTGAAAGTTTATATGGCAAAGATATGACCTTTAATATGATCGATATTTTAGCTCAGCAATATCAACCTTTTACTGGAGCTTCAGCTAAATATAATGATATGCAAAATTTCAGATATAGTACAACGAGAAGCGAAGAGCATATACAGCGAATATGGGATAAATTTTATTTTGCCATAGCGAATGTGAATACTGCATTAAGCTACTTGGAAAAAAGTGATTTTGTATGGTATCCCGGAGAAAAGGAAATTATTGAGGGAGAGCTATTAGCTTTGCGTGCCTTTTTACACTTCGATTTAATGCGTGTTTTTGGACATTCTAATTATGAAAATCGCAGTGATCTGACTAGTAAGATGGCCATTCCTTATAGCACGATGTATTCGAAGGAGATAATACCTCAGTTAAGCTATACAGAAACTTTTGAATTACTAGAAAGTGATATTGCAACAGCTCTGGATTTATTGAAGTATGATCCTGTACACCCAAATACTTTGTTGACAGAGGCACAGTTGGTGGAGATTAATCGGGAAGGTTTTTATAGTAAGCGGGATGGTCGTATGAACTATTTTGCTGTTAAGGCGCTGCAGGCGCGAGTTTATGCATGGCAAGGTGGACAAAAATGGAAACTAGCAGTACAAGCGGCTGAAGAGGTGATTGAAAAATCTGCTGCTAAACTAGCTGCTGTAGATTTGGATATCAGTTGGAATAAGACTGTAAGCTCAGAATATCTTTTTGGACTACATATAACAAATCACTCATTAATAGCGGCCCCGCTATTTTCAGCGAATTCTAATACTGATTATGATGTATTGAGATTAGGAGATGAGGCCATAGAAGAACTTTATGAAACCGCTGTTCCTGAAATTGGAGTAGTAGATTTTCGATACAGCAGTCTGATCGATAGAGGGGCTTATGGACTTTTCTCTAGTAAGTTGAATCGTTATTTTAACTCATTAGATTATGACAAAATGCCTTTAATTAAGTTGCCAGAGATGTATTATATCGCGGCTGAGTATTATAGTAAGAACAACTTAAGTAAAGCAATTGCTCTGTTACAAGAGGTCAGAGCAAGCAGACGTATAGTACATGAGCTACCTAAGCAAATGTCAGTAGAAGATTTTCAAGAAGAATTAATGAAAGAGTATAGAAAAGAATATATAGCTGAAGGGCAATTGTTCTTTTATTACAAACGTATTGGTTTGTTGCATATGCCGAATATATCTAATGATATAATTGTCGACGATGCAATCTATATGTTGCCTTTCCCGATGTCGGAGATCGAATTTGGGAATCGTGTTCAGAACTAGAAAAAAGAAATAAGATTAGACGCATGTGTCTAATTTTATGTTAACTAAACATAAGGATAAGCTTCGAGCTCTTACACTATTTATAATATTATAAATAGTGTAAGAGGAGTTTATTAATAAGAAAGAAAAAATATGAACCATATATATAAAACATTTCTCGCATTGGGCAGTCTGGTTATTTTGACACTTATTAGTTGTGAAAAATCTAACCCTATAGCTTTTAAGTCCAAACCAGCTTTGGTCTTTGGTCAGCGAGTAGTGAGTGAAAATAAAATCACCTATTCTTTTTTGGGAAATCCCTTAGATCAAGGGGAGGTGCGCATCCCTATCCGTATTGTAGGTTTTCCGGAAGATCGTGATCGTAGTTACGAACTGGAAGTGGTGATGGACACGATAACAAATGCCAAGCCTGAGTTATATACCATACCGCAGGGCTTATTAAAAGCCGGAGTAGTGGTTGATACCTTATCAATCAAAGTGAGAAAGACCGAAGATCTCAATGAGTCAGTGGCTGATTTGTACCTACGTGTTAAAGCTAACGAGGAGTTTGATCGTGGTGTAATCGAACGGCAATATTTTAAAGTGTCGTGGAGCAATCAGGCTATTATGCCAACGTGGGGTGTTTATTTTCGGACTTTTATTTCGGCAGCGGGTAGTACAAAGGCTTTTCGAATTTTTGTTGAAACGACAGGTTTACAGAATTTTACTGCTGCCGATTTTCGAGTTTATGGTCAGCTTGGTGCTGAGGTTTTGGGCAAGAAGTTTGGCGATTATATTCGTGAATGGAATGCAGCAAACCCCACAGATATATTAGTGCATGATGATGGCTTACAAGAAGGACAGCCTATCGTACCGAGGTATTAACCAAATTAGAGAATATAGAGATGAAAAATATAAAAAATATTTTGAAGATAGGTTTAAATCTGTTTTTGCTACTCGTTATAACTAGTTGTAAAGACGATTTGAGCACGGTAGAATCAATAACACTGCCAGAAATAAAAGTAGACGATGCGGATAAGAAAGATTTGACTGTATTTCAATTTGACCGTTTACAGTTTGAACCTAAAATTGTGCAAGAGGGAAGTGAATCAGATAATTTGAGCTACGAATGGAAAATAAATATGGAGGGACGTTCGATTGAATATGTGGTGATTGGTATGGATAAGAAGCTAGATTATGAAGTTAATTTTCCTCCAACAAGTTTAGGCTATGAACATCAAGTGTTATTGAAAGTAACGGATGAGAATACAGGTATAGCCTATTTGCACGATTGGAAACTAACGATTCGTAATGGTATTGGTGAAGGCTTAGTTATCGTCGAAACCTATGATGGACAGAATACTGATTTAAGCCATGTGATGTCGCCCCTTGTGACACCTGATTTTAATGAAGAGAAAATACGGTATAAAGTGTTTTCTTCAGCCAATGCATACCCAATAGAGGGGTTAGTTAATAATTTGATCTATACCCAAGTGAAATCGAAAAAATCTTTGCTAGGTAGTACAAATTCATCCTTATTTAATATTGACATGCTAGATTATCAGCTTGAAAAAAGGAATGAAGAACTTTATTTTGTGCCACAAGCCAGTTATGGGGCTGATTTTTTAGGAACTATTGTGCAAAATGAGGTCATTATACGGGATGGAAAGTTATTTGCTAGTTGGATGGAACTGAATAATATAGGCTTGCCTTTTACGAATAACTTTAAGGTACCAGCTATTGTAGGATTGAATGCCCGTTATGATTATCCGACAGTGGTCTTAAACTTCTATTCGGAAGATCTTGGTACCTTCGTTTACCAACCCGCTTTGAGCACGTTTGGTGATCGGGAGATGAAACGTGTAGCCGCTGCGACGGGAGCTTTTAATCCGAATAGTGTAAGGGATCATGAAAATTTAGCAGCAGGGGTCAACGAGCGAGGCGAGTTTATTCACCTGTTGCGAGATAAACAGAATCAAGAACGATCTTTGTTTATCTTGGATGGGGGAGAGTATGATGGAGATAATGGTGTAGTGATATCGCCCAAGCCACTACGGAAGATCAGCTTAGCTGATGCTCCCGAGATTGATCAGGCTATACTGTATGTGATTTTGCCTAACCAAAACGTGATGCTCTATGCCACAAAGACGAAGATATATGGTGTTGTTTATGGTGGATCAAAACCTAGTTTTGGAGTACGTTATACAGCAATAAATGGAGAGGAGATTACCTCCCTTAAAGTTTTTCAACAAGCAGATTATCCCAAACGTTCGGTGTGGAATGACGAAAACCGACATTTCGAAAAAAATAACAAACAGTTAATCTTGGGTACTTATACCGGTAGTGAAGGTAAAGTGCATATTTTGCCATTGGTTAATGAGGGGTTGGCAAATATCGATCAAAAGAACATCAAAACATATAATGGTTTTGGGCGTATTTTATTTACAACAACACAATTATAACAGCTAGCAAGGGAGGCAGATGTACTAAACTGCCCCCTTATTTTCAATAGGATATATATGAGGAAAATAGGGAAAATAGCAAGGCTAGAATTGAGTGTGTTTTTTTATTCGCCAATTGCATGGGTACTGATGATTATTTTTATGATACAGTGCGGCGTTAGCATTATGGATTTGTTGAGCGAAAAAGAAAGTTCACAACAATTGGGAGCCCAATTACAATCTTTGACAGCTGATGTATTTGCGGGGCCGAGAGGTTTCTTTAGATCGGTTTTAAAATACACATACTTATATATACCTCTTTTGACGATGGGTATTATAAGTAGAGAATTAAGCAGTGGAACGATAAAACTATTGCAGTCTTCACCAGTTACGAATACACAAGTGGTTCTGGGTAAATATCTAGGGCTTTTGATTTTTAGTATATATTTTGTTTTTATATTATTCGGAATAGCGGTCACAGGTAGCTTTTTGATCGGTAATTTCGATTGGGGAGTGATTTGTGCGGGAATATGTGGCATCTATCTGTTAATAGCAGCTTATGCAGCTATAGGTTTATTTATGTCGAGTTTAACTTCGTACCAAATTGTAGCAGCAATTAGTACGTTAGCGGTACTGGTTGGCTTAAATTTTGTTGGTGAAATAGGCAAAGGAAACCCTTTCCTACGTGAGATTACTTACTGGCTGTCGCTGCAAGGGAGGACTGATCATTTTGTGAATGGTATGATCAGCAGTCAAGACAGTATTTATTTTGTGTTAGTGATTATGCTTTTTATAGGTTGTACGATAATACGTATGAATAATGAAAAGTCAATCCGCTCGGAAGTACAGAACAATTTACGTTATGTGGGATGGATAGCAGGAATTATTGCAATTGGGTTTGTTAGCTCATTGCCGCTCAGTAGAGGATATCTTGATCTTAGCCGATTCGAGGCAAATACTTTAACAGCTAATAGCAAAGAGGTTATTTCTAACCTGAAGCAGCCTTTGAAAGTGAAGAATTATGTTAATATCTTGCATCCATTAGGGAGATTAGGAACACCGAAATGGCGAAAGTTTGACTTGAAGCAATTTGAACAATATATCCGATATATTCCTAGGATGGATATGGAATATATCTATTATTATGATTATACACCGCGTTATGCAGATAGTACAGTTAATTTATTAGAAAAAGCCCAGAAAGCAGCGTTAGCTCATGGAGTTGAATTTACGGAGGTGCTAGCTCCTGCTGAAATAAAAAAAATAGTTGATTTAGGCCCGGAGAACAATTCGTTTGTAAGGTATTTGCACCATGGGCAAGATAGTGTAGTGTTGCGTATGTATTTGGACGCAACGGGCTACCCTACGGAATCAGCTATTTCGTCTGCATTAAAGCAACTGTATATAAAAAGTCCTGTTATTGGTTTTCTGCAAGGTGCTGATGAACGTAGTATATATTCAATAGGTGATAAATCGTATAATAGATTAGTCGCCGATATTCAAACACGAGAAGCAATTGTAAATAGCGGCTTTCAGGTGCGTACATTAACACCAAATGAACTTGATACTGTAGGCGATAAACTCACAGCTTTAGTTATAGCTGATCCATATAATAAATATTCGGATGAGGCTGTAGAAAATATCCGTAAGTACATACAGAAAGGTGGCAGCGCTCTTTTTGCTGCAGAACCGACTAAAGTTGGTTTCCTTAATGATGTCTTGGTAGATCTACCCGTCAAATTTGCGAATAAGCAGGTTTATCATAGAAGTAAAGATGTAGAGGCAGAGGTAGTGCAAGCACAATTTTCAAATGATGCTATTGAGTTTGGTTTTGCAAAGTCAACTAAATCTTTGGTTTCGTTGAAAGGGGCTGCTCCTTTATTGTTAAATGAAAATACTGGAGGTTATAAGATTACCACTGTTTTAAATAGCAGTAATAAAGATAGTTGGCTGGGGAATATTCAAGATAGCACTTCTAAACTTTCTCAGCTAGGGTCTTCCCAGATAATGGCTGTAGCACTGACTAAAGTCGATAGTGAAGAGCACGAACAACGTATACTATTGATTGGCGATGCAGACTTTATGAGTAATAGTGAGTTGAATAGACATAATATGCGGACGGTCAATGATCAGTTTTCATTGAGTCTTTTTAAGTGGTTCAGCCAAGGGGCTTTTCCGGTAGATACGCAGCGACCAGCACCTATTGATAATAAAATTTTAGTAAAGGACAGTACCTTAAACACCATTAAATATACTTGGATAGGTTTTATGCCATTGGGATTAGGGATAATAGGAGCTGTTGTATTAATTCGTAGAAAAAGAAAATAAAGAATGACGAACAGTATAGTGAAAATAGAAGCTCTTTCTCATAAATATTCTAGAGATTGGGCTATCAGAGATATCAATTTTGAAATTACGGGTAAAGGTATTTTAGGACTTCTAGGCTCTAATGGTGCAGGCAAATCAACTACGATGAATATACTTTGTGGTGTTATCAGTCAAACCGAAGGGGAAGCTTGGATAGATGGAGTTAATATTCGTACAGATGCGGTGAAAGCGAAGCGCTTGATAGGCTTTTTACCGCAGAAAGCGCCTTTGTATGTGGAGTTAACTGTAGATGAATATTTAAGACATTGTGCTTTTTTGAGAGATATACCTGCTAATGAAGTGGAGGACGCCATGGATGTCGCAAAGAAAAAGTGTGGAATTAGTCATTTTAGCAATCGTTTATTAAGCAATCTGTCGGGTGGTTATCAACAAAGAGTAGGGATTGCACAAGCAATAATTCATAATCCAAAATTGGTAGTATTAGATGAGCCAACAAATGGATTAGATCCTAATCAAATATTGGAAGTTAGAAAGCTAATAAAAGAGATAGGGGAAGAAAGGTCAGTTATTTTATCAACGCATATTCTTTCAGAGGTCCAAGCTACTTGTGATCGGATCATAATGATTGAGCATGGAAAGGTCGTATTTGCGGATTCTATGCAAGCGTTTAATAATTATGTAGAACCTAATACATTGATTATAGAGCTGAGTAAAGCTCCTGGGAGTAATCGTTTGGAAGAAATTGAGGGAATAACAGCGGTACAAGAGTTAGAACAAGGGAAGTTTAAGCTGACTTTTAATCAGGTAGAAGGGATAAGAGAGCGTGTAATCGAGTTGTGTATAAAAGAACAGTGGGGATTGGTGGAGATATATCTAGAGAAAAACTCATTGGATGGTGTCTTTGCACAATTGTCATCGTACGGTAAAGGAAGATAATACTATGCGTAAAATTATAAAAATTGCAAGATTGGAGCTGAGCATCTTGTTTTATTCACCTATAGCATGGATTATTCTGGGTATAATTTTCGTACAGTGTGGACTTAATTATTGGGATACGCTCTATCAGCAAGAAACACAACAACAGCTGGAGAGACCGTTAGTGGTGGTTACTCGTGTACTTTTTGCGGGAGAGAATGGTATGTTGATGGCATTGATTGAAAATTTATATTTGTATATACCTATATTGACTATGGGCTTGTTAAGTAGAGAGTATACAAGTGGTTCGATCAAGCTTTTACAGTCATCACCTGTTACTTCTTTGCAGATTGTGCTGGGGAAATTTCTTTCCATTATGGTTTATGGAGCTTTGGTTGTTTCCTTGCTAAGTCTATACTTGGTTTCAGCTTATTTCTCTGTGGAACAACTTGATCTTAAGTTTCTATTGTTTGGACTTTTAGGGCTATATTTATTGCTTTGCGCGTATGCTGCGGTAGGACTTTTAATGTCTAGTTTGACCTCATATCAAATTGTAGCAGCTATTTCGACATTAGCTTTGCTGGCATTTTTTAATTATGCACAAGTTGTAGGACAGAATTATGATGGGCTTAGGGAAATTACCTATTGGCTCGCTATTGGTGGACGGACAGAGGATTTGGTCAATGGGTTGCTTAAAAGTAGTGATATTATATACTTTGTATTAATTACAGTTTTCTTTTTAGTAGTTGCAGTGATGCAAATGGAATTTACCCGTAAGGCGACTCCGCACTTCAAACGTGTATTTAGTTTTGTTGTATTGTTTTTTCTTCTATTGTCAATTGGTTACATCAGTAGTTTGCCAAAGTTTAACATGTACTATGATACTACCAGAATAAAAGATAGAACAATAAGTGTAACAGGACAGGAATTAGCAAAGAGTATAGAAGGGCCAATTAAATTGACATCTTTCGTAAATGTGTTGGATGATCGGGCAGGTTTTGGTTCATCTAAAAATAGAATAGCTGATGTACAACGGTTCCAATCATTTATTCGATTTATACCACATATGGAGATAGAATATATTGCCTATTATGATAGTGTTCCCTATTTGCGTTTAGATTCAGGAGAAACCATAGTAATGGCTGCAAAAAAGAAAGCAAAAGCTTTGGGTTTTAATTTTGAAAAGTTAAAAACACCTGAGCAAATGAAGGAATATCCTGAAGTGGCTAAAGAGGAAAATAGTTTTGTTAGATTTTTGAAGTATGATGGGAAACAAACTGCTTTACGGATGTATGATGATATGTTGCAGTATCCGGGGGAATCAGAGGTTTTAGCAGCATTGAAGCGATTGAAGGTTGGGCCTGCAAAGCTTGGCATATTGGTTGGGCAAGGTGAAAGGGGAATAGAAAATTATACGGATAGAGACTACACTGTTCTTTTAAATGGGCAGCGTGTGCGGGGGTCGGTGATAAATCAGGGGTTCGAAGTAAATGCGTTGAGATTTTCTGATCTGAATAGCTTTAGTGGTGCGGGACTCATAGTCTCGGATCCGCAGAAGGCATACACGCCTGAACAAATAACAATATTAAAACAGTATATTGATCAAGGCGGCAATCTCATGCTGTTGGCTGACCCGGGGAGTACGCTTAGTTTTAAAGAGATACTTGAATATTTAGGCCTAGCGTACAAAGATGGTACATTGTTGCAAAAGAGTGCTGATTTCGATGCTGATTTATTGCAGTTGCAGTTTACGAGAGATGCTATTGAGAACGGTTATAAGTTTTATGATGGAGCGAAAGTCGTAATGAAAGGGGCCGCAGCTATTAAAATTGTAGCTGAAAAGGGCTATCAGATTACGCCACTTTTTGTGACAAATCCAACAAATACCTGGAATAAGACTGGAGCTTTTGACTTGGAAAAAGAAAAAGTGACTTTTGATAGTGTTGTAGATGTAAGAGCTCAGGAAATTACAGCTGTAAAAATGGAAAGACAGCGGAATGGGCGTAACCAAAAAATAATAGTTTCAGGTGATGCTGATTTTATGAGTAATGCAGAGATGAGTCGGTATAATATCTCAACTGTAAATAGTTCTTTTGCTATGCGAAGTTTTAAATGGTTTAGTGATGGTGAGTATCCCATAGGAGGGATAAAAGAAAAGGCCCCAGACACACTTATTAAAGTAAGTAGAAAGAACATAAATTTTCAAAAAATTACATTCTTAGGAATAATTCCTATGCTCTTAGCAGGATTCGCTTTTATAACTTTAAAGAAAAGGCGGAGCAAATGATTTTGTTTCAATTTGTTTAGTAGAAGAGGGCTGAGTCGTAATGATGCAGCCCTTTCTTTTTTACTATTTTATTTTGGCTATGCTTTATTGAGGAGTTTTAGGTTAAGTTTTTCACTACAAGGATAGTTTTCTTAAACACACTTTTTCATATATAAAATGTTGATTTAAAGAGTTTGGACTGTTACAAGTGTAACAATTTGTTTTTTACCATTTTCTTTTTATCGTTCCATGTGAATTGTTTCTGTATATTTGTGAATAAAACCATGAATATTAGTGACATTATATTGATTTCATAAAAAGCCTGAAATGGATCTTAGTGTGTTGAGAAAAAAGCTTAGACGAGATAGTCCTAGGTGGGTTATTTTACTGATCGATTTATCGATAGTGTTAACTTGCTATGTGACAGCACATTTTATTGTTAATAGTTTCCGGGGTGTTTTTGATATTCAATTGATGGCAAAAACCAGCGTAATTGTGCTTGGTGTATATACGGTGTGTTTCTTGCTGATGAAAACATATCGTGACATTGTAAGACATACCGGGCTTAGTGAAACTGTTAAAATATTTAAAACAGTGTGGTGGGCTTGCTTATCGTTATTTCTTATTTCTTTTCTAGTACGTAAAAACATATCCCATTTAGGACCCTTAATTCAATATTTGAGATTATCGTATGCGGTGATTTTTACACATACTTTCTTGACAATGGTAGTGATGGTGGCGGCACGTGTCATGTATCGAAGTTTGTATGAGTTGTTTTTTTTTAGAAAGAGAAAGAGTAAGCAAGTTTTAATTTTTGGAGCTTCAAGACCGGGATTAGTAGCATACGCGATGTTAAAGGATGATATCCGAAATAAAAATAATGTTGTAGCTTTTGTAGAAGATAATGATTCCAGAGTAGGGAAAAACTCACGCGGAATAAGGATACTAAATCTTTTAAGTATTGATGGGGCTTTTGTAAAGAAGTACGATATAGAGGAGGTGGTAATAGCTGTTGAGAATAATGATCCTGAACGATTGGCGAGAATAACGGATCATTTTCAACTTTTAGGGCTAGAGCTTAAAATCATGCAACCTGGTAATTCATTGCTCAATGCGGGAGATAAAAGACAGATTCGAAAGCTACGTATTGAGGATCTTTTAGGACGTGATACTATACGGCTGGATAACCCCGTGTTAAATGAGGAACTGAAAGGACGTGTCATTTTAATAACAGGAGCAGCAGGTTCTATTGGTAGTGAGCTTGCTCGACAAATTGCAGCGAGGAAATATGATAAGTTGATCTTAGTAGATCAAGCAGAATCAAACTTATATGATGTGCAGCAGAGTATACGCTTGTCGAATAAAGAACAGACTTATTTTGTTATAGGAAACATTCGCGATAGGGTGTTGATGAGAGGGGTTTTTGAACGTTTTAAGCCAGACTTTGTCTTGCATGCAGCAGCTTATAAACATGTTCCTTTAATGGAATGTAACCCTCATGAGGCTATAAGGAATAATATAGGGGGAAGTATGTTGTTAGCTGACCTAGCTAGTGAGTTTGGGGTGGAAAAGTTTGTAATGGTGTCGACAGATAAAGCTGTAAATCCAACAAATGTAATGGGGGCAACAAAGAGAGCCGCTGAGATATATGTGAGTTCTTGTAATGAATTGAGTGAAACAAATTTTATTATAACTCGTTTCGGAAATGTATTAGGGTCAAGCGGATCAGTTATACCGACATTTGAGAAGCAAATGGAGAAAGGTGGGCCGCTTACTGTTACTCATGAAGATATAACTCGATATTTCATGACCATTCCTGAAGCGTGCCAGTTGGTGTTGGAGGCAGGAACTATGGGGAAAGGGGGAGAGATTTTTGTTTTCGACATGGGTAAGTCTGTGAAAATAATGGACTTAGCAAAGCGGATGATTAGCCTAAAGGGATACCGTTACCCACAGGATATAGATATAAAAATTGTAGGTCTACGTCCTGGAGAAAAGATATTTGAAGAATTGCTGGCAAATGATGAGAATACTATAAAAACGCATCATTCAAAGATATTAATAGCAAAGGTAAGTACGGAAGCTTTGAAGGAAAAGAGGCAGCTTATAAAAGAGTTGTCGATTTACGTAGAGCTGAATCAGCAGCAGCGAGAGGATAACGACTTTAATGCTATTGCACAGCTGAAAAATATTGTTCCGGAGTTTGTATCAAAAAATTCTGTTTTTAGTAAATTAGATAATAAGGAACAGATAAAAGCGTCCGGAACGGATTAACTTCTATGTAGATGACCGATTCTTAAAACAGGAGTCATCTTTAATTATATATTGTAGCTTATAAGGTCAATAGATCTCCTGAAAGGTTGATGTATAATGTGGTCGGTACATGTTATATAAGTTCTTATTTGCTGCAGAATTTTCAAGTATCTCCAATAGTCTTTATACTTTTAGCTTTTTTACTAGCACATAATCCCATTATAAATTTTGGTATGGTCCTTGCCATCAATAGCATAGATTTTCTTAAGATTGCTTTTTACTTTGTTTACGATTTTATGTATTCGGGAGTCTTTTGGAAAGGCGGGTACGATCAGTGTATAGAGACTATTTTCCACGAATACTTTATAGTTGTTAAAAGTATCTGTACGGTTTTTTTAAGAAGTGTCTAATTATGATTAGTAGCTCGGTCTGTTAGGAGCTTATTAATGTGCTGGTTATATCAAAAAAATATAAACTTCATTCTATATATGTAAAACTACTCCTGTATCTCTAATGATTTTCTAATAATTTTCTATTTAGGTTCTAACTGTAGCTGTATAGGGGCTTGCTTAGTTTTGCGCTGTTGTTTTTTCGATAAGGAATTAACAATGGGTTAGTACTAGGTATGTACTGAATAGAATAAGATTAAAGAATATAGAAAGTAATTATATATGTATGAAATTCTCATGTTTCCTTAAGCACAATCACACATGAGTATTCCATATGATAGATGAAGAATAAATTGTTTACATATGAAATTAGCAACCAAATTATTAATTGTTCGCACTATTTTAAGTAGTGCACTTTTTGGCTTAGTGTTGAGCTGTACTAGGGGAGGATCTGAGGAACAAGAGTATAAGTATGCGCTTGCAGGGGACACGATTCAGGTGTCGGATGGTCACCCTGTCTTGCAAAAATTAAAAACAGAACCTCTAGAGATATCGGAATATAGACTGGCTTTAACTTCTTCTGGTGTCGTAAGGGCCATACCCAATCAGTATGCAGAAATTGCTCCACCTTTTGCAGGTCGAGTAACAAAAGTATACTTGAAATTAGGGATGACGGTGCAGCCAGGCACAGCATTATTTGAAATGGTATCTCCAGATTTCTTAGAAGCACAAAAAGCGTATTTTCAGGCAAAAACTGATATGCAAACAGCTGAACTAACCCTGAATAGGCAACGGGATTTGCATGAGCACCGTGTCGGTTCGGTGCGGGATCTGGAAGAGGCACAAGCCAGCTATTCTATTGCTAAAAATGAACTAGAGAATGCGAAAGCAGCCTTGCAGATATATGGGGTGAATGTTAAGAATATGATTTTTGGACAGTCTATGATAGTGCGCTCGCCTATTAAAGGAGACGTAATAACAAATGAAATTATAAGTGGACATTTTATAAAGGATGATGATCCAGCACATGCAACAATAGCTGATCTCAGTAAAGTGTGGGTTGTCGGTAGGGTAAAAGAGAAAGATATACGCTTTATTCATGAGATGGACAAAGCAACTGTGTCCCTTGCCGCTTTTCCAGAGATGAAGATTGAAGGTAAGGTGTACCATGTTGATGAAATCATTGAAGAAGAAACAAGATCAGCTCAGGTATTAATAGAATGTGATAATCCCGATCGTTCTATAAAACCTGGTATGTATGCGACGGTTCTTTTTGAAGATGAAGCTCAGGAGTCTCTTTTTGTACCTGCTAACTCGGTATTACAGTATAATGATCGTAGTTATTTGTTTGTAAAGTTGGGGGCAGGGAAATTCCGTAGACAATATGTGAAGACGGGAGTGACGCAAGACGGAAAGATTCAAATTTTAGAAGGTGTAGAGCCAGGTGTAGAGATTGTAAGTGAAGGTGCATTTTATTTGTTAGATGCTAAATAGAGAGGGGATATGAAAAAAAATATTTTTGAAACGACAATAGCGAAAAGGTGGTTGATCAGTACTTTATTTATTTTACTGGTAGTTTTTGGCTATCTATCCTGGACAAAACTTTCTGTTGAGGCCTATCCTGATATTGGAGATGTAACTTCCCAAATCGTGACCCAGGTGCCAGGGTTGGCGGCAGAAGAAATGGAGCAGCAGATCACTATACCTATAGAGCGGGCAATTAATGGGTTGCCAGGTATGCATGTGATGCGGAGTAGAAGCACCTTTGGCTTGTCGATGGTGACTATCGTTTTTGATGATGGTGTGGATGATTATTTTGCTAGAGCACGGATACAGGAGCGTTTATTGGAAGTAGAGTTGCCATATGATGCACAACCAGGCTTGGATCCTTTAACTTCGCCTACAGGGGAAGTGTACCGTTATATATTAGAAAGTGAAACACATGATTTGCGTGAATTAACCGATCTGCAGAATTTTACGATTATACCTCGTATAAATCAAGTATCGGGAGTCGCTGAGGTTACTAATTTTGGAGGAATAACTACGCAGTATCAAGTAGAGTTGGATCCTAAAAAACTTGAACAGTATAATATTTCGCTATCAGAAGTTATTGAAACCATTGAAAGTAATAATAGTAATGCAGGAGGGAGTGTTGTTGATAGAGGTGATCAGGCATACGTAGTGAGGGGTATTGGTTTAGTTAAAAACCTGGATGATATCGGGCATATTGTTGTTAAAACAGTGGATGGTAGCTCTATATTATTACAGGATTTGGGTAAGCTAAAGTATGGGAATCTAGAGCGGAAAGGAGCGTTAGGATATTCGGACAAGAGAGGGGTTGATTATTCAGATAATATACAAGGAATCGTCCTACTTTTAAAGGGACAAAATCCGTCAATTGTACTGGATGGCGTACATGAAGCTGTGGAAGAGTTGAATAACCATATTTTACCTAAAGGGGTTCGAATTCATACATTTTTAGATAGAAGGGATTTGGTGTCAACGACTTTAGAGACTGTATCGACAACTTTACTGGAGGGGGTAAGCTTAGTTATTATCGTTTTGATATTATTTTTGGGAAGTTGGAGAGGAGCATTACTAGTCGCAATTACAATACCAATTTCGTTATTATTTGCTTTTATACTGATGAAGCTCACAGATATACCAGCTAATCTTTTGTCACTTGGTGCTATTGATTTTGGTATTATAGTGGATGGTGCAATTGTAATGATGGAAACAATCTTGAAAAAGAGGGAAGATGAACCCGAGGAAGAGCTCACTGTAAAAGGTGTGGCCGACCGTGTTAAAGAGGTGGCTAAACCTATTTTCTTTTCTACAATTATCATTATTACAGCTTATTTGCCTTTGTTTGCTTTTGAACGGGTTGAGAAAAAGCTGTTTACACCTATGGCTTTTACAGTAGGTTATGCTTTGTTAGGAGCTTTATTAGTTGCTTTATTGTTGATCCCAGGATTGGCTTATGTGATTTATAAAAAGCCGCAGAAGCCATTTCATAATAGGTGGCTAGAAAAATTGACGGGAGGCTATCATAAGCATATTTTAAGTATTATGGATAAGCCTAAGAAAGTGTTATTGCCGATCGTTTTTGTACTGATAGGCGCAGTGGGATTAACGATGCATGTGGGGAAAGATTTTTTACCGCCATTGGATGAAGGGTCAATTTGGTTACAAGTTTCCTTACCTCCCGGCATAACGGTAGAGAAATCAAAAGAGATGAGTGATGAACTTCGTAAAGTGACTTTAGAGTTTGAGGAAGTAACATATATAATGGTACAGGCTGGACGAAATGATGACGGAACTGACGCTTGGACTCCTTCTCACTTTGAGTGTAGTATAGGGTTGAAGCCGTATAAGCAATGGAAATCAGGTAAAAGAAAAGCAGACTTGATTGATGAAATGGCTGAAGTGTATGCTAAGATGCCGGGGTATTCTGTAGCATTTTCTCAACCCATGATAGATGGGGTTATGGATAAGGTGTCGGGTGCACATAGTGAGTTGGTTGTGAAAGTTTATGGTGATGATTTTAAAGAAACGAGACGTATTGCAGAGGAAGTGGTGAGTACGTTGAAAACAGTACAGGGGGCTGTAGATTTAGATATTGACCAAGAGCCACCATTACCACAGATACAGATATCTGCCGACCGTAACAAAATAGCACAATATGGGTTAAATGTAAGTGATGTGTCAGAGTTGATAGAGGTTGCTATGGGAGGGAAGGCGATTTCTCAGATTTTTGTGGAGGATAAGATGTACGATATTACCTGTCGCTATGAGGAAGATAGTAGAAATACACCAGAAAAAATTAGTAATCTGATGCTAACTAATAGTGAGGGGGCCAAGGTGCCTTTGTCACAAGTGTGTGATGTGAAACTAAATACAGGCGAGAGTACTATTTCACGTGAAATGAATAAAAGACACTTGACGGTTAAGCTAAATTTGAGAGGAAGAGATTTATCGTCTTTCTTGAAAGAAGCGCAGGATAAGATTGAAGAGGAAGTGCAATATGATCATGAGCATTATAAATTGAGTTGGGGAGGACAATTTGAAAATCAACAACGGGCGTACGGTCATTTGGCTATTATAGTTCCTTTAGCACTGTCAATTATGTTCTTATTGCTATATATGGCGTTCGGTAAAGTTAAACAAGCTGGTTTATTAATGGGTATTGTACCTTTAGCAATCTTTGGAGGAATGTTGGCTTTGAATGTTAGAGGTATGACTCTTAATGTATCTTCGGCAGTTGGGTTTATCGCTTTATTTGGTGTTGCTATCCAGAATGGAGTTATCATGATATCTTACATTAATGAGCTGAGAAGAAAAGGTCAGTCCCTATTGCCGGCCGTAATTAACGGTGCTGAGAATAGGTTTAGGCCTGTGTTAATGACTGCTACAGTTGCTGTTTTAGGTTTGTTGCCGGCCTCTTTAGCGACGGGAATAGGCAGTGATGTTCAACGTCCTCTTGCGACTGTAATTGTCTATGGTTTAATGTTCTCGACAGTGGTGACTTTATATGTGTTACCAGCTTTATACTATTTGGTAGAACGTAAAAACGAATATGCGAATAAGGAGGACTAATTTGACACTAGCTTGCTCTTAGCAGAAGCGGAAAAGTTTGATCTGCTCGCAGTAGAGACCAGGCAAAGAGGTGTTGTATATAAAATACGTAGGCATAGGGAAAGTCAATACGTAAAATTGAGGTTTTGTAATTTATAGTTGTATAACAAATAATCATGAAAAATTGGTTGAATATATATGTTTTGGGGAATTTACTGAGTCTTATGACAATGCAGACAGTAGTTGCTCAAAGTAATAGTAAGATAGTAGATTATGCACATTTTATAAGTGAAGTTGGTAAGCATAATCAGGAATATATTGCAGAACAGTTTAATGTAGGCATAGCTGAAGCGGAGGTGATTGCAGCGCGAGTGTTTCCTGATCCTGAGTTTTCGGTAAGCGCTACTGATAATGGTCAAAGGCGTATGCGGATGGGGTATGAAGTATCCACGGAGTTGGAGTGGACTGTGGAATTGGGAGGAAAAAGGAAAGCGCGCATAGATTTAGCTAAAAGCGAACTAGCTATGGAACGTTCATTGTTGGAAAGTTATTTCCAAAATCTTCGAGCAGATGCTACATTGGCTTATTTGGAAGCATTGAAGAATGAAGCTCTATTTATGGTGCATCAGGACTCTTATGATCGTATGAGGGATATAGCTGATGCGGATAGTATAAGGTTTCGGCTAGGTGAAATTATGGAGGTAGAAGCAGAGCAAAGTCGGGTAGAAGCCGAGGGGATATGGGTAGAGTTGGCTCAGCAGGACGCCGAATGGAGAATGGCGGTCACGGAATTAAATTTACTAATGGGGAATACGGAGCAGGACGTCATGCTAACTTTGAAAGGTGATATTAGTAAGTTGAATACATCTTATTTATTGAGTGAGTTAATATCTAGTGGAATAGAAAATCGTGGTGATTTACAGGCTGCTTTGAAAAGTGTTAATGTGTCAGAAAGAAGTTTGAAGCTCGCAAAGAGTGAACGAGCAATTGATCTAGGTGTAACTTTAGGAGTGGGGGGGACATCTGTAGTTTCGAATGTTGTTGCTCCTACACCGTCAACTACTACGCTGTCTGCTGGTTTGAGTATTCCTTTGAAGTTTTCTAACAGGAATAAAGGGGAGTTGAGAGCTTTACAGTTTGCTGTTAAGCAGGCGGAAAATAATTATGCGTATGCTGAAAGTCAAATTAAGAATGAAGTTGTGCAGGCTTGGTATGCTTATCAGGCTGCGCAAAAGCAGGTAGAGCGTTATCAATCAGGTATTATGGACAGGTCAAAAAAAGTGCTGGATGGAAGAGTGTATAGTTATCAGCGTGGGGAATCTAGTCTTTTAGAATTGCTAGATGCTCAGCGGACATACAACGAGGCGCAGATAGGGTATTTAGAAGCTTTGTATAATCGTGCAATGATGTTGGTGGAGTTAGAAAGAAAAGCTGGAATTTGGAATGTTGAATTTTAATAAAAAAATTAATCGGTGATGATTAAAAAGATGATTTTAATGCTTTTATGGTTGAGTGCATTTCTTAGCTACGGGCAAACAGATGGCATAGAATGGGGGATGTTTGGAGGGGTTAATTATAGTGGTTTAATGGGAAGTGGGTTAAAAGAGTTTGCTATTGATGGCAAGTCAAGGGCGGCTATTGGTCTAGACGTAGGTCTTAGGTTGAAGCAGCCATTAGGCGATCGTTGGGGGTTTAGACACGAGGTGGGGTTTAATATGCTGAATACTAAAGTGGAACTAAAAGAAAAAGAAGCGTATACTAGTCAGTTAAGAAGGATGACTGTTGTAGTTTCTCCAGTTAATATGGTTCATAGATGGAGAAATTTAAGTCTTTACGGTGGGCCTTACTTTGGTTTTCTGACTGGGGCTAGCATACAGCGATTGGGGAGCGATGGTAAAAAATATAGAGATAAAGATATTTACGGGACAGCAGAATTAGAGGGGGATTATATGCAGAAGTTAGACATCGGCGTCAAAGTTGGTGTTGATTTTTCTTTTTCAAGATTATTAGGTGTCACTCTGCAATTTGCTAGGGGGATAGCGCCCATCATGGAGAATGCAGAAAGTAAAAATCAATTAAGTATTTATAATCAGTCCGGTAGTATTATGCTATATTATAAAATTGGTAAAGTGCAATAATAATAATAATAAGTTAATTGAAATGTTGAAACATTTTTAGAATTTGTTTGTTACTACATGAAAATAACCAGAGCTTTAGGAGCTCAATTAAGAAGATAGATATGAATAAGATATTTTTAGTCGGACTTTCGATGCTGGTTTTAGCATCTTGTAACCAAAACTCAAGTAAAAAGGAGGAAGTAACTACACAGGATAGTACAAATGTTGAAGCTTTTGCCGATACAACGCATACTTCACAGAACTCTGTTGATTGGGCAGGGGTATACGATGGGACGATTCCCTGTGCTGATTGTGAAGGGATCAAAACAATGATTGAACTAAAGGATGATGGTACATTTACTATGGAAACTGAGTACTTAGGTAAGGACGGGAAGTTTTCAGATAAAGGAGTGTTTACTTGGTTTAACAATGGATCGTCTATTTTATTGAAAGGTGAAGGCGAAGAAGTGCGTCTTAAAGTAGGAGAGAACCAGCTTTTTCATTTAGACCAAGAAGGAAATGAAATAACAGGAGAGCTAGCAGAACAATATATTTATAAAAAGAGAATGTAGTTTCATTATTAAGGTATTATATACTATTGTTTAGATTGAAAAAGAAGCAAGCCTGTCGACCTGACAGGCTTGCTTCTTTTTTGTACGAATGGTCTTGCGTATTTAATAGACTATCGTAATTTTGGATACATGTATGAAAAAAATTGTAGCTATGACTGTCGCTAAGCCAATTTTGACTCCACTTGTTCTTTGGACGATGGCAATTGTTTCAGGACTTGTTGTTGCTAATAATTATTATAATCAGCCTCTTTTAGGGCTTATAGCAGAAGAGTTATCTGTAACTGAAGAAAAAGTAAGCCAAATAGCGGTTTTAACACAGTTGGGCTACGCAACTGGTTTGTTATTAATTGTTCCTTTAGGTGATATGGTTTGGAGGAAAAGATTAATATTAATTGATTTAATCTTTGCTTTTTTATTTCTGCTAGTTATGATGATAGCTAAAGAGATATGGCTGTTGTTTGTGGCTAGTTTCTTTATTGGTGTAACATCTGTGGTGCCACAGATTTTTGTGCCTATGGTAGCTGAATTATCTCCTGTTGATAAACGGGCAAGCCAGTTAGGAGTAGTGGTGTCTGGCTTATTAGTGGGTATA
Organism: Sphingobacterium sp. UT-1RO-CII-1; assembly: GCF_026711005.1. Classification (GTDB taxonomy): domain Bacteria; phylum Bacteroidota; class Bacteroidia; order Sphingobacteriales; family Sphingobacteriaceae; genus Sphingobacterium. Next base: position 11,749 of record NZ_JAPPVJ010000006.1, on the reverse strand, counting down.
TTACTTTCTCGAACGCTAAGTGGTTTTATAGGTGATTTTTGGAGTTGGCGGACTATGTTTGGAGTTGCAGCAGGGATTGTTATTGCTGTATGGTTTGCTGTATATTATTTAATCCCTGAACTAAAACCGCAGTTTAAAGGAACTTACGGAGCATTAATGCGTTCAGTTGGGCAATTGGCATTAAAGGAACCCTTGCTGCAGTTGGCTTCTTTTCGTGGTGCAATGGGCTTTGGAGCGCTATCTGCAGTGTTTACTACTTTAGTGTTTCACATGGAAGGAGCTCCTTTCTATGCAAGCGCATCTGTTGTGGGAAGTTTTGGATTGGTAGGTGCTGTAGGTGCTTTGTCGGCGGCATTTGTAGGTCGATTTAATCAGCGTTTTTCACTAAACAGGATAATTTATGTTTCGCTATTTATATTGTTAGGCAGTTGGGGGTTTATTTATTTTTTAGGCGAAACATATATTGGTCTAGTCATCGGTATTTTGTTGATTGATTTAGGATTACAAAGCTTACATATTATGAACCAAACAGATTATTTTTCTATACGAACGAACGCAACAAGCCGATTGAATACTGTTTATATGGTGAGTTATTTTGTCGGAGGTTCGTTGGGGACATTCCTGGGGGGCCAAGCATGGAAGTATATGGGCTGGGCTGGAGTGAGTATGGTAGGGTTGGGGTTCACATTTATGGCGCTACTTGCTCAAATGCTATTTTCGGAAAAGGTTGAAAATAGAACAATGCATAGGTGATGCGGTTAAAGTGGTGCTGTTTAAAAAATGATTTAGGCGGTCATTGTGGCATGTGGGGGAGTCTTGGAATAACAATTGTAAAAATGAGAATATTGATTGGGAAAGATAAAGAAAAAAATAATTAAATTGCAGGATGGGATTTGCTACAAAAAAAACTAAAAGATGGGAGTTACGGCAATTGACCTGGACATTTTTGTCTATTGTTGTGTTTCTTCCTTTTCCCGTGCACTTATTTCCTTTTGTTATGCTCTCGCAGGCAAAGAAGAGTAAAGTTAGGTCATGGTATGCGACTGCTATAGCTTTTCTCCTATTGGAAATCGGTCTTTTTGCTTCTTTTATATATTTTTTTGGGGCTTTGTCGCAGGGAATGTTGTTAACACTTGGGGGGTATGTCACGGCTTATGTGCTGGGTAATGGTTTATTACTTAACCGAGCCAGACCTTATTTACAACGATTAGAGCTTGCCGAAATTCATGAACTTTCATGGATACCTACGGCATCAGCCAAAAATAGATATAAAGTTTTATCGCCAAATACATTGGATACACCTCAACTGTTTGTAGAACGTCTTCTGCATTGGCGTAAAGAAATTGATAATAGGGCGATTCATCAAAACATTGATAAGATAATTCATCTGTTTCAATTATTGCAAAAGAATGATCACATGGAAGCAGAGCGTTTTCTAGTAAGACATTCTACGGTTGTTAGTGTATTAATGAAGTATGATGAAATAGAAAATTCTAAATTAAATAATACTGTAACAATTGCATCTAAAGAGAAGTTGGCTGATGTTCTGGATAAAGCTGCAATAGCTATTGAAAATGAAGTGACAAATCAGTTTAAAGCAGGCATACTTGATGTATCGGCAGAAACTGATGTATATATTAAAACATTGAAAAATAGAAATCTTTTAAGCGAATAAATATGGGAAACCTGGATTTGACAACATTTGATGACGGTGCTGGAAAAGAGAAAGAGTCGTCAATTGAATTAACTAATGAAGAAAAAGCTTTGGTTAAACAGTATAAAGACAAAATCAATCTAACGTCTACGATGGATGTGATCCAGTTTGGTGTGGGAAGTCAGACGAAAGTGAGTAATTTTTCAAATGAGATTTTAAAACAGGTTCGTACTAAAGATATGGGAGGGGCGGAAGATATTTTGCTAAATCTGCGAACAGATATTAAGACTTTCGATGAGAAATTGAATAAGAAACCGTTGATTCCATTTTTTGATAATGTTAAGAAAAAGCTTCAAAGAATGCGTACAGAATATCAATCTGTAGAGAAAAACATCCATCAGATTGAATTAAAGATGGAGGGGCATTATAAAAATCTAGCAAAGGATGTTAATATTTTCGATAAACTTTTTACTGAGAATCAGAGTTACTTTAAAGAATTATCTTTATATATAGCAGCGGGTGAGGAGAAATTAGATGAGGTGCATAGTACTACTTTGCCTGAAATGAGAGCAGAAGCTGAAAGTAGTGGCGACCAGAATAAAGTGCAGGCTTATAAAGATATGGAGCAGCATGTCGTGCGTTTTGAGAGGAAAATACATGATTTAAAGCTGACACGTATGGTTGTGTTACAAACTGCACCGCAGATACGATTAATTCAAAATAACAGCTCTGCATTGATGGAAAAAATACAATCGTCTCTAGTGAATACAATTCCTTTATGGAAAAACCAGATGGTATTAACACTGGGGATAGCACATGCGCAACGTGCGCTGGAAGCACAGAAAGCAGTAACGGATGCTACGAACGAACTGTTGCGACGAAATTCTGAAATGTTAAAAGAAACAACGGTAAATATTGCTAAAGAAACGGAGAGAGGTATAGTAGATATAGAGACGATAAAAAAAGCAAATCAGGATATTGTGTCAACAATAGAACAGGTTTTGCAGATTCAACGTGAAGGAAGGGAAAAAAGGAAACTGGTTGAACAGGAATTGGTACAGGCAGAGCAAGAATTGAAAAATCATATTTTAAAATCGGCAAGTGATGATAATAAATTGATTAATTAGTCGTTTTTAAGTTAGGTAGATGACTTTTCATATAGGGATTTAATTGGAGGCTAGCTGAGCATATTACTCAGCTAGCCTTTTTACTTGTTTTATTTTCTTAACGCTTAGTGAGGTTTATTTTAATTATAATGCGTGATGCGTACTCAGAGTTTTCTTGGTTTTCGAAAGGTATTTCAAAAATCGGTAAATTTGACTGTCCATTTTCTAGTTCTGCAGTTAATATAATTTTATCCCCTTGCTCCGAAATATGAAAAGGCAAATAGGTGAGGGGCTCGAGAGCATTTTGCGATGTGAGAACAACAATATCATATTTTTCTATTCTTTCTATCGTAAACTCTCTTGGTTCTTCTCCTTTAGATTGTAGTATATTTCCTGATATATTGCCAGTTTTAAAACCTGTATTGAAGTCTTTTTTATATTTTTCGTTGTGTTTACTATCTTGGTAGTATATTGTGTCTGTTATATAAAAATCACCACTTATAGGAAAAGAAATGTTATCTGGATTTGACTCTTTTTGTGTTGTAATACTTACGTGTACTTTCGTCGCGGCTTTTATCTCTGTCGTGTTTTTATCTAAGTAATTAAAGTATGTTGATGGGACAACGCTGTTGTTAATAGAATCATGAGTTAAGGTTAATTGACCTTGATGAGTAGTCGCGACTTTAAAATCAATATTTTTATCACTAGTTTTTAAGTTATTTACATTGCTGTAGGCTCGGAAAATGCCTCCATCTTTGGCAATTTTATAGGCAAACCGTTCTTGGATATTTTTTGAAGATTTAATGTATTGCAGAATTTCTTTATCACTATTTCTTGCTGAAATGTCTAATCTAGCCTTTAGTTCATCTTCGGGATAATTTTTGTCTTCTATTTCCTTTAGTTTTAACCATTTTTTTTTATACGACTCTGTTATATTACTGTCCACTTTGGAAGAGGGTTCTGTTGTCGTCAAAACCGCTTTTTTATTAGCTGTATCCAGGTGTAAAAAAGCTTCGCGATAATTTACTAGGTGTACAGTATCGCTATTGTTATAATAAATTTTTGTAGTATTTAGGTAGGTGTTTGATAAAATATCAAGTACCTCTGTTTTTTTTATTTCGTTTTCAGCTAATATATCTGCAATAGTTAATGAGGTGTCTTTACAGCTATAAAGTGATAAAGTTGCTAGCAAGAAGAGTATATTTCTCATAAAGAATGATAAGTGTTTTTTTTAAATTGTGAATAATATCCGATTAGAAGACTAAAAGCTAATATGGTTAGTGTTTTTTTTGTTATTGTTTTTCCACTAAAAGTCTTTCACATGCTTTATAGCTGAATACTTGTGATTTTTGATCGCCGTAGCTTAAGGTCATATTGCCATCAAACTCTTCTTTAGCTGTGATAGTGATAATGGTACCTAAGGACATTTGATGGGCGTTTAAAAATTTTAAAAAAGTGTCAGAAGAAAGTCGTACAGCTTTTAAGATAACTGATTGCCCCACTTCACACTCATTAAGCTGATGGTAGTTTGGGTTATCGATATTGCCATCCTTGTCTGGAATGGGGGAGCCGTGTGGGTCTATTTTAGGATGACCTAATATTTCATCCATTTTTTTAAAAAATAATGGAGATTGAATATGCTCCACTTGTTCTGCAATTTCATGTACTTCGTCCCAGCCGAACCCCATTTTTTCTACCAAAAACATTTCTGTGAGTCTGTGTTTACGTACTATAAGTGCTGCTGCTTTTTTTCCTTCTTCAGTTAGTTTGATTGGCTTGTAGCTTTGGTAAATAACTAGCTTTTTCTCTGCTAGTTTTTTCATCATGCTATTTACAGTGGGCATTTTGATGTCTAAAAGCTTACTAAGTTCATTTACGTTTGCCTCGCCTTTTGTTACAGAAAGCATAAATAGACCTTTTAAATAATTCTCTTCGGTGTTAGAAATCATATTCAAATGTAAGTATTGTAAGTATGGTCTAATAATATTTATTGAAAAATATTTTGTTAGAATAGGCTAACTTTATATTTTTGTTTCACGGATCAAATTCTATGTAGGATTTGATTTAGAAAATATGATTTTAATAGATGGATAGTATAGTAGTTTATTTAAGCACGATAGACCCCATTTTGGCGGCATTCTATGCTTCTCTTTTTACTTGGTTTTTAACAGCCTTAGGTGCTGCTGTGGTGTTTTTCTGTAGAACAATGAATCGGAATTTTCTCGACACAATGTTGGGTTTTACTGGTGGTGTAATGGTTGCTGCAAGTATATGGAGTTTATTAATTCCTGCTATTGAAATGTCAGAGGGGGATGGGTTTGTACAAGTTATGCCAGCTGTTGTCGGTTTTTTATTAGGGGTAGGAAGTTTATTTCTTTTGGATAAGTTGATGCCTCATTTTCATGTTAATTTTAAGCAGGTGGAGGGAGTGAAGTCTCCGTGGCAGCGAACAACACTTCTTGTATTAGCTATTACCTTACATAATATTCCTGAGGGATTAGCAGTAGGGGTTTTGTTTGGGGCAGTAGCGGCTGGTATGCCAGAGGCTAGTATTGCTGGCGCTGTGATTTTAGCTATAGGTATCGGACTGCAGAACTTGCCAGAAGGAATCGCGGTAGCTATGCCTTTAAGAAGAATGGGAATGAGCCGTAGGAAAAGCTTTTTCTATGGACAACTTTCGGCCGTTGTGGAGCCGATAGCTGCAGTTCTTGGTGCGGTGGCAGTGGGTTTTTTTACTCCGATATTGCCATATGCTTTGGCTTTTGCGGCTGGAGCGATGATTTTTGTGGTAATTGAAGAGGTTATACCGGAAGCCCAGCAAAACAATAATTCAGATTTTGCGACATTGGGCTTTAGTTTGGGGTTTGTTGTGATGATGAGTTTGGATGTTGTATTAGGCTAGCTTATATTTGAGGATGGCAACAGTTAAAACAAATGCAGTAAGATGGTTGGATAGTCGTAATATTACTTATCAGCTTAAGGAATATGAGGTAGACGAGCATGATTTAAGTGCAGTTCATGTTGCAGAAAATCAAGGAGTAGATCCGAATTTGATTTTTAAAACATTGGTAGTGAAAGATAATACGAACTCTTATACTGTTGCGATAGTGCCGGGAGGAAAAACTCTGGACTTGAAAAAGATGGCAAAGGTATTAACCGTGAAAAAATGTGAGTTAATACCTATGAAAGATCTCCTTGCTGTTACAGGTTATGTGAGGGGAGGGTGTTCGCCACTAGGTATGAAAAAGTTATTCCCCACGTTTATTGATAGTACAGCTAGAAATTATGATTCTATTTTTGTCAGTGCTGGTAAAAGAGGCCTCCAACTTGTCTTATCTGCAGATGATCTGGCAAGGGCTGTTAATGCCTCTTTTGTGGACTTGACTTAAACGTGTTTTTTATTTAGGATAAGCATCGAATGCGTCGAATAAAGCTTTGAGTTCTTTTGCTATTTCAGGGTAGTCAAGAATAACATTGCTTCGTTCTGATGGGTCTGCTGCAACGTTAAAAAGCTCCTTTGCAGCGGTATATGCTTTTCCAGAATTGTTATTGACGCCTGCTTCTACCTCTCTATACTTCCAGTTGCCTAGCTTAACTGCCTCAGGTATACCGTGATTAACGACGTAAATAGGTCTGTGTTTAAAATTTTGTTCGGTTATTTCCCCCGAAAGTAAATCAGCTATGGATTGCCCATCTAAAATTTCGGACTGTTCAAAAGAGGCGGAAGTCCAGTCAATTATCGTGGGTAATAGGTCGAGGTTACTTATAGCGGATCTTATTGTCTTTTTCTTGGCAATTTGCTGTGTACCCGAAATAATGAAAGGGACACGTATACCTCCTTCATAAGTTTGAGCTTTAGATCCTCTGAGCATACCAGCAGTGCCCACATGCCAGTTTTTAGTGACCATATCATCGGACATGCGCGATGGGTATTCAATCCAGGGGCCGTTATCGCTGGTGAAGATAAAGATAGTGTTTTCTTCGAATCCTAGACGCTGTACTTCTGTCCACAATTGTGATAGTTTAGTATCTAAATCTTCAAGGACTATTGCCAAAGGGCCTGCTGGATGCTCGTTTGAATCGGGGTCTTTATTGATTCCATGAGCTATTGGCAGATGTGGGAAATTATGAGCGTAATAGAGAAAAAATGGTTCATTGGCCTTTTGACGATTGATAAACTGCATAGCTTCTTTATGATAGAGTTTGCTCAGATCGGAATCTGCCGGCTGAGTGATTTCTACTGAGCGGTTTCTAAATATTTTCATGACTGTATCCGTTTGTACATAAGGGCTACGGTAATCGTGGCTGTATAGCATGCCATAGAAGTAGTCAAAACCCTGTGCGTTCGGGTGGTGATAGGAATGTTGATCTCCTAAATGCCATTTTCCAATAATGCCGGTATTATAACCTTTTGTCTTTAGTACTTCGGCGATTGTTATTTCTTCATCTGGTAGACCTAGTTTTGATCCAGGACCTATGGGGTCGTTTAAATTATACCTTGTAGGGTAACGACCTGTTAATAAACCTGCGCGAGAGGGGGTGCAAGTAGGATTTATTACTACATAATGTGTCGCTTTTACACCTTCGTATGCCATGGAGTCGAGGAAAGGTGTAGAAATAGATGGATTTCCATAGGCGCCTATATCAGAGTAGCCCAAGTCGTCTGTGAGAACAAGTATGATATTTGGGCGGTTCTGTGCTTTTATAGGTTGATTTGTCGATACAATTACAAAGAAAAGTAGTAGATAAATGATATAAGTAGGTCGTTGTTTCATTGTATAAGATACTGGGATATGGTGTTTTATAATCAAGTAAGTTTATCAATATGGATATGAATATACTAAGTTTTTGGTTACCGTTGTACATGATTGAAAAAATAAGGAGCTTAAAATCGGGCGATTTTGAAGCTCCTAAACCAATTATTAACCTAAATTATGAATACATACATTTGCAAATGATGTGCCATTTTGTTGATTATCAGTGGCCGATGTATGTTTGTCGAGTAAAGTGCGGGTAGTGTGGTTCGGAGGAACATAATATAGGGCAACTATTATCTTTAATCTACTAAGAAAGATAATAGTTGCCCTATAAGAGGGACATAATTAGTGTTAACGTATTGAATTTAATACAGTTGTTGTTCTTTTATCTGCTGTCGTGTTGGTCTTTTTTTGTAAAATCTATAAGTAAAATCAGTCCGCAAAGTGCGTAAGATGTTAAAACAAGCAAGCTGAATGGGCTGACCGCTAGATTTGACGGAAAAAATTGGCTGATGAAGGTTATAAACGAAAGACCTATTCCTGCGCCTAAGAAGTACGTTGTGCTTGTTAAACTAGATGCAAGCCCATAATCTTTTTGAGATATATCACGTACGCCAAGTACGGATAAGCTTGTAAAGCAAATGGTCATACCAATTCCGGAAATACAGGCAGCTGCTAATAAAACAATGATTAACGGGTGCCCCAAGTAGGTAGCTAGTAAAAGCAGTAAGTTGCCGGCTACCATGAACGACATACCAAGTATGCCCATTTTTGGAGGATCAATACGTTTTATAATAAGGGGAAGAATGAACTTTGCTATTAATGCCGAAAGAATGCTGAAAGGAACAAGCATCAAACCTGCAGCTGCAGATGTGTGATGCATATCATTTTGTAGCATCAGGGAAATAGAAAAGAGGAAGCCTACAAACATTGCTCCTAGGAAGAAAAAACCTACGTTAGATAGCACAACTGATCTTTCTTTAAAAATAGAAGGGTCGATCAGTGGGTTTTCTAAAGTACGGATACGATGAATTGCTAAAAGAAGGAATATAGCTCCTATAAACAAGCTTGAACTAATTAGATAGGGATTTTCTTGAAAGCTGTTTAGTTTTTGAACACCAAAAGTCAATAACAGTAAACTGATGACGAGCAGAAATCCGGAGAAATAATCTGTTTTTAAATCATCTTGTTTTATTTCGTCTTTAGGAATATAATAAATAGACAATAAAAGAGTAATGGCTAGTATAGGTACATTGATAAGAAAGACCCAGTGCCAACTCCAATAGGTGCTAATTATTCCTCCAATTGATAATCCGCTACCTGAGCCAATGGCTGCAAAAGAGCTAAATATACCGACAGCTCGGCTTCGCTCTTTAGGTTCTTGAAAGGTATGGGTTACTAAAGATAAAGAGGCTGGCATAACGAGGGCGGCGGCAAAGCCTTGAAGAGCTCTAAACAGGGCCAAACTTTCGAAGTTTTCTGACAAACCCGCTCCCAATGAAGCAAGCATAAATAAAACGCCTCCACCAATAAACATCTTTTTTCTGCCGACTTGGTCTGCCAGCTTTCCGCCAATGATTAAAAAGCCTCCAAAAAAAAGCACATAGAGCGTTTGTAGCCATTGTACAGTGTCGTTTGTGATATTAAACTGCTCTTGTATAGTTGGAATAGTTAAGTTGATGATAGCTATGTCGAGAGCTTCTACAAATGTGCCTATAGAGGCTAGGATTAAAATGACTTGTTTGCGCATTTAGTATATAGTAGATGATTTTTCGGCAAATTTAGGTTTTTTTTCATCCCACTTTTGGTTTTGTTGATACTTAATTTGAAGCTGTTAGGTTTGGTGTACTTGTATATGTGTTTTTTTCTTAATCTCTAGGGAAAGGGAATGGATAATTTTTTAAGTGTAAAAAAGGAAATTGCTTTTGGAGAATAGTAGAGAATTATTAGCTTTGCAAACATCATATCATCAGATGACTTATGTTGAAAAGAAAATCTTTAGCTGAGCAGGTAGCTGATCGTATTCGATTACATATAAAGGCGGGAGATTATGCCTTAGGTATGAAATTGCCCGCAGAGCCTGAGCTCATGAATACATTCGGTGTGGGGCGATCTACAATCCGTGAAGCTATTAAAATACTAGTGAACTCCGCTTTTTTAGATGTTCGGCAAGGGGTAGGAACCTTTGTTACTTGTGTGGTCGGTAGGGAATCCTTGTTCGATAAATTTGAGCGTGCTAATTTGTTAGATGTGGTTGAAGTGCGTCATTTATTGGAGATGCGAATAGCTGAAAAAGCTGTTTTGAATAGAAAGAACGAACATCTTGAGAAAATGGAAGCTGCTTTAGTTGAACGTTATAAATATGCTAAAGAAGGGGATGTTGTTGCAGCTATTAAGGCTGATGTGAATTTTCATCAAGCTATTGCTGATGCATGTGGGAATAATATTTTGGCAGAGTTGTATCGGGCATCTTCTGTGTATGTTGTGGAGTCGTTTATGCAGCAGTTTGCAGATACGAGTTCTTTTTTATTGACACACGAGTTACATGAAATGTTATGCCTAGGCATTAAGCAGCAGGATAGTAAAAGAACATTAAGTGTTTTGAAGCAGATTATAACTGTGGTGTGATTAACTCTTTTAAAAAAAATAACTGATCGTGTACCGATTGGTGTTATATAATATAGATAAATATAATGAAATCAGCCTCTGCCACTACGGCAAATCAACTAACTAAAGGAACGGTTTACAGTATTTTGTTTGCTATTAGTTTTGGACATTTTTTAAATGATCTTTTACAGTCCGTTATTCCGTCGGTTTATCCTGTTTTAAAGGATAGTTTTAATCTGACTTTTACTCAAATCGGATTGATAACACTTGTGTTTCAATTATCGGCTTCACTGTTACAGCCGTTTGTTGGTTACTATACCGATAGAAATCCTAACCCTCGATCCCTAGCTATTGGGATGGGGATCACTTTAGTTGGTTTATTGTCATTGTCATTTGCAAATAGTTTTTTGATGATTTTAATGTCTGTTTGTTTTGTGGGGATGGGGTCATCTATTTTTCATCCAGAAGCTTCACGTGTTGCACAGCTAGCGTCGGGAGGGAAGAAAGGTTTAGCGCAATCTATTTTTCAGGTAGGGGGTAATGCCGGCAGTGCGATAGGACCATTAATGGCGGCCGCAATTATAGTTCCTTATGGACAGCCTTATATTCGTTGGTTTGGTCTTTTTGCTCTTTTAGCAATAGTTATATTAACGATAGTAGGGAATTGGTATAAAGTGAATATGCAACCGAAGCCTGTAAGTGCAGTACAAGGTAGTGTTGAAGTCTCTAGTAATGCTTTGAGTAAATCCAAGATTACAACCTCTATTGTTATCTTGTTGTTATTGATTTTTTCAAAATACTTTTACATGGCGTCCATGACTAGTTATTTTACTTTCTATCTTATTGATAAGTTTGATGTGAGCGTTCAGCAATCTCAGATTTATTTATTTGCTTTTTTAGCTGCTGTTGCTGCTGGGACTATTTTGGGAGGGCCACTAGGGGATAAGTATGGAAGAAAATTAATTATATGGGTGTCTATTTTAGGAGCAGCACCATTTACATTACTATTACCACATATGGATTTGACAATGACTGTGGTGATGGCAATTATAATTGGGGTTATCATTTCATCTGCTTTTTCCGCTATATTAGTTTATGCTACTGATCTTATGCCTGGTAAAGTGGGCCTTATTGCGGGATTGTTTTTTGGTTTTGCTTTTGGAATGGGAGGTTTAGGTTCTGCAGTTTTGGGCTGGCTCGCTGATAGAACAAGTATTATATACGTTTTCCATATTTGTGCTTATTTGCCTTTAATCGGAATTGTAGCAGGCTTTTTACCAAATTTTAGGAAATAGAATTGAACCGTTCTCTTACGCCATACTTTGGCGTAAGAAAATGTGTTTTAAATAGACCTTATCTATTATAGATTAATAAGTGGTGCTGTTTATGTTTTAAGCAATTATGTTTAGTTGTTGTTTGGATGGCATTTGTCTTTTTAATTGCCTATCTTGTACATTGCTTCTTTAGGGGAGTATCTTTTGTTCTTTTCTTTTATATGACTCCGGTTTCCTTTTAAAGTGCGTTAAAGTCCGTTAATATGCGTGGAAGTCCGCTAGAGTCCGTTGTTTTTTCGTTGTAGCCGGGGCTTAGATCTTGCTTAGACAGGGCTATTCCTGTGCGGGGCT
>NZ_JAPPVJ010000023.1 GCF_026711005.1 Sphingobacterium sp. UT-1RO-CII-1 | reverse complement strand
CTGTTTTTATACTTGCCTTTCGGCTGTTTGTAATCCGCCGAATCTTCTATTTTCTTAACCGCCACGTAGGCAATTGCCATCGCTATCAATCCTATCATATCTTTTTAAATAAATAAGTTTGTTGTTTGTTCCATACTTTTCGCTGGGCTTCTCTCCAATCTACATTTGCTCTGCAATGGTCCCCAAGCATGTAAACATAGTTTTTATAGAAATCTTTCTTTTGAGGCTCATTTCCCAAAGGATTCTCAAACACCACCCCGTTAGCTTTTAGTAGGGAGTGGAGGGATTCGATGGCTGTATTATGCTCTTTAAATGTGTTTGTTTCAACATCCCAATATCCTTTATGATATGTATAATTATGAGGGCAATAATGACCAAATTTAATAATATCATTAGCCTGTTCTTCGGTGATGTCTTGAACACCGCCGATAAGCTGATATAAGGCATGCTTGAATTTAGAATCATGAATTGCATCATAATCCATACAATCATCCTCTATTACAAGGAAGTCGCCTTTTGTAGTTGTAAATTCTATGTGTTTCATATAAATGGCTTTTTAAGTGAAATGTATTCTTGAAATGTTATCCTGGTAAACGATGCAAATTTTGAATCAAACTCTGGTGCGTATTCCTTTTTTTTAAGATTGAGGTTTAAAACCTTGCAGTTTACACCCATGGTTCGACCATCCCATGCTCTTACAAGAATATAGTCGTTATTTTCCAAAGCTTTTCTTAATTGGTATTGAGTCATTTTTTTAATTCTTTAAATATCTACCACTCACTACAACACAACACATCAGGTCTTGTAGCTCCTTTTATTAACTCATCTGACATAATAGAGATAGCTCCATCTTCGTCTGCCTCGTCGTAGGTTATTTCAAAAGGTTCTGTCACCTCTGTTATTACCCATTTATCCACAGGAACTTCCAGGTGTCCGCACCATTGCATTTCACAGATAACTAAATGATCAACTGCCTGTTTTTCGTCTGATCCAGATACGTGATAGATAACGCCATCACAGTCTATTCTAAATATTTTCATATTCTTGTTATTTGATTTTAAGTAAGCCGAATAAGGTTGTTAATCGGCTCAGGGGTTATTTGATTAAATAAAAATGTCTCTCTTTCAATTCTAAGTTGCCACCAGTACACACCAATAGGCCTAGTTCTTCATAAGCTTTGGCTAACTCGTACTTCATTTCAAACTCATTAGATCCGAACATATCTATTATTGCTCTTTTAGCAGATAATTGAATTGTCAATTCTGCTCCTGTTCGTAGAATTTGAAGACACTTTTTTGCATGGGCGCGCGATATCATGCAGTCAGCTTTTATAAACTCTAAGTACATAGTTATGCTGCTAGTTGTAAAAGTTTTAAACCTTGCGCCTCTGCCCATGCTGTTACTACATGAGGCACTACGCTATTCCCTATAAATTTCTTTTGATCTGATTGGTTTCCGTATAATTTGTAATCAGACGGGAATCCTTGGATAACTTTTAGTTCCTGGACTT
>NZ_JAPPVJ010000022.1 GCF_026711005.1 Sphingobacterium sp. UT-1RO-CII-1 | reverse complement strand
AAAAGATTACACCTGATGCAATTAACTTCACTGTTAAAGCTCAGGTCGACAGTAAGAGTACAGGTCGAATGATTTATCGAGACCCGAGTTTCGAAAGTGGACTAAACAGCGTCAAGGTATATAATAATGCAAATAATGGTAATGTAACTGTAACTAGAATACAAGATAGTAATACTACATCACCAACACGCATCCCGTGGCAAGTTAGAATTAGAAATATTGGGGCGGCATCACCAGGGATTGGAGGATTTAATTTTCAAACTCCTTCATACGCTAACGCTAAATTTTTAACAAAAATTATTGCATTAATACCTGCGGGGAGAGAATTAATTTTTGGTAGTAATCCTTATGGCAATGGAGGCACTAGTAAATGGTTAACTTCAAATTTGGGTACAGGAAAATGGGAAGAATATACACACGAAGTTACTTGTGGTGCTACAGGTACTTTTTCAACTACCCATTTTTTTTATATAAATGGAGCGGTGGGAACTCCCTCGTCTCCTGTAGACTGGTACGTGTCTTTTGCTACAGTATATAACTTATCGCAGGTAGATGACACCCCTACTGTATCTGAGGTTGAATCGTCTTTTGATATGACAGCTAATAAAATGAAGTTGTTTTCAAAAGAAATCGAGATGTCGGGTCTTATTACCTTTCAAGCAACAAATGCACAAAATACTGCTAACGCTGCTCAGGGTACTGCTAATACCGCTAATACAAAAGCAGGACAAGCAGACGCTAAAGCTACAAATGCTCAAAGCACAGCGAATACAGCAAACGGGACAGCTAACGCAGCAAATAATCAAGTGAACGCTTGGAAATATCCGAACAAGACAACTATCAACGGAGGTGCTATTGAGACAAATACTATTGATGCAAATAGAATAACAGCAGGTACAATATTTACACAGCAATTGACTGCTCAAAATTTAACGGTTACTGGGAGTTCAAAAATAGGTCAAATGTCCATAGATAGTAACGGGTATTTATATAACAATTCAGGCAAAGGAGGTATGGATATTTATGGTACTAATATAAGTGCACGCATTGGAACGTCGACCGCCCCTGGAACATTAGGATTAGCTGTGCCTTTATGGATTGAAAATCATAAAACAGATCAGGATACAAATTACGGAATTGTAGTTTCTGCTAAAAGTGCGCAAGGAGGAAAAAACTATGCGATTTCTATACTAGGGGGAATGATTTCGGGTGGAAGTTGGAATAATAGGGTGATGCCGAACGGGACTACCACACTAACTAATGGAGACGACATCATTGCAATACCTAACACAGGTAGCTATTTATTTAGACTGCCTTCATCACCCGAGGACGGAAAAACGATACAATTTGTTCGGGCGCACTCAGGTTCTGTCACAATTCAATTTGATGGTAACGGTAGGAATATACTTTATAAAGGGGTAGATAGTAGTAGTGTAACGGGTACTGTTACGGGTTTTTGGGGTATCGCTATATACATAAAAGCAACAAATAAATGGTTTTTAGCATCAAATTAAATACAAATGAATAAACAAGAAAATAAAAGAGTGTTCAAGTTCGAGGA
>NZ_JAPPVJ010000021.1 GCF_026711005.1 Sphingobacterium sp. UT-1RO-CII-1 | reverse complement strand
TCAATGGAGAAAGTTCTAACGTTCTTATATCTTCTTCAAAATGGTAAACTTCGGGGTGATTTTCCCAGTGGCTGCGTATAGCTTTGTGATCATGATTTACACATGCAGCTATTATTGCCATACGTCTTCCCAAGGAGTTCTTTGCTTTATCAAAACCTATAGTTGTTCCTCCTGCTCCACAAAATAGATCTATTATTATAAACTGTATATCCTCGATATGTTCTACAATTTGAGGTTTAAAAGGTTTATGTTGTAAAATAAATGCGTTAATCATAATCTTACTTTATCTGTTCCCTTACCAACTTAAAAAGTGATATAAGGGCTATTGTTAAATAAATCATTGTTTTTACTGATAATCGCTGTTATCACTTAATTCGTTAATACTGCTTTCTCTTGTTTCAAAATTCTCTTTATACTTATTTCCAAACCAATGAACAGAAAGCCATTTTCCTAGTTGCTGCTCACTTACTCCTGTTTCTCTAGATACATCAGCAGCAGTTCTGCAATTGCCTACAACTTCCTCTATGCAGTAGGCAATTTGGGAGTTGGTGTACTTCATTAGTCGAATAGTTTAAGTTGTGGATAGGGCTGTGTAGGATCGTAGTTTTCGTCAGTTGGCTTGTTCGGGTTGTCAATCGAGTGTCGCCACTTTATATTGTTTAAAAACTCTTTCATCTTGTCAACTCGATCAACTGGGAATGTAGCCCACATACTATTGTAAGTTAGATGCACTTGATTTCCATTCATCCCAACACTAGCGCCTTCGTATTTTTCTGCTTCGGTTTTAAACACTTCAAACGTCACCTTTCACCTCCTTTATTTTGAAAATTGTAAATTGTTTAATTGTGTCAGTAGCAAACAATACTGTAAGATCGCCCTCACCTAATCTGAATAGTGACATAGCTCTTTTGAATGTTTCATTTTTATACAAAACATCTCTATATTCTAGCCAGTCATCATGTCCGTTTTGACAATATCCATTTTCTTCGGAATGATTATTTCTAATGCCGCAAGTGAGACATATACAGGATATAAAACCAGTTTGGCCACGGCTAATTAAATCTTGTTTGCAATCTTTTAAAATTTTATTCAATTTCATTTTGTGCCTCCTTGCTATTTAAATACTCTTTGTAGTCGTCCAGTTCCCGTAAGTCGAACGTTTTGGTTTTGTTGTCGGGATAATACAGTGATGGCATTTCCTGCATTATTTTTTCGACATTCATATTGTCTTGGAATAACTTAATAATCGCAGATGATGTTATCCCTTCTTCATCGTCTCTATCTTCCACTAATCCCATGACAATTTCCTCGATATCTATTCGATCTAAAACTTTTTCAAGTTTGCAATCGCAGTACTCGATAACTAAATCCTCATGCTCGATCGTACCATCTTCTAAATCGCAAATCACTTCCTCGAAAATTTCCTCGAAACTTTCGTATACTGAATCGTTATACATTATCATTTTAAGCCTCCTTTCAAGTCTTCATACAAGTAGTTAAACCCATCTACGAATGCGTCAATCTCCGACATGTTGTAATGTCCGTCGCCTGCCATTTCATTTGCAAACTGCCTTGCTGC
>NZ_JAPPVJ010000005.1:255256-463166 GCF_026711005.1 Sphingobacterium sp. UT-1RO-CII-1 | reverse complement strand
GTCAAGCCCGCCAGAGCCGATGGTATTGCCGTAACAGGTGGGAGAGTAGGTCGGTGCCTAATTTTATACAGAAAGCCTTTGCTAGATCAGCAAGGGCTTTTTTGTGTTATAGCGTTTTTATTAAACCGTTGTCAGCTTCGCGTACTGAGCTGTAGATTCCCCAATCTTTTACTTTGTCAGATTGCCTTTCGACCTGTTAGTTTGATAAAGTGCTTTTAAAAATGTTTTACAAGTCGAAACTATATAAGGTGTGGCTTTTATATTTTTTATAATTTAAATCTAAATGTTTATAAAAACCATAAACATTTTGTTTTTTAGGTATCTTTGCATTAGAATGGGTACATTATTAGATCAAGGAATAAAGCCATATAATCATTATGGCGCATATTTGAAGGAAAAATATAACGGGCAGAAAGTTTTTAAAGTTATTGTAGACGGCAACTTTACCTGCCCGAACCGTGATGGTACAAAAGGTTATGGTGGATGTACTTATTGTAACGTAGATTCTTTTACACCCGATACAGCACGTAAGATCCCGTCTATACGTGAACAGGTATTGAATGGTATTGAAAGAGCACGTAAATCTTATGGGGCAGAAAAGTTTATCATTTACTTTCAGCCTAATACAAATACTTATGCTCCTGCGCATCTATTAAAGATGATGTATGATGAAGCATTAAGTATTGATCCTGAGAATACCTTAGGGTTGTCTGTTGGTACGCGGCCCGATTGTTTGGATTTTGAAAAGATAGCTTTATTGGAATCTTACACCGATAGGTTAGATGTAGACCTAGAAATGGGCATGGAGTCTATATATGATGATACATTGAACCAGATCAATAGAGGGTGTTCTCACCAAGAGTTTTTGGACATCATGGAAATGTTGAAAAACTCACCTTTGGAGATCTGTGTACATACTATCTTTGGTTTTCCATGGGAAACAGAAGAGATGATGTTAGCTTATGCTAATGAGATCAATAAGCAGGCACATATCAAGTTTGTAAAATTACATCATTTGCATATTGTAGAAGGTTCTATTATGGGAGTTCGCTATAAGAAAGAGCCTTTTAAACTATTCAGTATGGAGGAGTATACGGAGTTTTTAAGTAAGTTTATTCCTTTGCTCCGTCCAGATATTATTATTCAGCGTGTTTTTGGTATTGCTGATCGGGAGCTGCTGATAGCGCCGGAATGGGGATGGCCTAAATCAGGAATTCAAACGTATATAGATAAAGGCTTAGAGGCTAGGGGCGTGCGTCAGGGGTCTGCTTATCAGCCTGATATTGTATAAGTTTACATATTTTAGTTAATAAAAAAAGGTCTGTGTAACAACAGACCTTTTTTATTGTAGATATAATATATGTTATTTCTCTATGATATCTTTTAAGTTTGCCGGCGAATAATTGATAGACTTTAATGTCTTATTATCTTCTTGGCGAAAAACTAAGAATAAACCGTCTACTTCTTTATAGTATGATTCTACACCTTTCTTGCGGTAATGTTCTTGGGTAGCAATTGCTTCTTCTTCATTTTTACATGCTTTACTCATGTTAGAGCGTTGTACTTCTTCGAAAAGCGCATTAAATTTGTCTTTAAAACCGAATTCCAGTACTGCTCCTGATAATACATATTGTATATCACATAATGCATCGGCAATTTCTATCAAATCGTTGTCTGCGATGGCTTCTTGAAGTTCTTTGAGCTCTTCTGCTATTAATGAGACGCGTAGTGCACAGCGTTCCGCTGAAGGTATTGCCGGTTTTTCTAAAATTGGATGTTGAAATGTTTTGTGAAATTCTGCAACGGATGTAAGTGTTTTCGGATCTGTCATTTTTAGTTTTTTTACTAAAGTACTAAATTATCATGTTCTCGTAAAGTAGAAATGTTTTTGCGTACTGTGGTTTTCGTTTTTTATGATAAAAGGTGCTATAAAGCACCTTTTACTATTTATATGAAATGTTTTAGTTGTACGAGTTCACGTTCTTCGAGATATCTCCAGCGACCCCGTGGTAAATCTTTTTTGGTGAGGTTTGCATAAACCACACGATCTAGTTTTACAACGTCGTAGCCTAGAGACTCAAATATACGGCGTACAATCCTGTTTTTTCCAGAATGTATCTGTATGCCTACTTCACGCTTACTTGCTCCTTGTACATAGCTTAAATCATCAGGTTTTACAAAACCATCTTCAAGTTCTAAACCGAATTGTATTTTATTAAAGTCGCCTTGTGTTAAACTTTTATTTAACTCTACGTTGTATATTTTGCTAATATTATTTCTTGGATGTGATAGCTTTTCAGCTAATCCGCCGTCGTTTGTCAATAATAGTAAACCTGTAGTATTTCTGTCTAAGCGTCCTATTGGATAAATACGTTCTTTAGTTGCTTTTTCTACCAGGTGCATTACTGTTTTGCGCTCTTGCGGGTCATCTGTTGTTGTGATGTAGTCTTTTGGTTTATTTAATAGGACATAAACCATTTTTTCACGTTTGAGACGTTCTCCGTTATAGCGTACTTCGTCCTTTGCGGGATCAACTTTAGTGCCTAATTCCGTTACAGCAATGCCATTCACCGTTACTACACCGGATTCTATGAGTTCATCAGCTTTACGACGAGAACATACGCCTGAATTAGCAATGTATCTATTTAAGCGGATTAAACCGTCATCGGCTACTTCTTTAAAAGTATTATTTTTCTTAGGGAATGATCTTTTACCACCTTTGTCGAAAGAGCGTTCGCCTGTGTTTCTATCTCTATCTGATCTGTTGAAAGAGCGTTCGCCTTTGTTTCTGTCTCTGTCCGATCTATTGAAAGAGCGCTCGCCTGTGTTTCTGTCTCTATCTGATCTATTGAAAGAGCGTTCGCCTGTGTTTCTGTCTCTGTCCGATCTATTGAAAGAGCGTTCGCCTGCGTTTCTATCTCTGTCTGATCTGTTGAAAGAGCGTTCGCCCGTGTTTCTGTCTCTGTCCGATCTGTTGAAAGAGCGTTCGCCCGTGTTTCTGTCTCTGTCCGATCTGTTGAAAGAGCGTTCGCCTGTGTCTCTGTCTCTGTCCGATCTATTGAAAGAGCGTTCGCCTGTGTTTCTACCTCTGTCCGATCTGTTGAAAGAGCGTTCGCCTGCGCTTCTGTCTCTATCTGATTTGTTAAAAGAGCCTCTGTCATCTCTTTTGTCAAAACTAGGTTTTCCAAAAGCACCTCTAGAAGAAGATTGTTGCTGACTTCGACCACTCTTTGACTTGAAGTTTTCTGAGTTACTTCTATCTTTTTTGGAGTTGTCATCACGACTGTTCCGTCTATTTTTGAATGGCATGATTTTATTTTAATTAAGCTACAAAGGTACAACTTATATTTGGTTGTAGGAAAAAAATGTTACGAAGTGCTTTTTGTTGTAATCTACTGATAATCTGTCTGTTTTCTGTTTATAGAGTCTCGGGATTTCCTAACTATTTGGAAGGTAGTCTAATAATTGGTACTTTTGTTCCCTGAAAATTTGACCAAGCTATTTTTGATCGATTTTAAGTAATTTAATTTTTGCTTTTTTTCGTGGATAGATAGCAGTAAGGGATTTAATGAATAGAAAAAAACTACTTTGTTGTAGTGTGGTATTGTCAACTATGTTGGTCGGCAATATACACTCCGACGCTCATGCAGATTCCGGTAATGACCCTGTAAGGGAAGCTTTGCTGGAGCAGATCGTGAAAAAGAAAAGGGAGATAGCTATGTCTCCGGAAAATCAAAAAAGAGCTTATTATAGTTCTGTTAAGTTTGCTAATGTGAAAGTTCCTTTGAACATTCCTGCTGTTGAAACTAAGTTTGAACATTATTTAGCAAAATTTTCATTTCGTAATCAACAATCATATGATTTACATCAGAAGGCTGCCAAGCACTTGCCTGAGATTGCGAAAATTTTAAAATCATACGGTATACCTGAGGACTTTAAGTATGTGCCACTTATAGAAAGTGACATGAACCCTAGGATTGTATCTCATAAAGGAGCTGGTGGATATTGGCAGTTTATGCCTGCAACAGCACGTCTTTATGGATTAAAGGTGAATGCCGAAGTTGATGAGCGTAAAGACTTAGTCAAATCAACGCATGCTGCTGCTCGTTATTTGAATAGTTTGTATGATCAGTTTGGCGATTGGACTTTGGCTGCTGCTGCTTATAATGTTGGTGGTGGAAGTTTGAAAGGATCTATTCGCAGACAAGGTACTAATGATTATTATAGCTTACGTCTTAATAAAGAGACTGCTGCTTATGTATATAAGTTAGTATCGGTGAAGCAGGTTATTGAAAATCCTAATAAGTTTGGATATAAGCGGTTTGCTCAACTTGATGATAAGTACCAAAACAGCTTTGAAAGCAACTTATTGTAACAGAGTGAGTTTTATATAAAAAAGAGGTTTCTAAAAGAAGCCTCTTTTTTTTGTGTAAAAAAATAGCTAAGTAGTTGATTATAAGTTAATATTGATTTGCTAATTCTCATTTTGTGACTTTAGTCATTTTTTTAAAAAATATGTATCATTAGAATGTCATAAAAAATACTCTATTTTTACTGCTGAAATAATCAACAATATGATATGCAGTTAGAGCAATTTAATTACGACAACAAGATTGTGCGTGATTTCGGTATCGCAACAATCGTTTGGGGGTTGGTTGGAATGTCTATCGGGTTATTGATAGCTACTCAATTAATCTGGCCGGAGATGAACTTTTTGACCCAGTATACAACCTTTGGTCGGGTTCGTCCAATACACACGAATGCAATTATTTTTGCTTTTGTGGGTAACGCAATTTTTATGGGTGTATATTATTCTTTACAGCGTGTTCTTAAGGCGCGTATGTTTAGTGATGTACTGAGTAAAATTCACTTCTGGGGATGGCAATTAATTATTGTCGCTGCAGCTATTACTCTACCACTGGGCTTGACAACATCGCATGAATATGCAGAAATGGAATGGCCTATTGATATAGCTATTGCTGTTATTTGGGTTACTTTTGGTGTCAACATGTTTGGTACTATCATAAAACGCAGAGAGCGACATATGTATGTTGCTGTTTGGTTTTATATAGCCACTTTCGTAACTGTTGCAGTATTGCATATTGTGAATTCGATACAGTTGCCTGTGAGTATGTGGAAAAGTTATTATGTGTATGCTGGTGTTCAGGATGCTTTGGTGCAA
This sequence comes from Sphingobacterium sp. UT-1RO-CII-1, assembly GCF_026711005.1. Lineage (GTDB taxonomy): Bacteria > Bacteroidota > Bacteroidia > Sphingobacteriales > Sphingobacteriaceae > Sphingobacterium. The sequence goes on along the minus strand of NZ_JAPPVJ010000005.1, from coordinate 457,984 downwards.
TGGTGGTATGGACATAATGCGGTGGCGTTCTTTTTGACGACTCCTTTTTTAGGGATGATGTATTATTTCTTGCCAAAAATGGCAAATCGTCCTGTATACTCCTATAAACTAAGTATTTTACACTTTTGGTCTTTAATATTTATTTATATCTGGGCAGGGCCTCACCATTTATTATATACGTCTTTGCCTTCATGGGTACAATCTCTGGGGGTCGTGTTCTCTCTAATGTTAATTGCTCCGAGTTGGGGAGGTATGATTAACGGACTATTGACTTTACGGGGGGCTTGGGATAAAGTGCGTACAGAGCCTACACTTAAGTTAATGCTTGTGGCATTAACGAGTTATGGTATGGCAACTTTTGAAGGACCTATGCTTTCGTTAAAGCAGGTTAACGCTATTGCCCACTTTACAGACTGGATTCCTGCTCACGTACACGTTGGGGCTTTAGGCTGGAACGGTTTTATGACCTTTGCTGTTCTGTATTATTTGATACCTATATTATATAGAACAGAATTGTACTCGAAAAAGCTTGCTAATATGCACTTTTGGATCGGTACATTAGGTATTCTGTTTTGGGCAGTTCCAATGTATTGGGCAGCTGTTGTACAGGGACTAATGTGGAAAGAATTTACCCCTGAGGGAGTTTTAAAGTACCCTAACTTCTTAGCGACTACGTTGGAGATCTTGCCTATGCACATGATGCGTGCTTTAGGTGGTGCCTTGTATCTGTCAGGTTTTATCTTGATGATTTATAACCTAGCTAAAACGATGAAGTCAGGTAAGTTATTGGCTAATGAGGCTGCTGAAGCGCCTGCTCTACAGCCGTTAACTGTTATGGAACCTACTAAACACCGTCGCTTAGAGCGTAAGCCCGTTCTATTTTTAGTATTGGCTTTAATTACGATTTTAATCGGTGGTATTGTTCAAATGGTACCAACATTTACCATAGAAGATAATATCCCTAAGATTGCGTCAGTTAAGCCATATACTGCTTTAGAATTGCAGGGACGTGATTTATATATCAGAGAAGGCTGTGTGAACTGTCATACGCAAACTGTACGACCTTTCCGTTCGGAAACAGCACGTTACGGAGAGTATAGCAAGGCTGGCGAATTTGTTTATGATCATCCGTTCCTTTGGGGGTCGAAGCGTACTGGGCCTGACTTGCACAGGTTGGGAAATAAATACCCACACAAATGGCATTTTGATCATATGTTGGATCCTACGATTACTTCACCGGGAAGTATTATGCCGGCTTACCCATGGTTAATTGAGCAGCAGATCGACTATACTTTATTGGTTGATAAGATGAAGGCAATGCGTATGTTAGGCGTTCCTTATTCGGATGCTGAGATTCAGAATGCTGTTGCAGATGCAGAGAAGCAAGCTGCTGAGATTACTAAGGACTTGACAGATAACCAGGTCAGTGTGACGTCTGACAGGGAGATTATAGCAATGATCGCTTATCTGCAACGTTTGGGAGTAGATATCAAGGCAGAAGCAAAATAAGGATCTGTGTCTTTTTTATAAGAATAAAGTAGAACACTATGTTTAAGCAAATAACAAATTTACATGGCGATGAAATTTATTTAATCGCATCATTATGGATATTTCTTCTCTTTTTTATCCTTGTTGCCTGTATGTTGATATGGATGAATAAAGATCATATAAAGTATATGAAGGATCTTCCTTTTGATAAACCGGCTGAAAATAAAGAAGAACCAAACGAGCAAAAGGAGGGATTATGAATATATTAATATTAACAGCAAGTGCAACAGCGGCACAATGGACATTAGGGTCAGGTAATTTGTACAATGATCTCCTTATTATTGCATTAATCGTTGTTATGATTTCACTATTGCTTTCTGCAGTTGTGGTTCAAAAGGCGCTAAAAGTCATTATCAATTTGACTATGCCTGAGTTGGCAAAAGAGGAGAAGGAAAAAAAGAAGAAAAAGAAGAAGATCACCTGGAATGGGTTCTGGAATTGGTTCTTAGAGCTACGTCCGATCGAAGAGGAGAAAGATGTAGAAATTGACCATGAGTATGATGGAATTAAAGAATTAAATAATCCGATTCCAGTATGGTTTAACGCTTTGTTTTATTCTACGGTTGTTTTTGGTGTCGTTTATCTGCTTGTTTACCATGTTTTTGGTTGGGGATTAAATCAGGAGCAGGAATACGAGCGAGAAATGGCGATGGCTGAACAGGCTAAGCAGGAATATTTATCGCAGGCTGCCAATCTATTTGACGAATCTACTATTACGATTGATGAAACCGGAACATTGGCTGCAGCAGGTAAATCTATATTTGTGGCTAATTGCGTGGTTTGTCACGGTGCTTTGGGCGAGGGGGGCATCGGTCCGAACCTGGTTGATGATTATTGGTTACATGGAGGTGAAATCGGTGATGTATTTCGTATAGTTAAATATGGAGTGCCTGATAAAGGTATGGTGCCTTGGGAGCAGACTTTAACACCAGGACAGATTGCTGAAGTAAGTAACTATATTGTGAGCTTGCGGGGAACTACGCCACCTAATGCTAAAGAACCGCAGGGAGAAAAAGTTGTCTATCAAGATGGTGCAGGAGCTGACTCGGAAGAAGCATTACCGGACGGTGCTGAAGAGGAAACTGCAAATTAAAGTGAGAATGAAGCAAATTGAGTAAGTAGGAGAAGAGCGTAAGCTATAATTTATATATAAAACTATCATGGGAACAGTAGCATTAAATAACGAGACTAAACCTAAGCCGCTAAAAGAGAAACGCAAGTGGATCTACGCAAAGAAGCCTAAAGGAACTTTTTATAACTACAGGCAGTGGGTTGGTTACACTTTGTTACTGTTCCTTTTTGGTGCGCCATTTATTAAGATAGATGGCAACCCATTTTTGATGTTTAACATTTTAGAACGTAAATTCTCTATTTTCGGTCAAATGTTTTACCCTCAAGATCTTCATATTTTTGTTTTTGGTATGTTGATCGTGATGGTGTGTGTAGTGCTGTTTACGACTGTTTTTGGTCGCATATGGTGTGGGTGGACCTGCCCTCAGACGGTCTTTATGGAACTTATTTTTAGGCGTATTGAGTATCTTATTGAAGGAGATTGGATACAGCAGAAGAAGTTAAATGAAGGTCCGGACTCTGATAAAAGAGCGTGGAAAAAACTGCTTAAGCATAGTATATTTTACGCTATTTCTTTTTTGATTTCCAATATTTTCTTAGCGTATATTATCGGGGTTGATGAGCTGTATAAAATTGTAAGTGATCCGCTTGATGCGCACATCGTTGGCTTTATTGCTATACTTTTATTCAGTTTTGTTTTTTATGGTGTATTTGCGCATGTACGCGAATATGTTTGTACAACTATATGTCCTTACGGCCGTTTGCAAGGTGTGCTTATGGATGACCAAAGTGTCACTGTGGCTTATGATGTTAATCGTGGCGAACCTCGTGGTAAGCTAAGAAAGGGTGAAACACAGGTTCTTGGTGATTGCATAGACTGTAAATTATGTGTGCAGGTTTGTCCAACAGGGATCGATATCCGCGATGGTTTGCAAATGGAGTGTGTGAGTTGTACGGCTTGTATTGATGCCTGCGATGAAGTAATGGTGAAAATTAATAAGCCTAAACGGTTGATTGGTTTTTACTCGATGGGGCAAATTGTGGACAATAAAAACTTTAAGAAGAAAAATGTGCGGGCTATTGCTTATTCTATTGTACTTTTAGGGTTGATGAGCGTTTTTGTTGCCATGATTTTTAGTCGCACAGATATTGGGGGGCGTTTATTGCGGGCTAAAGGGAGTACCTATCAATTGCATGAGGATGGTACAGTGAGTAATTTGTATACACTTGAGCTTATCAATAAAGCGAATAAAGAAATGAACTTTGTTATTGAGCCTACGGATGATCGTATGAAGATAAAGATGGTCAATGATATTCATATGCTTAAGAGGGAGGGACATGCTACCCTGAGCTTTTTTATGCTAACGGATCGGGTGAATGTTGAGAAATATAAACAGGATGTCAAGGTAAATGTTGTTTCGGATGGAAAAGTGATTGAAACATTAAAAACAACGTTTATTGCACCTCCGGACTCAAAATAATTTTTTATGAATTGGGGATTGAAGATTGTTATAGGGCTTGCTGCTTTTATTGTTTTTATTGTGAGTCTGGGGATTTACATGGTAAGCAAAGATACAGACTCATTGGTGGATAAGGACTATTATGAGAAAAGCCTGAGCTATGATGAAGTTTATGTTAAAAAGCAAAACTTAGTGAATGACAATGCTAAACCGGTGGTGAAAGTAGGAGTAGATACGCTTATAATAACTTTTAAACAGGTAGGAAATAAAGGTAAATTAAATTTTAAACGTCCTTCGAATGGAAGTTTAGATAAGTCGGTTTTGTTTGAGACTAAGACGGCTACTTATTTATTGCCTATTGATGATTATGTAAAAGGTAGTTGGAGCTTAGAGATCGACTGGGTTGGGGATGGGAAGGCATATATATCTAGTCATCCAGTGTTTTTATAAAAATGACATATCACTATTTGGCATTTTTTATGGGGCTGTTCGGTAGTGTACATTGTGCAGTAATGTGCGGTCCTTTATTAGTGGCTATTAATGGTAACCATTCATTCAGCTGGGCGAGCGCTTTTCGTAAATTGCTCTATCAAATAGGGCGTATATTAACCTATGGTTTTCTTGGTGTTATTTTAGGTTTGTTTGGGAATATTGCAATTATTCAGGGATGGCAGCAATATTTTAGTTTGTTTGTGGGCTTAATTTTATTTGCAATTGGTTGCTTTCAGTTATTTGGGAAGCAATCTAAAGCCTTTGCTGAATTTCAAACGAAAGCTATACAGCCTTTTGCTAAAATGATGGGGAAATGGTTATATAGACCTGGCGGTTCTTTTATAGCGGGGATTTTGAATGGTATCCTTCCTTGTGGTATGGTATATATGGCTATTGCTTCGGCGATGAATGCAGACTCTATTGCGAATAGCTTTTTCTTTATGATCTTTTTTGGTTTAGGTACTTTGCCTTTATTATTGGTGTTTTCTTTTGCCGGGAGCTTTCCTAAACTGATGTTTAAACGAGGCTTTTCTAAGTTTATTCCAATATTATATTTACTGATGGGAGCTTGGTTTATTTTACGTGGAGCTAATCTAGATATTCCCTATTTAAGTCCATTACTGAACGTGGAAGGCGCAATGAACTGTGCTTAAAAGAGCAACAACCTTCAAAGGAAGATTGTTGCTTTAACTTTTTATTTATTATTCCAACCTCCACCTAAAGAGCGGTAAAGATCAACAAAAGCATTTAACTGTTTTTGTTGAATATCTACTAAATCCAATTCACTTGTTAATGCATTACTTTGAGCTGTTATTACTTCAAGATAAGTGGCATAACCTCCTTTGAACAGCAGTGAAGCGTTTTTGACTGCCAGTTCAGAGTTTTCAACCCTCTTTTTAGCCAGCTCCATCTGCTCTTTTTGTTTTTCGACAATAATCACAGTATTTGATACTTCACTGACAGCTTCCATTACTGTTTTTTGTAAGGCGAGCTCTGCTTTTTCCCTTTCAATTTTTGCGATCTCATAATCTCTTTTTAAGCGACCTTTGTCAAAAACGGGGCCTGTCAGTCCTGCTGTGAAATTACCAAGTAAGGAACCTGGGATATTAAACCAATTTTTGGGTAACATTGAGTTTACTCCCAAAACAGCCCCTAAAGATAGCTGTGGATATCGCATAATTTGATTGATATTCATTTGTGCATTTGCACTGATAAGTGAAAATTCCGCAGACTTGATATCGGGTCTGTTTCTCACGATCTCTAAAGGACTTCCTAGATTTATAGCAGCTTCTGTATCCATCATATTTTCAATATGTGAACCACGTGTTATAGCGTCCGGCATTTCACCGATTAATGCACTTAGGGAGTTCTCTTGTACAGCGATCTCTTTTTCTAACTCAGGAATAAGTGAGGCTGCTAGAAGACGTTGAGATTCAGTTTGCTGTATAGCTAGAGCCGTAATTTCGCCTGCATCAAACTGTAATTGTATCATGTGCAGTGTGCTGTCATTGAGGCGGAGATTTCGTTTAGCTACTTCAATTTGAGCGTCGAGCATCATGAGGTTAAAATAGCCATGTGCTATATCTGCAATGAGTCTGGTTTGTATTGCATTTCGAGTCTCGTATGTATTTAAAAAATCAGCTTGTAATTGATCCTTTTGATTGGCAATACGGCCCCAAATATCGAGTTCCCAACTGAAGCCTAGATCGGTCGAAAATTGCGACTGACTGTTGAAGAAGTTATCAGGAGCTTCTTTTCCCTTGTGTGCATACCATTTTGAGGATGGTGTACTATAATAGTTCTTTGAGCGGTATTGCTTGGTTACTGATGCGATATTTACGTCGACTGAAGGAAGATATTCCAGTTTGTTCTGAAGTAAGTAACGATTCGCGATTTCAATATTTTTAATTGCAGTCCGCATATCATAATTATTCGCCAGTCCGCTATCAATGAGTGCTATTAGTTTTTCGTCTTTAAAAAAGTCGCGCCAAGCTATGTTTCCAAATACAATGGTGTCTTGGTTTACCGTTAAGGTATCTCCTCTAAAATCGTTGGGAAGATATAAGTTGGGCTGACTGTATTTTTTACCTACTTTACACCCCGCTAAACTTAAAAGAATAGTGAGGGTAATAAAGATATTTTTAATTATTGTATATTTCATGTCTTACTCCTCCGATTTAAATTTACTCCTAACTTTTTCATCTAATGTTTTGAAGGCTATGAATAGTATTGGGATGATGAAAATACCAAATATTACGCCTGATAACATTCCTCCTGCGGCACTAAAACTTATAGAGTGGTTGCCTATTGCAGAGGGGCCAACTGACCACATTAAAGGAACTAAACCAGCTACAAATGCTAGGGAAGTCATCAGTATGGGTCTTAATCTTAGTTTGGCTCCCATAATGGCTGCGTCTACTATACTAAGACCTTTTTGCCTTTGCTGCACAGCAAATTCTACAATTAGAATAGCATTTTTAGCGAGTAAGCCGATCAACATGATCAAACCGACCTGCACGTAAATGTTGTTTTGTAGGCCTACTAATAATACGGTGGCGAAAACACCTATTAAGCCTACGGGAACGGATAATAGAACCGCCCATGGCAAAATATAGCTTTCATATTGGGCCGCTAATAAAAAGTAAATAAATAGGAAGCTTAGACCAAAGATCAGAATGGTCTGTCCGCCTGCTTTACTTTCTTCGTAGGACATACCTGTCCATTCATAGCCGTAGTTGCCGGGTAGCTTTTCCTCTGCTAGTTGTTCAATAGCTGCCATGGCATCACCGGTACTGTAGCCGCTGGATGGAGTTGCATTTACAGTTATCGCATTGTATAGATTATACCTCGAAATCGTTTCTGGACCTACTACCTTTTTTAAAGTCATCAATGTCCCGACAGGAACCATTGCGCCATCTTTGTTACGTACGTAAATGGAATTTAAGGACTCTGGATCCGTTCTGAAATCAAAATCAGACTGCATATACACGCGGTACGTACGGCCAAATCTATTAAAGTCTCCAGCATTTACACGTGCAAAATACATGCGGATGGTATTCATCATCTCCTTAATGTCTACGCCCATACTTTTAGCTTTGACTACATCAATATCTGCTTCGTATTGAGGGAAGTTTGACTTAAAGGAAGTATATGCATTACTGATTTCTGGCAATTTATTTATTTCATTTATAAAACTATCTGCCAGCACATCAAAATCTCTAATATCTCCACCAAGGCGGTCTTGTAGTACTAACTCTATACCTGCAAAGTCTCCAAATCCTTGAATGGTTGGTCTTGGAAAGACCTGAAAACTTGCTTCGTTGATCTGTGATAAATCTTTTCGGATTGTATCCATAAAAGCATCAATCGTTTTAATAGATTTACGCTGTTTATGCGGTGTCATATTTATGTATCCAGCTGCAAATGCGGGGCTTGTCCCACCATCTAATGCATTAAACCCAGATACAGTTGTCATTCCTTCTATATCATCCCTTCTTTTTAATATACTATCTGCTTTTCTCAAGACAGCTGTAGTCCTTGAAAGTGATGCTCCAGGAGGCATTGTTAAGGAATAGGTTACAAAACTATCGTCTTCGGTAGGGATAAAGCTTCTTGGTGTTTTCATTAATAAAAAGCCACCTATTAATGTAACGATAGCCAAGCCTCCCCAGGCTACCATTTTATGTGTTGCTAAGTATTTTACACCTTTTATGTATTTGTCTGTGAACCTATCGAATGAAACATTAAAAGCAGTAAAAAAACGGGTCTTATACTTATTGAATGTGTTCATTTTCTCCTCGTTTTTCACTTCTTCCGGGTTGACGGGTTTGAGGAGTAAAGCACATAATGCAGGGCTTAAAGTCAGTGCATTTACAGCAGATATTAAAATGGCTGTTGCTAAGGTATAAGCAAATTGTCTATAGAATATACCTGCCGGTCCCTCCATAAAACCTACGGGTAGAAAAACAGCTGCCATAATCATGGTGATGGATAGGATGGCTCCTGTAATTTCTGACATGGTTTGCAGGGTCGCTGCTTTTGCTTTTAAGCCTGTTTCATGCATTTTTTGGTGTATGGCTTCTACCACGACAATGGCATCGTCAACAACTATACCTATGGCCAATACTAGTGCAAACATGGTAAGCACGTTGAGAGAGAAGCCAAAAAGACTTAAGAAAAAGAATGTACCTATTAACGATACGGGAATCGCAATGACGGGTATAATCGTCGATCTAAAATCTTGTAAGAAAATGAATACAATTATAAATACAAATATAAAAGCTTCAAATAAGGTGCTTTTTACTTGGTTGATAGACTCATCAATCTGGTCGCGCACACTATATGAAATTTCATAATGCATTCCTTTAGGGAAAGCCTTTGAAACATCTTCTAATACTTTGCGGACCTCCATGTCAATGGCATGGGCATTGGAGCCACTGGTTTGTGTAATGTTAAGCGTTAGTCCTGGAAATCCGTTTACTTTATTGTCACTTCCTAAGTTGGTCGCTCCAAACTCTATGCGTGCTATATCTTTTAAGTAAAGTACGGAACCGTCTTTGTTGGTCTTGATGACCATATTTTCAAACTCCTCAGGTTTGGAGAAACGCCCTTTATGTTTAATAACGGTTTCAAAGACTTCATCTGATGTTTCACCGAATTTACCCGGTGCGATTTCGAAGTTCTGATCGCTTAATGCTTTAGTAATATCTTGTGGTACTAAGTTGTAAACGGCTAGTTTTTCAGGGTTAAGCCATACACGCATCGAATAATCCCGTGCGCCTATACGTGAAACCTGTGCTACGCCATCGACACGAAGTAGGGGCCGTATCATGTTGATCTGTGCGTAAGCTTGTAAGAATGTTTCGTCGTATATGGAGTCTTTATGGTCAGAATACAGGTTGATGGTCATTATAGCACCACTTTGTCTTGGCTGTACGCTGATACCATTTTCGTTTACTTCTGAGGGGATATTACTTATTGCTTTCGATATTCTGGTTTGTACGTTTACAGAGGCAATGTCTGGGTTTGTGCCGGTTTTAAAGAATACCTGTACCGAACCTGATCCCGAGTTGGTCGCTGAAGATTTAATATAGGTCATATCTTCTACACCATTAATTGCTTCTTCTACAGGGAGGAGCACACTTTCGGCAACAGTTTCAGAGTTTGCTCCCGGGTAGCTTAAAGAAACTACGACACTAGGCGGAGCTATTTCTGGGAATCTACTGATAGGCAAGGTTTCTAAGCCGACTAAGCCTAATATCACTAAGACTAATGATACTACAGTAGCTAATACGGGTCTATTTACAAATGTTTTTAACATAGTAGCAGGTTGATAAAATAAAAATTGACCTTTTCCCTACAGAAGGAAAGGGCGCTGATGTGTAAAGATTATAGCTTTTTACTGTTGGATAGGATTGACTACAGAGCCATCTGTAATTTTATCTAATCCAGATAGTAACACACGATCTCCAATGTCTAATCCGGAGGCTATGATATACTTATCTTTACTCGTGCCCTTAATCGTTATAGAGCGTCTTTCAACTTTATTGTCTTTATCAAGAATATATACAAAAGTTCTGTCTTGTAGCTCGCTTGTGGCGATCTGTGGGATTTGGATAACCCCTTTTTTAATTTCTGATATTTTTAAAGTTCCTGTACTACCACTTCTAAGCATGTTTTCCATGTTTACAAAGGAAGCGCGTAATGAAATTGCACCTGTTGTACGGTCGACTTGTCCGTTGACGGCATCCACTTTTCCTTTTTTAGGGTAGGTTTCTCCATCGGCCAGTATTAAAGTCGCTTCAGGAAAATTTAGTTGATTGCGTTGGTATTTTAATCCTGCAATACTGTCCTCTTTTGCTTTTTGTTTTGTAAAGTAAAGAAAGTCAGATTCGTTCATCGAGAAGTAAACATACACTTCCTGAACGTCGGATAGCACAGTCAATGGCTCTGAATCACCTTTACTAACTAAGTTGCCTATTCTTTTTGGCAGCCTTCCAATGTATCCACTTACAGGTGCAGTAATAATAGTGTATTCTTTATTTATCTCGGCGCTTCGAACTTCAGCTGTTGCTTGATCGAGTGAGGCTTTGGCTACATCATATTCTGATTTTGCCGAGCGTAAACGCACTTCTGAAATGACGTCATTATCCACTAAAGGTCTTAATCGATCTACTTCTAGTTTTGCGTTTTCTAACTTAGCTTTAGCAACATTTTGTGCTGCTACAGCATTATTTAATGATTGCTGATAGGTTGAAGCATCTATTTTAAATAAATTTTGTCCCTTATCTACAAAGGAGCCCTCATCTACATAAATTTCCTGAAGAATTCCTTCTACTTGGGGTCTTATCTCAACATTGACTTTTCCCTCTATCGTTCCGAGATAATCTTTAACTGTAACAGCATCACTGGTATCTACTGTATAGACAGGCAGGGCTAAGGCATTAGCATTTGTATCTTTTTCTTTGGAATTACCATTACTGCAATTTGTCATAGAAACTACAGCTGATATGAAAATTACTGAGTAAGCAATTCTATTTAATATTATTTTTTTCAACTTCATCTTCATTTCCAATATATGAGTTATATGATTTGTTTTACTGTAACGGTTTAGTTACATAGTGTTGCAATAATAACAACTCCATCTTGAAAATGTTAAATCTTTAACAATTCTTAACGTTGTCTGCATGTTGTTTTCAAAGTAGAATATGCCCTAAAAGTACGCTTTTGGTCTATATAGAACAATATTTTCCTTTAAATTCTTGTGGTTAATTATAATAATGCTTTTTTTGATGTGGTGCAGATCGTTTTAAAAGCTTAAATTTAGCGTTTTAAGGTTAAGCTATGGAGATACTTGATAGTTTCTTACATATTTTTAAAGAATGGTATTGGTTGCCTATTCTTCTTTTGTATATAGGTGTGATCAGTACTATTTTAATTGAAAATAGGAATCCATCGAAGACAATGGCCTGGATTATGGTTATTGTTTTTCTTCCTATCGTTGGTTTACTTATTTATTATTTTTTTGGTCAAAAATTCTCAAAAGTAAATCGGATAAAAAAAAGCAACCATATGCAGGATATCCGTATGCGTAAAGAGTGGCAACACTTGGAGCCTTATATGAAAAAGGATATGGTTCAAATTCGTGAACGTATCGGTAATTTAGCACGTGTATTTACTTTTTTAAAGAATGAAAGACTTTCGTCTCCCACGGTTGGTAACTATGTAAAGTTATTAACGAATGGTGAAGAAAAGTTTCCTGATTTTATAATGTCTTTAAAAAATGCGAAGCATTCTATACATCTGGAATATTATATTTTTGAAGTAGGTAACATCGGTGAACAAGTCCTTGATATTTTAGAAGAAAAGGCTACATCGGGGGTAATTGTCAGGTTACTGTTGGATAGTATCGGTTCCTCGTCACTGGTTCGTGTATTACGAAAGAAAAAGGATTTAAAGTTTTTTTTTAGTGAATGTATGCCGGTTACTTTCACCTCGTTAGCGAATAGTAATTATCGAAATCATAGAAAAATAGCTGTAATTGATGGTGAAATAGGTTATATCGGTGGGATCAATATTTCAGACCGTTATATTAATGATGCGTCTTCGACAAATCAAGTCTTTTGGAGAGACACCTCCGTACGCATTGAAGGCCCGGCTATTAATATGCTGCAGATCAGTTTTTGGAAATCGTGGAACCTGACCGATGGGGAGCCTTTCCAGTTGGAAGAAGGCTACTTGCACAGTAAGCCTTATCAACTGAAAAAAGGGAATGCCGATGTTTCCTTTGTTTCTAGCGATCCAGGATCTGTTGGCCCATATAATATGGAAGCTATATTGATCGGGATCGGTGAAGCAGATAAAAGCATACGTCTGGTTACTCCTTATTATATACCCAGTGATGAGTTGTCAACAGCCTTGAAAATTGCAGCAGCGGCAGGAATAGATGTAGAATTGATGCTACCTGAATATTCTGACTCTTATGTTGTGCAGCATGCGAGCCTTTCTTTTATTAAGCCTTTGTTACAGCGCGGTGTAAAGGTTTATTTTTATAAGAAGGGTTTTATTCATGCCAAAACACTTACGATAGATGGGAAGGTATCCTATATTGGTACTGTCAATCTTGATATTCGCAGTTTTTATATCAATTTTGAAATCGCGGCTATTATTGCGGATGAAGATTTATGTGCACAGATGGAGGCGCAATTTGAGCAGGATAAACGTGATAGTGAGCTAATGACCTTAGTTGAGTGGAAAAAGAGAAATGTTTGGAAAAGAGGGGTAGATTCTTTGTGCAGATTATTGGCTCCGCTGTTATAAGCTGTTAAATTCTTTATTATTGCAATAAAAAACAATATATTTAGCTCCGCTTACAGCTATATTCTTATGAGAAGACATTATTATTTATTGGCCGTACTTTTTTATTCTTTAGGATTTTCTTCATTAAATGCACAACAGCTTCCTGAAATCCCTATTAATACGGTTGTAGAGAAGGTACAGAAGTATTTTGGTGTATATCCTGTCGAGAAGGTGCACCTGCATTTTGATAAACCATACTATGCTGTGGGGGATACTTTATGGTTTAAAACGTATTTAAACCATAACATCTTCGATTATGATGTTAGTAAAATAGTTTATGTTGATGTCTTGACCAGTAAAGACTCTTTAATGCAGACTCTTCGGATTCCATTGAAGGGGAATACAGGAAAAGGACAATTGGTACTTGACCCTCAGTTTATAGCGCAGGATAGCTATAGATTCAGAGCCTATACAAAGTGGATGACAAACTTTGATCCTTCTTACTTTTATAACAAGATTGTACCCGTCGGAGATGCTATTAATAAAAAGTTAGGTGCGGATGTTGTGTTTGCTCCTGAAAATAATACGAAAACAAAAGCGACTATTCAGTTTCGTGATAAAGAAGGTCAGGTTTTGTCCCGTAAAAAGCTGACTTGGGAGGCGATTGATGGATGGGATCCTTTTGATAAAGGGAAAGCAGAGACGGATGACATGGGGAGAGTGACCATCGGTTTGACTATTAAAGATAGACAGTTTTTAGAAAAAGGACGACTTATCGTAAAGCTGGATGTTGATAAAGCATCACCTACCTTGGTGGGTAGCTATTCCTTGCAAAATGCATTATGGGATGCCGATGTACAGTTTTTTCCAGAAGGAGGAGACCTGATCAGTGGATTGTCGAAAAAATTGGCATTTAAAGCCGTGGGCAGTGATGGAAAAGGACTTCGGGTAAAGGGAAAAATTACAGATAGTAAGAAAAAGGAGGTTGTAACTTTTTCAGATCTGAATTTCGGTATGGGTGTGATCGACTTTATGCCTTTGAAGGGTGAAAAATATAAAGCTACAGTTAGTTTTGAGAATGGACAGGAGCGCACTTATGATCTTCCTGAGGTCAAGGACGAGGGGATCAATGTGGTGTTGGTAAATAATGATGATCAAAATCTGCAGTTAGGGCTTGTGTCTAACGATGCTTATTTTGAGAAGATGAACGGTAAATCTTTCTACATTCTAGGGCAGTCTAATGGTTATTTGGTGTATGCTGCTCAGGCAACATTAAAGAACTCTTCAGTTTTAGTGAATATCCCTAAAGATAAACTGCCCAATGGTATCGTTCAGATGACTATTATGCAACCTACAGGTGAACTGATCAGTGAACGTTTGGTTTTTAATCAATCACAACGATTATTAGAAATTGATGTGAAGACTGATCAACCTACTTATGGGCAAAAAGAGCTTGTAAAGCTGGCTATAAATGTGCCGATGCAAGATTCGATCAAAGGTAGTTTTTCGGTTTCTGTTACTGATGATGTTAAAGTACCTTATGATGATGATCAAGAGCTGGGTATTTTAAGTAATTATTTGTTAACATCTGATCTGAAGGGTTATGTCGAGAACCCAAATTACTATTTTAATGCAGAAAATGAGGATAGAGCGGAAGCGCTAAATGTACTCCTAATGACTCAGGGCTTTAGACGCTTTGATTACAAAGATTTAATAGCAGAAAAATTACCTCAGATACAGTTTTTCCCTGAACAAGGGATAAGTTTATCGGGTACTCTGCGTTTAAATACGGGAAGACCTTATCCTAATGGAGGGTTGTTGTTATCAATTCCTGCAAGAAATATCCGTAAGGACGCTTATACGGATAATAATGGAAGGTTTGTTTTTGAAAACTTAGTTTTTCCTGACTCTTCTACGGCTACCATAAATGCACGGGGTAATGATAATTTTAGAAATTTGGTTATCAATATGGACCCTACTTTCTTCCCTGCAATTGATCAGAGCAATCCCTATTCAAGTAATAACGTACAGAATATAGATCAGGCTATGAAAGCCTACCTTAGCAATAGTAAAAGCGAATATAGGACATCGATTTTAATCGATGAGATTGAAGTAACAGGCATTCAAAAAAAGCAGGTTACCAGTAAAGAATTTTCTTCTTTATCAGGACTGTCGATGCCTGAGCATAGAATTGAAGCAGATAGAATATCGGGCTGTAATGTGTTGACTATGTGTTTGTCTACCCTGTTAACCGGAATAACGTATGACAATCAGACTTTAAAATATTACGTCAGTCGTAATTATAACCAGGGGAGCCGTGTTCCCGTTCAGTTCTTTTTGGATGGGATGCCGATTGATGAACCTTCTTTAAATTCTATACAGCCGTCACAGATTGAGGCGATTGAGATATTTATGCGGGATGATTTAGGAACTGTTAGTAGAATGTACCAAAATGACGGGGTTGTTTCTATTATGATGAAAAAAGATTCGCAGAAAAAACAACCACGTATGTCTTTAGCAGAAATAGAAAGTTTGCTTCCGAAGACCAATATTATTGATATGGTACCTCTGGGCTATGTGAAAGAAAGAAATTTTTATATGCCAAAGTATGAAACTGCAGATAGTAAAAACATTAACGATTATAGAACAACGATCTATTGGAATCCTGAGGTTATATTGGATGAGGATGGGGCAGTTACATTAGATTTTTATAATGCCGATGGGGCGGGGAAATATAAAGTAGTTGTCGAGGGGCAAGATGAGCTGGGGACGATCGGGCGTAAGGTTTACTATTATCATGTAAAATAATAGGAAAGGTAAGTCTTTCGTTTATTATAAAAGTAAAAACGGATTCTATGAAAGTGTAGAATCCGTTTTTACTTTATATAGCATTATAGTGCCGCCTATTAAGACTTGTGTGTAGTTGTTATCTCCTTTTCATGATTTTCATCGTGATCGACCTCAATTTCTGTTTGTTTGAGTATGACTGCGTAGGACCTGGGGATTATGCCTCGTCCATATTCTATCGCGTAACATTTTGTAAACTCGGCACCAAAATATAAAATAGCTGCAGAATAATAGATGAAAGAGAGTAAGATAATCACGGAACCTGCAGCGCCAAAGGAGCTAGCTGTTGCGTTTGTGGATAGGTAATAGCCAAGAAACGATTTTCCCAATAGGAATAATAGTGAGGTGAATATGGCTCCCCAAAGAATATCTCTAAACCTTAATTTTGCATCTGGTAAAAATGCAAAAATACAGCCGAATAATGTAGTGATGACCAAGAAAGAGATTGTCGAATTGAGGAGATTAATGAGTTCCATATCTACATCCACTAGGTATTGTGTAAAGTAGTTCATCATCACACTAAGAATACTACTTAATACGAGAGATGCCATAAGAAGAAAGCCTAGGCCAATGATCATGGAAAAGGAAAGCAACCTGTCTAATATTATTTTTAACCATCCTTTTTTGGGTTTTGGCTTAACTCGCCAAATTTCATTCAGCGAGTTTTGGATATCAACAAAGGTCGTGGTTGCGGAAAATATTAAAGTACCTATACCTATATATACCCCTATGCTGTTTTTACTTTCGAAGGAAATTTTTTGAATGGTTGATTCCAATAGCGTCGCGATATCCGGTCCGAAAATTTCATTTAGTTCTTTCATTATTTCATCGCGCGGACCGGTTGGGCTTTCCATTTGTGCTCCGTAGAAAAAGCCTAAGGCCCCTATTAAAATTAAAATTAAGGGACCTATTGAAAATACGGTGTAATAAGCTAGTGAGGCGCTCTTTTTGAGACATTTATCATCCATAAAGTCTACGATTGCCCTATAGATAAGTCCTATAAATCGTTTTAACTTTGGTAACACCGTCTCTTTTATCATATTATTCTTTGTATATATTATTTATTACCTCTTCGTTGCGTTGTAATAATACTTTTCTTTTTAAGCTTAGTTTAGGCGTGAGTTCACCGCCATCTATTGTCCACTCTTTAGGCAATAGTACTATTTTTTTTACTTTTTCCCACTGTCCAAAATCTGCATTTAGACGATCGACCTCTCGCTGAAACTTGTCAATCACTGATGGGTTTTTAATAATTTCTTCATTTGAAGTGTATGGTATTCCTTTATGTGTACACCATTTTTTTAGTTCTTCAAAAGCCGGAACTATTAAGGCCGAAGGGAAACGTTGGTTTTCACCCACTACCATTATTTGTCCAATAACAACAGATTCCATGAATTTGTTTTCTAAAACCTGTGGAGCCACATATTTTCCGCCTGCAGTTTTAAAAATTTCTTTTTTACGATCTGTTATTTTCAGGAAGTTGTCGGGGGTTATTTCTCCTATATCCCCAGTTTTGAAATAGCCTTCTGCGTCTATAGCTTCCTTTGTAGCTTCTTCGTTCTCATAATAATGCGTCATGATACTCGGCCCCTTGACGAGTATCTCACCATCCTCTGCAATTTTTACATCCAGATTTTTTAATATGCGGCCTACTGTACCAAACTTAACATCAGTTTCTACATGTGAATTAACAGCTATTACAGGGGATGTTTCTGTGAGCCCATAACCTTCCAGGACTTTAATCCCCGCAGCCCAGAATACACGTGCTAACCTTTCTTGGAGGGCTGCTCCTCCCGAGATAATGAGCTCTATATTTCCGCCTAGTGCTTCTTGCCATTTTGAGAAAACTAATTTTCGGGCGATACCTAGTTTTAGGTTGTAAAAGAAGCTGTTTTTTGGTGGTTCCTGGTATACATGTCCTAAATCTAATGACCAAAAGAAGAGTGCCTTTTTTATGCCTGTTAGGTTTTTTCCTTTTTCAACAACTTTATCGTAAACTTTCTCCAATACTCTAGGTACGGTAGTGAAAACTTGCGGCTTAACCTCATTAATATCTACGACAATATTATCCAGCGTTTCTGCATAGTGTATCTGCATGCCTTTTGTAAAGTAAAGGTATACAACCATTCTTTCAAATATATGGCATAGGGGGAGGAAGCTTAGCGCTGTTTTAACATGGGCGGGCACCAAGTGTTCACAGGCCTCGACATTACTAAGTATATTGCCATGTGTTAAGCAAACTCCTTTTGGTTTTCCCGTTGTTCCTGATGTATAAATGAGTGTTAATAGATCATCTCGTTGAACAAGATCTCGATAGGGTTGCAATTCTGTAGATAATTGACCGCCAGCTTCTATCAACTCATTGTAGTTTGTTTTATTAGGAACATCGTCAAAAGTGAAAATTTCTATTTTGAGCTGGTGTTCCTGTATCACGTAGTCTATTTTTTCACATAACGCATCATTGCTGACAAATATTAATTTGATATCAGCATCATTAATGATGAAAGACAAGTCTTGAGGTGATAAAGTGGGGTAGAGGGGTACAATAGCAACTCCGAGCTGGTTACACGCATAATCTACAATATTCCATTCAGGCCGGTTTCCCGACATAAGGGCAATTCTATCCCCTTTTTGTACACCTTTTGCAATTAAAGCTTTACTGAGGTTGTCGATATGTGATAAAAACTCTTCACTGGAGTATTTCACCCATACACCATCCTTTTTACCTGCAACAATGCATGAGCTTTTGTGTTGCTCTTTATAGTGTTCAAGTATGTCGAATATTCTCTTTACTTTGTTCATAAATCTCAATAATTAACAGTTTATAATGATATAATGTTTTACTAAGTTAACTATTTGCCTTCTTATTTCTTGTAAGATTAAAAGAAATAACAGTCAGCAGAATAACAGTTTTTAACGTGTTCAGCGGACTAGTTCATTGAAAAAAAATAGTACATTTGAATATACTAAATTTTAGTAACTATATAAAATTATTATGCTGACATAGTTATTTAAATTAAAAAAAATAACAGAAGTCGGTATGTAATCTTTTTTGTTGATGCAGAAAAAGGTATGGTTCAATCAAATGATTATAATACAAAGGATGCTCATTTTTAATGAAATGAAAATACGGGTGAGTATTCCATATGATAAGTAAAAATAAATTGTATACATATGAAAAAAGCAGGTGCGTTATTGTTCTCGCTAGGATTAGCTTTATTTTTTTCAATCCATGCTCAGGCACAGACTTCTAATCAACATAGTATTGGAGGGAGATTTGGTAGTTCTACCGGATTCACTTATCGGTATACTTCTGATGAACAGCGGGCATTAGAAGCTATTGTCAGCATGCAGAGCAATTCTAAACGAGCACGGTTTCGCTTAACAGGGTTATACCAATATGTAAAACCTTTGACAGGAGACTTTAACTGGTATTACGGGTTTGGTGGAAGTATCGGTAGCTTTAAAGAAAAGTCTTATCTGATGCAGACAATAGACGAGAATAATAATCCTGTTAATGCCTGGAGTGAGGAAAAAACAGAGCTTTCGCTTAGTATTGATGGTATTGTAGGTATTGAGTATAATATTCCCACAGCACCGATTAGTCTCTCTTTGGATGTTAAGCCTTATTTTGATTTTTTACAGGAGAGTACGATCAAAATTTTTGATCCAATAGGTTTTTCAATACGCTATAAGTTTTAATAATAAAAGAAAAGTGCTGTTCTGGTAACAGCACTTTTCTTTTATTATTCGGAGAGCCATATTTCGCCAAGTTCTTTTTGGCGAGGGCTGGCATCAGTGTTTTTTCGTATAACCCAAGTTTCTTTAGAACTTTTACGGACAGGTGTGTGGACGGTTCTTATCAGACCATCTCTAGCGATTAAAATATCCAAGATTTCGTCTATTTCGCTGGTTTCGAGAATAAAGTCCAGGTCTTTACTGGCGGTATCTAACCGGTTGTTGTTAATGGCTATAATTTCGTCATTTACATTTAAGCCTGCATCCCATGCTGCTGAATTTCTTTCCGTCGTTTTTATCAGTATCCGCCCGTCAACGATATGTGTTTTTAACCCCAAACTGCGCTCATTACTGTCTTTACTCGTGTTAATAAAGCTGTATCCAACACGGTTAAAGTAGCTGTTATAATCAAGTTCATTGGTGGTATGCGCTGCATCAAATATTTCTGATAGATCTACCTGCGTTATTTCTTCAGCTAATTTTTTAAACTCATGCTCCTCAAACCCACGTTCGTTTTCTTTGTAGAAAAGTTGGTATGCTGCTTTTAGCACATCGTCCAGACGTAGCTTTCCGTCGGTATCACTTATTATTTTAAGATCTAGTGCAACCGCTAACATGGCTCCTTTATTATAATAAGATATACTAGTATTTGGAGAGTTTTCATCGGGGCGATATTGTTTTATCCAGGTATCGAAGCTGGCCAAAGCTGCAGATTGTATTTTGTGACCAGCTCTGTTGTATACCAGATTAAATTCGTTGGCTAAGGCGGAAAGGTATTCTTCGACAGAATATAACCCGGCACGTCTCACGATTAAGTTATCATAGTAGGAGGTGAAGCCTTCCATTATCCAAAGTCCTTCCGTATAGTTTTCTTCGTCGTAATTGAAAGGCCCCAGCGCGTATGGTCTTAGTCGTTTTACGTTCCAAAGGTGGAAGTATTCGTGGGCTACTAAGCTTAAGAAGTTTTTGTATGCTGCAGGTATTTTATATGCATTTCGGCTTGCTGCTAATACTGTAGAATTCAGGTGTTCTAAGCCTCCATATCCATTGTGGTAATTATGTGTAATGAAAACGTATCTGTCATTGGGGTTCTCTCCCCAAATCTTAGTCTCCACTTCAATTATTTTTGTTATATCCTCGGTAAGGCGTTTTTTATTATACGATCCGCCGCCTACCATTGCAAACTCATGCTGAATACCTGCGGCTTCAAAGTGCCAAATGTCCTGATTTCCTATTTCAAGAGGAGAGTCAAATAAGATGTCAAAGTTTGCTGCATAGAAGCAGTTTTCTTTATTGGGTACGGCTTGTAGTCCTGTTGATATTTTTGACCACTGCGACGGTAGCTTTACTTCAATGGTGATGGGGTGATCTATGTAGTTATCTATATACATAAATGTTGCTGCCGAGCTCAAAAAAGCATGGTCACTATCGATGAAGTTCGTGCGCACGGAAGTTTCGAAACCATAAATTGCATATTTGATGGTTATTCCTTCTTTTTCATTTTTTACACGCCAAGTGTTTTTATCTATTTTTTCGTGTTCTACTATTTTTCCGTCACTATATGCAGTCAGAGATTCTACATGTCTTGCATATTCACGGATGAGATAAGATCCGGGAGTCCATGTCGGCATTTTTAATGTGATAAACTCCTCTGTGAAATTAACTATTTGGAGTTCTATTTCAGCATAGTGTGCTTGAGGTTCTTTAAAAGATACGGTATAATGGATTTGAGATATCATGTCGCATATTTAGCTTTTGAAAACAAAATACAAAGTTAAGCTTATTATTATAGTACGGGTAATTCGCAGTAGATTTCTTATTCAATTTATATTTAATGTTATTTTATTATCTTTGATTTAGGATATATATATTATATTGCTGTATGATTTTAGTTGCCGATAGCGGGTCTTCAAATTCCGATTGGATGCTTAATTTACCGGATAGTAAACCATTGTCATTCCGAACAAAAGGATTAAATCCTTTTTTTGTTAACGAGAAAGAGATTGCCAAAGTAATGAAAGATGTTCCTGAAATTTTGCCTTATGCGAATGAGATACATGAAGTTCATTTTTTTGGAGCAGGTTGTGTTACACCCGATCGTAGAGAAATTGTTTCTAATGCATTAACTGAAATTTTTCCTACTGCTTTTATTTCTGTGGAAAGTGATCTTTTGGGTAGTGCATATGCTACTTGCGGTAACGATAAGGGCTATGTTTGTACCCTGGGGACGGGATCGGATATAGGTTTTTTTGATGGAGAATATTTGAAAACTAGCGTACATGGTATAGGTTATGTGCTGGGTGATGAAGGGTCAGGAGCTTGGTTTGGCAAGCAATTAATAACTTCTTTTCTTTACGGTAATATGCCTAAAGATCTGAGTGATAAATTTGCTGCAAAATATAGAATTAATAAAGATATCGTCATTAAAAACGTTTATCAGAAGGATAGACCCAATGCCTATCTTGCATCATTTGCTGAGTTTATGTCAGAGCATATATTGCACCCTTATATTGATCGGTTAGTGCGGAATGGTTTTGATGAGTTCATACGCACGAATGTTATGACCTATCCTAACTACTGGGATTTTCATGTGAATTTTGTCGGACGCATAGCATACTATTTTGACTTGCAGTTGCGGGAAGTGTGTGAAGTGCTGGGGGTTAAAGTAGGGACAATTTTAGAGAGCCCTATTGATAAGCTTTTTAATTTTGTGATTGATAGAGAAACTCAGGTTTTACATACATAAAAACAGATTATTATGATATTCGTAAATACTATTTTATTGTTAGCAGCTATGGTTAGTGCAGCCCCTTCTATATACGACTTTAGCTTTACATCTATTGATGGTGAAGAAATTAGTATGGCAGACTTTAAGGGTAAAAATATTTTGATTGTCAATACTGCTTCTAAGTGTGGCTATACGGGGCAGTATAAAGATTTACAGGCTTTGCATGAGCAGTATGGTAAAGACTTAGTTATTATCGGGTTTCCTGCAAATAATTTTGGAGCACAAGAGCCGGGCTCGAATGAGGAAATACAGGGGTTTTGTGAGCGAAATTACGGGGTGACATTTTTATTATCCGAAAAAGTAGATGTCAAGGGCGAAGATATTGCTCCTTTGTTCAAATACCTGACTTCTCTGGAGGGAGCCGAGTTTACGGGAGAAATAGCCTGGAACTTCGAGAAATTTTTGATCGATAAAGATGGTAATCTTGTTCAACGATATCGTTCTAAGGTCAATCCTTTAAGTGATGAAATTGTTCAATATCTGAAAAAATAGCAGGATATTTATCACCCTCGAGTTGTTTCATGGATGCGGTTTATTGAGGCTCTAAAATTTATTTCGTGTAAAAACAACTTCGACAGCGAGGTTCATAATTGTCTTTTTCACCGATTAGTACAGTCTCATTATGCGCTGTTATTCGAAAGGAATAATTAGCAGGGGCTCCACACTGCATGCAGACAGCATGCACTTTTGTGACATGCTCGGCAATAGCCATCAGCGCGGGCATTGGGCCAAAAGGTTGACCTTTGAAGTCCATATCTAGGCCGGCAACAATCACGCGAATTCCTTTGTTAGCTAATTTAATGCAGGTATTTGGCAAATCGTTATCAAAGAACTGTGCCTCATCAATTCCGACAACTTTAGTTTCAGCACTTAATAATAAAATTGCTGAGGAGTGAGAGACTGGTGTAGAAGGGATACTGTTGCTATCGTGCGAAACTACAGCTTCACTGTCATAGCGAATATCAATACTGGGTTTAAATATCTCTGTTTTTAACTTGGCAAACTGGGCTCTTTTCATTCGGCGAATAAGTTCTTCTGTTTTACCAGAGAACATCGATCCACAGATGACTTCTATACTGCCTATATTATTGTCTTTATTTATAAAACTATGTTCGGAAAACAACATTAAATCTATTTTTATTTTTAAAAGGGCGACGCGTTAACAATCGTTAAATATTGTGCTCCTTTCTGCTAATATCGAAATTATATTATTAAATTTGATATGTAGCTTTGTGTGTAAATCAGAATCTTTTCGCTATCAGATTGTTTAATGTAAAATACTCATGTGTAGCTACGGACAAATAGCTATGAGTATTTCATATGAGCGCTAAAAATAGATTATACACATATGAACTTTAACAATGAGTGGTAGTGATAGAGTGAACACGAGTTTAATTTTAATAGATGAAAATGGTAAAAGCCAAGGAAAAAGTACTTTCTAAGATTGGAGAGTTACTGGAAAGTATAAATACAGATTATCAAACTATTGTAAATGCACCTGCTGACTTTGCATTTGAGGATTTCTTAATGCTGGAAGCTGATATTCAATACTTGTCAGCTCACTTTGAAGCATACCGGCGATTGACTAGTGAGCAAAGTGATTCTTCTTCTAGCAAAAAACAAGACTATGTGATGAAAGATCCTGTAAAAAAGGTTGATCCTGCTATCTTTTTTACACCGCCAATTAATCGTGTTAAAGATCGGGAGGAGGAGCCGGTAAGTTCAAGCGTAGCTGAAGCAAAGGAGGAAGCTGTTAATGAAAGTCCCGTTGTGCCTGCCCAGGAAGAGCCTAATGTTGTTGCACAAGAACCTCCTTTAGCTTATACAGCACCAGCAGATAACAAGGGTAAACCAGAGTTTGATTTTTCTGAGGCAGAACAGCCTGTTGTTGAGAATATTGAGAAGAACACTGTTCCTGAAAATGTAGAAATTAAGAATGAAGAGCCTGTCCCTCATTTTGAGAAAGCACAGGAAGAAATAGTTGAAGAAAGAGCTGTTGTGCAGCAAATCGTTGAGGAAAGTAGGCCTGTAAATGTTATTTCGGATACCGGAGTTCAGGAAGAGAAAGTGACAAAACCACTTACTTTGAATGAGATGTTACAGCAACAAAGGAAAGTTGCTACTGAAGCCGGTTTGGGAATCAACCGGGTTGAAAGTAAAACTGCTGATCTGGACTTGAAGACCTCTATTAATTTAAATGATAAACTGCTTTTTATTAAAGATCTGTTTAATGGTTATTCATTAGCTTATAGTGAAGCTATAGAGCTTTTAAATAGATATAGATCTTTTGCAGAGGCCGATGCTTTTTTACAAACAAATTATGCGCTTAAGAATAACTGGGCTGATAAACCTCAAACAGTAGAAAAACTGTATGTTGTTTTGCGCAAAAAATTTTTAAATTAAGTGCTGAATTATAATAAAAGCGGGTAACCCGCTTTTATTATAATTCAAATTGTACCCAATCTGTACCTTGTCTTCCAAAAATAAAGTATTTGGATTGTATTGTTTCGGCAGCAATTTCTACATCAGCCAGAAAATCCTCGGGGTCTTTTCCAAAGTTTTCTTTTTGAATAATATAAATTTTATTAGCTTTTATAGCATTCTTGTCCTTGAAAGCAGTGTTTTGAAGTATGTTAATTACTTCGCTGTAAAGTGAGTCATCTGATTGCTGGATCAATATAATATCTACTTCGTTATCTAGCTCGCTTGTTAACAGTTTGCCTCCGGCTATTGCTATAATGTTTCGTATAGCTTCATCAGCTTTCGGCTTAAAGTTTGTTTTTTGATCGAGCACAAGAACTGAGGGGCGCTGTTGTTGCTCGATGAACTTTAATTTGTGTAGTATAATATCAATTTCTTCCTCTAAAATTTCCGCTTTTATAGTGTTTGTTCTTTTTTGATTTTCGAGGATACGCTCGTAATATTTTAAATCTAACATGCTTCGGGCATTTTTTTAGCAAATGTAATGAAGCTCATGTAAAGAACCTAATAGATATGTTTTTGGATGAGCTTATTTTTGACTGTATTTTGTAAATTGCGTTTATATTTTAAAAGTTAAGAATTATGTTTGATAAATTATTTGCTGCGCAGCAGAAGGCAGAGGAAGTGAAGCAACGTTTAAATAATATTACGGTTTCGGGTGAGGTTGAGGCCGGTAAGATTAAGGTTATCGCATCGGGTAATAAAGAAATAAAAGATATATTAATCGATGAAGCTTTCTTTGCGGATGTAGAGCGTGAGGAACTTGCAGAACTTTTAATTATTGCTGTTAATAAGGCTATCGAAGCTGCTGATAGCGTTAGTCAGACGGAGATGCAAGCTATGTCTAAAGATTTGTTAGGAGGCTTAGGGGGTTTGGGTAATTTATTTAATAAATAATAACAGATAATTTCTATGATAAAGACTACTTTTTATGGGCACTCATGTGTTGAGATTAACTTTAATGGAAGTAAGGTGTTGTTAGATCCTTTTATCACTTATAATAGTGCTGCCCAGGATATTGACATAAATACCATTAAACCAGACTATATTTTATTGAGCCATTGTCATCAAGATCATGTTGCTGATATGGCTGTTATACAAAAAAACAGTAATGCAGAGGTTGTTGCTATTGTAGAAACGGCAAGTTGGGTACGTAGACAAGGGGTGGCTGAAGATAAGGTTATAGAGCTAAATTTTGGAGGTACATTGAATCTGTCTTTTGGTACGGTTAAAATGGTTTATGCTTTGCATACGAATAGTACACCTGAGGGAGATTATGCGGGTGCACCTGTAGGATATGTGTTCTCTGTTGATGGGCAAAAGGTTTACTTTGCTGGAGATACTGCTTTGACAAAGGAGATGCAACTTTTAGAGGATTTAAATCTTGACTGGGCTTTTTTACCTATTGGCGGACATTATACCATGGACGTTTCCGATGCGATCAAAGCTGCAAAGTTAATTAATTGCAAAAATATTATAGGAGTTCATTATGATACTTTCCCTCCAATAGCAATTGACCGTACAGATGCTGTAGATAAATTTACAAAAGCCGGTCTGAACTTACATTTACTAAATATAGGCGAGTCTTTAACTTTGGAAAGCAAGTAAAATTTGGCTGTAGTGAAATAATAAAGGTCTATAAAAGAAGAAGCCCCTAATAACTATTAGGGGCTTCTTCTTTTATTAAGCTTTTTGAGATCTATTAATATGGAAAGTAACTAGATCATCAATAGGCGATCTTAGTATTTTTCCTACTTGCATGCCGTATTGGCTTGCTTTATGTTCCAGTACATTGCGGAAGTTGTATCCTACCGAACCAATGCAATTGAAAGTATATTTTTGATAGTCAGGGTAATTGCTAACTAGGTTTTTAAAGAATGCTTCAAATGCATCTTCTACGATAGTTCTTGTGTATTCTATGTTGACGTTGTTGTCATAGACAAACTTACTGAAGCTTGCACAAAATCTATTTGCTAAAGGTTTTGTGTATACGTTGTCCATAATTTCGTCTGGTGTCAACTTATAGGTATCAAAAAATGATTTCGCTACATTTTCTGGCATTAAGCCACGTATGAAGTCTGTCAATAACTTTTTGCCTATATAACTTCCACTGCCTTCATCACCTAATATATAGGCCGCAGAGTCTATATGATGTGTGATTACATCACCGTCATAAATACAGGTGTTAGTTCCTGTTCCTAAGATAGCTGCAAAACCAGGTTTATCACCCAATAAAGCACGGGCAGCAGCTAACAAATCATGTCCAATTTCTACTTTTGAATTTGGGAAAACTTTACTCATTGCAACCTCGACAATCTGAGCTTTATCTTCATTATGAACGCCTGCTCCGTAGTAATTTACCTCTGTTATTTTGTCAAAAGGTAAGTCGTGGGGTAGTCCTTTTTTTAAGGAGTTGACAATGTATTCGCTGTCAACAAAGTACGGGTTATACCCTTCGGTGTTGAAATATATTTTTTTATTAGAATCATCCAACAAACACCAGTTTGTTTTTGTTGATCCTCCGTCCGCAATGATGATCATTATATATTGGTTTTATTGTGTTATTTTTTAGTTTATTTTCTACCTATTTACCATATAATCTTTCCGAAAATACATTTTTCTCTCTAAAAACAAGAATTTAAAAGCTTTTAAATGCTGATCAAATTTTGATTAAAGTGCGATTTAGTGGGAAAAGCTGCTTTGTGATGCTATAAACGGGCTTTTTTAATTTGACTTTTTTTTAAACACTTAGTGTATTTTGTACAATATCATTGCTATTTCGAAGCTGTTTTTTTGTTGAAATGTACCTGCTTGGTTTAAATTATGATCTAATTTTTATGAGTTGATTATATATTCCTCTTCACATCTTTTTCAGTCACGAAAACGGATGAAATAAATATAAACTTGGTTTATCGTAAAACATTTTCTATATTGTTCCGTTAATACCGTATAGTCACGTATTAAATATTTTTTTATTAAAAACTTCTTTGAAGTTACAAATATTATCTTATTTTTGTGCCGATTCTCAAATTCATCTTTAGAAGTTTTGGAAAGTTTAAATCGTTAGCGAACACCTCGCTTAAATTTTTTTAGTGTATCTTAAGTATAGTAGCATTTGCTGAAAAGAATCAGGTGAATTCAAAAATTAGTAAAATCCTATATCTCATAATAACAAGTTAATGGATATTAATGAACTAAATACCAAGCTCGTGTCGGAGTTACGCGAGATTGCAAAAGTATTAGGCATAGCCGATGTAGAAAAACTGCGTAAGCAGGAATTGATTGATCGCATATCAGACATAGCGAAGCAGTCTACTAAAGAGACTGAACCCGCAGTACAGAAAGTAGATGATGCTGAGGGCGCTGAGCGTCCAAGAAAACGTGTAAGAACTGTCAAAACAGAACCAATCTCTGTAGTTAAGAGACCTGGAGCCGACGATAGAAAGGTCGAGTCTTCTTCAAACACGGTAGAGTCTGGAGCGGCGAATCATGCTCCTGATAATTCAAATGTTTTAGGACGTGTTGATAACCCTACAACTGTTGCAGCTACAGACTTTGATAATGTGATTGTTAATGAGGGGGTGTTGGAAATTATGCCTGATGGTTATGGTTTTCTTCGTTCTTCTGATTATAACTACTTGACTTCTCCTGATGATATTTATGTCTCTCAATCTCAGATTAAGCTTTTTGGTCTTAAAACGGGAGATAATGTAAGAGGCTCTATACGTCCTCCAAAAGAAGGAGAGAAATACTTTCCATTGGTTCGTGTCGAAGCTATTAACGGACAAAATCCGGCCGAAATCCGTGACCGTGTACCTTTTGATTATTTAACTCCATTATTTCCAGATCAAAAGCTAAATTTAGATCTCGGTATGGGTAACTTCTCTACCCGTATTATGGATTTATTTACACCTATAGGTAAAGGGCAACGTGGACTTATCGTAGCTCAACCGAAAACGGGAAAAACAAACTTGTTAAAAGAGGTAGCAAATGCTATTGCTAAAAACCACCCTGAGGTTTATCTTATTATTTTGTTAATTGATGAACGTCCTGAGGAGGTTACAGATATGGCGAGAAATGTTCGTGCGGAAGTCGTTTCCTCAACATTTGATGAGCCTGCAGAGCGCCATGTAAAAATTGCCAATATTGTTCTAGAAAAGGCAAAACGTATGGTTGAATGTGGCCACGATGTAGTTATTCTATTAGACTCTATTACACGCTTAGCGCGTGCTTATAACACAGTTGCTCCTGCTTCTGGTAAGATATTGTCAGGAGGGGTAGATGCGAATGCTCTTCATAGACCTAAAAGATTCTTTGGAGCGGCACGTAACATTGAAAACGGTGGTTCATTGACCATTTTGGCCACTGCTCTAACAGAGACCGGTTCTAAAATGGATGAAGTTATTTTTGAGGAATTCAAAGGAACTGGAAATATGGAGTTGCAGCTTGATCGTAAGCTATCTAATAAACGTATATTCCCAGCTATTGATTTGACGGCTTCGAGTACACGTAGAGACGACTTGTTGATGGATAGAGATGCTTTGCAGCGTTTATGGGTTTTGAGAAATCATTTAGCCGACATGAACTCAACAGAAGCCATGGAGTTTTTATTATCGCGTATGCGTGGAACGAAATCCAACGAAGAGTTTTTGATCAGCATGAATGGCTAATCTGCTCTTTATTTAATATTTTTGAACCACCTTTTGAATTTCAGGAGGTGGTTTTTTTATACAAATTCTTTACAAATGAAGAGACATATTCCAAATGCTATAACGTGTTTAAATCTTTTTAGTGGATGCTTGGGGGGTTTATTTATCCTTGAAGGATCTTATTTATTTGCTTTTTATTGCGTTTTGGCTTCCGGTATATTTGACTTTTTCGATGGTATGGCAGCTCGGGCTCTGCATGTTAAATCTAATATAGGTAAGGAGCTCGATTCGTTGGCAGATATGGTTAGTTTTGGTTTTTTACCCGGAGCTGTATTTTTTATGCTTTTGAAAGAGAGCTCGGATTCCGCTTACCTTCCTTACCTAGGTTTTGTGGTCACTGTTTTTTCGGCTTTACGCTTAGCAAAATTTAATGTAGATGAGAGGCAAAACACCGACTTTATAGGCTTGAATACACCTATGCATACTTTTGTTGTTATGTCTTTGCCTTTTATCGGGGAGAAATATCCTGCTCTTGTATATAATGAATTTGTTTTGCTAGGCCTTGTCTTAGTTGGTAGCTATCTGTTAGTTTCCGAAATCAGTTTGTTCAGCATGAAATTATCTTCTCTTTCCTGGAGAGAGAATAAGTTTAAGTATTTATTTTTATTACTTAGCATCCTCTTATTAGTTTCTTTAGGATTCATAGCTTTTCCTGTCATTTTGGTGCTGTATATGCTTCTTTCTAAGGTGCATTTTGCTATTGTTGAAAAGTCCTAGTTAAGCGACTTCGCATACCTGCTAATTTCTTCGATTAGCACATGATAGTCATCTTTTACGAGCTCATGGTGCTGCCTTATAGTGATTATATCGCTGTTGTTTTTTGCGAGTTCTTCTAGTTGTTCTAGCTTTTCTTTTATTGTTATGGCACCAATGTAGCTCATCGTTGGTTTAATATGATGTGTTGCGCTGGCTATTTCAGTGTGTATCTCCTGTTTAATAGCTTCCTCGAGTGCAGTAAAATCGACAGGTATCTGCGATTCATATAGTGCTATAAACTGTTTTATTATTTCTGCGTTATGCATGAGGGTTTCAGCGATAAGAGCGGGTTGTATAATTTGAAAATTTTCTTCCATATATAAATATTTTTTTACGGTGTATTAGTCCTTAATAATAGTGTTTTTAGCTCAATAAATCAAAAACTACAGTTGTAATTTAAAGATAAAGGATATGCATTAAAATATTCGAGGAAATCAAAATAAAGATTTAATTTAGGGTATTCAAATTTTAATTAGTGATTTTTATCTTTAAAGATTTTTTGCATTTGGGTATGATTTTCTTTT
The DNA here is from genome assembly GCF_026711005.1 of Sphingobacterium sp. UT-1RO-CII-1. Classification (GTDB taxonomy): domain Bacteria; phylum Bacteroidota; class Bacteroidia; order Sphingobacteriales; family Sphingobacteriaceae; genus Sphingobacterium. The sequence goes on along the minus strand of NZ_JAPPVJ010000005.1, from coordinate 427,272 downwards.
TTTTAAGATGAAGTGTAACGCTTTGATGGAAAATTATACTTATTCTTTGATTTTGGCATTCTACTTGACCATTGAATTGTATATTGAATTTTCAAATTCACTAACTAGAAATGAAATTATTTACTGCTTTTAATATTTAGCAACTATGAAATCTTTTTTTAAATATGTTTTAGCGACTATTACTGGTATTGGTATCGTTATCGTCGTTTTGTTTATGATAACTGTCGGTCTTATTACCAGTATGATCAGTCAAGTCGGAAGTAGCGCAGAGAGCAAAGTCCCTGAAAATGCAGTATTGTATGTTTCTTTAAATCATGGCATCACGGAACGTGCGGCAGTAAATCCGTTTGAAGGTTTAGAAATTCCGGGATATGGACAATATAAGACCATGGGTTTGAATGATATTCTTGGGCGACTGAAGGCTGCAAAAGATGATAGCCGTATTAAGGGGATTTATTTTAATCCTTCCTCTATTAATGTAGGCATGGCTAGTTTGAAAGAAATATATAACGCATTATTGAATTTTAAAGAGTCAGGTAAGTTTATCATTGCTTATAGCGATACCTACACGCAGAAAGCTTACTATTTGGCTTCCTTAGCAGATGAAATTTACATAAACCCTGAGGGGTCTCTGGATTTTAAAGGCTTCTCTTCTTCCATAACTTTTATGAAAGAAGCGCTGGATAAATTAGGCGTAGATATGCAGGTAGTTAAAGTGGGTACCTATAAATCTGCTGTTGAACCTTTTATTCTAAACGAAATGAGCGATGCTAACCGTTCGCAGGTTTCTGCTTATCTGGGTAGTATGTATTCTTCTTTTTTAGATGATGTTTCACGTGCTAGAGGTCTCAGTGTAGATTCTTTAACCCTTATAGCTGACCAATATTTGATTCGCAATGCGGATGATGCGGTTCGGCTTAAGTTTGTTGATGGCAAGTTGTATAAGGATGAGTTATTGACTCTTCTTAAAAAGAAGTTAAATATTGAAGAATCGAAAGATGTTGCTAGTGTGTCTTTGTTGGATTATGCTGAGAAAGCGAAGACTGATGTTTCTGCTGATCGTATAGCTGTGCTGTATGCATCGGGAGATATTGTGGATGGTGAGGGGACGGAAACTAATATCGGTGGCGATAAGTTTTCGAGAGAACTTCGCAAATTGCGCCGTGATAAACGGGTTAAGGCTGTTGTTTTGCGTGTAAATTCGCCGGGTGGTTCGGCTCTGGCATCTGATATTATAGCCCGTGAGGTGGAGCTTACTAATAAAGAAAAGCCCGTTATTGTCTCTATGGGCGATTATGCGGCCTCGGGAGGTTATTATATTTCGGCTTTGGCTGACTCTATTTTTGCCGAGCGCGAAACGCTTACCGGATCTATTGGTGTTTTTGGGTTGATCCCTAACTTTAAAGGCTTACTTAATAACAAGCTAGGGGTGCATATCGATGAGGTTAAAACAGGTAAGTTTGCTAATTTATTAAGTTCTCCTGACCGTCCTATGACGGCAGAAGAACGGTCTATTATTCAAAAAGAAGTTGAGCGTGTCTATACAACTTTTATGGGTAAAGTGGCTGATGGGCGTAATATGAGCATTGCTGAGGTTGACAGTATAGGGCAGGGGCGTGTTTGGACGGGAGCTCAAGCTTTAGATATAGGTTTGGTAGATGCAATCGGCGGTATGGACCGTGCTGTGGCAGCAGCGGCAGCAAAGGCAAATTTAGAGAATTATAGAGTGGTAAATTATCCTTCTATAAAAGATCCTTTTTCATCGTTGATGAGCACTTCCAAAGAAAAGATAAAAATGTGGATGCTTGCTGATGAGCTTGGCGAATTGCGGAATTATGTCATGCAGCTGAAGACTGTAGTTCGATCTTCGGGTATTCAGGCGCGAATGCCCTATAGTTTAGAAGTTCATTAAAAATATAGAGCACCGAATGATAAAATTCGGTGCTTTTTTTTATATTTATGGCTTTAATAATAAAAGATCAACTTGAAACCATACTTCTTACTTATACACATAGTTGATCTGTAAGGTCAGACGTGTTTATATAGCTTCCCTTCTGCTGGAGAGGTTGGTTATTGACGCTGTTGCTTTAAAAGTCGGGTGATATAAGGTTATTTGTGCCTGTGGTTGTTCTTTTTAGGAAGTAGTGGGCAGGCGTTCATCGATAAGATCAGGGTAATAAATAGTGAATAAATAGAAATGCGTATGCGTATTTCATATAATAGATAAAAAAAAATAGATATATACAGGTATGAAAACAATTGATGAGTTGAATTTTTCGGGCAAAAGAGCCTTAGTTCGCGTAGACTTTAACGTTCCTCTAGATGAGAACTTTACTATAACGGATGATAACCGGATTCAGGGAGCTAAAGCTACCATAAAAAAGATCTTGGCTGATGGCGGCTCAGTAGTGTTAATGTCACATTTAGGCAGGCCTAAAGATGGCCCTACAGATAAATATTCGTTAAGACATATTGTTAAGCATCTTTCTGATGTTTTGGGCGTTGCGGTAAAATTTGCTGATGACTGTATTGGTGAGGAAGCTTTAAAAGTTAGTCAAAACTTGGCTGCTGGTGAAGTTCTTTTGTTGGAAAACTTAAGATTCTATAAAGAGGAAGAAAAAGGCGATCGTGCATTTGCAGAGAAATTGTCTAAACTTGGCGATGTATATGTGAACGATGCATTTGGAACAGCACATCGTGCACACGCTTCTACAGCTGTGGTTGCAGATTTCTTTCCAGGCAATAAGTTTGCAGGTTATTTGATGGCGGCGGAAATCAATAACGCTGAAAAAATAATGAATAACCCGGATCGTCCTTTTACAGCAATTATGGGAGGAGCAAAAGTGTCTGATAAGATTGAGCTGATCGAAGCGTTGTTGGACAAGGTAGATAATCTTATCATTGGCGGTGGAATGGCTTATACTTTTGTGAAAGCTCAAGGTGGCGAGATCGGTAAATCTTTAGTGGAACTGGATAAGCTTGATTTGGCTAATGAACTACTTAAAAAAGCAGAGAAAAAAGGTGTTAACCTTGTTCTTCCAACAGATGCGCAGATTGCAGATCGTTTTGCCAATGATGCGGATGTATATAATGGAGCGAACGATGCTATTCCTGCTGATAGAGAAGGTTTAGATATCGGCCCTGAGTCGTCAGCGCACTTTGCGGATGTAATTCATGCTTCCAATACGTTGTTGTGGAATGGCCCGATGGGTGTTTTTGAATTTGATACTTTCGCCAAAGGAACACGTGCGGTTGCTGATGCAGTTGTAGGTGCGACAGAAAGAGGTGCTTTTTCTTTAATCGGTGGTGGCGATTCGGCAGCAGCTGTATCTAAGTTTGGAATGACAGAGCATGTTAGTTATGTAAGTACTGGTGGAGGGGCTTTATTGGAGTATATGGAAGGTAAAGTATTGCCAGGGGTTAAGGCTTTGAATGATTAAGCCAGCTTAATCTATAATGAAAAAGGCTATTCCGGAATATCGGAATAGCCTTTTTACTTTCAGGCAACGGTCTTTCTCTTTTAGTAGGTATAGCTTATGCTAAAGGAAGGTATTATGCGTCTGCTTGTTGTAGCGTCGTTAATATAAGACAGTTTGCTGGCTAAATTTATATCAGGAAGGGGGTAGCGAAATATGTTAAGATCTGCTGATAAGCCTATGCCTATGCTTTTTGGTGATAAACTCTGGTGTATATTTTGAAAATCCGTAAATACAAGCCCTTGCAGTCTCTTAATATAAGTTAAAGAGCCTATGCTCCAGTCGGGGTACAACAGTGGAAGACTATAATTAATCATACTGGTGTTTTTTACAATCGGCGAATTGTAGTGCCCCCATCCTGTGGGTAGGGGGATATCGTAATTATAATCGTAAATTCCACTACTTTCCTGGAAGGCCAAACGGAACTGTATACTGTGATTTTTAAACAGCCCAGGAAAGTAAAAATTGCTACGGACCGAAAATATATGACCTGAAAGCCTATTTTCAAAAGGTAGGTGTCGGTAGGTCACACTAATATTTTGCCCCCATTTTGGCATAATATCCATTTTGCTCCGCATATTGTTTCGGTTGAAATATACTTGGTAAGCTATTGGGAAAGCAATGACGTCCGTAAAGTTTTTTAATGAAATACTGGGATTATATCTTTTGGTGTACGAGCTACTCATATTGAAACCGTAGCTGTAAACTTGGTTTTTTAGGTATATGGAGAGTGGTATATTCATCTCCATGTTGATATGGTGGTCTCTAAAGCTGTAGGGGATCAATTCTTTATCGTTGTTATTTTTTACAGCCTGACCTATTTGCCCACGGTTTGCATACTTTAGGGTGAATATGGGGAGAAATTTACGATAAGAGATCTCTGCCGAGTATCTTGTTTTATTGATATCTGTGTCATACTCTGCGCCAATTTTCATCTGTGTTGTATTTAAGAGATCATTCGATAGCCAGAATAACCCAGGTACGTAGTTGTCAAAGCTTTCAAAGTCGTTACTGCTAATCGATAAGCTGTGAAAATTAAATAAATGTGTATCCGGTTTGTAATTGCTGATTTTTAATGCGGTATCTCTAAGAGTGTAGGGGTTGTTCTCGTTTAGGCTATCCAATGTAGCTTGTATGTAAAAAGGGCGTACTGTTCGGTCATCGCTAACTGGAGTGGACTCTTTTTTAGATATTTTGTAGCCATTATATTGATAGTCGTTGTATAATAGATTTCCTTTCTGGTCTATAAAAGGGTTAAACGCGCCATATTCTGCCTGTGTAAGTGGCTTGATCGTGCCTTCTTCCAGTTGGTATATGTTGTCTATTCCATTGTAGTGGGCTTTAAAAATCACTCTTTCTTTTTCGTAAAATGGCTGTTCGAGCTGTTGATCTCCCCAGTTAAGTAAGAATTTGTGGTCTTTAGATGCTAGGTCAAACTCTATTAAATTTGTGCCCTGTGCTGCCACGGCTATAGCAATTATGCGTGTTCCGGCGTTGTTGTATTTTGGTTGCTGCAGGTGCATTCCCTGTGGAGCTGCGATTTTTTCTACGATATTTCCACGCTGCGCATCTAGTATTATTAAGCTACTATAGCCGGATTTGTCAACTTCTACGGTTACTATTTGTTCAGCAAAAGGGTGTAATGATGGGAAATAATAGCGTGTTTTACTGCTTAAACTTTTTGTTTTCCCTGTTTTTATATTGTGAATATTTATAATATTATAGGTTTCTTTTCCAAACCGAGGGTGTTTTTTATACTCATCCCATACGATATTATTTGCCTTGATATGGAAGTTCGGAGTGATTTGGTAGCCTATTTTTACTATTGTTTTTTCTTCGCCATTATCACTCAGTCTCGTTATCTGGGCAGTGTTTTGAGGTGATGTTTTTAAGCTGTATATTTTGTTGTCTTCGCCTATCTGAGGTAGTAAATAGTTGGTCGGATAGGGACTTTTTTTAAGTGCTATTTTTGTTGTTTCGGAGATGTTTTTTGGTTTTTCTTTCGTCCATTTTTCGGCTAAATCTTCTGTTGTTTTTTTATAAAGCTGCTGCGAGTTGAGGGCTGATGTTGCCCTTAATGCCTGTTGGAAATTGTAAGGTTTGATCAGGTTTTTTCTCATGCTCTCTAATATTTTCTCATGACTTTCTACTCCGAAATTATTGGTCAGGTAGCTGTTCATCATGTACCCGATTACATAGTAGGACGGGACATTATCTTTGAATGACCCCATTACATATTTATCGAAATTGTAGTTTCTGCTAGATAGAATATTTGCTCGGAGCGGCATCTCCCAAGAGGGTAGGCGGCCTCTCCCTCCTTTGCTATGTATGGTTTCAATTTGTGTTGCGTCGCCTTCAAAATACCAAGAAGGCAGGTTGATGGCGAAGAGGGCTAAGGCCAGTTGTTCGAAAAAAGGCCCCTTTATTTTTCCTGTCAGTTTGTCAAATTGTGCAACGTGTCTGTACTCATGGAGGGCTAAATTAGGTAGCCATTCTTGGTTGTCGGGGCTTGCCGATGGGATAGGGTAGAGCTCGGATTTTCGGGGCGCTAATTGCACAAAACCATTTTGTTCTATATGATTTGCATGGAGGATAAAGCTTATTTTTTTAGGATTTAGTGCTAGGTCTCTACTGCTTTTTCCGTGATAGGAGTGGAGACTGTCGGCCAATATTAGGGCTTTTTTTTCGAACGATTCCGGGAACATAAGCCTGAAATATGGGTTGTCTATTTGCTTCCATTTGATCGATGGGTGCGCTTGAATGTTGTCGAAAATCTGAGAGGAAACCTTATGTGTACTTAATGTTAATGTAAGTATTGCTAATATTTTGATTTTAAAGTGTTTTAGTGTCATTTTTATCTTTAAAAATACGTATAGCTAAATATATTAGTTTTTATTGTGCTATTTTTGTTAACTTTTAGTTTTGTTAAATTGTTTTATAGTATTGATTTATAGGTTTTAATGTGTTTAGTTTTTTCTTTTTAAAAATGCTTATTTATAAATATTTTTTAGGCTTTATTCATTTTTTGCTATGCATATATAGTTGCCGAATACTGCCGTCTATATAAGTGCAAGGTATGTATTTTTTATAACTCTTGCTCATAGTAGAAGTTAAATAATTATCTGAGCGAATTGAGACAATGTTGTTTTCGAAGCGACGGGATGTTCGTTTACGAGCTTTTATTTTCTATCTTTTTTTTAAAACGAAATTTTTGAAGATACATTTAAACCTTTAGCACGTGTCTGTGTTTATAGGTAAGTAAGCTATTTTATTCTGCCTTGGGTAAAAATGGGCGTACTGTCATTTTGTCTTTTGTTGTTTTTTTTAGACGGTTTACATCGCTCTTGGAATTGTTTTAATTTACTGTTTCATGCTGTTTATAAAACATTAGTTATTTCCAACTAAAAAACCGACTTTTGCTCAAAATAAAATATTACCAATGTAGGAATTTTAATAAAGAGGGTGTTATGGAAGAATTAGAAATGAAGGTGGAACTTCTTGAGGCTTGGGTGGAAAACGGACAGTTGTCCGAGCTTAGAGATTTTTTAAATGAGCAGAACATTTCGGATGTAGAAGAACTCATCGATGAGCTTCCTGAGCATGCCGCTCTTTTTATTGAAACCTTGAATATAAACCGGGCTGTTCATGTGTTCGGTATTTTAGATTTCCCTACTCAAGAACGTATCTTTAAAAAGCTTTCCGCAGCTAAAATCAGGGAGCTGATTAATGAGATGCCGCCGGATGACCGTACGTCTTTTTTTAGTGAACTAAAAGGGGATGTTGTGAAGCGTTTAATCATCATGCTGTCGCCGGAAGAAAGGAAGGAAGCACTCTCGCTTTTGGGCTATCCGGAAGATAGTGTCGGTCGCTTAATGACGCCGGATTATATTACGGTAAAAGAACACTGGAACATCACTCGGGTTTTGGATCACGTCCGCCGTTATGGGAATGCGTCGGAGACGATCGATGTGCTCTATGTTTTAGATTCAGACGGAAAATTAATAGATGATATTCGTATCCGGGATTTGCTTATCTCAGATCCCGAAACTATTGTTGGCGATTTAATCGATAACCGGCTCATTTCTTTAAATGCTAACGACCACCAGGAAGATGCGGTCAATATCTTTAGGATGAATAACCGGGTGGCTCTACCCGTTATTGACGAGCAGGGTATCATGCTTGGTATTGTCACGATCGATGACATTCTTTGGGTAGCCAATGAGGAGTATACCGAGGATATGCAAAGAATCGGGGGTACAGAAGCTTTGGATGAACCCTATTTGGATGTTTCTATCTTTCATCTGGTAAAGAAAAGGGGAGGATGGCTTATCGTTTTGTTTTTAGGCCAATTGCTGACGTTTAACGTGCTTAAACACTATGAGGATAGGCTAACTACCATCTTAGTGCTTTTAATGCCTGTAATCATGTCTAGTGGTGGTAATAGCGGCTCTCAGGCTTCTACATTGATTATCCAGGCTATGGCTATGGGCGAGGTAACACTCCGGGATTGGTGGCTGGTTATGCGCAGAGAGATTATTTCAGGTCTTCTTCTTGGTATTATACTGGGGGTGCTGGGCTTCTTCCGCATTTTTGTAGATCAGGCTTATTCGGGCATCTATGGCAACGATTGGAGTTTTTATGCTTTTGCTATTGCTTTTTCTTTGGTAGGTGTCGTGATGTGGGGCTCGTTGGTTGGTGCGATGTTGCCTTTTATTCTTCGAAAGCTTGGTGCAGACCCTGCAAGTTCTTCAGCGCCGTTTGTTTCTACTTTGGTAGACGTTACGGGGCTTATCATATACTTTACGATTGCGACATTTGTGCTGGGTGATATTTTGATGTAAAACATTAAAAAAAAATCTGATTGGAAGTGAGAGAGTTGTGTTTTTATTGAAATAAATATTTGGATAGTTCGTTTAAACTTCCGATAATTGCATCACTGAAACGGAAATGAAGTTTCAAGAAATTCCTGAATAGCTCAGTTGGTTAGAGCATCTGACTGTTAATCAGAGGGTCGCTGGTTCGAGCCCAGCTTCAGGAGCAAACACAAAAGACCTTTTTTAAAGGTCTTTTGTGTTTTATAGAGCTTTGTGTTTTCTCGCACAGATTGACCAGTTCCTCAGCTGAACTTCGCAGACAGGAGTATAAATTATGTAAAAGCAAGGGCATGTGCTTCTGACAGCTATTTGTTTTCGTTATTTTCCACCGATCATCTTTCGGTGTTCGCTTTTTAGTGTTTTCGGATTTTTGCGATTCACTTTCTCAAATAGCATCAATTTTTCTTTGAAGTTTAGTGTTACTGCATTTGGGTTGTCACACCACCATTTGTAAAATTCAGTGGGCTTGTCGGTATAGGGCAATAGGGCTTTTACCGATGTGCTATATTTGGGGAAGTCGATACGCATTTGTAAGCGCAAAGTGTCACGGTAATAGTCGAAATGATGAGCTCTTAGTTTCGAATTTAATATTTGATAGGCTCTTCCTTCCAGCTTGAACCCTATTTTAATTCTTTCTTTATCAAGAGTTACCGGGTCATTCATTAGCCATTCAGAAACACGCATAGTTCGAACCTCTTTTTCCGTCTGAATGGTGAGCAGTTTACGTTGCTCGAGTATAGAGTCGTTGGTCGCTGTAAAGATATGCAGATTGCTGTCCGTGGCTTCCGTATGAGGTACGGAGGCATTTTCTCCTTCAGTAGAGTCTTCGGCTATGCTTTTTCTATTATGTACGATTTTTTCCAGCCTACTTTTTAGATCCGCTTTGTTTACTTCTGTCGGTGGATAGGGTGTTAATAAACTTGCTGTAGACTCTCCTAAAAAGTAATTTTCGATAAACGCCCAGCGCTCTTGGTTGCTCCAATCATTTTGAAAAAAATGATTGAATAGTGCGTAGCTGATTTCTTGTCGCTCGGCGGAGTCGGTAAGTAATTGATTGTTATATTCAATGTTGTTGTTATCAACTTCAAGGTATTTAGCCGCATTGATGCGGATATGTACCATAGTCTTATCGCCCCCTTTGATTTCGAAAGTGGCGACCCCCAATGTTTCGAGGAAGTTGCCCAATTTTACATAGCTGTCTGAGTTAACTTTTTTTTGTGTGCAAAAACGATTCGATCGACGGCTGTCGTTGTTTTCAAAAAGATTATTGAATCGGGTAAGCAGCCTTGCAAAAGTGGTCTTACTCGCTATGGGGTCATTGAGATATTTTAGTTCATCACCAAAAGTTCTCTTTCTCAAAAAAACATTTGGCACACCGTAACGGCTTCCATAAGATTTTTTAATATAGGCTGTAAAAAGTAGGTCGCTGATTTTGGAAACCATCCATCCGTCGGTAATGAGTTCTTTCAATTTATGCTCAAATTGATTTGCTGTGAAAAAACCTTCAAACGACTGAAGAGCTCGTTGTATGGCATGAAAAGTGTTTTGCAGTTTACGCGATTGGTCCTTGAAAGGTTCTGCAGTACGCTCAAATATTATCTTTAGTTGGGGCTCTAGGCTGATCTCATCTGTCTGGAAAATCGTATTGTTGTAAAACGCTAATTTTAAGTTTTCAAAATTTTGTTTCTGACCGTAGTGGTTCCAGAATTTTTCGATATCAAATTCAATGATGTGCTCGCCGTTTTTTCGGCTACTAATCAGTTCATAGGTATTTGGGTAAAGATGCGATAGTTTTTCTAAGTGTTCGTCTGTAAGTTTGGCATAGCCTGTTATAAAACGTCTTTTTGGTCTTGCTGTGAAAACTGGAAATCCTTGTTCGAGAAGGTAGTTTTTCTCTAGAAACATCAGTGAAGTAAGCATCTTCTGTTGAACATCTTGATTTTTGTCAAATATATATTCGAAGTCTTCTGTCGATAGTAAGAGGTTATTTTGCTTGCCACTGCTATGATAAGCGAGTAGTATTTTCCGTAATACGAGTTGTATCTGTGAGGGAGTAATCGCAGACATCTTATGCAGCGTTTTTGCATACAGCAGGTCGTCAGGGTGATAGTTTATAACTGCAAAACCCTTAAGATCTGGATTTCGTGCTGCTCTGCCCACTTCTTGAATATAATCAGAGAATAGCCCAGATGGGGCATGGTGATACACCATATCTACATCTGGAATATCGACGCCCATTCCAAATGCTTTGGTGCAAAACATTATTTTTCTTTTGTTTGTTTTGAATTGGGCTAAAGCGAAGTTTTTATTTTCGCTAGTCATGCCTCCGTGATATCCTGTGGCGATGGTGCTAAATCCTAGATTCAGACTTTCTATGATGCTATTGATTTGTTTGGTATAGGGCGTGTATACTAGTGTTTTTAACTGTAGTTCATGAATGTCCTTGCTAAACGAAATCGTTTGTTCAAGCTTGTTTGCTTGGATTTTTTTTTCAAAAGGAGAGTAGTTCTGAAATACAAAGGTGATGTCTTCTCGTTTTACCTGACCGATATAAAGATGCGGATTTTTTAAATGAAGACTACTGATACTGTCAAAAACCATATCATTGGCCCCGCCGAATACGGCTGTAGCAGTTACGGCCACAATGATGAAATGCTGCAGGTTTACTTCACGCAGTTTGCGCAGGTGTTCGCCGAGAAACCAGTAGTCTACTCTGAAGTCTCTGCCCCAGGTGGTGATGAGGTGTGCTTCATCTATAGCCAATAGACCGATTTTTCGGTTTCCTATAAAGTAGGTGATATCGTACGAGAGGAATAATTCAGGTGACATGTACAGGACATCGATTAATCCGGATTGACATTGTTGAATGATGCGTTCTCGTTCTAAAAAAGAGAGCTCACCATTGATGTAAGCTACTTTTTCGAAATTTCGCTCCCCGAGTATGGTTTCAACCTGATCTTTCATTAAGGCGATCAGGGGAGAGATAACAATCGTGACATCTCCTTGGTTAGAGATATGAAAGGCCGGGAGTTGAAAAATAAGTGATTTGCCTGCGCCAGTAGGTGCTGTCAAGAATACATCTCTGTTTTCCTGCTGTGCCTTGCTGTTGTCATAGGCCGTGATAATCGTATCTACGATATCGCCCTGCGAAATAGGAATGACTTCATTCGTGTGGTCGGGGTTCTTGTAGATGAAGAGCATTCTAAAGGTGGCGTCGGCTCCCCAATGTTGCTGCAATAACTGGGTCGTAGCTTTTCGTGTGGGATTGTCTTCTTCAATTTGTGGGATAGCGCTATACTGGAGTTTTCCGCCAAATCGGTTTAATACTGCGTTCCATTTCCGGAGGTTGCTCAGTAAACGATTGTTCTGAAACTGTTTTTTATAATACGTTATGGTGGTGACTGTACTTAAAATAGGTTGACTGATGTGGTCATTGATAAGTAGGTCTATGGCGAAGTTGTCAAAGGACAGGTTGTGTGTCTCTGCATTTTTCTGGTTGCTTTTTTCAATTTCTATTTCTTCTTGGAAAAGTGGAACGACTTTATAATTGTTGGTTGGTCGGCGTGTTGAATAATAATATTTTTGGTTCAGAACGCATTGTTCGATGTGGTGTAATGGTAGGTCTGCTGGTCTGCTATCTATATTATCTTGGCCGTTGGTCGGTATGTAATCTTCTTTATCAAGTGGGAATAATTGGCGTAGATTGTCTTCAATAACTATTATGCGATCTTCAAAGGGAAGCGAAGTGTCGCTAGCGTAGGCCTGTAGATAGCAAAGCTGGGCATAGGATATCAGGTGATAATCTTTCACTAGAGCTAGTGCTTTTTGCATTTGCATATACCAGCCTTTGCTATAGGAATAGTGTTTGTTTTCATTTATTAGATGGCGACTATCGGCAATATTGTTGCGAGGTAATAGCGAATGCCACAAGGATGTTTGCCCTAATAAAACAAATATGAGATTTGGACGTTCGGCCATTTCGGATGCAATAATAGCACTTATCCTTTCTACGTAATAGTTGTTAAAAGAATTCGTCATGATGGTTTTGATTAGCTTTTGTAATTAATTATCAGAGCTTTAAGATAGCTTCTTTTTCTCATAAAACAAATTTTCATGCTCCATTGACGAAGTACGAAAACTTTTGATAATCAAAAATACATACATCTTCAGAAGAAAATGTGAGAGTTGTTTCTGTCGAAATTAGAAATTGATTGCATTTTTAAATGTGCTTATTTAAGCTTTAATGCTTGGTTGTTTTTCGTTTAAAAAAATAATTATAAGAAAAGCTGCGAAATTAGTTTTGTATCTAATAGTTGATTATTCAGGAGCTGTGCAGATTGACTGAAGGATAGCTCAAGCTGTGTCATCGGATAATTAACCAAAATCTATAGACCTTCCTCAATTTCGATTTTATCGTCAAATTTAGTGTAAAGTCGAGATATGATATAGTCTCAGATATACACGGACATTGTCTATTCTTTTAGGTATCTTTTTTAGACCATTTATTGATTTATCCAAAACCTAACGCCTTAAAAGTGTTGTTTTATACAGGTTGTCTTTTCCTCCCCAATTTTATAATTCTGTTTGTTTGTTGAATGATATTTTTTTTTGGTCATAGATTAAATTTAGAGAGGTTATAATGTTATGTAAGGTGCGGCTTGGGCTGATCTTAGGATGTTAATGTGGGGTAGTAAGATCCGCTCTGATCGATAGTTGATTCTAGCTGTACTGCGGATAGAAGGGGGGATCAATTGTAAAACCTAGTTAATAATTGGCTGTTTTATTTTGTATTTTGATTCCAATCTTTAAATTTATTTTTATTTGAGTTAAAAATATGAGCAAGCAAGAACGTAAAGTATATAAAGGAAAGAAGAACGACAAAGAGCGTACTATGGGAAAGCTTCTGGCTTCTGTTGGTAAGGTCTTTAAATATTTAAATCACTGTAGCAGAGTGTTGAAAGGTAACGTTTTACTATTAAATATTAACCAATGGGTCCGATAGCTTGCTAGAGGGGCATTGAAAAATAAAAGCGTACCATTAAATTATACATATATGAAAAGATTTTGCTTAATATTTGCTGTTATTTTTACAGTATTACTCTGCTCTTGTAAGAAGTCCGATGAGATTTTAACAGATCCTTTTGAACTTGTTGGTCAATGGAAATTGACAGAGGTCTATGCAGACATTGGAGATGGGACAGGTAGGTTTAGAAAAATAGAAGGAAAAAAAATATTAGAGTTTACAAAAGAAGGCCAGGTAAAGTCAACGAATGGTGATTTATGTTCTATAAACCCGTACAGTAGTGCTAATGAAAGCTCTAATTTTGAAATTAAAGAAACGTATGGTGGGCTGAATAAAATTGTTCTTGAAAAATGTGAAACTGAAATGTCTTTTGAAATAAAGGCAGATGAGCTAACACTTTATTACAATTGCTTCGAAGGATGTGGAGAAAAATTTAAACGTGTAAAGTAATAGAGCATTCTTATTTTACAGTAAACTGAAAATCAGACTTTCCTAAATTCCCTTCTCCGTCTATCCCCTCTATGATGCCGTAGAACTCACTTTCTATATCTGAAGTGTAGAAATCTAAACGTGCTATTCCGTGTTCATCTGTTATGATTTGGGGTGCCCATAGGAGCGTGTTTCTAAAGTCGGGAGCAGTATCCTTTTCTTTATCATAGATGGGTTCGTAGAACTTTTTTTTGGGATAATATCCTTTTGATCGGGCTACCCCGTTCATTTTCATTAATTCTTCTTCTGTATATTTAGGATAGCGGTACACGACGCTTTTCACGTCGTTTGCTCCAAATGTAAATGGGTGTGAAGTCGGTGGGTTGGGGCCAATCCAAACGAGATATGTTGTACCTTCAACAGGCATCTCATCACAATCACCTACTGGACAATTTAACCAGCCACCTCCTGCTCCACCATGCGTCCGATCAGGGTTATTTACATATTTTGCGATACTATCCAGTTGGCCTATATACTTATCCCGATAGGCAGTGCCTTTTTTATGAGTGACAACAATTTCTTCTATTTTTACAGTTGTCCTGTTTAGCGCATTTACCACACTGCTTTTGGTTTCTTTTTGCGACTTTAATAAATTTGTCTTAGGATAGGATATTTTTGTCCAGGGTTTTATATCGTTTATTTTGGAAAAAGGATCTTCGACGCAAATGGAGAAATCTTCAGGTTTGCCAAAGTGTTTTATATAAATACTTGGAGCGATAAGCATATTTTGGGGCGAAATAAAGAAAGTGTTATTTTCTACCGTTAGCAGGTTACTTTGTTTTTGTTCGGGATCAAATAGCATAACAGCTTGTTGCTCTTTTTTTCTCTTCGGGATAAGCTGTCCTGTGATTCCATCGGTTAAAATAGAAGAAGTGTCTTTTTTCGACTTTTCTTTAAGGTCGTGTGGATTCCAGATGTAAGAACGCCAGCCTTGCGTTAAAAGTAAAAGATCCAGTGCCGCAGTGCGGTCTGCATTTTTTTTATCGAAATAGTAAGCGGGATTATGTATGTTTCCGCGCATATGCTTGGACAGCAGGTAGTGTGTCTGTATATCTTTGGCGTCTTTATGGTCATGATATAGTTTGTCATAAACTGTTGCTCCCAACTGTGCTATTACGGGCTTGTTTTGCTGGTCGGTTGCTTGAATTTCCAGTGATATTTTTTCTTTTTTGCCCTCATTTTGACGGGATAGCGTTGTGTTAATGGTTATTTGTTTGTTCGGCTTTAAATAAATGAGCCGTTCGGCAAGGGGCTGTAGCTGTTCATTGAGTAGTGTGATTTCAGCTATGCCCGAACCGACATCGTCTAAAGGTAATCGGACCAGTACGCTGTCTTTAACCTCTGAAGCAGCCATAACAGCGGGCAAACCTCTTGTCTGTATCTGTAAGTAAAAAGGATGTGGAGCACCTGTTTTATTATAAACTAAAAAAGCGATCTGGTCTTCTCGGTTTTCGACTAGTTTTAGGGAGAGTCCTTGCTCCTGAATCGGCGGTAAACGGTACATACTATCTGTGTAAGCTCCATTTAGTTTTACCGTATATTTTTCTCCCGCTAGGGGGCGGATGTGGAAGTATCCCATTCCGTCGTGGATGCTTTTAAACGTTGAAATGGTTTTGTTTCCTTCGAGCAATTGTCCCGATACTGTCCGGGGTAGCCCGTCGCTACCAATAGCTTTAAATGCCACCTTATTATCAACGCCTGCTAAAAGATTGCCCCCCTCGGGGAATAAGTTGAACTGTATCCTGTTATCCGGGCTGTCGTTTAGTTTTTGATTATTGCTTTTGTCTCCCGTAAGTTCTTTGAAATCTTCAACCAGCTCGATTTTCCGTACATCTATAAAATGATCTTGTTCTTTTTTTAGGCTATGGGCAGAGTAGGCGCAAAGCCAATATGTACCTTTTGGAAAGGTGTTGTTCAGGTAGATATGTCCTGAAGTTATTCCTTGTTCTATAGGGTATAGTTCTTCCCAGACGACACTGTCAGTAGCACTATGCACCAATTGTACGTGTAGGGTTTGGTCGATGTTGGAGAGCAGCTGGTTCTGTACATTTACAGTGTAGGCTTTGAACCATAGATCTTCCATAGACTCATAAATATCCTTGCTGGTGCGCAGGTATATAGAGTTCGTCTGTATACCTTCAGTCAACAATTTTAACTGATGGGCTAAAGAGTCTAATTTATCCTTACGAGCCTGCGCCTTTGCATACCCTGTACTTAAAAGGATAATTGTTTGGATTATAAAAAGTAATTTACGATGATTCATTTGAACTCAGTTATGAAGACAGCTGCTTGTGCCAGCACTTATCATGAGTATCTGTTATTAGCCGTTCTCTTTCATGTGTGTTTTATTATTTTATTGTTTAAGAGTGGTTTATAATCTTAAAGATAGTAAGGTATATCCGATATATCAACTCTTATATTCACTTTATACACTGAAGATATGCAGGTTTTTGCTCTAGAAGTTTTCCTTATGAAAGAACGGGAAGTTGATGTTATCTTTTTAAGTAGAAAAGGAACTGCGCTTTTTTTAGGTGAAATTAGAGCATGTCCGCTAGTCCCATGGCGCCAGTAAGCATTTATTCTACGTAGTTCCGGTATGCTTATAGCGATCCTACAGCGATTTTTCTTCCTACCTGTTTATTATACACTCAATACCGTGCTCAGGCTTATTGATCAGGGTACCCCTTGAGAGCATATAGCAAAGTCTCTCGACCAAGCTGATACCAGTACAGGGCGTCATGGAACAAAGCGAGGTCCAACACGCTGTACAAAGCATATACTGCACGAAACAAACATAGGGTGAACACGGGATATCATAGGGGTATGAACGGGTTAAGCCAGGAAAACCACGGACTTTCACGGACTTCCACGCATTTCGACGGACTTTCACGGACTTAATTAAAGAGCAATAAACAAAAAAATGGAAAATAGTACGGCTGAATTAATTGTAAGACTAAGATAGAAAAATAATTGATATGGACCTCATGAAAAACCAGTTTCAAAATCAGATTTTTTTGATCAGCTTAAAGAAACTACAAAAAATTGGGGAAGTTATAGAACAGAGGCTATTAAGGCGTTTTCTTTATAAGTTGAGCAAAATTTTAAGAGACAAAGCTGTATCTGGTCGTTTGGGAGTGAAACCTTCTCCAAAATTGAAGAAAACTGAAAGCTGTTTTACAGCGATGTAGTGCTATCGTGGGCGTAAATGAGTAGTTGTGTGTTAGTATGCTAATGCGAATTTATCAGCTGATGATTGCCCAAAAGATGTAACTTTTTTCCAAAATTACGTAACATTTACTTGCCTTATTGTTGTCATCTTTGTAATGTGAAATTAAAGCAAACGAATATGACTACAAATATAAAAGAACCTATTTACCTTCCTTTAGAAGGTGTGGAAAGCGAGCATTGCGCTTTGATAGTGGAGAAGGGGCTGGGCAAAGTAGAGGGGGTAGAGACGCAAAAGGTTGAAGTAAATAATAGTAGGGTAGCAATTACCGTTCAAGGTAATGAAGCAGTGGCTGAAGCTGTTCGCGCTATTAAAGATTTAGGTTATGGTGTGCCCACTGTTAAAAAATCCTTTCCGGTTTTAGAGATGACATGTGCTTCGTGTGCGGGTAGTGCAGAAAGCATTGCGCAGCATGAAAAGGGGGTAGTGCAAGCAGCCGTTAATTTTGCGACAGGAAACCTTACGGTAGAATATTTGCCGAATGTGACAAACCCGGCAGCTTTGCAAAAAGCTATTCGGGCGGGCGGTTATGATCTTTTGATCGAAGACGAATCTACCCAGCAGGAAACTTTGGAAACTATGCACGCCGAGCGGTTCCAGAAGCTTAAAACGAAAACTACCTGGGCTATAATCTTGTCGCTGCCTGTAGTCGTAATCGGTATGTTTTTTATGGATATGCCGTACGCCGATCCTATTATGTGTTTTTTTTCTACTCCAGTGGTTTTATGGTTAGGGAAAGACTTTTTCATCAATGCATGGAAACAGTTGAAGCACCGTTCGGCTAATATGGATACCTTGGTGGCGCTGAGTACGGGAATAGCTTACGTATTTAGTGTGTTTAATATGCTGTTTGCAGATTTTTGGCACAAAAGAGGTTTGGAAGCGCATGTGTATTTTGAGGCGGCGGCCGTTATTATTGCCTTTATTTTATTAGGTAAACTTTTAGAAGAAAAAGCAAAAGGGAATACTTCCTCGGCTATTAAAAAGTTGATGGGCCTGCAACCGAAAACTGTTTTGGTTATTGAGACAGATGGACGTGAGGTGGAGAAGGCTATTGAGGATGTGCATGAGGGGGATATCATTCTTGTGAAGCCAGGCGAGAAGATCGCAGTAGACGGGATGGTTGTTTCAGGAACGTCGTATGTAGACGAAAGTATGCTGAGCGGAGAACCGGTGCCGGTATTGAAAGAAGAAAACGAAAAGGTATTTGCAGGTACAATCAATCAGAAAGGTAGCTTTCAGTTTCGGGCAGTAAAAGTAGGCAAAGAAACTATGCTTGCCCAAATTATTAAAATGGTGCAGGATGCGCAGGGAAGTAAAGCGCCTGTGCAGAAGTTGGTAGATAAAATTGCAGGTATTTTTGTTCCTATCGTTATTGCCATTGCTGTGCTGACATTTATAGTGTGGATAGTTTTTGGAGGAGAGAGTGGTGTGGTGCAAGGTTTACTAGCTGCGGTAACGGTATTGGTTATTGCTTGTCCTTGTGCTTTAGGGCTGGCTACGCCTACAGCTATAATGGTTGGGGTGGGCAAGGGAGCCGAGCAGGGTATTTTGATTAAAGATGCGGAGAGCCTAGAGCTAGCTAAGAAAGTAAATGCGATCGTTTTGGATAAAACGGGTACGATTACCGAGGGAAGACCACAGGTGACGGGAGTGAAGTGGCTAGCAGGTGATGAGACTAAAAATATTCTACTGAGCATTGAGAAACAGTCTGAGCATCCCTTGGCCGAAGCGGTAGTGAAAGAGTTGGAAGGGGTGGCGTTGGCCAATATTTCGCAGTTTGATAGTATAACGGGCAAAGGAGCGAAAGCCGATTATGAGCAGGAAACTTATTATGTGGGTAATAAAAAGCTTTTGACGGAGAATGGCGTGCAAATCGATGAAAGCTTACTGCAGCAAGCCGAAGATTGGGGCAAGGAGTCGAAGACGGTAATTTGGTTTTCAGATAGCAAAAAAGCATTGTCGGTACTGGCTATTTCGGATAAAATTAAAGAAACTTCAGTTCAGGCTATAAAGGAGATGCAGGATATGGGAATAGACTTGTATATGCTGACAGGCGATAATGAAGCGACCGCAAAAGCCATTGCTGAGCAAACAGGTATAAAGCATTATAAAGCAGAGGTGCTGCCACAGCATAAAGCTGATTTTGTGAGCGAGCTTCAGAAGCAGGGCAAGGTCGTAGCGATGGTAGGTGATGGTATTAATGACAGTACTGCGCTCGCTACGGCGGACGTGAGTATAGCGATGGGACGAGGAAGTGATATTGCGATGGATGTGGCGAAGATGACGATTATATCGTCGGATCTGACAAAGATACCGCAGGCGATTAAGCTGTCGAAGCAGACTGTTGCTACTATAAAACAGAATCTGTTTTGGGCCTTTATTTATAATGTAATCGGCATACCGGTTGCGGCAGGGATATTGTATCCATTTAATGGTTTCTTATTGAATCCGATGATCGCCGGAGCTGCTATGGCTTTAAGCAGCGTAAGTGTGGTGAGCAACAGTTTACGCCTGAAATGGAAGAAATAAGGCTCGTCACTGAAATTGTATAAAAGAAAGCAGGAATAGTGTAAGAATAAAGTCGGTTAATAGATCGAAATTTGTAATAGTAATAAATTTTTAAAAAAAACACAATGGAAAATAAAGAGTTTCAATTTAAAACAAACCTCAATTGCGGAGGATGCGTATCAAAAGTAAAAGCAGATCTGGATAGTGCAGAAGGTGTGTGCCACTGGGATGTGGACACGGCTAATGCGGATAAGATATTGACGGTAAGTTCGAAAGGTATTTCGGAAGATGAGGTCGTTGCGATTATTAAAAGCAAAGGTTTTAAAGCCGAGCCTATAGGTTAACTAGTAAAAGCTTAAGGCTTGTTTTATAACAGCTTGCGTAGACCGGTAGAAGAAAGTTGAATATTTTTGTAATTTATTTTGCATCTGTAAAAGATTTGGCTATCTTTGTATCACTTTAGAAAAGGCCCTGTAGCCTGCTTTAAAGGCGAGTTTCCTGAATAGCTCAGTTGGTTAGAGCATCTGACTGTTAATCAGAGGGTCGCTGGTTCGAGCCCAGCTTCAGGAGCAATATTTAAACCGGCTATTCAGCCGGTTTTTTTGTTTATAAGCAATTTAAAAGCATGAGTTTAGTTATCGTCGGTACGATGGCCTTTGATGCCATTGAAACACCCTTTGGAAAAACTGATAAAATTGTTGGAGGTGCCGCTATGTACGCAGGTATAGCAGCTTCTTACTTATATAGTAAAACGAAATTGATTAGTGTGGTGGGAGGGGATTTCGGTGACGATAATTTGAATGTGATTAAATCTAGAGGAATTGATATAACCGGTGTTGAAATTGTGAAAGAGGGGAAGACCTTTTTTTGGGCCGGCAGGTATCATAATGATATGAATAGCCGTGATACGTTAGGAACAGAGTTGAATGTACTGGCTGATTTTGATCCTAAAATTCCGGTGACTTATCAAGATTGTGAATATTTATTACTGGGAAACCTTACACCACAGGTGCAATTGTCGACCTTGGCGCGCTTGGCCCATCAGCCCCAGCTGGTCGTTTTGGATACGATGAACTATTGGATGAACTTTGCTCTAGACGATCTAAAAAAGGTTTTGTTGAAAGTAGACGTGCTGACTATTAATGACGCAGAGGCCCGCCAACTGTCTGGACAGTATTCTTTAGTGAAAGCAGCTGATAGCATATTGAAAATGGGGCCGAAGTATCTTATCATTAAAAAAGGAGAACATGGAGCACTGCTGTTTGGTGAGGGCGAAGTGTTTTCTGCTCCAGCATTACCATTGGCTGAAGTGTTTGACCCAACCGGAGCAGGAGATGCTTTTGCAGGCGGATTTATAGGCTATTTGGCGAAAGTAAAAACGATAAACTTTGCCAATATGAAGAACGCTGTTATTTACGGATCAACTTTAGCTTCCTTTTGTGTGGAGAAATTCGGAAACGAGCGGTTGTTAGAATTGACGCAAGAAGATATCAATCAGAGAATACGTCAATTTGTTGCGCTCTCTAGGTTTGATATTACTTTTAGATAGTGGTTTCCGATTTTAGGCTAATCGGCCTATAATCGGAAACTTTTTGAAAACATGTGCCGAATGCGGAGCGTCCTGAAGTTCTTGCGTCAGATCCTGTCCAGCCCAATGTTCGTAATGCTGTCCGTTTCGCCATAATCTGCTTGCGGTAACATCATATACTTGCCCCTGGTAGCATACCCATATTTCAGGTTTATCCTGCCCATTTCTTAAAGATAATTGTGCCCTACTGATAGTAGGAAGTTTGTCTTCTTGCTTCACTAATTAAAGGTACAGCTTTAATTAGTGAATTTGTAGGCGTTTAATGTTTTTTTCATTGACTTTCTTGCCACATGTATACGTGTCTTGACGGTACCTATGGGAATATTGAGGTGGTCTGATATTTCGTGGTATTTGTAGCCTTCAAAGTACATGGTGAAAGGTATATAATATTCGTCGGATAGGTTGGACAGGGCATCATTGATGTCGTCCATAATAAATTTACTTTCTCCACGGTTTTTACTGGCGGAAACAAATAAGTTTGCGCTCGTAATTTCTTCTTCTTTGGTTATAAATGAATTAGTTTTTACTAAGCGGCGGTAATTGTTTATGAAGGTGTTCTTCATAATGGTGTATAACCAACCTTTCAAATTGGTGCCTTCTTTGAAGTTTTTAAAATAGGTTACTGCCTTTAATAATGTTTCTTGTACTAAGTCGTTTGCGTCATCCTGATCTCTAGTGAAATTTCTTGCATAGACCTTTAATGAGTCAGCATGATCCGTAATCAAGGCATTGAATTCTAATTTGTTCATTATTGATTGGATTAAAAAGTTTACAAATACTAATTGATCGTTAATCAATCAGTCATTAATAGGCAACACCTCATGCCATATGAAGTATAGCGTTTGGTATAAACAATACAAACGCTGTGCTAAACTTTTCAAAACAGGTTAAAAATGAATAAATTTTAGATTATTATTAAGTTAATAATTGTCTTTTTTGTTGAATATAAATAGCTGTTTACTATGCTCTTGGTCGCTTTTTGTTCAGTTTTAGCAAAAAAATGATGTTTTTTTCAAAAAATTATAAAACATTTACTTCACGTTCTAGTTTTACATTAAACTTTTGATACACATCGTTCATTATTTTAGACGATAGGTTGTAAATTTCTGTTCCCGAAGCTTCGCCAGTATTTGTGAGAACCAGTGCTTGGTTTTTCCAAACAGCAGCATTTCCATCTCTTTTTCCTTTCCAGCCACATTGTTCAATCAGCCAGCCAGCAGCTAGTTTTACTTTTCTGTCGTCTACAATATAGTATATGATATCAGGGAATTTCTCTTTAAGGCTCTGGAGAAAATCTGTTGCTATAATAGGATTTTTGAAGAAACTGCCCGCGTTGCCGATTGTTGAAGGGTCGGGTAGTTTTTCTACTCTAATTGTTGAAACCGCTTCCGCTACTTCTTTTATAGTAGGGTTGTTTATTCCTTTGCGGCTTAATTCGGTGTTTATAGCACCGTAAGAGGTGTTTATTTTATGTTGTAGAGATAGCTTATAAGTAACAGCAGTGATAACGTAGCGTCCCTTATATTCTGTTTTAAATATGCTGTCTCTATAAGTGAATTTACAATCGTCTTTACTAAAGCTAGTGAAGCTGCCAGTATGGGTGTCAAATGCTTGACAACTATAAAATACATCCATGAGCTCGGTGCCGTAAGCACCAATATTTTGGATAGGGGAGGCGCCAACAGTACCAGGGATGAGCGCCATATTTTCGACTCCGCCAAAACCACGGTCAATACAATACCAGACGAAGTCATTCCATATTTCTCCAGCTTTAGCTGTTATATAGATGTAATTTCCTTCGATGAAATGGCTAATTCCTTTATTATCAACTTTCAGGATAGTGCCCGGATAATCTTTCGTAAAAAGGACATTGCTGCCACCTCCTAGAATGAATGTGTTTTGATCGAAATAGCCTTGTTCATAGATGTTTGGCAGTTCGTTCTCTGAATAAATATGTATGAGTTTATTGCATGATGCATCGACTCCGAAAGTGTTATATGCTTTTAATGAAGCGTTTTGATGGATGTGTTTTGTCATTTTATGTTGACTGATCCTTTTAATAAATCAAAAAAAGGACTAACTTTATACTATAGTGTAAAGATAATATAAACAACAGTATTAAAGTAATAATTATTGATGTCGAAGAATGTTGATTTAAAAAGAGCTAAAATTTTGGAAGTTGCTAAGCGTCGGTTTGCCCATTTTGGGATGGCGAAAACGACGATGGCAGAGATTGCTAAGGATCTGTCGTTCTCGAAAGCTTTACTGTATTATTATTATCCGGATAAGCATAGTTTATATACGGCAGTAATGGAGTATGTGATTAACGAAATGGTTAATCGTGTGGATACATACCTGATGAAGTCCAGAAGTGTGGAGAAAGCACTTTTATTTACCTTGGAAGTGCGTATGCAGACTATGAAAGAGAATTATAATCTGTTTGAATATTCTTCCTCTCTGTTTATTCAGAACCCCTGCGAAATGACGAAAAGCTTAGGCCCATTCTTTGAAAAAGTTAAAGAGCAATTTGTTCGTATCCTCCAGATGGGGGTTGAGAATAATGAAATTGTGGTGGACGGATTGGAAGAAACTGCAGAGATTTTTCTCTTTGCTCTAATGGGCATGCGAACAGGTGTGTTAAATAAAGAATGTAACAATAATTTCTTATTCCCTACACCTGAAGAGTTTGAGCGTATTTTGCGTAAACAGAAAAAAATGATGTCTATTTTACTGCGAGGATTACGTCCGTAATGCTTGTTGTTCTACAATATGTTTGGTTATAATTTCGGCATGAATTCTTGAGTTTTCAATAAACCAAAGATGTGTGTTTAATCCTCCGCAGACTACGCCAGCGAGGTAAAGCCCTGGAATATTAGTTTCCATAGTGCTTTCGTTGTGTTGCGGAATCATGGCATTCGTTGTGTCTATTTTAACGTCAACTTTGCGTAGAAAATCAAAATTGGGCTGATAACCAGTTAGAGCCAAAACAAAGTCATTCGGGATTTCAAGAATACCTTGTGGCGTATTTATTTTTACGTTATTTTCTGTTATTTCAAGTAACTGGCTGTTAAAATGAGCTTTAATTTCGCCTGCGGAAATTCTGTTTTCTACGTCGGGCCTGACCCAATATTTAACCCGTGGCCCAATTTCAGGACCTCTAACGACCATCGTGACATTCGCACCTTTACGAAAAGTCTCTAGAGCAGCATCTACGGAGGAGTTGCTTGCGCCAATGACTACCACATTCTGCTTTGCATAATAATGTGGGTCATTATAATAGTGGGATACTTTCGGTAGGTTTTCGCCAGGTATATTTAAAGAAGTAGGAATGTCGTAAAAACCTGTTGCAATGATGACGTATCTTGCAACATAATTATCTTTTGAGGATTTCACAAAGAAGAGGCTTTCTTTCTTTACTACTTCTTGCACTTCTTCAAAAAGGTGGGTGTTGAGTGCAAATTTATCTTCTATCCGTCTGTAGTATTCTAAGGCTTCTGCGCGTTTTGGTTTCGGAAGAGTAGTAACAAATGGTGTATCTCCGATTTCGAGACGTTCGGCTGATGAAAAGAAAGTCATATTGACGGGGTAGTTGTACAATGAGTTGACCAAGCAGCCCTTTTCTAATATAATGTGAGATAGTCCTTTTTTTTGCAATTCTATAGCGCAAGCCAAACCGATGGGGCCTGCGCCTATTATTAATACGTCAAAATAATTATTCATTCTTTCAAGCTGTGTGACCTTCTATCTGTTGAGGAGATAGGTCTTGTGTTACTTTGTGTAAATCTCTCGAAATTTTACTTAAAAACTGTAATTGTTCCGTAATTAAATTTGCATCCTCTTCTTCATGGACACATTCTTGTAGCGTGGGAAAGTCTTGGAAAGGAGTGAAAGCACTATTTCTGCTGTCATCAGGCAGGAGTAAGATCGCTTTTTCGATTTCGGATAAAATCCTTTTTAATAAGTTTACATGCTCTTTGTTGAAAAGCTCTACATAGGTTTTGTTCACTTGGGTGAGTAAGTTGGCTGTGTAGGATGATAAGATGTGGCTTAATATGACAAACCTGTTGACATCCGTCGTGTAGGTTTGTCTCCATTTAGGCTCGGTCAACATGCGCTGAAAGGTTGACCCCATGTTGGCGGATGTAATGTAGACTTCCTTTCTTGCCAACTTATAGGCGGTGACAGATATGCTTTGACCATTGAGCCTTTGTACGGCTAGTGCTATGTAGTTATAGTTGGCTATTAACAGGCTTCGCATATTGCCTTTAAATTGGGAGCTTTCCCAGTTAGGGAATATAATATAGCTGGAGAGGAATGCTATCATTCCACCTAGAAAAGTGTCGAATATTCGTTCTTGTGCAAGCTCTAGACTATTCATGCCCCTAAAGCTTAACAGTATCAGGACATAAGGGGTTACAAAGACGACGGCCACGATGTAGTTTACCCGGAACATACTGTATGCTATCAAGAAAAATAGAATTAGCAGGACGAAACGGATCGTAGGGTCATCAATAGTAAAAACGACAACTCCACCTATAATACCGCCAATTATTGTGCCGATAAGCCGTTGGAAATTTCTTTCCTTGGTTAAACCAAACCCCGGTTTTAAAATGACGAGTATGGTTAATAAAGTCCAATATATTCCGTTTGGATTGAAGTCCATAAGTCGGAGGCTTAGGTAGGTGCCCGATAGGACTAAAGCTGTCCGGAGTGCATGTCTGAAAAATGATGACTCTAGACTGAGGTTGTCTTTAAACTTTTTCCAGTCAATTTGGTCTTTCGTGATAAACTGGGATACAGAGTCCATCTCCTCTTTAGGGATTTCCGAAAGATTGGATGAACCGTAGCTGTAAATATTGTCTAAAAACTTAACGATATCACGTATATTTATAATAATCTTTTTTAAAGGGAAGGTGTTTACTCCCTCTTCATCCAATTTATCAAGAGCAGCTTTTAACTGGATGATATCGTTGTCAAACTTATAGGTGGGTTTGGGGATGCGGTTGGCGTTTATTGCGTAAGCAATATTATCCATTTCATGAGTGACTTTGAGTAAGACATTTTTAAATGACAAAAGTACCCCCGTGGCCCCATAGGTCGAGCGTATGGTGCTGTAGTCATATTGAGTGGTCATGCTTTGTTCAAATAGATCGACCATATCTAGGAAGACAAGCGTAAGATAACGCCCGATTTTTGTGGTATCTTTAATTGATCTTTTGCTCTGAAACAATATATTTCTGACCGACTCCTGCTCGTCATGTACTTTGACCTGCGTTTCGATAAGCTTTAAGTAATTTTTATCTTCATTGATTTTGAGGTCATAAAAATCAGCTTTAACACGGATGTAGTCGGCTACTTGTCTAATGGACTCTGATAGCTGCTGCTGCGCTATACGATAAGGGCGGATGCGCATCATAGACATGCTGATGAGCATATACCACAGACCACCGATACCTATGTAAAGCATGTATAGCCATTTGTTGGCGGCGATCAAGTCCGGGTGGATGTTAAATACCATAATAAGTGTTGACATCGTTCCTACGGTTGCAGCACGTGCATTGAATACAGCGAGCATTGCCAGCAGGAAAGTAAGGATGGCAAATGTTATGGTTGTTAAGCTTATCGAGAAATTGACATGTATAATGATAAAATAACAAGCTAAGCATAAAAGTAATGTTGAAAGCATCCCGAGCCGCCGGTGGGAAGGTGCGCCAGGTGTGTCTGATAAGCCGACAACAAGTGCACCTAAAGAAATTAACGTTCCTACTTCAAAATAGCCTGTATAAGCACACACTAGAATGGGGGCTATACATCCCAGTGTGATTTTGATGCCTTCCGCAAAGTATTGACTATTTAAGAAATGTGAAATTTCTTTTGTTTTATGCATAGTTAAGAAATAGTAAAATGTGAGAACTGTATAAGGTTGTTCAAATTTACATAAAAATAGTAAGTTATCCGGTTGTATGAAAGATATAGCAAATTTATTCGTGCGGGGTTATTATTGTTTTGCGAATTGTGTAGTTTTATAGTGGTAGAAAGGCTTTATGCTAGGCTAGGCGTTGTTTGACCTAGGTTTCTAACAATAGTTTTGCGAATATGCTGTTTTGTTGGTTTTTTGATAAAAAATATAATTTTTTAATACTTAAATTTCATATTATGGTTGTATTTAATGTAATTATTGTATAATTTAGTCCGGTTCGAATAGAATTAACCGTTCGTTCATTACTTATCTCTTATAGTTAATCATGAAATTGAGTCAAAAACAATCTGTCTTTAATAATGAGGTTCTAACACGATTTGATCTATACAAGAGTCTTTTCTTGACTTTGCCTTTTCAAAGTGTGAAACATACTGGAACGATTCTTCCTTTTTTTACAACACATTGCGAGAAGGGGGTGGAGGAAAACTTAACGCCTGAAAATATTATAGAGAGTTTTTTCGGACAATACGAACAGTATGTGCAAGCGGATGATCGTATTGATTTTTTATTTCGAATAGTTCAATATATAGAACGGCAGGTGGTTTTGTTTGATGCGGTAGAGGATTCTGCATTTCAAGCTGTAGGTAAGTCGGATGAGTTTGGGGTTTTGCAGGCGCTTTTTCAGCGCTCGAAAGATAATCCCGAATTGAAGAAGCAGGTGGTTGATAAATTGCGCGATTTCTCGGTCCGACTTGTATTAACTGCACACCCTACGCAATTTTACCCTGGGCCGGTGTTAGCCATTATTACGGATCTGATAGAAGCTTTAAAAACAAATGACTTCCCTAATATTCAACAGTTGCTTCAACAGTTGGGGAAAACACCGTTTATTAATAAGGAACAACCAACTCCCGTGGATGAAGCTGCAAGCTTAGCTTGGTTTTTAGAGAATGTTTTTTATAAAGTAGCATCGGAGATTCAGTCAAAAATTGATTCGGATCTCGAGTTGCCCATGGAAGATGTAAAGCAATTGATCGAGTTAGGTTTTTGGCCAGGAGGGGATCGTGACGGAAACCCAAATGTTACAGCAGAGAGCACTAAAAAAGTAGCTGCCATGCTGAGAACAATACTTTTCCGTTGCTATTACCGCGACTTTAGAGTGGTAAAAAGACGTATCACCTTTAGGGGCGTGGAGAAGTATTTGGGGGTTTTACAAAATATTTTTTATGAGAATAGTTTTAATCCGATTGAAAACCCGGAAGATGATACAGCGTTGATATTGGAAAATCTTCATGCAATTAAGAGCGTTTTGGAAGAGCAGCATGATGGGCTTTTTGTAGAACTTGTGGAAGATCTCATTCGTAAGGTAACAACGTTTGGCTGTTATTTTACAACGCTAGATATCCGTCAGGATAGCAGTATACTGCGCAATACTTTTGACTATCTTGTTAATCGTTTTCCGGAGACTGGTATTGATTTGGATAAAACTAGTTTGTCTGAAACTGATAAGCAGAACCAAATTACTTTCAATGAATTTGATTTTAATTATGGTGACGATGCAGACAAGCTGATTGTTGATACGTTGGAAGTAATAGAGCTTTTGAAAGCTATACAACGTTCGGGGAGTGAGCGTGCTGCGCAGCGTTTTATTATTAGTAATTGCCAGCAGGCATCGGATATTTTAAGTCTGATGCAGTTGTTTTTATGGCGTGGCTGGAGCAAAGAAAGTTTAAGTATTGACTTTGTACCATTATTTGAAACGGTTGACGATTTGTCAAGAGCAGCAGATGTGATGCGTAGTTTGTACGCTAACCCTTCATATGCCGAGCATTTGCAGAGAAGAGGTAATAAGCAAACCATTATGTTAGGCTTTTCAGATAGTACGAAGGACGGAGGGTATTTAATGGCCAACTGGTCTATTTACCGTGCTAAAATCGAGTTGACCGCCATTGCCCGTGAGTATGATGTTGATTTGGTGTTTTTTGACGGACGTGGAGGGCCACCAGCACGTGGAGGAGGTAAAACACAACGTTTTTATGCCTCTATGGGGAAAGAAATTGCAAATGAACATATACAGTTGACTATTCAGGGGCAAACGATCAGTAGCCAATATGGTTCTGTTGAGAGTGCTCGCTACAACATTGAGCAGTTGCTGCAAGCGGGGATAGCTTCTGAAATTCAACAAAAGGATGGTGATACACTGACCGCTAAGCAGAAAGAAGTTATTGATCAGATGGCACACGAAAGCCACGTGAAGTTTATGGGCTTACGGAAGCATCCGTTGTTTTTACAGTATTTAGAAACAATGAGCCCTTTAAAACAACTTTCTGAGGTGAATATCAGTAGTAGGCCAGTGAAGAGAAACTCGGGAAAAGAGTTGCGTTTAGAGGATCTGCGGGCGATTAGTTTTGTGACCTCATGGAGCCAGCTGAAGCAAAATATACCTGGGTTTTATGGTGTGGGTACAGCTTTGCGCTGGGCCGAAGAGAACAACCTGTGGTCTTATGTTAAAAACTTGTACGAAAGCTCAGGTATGTTTAAAACCATTATAGACAATTGTATGATGTCTATGACAAAGTCTAATTTTGACTTAACGGGATATATGCAGTACGATCCGACTTTTGGAGAGTTT
The DNA here is from genome assembly GCF_026711005.1 of Sphingobacterium sp. UT-1RO-CII-1. GTDB lineage: Bacteria > Bacteroidota > Bacteroidia > Sphingobacteriales > Sphingobacteriaceae > Sphingobacterium. The sequence goes on along the minus strand of NZ_JAPPVJ010000005.1, from coordinate 397,533 downwards.
TGGAAAGATTTGAGAGCGGAGTTTGAGCTTACCAAAAAATATGCTCTTAAACTAAGTAACTCGGATGTATTGATGGCTGATTACCCTGTGGATCGTGCTTCGATATTGGCACGGGAGAAGATTGTATTACCGTTGCTTATCATTCAGCATTATGCGATCCGATCATTAGCGCAAGGAAAGATATCTGATAAAAAAGAAGCTGTTTTTAGAAAATTAATAGCCCGTACGATTTATGGAGTGGTCAATGCTGGAAGAAATATCGCTTAATGTACACTAAGTTGTTTATTTTAAGACAGGAAGTCGATTATTTTTTTAATTTTGTAGGATAAATACAAAAGAGAGATGAAATTTAATACTTTATTTGTTGCAGCTGTATGTGCAAGTGCTTTATTGGTTTCTTGTAATCCTAAAACGGCTACGGATAATCAACTGAATTTTACGCAAACAACTTTAGTTGATGGTGACGCTTATCAGTTTTTTCAGATTGTTGGAGCTAAAGCTGTATATGAAGCGGATTATGCAGACTATGTAGAGACAGTAGCTAATTCTTCACAGGCAAAACAGGTGGCTGCGAAATCTAAAGAGGTTTATGCTTCACTTCTGCCTGCTATGGATAACTTAGCTATAGTAAATCAGGTTGTTTTCCCGATCAGAGGAGCAGAGGTATTTAAAGCGGAAGAGTTTGGTGTAGCAGCTGATTCTGCAAAAGCAGATTTGAAGGTTTACAGTGATGAGGCTTATTTGTTACATGCACAAAAGGAAGCTGCAGCTGTTAAGACGCAGATAGAGCGCATTGTTAGAAATACAAATGCAGGCTTGCAAGACTTTGCAAAGGCTAATCTTGAAAAGGTAAGTGAGCTTTATATTTTAGCAGGAGGTAAAGAGGAAGCACACACTGGACACTAACAAAAATAGGCCAGTTAAAGAAATATTAATTAGAGGAATATGCTGAAGCATATTCCTTTTTTGTTTTAAATTAACTGAAAATTAACAACAGGTTAATGTAGATTTGAGTAATATTGTGAAATTTCGTTTTACTTTTAACAGATATAATTTGTGAGATACGGGGCTATTGATATAGGATCAAACGCAGTTAGATTATTAATTGCGGAGGTAAATAAAGAAAAAGTACCTTTTAAATTTAAAAAAGAAGCGCTTATTCGTGTGCCTTTGAGGTTGGGGGATGATGCTTTTATTCATCATCATATTTCTGATGCTAAGTTTGATAATATGGTGAAGACGATGCAGGCTTTTCGAAATTTAATGGATGTTTATAGGGTATCTGATTATATGGCCTGTGCAACTTCAGCGATGCGGGAGGCCGATAATGGAGATGAGATTGTTGTGGCTTGTGGGAAGGTTGGCATTGATATCAATATTATTGATGGAGGTAAGGAAGCGAAGATTATTTATAGTAGTCAGTTGCGTGATAATATTGATGTCAACAAAGTGTATTTATATATAGATGTCGGAGGGGGGAGCACGGAGATTTCCCTGTTTGCGAATGCAGAAGTTGTGGCGTCAAAATCGTTTAATTTAGGCACAATCCGGATCTTGGATAATCAGGACAGCCCCGAGATATGGCAAGAGTTGAAAGAGTGGGTTCGTGGAGTTACAAAACCGTATAAGAATATTTATGGAATAGGTACAGGGGGAAATATGAACAAATTGTCACGGTTTGCGAATGAAAAAGAAGATAAACCCATATCGTTTGCAAAGCTTAAAGCTATATATGATTATTTAAGCTCGTATTCGCTTAAAGATCGTATTCATGTTTTGGGGTTAAAGCAAGATCGTGCTGATGTTATTATTCCGGCAGCGGAAATATTTCTGACGATTATGAAGGTGGGACAGCTGAAGAATATTGTTGCGCCACGTGTGGGGTTGGTTGATGGAATTATACAGACTTTGATAGACAGAGAGTTAAAGGAAGAGTAGTTTAAATACGCTAATTTTCTTTTCAAATGGAGTAAAAAAACGTTACTTTTGCTGATAGAATAAGCCCAGGTGGCGAAATTGGTAGACGCACCATCTTGAGGGGGTGGCGCCTTATGGGCGTGGCAGTTCGAATCTGCTCCTGGGCACTTCAAAGAAATAAAAAAACGCTTTGTATATTTATACAAAGCGTTTTTTTATTATGGGTTTGTAAAAGTTTATAACTTATTTGCTTTTACTGTAATTTCGGCGATATCTAGGACTTCTATATTTGCTTCTTGCTCTTTTATTTTTACACCGTCTTGGAGCATGGTCATACAAAACGGGCAGGCAGAGGCTACTAAACTTGCTTTTGTCTCTATGACATCTTCGATGCGTTCGATATTTACATCTTTTTTTCCAGGTTCGGGTTCTTTGAACATTTGTGCCCCCCCGGCGCCGCAACAAAGACCATTGCTCCGGCAGCGCTTAAGTTCGACAAGATCAGCATCTAATGTTTCAAGAATTTTACGTGGAGCTTCGTAGACATCGTTCGCCCGGCCCAAATAACAAGGGTCATGGTATGTTATTCTTTTGCCTTTAAAGGTGTTTCCGTCTGCGGGTTTTAGCTTGCCTTCGTCTATCAGCGATTGAATAAGTTCGGTGTGGTGGATAACTTCGTAATGCCCGCCTAAACTCGGGTATTCATTTTTTAACGTATTAAAACAGTGCGGGCATGCGGTTACTATTTTTTTTATTTCGTAGCCATTGAGAATGTCTATATTCATCATCGCTTGCATCTGAAATAAAAATTCATTGCCGGCCCGTTTTGCAGGATCTCCTGTGCAGCTTTCTTCTGTTCCGAGGATAGCGTATTTGATACCTACATGCTGTAATATTTTACATATATCCTTGGTTATTCGTTGTGCCCTTTCATCAAAGCTTCCTGCGCAGCCTACCCAAAATAATAGGTCTGGAGATTCTCCTTTTGCGAGTAGCTCGGCTACTGTTGGGACGTGAATATTATTTTCCATACGTTGTATTATTTTATTTATTTGCCCAATTCGCACGGTCGGCCTGCGAATATTTCCAAGGGGCGCCGTTGTTTTCTAAGTTGCTAAACATAGCGTTTATACTGCTAGGTGCCTGTGACTCTTCCATAACAGCGTATTGCCTTAGTCCGACAATGATTTCTAAAGGGTTTATATTAACCGGGCATTGCTCGACACAGGCATTGCAGGTGGTACAGGCCCATAATTCTTCTCTCGTTATGTAACTGTCTATTAATGACTTTTCATCTTCTTTAAAAGTGCCGTTTTTTGAAATATTACGTCCGACTTCTTCTAAGCGATCACGGGTATCCATCATGATTTTTCGAGGAGAAAGTAGTTTTCCGGTAATATTTGCCGGACATGCTGCGGTACATCGGCCACATTCTGTACAGGTATAAGCGTCCAAAAGGTTTTTCCAGGTCAGGTCGTGTACATCTTTTGCTCCAAATCGAGCCACTTCACCACTTGGAGGCGGAATAGATGGGTCTAACATAGACTTTACTTCAGCGGTGACTGACTCTATATTAGTAAACTGGCCTTTAGGTTCAAGCTTGGAGAAGTAGGTGTTCGGAAAAGCAAGAATAATATGCAAATGTTTCGAAATAGGAAGATAGTTCAGAAATGCAAAAACGCCTATGATATGAAACCACCAACAAAAACGCTCTATGAACACCAAAGTATTTGCAGATTCGGGAAGCATAGCGCTTAAATACTGGCTTACGGGAAATGCTCCTGCTTCATGGTAGCCGGCCGCGCCCTGTTGCTGTAATGAATAGTCCGCTGCGTTCATAAAGAGAAAAGCAGCCATTAAAAGTATTTCAGTGATTAGAATTAAATTGGCATCGGTCTTTGGCCAGTCTTTTAATTCAATCCCTTTAAATCTGTAAATATTCAGTAGATTTCTTCGTATAAAGAATATAACACAACTTACCAATACTCCCAGTGCTAGCCACTCGAAGGCGAAAATTAAAAAATTATAGAAGCTGCCTAGCGCAGAAAGTATACGGTGGGTTCCGAATAAACCATCAATAACTATCTCCAGCATTTCTATATTTATGATACAGAAACCAACATATACAAAAAGATGGAGAATTGCCGGTAGCGGTTTTTTGAACATCTTTTTTTGTCCAAATGCTACGAGCAGCATTAGTTTTAAGCGTTCTCCAGGGCGGTCGCTACGATTAAGTGGCTGACCCAGTTTTATATTTCTATAGATTTTACGTGCATTTTTACTAAATAAAAATACAGCAGAAAATAAAAGAATAAAAAAAATGATTTGACTTATCATAACTATCTTTTAGGGTTTTAACCAAATATAAATATATAAATTAATATTATGCATGCATAGTATTAATTTGGAAGGATTAAAAATTACTTTTATCATTTTTGTATATATGGAATACAAGTTAGTCATTTTTTAACTGTCCTTGTTTTTATAAATGTGAAGAGGGGCTGATATTATTATATACAGCTAATTTCTTAAGCAAGTTCTCGTATATTTGCATCTTTTATACGATTGTCCTTATGCTATGGTTGCTTTATAGCTCTAATGGGCATTGATAAGGAGCTGTTTTAAAAATATACTTACATATGCAATTATTAAAAGATAGAATTCTTCGTGATGGAAAAAGTTTTAATGGAGGAATTTTAAAAGTAGATAGCTTTATTAATCATCAGATGGATCCTCTTTTGATGAAGTCTATTGCTGTAGAGTTTATGCGTCGTTTTAGTGGGCAATCTTTTAATAAAATTATTACTATTGAGGCAAGTGGTATAGCTCCGGCTATTATGTTGGGATATCTTTTAGAGCTGCCGGTTGTTTTTGTGAAAAAAGCAGTGCCTAAGACAATGGATGACATGATTAGTGCACAGGTTTATTCGTTTACAAAAGACCGCACCTACGATATCTGTGTGAGTAAAGAGTTTTTAGGTCGCGATGACCGAGTTTTATTTATAGATGATTTTTTGGCTAATGGTAATGCAGCCTTAGGAGTACATGATTTAGTTACTAGGGCAGGTGCTGTACTAATAGGAATGGGTTTTATAATTGAGAAGTCTTTTCAGCAAGGTGCAGAACGTTTAGCAGGCTTAGAGAGTGTTCAAGTGGAGTCTTTGGCACGTATAAAAGAGCTAAAAGAAGGTGAAGTGGTTTTTGAAGATTAAATAGTAGGAAAATGTAGGGTCATAATTTACATTTTCCTACTGAGTATTTTAAAGATCATTTAATGTAAAGGTGTCTTTGAGACGAATGCCTTTCTCTGTATGTTGAAGTGTACAGCAAGTATTGACGGGGTCATGCTCTAAAAAGAGGATGTACTCTTTGTCGACTATTTCTTGCCAGTAATCTTGTTTTTCGGTCATTGTTGTTAGTGGGCGAACATCGTAAGCCATGACATAAGGAAGAGGAATATGACCGACAGAGGGAAGAAGATCGGCCATGTATAGTATGGTGTAACCTTTATAATTTATCTGTGGTAGCATCATAGCCTCGGTGTGTCCGTAGGCATAACGAAATGAAATATCGGGACTGTATATTTCGTTTTCTTTTATAAAGTTGAGCTGTCCGCTTTCCTGTAAAGGGATAATGTTTTCACGCAGAAAGGAGGCTTTCTCTCTTGGGTTAGGATTTATAGCCCAGTCCCATTGTTTTTGATTGCTCCAGAAAGTAGCGTTTTTAAAAGCAGGCACTAGCAGGTCCTTTTCTCTTTTTACAGCTCCGCCTACGTGGTCGAAATGTAGATGGGTTAAAATGACATCCGTTATATCGTCTCTATGAAATCCATGTGCAGCTAAAGAGCGATCAAGCGTGGCATCTCCATGTAGATGATAGTGTCCGAAGAACTTTTCATCTTGTTTATCGCCGAGAGCGGTGTCTACTAAGGTGAGTTTTTTACCGTCTTCTATGAGTAGGAGTCTGTTTGCCCAAGTACATAGGTTTCGTTCATCAGCAGGGTTGGTGCGCTGCCATATTGATTTTGGCACAACTCCAAACATTGCTCCGCCATCTAATTTAAAAAATCCGGTATCTATGCTATATAGTTTCATGGTGCTTTTTTTAAAGTGTATGCTGGGATGATTGTAATCATCTTCATAATTTTAATCAAAATTATGAAATTTAAATTAGTATACTGTTTTAAGAGAAGAATGTCTTATCATCTATAAGAGAGACTCTTTTATTTCGTCTGGAAATTGTATAACTTGAATGCTTAGTTTTTACATGAAGGTAAAGGGAAGGATATTTCCTAGGACAATTATAGGACAATTAAAGAACAAACTGAGCTTGCAAGCTCACCTAGTAATTAGAAACACATATGAATAATAAATCGACGATTAAAGAGATAGAAGAACGGTTTGATAACGATGTTGAACGGTTTTCAAATTTAGAGACGGCACAGCAGACAACCTTAGATGCTGTTTTTAATTTGGAACTGATGACAGAAGCTATTTCTAGGCAGTATACGGATTTAGCAACGGTACTTGATATTGGTTGCGGCGCTGGGAACTATGCCGTTAAGCTATTGCATAAAGTGGGGAACCCCGATGTTACTTTGGTAGATTTAAGTCAAAACATGTTGGATCGTGCTGTGCAGCGTGTCTCTGCTGAAACCACAGGTAAGGTTTTACCAATGAAAGGAGACTTTAGGACGTTGGACTTTAAAGAAGAGTCTTACGATGTGATTATTGCTACGAATGTGTTGCATCATTTGCGGGGTAATGATGATTGGGTAGCGTGTTTTTGTAAGCTATACTCGCTGCTTAAAGAAGGTGGTAGTTTGTGGATTTTTGATTTGGTACATCAGGTTGATGATAATTTGCAGCAGTATATATACCATGATTTGTATGGTGGCTATTTAACAAGTTTGAAAGATGAAAATTACCGTGACCATGTTTTTGCTTATATAGCGAAAGAGGATTCGCCGAGAAGTTTGATGTATCAACTGAACCTGATGGAAGAAGTGGGTTTTTCGAAAGTTGATATTCTGCATAAAAATTTATGTTTTGCTTCTTTTGTAGGCTATAAATAGGAGAGATTTGAGGTTTTGTTTTTTAATATTTTGCTTGTTTTTTAATTTTACGAGCTGTCAGTCCGATGCCATTAAGTTTTTACAGGATATTTTTTTAGTTGAAGACGAAGCCCTTGAGGATGGGTGGTATAGGGTAAATAAAGTTATAGATGGTGATACTTTTTGGGTGCAAGATAGTTTAGGTAGTGAGATGAAGATACGTTTGATTGGGGTTGATGCGCCCGAAACCCGGAATGTTTTTCATAAAAAAAAGCATCCTTACGGTGAGGTCTCAAAAGAATATTTAACCGACTTAATATTGGGAAGTGCCGTTCGGGTTCAGTTTGATGTAGATTCGCTGGATAGATATGGACGTACCCTGGCTTATGTGTATACTGCTGATGGAGAGTTTATTAATGAACATATGGTGCGAAATGGCTATGCTACTATTATGACTGTGCAGCCTAATGTTAAATATGCTGATTTATTTCTGGAATCGCAAAAATATGCCCGTGATAATAGCTTAGGTATTTGGGGTGAAGAGTATTTAGTAGAGGAGTAAAAGGTGTTGATTATTAATTAATAGTGCATAACACAGATTATGGCGGATAAGTTGGGGATGTTGGAATTTGTAGATGAGCTTGAGAATCTTTACTACAACGTATCAGAACCTATTGATAAAAGATATTTACAACTGCGTGTCTTATTAGATAAGATGTGTAAAGGGTTGACGTATAGTGAGTCTGTTCAGTTTTCAGGTTTGTTTTCTCGTCTTAGTTTTGTTTGCAGTAAGTATGGTATTGCTTCTACAATTCAAGATGTAAGAGTTACTGCAAATAAAGTATTCCATGAAAATTATATACCTACAGAAGAATTGTATATATATCATGTATCGTTGGTGGGGAAGATGCTTAGAAATATATATCAAGTACAAATTCCGACCGAGTTCACGCAAGGGACAAAACCCTATACTGAGACACGGAGTGTAGAGAGAACGAGCTTTAAAGATGCTAAGGTTTCTATTATTGAAATACAAGATCGGGAACTCGTTTGTCAGCTGGATATTAGCGGTAATAGGGAGCTGCAGCACGGCTTTGAGGCTAATGCCCTGATAAGAGTACAGGTAGACGACGAGTTTGTAGATGGTTTATTCCCATCATTTGATTTTTTTTGGGTAGGAGCCGTTCTGTATCTTATTGATATTAATATGGATGCTGAGGGAGTCTTTCACCCAAAGCTAGTTGTCCTCGAGCCTGATTATCTGTTGGATGTGTCGGCTATTGCAGAATGCCTGCAGGATTATGGACATAGTGAATTGTTTTTTCTGAAATCTAAATTTGAGTCTGTTGCCAACTCCAAACATATTCTTTTAGGTAATTATGCGAATCTAGTAGTTGATGAGATTTTTTCTACTAAAGAAAATTCGCTGGATTTTAGTCATACTTTTATTCAACATTTTAAGGCTAATCCATTAGAATATTCAACTTGTAAGGATATAAGTAAAGCACCTGATTTTCGAGATTATTGTTTTGATAGTGAACGGCATTTTGAAAAAATAAAAGAACTTATTCAGCAAGATTTTACCACGATAGATATTGATTTAGATAATGTTTCTTTGGAACCTTCTTTTCTTTCGGAAAAATATGGAATTCAAGGAAGGATGGATATGTTGGATTGGAGAAAAGATGGAGCCATATCTAAAGTGGTAGAACTCAAATCGGGGCGTCCGCCATTTCCTGATGATGGCGCAGGAGTAAAGGAAAATCACCAGGCACAGTTGTTTATGTATTATCTGTTGTATTCGCAGGTGGAAAATATATCATTAGATAAGCTCAATAGGAAAGTGCAAGGCTATGTGATGTATTCGAAACCTGAGAAAGATAATTTACGGGGTATAGCTGTTTATATTAAAGAGTTTCAAAGAGTGGTTAATCTTAGAAATAGGATTATCGCGCAGGAATATATTCTGTTAAGAGATGATGAGGCTTTGACAATGTCTTTGCTAGGGAAGATTAATTCGAAGAATCTTATCAATAAAAATATTAATTTAAATTTTCGTCGACTTTTAGAACCTCAGATTGATAGTTTCGGGCAACGTATGGAAAAGTCATCAGCGTTGGAACGTTCTTATCTTGCATCTTATGTAAGTTATATTGCTTACGAACAATTTTTGAGTAAAGTAGGTGGGGCTGATGGTGATGCATATCAACAAGGTAACTCGAAGCTGTGGCTGGATAGTTTTGAGGAGAAAAAAGATAAATTTGAGATACTCTATGACTTGGTTATTGTTGTTAATACAATTGATGAGGAGACAAAGAGTATTGAGTTTAGACGAACAAATTTAGGAAATAATCATACTAATTTTAGACAGGGAGATTTATGCTTATTGTACCCCAGAAATAGGGAGGGAGATGTCGTTTCTAAAAGCCAGGTCTTTAAATGCACGATTAAAGCGATTAATAAGGATAGCGTGGTGGTGGTTTTCAAATATAAGCAAAGAAACACGAAGTACTTTGATAGTTTTGGACCTGAGGGGCTCTGGGCTTTGGAGACGGATACAATGGATGGTTCTTTTACTGCTATGTATAGGAATATGTATCGTTTTTTAGGGTTTGAGAAAGAGTTTAGAGATTTGATCCTGACACAGAAAAGACCTACAAGTAGTAGAAACTATGGCTATGAAAATGATGCGCTATCTTTTGAACAACAGCAGGTTATTAATAAAGCTTTATCGGCAGACCATTATTTTCTGCTGAATGGTCCGCCGGGAACAGGCAAGACGTCCATTATTGTGAGAAACTTAGTGAAAGAGCTGGTTGGGACGAAAAAAAACATCTTAATTTTGGCTTATACGAATCGGGCTGTTGATGAATTGTGTGATGCTGTTTTAGAAGCGCTGGGGGGAGCTTGTAGTGATTACTTTATCCGTTTTGGGAATAGTTTGTCGTGCTCCGAAAGGCATAGAGGCAGTCTGTTAGATGTGGTTATCAGCCGAAAAAAGCTAGAACTGGAAAAAAAAGGAAAACGCTTCACACGTGCTGATGTAAGAGCTCTATTAACGAGCTACCAGGTTTATATTTCGACCGTTGCTTCTATGAATAGCAAAGAACAGGTTTATGACCTTAAGAAATTTGATTACGTTATTGTTGATGAAGCTTCTCAGATATTAGAACCTTATTTGATAGGTGTTTTGGGGCATGCTGAAAAATTTATATTGATAGGGGACCATAAACAGTTGCCTGCGATCTCGCTGCAACCTTCAGAGCGGTCGAAAACCACAAATGTAAAATTGCATCGCATTGGTTTAATGAATCGAAACAATTCTTTGTTTGAAAGACTTTATAAGTTTTGTGAAAAGAATAAGTTGGAGGATGCTTACGGTAGTCTTACTTATCAGGGGCGAATGCATCAGCAGATTGCTGTGTTTCCTAATGATGCATTTTATGGCGGGATGCTTGCCGAAGCGTACGATACGCCCGGCTTGAAGAAAGAGCAGCAGCAATTGTTGAGTAGGCAAGTTTCGGACCTGCCGTTTAAAACAGCCGATGAGAATTCGTTGGCAAATTTGCTAAGTACAAGACGGATGATTTATTTTAATAATCCTGAAGTTGGAAAAGCATATACTAAGTATAACGAATGTGAAGCAGATTTGGTGGTATGTTTGATTCAGGAAATTTGTTCAATATATGCGAGTAACGATAAGGTTTTTGACCCTAAAAAGACAGTAGGCGTTATCGCTCCTTTTCGTAATCAGATAGCTTTGATAAAGCAAAAAATGGAGGAAGCTAAACTTCCTTATTACGATGTTATAACAGTAGATTCTGTTGAAAGATTTCAAGGTAGCCAACGTGATATTATTATTTATTCGTTTTCGTTGAACAGTACTCATCAGCTACGAAGTATAGTCAGTTTGAATGATGATGGTGATGTGGACAGGAAGTTAAATGTTGCTTTAACACGAGCCCGTGAACAAATGATTTTAATAGGTAATGATAAAATTTTGTCGAAAGAGCCTATTTATTTACGGTTGATAGAACATTACAAGTCACGGGGGGAATATATAAATATGCCTATAGCAGATATATTGGCGTATAAGTTTATTTATAGCTCGCGTAAGCTGGTAAGCCATTACGAAGGGTAGTTCGGTTTTTTTAATTAAGCTTTCTTTGTGATTAATGGGTAATCTCCCTCAATAAAAATGAGGGAGATTATGTGTGCTGTTTTATAAGCTTATACCTCTTTTCCAAGGGATGAAATCATCCTGCTGTAACTCTACAGCTTTAGGAATAACTTCACCGCTAGCAACTTTTATACAAAGTTCAAGAATTTCTGCACCCATTTCAGGAATAGTCTTTTCGCCTGTTATAATAGCACCCGTATTGATGTCAATAATATCAGGCATTTTTTGTTGGAGCGCATTGTTTGTTGCGACTTTAATTGTTGGACATATGGGGTTTCCGGTCGGTGTTCCCAAGCCGGTGGTGAAGAGAATCAGGGTAGCGCCAGAGGCGGCTTTGCCCGTTGTAGCCTCTACGTCATTGCCAGGTGTACACACTAGATTTAGTCCTGTATTGCGTATCGGCTCTGTATAGTCCAAGACATCAACTATTGGTGAGTTTCCTCCTTTTTTAGCGGCTCCATTGCTTTTCATAGCATCAGTAATTAAGCCGTCTCGGATATTTCCCGGCGAAGGGTTCATGTGGAAGCCCGAGCCTACTTGTTCTGCTGCCTGCCCGTAGCTTTCCATGAGATTAATGAACTTTTCGGCATGTTCTTCTTTTTTCATGCGGTTAAGTAGTTCTTGCTCTGTACCACATAGTTCAGGAAATTCGGCAAGTAATACAGAGCCCTGTAAAGTAACGAGTAGATCTGCTGCGTAACCTACTGCAGGATTGGCTGAGATGCCACTAAAGCCATCACTGCCCCCACACTTTACACCCAATACCAGTTTATGTAAAGGCGCTTCGGAACGTGTGGTTGTATTGGCGTTTATCAATGCTTCAAAGGTTTTTTGTATAGCTTTTTGTATCAATGCGCTTTCGGTTCCTACTTGTTGCTGCTCGAACTTCAGTACGGGTTTAGTAGAGTTAGGGCAGCGTTTCTGAAGTTCTTCCTCTAGCGCTTTAAGCTGTAGGTTTTCACATCCTAGGCCCAGTATTGTTGCTCCTGCAACATTGGGGTGGTCAATGTATGAAGCTAAAAGTTTGCCCAATATGACAGCATCTTCACGTGTTCCGCCACACCCGCCTTGGTGTGTTAAAAATTTTATACCATCTATATTTTTAAAAAGTCTTTTGCTTGTATTATTTCCGGGTGTGCCGAGCGAAATAGTTGTTACAGAATCTTCTTTTTTATATGCTGCTATTAATTCATTAACATAGTCTTTATAATTGTTAGGAACCCCGTATCCCAACTGATCTATTAATGCCTCTTTGATAATATCTAGATTTCTGTTTTCGCAAAATACAGTAGGAATAAAAAGCCAGTAGTTAGCCGTACCCACCCTGCCATCATCTCGTATATATCCTTTAAAGGTGCGGTTTTTGAATTGATCTATAGCGGGGCGTACCCAGTCATGTTGGTAGCCTTTGTAGGAATATTTTGATGTTGCGTGTTTTGAGTTTGATGTGGTCATGATTTGACCTTTCTTTACATCGGTTTGCGCGGTGCCTACCACATTTCCATACATGATAATATGCTCTCCAACAGCTAAGTCTGTGGCGAAGAACTTATGTTTAGCTGGTATGTTGTCGAGGAGTTTATATGTATGGCTTTCATCTTTTATTGTGTCGTGGATGGCTAAGTCCTGTAAAGCTACGATGACATTGTCTTTCGGATCTAATTGAAGTGTTTTTCTCATATTTTTAAAGTGTTTTTTGTCACCTATTCATTTGTTTTTAAGTCTGCTTATAGCTTTATAAGCATCGTGTTATTGTTTGATTAGGTGTGCTTTTTTTTACATAAATCTCCTAGGTTTTTTGACAAGATTATCCATTTTATGTGACGATTTGAAATATATTATCGGTAGCGTTATCGGTGTTTTATTCGCCGTTTTTATTGTAAATAAAAAAATATAGCCATTTCTTTGGGTTGATCGGGTACGAATAATTAGATAAACAATAAAGTAAACCACTTTAGATTATGACATGTAAAAATTACCGTAAGAGGGTATTTACATTTGGATTCTCTCTTTTTATTTTCTTTTTAAATTTTAGTCTTTACGGACAGGAAAATGCAAAACTTTCTCGATTAGTTACTATAGTCGATGAACAGACACAACAACCTTTAATCGGTGCCACTATTCAGAATATCAAGACAAAGAGCAGTACGAGTGTCGTGGCTGCTACACCGACTTCTATTGATGCTTCTGTTGGTGATTCGATTCAGGTAACGATGGTTGGTTATAGGAGTAAAGTATTTATCGTGACCTCGGAAACCAATTATAGAGTAGTGCTGCGAACTCAAAATGAGTCTATTGGGGAAGTAGTGGTAACGGCGCTTGGTATAGAGAGGGAAACCCGTGGGTTAACTTATTCTACCCAACAATTGAAAGGTGATGCAGTAAGTAATATCAGGGATAACAGTGGAAATGTGATGAGCAGTTTAACCGGTAAAGTAGCAGGTGCTACGGTGACGACAGCGTCGTCAGGACCAGGGGCTGCTGTGAGAGTGGTGCTGAGGGGTAATAAATCCTTGTCAGGTAATAATAATGCATTGGTTGTTGTGGATGGGGTAGCGTTTGATAATTCTCCTGGTAGACAGGCTACAGGTACATCAGCAGGTTATAGTAATAGTGATGGTGCTGCGAATATTAATCCAGAAGATATTGAGTCTATTAATGTACTGAAAGGGGCTGCTGCTGCTGCCTTGTATGGGAGTAGAGCTGCGAACGGTGCTATTATCATTACAACTAAGCAGGGGCGGTCGGGGAAGTATCAGTTCGATTATCATGGTAATGCCTCTATAGAGTCTGTACATATGCTTCCTAAATTTCAGAATACTTATGGGAGGGGAAATGGAGGTGTGACAGGAACTAATGTCGGAGAAAGTTGGGGTGAGAAAGGAACGACTATATCTGGTAATGTAAAGAGTGTATTTAGAAATGCACCTACTTTCAATAATAGTATTAGTGCATATGGAGGGTCCGAAAAGATGAATAGCTACATGTCATATTCCAATAATCATGTTGGGGGGATTTTACCTCAAAATAATATGGATAGAAATAGTTTAAATCTCCGATTGAATACGGAGCTCATTCCGAAACTTAAAACAGATGTCAAGTTAAATTACATTAATCAAAAAATTAATAATAGACCTAGACTTGGAGATGTAGGTGTGCCAATTGAAGCATACATTATGCCTAGAGACTTAACGCTTGATGAATTGGCAGATTATGAATCTATCAACCCATCAAATGGTGAACCAATGCGTAAGTATTGGTCAGGATCTACAATTTATAATAATCCTAACTGGTGGATTAATCGCACTTCGGTGAATGAAGCTCGGGATAGAGTAACTGCATTAGGAAGCGTTAGCTACGATATTACCGATGGCTTAACCTTATTGGGACGTTATAGTTTTGATCAATATCAAGACATTATTGACGGTTCTTTTTATGAAGGCCTCGCCGATATTAGGGTTGGTGGAATGTATTATGAAACGCACAGTAAATATTCTGAGCACAATTTTGACTTTTTAATCAATGGCAAGAATCGTCTCTCTGAAAATGTGAACTTAAATTATAACATTGGAACGAGTTTTTTGTCTCGCAATTATAATACTTTTCAAAACATGGCTAATGGCTTATCTATACCTAATAAGTTTTCTCTTGCCATGGCAACTACTCCAGAGTTTTTATTAATAGATGGATATAAAAGACAATTGAACTCGGTATACGCAAGTACACAGTTGTCTTTTTACAATAATATTTTTTTAGATCTTACAGTTAGAAATGACTGGTCCTCAACTTTGCCATCTCCACATAGTTATTTCTACCCATCTATGGGCCTGGGAGTAGTGTTTAATGAATGGTTAAACTTACCGTCTTGGGTAGATTTTGGAAAATTAAGAACTTCAATAACAAGAGTAGGAAATGACGGACAGCCTTATCTGCTAAAGCAGCTTTACCAATTTGGGCTAGGTGCTGGCCGCGGATTTGTGTCTAGAAGTCAAGTAAAAGCAATACCTGATTTAAAGCCTGAGATTACGAAGTCTTTTGAGATAGGTTTAGATATGAAGTTTTTTAATAATAGGTTGTCTTTTGATGCAAATTATTATAAGACGAATACGATTAATCAGTTGATGTTTATCTCTATGCCTATGGCTAGTGGTTTTGGTAGAGAATACATTAACTCAGGTGATATTGAAAATCGTGGTTTTGAACTGCAACTTTCCGCTACACCTGTACTTAAAGAGAACTTTAAATGGAATATGGATTTGAATTTTTCTACCAATACAAATAAGATTTTGGAGTTGCATGAAAAAACGAAGAGAGCCAATATTACCGATAATACAAAATATGCTACTGTCGTTGTAAATGAAGGTGGAAAGTATGGGGATCTTTATGGGCATGTTTGGAAGAGAGATCCTGGTACAGGAAAGTTTGTCGTAAATGATAAGGGGCTCCCGGTTGTTGAAAGTAACCAAAAGTTAGGGAACTTCAATCCCAAAGCTTTATTGGGATGGTCCAATAGTTTTTCTTATAAGAACTTTTCTTTAAATGCGTTGATTGATGCACGAATTGGAGGAGAGATTGTTTCGGGTACTGCAGCCTATTTAGCAGCTTTTGGTGTGGGTGATTTTACGGAAAAGCATCGTGAAGGCGGTTGGGTAATTGACGCTGTTAAACAGGATGGTTCTGCGAATGATGTTGCTATATCTGCGCAGGATTTTTGGCAAACTGTTTCCCAGGGGGGGCGAGATGGCTATGGGCAATTTTTTACTTATGATATGACAAATGTTAGAATGCGAGAATTGTCGTTGAGTTATAAATTTAATGTTGAATCTATAAAAGGTATTAAAGCAGCTCAATTTTCACTTATTGGACGAAACCTTTTCTTTTTTTACCGGGGGAAGTCTAAGTTAAACACCCCTGGGTTAGGAAAAACAAACAGCCCTATCGATCCAGAAGGTGCATTAGGTGCTGGGAATTACCAAGGTGTGGAAGTAGGTTTACCTCCAGCAGTAAGAACATTTGGTATGAGTGTTAAATTGTCATTTTAAAAAGAAACAATCATGAGAAAATCATTTTTATATAGCGTATTAATCAGCATGAGTCTGTTTTCATGTACTAAGAATTTTGAAGATTATAATGAAGATCCTAATCGGTTAACAGTCGTTGGTGCTAGGGAACGACCATTTATGTTTGCTAAAGCCCAATCTTCTGCTTCGATGAATAGATCTTTTTATCAGACTGTTCAAAATTTAGGTGCAGACTTATATTCTCAATACTTTGCATTAACTACGACCTCATTCCGTACGGATAGGTATGCGCTTACTCCGGACTGGCAGCGGCGGTTTTGGACAGTTGTTTATGTAGATACTGCACCTCAACTATTGTCTATTCTAGAAAGTGTAGACGAAGACTCGGGTGAAGCTGCGCTTGCTAATATTATGTGGGTGTATGCATTTCACAGACTAGCCGATCATTTTGGTCCTATACCTTATTTTGATGCGGCTAAGGCTGATGGTGTGATAGCTTATGATCCTTTAGATGAAATTTATGATGATTTCTTTAAGCGATTGACTAAAGCTGTAGAACATTTAAAAGCACTTCCGCAGGGAACTAAGATATATGAAGGTTACGATCTTATGTATAACGGTGATGTTCAAAACTGGATTGTATTTGCCAATTCTTTGCGTTTGAGATTAGCCTTGCGGATATCGAAGGTTAATTCTGACAAAGCCAAAGTAGAAGCGGAAGCAGCTGTTGCGTCGGGAGTGATGTTAAATAATAATCAGAATGCTTCAGTGGCAAAAGCGCTATCGGGTAATGATACCAATGGACTTTCACAAGTAGCTGTGTGGAATGAATTTGCTATGAGCTCGACGATAGCGTCTTATTTGAAGGGCTACGATGACCCTCGATTGTCTATCTATTTTCAACCTAGTATTGCTACTAGTAGCTTTAATAGTGTGAGAAATGGGCTTAGTTCTTCAGACTTAGGCGATATTCGAAATCAAGCTGTTTCGAATTCTAATGTAGGCAAATATTGGGTTTCACATAATGGGCAAGTGTTTGTTGGTGAGCTTACTGCTAGATTGCATGTTATGGCCGCTTCGGAATCTTACTTTCTGCGAGCCGAAGGAGCGTTAAATGGGTGGAATATGGGCGGAACAGCACAGCTACTTTATGAGTCTGGAATCAAAATGAGTATGGAGCAGTGGGGAGTGCAAGAAACTGAAGCTCTTGATTATATTCAATCTTCTCTTACACCAACTCAGCCTGATGATTTTCATAATTCTCCAGCGGTTTCCAATATAGGTGTTGCTTGGTCATCGACTATTAGTGAGCAAAGAGAGCAGGTGGGAGTACAGAAGTGGATAGCGATTTTTCCTAACGGTATGGAAGCTTGGGCTGAGTTTAGACGATCAGGCTATCCGAAAATGTATGACCTTCTTGTTTCAGAAAATCCAGATTTACCAGTAGGTACTTTTATTAAACGCTTGCCTTATCCTTTGACGGAAGAAACAAATAATTTAGAAGAGCTAACAAAGGGACGTGCTTTACTGGGAGGTGAGGATAATGCTGCAACTCGTCTATGGTGGGATGTGGATTAAGATCTTTTTTATGAAAAACTATAAACAATACTAAAATATGGCAACAGATAGAAGATCCTTTTTGAAGTTATCAAGTTTGGCAGGTATAGGACTGTTATCGGGTAAAGTTCATGCCAATTCAACTTTGAAGAGTCAGGATAGAACGGCTTTAGAACATATATTAAAAGAAGCAGAGCGCCCTTATAAACCAGTATTTAATATGTCGGGTTATGCTGCTCCGGCGTTAGATATTGTGCGCACCGCATTTGTGGGGGTGGGAAACCGCGGGGCGGCGGCGGTTGAGCGGATGAGTAGAATACAGGGGGTGGATATAAAAGCAATCTGTGATGTTCAGCCAGAAAAAGCTAGTGCAGCAAAGGCTCGTATTAAGTCGAGTGGGCATGAAGCAACTCTCTATACGAAAGATGAAGAGTCGTGGAAGGAATTATGCCGACGTGAAGATATAGACCTTGTTTATATTGCAACACATTGGGCAATGCATGCTGAAATAGCAATTTATGCTATGGAGCATGGTAAGCATGTGGCTTTGGAGATTCCTGCTGCAACATCTGTAGAGGATTGCTGGCGGTTAGTGATGACTTCAGAAAAAACAAAAAAACATTGTGTGATTTTGGAAAATTGCTGCTACGATTTTTTTGAGCTTCTGACGTTAAACCTAGCACGACAAGGGTTCTTTGGCGATATAGTGCATACAGAAGGAGCTTATATACACGATATTTTAAACAGTTTTTTTCAGGAAGAGAAACGTTATGATTTTTGGCGTTTACGGGAAAATGCAGAACGTAATGGAAACCTTTACCCTACGCATGGTTTAGGCCCGATTTGTCAGGTACTGAAAGTTAACCGTGGTAATAAGATGGATTTTATGACGTCCATGTCGTCGGATGATTTTATGCTAAACCCGAAAGCGAAAGCGATGGCTCAGGAAGATGCTCGTTTCGGGTCGTTTGTCAATAAGCCGTTTAGAGGAAATATGAATGTTTCTAATATTAAAACGGCTTCAGGAAGTACAATTACCTTACAGCACGATGTGAGCACACCCAGGCCTTATTCTAGAATTCATATGATAAGCGGAACAAAAGCTTTCGCTCAAAAATATCCGCTGCCCGGAAAAATTGCTATTGGTGATAATGATTTTATGGATGAGGAGTCTTTGCGTAAACTAGAAGAGCAGTATCAGCCAAAAATTATAAAACATATTGGCGAATTGGCGAAAGATATTGGTGGACACGGAGGGATGGATTTTATGATGGATTGGCGTTTGATTGATTGCTTGCGCAATGGATTACCCGTAGATATGGATGTTTATGATGCGGCAGCATGGAGCGTAATCGGGCCGTTGAGTGAATGGTCTGTCGCTAATGGGTCTAAGCCGATTAAGATACCTGATTTTACAATGGGACGATGGAAAGAAAACAAAGTACATGATATTGATTTAGCACATGGTGCTACAACAGAAGTGATTAAAGTTTAAATATATATTATTAAGGAGAACAATGAGAATTGAAAAAAGCGAAACACGTGAAGCTTTAGGTGAAAAAGCAGGTAGACTTGGAGCTGCGTGGATTAAAGAAGCTATCGAAACACGTGGTGAGGCTAATATTATATTAGCAACAGGTCAAAGTCAATTTGAGACTATGGAAACTTTGGTGAATGATAAGGAGATTGACTGGAGTAAAGTTCGTATGTTTCATTTGGACGAGTATATTGGTATGCCAATTACGCATAAAGCCAGTTTTAGAAAGTATCTGACAGAACGTTTTGTTAATAAAGTTGAAGGGTTATTAGATGTTGTTTTGATCAACGGGGAAAATAATCCAGAAGAAGAGTGCACGCGTTTAGGAAAAAAAATAGCAGAGTTTCCGATTGATGTGGCCTTTGTAGGAATAGGCGAAAATGGGCATTTAGCTTTTAACGATCCACCGGCAGACTTTGAGGTTGAAGATGCTTATCTGGTTGTTAATTTAGATGCACAATGTAGACAGCAGCAATTAGGGGAAGGTTGGTTTGAAACTGTTGATGATGTGCCGTTGCAGGCTATATCGATGTCAATTAAACAGATAATGAAATCACGAAAGATTGTTTGTGCTGTTCCCGATAGTAGAAAGGCAAAAGCGGTACGGGCTTGTCTGTCTGAGCCTGTATCCGTTATGAGTCCGGCGAGTATACTGCAACAGCACGAACATTGCGTTGTGTTTTTAGACAAGGACTCTGCATCTTTATTATAAAATCTATTAGCCTGAATTAATGACAACACAACCATTAGATAAGAGGAGTACATATATATCGATAGGGATTATCGGATTGATGTTTTTTGTTTTTGGGTTCGTATCGTGGGTAAATGCTATACTTATTCCCTACTTTCGGATTGCCTGTGAATTGACAAATTTTGAATCCTATTTAGTAGCTTTTGCTTTTTATATTTCCTATTTGGTCATGTCTATGCCCTCTTCTTATTTGTTGAAGCGTGTTGGGTATAAGAAGGGAATTGTAATAGGTTTTTGGATAATGGCTTTAGGTGCGCTTATTTTTGTCCCGGCAGCTTATGGGCGCACCTTTCCTGTTTTTTTATTGGGCTTATTTACCTTGGGTACAGGCTTGGCCGTGCTACAGACGGTGGCTAACCTTTATATTACCTTAATTGGTGATAAAGAACGGGCGGCACAGCGCATTAGTATTATGGGTATCTGTAATAAAGGAGCTGGTATTTTAGCACCATTAGCATTTTCATGGGCAGTGCTTCGTCCAACCGATAATGAATTGTTTAGGCAGATTCCGTTGATGGACGAAATCACAAGGGTAGCAGCGTTAGATGAACTTATTTTACGAGTAGTAGTGCCTTATACGGTTATGGCTATCGTTTTGTTTTTAATAGGTGTATTTGTGCGCTTTTCGCCACTTCCCGAGATCGAGAACGAAGAGCGAGGCAATGATGCTAACAAGAGAACCAGCGTGTTACAATACCCGCATTTGGTATTGGGTGCGATTGCTATTTTTTTGCATGTCGGCACACAGGTTATTGCTATTGATACCATAATAAGTTATGCCGACTCGATGGGTGTTACTTTATTGGAAGCTCGAGCGTTTCCGTCCTATACGCTGGCTGCTACTATTGTAGGATATTTTTTGGGAATTTTTTTAATCCCACGTTTTCTTTCGCAAAAACTTATGTTACAAATCTGTGCACTGGTTGGCTTATTATTAGCTGTGTTAGTGAGTACGGTACAGTTTCAAGTTGGTTGGCTAGGCTTTGATTTAAATATTTCCATTTGGTTTTTAGCGCTTATCGGAGTGCCTAATGCTTTAATTTGGGCGGGTATTTGGCCTTTGGCTTTAAATGGTCTTGGTGAGTATGCGAAGCAAGGGTCAGCGTTATTGATTATGGGATTATGTGGTAATGCGATTTTACCAATCGTTTATGGAGGGCTGGCTGATAGTGTGGGGGAACAGATAGCTTATTGGGTATTAGTCCCTTGTTTTTCGTATATTGCATTTTACGCTTTTTACGGGCACAGAATAAAGTCATGGACACGTTTATAGGGTATAAATATGCTAACAATTATAAATGCACAAATAATAACGCCGTTTCGCATTATTAAAAATGGGTGGCTTCAAGCAAAAGGTCCTACTATAGTTGCTATGGGGGACGAAAAAGATAAACCAAATCTTAAGCATGTGAATGAAAAGGTGATCGATGCGGGGGGACTTTACCTTTCTCCGGGTTTTATTGATCTTCATGTACATGGTGGGGGTGGGGCAGACTTTATGGATAATGAAGTGGATGCTTATTTTACTGTTGCTGAAACTCATGTGAAATATGGGACGACGTCGATGTTACCGACTACCTTAACTAGTGATAGGAAGGCGCTGCTTGATACATTTGCTGTTTACGATGAGGTTTTGAATGCGAGTAATAAGGGAGTTCGATTTTTAGGATTACATCTGGAAGGTCCTTATTTTGCAATGAATCAAAGAGGCGCGCAGGACCCTCGATATATTCGAAATCCAGATCGTAGAGAGTATTTAGATATACTAAAGAACTATGGTCATCTCATTGCACGATGGAGTGCTGCGCCAGAACTTCCGGGAGCTTTGGAACTTGCACTTTATTTGAATAGGATGGGTGTTATTGCTTCTATAGCTCACACAGATGCTGTGTATGATGATATTCTAAAAGCGGTTGAAAATGGATATACTTTGGCCACGCATCTTTATTCTGGGATGTCGGGTATGACACGTAAAGATTCATACCGCTATGCAGGTGCGATAGAATCGTGTCTGTTAATAGATGATATCGATGTAGAAATTATTGCTGATGGGGTACATCTGCCTGAACCTTTTTTGAAGCTGATCTGTAAGATTAAATCTAAAGATAGTATTATACTTACGACGGACGCTATGCGAGCAGCAGGTATGCCTGAAGGTAAAAGTATCTTGGGAGGGAAGTCTACAGGTCTTGAGGTTATTGTGGAGGACGGTGTGGCAAAGCTACCTGACCGCAGTTCTTTTGCAGGAAGTGTAGCAACAGCAGATAGGTTGATTAGAACGATGGTGAATGTGGCTGAGGTAGATTTATCAACTGCCGTGCAGATGCTTACACTTAATCCGGCGCGTATAATTAATTGTGCCAAATTTATGGGGACTATTGCGGTCGGTAAAAATGCGGATCTGGTTCTCTTTGATGAAGATATAAATGTAAAAAGTACAATTATAAGGGGAAAGGTAGTTTATCGTAATTGATTGTTCTTTACAGAATCTCGTCGGAGAAGTTTGCCGGGAATAAGAATTTCTCGAGATTCGTAACTTTTATTTTTTATATGTTTGATTAATAATTGACAGCTTTGTTTTCCTATTTCAAAAGCAGGTTCCTCAACAGTTGTTAAATTGGGTTCTATAACTGTTGCTATCGGATCATTTGTAAACCCTATAACTGCACATTCCAGACCTACTTTTACTTTTATTGATTTAAGAGCTTGTATTGCGCCTACAGCCTTTCTGTCGTTTACAGCAAAGATTGCGTTAGGAGGAGAAGGAAGTTGAAAGAGGTTCAGTGTATCAGTAAAGCCACTCGACTGATCGAACCCTGAAAAAATAGTGTAATCTGATTGGTAGGGGATATTGGCATGTTGCAGTGCTTGGCGATATCCACGAAGACGCTCTTGTGTGAAGTTTAAATTTTCAGGACCTGCAATATGTGCAATTTTTTTATAGCCATTTTCAAGGAGATGGGATGTGGCAAGGTAAGCCCCGTCAAAATCACTTTGCATTACTTTGGAGACTTCGTCGATAGGCGGAACCCGGTCAAAAAATACGATTGGTAGGCCATTGTTTAATAAATTTTGAAAATGGTCCAGTATGTCTGAATTTGAAGAAATGGATATTAATAAACCATCAAGGCTGGTCATTTCGATGTTTTTTAGAAGTTTTCTTTCTCTCTCGACATCATCGTGTGTGAGATACAAAATGATATTGTATCCTTGGTTATAGGCTTCCTCTTGTATACCAGAAATAACTGTAGAAAAATAATAGTTGGTAATGAAAGGTAATACGACACCTATATTACGAGTGTTTCCAGAAGCTAACGCTGCTGCATTTTTATTTGGTTTAAAATTTAGCTTTTCAGTGAGATCTAGGACTTTTCTTCTCGTCTCTGGATTAACATCATGTGCATCACGAAGAGCTCTCGAAACAGTTGATACCGAGATGTTAAGCATTTTGGCAATATCTTTGATTCCGAAGTTCTTTTTCATTAAGAGTTGAATATCACAATTTGTTGTTTTAAATAGATGCTATCTGTAAATATGCTTAAAGTAAATGATATTTGGAAATGTCTCTTATGCTGGTATTTGTTAAACAATACGTTCGCATAAGGTAAACGGGAGCATATTATTAGCCTTTCCTACAGAGGAAGCTGTATTTCAAGTCTAATTTCTATTGGATTTTGAGATACAGCTTTTTTTATGTGCTTCTCTTGTTATTATGTTATTACTGATGGTTTGTATTGATGGGGAATAGGTTATTATCGATTTGATTTATGGTATTATAAAAAAATAGGTTTTCAAACGGGGAGAATGAAAACCTATTAACTAACCAATTATAAACCTAAATTATGATGCGACAAAGATAATGTATTTTTAGTTGTTTAGCAAATATAATGGTGTTTTTGGCTTTCATTTTATTTATTTAGTTGTTTAGCTTTTGTTTGTTTTAGCTACGTTATTTAGTGCGTTTTGTCATTTTTTCTTTACGCAATCGTTTGATGTTATTTGCTCTTTCATTAATTGTTTTCAATACTATACCTTAGATTTTAACAATAGTTTAACAATTTGTTAGCTAATAATTAATTAAAGATGTTATTTTATGATGAAAAAAATTACACATCCTTTTTTTGCATGTAAGAGTTTACATTTAGCTTCTTGCTTAATGCTCGCTATTCCTGCTATTAATGTTGCTTTTGCAACTAATGATGTGTCAGTTGTTGAAGTTGTACAACAGACCAAGGTAACTGGTCAAGTTACTTCGTCCAATGGCCCCTTGGCTGGCGTAACTGTATCGGTAAAGGGCAAAACAGGTTTAGCTACCTCTACAGATGATGAAGGGAATTTTAGTATTTCTGCTTCCGTTGGAGAAAGCTTAGTTTTTACAGCAGTTGGCTATGCTTCATATAGTGAGGTTATAGGAAGCGGTACGGTTCAAGTTTTTTTAAGTTCAAATGAAGAAGCTTTAGAGGAAGTGGTTGTAGTTGGCTATGGTACTCAAAAGAAGGAAAGCCTTACAGGAGCTTTACACAGTGTTAAAGGGGATGATTTACGTGACGTAACGACTCCATCATTGGAGAATATGCTTAATGGCAAATCGCCAGGTGTGTATGTTTCTCCAGGTTCTAGTCAACCAGGTTCTAGAGGAGCTGTAGTTATCCGAGGTCAGGCGACATTAAATGGTACTACCGCGCCTTTATGGGTGATTGATGGGGTTATTGTTGGTTCCAATGTTGGTGATATTAACCCGGACGATGTGGAGTCGATGACGATTTTAAAAGATGCAGCTTCTACGGCCATTTATGGTTCGCAAGGTGCAAATGGTGTGATTGTCGTTACTACAAAAAATGCGAAAGTTGGTAAAACGGTGATTAATGCTTCCAGCAAAATTGGTTTCAACTCGTTGAGCAATGGTCGGATGAAGATGATGAACGGGGCGGAGTTATATGATTATTATGCTTCTTTTGCTAATGCTAGTACCATTGAATTTCCGCGATGGAACCCGGAATTGCGCGAAAGTAATTTTGATTGGTGGGACTTAGCAACAAAAAGTGGTTTCACACAAAATCACAATATTTCCATTCAAGGAGGTAATGAAAAATTACAGTCGTACATGTCTGTAGGGCTTTACGATGAAGTGGGAGCAGTTAAAGGTTATGATTTTACACGCTACAACTTCCGTTTAAAAACTACCTACAAGCCTTATGAATGGCTTTCTATTAAACCATCGATTGTTGGCGCAAAGCGTGACGTGGAAGATAGACAGTATTCTGTAGGAGCTATGTATTCAAATTTGCCGTGGGATAGTCCTTATGATGAAAACGGTAATCTAGTGCCACATCGTTATAGTGGCTGGGTAAACAGCGCAAATACAAACTACTTACGTGATTTACAGTGGAATCATTCTGCTAATAAGAACTACGAGTTTATGGGGAACTTGGACTTCGATGTAAAGATAACCGATTGGTTGACTTTTGCTTCTGTTAATAATTATAGATATAATACTTATAGTGCAGCAGGATATACAGATCCAAGATCAAATGGAGGACAAAATATAGACGGTCGTTTAACAGATTATCGTTCGGAATATGCCCGCCGCTACACGAGTCAAATATTGAGGTTTAACAAAACTTGGGATAAACACTCTTTAAATGGTGTTGCCGGTTATGAATTTAATGATTACTGGAGTAAAACATTAGATGTATATGGCACAGGTTTTATACCGGGTTTTGAAGTGTTGGATGTTGTTGCATTGCCTGAGCGTACGAAGGGAGCTATTTCTGAGTGGGCTGTTCAGTCCCTATTATCTAATGCCAATTATTCTTATGATGGTCGGTATTTAGCTCAAGTTTCATTCCGTCGCGACGGAGCTTCTAATTTTGGTGATAATGCCAAATATGGAAATTTCTTTTCAGTAAGTGGAGGGTGGAATTTGCACAGAGAATCATGGTTTAATGCTGCTTGGGTAGATGAGTTGAAGGTACGGGCTTCCTATGGTTCTGTGGGTAACCGCCCGAGCTCTTTATATCCACAATATGATTTGTACTCGGTGTCTTCAAGCTATAACGGAAAACCTGGAGCATTAATTAGTCAAAAGGGTAATAAAGACCTTACGTGGGAAAAAACATATACTACAGGTGTAGGTGCAGATGCTTCTTTTTGGAATAATCGTGCACGTGTAACGATGGATTATTATGTGAAAAACACCGATAATATACTCTATCGTGTCCCTGTAACGGGTACTGTCGGTATTACTTCTATTTGGCAGAATATCGGTGAAATGCGTAACAAAGGTATTGAGTTAACACTTGGCGGTGATATTATCCGTAAAGATGATTGGACGTGGAGTGTAGATGTTAATCTTGGACATAACGTAAACAAGTTGACTAAACTCTATAAAACCAAAGGTGCAGATGGTACTTACTCGACCAGACCTATTATTGTTGGTGACGGTTTGAATATTGCAGGCTCGGCTCAACGAGTGTTGGAGCCAGGTTTGCCGGTTGATACATATTATATGAAAGAATGGGCTGGTGTAAACGTTGATACTGGAGCTCCTATGTGGTATGTCGTAGGTGAAGATGATGAAGGTAATACTGTGCGCAATACTACTTCCGATTATTCTAAAGCTACTTATCAGAAATTAGGTAAATCATCTCCTGATGTGTTTGGTGGTTTCTCTACTTTCTTGCGCTACAAACAATTTGATTTGAATGCTGTATTTGGTTATTCTATTGGTGGCAAAGCTTATAATTATGCCCGTCAAGAGTATGATTCGGATGGAACATATAATGATAGAAATCAAATGAGGTTATTATCAGGTTGGAGCCGTTGGGAAAAACCGGGAGATGTGGCTACACACCCTATTGCCCGTTACGGTAACACAGACCAAGGTAACAAAGTCTCCACACGTTATTTAGAGAAGAATGATTTCTTAAAAATGCGTTCTTTAACGCTTGGTTATAATTTCGATTTAAAACAATATAATATTAGTAATCTACGTGTTTTCTTTGCTGGTGAAAACTTGTTTACAATTACAGGTTATTCTGGAGTAGATCCAGAAGTCCCTTCTGTTGATGGAGCTGTAATTAATACTGCCGGACCGGCGGTTTACCCGATGACAAAGAAGTTTTTATTTGGCGTAAATGTTACATTTTAATTTGAAAAGAATTGTATGAAGAAGATATTTTATATTTTATTAGCTGCGGCAGCGTTCACAGCTTGTGATATTGATCGTAAGCCTTATGGGGAGATGGATGGTAATGATATTGCCAATGACCCTGATGCTTATATGGAATCCATGCTTAATGGTATGTACTCACAGTTGAAAACATGGTCTGACCCTATGCATAGAGCAGGGGAGTATGCAGGGGATAATATGATGATTAGAGGAGAGTCTACGGATGATTTTTATGAATTTATTTCGTTTTCCCGCACTCCTGTTAATGGTCGTTTAAATAGTTTTTGGAACTCGAGCTATAAAGCTATCGCGCAGGCTTCGAATATTATAAATATGTTTGAAGAAGGGCAAACTGAAGTTTATGATAATCGTTTGGGTGAAAGCTATTATGTTCGAGGTTTGATGTACTTTTATTTGGTGCGTGCATATGGGCGTCCTTATTATCAAAGTCCAGAAACAAACTTAGGTGTGCCTATAGTGAATGGTACGCCAGATGATGTTATCAATTTAGAACTGGAAGACCGGGTTACGGTTAAAAAGAATTATGAATTGATTATTGAAGATCTTAAAAAGGCAGAAGAGCTTCTGACAAAATCAGAGGGTGCTATCCGCGCTTCAAAAGAAGCGGCTCAGGCATTACTATCTCGAGTGTATCTTTACATGAGCGGAACATATGAAAACCCGAATAGGGAATATGCTGGAGAGGCAGTAAAGTATGCTGATAAAGTAATACAATCAGGTAGTTTCAGTTTGTTGCCGAGAGAGCAGTTTATGAAATACAACACTTACACTCCTGAAAACAATGCTGAGACTATTTTTGCGGTTAAGCGCTTGGCTTCCGAGTTCTCGGGAGACAATCATTATTACGGTGTAGGAGGTATGTACGCGGTAATCGGTGGTATGGGCTGGGGTGAGATGTATGCTAGTGGTAAATACTTGAGTTTACTTGATGAGACAGGGCGTAATGACTGGCGTGAAGATAGTAAAACAATGGTAGATGCGCGCGCTGCTTTTATTGAGCCTAATTATAGTAAAGATGATAAAGGCAATTACAGAGAGGTATTCCGATTTATAAAGAAAGGTAAAAATGGAAACCTAAACTATCTGCAGTTTGATGTTGTGAAAAGTGGTAATACGTATATAGCTACAAGAGAGGACGAAAAGTATACTTTAAAACCGGTCGATCCGGCTGCGGGCAAGTATAGTATTTCGTATGAAGAAGATGGGGTGAGCGATGTTTATGAAGGAGTTATTGATAATTTTATAGCTTTAAATTATGGTTATCCGCAGTTCTATATTACAAAAAGTTCGCGTGAAGGAGAAGATTCTCATTTGCATTCACCGGTAATTAGCCGTTTAGGAGAGGTTTATTTAAACCGTGCTGAAGCTTATGCAAAACTGGGTAATTACGGTTCGGCTTTAACTGATTTAAATGAAATCAGGACACGTTCGATTGTTAATGGTAGATATGCATCTTTGAATGGGGCGAATGCGCAGGAGCGTATTGATAAGGAAAGACAGTTAGAGCTGGCATACCAAGCTGAACGTAGCTACGATGTGTTTAGAAACGGTGGTACATTAGTAAGACGTTATCCGGGACCACATAGACAAACTGAGGAAATTGAAGCTACAGATTATCGTGTAGTTTATTATATCCCTCAAGATGCAATAAACTCTTATCCGGGCACTTTAACGCAGAACCCGACCCAGTAGTTGAAAATTATTGTTGTTTAATTTTATTGGCCGTTCTATTTCATATAGAGCGGCTTTTTTGATTAAAAATATTATAAAACTTTTTATATCTCCATATCTTTCCTGTATTCCCGAGGACTTTTAAGCATAATAAGTTTAAAAAATTTATTGAAATTAGTAAGGTTTTGATAGCCGCTTTGATAGCATATTTCAGATATTGTTAAGGATTTGTCAAGTAATAGTTTGCAAGCGTGTCCTATACGCATCTCGTTAACAAACCTTGTAAAAGATTTTTTAGTATGGCGTTTGAAGTAGCGACAAAAAGCATTGGGTGTCATATGTAGTAAATCGGCGGCTTTCTGTAGCGAAACAGTATCTTTAAAATTTTGCATTACATAAACATATACTAAGTTTATACGATCAGTTTCTTGCTCATTGAAAGTAGGTTTGTAGCCATCTGAAGCCAAAGTTTCATATTCATTTGATTGATAAAGGAGTTCAATTAGATTTAGAAATTTTGTAATACGTGTAAAACTCGTTTTTGTTTCCAGTTCTTCCATTATCTTTTTGGCCTTCTCGAGGGTTTCTCCTTGAAAAAGTAACCCCCGTTTACTTCTATTTATAAAGCTTTGCATTGCCGATATGATAGATTGATCGTCTGTTAGCTGTAGGAGAAAGTCTGATGGGAAGTAAACTACTATAGCTTTTGCTCGTTCATCATGAGTGCCATCTAAAAACACATCGTCGTTGCGCCAAATATGTGGAAGGTTAGGTCCCATTAAGACTAGTTCGCCTGCATTAAAAGAAGCTACATGATTGCCAACAATGCGCTTTCCAAAACTTTCTTGAATAAAAACCAATTCACATAATTCATGAAAATGTAGAGGATTACGCAAGAAATTTTCATCGACTTGTTTTATATGTATTGTTTTCTCATTAGGAGGGCTAAGTTCTATAAATTTTGCTTTCATAATATTTTATAATAGTTAGGTTCTATATCAGAATAGAACAAATATACATATAAATAATAAGTGAAACAATATTGTCTTTATTTTGATTTTGATGTTTTGTTATAGGATAAAAAAGTTTTAGTTTATGTGTGTCTAGTTTTAGTTTTCTATTGTTGTTTCATCTAGTTTTGTATAGATTATGATATATAAAGCCTTTTATAGGTTGTGTGGATTGAAATAAATATAAAGTATGATGAATAAACTAGTGATGCTGTTTTTTCTGCTAATTTCTCAGATTGTATTTGCTGTGGAGTTTGAAGAAGAACAAGCTTATCAGCTTCCTGATAAAACAGCAGGAGTAAAGAGAAATGTGTTATCCCTTAATGGCGAATGGGAGTTTAAGTTTGATGCTAACTCGGATTGGGACTCTATTCAAGTTCCGGGTGAAGCCGTGATGCAAGGTTATGGTATCTCACATGATAAATCATTTTTCTATAAAAGACAATTTACTGTTCCAAAAGATTATGCCGGTAAGAAAGTCGTGTTGCGTTTTGACGGAGTGTACAGTAAGGCAATTTTATATATTAATGGTAAAGAAATACGCACTCATCTTGGCGGTTTTACTCGTTGGGAAACCGATATAACCCCATATATAGAAATAGGCTCTAAGAATGAGGTGTCTTTGGAGGTTCAGGATCAACAGTTTGATATTTCTTATGCATCGGGGTATGCTCATCACCCTATAGGCGGTATATTACGTGATGTTACTTTGTTCGCTACAGCGTCTAATTCTCTAATGGACTTTGGTATAGAAACCATTTTGGATAAACATTATAAAGATGCTGTTTTGAAAATGAGTTTCGCAACCAATGAACATCTAGCGGCATCTGTAAGCTATAAGTTGTTCGATGCAGATAATCGTTTGGTGGGTGACGGTGAGCAGAGCTTTGCCCTTAATAAAGGTTACAACGTTAATAGTTTTAAAGTTAAAAACCCGTTAAAGTGGGACGCAGAGCACCCCAATTTATACCGTTTAGAGGTACAGGTTAAAAAGGATGGAAGAGACAGTTATTCTTTCAGCAAGCAAGTAGGTTTTCGGGAGGTGAAAGTAGTAGCTGATCAAATGTTTGTTAATGGCAAGCCTGTTAAACTTAGAGGAGCAAATAGACATGATGTTCACCCCACACTAGGACGTGTAAGTACACCTTATTACGACAGCTTGGATGTGCAGTTGTTTAAAGATTCACATATAAACTTTGTTCGTACTTCACATTATCCGCCAACTGAGCGTTTTGTAGAATTATGTAATCGCCATGGTATATATGTTGAGGTAGAGACAGCAGTTTGCTTCGTTGACACCTATAGACAGAAAAACTATGCGCCAGGAGCCACACAGGATGATCCGGCTCATACTGATCAATATGTAAGCCAGTGCCGTGAAATGGTAAATACTTTTAAATCCCATCCTTCGGTTATCATTTGGTCGATTGGTAATGAGTCCATATACGGTATGAATTTTAGAAAAAGCTGGGATTATGTTAAAGCTACAGATCGGACTCGTCCTGTAATTTGGAGTTATCCAGGAGCACAGCATGATGACGCTAAAATATATGAGATCCTTAGTATGCACTATCAAGATGTGCATGGTAACCTTACTCAGTTTGGTAAAAAAACGGAAGGTTATGAAGGGCATGGTATACCGGCACTATTTGATGAGTGGGCGCATCCTGCATGCTATACCTACCAAACATTGCGTGATGATCCAAATATACGTGAGTTTTGGGGTATATCTATGGAGATGATGTGGGGAGGTCTTTTTCCTAAAAAGGGAGGGTTAGGAGGTGCTATATGGGGTTATGTAGATGAGGTGTTTATGATTCCGCAGAAGCTTAAAAAAGGAACTAACTTTTGGAATGAATTTGCTAAAACAGCTAAGCCAGAGGGATATCAGGGAGCCGCTGTAGGTTATGGCGAGTGGGGGATTGTTGACATATGGAGAAGGCCTAAGCCCGAATTTTGGTCTACTAAAAAAGCACAATCTCCAGTACGTATCACTTTTGAAGGTAAGGTTATTACAGACTTTTCTCCATATCAGGCTATCACATTGCCCGTTTACAATAGGTACGATCATACCGTATTAGATGAAATTAAGTTAGAATATACATATAAAGGTAAGAAGAAAATAACGTCGTTACCTGCCATTCAACCACATGAAAAAGGAGAATTTGTAATCCCAGCCGAAAATTGGACTAAGGGAGAGTCCGTTCTTTTAAACTTCATTTCTGTCGACGGAAGCGTTGTAGATACATATGTGTACTTTTTTGGAGAGCGACCAGTACAGATGCCTACTGCTACCCATAAAGGATCACTGCAACTGACTGAAGATGCAAACTATTACACGATTAAGGGAGGTGACTTTGTTATACCGGTATCGAAGACGTCAGGACTGATTGAGGGGGCAACGAAAAATGGAAAAATATTTATTCAGAAAGGGCCCTTCATGAACGTGGATATTAATCTCAACCATTTGACAGGCGCTGAGGTACGTAAAAGTGCAAACAAGTTTCTGGCTAATGATAGGGATTGGACAAAAGAAAATTTACAGGTTAGCCTGAAGAATGGTGCTGCGCTTATTACTATTGCAGGTACTTACCAAGATTTAAAAGCGTTTTTCGATATCACTATTTCTTCTAACGGAGAAATGACTACCAAGTACCGCACGGAGGGAGAACCTAACGGCTATCTTCGGGAGCTGGGTATCAAATACTATTTAGCCGATATTGTTGATGAATTAACTTGGGAGCGTGATGGCTACTGGAATTATTATCCAGCAGGTGAATTTGCTGGTAACGAAGGTCGGGTAAAACTTTTTGAGAGTAAGCAAGCTGCTTACGGTGAACAACCTGTTCAGGCTTGGGATCAAGATACCCATAATTATTACTATTGGGCCGATCGGGGCGCAAGAAGTAATAAGCCACTGACGCAGAAAGCTAAAGGTATGAAGGAGGACATTTACCACTACTCGCTTTCGGCTAAAGGTAAAGACCTGATGTCGGTGGTCTCTGCGGATTCGAATGTTGCCTGTCGCATGGACCGTTTGGAAGACGAGCAGTTGGTATTGTATGTAAACAATAAATGGGATTATCCTGAAATAGCGTGGGGGAATTACTGTAAAACATTAGAAGCTTCGCCTATTAATGGAGGTGTTTCTGTCCGCTTTTAAGCGATATATTTTAATAGCTAAGCTATGTTAAGTTGGATAGACCAAATCATATTCATGCTGTACTTCGTCCTAGTGGGCGGATATGGTTATTATATCTATAAGAAAAAGTCGAGCTCAGGATCTCTGAGCCACGACTTTTTTTTGGCCGAAGGATCTTTAGCATGGTGGGCCATAGGTGCTTCTATTATTGCTTCAAATATTTCTGCTGAGCAGTTTATCGGCATGTCTGGTTCGGGCTTTGCAGTAGGCATTGCTATTGCTTCTTACGAGTGGATGGCAGCTGTAGGCCTTATTATAGTGGCTTACTTCTTCTTGCCTATTTACCTGAAAAACAAAATATATACGATGCCCGAGTTTTTGCGTAAGCGTTTTGATGCCCGGGTTAGTATGATTATGGCTGTTTTTTGGGTTTTGGTCTACGTTTTTGTAAATCTGAGCTCTATCTTATACCTGGGAGCTTTAGCTATACATGCTATTGTAGATATTCCATTTATATGGTGTGTCTGGGTGTTGGCCGTATTGGCAGCTGTGATTGCTTTGGGTGGAATGAAGGTTATCGGTTATACTGATGTTATTCAGGTCGTGCTTTTGATTATAGGTGGACTTACGACGACTTATGTAGCAGTTAGTTTAGTAGCCGATTCTGAGGGGTTACAGGGCTGGTGGCAAGGTCTCAGCGTTTTGCGTGATGAGGTGCCTTCGCATTTTCATATGTTTATTGAAAAGGGACAATTGATTAAACCTGATGGAGGAGATGCTTATATGGATCTGCCTGGCTGGTCGGTTATTATTGGTGGTATGTGGATTATGAACCTTTCTTACTGGGGTTGTAATCAGTATATTACACAGCGAGCTTTGGGGGCAAAAGATCTAAAAACCGCTCAACAAGGAATGTTGTTTGCTGCTTTCTTAAAGTTGCTCATACCTCTTATTGTTGTGCTACCTGGCATAGCTGCTTTTTATCTTTACCAAAATGGTACAGGTGTGTTTGCGCATGGCATGCTTGACTCGGGTGTTGTTAAGCCCGATAAAGCCTATCCCTTGTTACTGTCTATCTTGCCAACAGGTTTTAAGGGTATGGCATTTGCTGCATTGACAGCCGCTATTGTAGCTTCATTGGCAGGTAAGGTGAACAGTATTGCAACGATAGTATCGTTGGATATTTATAAGCATATAAAGAACGATCAAGTAAGCGAAGAAACACTTGTCAAATTGGGTAAATATGCTATTGTTATTTCTCTTTTTATTGGCGCTGCTTTAGCTCCTTTGTTAAGTAACCTCGACCAAGGTTTTCAATTCATCCAAGAGTTTACCGGTTTTATTACACCTGGGGTTCTAGCTATTTTCTTAATGGGAATTTTAACCAATTGGACAACAGCAAATGCAGCGTTAGCTGGCGCTGTATCTACTTTTTTCTATTCATTAGTGTTTAAAAATTTTTGGTTGAATGAGCTGCCTTTTATGAATAGAATTTTGGTTGTCTTTATTTTTACAGTACTAACCATGATATTCGTCAGTTTCATAGATAGGAAGCGAGCCAGAAACTCTGGGATTGTTCTAAAAAAAGAGATGTTTCTTGTCTCTGATTCTTTTAAAATTATCAGTCTACTGATTATAGGTATAGTTACTGCACTGTATATTGTGCTTTGGTAGGTTGAAATAAATAGTCGATTAATATAAATATACAAGTAAATAAAAAATACATTATGCAATTAGAGTGGAGTAATGACAAAGAGCTTTTTGCTCTTGTACGTAGAGAGTTGTTTACAGCGGTTATTGGTGATATCATGGATAAGATGGGGATGTTTCACCAGTTTTTAGGTGCCGATATTCAACCGTTACGTGACGATATGTTTGTTGTTGGTCGTGCTATGACAGTTTTAGAAGCTGATGTCTGCTCCTTAGGTGAGTCAACATCAAAAAACCCAGTGTTGGCAAAAACCTTCGGTTATATGTTAGAAGCATTGGACGATTTAAAAGAAGATGAAATTTATATATGTAGTGGCTCTTCCCCAGAATATGCCGTTTGGGGTGAAATTATGAGTGCACGAGCAAAAATG
This sequence comes from Sphingobacterium sp. UT-1RO-CII-1, assembly GCF_026711005.1. GTDB lineage: Bacteria > Bacteroidota > Bacteroidia > Sphingobacteriales > Sphingobacteriaceae > Sphingobacterium. The sequence goes on along the minus strand of NZ_JAPPVJ010000005.1, from coordinate 362,421 downwards.
TTGGGTGGGGCTGGTGCAGTAGTTAATGGTTACTCTAGAGATACAACCGGTATTCTCGCACTAGACTTTCCATGCTTTTCGTTAGGTCGCTATGCACAAGATCAGGCTCCTCGCGGTAAAGTTATCGATTGGCGAGTGCCTATTTATTTTAATAATATTTTGATTAATGATGGCGATATCTTGATCGGCGATATAGATGGAGTATGTGTAGTGCCGAAAGAACATGAAGCCGAAATATTTACGCGTGCTTTGGAAAAAGCTAGAAGTGAAAAAGTAGTTTTGCAGAAAGTTTTGGAAGGTATGGGTGCAAAAGATGCTTTTGACAAATATGGAATAATGTAAAAGTATGGTAATTGATAAAACAAAAAGTATAATACTTGCATTGGTTATAAGCCTAACGCAGGTAGGTATAGCGCAGCAACAGGTGCTGAGCCAACGTATCTCACCTGTTCCAATACAAGTGGGGAAAGTGGACAAACCCAGCTTTTCTTTGAATGGTAGATGGAGTTTTCGTGTAGAGGCTGGACAAGCTAGTCAGATCGTTGTTCCAGGTGAGTGGGAAATGCAGGGATTCTCGGTAGCTCCAGGCGAAAAAGCCGTATATGAGCGAAATTTTGATATTCCTGAAAACTGGAAGGGAAACCGGATCGTAATCAAATTTGATGCTGTTAGTTCGCATGCTTTGGTAAAAGTTAACGGTCAAACGATAGGCAGTCATGAAGGGGGATTTGTTGCTTTTGAAATGGATATTACCGATGCGGTAAGAATCGGGCAAAATCAATTAACAGTTGAGGTACGTGCTAATACGATAAGTGATATTCTGTCCTGTACGTCACAATATGCAGCGCACACCGTTGGAGGTATTTTGCGTAAAGTAACGGTATTTGCGTTGCCACAGCAGAATATTGCTGATCTTAATGTGGGAACAGACTTTGATGACAAGTTTGAACATGCAACTTTAAATTTAGACGCTGTTCTGACCAACCAATCTGACCTAGCGGCTGATCTTGTGCTGCGTTATACTTTAAAAGATAAAGAGGGCAGGCAGGTGTTTCAAAAAAACACAGACAAAAAGCATATTCAGACTCAGGAGCAAGTTACAATAGACTATGCGGTGAAAGTGAATAAGCCTAATGCCTGGACAGCTGAAACGCCGTATCTCTACGAGCTGACGACGGAGCTTTTGAGTGGTTCTATGGTGTTGCAAACGACGAAGCAGAAAGTAGGTTTTCGTGAAATAGAAGTGAAAGGAAATGAGCTTTTAGTGAATGGAAGACCTGTTAAGCTAAAAGGAGTAAACCGTCATGCGGTCCACCCTTTATTGGGTAGGGCATCCAAGCCCGAGCTGGATCGTCAGGATGCCGAATTATTCCTGTCTGGTAATCTAAACTATATCCGCACATCGCATTATCCTGCGTCCGAAGAGTTCTTAGAAGCGGCTGACGAGCTTGGCTTGTATGTAGAGAGTGAATCGGCTTTAAACTGGATTATGCACCATGCGTCGCCTATCTGGAGGCACTGGGATTATCAGGACAAGAAATATCTTTCTACGATGTTAGCGGCTAATATTGACAACGTGATGAGTTACAAAAAACATCCATCTGTGATTATATGGTCTTTAGGCAATGAGTCGCGCTGGAGCGATCTCTGGGTAGAAGTTAATAAAGTTGTGAAAGGATTGGATAAAACACGGCCTACAAGTTTTCATGATCAAACTTGGGGCGGTTTTAATAATGCTGGGAGCAAGGCTGATATTGCCAATTACCATTACCCCGGAATAACCGGGCCTGCAGCTACGGATACCATGTCGAGGCCTACTTTATTTGGCGAGTATGCACACCTATCTACTTATAATAGACGAGAACTGTTGACAGACCCTGGCGTACGTGAGGCTTTCAATGCGGGGATGGTCACATTTTTCGACTCGATTTATGTGCATAAGGGTAATCTGGGAGGCGCAATCTGGAGTGGTATCGATGATACTTTTCATCTACCCGATGGGCGTATTGTCGGTTATGGTCCTTGGGGGCCTGTTGATGGTTGGCGTAGAGCAAAACCAGAGTTTTATGGAATGAAAAAGGCTTATTCGCCCGTTAAAATATCCAACCCTCGCTTAGCAGATAAGGGAATTGCCGTAACTGTAGCCAATCGCTATGATTTTCGCTCCCTAGCTGATGTTACTTTTAATGTTGAAGTTGATGGGCAGAGTATAACTGTAAAATCTGCAATACCAGCCCGCTCTGAAGGTGTACTGATTATTCCGGGTATCACAAGTTACCGTAGATTAGAAATATCAGCTTTTGATAGTCGCGGTTTCGAAATAGATAGAGAAATCTTTGAAGAAAGAGCAGCGACGGTTTATCCTACAGCAGTTAAAGCACTTACGTTAACACAAGATTCAGCCTTTATTTATGTACAGCAAGGAGATGTGCATTATACCATTAGTAAAACCTACGGTCTAATGACTTCTGTTCGCAAAAATGGAGCACAGGTTTTAACAAAAGGGCCTTCTGTAGCGGTCATCGCCGCCAATAAGGAAGATGGTGGTAAGCCAAATGTAGCTGGAGAGACTTATCAGAATAATATATACCCTATCAAACATTATGAGCAATACACCTTGTTTGCTACAGGTGTTGAAGCTACAGATGCCCAAGATAGTATACTCGTTGATGTCAACCTAATGTATCAAAATGGTACAGGAAAGCAACGTTTTGTTTTCGATAGCAAAGGTTTATTAAAGACGTACTATGAAATGATCTACGATCAGGCTGATCTTCCTGTTTACCAGTATGGCCTTATGATGGAACTTCCGTTGAGCTATGCGCAATTAAGTTGGGATAGAAAAGGTACATTTAGTTATTACCCTGAAGATCATATCGGCCGTAATCAGGGTGAAGCATTGTTAGGGGCTAATGAGGTTTATGAAGTTGAAGCACATGGTAAACCATTGGCAAAAGTATGGAAAGATGAGCCGAGTACTTTGGGTACAAATGATTTTAGATCTACTAAAGCGAATATTTATACAGCAAGTCTTCGGAACGATGCTGAGGCGGCAGTTAAGGTGTTTTCCAACGCGAAACATGCGTCACGAACTTGGAAACAGGACGAGCGTATCCAATGGTTAGTGGCCGATTATACCAATAATGGTTCAGAGCCATTTTATGGCTCTCCGCATAGTAACGGACGCCTTACGTTAAAGAAAGGCGATGTGATTAGAGGTGGAATGACTCTGTTTATTCAGTAGAATTAGAACATACAACCGATAGTTTTGTTTTTAGTGAGCAAATAAGCTATTTGGTGTATGCTAGCAACAAGATAAAAGAAAAATAATTATATACAGATGAAAATAGTAGACGTCAAAGTATGGTTGGTCGAAGGGGTTAAATACAACTGGACTATGCTTAAAATATATACGGATACGGGGCACACCGGCGTTGGAGAGGCTACAAATTGGCCCGGCAGTCCGTTAGTATACGAAGCTGCTAAGCACGTAGGGCAACGTGTTATAGGTTTGGATCCTATGAAAACCGATTTTATTTGGACAAAACTTTATCGTGACCTTAATTGGGTTGGGCCATACGGCGCTAGTATGTGCGCGATCAGCGGTATAGATATGGCTTTGCTTGATTTAAAAGCTAAAGTATTGGGTGTACCCTGTTATGAGCTGTTAGGCGGTGCTTTTCGAACAGATATTTTACTATATGCCAATTATTGGTTTACGGGCGGCGGACATAATGCCGCTGACTATGCTGCGCAAGCACTAAAAGTTAAGGAGGCAGGCTTTACGGGACTAAAATTTGACCCCTTTGCGCATACCAATTATTTGTATGGCGAGGATCTTTCCTCTAATCTTACGCTAACGGCAGCTCAGCAGGACCTGGCTTTTGAAGTCAGTCAGTCGGTGCGCGATGCTGTGGGACCAGACTTTGATATCATGATCGAAACACATGCTATGCTTAACTATCGTGTCGCTGTAAAAATGGCACAACGACTATCTGCTTTAGATATTACATGGTATGAAGAACCTGCAGGGCCTGAAAATGCAAATACACTGCGTGCAATGCGCGAACGTATACCCTCCAATGTGTCGATTTGTGTAGGCGAACGTCATTATACACGACATGGTATCCGCCCTGTCTTAGAGCAGCATGTTTGTGATATTATGATGCCGGATATTACCCGTTGCGGTGGACCCTCTGAAATGAAACGTATGGCCACTATGATGGAAGCATACAACGTTCTACTTGCACCGCACAATCCTAATGGACCTTTATCTACTTTAGCCAGTGCACATGTCTGCGCTTCTGTGCCTAACTTCTTCCGTCAGGAATTTATGTTCAATGATGTATCGTGGCGTGATGAAGTTATTGATCACCCGATTGCTGATATGGTGAAAAATGGCGTTTTGACATTATCTGATCGGCCAGGGTTGGGCGTTGATTTGGTGGAAGAGGAAATGGAAAAACATCCTGGTGTTTTAGAACCCAGAGTAGGTTTTTATGTTTAATTAAAAGTGATTTTGCATGTCTTTATCTATTGATTTAAGTGATAAAATAGTTTTCATATCAGGCGGAGTTTCAGGCATAGGGCTTGGTATTGCCCAGGTTTTTGCACAAGCTGGGGCACAGGTTATTGTTTGTGCCGAGCTGGAAGAAACACATCCGCTGGTGTATAGGCTTAAGGACTCTTTAGGAAGCTCTTTATGGCATTATTATAAAGCTGATGTTACTGACGTTGCTGTTATTGAAACGATGGTAAAGAATATTCAATCAACGTATGGAAAAATTGATGTTCTTGTGTCCAATGCCGGAAAAAATATATTCAGCCCCGTAGAAGAATGCACACAAGAAGACTGGAATTTCAATCAAAAATTAAACTTGGAAGCACATTGGCAGCTAGCAAAGGCAATAAAGCCTTTGCTAGCTGCTTCTGGCGATGCGTTGGTCGTACTCATAGGTTCTAATCATGCTTTTTCATCTATGCCCGGATGTTTTCCTTATAGTGTGGCTAAAGCAGGTCTGTTGGCTATGGTTAGGTCTATTGCTATGGAATGGGGGCCGGGTATTCGAGCTGTAGGTATTGCTCCAGGATTCATAGATACGCCTGGCAATCAGGAATGGTTCGATTCTTTTGATGATCCGATAGTAGCACGAGCAAATACTGTAAATTTACATCCTGTTAAACGTTTAGGGACTGCCGAAGAAATAGGTGGTTGGTGTGTTTTTTTAGCTAGTAAATACGGGGCTTTTGCAAATGGCACTACCTACCTTATCGACGGTGGACGTAGTGCGTTGATGCAAGATTAACAGCATTTTTAATCTGTCGTGATATAACGTTCTTTTTGTGTATTTTTGGTTTTTCATACTACTACTGTATATTACATGAAGAACGTTATCCTATTACTTACTTTGTTTCACTTTTTATTAAGCGGTTGTGCAACATCCTTGCGCAAAGACCTTAATCTTGTTTCCATAGGCATGTCCAAGACCGATTTTATGGGAGTTATGGGTAAGCCTGACCAGTTTATAGGAGCCAAACGCTTTGATAACGGTATTGTTGAAATCTTTCAATATACTATCATGCAGAAGTCTCAGAATATCTTTGTAGAAGATGAAGTTACTAAAAACTGGTTTTTCTTTCTAGATGGTGAGCTAGACGAGTGGGGCCCAAAAGAACAGTATACACATAGCGTAGAGCAGTATCTTGAAGATATTTATTACAAAGAAAGGCGTTAATTAAGCAGTACTTGTCAATCTTTTGTTAAAGTTATTATCTCTCTTTTTCGAATACTAAAAAAGCCTGTAAAAGTTACAGGCATAAAAAAATAGTATAGTGAAAATTTAAAGATTTCTATTGGTAGGTAGTTACTACTTTACTCACTTTCCAACCATCCTCTGCTTGAATCATTGTGATGTAATCCACGCGTGTGAAATTCTTGAATTTCATACTTGCTTTAGCTAGCGCTATCGCATTTGTTTGATCCAATATTTCGTAAGTAGTTTCACAGTCGTATTGTAAACCTTTATTTTTCTTTAAAAAATTAAGGTATTCAGTTTTATTGTTTGTCTGTCCGTTGTTGGCGTTACTGTATTCAAAATCTGTTGTGAATAAATGTTTATTATACTCGACATGTCCAGATGTAATAGCCTCTACATAGGTATGTGCTAATTTTTTGGTGTTTACATCTTTTAGCGGGTTGGCTTTTTCTACTGCAGTAGCATTGAATCCAAATGCGAATGTACAGACAGTGATGATGGTTGCGATAATGTTACTCATGGTCTTTATTTTTGTTAATTTTTTTATAAATGCTTGTCGTATTTGTTGATTCAAAAGTAGGGCAGATTAAAGAAGTAGGAAACGGGTTTTCGACCAAATGAATCTAAAATTCGGTGAAATCGGTAATTAATTCGGCGAAAAAGATGTCAGCATTCGGAATGGACAACTATGAGGTTAATAGGCATATGGCTGACGCTATGAAATGGTGGTTTATATTTAGGCACATGATATTAGCTGACACGAGGTGAGCTGCTATTTAGGTATGTTTTTAATACGGAAAAATCGTCGTGTGAAAAAAATAATGATTTAATTTGTCGCTGTAAAAGAATGCTGCTTTTATTGTTTTGTGAGCCATAAGAAAAACGGGTGAACACTTAATTGCAGGTAATTTATCATTAGCGAGTAACGATGTTAAAAAAAACAGTAATGAGTGCATTGGTGTGTATGGTTTTTGCATGTGCACCACAAAATAATACAGACACTTCCAAGAAAGCAGTAAATACGGAAACAGTACTAGCGGATACTACTGTGTCTAAAGAACGGGAGTGGTTGATGCAAAGTATAAATAGATACTTTACAACAACAGAACTTGGCATGCTGGATGAAGTTAGGAGAAGTATTTCTACCTCTGCATATTATCAGTATAAAACCGACGCTATGCAAGTCGGCTTAGATGTAGAAGAGGGTATGAGTGAAGAAGAGTTTGATGAAAAATGGAAAGGCAGGTTTGATACCTCAAAAGCAGGGATAGGCTTAGGATTCCTTATTTCTGGTCAAGATTGGGATAGTATAGAAGTTGAAAAATGTAAAGTTGCTTCCAAGACAGCTCATGGGGTATGGTTTGATGTTGTGTTAAAAGATATTACTCTTCAAGAAGATTATATAAGTAAAATCTTAGTTGACGTAGAGGAAGGGAAATTTGCTATTGCGGATGTACAGCAGTGAGAGCAAAAATAAGACGCCCTTTGGTTCTGAGTAAATTTTATAGTGAAGAATGTTTTGTTTGTGTACCTGTGCTTTTACCCCTACAATCTGTTTGTATGGCTGTATACTAAGAGCTGTCTGCTAAATCTGGACGGTGGTAATAAGTTGAACTTTTAATAAAATACGCCCCCAATTTGCTGTCGAAAACTGGGGGGCATAACAATCAATAGCTATATTTCTCTATAGATTTTATACGGTTATTATCTTCTGTAAATACGAGCGTAGGTTGGTATTTATCGACTTCTTCTGGCGACATATTTATAAAAGATAGTATGTGCACTGTATCACCCACATTGGCATGTAATGCTGCACCACCATTCATGCATACTTCGCCACTTCCTCTCTTTCCAGGGAGAACATAAGTCATTATACGGCTTCCGTTCACCGCATTATTGACATATACTTGTTCATATTTTTTTATACCCGCTGCATCAAGTAAATCTGCATCGATAGTGATAGAACCATTATATGCTACGTTGGCCTCCGTTACCTTAACTGTATGTATTTTTGCTTTTAATAGTGTTACTTCCATTTTAAATTACCTTTAATGTTTTTTTATAAATATTATCTTCTATTTTTTTAAATAGGTGTTGTGTATTGCTTTGTAGTAGAATGAAGTATTGTCCGTCCATCTGCATGGTGATTTCAAAGGGGCTTTCTATATCAAAAGTCCTTAGGGGATAATGGGTGTATACTTCGTTGACTAATACTCCAGTGTGGGTGAAGCTTTCAAATTTGTAATAGGATTTATCTTGATTTACTAAACTCACTTGAAACCACATGCCTTCGCCTATACCTCCGAGCCATTGTGCATTATCTTGCAGCGTATGGGGCTTGTTGTTTGGCTGTTTTATTTGTCCGTTGCCCCTGTCGTTGCCTAAGTTAAGAACATGTTTGTGGGATAAATTTTCTTTTATTGCTTGCCAGTGAAACTGTAAAGAACGTAAGCGGTTCATCTTCCAATAGGTCAATTCGCCTTTATCGTAACACCCTATAAAGCCATCAATATGTGTGTTTGTAATATTGCTTAAGGGGCTTGGCTTTATTGTTTCGGGATATTTTATTTTACGTATTCGTCGATCTTTAGGTTTCATCCCTGCGATGAGTACTTGCGCAACAAAACGCGAGCAACTATTGTTCCCTGCGGCAAAAGCGCCATACGGGATTGGCCCTTTCGTGGCCAGTACATCGGCATATTGGCTGGCTGCTATCTGAGAAATATTTGGCACCATAGAAAATAGAAGTCGCCCGCCTCCATGTGTAGCGTCTTCCATATCGTCTAGTTCGTTTAATATAGTTGGTAAATTAACTATTGTGTTTTGTGAAAATTGGGCTATAGATTGCATAGATAGTCGCTGGTCAAATAATTTAGAACGTGCTCGACCGTCGCCTCGCGGACTGACATAGCGTCCAAAGTCGTAATAATCAATCTGTCCTGTACGTCTTGACACTAAAAGAATAGCAGCATGGCCAACCTTGAAATTTAGGTTTTTGACTATGCCGCATTTCTTTAAAACAGCCATCCATTTTTCATCACCGAAAGCCGTCTTATCGGGCCAAGCTAGTGGTATTGCAAAATCACTATAGTTAATCATGACTCGCTTCTTTTTTAAGCAATGCAGGATATAGGCTATTTATGTAGCGATCTCCATAGTCTGCAAAAAGTAAAACAATATTATCTTTTTGTTTTATGATATTTTTTTTAACATATTCCTCTAAGGCTACTAATAAGGCAGCGCTTGAAAAGCCTAGTGGTATATTTTGGCCTTTATAATAATCGTCAGCCCACTGCATAGCCTGTTGTCGGTCTACCTGAAAAATATCGTCTACTACATCAGGATTAAAAACTTTCGGTACGAACTTTCGCCCTATACCATCTATTTTATCCATTACTCTACCATCGGTAGGAAGCTTACCGTATTTTTTAAAATATGAAAGTATAGAGCCTCTGGGCTCTACACCATATATTTTTACCTTGTTGTTTTTTAATTTCAGGTAACTTCCTACACCTGATATTGTCCCTCCTGTGCCTACCCCTGCAAAAAAATGTGTAATTAGGCCTGATGATTGTTCCCATATTTCAGGGCCTGTTGTTTCAAAGTGTGCTTGCGGATTTTGTGGGTTATTATATTGGTCGGTAAAGAAAGATGAGGGAGTGTTATTTGCAAATTTAGCTGCATGATATTGCGTTGAGTCGCTGTCATCTATGCCGTTAGAATTTTTACAAGTTATTATTTTTGAGCCTAGCTTTTCTAATACATTTAGTTTTTCAATTGCGCAGTTCTCAGTAACAAAAATGCAGCATTTAAATCCCATTTTATTTGCTATTTGTGCTATTCCTATGCCAGTATTACCACTACTTGCTTCTACTACCGTATCGCCTGGTTGCAAACGTCCTTTTTCTATAGCATCTTTAATCATGTATAAAGCAGGCCTATCTTTGCAGGTTTTGTTAGGATTAAAATATTCTTTCTTTATCAATATATTACATGAATACCTATCCGATAGATAGGGACATCGTTCTAATGGGGTATTTCCTGTTATCGCTTTATCCAAAAAAATAATTTATTAAAATATGAGTATTATATATAAGTAACGTATTCAAAACAGTCGTATTATATAAAAAACTCTCTTTTTTATTCTTAACCATGATTTTCTACAGTATTACGGAGATCACTGATATAGACAAAAATAAATTCATAAAAACAATATCTCATTAATAGTTGTTTTATTAATAAAGTGATATATATAAATTATAAAAAAGGAGGAATATTATGAGTAAATTAACGTGGAAAGGTCGTTGGAATGAATTGAAAGGTAAAGTAAAACAGAGTTATGCAGATATAACTGACGACGATCTGCTCTATGCTGAGGGCAAGGAAGACGAATTGTTAGGGCGCCTTCAAAAGAAGACAGGAAAGACAAAAGACGAGGTGGAAAAGTGGTTAAATAGTTTATAAGCATAGAGTTTTATAATGTAGAAGGGGCATTGTTATGTGGCAATGCCCTTTTTTGTTATAAAAATTCATTAATAAGCAAAAAAAATATCTTCTACTGCCTAGTTGGGTAATGTTTGCTATTTACTAGCAACAAGAAAGTTGCTTTAAAATGTGAAATAGCTAGCTGGTGCATCTAATTGTAAAAAAGACACTGATACTCATTAATGTCACTTTAGTAGTGTTAATAGTATCAGTGTCGTGACTAATAAGTAACATAATGCATTAGTTTGGTTTGATATACTTTCTTAGTATTATTTTAGCTTTATGAATCCGAGTTTTTACGGTTCCCAAAGGCGTATCAGTTTTTTCTGAAATTTCGCTGTATTTGTATCCTTTATAATGTAATATAAATGGTTGGGCGTACTGTTTAGGTAGTCTGATAATATGTTTAAACATATCTTCCATCATTAGCTTTGAGTCTACTTTCCTGAGACCAGCTAAGTTGTTGGCATTGCTAGAGTATTTTGCGAGCTCCAAATCACATTTATAATTTCTGTCATTTTTGTTTTTTCTATAATTGTTGAGAAATGTATTTCTTAAAACAGTGTATAACCAACCTTTAATATTTGTTTGACAATCATAGTTATGATAATTAGAGATTGATTTTACAAAAGTATCTTGCATAAGATCGAGGGCATCTTGATGATCCTTTGTGAAGAAAAGTGCTTTTTCGAATAAAAATGATGAATGTTCACTTAGTTGGAAATTAAATTCTTTTTGTGTCATAGCTTTATATTTTTAATCTACTAATTATCGATACAAAGCATATGCCTTTTTACCTATTTGCTGTTCCAAAATGCCTCTTTAAAGTATAAACGCGTGTATTAACAGGTGTTATTAGTATTTATTGTAATTCGTAGGGTTTTTATACAGTAACTTAGTTTAAAAACGATATAAAGGAACTTCTCTCCGGTTAAATACGGTAATTTCAAGTGAATCATGTTTGTGTTTATTTTACTCTACGTGTTTTTACGTTTTTTATAGATACTTAAAACGAAGCGGTGTTATGTAGGGTTGTTATAAGTAGGATGTGAAGAATAAGGGATACAAAAAAATATACTTGAGATGAATGAAAATATGTTTATTGATGTCGACAATTTGGAGAAGCTACGTGTTTTATTATTAGAAAAAAACTATAAGATTTTTCTTGCAGAAAGCATGTCGGGAGGGTTTATTTCAGGATTCCTTTCTCAATTAGAAGGAGCGAGCATGTTTTTTCTAGGAGGCGTCGTCTGTTATAGCTCTCAAGTCAAACAACAGTTATTAGGTGTATCCTCTACTATGATAGAGAACTTTACGGCCGAGTCACAGGAAGTTACAGATTGTCTGCTGTTGGGTTTAAAAAATATACAACAGGCAGATATTTATATTTCTATCACAGGCCTTAGTGGTCCTGGAGGATCCGAAAGCGCAGAAAAACCGATAGGTACTGTGTTTTTATCCTTTGAGATAGAAGGAGTACATTATCGGAAAACCAAAATATGTAATGCGCAAAATTCTAGTGCTGTAGTGACAGAGACATTCAATTGGTTAATAGGTGAAATCCTAAAAAGGATAAAATAAAACTTTTAAAATATGGAAAACAATAAAAAAACAGATCAGCATGGTGAAAATTATAGTCAACCACCATTTGCAAAACAAGCTCAAACACCACCAGGAACTGAACAAATGATGCGCCCAAAACCTGATCACGGCGAAGATAGTTATCAAGGCTCAGGTGTTTTAGCTAATAGAAAAGCAATAATTACGGGAGGCGACTCTGGCATCGGCAAAGCGGTAGCGATAGCTTTTGCAAGAGAAGGAGCCGATTTATTGTTAGTATACCTTAGCGAGGAAGAAGAGCAAGATGCTCTAGAAACTAAATACTTGATAGAACAAGAAAATCGCCAGGCTATATTGATGCGTGGTGACCTTAAGCAAGAAACTTTTTGTAAACAGGTTATTGATGAAGCCATTGCGGAATGGGGTAAAATTGATATACTAATAAATAATGCAGCTTATCAAATGACCTACGAGTCTTTCGCTGAGATTTCTTCGGCAGAGTGGAACAAAACTTTTGATACCAATGTGCACGCTATGTTTTTTATGTGCCAATATGCTATCCCTCATATGGTGCCTGGTAGTACTATTATTAATACCAGCTCTATTAATGCATATGAACCTAATCCTGGATTATTGCCTTATGCTCTTACAAAAGGTACAATCCAGCACTTTACCTACGCATTGAATCTGCAATTAAGTAAAGAGCAAAAAGGTATTCGGGTTAATTGTGTTGCTCCTGGCCCTGTGTGGACTCCACTGATTCCTAGCACGATCCCTGATCATGATACATTTGGCGCTGATAATCCAATGGAAAGACCTGCTCAACCGGCTGAATTAGCGCCAAGCTATGTTTTCTTAGCTTCAGTAGGATCTTCTTATATTGCGGGTGCAACTATCCCGGTTACTGGCGGACGAAATACTTTATGATTTTTTAATATCTCAGTCGTAGATATGCACCTATAACTCTATATTACCCATGTGGGGAAAGATTGTTTTACTGTATGGTGAGTTTACTTGCTCTGCCTGTAAAAGGAGATTTGCTATTTAGGAAAACGGTCGAGTTTTTGTTATATATCATATTTGTTTCACAGTTATCTATACTATCCAAAATTTTTCAGTATAGGTTTTAAGAATAATAAGTTACATTCTATATACTTAAGTTATCATATGATTAATATAATATTGGCTGACGATCATCTTGTAGTACGACGAGGAATTAAACTTTTGTTAGATAGTCAAGAAAATATTAAAGTTATTGCTGAGGCTGATGATGGTACAAAAGTTTTAGATATTCTATCAAGCGGTGTTGTTCCGGATATCATAATAACTGATATAGCTATGCCTGAGATGGACGGTTTGACCTTGGCAGGTATTCTTTCTGAAGAATACCCTTCTGTTAAAGTAGTTTTTCTCTCGATGTTAGATAAAAGTACAGACGTGTCTATTGCTTTTGATAAGGGAGCTAGAGCTTATTTAGTTAAAAATGTGGGGTATGATGAACTGTTGTCTGCTATTGAATATGTTTATAAAGGTGGCAGGTATATTTGTGAGGAATTGGCATTCATGCTTTTAGATATTGTAAGAGAGCAGCCCAGTCGTGTCAATAACGTTAGGCAAATAGCGCAGAAATTTGATCTGAGCGAGCGTGAGTTAGAAGTTTTGCAATTGATAAGTGATGGTTTTACCAACCTAGAGATTGCTGATAAATTATTTTTGAGTAAAAGGACGGTTGAAGGTCATAGACAGAGTTTGATTGATAAGACTAAAACAAAAAACTCAGCTTCCTTAGTTAAGTTTGCTGTTAGTTATGGTCTAGTCTCTTAAATAATGCGGGTTTATAAGGTTTTTTTTCATTTTGATGTATTTTGCCATGATACGTAAAAAGATAGTAGATCGTTGTATTTATATAGGAACATCAGTAGTTATAGTATGCGCTATAGTTGCCTGTAGTAGCGTGTCTAGTAAATCTGTATCAGAAGAAGAAAAGCAATATTACATAGAAGTAATCAAGCGAAGAGATCAAGGTCGTATTCTTATCAATAACGGTTACAGCAATTCGAAGAATATGTCTTGCCGGAAAGTTTATGAGGCTTTAATACGTTATTATGATTTGACCGAGCCTGTTTTTGCTTCTTTATCAGAAAAGTATGCATCGTCTGAATCTTCTGAATTGGAAGATGCAGCTGAATGGCCATTAACTGATGTAGAAACTATTACTTTACTTCAACATCATGTCCTTGGGACTATCACGTTGTATAGAAGTAGTGTATTGAAAGATGTCAATGAAGAATATCAAAATCAATTTCTACTTCTTATACCGGCTCTCATGGCCCAAAGTGATGATTTATCAGCATTACAGGAGATTATTGAAGATGTAAATCTATCTCTCGAGCATAGATAATGGAAAATCAGAAACCAGTGGGAAATATAGATTGATCTCTGTGCCTTTATTTTCCTGAGAACTAATATTAATTTCTGCTCCAAGCCTATCCATGATACGTTTTACGAGGGATAGACCAATGCCTGTTCCTTCAAATTGATTAGCGTTGCTTGCCCTAGAGAACATTTCGAAAATATTTGGTAATAATTCTTTAGGGATACCAATACCGTTATCCTTAATAACATAACGTATAGCCTCTTTTTCTGAGAAGCTTGTTATTGTTACTTTTGGTGTCTTTTCTGCACTTGAATATTTTACAGCATTCCCTATCAAGTTTAAAAATATTTGGTAAAGTGCACTTTTCTCCCCCCAAATAGGTAATAGGTTACCGAAGTTGAAAGAACAGTTAGGTACATTATGAAGCATAGTTGCTTCATTTGCAATTCGCTGAATAGTATAGGACATCGGAATGGGCGTCTTCGTTATATTGGTCATTCTACTTTGGCTGAGATGTATGACGTTATTAATGATGTCTTCTATATTCTTGGTGCTTTCCATCATATTATTGTACCAACGCAGTCTTTGCTCGAGCGGCAGTTTAGAGCAAGAGGCATCGAGAAACTGAAGCCCCATTTTTAAAATTGATAGTGGGTTTTTCAAGTCGTGGGAAAGTGAGAAAGTGAACATCTCTAGCTCATTGTTAAGGGAAAGTAGTTTTTCCGTCGTGATTTCCCTTTCTCTATTTCTACTAACTATTGACTCATTAATAATTCTTTGAAGATTTTCTATGAAATTAATATTCTGATCATCCCATGGGATGGCTGAATCTAATACTTCTTTTTCCCAAGTATGAAAAATACTGTTCTCTGTACTTGAAGCTTCTTTATCTCCGTTTGCTCCTTTTTTAATACCGACTTGTGTTACTTTCAATACGGTTTCTTTCCTAAACCATAGTAGGTAGTGGTCTTTTTCTGCACCTATCGCATAAGATAAGAGTCCGGCGAAAGGGAGTTTTTCCGAAAAATTGGCACCGTGTCTAAGTCTGAAATTACTGTCCTTAAAGATCGTCTTATCGGTGATTTTTTGCAGATAATTAATTAATTCGTAAAATTGTTTTTTGGTTGGGCAGGTACCATTCAGGAAAACATCTCCTTGGTTATATATTGCGAAGCCATCTGCATTTGTCATTTCTTTAAGCTCGTCCATAGATAAAGCTATCGCACAATTTACTGTTTTTGCAGTAATCAGTCTTTCTTTTAGTGTTGTTTCAAACTCTAATATTTGTTCTTTAAAGTCTAAAAGGCCTTGTTTTATTTTATTTTCATACTTATTCATGGCATTTTGAACAACAAAAGAGCATAGTTTTCGTTTTTGTAAATCGGTTCTTTTTGGAGTGTCATTTTGAGCGACTAATAGTCCCCAGAAGTCATTGTTTAGCATCAAAGGGAAGAATATAACCGACCTTACGTCTTCCTTTTTTAAATAATCCTCATGTAGCTTTGGTAAGCAGAACATCTTACTGTAGTGTGGTTGAATTTCCTCTTGCGACCAATAAAACTTCTGATTCATCTTATATAGATCCGGAAAATACCAATAAGGTTCTTCGGGGTAAATTGTTGAAAAATTATCTGGAAAAAAAACCTCTGAGAACTCTTTGTTATGATATTTTTTAATGCCTTTCCAAGCATGTTCTGCCAATACTTTACTATAGCCGCTTTCTTGTATACGTAGTATAAAAACACGGTCAACGTGCAGCAATTTATTTACTGCTTTGCACAAGAACGACCAATTATGTGGGTAAGAAGACTCAAAAAGAAAGCTTAATTCGTTCATTTGTGCGGTGGGAATGTATTTTTTAAGCTGTTCTTCCCATTCTATATACAAATGATTATCACGCAGAGTGAACTTAAAATAATATCTTTTTTTATGTACTTTCTTTGAAATTATTTGACGAGGTGTTTTTTGACTGATCACCTGCCTGATTATTTTTAAAAATGAAATACTTTTTTTCTTGAAAATTTTCGGCAGGTATACGTCCAATGTATTGCCAATTACTTTATCTATGCTGTCTGTCGCCCAATTAAGTGCGTACTCGCTGATGCCGACTATCTTCATATTAGTATCAGCTATTATCAAATGTCCAAATTCTTGTATGGGAGAATTCGTGGAGATTTGCTTTATGTTATTTTTCATGGTTTTAAATAAGCACTGTAAAATAAAGGTTTAAGGGTGAAAAAAAACAGACAATTAAAAGCATTGTCTGCTTAAATGTAACGTATGATTTTAGCATACAGTATGACAAGCCGCAACTCTATTATTACAATAAAGTTGTATATACATGGCTGGTTTTGAAAAACATTAATAGATTGATGCGTTTATGTAAAATCATTATATCATGTAGATGCATAGTTTTGCTTATATACGATCTGCGTTTCAATGTTTTATTTTTCCTAGATAGTAGGGGAAACTGTCGTTTCCCTCTTGTTGTTAACAAGAATGTTACAAAGTAGTGAAAAAGAAGCGGATTAAAAAATTAAATAATATTTCAACTATTAAAGACCTAGCTAAACTTTCTATTCTAAATATGTAAATACCATCAATTTTAATCGTTTAAATAATTATAGCCAAACTTCTCTATAGGTTGGCAGTGGCATTTTTATAATTAAGCTCATTTGTTTTTATTGGGAGGTGAGAAAAACATAGATCCACGGGTTAATACGCTTTTTTAAAATAAATACCTGAACTACAATTTAGTATGAACCTAATTAATGAAAGAGGTGTTATTATATAAAACAGTGGTAGTTATGAAAATAACGTCCCTGTTTTCGGAATTTTAAACTTGTTTTAATTGCTTGAGCGCCTTTGAATTGGTTTTTCAGGTTTAAAGCATAAAAATGATAGATATGATAGACAAAAAACAAGAAGTAGCAAAACCAGTGATAGAAGAACCAGATGATAAACCTGCAGGTTTTAATATACTTCGTGTCATTGTAGTTGCGGTCATTATATTGACCATTCTTTACTTTATTATTTTTTATTAAGATATCCAGAAGAAATATCTTCTTAAAGTTTTAAAACAGAATTATTCACATATAAAAGTTTAATTAAATTATACAGATATGAATATATTTAAGTTGATGACAATAATCGGTGCTTTCTGTACGCTTGCCTTTATGAGCTGTTCAAACCCGACGGATGATAATAGACGTAATGAACAAGAAAATCTTTTGCCGCCACCAAACGGTGAGGATACGCGTTATAATTTGGACGAGGTAGATACTATGGTAGCCCCCATAGATACAAATAAAAGAGATACCACAAATACGAATACCGAAAGTTTATAATAAGTAATGTGTTTTTAAAGTAAAAGGCTACTGTTGTTGCAGTAGCCTTTCTTGTTACGGTCGATTGGGAGTGTATCTGTAGTCGTATCGGATTTTTAACGCATTGTTAATGCTGTCTGATAGCTTGAATCAGTTCTTCTTTGTTCATATTGTGTCTGCCAGTAATACCTATTTTCTTCGCTTGTTCTAGCAGTTCTTTTTTTGTCCGTTCTTCCAACTTGCTACTTTGTCCACCTCTTTTACTAGCTCCTGGCGAGTTGGCAATTCTTGCTGATTTTTCTTTGCTCATTCCTTGGTCGCGTAGTGCTTCGTATTGTTCAGGATTTTTTATTTGTTTTCCATGATCTTTCGCCATAATATTTGTCTGTTAATGTATAACTGTGATATGTATGTGGTTGGTTATAATTTGCAGCTAGCAGTGTGATCTTTTTTACATAAATCACACTGCTTTATAGTGTCAGGCTTTTTAGCCATCGGTTACAGGGCTGAGTCCCGCATATCCCTGATACGGTTGTGTGCATCTTTTTGTTGTGCTGCTTGGCTCCGAATGATGCTAGCTACATCTGCGGGGAAATCTACCACCTCATTTAGAGCATCCTCGTATGCTTTTTTACTTGCATCTTCACTACGTTCACATTCTGCTAAAATACTTTTTCTATCGTGACCTGTAAATGTAGCTTTAACATCTAGCCAAAGTCTATGTAGTTTTCCCGACATTTTTGTTCCGCTTGAAGGCTCTTCGCCCTGTATTGCTACGATAGGTTTGAGTTCGGCGTTAAACTGTCGTGCTTGTTGAATGTAATGTTGAAACAATGATCTTAAGTCATTATCATTTTCATCTCTTAAATTTTCTAAGGCTTTTGTGTATCCTTCTATCCGATCATTATTAATCAAAATCAAGTCGTTGATTGTTTCTGTTCCCTTGTGTTCAATATTCATTTTATCCTCCTTTTAATTTATTTATTTTCTCTACCTACAACACATCTGTGAGGGGAAAGGTTTTTGAAAACTATTTAGAAAATATTCTTGTTATTTAAGTCTAAGGGGCGTTTATAGTGCAACATTTTATTTTCTGAAAAATTAGAGTTTATGGAGTTAGATAAAATTTTTTTAGCAGGTGTCGAACGGGATTTTATAATTGAAATCGTTGGCCGTTCTGTTATTATGTTCATTTTTATTCTTCTGATTTTACGTCTTTCTGGCAAAAAGGGTGTTCGTCAATTAACACTATTTGAAGTTGCGATTATTCTGAGCTTAGGTTCTGCCGCTGGCGACCCGATGTTTCAAGAAGAATTGCCGGTTATTTACGCTATTGTTGTTCTTTTTTCGGTTATTGCTATTTATAAACTAATTAGTTGGCTTGTGTCCAAATCAGCTTTTATACGCAAAATTCTAGAAGGCGAACCGCTTATTGTTGTTCGTGAGGGCATGTTTGATCTTAAACATGAGAAAGATGGTGATTTTTCACAAATGGAGTTTTTCTCCGAGTTGCGCAATCAATCGGTAGAGCATTTAGGGCAGGTGAAAACTGCTGTACTGGAGGTCGATGGTAGTATGAGTATATTGTTTTATCCTGCTGAGGAAGTGAAATATGGATTACCACTTTTTCCAGATAAATATAAGCCTGTTGATAGCTTGAATAATCAACAGCCTGTCTCCTGTATGTATTGTGGGCTGGTGGTATGGTGTATTTCCGACAGTGGCTCATGTACACGTTGCGGGAGAAAAGATTGGGTCCTCGCTTTAAAATCAATACGGGTTTAAATATAAGTTTCTTTGTGCTGCTTTGGGAGTTTTGGCTGGAGCTGCAGCGCTTAGGTGTCTGGGCAAAAAGCATACGGCTTTACTTGTAGGACAGTGGGCTTCTCCTTTTTTATTATTTGGTGTGTATGATAAAATTGTCAAAACGCAGGGACATGATAGATAAGTAATTTCTCCTATTAAACAATAAAAGACAAATTTGTCTTTTATTGTTTAAATGCATAACTTTAATAAAAAATGTTGTATAACCGCATAATCTTTCCTAGTCGGAAGTAGGAGGGAGCTAGCATTGTAAAGTTTAAAATATGCAGGTTTCGCTATTAAATTATTTAGGTCTAAAACACGATATTATGGTCAATAAACCACTAAAACGACATCCTGCACTGCAGCCTTTAAGTAGAGAACATCACTTTGCATTATTGTTATGTTTGAAATTACGACAAGGGTTAGAACTGGAAATTGACCCTAATAGAATTGGGGCTTATTTAGTTAAAATGTGGGAGCATCAGTTAGCGTTGCATTTTGATATCGAGGAAAGGTTTGTGTTCCCTATTTTGGGAGAAGATCATGCATATGTTAAAGAAGCTATTTCTGACCACCGATTGTTGAAAAGATTGATTTTAAAAGAGCCGTTTACCATTAAATCAATTAATCGGATTGAAGAACGTCTGGAAAATCATGTACGTTTTGAGGAGCGAAAGCTCTTCCCATTGGTACAGTCTGTGGCTTCTGATCTTCAATGGCAGATTGTAGAACAGGAGCATGATAAGGCCATTCCTGAATTGATGTGGCATGATGCGTTTTGGGTCAAGCCCGTTAGGAAGGAGATAAAAACATTAGAAGAAATCAGTTTTCTGGTCGATACATTTTATCAAAGAGTACAGTCGGACGAGCTTATAGGGCCTATTTTCAATGAACTACTAGATGGTCGTTGGGAAGAGCATCTTAAGAAAATGTATACCTTTTGGCAAACATTACTTTTAGAAGAGCATACCTATTTTGGCAGCCCATTTCCACCACATGCGACGATGCCGATTAGTGCTGCTCATTTTCAAGCTTGGCTGTCCATTTGGAAAAGTACAGTTTACGAATTTTTTAAGGGTGATAAAGCAGATGAAGCAGTATATCGCGGCGAGAAAATGGCCCAGGTTTTTCTCAGTAAGATCAAATACTTTAAAAACCAAAACAACACCCATTAATCGGTTCTGCTTTTTTGTACTCAATAACTAGCAGTTTATAAGAGTTTATTACTCTCTCCGTGTCACTGTTCAAAAAACAATCATCATCTTCTTTTTGTTGAATACTAAAAGAATACGATGTGAATTTTTGAATTTGATATAGCATGACATTATTGACTGTTAACGAGAACGGGCTGTACTGCAAACAGGGAGATTTTTATATCGATCCCTGGAGGCCTGTTAAACTTGCACTGATTACGCATGGTCATAGCGATCATATGCGATGGGGGATGGGACACTATATATGTCATGAGCACACCGTACCGCTGTTAAAGTTAAGGCTTGGAGAAGAGCAGTCTGCCCAAGGAGTATCGTATGGAGAAGAGTTCGAAATCAATGGCGTAACCCTCTCTTTTCATCCGGCGGGGCATATCATTGGGTCTGCTCAGATTCGACTTGTTTATCAGGGCGAAGTGTGGGTATTTACCGGTGATTATAAGTTAGAAAATGATGGCCTTAGCGAGCCATTTGAGCTTGTTAGCTGTGATCATTTTATATCAGAATGTACTTTTGGGTTACCTATTTATCACTTCCCTAAAACACTTGAAGTTTATGCTGACATTAACAGTTGGTGGGCGGCAAATGCTGAAGAAGGGTTTAATACGATACTTTATGGTTATTCTTTAGGAAAAGCCCAAAATATTTTAACGCATCTAGACACCTCTTTAGGGGAAGTATTTCTGCACGGAGCCGTAGCGAATGTTAATGAAGCTTTGAGCGAGGTCGGTTATCAATTTCCGGGTATGCGTTTAGGTTCAGATACGAATTTTAGTAACATGAAAGGAGCAGTTATCGTAGCGCCACCTTCAGCCTCGGGCACTCCTTGGTTACGGAAATTTAAACCTTACCGTGAGGGAATGTGCAGTGGGTGGATGCAATTGCGTGGCTCCCGACGGCGTCGGTCAATGGATAGAGGTTTTGTCTTATCTGATCATTGCGACTGGCAGCAGCTGAACAAGGCCGTTATTGCAACAGGTGCCAAGCATATATACCTAACACATGGCTATGAGTCAAATTTTGCACGTTGGATAAATGAGCAATATGGGCTTCATGCTACTGTTCTTAATACTCTTTATCGCCCTGATATGGAAGGAGAGGACTCATGACTTTTGTTGAACTTTTTGAACGCCTTGACAGCACGACAAAAACTTCGGCTAAGGTTAATGCTATTGTGGAATACTTGCAATATGCTGACGAAAAGGAAAAGCTACTTGGCATTGCTGTATTGATGGGCTATAAGCCCAAGCGCCCAGTAAAGACTAGTGATTTACGATTATGGGCAGCAGATCGTCTTGCTATCCCTTTATGGCTTTTGGAAGAGTCTTATTATGTAGTCGGCGATTTGGCAGAAACACTATCGCTGATTGTTGATCAAAGACAAGCTTCCCGTCCTTTTAATATACAAAATATTTTAGAGGATCTTATTGAAATGCAGGATAATACCTTCGATCAAAGAAAAGAAAAGATAGAGGCATATTGGTCTACCTTCAGTAGTACCGCGCTTTTTTTATTTAATAAATTATTGACTGGTAATTTTCGGGTCGGTGTTTCTAAAAAATTAGTCATTAAGGCACTCGGACAGCATTTACATATGGAGGCTGCTGTGGTTGAACATCGGTTGATGGGAAAGTGGGATCCTTTTGCCGAAACAATGGAATCTTTATTTCATCAGGCACTTTTGGCTGAAAAATACTTTATGCCTTATCCCTTTTTTCTTGCTTATCCTGTAGATTCTGATTTTTTCAAAACTGCTGCTATAGATGATTGGTTGATAGAACCGAAATTAGACGGCATACGCGGGCAAATCATAGTGAGAAAAAATGAGGTATTTGTGTGGAGCCGCGGTGAAGATCTGATGACCGATAAATTTGTCGAATTTCAACAATTGCATACTCTTTTGCCAGATGGTACGGTGTTGGATGGTGAGATATTGCCGTGGAAAAACGGTTCTCCATTGGAATTCCAGCTTATGCAAACACGTATTGGTCGGAAAAAATTGAGTAAGCGCAATTTAGAGGAAGTCCCGCTTGTTATGGTCTGTTACGATGTGTTAGAATGGCAAAGTCAGGATATTCGTTCTTGGCCATTAGCAGAACGACGTGCTTTATTAGCAGATACATTGGCCCGTTATCCTGTCGGTAATATTCTCCTTTTGTCAGAAAATTTAGAGTTTCCCAATTGGGAGAGTGCCGAATCATTTAGACAAACGGCACGTCAATATGGGGCTGAAGGATTGATGTTAAAACGTAAAGACAGCATTTACGAGGTGGGCCGTAAGCGAGGAAGCTGGTGGAAATGGAAGACAGATCCGATGACCGTTGATGGCGTTTTGATATATGCGCAAGCAGGACATGGGCGTCGGGCAAACCTTTTTACAGATTATACTTTTGCGGTTTGGGACGGGGAACAGCTGGTTCCTTTTGCAAAAGCTTACTCAGGACTGACGGATAAAGAGATATTAGAAGTTGATCGTTGGGTTAAAAGAAACACTAAAGAAAAGTTTGGGCCTGTACGAAGTGTGAAACCTGAACTGGTATTTGAATTGGCTTTTGAAGGTATTGGTTTAAGTACTAGGCATAAGTCGGGCGTAGCTCTTCGTTTTCCTCGAATAGTGCGCTGGCGAAAAGATAAGCTAGCAGCAGAGGCCAATCATAAGCAAGATTTGTTGACGTTAATTGAATCATTTAAATGAATAGGATAGCTGAAGCATGGTTTTTTAATCAGGGATGGCAACCCCATCGGTTTCAGGAAGATACTTGGCAGGCAATGTCAAAAGAGCACTCAGGTCTTTTAAATGCGCCTACTGGCTTCGGGAAAACTTTTGCTATATGGTTTGGAATAGTACAACATTATTATGAAAATGAACGTTACTTGGCAACGAGAAAAAAATTAAAAAGCCCAAAAGTTCATGCGCTCTGGATTACGCCTTTACGTGCATTGTCTAAAGAAATACATCGAGTCACTTCTTTAGTAAGTGAGGAAATGGACTTGGATTATACAGTTGAGTTGCGTACGGGGGATACCTCAACTGCTCGGCGTCAGAAACAACGCAAGTCATCACCTTGCGCACTTATTACTACCCCTGAGAGTATACATCTTATATTAGCATCTAAGGGTGGACATGATTATTTCAAGCACGTAGAATTTGTTGTTGTGGACGAATGGCACGAATTGTTAGGTAGCAAGAGGGGTGTGTTGGTAGAGCTTGCCTTAAGCCGTTTAAAGGTATTGAATCCGAACCTCAAAATTTGGGGAGTTTCTGCAACAATTGGTAATTTAGAGCAAGCTCGGCATATTCTTCTGGGCGAAGAGTCGGGCGGCGCCTTGATTCGGGCGCATATTGAAAAGAAGCTTTCTGCCGAGACAGTTTTACCTGACAGCCTTGAAAAGTTTCCATGGGCGGGCCATCTTGGTATTAAGCTTCTAGATAAAGTCATCGATATTGTCAATCGCTTTAATACAACATTAATCTTTACAAATACACGTTCTCAAGCCGAAATTTGGTATCAGCATATTATTTCGCAATACCCTGATTTTGCTGGTATTCTAGCAATTCATCACGGTTCTTTGAGCGATGAAGTCAGAGTTTGGGTGGAGCAGGCTTTGCATGAAGGAAGGCTAAAAGCGGTAGTATGTACCAGTAGTTTGGATCTGGGAGTAGATTTTAGGCCAGTTGATTGTGTTATACAAATTGGGGCGCCTAAAGGAATAGCCCGATTTATGCAACGGGCTGGGAGATCGGGGCATAGCCCTTATGCAACCTCCTATATTTATTATGTCCCTACAAACTCCTTAGAAATCATTGAGGGGGATTCTCTTAAGTATGCTATTTCTAAAGGTATCGTAGAGCAACGTATACCTTATATACGTAGTTTTGATGTCTTGCTTCAGTACCTTACGACGCTTGCTGTCGGTGATGGGTTTGATGCAGATAAGGTTTTTTCAGAGATAAAAAAAACGCATTGTTTTTCGAGTGTTAATAGAGAAGAATTTGAAAATTGTATAGCCTTATTAACTCATGGTGGGAAATCTTTGAGTGCTTATGATGATTTTCATCGTTTAGTTTCTGAGGACGGTATATATAAAGTTATCAGCCGTAAGTTAGCTATGCGACACCGGTTAAGCATAGGAGCAATTGTATCAGATGTTATGATGCGGGTAAAATTTAGGTCTGGCAAATATTTAGGTAGTATAGAAGAATACTTTATTTCTAGGCTTAAAGCTGGTGATGTATTTTGGTTTGCGGGCAGACAGTTAGAGTTGGTACAGGTTCGAAATTTGGAAGCAATCGTTAGGCCTACGAACAGAAAAGCCGGTGTGGTTCCATCGTGGATGGGAGGTCGATTTTCTATTTCTCCTGATTTAGGTGTTGCTATTCGTCATAGTTTTAGCTCTATACATAAAAAGAGTGGGAAAAGTGAAGAGCTTCATTTTTTAATGCCTTTGTTTAAAGAACAAGCTATCCGTTCGGCGTTACCTAAAGAGAATGAATTGCTTGTCGAGTATATTCACACTCGCTATGGTTATCATTTATTTGTATATCCTTTTGAGGGTAAGCTTGTACACGAAGGAGTTGCCCAAGTTTTAGCCTATCGTTTTAGTAAGATACAGCCTATCACTTTTAGTATTGCAAGTAATGAATATGGCTTTGAGCTTTTGTCTGCCAATCCTATTTCTATTAATTTAGAATTGTTAAAGGCTCTACTTTCTGTAGAATTCCTACATCAAGATATTACTAAAGGAATCAATGTGAGAGAAATGGCAAGACGTCGTTTCCGAGATATAGCTGGAATAGCTGGATTAGTATTCCAGGGGTATCCCGGTAAGCAGATGAAAAGTAAGCATTTGCAAGCAAATGCCGGTTTGTTCTTCTCTGTTTTTGAAGATTATGATCCGCACAACCTATTGTTGCGGCAAGCGTATGATGAAGTGTTTGATTTTCAATTGGAAGAAGGCCGTATGCAACGAGCTTTTGAACGGATCAGTAAACATACAATACGACTGACATTTCCTGACAAGTTAACCCCGTTTTCTTTCCCTATTTTCTCTGAATCTTTTCGTGAGAGATACAGCAATGAAGATTGGCAGAGCCGTTTAGAACAGTTAAAGTTACAATTACAAGAAAAGATATAGTGAAAGCTAAGTTGTTAATTTGGGAAGACGTAGAGTTGCTTATGATGCCACAGCGGGTGTTATATATTCCGCAATATCATACCCTATTATTGGCTGATTGGCATTTAGGAAAGTTGGGGCACTTTAGACAGCACGGCGTGTTTGTGCCTGAAATGCAACTCCTCGAAGAGTTTGAAAGATTGGGCACTCTTATCGAAAAGTTAAATATAAAAAGAGTTGTTTTTTTGGGTGATCTTTTTCACTCTTCCTGGAATTATGAATGGGATAAATTTATAGAATATTTGGATCATTTTCGGCAGATCGAATTTGTGCTTACAAAAGGCAACCATGACTTAATTTCAGAAGATATCATTCGGGCTACTTGTTTACGCAGTTGTTCATCTTTTTCTCTTGACCGTCATATCATACTATCTCATGAGCCTATAATTAATCTTCCTAAGAATATTTTAAATATTGTTGGGCATGTTCATCCTGGAGTCGAGTTTCATACAGCTGGCAGGCAGCGCTTCCGATTGCCAGCCTTTATCTTGGAACGTAATATACTAACTCTGCCAGCCTTCGGTCGATGGACCGGTTTGCATATTATACGTAAAAACGATCGTCATCGATGTTACGCTATTTTGGGTGCCGATATTTTGGAGCTTTAGTGTTTTTTTTGCGCTATAACAGAGATATGTCTTTTTTCAGCAAGAAGCGGAAAAGATAAAAAACTATTCTTTTTGTGAACTTTTGTCGATACTTATTGGAGGTTTGTTTTAAGTGTCTGTAAACTAGTTTTTTAATATGGGATATAATCGGTATCTTTAATGTTCCAATATATAAACAGTAAACAGATTATGGAGAAAACACAGAGATTGATATCTATGGTTAGACCATGGGTGCTTTATTTTGGACCTTTTTTTCTACTTTTTTTTGCGGCTACTTTCATGAGCTATTGGCCAGCTCTCCAAGGAGCGGCTGATGATCTTTATGACATTTACTTAAGGGAAGCCTTTTTCAATGCTCTTTTAGTGAACGCTATTATTACCGTACTTTTCAGTGGTGTGGTTTTTATATTCGTATATTTTAGATATACTACAACTCAGCAAAAACCGCCTTGGATTTGGACATATATGCTTTATGCGTTCATCCTACTTTTTTATAGCTGGCAATTTTTAATTGATCTTACCGATGATCTTTCCAGATCAGGTGGTTCTTTTTATGCTGCGTTTTCCGACTTACCTATAGATCCTGTCCTTTATGAATTAGGTCGTTTAAGGGATGCCCGCTACTTTTTTCTTATAATTACTGTGGGGTTAATACTTTTACTCTTATATAAGCCACTTTACAATCACTTTTGTGCTGTATTTATACCTAATAATTATATGCAGAAAGCTTCTTTTCTGTCGGAGACTGATCAAGAAGATACCTTAAAGTCGGAAAGTAAGAATCAGGAAGAGAGTATGGATGACTTTGTCGATAGGGCAGAGAAAATGGCTAATACTTTTGCAGACCCTGTCCTGAACGAGAAAGTAGCTTCTGTTGAAATCGATTTTTTCTCATTTGTCTATGGCGAGGGCTTTGACTATGTTATCATCAATGAGGGATACACCGTACCTTATTTGATGGATGATGAAGAAGAAATTGATGATATGTATGGTGGTATCTTCATACATGTCAATAAAAACTTGTACATACGATTTGATCATATCGTGATGGTTGACATGAATGAGCTATATGTTATGATATCGCCTGAATTGGAAGGTATTTATCAGAAGGTTAACAACAAGCGGGTGAAAGAAAAAATAGCTTCCTATCGTTATAAACCCAATTCTCCTACATTATTTAAGATACATCCGCAACTTGTTGCAAAGTTAGAACAAAAGTTAAATAGACGATCTAAACGATAGTAAACCTTTTAAAGGGTAGAAATTAAAACTTGTGTTCGACATATTGTTCATCAGATATAGACATAGGGTATCTTTCTCTATATCTGGTGGAATAGATGTTTCATGGTAGGCTGAATCTGAAATTTGCGGTAGATGATATACTTCAAACAGTCTAACTGGCATTTACTTGTAGTGCAGATGGTTTTACATACTTTTTATTCGTCTATTTCCGACTATATGTACTAAAAACATGATTACTGTAATTATACCCCCGCCATATGAAACTCCGTGCCACCCATAATAAAACCAAAGGTACCCTCCCAACATGGTGCCTAAAGCTCCTCCAATAAAGTACATAACCATATACACTGTATTTATCTGATTACGATCTGCAGGATTTCCTTCGAAAATAATTGTTTGATTGGTAATATGTACCGACTGAACGCCCCAATCTAAAAGGAATGCGCCGATTATGAGCCCGACAATACTTGCTGTTGAAAAGCCAATAACAGCCCAAGATAGTAAGATAATGAGTATTCCTATTGAAATAAGCCTGTTTTTATTCATTTTATCACTTAGTTTTCCAACCCATGACGCCACAATTGCGCCAGCTATTCCTACAAGTCCCATTGCTCCGGCAATATCGCTACCAAAATAAAAAGGAGGAGATTCAAGCAGGAATACTAAAGTTGTCCAAAAAATACTGAAACCAGCAAAGTCTAGTGCACCTCTAAAACTTGCGAGACGGAGTTTAGGCTGCGAGCGGAACTTTTGTAAAATGGATTTTAGTAAAGAGATATAGTTGCCTGTAAAGTCTGGTTGTATTTGTGGGAGAGACTTGTTTAAAAATATAAACAATATGGACATCATTCCTGCTGCTAAGAAAAACATAGCCTGCCATCCCAAATATATGCCAATAAAACCGCTGAGGGTACGCGAGCCCAGAATCCCGATAAATAATCCTGTCATTACCGCTCCTATTACGGCGCCCCGGTTTTTGTTATCAGCAAGTTGTGCTGCCATAGGAATTATTAACTGGGGAACGACAGAAGTGAACCCCACAAAAAAACTTGCTATTTTTAGTTGTAACGGAGACTGTGCCCAACCTGTTGCTAAAAGTGCACATATCATAAAGAAAAACTGGGATAGAATTAGTTTTTTTCTTTCCATTTTATCACCTAATGGAACGATAATAAACAAGCCTAGTGCAAAACCGATTTGTGTCAACATCGGTACATTACTAATCTGCAATTCGGTAACACCGAATCCTGCAGCCATAAGTCCTAATAGAGGCTGGTTATAATAGTTGTTTGCAATAACTAGCCCTGTGGTGGCTGTCATTAAAAAGAGTAATTTTGAGTCTAATTTATACGAAAATATTTCTTGATCTTTCATGTGTATATAGGCGGATTTTCAACTGTTCTATGGAATATCTACATTATATTATGCCAGATTTTTTATTGTGGTGTGCATGCTAGGTTCCGGTCATTGGGGGAGGTACAATGTAATACGACAGCGTATTTTATTTAATCTCTATTAATCATTTATTTTTCAATAAGTTAATGACCCTTTACTTCGTTAGGTTATTTGTTCGGAAGAAGGCTTGAAAAGCCTCTCTACGGTTTGTCAAATAGTTTTTTAATTTCCTTATAGCTCATGTTTTTTGATATAATGCTATTATACGGGGCACTTTTATAAGCGTGATTCAATTTTATTATTGAAGGACCAACAAGCATGCTGATATGATAAATCTGCAGATAAGAGTCGCCTAGGTCTACTTTAACGGGCAGATCAGGTTTTTTTTCAAAAACATCTGTTATAATATTGAAAAGTTCATTAAAATCGTCTTCATTTTTCAATATAACTTCTGCAAGCGTTATATCATCTTCTTTATCGCTAGTGTAGTATAGTTTTATTTTTCCATCTTTTAGTTTCGATGTTCCAACTTGGTATCTTGTGTTTTTTCCTGTACGGAATATTTCACTTTCTGTTTCATTAACGACACGAACCTGAGCGTCTGCCGAAAGTGCGCATCCCATTATTAAAGCGGAGAAAAGTATGATTATGGTTTTTATCATGAGTGTTGGGGAATCTATATATTTATTTTAAGATAAATATAGGCAATAGCTATTTAAATCAACGAAATGACTTTTCATTCGTCGTCATATTTAAGGTTTTTTTTAAATTCGTTTTGTTTATGCAGGGGAGATTCTTTGGATATATTTCTTTTAAAAGTATGTATATTCGATTGCTAATCGAGTGCTTTTTCACAATATGCTGCCCTGTCTAGGGATGTATGTAATTAATGCATTATAATTAGCATATGTTTAAAGTAGAAAAATGAAAACAACAACTTTTATTATCTTTTTAGCCTTTCTTTCTTTATTAGTAAGGTCGCAGGAACGCCAATATTATGAATTTGTGTGGAATGGCTTGTATGGGGTTACCGATGTCAAGGGAAAAGAAACCCTAGAGCCTTCTTATGAAGAGAAAGTGGCGTGTATTCATGATAGGTCGCCTTATCTTGCCCTAAGCAGTAAAGACAAGAGCGCATATATTATTCATACGGTTACGGGGGAAAGAGAAATTTTAAACTTGCTGGACAACCGTTTACTAAGCATTGGAAACGACGACTATATGTATGCTCATCTAGATGACAAGTCTTTTTTGATAAATAACTTTGATTTAGAAAATAGAAAACTACTACCCAAGAAGTATGAAGAAGTCCAGCTTTTCGGTGATTACTTAGTCGGCATAACAAAAGATGAGATCAACGAATTTACTGTAGATGTTCTTTCGAAGGTAGATTTTGAAATAAAACGAGTAGAGCAAAAGGTTATTGATTTTAAGTACTATAGGCAATCGGCGGGAGGTCATATTTACTTAATTACTAAGCATGATACCACTATTGTATACGATGATAATCTACAGCAAATTGCGAGCACCACTGACAAGCTCATTGATTTTGCAAGTATTCAAGACTATCTTTCGCTTAAGTTGAATATAAATATCGTTGATCGTGATGGGCGTATGGAGGGAGCGATGACGGGCTCGTTGCCTGGTGTGCCGCTTATCCGTCCGAGCACTACAGTAGATGAAGGAGAATATGTTACGTATGACATTTTGCAGTCAGCAGATGACTATATCCCCTTTTTTAGAATAAAAAGTGATAGAAGCCGATTTTATCAACCTATGACAGAGAGGGGTGAAGATAAGTTTGAGGGATGGAGTAGGAAAGGGGCTGGCGTAGCGCTCCAATTTTTTTTTCATATTGATGTGAAACAAAAAGCTATTCTTTTACCTCAAAGATATTGGTCAGAAATAGATCTACAGCTGCTTCTGTAGAAGCAAAACTTGTTACATGAGATGATTTATCTGTCTATTGTGATTTTTCTTTTAGGTGTTTATTACTAACATTTATATGTTAGGTATTCGTAATGTTCTTCTAGTAAATACCTATATAGCCACATTAATCTTAAAAGATTAATTTGCACAATAAATGTTGTTATGTTACATTAAAAATATTCTTTTGGGATGAAAATGTTTATTCAATTTCATTTCCTTGCAAATAAAAATTAGATTTGGGTTATGACATAAACCACCTGTAAACTTTTCGATGAAACATAAGTCAGACATAGATTTAATGAAAGGATTGAACGAAGGCTGTGAAAAGTCATTCGAAGAAATCTATCAACGCTATTGGCTATCCATGTATAATACTGTCTTAAAGCGTACGCAAGATAGAGATATCGCTGAAGAGATAGTTCAAAGTATATTTTTGAAAGTCTGGTTTCGTCGCGCTCAAATTACGATAGAAAAAACATTTGCTCCTTATTTTGCTACTGCTGTTAAGTATCAAGTTATAAATTACTATGATAAGATCAAGCATCGTCAAAACTACCTAACGTGGCTCACTAATAATAGTCGTGATGCCCATTATAATATAGAAGAGTATTTAAACCATAGAGCATTAGAAGAGCTAATTGAGAAGACTGTACAGCTTCTACCAGAACGTTGTCAAATAGTTTTTCGTTTGCGGGTAAATGATGGGTTTTCACAACGTGAGATAGCCGAGGAACTTGTAATCTCAGAAAAAACAGTCGAAGCTCATCTCTCTAAAGCGAGGAAACATTTGCGTAAAGTTTTGATTGGCTCCGGAGTCTTAGAGAGTTTACTCATTTTCTTAAAATTGTAAATAAAATATTTTTTTTCAATTACTGTAAGGGATAAGTCTTTTTCAACTGATTATATATGTAGTTGACCACAGAGTCAATTCTAAATTTGATGAAAAAGATAACTAAGGAACGCCTAGAGCAGCTATCAAAGAAATGGCTTGATAAAACAATCACGGAAGAAGAAATGTGGGAGTTCGAGTCTTGGTACGCTTCATTTGACGATTTTTCATTTGACGAATTTAGTGAGGAAGAAGCAGAGGAGTTAGGGCAGCGAATGTTTAAGCGTTTGTCATCCCTCTCAATTGATCCGCCCATTCAGAAGTCTCGTATAGTTCATTGGCGAGCTAATATTTTTAAGTATGTGGCTGCGGTATTACTTCTTACTTTCTCATTATATTGGTATTACGATAATTTTTATAACCGAATAGCTCCAGGAGGTAACAAGCTTTTTGTTTATAGCCCTTCCGGTACTAAATATAATTTAACAGATGTCGGTGTAGGTGAGCAATTCAAGTTAGGTACTTCATCATTCAAAAAGCTTGATTCCACTACCTTGATGATGCAACCTTTAGTTTCGACTTTAGAACCAGTCGAATATACTACAATTATTACCCCTCGGGGGGGCGAATATAAAGTAATGCTGACTGACGGTACAATTGTTTGGTTAAACGCAGACTCCAAGATAGAGATTCCGTCTCGTTTCGATGATTCTATAAGGCATGTCCGTTTACGAGGGGAAGCTTTTTTTGAAGTAGCTCATAAGGCTCAATCACGTTTTGTAGTGGAAACCGACTATGAAAAGATCACTGTTTTCGGGACTAAATTTAATGTCCTTGCTTATGCAAATATCAGACAATCGCAAACCTCATTAACTGAAGGTAGTGTAGAGGTTAAATCGACAATATCTGCGGACAAAGTGATGCTTAAGCCTGGGTATAGATCTTTAAATAGTGGTCGTGGAGTGTCTGTGGCTACCTTTGATCCCGATGAAGTATTGGCCTGGAAAAATGGAGAATTTATGTTTAATGGTTTGGAACTACAGGAGGCCTTACATAGATTGTCTCGTTGGTATGACGTAGACTTTGTCTTTGAATCTAATAATAAGAAGCAAAAGTTGGTTTGGGGAACCTTGTCTAAATTCGAGGAGTTTAAGGATGCTCTTCTTGTTCTAGAAGGAGCAAATATAGCCAAGTTTAAAGTAGAAGGAAGGAGGGTTATAGTGAAATAACGTGGGAGAATAAAAAGCCAGAGAAGTACCAGTTCTCCGGCTAATTTAAAATAGTTAACTAATATCAATTAATTAAATCTTACCAAAGATAATGAATAATCTAAAAATTATCTATAAGTCTCTGATACGAAAGAGATTTATGAAAGCAGATTGTCATATGGCTATGCCATTGCTTATTGTGTCAATTATGTTGACACAACTTACTGCGTCAGCGAAAGCACAAGTATTCACTATTAGCAAAAAGGAAACGACTTTAGTCGAGTTCTTTAAAGAGGTGAAGAAACAAACAGGCTATAACACAATCGGGGAAGCCTCCCTTATTCAGAATGTATCTATCGGCAATATCGATTTTAAAAACACAAATCTAGAGGATGGACTTACTGAGGTTTTAAAGCCTTTGAATCTTACGTATACTATTAGTAAGAAAACTATTCTTGTCAAAGAACTGTCTCCATCTTCTAGTCCTTCGAAACCCATTCATAGGGCCCCTACTGTAGATAAAGCTGTAAAGGCGCTGCAAGAAAAAATAGAGGTGACCGGTATTATTGTCGACTCTTTGAATAACCCTTTGTCGGGAGTGTCAGTAAGTATAAAAGGAAAATCAGGAGGTACGGTTACTGATCAAAATGGGCGATATATTTTTGAAACGTATCCAGGAGAAACCTTTATATTTAAATACATTGGTTTCATAACAATGGAGGTAGAAAATGTTCGTGATCGGCGGTTAAATGTGACGCTTCAGTACGATAGTCAAGGTTTGGAAGAAGTCGTTGTTGTGGGATATGGAATACAAAAAAAAGCAAGCAATGTGGGGTCTCAGGCAACTATAAAACGCGAAGAGTTAAAAGTTCCGGTTGCTAACTTATCCACGGCTATTGCTGGTCGTTTAGCGGGCGTAGTAGCGACTCAACGTTCGGGAGGTCCAGGGTCTGGAGGGGCTAATCTATTTGTCCGAGGTGTTTCTACATTTGCAAGTTCTCCCCAATCACCATTATTGATTGTAGACGGTGTGCCTGATCGTGATATCAATAATATCGACCCAGAAGATGTCGAAAGCTTCACAATTTTAAAAGATGCAACAGCCACTGCAGTTTATGGTACGCGTGGCGCAAACGGAGTTATCATTATTAATACGAGGAAGGGTAAAGCTGGTAAACCAACAATATCTGCCGAGTTGCAAAATGGGATAACCGGTTTTACGTATTTGCCAAAATTTATTGATGGTCCGACATTTATGCAATTGTTCAATGAAGGATTAGAAATGCGTGGCAAACAGGCTTTCTATTCTCCCGAACGTATCGAATTACACAAAAGTGGTGTGGATCCCGATTTGTATCCAAATGTCGATTGGTACGATGCATTATTTAATAATCATGCAGGAAGCAATCGCGCAAACCTAAATATTATAGGAGGTGCAGATATTGCTCAATATTATCTTTCATTAGGTTATTATAGAGAAACAGGTCAATTTAAAACAGAAGATATTGAGTCTTACAACTCAGAGTTAAAAGAAGATCGTTTTAACTTTACAAGTAATCTCACTATTAATATAACTCCCAAAACTAAGATTGACTTTGGGTTGAATGGATATCTAAAGAATTTTAACCAACCGTCTTGGGGTAGGGATAATATATTTGCTGCAGCCTCAATGGCAGCACCGCATGTAATGCCTATACAGTATTCTGATGGTTCCTGGCCTATGGTTAAAGGTGCGACGGAAAACCCGTATAAAGCTTTAACTCAATCGGGTGTTAGTAGTATTTATAATAACGTAGTTAGGTCTAATTTACGTCTAACTCAGCGGTTAGACATGATAACCGAGGGATTGAGTACCTCAGGGTTGTTTGCCTTTGATGCAGCACTTTATTCAGAGTTAATACGATCGAGAACTCTCCCTTCTTATTACGCAGAAGGACGTGACGAGCAAGGTAATCTTATCCTTACAAATACG
Organism: Sphingobacterium sp. UT-1RO-CII-1; assembly: GCF_026711005.1. Classification (GTDB taxonomy): domain Bacteria; phylum Bacteroidota; class Bacteroidia; order Sphingobacteriales; family Sphingobacteriaceae; genus Sphingobacterium. The sequence continues at coordinate 327,542 of NZ_JAPPVJ010000005.1, read as the reverse complement.
CAAACAGGTTCGCCTGATCTATCTTTTGGCTTATCCCGAGGAACATCAAGAAGGTTATATTCTGAAGCTTCTTTAAATTATAACCGTGAATTTGGTGCTCACGATGTTTCAGGTCTACTTTTATTCAATCAGTCTGATTATACTGATTCTGGTAAAGATGTAGACACATATAAAAAAGCAATTCCCTATCGCCAACGAAATGTTGTAGGGCGAGCCACTTATGCGTACGATCGTAAATATCTGTTCGAGACTAACTTTTCATATTCAGGCTCAGACAACTTTACTCCGAATAATCGCTACGGTTTATTCTCTTCTGTTGGTTTAGGTTGGGTCGTTTCAAATGAAGCCTTTTTTGATCCAATTAAAGACGTAATGAATCACTTTAAATTACGGTATTCTTATGGTTCGTCTGGAAATGCAAGTCTAGAAGATCCTAATAAGAGATTCATGTACTTAACGCAATTTAACTCAGGAGGCGGAAGCTATTATTTTGGTCTGCCGGGTTCTCAGCGAGGATATACAGGGTATATTGAAAGCTTAATGCGCGGGGATGTGACATGGGAAACTTCATACCGACACAACATTGGTATTGAAATGAATTTCTTAAATAATGAGTTACAATTTATTGCAGAATTGTTTAAAGAAGACCGTGAAGGTATTTTACTTCAAGGTTTAGATATTCCTTATGTGTCGGGTTTCAATTCCTCTAATGTCCCTTTTAAAAACATGGGCGAAACGACCAATAAAGGAATAGATTTAACGCTAGAATATAATAAGCAAATGCGGAATGGGTTTATAATGGCTCGTGGAACGATGAACTATAATTCGAATAAAATAGTTCAAGATAATTTACCTCCTTGGGCATTTCCTTACTTAGACCGCGAGGGACATCGTATTTCTCAGCGTTTCGGTTATATAGCAACCGGATTATTTAAAACAGAAGAAGAAATTGCCAATTCTGCAACGCAAGCTGGAGATGTACGTGTTGGAGATATACGTTATAAAGATTTGAACGGCGATGGTATCATCAACTCTAACGATCAAACAGCTATTGGTTATGGAGCGACTCCTTTATTAACTTATGGAATAACATTAGGTGGTGGTTATAAAGGTTTTGATCTAAGTTTATTCTTCCAAGGGGCTGGACTAGTGGACATGAATTATGCGTCTGGTTATGCTACGACACCTTTCTCGCAAGGTGCAACATACGGCAATATGTATACTACTGTATTAGACCGTTGGGACCCAAATAACCCAGATAAACAAGCACTATATCCACGTTTATCGACCAATGAAACTGTCACAACAAATTATTACCAAAGTACTTGGTGGATGAAACGTTCAGATTATATCCGATTAAAACAAGCCGAATTTGGTTACAACTTTACAGAAAAAGGATGGCTAGATAAAGTAGGCATGAGCAAACTAAGAATATACTTAAACGGCACGAATCTGTTTACTATTTCTAAATGGGACTTTTGGGACCCCGAGTTAGGAGATGGACGTGGTCTGGTATATCCCAATTTACGGGTTTATAACGTTGGTTTAAGAATGAACTTTAAATAAGAATTACTATGAATTTTAAATACAAAAAGATAAAGGTTGTTCTAGTAGCAGCTATGGCAGTAATGACATTCGACAGTTGTAACGATTCTTTTTTCGATGCTCAGCCCGATAATTTATTAAATATTGAAACCATATTCTCAAATCGTGCTCAAACTGAGGCGTATTGGGGAGGGTTGTATGCTATGATTCCTGATATTTGGAATCAGCCGTATAGCTTTTATTATTCAGCTATAAGTGACGAAATGGATATTTCAAACTGGCAAGAGTTTCCACATAATTCGGGAGCTTTATCAGCAGATAACGTGAATACTTCATATGTTGATTTTTATAGCAAGATCAGACAATGTGGTATTTTTATTAACAATGTTGATAAATCCAAAGAATTATTAGAAGCTGAAAATGGAGCTACTTTAGTGAAGCAATATAAAGCTGAAGCGAAGTTCTTACGGGCTTATTACTACTGGTCGGTGATGAAAATGCATGGTCCTGTTGTTATTATGCCTATAGATTCAGATGATGCTGGAGGCATCAATTATCAAATACCAAGAAGCTCTTGGGACGAATGTGTAGAGTTTGTTCTAGCACAAATTGATGAAGCTATTACAGATTTGCCTGCGGAACATTACCAAGGCACTACTACTACAGTGGATGGCACACAGCTTGGTCGTATAAATAAAATGGTTGCAGAAGCTGTTAAGTCTGAGATTACTTTGTTCAGTGCTAGTCCGTTATACAATGGAAATACGGACATGGCAAATTGGAGAAACTATGATGGAAAGCAATTGATCAATGCTACTTATGAAGCCTCAAAATGGGAAACTGCTGCAAAACAAGCCAAAAAGGCCATTGATATTGCAGAAGCCAATGGTAAAAAACTATATGTCAAACAGGGTAGTGATGCTTTTGAAACAGCTTTTCTTTCTACACGGGATGTATTTTGGGATGGTTATCAAACAGAGGGAGTTTGGATACGCCCATCAACAGATAGAAACCAATGGGAAGTGCACGCTTCTCCTAGAGCTATAACGGGCACTCCCTATAATGGTTTGGCTGCTTTGCAAGAATTGGTTGATGATTTTCGGATGGAGGATGGATTAACGATTAATCAATTTCCTGGCTATAGCGAGACGACGTATACAAGTGAAGGAAGTAAATATTATGTTTCAGGAACCAATAATATGTATACGAAGCGTGAGCCCCGTTTTTATGCTTATATCACTTTCAACGGCTCGATTATTCCAGGCGCACCAAAATCAGGGATGACAGCAGTAGAGTTTTTTTCAACAGGTAATTCAGGGAAAAACGGAGCGCCTCGAGATTGGCCTAAATCAGGTTATACTGCACGAAAAAATATTCATCCTACTTACAGTGTGACGCCTTCAGTAACAGTCAACCGTTCGGCTATGCTGATTCGTTTGTCTGAATTATATTTAAACTATGCAGAGGCTTTAAACGAATCTCAGCCCAACCATGCTGATGTGTTGAAATATCTAAACGCAATTCGGACAAGAGGAGGTTTACCAGCACTTACTTCTGGAAATCAAGCTCAAATACGCGATGCTATTCGTAGAGAAAGAAGAGTTGAACTGGTGTTTGAAGGAAAACGATATTTTGATGTTAGACGTTGGAAAGTAGCTGACCAAGATGGCTATCGCCAGGGAGGTGCGTTCTATGGTATGGACATGTCGAAAGGATCTTCTTTAAGCGATCCTAACTTCCACAAACGTGTTGTGGCAGTGCAACGTGCAGAATGGAATAATAAAAATTATTTTATGCCTTGGCATCAAATGGAAATTGATCGTAACAAACAATTGGTACAAATTCCGGGCTATTAATCTTTTAAGAATTATGAATATTATAAATAAATCGTTAATTGCTGTTGTTATAAGCGTATTTGTTTTTGCTTCTTGTGAAAAAGAAACACCTGAATACGAGAAAAAAAATAACACTAAAGACCAAGCATGGCTAAACGTGCAAAAAGCTACAAATGGTATTCAGGAGCTTACTTTGTTTCCAGTTGTAAATGAAAGGCATGATGTATTTAATGTAAATTATGGAGGCGTGGGCTATCCTGCTGAAGATATCAATGTTTCTTTCGCTTTTGACCAAAATGTTTTAGACAGTTTAAATAAAATTCGCAGGAATGCTGGGGCTGAGCCTTTACTTCCATTCCCAGCAGGAAGTTATAACTTAGACCATACATCCACTACTATAAAGTCAGGGAGCACAAGCTCGGGATATATTACTTTAACTTATGATCCGTCTAAATTTGATCTATCAAAAGAATATATGTTGTCACTAAAAGCAACAAATAGTCAAGGATACATTTTTCGGGAGGGACATAGTACGGTGCTTTATTCGGCGGCCGTCGTGGAAAAGCTACATGCTAAAGCTGGATGGACAGCAACAGTTTCATCAATTCATACAGGAGAATCAACCGGCACACCTACTGCATTAATCGATGGAAATACATCAACATTTTGGCATACGCCTTATGATGCAAACGCACCTAAATTTCCGCATTGGGCAGAAGTGGATTTTGGTAAAGAGATCTATGCCACTCAAATTGGTTTGACTCGTCGTCAAAATAATACAACCGGCTTTAAGACTTTTGATATACAGGGTACTAAAGATGGCACTACGTGGGAAACAATTGTTGAAAATGGTGTAATGGATCAAACTGAGTTAGATATGCAGAAATTTTCTATTAGTCCTCAATATTTAAAGAAAATAAAAATTACTATGAAAGATAATTTTGGAGGTCAAGTTTATACACACCTTGCCGAAATAGATGTATTAGGTTATTAGTCCACTTTTATATGTGCCCCAAATTATTTTGGGGCACATCTTAGTATAATCGAGGAATTATTTGCCAATCGTTACACATTATTATTAGCTGTGTTCTTTTAATAAATGCCCGTTTTTTTAGAAATTTGAATATGGCATTATTGATCACGTTGGAAAATATCCATAAACTCTATAGTATAGACCGTTCGAGTAAAACGGAAGGGTTGGTTATTTTGCATCAGTCTAATCACTCTGAACAAAGTTACAATAGCCACAGTCGGCTATTTGATGGTCTGCTGTTGGCATTTATGGTGAAAGGTACAATGAAAGCTCGTATACATTTTTTAGAGTACACCATTAGTGCAGGAGATATCGCCGTATTGCAACCTCAGCTCATGATTGAGACCGAGGAGCTGAGTGCTGATGCAGAGATTGTAAGTATTGGACTTTCCTTAGATTTTCTAACCAATCTGCCAGTCCTACGTGATTTTGTCATGAACGATCAGATTCGATGGCAACCTGTTGTAAGGCTTGATCCAGAAGAAGTCAAGTTACAGACTGAGCTGGTAGGATTGCTCCAGGGATTCTATAATAAGCAGCATAGCCATAAAAAAATGGAAATGTTGCAACATCTGGTAGCGGTGCTGATGTGTATGATTGCCGAAAAATATACGGGCTCCATACCCAAGAACAATACCGTCAAAAATCGCACGCATGAGATCATCGATGATTTTTATACGCTGATCTCAAAGTATGCACACCAAGAGCGTAGTGTAAAGTTCTATGCCGAAAAGTTAAATCTTACTCCGCAATACTTAACCTCCTTTTTAAAACAAAATACGGGAAGATCAGTCTTGCAGTGGATTGATCACATCATGATCATTCATGCCAAAACTCTACTAAAATCCTCTGATCTGTCCATAAAGCAGATAAGTGCCGAACTGAATTTTGGAGACACAAGTCTGTTTTCTAGATTTTTTAAACGTATCGCCGGAGTTTCCCCCATGGCTTATAGAAATGGAGTGTAGCCGATCAAATTAACAATGTTGCCTTCATCTTACAAATGGGATGAAGTCACCAAGAAATTGACAAAAAAGCCTAGTCGATGCTGTTTACTTTTACAGCATGAAAAAATCACAAAAAGAAGCCGCCATTAGCTTCATATTTATCACGCTGTTGCTTGATATTATAGGGTGGGGTATTATACTGCCAGTCGTACCTAAGCTTATCAAAGAATTGATCCATAGTGATATTAGTGATGCCGCCATCTATGGCGGATGGTTAGCTTTTGCATATGCATTTACACAGTTTTTATGTTCTCCTATTATAGGCAATCTCAGCGACCGGTATGGCAGGCGCCCCATCATTTTACTCTCTCTTTTTGGCTTTGCCATAGATTATATTTTTCTTGCGCTTGCACCTACTATAGGTTGGCTGTTTTTAGGGCGGATTATTGCAGGGGTGACCGGAGCCAGCATGTCTACTGCTACTGCCTATATTGCGGATATATCGACCGATGAAAATAGAGCGAAGAATTTTGGAATGATAGGGGCAGCAATGGGGCTGGGGTTTATAATAGGGCCAGTGATAGGCGGGTTATTAGGGCAATATGGAGCGAGAGTTCCGTTCTATATGGCTGCTGCGCTATGCTTTCTAAATTTTCTGTATGGCTACTTCGTCCTGCCCGAGAGTTTGAATGCTGCAAATCGACGCACATTTGATTGGAAGCGGGCCAATCCTCTAGGTTCATTTAAGTTCTTACGTCGACATCCACAGATATCGGGACTGGTTATCGCGTTGTTCCTCACTTATATTGCATTGCACGCTGTACAGAGCAACTGGCATTTTTTTACGATGTACCAGTTTAATTGGACAGAGCGTGTCGTAGGTCTTTCGTTAGGTCTGTTGGGCTTGTTGTTGGGGTTGGTTCAAGGTGTCCTAATCCGCTGGACGATTCCAAAGCTAGGCGAGCGAGCAAACATTTATTACGGACTATTATTTTATGCCTTTGGTTTGCTTCTGTTCTCATTTGCTACGCAGGGCTGGATGATGTTAGTCTTTCTCATACCTTATAGTTTAGGAGGCATCTGCGGGCCTGCTCTTCAATCTGTTATTTCTAAAAGTGTGCCTGCAAACGAACAAGGAGAACTTCAGGGCGCACTTACGAGTTTAATGAGTGCTACCTCGATGATAGGCCCTCCCGTGATGACCAATTTATTTTACTACTTTACGTATGAGGGTGCACCTTTTAAGTTTTCAGGAGCCCCATTTTTCCTAGGGTTTGTATTGACAGCGATTAGTGGAGTTATTGTATACGTTGTATTTCAGGCCAAGAATAAGATTTTGTAATCCTTTGTATATAAGCGATGTGTTGCTGTTGAAATGCATTTTTCTCTCTTGGTATTATGCGGATACAGCTATTTTATGATGAGACAAAGCCGTTGTAGTTTTTGGATGAGTTGGCTAGTTTAATCCATAAAGTATCTCATCTGATGATTAATGATTCTTACATAGCCATGATGTCCTATGTTTTTAGTGCAACAGCATATTCATTGGGTTCAACCGTTGTATATTTCACGCTTAAAGCTTACTTCTTAAGACGTAAGCTCACATCTTAGAAAGCTATGTGTAGTAAACGAACAGCGACTGTGATAGACTTTATTACTAGCTCCAAAAACCTGCTCATATATACAGCCTACAGCTATGTTTTGGTAGTATAAATAGCCGCTAATGCTGAGAATCTGGCCATTCGCGTGACATACATAGCGACTAGCGCAACATACATAGCACATTTCGCAATTACATGACCTTGTTGTAATATGTAAATCAGACTATGTATGTTGTTTTTGCCGTCAATGTTATTTACATAGAGCTTGTTGTCTTGATGTTTGTGGGTTGGTGTAATTACAAAAACGGCCAAACATTGCAAAATGGGGCAAAGAATTGTTCATTGAGGGCTAAGTATGTTTACTTAGCAGACAAAATAGTATACTTAGGCGGCTAAGTCATTGTACTCGGCCGTTCATGTAAAGGCCTTACTCTTCATGTATGTATTCAAAATGGACAATTTAGTAGAGATAACCTCTTTTTAAGTCTGTTTTATGATGCAATACTCGTTGAGTGATGGCTGAAAAGTATGTCGCTATTGTTGATCGATAGGATCTTTTAGGCTCATCCTTGGGTTGTTGCTGGGTGGTGGTAGTGTTAAGCAAGGGCTTGCTGTATTCAGACCCTCACTTTCTTTTATTAGTGATTATGGCAAGTAGTTTAGCAAGTTTTTTAACAGCTACGGTAGCTCCCTCAATAGTTCCTTTTTTTACTATAAAATCCGGGGGGATGTGAAGTATAATATGCAAATAGCTTTTGTTGATGATGTAGTGCTCATTTAAGGAACTTATTTTAATTTTTTGATGCTAAAATATTTGGTAATTTGTTTTTTGTTTACTATCTTAGTGTTACTAATTATAAATAAATCAGTTAATTATGTCTAAGGATAGCAAGCAATCTGCAGATCGTGGCTCTGCAGGAAAGCCCGATATTCCGCACCGTAAGAACGACGAGTTGTTGAAAGGCATCTTTAAAGAGAACTTTCCCGATTTTCTGCGTTTTATGTATGCGGAAGCCGATCAGCTGTTCGATTTTCCTAAAGGTATCACCTTTCTGGATAAAGAGCTTTTAAAGATTATCCCCGATCGGGATCGCAAGAGCAACACCCGTATTGCCGATCTGTTGGTCAAAGTTTACCTACTCGACGGTGCCGAGCGATGGCTCCTCGTGCATACCGAAATCGAGGGTGGGAGCGACCCTAACTTTTCCTTCCGTATCTTCCAGTACAACTACCGCATACTGGATCGTTACCAGGTACCTGTTGAAACTATCGCCATCTTTACGGGAGATGATAAGCAGGTTCGCCCCGGCAAGTATGTATACTATGGTATAAAAACGTCGCACCATTTTAACTATCTTTCCTACCATATTTTAGACCACGAGGAGGGAGAGCTTCTTGCTATGGACAATATCTTTGCCTATATCGTGCTGGCTTGCCGTAAAGCTTTGCTTGAAGGTAAAGTGCCTGAGGAGGAACTCGCAGCCGATCGCAGCACGATAGCCCGTACTTTGATCGATACGCAGAAATACGATAAAGATCGGATTATCAGTTTTTTAATCTTCTTGAAAAGCTTTATCTTTATCCGTGATAATGAAATAAACAGTATCTTTGATACGTATATTTATGAAGTGACAGGAGGCACTATTGACATGGGAGTATTAGAAATCGTAAAAAAACAAGAAAGAGAGTATGGCTTAGCAAAAGGTCTTGAGAAAGGTCTTGAAAAGGGCCGTATTGAAGAGCGTGCACGTGCTGAACAAGAGCTTGCGCGTGCGGAAGCCGAGAGAATAGCTAAAGAACGATCTTTTATTCGCAATATGATCAGTCAAACTGATTTTTCTGATCAGCAGATTGCCAGTATCGCCGAGACAACTGTAGCTGTGGTCGAGGGTGTTCGGGCTGAGATTGCTAAGAAGTAGAGCCTTGACATGGGAGTACTAGAAATCGTAAAAAGACAAGAAAGAGAAAAAGGCCTGCAGACTGGACTGGAAAAAGGTAAGGCTGATGGAGAAAGGGAAAAAGCTATCGCTTTAGAATTTAAGAAAATGGGCTTGCCTATTGTTGATATTACTAAAGGTACGGGTTTATCTATAGAAGAAATTGAAAAGCTCTAACGAGAGCATCAGCAAAAAATATACATGAAGGTGCCTTTTTAGACACCTTCATTGGTTTAAATTAATGCTCTAACTGACTGTGAGCTCTGTCCCCTGCAACGCCTTCTAAAACTGCATCACTAACAGTTTCTGGTGTTGCCCCATTAAGAATCTCAATAGCACAAAGATTCTTATTAAATGTCTCTTTACATTCACCACTATTTCCTGGAGGAGGTAATGGCGAGTTGTAATCAATAGTTTGCTCGTCAGTCTCGACAGCATACCATTGCGAGGCTTGGTTGTCCTCCAACCCAAACGACATTAACGATAATGATGCGATGGCTATAGCTGCTACAGCCACTGCATGTTTTAAGAAAAAAGTTTTCATTTTCATGTTGTATTAGTTTAAATTTTATAGGTTGTCTTTTGGCCGACAAGCCCTTCATTACCCGTTGCCTGGCAACAGGTATTTCGATGTGTTTTACGTTGTAAATAATAGCCCAGCACACTGAGCGCTAGAAAAAACAGGTTGAACCAAAAGTGCTGCCCCCAGCTCATTCTGCTGACGATGGAGCCACAGCCGCAGGGGAGTTTGCCCCAACCGCCCAGCAAGGCTATGCCTATATAGCCTGTAAAAGCAAGCATCAGCAGTGATGATAGTGCAAAGCTTATTAGTCGTAAGCGGCAAATGACTAGGCAAAGCGCAGTGGCGAGCTCTAAAACTGGCAAAGTATAAATGAGCACCCAGCCCAAGCTGCTGGAAAATGGTTGCCGCAGGATGCCCGCTTTGAATACTGCAAAATGAAACAGCTTATCTACGCCCACCGGTATCCAGAGGAGTAGCAGCGCGATGCTGATCAGGGTGATATGTTTGTTGGCATTGTTCATTTTTCTATTCTTTCTTGTACTGATGTGCTGTTTTGCTTATTGTTATTTTCTGCGCTACCAATTACTTACTTAAGCCCGATCTCCTAAAGGCTTTGCTTGTGTATATGCATAGGTTTATAGGGTTACTTTCTTAAGTAACTATTTGATTTTTAGATGTTTACTTTTATTTTATTTATATCTGATTCTTTCTATATCTTTGTGTTATCATTTATAAATCTTATTACTAGCTCTCTATATAATACTTGCAGAATTAGGACAATCGTACCTGCTGTAAAATGAATTAATTTATAACTCACTGGTTTATAGTTAAATAATTTTTAAGATATGTTAGATAACACGTTAGTATGGAAGAGAAAACTGAAGATTATGATAAGGCGCCTTTCCGTGCCTTGGTAAAAAGTCCGAACGAATCGTTGGAGTTAATCTATGCGCTATACGGGCGGCAACTGTATGCTTATATACGGACCTTTTTTAATGATGATACGCATTTTGTGCAAGATGTGATTTCAGAAACGTTTACCGTAATGTGGAACAAGAGGAAGAAGGTTGCCAAACTGAAAGAGCCATTCTTTTGGATGCTGCACGTAGCTAAAAATAGAGCTTTAAATATTTTAAGAGAAGAAGGTAAGCATCCATTGCAAGCTATTGATAGCTTGGATAGTTTGGAATCTGCTGAGTTTATAGACCCTGCGTCTGAACAGGAAGGAAAAGAGCTTATGGAGCAGATTTGCGAGATATGCCGAACGCAGCTAACGAGCTCCGAGCAGGAAATTTTCTATGGTTTTAAGTTTGAAGGGCTCAGCTATGAAGAATTAATGGAACGGCACGGACTGGCAAAACAAACGGTTAAAAATAAGGTAGCAGCGGCAGTAAAGAAAGTGCGCAGTGCCTTGAAGAGTATTTTACAGGTATTGGTTTAAGAAGAAAAAACGTAAATGCGATGATTTACAATAAAAAATATGTGAAAGAACTGATCAGAAAGCAGTTGATGGACGAGCTTACTGTAAAGGAACTAAAGGATTATAATGCAGCAAAAATGTTGTATACCGAAGAGGAGCTGGACCGTATGATTGCTGAAGTTTTATTGACAAACAAGGATAAACTAAAAGAGGATGAGTTAGCGAGATGGAAACCGGATTTTGAAGCGATTAGAGCAGGAAAGAAACAGCTAACCGGTAAAAAGAAGCGGAGAATGAATTTGTACTGGTGGGCCTGTGGGCTTGCGGTCTTTTGTTTGGGTGTCGGTATACTGTACCAGAACTTGAAGCCCAAGAAGGAGTTTTATTTTGTGGACGGTGCATGCGCAGGATTGTCCTTAGATACGGAGGTTCCTATCGAAGAGTCGGCTGCAACTCTGAGCTGGGGCGATTCCTCACAGATGTATGTAGATAGTGGAATGCAGGGACAATTGTTACGGGATGGCGCTTTGCAAGTGCGTAAAAAAGCAAACGGTGTATTGGAGTTGGAGCTTCTTGCGCAAGTGACTAGAAGCGAGAAGACGGAGTTGAGGGTGGCAACAGGGGCTAAGGAGCAATGTGTGCTTATGTTGCCGGACAGTACATTTGTACGCCTGCAAGCGCAAACGGTATTCCATTATCGTGCGGCCGAAAATGGCGGTACAGAACTCGCCATCAGAGGTCAAGCTTATATAAAGCGGTCTGCTAAGGAGCAGCATTCGCCATTGCTCATCCATACGTTTAATGCCAGATTGGCTTCTTTTGGTGGGGATTTTATGGTACAGGCAGAAGAGAATTGGACAAAAACGGCGTTGGGCGAAGGCCGTATGAAGCTATATGCTAACAGAGGGAATAAAGAGCAGTTATTGGATCGTTATGGCGTAGAAGCTTATGTGCTAGGTGTAAAGCATAAAATAAGTGGCGAGGAGAAAGATAGCCTTATTTATAATCCTAATAGTGGTAATTATGCAGATGCATTGCGTTGGACTAAAGCTGTTCGGGAGTTTAAGAATATACCACTAAGGGACTTTACGCAGGAAATGGGCAAGTGGTATGGTTTTGAAGTGGTAAATTATGCCTGCATTCCAGTAGGTAAAAGTATCACGACTACAATCTGTTATTGCGATGGTAAGGAAGCTGTGTTTGCAGCGATCCGGACGGCAGGTATACTGCTTTATGAAGCAGACGGCGTGATTAGTTTTTGCCCTGAAGATACGGAGACTAAAAGCCGCCGTGCGTTGGTGGATTCGGCGATGCGAACGCAGGCTCATATGAATTGATAGTTGTTAATAGTCTTTTAGGTTTGCTAGCTGTTTTTAATAAAAAAGGATTGTTTTAGTACTGCGAGCTAGTGCTAAGTTTCGCAGTAGGTGTTTACGAGGCAAAGATAAGGCAGTTGAGCCGAAGATGAAATGGAGAGGTGCAAAGTATAAGATACGATAACTTCGACTATCGATATATTTCTGGATTATAACAATAGTCGAAGTGTTCAAAAGGTTTGTGATTTCGTGTGTTTTGAGCATCGTAAATGCTCTTGTTTTTAAAACATATCTTTATATTTAAGAGCAAAATCCTGTACAGTAAGAGCCGGGCGTTTGAGTATTTCTCGAACACTTGTGGAGACACGTTCTGTTGCTCCACCGGCTTTTTGATAGGCAGCAAGGGCTAAGTAAGAGTCGATCATTTTGCTGCTGATTCCCTGCTGTTCCATACGTGTGCGCATTTCATCCATTGATAAAGATTTGTAAACGACTTCTTTGCCCGTGGCTGATGAAATAGCTTGGGCAAGTGTAGAATAACCTATAGCCTCGTCACCTGTAAGTACATAAGTTTTTCCACTATGTTCGCCTGAATTTATGAGCGCTTGGGCGGCTACAGCAGCAATATCTCTGGCGTCTATGAAGGGCACTTTGCCATCGCCTATAGCAGCATAAATTGCCCCATCGGCTTTTACGGTTTGAGCAACTTCTCCAAGCCAGTTTTGCATGAAAACGTGAGGTCTTAGAATAGTCCATGATAATGTGGATTGCTGTAGTGCCTGCTCAGTTTGCCAATGTTCGTAAGCCAAAGGGGATTGTGTGCGGGATGAAGCGCCTAGGGCTGATAGTTTGACGATGTGTTTTACGCCTAGCCTTTCAGCTGCACGTATGACATTGATTTGCGTTTTACCGAAGCCTGGTTTATTTCCTGTTAAGATAAATAATTTGTCGGTACCGGCTAAAGTAGCATCTAGGATTGATTCGTCGCTAACGTCTGCTTGTAGCCAAGTAACGCCAGGTAAAGGGCGGGCTTGACTAAAATTGCGTAGGACCGCGCGGACAGATTTACCTGAAGTAGATAGTAAGTTTATTAGTTCGTGTCCAATATTGCCGGTACTTCCGATTACTGTAATGATTTCTTTTGCCATAACTAAAATGATTTAAAATCTATAAGAGTAAAGCTAAAGCTAATTGGGCTTCTTAAAATTGATCTGTGGTAAGAAATGAAGTTTTTTCTAAATGTTGTAAAATTATATCAGCTGTTTGCTTTGGATGAGAAATAAGCCCAGCATGCCCAGCACCTTCTATTGTGTATAATTGTATATGTGGCACTTTTTCTTTTATCTCTTTTGCAACGGCAGGATAAACCTCAATGGAACCGCTGCCTGTAATAAGAGTGATTGGATTGTTAAATTGATTGAGGTTTTCGGGGCGGATATTTAATCGTTCGGGGTCATTAGCTTGGTCGAGCCAGGTTCGATAACTAGCTACCATCGTACTTCTTGCCCGTTCATCGAAAATAGAATGCCAGCTTCCCTTGCCAAAAGCAACGTTTTCAATAAAATTAAAAGTACCTAATTCAATATCACCTTTTTCAAGTAGCTGTTTGCTTTTCTTCATTTCTAGTTGGACTTCACTGAGCATTTTCTGGTACGCAGATTTGTCTTTTAGTAATCCAAAGATGGGAGGCTCGTAGATAATAATACTTTTAGCCCTATCCGGATGTTTGTTAGCTAGCTCTACTACGATGTTTGCACCATAGGAATGACCTACGAAATGGGCCTTTGCAAAACCTAAAGTATCCAATAAGGATAAAACATCGTGTACATCCATAGAGATTGTGCCTTGCTTAGTGTCGGGCGTAGAAGTACTGTGGCCTCTGCGATCGTATAAAAGAATGGGGTTGGGGATACTTTTGGTTAATTGCTCTGCAACAGGTAGCCACGAGTTGTGATCATCCCAAGAGCCATGTATAAAAATAATAGGAATACCTTCTCCCTTTTTATATCGGACACCCAAATCCACATCAGCCGTATGGATAAGATAAAGAGGCGTGTTTTCAATGCTATAATATTCGGAGCTTACTTTTTGTGTCGCTTGAGCACATGATTCTGAAGGAAATAAATGATATACTATTAAAGCAATTAATAGTAAACCTTTACAATTAAATATATTCATGTTATGATTTGAATTAATATTATGCAATAGGGATAAATATCGTAAATATTATGCGAAGAAAGATGGACAAAATGGGGGAAGGTAAAGACCCAGGCTGTATCTAGTATTTTAGAGTACAGCCTGGGTAAACATTATTTTGCGGGCGTTAGTTTGTGTAATCCCACTTTTGTTTTGAAGGCTCCAAATGCGATTGTGGCTTGCGTATTTGATAGCTTTAGGATAGTTCCTACCGTAGTTTGACCTAGTAACGTAACTTTATCTCCCAGATTAAAGCTATGGTGACTGTTTATGTCTAAATTTTCTATTTTTTCTTGCATTTTACTATTTGCAATTGCTATTTCATTACTATTGATAGATACGTTATGAATAAGTTCATTGCGTTTATTTTCCCAATACAATTTGTCTTTTGCAATTGACTGAAGAAAACTATCCATATCTATATAATCTGCGCCAATTTTATGAGAGGCACCTGCAATGATACTTTCTTCCAAACCTATTCTTCTAGCTACTTCTATGGCAAATGAACTGCCTGGGCTTCCTATTGATAGTTTATACATTGGGCAATTGTTTTCAGAATCATAAAGCATTGCTCCGTTTACAATACCAGAAGTTTTGTAGGCAAAATGTTTTAGATTTTGGAAATGTGTCGTAATTACACCAAAGCTACCTTTGCTATTGAAGCGTTCTAACAGAGTTTCGGCTATTGCACCGCCTATTTCAGGCTCCGTTCCGCCGCCAAATTCATCAATAAGGAGAAGAGTTTTGTTATCATTGTTTTCCACGAAAAATTTCATGTTAGTTAGATGTGAAGTGTAAGTACTTAAACTATTTTCCATACTTTGCCCATCACCGATATCCATGAAAATGTGGTTGAAAACTCCTGCCCGTGAGCCCGTTTTAACAGGTATTAGTAAACCACATTGTAACATGTACTGTAATAAAGCTACAGTTTTTAGACAAAGTGATTTTCCTCCAGCATTGACTCCCGATATAATCAGTATTCTGTTTTTTTGTGTTAGCTTTATGTCTAGCGGATGTGCGTACTGATTTTGTGATTTAAGTGCTATATCCAACAAAGGATGAATGGCATTGTCCCAGTCTATATTTTGTTGATTCTCAATAACGGGTTTTATTGCTCGTATGCGAATTGCAAATGAAGCTTTAGCTTGTATAAAATCGACAGTTCCAAGAAAATTATATGATTTTAATAGGTCTGAAACCTCAGGTCTGACGAGCGTTGTAAAGTCTGTTAGTATGCGGGCGATTTCTTGCCGTTCATCATTTTGTAATTCCTTTAAACGGTTGGAAGCATTGACTACAGCCTCGGGCTCAATAAAGAAAGTTTTACCACTACCCGAATGATCTCGAACCACACCTTTTATTTTCCTTTTATTTGCTGCGGTAACTGGAATAAGGTAATAACCGCCTCTTATATCTGCCTGTACATCTCTGCCTATTATGCCTTGCGTTTGGGCTGTGCGTAAGGCTGCGGCCATAGCTTTTGCTATATCTTTTTCCGCATCAATCTTGTTTTTCCGTATTGTGGATAAGAGTTTAGAAGCATTGTCTTTTATTTGCCCTGATTTATCCAGCATATTGTTTGCACGCTCTATAATGATTGGAAAAGTTTTTATTTCATCAGCGAGCTTTTTTAATTCTGGGTACTTTATTTTATTTGGTTCCTTTCTGCATTCGTGACCTAAAAACTCCACAATGTTGACAATTGTTACTAGTGAATCAGCTAGTAAGTTTATTTCCTCTTCAGAAAGCCAAAAGTTATTATCAATTTCTACCTGTTTTAGAGCATCACGAATATCAAAGAAGCTTTCAGTAGGAAAATCTTCTTTGTTGTTTATAATTTGAACAAACTCCTGTGTTTGTGTTAAGCATTGGTCTATTGTTTTGAAATCGGTTGAAAAACGCATAGAGTCTACTTTTTCAATGCCTAAAGGACTCAAACACTTTTCTGTAATAAATGTACGTATAGAATAAAAATCTATCTTATCTTCAAAATTTTCCGGATAAATATTCATATCAAATATTGTAATAGATTGGTCCCTTCTGCAATCAGGTATGACTGAGGAACCAATAAGAGTATTATTAAAAATTAATTTATTAAATAGTACTGTGATTTTTCCATACCGAATCTGGAAACCATTTAATGGCAAAGTTTTTTGAAACTTTATCTGCCCTAATAGTATCCCGGCTTCTCAGAGAAAGAGAAGTAAAATTGCGATATGGTATTTATGCGGAAAGAAAAAACATATATTAAGTGTCTTAATTCAAGAACAAAGATATACAAAATATATTGTTTGTTGGTGAAGATCTTTCGGTGCTGGCATCGAGTATAATGAATGCTTAGTGTAGCTGTATGTTTTGATGGACAGGACGAAGCGATTACAGGTGTTTTAGCAGGAGATGTTATGAAAAATGATGTGGTAGTAATCCGCTATGAAGGGCCTAGGGGAGGGCCTGGAATGCAGGAAATGTTAAGCCCCACTATTTTGATTATGGGAATGGGATTGGGTGATTCTGTTGCTTTGATTACGGATGGTCGGTTTAGTGGCGCTACCCGGGGAGCATGCGTGGGGCATATATCGCCTGAAGCGGCTGAAGGAGGAGTGATTGCATTATTAAGAGATGGCGATGAAATTACGATTGATGTTGAACAGCATATTCTTTCTGTAAATCTGAGTGATGAAGAGCTTTTAAAACGGAGAGAAAATTTACAACCCAAAATAAAAAAACTACAGTCAAAATGGTTACAACAGTATAGGGCTCTAGTAACAAATGCTGCCAACGGAGCTATACTAAAAGCTGAATAATGCTGTAAATAAGGTGTTTATTAAGCTCTTTTTGATGAGTTTTAAGGTGTGGAGTTTGTTTATTGACTTAATAATTTTTTCATCTCTGTAATTAACTGTGTTTGCTGGCTAGGACGTGGTGCAGAATAATGAACAAATTCTCCTTTTTTGTTTACTAACATATAGGTAGGAAATCCATTTACGCCCAATCTGATTTCTATAGCACGCTGTTGATCATTGTCAAGGTTGTAGTGAAATACATTATCACCTTCTAGTTTCTTGTCTTTGATAAAGTTTTGCCATGTATTTTGAGGAGTATGATTTGCAAAGTATATATAAACGACTTCCATACCCTCTGTTGTTTTTTTTAGACTAGGAACATAGCTCATTTCAGTTATGCAGGGGGCACACCAAGTGCCCCAAAAATCTATGTAGACTACTTTACCTTTATGGGGTTCTAAGATGGATGCTAAAAGCTCGTCTGCATCTTTTGAGTTTTTTAGATGGTTTGTGCGAATAAGATGTTCCTGATATTTTAGCTCTTGATTTGATAGGCTGATTAACTGTTGATTTTTATCCGTAATAAGCTGTTTTAAAAATGGATTTTGAATATGAGGAGAGATTTCTTTTAGGAATATTGGATCTAAAGGAATAGGGTTTCGTTTTATTAATTCAAATACTCCCTGAACGTAAAATGCATCAGCTAGTTCTGGACTTAAGTACTGTCTGTTCAATATGTTTTCATCATCCAAGGATAGTTTTTTTCGCGATAGTTGCTCAATAAGGTTAGTGTGTGTGTCGAGAAGATTCATGAATTGGGTCTGCAAAGTGGTGTCGACTGCTAGCATGCTCTCCCTTTCTTTAATGTCTTTACTGGCGTAGCCTTCAGAATCCAAGCGCGCCAATACTGAAATGTATTTTTTAAGAGTATCATCCGCTTCTATTTGTTCTCTTTCGACCAAATCATTTAATATGATACTATTGTAAATAATCTTTCCTTTTTTGTCTGAATGATAGCCTACATAATCTGTTAAAAATGTGAAATATTCGCGAACTAAACTAGCGGGAAGAGTCTCATTCCTATAAAAAATGCTGTCCACATGATGCATATAATATGAAGAGAAACGTTCTTGTTTTGAGTTGTCAAGTCTAAAACGACGTTGCAATAGGTCGGACCCTATACTAAAATCTGTGTTCTTGGCAATGTAATATTTTGTCCTTTCTAAGAGTGGTGCTCGTTCGTGAATAAAAATGTTGTCGATATGGCGTAATGTATCTAGGTGAGATAGCATAAGATTGAGATAAGCGTCGTGACCTAGTGATTCTTTTAACGTCTTTTCGGTATCCCAATCTTCCTCACTTTTTGGACGAATATTGTTGTTCTTGGTGTAATTAATGTACGCTACCAATTCGTTATGTAAACGTGCATTATCGCCATAGACAATGGTTTCTTTGGTTTTTAGATCGTGAAAAATAAAATATGATTCGTTTGGTTCAAGTACATCGATTATAGTGGATCTGCCCCAATCTAAATATGCTTGATGGGTATTTAATAAAGGAACTTTGATGTCGAAAAAACCTAAACTATCTACATCCGCAAAGTAATTGTACTCGCCTGTAATTCTGTCGTATGTGGATATTTTATAAGGGGCTGAAGAAGTGTTATTACGTAAGTAACCACGTATATGAGCTGTGTCGATATGGCTGTATTTACTATCATAGAATTTTTGTTGATCTTCACCAGAGTAAGGAGGTAAGAATTTATCAACCTTTTTATAAGAATTCTCCTTTTGCGAATTTCCGTTGTTTATAAGCAAAGTACTATCATTATCTTTTTTTACAGAAAGTATTAGTTTCTGACCATTATCTGATAAGAGCTCGATTTGATAGTTTTGTTGATTTGCAAGAACAGAACCATAATTCCAACGTTCACCTTTATAGAGTGTAAATTCTTCAAAAAAACCATAGTCCCAAGAATTGTCGGAGGGGAGATACCAATTTCCTAAACAAGCATTTAAAAATGCTTCTTTCGACGTTTGATGTTGCGAATAAGCTATGTTGGGGGTAATGAATAGAAAAGTAATAAGGTAAATAATGGCTTTCATAATTTATTGTTTCTTAAAGGTAGTAAGAACTTTTAAAATAATAGTGAATTTATTTTTCGATAAATGAAATCGAAACCATTTTAGTGTTCTGTTCAGCTATAAGGAGATAAAAAGCTTATTTATTTTTAATTTTTTCTTTATGCTGTTTACCCCATGTTTCCATGGGCTTTATAATATCGTGAAGAGAAAAAGTATAATCTACAACTGCGTATTCAATCTTAATTGGGTATTCAGTAATTATGGTTCTTTTAATCAGAAGATTATCCTCTAAATGTTTTAATTCTTTCGACAAAACACGATTGGTAATCTTTGGAATCGAATTGGCTATGTCATTAAAACGTCTGTTGCCTTTATAAATAGAAAGTATGATGGCTAATTTCCATTTACCGCCAATTACATACATGGTGTCTTGTACAGCTTTGATGTTATCTTGAAATGCTTTTTCTTCTTCTGCTGTCATAAATTAAGTATCCTTTTGTATACAGGTATCAAATGTATACTTTTTTGCTCGTAAATTTGTAGGATACAATAAAAAATAATTTATAATGATTTACAATGATGATAAAGAAATTCTTGTTTCTATGGTGGAAGCAATGACAAAATCTAAATCAGGCTTAGAGAGTACAAAAAATTGGGCAAAGGATGCTTTATGGTACGACATTCCGCCATTTGCTAGTCGGGGTATTAAACCTGCCATAAAAAAGCTTGATAATACTTTTAGTGCTTTTAAGTCTTGTGAAATTTCTATTCTTCACATAGACACATTTATAAGCCAAGATATTGGTGTCGTTTGCACGATTCAAAAAGCAGAAGTTGTACTCGTCAATGGTGTTAATAAGGTTTTATTGTTGCGCGAAACAGACTGTTTTAAAAAAAATGAAAATAATGAATGGTGTTTAATTCACCAGCATACATCTGTTCCTAATGGAGAAGATTGGGATGGAAGTATAGTCACTGAAGAAAATTAGTTGATTACATGTGTCCATGATTGGCAGTCAGGTATATCCTTAACCGATAAGCTGACTGCCTCTTAATATAGTTTAACAGTATAAACTTGTACTCTAAAAATCCAATTTTCAATGAAAAATGAAAAAAGATTAATACATAAAAAAGCCTTTATATCATGGCTTGCTATTTACCCGATTATAAGTGGGATATTTCTAATATTTGGAGATTATTTATTTGGTGTTCCAATTTTTATAAGAACTTTTATCTTAACTATTATACTGGTTCCTTTATTGACTTACGTTATACTGCCTTTATATTATAAGATCTTTGATAAGTGGTTAAACAGATAATGGTTTATTACATAGTGCTTTGATGAAGATAAATTTGACGGAGTGCTGTTGTTTATATATTTAAAAGTTATATCTCAGCATAAAAAATTATGCTTCATTCGACAATTGAGGGGGTGAAACTTTTTCTTTTTTTATCAATAAGAATACGGTAGAAATAATACATAGACTTCCTATCCAGTCAACAGTTGTAAAAGGAGTCTTTAACCAAATGACGGACAGAATGACTGCCGTAAGCGGTTCGGCAGATGCAAGTAGGCTTGTTTTTTGACCGCCGATGATTTTAACAGCATTAAGGTATGCATAGAATGCCACTAGTGTTCCTAGAAGAATGATGAAAGCAATACAGGCGTAGGTGTTTAGATCCCAATTTCCATCGATCTGCCAGGGAGGTCTTACAAAACTGAATGCAATACCGCCTACTAACATGCCCCAGCCAACAATGAGTGCAGAGTTATACTTTGTAAGAAGCCTTTTAGGCTGTAAAGTATAAATAGCTAAGGTTACTGCAGACGCGATGCCAAAAAAGAGAGCTATTCCAGAAATAGAAAGCGTGCCGATCTTTCCATGGGTTACCAATAAAAATGTTCCTAAAACAGCAAAAAATATAGCTAATAGTTCTGACTTTTTAGGAAGTCGTTTATATTTAATGGCTAGATATATGGCAATGAAAATAGGTCCGGCAAATTGTAAAACGGTTGCTGTTGCTGCATTAGAATATTTTATGGCTGCGAAATAAGTATACTGAACACCAACCATACCGATGATACTGAAAAGTATTAATTCAAAAGCATCTTTTCGATCTTTCCATATGGAAAAAATATTGATCTTTTTATATTTTGCAAGAATTAAAAGACCAATCCCCGAAATTAAAAGTCGCATTGTAATCAGCCATTCTACATTTATCTCTCGTTGCTGAAATAAAAATTGTCCTAAGGTCCCTGATATTCCCCATAATGCGGCTGCGATTAACCCTAATAAAATTCCATTTCTGTCTTTTCTGTTCATTAAAGCAAAATATTTGTATTGCAAAAATGCATTAAAAATCTCTTGTTTTTTTATTAAAATAGAGAGTTAAATTGGGGTTCTGTTTCATCTGGACACTTACGCTATTATGTTTGATGTGTTTGATCAAAAAAATTATAAAACAATAATACCTACGGCTTAAAGAAATATGGAAGAAAGGTAGTCTTATAGACAGCAACCGGGCTAAGGCTAATAAAAAAGGTGTACGAAAACGGGATTGGCTAAAAAAATATTTCTGCTTCGAATTTCCTTATTGGCAATGAAAAATAAATACTTTTCACTAGTTGGGTTTACCTGTCAGCATTTAAAAAGTAGTATGGAGGAGGTGATAGTGAAGAGAATATACTCAGATTTATTTTTATATAAAAAACGAGGAAATAAAATAATCTGGGTGATATTGTTTATTTTCATCAAAAAAATATGAGTCAAAAGCCATCATCAACATTACCACCATTAATTCATACGATAGTAAAAGAAAGAAAAGCATATCACAGAAATCTTGCTTATATCGCTAGTATAGGGGCATGTTTAGCTTTCGTTGCATTGATTGGTGCGGTTATGGCTTTATCAGGCACTGATGTCGGTTTTCAGTTATTTCTGAACATAATTTTATTTACTTTTTTTGCTACATGTGTCTATTATACGTTCTATAATTTTAAACGTAAAAAATCGTTGGATAAGAGCTTATATAATGGAGACTTTTCAGTAGTTAGAGGACAGTTAGAAGGGATACAGCGTTTGCCTAAAAAACGTGCAAGGTATATAATAAATGGGGAGGTTTTCGAAGGCACATTGCTTATTCCAGGGTTTGTAGCTTTTCAGGGGATTCAAATCAAGGACATTATTGTTAAGCCTGGCGAAGCTATCACATTATACTTACTGCCAAAAGGGCTGATAGCAGGTGCGATTTACCCTGAACGGGAAAAAAAAGTTGTAAGCCGACAGACAAATGCGGAAGATTGGCAAATAGTGTCGCGTAGGCAATGGAGAGGAGTAGTGGATTTTGTTCTACTATGTTGTATCTTTTTGCTTATAATTCTTGGTACTGTTGGCTTTATTCAATACAAGGAAGGAGTAGCAAGCTGGGAAATGTTCGGCCGTACGTGTGCTATATTCGGTGCTGCGAACATTTTTTTCTTTGGTATACATATTTTGTTAAACTTGTCTGAAATATGTGCACTAATGAACAAGAACGATGTATCGGTAGAAGTACAGGTTTATCGAGGTGTAGCCACAGAGTGCTATCGAACAGAAATACGCCACAGAGCGGGGGCAACAGAGGATAGTTGGATTAGGTTAGCGGGCGGCCTGCATCGAACGCAGCATAATTTAAAATCTGCAGAAAATACTTTTTTAAATTCACTGCAGGTACCCATGCAGGTAGAGTACTTGAGTGTTAAAGGACGTTTAATTTTTCTGAGAAGTAGGGAAGAGGCTTTCTAGGCTTGAGTTTTCTTCAAGTCGATAGGTTATTCATTATGGTGTTTTGATTGCATGAAAGGGATATGATAAGCTAATTGCTTATTATTTTATTTCGATTTATAAATCAGTTACTTATATTTATCGTTTAATCCTTTTTTTTCTAGAATCAAAGGCTTTATTTTTTCGATACGCGAGTGTTTGGTTTTCTCCTGTTTGGCCTCCTCAATGTATTCGATATATTCTTTTTGTCTTCCAGCAGTCAAGGCATGAAAACTGTTGTTTAAACTCTGGTCTGCCTGTAATGCTTCTAATAATAAACCAGATGGTTTTTTTAGGGTAGTTTTTCTAGGTTTAATTTCTTTTCCGTCGTCTATTGTTTTGATGGATTCTTGAATGTAAGCATGTATTTTGTCGGGATCCATATCTTTTACATGTTTAAAACGCCATTGTCTAAGTGCTTTAGTTTTACCTTCGGAAGCATTGATTAGCTGTTTTTCTTCATCCTTCAGGAAGACCCCATTGTAGAACCATAACGAAAAAAAATGTTTAAAACCTCCCCATCCTATGACGTTTCTCCCTTTATGCGTATAGATGTAAGAACCCCATTTGAACTCTTTTTTTAAGGGAGTGCTGGTGATAATTTGCTGCATAAGTTTTTCAGCCTGTTGCCAATTCCCTCGACTTTGATGCCAGTTTATTTCTTGTTTATCTTTGAATTTATTAATGTTGAATAGTACGATTTCCCTTATTGTTTGTTCAGGTATTGGCTGGTCTAAAGGTATCTGTATTGCACCCTTTGTCGTTTTAAAATTTTTAAGTTTTGCTGCAAAGTGTTGAATGGTATCTGGTCCAGGATAAAGTCCTAGATGATTTTTATGCATGGCAAAATGAATGATATTTCCTTTATATCGAAAAGTAGGCATTTGATAGGAAATAGTTTCATTTGTTTCGTCTGGAACAAAATTGCGAATAAGTTGTCTTGTTTTTATTAAAACATTTTTTTTATGCCCATCAAATTGATTGATATACTCGTCGATTGTTGAGATAGTCGCGGTCATTATTTCTTTATTCTTGTGTAGGTATTCTCTATAAAACTTATTGTTTCATGCATCAGTAGGTTTAGCTTTTCTATGTTGATGTCGCTTAATCGTTTGATATAGATACAGGCTTTCCCCATTTTGAATTTGCCAAGCTGCTCTAACAAGTATTTGTGGTCTTCGAGTCCGGTATATACATAGAGAGATATAGCTGTTTTTCGGGGGCTGAATCCAATTAATGGAGCATAACCAGTATGACCACTGGTATATTTATAATGGTATGTTCCAAATCCGACGATTGAGGAACCAAACATTTGCGGGGGGTCAGCTGATACGTCTTGCATCAGTTTGATAAGTTCTACACTGTCCCGTTGCTTTTGCACATCTGTAATCGTTTGGATAAATTCGTTGACAGAAGCGTTGGTGTATGTGGTTTTGTTTGCAGTCATTATTTATGCTGTTGTATCTCGGGATGCTAATTGGAACTCTGAAAGATTATTTGTGAAACATAAAATCAAACGCTCCTGTTCGGAGGTTGATGCCGTATTCTAAATAGGCTTTCATACAAGCTAAAAAATTGGCCCAACCTTCTGTCTGACGCATCATCATTAAAATACCTTCGGAATCATTGTTCATTTCGTGTTCTGTAACTTTGATGACTGTCGAGTTCTCGCCAAATGGAGATAAATTAATTTCGACAAGTTGATTGGGAAGCCCGCCACTCCAGTCAAAAGAGACATATGTATTGTCAGTTATTTTTTTACCGGTTACAGGAAAGCTATCTGGAAATTCAGGGAAATTCCATTCTACAGTTGTATCTGTTTCTAAGCGACCTGTAGAGGATTTTATAAAATAATGATTCATTTTATTGGGATCGACTATTGCTTCAAAGACTTTATCTATAGGCTTTTGAATTTGTATGCTTGCTTTTGCAGTTAGCTTTTCCATTTTTTTGATCTAAAGTTCTAAAATAAATATAGAGAGCCTGTTGTTGAATATATTAAAAAAACATTGAAATTGTGTTTGTATACTTGTTCTTTTATTTTACAAAATAAACAGCTGGTCGAAGTGAATTGTTTGCTTTTTTATGATCCTGCTGGTATTGTCTCAGCCGCTCAAGCTCCATACGATAAGCCTAAGCCTTCTTCGAATCGAAGCCTTGTGTTCTCATCCTAGATGTTGGGATAAAAAAAAGGAGTTGTGAAGAAGATTGGATAGCTCGTGTTTTCTTGATGTTTTACCGTATACCGATACAGTTTCTGTTCAAATATTCAATTCTCAGAGAAGTTGTTTCTACTTTTTTAGGCATCCACTTTTTTGTGCATTTGTTTTTACAAAATCTAAACTTTTTTCCTATTTGTTGTTTTGTTTGATTTATTGTCTTATGCAAAGTTCTTTTCTAAAAAAGGGAGATAGATTTGTATTCTTAGACTACAGTACAATAACTGCTGGAGAGAAGGGGGGAGATAATCAAAAATGTAATGATTGTTGAACTTGATAATTTGCAAAATAGTATGGATAGAACTTCAAGGAATGTTAGAGTCATTAAAACAACAAGGGATAAGGTTTATAAGGCCTTTACAGAAAAGGAGGCGTTGGAATTTTGGCTTCCTCCCAATGGAATGATAGGAAAAATAAACGATCTTGAACTTAGAATTGGAGGTGGTTTCGAAATGTCGTTATTTTATATTGATCATAGAATAGAAGGGAAAACAGAAGGAAACGAAGATCGTTTTTTGACAAAATTTGTCGAACTTAAACCTAATGAACGAGTTGTTCAGGTTGTTTATTTTCAGTCAGATAAGGATGAGTTTTCGGGAGGTATGATGATGGAGGTGCTTTTGGAAGAAGTTGAACATGAGTCAACGAAAGTCACGGTAGTTTTTAAAAATATTCCGATCGGTATTGACCCAAAGGAAAATGAAATAGGAACAGACCAATCATTGGAGAAGTTAACTAAATATATGGAAAATAAAATATGATAACAAAAGTAGTTCAAATAACCATTTTAGTGAAAGACTTAGACGAAGCTAAAACATTCTATGTTGAGAAGCTCGGTTTTAGTGTTTGTGCAGACCAGGTCTTTTCTTCTGACTGGCGTTACCTGACCATTGCGCCACAAAAAGACAACGCTACTGTATTTGAGCTTGTCAAAGCTGAAACGCCAGAACAGGAGAAACTGATTGGCAATCAATCCGCTGGGCAAGTTCTCGTCATGTTTGAATCGGACAATATCCAAAAAGATTTTGAAATAATGAAAGAAAAAGGAGTAGTTTTGCACGGAGAACCAATACCAGTACCAGGAGGTAAAGGAGTGGGGTTTGAAGACTTGTATGGCAATCAATTTGATTTATATCAATCTGATTAATTACTTTAAAAGTTGAATTTACAAACCATGAATACATAGGTCATATGCAAAAGCTGTATATAAACTGTTTCCGTTGTTACAGACGCAGTTTGGGTTTTGGCAGGCTCCCTAGTGGACTTTGTCACAGTCTTTGATACTTGTATTTTGGACAGTTTTGGGAATGGGAAGTCGCAATGTTTTTAGTTTAAAAAACGTGACAGATAAGCTGTCGTATCCACTTGTTATTCATAAAACTATACAGAAAGATGCTCTTCATAGTGTGAGAACGTCTTTCTGTTAGCGATACTATTACAGATAAAATTGTATTAGTCAAAATCAAAGAAATCAGATAAAAAGGATTTCTTTTTGCGCCCATGTTGTAGGTATTTATTTCTGTCTGAATTTTTATCATTTCTTTCGTAATCCTGAGAATAGGATTGTTTTCGTTCATTATAAAGAGGTTTACCATAAGTATTACTCTCCGTACTTTGAGCAGAATACTCTAACAACTTGTCCAGTTCTCCTTTATCTAGCCAAATGCCTCTACATTGTGGACAATAATCAATTTCGACATTTTGACGTTCCGTCATTAGTAAGGTCTCGTTACAGTTCGGGCACTTCATACTTCTTTAAAATTATGTTTATTAAAAATATAAACTTAGAAAAAAAAAAATACGTTGGTATAACATTATACTTTTTTAACATTCCTGCAGCCGATTGAATGGACAAAAACTTTTTGCTAAATTCAAAATGTTGAAGTATAAACGCTAAAACTTTCAGATTGATCCCTAGTATCCCCCCAAGTATTCGGTATGATCCCCTTTGTGTTCTCATCCCAGATATTGATATACAACAAAAGCTTCACTTTTCAGTGAAGCTTTTGTTTGTGAACTTACTGGTACGAAACTCGAACTCTTTTTTTTTGGAAATATCTCAGATACTGTCATTTACCGATGAAGACGGTAACGACAATATGAAGCAGGTAATCGAAGCCAATTACAGGCAGATTAAAGCGGACGTTATGCAGATTGTAGAAAACGAAATGGAACGCATCAAGAATGACCCGAATTTACAGCATTTGATACAAAAACAATAAATAAAGGCATAGCATTTCAATTTTTTATGCGTGCCATATTGATGAGCAATGTTTTTTTTATACCTTTGCACTATGAACTATTCAAATACAGCAATGATGGCTAAACCTTGGAATAACTAATCCAAGTGTCACTTTAGTACACTTCCCTTCTTAGAAGACGATCTTGGTATTGCTCTTCCTCTTTTTGTTGTATAACAATTTCATTAAATTTTCATGGAAAATAGAAAATGGGTGCAGACCTATGTATTTATATGGTCGGGGCAGTTTATCTCAATGGTCAGCAGCTATTCTGTAAACTTTGCTGTTGTTATTTGGCTAAGTTTGGAGTTTAAATCGGCTGAAATATTAGCATATTCTGCAATTGCCAGTTTGTTGCCACAAGCATTAATTGGTCCTTTTGTGGGTGTTTTTATCGATAGGTGGAATCGCAAGAAAGTGATGATTTTTTCTGACGCTTTCGTGGCAATATGTGCCTTTGTTATGGTTTTTATCTTAAAGGACGGTGCTGTAAACTTAGCTTGGATTTACCTTATTATGGCATTGCGTTCCGTTGGCAATGCATTTCATTCGCCTGCAATGACCGCTGTTGCTCCATTAATTGTACCAGAAAAACAATTGTTACGGGTGTCAGGTATAAACCAAATGCTTCAGTCTGTAAGTAGTATTGCAAGCCCGGCTTTAGGTGCTTTGGCATTATCCTATTTTTCTATTTCAAACGTACTTTGGTTAGATATTATTGGTGCAGTTGCAGCTATTACTTCCTTATTTTTTGTAAACATCCCGCATATCAAAACGGAAACTAAAACACACTTCCATATTTTATTGGCAGAATTAAAAGATGGTTTTAATGTTATCTTAAAAAATAGAGGACTTGCATTCTTATTTTTCTTTGCAATGATGATTTGGTTTTTTATTATACCTGCTTCAATTATGTTCCCGCTTTTAACCACAGGTTATTACGGAGGAGGGAAATGGGAAATGAGCATCATAGAAATTGTATGGGGAGTTGGAATGTTGGTTGGAGGTAGCATTTTGGGGATTTTTAAGGTTGATTTTTCCAAAGTTATATTGGTAAATGCAATGCAATTAGTGCTAGGAATTTCTTTTGTATTGTGTGGTTTGTTTCCCTCTTCGTGGTTTATCGGGTTTGTGGTAGCTACCGGTTTGGGAGGAATAGCAATGGCAGTTTTTTCAGCATCGTTTACAACTATTTTGCAGGAAGAAGTTGCGCCAAATTTACTAGGAAGGGTTTTTTCTTTGTATTACAGCATTGCAGTTTTGCCCAGTATTATTGGGTTGTTATTTGCGGGACTAATTTCAGAAAAAATCGGTGTTCCAAATGCTTTTCTCATTTGCGGAATACTGGTTATCATCGTCGGTTTAATATCGTTCTTTATCCCATCATTAATGCAGTTGGGAAAGAAAGAAAATGGTTTAACATCTTAAAAAAATAAAAATGAATTTAAATAATATTAAAAGTTTAACTGATCAAAAAAAGCAGTTTATAACTCAGTTTGTTCAAGATTTAAATAAAATTGAAAACTTAACGGCGATTGCTTTGGGTGGTTCACACGCTACGGGCAGAGCAAACGAAAATTCGGATATTGATATGGGGCTATATTATGAGGAAGAAAGCCCTTTTGATATACAAGAAATAGAACGAATAGCCAAAAAATATTCTACAGATGAAAGTCCAGTTGTAGTTGGTTTTTACGAATGGGGACCTTGGGTAAATGGTGGTGCGTGGTTGCATACAGCAGTTGGCAAAGTAGATTTGCTTTACCGCAATATCAACCAAATTAAAAGAACAATAGCTGATGCTCAACTTGGCAAATGGGAAAACCACTTTGAGCAACAACCGCCGTATGGGTTTACATCAATGATTTACCAGGCAGAGTGCTTAGCTTGCATAGCGCTTTCAGACGCAAATCATATTTTGCAAGAACTCAAAAATTCGGCAGCTAATTACCCTTTAGCATTAAAAGTAAATGTAATTAATACTGCACTTTGGTCAGCAGAATTTACATTGGCTCACGCAGATGGTTTTGCCAAACAAAATGACAGCTACAACACGTTTGGTTGTTTCACAAGAGCCTTGAAAAGTATTACCGAAGCTTTGTTTGCAATAAATGAAATTTATCCGATTAGTGATAAACTCGCTATTGAATTGCTCTCAAAATTTCAAATAATACCAAATAATTTTAAAGAGAAAGTAGATGCTATTTTACATTCGGATACTCAAAATTTGGATAAAAATGTAGACTTTATTAAAAAAATGTTTACGGAAGTGGTTTCACTTACAAATGGTCTATACCGACCAAAATTTGATTTTAAAAAGTAATTTGAAAAAGCAAAAATTTAAAAAAAGAATGAGAAATGAAAAAAATAGATATAAAAAAACTTGCATCAGAAAACGGGCTAGAACTTACTGATAATACAAGTTTCAACGAAATGGGTGTCGACTTTAGGGTAGCTTATGCCATTGACATCAAGGGTCAAAGATGGGGGTACTTCGTATCCCTCGTCGTGGTGACATGAGTGAACAAATTGATAAGGAAAAACGAATTTTACAGCTTGTAAAAAAACACCTGTTCCTAAAGGTTCCCGATTGGAAGATTATATCACCACACTTAATCGCCTATCCTCTAATTGAGGAAGAACCTGCACTTATAGTTGATACAGAAAGCCATAAAATGATTTGGAACATGGATAAAGATAGCCCAGAATACATTATATCGTTAGCAAAAGCGTTGGTACAGTTACATGCTATTCCAAAAGAAGAAGTAAGAAAAAATCATCTGAAGATAATGAAGCCATCTGACTTAAGACCAGAGATAGCTAATCAATTACAAACTGTAAAATCAGAATTAGGAATAAGTTCTAAGCTTGAATTACGCTATAGAAAATGGTTAGATGATGATAAACTATGGCCAAATTTCACACAGTTTGTTCACGGTGATTTATATGCCGGACATGTGCTTACTTCACAAGATGGTGTTGTTGCCGGCATTATTGACTGGTCAACAGCCCACTTAGGAGACCCTGCAATTGATTTTTCTGGACATGTAACTATTTTCGGAGAAGCAAGTCTTCGAAACCTAATCACAGAATATGAAAATCAAGGTGGTAAAACTTGGGATAAAATTTATGAGCAAGCTGTAGAAAGAGCTTCTGCATCAGCCTTGTCATATGGTTACTTCGCATTAGAAACCAATAACGAAAATCATATTATTGGGGCAAAAGTTCAATTAGGTGTAATCTGATAAATTTTAACGGGTCAAGACGGAAATTATCCGTCTTGACTTTTTATGAAAGAATTGTTTTTATCAATTCTTTACCTTTTTTATCTACAACAAGAACAGGCAATAATTAATAGAATATGAATAATTATTTTAGAGAAACGTCTCATAAGCTGGAAACGGCAATCAACGAATTAGAGATTGAAGCTGATTATTCCATACAACGGATTGAAACCGTTATAAATCTGATTTTAGAATGCCTGTCCGAAGTAAAGGAAAATATTTTAAAAAAAGGGTTCAGAAACAAAGAAGAAGAAATCCACTTTTTCAGAAATCAAAAACCCATCATCGTATCCAAACTCATTTACTACAATGCCATTTACAAAATTGAGACAAGGAAACCCTATGGAGCAAAATCCATAAAGAAATACCTCAACAAGGAGTTGAAAAAACTCAAACGTTATTTTGACAACAACCTCGATTTTTATAAATACTACCGTACCAACAACACTTCACTTGACGAGAAACTTTTTGTACGGGGCAACCACGATATAAAGCTCTGTTTGGATACAGGGTATTTTCAGTCCGACCTCACATTTTCTACTTCGCATGATTATAAGGTCGCCAAGATAATAGCCAACGATACAGGTTTATATCGAAGACCAGTTGTACAATAAAGACCAAAAGAACAATCCAAAAGCCTCGAAGAAACTCAACTGGACGGGGAGCAAGGTGGCAATCATAGAACTGATCTATTCCCTGCATTATCAAGGTGTCTTTGAGAACGGGAACGCTGATATAAGGCTAATTGCGAAGTATTTTGAAGAGGCGTTTAACGTCAATTTGGGGAATTACTACCAAACTTATTTGGAACTCCGAAACCGGAAGATGAACCCTACAAAATTCCTTGATACACTCCGGGAAACACTTATCAAGAAAATGGAGCAAATGGACGAAAAGTAATGTTTGGATTAATAGAAGATTATAACATCATTATACAACCGACTTCGGAGGGGGGGATTTCATCTGAAAGAACAAGTAGTTTTGAGGCACGGAATGCGTTTCGAGTGCCTCAAAACATAACTTGCTCTGTTTAGGCGAACCGAAAAGTTTGTGAGTTCTTAGACGGCTATCAGCCGAGCTTGCTTGCGTTCAAGGCATACGACTGCCTTGATAGACAGTAAGGTTGCAGGAGGGCATAATGGCTTTCAATATATCAGTCTGACACCTTTTTTTATTTATTCGGTAATGTGAGAGGAGGTGCTGTTTTGTTTCTCTATCACTACCATTTATTCGTTCAAAGGTCGGAGTATGCTATTTTTCGTTTCATGGGCTAAAAAGGTCAGTGTTTAGCCGAAACAAGGTTTTGACTGAAAAATACGATCCGCCAAAAACGGATGCAGATTTTTCAGCAAACCGAAGGCTTGACCTTGTAAAGCGTAAAAATACTGATTTACCTTTGCCCGTGAAAATGAAACGAATAGTATACCCACTTTTCAATAAATTGTATAAACAATTGAAAAACAATTGTTTTGTATGGAAATAAGTAAAATCGGGTTCGATGTTCCCCGAATTTTTGGAATTTGACGGTACACAACATCGAACCGCTCGACTAAATTCCGCTATTGCTCTTAGCTATCAGAATAACAGCAAGTTACAAGGTAAAAAAAATGGGACAAATCTGTTGTTTTCAGACTTGTCCCAAGAGGTGATCCCGCTGGGATTCGAACCCAGGACCCATACATTAAAAGTGTATTGCTCTACCAGCTGAGCTACGGAATCTCACTTCTAACTTTTGAAGTTTCCTTCGTTGTTTGGAGTGATGCAAAGGTATATAAAAAGTTTATTTATGCAAAGTATAATGAGCTTTTTTTTGAAAAAACTTATTAATCTACTGTCTTTCAGACTGAAAAAATGATGGGTTTGTGAGCTGTGCTTTAATCATTCGATCGGCTCCGTTTATATCTTTATAAATATGGATATTGGTATAACCTTTTTTATGCAATAGATCTTTTGTTTCGATGGCTAGATACTGGTTAATCTCAAAATAAAGAGAGCCTGTAGCATGTAAATGTTTTAAGCCCATATCTGCGATAATGTCGTAAAAGTATAAAGGCGCGTGATCTTCAACAAATAAAGCACTATGTGGTTCGTACTGTAGCACGTTATTGTGCATTTCTAATTTTTCAGTAGATGTGATGTAGGGTGGGTTGCTCACAATAATATCAAACTTCATATTTTCCTGCATAAAATAATCCCATTCAGAAATATCAGCATGTATGAAATTAATGTTTACATTATGTTTTTTAGCATTTTTGCGTGCGATTTCTAAAGCAGCGTCTGATACTTCGATAGCAAAACCAGTGGCGTCTGCTATTTCTTTTGCTAAACTGATAGCTATACAGCCTGAACCTGTTCCTATATCTACGAAAGTTAGATTATTTCGGTTGAGATTATCTTTGATGATGAGGTCTACCAACTCTTCCGTTTCGGGTCGAGGGATGAGCGTTTGGTCGTTGACTGCGAATACTCGACCATAAAAAGGCGCTTCTCCTAATATATGTTGGATAGGCTTTGCCGTTTTTAATTGTTGAAGTACGTTTTCGTAAAAATCAAAATGAACATCGCTAATGGCCGTTTTATGTTCAAGACTGTATTGTATGGGCTTTTTTCCCGTGACTTGGCTATAAGAAAGGAGAAATAGCTGCTTTATCTCTTCCCGAGGATATATTTCTTCAAGAGAATCTTCAAATTTTTTTAATATTTCTTGTATGGTGACCATGTGTATTAACTAATTGTCTGTACGAAGCTTTAGAGATTGCTCCGTCTCGAATGATTTAGAGCAAATAAGTGCTTATGTTTTTTTGCATATTGTCATTTGCAAAAGTACAAAAGCTAAAATCACTTTCTATATTCTTTGTTAAATCCTAAGTTTGTATTATGATGAACGATGAACATTTCATGAAGCGCTGTTTAGACTTAGCTGCTTTAAATGCGGGTAAAGTAAGTCCAAACCCTATGGTAGGAGCAGTGATTGTACATGAAGGATTGGTAATTGGAGAAGGCTTTACTTCAGATTACGGAGGTCCGCATGCCGAGGTAAACGCTGTCCAGGATGCCGTCCGACGTTTAGGCGAAAGTGAAGCACGCCGTTTGTTCACGGAATCGACTATTTATGTAAGTTTGGAGCCTTGTGCGCACCAAAGCAAGACGCCGCCATGCGCGGACTTATTGGTAGAGATGCACTTTTTGAGGGTGGTGGTAGGTTGCTTAGATCCGTACAGTAAGGTGAATGGGTTAGGGGTTCAGAAATTAAAAGACGCAGGTATAGATTGTACAGTTGGAATATTGGAGAAGGAGTGCCAATTTATCAATCGACGATTCTTCACCCGGATTCGTGAGAATAGACCCTATATCATACTCAAGTGGGCGGAGACCGAAGATGGCTTTTTTGCACCTTTGGAGAAGGAGCAACGTTGGATCAGTAATAAACTTAGCAAGCAGCTTGTGCATAAATGGCGTAGTGAAGAAGATGCTATTTTAGTAGGGACACGGACAGCGCTTGTAGATAATCCGTCTCTAACAAATCGTTTATGGATGGGGAAAAGCCCAAAAAGAGTCTTGATCGATAGAGATTTAAAGGTTAAGGACGATGCTGCAATATTTTCGGATGATGTGGAAACTATTGTTTTTAACGCATCTAAAGCAGAGTGGTCGAGCAACCGAAAATATATTGCATTAGAGAACTTTGACCTGTATCTTCCGCAGAATATTGCATATCAGC
This sequence comes from Sphingobacterium sp. UT-1RO-CII-1, assembly GCF_026711005.1. Classification (GTDB taxonomy): domain Bacteria; phylum Bacteroidota; class Bacteroidia; order Sphingobacteriales; family Sphingobacteriaceae; genus Sphingobacterium. The sequence continues at coordinate 293,052 of NZ_JAPPVJ010000005.1, read as the reverse complement.
TTTATTTAATGGATGTGCAATCTATCCTGATAGAAGGAGGAGCGCAGGTGTTAAATAGTTTTATAGAGGCAGGTTTGTGGGATGAAGCCCGTGTGTTTATTGCACCTCAACGTTGGGGCACAGGTATTTCGGCTCCGCTGCTTGGGCAACGATTTTATACAACACAAAAGGTTGGAAAGGATATTTTAAAGACGTTTTTTCGTTAGTTATTGCTGAACCGGTTTGTCCAGTAGTTCACAAACATAACTAAGTACTTCATCCTCACTGTAGCCGTCCTCTAGCATTGAAAAAGTAAGGTAAGTAGCATAAATCTCCGCACTGAATACAATATGCTTATCGGCAATGATTTTATCTATTGTTTCTTCATATACGTGAACGCCTATATGCTGTAATTCATTGTGTAAGTTTGTGGAGATACTGCAGTGATCTTCGCCCGAAGCAAATGCTGCAATAATATGTAAAATTAACGGATCTAATATCTTGGGGCTAAGATCTGTTATTTTCTCTCCATACTCACTAAGATCGACCCGTCGCTTTGCACTATGGACGATCTTATCCCAAATTTGGTACTCTGTTTCGCTGTGCCTCATGTTGGATAGTTTATAATTATACTTAAAGGTATAAAATACAATGCAATAATAAAATGATTTAGGTAACAATAACGTGAAGTTATTATTCTTTGATAAGAAAATACTTTTTGTTTTTTTGTTACAAAAATATAAACTGACCACATTTTTATTTTTATTTTTCTGGGAATTGTATGCATGTTATCTACTTTTTTTAATGTTGGTTTGTAAGGGGAGTAAGTGTTTGATTTACACAGTTAAAAACATATGTGTGTACAAAGTACGCTAGCTTTATAGTTTTGGTTTAATCTTGTTTTTAAAAAACAAATGAATCAGCTGTTTATTTTATTTGTGGTGAATTTGTATAAAACCTTTTTTTATTGCTGAAATAATATTTACATTCGGTCATTGCTACTACGGTAGCGCTGCGAACCAAAACTAAATAACGTTAAACCTATAAACCGGTTTCAAAAGATAAATTATACTAACAGATTTTAAACACTAAACATTAATTAATATGATAAAACAATACAACCAATAAAGTACATATATACCATTGTATATGAACTAAACAACTAAACACTAAACATTCAATAAATTTATTATGAACCAGAAAACAGACTTTAGAAAAAAAGTTGGTCGGTTTCTGTGGGTAGGTGTTTCGGCAATTATGTGTTGTAATTATTCTTACGGGAGTAATTATTTGTATATGAATGCTGAAAACGTAAAGCCCATTGAACTGAAAAATCAAGAAACAATCACAGTGAAAGGTGTTGTTCGAGATGCACTAACTAATGAGCCTTTGGCCGGAGTAACAATTGCCGTAGTAGGAACGACTAACGCTACTACAACGGATGAAAATGGTAATTATGAGATAAACCGTGTGTCAGTTTCCGGACAGCTATCATTCAATATGGTAGGTATGGAAACGCTAGTGCAAGCTGTTTCTAACCGCCGAACAATTGATGTGCTATTAACATCTTCCAATGCTAATATTGATGAGGTCGTAGTGGTGGGGTATGGTGTCCAAAAACGAGAAACCGTAACGGGTTCTGTGGTAGCAGTAAAAGGTAATGAGCTACAAAAGTCTCCTTCGGTTAACTTATCAAATTCCATCGCAGGACGCGTGCCTGGAGTTGTGGCTACAAATGCCGGTGGAGAGCCGGGATATGATGGTTCAACTATTAGAATTAGGGGAACAAATACGCTTGGCGACAGTGGCCCCCTTATTGTAATTGATGGTATTCCAGCTCGCGCAGGTGGTTTTGATCGGTTGAATCCTGCTGATATAGATAATATTTCGGTGTTAAAAGATGCGTCAGCAGCTATTTATGGTGCAAGAGCTGCAAACGGGGTTATTTTGGTGACAACAAAGCGGGGTAAAAGTGGCAAACCACAGCTTTCCTACAGTTTTAATCAAGGCTGGTCTCAGCCAACAGTAACACCTGATTTAGCTAATTCGTTACAGTACTCTGAAATGAGGAATGAGTTGGAAATTTATAAACTACCGGTATCAGAATGGGCAAATGCTTTATCGGGCTTTAATAAAGAGGGTACATATGTAAGACCGAATGGGACAACGGTTTCAGCTCCATTTACTCCAGAAGATAAACAGCTCTATGCTGATGGATCTGACCCATGGGGGCACCCTAATACTGACTGGTTTAAGGAAACACTAAAAACTTGGTCGCCGCAACAAAAGCATAGCTTGCAGATTGATGGAGGAACAGAGGATGTACGTTACTTGATGTCTATGGGATATCAAGATCAGGATGGGTATTATAAGCAGTCGGCAACAGGATATAAGCAGTATGATTTCAGGATCAATCTGGACGCTAATATTAGTCCTTACATAAAAACACAGTTTGGGGTGTTGGGCAGACAGGAAGATCGTAATTTTCCTACTAAAGGAGCAGGAACGATTTTTAGGATGTTGATGCGAGGAAACCCGACAATGCCAGCTTATTGGCCTAATGGCATGCCAGGACCGGATATTGAAAACGGAGAAAACCCTGTGGTTATTACAACAGATCAAACGGGATACAAACGGGATAAACGTTATTACTTTCAGTCAAATGGACAGGTCGATATTACAAATCCTTGGGTGGAAGGGTTGAAGCTTTCGCTAACAGCTTCGGTGGATAAGTACATGAAGAAGACTAAAGATTGGGAGATTCCTTGGTATTTGTATACTTGGCAGAACGAATATGAGGCTGATGGAGTAACGCCTAAGTTAGTGAAAGGAAAGCGTGGACCAGCCGACCCAAGACTGAATCAATCGGATGAAGATCAGATGAATATTTTGTTGGGAGGAGTATTGAGTTACGATCGTAAGTTTGGTGATCATACCCTGAATTTATTAGCAGGTGTAAATAGGGAAACAATTCGTAACGATAACTTTTCTGCTTATCGGAGATATTTCATTTCGGAGAAAAATGATTATTTATTCGCAGGAGGTGATAAAGAAAAGAATAATAATGGAGGAGCTTGGGAACGAGCTCGTTTGAATTATTTTGGACGTGTGGGGTATAACTACAAGAGTAAATATATCGGAGAGTTTTTGTGGCGTAGAGACGGTTCATATATGTTTCCTGAGAATAAAAGATATGGATTTTTCCCTGGCGTGATGTTAGGGTATATGGTGTCGGAAGAGGATTATTGGAAGGATAATGTGAAGTTTATTAATTACTTCAAAATAAGGGCTTCTTATGGGCAGATGGGTAATGATAATATTTATTACGATAATGCTTTACAGGAGTATCAGTATTATAAAACTTATAGCTATAGTGACTATGTGATAGGAGGGGATATTGTGAAAACATTGTCGGAAATTCGAGTCCCTAATATGTTTGTGACTTGGGAGGTGGCGAATAACTATAACTTGGGTTTTGATTTTCAGTTTTTAGGAGGGAAGATGAATGCAGAGTTTGATATTTTCAAAAATAGTAGAGAAAGTATCTTATGGCGGAGAAATGCATCTGTTCCGCAAAGTACAGGGATGAATTTGCCAGCTGAAAATATCGGTAAAGTAGATAACTCAGGATGGGAGTTTAATGTGGGGTGGCAAGATAAAATAGGCGAATTGGGCTACTCTGTTTCAGTAAATGGTGGTTATGCGAAAAACAAAATAGTTTTTTGGGACGAAGCGCCGGGGGCACCGGAATGGCAAAAGACTACAGGGCGGACAATTAATGCTGGTTTGTATTATATCTATGACGGGGTGTTTAAAGATGAAGCCGATATTGCAAACAATAAGTTAGATTACTCTGCGGTTAGTGGTAATTTGCGCCCTGGGGATATGAAGTATTTTGATTATGACGGTGATGGTAAGATAACTCCTAATGATAGAGTAAGGCGTGATAAAAATACGACTCCGACTTTTCAAGGTGGCGTAAATATTGGCTTAACTTATAAGAATTTTGATCTGAGTATATTACTTCAAGGAGCAACAGGTGGAGAGCTACGCGTAGGAACTAACGAATCGGGTGCTATAGGTAACTATTTAGTTGATTTTTATGAGAATAGATGGAGTGTTGACAACCCAAGCAGTGTGCACCCTCGTATAACGGATAGGAGTGATCAGTATTATTCAGACGGTAATACCTATTGGTTGAGAAATACAAACTATTTACGTTTAAAGAACGTAGAGTTTGGTTATAATTTACCTGCTAATATTTTAGAGAAAATTAAAGTAAAAAACCTTAGGGTATACGCAAGTGGATTGAATCTAATTACATGGAGCGGATTTAAAGTTCTTGATCCGGAATCAACTAATTCGATTGGACATTATTATCCACAATCTAGGTTGATTAACGCAGGTGTTATGGTTTCATTTTAAAGATTAAAATATGAACAGATTTAAATATATAATAGCTGCTTCATTATTCTCGTTAACCGTAAGTTCGTGTAATGATAATTTTGTGAGCACAAAACCTCTAAGTGAGGTGCCCGAAAATGATGTATGGGTAGATGCTGCATTGGTGCAGGCTTTTGTTTTTGAGATGTACAATGGGTTTGGTGTAGGAGGATTTTATGAAGAACAAATGGCTTCATTAACAGATGAAGCACTATTTACACACCCCGGTCGAGGGATAAATACCGTAAATGAAGGGCGTTCTAATCCAGCTGATCAGGGACGGATGATGGATACGTATAATTATGGCAATTTATACAAGCGTATCCGGGCTGCAAATCTAGCGATTATTAAATTGCAAGAGCCAGAGTTTGATAATCCAACTTTAGCTAAGCAATTATTGGGAGAAGCACATTTTTTAAGAGCTTATTATTATCAGCAATTGTTACGTTTTTATGGGGCAGTCCCTTTAGTAGAAAATGTATATAATTTGGAAGATACGGACTTCACAAAAGAGCGTAATACTTATGAAGAATGTGTGAATTTGATTGTAGCTGATTGTGATAAAGCCGCTGAATTTTTAAAAGGACGGGCAATGACTGATGGGCGTGTTAGCGAAGTAGCTGCGCTAGCGCTTAAGGCCCGTGTATTGACCTATGCTGCCAGTGACTTACATGATAACGCTACCGCAAAATCAAAATCACCAACAATAGCAGGCTATGCTGATGCACAGTTTTTGGGATATACCTCTGGAGATCGTAAAGCTCGTTGGCAATTGGCTAAAGATGCAGCAAAGGCTGTAGTAGATCGGTCGGAATTTGCTTATAAGTTAGATCTTGCAGCTCCAGCAACAGCTGAAGAAGGAACAGCTAACTATAATGCTATTGCCATGGGTGGAGGTAGTAAAGTGGCTGATGCTGGTGGTAAAGTGGACCTGATTTTAGGACGATTTTTTATCGACTTAAAAGATGAAAGAGGAGGATGGGTTGGCCGCGATAATGGACCAAACGGGTATCACAATTGGGCTGGGAATACACCGGTGCAACTTTTGGTGGATGATTATGAAATGCAGAACGGAGCGAAGTTTGATTGGAATAATCCGACTCATAAAGCTGCTCCCTATGAGAATAGAGATCCGCGTTTGGCAGCAACTGTTTTACATGACGGATCCGCTTGGAAGCCACGAACGGATGACGTAAAGAATAGAGATCCAAAAAATCAGATTCAGACAGGTCAATACGAAGTGTTGGATAAAGATGGGAAAAAAGTGGTGCAGTATGGATTAGATACTAGGAATAGTCCGGTTGAAGATTGGAATGGCTCCTATACGGGATATTATTACCGAAAGTTTGTAGACTCGGATCCCGCTATTGTAGATCAAAATACTAGACAATCTATACCATGGCCATTACTTCGTTATACAGAAGCTGTACTAAACTATGTGGAAGCTTGTATAGAGTTAGGTGAAGAAGCAGAGGCAAGGCTATGGTTGAATAGAATCCGTTATCGTGCAGGAATGCCAAAAGTAGATGATTCTGGTGCTGCACTAAAAGACCGCTATAGAAACGAAAGAAGGGTAGAGCTGGCTTATGAAGAACATCGTTATTTTGATGCGAGGCGCTGGATGATTGCTAAAGAGACGTTAGGTCGAAAAGCAACTGTAATCAGTATTTTTGGTAAATTGAAGGACGGTAAAAATGTGTCTTTGTATAGTTATGATAAAAATAATTATACATACTCTTATACAGTAAATACGATAGATCCGGGGATTGAAAATCGGACCTGGGTAGATAAAATGTATTTTTCTTCTATACATAGAGATGAAATGAATAGAAATACCAAATTGAAACAAAATCCAGGCTATGATTAATAGCTGAAGAAAGGCGAGAGAAATCTCGCCTTTTTTTATAATACGGATTTTGTTAAATAGCTTTAATATTTTCAGTAGTTTTAAGGTGTTATGGAAGAAAATAAACCAATTGTTCGCATACGTAACTTAAAAAAGAGTTACGGGCATAAGCAGGTCTTGAAGGGAATTAATCTGGATATATATCCAGGTCAGGTTATCGGATATATAGGTCCTAATGGAGCAGGAAAGTCAACTACAGTAAAGATATTAACAGGGCTTATTTCTGATTTTGAAGGAGAGGTGGAAGTGGGAACGTACGATGTGCGAGTGGATACTTTAGCTGTGAAATCGCTGATAGGTTATGTCCCCGAGCACGCAGAACTTTACGATGTATTGACACCCATGGAGTATCTTGATTTTGCAGGAAAATTGTATGGTCAGGATGATATGCTGATTGAAAGCCGAGCTACTTCTTTGCTCAAAGCATTTGGGCTTTTTGATGTCAAGGACGACCGGATGGAGTCTTTTTCTAAAGGTATGCGCCAAAAAGTTTTGTTAGCATCGGGGCTCATACATAATCCGCAGATTATTGTGTTGGATGAGCCGTTGTCGGGCTTAGATGCTAATGCTGTGATATTAGTGAAAGAAATGATTGCTTTATTGGCTAAGGAGGGGAAAACTATATTTTACTGTTCGCATATGATGGATATTGTGGAGAAGGTTTCTGATCGTATTGTTCTGATAGTGAATGGCGAGATAGTTGCTAATGGCACAATTGATGAGTTGAAGACCGGAGATGAAAAAACTTTGGAAGAAGTTTTTGCAAAATTGACACTGGGTGACACTGAGGCAGCAAAAGCGTTGGATATTATACAAGCAATACGTTAGTATGGGGAAAATAACACTTCGTTTTTTAATTCTTTTTACACCGGTTTTTAAGCGAATGGGTCTAGACGTTAGGCAGTTAAAGCTTATTCTTTCGGTAAAGCTGACCTGTGACGATCGTACAGTGAGTCAGTTGTTTGGGTCTACTGGACATAAGAGAAAATCAGGTAAGTACATGTCCTTTTTTGCTTTTTTTATGCATTTAGTTGTAGGGCTCATGGTTATGATGGTAGCTCTGGTGATTCCAGACCGATTAACTGGGTTTGGCCTTGGTATAGCAACATATAGCTTTTTGCTTGCAGTTTTTTTGATTAATGATTTTTCTAGTATCCTTTTTGATACAAAAGATCAATATATTATTTTACCTAAACCTGTAAGCGATAGTACGTTCATGGCAGTACGTATTTTGCATATGGCTGTGAAATTACTTAATGTGGCATTTGCAGTAAGTTTGCCTCTTGTGATCTATTCGGGGTTTGAATATGGTGTTTTGGCATTGCTGGCTTTGGTATTTTCTTTGTTCTTGGCTTGTTTAGTTGCATTATTTGGGGTCAGTTTGTTTTATCTTTTAGCACTGCGTTGGCTACCTCTTTCCCAGATCAAGAGGGCTATTGCTTATATACAGATATTTTTATCTTTATTAATTCTGGCAGGCTATATGGTTGTTCCACGTCTGTTAAAGATAGATGCGTTGCAAGATCTAACTATAGCTGAGGAATGGTGGCTCTGGGTTTTACCATCAGTATGGCCTGTTGGTTGGTTTGAGATGGTGGTTGGCGGATTAAATAGTACCACGTTAGCTTTACTTTTTCTATCGATTCTGTTCCCTTTTTTAGCAGTGTTTTTTGTTCGTTTTTTTCTAGCTAAAGGGTTTATGGATAAAATATTTGCTATGGGGCAGGCGGAGGTAAATGTGAATGAGAAAAAGCATAAGAGCGGGATATGGGGAAAGCGTCTCGCACTCGCTTTGACGAGAAAAGGCCCAGAAGAGGCTGCATTTTTACATGTCTGGTATATGACAGGACGATCGCAGAAACTGAAAATGCAATTGTATCCTACTTTGGTGTATGTACCGCTATATTTTGTTTTTATCTTTTTTATGCGAGGAGAAGAGGCTACGTTAGCAGAGCAATATGCAAATTTAATGGAAACTGGTCGTTATATTGTTGTTTTTTATCTGGCGAGTATTTCATTGTTTGGTGTTTTGCAATTGATTACAAGGTCAGAGGTATATAAGGCAGCTTGGATGTATTATGTTGCGCCGATAAAAAAAGATGGTGAAGTGATTTCGGGAGCACTAAAAGCTGTAATCATAAAATATTATTTAAGCTTTATGCTTCTTTTTGCTATTGTTTCTGTTTTTATGTTTGGTGTTTCTGTCGTTAATGATGTGTTGTTAGCAACTTCATTAGGGTTAATTTTAACGATAGTACTCGCTTTGTTTGCCATCCGTGATTACCCGTTTTCTTTGCCGGAAAAGGCTACGAATAATCGGTCTTTATTGACAGGTTTAGTGGCTGGTTTTATGTTTTTGTTGGCTTTTCTACACGTGCAAATATATAAAATGGAGAATTTGGTATGGGGGGCGGCAATTGCTTTGACTTTGATTGCATGGCTGATGTTTGTTTATTTGAAGAGAGAGAATTTGGTGAATGCCGAGCAGGTTGAAGAATAATAGATAACTGTATATAATAGTATAAATAATGATGAATATATCTTTAGAAGGAAAAAGAGCTCTCGTGGGAGGAGCGAGTTCGGGTATCGGAAAAGCTATAGCGATAGAGTTAGCAAATTGCGGTGCTGAGGTGGTTCTTATGAGTCGTAGTGAAGATAAACTTGTATCAGCACTGGCTGAATTGTGTGCAAATAAAGGGCAAAAACATAGTTATTTAGTGACTGATTTTAACGATTATGAAAGACATCGATCTATAATCGAGGCTTTTTTTGAAGACAATCAAATCGATATTTTAGTAAATAATACAAATGGACCATTGGCTGGTGGCATAATGTCTAAGACAGCTAATGATTATCAACAGGCTTTTGATTTATTGTTTAGACACGCCGTACAAGCTAGTTTGTTGACTATTGAAAGTATGAAGAAGAAAGGTTTTGGCCGTATTATTAACGTGTCGTCTATGACTGTAAAAGAACCTAATGCAAACTTAGTTTTGTCGAATACGATGCGTACAGCGTTAGTGAGCTGGAGTAAATCTTTAGCTTCTGATGTGGCAAAAGATGGTATAACGGTCAACACAGTATTAACAGGTTTTTTTGATACAGATCGGTTGAATAGTTTGATGCAAATGGAAGCAGAAAAAACAGGCGTATCTTTTGAACAAGTGAAACAGGGCAAGTCTGCATCAATTCCTGTACAACGTTTAGGAGAACCTAGAGAGTACGGTTATATGGTGGCTTTTTTAGCATCGGAATATGCTTCTTTTTTAACAGGTACAGCTGTTCCTTTAGACGGGGGAGCAGCTACGGCTATGTATTAAAAAGTAAACATCTTTGTTGTTGAGTGTGTGTTTATTTGTCTTGTAGTCAGTTTGTTGTGTTTGTTTTTCTGAAAGTATTTTATATCTTTAGGTATGATTTCGGAAGAGCTTGTACACTTTATTTGGCAGTTTCGATTTTTTGACCAATTTGATCTTTATACGCAGGCAGGTGAAAAAGTCTCTATATTGGACGTGGGATTGCCCAATAGTAATGCGGGGCCTGACTTTCTTTATGCCAGGCTACGTATTGCAGAACAGGAATGGCACGGACATGTGGAGATTCATGTAGACGCTAAGGATTGGGTCAGGCATAGTCACCACGAGGATTCAGCTTACAATAACGTTGTATTGCATGTCGTGTGGAATGGCTATGGACTTTTTCTGCGAGAGGATGGAACTTCTATACCCACCCTACAGATTGGCGAACGAGTGGACAGTAATCTGCTTGATAAGTATCGTGCCTTAAAAGAAAGCAAATTGTGGATACCTTGCCAAAACCAATTGAAGGATGTGAATACTTTGGTTAAAACTCAATTGCTGCAAAGGCAGCTAGTTGAACGCTTGGGCTATAAGTATAATTTAGTTTATGACCTGCTGAATGAAACTGCTCATGATTGGGAACACGTGCTTTTTGCTCTGGTATGCCGTAGTTTCGGAATGAAAGTAAATGCAGAGTCTTTTATGGACCTGGGTAAGATATTGGAGCATGTTCTTTTTCGTAAGTATCAATGTGATCTGATGAAACTGGAAGCTATGGTTTTTGGGCAGGCTGGTTTGCTTCATTCTGCTCATGAGGATAGTTATGTGAAAGAGTTACGAAATGAGTATGCTTATCTGAAGAAAATACATAAGTTAAGAGAATTAAAGCCTATTGTTTGGCGGTTTATGCGTATGCGCCCTTATAATTTCCCTACGTTTCGGATTGCCCAATTCGTTAGTTTATATAGTGCTAAGCCCTCCTTATTTGCAGATGTATTATTTGCTGAAGATATTAAAACGGTATACTCATTTTTTGAAGGGATAAATGTATCTTCTTATTGGTCGGATCATTTCATATTTGGGAATAAAACTTCTGTTCATAGTACACGTATTAGTCTTCCCTTTGTGGATCATTTATTGATAAATGCCTTTATACCCACAATGTTTGCTTATGGGAAATATATTCATGACACTAAACTCCAAGATAAAGCTATAGCTTGGTTAGAGACTATTGCTGCTGAAAAAAATAATATCACTAATAGATTTTTTGAATTAGGAATGCCTATTCGTTCCTCGGCAGATTCGCAGGCTGTATTACATTTAAAAAAGCATGGTTGCGATAAAAAAAGATGTCTTGAATGTAGTGTTGGGCTTTTTTTATTGCGTAACTAATGCAGAGCTAGTATTTCAGCAATTTCTTTGTGCCCCTTCTCCATAGCAAGTTCAGATGCTGTTTGACCAGTGCTGGTTTGGGTAGCGATATCTGCTCCATTTTCTAATAAAATAATGATCAAATCAATATTCCCTTGTTGTGCGGCAAGGTGTAAGGGGGTGATGTTTGCATTTTGTACAGCGTTAATATCCGCTCCAGCTTCTATTAGCATCTTACTAATAATATCATACTGACCGGTTAATGCTGTATGTAATGGATAAATTTGGTAACCATTCTGCGAAGGAATATTTGGATCTGCTTTTTTGGCTAGTAAAAGTCGTACTACCTCATCTTTTCCGAAATGTGTGGCTATGCTTAATGGTGTAAAGCCATGTGAAGAGATTTCGTCAATGACTTCAGGCTTTTGTTTGAGCATAGCTTCTACATGTGTTGCTAGACCGATTGCGGCAGCTTCATGTATAGTGATGGTAGTTAGATGCCCTAAAATAGTCTTTATAACATTTTCTTTGTGATAGTAGCATGCTAGCAGTAAGGGAGATATATGGTGGCTCGTGTTTTCCCGTAAGAGGTGTGGTGAGTTACGTAACAAGATTTCCAGATCATGATGATTCCCTGTTTCAATATACTCTTCTAACATTTGTGCGCTCATCTTTTGCGGATTTTATCTACCAGTGTATGCGTTTGTTTGATAATTATTGCTTTCTTTTTACTCTAGAGAACATTATTATAATGAATGGACTCTCTTTATGTACGAATTAAATAAAAAAAAATCAGATTCAAATGAATTGTTCATAAAATTAGGATTGTTAGGTAAATAATTAGGTGATTAGGGAGAGTTTGCTCATTTTTATTAGCTTTGATGATACGTATGAGGATTAATAAGAAAAAAGTGGTAGTCGCTGTGACGGGAGCAAGCGGTTCAATATATGCGAAAGTTCTTTTAGATAAACTTATGCTATTGCAGGATCAAGTGAAGGAGGTGGCTGTAGTGATGTCCGATAATGCAAAAGATGTTTGGCGTTTTGAGTTGGGGAGTGATGATTATAAGGCTTACCCATTCACTTTTTATAGTAAAAATGATTTTATGGCACCTTTTGCTTCTGGGTCAGCACGGTTTGATACAATGATTGTATGCCCTTGTTCGATGGGAACATTAGCACGTATTGCGCACGGAGTATCTTCTGATCTAACGACAAGAGCTGCGGATGTGATCTTAAAAGAACGAAGAAAACTAGTGTTGGTAACAAGAGAAACTCCACTTAGTGGGATACATATACAAAATATGGCCTTGGTTAATCAAGCAGGAGGGATTATTTGTCCGGCTACTCCCTCATTTTATAGTTTGCCTAAAACATTTGAGGAATTGGCATCTACAGTAATTGATAGGGTATTGTCTTTGTCAGATATCTATATTGATAGCTATAGCTGGGGAGAGTAGTGCCGAAAAATAGGTTTTTTTTAAAATAGGTGTTTCAATATATTTTGTACATTTGTTCTTCAATGAAGGGGCCTCGAATCTGCATGTTTACAAACGCTAGTTGCATTCCAAATAGTGGGCTTGATAAGATCATCTGTACGGATGATAATGAAATATACTTGTTAAATAGAGGCCTACTTTCAGGGATATCCGGTCGTTTTATTAGACCATTTGTTTTTCTATAGCATACAATGTAAAACTCATGAATAAAATTTTAATAACTTCTGCTAAACTTATACTTCCTGAACATCCGCTGCATAATATGCTTATTGATATTTATGTAGAGAATGGGATAATTGCTCAGGTAGCATCTAAAATCGATTTGGCAGCAAAGGATATTCAAGTTATTGATGGTAAAGGCTGTGTTGTTTCTGTGGGTTTTTTTGATCTTCATACCAATATTGGAGAACCAGGGTTGGAAACGAAAGAAGATATAGCTACAGGTACTGCTGCGGCAGCAGCAGGAGGTTTTACAGGGATAGCCGTTCAGCCGAATACGCAACCTGCTTTATACAGTAGATCAGAGATTTCTTTGGTAGTGAATACGGCAGCAGGTAACTTAGTAGATGTTTACCCAATCGGTGCGATTAGTAAGAAACGAGAAGGTAAAGAGTTGGCCGAGCTATATGATATGCACTTAGCTGGCGCAGTTGCTTTCAGCGATGGCGATCGTAGTGTTCAGCATGCCGATTTGATGGGAAGAGCTTTGCTGTATACAAAAGGTTTTAATGGACTTATAATCTCATTTGCTGAAGATATTACCCTAGCGGGAGGAAATCAAATGAATGAAGGGGAAATGAGTACCTATTTAGGGATGAAGGGTAAGCCAAACCTTGCGGAAGCGTTAATGGTTTCGCGCGATTTGTTTTTAGCAGAATATTATGAAGCTCCGATACATTTTACAACACTATCTACTGCTGAAGCTGTGGATCTTGTGAGACAGGCTAAACAAAAAGGATTACAGGTGACAGCTGATGTTGCTGCGCACCACCTTGTTTATACTGATGCAGAAATAGTAGGCTTTGATAGTAATTTTAAAGTAAACCCACCATTGCGTACGCAAAAAGATGTGGATGCATTGCGTAAGGGACTGCAAGATGGCACGATAGATGCCGTAGTATCTCAGCATACCGCTCATGAAATAGAATTTAAAAATGTAGAGTTTCAAATTGCACAGGAGGGTATTATCGGCTTGCAAACAGTTTTACCTCTATTGGTGGGGGCTGGTTTGTCGGATGAGGTGATTGTTGATAAATTGGCGGTTCAGCCAAGGAAGATTCTAAAACAAGATATTCCAACCCTATTGGAGGGAACTTTGGCAAATATTGTCTTGTTTGATAGACAAGAGAATTGGGTGTTTGATGATAAGATAAACAGATCAAAAGGGACGAATAGTCCATTGTTCGGAAAAGAGTTGCAAGGTAAGGTGAAAGCAGTAATTAATAACGGACAATTGGTCATAAACTAACAAAAGATATGGATTTAACAGTTAAAAGAGCCTTTGAGGCAGGTATTCAGGCCTATGCTAAATCTGAAGGTAACGAGATTAGCGCATTTGAAGATGCGCTACGAAATGTTTTTGACCAAGAGGTCCCCTTTCTTAATAAGGTTGATGCTTTAGATCGTGTATTTGACGATTTTCAACGTTTTGAAGAATTAAGAGAGGTATATTTTGATTTGCTAATGATTAACTTCTTTAGTGAAGACGTGCAGAAGCTGGACGAGGATTATTTGGAATCGGAGGAATGGGAAGGAATAGAGGAGCAGACCATTGACAGAGGTACAGAATTATTGAATATATTTTTGTATCTACGAGAGTGTGAGGATGATGAAATAGAGGCGTCTTTGGATGATTACTTGAAAGAGTTCTTACTAGTAGAAGAAGATGAGTTTCAGGATGAATATACTATTTATGAAAAAGTAATCGCTAACCAGATTCTAGTGGATAGCACTTATGAAGAAATTAGAAAAGTAGCAGATACCATTTCTCATCAGGATGAATTGAAAGAGCTTTTTTACCCGATGATGAGTTTCTTTAATGAACCAAAGCCTGATGCACAGCAGCTGGAAGAGTTTACGCAATTTGCTGGAAACAAGTCTTTCGACATCGCAGTGTATCAGATTATTGCTAATTTTAATGCTTAAATTATGAATGTATACGTACAGGAAGGAACTTTCCCCGAGCAACTTGTTCGAAAAGAGGGAATCAAATTAGGTGTTTACCTAGGTGTGATTTCATTTGTCATCAGTACAATCTCTATGTATGTTTTGATGAATAGTGCTGATTTCAAAATGACTTCATTAATTACCGGGACACTCTCTATTGTAATAATGATCGTGCTATCAGCTAGTTTTTCGTTGATGTTGCGTAAAGTAGGAGGAGGGTTCTGGAACTTTAGTGAAGCTCTAAAAAGCATATTTATTATGCTTGCTATAGCTGTTATTATTACGAATATTGGTGGTGCAGTTTTTAATTTGGCCATACCCGAACCACAACAGGTCGTGTTTGATAAAACAATTAATATGACTATCGAGACGATGGAGAGCATGGGGGTAGAGGATGATGTTATTGATAAGCAAGTAGCCGACCTGGAGAAAACAAGAGATGACTTAAGAACTTTTTCGTTCGGACAGACGTTAAAAGGGTTGGGAATTAACTTGATCCTTTATTTTGTTTTTTCACTTATTCTTGCCGCAATATTCAAAAGAGAAAGACCTGCTTTTTTACGTGTGCCTGCCGAGGATGCCAAAACAGATACTGAGCAAACGGAAAATTAAAAGTTGAAAAGTCTGTATGGATATATCAGTAGTAGTTCCTTTATTTAACGAAGAGGAGTCATTGCCTGAATTGACTGATTGGATCAGGAGGGTAATGAAGCAACATAACTTTAGCTATGAGATTATTTTAGTAGATGATGGTAGTAATGATTCGTCTTGGAAAGTAATTCAACAGCTAAAATTATCGCATGAAGAGATAATAGGCATTAAATTTAGAAGAAACTATGGTAAATCGGCAGCTTTGAATGTAGGGTTTGATGCAGCAGAAGGAGATGTGGTGATTACTATGGATGCGGATCTGCAGGATAGTCCGGATGAAATTCCTGAATTGTACGACCGTGTCGTTAACCAAGGGGCGGATTTAGTTTCGGGTTGGAAGCAAAAACGCTACGATCCTTTAACGAAAACAATTCCTACAAAGCTGTTTAATTCGGTAACGAGAGGCATGTCGGGGATACATAACCTGCATGATTTTAACTGTGGATTAAAGGCTTATAAGAAAGAAGTAGTGAAAAGTATTGAGGTGTACGGCGAAATGCATCGTTACATACCCGTGTTGGCTAAATGGGCCGGGTTTATCAATATACAAGAACAGATCGTACAGCATTATCCCCGAAAATACGGAACAACTAAGTTTGGAGCAGGCCGTTTTGTTAAAGGATTTTTAGATCTTTTATCTATATTTTTTGTAGGTAAATTTGGTAAACGCCCCATGCACTTTTTTGGTACTATTGGGGTGTTAAGTTTTTTAATAGGCTTTTTTATTACTTGCTATTTGATATTTGAAAAGTTGATGAGTATTGCAAGCGGTAGTGTGTACCGTAATGTAACCGATCAACCGCTTTTTTATCTTTCTTTAGTGGCTATTCTTATAGGAACACAGCTTTTTCTTACCGGTTTTATAGCCGAATTAATCTCTAGAAGTTCGAGTGACCGAAATCGGTACCATATCGAAAAGGTGATATAAGCTATGTTTTTTTCGGTAATTATTCCCCTTTATAATAGACCGCAGGAGATTGCTGAATTGTTAGAATCCCTGACCTTACAGACCTATAAGGATTTTGAGGTCATTATAGTTGAAGATGGCTCTATCGTAACCGGTGAGGACATTGTGAAAAGCTTTGCCGATCGTTTAGCTGTTCGGTATTTCATGAAGGTAAATGAAGGACAAGGTATTGCGAGAAATTATGGCTTTGCAAGGGCTAAGGGAGATTACTTTATTGTTTTGGATTCGGATGTAATTCTACCAAATGGTTATCTCCAACATGTGCTTACAGGTATAAAGTCTGAAGGATGGGATGCTTTTGGCGGACCGGATGCTGCGCATAGTTCTTTTACAACAGTTCAGAAGGCCATATCTTACGCAATGACCAGTCCGTTTACAACGGGAGGAATCCGTGGTAATAAAAAACACGTAGGGCAGTTTCACCCACGAAGTTTTAATATGGGCTTGTCGAGAGAGGTATATGAACATACCGGAGGGTTTCGACTATCACGAAGATCAGAAGATATTGAGTTTAGTATTCGGATGATTAATGAAGGCTTTAAGGTGGGGTTGATTTCTGAAGCTTATGTTTATCATAAGCGACGTACCTCGCTTCTACAATTCTATAAGCAAACAAATTCATTTGGTAAAGGACGTATTGCTATTTATGAGCTTTACCCATCCGAACTTAAATGGGTGCATGCCCTGCCTTCTCTGTTTGTTACTGGCTTGGTTGTTTTGCTATTTTTGAATACGATGTCTTCTTTTTTGGTAGCGTGTTTAGGTCTCCAGATATTGGCATACGTGGGGAATTATTTATTATTTTTATATACATTGCTATTGTTTTTACATGCTTTATCTAAGACAGGGAAGTTGAATGTTGCTTTTTATGCGGTTTTAGCGGCTTATACGCAGCTGATAGCCTATGGAACAGGCTTTATAAGTGCTTATATTTCGTATAAACTTTTCAAGAAATAGGCTGTTTGTAGTTTAGGTATGTGTTTTAAAATTCGAAGAAAGTGATCACATTTACACAACATAATTTAGGGAAGTTGGAAGACTTGTTGAACGACTTTGGATACAAAGTGCGTTATGAGAAAGGATCATTCCGTACAGGCGCATGTTTGATTCAGAATACAAGAGTTATTCTGGTGAATAAGTTCTCTAATCTGGAAGTAAGAATACAATCTTTAGTAGGTTTAATACAAGAAATAGAAGTGGATGTTTCTATATTAGATGATAAGAAAAAAGATTTTTATAAAACAATTAAAAAGTTGGTAGCATAGGTTTGAAGGTAACATTTTTAGGGACAGGAACATCACAGGGCGTACCGGTTATTGCATGCGAATGTAAGGTGTGTTGTTCGGAAGATAGCAAAGATAAGCGTCTCCGGTCATCTATCCTTATTGAGTATGATAACGCAACTCTTGTGGTAGATACGGGACCTGATTTTCGTTATCAGATGTTACGAGAACATGTGCAAGAACTGGATGCAATTTTAATCACACATTCCCATAAGGATCATATTGCAGGGATGGATGATGTTCGGGCTTTTAATTTTAAGCAGCAAGCTTCTATTCCGATATATGGAAGTGGAGAAACACATCAGGCTTTGCAACGGGAGTTTTATTATGCATTTAGTGATAATAAATATCCAGGGATACCGCGTTTACAATTAGAGCCTATAAACTCAGGTGAAGTTTTTTTTGTAGAAGGGCATCGCATTATGCCTTTGGAGGTGATGCATCATAAAATGTCTGTTCTTGGCTTTCGGTTTGGTGATTTTGCATATGTCACTGACGCAAAGACAGTATCCGCAAGCTCAAGGGCATTATTGGAGGGAGTGCGGGTGTTGGTGATTAATGCATTACAGGAAGAGCCGCATATTTCTCACTTTACGAAGGAGGAAGCTATAGCTTTTGCGCAGGATATAAAGGCCGAAAAGACTTATTTAACACATATAAGCCATCGTTTTGGTCAGCACGATTTTATTCAGGAAGGCTTGCCAGAAGGTATGTATGTGGCATATGATCGCTTGGTCATTGAAGTTTAAGCCGTATATTTATTGAACGTGTTTTATACACGAATGTACTATCTCAGAATTTTCAAAACTTTTTTTCTATACATATTGTTTTATTACTATAAACCAATGCAGGTTTATAATAAAACTAAAATGTTATGGGAAATATACTTTATTTAATAGCGGTTGTTTTAGTTATCATTTGGGCCATTAGTTTTTTCGGAGGTTTTGTGAGTGGCGGTATTATACACGCGTTGTTGGTTATTGCTATTATTGCAATATTACTGCGTGTTATTCGGGGGAATGCTTAGTCCCAATTGGCCTGTATGTAAATTTGTGCAATTTGGAGATCCTCAGGATAAGTGATTTTAATATTTCTATAATCACCAGATATTAAATGGATAGTATGTCCATGGGCTTCTACTACAGATGCATCGTCTGTGAAAAGAGGGGACTCTTCTTGCTGAAAGGCTCCTTTTAACAATGCGGTTTTAAAAGTCTGTGGTGTTTGTATCTGCCATAATAAATTGCGGTTCAAAGCACTATTTTTGTGAGGACCTCCCTGTCGGATAGAGTTGGTAGCAGGTATAGCTAAGACTGTGGCTCCATATCGATCGGTCTGCAGATAAGCTTCATCAATGAGTGAGGTGCTGATAATAGGGCGAGCACCGTCATGAATTGCAATCAGATCTGCTGTGGGATAGTTGTCAAAAATATAGGTCAATCCATTCCTTACGCTTTGAAAACGGCTTGTACCGCCTGTGACAACTTCGTGTTTAGTTTTGTAGTTATATTGTCGGCAAAGGTGCTGCCAATAATCAAGCATATCTTCATGTAAAACAATAATGATGCGGGGGGCACTTTTGCTATGTGCAAATTGATCAATACTGTGCATCAGAACAGGCTTATCATGAAGCTGAACATATTGTTTAGGAAGGTCTCCACCCATTCTGGTGCCTTTCCCGCCTGCTACAATAACTACATATTTATCTGACATAACACGAAGTTAATATTATTCTATAAAAAAGCGGGTATTATCGTTCATTCGTTAACATGTATGCGACTGCCGTGTTCGGCATCGTTCATAATAGTGATTGACTTTGGTATTCGCTCTTTTAATTCCTCGACGTGGGATATAATACCAACGATACGATTCTCTTTGTGTAAGTATTGCAAAGTTTCAAACACAGTATTCATACTGTCGGCGTCTAATGTGCCGAAGCCCTCATCAATAAAGAAAAAGTTTTTATCAGCTTTATTAATGATTTGAATGTTTTCTGCCAAGGCTAATGCTAAACATAGAGAAGCTTGGAAACTTTGCCCGCCTGAAAGAGTTTTTACTGAGCGTCTATATCCATTATGAAGAAAGTCTACTACTTCAAATTCGTTACTATCATTAATAGTTAGGCTTAAATTGTTTTTAGTCAAGCGATGAAAACGCTCATTAGCTATTTCGCACAAACGCTGTAGGTGTATACTGGATACATAATTTACAAAACCTGAACCTCGGAAGAGGTTTTCTAGCGTAGTTAGGTTTTTCTTTCTCAGGTCTAATAGTGTAAACTCTTCTATTAGTTTTTCTTTTTTAGCAACTTCAATCTGTAATCTTTCAAATTCTTTTTCCAGGGCAGCAGTTGCACCAAGCTTTAGCTCGAATTCATTTCTTTTAAAGGTAAGTGTACTACTCTTTTCTTCATACAGTACCTCGTTAAAATTGTCATGAGCAGCCTGTTGTTCAAGCTCGCTTATTTTAGCTAGCAATACATTGAGGTTTACCGTAAATTCTTGAATGGCTTTACGTAAGCTTTCACTATTTAAATTTTTTTGTAAGATACTTTGTACCTGGGTAATGTCTTCAAAACTATGTTCGTTTAGTAAACCGGCAATTTCCGATTGTCGGTAGTTGAGTTGTTGAAATAGTTTTTGAAACTGTTCTTTTAAAACACCGCGCTCACCATTGATCTGTGCTAAGTTTGTTTTAAGTTGTTGTATTTCGGATGAAAGAGTTTGGTACTGTTCTTCTAAAAATTTTATTCTGCTCTGTATTTTCTCCTTCTTTTCGAGCAGTGTCTTTTCATTTTGCGTTTGGTCTATCTTTAAGATACGCAATTGTTGCTGATTCTGGTTTATTAGGCTTAATGTAATACGTAAATTTTGTTCAAAATCATTTATTGATTTTTCATATTTTTCCACTTTAAGAAATGCTTCCTGATGGTTGAGACGTAAAGTTTTTATTTCACTTTCAATTTGCTGTATTATCTTTTCTGTTTCCTGTCCTTGGACTTTATAGTTGAAAAAAGCAGTTTTGTCTAAAGGAGAAAAATCTTTCCAACTGAAATTCTGTTGTTGTTGGTTTTGTTTGTTGATATTTTCGGTTTGCGCCTGTTGCAATAAGTTTAAAGTATTTTTCTTTTCTTTAATTAAGATACCCGTTTTGGTCAATTGGCTTGTTTGTCGTTTGTTATATTCAAGCTCCTGCTGCACTTTCATAAGTTTATCGCTTAATACAGCTTTCTGCCGTGCCAGGTCGTGAATGTGCATAGGCGAAGGGTGGTCTTTTGAGCCACATAACGGACAGGCCTCGCCGGATTGTAAACTATCGGAAAATTCAGCAAGTTTTTCATTTACTTTTAGCTGGGTCTGTTCTTCCAAGAGTTGGAGCTGCTGTTTTAACCATTTTTGCTCGCTCTCCTGTAATTTTTGTTCCCAATTTTCAAGAGTGAGGTTTGCTGTATTAAATTCCGCAAGAAGTGTATTGATATCTTTGTTTAAAGCTAGTTCCTGTGCGGCGAGCTCTTGTGCCTGTTGCTGTAGAAGGTCATTGTTTTGGTACCAGTTTTCTAAGGCTAGGAGTACAGTTGTATCTGTTTTTTTTGCCTTAAGTAATTCTAATTTATTTTCTTGTTCGTTGATGCGATCAAGAAGAGTCTTTTCTTCCTGTTTTACTTTTTCTAAGAAAGGCTTGCCATCACTGATCCGTTTTTCTAAGATGTTCTTTTCAATTGTATTCTGACAGATAGTGATTAATAGTTTGATGTCTTCTATTTCTGCTTTATATTGGTCTAGATGTTTAAACTCCTCGGCTATGGCGGCCCATGTAGTTTCTTTTTGCGCTATATCTTGTAGTGCTTTTTCTTTGTTAACACTTAGTTGTTCTATACGTAGTGTTGTCGTTTCTTTTTCTTTATTAATACGTTGCGTATCGCTTAAGATCTCTCTAAAGGCCCGATCTGTCGTTTCGTAAATATGAAGTTCTTTTTCTAGTTTTTCAATGCGAGGTTTTTCTTTGAGTAGTTCATCCCGCTCTGCCTGCCTGGCTTGAATGTCAAGACGGAGCTTCTTGCCTTCATTTAATATACGACACTCTTCTTCAAGCTTTGTGACTTCATTTTTTAAACTATTCAAATCGGTGAGCGCCTGTTTAAGATCGGTCATTTTCTGCTCTAATAACTCTGGGCTAATAGCTTCAAAACCAGATAAAGCACCTTTTATGTGCTCGATTTTACTGTTATTTTGGCGCTGCATAAAGGACACTTTAGGACCAAGGTCAAATCGGTCTAAATTAAATATTTCCTTCATCATATCAGATCGATCTTTCCCTTTCAACTCGAGAAATTCTTTAAACTGCCCTTGTGGTATGATGATCGTTCTTCTAAAGTTAGGATAAGATAAGTTGGTGTACTTAGCGCCGTCAGCAGAGTCTAACGGTAACCATTGACCATCCTTTAGTTCGTAAGCAAGACGTTCGATCGTAGTGGTTTCTTCAAACTTCTTTTTACGTTTCCATTGGGTTACAAAACGGAAATGACGATTTTGAAAATTTAGAAACTCGAAAACAATGTAGGCAGCGTCTGATTTTAGGTTTAACATATTGTATGTACGTTTCTCCTGCTTATTGAGACGTTCTGTTTCGCCGTATAAGGCAAAGCTAATGGCTTCCAATATAGATGATTTTCCTGAACCTACATTGCCAAATATGCCGAATAGGCCTGCTTCAGTAAGTTTGGTGAAATCTATTTCTTGTTTGTGTTGGTAGGAGTATAGTCCTTCGATACTTAAATATAATGGTAGCAATGTTATTCCTCCGTTTCTGTCTGACTGTTTAACACTTCATTTAACAAATCCATGAGCTCTTCGTTAGGCTCTTGGCCTGTGCGATGTTGAAAATAATCTTTGAACAAGCCTTCTATGTTTTGGTCTATATTGATTGTTTTTCCGCTCGGGCTACTCGCTTGCTGTTGTAGAACAACAGGGATGATATGAATGATGCCATCATGTGCGTCATGTATTCTTTTCAAATCTTGTGCAGCTATGAATATTTCGCTCACAAGTGTCAATTCCACCAAGGTGTCGGGGTTGTCAGTAAGCCATGTAACAGCTTCGTCAATGTCGTCAAACCGCATTCTGTATAATTGCCTTCCCTGCTTGAGTTCGATGGGACGATATATAGCGGGCAAGCCAGGTTCTACTTCAACAATAACTATGTGCTTTTTCTGTCCTGCTTCTGAAAAAGAGTAGGCAAGGGGACTGCTGGAGTATACTACAGGAGCGCTATGTCCGCCAATATTTTGAAAACGATGTAAGTGTCCTAATGCAGTATATTGTATTTGATGGGGTATGCCGTCTGAGTATATCAAGTCAGCGTTGCCTATTTTAATTGGTTTTTCCCCTTCAGGCTCTTCTAAGATCTCGCCTCCACGCTTTAACATGTAAAGATGAGCTGTCAATATATTAACACCTTGTGCATTGGTGAACTCTTGGGCAAGCGTGTGCCAATGTTCTTTAAGCACTAGGTTTAATTGTTGTTCTTTATTTTCAGCACCTAGGTATTGTTTTAGACGAATTTCGTTAGCGTAAGGGGTGTGTAGTATCCGAAGTGGATAACTGTATTGCGGTAGCATGATTTCGAAAAAACCAGGTTCGCTTTTAGTAATTGTAAATCCTTCAGGTATCTCAATTTTCCGAATATGCGCGTACGGATAACCGACGAATATAATGCCGCATTCTAAAGCCAAACTGTCTGGAGCGTCAATACGATCGGCACTGTCGTGATTTCCAGCAATAGCAATAACAGGGCGCCGACCATTAAGGCTTAGTCGTCTTAATGTGCGGTACAATAATTCTACAGCTTCTACGGGCGGGTTAAAAGTATCAAATAGATCGCCTGCAACGATGATCGCATCAACCTGTTCTTTATCGGCAAGCTCACAAATTTCTTCCAAAACAGCATATTGCTCTTCAAGTCTCGAAAAAAAATCCAGACGTTTACCTAAATGCCAGTCGGCTGTATGTAATATTTTCATTTTTATTAGTCACTATACTCCCCAGTGTTACTGTTTTTTGTCGGAATGACCTAAGTCTTTTTCCGGGCTTACTTGATCACGTATAAGTTGTTTTAGTTCTTTTATTTCTGGGAATCGCCCACTTGATTTTCTGTCAAAAACGACCAGTTTATTTACACAAATGGTATAACGTCCGCTTGTTTCACTGGGGATTAAGGAAACAGCATAAACTTCTTCAGAAAATGTTTGAAGGATTTCTTGTGCCATATAGGCAGCACGAAGCATCCAGCCACATTTTGGACAATATTCGATAGAAATTGTTGGCTTCATATTATGTGTAAACTATTAATTTGTCCGTGATAAACCTAAATATATGCAAGTAGCCGATACCGATGTCGGTCGGTTAAATATACCACACATTCGTGAGAAAGAGAAGAGCAAAAACCTTAAAATGTGATAAAAATGACTGTCTAAACCTTAAGGGGATAGATAAAGCCTAGATATAGAATAGTTTTATATATCTAGGCTTTATCTTGGTTTAGCCCGGAAGTGGCGTGATCTTGTTTAAAGACTAACTTTTTAGTATTTCTAGAGAGTAGTCTTTGCTATTTTGCAACAGCTATAGTTATTGGGGTTGCAGCTCCATTGTGGCAGGTGCCGCAGCCTATCTGTTGAAACACACCATCTTTTTGATGTTTGCTGAAATATTTTTTATTAATTTGCTTGTTCATTTTAATCATGTGGCGAGCAACCTCTTTGATGGGGTTTGCATCGCTAGCAAAATCAAGTCCTTTTTCGCCATTACTTTTCGGCGCATGGCAATGATTGCATTTTACACCTAATGCTAGATTATAACTTTTCATTGTAGCTTCGAGTTCTTCATTTGAAATGTTTTTTGGCAATACTTTCAAATTGCTTGGTCTAGGATTGCTTTCCTGAAAATTTGTTGTGAATGCACTGATGGTGATAGCCAGTCCAATCACAGCTGCGATAGCTGTTATTCTTTTTAGTATCATAATTTACCTCTCTTTTAACCAAGTATAAGCAAAATAAACGAAAAGTCATAATACTGTCATTGGGTGGTTTTGGTAATTAAGTAATAAATAGAATGAACTGGTGTTTTGGCTAATCAAAATCAATTATGGCTTTCATTAAATCTGCTCTATATAATTTTTCAAACATGGTGGGAAGTTCTAGAAATTTTATTCTTTGTGTGATATAGCCTTGTAAATTGAGTTTTCTATTTCGCATTAAGTTGATCACCGAATGAAAATCTTCTTTTGTAGCATTTCTACTCGCTTTTAGTGTTAGTTCTTTCTTGTGGAAATTAGGATCATCAAAAGTGATCGATCCTATAAACAGACCGACAAATACAATAGTACCACCTGCTGCTGCATAATTAAATGTGTTTTGCATAGACTCTTTACTGCCCGTAGCGTCAAGGACAATGGTCGGTAGTTCACCATCGAAGACACTTTCTAAGTCTTCCAAAATCGTTTCAGATAACGTTATAGTTGTTATTTCGGGAAAGTTTTTTCTTACAAAATCGAGTTTCTCTGGGTTCGTATCCACAACTGCTACTTTTTGTTTATAGAGGGCACATTGCATAAGTATACCGTAACCTATAGGGCCTACACCGACAATTAATACTGTATCATCAATTGTTATATCTGCTCGCATAATAGCATGTCTACCTATAGCTAAAGGCTCTATAAGTGCCAGATGATCCAAATCCAAGTCATTAACAGGGTGTATAAGGTCTGCGTCATAAATAATGTACTCTTGCATAGCTCCGTCTTCATGTACGCCCAATACACGAAGATCTTTGCCGCAGTTGGTCTTTCCTCGTTTTACTGCCTGATCTTCCGTGAGGTTCCTATAAGGTTCAACTGCACAACAGTCGCCTACCTTTAGGTGCTTGATAGCTGAACCTACTTCTATAATTTCACCAGCTATTTCATGTCCCAATATACGTGGATAGGTGAAGAAGGGTTGGTTTCCTTTGTATGCATGGAGGTCGGTTCCGCAAATTGCTACTCGCCTAACTTTTAGTAGTACAGACCGAGGGGATAAAGAAGGATTAAACTCTTTGTGAATGAGTGATAGCTTGCCGGGTGTTTCTAATATTATTGTTTTCACTATTATTTATCGTTTAAAATAGATGACCATTTTGTGCGATAAAATTAGTGCTATTGAAGAGTTCTTTTAGCTAAAGAATTACCTAATTCCTGCGTTATATTAACTTGTTTTCGACAGCCACCCACCCATAAGGGCGGGAGCGTCGAAACTAACAACAAATAAATCTAAAATTCTGTAATGTCTTTTACAATAAACTTTGGTGAAGGTTCCCCATCTTTTAATTCATACGCTATTTGACGGGTTTTACCAGTAGGGTTTGCGTTTACATCATTCTTTAGATAAATAGGGAAACGTTGAACGAGCTTATGTTCTACAAGGGTAAATTCATCATGTCCCTGATATCCGTCTTTTAATTTTTTATTATCCGCAACCTGCGGAAAGTTTATTTGGCTCATCGATTTTCCGTTATTAACAGAGTAAGCTATTACGTTGCCATAACTACCGCTACCGTGCGATTGTAGGTAGACCAGAATTTCGGGAAAGCCGTCTTTATTTAAATCTTCAATTTCGGCATTAACAACGGACTGACCAGTAATATCGTGTGTAAAGTGACGATTGTCTATAGAAAGACCAAGCGGAGTGATTGTGAGTTGTTGTTTGTCAGAAATTGGTTGTGACTCCACTGAAAAGCTTATGTTCTGTAGGGAAAGCACTTTTTGAAAGGTGCGGCTATCTACTTGGCTACTGTCAAGATTGCTATCAATCTTCTGGTAGTTTCCTTTTAAGGAGCCTCCTCCCGAGCAATAAAAGCTCAATATGCTACTATCGCTATCAGTTTCGCCATCTATTGTTAAATTTTTGTTATTAAAGCTGAAAAGCACAGTTTTACCTTCCAATACCGCTTTATACTGTCCTTCTGTTATAGACACAGCTGTAGCATCTAATGTACAGGTGGGCTTTTTTAAGTCGGCTCTTGAACGTATTTTTATTGTTATAGATTTATCCGCATTTTCGTGGATTATGATTCCGATCCAGTCATACCCTTCGTGGCGTTTTTGGTAATCGCTACTTACATAAGTGCCAGCAATGCTTATAGTTGTATTAGGATTACTCGCTAAGGTTTCGCCGTCTTGAGCTTTATCTTTTTTAGGTAAATTACAAGAAGCTACTGCTGTTGCTACCAAAGCAGCGAGCAATTTTGTTCTGTTCATGTTTATCCACTTTGTCATCATACTATACAGTAGTGCAAATATTTGACCAAATAAATTTTAAAAACATCCTTTCGCAAGCGTTTCTGGGCATTTGGTTATTTTAAGCTCATATGTTGGTAATATAGAGGGAAAAGCTGTGGAAGGTTTGCTTTAGTTTTGCTCTTATAAATGTTTGATATGATCATGAGAAAAATAGTTTTTTTTAACAGTATAGCTACCTTGTTGTTATGTTTAATGACGGTTCAAGCACAAACTTTAGACATTGAAATCACCGAGCGTAAGCGACCTGAGGAATGGAAGTCTTTGGTAAGAGGAGCACAGTTTAAAGATCGTTTTTTACATATGCCTGTGGGCACCAAGGCAAGTAAGGATAGTTGGGGAGCTGACGCAGTGATGAACCGCTATATCGATAATGGTATCGAAGATAAGGAACGTTCGTACTGGTGTGGGACAATTTTGCATAAAGATGATCGATACCATATGTATGTGGTTGGTTGGCCCGAGTCTTCAGAAAAAGGACATATGGAGTGGCCTAACTCTATAGTTTATCATACTATAAGTGATAAACCTGAAGGGCCCTATGCTATTATTGATACGATAGGGGCTGGGCATAATGCAGAATTATTTCAAGCAAAAGATGGCACTTATGTTATTTTTGTTACAGGAGGTTCATATCGATCTAAAAGCCATATGGGGCCATGGAAATTTGAGAAAATGAGTTTTGACCCACGTGACCGGAATATCATAGAAGGTCTTTCTAATTTGACGTTCGCTAAGCGTGAGGATGGGTCTCAATTAATGGTTTGTCGTGGTGGTGGTGTCTGGTTTAGTGAGGATGGTCTTAGTACTTTTTATCAGGTTACAAATAAAAGTGTTTATCCGGCAATCGAAGGAGAGTTTGAAGATCCAGTGGTCTGGAAAGATGAAGTGCAATACCATCTTATTGTTAATGATTGGTATGGGCGTATTGCTTTTTATCAACGAAGTAAAGATGGGGTTAACTGGGTTACCGACCCAGGGGAAGCGTATGTCCCCGGTATCGCTAGGCATGCTGATGGTGAAGTAGAAGATTGGTTTAAGTTTGAGCGGATTAAAGTGCTACAAGATGAGTATGGCAGGGCTTATCAAGCTAATTTTGCAGTTATAGACACGATAAAATGGGAGGATTTAGGAAACGATAAATACAGTTCAAAGCATATTATGATACCGCTTAACAAGGGTGTTTTATTGCGAATGCTTAATAAAAACTTGCCTAAAAATGGGAAAGATGAGGTGCGGTTGTTGATTAGAAAAGAGGAAGGTTTTGACCCTCTCCAGGATGTTGATTTAAGTAGTTTACGCTTTGGAATTTCTGAAGAAGTTAATTTCGGACGTGGCAGTAAAGCATTGCGTATAGATAAACATGCCGATGGCGCAATTGTAACTTTCGCTGCGGAAGGGCATAAGTTAAATAACGAGGATTTTGCGCCTAAACTTATCGGAAAAAACAAGCAGGGCGAGTTGCTATTTGGTTTTACGAGAGTGCCGTGGATAACCTATGAATCAGCTATATTATCTTCTCGTAAACCTGTGCTAACCGCAAATAACGGTAATATACAAGCTGAAGTGAAAATAGAAAATTTTGGAGTTGAAAACTCTAAGAAAGCAAGTTTAAAAATATTTGTGGGAGCTGCTGGTGAGAAAGTGGTTGCTAAGCATGCTATTCCTCCTCTAAAGCCTTACGAAACTAGGGTGTTGACACTTCGAGACTTGCCTGAGGATATTAAAAATCAGAGTTTGCGTGTCGTTATCGAGGAAGATGCAAAGGTGCATCAGGATATCGTTTTTTCGAATGGGAAATAGTATTTAAGAAATTAATCACCCTTTACCGTTAAAAACGATCGACAGTCATTAAGCTCGATCGTTTTATAAGCAGTTAGACAAAAACTATTTGTTTAACTGCTTTTTATATTCGCTAGGGGTAAGTCCTTTGATAGACTTAAAAACTTTATTGAAATTTGATAAACTTCCAAAACCACATTCGTAAGCAATATTACCGATTAGCTTTTGTTCCTGTGTCATCATTTGTGCAGCATTACTTACTCGAATTTCATTAAGAAATTCTATAAAACTTTTTTGTGTTCTTGATTTAAAATACCTACAAAATGCATGTTTCGTCATGTTTGCTAATTGTGCAATTTCTTCAAGCGGTATTTCTCGGTTGTAGTTGTCAAACATGTGACGGAATACTTTGTCAATTTTACTGTTGTCTTTTAATGAGTAATGGTTACTGAAACCTGCACTTGAAATTAGTTGGTATTCTTGAGCATTTACCATACTGTCTATGAGTTCTAGAAATGCAATAGTTTGTTTGATACCTGTAAAGTCAATCAATCTAAGTAACTTTTTTTTAATTGCTTCTTGATCTGACTTCTGGAATAATATGCCTCTTTTGGCTGTGGTTAAAAATTGTTCTAACTCGGTAGTGTTTGAAAAGTACCGCATAGCTTCTATCAGTTTTTGCGGATCTATGAACAATGTTACTGAAGTTGCCATAATCTCTTCTGTATCTGCCGATGTATCATTATACCATACGTGGGGTAAATTAGAACCTAAGAAGGTTATTTCACCCTCTTCGAATGGTTCAATACTATCACCTATAATACGTTTCCCTGTCGTTTGCATCACATAGTTTATTTGACATTCTTTATGAAAGTGAAACTCGGTAGCAAAAACAGGCTTAGAGAATGTGCGGATAGCAAAAAGTTCACTATCTATATCGTTCAAAATTTTGGCGAAAATAGGTTTCATTTTATCTTCAGGATTTGAAAATTGTATGTTGACAGCTGTCACTTTTTTGAGTGAATTTGAAAGCTATTCTTTGCTAATGTTGGCTTCTCATTTCTTGCTCTAAAATTGTGATATAATAACCGTATTTAAAATGATTGACTAGGGAGATTTATTTAGCAATGATTAAATGTACCCAATTGAACAGTAAAGATAGAATATATAGTGCTTATTTTTTCAATTCACAGTATGATTTCTGTAAAAGGATAATTTAGATGAAGTAGGTAGTTAATATTGCTTTAGTTTTATAGCCAATGAATTTTTACCTTGCGTTACATTTTAATAAACCAAGGATATTTAAATATTAATTGCTGAATTTTTCTTTGGTTGTATTATAACTAGTGTGAAACTGAAGATTTAGATTGAATGATAATTAACAAGAAAATTTTATTTGCCTGTATAGGCAGTGCTTTGTCATTAACAGGTTTAGCGCAACAATATGGTAAAGGCAATACGATGCCAACGAAGAGCACGTATCCTATATTAGCTACGGATAGCCGCTCTGTTATTTTAGAGAAAGCTGCTCATGTCGTACCTACACCACAGCAATATGCCGCATTGAAGAATGAATATATTGCTTTTATTCACTTTGGTCCTAATACATTTACTAGAATGGAATGGGGAAGTGGTAAAGAAGACCCTACAATTTTTGATCTTAAAAATTTAGATACGGATCAGTGGTGTGCGACGATGAAAGAAGCAGGTATGAAAAAGGTGATTTTGACAGTGAAACACCACGATGGCTTTGTTTTGTGGCAGAGTAGATATACGGATCATGGGATTATGTCTACTAATTTTCAGCAAGGTAAAGGTGATGTTTTAAGAGATTTGTCGGCATCTTGTGAGAAGTATGGATTGAAATTGGGTGTGTACCTTTCTCCAGCAGATTTATTTCAGATAGAAAATGAAAAGGGTTTATATGGTAATCTAAGTTCTTACACAGAGCGTACCATCCCCAGACAAGTCAAAGGACGTCCGTTTGCAAATAAAACAACTTTTAAATTTTTGGTAGATGATTATAACGAATATTTCCTGAATCAGTTGTTTGAGCTCCTCACGGAATACGGTCCTATTCACGAGGTGTGGTTTGATGGAGCACATCCTAAAACCAAAGGAGGACAAAAATATAATTATACAGCTTGGCAGGAGTTGATAAGAAAATTGGCGCCTGAAGCTGTTATATTCGGAAAAGAAGATATTCGTTGGTGTGGCAATGAGGCAGGTGGTACCCGTAGTACAGAATGGAATGTTATTCCCTACGATGTAGATCCACTAAATATGCAAAGTTTTAAAGATCTTACTGATGAAGACCTAGGAAGCAGAGATCGTCTCTATGAAGGTAAGTTTTTGCATTATCAACAGGCAGAAACCAACACATCTATTCGGGAAGGATGGTTTTATAGGGACGATAATCACCAAAAAGTACGTAGCGCTGATGATGTTTTTGATATTTATGAGCGTTCAGTAGGTGGCAATTCCACATTCTTGCTAAATATCCCTCCAAATAGAGAAGGGCGTTTCTCTGATGAAGATGTGTCGGTACTTACTGAGGTAGGAAAACGTATTCGTGAGAGCTATGGCGTAAATCTTCTAAAGGGAGCAAAAGGGCCAGTTGAAATCTTAGATAATATAGATGAAACGTCCTATCTGTTGACAAATACTGCAGATGAAGTAATTATTGAAAGTGAAACACCTATATTGGCAAATCGCTTCATTATACAAGAAGCTGTTGCAACTAATGGCGAGCGGATAGAGCGTTTGGCTTTAGATGTTTGGAAAGATGGAAAGTGGAAAGAAGTAGCGGAAACGACAAATATTGGCTATAAACGCATCTTGCGCTTTCCTGAAGTAGAAACGACACGTTTTAGAGTAAGAGTTAAAGAAAGTCGTGCCTTACCGGCTTTAAAAGAAATTGGTGCTTATTACGTGCGTGTTAGACCTCCACAGTTAATGTTTAAAAGAGATCTAGAAGGATTTTTATCTATAGTTCCTTATGAACATACCTTTGGGTGGAAACCACATGGAGAAGATGCATTGAAAAATATGCAAGCTAATTATCAGATACACTTTACTCAAGACGGCACAGAACCCACTATTCATTCTCCTGTTTATACAGAAGCTTTTAGACCAACTGGCAAAGTTGTAAAAGCTGTTGCCTTTGATACGCAACAAACAAAAGGTGCTGTGGCTGAAAAAAATGTAGGTATTGTAAAACAAGCATGGAAAATTATCGATGTAAGCAGTGCTGCTGATAAGCATAATGCAGAACTATTGGGGGATGAAAATGTATCCACCTATTGGCAAAGTAAGGAGACAGGAAAGGAGCAACATGTTAGCTTAGATTTGGGCAAGGAGCACGTTCTTTCTTCATTTTCTTACACACCTCAAACTAGCCATAGCCGTGGAATGTTAGAGAAGGGGCGAATTAAGGTGAGTGAAGATGGCAAGGTATGGAAAGACCTCGAAACTTTTGAGTTTGGAAACCTGATTAATGATCCTAGCACACGTACACACCGCTTTTCTAAAACTGTCAAGACGCGATATGTGCGTGTCGAGTCTATTTATATCGCCGGTGATGGTAAAACATTAGCTATAGCTGAACTCGATTTTTTTGAATAATATTTTTCATTTTTTTAGTTTAGGGCCCGATCTTTTGATCGGGTTTTTTGTTATTTAGCATTGTGTCTTGTAAAATGTCATGTTGTCTAAATGTAATTTTTTGAAATACTATTTTAAAATTTGTTGAAAATGAGAGTACATTTGTGTATATCGTTTTGTGTAATTCTCATCATTGTTTAGTCATTTCGCGTGATTAACTATAATTAAGTTCAACAAATGAAGTGCTTTTCATTTTACTTACTCCTCTTTTTAATTCTGTTGGGTACTGTGTTTACAAAAAGCGTGTATGCGCAGTTTACCATTACAGAGAGTTTTAGGGGGCAATTGGGAGCGGATATTAAAATAGGCGATGATGCGGTATTGACTTCAGGTGTCAGTGATCCTGTTGGTGCAGGTTGGTTGAGGTTAACGACAGATGATCAAAGCCGTAAAGGTTACGCTTACATTAACCGAACGTTTCCATCTACTTTAGGCCTTTTAATAGATTTTGAGTATAAAATGTGGCGTACTAAAGATGGAAGAAGCGGTCTTAATGAAGGAGGTGATGGTTTTTCAATATATTTGTTTGATGGAAAAACTTCCGAACAAGAGTTTGCTTTAGGGGGGTACGGCGGTTCTTTAGGTTATGCGCGTAATCATGAAGGTACACCTGGGGTATCGGGACTAAAGAACGGTTATCTAGGAATTGGTTTTGATGCTTTTGGTAATTTTGTTAATAAAAGTTCTCCTGCTAAATTTACGGGGTCTAATGCGAAAATACCAAACTCAATTGCTATAAGAGGAAAAACTACAGCCGAAGATAATAGTACTTCAAATGCTTATCTTACCGGAATTAATATTGCGGGATCAGGTAAAGGTGTTATCAAAGAAGTCCCTCCGAATGCTATAGCTAGTTCTTATGCGGCAAATGGTTGGGAAAATCATATTGATTATAACAAACCTTCGGGTAGTAGCTCTGGAAGCTATCCGACGGCTAGACCTTCAGATGATATTTTTTATCGCCGTGTACAGATTGAGGTGACACCTACTACCAATAATTTATATTTAATCAAGTTAAGATGGAAGCGCGAGGGCGAAACTGCTTTCACAGAGCTGATGAGCTATACAACTACAGATGTACCACCTGAAATTTTAAAGGTAGGTTTTGCAGCATCTACCGGGTGGGCAGTGAATTATCATGAGATTAGGAATTTGGTTGTAACTACGCCTGGAAATTTACGGGTGTCGAAATTGGCGAATAAAGACTTTTTGCGAACGGTTACTGAAGGAAAAGCTAACGAGGTAATTTATAGCATTGAAGTAAATAACGATACAGATGCGAGTCTAACGAATGTTGATTTTAAAGATCGTATTACAGATGGAGCAGGAAATCTCATTATGCGAGATATGTTTGCTATTGATGAAATAGAATATTCGGGTTTTTTACCAGGAACAAGTCTTCCAAGGACATCGAGCACCAATGAGTTTGTAGGGACGTTAAATATGGCAGCGAAAACGATAGGACGCATTAAAGTGAAAGGGAGGCTTTTAAAAGTTCCCGAGGGGAACGTGCTGATCAATAGTGCAACAGCTTTGCCCACAGATATAACAGATGAAGATCTGGAGAATAATACGAGCACGGTACAGATACCGGTTATTGCTGAGGGCGTAGATTTGGTTGTTTCTAAGACTGTTGACGAGGCCTGTCTAAATGAGATCGCTGGTAATACCTTTACAGTGACTGTAGCTAATATGGGAATTGGTAGCGTTAATTATGGGGGAACTTCTGTAAGTGGTACGGGAACTCGGCAAAGAACATATACTGCTAATCGTTTAGAACTCTCAGAAATTGTTCCTCCCGGTGCAACCGTCATGTCATCTACACTGCCAGATGGATGGGAGTTGGTAGATAGCAAACTTAATACGCCAATCGAGGGTTATGTCACTTATATTTATCAAACGACATTTACGAAACCTACACAAGGTTTATCAATTAACGATTCTAAAACACTTGAATCAGGAGCTGCTCTAGCTCCTTTTACTTTCAAGTTAAAAGGAGATGCTTCTTATACGAATGAAGTGCAGGTTAGGTTAGTGCAGGAAAGAGGGACGCTATCTCGAACTAGAGATAGAGGAGATTGGACAGTTTTTAAAGATAGTGAAGAAACTTCTAGCATAGAACCTGAAGAAAATAGAGGAAATAATTCGGCAAAGACTTCTGTTTTGCTTACTCCTGGGCTTCCTCAGGTTTTGAAAAATGTGGTCTATTATTGTCAAGGAGAGAGTGCAGCCCCTTTAGATGCAAGGGCCACTAGTCCTGATTATAAAGTCGTGTGGTATTCCAGTTTGGGGGGTGTGGCTCTTAATAATGTCCCTACCCCTGTAACTACAAATGCTGGCACAACACGATACTATGTTTCACAGACTAATGGTTCATGTGAGAGCGATGTGGTCGAGGTGCAGGTTGTGGTTTTAAGCTCTCCTTTAGGTGGCAGTTTATTAGGAGAGCAGGAAGTTTGTGGAGGAGTTGCTCCTAACAAAATAGTATCTAAGGAAGCTGGTGCTGCGCCCGATTGGCCCGTAGGTACAAGGGTAACTTATCGTTGGGAGAAGTTATCTCCAGCTGCAGATGAGTGGATTGTAATTGATGGTGCAGACGGAATAGAGTATACCCCAATTGCAGAAAGTACGACAGGAGTATGGAAATATAGGCGAGTTACGATGCCTTACTTTGAAGCGAAAACGTCAGTTTGTGAAGCCTTATCCAATGAGGTTTCTATTACTGTAAAAAACTGTATGCTTATAAGTAATCCTATGATACGCAGCAGAATGAAATGATGTGTTTTTAGAATTACATAAAAATCCATTTATATACTGTAAATGGATTTTTATATTTTCTCTATTTCTTATATCCATAGGAATACTTCTAATTAAATTTTTGGCTTTCCTGAATAAGTGTCTTTGCAGATTGCGAAAATGTAAAATAGCGCCTTTTTTTATTCTCGCCTTATATGTTGTAGTGTTTTAGCTACAATAAAAAAAACAGAACAATATTTTGTAGAATGAGAGCTACAAATGAATTTTATGTGGTCAAAATGGTTATGTAATAAATTTTTGTTGATAGTAAATTTGCCAGTAAGAAGTTTTAGGTGTGTACAATTAACACCCGCTAAAATTTTAAAGTATTTACCAGACATTAAGTTAACTGTGTGAAATTAGTTTTTTTAGAGACAACACTTTTTGATAAGTGGTCACTTGTTTTCAATCTAAATATTAACGCCAAACAATTAACTTTTATTATTGCTAAAACACTATAACCGTGAAAAAATTACTGTTTTTATGTGCCCTGAGTTTACTAAGTGCAAGCTATACCTTCGGGCAACAGAAGATTAAAGATGGCAGTTCAAGCTCTCAAAATCTACCAAACAAGGATGCACTTTTAGAATTAGAAAGTTTAAGTAAAGGATTTTTAAATGTACGTTTAGAGTTAAAGGCTGTATCCGATCCAGCTCCTTTAAGTAAACATACGGCAGGTATGATGGTTTATAATACCGCGACAAATGGGAATGTACGTCCGGGGCTTTATTATAATGACGGTACTCGTTGGGTGCTTCTGGAAACAAGTGGAGGGCATGCGGATATTATTACCACCTTGGTTAATAACGAAGATGGTACATATACATATACATCCGAAGACGGTACCCAAACAGTAATAGATATTCCTGCTGATGTAATAAATCAGTTTGAAACAATCTTAAACGACCAAAGTGTACGTAATGCGATTACGAATTTGGTAAAACAAACGGGAGGTAATGTTTACTACGATGGTAATACTTTTACTTATATAACAGAAACTGGTACTATAGAGACGATCACCATTCGTGATATCGTTCAAGCTAATGAGACTGTTACTACTTTAGTGAATAATGGTGATGGTACTTATACTTATACGAATGAAAAAGGTGACGCAGTTACTATTGATGTTCCTGCAGATGTTGTAAATAATTTTCAAGATATTATAACAAATACAACAGTTCTAGATCAGTTGGTACAGAACCTTACAAATACTACAGTAGGAGGGAATGTTTCATACGATGGTGATAAATTTACCTATGTAGATAATAACAATGTTGTTCAGAATATTACTTTTAAAGATATTGTTCAGGGCAATGAAAGCGAAACTGTCATTATCACTATTGATGGTAAGCAATACTACGTATCGGAAGCTTATCTAGCAGCTAACGAAGGTATTGTTCCATCTACTGTTGATCCTACGGCATTGCCTGCTGGTATTTACGCTATCGATGTTGTTGGCGGTGTTGTAAACAACTTTGAAGAGATCGTGCAGAACGGCCCGATTGAGGTTGATGGTCGCACCTTCCCAACTATTAACGATTATATTACTTATTTAACAGAGAGTACAGGAGGTTTCACCAAGATCATTTACGATCAGTCTACCGGTGATGTTATCTTCCAAGAGTGGGATGATTCTAGCCAGACTTGGGTAAACGTTGATAACTCTAAGTTTGAGACTATTGTTCAGTCTAACGAAAGTAAGACAGAGATTATTACTGTTAATGATAAACAATACTATGTGTCTGAGGCTTATTTAATAGCTAATGGAGGTATTGTTCCTTCTACTGTTGACCCTACGGCATTGCCTGCTGGTATTTACGCTATCGATGTTGTTGGCGGTGTTGTAAACAACTTTGAAGAGATCGTGCAGAACGGCCCGATTGAGGTTGATGGTCGCACCTTCCCAACTATTAACGATTATATTACTTATTTAACAGAGAGTACAGGAGGTTTCACCAAGATCATTTACGATCAGTCTACCGGTGATGTTATCTTCCAAGAATGGGATGATTCTACAAATACTTGGGTAAACGTTGATAACTCTAAGTTTGAGACTATTGTCCAGTCTAATGAAAGTAAGACAGAGATTATTACTGTTAATGATAAACAATACTATGTGTCCGAGGCTTATTTAATAGCTAATGGAGGTATTGTTCCATCTACTGTTGATCCTACGGCATTGCCTGCTGGTATTTACGCTATCGATGTTGTTGGCGGTGTTGTAAACAACTTTGAAGAGATCGTGCAGAACGGCCCGATTGAGGTTGATGGTCGCACCTTCCCAACTATTAACGATTATATTACTTATTTAACAGAGAGTACTGGAGGTTTTACCAAGATCATTTAC
This sequence comes from Sphingobacterium sp. UT-1RO-CII-1, assembly GCF_026711005.1. Lineage (GTDB taxonomy): Bacteria > Bacteroidota > Bacteroidia > Sphingobacteriales > Sphingobacteriaceae > Sphingobacterium. Next base: position 255,573 of record NZ_JAPPVJ010000005.1, on the reverse strand, counting down.
GATCAGTCTACTGGTGATGTTATCTTCCAAGAATGGGATGATTCTACAAATACTTGGGTAAACGTTGATAACTCTAAGTTTGAGACTATTGTCAAAGCCAATGAGACAGTCACTACTCTTAAAGATAATGGCAACGGTACTTTCACATACTATAATGAGAGCGATTATGCCGCTGATGGCACTTTAAAACCCGGTGCTCAAGGTATTGTGTTTGATGCTAACACATTAACTATTACTGAGACAGATGGCGTTTATACATTTACCGATGCAAAGGGTACGGAGTTGGCAAAGATAGACCGAAATGCTGGTGCTATTAT
>NZ_JAPPVJ010000005.1:0-255166 GCF_026711005.1 Sphingobacterium sp. UT-1RO-CII-1 | reverse complement strand
ACACAACTGGTACATTAACAGGTAATGGTATTGTTATTACGGGTGATGGTGTTGATGCTTTGTTAAAAGATATTGTTCTTTCTATCGAGGACGGAGCTATCACTACGGCTAAGTTAGCAGATGGGGCTGTAACGGCTAACAAAATGGGAGCAGCAGAGGATGGTTCAGAAGAAGGAATGGTGCCAGTTGCTAATGCAGATGGAACGATTACTTACAAGAAAGTGGGAGTGGATGGAATTGACGCTAAAGATTTAACAGCGGCTGATTACGATGAAGATCCTGCTTTAGATAAATCTACTATCGAAGTGGTTACTGGTGGTGAGAAGGCTGTATTAGTAGAAACTAGCCTTAGAGTTAAAGAAGAGTCAATCACGACAGGTCATATCCAAAATGGTACTATTAAACCAGAGGATATTGCAGAAGCAGGAGCTAATCAGGTGTTAGTAACTGGAGATAATAAAAAACCGGTTTGGAAAGATGCTAAAAAAGTAGCACCTCAGTTCTTCTATATGCCAGCAGTTATCTTTGATACCTCAAAACAAGGTACAGCCACTCGTGACCTATATCAGGAATATGTCAATCAGTTTACTGGTGGAAAAGTAGGGGCTGGAAACGAAACTTACCCTATCTCTCACGGTCCAGCGGGTACTACACCTGTTCAGTATGCGGGAGGGATTGTTGGAAGTGCAGGAGCTCCTGATGATATTGTGGTGTTTGAAAATGATGAGCTTTATTACTACGTAACTTATTACGATGAGACTGTGTTTGAAAATCTTTCTATTACAGAAGAAGGTAAACTAACATACACAGTTAAAGCAGGAGCTACACCAAGCTCATATATGAATATTGTATTTGTGATCAAATAAAAAGATCAATAAAAGCCCTCGATTACTTGATAGTACATCGAGGGTTTATTACAACAATCTACATGTAATTACAAATACTATAAGAATGATAAAAAGAAATTATAAAATAAAAGAAAATCTAAGGCTCTACGTACCCTTTATATTTCTTATGCTTTTCAGCATAGGAACTGTATGGGCAGAAGGTTCTAAAGATTTGTATCCTAGTGGCGTGAAAGGTGGACGTGCTTCTTTATATTCTGGTGTAACGCCTTCTATTAACAAGCCTTTCCCTACTCGAGGTGTGCATTATGTATATGCGAAAGTAGGGGAAACTATAGCTTTAGCTTCATCTGCACAATGGAATAGTTATACCTCGGGGCGAAATACATACTATCAAGGAGACTTAATTAGACTATACGGACCTAATGGAAGTCAGATAAATTTAAATTATGGAACTTCATCAAGTCTTAATGGACGGATTTCAAACCGTAATGCTGAATTAGCAGGACCACGCTTACCAGGGCAGGCTGCTGGCAGTAATAGATATCAAGCTATTTATCATACTGTAACAGTAGAAGGTATTTATCGAGTAGAGCTTGATGGAACACGAACATCTTCTACTGAGGGGGGGCGTTCTACAGATGGCCTAATGGCCAATAGTAGTTGGACGCAAGAAAATAACTCTAATTATATTTGGGCATGGGATATCTCTGTAGCCAATACTGCTAAGAATGGATGGGTTAGTGGACGGGTGTATACTACTGTAATGAACATGGATAATAACCAACAAACATTCACAGGTGCTAATAGTCGTAACCCAAATGGTTTTTATGGAAAAGTGAAAATATTGACCAGAGATGGTTATGTATATAATGTGGATAATAATGGTCAAAACGGGTTAGTGTTTACATTTATGGTCAATAATAGAGGGTTTCATCAGGTTGGAGATCCCAATACCCCTTCTTATAGTAGTGTGAATGGGTCAAGCTTAACTGATCCTGAACACGCATATAATCGATATAGTGACCCTAGGGTAGCTGATCAAGGGTCGGTTGTTACACAAAAGATATTTTACGATTATCCGGCATCAGACATGCCAGAATTTTCAGTAGGAGCCGTACCTGGAGGAACAACCTGGTTGAGTATACCCCAGAAAGATTTGAATGTGACAGATCTTAAAGTGATGGGGGCGGAAGGTAGTAATAATCAGATAGGTAGCAAAGGAGCTTATGTTGAGTTTACAAATGAAAGTGGGGGTGATTATTACATTACCATAAAACCAAAACCTGGCTCTGGTAATAGCTTTCCTGAACGTTTATTAACAGGACCTAGTGTTGTGGGGCACAACAAAATCCATTGGGATGGTAAAGATGGCAATGGCAATAATCTACCACACGGAATTTCAGACGTAAATGTAGAACTTAAGTTAAGAGGAGCTGAAGTACACTTTCCATACATTGATGTTGAACAAAATGCTAATGGTATTATTATTGAACTTTTATATAAAAATACTAATCAAGTGCGTTCAGATAAGGTGTTCTGGGACGATACAAAAATTAATCGCACTGTAACAGGCAGTAAAGCAGATCCCATAAACGCCAGTCATATAGTTATTCCAGCAGGAACATCAAGTAATACTAACGGGCATAAATGGAGTACAAATAGTACGGCTACAAGTGGGACATGGGGAGATGAGAAAGGGGTAGACACTTGGACTTTCATTGAAGGAGAAGCTATTACTGTAAGTTTCGACGTCGATGTAAAGATCGCTGATTTATATACTGACATAAAATACAAAGTTAATAATCAAAATACAGCTTCCTCTGGTGAGGTCGGAAACACGATAGAGTACAATGTCACTGCAGGTAATAAGGGGCCAAGTGATATAAAAGGTAGTAAGTTTACTTTCACTGTACCTGTTGGAGTCGATATTAGCAACACAGATAATATTTCTTTTACGACATCCTGTAATAATGGAACGGTTGTGCAATCTGAAAGTTTAGTCTATAATGAAAAGACACGCACGTTCTCTTCGATGTTAGATTTACCTAACGGTTGTTCCATTACCTATACATTTACAGGAACATTAAGTGGTGTTTTAGGATTAAAAACAGCAGAGTCTACGATTTTAAGGCCGGCAGACGTTTATGATCCAGATGCCACGAACGGTGATATCGATACTCCGCCTACAAATCCACATTATGAATGTTATAATAATGCTGATGGAGGAGGCTCTACAGGAGGCTGTAATAATATACAGGAAGTAACTTTTATGTTGCTACAGGATTGTACCGAAGAATATTTATACTATGAAGACTTTGCAAGAGGTTTTTGGGCTACTAATGACGGGCGGACAGATTGGTCTCAGAAAGCATCCATAGGTCTTAACGCTACTACAGGTTTGCCGACATCTAGCAATGGTATAATTCAAAGAAGCGGGCCTGCCGGCGGAGCAACAGGTTCTTACCTATTTGCTCCTGGCGTCAATGACAGTAGATACGCTGCGGCAAATGTTTCTCCGCACAGTGCTTCAATTTCTGTTGCTCGAATTAAAAATGGCTATTATTCGGTGAACCCGCCAAGCTACGTGCAGATGGGGATACCGACGACGGATTCTTGGCATCAAGGATTGTGGGTGCCAAATGCACCTTCTAATGATCCTAACTTACCGAACAGTAACTACGATTGGACTCCAGCTTGGAATACTTCGGATGCTATTAGAGATGCATCGGGAGCTGTCAATGGTGCGGCCTTTCATGTGAGAGGAGCCGCCTCGGCATCGCAAAGTATAAAACCATTTTATGAGTTTGTCGTACCGGGCACTATACAAGATGGGCAGACATACACTTTATCACTATACTCTTACGTGACTTATCACGACAAGGATTATATGATTATGGACGTGGTCGATAAAAACAGTGGACACGTATATGCTTCTGTGCCTCTAAAATATACAGGGCAGGGGCTACCGCCAGGAGCAAGTCCAGAAGGGTTTAGTTTAGGTTGGGTACCACTTCAAGCTAGTGTTAAATTTGAAAATCAAGATTGTGAAGAGAGTGTGAGTGGCAAAGAGATTAAGATTGCTATACGTGGCAGTCAGGATAGATCTTTAGAAAGTGGGAAAGGGTTTGGTCACACCCTGATTGATGACATAAGTTTTTCGAGACGTTCTGCAGATGGATCGTGTGATATTCCTGCTTCCACGATTTCTTGTGCAGATGCATGTTATACAGATATATCAGGTAAAGGCTATAAGTGGTATTACGGCACGGGGCAAGCTTCAGGTTCTATATCAGAAAATTTTCAACAACCTGCAACCAACGGAGGCTTTGTCATGGATATTTACTATCTGGATAATTCTTTCAACATGGAAATAAACGGTGCTCCGTTGTATGAAAAAGAATTAGAGTTTCAGAGCGGAGTTTCAGAGTCGCCACAGAACGTAAGGTTTAAGTCTGATAAAAAAATGTGGGAGAATGATAATATTCCACCTATTTGGAGAATGAATACAATAGGTACTGGTGGCACTAGCTTCGATATAATAGATATAAATTTTGATGATATACATAGTAACCCTACTCCGGCTATTCGCGTGCGCATTGATAAATGGGGAAATGTGAAGTTGTATGGGAAAAGAACACAAGAAGGAGATTTGGAGGAATTGGAGGTGTTTGATTCGACAACAGGTTTAACAGACAATCTGAATGTTGTACACTGGGTTACAGAATCCACTGATCCTACAGCAAACAAAGTTAAAGTTTCTCAAAAAGTTGTTTCTGTTACAGCCATGACGGTTTATGGTTATGGGCAAAATGAGAAAGACTGTGAAACGTGCACCATAGAAAAAGAGGGAGTTTTTGATGATAATAATAATGACGGATTTGCTCATGTAGGCGAAACCATTAGTTATACTTTTGATGTAAAAAATGCAGGAGATATGGATATTTATGATATTGAAATAATAGATCCTTTATTTGGTTTTAACATCATACTAGATGAAAATACGCATCAACCGACACAAGAAGGAGTTACTCTAGAGGGGGATAATAATAGTAATGGTGTGCTAAATCGTAGTGAGACATGGACATTTAAAGTTAAATATAAGGTAACGGCTACAGATGTTTTTGAAACAAAAGGTGTGTACAATCGTGCCACGGTGACGGGGATTGGACAATTGCCTAATAGCAACAAACCAACTCAGGTAATAAATGAGGATTCTACAGATCCTACTCCTTATAAAGAAGGTGATGAAGGGTGGGATCCAGACCGTCCATTTCATACCTTTGTGCCTTTAAAAGGTAGCGGTTTGTTAATCACGAATCCGATGATTTATCAAAGGACGAAATAATGAGGACTATCATGATACAGGAATTAAAAAATAGTAATCATATAATGTACAATAAAATTGTTCGGTTTTTTCTAACTTTTTGCTTCGTTCTCCTAGGGTTTTGTTTTAAGGGGAATGCCCAAGAAGGCAGCATGACTGTCGAAAACTCATCAGTTACTATTGCTACCGGAACAACTGAAATGCGTTTTTCGCAAGAAACTTATTTCGGGCCAAATGCCAATTGGGTAATTGACGGAACTTTAGAAATATGGAGCGAGAAAGTGTGGATTGCACCTACAGCCAAATTTTCGGGTACTGGGCGTATTGTTTTCTATAATCCGGGCGATAGCCCTTATTATAACAACAGTACAAATGGTGCTACTCATGTAGATGGTAATAATAGTGCTTTCTTAGATTTAATCGTAGAACATGCAAATGCAAACCGCTTGATTTTAGAAGATTTGGAAGATCCAGGCTACGGTGTTGATTCGCCAGGGGGCAGCGAGTCCGCTCAATTTAATATCGGAGGATCATTAGATTTAGCTGTCGACGGAGCGCATGTTGATTTGAATGGTTCAAACTTGGGTTTTGGAGAATCGGCTACGATTGAAAATGCAAGTGCCAAACGTATGGTTATTACCAACAACAGCGCCAAAGCCCATGTTATTAAACATTTTGGCAACTCAGGCATGTTTAACTTTCCGGTTGGTATAGCTGCAGGCGATTATACGCCGGCTCGTTTCGATGCTGTAGGCAAAGGCAAAGTGTATGTCAGTGTAGAAGACTATCATGTTGTTCCTTTTTCACCTACAGAGCGTGAGCGGGGTATGGATCGTATATGGAATGTTTTTTCTCCTGGTGGTTCGGTAACGGGCTTATTAGGCTTGATTCATAATGCGAATACAAACGGTATGGATTATCAAGATAGTCGGGCTTTTATCCATCAGGCAGATCAGCAAAGAGGGTGGAATAAGTTAGAAAGTGTACGCCTTGGTGAAGGTATACATCAAACGACACAAGATATACAATTGGTTTCTTTAGGGTCTGACTATGATGCCTACTTTACAAAACTAGGACATCGTACCCTGTTTATTCCAAACGTTATTACTCCCGGGAATCCGGATGGTGTGAACGATAAATTCGAAATTGTAGGTATCGAAGCATTTAGTCGTGTGTCCATTACCATAATTAACCGTTGGGGTAATGAGGTTTATAGCAACGATAATTATCGAAACGAATGGGATGCAACAGGTTTAAACGCAGGAGTTTATTACTACATATTAAATACATACGAAGGTGCGTCCACCGAGCAGTATAAAGGCTATATTACGGTTATCAAATAGAAAGAATACTATAATGTCTAGACATCCACATAAAATATTTCTCATAGCTGTTTTAATGACAGCTATGTTCATCAGTTCTGTTAGACTTTCTGCGCAGCAGAGCATCCAGTTTACGCAGTATATTTTCAACTCGATCAGCGTTAACCCTGCCTACACGGGTTATAAAGAGGAGTGGTTTGCCCAGACTGGTCTTCGTAGCCAATGGACAGGCTGGGAGGGAGCTCCAAAAACTGGTTCTGTATCTATTGACGGAGTTCTTGATGAGAACCGCCGCCATGGAGTTGGCCTACAGATTACGGGCGATAAATTAGGCGCGCAATCGGCTACCTCTATCTTTGCCAACTACGCGCTTCGTTTGCAGCTGGATGATGAAGATACGCAGCGACTGTCATTAGGTGTTGCTGCTGGGGTAACGCAGTACGGCCTGGACGGTAATAAACTTCAGGCTGTTGAAACGGGGGATATTTCTATCCCTGCGGGCAAAATCAGCAACTGGCGTCCCGACATCCGCTTAGGTGTGTACTACTACAACCCAAAATGGTATGCAGGTCTGGCTGTTCAGGATCTTTTCTCCAATGCGAGTAAAAACGACGAGTTCCGCTTCAACGAGAACTCGCTGGAAAGCCTTTACCGTAACGTCAGCGCTTACTTTATTGCGGGTGCACTTTTCGAGCTGGAAGAAGGCCTGAACCTGCGTCCCAGCATTTTAGTAAAAGACGACTTCAAAGGCCCAACTTCCCTGGATATTAACGCGATGTTTATTTTCAACGATAAATTCTGGATCGGCGGGGGCTACCGTACACGTGCACGTTTGTTCAAACGTGACTACTTTGACAACTCGCCGATGAAACTTAGCGCAACGAACGCAATTACGGGCATTGCCCAGTTTTATGCTACTGATCGTTTCCGTATCGGCTACTCGTATGATCTGATGCTGAACAAAATGAGCGGTCTTCAGAACGGTACACACGAGATCACGCTCGGTATTACCTTCGGGCAATCTCTGCGCCAGATCTTGAGTCCGCGTTATTTCTAAGTATCCCTTTAGGGTATAATTGTAAACAGAAAAGAAGAAGATGAACAAAAGATATTATACGACAGGCCTGCTCTCGATCGCCTTGCTTTTTAGCCTGGGCGATGCTGTTGGGCAGGAACAGCCGAGCTTGCGCAAGCGTGCCGAGCAGCAGTATGAGCGCTATGAGTATGCACATGCGATAGACCTTTACAGTAAACTTGCCGATAGCAAGAAACCTCGTACAGCAGACTTCGAGCGTTTGGCTTCGAGCTACATGTATTTAAAGAACTATGAGCTTGCAGAAAACTGGTATGCACGTGCTGTTCAGGCTAAGGATCATGAAGCTATTTCTTTATGGCACTACGGCGAGGTTCTGAAACAGAACGGTAAATACGTCGAGGCAAAAGAACAGTACAAGAAATATGCAGCGCAGTCGGGCAACAGTGCGGCCATCGAGCTTGCTATTGCAGGCTGCGACTCAGCACAGCTTTGGATGGCTAACCCTACGAGCCACCGTATTGTCAACGAAAAAGAAGTGAACACTTCGCTTAACGAGTTTGGGCTATTCCCGACCAGCAGTGGAGCAGCCGTTTATGCTGGCGAGCCGCTTACAGTTTTTGGTAAGCGCAGCGGCATGACGGGACAGGCATACCTTAAGATCTACTCTACCGAGCGCTTAAGCCAGGAGGTGAGCCTGACCAAGCCTGTTATGATGCTGGATGTTTTCAACGAATCGGCCTACCACGTTGGCCCGATCAGTACAAACATGGCGGGTGATGTGCTGTATATCACACGTACCTACCCGGGCAGCGACACAGAGACCCATAAAGAACTTGGTCACCGTGCTAAGCGCCACAACCTGGAACTTAAGATCTACACCCGTCAGGGTGATAGCTGGGCCGAGGAGGACTTTGCTTATAACAATGTTAAAGAATATTCGCTTGGCCATGCCAGTTTGAGCCTGGACGGACAGACACTTTACTATGCCTCGAACATGCCGGGTGGCTATGGGGGTGTAGACATCTGGTATTCTGAATTACAGGCTGACGGCAGCTGGGGTGCGCCCCAGAATGCGGGCAGCGAAGTAAACTCTGCCGGCGATGAAATGTTTCCTACAATCTTAGGCGAAGAACTCTACTATTCGAGCAACGGTTTTGCGGGTATGGGCGGTTTGGATATTTTCTGCGCGTATGGTGCAAAATCTTCTTTTAGTGGACGGCATAACCTACAGTTCCCGATCAACTCGGCGGGTGATGACTTCTCTTACTACGTTTCCGAAGACAACGAAGAGGGTATCTACGGTTACCTTTCTTCCAACCGTGTAGGTGGTGTTGGGGGGGATGATATCTACTCCTTCGGTTTTGTAAAGCCCAAGATCCAGATCCGTCTGGAAGGCTTGGTGTATAACAAGAAAACTGGCGATCTTATCCCGGGAGCGGGTGTTACGCTGTATACAGCAGAGCGTCAGATTGTTTCACGCAAGGTTGGTGGTGCGGATGGTTCGTTCGGATTTGATCTGAACAAAGACACCTACTACCGTGTTCTGGCTAACAAAGAAGGCTACCATGCCGACTCTGTGTCTATAGCAGGTGTTAACCCTTTGCGTGATACTGTTATCCAGGTTGCGCTATACTTAGAGCCTGTGTTTACGGTTGGTGATAAATTTGTTCTGGAGAACATCTACTACGATTTTGATAAACACAACATCCGTAAAGATGCTGCTGTTATCCTGGACGAATTGGTTCGTACGATGCGTGATAACCCTACGTTGCGTATCGAGCTTTCGAGCCATACGGATAGCCGTGGTAGCGACAGCTACAACATGAAGCTTTCGCAGCGTCGTGCCGACTCGGCGGTCGAATACCTGATCAGCCGTGGTATTGCCCGTGATCGTTTGGTAGCGAAAGGTTACGGCGAGACCCGCTTGGTAAACAAGTGTAGTAATGGTGTCGCGTGTACGATTGAAGAACATCAGGCCAACCGCCGTACGGAGGTTGAGGTTCTTGAATATTAATATATGTTTTCAACATACCGTTAAGGTATAAATTTTCATAGGTAGAGAATAGGTGACCGCTTCCCAGGCGGCACCTATCTGTTTTTTTAGAGCTATATTAGTAGAACGAAGATTTAATCAGTAGCAACTGGCTAATAAGAATAAAAGTGTTGGAAATTGTTTTTTTTTCTATATTCGTATGAATTTTAACTTTTAATATCTTGGGTTATGAAGCACGCTTCTATAGTTTTATTCTTTTCTTTTTTTATGTCAATTATCAGTTACGGACAGCAATCTACTGTTTTGGATAAAGATATCATAGAAGCTCAAATGCAGCTCTATGAAAATAAGATAGATGCTAAGCTCAGAGAGCTCGACCTGAAGGAAGACAACCTAGAACTGAGCAAACAAAATGTTGCTGACATTATAAGTTTCCACAAAGAAGGGATGGAAGAGTTTCATCGTACGTTAAACTATCTCTTGGTTTTGATGGGAATAATTGTTTCTGTAGTCATAGCGGCGGCAGGATATTATTTAGAGCGGTTTAATAAAAGAAAATCTCTAGAACTTAAGAAAGATATTGACGCTTTGAGGAAGTCTATGCAGGAAAGCTTAGAGGAAATAAAGAAAGAGTCTGATCGTGAGTTAGAATTAATCCGTGAAGAAGCTAAGCGGCAGATGGATCATTTCAAACAGAACCAATAGCATTAAAGCAAATACAATATCTGTAAATTTTTGTTCAACTACAGGTGCCTCAGTTTTAAAAACAAACTATTCTTCTTTTAAGGCTCTCGCCTAGTTACGGTTATTAATATTCAGTTTGCCATACTAACGGCTTATGTGATACTTTGCCGTATTGTATAGATATACGAAGTTTTTCGAAAATCTCTTTGTTTGCATGTCTTTTCCATAAGTAAGTCAGTGCTTCAGTTTCTCGATCTGTAATTTGATATTCTTGTTTAAGTTATTCTATAAAAATTTGTTCGTTGCTTTTAGCACACGGGTAAGCCGCTTTTAGAGATTTCTCCTTTTCGATAGTTGTTTTTTCCTTGTTTTGTCATTTGTCCCCCCTTTGTCCACCCCCAAAACACCTACTTTATGGATAAAAGGGGTTACTTTCGAAGATTATCACATTCATTAGATTAAAATAAGAATAAGAGGAGATTCAGGAGCGGGGAGCTAAAAGCAGGAAATTATGAAAAACACGATTATTTATACCACCTATTTACTAGTGGTATCACTATTTTGGGGGACCTCTGCATATGCACAGTGGGATAAGTTTACACCCAGTGCCGACAATATTATTTATGTTAAAGTTAATGGGGGGTTCGGTAATGACGGCAGCAGTTGGGCGAAAGCCACGAATAGTATCACTCGCGCACTCGAGTGGGCAGCAGCAAATAACGCCAGATTTTCGTCTCAAACCCCTTTAAAGATATACGTGAGCAAAGGGACTTTTGTCCCCGAGGGGGATGCCTTTGTCTTGGTGAAAAATGTCCAGCTCTATGGCGGCTTTGACCCTGATAAAGGAATAACCGAACTAAAGCATAAACGGATATTTGGGAAAAATGGTACGATACTGAACGGAAATAAAATAAAACTTCACGTTGTTATTTCTGCTGGTGATGTGGAGAATGCCGGATTGGATGGCTTTTCAATAACAGGCGGGCTGACCTATCATCCGTATGGTGGATCTAAGCCAGTCAACGGGGAGAACGTCCATAATGATAGGGGGGCTGGAATGTATAATGTAAACTCATCTCCACGATTAAAAAATGTAATGATTTACGATAATGAAACAGCAGGGTATAAAGAGGAAACAGAACCATGGGGAGTTGGAGACGACACTCCCCGCGGGGCAGGCATGTACAATGAGAACGCTTCTCCTCAATTAGTCAATGCCGTGCTGTATGGCAACCGGGGTGGGGCCATGGTCAATACTAGGTTTGTTCCTGGACTGATCTGGGATCCGACAAGCAATAGTTACAACACTCCTGTAGTGGGGGGGCCTTCTACACCTAAATTGACGAATGTCACCATAGCCAACAACGAAGCAGTAACTGGTCCTGCAATATATAATTTTGTTGGTTCGAAGGTAGAAGCTTATAACAGTATTATTTGGGGAAATACCAAACCGGGCGGTACAGCGACTGCGAATGTTCACAATGCCGCGAGTGGATCGATGCCCGTAGGTTATGATCATGGCAATGAGGTCATTTACTACAATACTATCACACAGGATGATGGCGTAGGGAAAAAGGTAGACACATCGCCATTCACCAATTTGGCTCAAAACGACTTTACCTTACCCGACAATAGCCCTGCTGTAGATTTTGGAGCGAATGTGTATTATAAAAACAATGGCGGCGATTTAGAGAAAGATCAAGATCTAGCAGGAAATTCTAGACTGGGCTGTACATATATCGATGCAGGGCCTTATGAAAATCATACCAAACCCCGAGGGGCTTGCCTTGCTCCAGCTCCCGGGCCTGATAACAGTCATATTCTTTACGTCGACCAGAATGTAAAAGCCGGCAATAGAAATGGTGGTAGTTGGGCCAATGCAGTGCCCGAACTCGCCGATGCACTGAAGTGGGCTTGGGACAATAATGAGCAGCGGGGCAGTGATAAGCTATTAATCTATGTAGCCAAAGGGACTTATTATCCAAAATACTCGCCAGAGGATGGTTTATCCAATCCTGCTGATCCCGCAAAGCGTAGAGACTTTACTTTTATACTAGGCAATAATGTAGAGTTATATGGTGGTTTTGATCCGGCCAGGGGTATTACAGCGATGGAACATGCACGCATTGTACCGACTAAAGATGACTCCGAAGTAGCTGGTACGATCTTAAGCGGTGATTTTAAACAGAATGATAATATAGGAAGCGCATCAATACAAGGTGCAGGCAGTATAAGCGGAAATGATGAAAACGCCTATCATGTGGTACTCGGAGCAGGGAATATGTCCGATCGGCATTTGGTTGTCGATGGTTTCACCATTACAGGAGGCAATGCCAATGCCAATAATAAACCTATAAAGATTGCTGGGCAGGATGTAGAGCGTAATCAAGGAGCTGGAATATCGTTCCAGCATAGTCGTCAAAACAGTTATACCTTACGCAATCTAGCTGTGATACATCATTCAAGTACGGGCGATGGTGCCGGAATTTATGTGCGGATTACAGATGAAGTAAATCCTTCAAAGGCCATGCTGCACAACTCCATAGTTTATAATAATTCAAGTAAGGGCAGCGGTGGAGGTCTTGCTGGCGGAATTATAGAATTGAACGGGTCATTAGTCCATAATAATAGCAGCAATAGTCAAGGCGGCGGTGTATTTGCTTGTGTGGCTGCAAAATTGGATAATTCATTAGTTTATAGTAACCGCGCTCAGCAAAATGGAGGTGGGATTTCAGTCCGTAGTGTGGAAGGTGTAAAAACTTCCGCTATTTTGATAAATTCAAAGGTCAATAAAAACTATAGCGGATCTCATGGTGGAGGGATTTCAACGACAAACTCCAACCAGCTAGAGGGTAGGGTTAGTGAAGATGCCCCTGTTACTAGATATACCTCTACTGGTGTCGTGCTAGATCGTTCCAATGTCGATGACAATAACAGTAGGTTAAGAGGCGGAGGAATTCATGCTGCAAATTCTTTTGTCAAAAGCCATAGTACTCTTTACGTGACGTTGAGCCACTCGACGATCAATGGCAATACCACGGCTGGGCGAGGCGGTGGAATAGCTCTTTTTTCGGATCTAATGAATTCCAATACCATTGGGGAAACAGATAATATGGGGCTGGTAAGTCTGAGCAACTCCTCTGTCAATAATAATAAAAGCATAGGCGCAGGAGCAGCCATTGATGTTAATTTAGCATACAAATCGGTATATGCGAACTCACCTGCTAATCCTACTTACAAAGCGAATATTCTTTTAAGCAATTCTTCGGTCAATAATAATACAGCAGAAAATGGCAGTGTATTTCACACGGATGCCACAAATGAGAAACTTGACTCAGAGAGGGAGCATAAACTGATTTCGTTAAACTCCAATATCATCGGAAATAAAGGGAAGCACCTGATTAATATAGAAGATAACGATAGGAAGACGAATTTACAAAAGAAAGTTCAGCTTTTTAACAGTATAGTATATAACAATAATAACTCGGACGGAGTACCCTATACCGATGCCGATTGGTTCAGTGGAGTCAATCGCGATGAAGATAATGTCTCCTTTAAAAACAGTCTGTTGCAGGGAGACCCAGATCAAGACCTGGAAAACGCTAACCTGGTCGGTGTCACCGATCCTTTATTTGTCGATGCCGCCAATGGAGACTATAACCTGCAGGCAGTAAGCCCGCTGATCGATGCAGGCGACCGTAGTCTCTATCATTATAGCACATTGTATCATTACTACGATAAAGAATATTTAAATCCTATGTTCAATTTGTATTTGGATCTCGAGCTGGATCTCGCTGATAACAAAGACCTGGCAGGCGAGCCCCGTTTATCAGGTTGTAATATCGATATAGGAGCCTTCGAGAATCAGAGCAATCAAGGAGCAATCTGTATCACACCCAGCGCGGACAATATCGTATATGTCAACCAAAAGGTAGCACGCGGCGATAAATCCGGCAATAGCTGGGCCAATGCAGTACCTGATTTGGCCGATGCGCTGAAATGGACGCATGATAATAGAGAGCGTTGGTCTGCCGCAAAACCGCTAAAGATCTATGTGGCTAAAGGTACCTATCATCCTAATTACTCGTACGAGGATGATCTCGCTGATCCAAAAAATCCGACGGACAGTCGCGATAAGACATTTCTGATGGTCCAGAACGTCGAGCTCTACGGTGGATTCGACGGACAGGAAGCGGATCTCTCTGAGCGTACGCTGCCGACAGACGGAGCAACAGGAACGATTCTGAGTGGGGATTTTAACGGTGATGACGCTGTATCGGGCAGTGGCTCCACATTGAAAATCAGCAATAACAGTGAGAATGCCTATCATGTCGTCACAGCGGTAAATGGCGAAGAAGACATCAAACTACTGATTGATGGTTTTGAGATCAAAGGCGGAAATGCCGATGGTGAGGAGAGTATTTCTGTTAAATCATCGGGAGGATTCTCGAGTGTCTCGCAGGGGCAGGGAGGAGGAATCTACATGGCTACATACGGTGCTATAACACTCGATCTCATGAACTCCCGTGTAAGCGGGAATAGGGCAGCCGATGACGGGGGAGGGATCTATTTGCTTCCTAATGCACCTTTCCCTGGTTCAGACGCTCCGAATTCTACGATTATATTCGACAATGCGCATGTCGTAGCCAATTATTCTGGGAATAGCGGTGGCGGACTATACCATAGATCATATATTAATGCAGCAAGTAACTCCAAGTCGATTACTTCTGATTTGACGCTTGATCGGTCAACTGTCCGTGATAACTATTCGGCCAGTTTCGGTGGTGGAGTATATACGGATGCTGTTTCTTATGGCAGTGGTAGTGTGGATGTCAACACTCTAATTAATCACTCACGTATCGAAGGAAACTGGGCCGATAATAGCGGTGGTGGGATTCTTGTCAATAGTTCCAAAGCGTTGTCCATAGAAGCAAACAATACGCAATTCAGTGCTAATGGTACGAAAGAGGCCGGCGCCGCGATTAATGCTATAGCTCCCTCATCAACCTCGGACAATAACAGCATCACGCTTAACAATAGTACAGTGGTAGGTAATATAGGCAAAACTTATATCAACTTTGCTGGTGGAAAACGTGTGTTTAAGGTAAATAACAGTTTAATACTAGCTAATACAAAAACAGATAATACTAGCAGTACACTTGGTGGTACGCCGACAAAAACCATGCAGTACAGTTTGGTACAGGGCGAAACCAGTACGGCAGACGGTAATATCAATGCTACAGATGTGACAGCTGGCGATATCTTTACCGATGCAGCTGCAGACGATTATAGCTTGAAACTCGGGGCTGTGGCCATTGGAACAGGAAATAATGATCTGTACAGCGTAGGGGATATCCAGACGGATACAGATCTGGCCGGAAATCCTCGCTTGTTCGGAGTGACCATTGACATGGGAGCTTACGAATTTCAACAGGAGGTGGCGCAGGAGATTACAGCTGCCGCTATCCGTAAGATATATGGTGACGCTGATTTTGAACCCGGAGCTACGGTAGATTCGGAAAAACCACTATCGTACACTACAGCTGATAATTCCATTGCCGAAGTCTATCAGGATGTGAATGATGGTAACAAATGGAAGATAAAAGTTAAAAAGGCAAGTACAGTTACGATCACGGCGAGTCAGGCGGGGGGCTATGGCTACCTGCCCGCGTCCAAGGACTTCGATCTTACAATAGCTCCTAAACCGGTAACGGTAAGTGTGCGCCCAACGGCAGCAGTCAATAAAGTTTACGATGGAACGGATTTGGGGGTGATAGCAGCTAGTGATCTGAGTTTTGCGGATGATGATATTCTAGATGATGACGAGGTAACGCTGGTCTTGAGCAATACGGCTGTGCGCTACGCTACGAAAGTCGTCGGAGCCGGCAAGATCTTCACCTTGGATCTGAGCCACCTGACCCTAGAAGGTGCCGATAAGGCAAACTATGTCATCGGTAATACGTTGGCGCTGAAGGCCAATATCGGGGTTGTTACACCAGCTGCATTAAAAGTTACAGCTAGGGCGGATACTAAAGATTATGACGGTGTGGCGTATTCCGGTGGGAACAGTGTAGATTATGAGGGGTTTGTTGATGGGGAAACGGAGGCATTACTGGATGGTCGGTTGAGCTATACCGGCGATAGCCAGGGAGCGATTGATGCAGGCACTTATAGTATCCTGCCAAAGGGACTGTTGTCAAGAAATTATAGTATAACTTACACAGCAGGTGTATTGACGATCGATAAAATAGGATTACCCGTATTCCGTTTTGAAGGTGATACATTTGAATACGATGGCTCGGCCCATTCGCTGACGGCTTATGGACTACCAGACGGTGCTAAAGTAGATCATTACATAGACAACGGTCAGACCGAAGCAGGTACCTATACGGTCACGGCCGTAATCGATGGCGGGATTAACTATATAAACGGGTCACAGGTTGCAGAATTGACTATCACCAAAGCGGCATTGCCTGCTCTTACCTTTATGGATGCGTCTTTTGTGTATGATGGCACAGCAAAATCCCTAGTTATAGGGGGTACATTGCCCGATGGTGCTTCCGTATCTTATAGCAACAATAAGCATAGCGAAGCAGGCGAATATACGGTGACGGCTATCGTTGATGGTGGCAATAATTACCACGATTCTATATTGACAGCCCAGCTGCGCATTGAGCCAGCTGCTATCGCAGGCATTACTTTCGACGATACCCACTTGGTATACGATGGTACAGCAAAATCCCTTGCTATAGAGGGTACATTGCCCGATGGTGCTTCCGTATCTTATAGTAACAATAAGCATAGCGAAGCAGGCGAATATACGGTGACGGCTATGGTTGATGGTGGCAACAATTACCACGATTCTATATTGACAGCCCAGCTGCGCATTGATCCAGCTGCTATCGCAGGCATTACTTTCGACGATGCCCATTTGGTATACGATGGCACAGCAAAATCCCTAGCTATAGGGGGTACATTGCCCGATGGCACTTTCGTCTCTTATAGCAACAATAAGCATAGCGAAGTAGGCGAATATACGGTGACGGCTACTATAGCTGGGGGGCATAATTATCACGATTCCATATTGACAGCCAAGCTGCGCATTGATCCAGCTACTATCGCAGGCATTACTTTCGGCGATACCCACTTGGTATACGATGGTACAGCAAAATCCCTTGCTATAGAGGGTACATTGCCCGATGGTGCTTCCGTATCTTATAGTAACAATAAGCATAGCGAAGCAGGCGAATATACGGTTACGGCTATGATCGATGGTGGTAAAAATTACCAAGATTCTATACTGACAGCCAAGCTGCGCATTGAGCCAGCTACTATCGCAGGCATTACTTTCGGCAATGCCCACTTTGTGTACGACGGTACAGCGAAATCTCTGGCTATAGAGGGTACCTTGCCCGATGGCGTTTCTGTTTCTTACAGTAACAATAAACAAAGTGAAGCAGGTGAATATACGGTTACGGCTATGATCGATGGAGGTAAAAATTACCAAGATTCTATACTAACAGCCAAGCTGCGCATTGAGCCAGCTACTATCGCAGGCATTACTTTCGGCGATGCCCACTTTGTGTACGACGGTACAGCGAAATCTCTGGCTATAGAGGGTACCTTGCCCGATGGCGTTTCTGTATCCTACAGTAACAATAAGCAAAGTGAAGCAGGCGAATATACGGTTACGGCTACTATAGCTGGCGGGATTAACTATATAAGCGGGTCACAGGTTGCAAAATTGACTATTACCAAAGCGGCATTGCCTGCTCTTACCTTTATGGATGGGTCTTTTGTGTATGATGGTTCAGTCAAGGCTTTGAAAGTGATTGGTCTACCTGAGGGGACTCACGTCGACTATAGGGAAAACGGTAAAACCGAAGCAGGCGAATATACGGTTACGGCTATGATCGATGGTGGTAACAATTACCAAGATTCTATATTGACAGCCCAGCTGCGCATTGAGCCAGCTACTATCGCAGGCATTACTTTCGGCGATGCCCACTTTGTGTACGACGGTACAGCGAAATCCCTGGCTATAGAGGGTACCTTGCCCGATGGCGTTTCTGTATCCTACAGTAACAATAAGCAAAGTGAAGCAGGCGAATATACGGTTACGGCTACTATAGCTGGCGGGATTAACTATATAAGCGGGTCACAGGTTGCAAAATTGACTATTACCAAAGCGGCATTGCCTGCTCTTACCTTTATGGATGGGGCTTTTGTGTATGATGGTTCAGTCAAGGCTTTGAAAGTGATTGGTCTACCTGAGGGGACTTACGTCGACTATAGGGAAAACGGTAAAACTGAAGCAGGCGAATATACGGTTACGGCTATGATCGATGGTGGTAACAATTACCAAGATTCTATATTGACAGCCAAGCTGCGCATTGAAAAAGCAGTTAGCTTTCTTCAATTTGCAGAGATCACACCAGTAAGTCGGGATGTGGGTTCCTTACAGCTGGATATACAGAGTAACAACCCTCTCCCTATCCGTTTATACAGTGATAATGACTTGGTGGCTATAGTGACCGCAGGGCAGGAGGTAGAGGTTCTGGGAGTGGGTGTAACGATGGTCCGGGCCGAACAGGATGGGGATGCAAACTATCACGCAGCTGATCCTGTCATACGAGAGTTACGTGTATTAAATGATAAAGAAGCCAAACTTCCTGTGCGTGTACATCCAGCAGTATCGCCTAACGGCGACGGCATCAATGAATTTCTGCGTATTGAAGGTATAGAACAGTATCCAGAGAATAAATTTGTTGTTTTTGACGCCAACGGAGCGGTCATCCAAAGTTTTGAAGGCTATGACAATGCAACCATTATTTTCGACGGAACCAAAGCAGGTCGGCCTGTTCCTAACGGCACTTATTTTTATGTGCTTGAGGTGAAGATAAACGGAAAGTGGCTTTATGATAAAGGGTATTTTGTAGTGAGAAAATAATTAGACACGATAAGAAAATAGCAGTAATGATAAAAAGTAATAAAGGGTTTTACGGTTTCCTATTTGTAGCATGGATAGTGCTCGTCTGCTCTAATAGCAGTTTTGCACAACAGTATATAGACCCGGCACTGTCGGGATCATTTTCAAAAACCTTGAATCCCAGTTTTAACTCACTTTTGGAGCAAGGGGAAGGCGATGCCTCGTTATTGTACCGCCATCAATGGGTAGGTATGGAGGGAGCTCCCAAAAGTATATGGTTTAACGCAAATATGGCTTTAGGTAGTCAGGGGATTGTCTTAGGTATAAATGCTAAACAGTTTAAAATAGGTGTGGAGCAGAGCACCGAAGCTTCTGCTAATTTTACCAAAACGCTTCGGATTTCCGAGTCGGAGTATCTTGGTTTGGGTGTAAACTTGGGTTATACCCAGCAGCGCGGCGATTACAGCTCGCTGGATCCCTCGGACCCTGCTTTTGGCGATATGCAGTATGGCACCTTGCTTTACGGCCTTTCGGCATCTTTGGTTCGGCCTGGCCGTTATTATGTTGGCTTTGCTATGCCTCGGGCTATCTTTGGTTCCAACGATTCTGATTATGTGCGTCAGTTTGGTCGTGATAACACGTTTTATGTATCCGCCGCTGCCATTTTTGATTTGGACGAAAATATCTATATCCGCCCCAATCTTTTGAGCAGCTATCGGGAAGTGACAGGCTTACAGTTCGATTTCTCGGCCCTCATTTTCTTTACGCCTAACTTTGGTATCGGTGGCGGCTATAGGCAGCGCGGTGACTTGATGGGGCATGCCGAATTTAACTTAAAGAATATCCGTTTTGCCTACAGCTATCAACAGAATTTGAAAAATAGCGAGCTAAACCGCTTTATCAGTAACAGCACACACGAATTGGGGCTGTCCATACAATGGGGCAGAGCCGGTGCTAAACGCTTGTAGGGATACTACAAGCGCTTAAGTGATAGGTGTACTAGTTTGTTAACGGAAAAATTCCCAAGAGGGCTCAATAAAGTAAAATCGAAAAGCTCCAGCTAGAGCTTTATTAATAATTCTATTACATAAAAACGCTTGTTACTTAAACATGCGTTTTTTTTGATGTGTATATCTATTACATTAGTGTAATGCCTTACGTACGACGATCAGTTGTTTTGTATATGATTGAGGATGGGGTTGTTAATTAAAATAAAGTGAATGTATTTAATCAATAAGATGATAGAGAGGAAGATGTTTTATTAAAAAGCTCAATTTAGTACAGGTAAAACAATTGAAAGATATCTTTGATGGGTGAGAGTGACGGTAGGTATGGTCGTGGAATTGGTAACCAAGTATACCCTTTTAATTAATAACAGTTCAGCCAGGTTTTGATTAAAAACTATAATATTGATATGAAAGCGTTTTTTATAAATATTTTTTTGATGACCATTCTAGCAACCTATAGTTTTGGTCAAAGTCGTTATCAAGTTACTGTAAAGAGTGATGTTTTAAAATCTGGAGTCATTTCTTTGATAGTATTTTCTTTTAATGAAATCATATCGTTATTTAATTGATTAACAGCTCCATAGCCATTCCCCCATTACAGATAGAATTTTCCAGTTGCTGGATCTTGAAATACATCAGGATCTATTCTTGTCCGCTTTCTACACCATCATGTGTGCCGTAAGTTGTTAATAAATGCTCTAGTTCTTTTTTCGTTAGAGAGATCACACTGCCATGTCGCGGATGAAAATTCATACTTACCTCTTCATCGATAACTTGAAAATCATCTAAATTTTCACTTTTACAGAATTGATAAGTCCCTTTCATATACACGTCGTACATTAATATATAGTTTTCTGTATTGTTTAGCTTAAATATACTTGAGCCCTCAACAGCCTCTGTCGTTTGTTGTTTATAGTCGGTGTGTTCCTCCCATTTCCCAGAAGTTAAGCTTGTTGTTGTCGCTTTTTTTAAGCCGTTTCCATCATCTTCTGTTTTATAAAACAAATGGTACAATCCATCTTTGTAAATAATATCGCCGTCAATACAAGATTTTTTGTTCTTGGGTATAAATAAGGGCTTAGGGTTTCCAATAAAGTCTGTGAATTCATCATTTGCATAAGCATAGTAGATAATGTCAGACCCATCTCCGTGCTTCATAGACCAGAACACCATGTATTTGTTTTCTTCTTTATCAAAAACTGTTTGAGGGGCCCATACGCGCAACAGATCCTCTTGATCCTTATATCGTTCCTGAATATTAATGACGCTTGAGGTCCAATCTGTCAGGTTCTCGGATTTTAACAAAATCATAGCACGATTGGACTCCCAGCCTTTGGAAGAAGTCATGTCGGTCAGTACCATATAAAAACCTTTATTATCATCTCTTCGTAAGATATGAGGATCTCTTACCCCACCCGTCGAACTGATGTCTTTTGAGGTAATAACGGGTTTATTGTCGTTTAATGCAATATAATTGTAGCCGTCGTTGCTAATAGCATAATGAACTTGTTCTTCATGAACTGCATTTCCTGTAAAGTAACTGAAAAGATAGGCAACATAGTCTTTCTCAACTGTTGTTTTTTCTTGGGCATTTGTCATCAAAATACCGCACAATAAAACTAATGTTGATAGGTTTTTTATCATGGTATGGTCTGTTATGAATAAAAGTAAAGGTATAAATTATTTAGAAACATCTATAGGCTAAAATAGCTGTACGGTAAACTGTGCAGCTATTTTAGTGCGGGATAACCGGAGCTTGCTGGAATGGTAAGTTCTATAAGCCTTTTTTCAATAGCTAGATATAAAAGTTGCGTTAATTCACTTCTTTTGTGTTTGATTTTTCATAGCATGCGATAAGGTTTTGACTTTGTTGGTCTTTTGTAACTTCACATATTAATAAGTATTTTTATAACAGTAAAGAAACTACTTGCGGTATCACGAATACAATTAAAAGACAAATTATGGTGTCAAAAGAATTTATTGAATTCTTTTGTACTGTTCAAATATTTATAAGATAAACAATATAATCTGGTTGGGCTTAAAAAAGTTTAGGCAGAGTTTAAACCTAAGTAGCAATGATTAAGATAAAGCTTATTTTTCTATGCTGTATTGCATTCTTTTTGTCATGTAATCAGACAATAGGTATGGATACAAGCACAACAAATGTAGTTGCAGGCACTTCCAAAATCACAGGGAAAATCATAATTCCTGATGACATTCGTGAGAATGATATTCAAGTTAAATTTAAAATTCCACTTCTGATTTCAGGACAGTACAGTACATACGATTGTCTTGTTGACCAATCTGGCGAGTTCTCTCTGGACTTTGATGTGGAAACTGATACAACATTTGTTTTGCTATACACGGACCTCAATTTTAACAAGGTTTTCATGGTCGAAGCTGTAAATGGTGGTGTCACTAATCTTGATATAACGTATGACTCCCATCTTGAAGTAAAAAATGTCGAGGTTAATCCTAGCCTTAGTAAACCAGAAATAATCCGGATAGTAGATGTCTTAAATAAAATGATGGCATATGGGAGATCGCCTACACCGTTATATGATAAAAGTTTAGACGAATTTCTTGATAATACTAAGAGTGTGGTGTCCGAGAAATCAGAGGTTATTGTAGATAAAGACTCTTTACTTTCAAAAGAAGTCAAACGTATTATATCTGAAGAATATCGTTTATATCATTATTTGTATTCGGCCTTCGAATACGAAGATTATATGAAAATGAATTATCGTAACACAACTCGTGATACCGTTGGTAAGCCTACAATTCAAAAGATTGAGCGAACGTACTTCAGTTTCTTGAAAGATTTCAACTTCAACGACCCACACGTTCAGCAAAGGTTTGCATTTCCTGAAATGCAGAAAACTATTCTTCAAAATGAAATACTAGATCTTCCTCCAATCGGAGAAAGTGACATTCCTTCTTGGCTAGCAAGGGTAAAAGTTATTTTAGCTGATTTAGTCGGGTTCGAGGATGGACTGTATTATGATATTTTGGCAGCCAACGCTTATAGCCAGCAACTCAATGAACAGGTAAAACCCTTAACCGAAAAGCAAAAAGCACATATAGCCCACTATTGGAAAGTAGGAGAGATTGCAAAAATACTTTTTAGAAACAACGAGCGGGTTGTCGAACTAGACAAAGTAAAATCACCTGTTGTTGTCAATGATGTCTCAACCGTAGCACAAGACCAGATTATCGAAAATATTGTTTCTAAATATAAGGGCAAGGTGATTTTTATTGACCTTTGGGCAACCTGGTGTGGACCTTGCTTGGAAGCAATGAATCAATTCAGTGATACAAAGGGGCAATTCAAAGATAAGAATGTTGTGTTTGTATATATCACAAATGGGTCTTCTCCCCAAAAGCTATGGGAAGCAAAGATACAAGGAATTGGCAGCGACCATTATTATCTTAACAAGGATCAGTGGTATTATATGATGAATCATTTCGGGTTCGAGGGGATTCCTTCGTATGTATTATATAATAAAGAAGGTACGCTAGTGAAGAAATTTACAGGCTTTCCAGGAAATGAAAAAGTAAAAGAGATGATTGATGGTTTGTTAAAATGAGTAATAATGTAGATAGATAGCTAGTATATAATGATTATAACTAAAAGTAAGGTGAAAGCTAAATGTTTCTTTATATCGTATAATTGAGAATCGTATAGATTATCTTATTATTGTAATTCTAAGTAGAAAGAACTCGTACTACAACTATGGCAAACGATAGAAAGTATTTAATTTTTGAAGATATAAAGAACGAGCCCTCATTACGGGGTATTTTTGATACTTGTGTGGATGATATTTTAGAAGACAAAGCCCGATTAGCAAAAACCCGTAATTAGCCAGGCTATCCATCTTATCCATGCTTTAGAGTTCAAGGTCGTGAGATATTAGTCAATGCTGCTTTTGAATATTATCTATTTAAAATAGGCGGTGCCGATTTTGATTACGACAAAGCGGTCACATTCACCGAAAAAATACGGAAGCTATGTGGCTGGAGCTGGGATGTAGACACCACTTTGCGTTATTGGGTAGAGCGCACCATACGGGCTCCGTTTTTCGAGCAGGTTAAAAGCACAGAAGGTTATCCCGAGTGGACGCTAAAGGTGGGCGAACCCAGCTGGCAGCTACCGGAGAGCTATTTGAAGTTTGCCTGCTATATTGCCGTCTGTAATGTGAAATATAAAGGTGGCGACGGACAGTACGCAGCTGGAAGTATTTTTAAAATAGTTACTGCTCTTGGTAGTAAGATGCCGGCAAACTTAAAGAAAAATGGTTCAGGAGACCTACCATTAGAAGTAAGGCAATATAAAAGTGCTATTGTCACCTGTTCGGCCAATGATGTCTTCGCTACGATCAAGATCAGTGTCAAGGAAGAAAGTGAAGAAGCCTATAGGCAGGTTCTGGATTTTCTATGTCAGCTTTTATCCTTCGGTTTTCCATCTTCCTATTCCGTCAAGTTTAGTAGTCCTGAAAAAAAGTGGCTTTTTATCAAATCTCTACCTAAAAAAGGTGTCCATCAGCTCTTTGCCAATGCCGTAAATTGGCCCTCCCTACACCCACAGATCGAGGCGTATGCAAAATTAGCCATGAAAGAATTTGAGTGGTACAACGATCTAGAAGCCGAGTACTGCGCTATGCCAGGCACCTTCGCTGTATTTGCATTGGGCCTCTTAGGTGAAGCTTATCATCCGCTCCTTTGTGATTATTTGCGAATTTGCGATGGCGAACATCAGAGTTTACAAGGAGATTTTGTGCAGGCCTATATTGAAAAATACGGTTTTACAGAAAAGGGGCTTGAATTATATAAATTGTGCGAGCAAAATATTCAACATTTACCCAAGAGACTAAGCGCCCTATATGCGAAACGTAAATAAGAAAAACTCCCCAGTTTATCAGTCATTTTTAAACTGCATTATGAGTTGAAAAGACGCATTTTATGCAGTCTTGTGTTTAATTATGTTGCCAGTTTATAAGTTTTAAAATAATGGTCTATCCAAAACATATACTTAAAATAATATTTTTAGTCTTCATTTTGTTTGGTTTTTCTTGTTCGAAAGAAAAAGAACGGGATGCGATGCCTGTAAGTGGAATTCATACATATTACCCTAGCGATATTGTTGTTTCTAAAGCTGTAGATATAAATATGGAGGGGCAGTACAACACCAACCTTTTCTTGGAGATGCCTTTTTTATAGGATTATTATTAAGTGAAAGCTATTCAGTCTTTTTTTATATATTAAAAATCAAAATGATAGGGCTTTATAGTTTTAACAACTACTATTATTTTTAACATCATTCAACTTATAAAATACTTCTAAAACTCATTATATGTTATATGAAGAAATAGCAATCAGGTTAATCCAGTTAGCCGACAATGATTTATCTGTAAGAGAGAAGCTGTTAATGGATGGAGAACTTTCTAAAGGTTATCATCCAGAAATGGAAGCAGTACATAAAGCTAATAGTCAAGCGTTAAAAATAATTATTTCTGAAATTGGCTACCCTACGATAAGTAAGGTGGGGCGTGAGGCTAGTGGTGCAGCTTGGCTTATTGTACAGCATGCTATAGGTGAACCCGATTTTATGAAGAATTGTTATGTTTTAATGCTCGAAAATAAGGACGATTTAGACTTTAAAAATATAGCTTATTTGCACGATAGGATCCTAGTCTATCAAAGTAAGCCACAGAAATACGGAACACAAATGATCAGTAATGATGTACTTTTTCCTGTAGAAAACCCTTCGGAAATAAATGCCTATCGATTAGAAGCTGGTCTACCCATTTTGTCTGATGAACAAATAATGCTCGTTCCTGATTGTGATCAAATTGAACTTATAGATAGTCAAGATAAAGAATACAATATTTGGAGAAAAAAAACAGGGTGGATATAAAGTGTATACTATTTTAGTAGCTAGCAATAAATTCTTATCGTTCTTTAAAACAGATGGCAGAGTTCATGAGCTACTGTAAAATGCTACTTAACCATTCGCTGATTGGATTTACTAGCGTAAAGCGATTTTTGTTTTGTTTGAAAGCCATTCCAGAAAATTCAACAGATAAAGGCTTGAAGACGCCTAGTACTTCTAATTTAAGCATCCAGCCTTTTATACGGATAAGTTCATTTAATCCGACCCCATAGTCTAATCGAAGTCGATTTGCAGCATTTTTCAATTGTAGTTTGTTCATTATTTATGCGATTTTGCTATAGCTGTTGCAGTTTGATATGATTAGAAACGATTTTCCTAAAAGACACAATTTGATCGATATCACCGTCTTGTATGTGTTGCACACAAGGCAAATGCAAGGTTTGTTTTTACTAAATCTTCATTTTCCTCAAAAAAATCTTCTTGGTTAAGTCCTTTTGTTAGTTGATGTATGTTCCGACGGTCGTTCTTACAATGAGGTGTAACAGTTAGGCAGTTTGGCGAAGGGGCAGAGAATCGAAGTCGAAAAGTTCAAATTTGCATTTTATCCCGCGCATTTTGCCAAACCCTTGTTACTAGACATACTTTAGTTATCTTTCGTTAGGTGCAGTTGAAGAAAACCGTCATTAAGTTCGTGTTTTTTGTGTTTAAACTTTGAGTTAAGTTCGCTGTTACTCCCTAAAATGCCACCAACTCCTGTTATTAAAGGATTGATGTTGAAATAAATATCCGTTACCAAATCTTTATCTATAAAAGCATTAAAAGTGCCAACCCCACCACCAACGGCTATTTCTTTTAAGTTTTTCGCCGATATATATGCAATGGCTTCTTCTGGACTTCCAACAATCGTGTAGCCATCGGCTTGATAGGGACTGTCGGATAATATCACGATTTCTACTCCATTAAAAAGTTCTTTTACCTCTTTAGGGAAATTTAGAAAATTTTCAAAGGTCTTTAATCCTATCACAACATTTCCTACTTGCCTTACAAATTGCACGTAAAACTCCATGGCTTCTGCTGGCAACTGATGATGAGGATTATCCGATACTAAAAGCCTTCCGTTAGCCGAAATGTTTGCTATTACTGTTACTTTCATAATGAATTATATTTTTAAAGTTCTGATTACAAAATTATTTGAAATAAACTATACATTTACTATTGATTACCTTTTGGAAAGTGACTATAAAATGAAGAGTAAAAAAAGCAATTTACACAAAGAAGATATATTGGCTCTTAAAGATGCCCTTGAATTATTGAGTGGGAAATGGAAATTCTGTATTCTACATAATCTATCTAATTATGGAACATTGAGATTTAAGGATTTGCAAGAAAAGTCTTTGGGCATAACGCCAAAAGTTCTGTCCAAATCCTTGCAGGAATTGGAGGAGAACTTGCTCATTACTCGAACGGTTAATAACACAAAACCTGTTACTGTTTCGTATGCACTTACTCCACACGCCAAAGAAACAGAGGCTGTCGTCAATGCATTGATTGGTTTTGGTTTGAAACATCGAAAGAAGATAAAGGGAAAATAATTTCGTTGCGTTTTTATCCTTTTTTTCGTCCGTTAAACAGTTTTTTTTTTAGTGTTGTAAATATTTCGGTAGAAGTTCAAAGCACTGGACGAGGAGTCCCAGCCTTGTTAGTTAGCAGTTATTTTTCTTTTTCTACATTTTATCAAGTAAAATGGATAGTTTTCAGTCACTTCAGTTATTTCAAAAAGTCCTGTGTGGCCAAATTCTTCTTCAATACTTTGTTTGTCATAAAAGAATATTTTCACTCCGCCAAACATTTCAAAACGGTCTTTGCTTAATTGTGTTCCTTGTCCATATGTTTGAGCGTCCTTCGTTATAGCTGTAAAAAACATATATCCGTCTTCAGTCAATTGGTTAAAACAGTCTTGGATAAGTTTAGCCCTTTCTTCCTTATCTAACAAGTAAATTAAACCGTAGCAAAATATTCCGTCATATAACTTCTCGTCAAAAGGCATATCTGTTACAGAACCGTGGTAAATTTTCAATTCATTTCCAAAATGCTTTTGAGCCAACTCAATAGCGGTCTGAGAAATCTCAATGCCTGTTACGGTTATTCCGTTCTCAATAAAAATTTGTGCATTTCGTCCATAACCAACTCCTGGAATTAGCACATTTTTGACCTTATGCTCAACGAAAAAGTCCTTTGTCAAAACAGTTGACTTCGTGGGTTCTAAACCCCACATTTCTTGTTTATCCTTAAATGCTTGTTCCCAAAATTCCGTCATTGTCGATTGTTTTTTTGTGTATTCGTTGCAGTGTCGCTTTAAAATGGCTGGTAACGGTTTAGGTATTGCCGAAAGAGGGGAGATTTCGAAGCGAGAATTTCGATATTCCACCGAGGCTAGCCAAAACGTATTGATATGAGATAAATTTAGTAAATAAAATCAACATGATTCGTTCTAGCGGTGGCAGAAATGCAAGCTGTGAGTTTAGCATTTTAGCCCCGCTTTTGGCAACACCTTGTTAGCGAACTGTTTTTTTTTACGTAAAGTCAACGTGAAGTCTATGTTTTCCACATTCTAAACATTGAAATAAGTAAGCCCCTAAGTCGCTGTCTTTTGTAAGTCCTTTTGTTATGTACTCTATTGGAATGCCTGAATTTTCAATATCATCTTTAAGTTCGTCTAAAAATGGTTCGATCAATTTACTATCCGCATACCCAATAAAAGCACAAGGCTCATTACAATGAGTCAACCATACTTCTTGTTGCCAAGATGTATAACTTGGTGTTCTGTTTGTAATTTCAATTAAATGTTCTTTTTTAATACTTGGTTCAGGGTCTTTTGGGTCTGGCGAAACACCCTCAATTCCACAATAATCGTTAAAATCTCCATTGTATTTTTCGGACGCTTTCCCATTTGCTATACACCAAGGGCAAATGTATTCAGGGTTTTCAATACTATAGAATGAACTAATATATTTAATTTGTCTCTTTTCGTTACATATAGAGCAAACACCTTCAACATTTTCAAAAAGGTCAAGTCTATATGCGTTTGGGCTATACTTAAATTTTGGTAATTCCATATTTATATTTGTGAAGTGCGTTCGTTTAATAGTGCCGCTAACGGTTAGGCAGTTTGGCGAAGGCGGATTTCATGCACTAACTTTCTATCAAAGCATCGACTTCAAAATTAGCGAAAAAGTTTCAATCGGCGCCGTTTTTCCGCCATTTCACAAAACGCTTGTTATGTGTTTGCCCTTATTTCCATAATGGTTAGTTTTCCCAATTATTTAGGAAACCGAGTTTGTAAATCAGAATGTTTGGGTTGGTATTGAAAAGGTCTAAGATTTTGGTTGTGATTTGGTGTCTTGGCGTTACTTCATTGCATAAATAAACCATACAAGAAATTATCAAAAACGGTTTTTTAGTCTGCACCTGTGTCAAAGGATTATCAAACCATTGGCCGATTGGATTATTCAGGTTCTTCGTTGGTCGCTTTACCATATTTTTACTCCATAATCGAGAATGGTGTGCAATGATATTTCGGACATAAGTAATCGCTTCCAACCAACTGGATAATTTTTTATGCAAATTCAATCCCATTTCTTTGGCAATTGCTGCTTTTTCGGGAAGTTGCTGTTTTAAATTTTTGTATAATTTGGAAAGTGTTCCCATAGAAGCAACTTCCAATATTTTCCAAGCATCAGCATCTTGGTTCGGTTAGCGATAACGATGGTCTTTAATGAAAATTTCCTGACTTCGGTTAAATTCCTTTTGCAGTTCGTCAATCGTATTTTGATAAATTGTTTTATTGACTCCGTTGATTGTAATAGTTGAGGAATTAAAAAGCGAAGCATTTAAAGACCATAATCCACCATAAAAAACTGATAAATCATTTTTATTCGTAGAGCAATTTCAATACGTTCAATAGCATCAAACAAAATTAATCGCAAATGACGGTCGAAATTGTAGCGGCCGATGATGTCCTCGAAATAAGTATTTGGGTGGAAAGTGTGATTTTCAAAATCGTTTTGTGTGTCCCACTAATAACCTTTTAAGCGGTAATAACTGATGTTTTCTAAAAAGTGAGGTGCATTGCCTTCATCTTTAAACAACATTCCTCGTTGCTTCAAAAGTGAAATTTGGTCGGCTACGCTGTTTGCAGGTTTATTTGACATAGCTATATAAAAAAAATGACCCACCTGCAGTTCTTATGGTATGCAAAATGGGTACTGTTAGTACAGGGGTACATAATTAATTTTAATTACGCAATGTCATTTCAAACCTTTACTTATTCATAAATTCTTCTCCATCATTTGGTATAATTACTTTATCTGTTATATTATTATCTGATAAAAATTTTACAATATCTTGTCTGCTTTCTAATGCAGGACTAACCGTTTCGAGATGTACAATCGCTATTTTATTAGGATAATACTCTAATAATTTTCCAACATCAGAAGTGTTCATTGTAACGTGTTCACCAATATTAAATTTTGCTCCACCTCCATTAACGATTATAAAAGTTGGTTTAAATTCATCTATTGTATTGATAACATCTTCACACCAAATTGTATCCCCTGTTATGTATAAGCTCTCTTTTTTATATCGTAGAATATAGCCACTTACTTTCCCCATCAATTCACCAATTTCGCCTAACCCATGTTTTCCATCAGTCTTAAATATTTCAATTCCATTGAAATCAATTTTTTTTTCGACAGAAATAACATTTTTGAAACCTACTTGTTCGACTACTAGAGCATCTTCTGGCTGGCAATAAATTGGAATGTTTTTGGGAATAATTTCTTGTGCTTTAGGGTCCCAATGGTCGGGATGCAAATGCGTTAAAAGAACGGCATCGGTTTGTTCAATAATTCTTTGTAATTCATAATCATCAAACGGAAGGTTTGTTAAAGGGTTTTCCCGTATATCATCTATCCAAGGAAACTTACCTAATGCACCTCTATGTCCCAACATTGGGTCTATTAATAATGTTTGTTCATTAATGGTTATTAATAACGTAGCATTTCTTATTAACCTTACTTTCATAGTACTAAAATTTTTAAATTTGTTCACTACAAACGTAGTACGCTTGTGCACAAGTAACAAGAAATGAACTTTTAGGTGAACTATTTACAAATTTGTAACCTATGAATTATAAAGATTTTGAAAATTGTCATTTAAATATTTTTCTAAAACTGTTTTCAGGAAAATGGAAACCCTTAATCTTATACCATTTTTTTCAAAGTGGTGATATCCGTTTTACTGAACTATGGAGAAACATTCCTAAAGTTTCTAAAAAAGTTTTGTTAGAGCAATTAAAGGAGCTTGAAATAGCAGGAGTTGTAAAACGTACACAGATAAATTCCTTTCCTCCAGAAGTTTTTTACGGACTAAGTGAAAAAGGGAAATCAATGCTACCTCTTATTTCACATATTGAAGATTGGATAAACGACTTTTATTTGACAAATAAATAGTTGTTTAAACGTTAGTCAAGATTAAACTCCTATATTGTTGAATGTTCGTAGAAGTGATGAGTTGCTTCGCTTCGTACGTAATCCTGCTAAATGCCAATGTGACATTAGAAATTAAAAACGTATTGTAACCCTTTTCGTTGGTTTCTCCCAATTCGAGGGGGAAGCTGTCAATTCCAAATTTCATTCATTTCAGTCAGTACAATTGGTTTTCCGTCTGTAACCACAATTGTATGTTCGTGTTGTGCCATAAAACCACCTTTGTTTCCAACCATTGTCCAGCCGTCATTAAGTTCTGTTGTATAAGTTGAAGACGTTGATATAAATGTTTCAATAGCTACAACTGAATTTTTCTTAAATCGTCTTTGGTCAAATCGGTTTTTATAATTCATTAATTCGTCTGGCTGTTCGTGCAAACTTCTGCCAATACCGTGTCCACCAAGGTTTTTAATAACCTTAAAACCTCTTTTCTTTGCTTCGGTTTCCATTATGTGTCCAATGTCTGAAATTTTCACTCCGCCTTTAATGTTATAAATTGCTTTATACAAAATTTCTTGTGAAGCCTCTATTAACTTTTGATGTTGGTTGATGTCTTGTCCAAGTACAAATGAGCCACCGTTGTCCGACCAAAAACCGTTAAGTTCGGCTGAAACATCTATGTTCACTAAATCGCCTTCTTGTAATATTTTTTTGTCGGACGGGATACCGTGGCAAAATTCATTGTTCACGCTAATACAGGTCCAACCTGGAAAACCATAGGTCAAATAAGGCGCTGATTTTGCTCCAAAGTCTGACAAGATTTTTGCTCCAAAGTTGTCTAATTGTTTTGTCGTCATACCGGGTTTTGCGTAGTTCCGCATTTCTTTTAAAGTCAAAGCTACAGCTTCACTCGCTTTTTTCATTCCGATAAGCTCTTCGTCTCTTGTTATTGACATATTCGTCTAATTTTTCTGTTCGTTTGTTTTTGGCACGGTTGCTCGTTGCCTGACAGCTAATGTTTTGGGGCTTTGCGAAGGGGCGGAATAGAAAGACTGAGCTTTCAACTTTGTACATACGTTAGCAAAACCATTTTTTCTTTTTGCTAAATTATAAAAAAGAGTAAAAGAAAAATGGTTTTTGCAGATAAAAAGCACAAATGTTGAATTTAGCACCTTAGTCCTGCTTTTTGCAATACCTTGTTATCTGCAGTGCTTCTTAATTTTATTTAATAATTGTTGATAAAGTCCCCAAACAATCACTGAAATTATGTGATAAAATAGCCAACAATATACTCTGGTTTTTATGGTTATCCCTCCCCAAATATACCCTGCAAAACCTGTTTATAAATCGAGAAGGTAGAACAAGGGGGGACTGGAAAATACTTATTAGCTACATGCGCTGTCTCAATATCCCTGTGTCAACATTCGGTATCACCTAATAAATACAATGCAGACGTAGCTACTATTATCTTTCAGCCTTTATTTTAGTTTTAGTCTAGCCAATACTTAAACAGCTTCTCAAAGAAACATGTTATCTGCTCGACTTGATTACTAATTATTTTAGCTAATATACTTTTTTATAGTTATATTTGCTTAGTAACCAAATGTATAATAATTATGTCTAGATCAAAAAAGCATCTCGGTAAGTACGTTGACCCCCGCACAGACTTTGGCTGGAAGTTTTATTTCGGTAGGGAAGAAAATAAAATTCTATTGATCGAATTTCTTAATAGTCTCTTTGAGGGAGAGAAGGTGATATCAGACTTGGCTTACAAGCCTGTCGAGCAGGATGGCGATCATGAAGAAACAAGGCGCGTTGTGTTTGATTTGCATTGCGTCGGCAATGATGGAGAAATATTCATTATCGAGATGCAGCAACTCTTTCAGGAGTTTTTTAAGGACCGTACCGTATATTACACCTCCCGGCTGATCAATAAACAGCTTGCTAGAGGCAAAAAGAGCAATAATTATTGTTTGCCAGAGGTTTACTTTATCGGTATTATGGAGTTTAGTCTGGAGGATAACAGAGGAGTTACAGATCGTCCTTATTTCTACGATGTGGCTTTATGCGATAAGCTGACAAATGAGATTTTCTACGATAAGCTGGGCTATAAGATGATTTCTTTGCCGATGTTTAATAAAAAGCCTGAAGAGCTGAATACTTTAATGGATCAATGGCTATACTTACTTAAACACTTGAGTACCATGGATAAGTTTCCCTCATTTTTGGATAAACGGATATTTGAGCTTATCTTTGCTATAGGTGAAGTAGGAAAACTAAAAGAGGAGGATCTTATGTCATACGAAGCAAGTTTAAAACATAAGCGTGATACAGAAAGTGTTCTTAATACAGCAAGGCGTTCTGGTCGTGCTGAGGGATTAGCACAGGGTTTAGCACAGGGCTTAGAGCAAGGCTTAGAACAAGGCTTAGCTAAAGGAATAGAAAAAGGAGAGCGTAAAAAAGCCTTAGAGACCGCTTTAGAATTTAAGAAAATGGGCTTACCTATTGCTGATATTGCTCAAGGTACGGGCTTATCTATAGAAGAGATTGAAAAGCTCTAACTAGAGTTTCACTATAATACTATTGCAAAACCGTTTGTTACTTAAACAGACGGTTTTTTTTGAAGTAATTATGTTGTCAGTTTATAAGTTTTAAAATAATGGTCTATCCAAAACATACATTTAAAATAATATTTTTCGTCTTCATTTTGTTTGGTTTTTCTTGTTCGAAAGAAAAAGAACGGAATGCGATGCCTGTAAGTGGAATTCATACATATTACCCTAGCGATATTGTTGTGTCCAAAGCTGTAGATATAAATATGGACGGGCAGTACAACACCAACCTTTTCTTGGAGATGCCATCATTAAAGGATGATCCTTTAATGATTGATTATGATAAAAAGAGAATAAAAATATTTTGGCAAGAGCCGCGTATTGATAATCTCCCATTAGGTATACTACCTAACCAATATTCAGAAGATATGCTTTTGAGATTTTACCCTGTCAAAAATACCTACTCATATCGTATCACTGATGAGGGAGTGTTTCGCCCATATCAAGCTATAGAAAATGATTTGAATCGGACGTTTATCTTTCCACAGTACATATATATAGATGAAACCGGGCGGCTGAAATTTAAGGCGCAACAAAAAGCTTTAACTTCCGAGGGTATTATTTATTTAGATATTGAAGGTATTTATGAATTAAAGAAGTAGTTTCGAGTTCTCTCTACTTGATTAGCTGTTTACCAAATTCAAGTTTTCTATCTACAATTTCATTTGATCTCGGACTTTTCATTTTAATTGGTGGAATATTTAAAATTTCGTTCCGTTTTTTAAAACTTCTTGAATTCTGTTTTGAATCTGACTAACACTTCCCCGAAAAAGAATTTGTCCGTTCCTATTTAATAACAATGTCGTTGGAAACACCTCTATCCCCAATTTTTTATCAAGAGAGCTATCTAGTGCTATTATATTCTTAAACGTGTATCCTCTTGACGTCAGTATGTTAAAAGCAGTATTATCGGTATCACGTTTTAAAGGTATATTTATAGAGATTACTTTGACGTCTTTTGAATCTTTATATTGATCATTTAGTTTTTGAACTTTAGGGAATTCTCTAATACAAACTCTGCAGCTTGTAGTCCAAAAATCCAAAACCCACAAATCGGCTTGGTCCTCTATTGAAATTATTTCGCCATTTAGGTCCTTGCCCTGTATAGGAACATGGTTTTGCTCGAAAACTACACCTGTAAAAGAAGAAAAATTGATATAATTTAACCAATGTTTATATAAAAAAACACTCCCTAGCAAGACTAATAGCGTAATCGACGCTAAAAAAGATACTCTGCTAAATTGCTTTTGGAAAAATAAACTTCCTCGGGCAATTAATACCGCAAAAATATGGACTATAAATTCGGGAAATGTACTGAGACTATCTTGAAAGGAAGTTATTCTAAGAGGTATGTTTATCGCCAGTATAGGAAATAATATTGCGAACATTACGATATTTTTATTTAACTCTTTATATCGATTTATTGCCAAGTAATAGGTTAAGACATAAAAAATAAAGCTTATTACTGTACTATATTCGATACCTAAAAGGTATCGAATATAGGCTACAATAAATTGTACTATTACTGAAGCTAATATAAGCAATAGCACAGGTAATATGGTAGTTCGTCTCATTTTAGTATATAATAATATTGATCAAATTTAATATTGTAGCCATTTCATTTCTTTTATAATAATACTCTCATTATAGTTCTGTTACGGCTCCAGCTTAATTTTCCGTATAGTTGCCCATACAGACAGTTGTTCTTTAGAATAGTCTTTTTTATTTATCGTATAGATAGTTTCGTAGAGTAGTCTGGCTATTTCTTTAATATCGTTAGATTGATATTTTCTTATTTCCATGATGTGTATTTTTCTAGTTAGCATACAGGGTGAATCTGTTCTATTTGTCATTACCACGGATCATTTTGGGGATTATCTTTATGTACAGCAATTCGAAGAGGATTTCTACTACGGTCTGTGTGACTATAACGACAGCAACCAATTGATTTTCTGGTGCAGGTAGAGCAAGTGCCAATGGAAGGACCACCAATGAATTTCTTGTGCTCGAAGAAAAGGCTACAGCTCTGGCTTGAGCGGTAGGCAATTTAAATATCTTCGAAGAAAGCAGACCAACCAACGGAGCGATTATAGCGAATATGACATAAATAGGTAAGACATCATAGATAGGCTGTGGATTGGTGCTCAGTGTCCTCATCTGTGATGCTATGACCACGAAAAAGGTCAGCGCCATAAATGGAACCGGGAGCCAGCTAGACAGGTCCATCATCTTACCACCTATACGCGTAGTTTTTGAAGCCCATTGCGTGATCAGCGCTGAAGCGAAAGGTATTACTATTAGGTAGAAGAATGTTTTTACAAACGGAGTAACTTCGAATACATCGATAGATTCACGTCCAATAAAAAACCATAAAAATAGCGGTAAGAGCAACATCTGAACAATAAATAATACAGGTGTAGCCGCGAGTACCGAGTTGGAGTCTCCTTTCCCCAAATGTGTAAATACGATAACATAATCTATACAGGGGGTCAATAGAACCAGTAGTACACCTATAGTGGTCAGTGTATTTAATGCGAATACTTGGATGAGTATCCATACTAGTAGCGGAATCAGCACAAAATTACCGAATAGAAGCGCCTTAAAAAAAGAAGGATTTCTAAATGATTTTTTGACTTCTAAAAAAGGAATCTGACAGAACATACTATATAGCAGAATACCAATTATAGGCTCTATAGTATTCTGTAGTGATGCGCTATTACTCCATGTCAACCCAGTCAATGCTGCAAATAGGAGAGTGATTATGTAAATCTGTATTTGCTTTTTCTCTAATACGTCTTTTGTAATCATGCCTTAAAGATAAACGCTAATTTTGACATCCTAATCTAATAATTTGGCTTTATATTATTTCTATTATTATGTGGTTACGCACAAATATTTTTAGATTATATGAGTAAATATCATTTGCTTAATGATATTTCGATTGCTGAGATTAAAGCTTTTGCTAAAAAAAAGTGCAGGATTTAATTCGGAATAGGAGTTAAGACTCCTGCGTAATTATACGAAGATTTCGATCAGCTTGATGCTCATTTTCGTGACTAGATCGCTTTTCAAAACATTCGACAACATGAGCACACCGTGTTCGGTAAATGCGTATGGTAGCGCCCACCAAGGTGTCGACGTGAAGGTATCGCATTTTGCGACACCTTTAAGTGTATTCTTTATACAATTGTTTAAAAGCACTCTGGGGACTTATACCCTGCGAAGACGCTATTAGATATACCTCATAAGCATAAAAGTGTTTCGCTTTAAGATTCAGTACCTTTGTAAATCTTGTGTTTTCTATGTGGGCTTTATGCGTAACATCTGATTGGAGCGTGGTGAATTGATTGATAAACTCTTGATCAGCTCTAATTTGCTTGGCACATTGTCAATGTCGGAAAAGAATGGAGTTAACTTCGGATCTAACCACGCAATTAAATTGTATAAGGTTTTGTATATGTCTTCTATTGTTGGGAGATATACCAATACTTTTATCTAAAATGTATTGTGTAAATATATAATTTATCTAGCTTTTAGTTACTTAAGGTAATTTACTTCTTTTTTTACTATCTTTAATTAATTAAATAAGCTTAATTATGAGTGAGTTAACCAAAAGAAGTGTGCCGTTCAAGAAAAGCGATGAGCTTCTCAAGGCTATTTTTGAAGAGAACTTTCCCGACTTTCTCCGCTTTATGTATCCTGAAGCAGATACTATGTTTGATTTCGAGAAAGGGCTTACCTTTATGGACAAAGAGCTGCTCGAGATCATGCCTGACCGAGAACGTAAAAAGGGTAGGCGTATTGCTGATCTTTTAGTGAAAGTGTATCTGAAAGACGGAACCCAGAAGTGGATCTTAGCACATACCGAGATCGAAGGAGGCAATGATGATGGTTTTCCATACCGCATGTTTCAGTACCATTACCGCCTGTTGGATCGGTATCGTGTACCAGTGGAGACCATTGCTGTATTTACAGGCGGGCAGACGCAAGGCCGGCCTGGCGAATATGGTTATTTTGTATTCGGTACTTCGCTAACGTTCCGTTATCTTACCTACCAGATCTTTGACCATCAGGAAGATGAGCTTCTTGTTATGGACAATATTTTTGCGTATATTGTACTGGCTTGTCAGAAAGCACTTTCGGAAAATAAGATTGCTGAAGAGGAGCTTGCCGAGCAGCGGAGTACGATAGCGCGTGCGTTAATCGAGACCAATAAATATAGTAAAGATCGTATAATGAGCTTTTTAGTATTTTTAAAAAGTTTTCTTTTTATACGAGATAAGGATTTAAATAGTAATTTTGATCAATACATTTATCAAGTGACAGGAGGCACAATACAAATGGGTGTAATAGAGACAATCAAAAGACAGGAAAGAGAAAAAGGCCTGCAGACTGGACTAGAAAAAGGAATGCAGACCGGACTGGAAAAAGGAAAAGCTGATGGAAAAAGAGAAGAAGCTATCGCTATCGCTTTAGAATTTAAGAAAATGGGTTTGCCTATTGCTGATATTGCTAAAGGTACGG
This sequence comes from Sphingobacterium sp. UT-1RO-CII-1, assembly GCF_026711005.1. Lineage (GTDB taxonomy): Bacteria > Bacteroidota > Bacteroidia > Sphingobacteriales > Sphingobacteriaceae > Sphingobacterium. The sequence goes on along the minus strand of NZ_JAPPVJ010000005.1, from coordinate 216,511 downwards.
GCTTGTCTATAGAAGAGGTAGAAAAGCTCTAACGAGAGCATCAGCAAAAAATATACATAGCCGTTCAGTTTATTGAATGGCTTTTTTTTGATTTTATTTTTTATCGAGCGATCTGTCTAGTTCTACGACAAACCAATATTTGCCGGATAACTTTTTTTGTGTATTCGTTGCAGTGTCGCTTTAAAATGGCTGGTAGCGGTTTGGGTATTGCCGAAAGAGGAGAGATTTCGAAGCGAGAATTTCGATTTTCCACCGAGGCTAGCCAAAACGCATTGATAGGAGATAAATTTAGCAAATAAAATCAACATGATTCGTTCTAGCGGTGGCAGAAATGCAAGCTGTGAATTTAGCACTTTAGCTCCGCTTTTGGCAATACCTTGTTAGCGAGCTGTTATTCTTTATGTAAAGTCAACGTGAAGTCTATGTTTTCCACATTCTAAACATTGAAATAAGTAAGCCCCTAAGTCGCTGTCTTTTGTAAGTCCTTTTGTTATGTACTCTGTTGGAATGCCTGAATTTTCAATATCATCTTTAAGTTCGTCTAAAAATGGTTCGATCAATTTACTATCCGCATACCCAATAAAAGCACAAGGCTCATTACAATGAGTCAACCATACCTCTTGTTGCCAAGATGTATAACTTGGTGTTCTGTTTGTAATTTCAATTAAATGTTCTTTTTTAATACTTGGTTCAGGGTCTTTTGGGTCAGGCGAAACACCCTCAATTCCACAATAATCGTTAAAATCTCCATTGTATTTTTCGGACGCTTTCCCATTTGCTATACACCAAGGGCAAATGTATTCAGGGTTTTCAATACTATAGAATGAACTAATATATTTAATTTGTCTCTTTTCGTTACATATAGAGCAAACACCTTCAACATTTTCAAAAAGGTCAAGTCTATATGCGTTTGGGCTATACTTAAATTTTGGTAATTCCATATTTATATTTGTGAAGTGCGTTCGTTTAATAGTGCTGCTAACGGTTAGGCAGTTTGGCGCAGGAGCGGAAAATCGAAGCCGAAAAGCTGTTGTTTTGCCAAACTGCATGTTACCTGTTGGCCGTTCTATAAATATCTTTCAGATTCTTTTATTTCAAGGTCATTTATGCTTGCATACCTTTTTTTCATCAAGCCATTTTCATCAAACTCCCAGTTTTCATTTCCATAAGCTCTAAACCATTTTCCATCTTTGCTTTGATATTCATATTCAAATCTAACTGCGATTCTATTTTCTGAATGCGACCAATATTCTTTTTTGAGTTTGTAATTTAATTCCTTTTCCCATTTATCAGCTAAAAATCTTACAATTTCTTCTCTTCCGTTTACAAATGTACTCCGGTTTCTCCATTCGCTGTCAATGGTATATGCTAAAGAAACTTTTTCAGGATTCTGTGAATTCCAGGCATCTTCAGCCATTTGAATTTTCTGTTTTGCGGTTTCCAATGTAAAAGGTGGAAGCGGATGTTTTTGTTCCATTTTTTTAGATTAAACTTTTTATGATTGATTTTGATTGATTTACGATATCGTTTGATTCGAATAGTTGACTTTCTATGATAGAGCTTTCAAATAGAAGATAAATATGAGTTGCCAATAATTCATCTTTAATTAATTTCTTAAAAAAATCCCTTAAATCATTTTTATGAGCTTGGATAACGTTAAGAATACTTATCTGTTCTTTTGAAATTTCGGATAAGATATTAAGGAAACTGCAACCTCTGAAATTTTCTTTTTTGTTAATATCTATAATGAAATCAAATGAAGAAATAATTTTTTCATTCAGATTTTCGAACTTTGAAGTGAACTTTGAGAGTTCACCAAACCAATATTTATGTCTTATGTTCAGAAATTCAACACATAAATCATCCTTAGATTTGAAATGTTGGTAAAAGCTAGCCTTTGCAACTTTTGCTTCACTTATAATTTGATTAATTCCTGTACTATTATATCCCTGCTGATGAAATAAAATTGAAGCTTGTTCTAATATTCTTTCTCTTGGTAAACTCATATTTCCTTAAATGTCTTACAAAGATATAAAAACTAATATATACAGACAAGTCTGTCTATGTCGGTTGTAAGGAATTTTGTTTTAGTATGTTGTTTAAATTGGTTTGCAGGTAACGGGCTGAGTATTGGCGGATAAATAGGCGAAAAATTCAAATTTGCACTTTATCCCTGGCTTTTGGCAATACCTTGTTAGCGGTAGTTCTTCTATTTTAGTTCAATATCTAATTGTTTTCCGCTTTCAGATGCTTTTTTATCTAATTTTGAACCAACTAAAACTCCTATAGCCATTCCTATAGGTAATCCAATTGCTAATAACCCTATATTTCCCATGCTTAATCCGAAAGCTACTCCTAATGGTAATCCAAAACCACTCATTCCTAAAACCATCCACAAATTTCGATAATAATTTTTAGGAACAATTTTTAACTCTTTTTCTGTTAATCTAATTATTTTATTTTGCTTCTTTTTAATTAAATGTGATAGAGAATTGCCGACCAATTGTGAGGAATTTAATTCTGCAATATCAAAGTTAATTTTCTCAATAATGCTGATTGGCAATTTTTTGTCGCTTAGCAGTTTAATAAATTGCTTAAATTGTTCAATAGCGTTATTTACTTTTATATTACTATCATTCTTATTTAGTTCAATTATTTCCATACGGTTTGTTTATAATTTCTGCTAACATTGTTTTTTTACGAAACAAAATACAGTGCAGTTTTACTACGTAGAACTCCTTCCTGTCGGTTCGTAAAACGCTACCTATATGCATATTTCGTTAAATGTGAGGCTAATATAAGTATTGTTTTGTAAATTAGACGTTTAGTGGTAAATACTTTATGGATAGCGAAATAATTATAAAAACTATCCGATTACAAGTATAACACTATACCAATCATACCATATACCAATCATACCATAAATTTGTATTGTGGTTACGCACAATAATGATGAAAAATACCGCAATTGGTGTTTTTTAATATCTAATTAAATATCATTATTGTTTTTTATTATTTACAGCATGATCATATTCGTCTATACACAATGTCTTTTATTGTAGACCATCCATCTTTCCCTACTTTATAGCCGATTCTTTTTCTTTGTGGTAGGGCAGGGGTCTCTAGTTTATTTTCCAGTCGCTCGATATATTCAAATATCAGTTCTACGTTTTTTTCTTGTCCTTCTTGTTTTTTCGCTAGCTTTTCCATCGCTAGTCTTATTTCTAATATTTCGTTTTGTATATTAGTATTGTCTGTCAGAAACTGCCTTAACTTTGTAAATACCCGCATGATCTGTATGTTGATTTGAATGGCCGCTTTACTTTTTAGCACACTTGATAGCATTGCGACTCCTTGTTCAGTAAAGCAAAAGGGGGCGTATCGCAAACCTAGTTTGTCCGAATTGGAGATCACAAAGTGTGATCTCCAATTTTCAAATTCTTCTTTAGACATTTCAAACATAAATTCCACAGGAATCCATTTTGCCTTTTAAAAACAATAAATTGAAAATGAACTCTTCTGGAAATCTATCTATGTTTCTACGAACTGCCTGCTTTAATGTTCTAGTTTGTACTCCATACAACTCGGCTAGATCTCGGTCCAACATGAGCACACCGTGTTCGGTAAATGCGTATGGTAGCGCCCCACCAAGGTGTTGAAGTGCTCAGGAAACTTTTCGATCTCCCCAATTTTCTCCGTTATATTCAGCGACTAAAATATGTTTTGAGAATATTTTTCGAAATTCAATGCGATCAGTATTGAAAAATTTTGTTGACGTTTCATTAGATTTGATTTTGAATTCTATTTTTAATGGTTTTAGATACTTCGTAAATTTATCTAGATTAAAGTTTATGTTTTAAAGTTTCAACCAGTTTTATCGCTATTTGGTCGAATATTCATTATGTTTAATAACTAAAGGGCATGAATAAATTTTTATATTTACATTATGTAGTAATAATTACTATGCGAAAAAATTAGATTTCAACAAGCATTAAAAAGGTAAAAATGAACGATAGTCAAATTAAAGGAATTCCGAATGTCTATAATAGAATTTTGGATGAAACTATGAAACGCGGATTCACTATGCCGTCAGATTTGAAGACCTGTAGTTTATTACGTACTTTGGCGATGAGCAAACCCAATGGCAGCTTTCTTGAATTGGGAACAGGAACTGGACTTTCCACTTCTTGGATTCTTGATGGAATGGATGACTCTTCCAGGCTTATTTCAATAGATAATGCAGTAGATTTCCAGAATATTGCTGTAAAATATTTGAGTTCAGATAAAAGACTTACACTATTAAATATTGATGGGGAAGACTGGATTAGAGCGAACTCCTCGATGAATTTTGACTTTATTTTTGCTGATACTTGGCCAGGAAAATATAACTTGTTGAAAGAAACAATTTCAATGCTTAATAAAGGAGGTATTTATTTGATAGATGATATGAGCGAGCAACCCAATTGGCCATTGGATCACGATAAAAAAGTACTCACACTGATTGACGAGTTAGAGGCGATTGAAGGAGCTGTGCTTACAAAACAAGAATGGTCTACAGGAATTATTATACTTGTCAAGAAATAAAAAAATATAATTTATATTATGAATAACCACCCTAACTTAATAGTAGTGAATAGATTTTTTGAAGCTTACGCAACTAATTCCATTCACGAATTGAAAGACATCTTTCACGAAGACATTAAATGGCATATACCTGGCAACCATCCCTTAAGTGGAATTAAAAATGGAATTTCTGAAATCGTCGAGTATCTAAATAAATTAAATAGATTTAACTTTAAAGCTGAAGGTGTTGTTATAGGCGCTAATGATGATTATGTGATTGATTGTCATAGAAATTGGACCGAACTAGAGGATGCAGATAACTTAAATAACATGTCTTGTCTGCTTTGGAAATTTGAAAATGGTAAGATAAAGGAAGTATTTAACTTCCCGCAAGACCAACACATAGTAGATATCTTTTTCAATAATAAATTTTAGAAAATTATTTGTAGACAATGGGTAAGAATTCATATATACCTTACCATTGTTCAAACAAAAGAGGGTGAATAGTTGCGGTAGCATCGGCTGTAAAACACCTCTTTAAAACTAAATCGTTTAACAGTACCAGGCTATCGAGATCATAGACTAGGCGAAGTATCTATAACGAGGGGCAACGGACTAGCTAATTCGGTTTGATTTTAAGCAACCATTCAGATTTTATTTTTCTTGGTCAGCAGTCAGGCAATTTTTCGTTGCAATATATTGATCTAGCTTGCTACTGAGGCTCTCTAGGATATCCGTTGTGTTTAGATATACTGATATATCAATGTTAAAGAATAGATAGAATAATTTTAACTTAAGGTATGCGAAAACTATAATCATTATTGATTATAAACGATTGTAATTAAGTTTTTTGTAAAATGTGAGTTGATTCTTATATGTATTTATAGATCGATTTCTTCCTCCTTCTTAGTTCCTCTTTTTAGCTTAATTATTAACAGTTTGTTATCTTTCCTATATTTCCGGTCTTCTTTACTTTCTATGAATGAGCAGTTTTCAAGATATTCGACATGGGGAGATTTTACATCGATTTCGATCGTCAATGGCGACTTTTTATCTAGAGCCATGACATAATCAAGTAATCTAGCTGCCATACGCATCTCTCTAAAATTGGGATGGACAGCTACATTCACCAGTTCTCGCTCGTTAAGCTCAATAAAGCCTAATATACCACGTGCTGCATGTGTAATTTTGAATCGGGCAGTAACGGTGGAGCTACTAGCCATTTCAAGTAGTACTTCTGGAAGCTCTGATATTTTATCCAAAGCCGAAATGCCAAAAAGCTCAGAGTAGGAGTATCTGGAGTTATCTGTATTCCGTTGGAGTAATGTCTCAATTCCGGCCTGCCGTCTACACAGTTTTTTAATAGAGACGCCTAGATCTTCAGCTGTGAATGGTTTATCAAAGTACTTACGTAGATGAATAAGAATGAATAGGGAAGCCTTGGGTGTAAAAAAGAACCCCTCGCTGATCAAAAACTTTAAGTAATCAGTCAGCGGTTTGTTTTCAACTTTTCGTTCACCCGTAACCACCTTCTTTTTCCATTTCAGGTATTCAGGTTCTACGGCTATCTTGTGTTCAACAGCATTTTTATCCTCCGTACGATCTTCATAGTTTACCGTAAAACGGTATATAGTCGTTTTTTTATTATGGTTGGCTGCACTATTAAGCTTTACTTCTTCTTGTGATCCTACATAAGGAGGTGGCATAACCTTTGTAAAAGAAGTTTGGAATATCGGGACAAAAAGCGTCCACAGATCTTGCTTGAATCTCTTCTTGTTCGTTGGATCTAATATTTCAAAAAGATAACCATCAGTTTTCCCCAATAGAAATGAGACGTCCTCATCTGACAGTATTGAATCTTGTAAAAGATGGTACACGTTGCGAAGCACCTCGAAATCGCTCCGGAGCATGATGACAAGCGGACTTTTTACTCTGGTATTTTTCTTTACGTTCCCCAATTTAGATTAATAAAACCCTAAAATAAGGTTTTATCCGATGGGAGACAATAAAGCTTTTTATTTAGAAAAGTATTTGCCGTTGCGAAGGCTTAATTTACTGGTCTTCTCTAATGCTTCTAAGGCATTCTCGATAACTAAAGAGTTGGGCTTCCCCTGTTCATGTAAATGGATACTTGTTTCTTCAAAACTCATCCCATGTTTGAAACAGTCGGCCACTATCATTCCATTTAAAACTAAAATGCAATCATCAAAATTAGATAGGCTGATAATCTCTTTGACAAATCTACTCCCATCACTTTCCAGCAGCTCTTCGTCAGCAGGGTAAAAGTCTCTTACATCACAATCGAAAACATTAGAAATAGCTATTAAAACATCGTGTGGGTATTGAGTCTTTTTTGAATTGCTTTCTACATTACTTACATATTCAGGAACTTTACCAATGGCTGTTGAAAGTGCTCTTGCAGAAAGGTTTTTAACAAGTCGACAAAACTTAACCTTATTTATGCTGTATATAGCTGAAAGTGTTACTCGTCTCATTTCGCAAATAACCTTTTTTAGCAAAACAACATGGTGAAGTAATGAATTTGTAATTTTGTGTTATATGTGTTATATTTGTATTGTTGTTAGCTGATTAACTATTTGTATTTCTGCTAATAACTAGGCGAATGACGCTGCATCTTGTTTAGAAAACGTAGGAAATTTTCAGGAGAAACAAGGCTCAGGAGTCGAAGCCCCATTCTCTTATCTTTGTGAGGAGAGATGGGTGCTTGCTCTTGTTCTTTTCTCCGGGCTTCCTACGGCCTTCTGAAGGAATGAGGTAAGTCCCATCTCTTTTCAGATAGCACCTCTTCTTATATAGATACTGTTGTTCATTTATGCCCTAACCAAGATGAACAATGGAAAGAAAACAATTCCTTCAAAAGATTTTTTGCCCTCCAGAATAATGGGGTATCGTAGTCTATTTGCTAGACTACGATGATGTATTCCTATGGAAGAGGGCGCCCCGATATAGGATTTTTATTTTTTATAAACCATTTATGAATTTTATAAATCTATGTTACTATGATGCGATTTTTACGCAAAGGGGATTGTTATGCCCTAGAAAAACCTATAAAGAAAAGATATTACTTATCTCTAAATAGCTTTCAATGTTTATTGCTGCCTCTCGGCACAATTTATTATCAGTTTAGTTGTAATGTTCAGTTGTCCCGCGCCCGCGGGACAACTGGCGAGGGGGAAAAGAGCAAGAAACAAGCAGTCATGAAGCCATCATGGAGCATGGCTAGTGTAATGTCTTTTAATACACTCCTTATACACTGTTACTACTTCACGCATACTTGGAGAATACTTAGGCCATACACTAAGACCGCTTCGGCTAGGGTAGCCGGATGGTTCGGGATGGCTTCGAGATTGGGTCGTACTTTGGTGCACATTTGTTCGACTGGTGTTCGACTGCTGTTCGAGTGTTGTTCGAGTGCTGTTCGAGTGCGAGTCGAAGCCCAGTCGAAGGCGAGTCGAAGAGCACCCGAAGGATTGTCGAACAAGTGTCGAAGCCGAGTCGAAGCCCAGTCGAAGGACTGTCGAAGAGCACTCGAAGGATTGCCGAACAACTCCCGAAGCCGAGTCGAAGAACTGGCGAATAGACCACCACGTTTTACTTGCAATGATGGGAAGATCGTGAATGATCTCTATATGAATCAATTGGTTTTAAGGTGGTTTGAGTCGTTTTGCGGGGTGGTTAGAGGTAAAGTGGGGTCTATGTTAGTTAAAGATAAAAGGAGCTCTCAAAACGGCTTAAATGAATCGGGTGGTTTTCTGCTTGATAAAGAAAGAGCTGACGATATTAAAAGACCTATGGTCTATGGCTTACAGCTTATAGCGATATTTTGTGTGTTGTTTAATTTTGCTTCCACTATGGAAGTGAAAGCTCAGGAGCTCCGCCCAGGCGGGGCAACTGGGATAGGGGAGATCAAGCCTTTAGAAATAGGGGATACCGTACCTGAGGAAATATGGAATATGCCTTTGCAGGTAGTGAACCACCCCGAAGGGAAAGAAACTATTACGCTAAATGAATATAGAGATAAGAAACTGATCATACTCGATTTTTGGGCGACATGGTGTGGGAGTTGTTTGGCAAGTATGCCTTATATGCACGAACTACAGACCGAGATGGGGGAACAGGCAAAAGTGCTACCTATTACCTTTCAAGATAATAAGACGATTCTTGATTTTTTAAATAAAAGTATTTCTCCAACTATTACCGCTATAAAAAGTAGTTTTAGTTCTATCGTAGACGGTAAGGTATTAGATGCCTACTTTCCAAGCAAAAGTATACCCCATGTTGTCGTTTTAGATGCAAAAGGGATTGTAAGAGCTATTTCCGTGCCGTCGGCATTGAACGTGGAGAATTTGGAAGAAATGATAGCAGATGGAAATGCACAGCCAGTCCGTCAACGGGTGAATACCATAGATTCTCCTCTTTTGAGTGATGTTGCAGGTACGAACGGTATCTACTATAGTGCGTTCCTGGCCTATAACGCGGCTATGCCTTTCACCGCGTCGTTCAGGACAGATAGTGCAAAAGGCCATGCTCATTATTATTCGCTAAATACGCGGCTTATTAAGCTATTTGGGCAAACCGTTTTTGTTGGAGATGAAAACGTAAAACACACAGGTATCCATCTACTACCTTCACGACGGATTTTGGAAGTGGCAGAACCTGCACTATACGACCAAAATAATAATGAATATCCTCTAGAGAAGGTAATATTCACGTATGAATCGATCATGCCCTTCAAAACGACGATCACCGAAGCAAAAAGGAAGATGAAGAATGACCTAGAGTTCCAATTTGCTCTACAAGCAGGTTTAGAAAAAATCAAAGTTCCGTGTCTAGTCCTGACGGTATCGGATACATCTAGATTGCCCTATGCAAAAGAAGGAAGCCAGAGAAAGCTTGTAAGGAGAGGGGTAACTGTACTTAATGAAGGTTATGAAGTGCTTGATCACCCTATTCGAACTCGATCATCGTCGTATATGCAGAATTATCCAATCAAGCAACTGGTTTATATGTTAAACAAATTAGGTGATGGAAAAACACCATTCGTAATCGATGAGACAGGTGTCTATAAAAACCTAGATCTTGATATTGTTGACGAGCTATCCGATTTCGATAAACTAGAGGAGGTCTTACTTCTGCAGGGAATTAAAATAGAAAAAGAAGAACGCGAACTCATGATGTTCGTTTTGAAAGATCCAAATTATCAAAGACCCTCTGCAGAATTGGCATTGACACCTAGCGGGTATGTATACCGTAACCAAGAGGAGGTAGGTTTATGAGAGCGATTGTAGTTTTGATTGTCTTATATGTGGGATATGTCTCAGGATCGTACGCCCAGTCCATAAGGGTGGTTGTAAGGGATGGTAATTCCGGGGAAGCTCTTCCCAGCGTGTCGATATCGGATTGCGACGGTCAGTATGTCGGTAGAACAGATTCGAAAGGGGGATACCTTTTGGATAAGAAAAAGAGCGAGGATTGTTTTGCTTTTCATTTAATTGGTTATGGCCGGGATACAATAAGTTTCCGACAGCTTGAATTACAAGCTGGTCAGGTTTGGCTGCACGAGATTTCACAGGAATTGGAAGAAGTCCTCGTTTCTACGGGATATCAAATGATTTCAAAAGAACGTGTTACTGGATCTTTTGATTTTATAGAAAATAGTCTCCTCGAGCGACAGGTTGCACCGGATATTATCAGTAAACTGGAAGGGCTGAGTCCCGCAATACTTTTTGACAAAAGAAATGGAGCCGAAGGAAACTTTAGCGTCCGCGGACTCAGTACGATCACGAGTAGTATGAAAGCACCGCTGGTCGTTGTAGATAATTTTCCGTACGAGGGGGACATCAACGATATAAATCCGAACGACGTTGAAAATATTACGGTTTTGAAAGATGCTGCGGCCTCATCAATTTGGGGAGCAAAGGCAGGAAATGGTGTGGTTGTGATTACATTAAAGAAAGGCAGAACCGACTCTCCTTTTCGGCTTACGGCGAAAAGTAATCTTTCTATAATTGATAAAGAAGATGCGTTTTATCGGAAACAGGTAACTAACGATACGTATATCGAAATGGAACGATTTCTTTTTGATAGGGGATATTATGATTCAAATTTGAATAATCAACGTACATGGCCTGTCGTAAGCCCTGCTGTAGAATTATTAAATAGTTTTCGTGAAGAAGACATTACTGAAGATGTATTATTAGAAGGGTTAAAGAAGCTAAGGGAAGGTGATATCCGTAGTGATATATCCAGATATTTAAGGCAAAAGGCTATTAATCAGCAATACGTCGTTCAACTTAGCGGAGGTAGCTCAAAGACGTCAACGTTGGCTTCGATTGGATATGATCAAAACCGAGACCAAGTTGTTGGAAACGGAAATGATCGCCTAACAATGAGATTATCACATAGCTGGAAACCAGTGGATAAATTATTTCTGGAAACTGGAGTGCTGTATTCGGCTGTTAATGCAAAAAGTAATGGTATAACATCCGTCAGGCCAGGTCTCACAGGTTCGCTTTATCCATATGCAAAATTAGTCGACGACAACGGAAATCCAGCTCGTCTTGTCCAGAATTATCGAACAGGTTTTGTAGATACCGTCGGAGGGGGGCAGCTATTGGATTGGACCTACGTTCCATTAGCAGACCGAGATTTGAACAATAACCATACGCGTTCTAAAGCGTTGACAATGAATCTAGGGGCAAAGTATGAGCTACTAGAGGGCTTGACTTCCGAATTTCGATATCAGTATCAGTATTCAAACAGCATAAAAGATCATTTGCAAGATGAAAAGAGTTTTTTTGTTCGTGATCTGATCAATAAATATAGTGAGATTAATGGTAATACCATTGAACGTGCAATACCGCTTGGTTCGATATTAGATCGAGCGAATTCAGAAAGGAGATCACACGCTATCCGGGGGCAACTAACTTATCAAAAAAGTTTCATCAATAGTGAGTTAAATATATTGGCGGGGGGAGAGATGCGTGAGAACGTAACGGCAGCTGGTAATATACGCTGGTATGGTTACGACGCTGAGACACTGATTATGCAACCTGTAGATTATACAACTAGATATAATTACTATGGAGAACTGGGATCGGGAACAATACCCTACCTCCATGCGGATAGAAAGTTAAGTGACCGGTTTGTTTCTATGTATCTAAATGGTGCCTATGCTTGGGGCAGGAAATATACTTTATCTTTTTCCGCCCGTCGAGACGCATCCAATCTGTTCGGAGTGAACACGAATAACAAATGGAAACCTTTGTGGTCTGTCGGGGGACTTTGGAATATCGATAAGGAGAGCTTTTACAAATGGGACGCCATGCCGCGATTAGCGGTGCGTCTCACGTATGGACACAGTGGAAACGTCAACAATAGTGTACCAGCGCAAACGACAATTACGTATAACTCCTTTGCTACGAGTACAGGACAATTTATAAATGCTTATGTAAATGGTCCACCTAATCCCGATCTGCGATGGGAAAATGTTAGGCAGATTAATGGGGCGGTAGAGTTTGGTACTAAAAATAACCGCATACGGGGATCGATAGAATACTACAATAAACTATCAACAGATCTTTTAGCGATTGTCAATGCTGATCCGACTATAGGCTTCTCGGTTGTTAATAAAAATAGTGCGACGATGGAAACACATGGCTGGGAAGCACAGATAACGACTTCCAATCTATCGGGTAAATTAAATTGGGAGACGGATTGGATGTATGCTTATAATAAGAGTACCGTTAAAAAACTTCTGTACGTTACGTCACTGCCCTACAGTTTGGTTAGTCAAGGAAGTAACTTGATTGCTATCGAAGGGCATTCAGCTTACAATTTGGTTAGCTATCGTTATATGGGGCTTACACCAGAAGAAGGTAATCCGCAGTTCAGTGTGGATGGGGAAGCATACTCGAATTACGTTGATTTACGGAACAAAGTGTCTCTTTCTGATCTGGTATTTCATGGATCTGCCATTCCGGAACATTATGGAAGCGTTAGAAATAGTTTTTCCTACGGTCCTTGGGGTGTATCAGCGTTGATAGGATATCGATTTGGACACTTCTTTAGGAGGGAATCGATAAATTATGCAACGATGATTGGGGGTGAGGCAGCCCATATTGACTTCTATGATCGATGGCAAAAACCAGGAGATGAAAAGTCGACTAATATCCCCTCTTTTGTTTATCCAAATGATTCCAGACGGGATCAGATATATGCCTACGCCGATATATTGGTCGAAAAAGGGGATAACATAACGCTGCACGATGTCAGTATAAGTTATTCACTATCTCCAAAAAAAAGTATGTTTAATCGCTTAGTGCTACAGGCATACGCAAAGAATCTTGGTATTATATGGAAACATACGAAGACACCTGTCGACCCGAATAGCATCAGTATGCGATTACCACTTCATTTATCTATGGGTATTAACATGATATTTTAAAAGAAATTAAGAATGAAAAAGTTTATAGCATTAGTAGGAATGATATGTTTTTTTTCGAGTTGTGAACAATATCTGGACAAGAAGTCGGATATGTCGCTCGCAATACCGTCAAGCGTGAAAGACCTCCAAGCAATTATGGACACTGAATTAAACTCGGTATTAAGTTATCCGATGGCAGGTGATGTGGGAGCTGACTACCACTATGTGAATGATACGAGATTACAGGCACTACCAGCGAGAATTCAGGAAGGGTATCTGTTTACCGGAACGGAGAGTTACGATGCGGATTGGCTTGATGGTTACAAAAAAATATTCAATGCTAATTTGGTCATTGAAGAAATAGATAATGTGGAATTGAACGGTTTGAGCGAAGTGGATCGGGATAGAGTGAAGGGAATTGCCTATTTTATTAGAGGTTGGTCTTTCTTAACATTAGCGATAATCTATGCACCTGCCTTTGAAGAAACAACGGCCGATAACAGGTTGGGCTTGCCGCTTAGAACAACGGCCGATATCAATGTCAGTTTTCAGCGAGCTAGCTTAAAAGGAACATTTTTGAGAATTACAGATGATTTGAAAACAGCTGTGTCTTTGCTACCTCACGTTCCGGTAAAACCGACCCGTCCATCCCGCGGGGCCGCTTATGGCGCATTAGCCAGGGCATATTTATACATGGGAGATAATCAGCAGGCACACTTATATGCAGACTCTTGCTTGCAAATAAATAGTAGTTTAATTGATTATGCTGAAATTGACGCAGCAGCTATACTTCCCTTTAGTCAGTTCAATGACGAAGTTATTTTACATAATACGATGATTTCAAATAATAACCTTTTTAGTGATGCAAATGTGAGGGTCGATAGTGTATTATATGCCAGTTATCTCGATTCGGATTTTAGAAAGAAGGTTTTTTATAAGAAGATGAATGATGATGGATATGCTTTTAAGGGTAATTATTCTGGAGTTAATAACAGTTTGATTTTTAGTGGTATATCGGTTAGCGAGATGTTTTTAATCAAAGCGGAGTCTGCATCAAGGTTGGGGTTGTTAGAAGAAGCACGTAATTATTTAAGAGTGTTTTTAGAGCATCGCTATGCCATAGATCATATACCGAACATCGATCTCCCACAGCAGGACCTGATATCTTTTGTATTAGAGGAGAGGAAGAAAGAACTAGCTTTTCGAGCGGGTATACGATGGGGCGATATTAAAAGATTGAATGAACAATATGATGCTAAGATCAGCTTAAGGAGAAAGGTGGAAGGCAATTTCTACGACTTACCTGCTGGTGACAATCGTTTCGTTTATCTGATTCCAAGAAATGTAATTCAATTGGGAGGACTAATTCAAAATGATAGATAATAAAAAGGAGGGAACTGCAATCCTGCAGTTCCCTCTTTTTCTACTAACAAACCGTACGTTACTTTTTACGGTAAGGGTTGTAGGAAAACACGTAAAGTAGAGCTGCCAGAATTAATTTCCTCCAACAGTTCCGGAGATATTTCAGGCATGTCTGTAGTTCCGTCTTCCGGTGCCTTTATACCACAAACTTTGGTATCACCACCACAGGCCTGCGAGATATCACCATTGTAGCGTTCGTAATTTGACGGTTCGGTCGGGTCGTCATCGTGATTTTTTAAAACCCAACTTTCTTCCGTCTGCGCAACATTTGCTTTCATTTTAGCGTTTACTGTGTAAACACCTAATGCTAATAGTAGTGCCATCGCAGGCACAAGTTTAATGAGCTTTTTCATAGCTTCAAAAATTTAATTGTTTATAATATTTGGTCAGAGAGCGGGAAAGCCTGGTAGAACGTTTTAGCAACTTGCCTGTTCTTATGTTTTTCCTTGCGGAGATTGATACCTAAATTGTCGCAATTCCAAAAGGTTCTACCTTTATTTCCCCGGTCCTCAAGACCCTTTTTGCGGCTTCCCGTCGAAAGCCACTATGCATAGTTTGTTTTTATTCTTTCTTGTTGTTTGCTTTTAATGTTTTGCTTTTATAAACGAAATAAAATCCTGCCAGCGCCACCAGCGTATGTATGGCGTTAAAATAAAAGTGTTCGCGCCAGCCCATATCTTCAAACACTTTCCCGCAGGCACAGATCACATAGCCATACACTTCTTTATAAGCCAGGTAGGCATATACGGTATAGGCAAATAGCAGAGATCCTGCAAGCAGAAGCCCCCAAAGGCGTGTCCGCCTAAGTAAGAGCAGCAGCACCGTCGCCCATTCAATAACTGGCAGTGCATAAACCAATAATGGTTTTGACCAGCCCGGGAGCGGTTGTTTGCCCATCTGAATACGAAACACCGCATGGTGCAATACTTTGCTCAAAGCTGTTTGTACAAAAAGATAGATCAGCAGAGCAGCACAGAGCACCGCCAGGGCGTCTAGATAGATTGTCAGATGCTGCCTGAAATGTTTGTTAATATCGCCTGCTAATACTTTCATGTTTCTTTGTCTTTTTGTTTTTATACAGCCAAGAAAATCTTGTGGTTTTCTTGTATGTAGCTAAAGCAAAGATAATAGCAGTTGTTGGGCTAGCGTTGACCAAATCCGTGGTCTTGAGTATACAGTTTCCGTGGTAGCGCTCAGGGGCGTACTATAGGCTTATAAAAGATAGTATTCTTTCTTTGGTGGATATCCCGTTTCCCTTTCCTTGCGTCAATTCTGCAATAAGAGGTTTTGCTTGTCATATTCCTTAAAGTTAGGCTCCCTTAGTTAACGCATTTTTTTAGTATAGTTAAGAAACTCACTGGGCGTCTTGCCTGTTTGCTTCTGGAAAAAACGTGTAAAGGCCGACACCGAGCTATAACCGCAAGCGTAGGCGCAGGAGCTTATGGAGGGCGAGGTGGCCAATAGCTTTTTTGCCATAGCGAGTAATGTGGTGTCTTTTAGTTCGCTTAACGAGCAGCCGTAATATATTTTATGGATTTTGTTGAGATAGTCGACATTTCGATCCAGTAACTGTGCAAGCTCATGCACACGATACTCTTGCCCCAAGTGTTGTACCTTTTGCACAAGTAGTTTGTGTGCTTTAGTGGCCAAATTTTTGTCTGCGCTTTCTATCTTATACTCATCAAACACCTTTTCTTTCGAAAGTTTGATCAAGGCAATATAATGTGTCAATATGGTGCTTTCGTTGGATAGGTCAACATCGGTCAATTCATCGCAGAGTTGCTCGATATAAGCATGTGTTCGTTCAGCTACTTTAAAATCAATGCTGGCAACAGGCGCTGAGAGTTGCTGGCGCTGTGCATGCAGTAGGGGCAGAAGAAAATCAAATTGTAATTCATAATTTCTGCGGAATATCTTACCGTCAAAATAGAAACCAAAGAGTAGGCTTCTGCCTTTGGACAGTACAAGGTAATATCGCCCTGTCGGAAGGTAGAAGTAGCGGGCACGTTTTGCAGATAAAACTATTTTTGTGTCTTTTTTATTTTTAGCATATAATTCAATCCCTTGGCCCTGTATTAGGTAGAGCACATGTAGATCGTTTTTCTTGATCTTGATAGGAATAGTTTTTTCTTGCTCTAGGCTTATTTCATGGCAATATAGATAGCCATATCTGCCATCGAACTCTTGCGTAATGGCCCAATCGGAATCTTTCTTATAGTGCTTTTGTTTCGAATGACGGATTAACACTTCGGGCTTTCTAAGACCGACTGTGCTCGGGTTTAGAGCTCGGCCAAAGTAAGCGCGTAAATTGATATGTAAACTTTTTTTCATAATGTGGATAGATGACTGTTTTACAAAGTAGGTGGAATAAAGTCTGTGTTGTCAAAATTAAAAACAGTATCTTTTGGTTACAATGGCTTCAGGTAGGCAAAATGGTCGAAGTACAAGAATATGTACTTCGGTTACAGCGGATTTTGACCAAAATTCACAGTACTCTTGCCAAAAAGAGAAAATATGTTGAGAAAACAAGCACTTTTATTTTCACAGATCGAATATATGCATTACTTTTCTGTCTATTCAAGGTGCTAGATTTATTGATTGTTACGTTTTTTTTTGATATCTTTTTTTTGTCTAAAAAGAAATAAAGTTAATCTATTTTAGCATTGGTCGACAAGGTAGAATCTAATTAAGCTTATAGACTTTTTCTGCGACTTGCACTCGAAGGCCACTCGAAGGATAGTCGAAGCTGGTTGTATGAATCTACTTACAGAACAGTTTTTTCTTTTGTTTTTGGGACAATCTGTCCCGTATAGTCCCATGTTGTTCCATTGCTTTATGTTTTAGGTGATAAGAGCCTAGTTTCGCTGTTGATGTCAAGAAGTAGTTTACAGGTAGACGATGGTTTAACAGTTTAAAAGAATCAAAAAATGGCGAGATTTTTAAAAGGAATTACAGGCGCTTATTCGGGTACAGTAGTGTTTTACCTGCTCAACAAACAGCTGCATAAACCTAAAAATAAAGATGAATAAAGTGCTAAACGGGAGCGGCAAAATAGGCTGATAAACGAAAAAAGGTTTTCAAACGGGGAGAATGAAAACCTTTTAAACTAACCAATTATAAACCTAAATTATGATACCACAAATATAAGGCTTAATTGTATGTTGTGCAACTATTTTAACATTTTTTAGCATTTGAAGCCGTAGCCTAGGCTAAACTTATGTTTAGAGCTTGCTTTCTTTTTTAACTTTTCTCTTGCTTGTTAATTTTAACGCCTGATTGATTTCGTGCTGCGTTTCCAGATATTTGATGATTTCGATGGCGATATCTTTTTCAGTAGCCGTTTCTATTCCCTCTAGGCCTGGCGAAGAATTGACCTCCAGAATCAAAGGCCCACGCGACGATGGCAGCATGTCCACGCCCGCCACGGTTAAGCCCATAGCTTTGGCTGCCGATATAGCAGTGGCGCGCTCGGCACGCGTAAGTTTGACAATCTCGGCCGTACCGCCACGGTGCAGGTTAGAGCGGAATTCGCCTTCTTTGGCAGTCCGTTTCATAGCGCCCACGACTTTACCATCCACCACAAAAGCACGGATATCGGTGCCCTTAGCTTCTTTGATGTATTCTTGTATCAGTATGTTATTGCCCAGGCCGTAAAAAGCTTCGATAACAGATGATGCCGCCTTTTTTGTTTCGGCAAGAACCACCCCGATGCCCTGCGTGCCTTCCAGTAGCTTGATAACCAGTGGCGCACCGCCTACCATATTGATGAGGTCGTCCACGTCCGATACAGAACGTGCAAAGCCCGTAATAGGCAGGCCTAAACCGGCACCTGATAAAATCTGCATACAGCGCAGCTTGTCCCGCGAGCGGGTGATGGCTTGGCTGGGGTTGGCAGAGACAACACCCATAACTTCAAATTGACGGACAATCGCCGACCCATAAAAAGTAAGTGAAGCCCCGATACGCGGTATAACAGCATCGATGTGCGAAAGGTCTAGACCTTTGTAATGTATAGTGGGCTTACCCTGCTGTATGCCTACATAGCATTTGCTGTGGTCAATAACTTCGCAGTTGTGTCCACGCGATTGTGCTGCTTCTACTAAGCGTCGGGTAGAATAGAGGTTTCTATTCGTTGATAATACGGCGATATTCACGTAAAGTTTTATTAATTAAACAGATGAATCTGATATTAGTTTTTATAATGATTTTTTAGACAAGTTCTTCTTAGAAACATCAACAAGAAATTTTCCGCTGATAAAGTTCCGGCCCAGTAACATGGGGTAGGTCATGGAAGACCGGTCACGTACGGATAATTTAATATCAAAAAGCTCGTTGTGCAATTTTATTTTGGTAATAAATATATGACGGGTTTCCGCTTGACCGAACGAGCTTTTAACGGTACGTTCCCGGTATATAGGGAACGTAACTTCGATAAGCTGCCCCGAATGGTTTTCGGGATGACCATCAATAAAGCAGCGGATAAAACGATGTCCGTTTTCTTCAAAAACAACATAACGCTCGCAGTGAAGAACGGACGTCTCAGCGCCGGTATCGATCTTAGCCAAAATTTGGTACAGACCGATTTCCGGTAAGTCAACAGTTTCAATACTGCCGATGATCCGTTTTTCCTTTAGAATAGCCATCTAGGTGTAAATGAACTCGCCGTACGGAGAGCGTATGCTTACTTTTTTCGTCGCTGAAGCTTCAACACGGCCGATAACCTGCGCCGCAATACCGAATGATTCAGAGATAGCAATAATATCGGCAGCGATAGCTTCCGGAACGTAAAGCTCCATTCTATGCCCCATATTAAATACTTTATACATTTCTTCCCATGGCGTATTGGACTGTTTCTGTATCAGGTCAAAAAGCGGCGGAATAGGGAATAAATTGTCTTTGATGACATGGTTCTCGTCGATGAAATGCAAAACCTTAGTTTGTGCACCGCCCGAGCAGTGTACCATACCGTCAATCTGCTTACGGTATTTGTCTAAAACAGCTTTGATAACCGGAGCGTACGTACGCGTAGGAGAAAGCACGAGCTTCCCTGCATCGATCTCTTCGCCTGTTTCTACTTTTATTTTGTCGGTTAAACCGCAGCTGCCCGCAAAAATAAGCTCGTATGGAACAGCAGGGTCGTAGCTTTCTGGGTATTTTTCGGCTACGGCTTTATGAAAAACGTCATGACGAGCAGAAGTAAGCCCGTTTGAGCCCATACCGCCATTATAAGCTTGCTCATAAGTCGCCTGCCCATAAGAAGCCAAACCTACGATAACGTTGCCCGCTTGTATACGGTGGTTCGAGATAACGTCTTCACGTTTCATGCGGCAGGTAACAGTACTGTCAACGATGATCGTGCGTACGATATCACCCACATCGGCTGTCTCGCCACCGGTCGAGTAAATGCCTATACCTAGGTCACGTAGTTCGGCAAGGACGTCTTCCGTGCCGTTGATGATTTCGGCAATAACCTCGCCCGGAATCAGGTTTTTATTTCGCCCAATGGTAGAAGATAATAAGATATTATCGATGGCACCTACACACAATAAATCGTCGAGGTTCATGATAATAGCATCCTGCGCAATACCGCGCCAAACTGATGCATCACCCGTTTCTTTCCAATAAACATAAGCCAAAGATGATTTTGTGCCCGCCCCATCAGCATGCATGATATTGCACCAAGATTCATCGCCGGCTAATATATCGGGAATGATTTTACAAAAGGCTTTTGGATAAAGACCTTTATCTATATTCTTGATAGCATTGTGTACATCCTCTTTTCCAGCGGAAACACCTCTTTGGTTGTATTTTAAATCTGACATCTTGCTTGCAAAAATAACAAACACATTCATATTCTTATAAGAGAAAAGAAAAAAGAACTAAATACTTTGTTTTGTTGCCTTTAAATGATTCAGCTAGAGCTGTTTTTATGAGCCGTATTTCAATATTTATGGCTTTTTTGTACCTTGGACATGTAATATCCAGGTGAAACCCATGAATCAAATATATTTTGCAGGCGCTATGCTGACAGATGCGGAAGGCCATTTGCTGGTGGTGAGAAAAAAAGGATCGCTTTTTTATATGATGCCGGGCGGCAAAATAGAGAAAACAGAGTCGCCGGTACAGGCTTTAATACGCGAGCTGCAAGAGGAAGTTGGTATAGCGGCGGAAGAGCATGACCTGCAATTTTTAGGGACACACCAAACTGAGGCTGTGAACGAACAGAAAACGCAGATAAAAGGCTATGTATATGCTTTAGCTATAACCGAAAAGGAAATAGCGAAAGCGCAGGCAGAAATTGAAGAGATCGTCTGGCTGACTCCCCATAACTACAAACAGTATAAAATGGCACATTTGCTCGAAGAGTATGTGCTGCCCCGCTGGCTGCTTAAATTTACTTCCCGTAAATAGCGTTAAGCTCCTGGGCTAAGCGTAAGCCCGCTTTAAGAAGTGCTTCTTCCATACGGTACTTGTTGTTATAAATGTAGTTATAGCTTAAGTTGGCATTGTGGGCAACTTCTGCATATATTATATTGGCAAGTTCGTGCGATTCATAGAGCCATTGGTCCAAGTCGCTATCTAAATAGCGACGGTAGTGGCTTTTGGGGTGTATGTCCAGCACATCTGCATATTCTGTATAGCTGTATTTTTCGTTGTCCACGAGGTCCGAGTCCCAGATGCGGTGGATATTTGCTTTTCTGCCAAAGAAGTCGACCGTTATTTTATTACCGCCCAAGTCTTCTGCACGCCCCACATGCATGGGTTGATGCGCATCGCCCAGTAGGTGCACGATAAAGTAAAGCTGCTGCTGCCGCGTCTGTAGGTCTGTATTCTTTTGCAGGGCTTCTCTACGGATACGCTGGTAGGCTTTATAAAGGTTTTCTTCGGGCGAGGCCTGAAGTTCCTGCACGAAGTCTGCCTTGGATAGGTTGGCCGAGGTGTTGATGTAATGGTAGGTGCCGGTGCTGTTTAAGGCAGGGTCGGGGTCAGACTTGATGAAGTCGGCCCAGTTGGACCAGTAGGCAAGTTTTTGGTCGCCGATAATTTTTTTAATCTCTTTGCGTGCTTTTTTGTTGAGGTGCCTTTCTGCAATTTCCGAAATAATCCTGTGCCCGGTCATACCCCAGGCCGCTGCAGAATTGTAGGAAAGGACTAAGATGCAAAAGAAGGTGAGTTTTTGAAAAATAGTTTGCATAGGTGTTTTGTTTTTTATTTAAAAATATCAAATCCATATTTAGCGGATGACCAAAAGCGGTCTAGCGCAAGCATGCGCGGCTTGAAAAAAGAAATAAGCACAGGCCAGTCTTCTGGTTTGAAAACAGAAACCTTCTTATCTAGTGTATACATGATACGGGCAGTGGCTTTGCCATGAGCGTCGTGGTAAAGCGGATGCCATATCCATTCCTCTTCAAGCTCGGCGTGCAGGAGGTTTTTATATTCGAGGAATTGCTCGAATAACAACTGCCGTATACCGGCGTCTGGGTGGCTGATTTCGATATAGATGGCTGCTGTTTTATTATCGGCGTCAAGCCGGAAATACAGATGTTTGATACCTGTTTTGTAGTTCAGCCAATTGGCTTTGCCACCCTCATCGGACGGAATGGGGTTCATGTATTGGCCGTAGCTGGTCCAGAATTTTTCTTTTAATTTTCTTGCCTCTTCTCGTGAATACACTTTTTTTCTTGCAAAACTATCAATAAATCATAAACTTTAGCGCCATAATTTTGTTAGAAGAATATGATGGATAAGAAAAAGTCGCTTTTACTTTTGACTGCCGTAGCAGCGGGAGCAACACTATACAATATTCTAAAACCCGTAAAGTCTAACGTGGAAGCCATGGAGGGGTTTGAATTAAACCGCTACCTGGGCGATTGGTATGAAATAGCTAGGCTTGATTTTTTTTGGGAGAAAAATCTTAAAAACGTGATGGCTTCGTATAGCATGCGTGAAGATGGCTTGATCAGGGTGGATAATCAAGGCTATGATATGGTGAAAAAGAAGAGGAAGCAAAGTGTGGGCAAAGCCAATTTTGTGGGAAGTGAAGATAGAGGGGGGTTGAAAGTGTCGTTCTTTGGCCCATTCTATTCAGGGTATAATGTCATGATGGTGGATGGCGATTATGAGTCGGCGCTGGTCTTTGGCGATAACCTGGATTATATGTGGATACTATCCAGAGAGAAAACAATAAGAAAAGAGGTAAAAGATAAATACCTGGATTTTGCACAGCGATCGGGCTATAATATTGATAAGCTGGTGTGGACCGTGCAGGATTAACGCGCAGGATTAAAATAACTATCGTTAATAAATATAACAGCACAAGACGTCTATAAAAGGCGTCTTGTGCTGTTATAAGGTAAAACCGGCTTATTTGCGGGTAATTAATGCACGGTTGTATTCATAGTTCATACGTGCAATATTCAGAACCGAAATACCCTGTGGACATTCTACTTCGCAGGCCTCGGTGTTGGAGCAATGCCCAAAAGCTTCAGCATCCATCTGTTGCACCATGTTGATGACCCTTTCTTGCCGTTCTTCTTTACCTTGCGGAAGCAAGACCAAATGGTTGATTTTGGCAGAAGTAAATAATGCCGCACTTCCATTTTTGCAGGTAGCAACACAGGCACCACAACCTATGCAGGCCGCAGCGTCAAAAGCCTCTTCTGTGAGTTGGTGGCTTATGGGCAGACTATGCGCATCAGGCGCTTGTCCGGTATTGGTCGATACAAAACCGCCACTGGAAATGATGCGGTCAAATGCCGACCGATCCACCCGTAGGTCACGCTTGACAGGAAATGCCGCCGAGCGGAAGGGCTCGATGAAGATCGTTTCGTTATCTTGGAAAGACCGCAAATGTAATTGACAGGTGGTGGTGTTTTCTAAAGGGCCATGGGCTATGCCGTTGATCATCATGCCGCACTGCCCGCATATACCTTCTCGGCAGTCGTGGTCAAACTCCACGGGCTCTTCACCGTTGAGTATTAGGGTTTCATTTAAGGTGTCCATCATTTCCAAAAAGGACATATGGGGGTTTAAATGATCTAAGGTATAATCAACCAGTTGACCTTGAGAATTTCGGTCTTTTTGGCGCCAGACTTTAAGGTTAAGTTTCATCTGTAGTTTGTTTTGATTTTCAATAGCCAATTGGAGTGTCCAAATGGCGTTTGTTTCTCTTTTCGAAGCTTAGGCTGCATAGGGTAGCTCATACATTATTTATAACTACGTACTATAGGCTGTAAAACTTCAAAAGTTAGTTCTTCTTTATGTAAAATGGGCTCACCCTGCATACCCGGCCACTCCCAGGCCGAAATAAACTGATATTCGCTGTCGTTGCGCAGTGCCTCGCCATCTTCGGTTTGATATTCTTCACGGAAATGTGCACCGCACGATTCGTTGCGGGTTAATGCATCAAAGCACATGAGCTCGCCTATTTCGAGGTAATCAGCCACCCGGCCGGCTTTCTCCAGCTCGCTGTTCATGCTGCTTAAGTTGCCTGGTACTTTTACATTTTTGTAAAAGTCTTCCCGCAGCTTGCGGATTTCCTGGATGGCCAGTTCTAAGCCGGCAGCATGACGGGCCAGTCCGCAATAATCGTAAAGTATTTTACCCAATGTCTTGTGGTAATAATCTACTGTTTTACTGCCGTTAATGCCTATTAATTGCTGTAGGCTGCCTTCTACGGCCTCGTGTGCACGGGCAAATTCGGGATGGTCTGTGCTGATCTTGCCGGTATGTATATCTCCCGAGAGGTAGTTGGCAATTGTATAAGGAGCGATAAAATAGCCATCGACAGATGCTTGCAGCAAGGAGTTGGCACCCAGCCGGTTTGCGCCATGGTCGGCAAAGTTTGCTTCGCCAAGGGCAAACAGCCCGGGCAGGGTGGTCATCAGTTCATAATCGACCCACAGACCGCCCATAGAAAAATGCGCTGAAGGCGAAATCATCATGGGTTCTTTGTAGGCATCGACACCGGTAATTTTGCGGTACATGTCGAAAAGATTACCGTATTTTTCTTTAATCTTGTCGTGCCCCTGTTCTTTGATGGCTTTAGCAAAATCAAGGTATACGGCGTTCTTAAGAGGGCCGATCCCGAAGCCGGCATCAATTCTTTCTTTGGCGGCCCGAGAAGAAATATCCCTAGGGGCCAGATTGCCAAAAGCAGGGTAGCGGCGTTCTAAGTAGTAGTCGCGCTCGTCCTCGGGGATAGTATTTGCCTCGCGTGTTTCATCCGCTTTTGTAGGTACCCAGATACGGCCGTCATTACGCAACGATTCGGACATAAGCGTAAGCTTAGACTGGTAGTCGCCTGATTGTGGCAGCGAAGTGGGGTGTATCTGTATCCAGCTTGGACTGGCCATTAAAGCGCCTTTTTTATGGGCCCGCCAGATAGCAGAACCGTTGCAGCCCATAGCCAAGGTGGAGAGGTAATAGATTTTTCCATAACCGCCCGTAGCCAGGACAACCGCATGTGCGGCATGTCTTTCTATTTCGCCATTGTCGAGGTTGCGGACGATGATGCCGCGGGCCTTCCCGTCGATAACGACTAGGTCGAGCATTTCGTGGCGGGCAAATAGTTGGACAGCACCCTTACCTACCTGGCGCATGAGGGCTTGGTAGGCTCCTAAAAGTAGCTGCTGCCCGGTTTGACCACGTGCGTAAAAAGTGCGGCTCACCTGCACACCGCCAAACGAGCGGTTGTTGAGGTAGCCTCCATATTCTCGGCCGAAAGGGACACCCTGCGCCACGGCCTGGTCAATGAGGTTAAGCGAACATTCTGCCATGCGGTATACGTTGGCTTCGCGTGCGCGGAAGTCGCCCCCCTTTAAGGTGTCGACAAACATACGGTAGACACTGTCGCCGTCATTTTTATAGTTTTTGGCAGCATTGACTCCGCCCTGAGCAGCGACTGAATGTGCACGGCGTGGGCTGTCTTGAAAACAGAAGGATTTGACATTGTAGCCCATTTCGCCCAGAGAGGCAGCAATGGAGCTACCGGCTAATCCCGTGCCTACGACAATGACGTCGAGCTTTTTGCGGTTGGCGGGGTTGACCAGCTTGGCT
Source organism: Sphingobacterium sp. UT-1RO-CII-1 (assembly GCF_026711005.1). Taxonomy (GTDB): domain Bacteria; phylum Bacteroidota; class Bacteroidia; order Sphingobacteriales; family Sphingobacteriaceae; genus Sphingobacterium. The sequence goes on along the minus strand of NZ_JAPPVJ010000005.1, from coordinate 191,022 downwards.
TTTTTCTTAAAATTATCCCATTTATGTTCTAACGAACCTGCAGGAATTTTAGCATCTAATTTCATTTGCTTTAATTTTAATTCGTTGTAAAATAGATATAGATGGGCATCAAGGCGAAGCCTGTACAGATGAGTACAGCGTAGACACCTCCGATAATTTTAAACCAGCGCACATATTTTGGATGGAACACACCCAAAGTCCGCAAAGCACTGTGCAGACCATGAATTAAATGGTAGCACAGCGCAACCATGGATAAAACGTAGATGATGACGTACCACCACTCCTGAAATGTAGTAACAACGAGCTGATAAAGATCTTTCTTGCCGGCACTATCCAGCGGAAGCGTGCCGAATTTATAGACATACCAGAAGTTTTGGAAATGTATGACCAGAAAGATCAGAACAAGTGTGCCAAGTACGCCCATATTGCGGCTGTACCATTTGCTAGCACGGCCTCTGCTATCTTTTTTATAAGGGGCTGTCGCTTTTTTGTTTTTTATCGTGACAAGCAAAGCGTCGATAACATGCACAATAATACTCAGGTATAAGATGTATGACACAAGCTTTATGAAGGTGTTGCCCGAGAGAAATTGAGAATACCAGTTGAATTGTAAGCGCGCTTCTTCGGCCGGCAGGAAAAGTTGCAGGTTACCCAATAGATGGATAAGGAGGAAGAAGGCAAGAAATAGTCCGGTAAGGCATAAAAGCATTTTACGGGATAAGGTCGTTAACATAGTCGTGTAATTTTAATAGTAACCGATTACTTTCATCCATAAACCGCCTACAGCCATATAGATGACCAACAGGACGATCCCGATCTCTAAACCACGGAGCCACCAGGCTTTAAGGTCGACATAGCCGCTACCAAAAAACACAGGAGCCGGACCATGGCCATAGTGCGTTAGCACGCCGTATATAGAGCCCATAAAGCCCAGCATCATGGCTAGAAGCATGCCCGGAATACCGAGCGAGATACCCACGCCAAGCAGGGCAGCATACATGGCTGCAACATGGGCAGTGGCGCTGGCAAAAATATAATGGCTGAAGAAGTACACCAGGATGATAACTGGGAAAGCAACCACCCAATCCAACCCGCCGATCTGGACTTTAACCAAATCGCTGAACCAGCCGATGAAGCCAAGTTCATTGAGCGAGCTGGCCATCATGACCAAAACAGCAAACCAAACGATGGTGTCCCAAGCTCCCTTTTCGGCTTTGACATCTTCCCAGGTTAATACCGAGGTGAGTAAGAGAAGCGTTAAGCCTATAAAGGCAGTGGTCGTAGCATCGATAGATAGCGAACCACCAAAGATCCAGAGCGAAAGTAGAACAAAAAAAGCAACGAGCATCAACCATTCATGGGTAGTGATGGGTCCCATTTCCCGGAGTTTGTCGTCGGCCATTTTTGCAGCGTTGCCCGTCTTTTTTAATTCAGGTGGATAAAGTTTGTACAGCACCAAAGGAACAATAATAAATGCCGCAAGGCCGGGGACGAAGCCCGCAACAGCCCAGGACATCCAGGTGATGTCTACCCCCAGGTTGGCGGCAAATTTTTGACACATGGGGTTGCTCGCTGTGCCCGTTAAAAACATCGACGAGGTGATGAGGTTCATGTAGTAACTGTTGAGTGTTAGAAACGAACCTAGTTTTCGGTGTGTAGCAGGATTGTCTGGGACAGAACCAAAGCTCATGGCCATAGATTTCATGATGGGGTAGATAATACCTCCGCCACGGGCCGTGTTGCTGGGAATTGCCGGAGCAAGACACATATCGGCTAGGCCTAAACCGTAGGCAAGACCTAGAGAGCTTTTGCCGAAAATTTTGATAAAAAGGAAAGCAATCCGATTGCCCAGACCCGTTTTGATAAAACCACGGGCGATGAAAAAGGAGATACCGATAAGCCAGATTACTTTATCGCCGAAACCGCTGAGGGATTTGGTAATAGAAGCCCCTGGGTTGCCTGGCGCTAAGACCTGTGTCAAGGCGGTAAAGCCTATAGCCATCATACACATAGTGCCCATAGGAGCAGCTTTAAGGATGATGCCCAGAATGGTAGAAGCAAAGATTGCGAATAGGTGCCAGGCTTCCGGAGCGACCCCTTCAGGAGTGGGGATGAACCAGAGAACCAAGGCAACTAAAAAGGTGATGCCAACCTTTTTAATATTAATTTCTTTCATAGTTGGTGGTTTATATTGTTAAAGTTGTTTTTGTTAAAGCCTGCTCTGTACCTGTATGATAAATAAGTTGCCATTGTAGGTCGTTGTATTTGCATATTGATGTTTGTAGCGATCCATTTGTAACCCTACCTGTATACGCGCCCCGTAGTCCTTTAGAAATTCTAAACCCAACATAGGGGTGATGGTTTGTCTGGGGTTGGAAGTACGGTTAAAGTCGCGATCTAAATATTCGTAGCGACAGGATGCTTCAATAGAACCTAGGTTTTTATGACGGATCTGGTAACGAAGATTGGGCAAAAAATAAAAACCGCGCATAAGGTAATTGTTGATGTTGTCGGTTCTTTCTGCTTCGGGGGTCGAGAGGTAAAGCGCATGGTTTGTTGCTTGCTTGCCTTCGAGCTGCAGATCGAGGTACCACTTTTGAGAAAAGGGAATATTGCCCACTATATCTGCGCCCCAAGCGTATACTTGTTTTTTGATGACCTCGCCGACACCGCCATTGAGACCAATATTGACGCCGTATTTTTTGGATAAACCAAATACCATGCGTGTCATGTATTGTTTGCCGTTATCGTTGTCGGAGACCTGGTTTTTTCCGTTTCCATTGACCACCGATACCGCATATTGAAAGGGCATTTTGCCCAAGTGTAGCGTGCCGCCGATGGAAGCTCCGATCTGGAAGCTTGTCCACCCGTTTTTTCCAAATTCGCTGTATTGGTTAGACCAATCGAGAGATTTCATAATGTCGGCAGGGTAGGTTTCTTCGATGCCGAACCAGGGTCTAAATTGCCCGACCGTGATGGCTGCTTTAGGGCTGAAGGTGTATTTGAGGTAAGCATTTTCTAAAACTCTGGTTTTGGGGTCGTTCTTGAAATCGGCCAAGTTGACTAAAGCGACAACCTCGGTGCGCTGGCTGACCCGAGCCTGCACCTGCGCCCGCATATATTTGAGCGCAAATGAATTGCTGACACCCGAATGGTCGGCATGATGGAGCCCGCCCACATCTACATCGTCTTTTGCACTTACTACATAACGGGCCTGAAACAGTCCCTTAAATTTAAAAGTAGGGTAGTTTTCAAAATGTTTGCCCCAGGTGCTATCGGGCACCTGGCCGTAAATTTTTGAAAACGGAAGCAGCACGGCGAGTAAAACTGCCGCTAAATAAATAAAACTGTTTTTCATAGGCCAATTCACAATTACATATGTTTGACATTAAATTGGTGTAGTTTAAATACAATTGAAGATAATAATTGTTTTGAAAAAATATTTTAATTATTAAAAAATGCTGTAGATGTTCGGTTGTGAGGGTTTAATCCTAACTAAATGGATTAGAGTTGAAGGTGTAAACTTTTTCTAAATTGAGAATAAAGAGTGACTGGCTGTTGACTTGAACGGTATGTTGGGTAGAAGAGGAACGCGAAGAGGCTTACAAGGTATAGGGATTGTAGGGTGGAGGCAATGAAATATGTGCGGCACTATTGCCATGGGGGATAAATTGATATATAAAAAAAGCCCGAGAAACTTTCTCAGGCTTTGTGGAGAATATCGGGGTCGAACCGATGACCTTTTGACTGCCAGCCAAACGCTCTAGCCAGCTGAGCTAATCCCCCTTTTTAGAATTTAGACAAATATAGGATTTAAAACGGAATAATCAATCGATAAATCAGAAATAATTAGTTCGGCAATGCTGTTTAAATCATCTGTAGTGATGCGGTTGCTCATGCCTGCATTAAAAGAGCGGCTGAGTATCAGGGCGGTTTCGATGCGCTCGGATTCTGTTATTAAGTTGCTGCCCTGATAAAAATTAACCAAAGAGGAGGAAAAAGTAACAAAAGATTCTAAACTGAAAGCATGTTGGCTAGCTAATATATGGCGCATGTATTTTTCAAAATCTCCGATAATCATGGCGTGTTGCGTATCTGTCATGACGCAAAAATACTTATTAATTTAAAATTATGAAGTGATTTCTTGTTCATTGACATGATAGATGATGTGTCAACAAAGTGACGAAAGCTTTCGACTTTTATATGTATGTTTAGAATTGACAGTGAATAACCTGATTTAACATTAAGTTTATATGAACTGTTTATCTTTACGGAGGTGAAAAAAAACAAACCGAGCTTGCATGCTCATGAAATAATAAACATATGAAAAAGACACTATTAGTTTTTTATTTTTATTTTATATTCCTAGTTGCAGGATTTGCTGCTGAAAAGCCTAAGTATATATTTTATATGATAGGGGATGGAATGGGCCTCAATCAGATTAATTTGACAGAAGTATTCTTGGCAGCGCAGGAAGATAGGAATACCGTGTTTCCTTTGGTTTTTTCTAAATTTCCCTATGCGACATTTGCGACTTCTTACTCTCTGTCGCACGGAGTGACCGACTCGGCAGCTGGAGGAACAGCTTTGGCTGTAGGGAAGAAGACTAAAAATGGTGTGTTGGGCATGGATAGTGCAAGCACAGTTTCTTATAAAAGTATTGCCGAAGCAGCAAAAGAAATAGGGATGAAAGTAGGAATTACGACTTCTGTAAGTATCGACCACGCCACACCAGCTTCATTTTATGCAAAGCAGGCCAGTAGAAATAATTATTATGAAATAGGATTGGATCTGTTGAAGTCGGATTTTGATTTTTTTGCAGGATCAAGTTTCCTCCGTCCGGATAGAAAAGCAGATAACAGCCAAGCACCTTCTTTATTCCCGCAGTTTGAGAAAGCAGGCTATACATTGGCGTATGGATTGAAAGAGTATGAAGCGGTGAAAAATAAAACAGACCGCATTATCCTGATGAACGATAAAGGAACAGAAGCAGATGCGCTGAAGTTTGCGATAGACCAAGAAGAAGGCGATCTAAACTTGGCACAGATAACAGAAGCAGCTATTGAGACTTTGACAAAAAACAATGACAAAGGTTTCTTCTTGATGGTAGAGGGCGGGAAGATTGATTGGGCTTCGCATGCCAATGATGCCACAACGACGATTTATGAAATGTTGGACTTTAACGAATCCGTAAAAAAGGTTTATGAGTTTTATTTAAAACACCCCGAGGAGACTTTGATTATTGTAACAGCAGACCATGAAACAGGTGGTATAGCTATAGGAAATGGCAGCAGCAGACTGGATACTAAAAAATTGGCCAATCAGCGGGTCTCGCAAGGCGAGTTATCCAAGCGTTTAGCAACATTGAGAGCGTCTAAAAATGAAGTGAGCTGGGAAGAGGTGAAAAACTTATTAAGTGCTAATCTAGGGTTGTTTACAGCGATAGAGGTGAAAGAGGATGATGCAGAAGAGTTGAAAGAACTGTATGAGAAAAGCTTTGTAAACCATAAGGAAGAGACATCTAAAAGTTTGTATGCGACAGATAGTAAATTGGCGACTGAAGCTATTAAAATATTGAATAAGCAAGGTTCTGTAGCGTGGGCATCAGGAAACCACTCGGCTGCTTATATACCTGTATTTGCTATCGGAGCAGGTGCGGAGGTGTTTACGCACAAAATGGAAAATACAGATATTCCGAAAAAAATAGCGGAGTTAGCTGGTCTGGATTTATAGTTAAAAGAAAGAAGAAAAAAAGCATAAAAAGAAATGAAAATTGCGCACAGGCACGATTGCGCTAAAGATACATAGCGCTAATAGGTTAGCCATGGTGCGTAAAGGATAAAAGTCTGCCCTTGATTATATAAATAATAAAGGGCAGACTTTTTTAACTAGGCTGTTTGAGACTCTGGGAGTGCTGCAGAGGCGGTTTTTGCCTTTGCGTTATCTAAAACAATAAAGCGGTTGACCCTAATTTCATAGACTTCACGCTCAATGTCGTTGCTATCCATGTAGCTGCGCTGCAATAAAGCCCCTTGAACAGCAATGCGGCTTCCTTTTTTAGCACTTTTTTCCAGCCGTTCGGCAAGCTTTCCCCAAAATACGAGGCTATGCCATTTGGTATCCTGAACCCATTCGCCGGATCTGTTTTTAAAGAATTGCTGCGTCGCTAAACGGACATTACTCACTTTAGAGCCTAAATTTGTTGTTTTGACTTCTCCGTCGTTACCTAGACGACCGATCAGTTGTACAGAGTTTACTAATGATTGCATATTCTTGAATTTAATTGTACATCACTGTTTAATATCTTATCTTCATATGTCAATAAAGCTAACTGATTGACTGATACAAAGATGTTGCGTGTTTTTGGAAATAATCGTTTTTAAACACTTATAAACGGTTATAAGCGTTTGAAAACGTTTGAAAACGGATAATTATGATAGAAGAACGATTTTGCTTAGCCTGTGAAAAGGTGTTACGGGGGCGTATAGATAAACGCTTTTGTGATAGTGACTGCCGTAATTTATATAATAACCAGCTGCATGTTCAGGCAAATAATTACGTGCGGAAAGTGGATAGGGATTTGAAGAAGAACAGGCGGATCCTGAAGCAGAGTTTGGGGGAGGAGAAGATGGTGAAAGTGAATAAGGACAAACTGCTGGCAAAAGGTTTTCGAACGGACCTGTTTACCGGACAATTAGTAACAGCGAAAGGACAGGTATACTTTTTTGTATACGAGTATGGTTACCTGCCTTTGGAAGGTAATTTGTTTTTACTAGTAAAGCAGCGTATAGCTGATTGACAAGCCTAGCTAAAAAGCAGTATATGTAAAGAATAAGCCAGCTGTTAAAGCTTAGCTGCTAGCTCGGGGATGAATTTGGTCCAATGAATATCCCCTCTTTTTTTACCTAAGCGCACTATGATTAGATCCTTTTCAGGATGGACATAGATGTATTGCCCAAGCATACCGTCGGCGTAAAAGTCTCCGTCTTTGCTGGGCAACCACCACTGGTATTGATAACGCCAAGAACTTCCTTCGGTGGTATCGACTTTGGTAGATTCTTTTACCCATTGCTCAGAAACAATCTGCTGGCCGTTCCAATTGCCTTTTTGTAAGTATAAGCGCCCGAGTTTGGCAAAGTCGCGCGCGCGGGCATTTAAACAGCAAAAAGTTTTTTCGAGCCCCTCTTTTTTACGGTCTAAGCTCCAGCTGGCATCATATTCCATTCCTAAAGGTCGCCATACTTTTTCGTCGAGGTAGCTGGTGATGCTGCGGTCTTTTAGGGCTCTTTCTAGCACAAGACCCAGTACTTGGGTTTCGCCACTTTTATAGGCAAATTTCTGACCGGGCGCAGTCTCGGCATGTACTTTTTTTAAGGCTTTGCGCAGGTTGGTGCCGTAGTAATAGTTGGCTGCATCGCCAAAAGGGTTGCTGTAGCTCTCCGTGAATTTTAAGCCAGCTGTCATTTGGAGCAGGTGTTTTATCGTGACATTTTCTAGGCCATTGGCTTTAAATTCGGGTATGTAGTTGGTGATAGGTTCGTCGACCGATCGGATTAAACCATCATCAATAGCAATACCGATAAGCATAGAGGTGATGGATTTGGCCATAGAAAAGGAAGCAACAATAGATGCTTCATCGTATTTGTTAAAGTAGCGCTCGTATTGTATGCTGTCGTTCTGGATGATTAGAAAAGCGACGCTATGGTTGTCTTTTAATACCTGATCAAAGCTTTTGCCCGTGCTATCGCTATAAATCGACTCGCTGTCTAGAGGAGAGGTAGCCTCAGGGAAAACAAAAGGTGCGGCGCTGGCGTGCAGTGGGCGCGCAGGGAATATTTTATGATCGGTGATGTTGGCAAAGTTGTAATAGGCGAAACGGCCATACTTGCAGGATTGCAGGCTGACAATGCATAGGAGAAAGAAGGCAAACTGGATTTTTCTATTCATGGCTACATTTGATAAGTGTATGTTTTAAAAAAACATACAGCAACTAACAGGACCAAGATAGTAATAGTTTTTTTATAGCGAAAATTGCCTTTCCTGATTTCTTTAAAAACCAGGAAAGGCAATGGAAGTGAGGGCTTATTCTAGACCCATTATTTCTTCGGCCAATACTTCCCAAGCTGTTTGCAGCTGTTTGTATTCGGCTTTTACACTGTTGTAATTTCGGGTGACCTCTTGAAGCTTCTGCGGGTCGCTATAGACTTCTTCTGTCGCTAGGTCTAATTCTAAACTGTTGACAACCTTTTCTTTTTCGGCTATTTGCTGTTCCAGGTTGGTCAGTTCTCTGTTTTTTCGCTGCAGGGTTTTGGAAGGGTCTTCAGCCGACTTTTCTTTTATAGCTTTGGGTTCTTCTTTTACCACAGGCTTTTTTTCTGCTTTTTTAACTTCGGGCTTTACAACACGTTGCGCATTCCATACTTCATACTCCTCGTAGGTGCCCGGATATTCTTTGATTTCCTGATTTTCGATAAACCAGATTTTGTTGGCTACGTGGTCAAGGAAATAGCGGTCGTGGGACACGACGATAAAGGTTCCTTCGTATTGCTGTAAAGCTTGGATTAAAATATTAACAGAGGCCATGTCCAAATGGTTGGTCGGCTCATCGAGTACCAAAAAGTTGGCATCGGCGGTTAAAGCTTTTGCAAGCGCAACACGTGATTTTTCGCCTCCAGAGAGTACCTTGATTTTTTTGAAAGCATCGTCGCCCGTGAAAAGAAAACAGCCTAGAATAGAGCGTAGCTCTGTTTCGGTATGCTTGGGCGCAAAGTTGATCATTTCTTGGATGATGGTGTTTTCAAGGTGAAGCGCTTCTAGCTGATGCTGCGCAAAGAAGGTTTGCGAAACGTTATGGCCTTTGATGCTTTTGCCGGTGTATTCAGGGTCGGCATCGGCAATGATGCGCAGTAACGTTGATTTTCCTTTACCATTGGCACCTATTAAAGCTATCTTATCGCCTTTCTCAATCAGTCCGTCGGTTTCGTTCAGGATAGGTAGATTAGGGTAAGATTTAGAAATATTCTCTAACGTGACCACATGTCGGCCCGAAGGTTTGGAAAATTTGAATTGGAAGTTTACTTCCGGGTTATCGTCATCTACATCGTCAACACGTTCCATACGGTCCAGTGCTTTAATGCGCGATTGTGCCATTTTAGCTTTACTTGCTTTCGCACGGAAACGCTCGATTAAACGCTCTTCCTGTTTGATTTTTGCTTGCTGATTTTTGTATTGATTGCTTTGGATTTCCTCACGGAGAGATTTTTCTTCTAAGTAGAACGAGTAATTGCCTGCATAGAGTGTGAGTTTTCCTTTCCTGGATTCTACTGTTTTGTTGATAATCCGGTCGAGGAAATACCTGTCGTGAGAAACGATGACGATGGCGCCTTCAAAAGCTTGTAAATAGCCTTCTAGCCATTTGATGGAAGGTAAGTCCATGTGGTTGGTCGGCTCATCGAGCAGAAGAATATCAGGCGCTTGGAGCAGAATACGGGCCAGCATGACACGCATGCGCCATCCGCCGGAAAAGGTCGCCAGTGGTCGCTTTTGCTCTTCTTCGGAAAAACCCAGACCTGCCAAAATTTCGTGCGCCCGGAACTCGATGCTGTAGCCGTCTAGGGCTTCAAATTCGGTTTGCTTGTCGCTGAGCTTATTTAAAATATCATCTGAGTAATCAGTTTCTAATTTTTTTAATAGTGCTTCGATTTCTGTATGCAGCTGGTTTTGGCGTTCAAAGGCTTCCATTGCTACATAAAGAATGCTCTTATCAGAATGGTAAGACAAAAGATCTTGGTTTAGATATCCGATTTTCAGATCTTTAGCCATAGATATACTGCCTGAAGTAGGGGTGTAGTCGCCTACAATCAGTTTGAGCAGCGTGGATTTTCCGGTGCCATTGGCCCCGATAAGTCCTGTTTTGTCTCCTGGTTTTATATGCCAACTGGCTTCGTCGTATAAAGCACGTGAGCCAATTTCAAAAGTTAAATTATTAATAGATATCATTATGTGAGCAAAAGTAACGATTATCTGTAAATGATTATTATAAAAACAAAGCGAGTAGGGAAATTAATTGTTAACGGTTTTTAGATATTGCTATTGGCTTTTAGCTCTTAACTTGTTACTTTTGACCCTATATGTACAAATTAGTCAAGCCTTTGTTTTTTAGCATGGATCCGGAAACTGCCCATCACCAAGTGACAGGTGGTTTGCGTAAAGCAAATAAGATTTGGGGTGTTAAATCTGCTGTTAAATCCATCTATAGTGTAACAGACCCGCGCTTGGAGCGTGAGGTGTTTGGTATTAAGTTTAAAAATCCGGTAGGCTTGGCTGCAGGCTTTGATAAGAATGCAGAGTATATTTCGGAGATGGCCGGGCTGGGATTTGGCTTTATCGAGATAGGAACGGTAACGCCCAGACCGCAACCAGGGAATGATAAACCTCGCATGTTTCGTTTGGTAGCTGATAATGCACTCATTAATAGAATGGGCTTTAATAACCAAGGGGCAGATGTGGCAGCAGCTCGTTTGAAGAGCTTGAAAGAACGGAACGGACTGATTATAGGTGGAAATATAGGGAAGAATAAAGATACGCCCAATGAAGAGGCTATTCATGATTATACCTATTGTTTCAATAGTTTGTTTGAGTATGTAGATTATTTTGTTGTAAATGTCAGTTCGCCCAATACACCGGGCTTACGCGATTTGCAGGAAAAAGAACCGCTGACAAAACTGTTAAGGACATTGCAGGATCTAAACCATACGAAACATATACAACGCCCTATTTTATTGAAGATTGCACCAGATTTGACAAACTCGCAATTGGATGATATCGTTGATATTGTACAGGATACGGGGATCGCAGGGGTGATTGCAACAAATACTACCATTTCTAGAGCGGGGTTACGAAGTGACCCGAAATTGGTGAGTGAGGCAGGTGGGGTGAGCGGTGCGCCTTTGACCAAAAGATCAACAGAGGTGATACAGTATATTGCACGTAAAGCAAATGGGGCTTTTCCGATTGTTGGGGTAGGAGGTATTCATTCGGCGCAGGATGCTATAGATAAACTGAATGCAGGAGCTAGTTTGGTGCAGGTGTATACTGGTTTTATTTATGAGGGACCTGCTTTGGTGGGGAATATTTGCAAGGGATTATTGGCAGCTGATAAAAATATAAAAGCGGGGTTCTAGTACAGAGCAGTAACCGCCATGCTATAAAAAAAGAGACTGTCTCAAAAAGGCAGTCTCTTTTTTGTGTTTTATTGAAGCTTGGTAAGCTCTTGGTCTATTGCTTTCCTTGTTTGTGCTGTAACCGGAACAAGGGGTAGACGTACAGTATCCTGTTTAATGATCCCTTTTGCTTGAAGGATGTATTTGACACCACAGGGGTTGCCTTCGACAAAGCATAAATCGGTGATTTTTAGTAAGGCATTGTGGAGTTTGCGTGCGGTAATGAAATCATTTGCAGCAACAGCCTTTGTTAGTGCAGCGACTTCTTTAGGGAAAGCATTACCAACAACGGAAATAATTCCGATCGCACCGATTGCCATCATAGGCAATGTTACGGGGTCATCGCCAGAAATTAAGGAGAAGTCTGCTGGTTTATCACGCATAATCTCGTTGAATTGGGCGAAGTTGCCAGAGGCTTCTTTTGTAGCCACGATGTTTGGAAAGTCTTGGGCTAAACGGACTGTTGTAGCCGGCGACATGTTGCTGCCGGTGCGCCCAGGCACGTTGTATAAGATGATAGGAAGTTTTGAAGCTTCGGCTATCGCTTTATAATGTTGATAAATACCTTCTTGGACAGGTTTATTGTAGTATGGAGATACAGATAATAAGGCGGTAAAGCCATTGGTGTCAAAGTTGTTTATTTGATGAACAACTTCCTGCGTATTATTGCCCCCTATGCCTGCAACGATAGGTACCCGTTTATTGACCTGCTTCACTGTAAAATCCCACACCTGCTTTCGTTCTTTCTCGTTTAATGTTGCTGTTTCACCGGTAGTACCTAAAGATACCAGGTAGTTCATTCCTTGGTTGATTTGATAGTCAATGAGGTTGCCCAATGAATCGAAATCAATTGTCCCATCTGCATTAAAGGGAGTAACTAAAGCTACACCTGCTCCTTGAAGCTCATTCATTTTTTTAATGTATTTAATTTATCATGTTTAATATATCCTGATCTGATATTATCGGGATTTGTAATTTTTCTGCTTTTGCTAGTTTTGATGGTCCCATCTTATCGCCGGCAATCAAATAGCTGAGTTTGCTGGAGATGCTGGTTACCATTTTTCCGCCGTGAGCCACAACGAGCTCGGCTAGTTCTTCTCTTGAAATGTCGGCAAAGACACCTGAAATAACAAATGTTTTTCCGGCTAAGCTGTTTCCAGCCGGTGTAGTTTCGTTTACGAGAGTTTCAAACTGCAGGCCAGCTGCTTTTAAACGGGCTATTTCGGCTATATGGTGCGGATCACGAAGGTAATCGTACACACTTTGGGCTATTCGCTCGCCAATATCGGGTACGTTGGACATTTCCTCTATGCTGGCGGCCGACATGGCTTCTATATTTTTAAAGTGTACGGCAAGTTTCTTAGCGATTGTTTCACCAACATGACGGATACCGAGCGCAAATAATACTTTTTCAAAAGGTTTGGATTTGGAAAGCTCTAAGCCCTCTAGCATGTTTTTAATGGATTTTTCGCCAAAACGTTCAATTGTTTCCAGTTGCTCTTTCTGCTCGTGGAGACGGTAGAGATCTGAAAAACTGCGCAGTAAACCCAGATTAAAAAATGTTTCGATAGTTTCATTACCAAGCCCCTGAATATCCATCATCTTACGACCGATGAAGTGCTGTAGTTTGCCGACGATCTGCGGTTTGCAGCCTTCATCATTGGGGCAATAGTGTACAGCTTCACCTTCTTCACGAATTAATGGGGTGTGGCATTCCGGACACACCGTCGGATAGATTATAGGAACCGCTGTAGGTAGCCTTTTTTCTGTATTGACGGCAATAACTTTAGGAATGATTTCACCACCTTTTTCGACAAATACATAGTCGTTTTCGTGCAGCCCCAATCGTTCTATTTCGTTGGCATTATGTAACGATGCCCTGCGGACGGTTGTGCCGGCCAGTGAAACCGCTGCTAAGTTGGCAACAGGCGTGACTGCACCCGTGCGGCCGACCTGATAGCTGACCCCGATTAGTTGAGTTTCGGCCTGTTCGGCTTTGAATTTATAGGATATCGCCCAGCGCGGAGATTTGGCGGTAAAGCCTAGTTCTTCCTGTTGTGCGTAATCATTAACCTTGATGACAATACCGTCAATATCGTAAGATAATTGATGACGGGCGGTGTCCCAATAATGGACAAAGTCGAGAAGCTCCTGTACATTGTGGCAAAGTTTACTGTGCTCGGAGACATGGAAGCCCCAGTTTTCAACAGCTTTTAAGCTTTCCCAATGTGATGCAAAAAGTTGCCTTCTGTTGTCGGCATATAAAAAGTAGAGGTAGCAGTCCAGCGGACGTTTAGCCACTTCTTTTGGGTCTTGTAGTTTTATGGTGCCGGATGCAAAGTTCCTTGGGTTAGCATAGGTTTGTTCGCCGGCGAGCTCCCGCTCGGTATTGAGCCTTTTGAAGGCTGCATGATGCATGAAAATTTCGCCCCTTATTTCAAAGAGATCAGGGTAGTTACCTACCTTTAACTGATGGGGGACATTACGGATTGTTTTTACATTTTCAGTTACTTCATCGCCCTGAACCCCATCGCCACGGGTTACTGCCTGTATGAGTTTTCCGTGCTCGTAGGTTAAAGAAATTGAAAGCCCATCAAATTTTAATTCGCAGACGTATTGCACATCGTCACCAATGATTTTGCGGACACGCTCGTCAAAGTCCCGTAGCTCCTGCTCGTTATAGGTGTTACCTAAAGACAGCATAGGCCATTTATGGGCGACAGTGTTGAATTTTTGTGTGATATCACCGCCTACTCTTTGTGTTGGCGAATTGGGATCTTTAAACTGGGGGTATTGGTTTTCTAATGCTTCCAGTTCTTTTAGTTTCAGGTCAAATTCATAGTCGGATACTACTGAATTTGCCAATACATAATACTCGTAGTTATATGTATGAAGTTCGTCAGTAAGTTGGACTATTTTTTTCTGAATATCTGCTAGCATAATGGACAAAAATAAGCATTTAAAAGTCCTTTGCTTCAATAAAACAAAAGAAATTATTGCAAAGGATGCGCAAGCTAGAGTGTTGAGAAAAACGTGCTTTAGTAAAGTTCTATGAGAGGTCTTTTATTTGAAATTATTCGCTTTTAAATCAGAGAACCGCTGTATTTTATTCACAAAGTGCTGCCATGTTATAGATTTTTTATAAAAACCGGTTGCGTTAAATTGCTTGTTGGGTTGCTTTCTTTTTCTAGCATTTCTGAAGATATTGATCAGAAAATATTGGTGAGCTCGGCTCACTGCCCATGCATCTTGAGGTTTGCGCTCAAGAAGGAATTTAAACAGGGCTGCAAAATCTAACCAGAAGCGCACGGAAATTACCCAGAGAGCAGGTAGAAAAGCGAGGTTTTTCTGCAACATAACAAGGTTGTTGCGGAAATTTAAGTATGTTTTTTTAGGGTTGCTGGTGTTTAAGGTACCACCACCGACGTGGTAAACGGTGGAGTTATGGACGTAACCTATGCGGCAACCCATTTTCTTAAGGCGCCAGCAAAGATCGATTTCTTCCATATGCGCAAAAAAATCGCTGTCAAAGCCTTTGGCAGCTTTCCAAGCACTGGACTTGATAAATAGCGCGGCTCCCGTGGCCCAAAAGATATCTATATTTTGGTCGTATTGGCCCTCGTCTTTTTCTACAGACTGAAATAAACGGCCCCGGCAGAAAGGATAGCCGTAACGGTCGATAAAACCGCCGGCAGCACCCGCATGCTCAAAATAATCACGTGCATGGTAGGCGCGAATCTTTGGTTGTGCAGCAACCATATTGGGCTCTGATTCTATGTAGTCAATTACGGGCTCGATCCAAGATGGAGTAACTTCCACATCGGAGTTGAGAAGCACGTAGTAGTCGGCCTCGACCTGTTCTAAAACAGCGTTATAGCCTCCTGCAAAGCCTAAGTTCTCGCTATTGCGTATAATGGTAATAGAAGGGTAAGTGTCTTCTATAAATTTGATAGACCCATCTTCAGAGGCGTTGTCGCCAATGATGAACTCAATATTAGGGTACGTGCTGTTGTAAACCGAAGGAAGAAATTTTTCTAAGAAGAAGATTCCGTTCCAGTTAAGTATAACAACTGCTACTTTTGGATAGTACTTCATTTTCTACGTTTTCTTTTCCAGCGTTTATGCGACCATAACCAATACTCCGGAGTTTCTCTAATAATATCTTCTGTAAATTTGTTATGCAGTTTTGTTATTTCGTGTTCCTCGTATACATCTGGATCTTCGACAAGGGTAGTAAATTTACAGAAGTAGTGGCCGCGTTTTTGTTTTCGACCGATATGGCAGTATACGATCGGGTCTTTTGTGAGACGCGCTATCCTTTCGGTACCCGTATAGACGAGGGTGTCTTGATTTAAAAAGTTTAAAAAATAGTCTGAATCCTGATATATGGGTGTCTGGTCGGCTACGAACATACTGATGTGTGGTTTGCCTTTTAAACGTATGACATGTCTCAATATTTGCTTCATAGGAATCATCAAAGCACCAAAACGAGAGCGAAGCTCGTTGAATACATTGTTGACGACTTTATTATTTAGAGGCTTGTAGATAATAAGAACCGGTGCATCGGTCATCAGCGATAGACGGTGTATGCCCAACTCCCAGTTTCCATAATGAGCTGTAACGCCGATGACACCTTTATTTTTTTCTAAATGCCTGTATATTTCATCCTCATCAATGAGTTCCATGCGTTTCTTAACTTGAGCGGCACTCATGGATTTCATTTTGATAGCCTCAATCAAGATGTCGGGGAAGTAGCGGTAGAACTTTTTCGCAATGGATTTTATTTCTGATGCTGATTTTTCAGGAAATGAGTTTCTTAGATTTTCGTAAACGACATTCTTGCGGTAGCCAATAACATAGTACAAAAGGAGATACGCAAGATCGGAGAAGCGGTATAAGATCCAAAATGGGAGTAAAGAGATTATGTATAATGTTATAGATAATAATTTTTGCTTCATGAAAAAGGCGAATTCTATTTGCTATTCTTACAAATATCTTTAAAATAAGTTAGTTTTGTCTAAAATAGTTAAATTTGATGGAATCACAGTTGCTTTTACCTGCTTTATATTTACCCCCAGTTTCGTATTTTCATGTTATTCACACGACTGATAGTCCTATTGTATTGGATCAGCATGAACATTTTCCGAAACAGACATACCGAACCCGAACAACAATAGGTACAGCAAATGGACGGCTGGATCTTATTGTGCCAATTGTACACGGAAGAAGAGAGCGCAGGGCAATGAAAGATACGTTGATAAATTATGAGTTTGACTGGCAGCGTTTGCATTGGTTAAGTTTGCAGACGGCCTATAGAAGCTCTGCTTACTTTGAGTTTTATGAAGATGACTTCGCACGTTTTTATGAAACAAAATATGAGTATTTGATGGATTTCAATCTACAGCAACTGGAGTTGATATTGAAATGTTTGAAGATAAACCGCACCATATCTTTGTCGGAAAGCTTCCACCCGATGAAAGCGGAGAATGAATACCGTACAGCTATTCATCCGAAGAAAAATAGTGTGTGGGAGAAGCATACACCCTATTATCAGGTATTTGAAAGTATGACGGGTTTTATTCCTGATTTAAGTATTATTGACCTTCTGTTTAATCAAGGGCCGCAAAGTAAGAGCTACCTTTAGTTTTACTGATAAGCGGGATAAAAAGCAAACATTCGTATACTTTTATTGTTTCATGTAACAAGAAAGCGTCGGCTGGCGCTATGCGTTTTTTCTAGGCTGCTACGCAAGGGTGGTTTTAAAGAATAAAAGTAATAAACAATAATGACGAGTGGCGTTTTATGTACGGTATACAGAAGATAAAGAGGGTCGGGCAGATTTTGACGATTTTATCAAAACATGGTTTTGATGAAATTCTTTCAAGAAGTAATATAGACCGAATTATTCCGGATAGTGTGCTTTTATGGAATGAAAGTACAAAGAAAATTTTTCAGGATGATTTTAATGTCCGCGTGCGCTTGGCAATAGAAGAGCTTGGGCCTACTTTTATTAAGCTCGGGCAATTGTTAAGCAACCGGGCGGATATTATTCCGGCTGACCTGAGGGCGGAGCTTATCAAGCTACAGGATAATGTGCCGGCAGAAGAACTGGATATCCGGCAGAAGATAGAAGAGTCTTTAGGGATTGTAGTGGATGAGCATTTTGCCGAAGTAGAAAGCCTGCCACTTGCTGCCGCTTCTATAGGGCAGGTGTATCGGGCGAAGTTGCTCGATGGAAGAGAGGTGGTGCTGAAAGTGAAACGGACAGGAATTAGGGAGGTTGTAGAGGCGGATCTTGATTTTATAAGTGACCTGGTAAAGTTCTTGCGTACAAAATATGAATCTGTACAGCGTATGAATCTTTACGAAATTGTACAGTCTTTTACGGCCTCTTTATTGAGCGAACTCTCGTTTGTAAGTGAACTAAACAATATTGATCGTTTTAGAAGAAACTTTGCCGGTAATAAAGCGGTGTATGTGCCAAAGGTATATAGGCAGTATTCGAACGATGATATTTTATGTATGGAGTTTGTGTCGGGTGTGAAAATTAATGATCTGGAGGGATTGAAGGAATTTGGATTTTCACCGGCAGTTGTGGCGCAGTCTTGTTTGGATCTGTACTTGGAGCAGGTGCTGCAACATGGTTTCTTCCATGCCGACCCGCATCCTGGAAATGTATTTGTAAATAGAAGAGGACAAATTATTTTTATTGATTTTGGTTCTATGGGTTTTATGATACCCACCGACCGTTCCTGTATTGAGGGGATGGTTATGAACTTTTTAATGAAGGATGCGAAAGGACTCATACGTAACATAAAAAAGTTGTCAATTGTACATTACATTGAAGATGAACGGCAGTTGGAACGCGATGCTTTCGAAATTTTTCAATTGATAGAAGATAATTCTCTAGAAGATATCGATATAGGGGTGATGCTGAAAAAGCTGAATAAAATTTTGGAGAGCAACAGTATCTTATTGCCAGATTTTGTTTATATCCTGTTAAGAGGGGTCGCAATTTTGGAGGGCACAGGCAGGCAGTTGAATGCTCATTTAAATATTCCGGAAAGTATATCGCCCTTTGCTAAAAAGATAGCCAAAGAAAAAGCTTCACCTAAGTATATTAAAGAGCTGATAAGTGAAAAAATAAAGTTTTTCACGCAGGTGTTGGGCAGTGTGCCCGAAGATATGCTGATGGTTTTGGAGAAAACTAAAAACGATAAGCTAACCCTAAATCATAAGTTGCAGGGCTTTGATGAATTACAATTGATTTTACACCGGATAGGCAATAAGTTTCTGTTATCCATATTGGCCATGACTTTTGGTATAGGTGCAAGTATTTTAGCGCATGGTAGAGTGGGGTATATATTATGGGGAATGCCGATTTTATCATGGCTGGGTTTTATAGCTAGTTTTTTCTTGTCGGGTATTTTGTTGGTTTACTTAATACGAAGTAAATAGCTGCTCAAGCGCATTGCCAGACAAACTCTGTGAAAATAATAAGGAATAGGTATACTTTATTGCTAAGTTGGGCGTTATGTATTGTAGGTATGGTTGAAATTTCAAAAATTTCATAATTAGGTTAATAATTGGTTTGGTAGGCGTCCGAGTATTTACTCGGACGCTTTTTTTGTACTACTTTTTTATCTTAGGACAGCATATCGTGGAAAAGACGGTAAATACACGGGGTAAATGAATATTGTTTTATTGAAATGAACGTCTGCCAATGTTTATGTGTTAGGGATTGCTTATTTTTGATGTAAATAATTGAATTTAATTGACATGAAGATAGCGATCACAACGTTGGAACCTAAAAGTGTATGGGGAAATTTTAATGAATTGAATAGTATACCCCGGGCATCTAAAAAAGAAGAGAGAGTTATTGCTTTTATGCTTGATTTTGCAAAGCGGATAGGGTTGGAGGCAGAGAAGGATGCAGTGGGCAATGTGCTTATACGCAAAGCTGCGACAGCAGGCATGGAGGGTAGAAAGACCGTTGTTTTGCAGTCGCATTTGGATATGGTGCATCAAAAGAATGCCGATTCGGATTTTGATTTTGATAGTCAGGGTATAGATATGTATGTGGATGGCGACTGGGTGAAAGCAAGAGGAACCACATTAGGGGCTGATAACGGTATAGGGGTGGCAGCTATTATGGCTTTGCTGGCTTCAACAGATATAGCGCACCCGGCTCTTGAAGCTTTGTTTACTATAGACGAAGAGACAGGAATGACAGGTGCAAAGGGCTTGCAGCCAGATTTTTTAAAAGGAGATATTTTACTAAACCTAGATACAGAAGAGGATACCGAAATAGATATTGGCTGTGCAGGCGGGATAGATGTTACTGCACGAAGAGCTTATACCGTTGAAAAAGCTGACGGCGGTTTGAGGTTTTTTAAACTAACCGTTGACGGCCTTCAGGGCGGACACTCGGGGATGGATATTCATAAAGGGCTGGGGAACGCAAATAAACTGATCGCACGATTGCTGTTTTCGCTAGAGGAATATGGGCTGCGCATATCGAAAATTGATGGTGGAGGCTTGAGAAACGCAATTCCAAGAGAAGGGGTGGCTGTTTTTGCTTGTGAGGAAGGAAAAGTAGAGCTGTTGAAAGAAAGGGTAGAAGAGGTGGCGAGTTTTATAAAACAAGAGTATGCTATAATGGAGCCTGCACTTCGGGTGGAGATGGAAGAAGTTGTGAACTTTGAAGGTGGCTTAGTGCCTGTTGATGTACAAAGTAAATTGTTGCGGGCTTTATATGTGGCGCCCAACGGCGTATATAGGATGAGTGCCGGTTTTGCAGATCTGGTAGAGACGTCGAATAATATAGCTCGCGTATTGGTGAAGGATGGTGAAATTGTGGTGAAATGTTTGACGAGATCGTCGGTTGAGTCGTCAAAAATGGATTTGGCAGATACTTTAAAAGCTGGTTTTGAGCTTATGGAAGCAGAGGTTTCTTTTTCGGGCGATTATCCGGGCTGGACGCCTAATCCAAACTCCGAAATATTAGACCTATTGAACACTTTATACAGTGATTTGTTTGCCGGTAAAGCAGAGGTCGTTTCTTGCCATGCGGGCCTAGAGTGTGGCTTGTTAGGTCGTTATTACCCCGATATGGAGATGATTTCTTTTGGACCTACGATATTGGGAGCACACTCGCCACAAGAACGTGTTTCGATCTCTTCGGTGCAGAAGTTTTGGAAGTTCTTATGTGCGATCTTAGCCAACATACCCCATAAATAAGGTTTATTTGTAGCATGTGGATATGAAATTTTGATGTATATGACAGATACAGGTCGAAAACAGAAAGTGTCATTGGTGTTGGGGAGTGGAGGAGCAAGAGGACTGACTCAAATTGGTGTTATTCATTATGTGCTGGATAGAGGTTATGAAATTGATGAGGTTATCGGTTGTTCTATAGGTGCGCTGGTAGGCGCAGCTTTTGCGGGAGGGAAGGTACAGGAGTTGGGCGAGTGGATGAGTAAATTGACGAGAGGGCAGGTATTTCGCTTGATGGATTTTACAAATTCAAAAAGTGGTTTTTTAAAAGGAGTGCGTGTTTTAGAAACTTTGCAGCAAGTGTTTGAAGATGTAAATATAGAGGATCTTCCTATACGATACCGAGCTGTTGCAACAGATTTGAGAGCAGAGAAAGAGGTTGTTTTTGAAAAAGGAAGTGTTTATAACGCTATTCGGGCCTCTATTGCTATACCAGGGGTGTTTACGGGAGTGGAGAAGGAAAATATGTTTTTGGTTGATGGGGCTGTTCTGAACCCCGTCCCGATTAGTCATGTAAGCAAGAAGGATAATATAGTTATTGCTGTTAACTTGGATGGTTTGCCGGAAAAAGCAGTAACTACGTTTAACAGGCTCAGTGCGATGTCTTTGTTGCAGGAGTCTTATTATGCTATGCGGCGGAAGCTTGCTGAATTGTCATTTGAACTTTATAAGCCAGATTATGTAATTGATGTCCCTATTGATTGTTCGGGGATATGGGAGTTTCATAAGGCGGCAGAGCTTATAGAAAAAGGATACGAGCTGGCTAAAGAAAAGTTGGATCTTAGCTAGTACAGCAGTTGTTTTCGAGTGCAAGTTTCTCCTTGCACTCGAAAATGATCGAAGCTGCTTTTACCCATTGTTTTACGGATGTTTAATCTGTTGTGATATTTTCTTGTATAAAATTCTGTACGAGTTTATTGAACTCGTCGGTAGCTTCTAGGTTGGGTAAATGTCCCGCTTCATTTATTTCTATATAGACAGCGTTTTTAATTTTCTTTTCCATTTCCTGCATATCTGCTTTAGCTGTTATTTTATCTTCAGCACCCCGTATCAGTAATGTAGGGACGTCGATATGTTGAAGCGTGTCTGTGGTGTCTGTTCGGGAGGCAAGCGCTAGAAGTGTTGAGCAAATATTGTTGAGGTTATTTCGACGGATGCTGCTTTTAATAAGGTCGATAGCAGAGGATGACTCACGTAGCGTTTTCTGGCCAAATACATTTTGTACAAAACCCATGGCAAATGGGCGTCTACCATGAAGCAGTAGGGCTTGTATGCTGTCAAAACGCTTTACTTTCATGAGGTTATTATCGGCTTTACTATGGGTGTCGCATAGTATTAGTCCACTTATATATTCGGGGAATAATTCTTGGGCGCGAAGTGCAATATAGCCCCCCATGGATATGCCACAAAGTATAGCTTTTTCTATGTTTAGTTTTTTAATGAATGCAAGCAAATCTTTCGCAAAGCAATCGATGGAAAAGAAGCCGTGACCGGCAGTGCTTAAACCATGACCGCGGATATCTACGGCTATACCGGTTATGTTATCGTCTAGAGCTTCCAGCTGGGGGCGCCACATGTTTTTATTGAATGGAAACCCGTGCAAAAACAGGATGACAGGACTGTTGCTGACAACTGATTCTTTAAGGTGATAAGCTATACTGATATCTCCGATTCGTATTTTATGTGTTTTAATGCTGTGTTTTTTCATATATATGTAGTTATTCGTGTGCATATAGTTGTTTGCAGGTTATTTATTTCTCAACAGAATTTACAAATATTTTGGGAGTTTATTGCGTTCTGTTTAGTTTTTATCTGTTACGCAAAGTGATGATGTGTGTTTTTTTACTGTGTAGCATAAAAATTATAGGAGTTTTTGAAAAAAATATGTTCTTGTAATTGTGTTTTAATCAGCAATATATGCGCATGTGGCTTTTTGATGCTGATTTATTTGTGAAAATAATTTGGAAAGATATAAAAAGTAACGATATTTGCATCACCAAAACAACGGATACGTTGTTGAAATAAAAAGACTGCGCTCATGGCTCAATTGGATAGAGCACCTGACTACGGATCAGGAGGTTAGGGGTTCGACTCCCTTTGAGCGCACTTTTTTTTAACCTTGCCAAGGAAGCAAATTACTAAATTTAGAGACAAAGAGATAATGTTTGTTCTGAATTTTTTAAGAATGAAAGGTTGATGAGAATTTAAGAGAAAAAGCTTTGTGTATTAATTCGTTTTTTCTATATTTGCATCACCATAGCAAAAGGCGACAAGTCAAGGTTTGTTAATGGTTACCGCGCTCATAGCTTAACTGGATAGAGCACCTGACTACGGATCAGGAGGTTAGGGGTTCGACTCCCTTTGAGCGCACCTAGTTGTACGAAGCCTAATTCTCAAGACGGATTAGGCTTTTTTTTCGAACACAGATTAAAACTAAAAAACTTATGCTAAACCTTGTCTTATTTGGCCCTCCAGGTGCTGGTAAAGGTACTCAATCTGAAAAATTAATTGAGAAGTACCAATTGGTACATATTTCTACGGGTGATATTTTTCGTGCTCATATTAAAAACCAAACAGAACTTGGACAACAGGTAAGTCAAATTATTGCGGAAGGTAATTTGGTGCCGGATTCGGTAACGATAGCTATGTTGGAAGAAGAAATTAAGAAAAATGAATCGGCAAAAGGATTTATTTTTGATGGTTTCCCAAGAACAGTGGCGCAGGCAGAAGCATTAGATAATTTCTTAGCCTCTATTGGGCAGGAAATTTCTGGAGTGGTAGCTTTAGATGTAACAGAAGAAGAACTGACAGAACGTATTGCGAAGAGACAGCAAATTTCAGGTCGGGCAGATGATGCTGCGGATAAGTTGCAGAAGAGAATTGAAGAGTATTTTAGTAAAACAATTCATGTTTTACCTTACTATGAGAAGCAGGGTAAACTGGATAAAGTAAATGGTATCGGTGAGATTGAAACGATTTTTAAATCGTTGACTACTATTATCGATCAGTATAAATAAGTAAACGAGGTAATTTATATATGGCCCAAGGCTCAAATTTTGTAGATTATGTGAAGGTGTGTTGCCGCTCGGGTAGCGGAGGAGCCGGGTCGACTTATCTACACCGTGATAAGTTCACGGCTAAAGGTGGTCCGGCAGGTGGAGATGGCGGAAGAGGGGGGCATGTTATTTTGAAAGGCTCAAGTCAGCACTGGACTTTGTTGCATTTAAAGTACAGAAAACATGTAATTGCAGAAAATGGGCAGCCCGGAGGAAGTACCTTAATGACGGGAGCTACAGGGAAAGATGAAATTCTAGAAGTTCCCTTAGGCACTATTGTTAAGGATGCAGAGACAGGTGAAGTATTGTTCGATATCACGGAAGATGGCGAAACAAAAATACTCACTGAAGGAGGAAAAGGTGGCTTGGGAAACTGGCATTTTAAATCGGCAACGCAGCAAACACCACGTTATGCGCAGCCGGGAATCCCGGGGAAAGAACAATGGGTCGTGCTGGAGTTGAAAGTGCTGGCAGATGTAGGATTGGTGGGTTTTCCTAATGCAGGTAAATCAACATTGCTTTCCGTAGTATCGGCAGCTAAACCGGAAATTGCAGATTACCCATTCACAACGCTAGTGCCTAATTTAGGTATCGTATCGTATCGGGATAATAAGTCTTTTGTAATGGCCGATATACCCGGGATTATAGAGGGAGCATCGCAGGGAAAAGGATTAGGCTATAGATTCTTGAGGCATATAGAGCGGAATTCAATCTTGCTCTTTATGATACCGGCAGATACAGATCGGACGATTGAGGAAGAGTATAATATTTTATTGAGCGAGCTGACTGCATATAATCCGGAACTGATTGACAAGCCCCGCTTGTTGGCGATAACAAAGTCGGATATGTTAGATGATGAATTGGAAGCAGAGATGGCGAAAACAGTACCCACAGGTGTGCCTTCAATTTTTATATCTTCGGTTTCAGGAAAGAATATTCAGCAATTAAAAGATAAAATTTGGGCAGTGGTAAATGCTTAAATAAGATTAATGAAAATATAAGAAAAGGGATGAAGCAAGTGGTTTTATCCCTTTTTTCATGTTAAATAATAGGGAATAACCGGCTTTCTACGGTTATTTTAAAATTTTTATTCAGGTAGCTAAAGAATTGACGGTTGGTGGCGGCAGAGTTTTGTTCAACAAGATAGGGGACTATTAATTGTCCTTGTCTGAGTTTGATTTTATAGTAACCAAAAAGAATACCTCTGTTTTTTTGGATCGCTTTGACTTCTTTTACTTGTATGATATCTGTAGCGAGGTTAAAAGCTATACTGTCAGCTTTGATTAGATCTACAAAAACTTGATTGTTTGTAGGGTCAAAGTAGATGCGCTGATCTTTTGTAAAACGTACATGATTGGTGTATACAAAAAGTTGCCCGATGAGGTAGAAGCTGAGGGGTAAGGCAATCCACAGCACTTTGATTTTTAAACCTAAAATCAGTAGGGCTAGGAAGAGGATGAAGCCTATGCCTACAGTCCAGAGGGTGTTTCGAGTGGCATTTGAAAGGATCGTTGATGTGGTGTCTATCAGGATAAAGTTTCGGTTTCCGTGGTGACGGGTAACAGATTGTACCTCTTTTTTAACGAAAAACCGTCTCACAAAGAGGTACAATAAGAAAGCAACAAGTGCAAATATTAATAGAAACTTCATTCTTCGAATTAATATTGTTCGGACTCATTAGGGTAATTGCCTGATTTTACATCGGCAGCAAAGGCTGTAGCAGCATTGGTTACACCTTGATACATGTCCATGTAACGGCGGAGAAATTTTGGTTTAAAATCTTTTGTGAAACCAAGCATATCATTAACAACAAGTACTTGACCGTCGCAACCATTTCCTGCGCCTATGCCTATGGTAGGTATGATTAATGAATCTGTTACTTCTTTGGCCAGTTGAGCGGGTATTTTCTCCATGACGATGGCAAAACAACCTGCTTCTTGTAAGGCCAAAGCATCTGATTTTAGCTTCTCTGCTTCTTCTTCACCCTGAGCGCGAACTCCAAACGTTCCGAATTTATTTATGGATTGCGGTGTTAGCCCGAGGTGTCCACAAACGGGAATGCCGGCGTCTATGATTTTTTTTATGTTCTCGATAATCTCTACCCCACCTTCTAGTTTTAAAGCGTGTGCCCCGGATTCTTTCATCATACGAACCGCTGCTTTAAATGCGTCTTCGGTTGTTCCTTGATAGTAGCCAAACGGTAAGTCTGCAAGAACCAGTGCACGTTTTGCGCCTCTTGCAACAGCACTGGTGTGGTATATCATATTATCGAGGGTGATAGGAAGTGTGGTTTCGTAGCCTGCAAAAACATTAGCAGCAGAGTCGCCAACCAACAGTACATCGATGCCGGCCTCGTCAAGAGCCTGAGCCATGGAAAAATCGTAAGCCGTGAGCATACTGATTTTTTCGCCTTGTGCTTTCATCGAAAGTATGGTGTTGGTTGTTATGCGTTTTATAATTTTATTGACTGACATGTTATTTTTGATTGTTTTATGATTAGCAAAACTAACTAATTAAAACAAAAAACATTGTAATTAATAGGAGTTAGGTAGAATTTGGTTTTAGATAGGCCTGTTGTCGACAGGTCGGGGCCTTACCTGGGGATGCGTGGCTGTTCTGTTTTATGAAAAGCAGTATTTGCCGTATTTAAAAGGTCTAAAACCGTAAAACGTTATCATTCCTGTTACTTAATCGGTGTTTATTTTATATTTTTGCAGTATGCAAGATAACGAAAATCGCCTTTTTAAGTTTCCGAAGTTTAAAGATTTAATCATTTTTGAAGATGATAATTTAATTGTGGTTAACAAACCTCCATTTGTAGCATCTTTAGATGATCGAAGTGGAGGAGAGGTTAATATTTTACGTTTGGCTAAAAAGTATCATGCGGATGCACAGGTTTGTCATCGGCTGGATAAGGAAACGTCAGGTATTTTACTGATTGCAAAAAATCCGGAAACTTATAGGCTGGTTTCTATCGAGTTTGAACGCCGGCGTGTAACTAAAATTTACCATGCCATCATTGGAGGAACACACACGTTTGATAATCTAACAGTTGATCTTCCCATATTAAACCAAGGAAATAAGAATGTGTCTATAGATAGGGCTAATGGTAAAGCTGCGGAAACAATATTTAACTCTTTGCAGTATTTTCAACATTATACTTTAGTAGAATGTAGGCCAGTAACAGGACGAATGCACCAGATACGTATACACTTGGCAACACAGCATGCAGCCATCGTGGGAGACAGTATGTACAGAGGGAAACCTGTTTTTTTATCTCAAATAAAAAAACGTGGATTTTCTTTAGGGAAAGGAGAGGAAGAACAACCGATAATGAAGCGCTTTGCATTGCATGCTAAGGCTCTAGCATTTTCTATAGATGGCAAAGAGTATGAGTTTGAAGCAGAGTATCCAAAAGACTTTGCAACCTTATTAAAGTTGTTAAATAAATTTGATAGTTAAGTAATTTTAAAGATATGGAAGATAAGAAATGGGGACGCTGGATTGGTAATACGATATTTTTTGGGTTGGTTATTATGTTGCTTATTCCTACGACTAGAACCTGGATGCAACAAGGGCTGATGAAGTTGGGTTTGTTTAAGCCAAGTTTGGAAGCGCCTGTTGTAGAGGGGAAGGAAGGAGAAGGGGAATTGAAAATTGGAGAAGATGTCGTTTTTTTAAACGATAATGAACAACGTGTACCTTTAGCTGACCTGAAAGGGAAGGTGGTTTTTATTAATTTTTGGGCTACATGGTGCCCGCCGTGTAAGGCCGAAATGCCCTCTATCCAGGTTTTGAAAGATAAGTTTAAAGATAATAAAAACGTGGAGTTTATGTTGGTGGAGATCGATGGAGAAAAGGAAAAGGCCAATACGTTTATGAAAAAAGGAAAAATGGATCTGCCGATCTATTATCCGGATAGCAGCATCCCCCGGGAATGGTTAGGAGGATCGATCCCTACTACTGTTATTTTGGATAAAGAAGGAAATACAGTAGCTCATCATGCGGGTATGGCTGATTATTCTAAAAAGGAAGTTTTTGATTTTATAACGGAGCTAATCAATAAATAGAATGACAAGAGGGGAATTAATACAGGAGATAAAAGCTAAAAGAAGTTTTTTATGTGTAGGCCTGGATACCGATTTAGAGAAGATACCGGAGCATCTTTTAGGCGAAGAAGATCCTATTTATAGTTTTAATAAAGCTATTATTGATGCAACGGAAGATTTATGTGTTGCCTATAAGCCTAATACGGCTTTTTATGAATGTTATGGAGCGAAAGGTTGGGAGTCTTTGCGGAAGACCTGGGAAGCGTTACCAAAAAATTGCTTAAGTATAGCAGATGCAAAAAGAGGGGATATAGGAAATACATCTACACGCTATGCAAAGGCTTTCTTTGATGTAGAGACATCAGGAATGGGGTTTGATTCGATTACGATAGCGCCTTATATGGGTAAAGATTCTGTGACGCCTTTTTTAGATATAGAAGGTAAATGGGCTATTGTATTAGGATTAACATCGAATGAAGGTAGTTTGGATTTTCAAAATTTTACGAATGCAAACGGTGAGGAGCTATACACGTCTGTATTGGATAAAGTGAGTTCGTGGGGGACGGTTGAAAATACCATGTTTGTTGTTGGAGCAACAAGAGGAGAAGCGTTTTTAAAAGTTCGTGCTCATGTACCTGATCATTTTCTATTAGTTCCGGGAGTAGGGGCGCAAGGAGGTTCATTAGCAGATGTGTGCCGGTATGGTATGAATAAAGATTGTGGACTTTTGGTAAATAGCACACGTGGTGTGATTTACGCTTCATCAGGAAGAGACTTTGCAGAACGTGCAAGAGAGGAAGCGCTGAAGTTGCAAAAAGAAATGGAAAATGAACTGCTAAAAGCAGGGGTTTTATAAATAAAAGTAAATGGAACTTGTTACTCATCGTATATGGTGAGGAGAGTGAAGTATAGTTGATGTAATTGATAGAAAATGAAAAAAAGTAAAATTAATGCGATTGCTTGGTTGATTTTAATCCCCTTGTTTTTTACAGGTTGTTCAATAAATAAAAAACAGATTGAGGCATTAGCAAAATGCGACTATTCGGTAGAGTCTATGCAGGATGTGCAATTTGCAGGTAAAGGTATCGAGAGTTATATTCGTAATAACGAAGTGAATATGGCTGCGGTGCCCGGGCTTGCCGTGGCGATGTTGAGGAAAGATCTACCGCTTGAAGCAAAAGTGAATATGAGAGTGAAGAACCCTAACGCTACTAAAACAGCTATTAATTCATTTAAATATTTAATTGAGATTCAGGGTAAACCTTTATTCGAAGGCACGGTTAATGAGAATATTCATTTAAACACAGGCGAGAGTATGGTGGTGCCGTTAAGCTTTAAGGTGAATTTGTTTGATAATGCGAAGGAGCATGGATTGGAGAAAATGTTGAATGATGCTTTTACGAGAGAAGGAGAAGGCTTTTTGGTGTTAAAGATTAAGCCTTCGATGAAGCTTGGAAATAGTAATATTTATTATCCAGGGTATATTACCGTTGATCGTAATTTGGCGAAAAGTATAGGTAAATTATTGAAGTAAATAATAATTTACAATGTTAAAAGTCTGCTGTCGTAAGAAAAAGACAGCAGACTTTTTTATTTCCTATTAAAAGTATAGCCAACAGTCCATTCGATAAAGTCGGCTTTACCCTGATGGGCTTTTATGGATACGCCGGCATTGAAATCTTTATACACGTAATAACGTGCGCCAGCACGTAGAAAAACGCGTTTCACTTCGCCGTTAAATTCTTGATTGTGGATGTAGTAGCCTACGTTTCCGTTTAATACCAAGTTCCGATTTAAGACGTGTACCAGATAGAATGAAGGGCCTCCAGAGTATTTAGAGCCTAACTTTCCACTTTTATCGCCAGCTATTTCGTCGTTATTTCCTGATGCGGAATAAAAAAGATCGATACCACCACCCATACGCCATTTATGAGAAACGTGCTTACTTGCATAGGCACTTAAAGTCGATTTAAAGAAGCGTTGATCTCTATCTCTTTCAATTTGTTTCCATCCGATTCCGTAATTAATACTATAATGAATTTTGTCACTAACAGGTTGGATTTTCTTTTTGTCCGGCAATTCGCTGTTGCCATTGGGTTGGTAAGTGATAGAGGCTGTAACAGGGACAAGGTTGACCCCTTTATTAGGTAGGTGCAGAGCTCCGTTAGAGAAGTGGTGAAAAGCCAAACCTAAGCCTGTACGCCAGTTGGGATTGATTTTGTACTGTGCTCGTATCCCAAAGTCTATATATACGTTGTTTTTAGCACCGATGACAATATTTAACGGATTGTCATCTTCATCATAAGGGTTGAAGTTGCCCGATATACCTAAGCCAATACGGTAATCAAAGGCCCATTTTTTGTTTGATAAGTTTCCGAAGGGAGTTTGCACAAAACCATATACCGCATAGGGGCTACCTATAACATCTGTTTCGAAAGTGCTTGAATAAAACCCTATCCCATATATAGGGTTGTTATAGAGAGCAAAATATTGATCGGTAGATTTTTGAATCTTCCAACCTATCTTTAAGTTCATTCCATTGTAATAAGCGCTTTCAAAAGTTGTTTTTTTTAAATCTTTTGTTGCCAAAATTCCACCATTTTCAACTTCTAGCTCGATGATTAAAGGGTTTTTATCTGTCCTGTCTTTCTTTTTTAAAATGGACTGAGCGAAAAGGCTTTGTGCACTTAAAAGGAAAAAAAAAGGCAATAACTTAATTTTTTTCAAAATGGAAATCGTATTATGCGTAAATTTTGTTACAAATGTATTGGTTTTTGACCAAAAAGCATAACCGGTCAACTCTGTTTCATCTTTTTTATAGCTGCCGAAGATCATATGTCTAATTTTTTGATTATAATTTTTTGTTTATTAGTTGGCTACTTGCTTCGGCAAACTTCAATTGTAAAACCTGATGGATACCGATCGATCAACGCTTGGATAATTTATGTAGGTTTACCAGCAACTTCTTTTGTATACCTTCCTGATTTAGTATGGAGTCGCGATTTAATTTTGGCTCTTCTGGGGCCTGTTGTTATTTTTGGCGGCTCTTGGTTGTTTGTAAAGCTTTTAGCGAAACCTTTTCGACTTTCAAAACGAACAGTAGCAACCTTGATTTTGGTGTCGGGCTTAAGTAATACATCATTTGTGGGCTTTCCTTTAGTTTCTTATTATTTCGGCAAAGAAATGCTTAAATGGGCCATTATAAGTGATCAGACGACTTTTTTTCTGCTCTCGTCTTTAGGTGTTATAATTGCTATAAAGGGGACAGGGAGTGAGGGAAAGATTAACCTGACTCAAACACTGAAGCGTGTTTTTACCTTTCCGCCATTATTGGCTTGTCTGACCGTTCTCTTGATCTCTCCTTGGTATAATTTTAGTGATTTTAAACCTTTTTTTAAGACTTTGGCAGGCACTGTAACACCATTGGCATTGTTTTCAATAGGTATGCAACTTTCCTTTAGTTTTTATAAAAGTGAGATAAAAATAATGTCTCTGTCTATTTTGTATAAATTATTTTTAGGTCCATTGGCTTTTATCTTGTTTTGCTATTTTTTTTCCTATAAAGGAGAGGTGGCACAGATAGCGGCGTTTGAAATGGCTATGCCCAGCTTAGTGGCAACGGGTATTGTATTGAATGAATTTGGGCTAAATACAAAGTTAGGAAATGGAATTATTGGTGTGAGTATAATTTTAGGGCTGATTACTACTTATTTAGCATATAATTTAATTAATTATCTTTTGTAACTTGATTGATATATTATAAGCTTAGTGTATTTATTACAATATATTTTATACTTTTAGATTTGATTTATAAAAATCTAAGTTAATGCGTGTTAATTTTATAAAAAGAAGTGTTCTAGTATGTGCACTGTTAAGCACAGGTGTATGTACTACTTTTGGGCAAGATAAATTTGAACGATATGTTCAGAAGCTTGAAGGTATGGAAGTTGAATTCTCTATGGAGGCTATCCCGGGTGGGAAGTTTAAAATGGGAAGTGATAAATCAGACAAAGCGGATGAAAAACCGGTACATGAAGTTCAGATAGATCCTTTTTGGATGGGGACATACGAGGTTACATGGAATTTATTTGAGCCGTTTTTGTATAAAGATTATGAAATAAGCCAGTCGAAAGGGAAAGAAGTTCCTGCAGAGGTGGATGCGGTAACTAGACCTACTAAGCCTTACCTAGATATGACTTTCGGCATGGGGAAAGATGGACATCCTGCTTTAGCAATGACACACTATAATGCTATTCAGTTTTGTAAATGGCTGTACATTAGAACAGGCGTGTTCTATCGTTTGCCGACAGAAGCGGAATGGGAATATGCGTGCCGAGCAGGATCAACAAGTGAATATTATTTTGGAGATGACGCAAGTCAGCTAGAGGAGCACGCATGGTTTTCGGCTAATAGTAATGGTCAAACATCTACAGTCGGGAAAAAGAAGGCTAATGCTTGGGGGTTGTACGATATGATTGGGAATGTTGCAGAATGGACATATGACCAATATATTGAGGATTATTATGAGCAGTTTGCTAATGAAATGGCG
The DNA here is from genome assembly GCF_026711005.1 of Sphingobacterium sp. UT-1RO-CII-1. Lineage (GTDB taxonomy): Bacteria > Bacteroidota > Bacteroidia > Sphingobacteriales > Sphingobacteriaceae > Sphingobacterium. The sequence goes on along the minus strand of NZ_JAPPVJ010000005.1, from coordinate 158,870 downwards.
GTTAACCCTGTGGCAGAACCAACAAAGCTCTATCCGCATAGTGTACGAGGAGGATCTTTTGAAAGTAGTCAAGAAGATTTGAGATCTGCTGCGCGCATGGCTTCTGACCCTTATTGGAAACAGTTGGATCCACAAATACCTAAATCAAATTGGTGGTTCCCGGAAGCACCTTTTGTAGGTATGCGTTTAGTTAGACCAGCTAATGCTCCCACACATGAAGAAGCTTTAGCTTATTATGATAAAGCACCTATTAAAGATTTTTAAACTGTAACTTAAACCTATCTGATGATGGATAAATTTAAACGTAGAGATTTTATAAAAACAGGTACTGCTATTGCAGGAACCGCAATGTTAAGTGGCATGCCAAATAGTGATTTATTTGCTGCAGGAAGCGATGTGATTAAAATTGCATTGATTGGTTGTGGCGGAAGAGGTACAGGCGCTACTTTTGATGCGTTTGCATCAGGACAGAATATCAAGTTGGTCGCTATGGCAGATGCTTTTCAAGATAATTTGGAAGGTACCTATAAGACACTAAAAGAAAAATTTGGAGATTTAATAGATGTCCCAGAGAGCCGTAAGTATGTAGGATTTGATGCTTATAAAGCTGCTATAAAAGAGGCAGACGTAGTATTGTTAGCTGCGCCTCCAGGATTTAGACCTGCACATTTTGAAGAAGCTGTTAGAGCAGGTAAGCATGTGTTTATGGAGAAGCCTATGGCTACGGATATTCCGGGAATTAGACGCGTTCTGGTAGCTGCTGAAGAAGCTAAAAAGAAAAAGCTGAATGTTGTAGTTGGTTTGCAGAGAAGGTACCAGACAAACTATCGTGAAGCCATTAAAAGGATTCAAGATGGTGCAATAGGGGATGTGGTATCAGGACAGGTGTATTGGAATAGTGGTGGGGTATGGGTGCGTCCGCGTAAACCTGGCCAAACGGAGATGGAGTATCAAATGCGTAACTGGTATTATTTTAACTGGTTATGTGGAGATCACATCGTTGAGCAGCACGTTCATAATATTGATATAGCAAATTGGATCAAAGGCAAGTACCCTGTTTCTATTCAAGGGACAGGTAGTAGAGCGCATCGTACAGGAAAAGAATACGGTGAGATATACGATAACTTTGCACTTGAACTTACATATGATGATGGAACGGTCGTATATAGTCAATGTAGACATTTTGAAGGTATAGCGAATCGTGTAGATGAAACTTTTCAAGCAACGAAAGGAAGAGTTTATTTATCAGCCGGAAATCAGGCCGTATTATGGGATGCCAATGGTAAAGAAATTTACAGACACGATCCGAAAGGCAACCCAAATCCGTATCAGCAAGAACATAAAGAACTTTTTGAAGCAATTGCTAAAGGAGAGTATAAGTTCGAAAATGCAGAGTACGGAGCGTATAGTACGTTGACAGCTATTATCGGAAGAATTGCCTGCTATACAGGTAAGGTGATTAAGTGGGATGAAGCAATGAAGTCTAATATTGATATTATGCCAGAAACTTATAGTTGGAATAGTTTGCCTAAGATCTTACCGAATGCGGAAGGTGAATATCCTGTAGCTATACCTGGTAAGAATACCGACTTATTTATATAGTTTGGTTAGGGTATATCTTATATTGACATTATTTTTTCTAGGTTGTTGGGTGAAAGCCCAACAACCTAGAACTATTATTGAGGGGTATACGCAAGGGACAACCTATCGGGTGATTTATTTCGGTAACGAAACACGCGTACCGAAGAAGAAAATTGATAGTGTTCTTGCTGTGATTGATACATCGATGTCCTTGTATATTCCAAACTCGTTGATATCAGTGTTTAATCAGCCTGCTACCTCCACTATAGAAATGGATGAGCATCTTGCAAATGTTATTAACCGGGCTTTTTACTTTTATCAACTGTCAGATAAGAAGTTTGATATTACGGTGAAACCTTTAGTAACGCTTTGGGGGTTTAGTGCCGAGAATATACGTCAGTTTCCAAGCCAGAAAACTGTAGATAGTGTTTTGGCTTTTATCGGCATGGATAAGTTGGAAATAGAAGGAAATATCTTAAAAAAGAAGCAAGCTAAGGTTAGTATTGATTTGGATGGTATTGCCCAAGGATATTCTGTAGATGTATTAGCAAATCTGATGGATGAATGTGGAGTTGATAATTATCTGGTGGAAATAGGTGGTGAAATTAGAACAAAGGGTGGAAAGGAAGATAATCAAGCTTTTCAGGTTGGTATTGAAAGACCTTACGCAGATAGTGACGAAGGCTTTATTCTGAATTTGAAAAATTGTGCAGTAACAACTTCGGGTAATTACCGCAAGACATTTGATTTTGAAGGTAAAAAAATACATCACCATATCGATCCTTTTAGCGGCTATCCACTGCAGAATAATGTTGCTAGTGTGACTGTCGTTGCAGAAAATGCGATGGACGCAGATGCATATGACAATGTATTTATGGCCTTATCTCCGGAAGAAGGTGTAGCGTTAGCTGATTCCCTAGAGGGGATAGAGTTATACGTGATCTATAAGGAAGAGGATGGTTTTAAAGAACTTTTTTCAAGAGGTTTTAAAAAATACTTAAAGTAATGGTTTTACTGAAAAAACCGTAACTTCAATGATTGGATTCAATTATAAATTTTAAAGAAGAGATGCTTATCTGTGTTTAAAACTAATGGATGTAGTACTTCTCCAAAGAAATTTAAAAGAAAATTATAAACAGATGAAATTCTCATGTTTTCTTAAACGAATATAATAAGTTTATTGATACAAATACAGCATGCAAGCATTAATAAACATCTATACATGAGTATTCCAAATGGCTATTAAAAAATAGATTATACATATATGAAAAGATCAGACTTTATTAAAAGTGGAGCTGCCTTATTGGGAGGCTCAGTTTTGTTGGGAAATGAAGCAAATGCAAAAGAAAGCAGCGAGATCAATAGCGGAAAAACTTTTCAGCTTGATTATGCACCACATCAAGGGATGTTTTCAGCTACCGCAGGGAAGAATTTCATTGATGAAATCAAATATATGCATGATTTGGGCTTCCGCAGTATAGAGGATAATGGGTTGCCTGGCCGTAGTGTCGAAGAGCAAACTAAAGTGGGAGAAACATTAGCAAAACTGGGTATGCGCATGGGCGTTTTTGTTGTACCTAAGGGAGGAAATGGAGCTAATACTTTAGCAGCAGGTAAAACTGAACATGTTGATATTTTTTTAAAAGGTATTAGAGAAAGTATAGAAATAGCAAAGCGAGTAGATGCTAAATGGATAACAGTAGTTCCTGGTGATTACCAACGTAACTTGCCTATTGGCGTGCAAACAGCGAATGTTGTGGAAGGACTTAGACGAGGGGCAGAGTTATTAGAACCTCATGGTATTACAATGGTCTTAGAACCTTTGAGTGATACCCCTGATCTATTTTTACGTTATACAGATCAAGCATATGAAGTTTGTAAAGCGGTTAATAGCCCTTCATGCAAAATCTTATACGATGCTTATCATCAGCAGAAAAATGAAGGTAATTTAATTGATTTGATGAATTTGTGTTGGAGCGAAATTGCATATATTCAAGTGGGAGATAATCCGGGACGTAGAGAACCGACTACGGGAGAAATTAATTATAAAAATGTGTTTAAATGGTTGAAAAATAAAGGATACACAGGTGTGATTGGAATGGAACATGGCATGTCAAAATCAGGAGTTGAAGGTGAAAAAGCTCTTGTTGCTGCCTATAGGGAAGTGGATAATTTTTAAGTAAACGGTGATCTTTGTTTTTTATTTGAACAATTGATATTATATTTAATAATCTAAAAACGTTAAAATGTCTACATCAATAAAATTTAAACTATCTTTTATGATGTTTCTCGAATTTTTTATTTGGGGAGCATGGTTTGTAACACTGGGTACTTTCCTGATTTTTAATTTGAAAGCATCGCAATTTGAAATTGCAAATGTTTTCTCTACGCAGTCATTGGGGGCAATTATTGCACCTTTTATTATTGGAATGATTGCTGACCGTTACTTTAATGCGGAACGTATATTAGGAATTTTACATTTAATAGGAGCTGTACTTATGTTCCAGATGTATAATTCTACGGATATTACTAATTTTTACCCTTATGTGCTGAGTTATATGGTGTTGTATATGCCAACTTTATCATTGGTAAACTCCGTGTCATTTAGGCAATTAACCAACCCGGAAAAGCAATTCTCAGCAATACGTGTGTGGGGTACTATAGGATGGATCGTAGCAGGGCTTTCCATTAGTTATTTATTTAAATGGGACTCTCCTGAAGGTGCTGCAGATGGCGCATTAAAGAATACTTTTTTAATGGCAGGTGGAGCATCATTGGTATTGGGATTGTTTTCTTTTATTTTACCTAAGACACCTCCTGTGAAAATCGATAAAGAGGAGAAACCTTCTTTCTCGTCAATTATTGGTTTGGATGCAGTGAAATTATTAAAAGACAAAAACTTTTTAATATTCTTCATTTCGTCCATATTAATCTGTATTCCACTGGCCTTTTATTATTCGAACGCAAATCCATTTTTAACGGAGATCGGTTTAGCTAATCCGACCGGAAAAATGGCAATCGGACAAATGTCAGAAGCAGTTTTCTTACTTTTACTTCCTTTGTTTTTTACAAGATTTGGGTTTAAGAAAACTATTTTAGTAGGTATGTTGGCTTGGGTAGTGCGTTACTTATTGTTTGCATATGGTAATGCAGGAGACCTGTCTTATATGTTAATATTAGGAATTGCACTCCACGGTATATGTTATGATTTCTTTTTTGTTTCGGGACAAATCTATACGGATACAAAAGCAGGAGTGAAATATAAAAGTGCAGCACAAGGTTTGATTACACTTGCGACTTATGGCGTTGGACAATTGATCGGATTTTGGGTAGCGGGTTTTGTAGGAGAGAAATATCAAGCGATAAAGGATGTCGATGTTGCGGCATTCTGGCAACAGACTTGGATTGTTCCAGCGGGAATAGCTTTCGTTGTAATGGTTATTTTTGTTGTGTTATTTAAAGACGAAAAAGTAGAGACTAAAGCAGTATAATAAAAAATTAATTACTAGAGATATGGCAGATAATGTTTATGACGCAATTGTCATAGGGTCAGGAATTAGTGGCGGTTGGGCAGCGAAAGAACTGACCGAAAAAGGATTGAAAACAATCATGTTAGAGCGTGGACGCAATGTGGAACACGTGAAGGATTATCATGCAGATAAAAACACTTGGGAGTACCCACATCGTGGAGGACGTACGAAAGAGATGGAAGCAGATTATCCAGTACTGAAACGTGATTATCCTTTAAATGAAAAGAACCTGGACTTTTGGGTAAATGAGAAAGAAAGTCCGTATACAGAGGTGAAGCGTTTTGACTGGTTTCGTGGTTATCATGTAGGTGGGCGTTCTTTGACCTGGGGAAGACAGAGCTACCGCTTTTCTGATTTGGACTTTGAAGCAAATGCGAAAGATGGACACGGTACTGACTGGCCTATCCGTTATGCTGATATAGATCCATGGTACAGCTATGCTGAACGTTGGGCAGGAATTTCAGGAAATAAAGACGGTTTAGATGTTTTGCCTGATGGTGATTTCATGCCTCCAATGGACTTTACGTTTGTTGAAAAAGATTTAGCAACACGTTTGCAGAAAGAATATGGCGGAAAGAGACATATTATTATGGGACGTACTGCTAATATTACGAAGCCTCATCACGGACGTATTAATTGTCAGTATCAAAATCAATGTTGGTTAGGTTGTAACTTTGGAGCATATTTTAGTACGCAGTCATCAACATTGCCTCCGGCTATGGCTACCGGTAATTTGACACTTCGTCCTTTTTCTATTGTAACTAGGATTCTTTATGATAAAGATACTAAAAAGGCTAAAGGGGTAGAGATTGTAGATGCAGAAACAAACCAAACGTATGAATATTTTGCGAAGGTGATTTTTGTATGTGCATCAGCTTTTAATTCTACTTGGGTGTTAATGAACTCGGCAACAGATGTATGGGAAGGTGGATTGGGAAGTAGCTCTGGGCAGTTGGGACATAATGCGATGGATCACCATTTCCGTTGCGGAGCGGGCGGTCGTATTGAAGGTTATGAGGATAAATACGTTTTTGGTAGACGTCCTACTGGCTTATACGTGCCTCGTTTTGTGAACGTTGCTGGAGATACAAAACAAAGAGATTATGTTCGTGGATTTGGTTACCAGGGAGCTGCAAGTCGTGGAAGATGGCAAGGAGAAGTTGCGGAAATGAGCGTGGGAGGTGATTGGAAAGATGCTATGTTAGAGCCAGGTAATTGGGGAGTAGGATTTACGGCATTTGGAGAGATATTACCTTATCATGAGAATAGAATTTTCTTAGATAAGGATAAGAAAGATAAATGGGGGCTACCTGTGTTGGCGATGGATATGGAGATTAAGGATAATGAGAAGAAAATGCGTGTAGACATGATGAACGAGATGAAGGATATGTTAGAAAGTATAGGTGTGAAAGATGTTTATACTTACGATAATGAGTATCACTTCGGGATGGGGATTCATGAAATGGGGACAGCACGCATGGGAACAGATCCATCAAACTCCGTGTTGAATAAACATAATCAGGTATGGGATGCGATGAATGTATTCGTGACCGATGGTGCTTCGATGACATCAGCAGCCTGTATAAACCCTTCTTTAACTTATATGGCTTTGACAGCTCGCGCTGTTGATTACGCTGTAAGTGAGTTGAAAAAAGGTAATTTATAAGTCAATCAAAAATAAACTAAATATAGATGAAAAACTTAAATACTTCACGCCGAGGCTTTATCAAAAGCACAGCTCTAGCAGCTGCCGGTTTTATGATTGTGCCACGCCATGTCCTTGGAGGGAATGGTTTTATAGCGCCAAGTGATAAATTAAACATTGCAGGAATAGGGGTAGGTGGAAAAGGACAAAGTGATATTGCTTCTTTTTATAAAAGTGGAAAAGCTGAAATAGCTTTTTTATGTGATGTGGACGATCGTCGTGCAGCGGGATCTGTAAAGTCTTTCCCTAAAGCTAAATATTATAGAGATTATAGGGAAATGTTGGATAAGGAACACAAGCATATCGATGCTGTGTCAGTATCCGGGCCAGATCATAACCATGCTATTCATGCTTTGGCTGCTATGCAGTTGGGCAAACACGTATATGTACAGAAACCTTTAACACATGATGTGTGGGAAGCTCGTGTTTTGACCGACGCTGCTAAGCGTTATAAAGTTGTAACACAAATGGGTAACCAAGGAGCTTCTAATGATGGAGCACGTGATGTTAGAGAATGGTATGAGGCAGGATTGATTGGAGATGTTCATACGGTTTATTGTTGGACTGACCGCCCGGTTTGGCCTTCAGGTATCGCATGGCCTACGCAGACAGCACCTGTTCCAAAAGAGTTAGATTGGGATTTATGGTTGGGTACAGCTCCGTTCAAAGACTATGTAGAGAAGTTAGTTCCATTTAACTGGAGAGGCTGGTGGGATTATGGTACTGGAGCATTAGGCGACATGGGATGTCACTTAATGGAAGTGCCATTTAGTACATTGGGCTTACAATATGTAAGTGATGTCCAAGCAACAGTTGGATCGGTATATGTTGATGAGTTTAAACGAGCTTATAATCCAGAGAGTTGTCCGCCATCAAGTCACGTAACGATGACATTTCCAAAAACTGCTAAAACAAAAGGACCAATTACTTTACATTGGATGGATGGTGGTATTCAACCAGCACGTCCGGATGAGTTAGGGCCAAATGAGGTATTTGGTGACGGTGGTAACGGTATTTTGTTAGTGGGTACGAAGGGTAAGATATTAGCTGATACTTATGGAGATAATGCACGTCTGCTTCCAACGACTCGTAAAGAAACAGTAGCACAAAAATATGCACGTGTTGAAGGTCAGGCTAGCGGACATTATGGGCAATGGGTAGAGGCTTGTATTGCCGGCTATGGTAAGATGGAGGTAAGTGCTCCTTTTGAAATTTCAGGACCACTTACGGAAGCGCTATTAATGGCAAATTTAGCTATCAGAGGAGCTGATATGCGGGTAGATGGAAAGTATCCAGGCAGAAACCTTAAATTGTTGTGGGATAATGATCAAATGAAAGTGACCAACTACGACTTGGTTAATCAATTTGTTAAGAGAGAATATCGTCAGGGATGGGATATTAAATATAGTATCTAAAATATAAAAAAATGAATAGAAGAGAGGCCATTCAACGGGTAGCCATGATTATTGGGGGTTCGGTAATTGGTGCAAACTTATTTTTAGAAGGATGTACTAAACCTGCCTCTAAGGATGTCGCTATACTTTTTGAAAAAGAATCAACAAATCTATTAGGTGATCTAGCGGAAGCTATTTTGCCGAAAACTTCAACGCCAGGAGCAAAAGAAGCTGGAGTAGGGGATTTTATTCCTGTCATGATACGTGACTGCTACGATCCAGTAGATCAAAAAGCTTTTGTTGAGGGCTTGTCGAAAGTGGATGAACGGGCGAAAAAGGAGTTCGGTAAGAAGTTTCAAGAGCTTTCAAAAGAAGAGCAATTAGAATTTGTTAATAATTTTGATAAAGAATCAAAAGAGTACCAAAAAGAGAGAAACGAAAAGCAAAGTGCAGCAGCAGAAGGCTCAGAGCCTTTACCAAATCACTTTTTTCATATGTTAAAACAATTGACATTGACCGGGTTCTTTACTTCAGAGGTTGGTATGACACAAGCTTTACGTTATGAGAAAGTACCAGGACGTTTTGATGGAAACTATCCTTATAAAAAAGGAGATAGAGCTTTTGCTTAAGTAACACACGCTATCAGGGTATTGCGTAAAAGCTTTCTTGATGGTAGATTAAAATAGCCGTTCTTTTATTAGAAAGAACGGCTGTTTTATTTATAAACGATTATTTCCTAGTAGTGTCACAAAATGGTTTTATAGCGATATAATATATGATTTATGTACTTTATGACCGACGAATTCGTTATTTTTAGTATCAATAATGTATTGATTTTAGGATTTTAAATTTGGATTTTAATTATGATAGGACAGATTATTGAAAAAGAGGAAGTTATTAATTACAAAATTACGCCGGCGGCTATTGATAATACAGAATCATTGCATGATAAGCTGGTGGCAGCTCAAAGGTTGGGAAATGAATTTAAAGGAAAAACAACAATTGTTTTTCAAACAGAGGATGGACCTAAGCGCATAGAAACCACTGTTTGGTCATTGACAGAGAAGTATGTGCAGATAAAGAGTGGTGTTTTGATTCCTTTAAAATCTATTATAGAAATAGATTATTAAGTGTATTAGATTAATCTCGCTCTAAAAATTTTTGATCTTCAGGTGAAAGATTGCTTGCCGTATTTTCAGAGGGATCCATTTGCGAATTATTAATTGAATATTCTTTTGGGTGTGTTCTTTTTCGACGAAATAGTATACCTCCAGTTATTACTCCTAATAGAAAGAACACACCCAGAATAAATAGCTTGGAGGTGCGTATATCTCCGAATAACCAAAATGTAGCCTCTTCCTTATTGTTAAAGAGGATGATAATGACGAGAGCCGCAATGATACTGAAAAGAATGTTTTTAATTTGCATACGTGTATAATTATTCGTTAACTATTTTAAGAGCTATTGAGCTCAATTTATATTCAACTTTTTTATAGATATCGATGTTTCGTTAGTATGTGTATGTTTGTATATAATACTGGCGTAATTCGTCTGAAATCTGTAGACCATGACGGATATAGCTGTCCATATCGCCATAAATATCGTCAATTTCCTGCAAACCTGCTTCAATATAGCTACGGTCAACCGTCATGAGTGGAATGATAACCTCTGGTTTTATTTTTCCGCCCAGCATAGGAATTATTTTATCCATATCATTGTTTAGTTTATCATAGGTATAATAGTTTGTCATTAAATATTCATTGATAATAGTTTGCCGGTCTGCACCTAATATAGCTAGAATTAGGGCTGCAGTAAAACCTGTGCGATCTTTCCCTGCTGTACAATGAAATAATGAGGCGGTTGGCTTGTCCATCATTTGTTTTACTAACGTGCTGAACTTTTCTGTACTATTTTTAACAAATTCACGGTTTGCTATGATCAACATTTCTCTTGCATTTTCCTCGCTAAAATTCTCTTCATTGAACTGTTGCATGACAGCACGCATGTATAAGTTGTCTCCTTCTTCAAAGATTGGATAATGTATCCAGTTTAAAGCTGCTGGTAAGTTGTCTTTTTTTTGTCCAATTTCTTCGTTTGTTCGTAGGTCATATACATCTTTGATGCCTGAATTTAATAGATAGGGGAAATCTTCCTCTTTTAGTCCCGATAATTCGTCGGCTCGGAAAAATTTGCCCCAAATAATATGTCTCCCCGCACTGGTTTTTATACCCCCTATATCTCTGAAATTAGCCGTGCCCGATAGCGGTAGCTTTCGTTCGGAAATAATTGTTGTGTCTTTTTCACTTACAATAGCAAAGAAAAGACGTTCTTGGGGAGAAGCTTCTATAATTGTATCTCCTAGCGTATATAGGGGTGATTGGAAATTTATTTCTTTTGGGTGCTTGCCAATAAATACTTCTTGTTTTTTCTCGGGAAGTAGCAGTTGGTAATTACCATTTATTATGCGCAGCGCCTGATATGTTTCTTTTAGTGTTCTTTCTTTTTTCGGCATTTGAGCCGATAAATCAGATAAATTAACTAGCATACTGATGAGAGTTATAATGATATGTTTTATGTTCATTATTTCTTTATTTATGTTCAGACAATATGAACTATTAATGTAATGATCCAAGAAATAAAGATGCAAGATACATAAAACTAAGGAAGAGATTGATGTGTTTTTATGTTAAGAATAATGTTGCTGAAGTGATTGTGTAACTTTAGTAGCAAAAGATAATAATCAAAAAATAGATCTTTGTGTAAAGAATAAAAAAAAAAGATATGGAATGGTTAATGAATCCTTGGCCTTGGTATGTAGGAGGTGCTATCGTAGCGGTAGTTATGTTGTTACTCATATTACTGGGCAAGACTTTTGGTTTTTCTTCTAATTTTAGGACGATGTGCTCAGCACTTGGAGGAGGAAAGTCATGTGAGTTTTTTCGATTTGATTGGAAATCTCAACAATGGAACCTTATGTTTTTACTGGGGACTATTATTGGAGGTTTTCTTTCTGTACAGTTTTTGTCGAATGGAGAAGCGCCCGATATAGCTACAGCAACAGTCGAAAAATTGCATAATCTGGGGTTTGCTAGTGCTGGTACGAGCTACTATCCGACCGAGATATTTGAAATATGGTCTCTTAAAAACATTGCTATCCTAGCGATTGGCGGAATCTTAGTAGGTTTTGGTACTCGTTATGCAGGAGGCTGTACGTCGGGACATGCTATATCAGGACTTAGTGACCTGCAATTACCATCATTAATTGCTGTTATTGGATTTTTTATCGGTGGTTTAGTGATGGTTCATGTTTTATTTCCTTTAATATTTTAAAAAAATGAAGAGATTAATATATATTTTATTGGGCGTTGTTTTTGGAATGGCTATGTATAAAGCAGAGGCAGCCTCGTGGTTTCGTATTTATGAAATGTTTAATTTTCAATCATTTCATATGTATGGATTTATGGCCACAGCTTTATTGATAGGTGTGATCGGTACGCAATGGATTAAAAAAAGTGATGCGAAAGATATTGATGGTAAAAAAATTGTAATTCAGCCCAAGAGTAATTCAATCAAACGTTATCTTTATGGAGGAGTGTTTTTTGGAATGGGTTGGGCTTTAATAGGAGCCTGTCCTGGACCAATATTTGCACTCATAGGGGCAGGAGTCTTGCCGATGGTTTTGGTTGCTGTTTTTGCACTGTTAGGAACATATTTGTACGGTATAATACGCGATAAGCTTCCTCATTAATGATGGCCGAGGCAATGTAATAAATGGCTTCTTAATGCTCATTTTAAGAGATGCATGTATTATTTATTTAAAAACTAGAAGATGCTTTTAGGCTTTGCGCTAGCTATATTTGTAGGAGTAACTTTGGGAATGGTTGGGAGTGGTGGAACAATTTTAACTGTTCCTATCCTTGTTTATATTATGGGGGTCGATCCTATATTGTCCACTACTTATTCTTTATTTGCGATTGGCGTTACTTCTTCCATTGGGGCTGTGCGTGGTTTTTTTAGATCAGAAGTTGATATGCATAAAGTGCTCACTTTTGGTTTGCCTTCTTTGTTGATGGTTTTTATTACCCGAACTTTTTTTCTTCCTTTAGTACCCCCGATTATTAGGATAGGAGTTTGGGATTTACATCAATCAGTCGTTTTGATGTTTTTGTTTGCTTTGGTTATGCTTTCGTCGGCTTTCGCGATGATTCAGGGGGATGACAAACCTATTGAGAGTAATGAAACAACACGAAAAATACCGTTGCAACTGGTCGTTGCTCAAGGGATTGTTGTGGGACTAGTAACAGGTGTTGTAGGGGCCGGTGGAGGTTTTCTTATTATCCCAGCGTTGGTTAACTTTTATAGGATGCCCATACGGAGAGCTGTTTCCACTTCTTTGGTGATTATAACAATAAATTCTTTTTTTGGAATTTTGGGTGATGCTGAAAAGCTTGAAGAATTTAATTGGAACTTAATTTTAGGGTATACTATTTTTACAATAGTAGGTTTGTTCCTAGGTTTTTTCTTGTCGAATAAGGTGTCCGGTACTCATTTAAAGAAAATGTTTGGTTATATGATTCTTATCGTAGCTTTATCAGTTTTAATACACGAAATTATTAATTTGTAGTACATATTGGTTATTTTATGGTATTTATCTAGTAGGTGCGTGATTGGGATTGGAAAATTAAAGCCTAAAGATTATTTTAGATGATGGACTTAATTCAGCAAGCTTTTTTCGGAATATTAGAACCTGCTTTAATTGAAGAAATTGAAGATGTGGCGACGGTCAGGTTTTTTAATGAAGGGGATATAATTATTGATTTTGGACAGTACATTAAGGTCATGCCATTGTTACTAGAGGGAGCAATAAAAATAATCCGGCAAGATGAAGATGAAGGTGAGCTGCTCTTATATTATGTGGAGAAAGGTGAAACCTGCACCATGTCTATTGCCTGTTGTGTAGGAGATAAAAAGAGTGAAATACGTGCGCAAGCAGAGATGAAAACGACAGTAGCTTTGGTGCCTAATCGGTATCTCGATGATTGGTTGGCTAAGTACCCATCCTGGCGAAATTTTATATTGGCAAGTTATTCCTCGCGTATGGATGAAATGTTGGGTGCCATCGACAACCTAGCTTTTATGAATATGGAAGAGCGTATTTTAAACCATTTACAAGATAAAGTAAAGCTTTTAGATAATAGAATATTGACATTGACTCATCAACAGATAGCTTCAGAGTTAAACACGTCAAGAGTGGTCGTTTCAAGAATATTGAAAAGCTTGGAAAATGAAGAGAAAATATTGCTTTTGCGCAACGAAATTAGGGTGCTTATTTGATAACTTTATGGAGCATTGAAGGTCATTCATAAGTAAAATGGGCGTTACATCCTGCTAGTTTTTAATTAAAATTATATCTTTGCCTTACAATGAATAAACTGCACAGCATACATGAAGATTTATCATCACCTTTAATAAAGGTGATTGGAATCGTGCTGTTGTTTCTGTTGACTTCTTGTCCAATAAAAGCATCAATTAAACAGAATTTTGTTACCGATGTGCCCATTGAACAGCAGAGTTCCACAAAACAAAGTGGAGGAATGATGTTTGAGGATGCGGAATGTTTAATTGCATCGTCAGAAAATATTCTGCTGCTTAATCCTGTACAAGCTGATCTACAGATGCAACCTTTCGTTATGTTGCTAGGATTCGTTATGCTGTTTTTTCCTTTCCTCTTGGAGATTTATGCAGCGAAGCATCTAACGATTAAGAAAATACCTTTCTCCAAAGGTATTCTACTCCTTATCAGTCGATTGAATTTATAGAATATAGAATTTTAATGCTTTATGACCAATAGTTAAGTTGGTTCAAAGACACTTAAGTTTTCTATATGATATAAATTTAACAAGATGATCAATAAATCAATCCGTTATTTACTGATGTTTGTAAGTCTGTTCTCTATATTACGCGGACAGTCTCAGACGTTACAAGAATATTGGAGTAATACACAAAAAAATTATAAGGGGTTTGCGGTGAAAGATAAGCAAATCCACTTGGCAAGACTTGACAGTTCGGACCGTCTTAATATATATAAGCCACAAGTCCTTTTACAATATCAACAAGCCTATAGCTCCGTCAATGGTGTGTCAGGGGCTTTTTACCCATTTCCAGGAATATTTAACGTTTCAGGATCTGCAAACCTAACCGGTGCATCAGGGACGTTTAATCAATATGCTTCGAGTACTATCAATTGGGATATTATTCGTTTTGGGCGACGTAATCTGGATCAGCAGATTGGAAAATCAGATATAGATTTTCAGAAAATAGATGCCCTTAACTTTAGTAACATTGTTCAGAAAAAGCTTTCTGAGCGTTATGTATCTTTTCTTTATTATCAAATTACAAGCGATTGGCATCAGGAGCATCTTGCACGCTATAAAGACATTCTTGATGTAACAAAAGGATTAGCGGTAAATGGTATTGTGCCTCTCGCAGATACTTTATTAGCCTCTTCGGCTTATAAAAAAGTGGAAAGCGGTCTTTATCAGGTGGACGGTCAGTTGCAGGGAATGCAGTATCTGATTGAGGAACTCACGGGTATTGCCGTAGCGAAGCCTTCTTCAACAGAGCTGAATCACTTCTTTCAGGTTGTTTATACGGATACAGTAAAATTGCGCTTACATCCGATGTTGGCAATGAAAGAGCTTGAAACTAAAAAATATGGTTTACAAGCTGAAAAACAAAATAAAGAACGTTTACCTAAAATTATGGCACTTGGCGGATTATCCAGTCGTAGCTCCGGAGTAGATGGATCGGGCCATGTATCAGGGGCTTACGATGATATGTATAGTCGCAGTGCACAAAATTATTTTGTGGGGGTGGGAGCTACTTGGAATTTACACCAATTATTTAATGCCAAAACGAAGCAAAAGCAATTTGAAAGTAAGCAGGAACAGGCGAGAGATGAGTATTCCGTTATGGAAGGAGAAATTGATCAGCAAATTCGAAATTTGGATGTGCAATTAAAGCAAGCCCTGAAAGCTATTGGGGAATCTGATCGTAGTAAAGCTTTCGCATTAGAGGCGTACGAAATGTATAAAATACGCTATGAGAGTGGTTTAATTAATTTGGCTGAATTGTTACAAGTGCAGGATATTCTGTTACAAACAGAGAGGCAACATTTGGATGCTTATTTACGGTATTGGACTGTTTTAATTGAACAGTCGTATCAACAAGCCGATTTTAACTTGCTTACAAGTTCTTTTTAAAATTGGCTACTAAAAACAGATAATACATATATGAATATTATTAGATTAGCATTACGAAAACCAATAGCTGTAATCATGTTAATAGCAGCTATTGCATATTTTTCGTGGCCGGTGATTAATAAGATTAAAGTGGATATTTTTCCTGAAATCGAATCGCCTGCTATGTATATAGCCATGCCTTACGGTGGTTTATCGCCAGCGTATATGGACGGGTTTATGGCAAATGAGTTTCAAAAAGTTTTATTGTTTGTTAATGGCGTTAAAGAGCTAGACTTTAAAAGTGTTCAAGGTCTTACTTTAATGAAATTGACTTTTTATCCAGGTACGGATATGTCACAGGCATCTGCTGAGTTAAGTATGCAGGTGTCAAGAGCTATGGGGTTTTTACCGCCTGGAGCGGTGCCTCCAATGGTCGTTCGTTTTGATGGTAGTTCGCTCCCGGTAGGGCAATTGGTGTTTGATAGTGATAAGCATAGTGTTACTGAACTGCAGACTATGGCGGTAACCCGAGTTCGACCGATGTTTGTTAACATACCGGGCATTACAGCACCCGCTCCATTCGGAGGGAATATGCGTAGCTTGGTCGTGAATGTTGACCCACAAAAGTTAAAAGCCACTGGTTTAAGTCCGGAAGAGGTGACATTGGCAATAACCAAGAACTCTATTCCATCTCCTGCCGGAAATATCCGTTTAGGCGATCAGAATTTAATGGCACCTATTAACTCGATAGCGTCTGGGCCAGAGGAGTTTTTGGAAACCCCTATTAAAACTCAAGGTGGGCGTACTATTTTGGTGGGTGATGTTGCTTCTGTAATTGATGCCGCTGATCAAACGGTTGGATATGCGCTTATTAACGGAAAGAGATCCGTCTACCTACCTATTATTAAAAAACCAGATGCATCCACTTTAACTGCGGTAGACAATTTGAAAAAATCGTTGCCTATGTTGGAAAATCTTTTACCGGAAGGGGTGAAGATGAGTTATGCTTTTGATCAATCTGTTTATATATCTCGCTCTTTAACAAACCTCATTATGGAAGGAGCGCTGGGGGCGTTGTTGACAGGATTGATGGTTTTTCTATTTTTAGGCGATGTGCGTGGAGCAATGATTGTGGTGATGACCATACCAATAGCTATTATTACAGCAGTTATTACACTTCATTTTTTTGGTGAAAGCTTAAATATTATGACCTTAAGTGGTTTGGCGCTTTCGATAGGTATCCTGGTGGATGAAGCCACTGTTACGATCGAGAATATACATCAGCATATGGAGCTAGGCAAGAGCAAACCACGTGCTATATTAGATGCTTTGCTTGAAATATCGGCACCTAAATTGTTGATTCTTTTGAGTATTCTTGCTGTTTTGACGCCAGCGATAATGATGACGGGCATACCCCGTGATATGTTTATGCCTTTATCTATGGCAGTAGCATTTGCGATGATTGCTTCTTTTATTGCTTCTCAAACTTTTGTTCCTATTATGGCCAATTGGATGATGAAAATGAAGACGCATGAAGTCAAGAAAACCATACGCTCGGCGATGGATAAGTTTACTGTAAAGTATGCTTATTTTGTTCGTCGCATGTTGCGCTTTTCAAAAGTTGGTATAGGTGTTTATCTGGTTGTTAGCTTTTCATTGATTGTTGCTGTTTTTAGTGTTCTGGGAACTGATATTTTACCTAGGTCGGAAGGTGGGGATTTGCAATTACGCATCCGTATGCCTGAAGGGGCGCGTTTGGAGCGTACAGAGGAAACTGTTCGTGGTATAGAGCAAGCTATTCGTCAGATACTGCCTGATAATAGTGTGCGTATATCTTCTGCATTTGTTGGCATGCACCCCTCTGCTAACCCTATTAACCCTATTTTCTTGTTTAATGCTACAACGAGTGAGGCTGTACTTCAGGTATCGATAGATAAGTCTAATATTGGATTGAAAAATGATGATTTAAAACAGTTGATTCGAACAGAAATAGGAGAACGGTATCCCCAAGTTGCCATAAACTTTGAACCTATGGAGCTAATGGAGAAGATTATAGGACAAGGTTCAATGACCCCTGTAGAAGTAAAAGTGAGTTCAAATCAATTAAAAGATGCAGAGGCCTTTGCAAACAAAATAAAAGCGAACCTCGCTGTGCATGATATTTTTAAAGATGTACAGATTGCAGAACCGCTTCACTATCCGGTTGTTGAAATAAAAATAGATCGTAAACGCTTGGCACAATACGGACTTACTGTTCAGGAGGTATCGCGGAATATATCGACAGCGACATCTTCTACTAGGTTTACTGATAAAAACCTATGGGTTGATCCACGCTCTGGATTAGTATTTCAGGTGCAGGTACAGGTGCCTGAACATTTGGTGCAAACGGCTGAGGAACTGCGTGCTATTCCTGTTAAAAAAGGACAAACCTCACCTCTCTTGGAAGATGTAGCATCCATTACTTATACGGATGTCCCCGCACAAGTCAATCGGAGAGGACCTAACCGCTATGTTACTATTTTAGCTGATTTGTATAAAACAGATTTAGGGACTGCAAATAAGGTAGTGGACAAAGCGATAGCTGATGCAGGTGAAGCTCCTCGTGGTATGAGAATATGGAAGGAGGGAAACCTGCCTCTTTTGGAAGATACTTTATCTGGTTTGTTGACGGGGTTATCTATCGCAATTGTAGTTATTTTCTTAATGATGAGTGCCTATTATCAATCTTTGCGAGTTAGTATGGTTATTTTATCAGTAATACCTGCTGTTTTAACAGGAAGCGCTTTGATGATTTGGTTAACAGGAAATACACTGAATTTACAATCTTACATGGGGATGATTATGTCAATAGGAGTGTCCGTATCGAATGCTATTCTTTTAATTAATCAAGCAGAGTCGAATAGGAAGATGTTCTCCATTAATTCATCGTTAGCTGCAGTAGTCGCCGCAAAATCTCGTGTACGCCCCATATTGATGACCGCAGCCGCTATGTTAGCGGGGATGATTCCGTTAGCACTGGGCTTAGGTGAAGGAGGAGAACAGGTAGCACCATTGGGACTTGCAGTAATAGGCGGTTTATTGACCTCAACTGTAGTTATTTTATTTGTTGTACCCATGATGTTTTCAGGTATGATGCGTAAGTCTACTTTGATAGAACCTTCATTAGATCCGGATGATGTAAATAGTAAGTTTTATAAACAGTAATAATATAATGAGAAAATATAGCTTTTTAGCACTTTTAATAATAGTTTTTGCAGCCTGTCAATCTGAAGAATCGACACAAGGAAAACAACAAGGAATTGATTCGGTATTGACAGTAGAGGTTAGTTCTCCACAAGAAATACAACCAGTTTATACGATTAAGTTGCCGGGACAGTTAGAGCCAAATGAGTCTGTGGATGTTTTTGCTAAAGTAAAAGGCTTTGTTAAAAGTATACATGTAGACATAGGGGATAGGGTTAGTAAAGGGCAGTTGCTAGCGGTGATGGAAGCGCCAGAGATGGATACCCAAGGTACTGCGGATTTAGCCAAGTATCAGCAGTTATTGGCTAATTATAAGGTAAGTAAATTACGTTATGATCGTTTAAAAGGTGCAAGTACGGCAAAAAATGGAGCAGTTTCTGGGTTAGAGTTAGAACGTGCTTACGGCGATATGTTAAGGGATAGTGCGGCAGTTGAAGAGGGTAATTTCTCCTATAAGAAAACGAATCAACTGCGTGATTATTTGGTTATTAAAGCACCATTTAGTGGGGTCATTACTCAGCGTAATTATTCGATCGGGGCCCTAGTAGGAGATATGGGAATGCCATTTTTTAGATTAGTGGCCGATGATGTGTTGCAGTTGAAACTTGCTGTACCAGAGCTGCATGCCCAGTCTATTTCGGATACGACATTAGCACATTTTACTGTATTAAGTATTCCGGATTCGACTTTTAAAGCTCGACTAAAAAGGAATGCACGTGTTATAGACCCTGTATCGCGAGCATTAAATCTTGAGTTTGATGTTCAGAATAATGATAAATCTTTAAATGGCGGAGATTACGCCGATGCAGTTTTACATCTTCAGCGGAAGAAAGCTACTCTTTTTGTACCTTTTAAGAGCGTAGTTGTTAGTCAATCAGGTACTTTTGTATTGCGTGTCAATCTTAATAATGAAATTGAACGAGTGGCTGTTAAGGTTGGAGTCAAGAACGAAGATCTGGTGGAGGTTTTTGGTGGGTTAGAAAATAGCGATCGAATAGTTTTAAAAGGCTCTGAGGAAATAGTAGAAGGTAAAAAGGTTAAGGTGATGAGCGCTTCATAGTGATGATTATTTATCGTTAGGTTGTGCTTGAAGTTGTTGCTAAATAAATTATATAAAAATGAGAAAAAAACAATTAATTATTTCGTTAGGCGTTTCACTGTTGTTTTTTGTGAGTGCCTGTGGCTCTCCGAATGGAGATAAATCTAATGTAAGTGAAGAAGGGAAGGTGGAAGCGAGTGCTGCTGCGGATGTTAAAGCCGCAGAGCCAACGTATCTGAACGCATCATTTAAAACAGCTAAAGGAGAAACAGTGAAGCTGGGAGACTTTAAAGGGAAAGTCGTCGTTATGAATTTTTGGGCAACTTGGTGCCCGCCTTGTATTATCGAAATGCCTTCTCTTGATAAGCTGGCTCTTGATTTAAAAGATAACGATAATATTACTTTTATGGCCGTAGAGGTAGATCGTAATTTGAAAAAAGCTGTAGATTTTATGGCGAAGAATAAATATGCATTACCATTATATACCTTGGATGGTGATTTACCCCAAGAATTGGAAAGTAGCTCCATACCGATGACAGTTATATTGGATAAAAAAGGAGAGATAGTTGCTAAGCATACCGGTATGCTGGATTTTGGTGCCGGAAAAATAAAGGAAAATTTAGTAGAACTATCAAACGAATAGACTAAAATATGGGACGTAATGTATGGCTATTTTTTTTCCTTGCATTTTTTTGCACGCAGCTTGCCTTTGGACAGAGTCAAGAAGGTAGGTTACAGGAAAATAAAAATTATCAAGGAGCAGAAGCGACAAAGGAACACTATAAGGTGATTTATCAATTGGATTCAAAAAATCCAGAAATTATTGAGAAAGCGTTTCGTAATATTCGAAATTTATTAACAGATCCGCGTTTGAAAGAGCGTTTGGAGGTACACTTGGTGACATTTTCAGGAGGAACTGAAGCCCTATTGAAAAACAGTGCTTATAGAGATCAAGTTGTTGATTTAATTGAGAAAAATGTACAAGTAACCCAGTGTTTAAACTCATTAAAAGAACGAAACTTAAAGAAAGAAGATTTGTTTGACTTTGTTGGTTATACACCGAGTGGCAATGGCGAACTGGTGATTAGGGCTGCAGAAGGCTGGACCATTGTGAAGCCTTAATGAAAATTAATGTTTAATAAACTATTCCAGTGTTTCGTACTGGAATAGTTTATTGTATAAAGTGAGTTAAACAAATAGACTACTCGCTAATCTAAATTGTTTTCCTTTTTATGTTGTTGTCTTATTTTACTATGTTTTTTACCGTAAACTAAGTATATTATTAAACCAATTAAAAGCCATATACCTAGTCTTTCCCAACTTTCTATAGGTAATGATAACATTAATAATATACATACAACTATTCCCAGAATCGGGATAATAGGAACTAATGGTGTTTTGAACGGTCTTTCAATCTCGGGGTTTGTCTTGCGTAGTACTAAGACGCCTATACATACAAGGGTAAATGCAAATAAAGTGCCTATACTAACCATATGACCAAGATCAGATATGGGTACAAAGCCGGCAAATAATGAAACAAAGACCATGAAAATGGCATTCGTTTTCCAAGGGGTATGATTTTTAGAAAGATCAGAAAAGAATTTAGGCAATAAGCCATCTTTACTCATCGCATAAAAAACACGGCTTTGCCCAAGTAACATAACGAGTATAACAGAGGTGTATCCTGCAATAATAGTTATAATGAGCGCTGTATTTAGAAATGTATAGCCTGTTTTGGCAAATGCAGTAGCAACGGGTCTTGCATCATCTTCGAAGACAAGGTAGTGTTCTAAACCTGTCATTACATAAGCGAAAAGTACATAAAGTATAGTGCAAATAATTAGTGAGCCTATAATGCCTATGGGCATATCTCGCTTTGGGTTTTTTGCTTCTTGTGCTGCCGTACTAACAGCATCAAAACCGACAAAGGCAAAGAAAAGAACACCGGCCCCACGTAAAATACCACTGATTCCAAATTCACCAAAATAGTCGCTCTTTAAAAATGACCAGAAGCCAATGCCCCCATTCTTTAATAATTCTTCGCCTTCATTAGCAGGAATGAAAGGTGTATGATTAGAGGACTCTATGAAACTCCAGCCTAATGCTATGAATATAAGAACTACCGATACTTTTAGGATGACGAGTATATTATTTACTGTAGATGATTCTTTTGTTCCTCTAATAAGTAATAAAGATAATAGACATACTATTATTATAGCGGGCAGGTTGACTATGCCCCCCTCCCAAGGCCCCCTTAATAAAGACTCAGGAATTTGCAAACCAAAAGTCATTAATAGCTGGTTGAAGTACTGAGACCAGCTTACAGCTACCGTCGCACTGGCTAGTGCATATTCGAGTACTAAATCCCAGCCGATAATCCAGGCCATAAATTCGCCCATCGTAGCATAAGAATAGGTGTAGGCGCTACCTGCAACAGGAATCATGGAGGCAAACTCTGAATAACATAGACCTGCAAAAGAGCAAGCTACAGCAGCTAGTATAAAAGATAAAATTACTGCTGGACCTGCATTTTCTGCTGCTACAATACCGGTGAGAGAAAATAGTCCGGCACCAATAATAGCTCCGATTCCTAGTGCAACAAGACCATAGCTGGATAAGGAACGTTTAAGCGTCTTATCTCCACTTTCTTTTGCCTCCTGTATAATCTGAGGAATTGATTTTTTATAAAGCATAATTTATTTGGTTAGTTTTTACTTCCTATTTCATCGGTTTTGTTGATTTAAATTTGCTGTAAGAATCCATTATATAGATTCTTAAGTCCTCTGGAGATGCGGTTTCAATAAACTTTAGCTCAGGCCTAAATTGCTCTCTGAACAATGGTAACTCTTCGTCGGTAAGCGGAACGACAGCTAAAATAGTTTGATTATTAAATAGTCGATCAACTTTTCTGTTGTTTTGCTCTTTGCGCAGTAAGTTAAGACTATTTCTTGCCTGTTTTCCTTTCCTACCAAAAAGTCGAGAAGGGGATAATCTTAGCCCTCCTTGATGTTGAGATGCTTCTGCAACCTGCCCTTCTTGTTGTGCCTTTTCAATTTCAGCGGCAATTCTACTATCCGTAAGGCGACTCACAACTATTTCGTCAAGGACTATACTTTTGTTGTCACGGACTAAATAAATACGTTGAATTCCTCCTTCATAAATGAAAGCTGTATCAATTTCGTACCCAATCTGTGTGAACGTAAGTAAGTCATTGATATCTCCAGCTATTTGAAAATTCCCTTGTGCATCTGTTTTAGTTTCTGCCGCTGTTCTTAAATTTTTTACGACAACAGATTGTATACGTTGGCTACTTTCAAGCTCATGAACAATACCTTTAATTTCTTGTGCAACGCTTATGTAAGCATTGCTTAAGAAAAAGGCTGTCATAAGAATGGGTAATATTATTTTTTTGTTTTTTATTTTGACTTTCATACAATTATTTTCTAGGCCAAATGTTGTTTTCTGGATTTATATCAGGGTATACATTGTCGGGGTCTATGACAACTTTTATAAGTTTTTCTGTTGAATTTAACTTGAAAGTCCATGAACTATTGCGTTGCCAAATTTCTACCGGTAATTTTTTTCGAATTGTTTTACCTGTTTCAGTAGTAGCTTCGACAACTACGGGCATTGGAAGTTTTTGTAAATTATCTATTGTAATAAGTGCACCTTTTGAAGCATCCATATCTACATATGAAACAGAGTTTAATGACTGATCCATGGCCCAGTTATTTTTAAACCAACCTCTCCAAAACCAAGAAAGATTTTCACCTGTTTCATTTTCTATCGTTCGGAAAAAATCGTCTGGAGTAGGATGTTTATATGCCCAGTATTCAATGTATTTACGGAATGCTTTGTCAAAGCGTTCGTGACCAATAATTTCATCGCGCAATAAACGTAAACCAAAAGCAGGCTTGTAATAAGCTAATATTCCCATATTGCGTTCTTTCATGCTTTGCGGAGAAGACATGATGGGTTCTAAGTTAGTTTGTGCGAAGGCCCGGGTCATACTATTAGCATTTCCAAATCGTTTGTGATACTCGCCCATATTAAACTCTTCGGTCGAAATAGCGTTTATGAACATATTGAAACCTTCATCCATCCAAGCGTGTAGTCTTTCGTTACTTCCTACAATCATAGGAAACCAGTTGTGGCCAAACTCATGATCGGTAACTCCCCATAAGTTGCCGGCTTTAGCATCATACCCACAAAAAGATAGGGCCGGATACTCCATTCCGCCAACATTAGAAGCCACATTAACCGCAACAGGATATGGGTACTCAAACCACTTTTTACTGTAGTGTTCTATAGAAGCTTTGGTGTATTCTGTAGATCTTTCCCAAGCATTGTTGCCGTTACTTTCAGTAGGATAGGCTGACAATGCTAAAGCTGTTTTGCCACTTGGATTGTTGATTTTAGCACCATCGATAATAAAAGCTTTGGATGAAGCCCATGCAAAATCATGAGCACGGTCTAGTTTGTATTTCCATGTTAAACTTTTTTTATTTGGTCTTGAATTAGGGTCGGCAACTTCAGAAGCAGAGCGAATCAT
The DNA here is from genome assembly GCF_026711005.1 of Sphingobacterium sp. UT-1RO-CII-1. Taxonomy (GTDB): domain Bacteria; phylum Bacteroidota; class Bacteroidia; order Sphingobacteriales; family Sphingobacteriaceae; genus Sphingobacterium. The sequence continues at coordinate 134,585 of NZ_JAPPVJ010000005.1, read as the reverse complement.
TACAGTACGGTCGCTGTTGAATGCTTTTTTATAACGATCCAGTTGTGTGCTTGTCCATACTTCCTCTGGGTTTAATAACTCTCCGCCAGCTACTACTATATGACTTGCAGGAGCGGTTATCTCTACATTATAGTTTCCGAATTCTAAGTAAAACTCTCCAGGTCCGGTATAGGGCTCGGTATTCCATCCTAATATGTCATCGTATACACATACGCGAGGATACCATTGAGCAATAGCATAAATATCTCCCTGTTTACCATGTAAAATACCGGTTCTATCTGCGCCGTATTCAGGAATGGTGAAAGAAAAAGAGATATTAAATGAAATAGAATCTCCTTTTGGTTTTAAAGGTTGCGGTAGTTCGATGCGCATACGTGTATCGCTGATGTGGTATTTAGCGGCAGCACCGTCAGAGAACGATACCTGCGATAGGGAAAACCCACCTTTAAATTCAGAATCTGATGAACCATAGCGACTGTCTTCAAGCGGTATAGTTGCTTGTCCTCTTGAATTTTCATTGAAGAGGTTTTGATCTAATTGCAACCATATAAATCCAAGCTCGTCTGGACTGTTGTTCGTGTAAGTTATGGTTGTTTTTCCTGTAATGCGACTTTCTTCTTCGTTTAATTCTACCTTTATACTGTAGTTGGCATTGTTTTGCCAATACTCGTGTCCCGGTTTGCCGCTAGCCGAACGATAAACTGAGCCATTACTTGTGTAAAAAGTAGGAGCAAAAGCTTCTGTATAACTATAGATACTTTTTGTCTGCGCACCCGCGTGGTGTCCGAATGCAAGAATGGTCGATAATGCTAGATATATGATTTTTTTAAACATTTGCTTATTTTAATTTAGCTTTATACTCTGTCTCATCAAAGCCAACCAGTATGCCTTTTTTTGATTCGATTATAGGTCTCTTAATCATGCTGTTATTCTCGAGTAATAAAATATTGGCTGAGGAGGCGTCTTTTACCGAAGACTGTTGTTCATCAGTTAGTTTTCGCCATGTTGTTCCTCTTTTGTTCAGAAGCAACTCCCAGCTTACTTCTTTCTCCCATGACTCCAGTTTTTCTTGGGTGGCCGGTTCTTTTTTGAAGTCATGGAATGTATATTCTAATTGGTTGTCGTCTAGCCAGTTCAATGCTTTCTTTACCGTGCTGCAATTTTTTATTCCGTAAACTCGTAACATATAATTTATTAAAGTGTATCTAAAATAATTCAATCAGTTGATAAAGATATCAATATATTTAAAAATGATGAATTAATAGACTGAAATAAGTTTTAGTTTACTCTTAAATAATCTATCGTTGTTTTATAATTTAAGGAGTATGGACTATAAGGATAAATTATCTAGTGTATTTTTTACACTAAGTGTTGTTATTTACTGAAAAAATATTGTACCTTTATATCTGTGAAAATTAACAATTGAAATTAAATTTAAAATATAACATAATGAGCCTAAAAGATTTTAAAGGTGTTTTAACAGGAGATCAGGTACAAGAGTTATTTGAGGTTGCTAAAAAACACAAATTTGCTTTACCTGCTGTTAATATTATTGGAACAAATTCAATAAATTCAGTAATGGAAACAGCTAAAGCTGTTAATTCTCCTGTAATTATACAATTGTCTAATGGTGGAGCTCAATTTTATGCAGGTAAGACTTTAAATAATGATAACTTAAAGGCTTGTGTTCTGGGAGCTATTTCTGCGGCACAGCACGTGCATTTATTAGCAGAGCACTATGGTGTAGCAGTGATTTTACATACTGACCATGCTGCGAAGAAACTGTTGCCTTGGATTGACGGATTGATGGACGCAAACGAAAAGTACTTTGCACAACACGGCAAGCCGTTATTTTCTTCACATATGCTTGATTTATCTGAAGAGCCTTTGGAGGAAAATATAGCAATTTCTAAGAAGTATTTAGAGCGTATGAAACCTCTTGGTATGTCTATTGAGATAGAACTTGGTATTACAGGTGGCGAGGAAGATGGTGTGGATAATTCAGATGTTGATAGTTCAAAACTATATACACAGCCAGAAGAAGTAGCTTATGCTTATGAAGAGTTGTCAAAAGTATCTGATAAATTTACAGTAGCTGCTGCTTTTGGTAATGTACATGGTGTTTATAAGCCTGGAAATATTAAGTTACAGCCTATTATTTTGAATAATTCTCAAGAATATATCCGTGATAAATTTTCATTAGCGGCTGATAAGCCTGTTAATTTTGTTTTCCATGGCGGTTCAGGTTCATCACCGGAAGAAATTTCAGAAGCTATTTCTTACGGAGCCATTAAAATGAATATAGATACAGATATGCAGTGGGCATTTTGGGATGGCGTGCGTGCATATGAAGCTAAAAATCATGACTATTTACAAGGTCAGATTGGAAACCCTGAAAGCGCAGATTCTCCAAATAAAAAATATTATGACCCTAGAGTTTGGTTACGTAAAGGAGAAGAGGCTTTTGTAGAACGTTTAAAACAAGCTTTCAGTGAACTTAATGCTGTAGACGTTAATAGCAAATTATAGTTCTAGTTTAAGAAATACTGTTGTTGATCGGAAGGCCTGCCTGAAAAGTGCAAGCCTTCTGTCGTTTTATGTGTTTGTGGAAAGCTTTTAGAATACTAGTGGTGAAGTAAACTGTGATAATTCAGTTGATTTTATTTTTTTAATTATTGCTTGCACTGAGTTTGTTTTTAATCATGTTTTCACTATATTTAGAAAAGAAGATTAAGCGATAATGAGCAAGCAAAGTTTTATTAATTATTTGAAGTTTGAAAAACGGTATTCGGAGCATACGATTAATGCTTATGATACTGAATTAGTCAACTTTTATAATTTTTTAGACAGCGAAAGTCTTGCGTTTTCAGAGGTTGATTATGCTATTGTTAGGCACTATCTATCTCTTATGAAGGAGAAAGGTAAGGAGGCGTCCAGTATAAATCGGACAATATCAACACTTCGTTCTTATTATAAGTTTTTACTTCGAGAAGGTGTCGTTACTGCTAACCCAATGACTATGGTTCGTGCTTTAAAGATGCCTAAAAAATTACCTGTAGTTGTAGATCAAGAAAAGATGTTAAACTTGCTGAATCAGAAATCTGCCGAAAGTAATACATTTGAAGAAATGCGGGACTTTATAGTGCTAGAACTGTTGTTTGGGACAGGGATCCGTCTTTCAGAACTGCTAACACTTCAGGAAAGAGATATTGATCTATACAATAAGACAGTATTGATATTTGGGAAAAGAGGTAAAGAACGTTTGGTTCCAATTCATCATACATTAGTAAATGAGGTTAAAAAGTATATAAAAAGAAAATATGAAGAAAGTTTTCAAAATAATTCACCTTATTTAATCGTTACTAATGAAGGTAAGCGTGCTTATCCTAAATTGATTTATAGGATAGTTAATAAAAGTTTATCTAGTATTACGATGCAGCAGAAAAGAAGTCCCCATGTTTTAAGGCATAGTTTTGCAACAACTTTATTAAATAATGGGGCAGATCTTAATGCCATAAAAGAATTGTTAGGGCATGCCGGTTTAGCTGCGACACAAGTGTATACCCATAATTCAGTTGAAAGATTGAAGTCAATTTATAAACAAGCCCATCCAAAGGCTTAAACAAAAGGAGGAAAAATGAATATTACTGTGCAATCCATTAAATTTGATGCGGATCAAAAATTGGTAGACTTTATTAAGAAAAAAGCAGGAAAGCTTGACCAATTTTTTGATAACATTATTGAAAGTGTGTGCTACCTACGTTTAGAGAATGTGGATGATGAAGCTAATAAAATAGTGGAATTGAAGATCAACATTCCGGGAAGTCAGTTGTTTGCCAAAGCGCAGGCAAAGACATTTGAAGAAGCAACTGATATGGCTGTAGAATCAGTGAGGAGGCAGATAAATAAGCATAAAACAAAGACGAGAACAAATGCTAGTAATCATAAGGAACTTCTGAATAAGGAAGATGAATTTTAAATAGAAGATTTGAATAGAATTTAATAAAGAAAAGCTGGTTGAAAAACCAGCTTTTTTATTTGGATTAATTCTTAACAATATGTATGTTTGCTGTTCAAAACTTAGATCTGTACGATGATTTGTCCATTAGCAAATGTTGAAGAAGTTTTTTTAACGAAAGAAGGTGCTGTATATCAGTGCAGTCGGAAAAATCGTTATTGGCTAGAATTTAAAAATACTACCACTTCTTTTTCTGTATCTGATTTCTTTTTATTTAAGAAACGGATAGATGCTATAGATTTATCTAAAATGTTAGGGGATACCTCAAGGTCTTCTGATTTTGCGATTATAATGCCGCATCGTACTGAGCGATGTTTTATTCTTTCCGTGCAGGATATCGTGCTATTACGTGAAATTTTAGATGGCGCAAAATTTATGATTTATCTAAATAGTGAGATAAAAGAAATTATGCGTCAAGGGCGCGTGCTTGCTATTTAAACCATTCTTAATGATACTGATTCTAAATTAGTTAGGGCTTATTTTTCTAATTTAGACTTAATTCGTATTGCAGTTAATTTAACTTATTCAAGATTCTATATATTATCTTTGTATTAAACAATGTGAGGGAAACATTGTTGTAGTTATACATATATTAAAATAAGGTATAGAAAATGAAAGATTTATTGAAATTGAAAACTTCTTTATTAGAAGAGATAGAAAATATATTAAATGCACAGGTTAAAATTGAAGCACATGCGTCGGCGTTATACCTAGCTATGTCTTCTTGGTGTGACGATCAAGGATTAGATAATGCTTCTAATTTTTTTGCTAAGCAAGCTGATGAGGAGCGTGAACACATGTTAAAGTTATTTAATTACATCAATGATCGTGGCGGGCGTGCTGTCTCTCCTGAAATTACAAACATTCCAGTTGATTTTGAGTCTTTTCGTGGTGTTTTCGAACAAACTTTAGAACAGGAAATGTTTGTTACAGAGCAGTTCAATAATATAGCAGACAAATGCATGAAGTTGAAGGATTATGTTACATTTAACTTCTTACAATGGTTTTTGGCAGAGCAAGTAGAGGAAGAGTATGTAGCACGTCGTATCCTTGAGCTATTTGATGTTATCGGAGAGGAAGGAACGGGTCGATGGGAAATAGATAAGCATTTAGTGAAAGTTGCTTATTCAGCTGAGTAAGAGTAAATACTTGATTGAGAAAGAGGTTGTTTTTGAAAGAAGCAGCCTCTTTTTCTTTTTATATTGAAAAAATATTTGAAGGTAATAATAGTGCTTTCAATCCATACATTTTTAGTATATTTAACTCTATTGGGTCAGAAATTAGTTTTGTGCGAACATATAATAAAAGAATAATATTTTTATTTCTAGTATGCTCCTGTTTTTTCATTATAAATAGGGGGTATGCTCAAACTGATATTAGGCAACTGCAAGGCTTTGTAGTAGAGGAGGATGGGGTGCGCGTGAAAGATGTTACTGTAAGGTTGATAAGTGCCCTTGATACATTGTTGGCAGTTACGTCAGTAGACGGTTTTTATAGTTTTAAAGGTGTTATGGGCACTCATGTTAAGTTGTCATATAGCATGTTAGGATATCAAGCAGTTAATAAACAAGTGTTTTTTGACAAAGAATCTAGTTATATGCTTATGCCTAATGTTAGTTTGATGCTTCAGCCTGAGCTTATAGAAAATGTATTTGTTATTAAGACTATTCCTGTTGTATATGGTCAAGATACTATACAGTATAATATGGAGGCTTTTAGTTTTCGCAAAAACGCTCTCTTGGAGGAAGCGTTGAAATTATTGCCTGGTATTTCCGTCGGTAGAGATGGTACTGTTTATGGGCAAGGGAAAGTTGTTTCTACCGTGTTGGTAGACGGTAAGAAGTTTTTTGGGGGAGACGTTTTAACAGCTACTAGAAATCTTCCTGCAGACTTTGTGAATAAGATACAGCTGATAGATTATTATAACGACTACCAAGGCGGAAGTAGGCTGAACGCCCAACCTACGGAGAAAGTTATTAATATCATACTGAAGGAGGATAAGAAACAGATCACATTTGGACAGATTACAGCTGGGGTTGGTACTCGTGATAGATTTATCGGCAGTGCTGGTATTAATCGTTTTAATGACGGTCAAGAGTTTTCTATCGTGGGGTCACTAAATAATACGAATACAAGCTTATTTTCTTTTGGAGCTCCCAGTGGGGTTGGAAGTAGAGAGCAGAGTCTTTATGATGGCGGGGAGCTTTTGGATGATATAGATGGTTTAAATAATGTGAAGTCATTAGGTTTCAATTTTTCAGATAATATGTCTGAAAATTCGCAATTTAACGTGAGTTACAATTTTATTCGGAAAGATAATTTAACGGAAGGCACCTCCTTACTGCGGTCGACTTATACCGGTAATCGAATTTCTAATCAAGAAGTGTATCGCACAATAAAAGATGATTTTATTCACCGTTTGCATGCAGAGTATAAATATAGATTTAGAAATAAAGATTTATTAGAGATTAAGCCTGTTTTTAGTTATAGTAAAATGGCTATTGGTAATAACCGGGAACGACTGATTAATAATAATAAAATTACGAACATTGGAACTTATCAGGACAGTTCATTTAATAAGAGTCCTGGAATGGATATAAACTTAGTTTATACAAAAGCATTTCAGAAAGAAGGAAGGAAGCTGATCGGTAGTTTTTGGTTAAATATGAATGACCAAGTTAAGAATGAGCGAGTTTTTGATTACTATTATTCGTTAGATTCTTCTACGCATAATGTGAAACGCTCTACATTTGAGCAACAACTTATGATCAATCAGGATAACGGAAGTGATGCAATTAGAGGCTCTCTGTCTTATATTGAGCCTTTTTCTACTTCGAATACATTAGAGCTTTTTTTTGATTTTGAATCCACTAATTTAAGGGCTCTTCGAAGGGTTGAAGATAGACTGAAGTCATTGGAAAGCAGTCAGCCATCTTTTGTCGATTCTTTAGCTGTCAATTATAATTATAAATATCAGAGTAGTAAAATTGGGTTAAACTATCAATATCAACCTAGTAAAAAGTTTAAAGCAAACTTAGGATTTGCGGTTCAACCAGTAGTTCTCGATGGGTACTTATTAGCTGAAGAAGATAAGTATAACTATTCGAATGTTAATTTGGTGCCGACAGCCGGAATGAAATGGAAATGGGACGATGCTGTTGAATGGAGTGTTAATTATATAGGGAAAAATAATCAACCGGATTTTTTACATATTGTTCCTGTTCGAGACAATAGTAATTCGCAAAATATTATTATTGGTAATCCCGCGCTGAAAGCAGAGTTTGCAAACCGGATAAATACCACCTTTCGGAAATTTATCACATCTAGAGGGCAGTATTTTGAGACTGATCTTGCTTATAGTTTTATTATTAACAAAATTGTTTCGGATAAACGATCTCTTACACAATCTACTGCGCAGGAAACAAGTTTTAAAAATGCTGATGGGTATTATGATGTGAAATGGCACTACTTATTTAATACGCCTTTTTTTAATGAATCTGTCCAGCTTGATGTATTGGGTCGGGTGGATTATTACAATAACCTTTCTTACGTCGAGGATCAAAGAAATAAAACCAATCAGTTGTTGTATTCGCAATCTCTGCAGGTTCGGTATAATTGGAGTGATCATTTTGAATCTGTTTTTAATGGAAATTATCTGTTAAACCATGCAGATTATTCGTGGCCGCATCGCACCAAAATAACGGCCCAAACAGTTTCTTTAACTGCGGGTACAAAAGGCTATCTGGGCAATGACTTTACTTTAGGAGCCGAAATGTCGCAACGTTTTAATGCTGGTTATGAAAGTAGTTTTATGAATAATAATCCGACTTTAATGAACGCATATTTAGAGTTTACCTTTTTTCCAAATAAATTAGGTATGCTCCGTTTTCAATGTTTTGATCTGCTAGATCAGAATAAAAATATGGGGACCTATAGTGAATATGTGGGGAACGATCTGTATGAAGCTAAGAATAATCGATTAGGACGTTATTTTATGATTACTTTAAACATGCGATTACAGCATTACCCTAAAAAATAATTTAAAATGAAAGCAGTAGTAATTACAAAATCTGGTAGACCTGAAGTATTAGAAGTTAAAGAGCGGCCTATCCCTCGTATCGGTGACCACGAGGTTTTGCTTAAAGTGCATGCTGCTGGCGTAAATCGACCAGATATCTTCCAGCGAAAAGGAAATTATTCAGCTCCTTCTGGGGTTTCTAAAGATATTCCAGGCTTAGAAGCTGCTGGCATGGTTGAGCGTGTGGGGGCAGCTGTGACGCAGTGGAAACCAGGTGATAAGGTTTGTTGTTTAGTCGCAGGAGGAGCTTATGCCGAGTTTGTAGCTGTAGATGAAAACTTATGCCTTCCGGTTCCAGAAAATTTTAGTTATGCAGAGGCTGCTGGCTTGCCCGAAACTATTTTTACAGTCTGGGATAATGTTTTTCGTCGCGGTGGCTTAAAAAAAGGGGATGGAATACTGGTGCATGGTGGGGCAGGAGGGATTGGATCCGCCACTATACAGCTGGCTAAAGCATTTGGTGCAAAGGTGTTTACTACTGTAAGTACAACAGATAAGGAACTTTTTTGTAAGAAATTGGGGGCGGATGTGATTATCAATTATAAAAATGATGATTTTATGGAATGTTTATCTGGCGAAACAGTAAATGTGGTATTGGATAGTATCGGCGGGGCATATTTTGAGAAGCATATCGATTTATTGGCTGATGATGGTAAATTGATACAGATCAATGCTATGCAAGGTGCTAAAGTTGATGTTAACCTGATGAAAATAATGCATAAACGAATCGTTTTAACAGGTAGTACGTTAAGAGCTCGCCAACTTGATTTTAAAAAACAGCTTGCGCAGGATGTCTTTAATTATGTTTGGCCACTTATTGGGAAGCGTTATAAACAACATATATATGCTGAATTATCGTTTGATCATGCACCTACTGCGCATAAAATGATGGAACAAGGGGAGGTTTTAGGCAAATTAATACTCGTGCCTTAATATGCAATTGAAATTTAGTTGTTATAAGCGGTAACAGTTGCATATTCTCGTTCTATGGGTTCATTTGTTGGGCTTAGTATATGGTCCTTTTTTATTGATGATTTTATATTTTTGAAATCACATTGTTCAAGTAGTCTTTCAGCATCTTCGACGTCGTATAAAGTGAAACCATACACTGTAAACGGTAAAGTTTGCATAAACTTTTTGCTAGCAAATGTAAGAGCTATTTGCCCGTTATTAGACAGTAAGCTTTTTAATTTACTTAAAAATGTAAATCTATCTTTCCAGAAATAGATTGTATTTACCGAGAATATTTTATCAAATGTTCTTGCTTTAAGTGGAAGATGCTTGCCATCGTAGTGCAGAAAGCTTGCTCGCCCCTGAGCGATCCACATTTCATTTAACCTACTTGCTTCTTCATACATAGTCTTTGATGTTTCTAACCCTGTGTAGTGCAGAGAGGGGTACTGCGTCAAGAGTTCATTAAGATGGGCCGCATTCCCATGACCTAATTCTAAGATGTGCTCGCTACCGGTTAAAGCAAGTTTATGTAACGAATGTCGTGTCATCTCGATGTTTGTTTTGCTCATCATTGCGGCAAGCTCTATACCTTTTTTAGCGTTAGGTTTAGCAAATTGTGCTGCTAGTTTCTTTAATTTATTGTTATCATCCATTGATTGGGGGCTTTGAATAAATTGGGTGTGTCATAAGGCAATTAGTTGTTTGAAAATATAGATAAGCATATATTCTATTTTATTAAAGTTAAAGTTTAATAATTAGTTTGTGGGTTTTTTCGTGTGCTTTTTTATAGGCTTCATGATGAGGGTTCCCTATATGAAAGTATGCATTTTTGTGTGTATAAAATGAAAATTAGTAAGTTTGATAAAAAAAGTGTTATGGCAAGTAAAATGATAGTTGAAGTTTGGAGTGATGTTATGTGTCCATTCTGTTATATTGGTAAACGAAAGTTTGAAGTTGCTCTGTCATCTTTTTCAAATAACGAGCATATCGAATTGGAGTGGAAAAGCTACCAGTTAGATCCGGGGATGAAGACAGATCCATCGATAAAATATTATGAGAGTCTAGCGAGTAGTAAGGGGATGCCTGTCGAACAAGCCAAAGCTATGTGTGATCAGGTGACTGAGATGGCTAAAGAAGTGGGGTTAAAGTACGATTTTGAAAAAGCGGTTGTTGCCAACTCATTTCATTCACACGAGCTTTCTCACTTTGCAAAGCAATTTGATAAACAGAATCAAGTTGAAGAGCTTTTGTTTAAAGCCTTTTTTGAAGAAGGAAAAAATATTGATGATCTAGAAGTTTTAAAGTCGATTGTTTTAGAGGTCGGTCTAGATGTTTCCGCTTTTCAAGATAGTATGGAAAAAGGCGAATTTAAAGAAGCCGTTAATCAGGATATCAATGAAGCAAAAGAAATAGGAGTTCGGGGAGTTCCCTTCTTTGTGTTTAATAGAAAGTATGCTATTTCTGGAGCTCAACCCGTAGACGTTTTCAAACAAACGATAGAGAAATCTTTTAATGAATGGAAGAGCGAAAATAATAAAGTAAATTTTGAGGTTATAGACGGACCAAGTTGTGGTCCGGATGGCTGTAACTAAGGCTGTGTATTGGCAACAGTTTGATTATGTAGGGAATATATCCGTCGTGTAATCAAACTGTTGTTCTAATGTCTTATGATGTGTGGTATAAAGCGACTTTTGTCTGTTGTTATAGGCATATCAGACTCTCGAAAAGAGATACCACATGGTTCCTGACCAATTATCCAACTCCCTATAATCGAAAAACCGGTTTCTTCTTTATGTAAATTGGCAAGCTCTTGGTATATATAGCCATCTTGACCATAATCGCCCGCCGTTTCAAAAATCAATTCGTCATCATAATACATTTCTATATTAGCTCCTTCTCTTGAAAGAATTGGTTTTTTTACAAAATGTTTTAGATGGTAAGGTTTTTCAAAATAAGCTGACAGTAAATTCGGGTGATTTGGAAATAACTCCCAAAGGATGGGAAGGATTGCTTTATTAGATAACAGCATTTTCCATGAAGGCTCTATCCATTGTGCTTTATTTATATCATTCACAATGTGTACAGCAAATTCTTCATGTATCATCCATTCCCAAGGGTAGAGTTTGAAGATAGCTTGAATAGGCTCGCCCTCTAGATCGACAAAATTACGTCCTGACCACCCAATATCATCTATATAAATCAATTTTGTGTTTATTCCTGCCTGAAGTGCAGTGTCTCTCAAATATTCTAGATTTGTAAGATCTTCTAATGTTTCTTTTGCGCAAGTGAAATGCAATAGGTCAGCTTTTAAATAAGGCTTGATTTCGCGCCAACTGTGGATCAATTGTTCGTGTATGCTATTAAACTGATCCGTTAATTCAGGGAAATAATGTTTTTTCCAATACCATTGTACTATGCCCGACTCAAATAAAGAAGTAGGTGTGTCGGCATTAAACTCTAGTAGTTTTAATGTTTTATCGCTATTATGGTAAGCAAAATCAAATCGACCGTAAATCGAAGGTTCATCATTTTCCCAACTATGTTCTATATGATGAATCATAAACGAAGGGATCTTAAAAAGATGGTATAGCTTATTCTTAATAATATATTCTACGGCCTGTAAACACATGTTCCACAACTCCTGGGTTGTATTGTAGATTAAATCGGCTTCTTGATTATTAATTTCATAATAGTAATCATCTACCCAGTAAGGAACACCTCCTATAGAATGATAACCATAACCTATTGATTCTAATCTCGATTCCCATTGAGGGTCAATGCGTAACTTCTTGATATGCATTAGGAGCCTGCTGAAGATTTTACTGTAGAGTTGGCTGTTTTACCAAAGCCGCCTCGCTGCGCTTTAAATGCTGCAGCTTTTGCTGCATTAGTGCCCGCGACAGATTGGGGATGCAAATTGTTGTTGGCATAGCCCAACATGCCTCCCATATGCCTAAAGGCCATGAACCATAGTAAGGAAGACCCCATTCCTCCTGATCCTGACCTTGTGTTCTGATCGTGTTTGTAATTATCTGTTACTTCGGTGTATGCAGCAGTGGAATCAGCTCGCATAAAAACCCGTTGTTTTGCATCGGGAGCTTGCTGTGCTTGTGCACATGTTGCCAAAACCGAAGTGATTAATACTAATTGAATATGTTTGGTTGTTTTTTTTCTCATTATTGAACAGTAACGTAAATAGGAACCTTGCTTAACGTTTGCATTGAATCAACTGCATTCCACGTATTGGGCGTAATAGCCGTTATTATAGTATCTTTTTTTGAGGCTATTTGTTCACCGTTATACCAGATGTATTGTGTTGTAATATGTAGTACTGAGTCTCCTTGTGTAACAGTTTTTAAAGTTACTTCTCGAGCCGATTTTTTATCTAAGTGCTCCAAGGGCTGTTCTTTTTGTGGATTACTACATGCTGTTAAAAATGCAACAGAGATAAATCCCAATATTTTTTTCATAACTTTTAATTATTCATACAAATATGCTATTAATCCTTGTGTTTTAAAACATAGAGATGTAATTATAGTTCTCATACTCTATCGGTTTAAACTATCTACTACCAAACACTATTTTACAATATAAATGGTTTGGAAAGGATCTCTACTAATAAGTTCATTCGTTGTGCTCCCAAGAAAAATAGCTGCAATAGTATTTGCCCCTTTTGCTGATAATACAATTATATCGGTAGCTAAATTGTTGTTTTCTCTAATGATAATATCAGCTACACTTTTACCTTGTTGGTATACGGCCTTTATTTGCCAGTGTGTAGGTATATTGAGTTTTTTTTGTAAACTGGCATATTGCGATAAAATCAAATGTTCAGCTTTTTGTTTAGTTTCCTTGTCATCTATAAATTGAAAAAATAAACTTGGTATATTATATGTTTTTATCACCTGAACACGCGTATTTACTAGGGGAGTAATTAGATTGTCAATTTTTCTTTTGACTTTAGAAAAGTTTGAACTTAGATCTGTCGGCACAAGTATAGCGTCTAATTTAAAGATCGCATTTTTAGGAATCAAAAGAATATCTCCCTGAAACATGCGTATAAACTTTTGTGCCATCGCACCGGTGCCATTTTCTGGGGTTTTCCAGCCTAGAACAACCGTACAACTTTTTTTTAACTGCTTAACCCATTCGTTAATCCCAAACTCGGTGTTATCTCCTTCAAGTAATGTTAGTTTATAACTGTCTTTCTCTGTGAATATAGCTTCTATCTTTTTTTCTAAGCTTCTCAAAATCATCGGACGTATTTGTACATCTTCCATCATATCGGCTATTATTTCATCGATTTCCGAGGTTTTAATATTGTGTACAAAATGAACAGTATCTATTTGATAAAATACTTGAATTTGTTTAGCGTATGCAATAAGTGTAATATCTTGATCTGTTAGATCTAATGCAACTACAATTGATTCGTTCATTATTTTTCTTTAATATTTTATATTTTTTTAAATATCTCCTTCTTTGTTTATTTCAGAGGGGGAGATTTTTTCATCAGAAGCTTGCAATTCTATAGGTTGCTCTCTGATTTGCGTTCTTTTTTCTTCTTCCATTATTTTAGAAATAGAAGCTTTATAAGATTCGGTTTCTTTCATTTTTAAGCGACGCTGTTCAATATTATAGTCTTCATGAATACCGATAATAAGTGATACGCACATCACCACCAGTAAGATCGCAAAGGGCATGCCTGATATGGTAACGGCGGCTTGCAATGTGTCTAAACCTCCACCTGTTAAGAGAGCAGCGGCTATTATGCCCGAGAGTGAGGCCCACAGTATTCTTTGCATAGCAGGAGTGCGGCGGTGACCGCCGGAAGTAATGCTGTCTACAACAAGTGCGCCTGAGTCAGCCGAAGTAATTATAAAACTACAGATGAGTAGCATTCCTAAAATCTTAAGTACTATGGCAAATGGGAATTTTTCAAAAAATACAAATAATGCAGTTGATATGTTTTCTTTAACTGCATCTACAAGAGCAAAATCGCCTTCTATTAAACCTAACATTGTGGTACCTCCAAAGGCTGAAAACCAAAGAAAGGTAACCAGTGCAGGCAGTAGGAGTACGCCTAGAACAAACTGCTTGATAGTTCGCCCTCTTGATACACGTGCTATAAACGTTCCGACAAAAGGCGACCAAGAAGCCCACCATCCCCAGTACATAAGTGTAACATTATTATGCCAGTCACTTTTCCCGTAATTGCCCGACCAAGTGGCCATATCAATAAAGTTTGTTAGGTAGCTTCCGATATTTTGTACGTAACCTTTTAATATAAATGCGGTTGGGCCCAACACTAACACTAAGAGAAACAGAATAACGGCGATGCCTATGTTTAGTTCACTTAAGAATTTAACACCTTTATTAACACCGGATACAACAGAAATCGTCGCTATACCTGTAATGGTCAATATAATAATATACTGAAAAAGTAGGCTAGTAGGAACTCCGAAGACATGGTTCATACCGGCATTGATTTGGCCGACCCCAAAACCCAAAGTTGTTGCTAAGCCAAAAAGGGTTGCTACTACTGCAATTACATCGATAGCATCTCCAATCCAACTATAAATTTTATCGCCCAGTATAGGATAAAAAGCAGAACGTATGGTGAGGGGCATTTTACGGTTATAGGTAAAGTATGCAAGAGCAAGACCTATAACCGAGTAGATTGCCCATCCGTGTATACCGTGATGTAGAAAAGAAAAGTTAATAGCCTCTTGTGCAATAAGCGCTGTGTCTGTGTCTGGGCCTAATCGTGGAGGGGAAATAAAATCGCGAACAGGGTCAGCAATACTGAAAAGTACTAAACCATTTCCTATACCTGCGCTGAATAGCATAGCAAACCATGCAGGGCCTTTAAATTCGGGTTTAGCGTCTGGGCCGCCTATGCGGACATTACCGTATTTACCAAAAGCAAGAAATAGGCAAAATATAATAAAAGCATTAACAGAGAGTGTATAGATCCATCCTCCTTTTTCGGAAACAAAGTTTTGCATCCTGTTAAAGGTAGCTTCACTTTGTTCGTGAAAGAGTAAAGCAAGCGTAACACTGACGATAATAATAATAAGAGTGGGAATGAACACAGGTTTGTGAACAACTAAACCTGTTTTTTGGATACTTGGTTTTTTGTTTGTAGACATACTTTTTTTATTTCTGAAAAACCTAGCAGGATAATGCCCCGACCTAGATAAGAAGAGTGAAAACTCAAAAAAAATGCTGTCCACAAGCTTTTTATAAATAGCTATGTCGATTTATAGACAAAACAGCAGTAAGTCTCGGGCTACAGAATGTTTAAGTTTGTTAAAGGCTTAAACATATTTTGCAAGGCAGATTTTTAATTACGTGCCAAAGGTAAGGTTTAAATATGGGAAGGTCAAATACAGATCTTATCTTATGTTAATGAATATATCATATATATGTATGATTTTAGAGCATTGACAAGTTGATCTATACTATTTGACCTTGCTTATAGTACGGAGAATACAGATTAGTAATGTATATAGATAGTTAAACAGGCGATAATGAATAAAAATAAAACGATACAGGATCCAGAGTTAGTAATTGAAACACCAAGGGTTGAGCCATTTTATAAAGTTGATATTGTTGTGATCGGTGCAGGTCAAGCAGGTTTGTCTGCTGCTTATTATCTTAAACGAGAGGGATTAAAAGCTGGTAAAGGTTTTGTGGTCTTGGATGATGAAGTGGGGCCGGGAGGTGCGTGGCAGCATCGTTGGGATTCTCTGACACTTAGTAACGTTAATGGTATTAATGACCTGCCAGGTATGGCATTTGCTGATGCTGTTAATAAAAGAGACGTAGCTTTGCAAGCAAATGTGGCTGTTCCACAGTATTATGGAGCTTATGAAAAAGCATATGAACTGCCTATTATACGCCCCATTAAAGTACAGGAGGTGACGGAGAGGAATGGTCGTTTTCTAGTCCGAACAAATGGAGTGCAGTTTAGTGCTCGGGGTATAATTAATGCGACAGGTACATGGAAAACACCTAACATACCTATGTATCCTGGAAGTGATCTGTTTCGGGGAAAACAATTACATACCGTAGATTATCAGCAGGCCGAAGAGTTTATCGGTAAACATGTGCTTGTTGTGGGAGCAGGTATATCAGCCGTGCAGCTATTGGGCGAACTATCTGAATTAACTCAAACAAGTTGGGTGTCTCGTAGAGAGCCTGATTTTAGGAATCATGAGTTTACGGAAGAGTTAGGTCGGGAAGCAGTAGAGCTAGTAGATCAAAGAGTGAGGGCAGGGTTACCGACTGAATCTGTTGTAGCAGTCACAGGTTTGCCTATTACGCCTTCAATAGAGAGAATGTTTGAAAAGGGAGCTTTAAATTGGCGGCCAATGTTTGATCATATTACTGAAAGAGGGGTGGGGTGGAAAGATGGAACTACTTTAGATGTAGATGTTATTTTTTGGAATACAGGCTTCCGTCATTCTTTAGAACATCTGAAAGGGTTAAATATTATTAATGAACATGGGGGCATCAAAATGTCAGGTAGATTAGCGACTCAGGTCGTACAAGAGCCTCGACTTCATCTAATAGGCTATGGGCCTTCAGCCTCGACAGTGGGGGCTAATCGAGCTGGAAGAGCAGCGGCTCGGGAATTGATTGATTATCTTAGTCTTAAAAGATAGCCTAGAAGTTAGAAATCTGTTTTTCAATATTTTTAATGAGGTTAGTTTGCCGACCAGTTGTTGTTGATGCCCTCCAGAGCTATTTCTTCCTCTAATTCTTTATTGATGCCATATTCGAGATAAAGATAACTTTTGTATTTGGACATTAGTTCCTTTGCTTTAAGACTGATTTTTTCTTGATTTCTATACATTGCTTCCCTGTTTTCAGCAGTTAATCCTTCTGCTTTTGATAAAGCATCGTTTAGCACCTTTTGATTTTCTATATCTTGAAAGCCATACACTCTATCTTCTGCTGCTATAATATCTCTGAAAATTTTTTTCCTCTTTTCGAGTCCGATGTTGTATATTTTTTTGACATCTTCTTTATTTTGCATGTATTCATCTAAGTTTTCTATGACTGTATATTTTATTTTATAGTTATCTCGGATATTGTGTATCGCAATTTTAGAATCTACATGGCCTAGCTCGCCGTAAGGCGCCCATACTGCAGACCCTATGTCAAAGGGTTCGTTAATCATGTTTTTGTCGCTGTAAAACCAAAGTATTACTTCATCCACATCATTGTCTTGCGTTGTGATTTGAGTAATTATGTTTTCTATTGTTGGCTTTATTTTCTGTTGGTTTAGTTCTTCTGTAAAGATGACTTTGTACTTGAGCTGTTTTTTTGCAGAGCTTTTTGAGCTTAAATTTTCGGTTGCAACCAGTTCATATGTACTAATCAAGTCTTTTTGTTCCTGTTTATGTGTATCATCAAGAATTTCGTCAGAAAAGATCGTGTTCTGACAAGAGATTAATATAAAACCTAGAGCTAATAGTAATAAAAATGAATTATTCATATGTGGTGCTGTTTAGTTAAAATTCATTGTATCAGTTTTTTCCTGATATATAAAAAAGAGCTAATCCTTTATGAAGTATAATATCTCTTTTTACGATATTTAATGATGGAAAGGTAGCTAAGCTGGCTATAGGATTGTTACGGTTTCCCGTATCGTTAGGCTGGGTTTTACCCATTGCTCTATTAGATTTCTTACTTCCGGCATGTCCATCATTATACTTTCTTTTCTGATCATTACTCCTCAATTTTATGTTGCAACCCTTGCTGGTGATTTTGCTGTATTGCAAGATAGTTTTTCGATCTATCTCGTGCAGCGTGAAGATTGTTTGATTTGTTGAGAAATTGAATGTTGTTTTTTTAAAACTTAATTGTTTTTGTTACATAAGACGTATTGAAAACTAGTAATTGTTACTATATATTAAATACGATGTTATTTATTTGTTAATTCTTAAAGTTGTTGTAACACAGGTTGTTTATGCATTTTTTTTCTTTTTAAGATATTTCGAGTCACTATTTTATGAGCAAATTGTGTTTTTATTTTATTTGTAACGTTTGTTTTCCTTATTTAAAACAATACATTCGGTAAAATTTTTACAATCGTATTATAACACTAAGTAATTTAAATGGTGAAAAGAAAAGCATTAATCAAAGCTTTGATTATGACATCAGCGTTTGGGTGCGTAAGCAACTCATATGCAACTGGTCATTCTGTTGCCCATATTTGGCAACAGTCAAAAGTAGAAGGTGTCGTTAGTGACGGGAATGGACCTGTTTCTGGCGCTTCTATTTTAGTAAAAGGTACAACCCTATCTACATCATCCGATGAAGCAGGGCGTTTTTCATTAAGCGGACTGCCTGCTAATGCAGTGCTTCAGGTCTCTTATGTAGGTTTCGAAACGCAAGAAGTTAGAGTCGGTAACCAGAGTACGTTAAACATTCAGCTGATATCTTCTTCTCAGGATCTCGAAGAGGTGGTGGTGGTTGCTTATGGCACTGCCAAGAAATCAACTTTCACAGGGTCAGCCTCTGTGGTTAAATCTGATCAAATAGAGAAAATATCAGGTACTGGATTTGCGGAAGCTTTGCAAGGAATGAGCGCAGGTGTTAATGTATCCAACAACGAAGGAAACCCTGGAGGAGACACACGTATACAAATCCGTGGTATCAGCTCTATGTCTGGCTCGTCAAATCCGCTTTACGTAGTAGATGGTATGCCTTATGACGGACAATTAAACTCCATTGCTCAAAGTGATATTGAATCAATCACCGTATTAAAAGATGCCGCAGCTTCATCATTATATGGTTCTAGAGCAGCAAACGGTGTGGTAGTGATCACGACAAAAAGAGGGAAATCTGCCAAACCAACAGTGAACTTTAGATCGGCTTTTGGTACATCTGATAATGCAGTAGGTAATCCTGTTAAAGCTACTCCAAGCGAACAGTTTTTAAATACTTGGGAAGGACTTTACAACGATCAATTTTATAAAAATGGTCTGAATGCAAATGATGCAGGAAATTATGCATCTGAAAACGTATTAGGTAGACTGTTAAAAAGTGTTCAGAATAGTAAAGGAGAAAGTACCTATGTGTCTCCATTTAAGCATATTAATGAGCAATATGTACTGCACGATGGAAATGGAAATGCTTTCATGAACCCTAACTTAGAAATGGTTTGGGATGAGAAAGATTATGACATGTATAACGCTGTTTTTTCAAGAAAGCTTCGCCAAGACCATGGCTTGGACGTAAGTGGGACAGCCAATGAAGGAAAAACAAATTATTTTTTATCTGCAGGCTATCTGAATGATAATGGCTATGCAAATAAACAATATTTTAAACGCTATAATTTTAGAACTAGTGTCACCACTAAATTAACGGACTGGCTAGAGATAGGAGGAAATATTTCTTATTCGCAGTCTCGTCAGAATGTTTCTGGAGTGAGTAGAGCTGTGCTTTTCTCCAATAGTTTGCAATCTCCTTGGTTACGTAATGTTGATAACACCGACTGGGAATATTCGGGTAAGACGGGTGAGCGCATGCTTGATTTTGGAGCTTATACAAATAGTTTCTTTGGTGCCAACCCAATGGCTTACAGCGGTGATTATTGGAATAACGAAAATGATGAAAGTTTTACCAATAATATGCGTCACATGATTTCTTCACGCTTTCATGCAGGTGTTGACTTACCTTTTGACATTAAGTTTAAAACCTCTATTAGTTTAGACAATAATATTTATAAATATTTTGAATATACCTCTGCTGTACACGGTGCTGCTCAGCTTCCTCCTTATGGACTTACAGCAATGACTGCGGGGGGTGCTGCTGCACGCAGAAACTCAGAAACTAAATCGGTAACTTTTAATAATATACTGACTTGGGAAAAAGGGTTTGGTAGTCATAATTTATCATTATTAGCCGGTCAGGAATCTTATTCTAAAGATTATTATTATGATGAGAGTTCCGGAGAAGGAATTATGCAAATCGGGCAGTACGAGCTGGGGTCAACAACGAGAAACTGGCAAGCAAAGTCTAATAAAGACCGTTATGCTTTAATGTCTTTTTTCGGTAAGGTTGATTATAACTACGATAATAAGTATTTCTTGTCTGGTTCGGTACGTCGTGATGGTTCGTCACGTTTTAGTCCAGATTCCAGGTGGGGTAATTTTTACTCAGCAGGTTTATCTTGGAGATTGAGTAACGAAGATTTCTTAAAAGACGTTTCGTGGTTGTCTAATCTTTCGTATAGAGCAAGTTATGGTACGACAGGTAATGATAAGTTGATAACTAGGAATGCTAATGGAAGCGTAGGAGATGAAATTTGGTATGCTTATCAAGGTGTATATTCGCCAGATGATTTGTATACAATTGCTGGCTTACGTCCTACAGCGATGGCTACCCGTGATCTAAAATGGGAGAAAAACCAACAGTTTAATACCGCCATTGACTTTAGTTTTTTTAACAGAATTCACGGGTCAATCGAGTACTATCAAAGACAGTCAAAAGACTTGTTGTTCTATAAATCTCTACCGCTATCAGCGCAGGAAGGTGGTATTGTTGGGAGAAACACAAACCTGGGTAATTTAAAAAATAGTGGTTTCGAATTTACAATTGGCGCAGATGCAATCCGCAAGGAAAACTTCAATTGGAAGATTGATGCCAACCTTTCTACATTGAAAAACGAAATTACTTCACTACCTGATGGTGAATTTACGTACGAGAACCGAACAGCAGGTTATAAAGTAGCAGAAGGAAAGTCTTTATTCGAATTCTTTATGGTGAAAAATGCTGGTGTTAATCCCGAGAATGGTAATATGCAGTATTGGATTAGAGGTAATGATAATGATTGGGTAAAAACGGAGGACTATAGTCAGGTCACAACTGATGATTATCAATGGTTGGGTTCTGCTTTGCCTAAAGTGTACGGTTCGGTAACCAATAGCTTTGATTATAAAGGCTTCGACTTCTCCTTTATGCTTTACTATTCGTTAGGCGCGAAGATGTATGACTTTGCTTATATAGAACGTAGTACTTTACGTAATGGAGTAGGTGTTGTTCAGGACTTAGTGGCTGATAGATGGCAAAAGCCGGGCGATCAGGCTTCTTTGCCACGATGGTCGGACAACGATTATTCAAGTACACGTAAAGCATCCGATTTTTATTTATTCGATAATGACTTCCTGCGTTTAAGAAACGTAACATTAGGCTATAAAGTACCAGCTACTAAGCTAAGTAGATTGGGTATTGCCAATCTGAGATTATTCGTTTCAGGTGATAATCTTTTAACTTTTGGTTCGGCCAAGAAACGATATTCTGATCCGGAAACTGGTCTTTCTGGTAATAACTACAACGGTAGTGCAGATACTGATAACGGTATTCAGGGCTCTAGGAGAGTATACACAGGTGGCGTACAAATTACTTTTTAACAATGAAAATGAATAGGACATTAAAAAATATACAGTTACTAACTTTAGCAGGACTACTGGGCTTTACGACAAGCTGTAGTGACTTTCTAGATACAAAGTCGTCAATAGATACTCCGGAGGAGGTCGCATTAACAAGTACTTCTGGGTTAAATAAAGTTTTAACTTCGGCTTACAAACAATTGTATTTTAATTCTGAGGGTGAAGATCGGGCATATGCCGGTTTAGCAGGATTACAAATGTATGTAGATTTAGGAGGTGCTGATATTATATCTACGGATAATATGGGGGGAAATCAAGTCTCATCTTATGATTATGAACCTCGTAAAACACAGGCTAATGGCTATGCCAATGGTATTTGGAGTATGATGTATAGCATTATTAATCAAGTTAACCGCGTGATTGATAATGTTGAGTCTGCTCAAGGAACCGAAGAAGAGAAAAAGAATTTAATGGGGCAAGCAAAGGCCATCCGTGCCATCTGTTATTTCCATTTAATTCAAAATTATCAACAGACTTACGTAATAGCTAAGGATAAACCAGGCGTTATATTGAGATTATCTTCTACTGCCGAGCAAAGTTTGCCTCGATCGTCCGTAGCTGAAGTTTACAAGCAGATTCTTGCTGACTTTAATGATGCGAAAGCTTTGTTAGTGGATTTTCAACGTCAAGAACAGTGGCATGTTAATGCAGATGTCGTAAAAGGTCATTTAGCACGTGTACATTTAGTGATGAATCAATGGGAGCTAGCATTGGAAGAGGCTAAGTCTGTTTTCAATAAGTATCCTGTCCTAATGTCTAAAGAAGAATTTAACGGTGGCTTTGATGACGTTATATCAAAGAAATACCCTGAAATTATCTGGGCTATGAAGGTGACAGATCAAAATAATTTTGGTGGTGCTACGCAGTTTAACTTTTGGTACAATCAGGATGAAAGTTATGGAGAAGGATATACGGATGGGCCAATTTATAGCTTTATGAACTTCTTTGTTGATGGGAAGTTTGAGCAACTATTTGAAAAAGAGGAGGATCGCTATCAGTTTTGGAAAAGAACCAAAAATGGAAGTAAAGATATTTCGACCAAGTGGGCATATAATAAGTATAAACATTATGGCGATGCGAATGGAGCAAAACAAGGTAATACCAGACCCGAAATATCTTTGATGCGTAGTGCTGAAATGTTATTGATCATGGCAGAAGCAGCTGCCCATATTGATGGCGGAGAAGGTAAGCGCTATTTGAATCAACTTCAGAAAGCTCGTGGAGTTAAACAATTAACAACAGCGTCTGCAGGGACAGATTTATTAGAGGCTATTTACATTGAGCGCCGGAAAGAGCTTTTGTGTGAGGGTGTTACAGGTATTTACGATTTGTTAAGATTACAAAAGCCTTTGGTACGCTTGCAAGCAACACCTAGCTATGTAGAAGGTCATTATCCGCGTGGCTTGATGAACCTGAATGGATATGTGGCTAGTGCTGCACAGCCACAGGGTAGCTTAGCATCTAATGATTATAGAATGATCTGTCAGATACCTCAGTTAGAAATGGCAAATAATGAGTCGTTGACTGCTGCTGATCAGAACCCTTTTTCGGGAACAAATTAAGTTAAGGTAAACGAATAAGGCCACCTTCTCTATATGGGGAGGTGGCTTTTTTTATTTGTCAATTATAATTAGTCCTTTACATTATATATCTTTAATTTAACTTAAATTAGCTGTATTTGAGTTAATAATGTATAACTAAATAGTAGTAATATGGACTTTAAAAATGTAACAGTAGCAGGTAGCGGTGTCTTGGGGTATCAGATTGCTTTTCAAACTGCTTTTCATGGTTATCAAGTTACGGTTTATGATATCAATGATGAAGTGTTGGAAAAAGCAAAATCTAAATTTGCTATTCTGAGCGAAGCATTTAAACGGGATTTGAATGCAACTTCAGTACAATTAGAAGCGACGCATGAGCGTTTGTCTTATACGTCTAATTTAGCAGAAGCTGTCAAGGATGCTGATCTATTAATTGAAGCTGTACCTGAAAATCCAAAAATTAAAATAGATTTTTATCATAAACTAGCTCAAGTAGCTCCTGAGAAAACAGTTTTCGCTACTAATTCATCGACTTTGTTGCCTAGCCAGTTTGCAGCAGAAACTGGGCGTCCTGAAAAATTTATTGCTCTTCATTTTGCTAATGAAATATGGAAACATAATACAGCTGAAATCATGGGGCATCCTGCAACAGATGAAAAGGTCTTTGATGACTTGGTGGCGTTTGCAACATCTATTGGTATGATTGCATTGCCTTTATATAAAGAGCAACCCGGTTATATTGTAAATTCCTTATTAGTACCTTTTCTTAATGCAGCGACGGATCTTTTAGTGAAAGGAGTTTCCGATCCACAGACCATTGACAAGACCTGGATGGTGGCTACGGGAGCACCTCTTGGGCCATTTGCTATTCTAGACATAGTTGGTATTACAACGGCCTATAATATCAACAAAATGACAGCAGAAGCTAGTAAAGATCCATTAAAAATAAAGACTGTAGAATATTTGAAAGAGCATTTCATAGATAAAAATAAGTTGGGAGTAGCTACCGGCGAAGGATTTTACACCTACCCGAACCCGGCCTATCAAAAGAAAGATTTCCTGAAATAATTAAATTAAGGGCAATTAGACTGTTTCTTGTCCAATTTAAGAGCTAGCGGCTAAAGTTAGCTCTTAAATTGATATAACGATGTGTATTGAAGCATGTTTTATTTTGTTAACACATCTATATTTCTTTTTAAGATTGCTAAACTGGAGTTCATCTCCTCTTTATTCATATGGCCAAAGCCAAGTCGCATAGCGGTTAAATCTTTATGCTGGTAAAGCAAGTTTTTTGGTATAAATAATTGCTCTTTTCTACATTCCTGACTTACCTGGAGCAGGTTGATAGGGTTTTTCCATTGAACCCATACCGCTAACCCACCCGATGGTTGTTGAAAATGTATGTTTTCTCCAAAGGTCTGGTTTAGTATATTAACAAATAGATTACGCCTTTCCTGATATATCTTAATTGATTTTTTTAAATGTCTATTAATTTCTCCTTCTGCGATCATTTCTGCTAAAACCATTTCCATAAGTACGTCACCTTGGCGGTCAATAATACCTAGGTATTTACGCATTTCAGCCATGACATTTTGGGGTGCTACAATAAACCCAGTTCGAAAGCCTGGGGCCAATGACTTTCCAAATGCGCCTATGTAAATAACCATTCCATTGGTATCTGCACTGGCGAGTGGTAGTAATGCTTTCTGATCATAATGAAAGTCATAATCATAGTCATCCTCCAAAATTATAAAACCATATTGATGCGCCAGATCTAGTAATGCAACTCTTCGCTCTGCAGTTAAACTGACGGTTGTCGGGTAGTGATGATGTGGTGTTAGGTATAACATCCGGATCGTATACTGCCTGCACAGCTTCTCTAGGGCGTCTACTTGTATACCCTCTTCATCTACTGGAACTTGTACTATGCGTGCTCCTGATTTTTGAAAAATCATGTTAACTGAAAAGTAGCTTAACGAAGCGACTACGACAATATCAAGGGCTCTTAATAATATCTCTGAAATAATATAGACACTCATCTCTGTGCTACGTGTTATGAGTATGTTTTCTTTTGATATATGTAAGCCCCGGGATAAATTAAGATAATTGGATAAGTTTTCTTTGAAATATTCGCTGCCGTCCGAATTGTGGTATCCTAATTTTTTTAGATTACTTTTTCGTTTGATATTGGAGCTGTAAAATTTAGACAACTGTTCTATTTGTGTGAGGCGTATATCTGGTGTCCCGTCATTGAACGAATAGTGGCACGATGAAAATTCAAATGGATTGTCTAATAAGCTTGATTTTTCAAAACTATAGCCTGTTTTCTCTGGATAATAAGCCAATAGATTTTGTTTTTCAGTGCTAATACGCTTTCCTTTTGCATCCTTTTTTTGTAAAACGAATGAACCTTTATTGGGCCGTATTTCTATCCAACCCTGAGCGTCCAGTTCCTCATAAACTGCGATAATTGTTTTTCGGTGCACTGCCAGCGTACTGCTTAACAACCGCGTGCCTGGCAATTTTGTGCCAGTTAGGAGATACCCCCGTTGTATGGCATTGATCAGTTGATGCGTAACTTGCATATAGACTGGCGTTGTCGACGCTCGATCTATATGTATAAAACTACGGTAAGGTATTTGCCCCGGACTACCCATATGTCAAAATAGTTGTTATTCGATTAGTCCGCTAAGGTACTGTATTTTGAAAATGTTTTTACTATAATTTGCGGTTGTATAATGAATTAGGTGAGAAGTGTTTTTTTGTTTTTTCTTTAAATCACAAATGTTGGAAAGCACGAGGGATGCATAATATTTTACATGCTTTACAGATTTAAGTCCATTTAAAACGTTTTTTAGTTTGATAGTTTTGTTCGTGAAGTTTTTGTTAAAATAATGTATAGATTCAAAATTATGAAGAGGTTATTAATAGTCATATTGTTTTTTTGTCAATCGACCCTGTTCGTTCATGCGCAAGAGCGTATGAGTTTAAAAGGGCTGTGGCAGTTTAGTCTGGATGAAAATAATGTAGGCATTGCAGAGAAATGGTATACTAAAAATCTTACAAGTAAAATAGCTTTGCCAGGGACGACCGATGAAGCAAAATATGGACAGAAAACTTCAGGCTCTGATTTTGGAATATTAACACGGGAATATAAATATTATGGCCCCGCTTGGTACCAAACTGAAATTCATATTCCTGCTGATTGGAAAAATAAGCGTGTTTTTCTACACCTTGAACGGGTCATGTGGGAATCTAAGGTGTATCTAAATGACGTAGAAATGTCTACGTACGACGCCTTAAGTTCAGCACATATGCATGATTTGGGGCATTTGACACCAGGTATACATAAGTTAACTATTCGTGTCAATAACGAAATGATTCATAACATTGGTGATAAAGGACATGTTTACACCGAATATACACAGAGTATATGGAATGGTATCGTAGGAGAGATTGAATTGGTAGCCAAAGATCCTGTACGTTTGGGAAATCCTCAAGTATATACCAAAATTTCACCAAAAGTACTTCAGATAAAAGATACACTAATTAATGAAGGAGGTAAAAAAAGGAAAGTTAATGTTCATTTTCATCTATCTGATCTGAAGACTAATGATCTAGTATATACCGTGACAAAACCATTGGTGTTTCAAGATAGTCAGCATGTGCTGAATGTTGAAGAAAAGATGCCAGACGCTGTTAAACTGTGGGATGATACGCACCCTAATATGTATAAATTAGACATTGTTATCGCAGATCATAAAAACAATAAAACTATAGATCGTAAAACAATAGAGGTAGGGTTTAGGGAAGTTACCGCAACGAAGTCAAAAATACTTGTGAATGGAAAGCCTGTTTTTCTTCGTGGCAATCTGGATTGTGTGCACTTTCCCTTAACAGGTTATCCTGCTATGAACGTAGACGAGTGGGAGCGTATTTTTGATATTTATAAGTCCTATGGTTTAAATCATGTTCGTTTTCATTCTTGGTGTCCACCAGAAGCTGCATTTCAAGCTGCAAATCGTAAGGGTATTTATTTACAACCCGAGGTTATTTGGCTGGATTGGTGGATGGCTGTAGACAATCCTGGACGGGAAGAGATGAATACTTTAGGCAGGCCTCAAGGTCTTGGACACAACCCTTCGGCAGATGCATTTACGCAGAAAGAAATCAAACGTATGTTTGACGCTTACGCTAATCATCCGTCTTTTGCAACCATGTCCATTGGTAATGAACTCGGGAACTCAGATTTTGATGTGATGGAATCTTGGTTAAAACCTTACCAAGAGAAAGATAATAGACAATTGTATTCCGTTTCTTCTGCTCGTAAAATTACGCCTATGGATGAGTTTATTGCCACGCATTATATTGCAGAGTTGGGTAGTACGAGAGGTATTCGTGGGGCGCATACGGATTGGGATTTTGAAGATGTGTATGGCAAATCCAACATCCCTGTTATTGCCCATGAAATTGGCCAATGGCCAGTATACCCTCGCTGGGATGAAATTAAAAAATATACAGGTGTATTGAAGGCACGCAACTTCGAAGAATTTAGAGAGCAAGCCCGTAAAAATAATATTGAAGAGCAGAATGAAGCATTTGTACAGGCTTCAGGCGCACTCAATCAGATTATGTATAAATATGAAATCGAATCTTTTTTACGAACCCCTTCCAGTGCAGGTATACAGCTTTTAAGTATGCAAGATTATCAAGGGCAGGGAGAGGCTTTAGTGGGCTGGTTAGATGTTTTTTATGATAGCAAAGGCATTACGACTCCTGAAAAGTTTAAATCGCACCATGATACAACTGTCACTTTATTGCGTTTGCCTAAATTTGTATGGCAGGCTGATGAATTGCTCCAAGCAAAGATTCAGTTGTCGCACCATGGGACTACAGCTCTAACAGATGTTGTGACGTGGCTTGTCAGAGATCAGGACTACCGTGTTATAGCGCAAGGTAAATTTAATAAACAACGTTTTGAAATTGGAACTTCACCTATTCTGGGGGAAATTAAGGTAGATCTAAGTACGGTTAAAAAGGCTACTAAAGTAACTGTTGAGGTGGGATTAGAGCAAGGAACGCAAAAGAACCAATGGGATATTTGGGTCTATCCTAAAATTGATCAACCCGTTTTAAAAGATGTTCATCTTGCCTCTCGTTTTGATGCCGAGGTGCAAACGATTCTAAATAATGGAGGCAAGGTCTTATTAGATGCTTCCGAACTGGGTAATTTAGAAACTTCGGATTTGATAAGTTATTATCCGCTATATTGGTCGTTAACTTTCTTCCCGGGGCAGGGGAAAAATACGATAGGCATGGTCGTTCAGGACAAGCATCCCGCTTTACAGGAGTTCCCGACTGATAATCACAGCGATTGGCAATGGCAGTCAATTTATAAAGGTGCACGTGCATTTTATATCAACGATTACCCAGCTGCTTACCGTCCTATTGCACAACCTATCGATGATTTTCATAGGAATAATAAGTTAGCTTCTATTTTTGAGCTACAGGTAGGGAAAGGTAAATTATTGATTAGTGGTTTCCCTCTTCATGACACAAGTAATATAGTGTCTGTGCAGTTGAAGAATAGTTTGTTAAAGTATATGCAGCAGGATACGTTTGCTCCAGAACATCAGGTTGATGCAGGTACTTTGCGCACCATGTTGACCTATGTCGAGCCTTTGACCTCGGTCGTTCCTGCGGAGTTTGAAAATGCATTGTTATATGTCGAATCAGGAGCTCTAGCTAATCGGAAAAATGAAAATGTTACTTGGAATGCTCAAGTTGATCGTGCGGAAACTCAAAAAGGGACGAGCTATGAAGTACGTGCGGATGGTGTATGGAAAGAGGAAGTGTCGAGCGCTTGGCAAGGTAAGGATATAGAAATCGATATAAAAGCACCGCAAGGGATGATAGGATCTTTATATGTTTATTTTCATGATTGGAATAACAATGGGAGAGAAGCTGATATTAATTTTGAAGGGCGTGATTTTACTTTAGGAAAACATGACGGAGAGGGCAAATGGATAAAACTACATGTTATGCGCGAAGATTCTAATGATGGCATTTTAAAGTTAAAAGTAAAAGCTACGAAAGGACCAAATATTATGATATCTAAATTGGCCTTACTGGAAGATGTTGAATAAGTTTTAGGGAAAAGGTAAAACCCGGACGGGAAAAGTGAAAATCCAGATGGGAAAAGTGAAAACCTAGACGGGAAAAGGTAAAACCCAGACGGGAAAAGTAAAAACCTAGATGGGAAAAGGTAAAACCTAGACGGGAAAAAGTAAAACCTAGACGGGAAAAAGTAAAACCCAGACGGGAAAAAGGAAAACCCAGACGGGAAAAGGTAAAACCCAGACGGGAAAAAGGAAAACCCAGACGGGAAAAGGTAAAACCCAGACGGGAAAAGGTAAAACCCGGATGGGAAAAAGTAAAACCCAGATGGGAAAAAGGAAAACCTAGATGGGAAAAGGTAAAACCCAGACGGGAAAAAGTAAAACCCAGATGGGAAAGCGAAAGCTAAATATGTCTCGTAGGAAATGAAAAATGCACATAGAGTGCCTTTAAAGAATGATTTTAGTGTTCTTTTTTGCTATAGAGCATTGAAAATAGGGGTGAAATTCCGCCAAAAAGTTTTTTGGCCTTCGTTGAACTTTGGCGGAATTTTACCCTTCGATATATATTGGAAATCTTTATACTACACATTTTTGTACCAAGAAGACAAGCTTATTGAATCCATACATTCTAAATTTCCCTATGAGTTATGAAACTCACATCGTTCGTCAAATACTAACACACCTGGTTACGAAGTAGCATGACTGCCAATAAAAAAAGATAGAAATACGCATAGTACTCTTCTATATGATAGATAATAATTAAGTTTTTTATAAAAATGGAGTTAGTTTATATCGTTTAGTATCCTACATTTACTTTCATTGAGCAGTATGGTTTGATTTTATGATGGTTAGTATGTTTGTCTCTTCGCAATTTGTTTGTAAAATCTTGCTGTTTAGATGTTCATCTATTTTTTTTATAACGTATATTCGTAGTGATAGATTATCTTATTTTTTTAAATTATGATAGGTTCAAGAAGTAAACGTGACGGCTTTGAGGGGGAGTTGTGTGTTGTTGTCCCACGCACTGTCATTGAAAATAAGCAGTTGCCTGCAATAGTGCAAAGTTTTTATGTTACGGATATTGGTTATTTTCCAAAGGCAAAGGGGCATTATCGGAGACGTAGGAACGGTTGCAGCGAGTATATTTTGATTCATTGTGTGGATGGCTGCGGCAAAGTTCAGGTTGGTCGGGAAGAGATTACGTTGAAAGCGAATAGTTTTGTTATAATTCCTAAAACCATCCCGCATAGCTATGGTGCAGATGAGGCCGATCCTTGGAGTATTTATTGGTTGCATTTTGGTGGTGTACAGGCTGATCTTTTGTTAACCGAGCACTTACAAACAATCTCTGTAGAGACCGACTCATTGATTTTTAGCGACGAACAAAAATTTACATTTGAAAAAATGTATAAATTACTTTCCCGTGAATATAGTGGCGAGGTTTTAAATGCGATCTCTCTAATTATACCCTACTTTTTAAGTACCTATTTACACCGTAAAATGTTCGACCGCTTAAACGATGATTCTAAAAGCGATGTGATCGATTTAGCTATTGATTATTTAAAAACCAAGATCGATAGCCGGGTAAGCTTAAAAGAGATTGCTTCGTATAATAATCTATCTGTTTCTCATTTTTCAAAGCTGTTTAAAACAAGAACAGGCTATTCGCCAATAGAGTATCTCAATTATTTGAAAATACAAGAAGCTTGTTATAAACTACAGTTTTCGGATCTAAGGATATCTGAAATTTCATTCCAGTTGGGCTTTGACGATCAATATTACTTCTCTCGCCTTTTCAAAGAGCATATGGGGGTTTCTCCCTTAAATTATAGAAATACCAGTATTTCAAAGGTGATATAATCCATTAAATTACTGGTTTTATACATCTTCTTTTCAAAGCGTTGCACTAATTTAGGTGTTTACAATTTATACACTTACAAATGCTATGGACAAACGGGTATTCACCTATAGTTTAATTGCTTCCTTAGGAGGCTTGTTATTTGGCTTTGATATTGCGATTTTTTCTGGAACAATTCCCTTTATTACACCTGAATTTGCATTGAGTCCAGAAAAGTTAGGCTGGGTAGCAAGCTGTTTATATATAGGCTGTATTTTTGGTGCTATCTTCTTCGGTAAAATAGCGGAGCGTATTGGTAGAAAACCATCATTAATCGGTGTTGCTTGCATTTTTATTGCATCTTCTATCCTGATGGGGCTTGCTAAAACTATAGATCAGGTAATTATATGGCGTGTTATCGCTGGTTTTAGTGTAGGTGGCGCATCGGTGTTATCTCCTCTTTACATTGCTGAAATAAGCCCACTGCGTTCTCGCGGTAAGATGGTGTCTATTAATCAGCTGGCTATAGTCATCGGTATATTATTAGCCTATCTTTCTAACTATTATTTAGCGCAAGTGGAGGGTAACTGGCGTTGGATGTTTATTAGCGGAGCTGTGCCTGCCATTGTGTTTTTATTTGCTTCAATTTTTTTGCCAGAGAGCCCTAAATATCTTTTTTATAAAGGTAAGCAAATAGAAGGGGAGGCACTTTTATATAAAATTTTTAATAAACAAGATGCCGAGGACGAACTGGCATATATGCAGTCGCAGCAAGAGAAACGAAGCGACTCCAATGTGCAAGTTTTAAAGTTTCTCGTAAAGAAGCCATATTTTGGTTTACTGATCTTAGGAGTCATTATTGCTATATTCCAACAGATATCTGGAGCAAATGCTGTTTTGTTTTATGCGCCGATTATTTTTGAACGTGTTGGAATGGATGTCAATGATCAGCTTTTTATACAGATTTTAATAGGTTCTATAAATCTTGCATTTACACTTGTAGCTATTCGTGTGGTTGACCGTGTGGGAAGAAAAAAAATGATGTTGTTCGGTTCGGGGCTTATGTCTGTTTTATTATTGCTTATTGGTTTATCTTTTCAGGGCAATTACATTCCTCAAAGTTTCGTGAGCGGGTTGGTTTTGCTCTTTATCGGAACATATGCTGCAACTTTAGCTCCCGTAACCTGGGTTATTATAGCTGAAATCTTTCCTATCAAAGTACGCGAGCAGGCTATGGCTATTGCTTCTGCTTTTCTATGGATAGCATGTTTCGCAATCACGTATATTTTCCCTGTCATGATTAACAGCTTAAGTATATTCCAAACCTTTTTAAGCTTTTCATTGCTCTGTGGAGTATACTTTTTGTTTTTACTCTTTTTTGTTCCAGAAACAAAAGATAACAGAGTTTGAGTTAAAACAAGGTTTCAATTGATTTAAATGTTGTCAATATATTTTAATGAATAAAATAAATAAGAAGGTAGTCGTTGTCACTGGAGCAGGAAGCGGTATCGGAAAAGGTATCGCTAGTCAGTTTGCAACTTCAGACTACTGTGTCGTGTTAGCTACTTTAAACAAACAAGAAGGCGAACAGCTCGAAAAAGAATTAGTGTCCTTAGGTCAGGAGGCTTATTTTGTGCAGACGGATGTGCGTGAAGAGCAAAGTGTTAAGGATATGGTGCGTGCAGTTATATCTCATTATGGTAAGGTCGATGTGCTTGTCAATAATGCAGGAGTTACTCTTTTTAAGCCCCTTTTAGAAGCTACACTTGATGATTGGTCCAGAGTTGTTGATACCGATCTAAGAGGTGTGTTTTTGTGTTCTAAATATGTTGCAGAGGCAATGGTTAAAACGGAAGTGAAAGGAGCAATCATTAATATTTCTTCCAATCATGCTTTTCGCACATTACCGCATACTGAAATGTATGCAGCGGCTAAGGGTGGAGTTAATGCTATGACACGTAGTATGGCTTTAAGCTTGGGTAGCTATGGAATCCGCGTGAATTGTGTTTGTCCCGGTTTTACAGATACAGATCATTATCAAACTTGGCTTCATGATAAAGAATCGCCTGATGCGGTCGAGCGGGATGTTTTGAAACTACATGCTACTGGGCGTATTTCTACTCCAGCGGATATTGCACGGCTGGTCGGTTTTTTAGCATCCGAAGCCAGTGCGAATATTACAGGTGGTGAGTTTTTGGTAGATGGAGGCCTTACTGCCGCTTTATATCATGCAGATAACTTTTAGCAATGAAGATTACAGGGTACGAATTGTTTAAGGTGCCACCACGTTGGTTATTCTTAAAAATTATAACAGATCAGGGGATTATCGGTTGGGGTGAGCCTGTTCTGGAGGGACGGGCAGACACTGTTCATGCTGCAGTTGAAGAACTGATGGCAACATTAATAGGGAAGAGCCCCTTGGATATTGAAGATCACTGGAATAGCATGTACCGTGGTGGTTTTTACCGTGGTGGGCCCATTCTTATGAGTGCACTTGCAGGCATAGACCAGGCGCTATGGGATATAAAAGGTAAGTTTTATGATGCGCCTATTTATGAACTGCTGGGTGGTAAATGTCGATCTCAGATTGAGGTTTATTCTTGGGTAGGTGGTGATCAGCCTACGCTTTTGCTTGATGAAATTCAACAAGTCGTTAGTAGAGGATTTAAAACTATCAAAATTAATGGTACCGATCGCTTGCGCTTTATAGATTCCTATAGGGAAGTAGATGCTTTGCTGGAACGTATGTCCATGATACGGGAAAATTTCGGAAATGATATCAATATCGGAATAGATTTTCACGGGCGCGTGCATAAGCCTATGGCTAAAATATTAGTTCGAGAATTAGAGCAGTATAGCCCCATCTTTATAGAAGAACCATTATTGTCCGAGCACTTAGAGGGTATTCAGCAATTGGCTTCATTAACAAGTATTCCTATCGCCTTGGGTGAACGTTTGTTTTCTCGATGGGATTTTAAAAAGATCTTTGAGAGTCGAGCGGTTGATATTATTCAGCCCGATGTATCTCATGCAGGAGGGATCACCGAATGCCGTAAAATCGCAGCAATGGCAGAGTCCTATGATGTGGCCCTAGCCTTACATTGCCCTTTGGGCCCTATTGCTTTAGCGGCCTGTTTACAGGTTGATGCCGTGTCGTATAATGCCGCTATTCAGGAGCAAAGTTTAGGCATACATTATAATAAATCAAACGATCTGTTAGACTACATCACTAATCGAGAAGTATTTGATTATAAAGACGGTTTTGTGCAAATACCTACCGGTGCAGGTTTAGGTATTACTGTGAACGAAGCCTATGTCAGAGAAATGGCTAAAATAGGGCATGATTGGCACAACCCTGTGTGGAGACATCAAGACGGCTCTGTTGCTGAGTGGTGATTAGGACTAGAAAGCTTGCATACAGAACAGGCTATTTTGTTTTTGCCTTCACGCAGAAAAGAGAAATGAGTTAAAACCATAATGAATAATAAGATGAATTTTATAGATAAGATTAAAAACAGAGAAACTGTTATTGGACCTTTCTCCAAAACTTCTGATGCTGGTATGGTTGAGGCCATGGGCTACGCTGGCTTTGATTTTATTATCATAGACTTAGAGCATGGGCCGAATAGTATTCTGAACGCTCAAAATTTAATTAGAGCTGCTCAGCTTTCTGCTACTTTTCCTATTATTAGAGTAGCCGAAAATGAGGCGGTTAATATAGGTCAAGCGTTAGATATTGGGGCTGGGGGTGTGCAGGTTCCTCAGGTTACCAATGCTGCTGAGGCGCTAAAGGCTGTGCAATCGGCGAAGTTTTATCCGCAGGGTATGCGTGGTGTATGTCGGTTTGTTCGTGCGGCTGAATATTCGAATAAAGATCGTTTTGAATATTTTAGAGAGGCTAACGATTGTGTGCTTATTTTACAACTGGAAGGAACGGAAGCCGTGAAAAATATTGATGAGATATTAGCGGTAGAGGGGATAGATATTGTATTTCTCGGCCCTTACGATTTATCCCAGGCACTAGGAGTAAGTGGGCAAATTAACCATCCTTTAGTATTGGACAAGATGCGAGACATTATTGCGAGGTGTAAAGTCAATGATATAGCAACAGGTGTGTTTACAGATAATATCAATGATGCTAAAATATGGGTAAATCTGGGTGTCAATTATATTTCCTATTCTGTTGATGTTGGAATTATTCAAGAAGCTTGTAAAAGTATTATTGCAGAAGTATTGGCAGGATAATAATTCATTGTACTTTTTTAAAAAAAATAAATTATGAAAAACATCGTATTGCTTCTGCTTTTATTGAGTACTATTTTTTCTGCTAAAGGACAAGAGATATTGGATCTGTCAGGAAGCTGGACAGTAGCCCTAGACTCGTTGGATCAAGGGCAGCACTCAGGATGGCTAAACAAAAAGTTCTCACAAAGTATTCATTTGCCGGGGACAACAGATGGGGCAGGTCTAGGTGTTAGAAACGAGCTTTTGCCAGCTTTGCAAAGACCACAGCTGTCTCATTTAACGCGTAAAAACAGGTATGTTGGCGCTGCTTGGTATGAGCGATCAATTCGCCTGCCTAAAGATTGGAAAAATAAAAAGTATATTCTTAAGCTAGAACGTGTTCTATGGAAAACGGATGTCTGGATTGATGGTGTACCTATTAATCAGAGTGCTAATAGTTTAATTTCTCCTCATTATTTTGATCTGACCGATTATTTAAAAGTAGGTCAGGAACACCGCATTACCTTACGTATCGATAATCGAAAGTTTTTCGACCTGAGTTATGATAATATGGGGCATGCATACACTGATCATACTCAAATTATTTGGAACGGTGTTATTGGAGAAATGTGTATAGAAGCTCTACCTGCTATACATTTTACAGATGTACAGGTTTTTCCAGACTTAGCCTCTAAAACTATCCGAGTGAAAGCGATAATTGAGAATAATAATGCTAAAGCTATAAAGGAAAATATAGTAATCAATGTTTTTGATAAAGGGGCTAGATCGGAGACTGAAGGTTATAGCAAATCAGTTGTTCTCCAGCCAAATGAAAATATAGTTGATTTTACATACAATATGCCTGGCGATGTGCACGGGTGGGATGAGTTCTCTCCTCATCTTTATACGCTTTTAATTTCTTTAAGCAAACAAGATGCATTAAAAGGCCGTGCCATAGATTTTGGTTTCCGTGATTTTTCGGCCAAGGGAAAAACTTTTGAGTTAAACGACAAGCCTGTTTTTCTAAGAGGCACTTTAGAATGTAATATTTTTCCCTTAACTGGGCATCCACCAATGGATAGAAAAGGGTGGCTTGATGTTTTTACAAAAGCTAAAGAGTGGGGGCTAAATCATATACGCTTTCATTCGTGGTGTCCACCGAAAGGGGCTTTTGAAGCAGCAGATGAGTTAGGAGTGTATCTGCAAGCTGAATTACCTATTTGGGCATTAAATATTGGAGAACATCGAAGTACAGTGGATTTTTTGTACGAAGAGGCTAAACATATGATTAGGGAATATGGAAATCATCCTTCTTTCATGATGTGGGCTTTAGGTAACGAGTTACAGGGAGATATGCACGTGTT
Source organism: Sphingobacterium sp. UT-1RO-CII-1 (assembly GCF_026711005.1). Classification (GTDB taxonomy): domain Bacteria; phylum Bacteroidota; class Bacteroidia; order Sphingobacteriales; family Sphingobacteriaceae; genus Sphingobacterium. The sequence goes on along the minus strand of NZ_JAPPVJ010000005.1, from coordinate 97,986 downwards.
GAATAAGATGGTGGACTCTCTGAAACGTATGGACAACCGACACCTCTATGCAAATACAGCGTATACTTTCGAACGTGGGCATGGAGATCGTCCTGAATATAATGACGATTTTCTTATTACACAGCGGACAGTGGATGGTTGGGTGAGAGGGCAAGGTGTCTTTAATACTCAGTCTCCTTCATTTAATACCAATTATAAAAATTCAGTAGCCAGTACAAATGTTCCTATCGTAACACACGAAATTGGTCAATACGCTGTGTATCCAAATCTTAGAGAAATTGAAAAATATACGGGAGTGCTTGATCCTTTAAATTTCAAGGCTATTAAAGCTGATCTTTTGCAGAAAAACATGCTCCAAAAGGCTGATGATTTTCTGATGTCTTCCGGTAAACTTGCTGCAATTCTTTATAAAGAGGAGATTGAGAGAGCTTTGAAGACACAAGGTATTAGTGGCTTTCAGCTTTTAGATCTGCACGACTTCCCGGGCCAAGGTACTGCTTTAGTAGGATTGTTGGATGCTTTTTGGGATAGTAAAGGAATTATTGATGCATCAGAATTTAGAGCTTTTAACTCTCCTGTAGTACCTTTAATAGAGTTTGAAAAAGCAACATATTTAAACAGTGAAGCTTTTGAAGCTGAAGTATCTGTTTCAAATTATGGTGGCAAAAAATTAAATAATCAAGTGATACAGTGGTGGGTAAGGGACGGTGAGAATTCATTGGCAGAAGGAGAGTTAGTAGCAACTCTGGATAAGGGGCTTAATAGTCAAATAGGTGATTTTATAGTTGATTTAAAGGATATTAAAAAGGCAGAGCAATTGACTGTAGAAATACGTATCAAAGATACAGAATATAAAAACTCATGGAATATTTGGGTATATCCTGCTTTAGATGAGGTAGATTTTGGAAAGGTGAAATATACGCGGGATGTCAATCAAGCAGTCAGGCTATTGGAAGAAGGGCATTCGGTACTTTTTAATCCAGATTGGAAGAAAGTACAAGGATTAGAAGGGAAATTTGTCCCTGTATTTTGGAGCCCTGTCCATTTCCCTAAACAAGCGGGTACAATGGGGTTATTAGCAGACCCTGAGCACCCCATGTTTTCTTCTTTTCCGACTGCAGGACATACGGATTGGCAATGGTGGGACTTGCACCTTAACTCTACTACGATGATTATTGACTCTTTGGAGGGAGGAAGCCCGCTCATAGAAATGATCGATAATTTTGCGAATAATAGAAAACTATCTCTTGCTTTTGAAGGAATGGTTGGTAAAGGCAAGCTATTTGTTACTTCTATAGACTTGCATACGGATCTGAATAAACGTTTTGTTGCCAAACAACTCTTGAAATCCATATTGGGCTATATGAATAGTGAGGATTTTCAGCCAGCTGCTATTAGGTCGCCTTGGTGGCTAGGGGAGTATTTTAAAGTTTCGGAGGATCAAAAAACGATGAACGACCCCAATAGCATATATCAATAGCGATATTTTAACATAAACACCTGATATACTTAATGAGCATATCAGGTGTTTGTTATGTTAAAATACTTTCAAACCAATAATTCCAAATACAATTAATAAGGCCGAAAGAAGTCGGAGAGTGCTAGCTGAATCATTGAAGAAAAATATCCCAACTAGTAAAGTCCCTACTGCTCCTAGTCCCGTCCATACGGCATATGCAGTACCTATAGGAATTGATTTTTGTGCATAAAATAATAACAAACCACTGATCGACATGGAAACAATGGCCACGATTATCCAACTTAACTTATTATTATCTGTTTGCTGAGCCATCTTTAGGCCGAGAGGCCAACCTATTTCAAAAAATCCAGCGGCAATTAGTGCAATCCAATTCATATGTTATGTATTAATTTATCCGCCAAAAATAACACGGGAATGTACTTTATTTTTTGACATAAGTCAAAATCAACTTTTACTTTCTTATTCTACTCAATGTCTCTTGGGTCATGCCGAGATAAGATGCAATATGGCCAAGGTTTATTCTATTTAGTAAATTTGGTTGTACTTTAATAAGCGTATTATATCGTTCTAAAGCAGATTTGGTATGTAGCGAAACGATTCTTTCTTCGAGCAATATAGCCACCTCCTCGGCTATTCTTCTTCCAATAATATTGAGTTCCGGATACATGCTGTATAGCTGACTTAAGTCGTTACTAGAAATACAATATACGTCTGAATCTTCAAGAAATTGTATGTTTTCAAAAGAAGGACTATTTGCATACACAGGAAGGATAGAATAAAATATTTGGTTTTCTTCTCCAAACCATGTGTTTATTTCTTTTTTGTTTTTATGAAAATAAGCTCTAATCAGTCCTTTCTTTATAACGAAATAGCTCGAAAAGCTTTGTCCTTCTCTAAGTAAGTGCTCGTTTTTTTTCTTTAATAAGTGTTTAGTTTTAAGATTGATTTCTTGTTGTACACCCTCATTAATGTGTCCATATTTTAGCAGTTGCTCAATTAATGGATTCATGGCTTTAGCTTAAATGAATAATACTGTTTGGCTACCCCAAATAGATTGACTGGTGAAAGTAGCATTTTTTTTTGAATAGCTAATAAATACATTGATCACCATGCTCTCTGTATTTTAATAATATTAATTGCTTTTTACTTAGCAATTGATGAAGTGTTTCTTATAATTGTATTCAATAATAAGAAGCAAAACCTTTAGTAAAATAAGTTATTATCAAATTATGGGGTCATATTTAATGATTATGGAACGGAAAGTATATATGTTGAAAATAAAATTTTTAATGACGGCATGTATATTATTAGTTGTTTTGAGTTTATATCCTTTTATAGGGTATGGGCAAGTAAAGTCAAAGCAACCTAATATTGTTTATATCATGAGTGACGATCATGGTTATCAGGCAATAAGTGCGTATGGACATGGTTTGAATCACACCCCTCATATTGATCGTCTTAGTAAAGAAGGTGCCATGTTTACACGAGCTACTGTTACTAACTCGCTTTGTGCGCCCAGTCGTGCTGTTCTATTGACAGGGAAACATAGTTATATGAATGGAAAAGTTGATAATGAAGCTAAGTTTGATTGGAATCAGGATAATTTTGCTAAGATTTTGCAGAAGAGTGGTTATCAAACTGCGCTCATTGGTAAGATACATATGGACGGACTTCCACAAGGATTTGACTATTCTGCTGTACTCATCGATCAGGGCGAATATTATAATCCTAATTTTATTATTAACGGTACTAAGCAACAAGTAGAAGGATATGTTACAGATTTAACTACTGATATGACACTGGATTGGATTGCTAATCGAGATACGAGTAAGCCTTTTTGTGTCCTTTATCATCAAAAAGCACCTCATCGTGAGTGGTTACCTGCTTTACGACATATTCAAGAGTATACGTCAAAAACATATAAAGAACCTACGACACTTTTTGATAATTATGAGGGCAGAGGTACTGCTGCAAAAACTGCTGAAATGAATATTCTTCATCATATGAATTGGGCAGGCGATAATAAGATACCTCCTGCTATGATGGATGAGCTGGGCCTGAAAGAATATCTTACTTGGGATAAAGCAGCGTATATTAATAATCTGGGTCGTATGTCTGTCGAAGAGCGCACGGCCTGGGATGCTGTTTATGATCCCATCATGACTGATTTTAAAGAGAGCTACGCTCAAATGTCGGACAGTACCCTAATGCGTTGGCGTTATCAGCGCTATATGCAAGATTATTTAGGCACTGTTGCTGCAATTGACGATGGGGTGGGGCGTTTGCTTGACTTCTTGGAAGAAAACGAATTAACAGATAATACGATTGTAATTTATACGTCCGATCAAGGCTTCTACTTAGGAGAGCACGGTTGGTATGATAAACGATTTATGTATGAAGAGTCCTTGCGAACCCCATTGCTAATTAGATACCCTGCTGAAATAAAGGGCGGACAATCTCTTGACGCATTAGTACAAAACTTAGATTTTGCACCTACTTTATTAACTTATGCCGGAGCCGAAGTGCCAGTAGACATGCAAGGAGAGTCTTTTCGAGATTTGCTTAACGGTAAACAGAAACAATGGCGCGATGCGGTGTATTATACCTATTACGAGTATCCGTCCATACACACTGTTAAGCGCCATTATGGTATTCGTACGGATCGCTATAAATTAATGCATTTTTATTACGATGTTGATGAATGGGAACTCTATGATTTGCAAGAAGATCCGCAAGAGTTACGCAATGTTTATGAACAACCGGATTATCATGATATAAGAGCTCAGATGCATGAGAAACTACAAGAAACACGTGCTAAATATGGTGATTCAGACGTTAACGATAGACGCTTTTTGCCTTCATATGAAAATTGAATAAGACAATGATAAATTGTCTTAATAGCGAGATTATTTTTTAATATAGGAACGATACACCTGTTATTTATTGTATGGTTTTTGTATCTTCTCATAAAAAATTAAATAAAATGAGTGATTATAAAATACCTGAGCAAACGCGTATAGGTCATGTGCATTTGAAAGTAGCAGACCTCGAAAGGTCTCTTGAATTTTATCAAGGCTTGTTGGGTTTTGAACTTACAACTTTGTATGGCAACCAAGCTGCTTTTATTTCTGCTGGTGGTTATCATCATCATATCGGCTTAAACACTTGGCAAAGCAAAGATGCTCCACCGGCACCTCGATACGGAGTAGGTTTATATCATACTGCTATTCTATACCCTACAAGGAAAGACTTGGCAATTATTTTTGACCGTTTGCTTAAAGCATCGTATCCGCTCACAGGCGCTAGTGATCATGGTGTATCTGAAGCACTGTATCTGGACGATCCTGATGGTAATGGTGTAGAGCTTTACTACGATAGACCGAAAGAAATGTGGCCAACGAAAGCCGATGGGTCCTTGGATATGTATACAAGGGGACTTGATTTAGATGATTTGTTACGAGAATTGAACGATTGATTAAATTCAAGGAATATTTATCGTTTTTGGGTACAGTATGTTTTGTGAATTACGGTTTCCCGTAAATTAGTGGTTTGTATATTTTTTAGTTTAGCTATAACGACAACTATTCATGTCTTAAGAAAGGTATGACCTTGTGGTGACAGCTCTTATTTAATTTGTGTAATAGACTGTTAATAGCGAGAAGCTGCGCTCGCATTTGTTTTCTGATGCAGTATATAAGATGTGTTCGTTTTTAAACTTAGAGTTAAGAGCGGATGAATGATGGTAAGTAAGACAATTGTTTTATTTAAAGTATTTACAACATGATATACGCAACATATACAAAAAGTGGAATAGGGGCTCAGATATGGGGCACTTATGATGATTTAAGAACTTTTTATGAAATTATTGAAAAGTTTTGGAATATTACCGAATTTCAACATATCGGCGCATTTGAAAATCGCAATGAACTTATTCGTACTTTTTCGTATGAAGTGCGAAAAAGTATGAACGGCCAGCGTCTTTCCCGCAGAGGCTCTTGGTTTTCACAGGGTGATAGCCAACTTTATGGTTTTGAGATATCATGGGTACACTTGTTTTTTAGTTTAGCTGCCTTAAAAGAAAACTGGAACTTTATCCCTCCAAATAAATTAGACTTATCTTTTTTCTATTCTTTAGAACATTGGTTAGAGCTTGCGTTAGACGAATACGATATCAGTACTGCTCATAAAATTAAACCTTATCTTCAAGGTAGTATATATGGGGAAAATCCTTATATGTATCAGTTTATGTGTCAGCTTAATGAGAATTTCTTTTCTTTGGGAAAGGGGAAACAGGCTTTCAGAAAATTGCCTGAACTTCTTCGGGCAAGTAGCTATGCGACTGTTGAGTTTAATGAATTGAACGACTATATTGAAGAAGAAGCGAAAAGATTGGATGGGAAACCGAACCAATTTAAAATACCCGAGATTAAAGAGTTTTATATTGCTCATGCTTAATGTAATCCCGGGTATTTTTGTTTATGTATATTCTCAAATAGGCCATTCTGTTTGTACACCTTGTTGATGTAAGTACGTTTGAAACTCTTTTAGTATGTGATTGTCTTTGCGTATTTGTCGTGGTGCTACTCCTATATGCTTAGCATACGAAATAAGGTGTCCTACAGCTTCTCCTATGCTCCATTCCACCGGATGTAATCTGTAACAGCCGTTTGTAATATGTGTTGTACCTATATTCTTATTCGCTGGAAAAATGTTTTCCATTCGGATAGGTAATAACGAACCTAATGGAATTTGAAAAGGTAGGGAGCTGAAATCTACATAATTAACACCATTAGAGGTCGGGTGCAAATCAATATGATAGTAGCCAATTCCGACAGAATCTTCAAAATGTTTTGCTTTAGTTTTGTCTTCATTGGGCTTTGCAACGATCGCTCTATTTTCACGGCCTACATGTTCTTCTAATACGGTGAATTCAGCTTTAATCCTTCTTGATTCTCGTACATAGGGGTATTTCGCTAAACCATCTTCTGTCCCCATAATATCTTTGCGTAATCGTAGTCCTTTCCAGCCTTTGCCACCATCTGGTCTAGGGGCTTCTGTTTGCAACCAATAGAGAAGGGATAAACTTAATTGTTTTGCTCGGTCGATGTGCTTATTAAACTCGTTTTCAAAAACGTCTATAAGATTACCAAGCATATAGTCGTTTTGTGGCCAATTCACAATCGTAATATCGCCTTTGAAAAAGGAAGGAGTAAAATTGTTTTTATCAATTATTCGTCGGTAATTCCATAGGTTTAGTTTGTTTTCGGTCTGTTCACCTTCGGGGTGAAAACCCAACTCTTTTGGTTTTAATGTACGAGGATACGAGTAGTGTAAACCTAATATTTTTCCTGACCACGGGGGGCTAAGAGGTGGCACGTGATTGTACCAGAAATCATAATCTTTTGGCTTTTCTATCGTATGATCTTCATTCGGCACATAATCTATGGCAAAACACATGGTGAAAGCTTGATTGTTCGTAGTGTCTGCTTTGTCCGGTGCATGTAATTCATTCGTCTGCGATTTTGATTCTGTTCCCGTTATATATTCTGTTCCTGTTAGCGGAAGGAGATCTCCTAGCTCGGTTGCATCTACAAAATAGTCAGCGTAGAGTTTATAAGTAATCTCGTTGGACTTTACTAACACAGCAATAACTTTATTGTTGTCTACTTCGGCGCTGATTGGCGTGGTTTTTAACATAACTGTCAATTGTCCATTAGCTATGTAGGGTGCTAACAGCGATTCTATAACTCTTAGTGCTACAATGGGTTCGTGACAAAGTCGAGATACTGCACCATTTCCAGGGTTAAGAGCAGCGTTTTCTTTTAAAGAATCTATAATTGGATAATTATTCTGATAATACGATCTTACTTTTTTTCTAAAATCAAGGTATGACTCTGGAGCGCCATGCGACTCTATCCATTCATGTTCATCGGGCGGTACACCTTGCGATGTTAATTGTCCACCAAGCCAGTCGGTTTCTTCTGTTAGCAAAACAGAATGGCCTTGTTTTAAAAGTGCTAAGCTTGATGCAACTCCTCCTAAACCTCCTCCAATAATAATAGTGTCTTTTCTTAAAACAACGGGCGTATTATTTACTTCATTTGTAGACTGATCGCTTATATGGGCATAGACAGACTTTGTGTCAAGTAGTCCTAATCCTCCAATTGTAGATAATGAACCTAAAAATTTTCTTCTTTTCATATGTTTATAATCTTTTATTTATCTCTAAATAAATGTATGGCAGCTATTTCTGCTTGTAATTGACTAGGTAACGTAGGTTATTGTAAATATCATAAAAAATAAAACAATCTTTCGTATTTATTATTTTATTTATATTTCAGTATAGCAAATAGTGCGTTTAAATCTGCTAATGATTGATACATAATATGTTTCTTTTTTATCTATAGTCATGGATGATGATTTTTATAAATTCTAAGACTATTTTTTTCAAAAACATCAGATAAGAACTTGTATGAGTATAAATTTTATATTATACTTGACATACAGTAACGATTATAAAAGTAGAGCCGAATATGATAAAGCTAGATTCAATGTTAGCAGTTACTCAAACCTATCAATTTAAACAAAATGAAGAATGTTACAGATGATGGTGCTTTTGTTTCATTATTAAAACATGGGGAACAAACTGTAATGGAGTCTGTGTATCAGAAGTTTGCTCATCGTGTGTTTGATGTGGCCTTTTTTGTTCTGAAAGATACCGGTTGGAGTGAAGATATTGTTCAAGAAGTTTTTATAAAGCTGTGGAATAATAGGGATAAGCTCGATGAGGAGAAGGAACTGTGGCCTTTTATTTATACTATAACTAAGAGAGAAACATTAAATAAACTCAAAAGTATAAAAAGTTCAAAAGCAGCATTTGATAATTTATTGATTTTAGCAACGGATAAATTTGTATCTAATGATCGTCTTTTAGAAAATAAGGAGCTCGGTAGTGAGATATTCAGGCAGGTAGAAGGTTTACCTACTCAACAACGTACTGTGTTTGTATTAAGTAAAATAGAAGGAGCTACTCAGGACGAAATAGCCCAACAACTAAAGGTTTCTAAAAACACTGTTAAAAACCATATGGCTCAAGCAGTCAAGAGTCTGCGTAAAGCCCTTTTGCAGCAATTCATACTGCCTTTAATCTTTTTTTATTTTTTATAATAAAAAAACTTCCTTTCTAACTAGTCTTTTTCTTTTTTTCAGTTGTACTATATATAAGTAGTGTAAAAAAGTATCGATTTATGCTAACCAATTTATAGTTTATGCAAGAGGAAAAGATAATATTACTTTTTGATAAATATGTAACTAATTCTATCTCATCCGAAGAGCTTGAGGAGTTTTTAGACCTTATTCAAGATATGGGTGAAGATCAGTTTTTTTCAAGGATTGAGCGTTGGTTAGCGCCATCGACCACGAGAAAGCTTTCTGCTTTTGCGAATAGTGAAGAGGTATTGTCAAAAATCAAAACTTCTATTTCAATTCATAATGAAAAGCCTAGCGAAAATTTTGTATCCCGCCGATTTATTAAAACTATAGTAGCAGTTGCAGCCTCTTTACTGGTTGTTTTTGGTTTTTTTGTTTTGAAACAAAAACAAGGAGTGAGTACAAAAGAACGAATCTATAGTCGAAATGAAATTTTTTTGCCTGATAAAACTATGCCCATTATAAAGCTTCAAAATGGTCAAGAGGTTGCAGTCGTCGAAAATGAGCAAGCAGCTCTTCTTAAACTTGGAATAGAACTCAGGTCTTCCGGGAATGGAGAATTAACTTATCATATTAAAACTGGTAATGATTTAAAGCAGGAGTATAATACATTCATTTGTCCTAAAGGATCTTCTTTAAAACTCGTATTAGCTGACGGTACATTAGCCTATTTAAACTCTGGTGCGGAGCTCAGGTATCCTGTACATTTTAACGATAAGAAGCGAGAAGTTTATATGGACGGTGAGATTTATCTCGAGGTCAATCATGATCAAGACCGTCCTTTTTTGGTACATACTAAGAATACAACTATAAAAGTATTAGGGACTAAATTCAATATTGATTCTAAAACTAGTTCAAAACATACTGAAACCACGCTGGTTGAAGGGAAAGTGGAGGTCGAAACGAATTATCATAAAAAAGTGCTGTCGCCGGGCTTTAAAGCTATAACCAATTCTAGTAAAGGAAATATAGAGTTGAGAAAGGCTGATTTGAAAGAAGTAATGGCATGGCGTGAAGGTTATTTTAGATTTACAGATGATGATGTTGAAACTGTATTAACAAAAATAAAAGATTGGTACGAAATAGACGATTTTATTATTAACTCTACCAGGCAAGATACTTTTACAGGAATGATAAGAAGGACAAATAAATTGTCTGAATTGCTACAACAGCTAGAATATATAACAAGTTATAAATTTAAAATAGAGGATGGGAGGGTCCTAGTTATGTAAAAACGAGCAAACGGATAATAAAGTATCGGAAGTGCTGCCACACTCCCGATATAGATAGATCTAGTGTCATTTGACCAGACAGAATTACTAATCATTTAAACTAAATCATTACAAATGTATAAAAGGAATTATATAGAATCTCTTTTTGACCTAAAAAAATTGATTAAAGTACCCCTATGGATGAAATTACTGGCTTTTATTCTCTTATTTTCTTTAGTGCATGTTCATGCTAATTCGTTCGGGCAGAAAGTGTCTATCGAAGTTAAAAATGCTTTGCTAGTTGATGTATTGGATGAAATACATAAGCAGACTGGTTTAGACTTCTTGTATAACGGTAAGTTATTAAGGAACGAGAAACGGATTTCGGTTACGGCAAAAGGAGAACATCTCCACAATCTGTTAAATCAGATATTATCGGAACGGAATTTATCCTATGAGATCAAGAATAATACTGTTCTTATTACCAGATCAATATTTTCAGATCTAAAGCTTGCAAATAAACTGGAGCAAAATGCTCAACGTAAAACTATAACTGGCAAGGTCACAGATCCTGAAGGCAAAGCTCTGCCAGGTGTGTCTATTTTTTTGAAAGGTACAAATATCGGTACTTCTTCTGATGAAAATGGATATTTCAAAATGGAATTAGATGATTCGAAAGGTGTTTTAGTATTTTCTTTAGTAGGCTTTATCTCTAAGGAAGTAATACTTTCAAATAACCTCATCTTACAAGTACAATTAGAAGTAAACGTTAGTAGCCTTGATGAAACTGTTGTCGTTGCATTTGGTAAGCAGCGTAAAGCAAGTGTTATTGGAGCGATAACTACAGTATCGCCTAATGATCTGAAAATGCCTGTAGCAAAAATCAGTACCAGTTTAGCCGGTCAAATGGCGGGTATTGTAACTGTTCAAGGTTCGGGCGAGCCGGGCAACGGAGCTTCTTTTTGGATTCGTGGTGTTAGTAGTTTCGGGGCCAACAATCGTCCGCTTATTTTAGTTGATGGAATTGAGCGATCTCTTGATTTGGTGGACCCGGAAGATGTGGAGTCTTTCTCAATTTTAAAAGACGCAACTGCTACTGCTGTATATGGTGTTCGAGGAGCCAATGGTATTGTCTTAGTCACTACAAAAAGAGGAAAGAAAAGTGATAAACCTACCATTGATTTGCGTGCTGAAATAGGAACATTAGCACCGACTAAAGTTCCTAAACTGGCAAATGCATCACAATGGATAGACTATTATAATGATGTCAATTTTGAGGCTTCAGGCCGCATTCCCTTTCCCCAAGACTTAAAAGATTTATATGTGAATAAAACGGACTTGGATTTATACCCGAATGTCGATTGGATGAGCGAATTGTTTAAGGATTTTACCACGAGTAACAGGCTAAACTTGAATGTTACAGGTGGTGGAGATGTTGTGCGTTATTACGTTTCAGGTTCTTATCTGGCAGAGAATGGTATTTTTAAACCTCAGAAAACACCAAATTATGACCCATCGGTTAATTATAGCAAGATTAACTTCCGATCAAATTTAGATATTAGATTATCTTCTTCCACCGAATTATCCTTGAATTTGTCAAACCAGTACGAGACCAAGAATAGATTGGGCGTTGATATGGCTAAGATGTATGAAATGGCTTTGCATACCACACCTATTGCTATACCAACTCAGTATTCAGACGGAACACATGCTCAACCCTTAGTCGGGCAAAACCCATATTATGCCTTGAATAGCACAGGCTATTCAGAAGATTTTTGGAATAACGCACAGTCTTTAGTGAGTTTAACCCAAGATTTTTCTGAATTGGTTACGAACGGTTTGAAAGGTAATATCAAATTTTCTTGGGATGCGTTTAATGGCTCCACTTTAGATAAAAGAAAAAATCCGGCTACATACTACGCTACAGGACGTGACGAGGATGGAAATCTGATATTACACAAAAATGCAGATGGAAGTGATTATCTCTCTTTAGCTCGATCAAATCGAGGTGAGCGGACGACTAATTTAGAGGCTTCCTTGTTTTACGACAACTTATTTGCGGAGAAGCATCGTGTTGGTGGGTTGGTTTTATTTAGTATGCGCCAACGTACTAATAATTTTCCTGGCGATTATATAGCAGCCTTTCCCTTTCGTAATATAGGGGTGGCTTCGCGAGCAACATATTCTTATGATGACAAGTACTTCATTGAGGGGAACTTTGGTTATAACGGTTCAGAAAATTTCTCACCCGCTAAAAGGTTTGGTTTTTTCCCATCTGTAGCTCTTGGTTATATTATGAGCAATGAGGAGTATTTTGAACCTCTGCAGCCGGTGGTTAACTTTTTAAAGTTACGCGGTTCTATGGGTGAGATTGGAAATGATCAAATTGGTGGAGATAGGCGTTTTGCTTATAATTCGGAGATGGCTTGGACGAGCGGCTATCATTTTGGTAGCACAGGCCAGCAATGGCGAGATGGTATAGCGACCGGGCATCCCGGCAACCCTAATGTATCGTGGGAAAGTGCAGTAAAAAAGAATGCGGGTTTAGAGTTGGGTTTATTTAATAAAATAATGATCAATGCCGATTACTTTTACGAAAAGCGGGATGGAATTTACATTTTACAAGAATCAGTTCCTTCAGTTGTTGGAGTGAATGTGAAGCAGTATGTCAATTTAGGGCGTATGATAAATCGGGGTGTTGATGCTTCTATGGAGATTACGCATCAGCAAGGTGATTTTATGATTCAGGGGCGTGGGAATTTTACCTATAACAGAAATAAAAAGCTCTATGATGACCGCCCAACACCTATTTGGGCTTACCAGTCGGAAGTAGGTAAGCGATTGTACCAACAAAATGGATTGATTTCTTTAGGCTTATTTGAGTCGGAGCAAGAAATTGCAGAAAGTCCTACACAGAAATTTGGCGCTGTTAGACCAGGAGATATTAAGTACAAGGATATTAACGGTGACGGGGTTATTGATTCATACGACCGTGTAGCAATAGGACATGCCTATATCCCGGAAATTAATTATGGATTTGGTACAAGTATAGGCTATAAAGGCTTTGATGTTTCTGCTTTTTTTCACGGTGTTGGTAATGTCACTCGAATTATAGGCGGAGGACCGTTGTATGGACAGAGTGGTAGTATTTTGGTTTATGGACAGATTTATTCGGATGTTGCTGATGAAAGATGGACAGAACAAAATCCTAATCCAAATGCAGAATATCCTAGATTATCAATGATTGAAAATAGTAATAACTCACAAGGCTCAACATTTTGGCAAAAAAACATGAGTTTTTTAAGGTTGAAAAATGCAGAGGTAGGTTACACCTTACCCACAGATCTTGTTAAACGTTACAAATTGTCAAAAGTACGCATCTATGCGCAAGGTGTAAACTTGTTTACACTGAGTAAGTTTAAAATTTGGGATCCTGAATTGGATACCTCTTACGGCGGCGTTTATCCCCAGATGCGTGTGGTCAATTTCGGACTTAATATAATTTTATAATATGGCGATCATGAAAAAGTTTTTTTATATACTGTTTTTTATAAGCTTCCTGTTTACCATTACATCTTGTAGTAAATATCTTGAGGTCGAGTTGCAAAATCAGATGACTATGGATGAGGTGTTTAATAAAAGACAAACGACAGAGGCCTACCTCGCTCAAATATATGGGTTTCTTCCTAATGAGAGTGATATGATTGGAGGAGAAGGTGGTATGGTTCCATTAAGTGATGAAGCCTTATTTTCTTGGACCGCATGGGTTCCTTGGATCAATATTAACAATGGTTCGTGGGGAACAACAAACGGCGATTATCATACTTGGGCTCATAACTATAGAGGCATAAAACAGGCAACGATATTTTTGGATAACGTGGACAAAAATGTGGAGATCAGTCAACAAAACAAAGATGTGATGAAGGCTGAGGCTCGTTTTTTAAGGGCTTACTTTTACTATTCTTTAGTCAAACGATACGGACCTGTATATATATGGGGTGATCAAGATACAGAAACCACGATCAAAGGCGAGGATATAGATAGACATCCTTTGCAAGTGAATATTGATTTTATTGTATCTGAAATCGATAAAAGTGTCGATCTTTTACCTCTTAAGATAACTGACCCAGCCTGGTATGGTCGTATAACCAAAGGGGCGGCTTTAGCAACAAAGTCTGAGCTCTTACTGTATATGGCTAGGCCATTATATAATGGCTCAAAATATCATGCTGAATTAAAAAATAAAGACGGAGAGCCTCTCTTTCCGCAGACTACAGATCCTAATAAATGGGAATTAGCAGCTAAGGCATCTAAAGACCTTATTGATCTCAATCAGTATAAGCTTTATGAAGCTACCGGGGAAAGTGATCCAGTGAAGAAAGCAATTAAATCCTACATGGGAGTTTTTCATGAGGATTGGAACGAAGAGATTATATGGGGAAGATGGATAAATAATGGTTTTGACGTAGCTGTTCGTGCTGCTCCTCCAAGAGTATTAAAAGAAGGTTACGGAGGTTATTCACCCTCTTTAAAATTAGTTGATACCTATCCCATGGCTAGTACGGGGCGTTATCCTATTACGGCTTATCAAGCGAATGGTGAGCCCATTATAGATAATAAATCTGGATATGTAGAAACTGGATTTACTGACGGGTTTATCCATCCTTTAGATGATTTTGCTGCTATTAAAGCTCATAATAGCTATGTTGGTCGTGATGCACGTTTCTATGCATCGGTGCTGGCAAGCGGTATGTACTGGATTAATAGGTTTCACGGAGATAAGCTGGTTACATTTTTTACCGGAGGAACTTCTTCTTATACACAAACAGGTGATTGTATTAAGACAGGTTATATATGGCGTAGAATGAGCAATCCCGCAAATGATATTGAAGAAGGAAAATGGGGACATTACACCTGGCCGTTTTATCGTTTAGCAGAGATTTATTTAAATTATGCAGAAGCCTGTAATGAGAAACCCAATAGACAGGAAGCAGAAGCATTGACATACATTAATCTAGTACGTAAACGTAGTGGTTTAAACAAGTTGGAAGAGGCCTATCCAGAGGTCAAAGGTAATAAAGAACTATTGCGCACACTATTGCAAAAAGAACGTATGGTCGAATTGGCTTTTGAGGGGAATCGATATCAAGATGTACGTACCTGGATGATTGCTGAAAAAGAAATGAATGAACCGTTTTATACTAGAAACTTAGCGTCTACTACATACGAAGGCTCTTGGAGCAGAACGACATCTATTTTTCCTGGGAAAAGAGTTTTTCAACCAAAGCACTATTTTTTTCCTATTCATCAGGATCAATTGAGTGAGATGACCAATATTACTCAAAATTATGGGTGGTAGTTAAAAAAGTAAAGTATGAAATATCCTTCTAGTATAGGTTCTATACCGTTATTATATGAACCCATTCTATTCGGATTGGATATTTTGTATAACTGTTAAAAGACAATTTATTTACATATGAAAAAGATAATTCAATATAGTCTGTTGTTAGGCATTTTTTTGAGTACTGTTTTTTTGAATAGTTCTTGCGAAGACACCTTGCAGAAAGACATGGTAGATGACGAAATATATCTCTTAAAAGAGGGGCTACATACAATAGATGTCTATAATTTTGCAGAGGCTATACTTCCCATTACCATTATAAAATCCGGTGTAGGGCAACGTGACGCTACTGCTTCTCTGCAAGTAAAACCAGAGCTTCTTCAAGCCTACAATACAGCTAATAATACAACCTATAAAGTTCTCGATCCTGCTTTTTATACATTAAAAAGCACTACGCTGACTTTTAATAAATCAGCTTATAAGCAAACTTTTGATGTTCGCATAAATGCAGCGGAATATTTAACGCTATTAGCTAAAAATCCAAACGAAATTTATGTGTTACCTGCGCAGGTAGACTTTCAAAGCAGCTCTACAACAGAGATGAGATCAACGATGGAAATATTAGCAATTCCACATATCATAGAACCTTTTATTGGTTTTAATCAATTTGGTTTGCTCAATGATGCTAACGATATCAATTCAAAAACGGCTCCCATTAGTAGCTATTATTTGAAAGTTTCGGTGAATTATCCGACCGATAAGGATGTTTTATTTTCTTTAGAGGAGGCAACTGATGCGGAGGCCTTAGTCAATCAGGTGAATAATGAGGGTAGTACAAATTACAAACTTCTACCTAAAGAAAGCTATGAGCTTAAAAAGAACTGGGATATAAAAAAGGGAGCGAAGTATGCCGAGGTAGGTTACACCGTTAATAAAACAAAACTCGTTTCTGCAGATGGAAAGGCTCGCTATGGCGATTATTTGTTACCTCTTTCTATAACAGAAGTATCTGAAAATAAAATTAACCCTGACTCTAAATTAGTTTTAATTCCATTTAAGTATCATGAATAGACGGTTCTTTATAAATAGCGTTGCTCTAGGCGGAGCAGCGCTTAGCTTAACTCCTAATCTGGAAGGTTTATTAGCGAAAAATAAAAAAAATAACACTGTTAAAATTGCTTTGATTGGAAAAGGTGGAATGGGTACGGCCGATGCAAACACCGCGCTACGTATTCCTGGTGTGGAAATTATTGCGGTATGTGACGTTTTTCAAGCACGTTTAGACTCCGCAAAAAAAGAATGGGGAGAACATATTCGGACAGAAATGGACTACCTAAATATTTTAAAAATGCCTGATGTCGATGCTGTAATCATTGGTACACCCGATCATTGGCATCAAAAAATAGCTATTGATGCGCTTAAGAATGGTAAGCATGTTTATTGTGAAAAACCAATTATTCATAAGAGATCAGAAGGCAAAGCGTTAATAAATGCCCAGCAATCGAGTGGAAAGGTGTTTCAAATGGGCACACAAGGGGTGTCAGCAGTAGGGATGGAGATGGCGAAACTTTTGATAGAGAATGGTGCTATCGGTAAAATAAATTTTGTTGATGCCCGTTTCTCAGGAGCTCCATCTATGCTGAATGCCTTTCGAACACCACAAGGTGCAAGCTCTGAAACTATATGGTGGAATCAATTTATAGGTAATGCCCCTAAAAGAGCCTATGACCCTCAACGCTTTTTTAGTTGGCGCAATTGGAGTGATTATGGTACCGGGCTGGCTGGGGATCTTTTTGTTCATGTTATTGCGAGTGTACATTACATTACAGGGGTAAGCGAACCTAAACGCGTTTATTCTGATGGGGATATTGTTTATTACAATGACGGAAGTAGGGATACACCAGACGTTGTCTTTTCACTGGTAGACTATGAGGATAAATTAAAACAACAGCAGTTTAAGATGTTCCTAGGAGCCAATATGGTCGATGGTATTGCCAACGACTGGGGAAGCACAAACTTTAAAATTGTTGGTGAAAAGGGAACATTACAGGTTAATTGGGATAAAGTTTCATTACAACACTTACAAGAACAAGATTGGAGTACTTATGAAAATATACTGCATGGTATTCCAGGTTTTGATAGCATACAGAAAGTAAATGATAAAGAAATTCACTTTCTAGCTAAACAGGATCATCCAGATGCACACTACCTACATTTTCAACGTTTTTTTGATGCAATTAGAACAGGAAGCCCTGTCATAGCCGATGTCAAATTTGGGGTGAATGCTTCGACGGTTGCCCTACGTTGTTTTGAAAGTCAACAAATAAGTAAAATCATTTAAATACAGATAGATGCAAAATATATATAAAATACTTTTAGTCTTAACCCTAGGTTTGTTTTTCGTAACAACAGGATATGCTCAAAAGAAAAAAGTTGAAAAGGGATTCACGGTTTTATTCGACGGAACGAATATGGATTCGTGGGTTGGAAACACAAAAGAGTACGTATTGGAAGACGGAAACATAGTTATGAGACCTTCTCAAGAGATGGGAGGAAACTTATATACAAAAGATCAATTTTCTGATTTCATACTACGTTTTGATTTTTTCTTGACAGAAGGAGCTAATAATGGTTTAGGAATTAGACACGATATGGTGTCTAATGAGCAGGGGTACAGTGGTATGGAACTTCAAATATTAGACAATAATGACCCGCAATATAAAGATCTGAAACCTTATCAATATCATGGTTCTTTATACGGTATTGTACCGGCAAAAAGATATTTTCCTTTGAAAGTAGGCGAGTGGAATACTGAAGAAGTAATCGCTAAAGGCGATCACCTTATTATCAAAGTGAATGGTGTTGAGATACTAAATACGCATATTAACCAGGCTGTTAAAGATTTACCAGCTGATAGCTACTCGAAGGCTATTTTAAACAAAACTGGTCATATTGCTTTTTTGGGTCACGGGACTGTTGTTAAGTTTCGAAATATCAGAATCAAAAGTTTGAAAAAATAGAACTAATTAAATGGGAAGCCCACTTGATATATGTTTAGTATTCATGTGGGCTTTACCTTTATTGTACTTTATCAGCTGTATTAAGTGTAAAGTGAAATGTGCTGCCTACTCCATATTCGCTTTCTAGCCATATTTCACCGCCTTGGGCCTGAATAAATTCTTTACTTATGCTTAAGCCTAACCCTGTGCCTTCTTTTTTCGTTCCAGGTATTCTAAAATAACGTTCGAAGACTTTATTTAAAAACTGTGATTGTATACCTTGGCCAGAATCGGTAACAGAAAATTGCACCTGATTATCTATTTGTTTAGTTTTCACATATATTATGCTGTTTTCATAAGAATATCTAACAGCATTAGATATTAAATTTGTTAATACCCAAGCTGTTTTTTCACTATCAGCTGTAATTTTATGGGTATTGTCTATTTCTATATCTATTTTAATATTTCGGTTGTCAGCCGCCGCTCTGTTTGCATTTACGGCATAAGAAATTATAGGCTGTATTTCCGTGGCAAGCAAATTTACCTGTATAGCCCCGCTCTCTACCTGTGTAATATTTAATAATTCACCTGTTATTCTCAATAAACGCGTAGTATCATCTTTGATACTACTTAATAGCTCCAGTTGTTCTTTATTTAACACACCTATTTGATTATTTTCCAATAGTTGAATTCCCATCTGTATGGAGGCTATCGGAGTTTTAAATTCATGAGACACCGTGCTCATAAAATTGGTTTTTGCTAGGTCGAGTTCCTTAAAGGGCGTAATATTTCTTAGAAAAATAACTTGTCCTATAAATTCACTTTGTTCTTCTCCTGTCGGGATAATATTGATATCTATAATTTCTTTTTCAAAATAACTTTCTTTCGCGTCGGCATATATTTTTAGCTGTTCAGTTTCTGTTTTTTCTTCTTTTTTGTTAAAGATATCTTTAATTATGGTGCGCACTAGGTCATTTGTTACTGCTATATCTTGTATCTTTTTACCAATTAGTTCTTCTTTTTTCAAACCTGAGATAAGCAGGGCTTTTTCATTTGCAAATAATACCTTTTTGTTTTCATCTATCCCAATAATTGGGTCATGCAGGTTATCAATTAATGTTTCTATTCTTTTTTTTCCTTTTAAAATTTTTCCAAGTTTACTCTCGGCATACTCTTCCAATTTTTCTGCCATGGTATTGAATGACTTTGCTAAATCTCCAAATTCATTATGGCTTTCAAAGTTTACTTTCTTTTTATAATTCTGACCTGCAATTTCTTTAATACTTTCCGTAAGTTCTTTTATGGGGTTTGCGATGTTAGAAGGCAAATTCACCAACAAAATGAAAGCAATCAAGAAACATAAAGCACCGGTAATAGTAATAATAACAATAGCTTCTTGTGCGGTTTCGTCTGCAATATCACTTTTGTGATTTATGGCCTCCATATTAAGGCGCATCACTTCTGTAATATCTTTACGAATGTCTGATACTAGAAGCGTGTCTTCGGGTTGTTTTTTAAACTGTTCAAAATGTGTTATTATTGTTTTCGTAGCTTCGACTTCTCCTGGTTCTGTTACGTTCTTTTCTTGTAGGTCTAGATTTTTTTGAAACCTATCTAATGCATTTTTATCTCCAGCTGTTTCTTCTAACGCGAGCAACATATTTCTGGAATATTGTAATGTTTTATAATTTGCGACTAATATATTGCTTGTATCTTTTTTCAATTTGTACACATACCAGCCGCTTATTGTAGCCAGTGCCAGTATTAATAAAAATAAAAGCCCGACACCAAAGGTTATTTTTGTTTTAATTCTCATTGTTTTTCTACATTACACGAATTTGGTTAAGCTGTTGTCTAGCAGGTTTATGCCGACAGGGGGCTACTTCTTTTACGACAGTATAATAAGATCTATACTTTCCTGCGATAGTTTATTGAGTAAGGTGTTAAAAGTATCTGTCATTAACATAATTTTAGCTAATGTTATTTTTGGCTTACCTATACAGACCGTTGTTATTCTGCGATTTTCACATTCTTTAATAATCGTTTTCGTTGTGTTATTTGCTTTTACTTTAATTACTTCAGCTCCCAGCTCTGTTGCCAATTTAAAATTATTAATTAAAAAGCGCTGCTTATCCAGAGCTATTTTGTCGGCACTTTCTTTTGGCGTCTGTACATAGAGTACAAACCATTTACTTTGGTAATAGTTTGCTAATCGAGCTGTTTTGCGAATAACATTTTTTGCTGCCTTTTCGTTAGAGCTTATGCATGCCATAAAACGATCTTTTTTAATATTTTTAGATAAAATAACTTCTGATTCTACCTTGCGTTGCACTTGTGCTGCGACTTCCTTCAGAGCCAATTCCCGGAGCTGTAGTATCTGTTCGCTCTTAAAAAAGTTAGATAGTGCAAGCGCTACTTTGGATTGATCGTATATCTTACCTGCTTTTAAACGGTCAATTAAGTCTTCGGCTGTCAGATCAATATTTACTACTTCATCGGCCTGAGCTACCACACTATCCGGGATGCGCTCTTTGACGTCGATCCCCGCAATTAGTTTGACATCTTTGTTTAAACTTTCTATATGCTGAATATTTACTGCGCTAATAACATTAATTCCCACATCCAATATATCCATTACATCCTGCCAGCGTTTTTCATTATCACTTCCTTCTGTATTGCTGTGAGCAAGTTCATCAATCACGACCACTTCAGGGCGTAGGTTTATAACCGCCTGTAGGTCCAGCTCATCTAATTCTTTTCCTTTGTAAAAGATTTTACGACGCGGTATTACGGGCAAGCCCTCCAGTAAGGCATGTGTTTCAGGGCGATTGTGCGTCTCAATATAGCCGATTTTAACATCAATTCCATTTTGTAAAAGTGAATGTGCTTCCTGTAGCATTCGATAGGTTTTACCCACGCCGGCACTCATCCCAATATATAGCTTAAATTTTCCTCTCTTCGATTTTCGAATCATCTCCAAAAAATGTGCAGCACTTTTTCTCTTATCCATTGTCAAACGATTATTAGTTGCTCTTATCGCATTACCTATAGCTTAGCGCAAGCTTATTGCGTCGAGTGCGATATTTAATTTCAGAACATTTATTTTTTCAGGCCCCAATAAACCCCATCGTGGTTTTTCTACCTGTCCGTCAACCAATTTATATAACGTAGCCTCTTCTAGACCTCTTATTTCGGCAATTCTTTTGATTTGTACCTTTGCCCCCTGCACCGAGATATGGGGATCCAGACCACTGCCGCTTGCTGTAACCATATCTACTGGTATTTCAGCTTTTTGCACCATAGGGTTGCGAATTAAGAAGCTGTCAATCCTCGTTTGCACTTCTTTTATATATTCTTTATTAGACGGACCTTTATTGCTTCCTCCTGAAACGGCAGCATTATATCCTACTGCTGATGGCCTGGAATGAAAGTACTGATCAGCTGTAAACGATTGGCCAATGTTTACATAGTATTCATTTTTATTGTCTGCTATTGTCGCTCCTTTTCCTTTATTTGGAGCAAATTGTGCTACAGTCCAAACAGCCAGTGGGTATACAACTGTAAGTAGCAGTAGGAGCAGGGCAGTAAGTTTAATAGCGGGTAAAATATGATTTTTCATCTGCATGTTCACGTTAAGGGATGATTAAAAGAAAATAGACAAAGTCATATCAATTATTTTAATGCCAACAAAAGGCACTAAAATGCCACCGAAGCCAAAAATGAAAAGATTTCGACGTAGTAGGGCGCTTGCTCCGATTGGTTTGTAGGCAACTCCTTTTAAAGCTAAAGGTACGAGCATCGGAATAATGAGAGCGTTAAAAATTACAGCGGATAGAATGGCACTTTCAGGGCTTTGTAGGTTCATAATATTTAGTTTTTGTAATGCAGGGATGGTTGCAATGAAGAGTGCTGGAATAATAGCAAAATATTTAGCGACGTCATTTGCTATACTAAAGGTGGTAAGTGTACCTCGTGTCATCAGTAATTGTTTTCCTATTTCTACAACCTCAATTAATTTTGTAGGGTCGTTGTCCAAATCGACCATATTACCAGCCTCTTTAGCGGCCTGTGTCCCGCTATTCATTGCCACGCCCACATCTGCTTGTGCCAATGCTGGGGCATCATTTGTTCCGTCGCCCATCATCGCTACTAAGCGGCCTTCCATTTGTTCTTTCTTGATATAATTCATCTTGTCTTCGGGTTTAGCCTCGGCTATAAAATCGTCGACCCCTGCCTTCTCTGCTATATATTTTGCTGTTAATGGATTATCTCCAGTCACCATGACTGTTTTTATTCCCATTTTTCTTAAGCGGTCAAATCGTTCCTGAATGCCTGTTTTAATAATATCTTGCAACTCGATCACACCCAATACTATTTCATTTTCTGATACCACCAAGGGTGTTCCGCCATTTTGCGCAATTGTCTTTACCTTTTCTTCCACATCTTTAGGGAAATCGTTCCCTACTTTTATTACCAAATTTTTAATAGCGTCGGTCGCACCTTTGCGTATACGTATGTTTTCATAATCTACACCAGAACTTCTCGTCTCTGCTGTAAATTTGATAAAGCTCGGGTTGTTCATAGGGTAACTCAACGGATTGACTCCTGCCAGCTCGATAACAGATTTTCCCTCTGGCGTTTCATCGGCCATAGAGCTTAAAACAGCTGCTTTCACGAGCCTTTTATCCTCGATTCCGTTGGCCGGATAAAACGCTGTAGCTTTCCTGTTACCTATTGTTATTGTTCCTGTTTTATCTAATAGTAAAACATTAATATCACCTGCTGTTTCTACCGCTTTACCACTTTTAGTAATTACATTCGCTCGTAAAGCCCTGTCCATTCCTGCAATTCCGATGGCGGACAATAAACCTCCAATGGTAGTCGGTATCAGACAAACAAACAAAGAGATCAATGCTGCTATAGTAATTTCCACCTGCGCGTAAGCTGTTAAAGGCTTTAAGGTCACGCAAACAAGAATAAATACTAATGTGAAGCCTGCCAGCAAAATGGTCAAAGCTATTTCGTTGGGTGTTTTTTGGCGGGCTGCACCTTCCACTAAGGCAATCATTTTGTCCAGAAAACTTTCTCCTGGTTGTGTAGTTACTTTTACTACAATTTTATCAGATAATACTTTGGTGCCCCCTGTTACCGAACTTTTGTCTCCTCCCGCCTCCCTGATAACAGGTGCTGATTCTCCTGTAATAGCACTTTCATCAATTGTTGCCAAACCTGTTATGATTTCGCCGTCAGCGGGTATGATATCTCCTGCTTCGCATATGAAAATATCTTCTTTTTGCAGTTGTGCCGAAGATATTGTACGCCCATCTTCAAGTTTAGCAGGTGTTTCTTCTCTCGTCTTTCGCAAGCTATCTGCCTGCGCTTTACCGCGTGCTTCTGCAATTGCCTCCGCAAAATTGGCAAACAATAAGGTTAGCAACATAACAACAAAGAGGACGAAATTATAAGCGAAAGTACCTTGTCCTTCAGCTCCTGTCAGGACCCATATACTTATCATAAGCATCACTAACGTTCCTACCCAAACCGCGAACATAATCGGGTTTTTGAACATTTTTTTTGGATGTAGTTTTATAAAAGACTGTTTTAATGCAGTATACATCATGTCTTTCTGAAATAACGAATTTGAGCTATTCATTTTAAAAGTCTTTAATCTATTTACTAAAGTGAGAAATATTCAGCTATCGGCCCCAACGTCAGTACGGGAAAGAAAGCCAAAGCAGCCACGATGACAATAACTGCAAATACCATAAGTCCGAAAGTTGCTGTGTCGGTTTTCAATGTACCGTTACTATCGGGCACAAATCTTTTAGAAGCCAATAAACCAGCTATTGCAATGGGGCCTATAATTGGCAAGAAGCGCGAAAGCAACAAAACAAGAGCGGTACTTATATTCCACCATCGTGTATTATCTGCAAGCCCCTCAAAGCCACTGCCGTTGTTTGCTGCTGCAGATGTATATTCATAGAGCATCTCGCTTAGCCCATGAAAGCCCGGGTTGTTTAAAGTATCTGCGGTATGTTGTGGTAGGGCGGCCGCTAGGGCTGTCCCTGTTAATATAAGAAAGGGGTGGAGCAGGGCAATAAGCATCGCTATTTTCATTTCTTGGGCCTCAATTTTTTTTCCCAGAAACTCAGGGGTTCTGCCTACCATTAAACCACTGATGAAAACGGCCAGAATAATAAATATAAAAAAGTTTAACACCCCTACACCAACACCTCCGTAAAAAGCGTTTATCATCATCGCAAGAAGCTGATTCATGCCAGATAATGGCATCATGCTGTCATGCATAGCATTTACGGAACCCGTCGAGATTACAGTTGTCGCGATACTCCAGAAGCCAGAGGTCGCAGCCCCAAAGCGGACTTCTTTTCCTTCCATAGCACCTAATGAATTATCTATTCCCATAGCTGCTATAGCCGGATTGCCTTGCATCTCCATATACATGCTTGGCACCACTAGAAGTGTAAAACCCAGTGTCATCACGGCGAATATCATGCAGGCAAGTTTCTTTCTTTTTATAAAGTATCCAAATGCAAAAACCATAGCCAGTGGTATTAACAATTGTGCAATCATTTCAACCGAGTTGCTCCAATAAGTCGGGTTTTCAAATGGATGTGCCGAATTTGCTCCAAAAAAGCCACCTCCATTCGTGCCGATGTGTTTTATTGCTATAAATGCTGCTGCGGGGCCTGTTGATACTTGTATTTGTTCGCCTTGTAATGTGGTCATGTTAGTTTTCCCTTCAAAAGTCATGGGAGTTCCTTCAAAAACAAGAAGGGTAGCCACGATAAAGGAAAGAGGGAGAAGTATTCTTGTACATGATTTTATAAAGTGTACATAAAAATTCCCCAGTGTATCCGCTGTTTTCTCTTTAAAAGCTTTAAACAAGATAACTACCGCAGCCATGCCCGTAGCCGCACTTACAAACTGCAAAAACATCAACCATAACTGCCCTAGGTAGCTTAGTTCTGATTCGCCTGCATAATGTTGTAAATTGCAGTTTACAACAAAAGATATAACGGTGTTTAAGGCCACGTCAATCCGCATGTTAGGGATGGAGTTGGGGTTCAAAGGAAGACGCTCCTGCGTCATTAAAATTAGCATCCCTAGTACAATCCATACGGTATTAATAGTTAATAAGGCCAGTATGTGTTGCTTCCAGTTCATCTCTGCCTCTGGTTTTATACCTGTTGTTCTGTATATTAACCTCTCTATTGGGCCACATATGGGGTCTAACAATGTTTTCTCTCCGTCATACACTTTAGCGATGTATTTACCGAGTGGTAGGGCAAGAGCTATTGCAAGCCCAAAGACGAGTACTATGCCTATAATTTCTGTATTCATTTTATGCTGTTAAAGAGTTTGTTTAAAATTGCTCGGGCTTAAGCAATACGTAGCAGATGTATATAAATACACAAACTGCTATTATGAATAATGCTGTTATCATTTCTTGTCGTCTTTAATTTTCCAATATTGTTTTGATATATCCTTTCTTTAGTTCTGTAGGGAACATTTCCAGATGTTTTTTAAGTGTTCCTGGGCTTTCGTCTATAGCTAGGGTTGTCAAAAACTCATTTTCAATCGCATTACGGGTGTATTGATTGCCTTCTAAATAGAGTAGGTTTATCACTTTAACAATCTTTTGCACGAGTTCCAGTTCATTATCTAAACCCGAACGTATTTTTAGCAAACAGTCTTCCGCTAATTTATGCAGTAAGCAGTAGTCAGCTATAGCTTCACTATTCTTATCTTCCACAATGAGGTGTGCTGCTTCAGGAGCCCACAGACGTATTGTAGTACTGATTTTTGTTTTCATTTTATTATGCTCAAAAGTATCGTAATCACTATTTTACGATAGAGCATGCCAAATGCTATTCCTGTTTTAGGTGTGGTTTTGTAAGGTGCTGCTGTTTAGGTGGTTTGGTGTTTTTGTTGTTCTGGTTTAATGCCAAAGAACCTATCATTTTGATAGGGTTCTTATCAGAATGATAGGGCGAATACTACTGGAATATTTACAGATCTTGGTGGTTATTGCCGGTTGTATGTTTTAAGGGTGTCGCTATATTACGGTTTTGTAAGCAACTGGTATCTGAACGGAGTTCGTTAAAGTTTGGTTTTGCAGTTGTTCTTACGACAGAAGATTATTTAATTGTTTGGGAATTTAATTTTATATTCTTCAATTTTCCTATATAGTGTTGCTACACCTATTTCTAGGAGCCTGGCTGCTTCTGCCTTATTTCCTGCTGTGTAGTTGAGTGTTTTTTGTATATGGAGTTTTTCAGCACTTGCCATCGAAAATGCAGATAATAATTGCGATTTATTTTTTCCATATTGTAGGTCAGGTGGGAGTGTATCCAGATCTAAAATATTGGTTTCTGCCAAAATCACACTTCTTTCAATAATGTTTTTCAGTTCCCGGACATTCCCTTTCCAACTGTTATTTTCTAGCGCTTTAATATATTCATCGCTCATTTGTAAAGTCTTTCGATTGGCCTTTAGGGCAAAAGCATTCACATAATGTTCGGCCAACAACGTGATATCCTTTGGCCGATCGCGCAGAGCTGGCAAGTGAATTCCGAAAACCGACAGGCGGTAAAAGAGATCACTTCTGAAATGTTCTTTTTCTATTTCTTCTTCTAGGTTGCGGTTTGTTGCCGCAATTACACGCACATTTACCTTTAG
Organism: Sphingobacterium sp. UT-1RO-CII-1; assembly: GCF_026711005.1. Classification (GTDB taxonomy): domain Bacteria; phylum Bacteroidota; class Bacteroidia; order Sphingobacteriales; family Sphingobacteriaceae; genus Sphingobacterium. The sequence continues at coordinate 71,046 of NZ_JAPPVJ010000005.1, read as the reverse complement.
GGGTTTAGAGTCTCCAACACGTAAGAGTTCGCCGGTTTCTAGTACTCTCAAAATCTTAGCTTGGAGGTCTATTGCCATTTCTCCTATTTCATCTAGAAAGATAGTGCCATTATGTGCTTCTTCAAATAATCCTTTTTGATCTTTTGTTGCTCCTGTAAAAGCCCCTGCTTTATGCCCGAACAGTTCATTCTCCAGTAAATCTTTGCTAAATGCCGAACAGTTTATTGCAACAAAATTATATTTTGCTCTTTGACCTTCTTGGTGTATAGCCTGTGCAAAAATTTCTTTTCCTGTTCCGGTTTCTCCGGTCAGTAAAACAGTAGCATCTGTGTTAGCCACCTTTCTTGCCAGTTCAATGGCATTTAGTATAGGTTTTGATTTTCCTATAATTTTGTCAAAAGAGTGCTTTTTAGCCAGTTGTTTTTCTAAGTGCAGTACCCTTCTGTTCAATGCAACCTTTTCACTCGCTTTATATAAGAGAGGAATAATTCTGTTGTTATCATCACCTTTGGTAATGTAGTCAAAAGCGCCATTTTTGATAGCCTGCACACCATCTGGTATATTGCCAAATGCAGTTAAAAGTATAACCTCTACAGCCGGATATTTCTCCTTTATTACCTTTGCTGTTTCTACTCCGCTACCATCGGGTAGCTTCACATCACTGATAATGACATCTATTTCTTCAGTCTCCAGGCGTTGCATGGCTAGCTTTATACTTGCTGCCTGCGAAACCTCGAATCCTTCAAAACTGATTATTTTTGAGAGTAAGGACCTTAACTTCTCTTCATCATCTATTATAAGTACTTTAACCACGTCTGCGCTAAAATTATAAAACACAAAGCTAAATAAAACATCTTACTATTTTTTACCGTTTAAATAGCACAATATAAATCTATTCGCGATTACATCGTATTCAATATTAGCTATGAAAGCTGTCGATAAAAGTTATCTTTATTGTTTGAAATTTAAAAATGGATATTAAAGCACATAAAATAAAGGAAATTGAAGTCGCTGAAATAATTTCCGATACTATCTTAATCCGGAACACGGAAGATGCTTTGGATCTTTTAGGGAATGTCTATTATCAAGGATTTAATCATGTCGTTATTTATGAGAAAAACCTGAGTGCAGACTTTTTCGATTTAAAGAATAAAATGGCAGGAGACATTCTTCAAAAGTTTTCAAACTATCGTGTTCGTTTGTTTATCGTTGGCGATTTTAAGAAGTTTACGAGTACAAGTTTAAAAGACTTTATTTACGAAAGTAATCAAGGGAAGCATGTGAATTTTGTTGCCAACATCGCTGATGCGTTACAGTGCTTCGAATAGTTTCTTAAGACAGTTGATGTTTCGTAGGTGTTTAAAATAGTTTAATGTTTTAAAAAATAAATGGAAGCTATTGTAAAGATAGCCTCCATCATTGTTTACTTTATTCACTATTATCTTACGATTTTCTATTTTACGGTATAACTTACCAAGTTATAGCTTACAGTTTCTGAGTCTTGATAGGTCTCTTTTTCATAGATCGGACCAATTCCATTGGCAAGCCAAGTTTCATACGTTATTTTTAGAGTATTACTTGTCCCGTTGATCAGTATCGTCTTTTTTAGTTCGGTTTTTAATACATCCTTATATGTTTTTCCGTTGACTGTTGCGCTAGCTACTTTTTCTAATATTTTACCTTCGTTTACATGTTTTATAGTTCCAGTAGCAACGCCGGAAATTTTTAGAGTCATCTCATCTTTCCAAGTTTCGCCAACTTTCAATTTGGTGTTTATGGATGTTATTGTTCCTGCTGATGTGACTTGTCCCGACACGTTAGAGCCTCCATGCAACTCTATGAATACACCATTCTCTTCACGAATTCCGTCTTTTAAATTTTCATCGCCTTCGGTGTTCAGCGGTTTAAATTGAAAATAGGTTTTTCCCTCGTGTGTAATTGTTTTATGAATAAGCCTATTTGCAGAGATGTCTGAAGGGTCTTTAGGGTTTGCCATAGTCCACATATTGTTCAGGGCTAGTGGCCAGTATGTGCCGCTTACATGTCCGCCCTCACCGGGAGTCGGGTTGTCGGGGTTGTCGTCTGATTTACTGCAGGAAGTGAATATGCATAATAATGCAAGGAGCGGGTAAAGAAAGTAGTTTTTCATATATCTATAATAAGATTCCGTATCCACCTGATTCGTTCAGGTAGCAATAATTAATATTTGTGCGATATGTTATTTGTTTGCTAGTTTACCTTTACGAGTTCCACTCGTCTGTTTTTTGCTTTGTTTTCTTCAGAGTCGTTTGCCACGAGTGGTTTTTCTGCACCAAAACCTGTAGCTAGAAGCCTAGAGGTTTCAATACCATCTTTTGTCAGTGCCTGTAAGACTGCATGAGCTCGTTGTTCGGATAATGTTTTATTATGTGCTGCGTTTCCGGTATTATCGGTGTGTCCTTCAATACTGATTTTTAGTGCGCTTTCTTTTTTCAAAGCTTCAGCAATCTGCTTTACCACATCTGTTCCCTCGCTTGTTAGGTTTGATTTGTCTGTGTCGAAGTTGATATATAAAATAGATTTTCCTTTTTCGTTCAAATCCTTTACAATCTCATCTGCGGTTACCTTCGTGATGGTCTGTATAAAATTCTCTTCTTGTAAAACATTTAGAGTTCCACCTGCATTGTTCGCCCCGTATTGTATGTAGATATTTCCTTTATCGGCACTCCGTAAGGCCCAGAATTTTATGTTCCGATCAAAATAGCCCATGTCACCTTCTCCTCCTTTATTAGGATCTTGTTTGTTGTAGCGGTCATATTCTTCTCTCGTAATTTCACCATCAAATACTTTGACAGCACCAATTGCTTTCAGGTAGTCTTCCATGCTTTTTTCGAAATAGCGCTGCGAAAATTCCTCTCCACGTACAGGTGATACAAAAGTTTTATACAATCTACCCTCAAAAGGTGTCATTGTGCCGTCTATGGGGAAAAAACAAACATCAAATTTACTGAGCATAGGTTTGTTCATTTCTTCTAGCCCTTCAGGTAAATTTATGAAAGGGAAATCACCTATATCTGCAGTGGTCAACGATATGTTCATTATATCAAAAGATGCTACGGTTTCTGTCTCCGAAGTTTCGTTATTGCTCCCCGATAGGGAGGTCGATACCGTGTCTTGTTGATTTTCCTGTCCGTCTTTCGGAGTGTTGTTGCAGGCTACGAAGAAGATAGTGCTCGCTAACAATAATGTTGTTTTCTTCATCAAAGTGGTTCTAAATAACTATTTGTTTTCTTATTTTTTTACTAAAATAAATTAAATTGTTTGATCAACCTTTCTTTATATCAAAATTACGATACGATATTATTTTTTGAAATACCAGTTAATAGGTGTTTTTACCCTCCTATTTATAGGAGGTTCTCTTGCACGACAAGCATTAACAGCTCGGAACTATTTTTCACCTTAAACTTTTGTAACAAATTTTTTCTATAAGTATCGACGGTAAATTTGCTTAAAAATAGCTCTTCAGCAATAACAGCTGTTGTTTTTCCTTTTGCCATCAGCTCTATCAATTGCTTCTCTCTTCGGGTTAATGCGGGATACAACTTAGCCTGTACAGGTGTGTTTAGTATACGCATCACTTCAGGATCCATAATTACCTGTCCTTGTAGAACGGCCTCAACACTTGAAACGATTTTAGAGGAAGGCGTACTTTTCAATAAAAAACCATATGCGCCATTATCAAACATTTGGCGGATAATACTTTGTTCTATTTGATTGCTCAGTGCGATTATCTTGATCGAAGAAGACTGTTCTATAAGTTCTTTACAGATGTCTAGGCCATTGCCGTCGGGCAGGTTAATGTCTAACAGCATGGCGTCTATGGCTGGCCTTGTCTCCATAAAAGCCCGAAAAGATTTTGCACTTTCGAATGTATAAACTACGAAGGCAGGATTATGTTTTAGAAATAGTGATTTAAGCCCTTCTACTACTATAGGATGATCATCCAGAATGACGATAGTTGTTTTTTTAGTTGACATGTATTTCTATATTAATAGTTGTGCCATGTCCGGGGGCACTTTCTATATTATATTGTCCTTGCATATAATCTACCCGGCGTTGAACATTTTTAAGTCCTATTCCGGGTGTATGGTGTGCATCTGTTATACTAAACCCTTTTCCGTTATCTTCTACGGTAAGGAGTATGGTATTTTTGCTCTGTATACATTGTACAATAATGTTATTTGCTTTTCCATGTTTTAGCGCATTCACCAGTAGTTCTTGGACAATGCGGTATATGTTTGTCTGTATGTTAACAGGCAAATTTGCTGATATCCCTGCCGACTGGTATTCGATTGCGACATCTGCCGAAGAAAAAGCTACGCAAAGGTCCTGTAGTCCGGTATCAAGTCCGCTACATAATAAGCTTTCCGGAACCATATTGCGTGCTATACGCCTAACCTCGGCTATTGAATCTTCCAGCTGTACTATTGCACGATCCAAAATTGGTTCGGGTTGCTGCTGTTGCGATTCCGATAATTGCATCCGTATTCCGGATAATGATCCGCCAAGGCTATCATGCAAATCACGGCCTATGCGTTGGCGTTCTCTTTCTTCACCTTCGAGGAGCGCTTTTGTAACTTCTAATTTGTTGGCGGTTTCCAATTGTTTTATGCGGTTGCTGGTGGCCTGTTGTTTATTTTTATAAATATATAGAATAAAGCCTAATAATGTCAACAATAAGCCTGTGGCAAGGGCAAAAAGCCAATTCAATATTTGTTGGTTTTTTATCTTTAGATCAGCTTTGTCCTTCTCAATTTTTAAATTATCTATTGCGGCATCTTTTTCCTGTGTTCGTAACTGAACTTCCAATTTGGAAATTTCTGTTGCAATCTCGTCTTTACTGACTGAGTCTCGGTGTTTAACGTAGCGTTTCCAATATTGTGAAGCCTGTTTGTAATCGTCTACGTCCTCATACGCTATTGCATAGCTTTGTAGTATTTTATTTAGATCTACAGCTCCATATGTCTTTAGGTCTATTTGTATACTATCAATGGGGTGACTTTGTTGCAGTGTGATTAATGCTTTGTGGTAATCTTTCATTCCCGCTAATGCTTTATATCGTTGGAAATGAAGGTTTAATAAGTAGTGCCGAGGAACACCTTTACTTTTAGCCAACATTTGATCTACCAGTGTTTCGGCAGCTTTGTATTGTTCGCTCAATACCAGGTGCATCGCTTCATAGGAAGCTATACGCAACTCCTGCGGAAAGTTTGGCTGTATTTTTAAAAGCTCTTTAGCACGGTGAATCACCGAGTCTGCTTTTTTGTTATTTCGCAGGGTGTTATAAACATTCGCTAATGACCCCAGGACATGGATGTGATTGTACAGTAGGGGCTCGCTCTTAGGCTGTATATTTTCGTATCGCTCGGCCGACTTTTCAAGGTACTGGACCGCTTCGTCATCCATTCCTTGGTTTAAGAATGCCCGCCCCATTTCTAAAGGTACTTCTGCCAAGTAAGCCGGGTTTTTAAGTTTATCAACTAATGGTATGATGTCCTTTTTCAGCATCGCTAGAGCCTCATCCGAGCGAGGGCGATTGTTAAGCCACCTTACTCTGTTTATAGCTACCCGGTAGGTATAATCCCAACTGTCTGGATTATCGTATTTACGAAATATGTTTAGCAGGAAATCCACTTCCTGTTCATCTTTATAGGACGTTATGGCCTGATAGCGGTATATCGCGTTTAAGTATTCGTTGCTTTTAGCTAGTGACTTTCCTTTTTCAAGATATTTTAATCCTTGGGCCGAGTCTATGTTTATCCATATTTTGGCAAGATGAAAGGCGGCCCGAGCCTGTATACTATCGGTTGTTCCTTTTCTTAAAACAATAAGTAAGCTATCGTTTTTAGCTTGGTCAATTGGTTGCAACTGCGCATAAAGAGCCTGTACGGACGATAGAAAAAATAGAAAATATAAAAGACTCTTCATGTTTTATGCGAAGTACTTGGATAATGGCTCAAAGATGCGCAATAAATCGGAAATCTTAAATACCCTATTATTGGGGTATTGCTTTGTTTTTTGTAAAAAGGTTTCTTTTTTGATGACCTCGTTTTGGCCTGTCTGTTTGAAAATTTCTTTTTCGTCCTATTCTCCGTTTTTGTTTTGTTAATTGTTTGGAATAAAGGGGGAATAATCTTATTTTCGATTCTACTTAAACATAAACAGTACTATTTTATGGATATCCAGGTCATGTAGGTCCTACAAATTTGGATGACCGCAAAGCAGTATGAATAGCTATTATAAACAAAAAAGCGTTATAATTTATGTTGGATATTTTAATATGACCAGTGAAAGTTAATTTTTTACAAACGAAGTATCCATGTAGCACAAGCTACTCAACTACGAATGCAAATAATTTGGATATTCCATATGACAAATAAAAAACAGATTAAATACATATGAATAAAAGAGAATTTTTAAAAACCAGTGCTTTAGGCGCGTTGGGAGTGCTTTTCTCACCTTCCTTCCTAAAGGCTTTCCCAACTGACCGTCGTTTGCGTACGGCACACATCGGTGTTGGTGGTATGGGGAGAGCAGATTTGGACGCTATATCCTCGCATGCAAGTGTAGATGTTTTCGCACTCTGCGATGTTGACGCTATCAACCTAGCTGAAGCACATAAGCTACACCCTCAGGCTCGCATTTTCTCTGACTATCGGGAGATGATGAAAGAACTCGGTGATCAGATCGATGCGGTTATTGTTTCTACCCCAGATCATACGCACGCTCCGGCATCTATGCTAGCTATGCAGATGAATAAACCGGTTTATTGCCAGAAGCCATTAACCCATTATGTGTCTGAATCGCGTGAGATGAAAAAAATCGCAGCCGAAAAAAAGCTGGTTACCCAAATGGGAATTCAGGTTCACTCTTTTTACGATTATAAATTAGCTACTCTGTTAATTCAGTCCGGCATCATCGGAAAGGTACATACCGTACACGCTTGGTCTCCAAAAAACCATGGTTACGACGGACCGCCGCCAGTAGGAGAGGACCCTATCCCGGAACATCTGGATTGGAACTTATGGGCAGGCACTTCGCCGAAAAGGCCTTATAAAAAAGACGTTTATCACCCCGGGCGTTGGAGACAACTCATGGACTACGGCTGTGGCACTTTAGGAGATATGGGCGTACATATTTTTGATACGCCTTATAATGCTTTGCAACTCGATGTGCCACGTACTATTGTCAACGAATGTCGACCCACGAATGGTTTTGGTTTCCCAGAGCACAACAAGGTAACGTATGAGTTTCCTGGCACAAAGTATACCGGTAAGTCTTTAAAGTGGATCTGGTACGATGGTCCCGGCGCGCCGGCAATGCATGAAGATCTTATGTTGCCCAATATGCAGGGGGCTCAAAAGAAAGAAGTAAAACAGGACGATCCTGGTGTATTATCTCTTGATCCAAAATTAGCAGGCGAAGGTCAGCTGCCCGAGCAGGGAGCTATGTTTGTAGGTACTAAAGGACGTTTATTATTGCCTCACTTTATGCAACTGCCTACTAAGATCGTCGATGGTCAATATGTTGATATCTCTAAGGAAATCGCAGACGTCTCCAAGAAGTTTAATCTAGGCGAACCTGTTCGCGATTATGATAGAGAAGGGGCTAAACATTACCATGAGTTCGTCGACGCCTGCTTAGGTAAGGCTGAATGTTCGGCTGACTTTGATTATGCTTCCCGTCTTACAGAGACCATTCTTTTGGGCACTATCGCTGGTCGTTTCCCTGGCGAAACGTTGCATTGGGATGCGAAAACAGCTAAATTCAAGGAAGAAAAAGCCAATCAATATTTACAAGGTAACTATAGGTCTTTTTAAACAAAAGTCATGTAGTTCTTTTAGAGAAGGTTTCGGTCGTAAGGCCGAAACCTTTTTTATTATGTGCTCCTATTTTATTTTAAGCATTAAATCCGCTGTAATGCTTGCCTTACGGTCTCTTTATTGGGTTTTGATATGGGGATTTTATCGCCTGATATCATCAGTAAAACACCACCATCTTCTTTAAGCCAGCTTTTTACATATTTTGGGTTTACCAAATGACTTTGATGTGTTCGCAAAAAGCCCTTGGGCTGCAAAAGATCTGCATATTCTTTAAGTGATTTAGAAACCAATAGTTTTTCACCACTTGTTAAAAAAAAGTGTGTATAGGTATTGTCTGCTTCACAACGCACAATTTCCGATAGCATCACATACCTTATTTCTGTTTGCATTTGCAGGGCAATTTTGCTTCCGCCTGCTTCAGGTTTTTTTAGCTGTTGCACTAAAAAATCGAGCTGCGAAGTTTGGCTCTGTGCTGCTATTTTTCGTTCAGCTTTATTTACTGCCGTTATCAATTCTTCGATATCAATTGGTTTTAAAAGGTAATCCAATGCTGCAAATTTCACAGCCTGTATGCCATAAAGGTCATAAGCAGTAACAAAAATAACCTCAAAACTCCGTTCTGGAAGTAGTTTTAGCACATCAAACCCGGTCTGTTTGCCCATTTGAATATCTAGAAACACCAAATTAGGCATATACTTCTCAATAATGCTTACAGCATCCTTTACATTTTGTGCTGTCTCTAGGATAGCTACCTGCGGACAATGCTTTTCAAGCAAAGTCCGTAGGTTTTCTATATTAGAAATTTCGTCATCTATTAAAACTGCTCTCACCATATTATAGCCAGTCTGTTAATGTCAAGTTTATTTTTGTACCCTCGCTGTTTGACTGTATAGCTAAGATAAAGTGATTTTCTTTATAAATACTATTTAATAAAGCTATTCTGTTTTCACTCAATTGCAGACCTAAGCCGGTGCTTTTCGTTGCTGTATTAAAGCCATTTCCATTATCTGCTACTGTTAATATCAAATCATTTTCTTGTTTAGTAAACCTGATAATTACATCGCCATCATGCCCCTTTTCTGCTATTCCGTGTTTCACCGCATTTTCTACAAAAGGCTGTAGCAACATACTCGGTATTTCTATATTATCTAAATCGAGGTCTTCATCGTGGAAGATGTTATATTTAAAGCCAAACCGCAATTGCTCCATCTGCAGGTAGTCGTCCAATAGTTTCTTCTCTTGCGCCAAGCTAATCAGTTCTTTATCTGTCAGTACGGTGCGTGTGAGGCGGGCAAACTTAGCCAAATACTTATTGGCATTGTCCACCTCGTTTTTATTCATCAGGTTTTGAATGCCAGACAATGCGTTAAACAGAAAATGAGGGTTTAATTGGCTACGAATCGAACTTAACTGAACCTTAGCTAACTGCTCTTGCTGCTCTTTTTCTGCTAGTTTTTTTTTGTTGTGCTTTTTGTTTATATAAAGGATAAAAAGAAAGACTAACCCAATCATGGAAGTCACGGTAATTACAAAGGTCAAAAGGTCTCTTAACGTGTAGTTCTCTTGGCTTAGAGTGATTGCGAGGGTATGCCTGGTTGTATATTCTTCTATTTCTTTTGGGGAAAGATTATATTCTAAAACACCCTCAAGCGTGCTATTCCATTTAATCATTGGTTGAATGATAATTTCATAATCTCCCGATTTTTTGAAAATGCTTTTGTCAAGCTTTACATAAGGTAAATGCTTATTACCTTCTTCATTAAGATAGCCTCCATATCGCCATGAAGTGGATTCAAAGATTATTTTATTTGTTTTCTTATCTTTTATGGAAGTGGAGTAAAGATAATCTATTTCTGATAAATCTTTTACTATAGTGAGTTCATCATCTTTCTCTGTAAAAACAAGATCTGTTACCTCTTTTAGATCGGTTATTGAACTGTAGCTAACGCCTTTTTCGGTAGCAAAACGTTTTGATAAGACTTCAATTTTCGCTCGCGGAATAGGCTTTCCGTAGAAAATAGTTTTTTGGATATTCAATGGGTTTTCGACGCTGTATATTAGTATAGTTATTGTTTTGCCTTTTAAGGGAAAAACACCAAGTGATGTAGAATCAAGCACTTCGTCTTTCCAATCAATATCTTTCCTGATAACATCATGCAATTGCTCTTTATTGACCGGCTTGTTTACTACTAATGGGGTATCATCCTCTAAGATAGTGTACCGAAAATTCTGTGGGTTCTCTTTCTTCCTAAAATACATTAGGACACTTACATGATTGACTTCAGGCAAATAATTAAAAGAGGTGTTTGGTTGATTTGGAAATTTACTGTTATAATAGACATTGTTTGCTCCACTATCAACATGCATGTTTAATCTTCCTCCAGCAGCATAATGTATAGAGTGGTTGATACCTTTCTGCGCATATACGGCAGAAAGTAGAGTCAAGAAACTGATAAATATTAAGACGATTTTTTTCATGGCGTTTAGTTTAATCTTCATCAAACTTGTCACAATAATAGCAAAACAAAAACCCTAAAATAGCAAAGGCAGTGTTTGAGTTAGTAAATGTAGTGTTTTACACGGTATTTGAATAGCGCAAAACAGCGCTGTCGGTTAAATTTATTATTTTAGCAAATAGTGTATATTTAAGATACAGCTCGATGCTAGGCTTTTTGTGCTAGTCTATTGTTTCAAGCGCCGAGTAGGTGTTCCGGCAATAATTACAATAATAATAAGGTACGATTTGATAAATTCTAGAACTATATATCCCGAGCTGGAACTGATTAATGAAGCTGTTTTCAAACCGTGTGGATTGAAGCTGACAAACGTAGAGTGCGAAGCCGAAAGTAAAGCTTATTTTGCCTTGAGTTTTCTTCTTAATGGACAAGAAATAAAATTTCGAAAAGCAAAAATTACTCCTTCAAAAACTGGACAATTCGTAACGATCTGGAAACGGAATGAAAAAGGTATAACCGAACCTTTCGACATTTCAGACGAGTATGAGCACTATATCATTGCAACAAAACAAAGTGAGAATTTCGGTGTTTTCATTTTTTCAAAGGCAGTATTATACGAACACAAAATTCTATCCGATAAAATCAAGCACAAGGAAGGTAAACGAGGTATTAGGGTTTATCCTCCTTGGGATTTAACGACTAGTCAACAAGCGCAGAAAACACAGCTCTGGCAGGTGAACTATTTTTTAGATTTGTCGCCCAACAAAACGGTAGATTTAGAAAAGGCAATAAGTTTATTCTAAAGCATTATATTTATCGTTTATTTTCAATAAAAATTGATGCACTACGTAATAAAATGAGAAAAATATTTATAGCAGCATGTTTAGTTTTTATCGGTATTTCAGTTTTTGGCCAGTCGGAAAAATCAAATAACATTCCTGCTCCTGCATTGCTAAAGGAAGAAGCTCCTTTAGCGCAGGTCAGGCCAAAAGGGGCTGCTGTTAGGGAAGAGGGCGAAAATTGCTTCAGTTATACTGCTGAAGAACAAAAAGATTCGCTGGTTTATGTGGTTGAAAACCTTTTAGAATATGGCTGGTCAGGAGATAATGCCCGAATGGTAGTTACTCGTTACAGTTACGATCCGGTAAAAAAGAAAGAGGAGGAAAAAGAAGGGCGTACATTTTTTGCTCCTAGCCAGCAGCTGCAATTTATAAACGGATCATACAAAGCAGCAGAGAATATTTTGATTTTCACACCCGATAAAGTAGACAAGCATCCAAAGAGAACTTTCAAGATACTCTATAACCTAAAAACAAATAAGATCGACTGTCTTATCGATGAGAATAATAATAAGTATATGCCAGGAGAGTGCCTAGAGCCAATAATTAGTCTGTAATTATTTATGAAAGTAAAATTCATTGTATTTATTTTTCGAGGAGCTTCTAAAAGTGGGTGATACTGGCCAAAATATAAATCAATGATATTCTTAAGTGGCACAAATCAAACCGTAATATCCATTACCCTTGCTTTCCCTGTCTTTATTCCTATTGAGCTACTTAGCTCATCATTTCAACCAATACGGTTTTTAGTAAAGTTTGTAATATACCCTTTGAGGTATAGTTATTTGGTTTTTATTTATTTTATACCCGAGCTGGTATTGTTTTAAAGTTAATGTGTATATTTATACCAGAAAAGGTATAGATATGAACACATTACGATTGTTTGTAAAAGAAAAGCGGAAAGAACTAAAACTGACACAAGAAGAATTAGCATTAAATGCTGGTGTAGGACTTCGTTTTGTTCGTGATCTGGAGCAAGGCAAGAAAACACTTCGTTTAGATAAAGTTAATGATGTATTAGCATTATTCGGAAAAGAAGTGGGAGTAATTGATAAAAGTAGAGCGTAATGGCACGACAAGCAAAAATATATTTTCAAAGTCAATTAGCGGGTGTTTTAGTTGAGGGTGATGATGGTTATACATTTCATTATACAGACGAATATTTAAAAAATACCAGTTCTAAAGCAATTAGCTTGACTTTACCGCTTTCAGAATCAGCTTATCATAGTAAGGTGCTTTTTTCTTTTTTTGATGGCTTAATTCCCGAAGGGTGGTTATTAGAAATTGGGGAGAAACACTGGAAGCTCAATCCACGTGACCGTTTTGAACTATTAATCAATTTATGCAGAGATACTATTGGTGCTGTTTCTGTATACCCTATAGAATTGGAGAATCATGCTTAATTGTTTGTTCTGTTATCAACCTGTTGAGGCTAGTGAATATCACGCTACTTGTTCCAGAAGATTCTTTGGAACATCCCACATTCCTGTCTTAGAATTAGATCAAGAGAAGTTAAACAAACTAGCGCAAATTACAGTAAACGAACGTTTGGCTTTGACTGGTGTGCAACCCAAAATATCATTAAGTCTAAAAGGTGAAAAAGGTAATAAACGATTGACTTTAGTAGGGTTATGGGGAGATTATATTCTGAAGCCCCAGTCTAAAGATTTTGCCTTTATGCCAGAGGTAGAAGATTTGACTATGCACCTCGCAAAGTTATTTAAAATTGATACGGCTAAACACAGCTTAATTCGAACTTCAACTGGCGAACTGGCTTACATTACCAAACGTTTTGACCGTGCTGCTGGCAAGAAAATTCACGTAGAGGATTTATGTCAAGTATCTGGTTTATTGACAGAACAAAAATACAAAAGCTCCTACGAGCGTGTAGGTAAAATTATCAAGCACTATGCTACCAACTCGGGTTTGGATGTCATTAAATATTTTAGATTGGTGTTATTTTCTTTTTTAACAGGAAATAACGATATGCACCTAAAAAACTTTTCTTTAGTGCATACGGATAAAGGTGTTTTGTTTTCACCAGCGTATGATCTTTTAAATGTAAACTTAATTTATCCCGATGACAAAGAGGATCTGGCTTTGACCTTGGGTGGACGAAAACGGAAAATAAAGCGTTCAGATTTTGATCTCTTTGCTACGAGTTTAGGTCTGACGGATATTGTTCGTGATAATATTTACAAAGACTTTTCTAAACAGTTTGATGAGGTAAGAGAATGGATTGATAGAAGTTTTTTAACTGATGAATATAAGGAAAAATACTTTGAAATTATGACGAGTAAATCAACACAAATAGCATTGTTTTAGAAATATAATCTTATCACTCACTTAATGGTATAGCTATTTCACGACGGGTCAGTCAGCTGCGATTACTCGTCAGGGTTGAAAAAGTCCCGCTAGTTGCAGCTTAAGAAGATAGAAGAGGGGCTTCACCGTCTGGCAACAGAGATACAGGCTGTCGCATTCGTTTAACACAGTAAAAATCGTATCTTACAATAATCAGTAATCAAATTAAGAACTATTCGACAGTGCCTTCTTTATACAGGAGTATTATATTTATGAAAGTAAAGTTGATCGTATTTATATTTTTTTCTATTTCTTTTTTGACCACTTTTTCTCAAAACTCAAAAAAGAGCGGCGAATTATTGTCCTTCCATAGTATTGCTAGCAGTTCTTATCTTACGGCTCAGAATCAAGTCAGCATCGCAGAAGTTTATCCCCTTCTTCGAGATAGATATGTTACTCCAATTTATGATATATGGAAAAAACAGTCAGACCTTAATGGCGAGTTTTGGGCTTATGATGGTCTGATTATTAATATTGTATCGGTGAATATTAATAATGTTCATCCTAGTCGGTTAAAATTAAGCGACGAAAGAAGGGCTACCGATCCAGGGGGGTATTATGTAGAAGGAAAGTACATCGATTATCGGGAACATCAGTACTTTGATGAAATCAAAGAAGTCAATAATTACAATGTACTGGTTTATTATTTTAAGGATTTTATTAAGAAATATTTCACAATAATAGATCAACAAAATCGCTACTATTTGATGGGGAGCGTAACTTGCCAAGAGAATGAAGTCCGTAAAGCAGAAGCCTTTCTTGAAACACTTTTGCAGAGTATTAAGTTTCGATAGCTTTTACTCCGAAATAATCAATTTCTTGTTGGGGGTAATTTTATATATGTCTTTTTTTGATTAAACTTAAGTACACTTTCAATATGAGAAAGCTGTTTAATAAAAAATATCCATAAAAATGGAAATAATAACATTGCTACAACACTCAAGAAAGGTATTCTCTTTTTTGATTTAGCTATTTTCAGTAAAGCTATTACATAACCAACAAACCAGAGCAACATTAATAAAATTACAAAAATTTTCATATTTATAAGCTTTATAAGTCAGCGTTTACTATATGTAAAATGTCAGACTACTATAATGGATGTATTTCCTTTATTTTGCCCTATTTAGAACAGCCAAAATAACTTTTTGAAAAATACTAAAAGAAGTAGAATCGTTTTTTTTACAATATTTATAGTTTATAATCAGCAATATACATCTTCTATAATTTAATTACAAGTGTATAGGTGTTTACATATACATGTGAAATAAAATTTTTGATAAATAAAAGGAAAGACTCTCTGTGCCTTAAATAGACCCAGCTGAAAAATGGTTTTATTTCATATATTATCTCTACAATACAGAAGGAAGGCAAAAGTCAAGTTCGTAGTGCACTAAGGAAAATTCTATATTCTGTTACGTTCAGCGAAGGAGCCTGAACGTATTTTATCCTTATCAATATCCTTTCTTTTTACGTTATCTCGCTTTGTACGACTTCTATCAATAGGTCTCGCTAACACTCACCCGGATATAATACTTTTCTTGCGTAGCTACCTTCGAAAGGGACTACAATGTTTTGCGTTAAGTGGGCTCGCTAAAGGAGATTTGCAAGTATACCTTCCATATATTATTTTTTTAAAAAAAATAATATATGATCAGCCTATAAAAGAATATACCGACTTATTCCCCAGAAAGAGACGGGAAACATTTGTTTTGTGCTATTTCGAAGGGAAAAATATGTAAATCTTATACGAGAAAGGGCAGGCATCCCTAGGTATGGCGCTGGGATAAACTCTATACCTGTTCCTGTTTCTCAGGAAGATATGAGGGCAGCAATCCGTAGAGAGCGTAGGGTCGAGCTTAACAACGAGGGGATTCGGTACCGTGATATTAGGCGGTGGAAAATTGGAGAAAAGGAACTCGATGGTAACTTTTATGGTATGAATTTTTCTGGTACGGAGAAAGATGATAACGAAAGCAATCCGAAAGCTTTCTTCAAAAGATCTGTGTATCAAAAACGTGTTTTTACAGCAAAAAATTACTGGTTTCCTATTCCACAGGGAGAAATCGATAAAAACCCTAATCTCGTGCAAAACCCGTTTTGGGATTAACAAGTTTAAAATAAGGAGTTAAATTATATTTTCTTTCACCTACTAATAATTAAACAGGCTCAACAATATGAAGACAACCATATATTGAGCCTGTTTTTTTAGAGGAGGGGGGGGCGATTTCTTCAAATATAAACCACATCTTTTAAAAAATCCCGCTCTTAGCTGCTATATCATGATATATCTTTTTTGCTAATAATATTAGCTTTAGTCATTTTTAATTGTTATGTTTGTGTTGTTAACCATTTGATAAACAGTTATGACTAGAAAATCTAGGCGTGTAGATGACCTTTTGTGGAAATCTATTCTCGAACAAACTTTTTCTCATTTTTTGCAGTTCATGTTTCCTGATGCTGCAGAGGTGTTCGATTTGGACAAACCTTTTGATTACTTGGACAAAGAGTTCGAGAGCCTTTTTCCGCCAGAGAATGGGGGCAAGGGTGTGCGTTACGTTGATAAGCTTGTCAAGGTATTCTTAAAAGATGGTAGCGAGAAGTTTATCCTATGCCATATCGAGGTTCAGAGCAGTAAGGGCAAAGGTGATCTTGCCGAGCGTATGTTTCGTTATTATTACAAGATCTTCGAACGCTACCAAGTTCCGGTTACAGCTATTGCTATCCTCAACGATCGGAATAAAAGCTACCGTCCGTCTGTGTATGTGAGCGAATTTATGGATACCAAAATTCAGTATAATTTTAAAAGCTATAAAATCTTGGACCAGGATGAAGTCGCATTACGTGCTAACGACAATCCTTTTGCTGTTGTGGTGCTTACAGCTTTGCTAGATATTCGACATACTTCTGCTGATGACGAACAACTGAAAACCATCAAGCACGACCTGTACGACGAAATGATGAAACGTAAGATGAGTAAGGCTACCCGTCAAGGGTTATATGACTTTCTTACTTATTATGTGAGTTTTGATAACCAACAGGTATTGAGTATCTTTGAACAAGAAATAGAAATTAAGTTAGGAAGGAGTATTATCATGGGAACTCGTGAATATTTACTAGATAAGGCAAAAAAAGAGGGTCTCGATAAGGGGATGCAAGCCGGAATGGCTACTGGAATGGCTACTGGCCTTGAGAAAGGTATGGCTACCGGCCTTGAGAAAGGTCTGGCTTCTGGCATTCTTAAAGGAAAAATCGAGATGTTGCAAGAACTAGGATTTAGTGTTGCTGATATCTGTAGTAAACTTTCTTTAACCAAGGCCGAGTTAGAAAACGCTTTAAAAGGTGTTTAGTGAAGGTTTATTGTGAACTTGAACAAGAAATAGAAATTAACCCCGAAGGGCTCTTGATGGCCATATAATATAAACACTATCATCAAAATTTAGGAAGGAGTATTATCATGGGAACTCGTGAATATTTACTGGATAAGGCAAAAAAAGAGGGACTCGATAAGGGGATGCAAGCCGGAATGGCTAGTGGGCTTAAGAAAGGTCTGGCTACCGGACTTGAGAAAGGAATAGCCACCGGAATGGCTTCTGGCCTTGAGAAAGGTATGGCTTCTGGCATTCTTAAAGGAAAAATCGAGATGTTGCAAGAACTGGGATTTAGTGTTGCTGATATCTGTAGTAAACTTTCTTTAACCAAGGCCGAGTTAGAAAAGGCTTTAAAAGGTGTTTAGTGAAGGCTGAAGGTCTGGCTAAAGGCGCACGTAAAAATGCGATTGAGATCTCCAAGGCTATGAAGAAAGATGGGGCAACTACCGAGCAGATTGTGAAATTTACTAAACTGACAGTCGAAGAGATCGAAAAGCTTTAAGCAAGATAGCATCTGCTAAAAATATACACAGCCGTTTAGTTTAGTAAATGGCTTTTTTTATGGGTGTTTCGCTATATCCGTATAAGACTATCCTCACTTCATTTTATTGAACAACACCTAAGGCTGCTCTGGCGGCATTGATATGATTATCGTCGTTGCATTCTACCGCAAAAGCGCCATATGCTAATGGAGCTGCTGCAGCCCTCTCTATAGATTGTTCGTAGAGCCTATCCCATATCGTTCCGCCTTGTTTAGCATACTCCGTTATCAAACGCTTCAGGCTATCCTCTCCAAAAACCGATACGTGGCCAGAAAAGTCCAGTGCAGGATCACCCATATGCGCAGTAGACCAATCTATGATACCAGAGGTCTTACCTTCCTTTGAGGTTAAGATATGCCCTGCATAGAGATCGCCATGGATGAAACAAGTGAATTCAGGCCACAAAGGGTCATTGTCTAACCATCTACGGTATCTGTTTTCCAACGGCTCGCTGATACCTATTTCAGATTTCACCAAGTGAATACGGTCAGCTATTTCGGTCCTCAATTCACTTGGAGTCATTATTTTCAAGTTGCTCTTTCTCACATCGTCAGCTGTAATACGATGTAATTCGGCCAATGATTTTGCCAGAGACTCCACATAAACTATGCTATCGCGATCTATGTTCCAAGATACCTCATGTGTTATCGCATCGAATGTCAGAGCAGGCGCATCCTCCAGTAAAGGGTAGGCTATTAGGCGCTCCGATATAATTTTCCAATCAGGAACATTGATCGACAGGTTTCTTTTGGCTAAATCCAATATTCTACTTTCATTTTCGATTTGTTCAAGCATATCGATTCTTCGAGGTATACGGAGTACCCAGTTCTCACCGTTGACTTCCTTTACAAAGGCAACTCTAAAGTCGATGCCCATCTCATTGACGCTCATCTCTTCCGAAATTCTCAGCCCATGCTCTAGGGCTAATGTTTGCATATCTTCGATTGTCATTTCTATACTGTTTTGTTTTATTAAATTGGTACCAGTTGCCCCGACAGGACATTCTGAATGTCATATACAGGTGTAACACTTTACCCATATTCTTTTCGTATGGATAAACATTTCCCATCAGGGAACAAAAATCTGATACATGAATTAATTGTGAGACAGTAGAATTACTGTCGCATGGAAGCCATCTCGGCGACTATTTGATTAGGAAAACCAAGGCTTTGCCATCATAGCCTTATTATAGAAGTATAACATAGTTGTAAAGATAGAAAATTATTTTTTATTCAGTTCCACTTGTTTGATATACGACATTCCAGTGGCTGAGTTATCAGTAGTTCTTCCTTGCGATTGCCAATGAAATAAACTCTCATCTATCGCATAATCATCATACATTGTTGTAGGAGAGAAGTCCTCCTCTGATTTTTGCAGATTAATAAATAATATTGGAATTTCACAAAATCACCAAAAAGACAATGCTAAGTATTGATCATTTACTAACACGATTTTATTGATATTACACAGAAGAAATAGTTGGTCGATTACACTTCGAAGGGTTAGAACACTTTGAAACGGTATATTATAAACTTCATATGTTCTATCCAAAAGAAGACTCCCGGAAGTAGAAGATCATTTTTAATCCCCCAAACCGAAAATATGTGTCAGCTTAGGAGTTTGTTTTTATAATCTGTTTTATTTAAGTGTGTTATGTCTTTATATTGCATGAATTTTGAATTATAAATATTGTAAATAGGATATTTGTTTCTTATCTTTGTTTATATATAGCTTAATAAAGGATCAGGTTATGGACAGAGTCACAGCATTTAAAAAACAGCTAAAACCAGGTAAGGTATATCGCAGAGAAGAGTTGGTTAAATACTCTAATGCGGTAGATCGGCATTTGGCAGAATTGGTCGATGATGGGACGCTCGAGAAAGTAGCTCCAGGTTTGTATCATTTTCCCAAACAATCTGTTTTTGGCGCAGTTCCGCCCGAAGATGAGGTATTGGTACGTAGTTTTTTAAAAGATGATCATTTTTTATTGATGTCACCGAACAGCTATAATGCATTAAATGTAGGTACTACTCAACTATACAATAAACGTTTGGTATACAATCATAAACGCCATGGTGAAATCAATTTAGACGGTAAAAAGTTCTTCTTTCACAAAACACCGTATTTTCCTAAAAAAGCTACATCCGAATTCCTTTTAGTCGATTTGGTTAATCACCTTGATACATTAGCTGAAGATCGGGAGATGGTCTTAAACAATACTCTTGCTAAAGCAAAAACGATGGATTTTAATAAACTGAAATATGCAGTTCGGGAGTACGGGCATTCCAAGACCAAAAAAATATTACAACCCGTACTGCAGCAGATGAATCCGAAGCAATATGCGAACTAGCTATCTGCACGATCGTAAAGACTTTAGTGATCTTTTACGCCTTCTCGAAAAGGAAACGGGAATATTAGCATACCTTATCGAGAAAGACTATTGGATTATGCATGTTCTGTATGGTCTAACAAAGATGGGATTAGAATTTGAACTTAAAGGAGGAACGTCTTTATCTAAAGGGTACCAGTTTATCCAACGTTTTTCTGAAGACATTGACATCCATATCCATCCACCAAAAGAATTAGCCGTTAATACCAATCCTAAGAAGACTAAGCCAAATCAGATTAAGAGTCGAAAAGAATATTATGATTGGCTTGCAGAAAATATTAATATTGATGGAATCGTAAGTATTGAACGCGATACTGCATTTGATGACAAGAAGTATTATCGTAGTGGTGGTATTCGTTTACAGTATGAAAGTCAGACCGATTATGTAGACGGGGTAAAAGAAGGAATATTGTTAGAGGTGGGATTTGATACAGTAACCCCCAACAAACTAACGCATATTAGTTCATGGGCATATGACAAAGCTGTATCAGTGGTAGGAGGACAGTTAATTGATAATAAAGCTTACGATATCGCATGCTATCATCCGGGGTATACGCTGGTCGAAAAACTTCAAACTATTGCTACCAAATATAGACAAGAGCAAGAAACAGGGAAAGAGCGATCCAATTTAATGCGTCAGTATTATGATGTGTATTGCTTACTAGCTTTTGATGAAATTTGTCATTTTATCGGTACAGAACCCTATCTTTTGCATAAGCAAGATAGATTCCCGAAGAAAGATCAGGAGGTGCCCATTCGAGAAAATGAGGCGTTTTTATTGGGGTCTATTGAGCAACGTCAGCGTTTCAAAGATCGTTACCAAGCCACTGCTGCATTGTACTATAAAGGACAGCCCGAATTTAATGACATATTGGAGAGGATACGTGAGCATATAAATAGATTATAATTTATCCAGCAGAGTAGGTGGTGACATTTTATATCTAGTTGCGTTGTGTATATTTGCATTCAGGATAATTTGGACAACCTAAAAATGGGCCATACTTTCCTTTTCTAGCGTTGAGTTTCGTGTTACAAAATGGACACATCTTTATTCTTTTGTTGCTTGCCAATGGTGTACATAACAAGACTATCCTCATCGATGATAGCGTATTGATCGAAGGGTCTTTTAACTGGCTTTCTGCTACACGGGACAAGACAAGTCCCTATCACCGTTCCGAAGCCTCTATCGTGATCACCGATGGCCCATCCATACAGGCATCTACATTAGATCTTAGGAATAAAGTCGAGCGTTATCAAAAGGATAATTTAGCAAAAACTAGTTAGTGGATGTTTACATTCGTGCTTTTAACACTTATTGCGTTATTATAAGAAACTATTTTTAGTACGGCAGTAAAATTGAGGAATTAAAGACTGTTGTGAAAACTAAGCGATTCGTTTAACTTAATTTTTACTGAAATAAATATGAAAACTCTAATCTTATTTTTGTCACAAAAACATTAAATATTTGTGACAAAACAATCAACTTTTCTCAATAACTCCCTTTACTCGGTATCACATACCGCACACCACCTCGAGGGTCTTCCATGTCGCCGCTAAAGCGGGGGATAAGGTGGCAGTGAAAATGAAACACCGTCTGCCCGGCAGTCTCGCCACAGTTCATGCCGATGTTATAACCATCTGGCGCAAACTCTTCCTCCACAAGTTTCTTCGCTAGTTGTATAGCGTTGTCTAGGTCTGCTTTTTCTTCCTGCGTCAGCTCAAAATAATCTTCCCTCAGCGCCTTTGTAATAATCAGTGTATGCCCGGGGCTCACTGGAAAGCCGTCTCTTATCAGGAAAAAATGCAGCGTTTCACCAATATGCCTGTTTCGGTCAATCTCAAAAAAGTTATTGATCCCCATCGCTACAATTATTTATACAAAAACTCAAATCCATTGTTAGATGCAATAGTCACTAACGGGTTGATAACATCATAAAATTTCTCTCTTGATAGTCCCTCGCTCAAATCGGTGCCAATATAAAAATAATCTTCCAATAGCTTTTCTTTAGGCCGCTCACGAATATAAGTGCGTAATGCCAAATTTTGCATCGTATAGAACGGCTCAAAATACCGTTCCAAATCGGGTAGCTTATTACTTTTGCTCACATTAAAGCTGCTATCTGCCGGTATGAGGTTCCATATCTGGTCGTGCGACACAAAACTGTAAGGCACGAAGTGCTCAACGTGATATTGTGCCTTGTAAAGTTCTTTTCCTGTATAAATACATTTTAAAGGGCCATTCACCTCCATCACATAATCCCAAAATTTACGTTGCTTAGTCAGCGAGTTGCGCAAAGGTGGTTTTATCAATTTGTTGGGGATATCCGGCACGTTCGGATTACGTGTCTGTAAGAATAAAGAAAGGTTCCAGTACACATAATCCCGTATAATACGGATGTGCTTACTCAAATACGCAAACCATCCGTCGGATATAACTATTTTCTCTGCATACAGCTTATATATGGGGCTGTTAATGTCCGCCTGCGATAGTTCATATATTTTCCCTTTATTGTTCATGCCTGCATACCAAGGGCTGAGAAACCAGTGGGGCACTTGCTTGTCAAAATGAAATAATAGTTTTCTTGTCGTCAGGTTGTCCGAGCTTTCTAATTGCGCTTTTATTCGCAAACGGTTTTCATCAATTGTGATTGCTTCAATATCCTTAAGTTGCTTTACAGTCTGCTGTATCATGTCCTGTTGGCCAAAAGATACGTTGAAGTAGTTTACGGTATACCACGCATTGGCTATCATGCCTGCAAATAATTGTTGCTTATTTACTTCCTGCTGCCCATCTTGTATAGCGTCTAATATAGCCAGCAACCAATAGAATTTGTAGGTAGCCGAGGTGCTGTTGAAGCATGCGGCTAAGTGTTGTGTGGGCAATTGTTGGTCTGGTGGGAATATGTGCATAGTGCTAATATAGGAAATATTCATATCTCTTAATTCCGAAAAAGGGATAGTGTGAAAATCATAATATACCAATGGCCTCTGGTACAACTTAAAATAATTTTGGTCAATACCGGAAGTCTACATAGGAGAGGGAAAGGTGATTTTTTAAATTGTATTAATCCTAGTTGAGTGTTTAATAAGAAAATGTAGGAATACATTTTTTGATTAGAATTGTAATGTATTTATAAAAGAAAGTTCACTTATATCCGATTGACTTATAGTCGAAAAATGTCGAGTTTGCAGTATGGATATTAAAGAGAGAATTGGCAAGCATATCAAAGATTTAAGAACCAATAAAGGCTTGACACAGGAGAAATTATCCTATGAGTCAGATGTTGATAAAACGTATATAAGTGAGGTGGAAAATGGTAAGAGAAATATTTCTGTGGTCAATTTGGAAAAATTGATTACCACTTTAGGATCAACAGTAAAGGATTTTTTTAACCACGAAGATTTCGAGTAGATGCCAATTCCTATTATTGATTTATTTGCAGGACCAGGAGGATTAGGAGAAGGTTTTTCATCTATTTTAGATAATGATGATAATCGTGTTTTTCAGATAAAACTTTCGATTGAAAAAGATCCTTACGCACATCAAACCCTGAGACTGCGCAGTTTTTTTAGAAAATTTCCAGAAGGTAAAGTTCCTAGTGAATATTATGAGTTCGTAAGAGGAGATATTACTTTGAACGAACTTTATACAAAATATCCTGAGCAATTTAGAGAAGCAGACGAGGAAGCTTGGTGTGCAACATTAGGTACGGCTGATAATGGCGACCCATATGCAACGACCAATGAAGAAATAGACAGGCGTATAGTACGTGCATTAAATGGGCAGAGAGATTGGGTGCTTATTGGTGGTCCGCCTTGTCAAGCTTATTCGCTAGTAGGTCGGTCACGTCGTCAAGAAACTGTTCTTGACGAAGATAAGGATAAAAGGGTAGGGCTATACAAGGAGTATCTCCGAATTATTGCAGAACATAGTCCTGCGGTCTTTGTTATGGAAAATGTCAAAGGTTTATTATCAGCCAAAACCATAGGAAATGAAAGTATCTTTTCTAAAATTCTAACTGATTTAAGAGATCCCACTCTTCCATTTGTAGAAATAGTTGACGAGAATAGAGTACGCTATCACGTGTATTCATTATCTACCTTATCAAGAGATATAGATTTACACAATAACGAACCAGTATTTAGTCCTCAAGATTACTTGATTAAGTCAGAAAACTATGGTGTTCCCCAAAAGAGACATCGGGTCATTTTGTTAGGTATACGTACTGATATTAATGTTATTCCAGATATACTAATTCCGCAAGAAGTGGTAACCTTAAGAAGTGTTATAGGCGGGTTGCCAAAGTTGAGAAGTGGTATTACAAGATCTTTTGATTCGGCTGAATGGATTGTGGATCATGATGGAAAACGTAAAAAGAAAAGAAATTACACAAGAGTTAACGATACGCTTGATACTTGGAAAAATAGTATCCTTGAGTTTGATAGAAAACTTTCGGGAAAGTTAGAGAATCAGGGTTTAAGAACCAGACTTGCCAGCTCTTTAGGTAAGGAGTTTATTCATTCTGATACTTATGACTTTGAGTCGGATACTGCGGCACACGAATGGTTTTATGATTCAAATTTGAAAGGTATCTCGCACCATGTCTCTAGAAAACATTTGTTACAGGATATTTATCGGTATTACTTTGCTGCAAAATTTACTCAAGAAAGAGGAACATTTCCCAAAATGGTTGATTATGCTGCAGCCGGAAAAGATTTATTGCCTGATCACGAAAACGCAACGTCTGGAAAATTTAATGATCGATTCAGAGTTCAACAACCTGATGATGCAGCGACAACCGTTACGAGTCATATATCAAAAGATGGACATTATTTTATTCACTATGATCCACTCCAGGCTCGCAGCTTAACGGTACGGGAAGCAGCACGTATACAGACATTCCCTGATAATTATTATTTCTATGGTGGAAGGACACAGCAATATCATCAAGTAGGAAATGCAGTACCGCCTTATTTAGCTTATCAAATAGGGATTGTGGTCAACGAGATCTTTGAACAGATGAGAAGACACAATGGAGAGCTGCTGCACGAAGAACTTGACAATCATTAAAAGCAATTAGTATAAATGTATGGCAGAGAAGAATAATTTTATCGGATTATATGTGTCCTATTACTTGGCTAGGTTTAATGAAGAAGCCTACGCAAAGCTTGGATATGGCAGTCAACGCGATACGCATATTATGATAGGAGAATTATTAAATGTTAAGCCTTCTACTGTACAAAATTGGCGAGATGAATTTGACCCCTTGTTTGGACATAGGGCAGGGTGGTACCAAAGACCTTTGTCCAAAAGTAGGTTGGCTGTAGCAAATGCTTTAGCCGATTTAGATGAGTCAACAATATATGAGTTGGTAAAAGATATTCTTTCTAAATCTCATAAAACGGATGATCCAGAAATCAAACAGCTGGAAAATATCGTCTCAGATGGTGATGTTAAATTAAAAAAGGATGGTGTTTATGTTCCTCGAGGAATAACAGGTCGCGCAGCTGAGGAGTTTTTTATAACTCAATTCACTGCTGGGAAACTTCCTTTTGAAGGAATATTAAAAGACTGTCGTGATTTAGGCATAGGATACGACTTTTCAATCGAATCAAAAATTAAAACCGTTTATATCGAGGTTAAGGGAAGAGATGGTGAGGAAGGCGGTTTATTATTCACTAACAAAGAATGGAAAGTTGCAAAGCGTATAGGAGATGACTACTATCTATGTCTAATATCTAATGTTTCAGCTGTACCTCAGGTCCAAATTCTTCAAAACCCTGCTGCGCGAATTGGAGCAGAAAAATATGTGTATACAACTATTCAAGTAAGCTGGACAGTCAGCCAAAAGATTTTAAACGAAGCTTTCCGATAAACTAGATGTAAAACCCTTATCCCTATGATGACAAATCCAGACCATATCAAGATTAATTTTGAAGATAGTATTCCTAATCCCGAATATCTTGTCAAATCCATTTCTGAGCAGGGATATACTTTAGAGAGTGCGTTAGCAGATCTGATAGATAACTCTATTTCGGCAAAAGCATCCAATATAGAGATTCTTACGGATCTAGAGGGGCCTAGGTTTAAGTTATTCATCGCTGATGATGGAGATGGAATGACAGAATTGGAGTTGATTCAGAATATGAAGTTTCCTAGTTCTTTGATGGAGTCTAATAGGGATCGTGTTGATCTAGGACGATTTGGATTGGGGATGAAAACTGCTTCTTTTTCGCAAACAAGAAAGTTTACCGTTTTATCGAGAAAAAAGGGAAGCGGTTCGTACAATGCTAGAACATGGGATGTTGATTACTTAAAAGATGTAGGCGAATGGCGTGTTATAGTGAACACGCAAGCAGAAATCACTTATATTCTGGAGAAATTTAATTTATTGTCTGAGCAATATTTAAATGGAGTAAAAGACTTCGAACCCAATACAATTATTCTTTGGGATGGGTTATTCAAGTTCGAAACATATCTTAGTCACGAAAACGGGTTAAAAGCAATAAAAAAAGAGATAGCTGAGGTTACTTCAGATTATTTATCGCTGGTTTTTCATCGTTTTCTAGAGAGCAAGAAAAAACCTTTTTCAATTAGGATAAATAACAAGGTACTTCAACCATTTAGTCCTTTTCCAAACGATGTTCCAGACCTTCGCCTTTTGGTACCTAAGCAGGCATTATTTAATGGTGAAGCCATTAAGCTCGAGGGTTATGTGCTACCGGTGCGGAGTATAGACGAATCTAAACAAGCTACATCGATATGGACTACCAAGTTCAATAGTCTATTGGATTTAGAAGGAATTTATATTTACAGAGCGGACAGGATCATACTTTTTGGTGGATGGAATGGACTAATTAGGAAATCAGCCAATCTTCAACTAGCGAGATTGAAGGTAGATCTGGGAAATAAGATTGATCACCTGATACATCTTAATGTTTCTAAATCACAGATTAAGATTCCGTATGAATTAAGGAAAGCCTTTTATCGATATATATCTGAGTTAAAAGAAGAGGCGCAGAAAGAGTATTTCAATAGAGGAATAAAGAGAATAGCGAGTAACAATACTAAAAGCAGTATAGATCTTTTTCAAAGGAAAGCTACTAATAAGGGAGCACTAGTTGAAATAAACGAAGAGTTTCCCTTGGTTGAGACTCTCTTAGCTTCAATCAGTTCAAAAGATCAATCTAATCTACGTATGCTATTACGTATGATCAATACCCAAGTCAATAAAATTAGAAAAGTGTATGAGGATGTTGACTTTGAGAAAATAGAAATTAATTCGCCCAACGAAGAGCAGACCCTCCTTGATACTATAAAACATCTGATCTCTTCAGGAATATCGAAAGATGTTATCAAAAACTCGATTATTCCTAATATGGGAATAAAGGCAAATACGATACCAAAATCAATTTTAAACCTTATACAGTAATATGAACTACTTAGAACTGATCAAAGCCCTTATTAAGGAGGCATTAAAAAGCTACGAGAAAGTTGTTGATTCTATATTTGGAGAAATAAAGGATAGTGTTTTTACTAAAATGGAAATTATTTCCAGTGAGTTTGCTGAGTTGGATCAAGATTCAAAAAATCACGCTTATAATATCGCTGTCAAAGAATATTTATCTGTACACCCGATTAATATTGAAGATTCAGAGTCAATTGTAAAAACCAATCATCCTTTCTGGTTGACAGAGGAACGAAAGAATGAAATCAACACAAGAACCGAAAACTATTTAGAAAGATACCTTAGGTACCTTAAACAAAAAGGACGAGCGGATAAAGTTGTTGAGTCAATACGATTGTCTTCAGAAAGTATTATGGAAAAGCTTGGAGATCCTGACTCGCAAGTGCCTTATTATTGTAAAGGGATGGTTGTTGGTAGTGTTCAGTCCGGTAAGACTGGTAATTTTAATGCTGTTATCAATCGATCGGTCGACTGTGGTTATAAGTTAATTATAGTGCTGTCTGGCATTATGGAGGATTTAAGAGCTCAGACGCAGGAGCGAGTTGAAGAAGAAGTTATTGGTTATGGTATTATAGATAAAAAGAACCAGAAGAAGGGAGTAAAAGGAGTTGGTAGTATTTCAAACTTTACCGAGATCCAACTTACTACGCCGACCTCTTATAAATCAGACTTTAAGAAAACCTTAAAGGAGGCTGATTTTCCTTTGGATCGGAGAAACATTCTTGTATGCAAAAAGAATTCAGGTGTATTAAAGAATCTTTTATTATGGTTGAACGAACATCTGCCAGAAGGAAAAGACAAACATGATTTGCCTTTATTGATCGTAGATGACGAAGCTGATAATGCTTCTTTAAATAACCTCGGTAAAAAGGGAATAGAAGAAGCCAGTACAATAAATGGTCATATTCGGGCTATTTTAGCCTTATTTACAAAAAAATCCTACCTCGGTTATACAGCTACCCCTTTTGCGAATGTTCTGGCAGATCGCAATAAGTTAGGTAAAAAGAAGTGGGTTATAAAAGATAAAGTAAACGGTGAGGTTGTTAATAGAGAGTTTTCACTGGTAGACAACATATATCCTGATGACTTTATCGAACTGTTAAAGAATCCATCTAATTATATAGGCGCAAAACAGCTGTTTGAGACCGTCTATGATGATGATGTGAAGAAGTTGCCAATCATTGAGACGATCTATGATTATAATACCTATTTTCCGGAGCGTGTCGTAGAAAAGGATGGTGTTATTCGCCCTGCATCTGCAAGCGACACTAAAACCAGAGCAGCCAAGAAGACTGACACTTTCCCAAAAGGGTTGCCAGAATCTTTAAAGGATGCTGTTGGATGTTTTATATTGAGTATTGCTTTACGTTATAGTAGACAATTTGCGATGACGGGCTCATCTATTTCAAACCCGCATCACACAATGCTGGTTCATGTTTCTCGGTTTATACCTTGGCAGAATAAAACTAAGGACAAGATACAGGAACTAATAAATGAAATTGCGGGTAGGATTACTAGCGATTTGCCTACATCCGAAAACTCCATCTACGGTTATTTCCAAAAGCTTTGGTATAAGTATTACGCTTACATTGTTGAGAATATAAAAGACCATGTAGCGGATGATTATAGAGACGAATTTCTGTTACCTAGAACATTCAATGACCTGAAGCATCTTCTGGACGAATCCATAAAAGGAATAAATGTTGTGGCTGTCAATAGTGATACTGGCGATAAACTGGTTTATGAGAAAGATCAGTTTGGAAAAGGCGCAAAATATATCGCTGTTGGAGGAAATAGGTTATCTAGAGGTTTTACTTTAGAGGGATTAACGATCAATTACTTCCTGCGAAATACTAATTTTTCTGACACACTATTACAGATGGGACGTTGGTTCGGCTATAGACCAGGTTATTTGGACTGTTGTAAGATATTTACAACATCAGATGCAGTATCAAAATTTGATTCCACGACCCGAGCAATCGAAGAGTTAGAAATCGAATTCACAAAGATGAGACGGGAAGGCAAGCAACCAAAAGATTATGAACTGCGCGTACGTAAGCATCCAGGCACACTCAAAATTACAAGACCATCTATTCTGCAAAAGACAAATGAAGTCAAATGGTCTTATCAGGATCAACTTGTGCAGACTACCAAGTTTAATGTTTCCAGTGCAACAGAAGTATCAAACACTTGGGATAGCTTTAGAAATTATTTCGAAGGTAAAAATTTGGAGCTCAAGGATGACTTTTTGATACACCGTACCGATATAAAAGGAGCATTGCAATTCCTTGACTTACCAAATAATTACTGTGATTTTGAAATGTCCAGTATTGCTAAATTCATTGAGATTTGTGAAGAGAAACATTTCTTAAGAAACTGGACTATTGCTATTAAATTAACAGGGGCTTCTAACGTTTTTTTAGAGACAGATGAAACCGGACTTTCCGAAAGGATAGAATTGACTGTACGCACAGGGCCTAAAAAAGACGATGTATATTACAATGATTTTATCAACAAAGGGCTTTTCGCTGCAGGTAACCGATCGGCCAATATTGTATCTTCGGGAAAAGACTTCTCTTTACTTTTGACTGAATCTCAAAAAGTAGAGGCCAAACAAAAATTTATTAACGAAAAGACTGAATATTATCTAAAAAAAGGTAAGGCAGATAATGAGAAACTTGCGCTTGAAAAAGCAGAAAAGTTAAATCCACCTGAGCGTATTTATCGTGAAGAGATGTCTGATCAAGATGGGCTTATAGTTGTTTACTTGATGGATATGAAAGCTGTATATCGTGTCGATGATAAAGATCAAACAAAAGACATGAAAGCTTCTTACATACAAAGAGGTTTTGATAAAACTCCAAAAGTGCCACTAGTGGGTATAGCCATTGGCTTCCCTAAAATAGATCCTGATCCAGGAGGCGAGTATGTAGTCGGGGACTATGACAAATCAGAAGATATAGGAGATGGGGATGATCCAGATGCCCCTCTGCCGCATGATAGTGAAAATGTTTAATGCCGAATAATATGGATGCATTTGTTTTGAATGAAAAGTGGCAACTTATACACCCGGACGGCGCTATAAAGATCTTACGGATTGATTCGGTTTGTAAACCAGATCTTTCTATAGGAATTGATACCGATGGAAAACGTTGTCTGACTTTGAAGGCTATTAGCTTAAAAGAAGAGTATCTGGACAAAAACGAGTTTTCGAATCTTTCTATAGTGTATCTTCCAGTAGAAGATCGGATCATTATCCGTGTCCTTGACGAATACTTTTGGGATCTTTTTAATGATTTTGTGATTTCAATATATAATAAAATTCACCAAATTGAAGAAGATGAAGCTTGTGTCAAAGAGTTTTTTAGAACCTTCAATCGCTGGGCCTATTTCTTTGATGAGAAGCGAGGTGCCAAATTATCCGAAGAGATTCTGATAGGACTTTTTGGAGAACTTTGCTTTATGGATTACCTACTATCTCAGTCTTCACCAAGATTTACAATTCCAGAGATAGAGCAGAGTTGGGTAGGGCCTTATGATAAAGGACATGATTTCGAATTTCCAGATATTGACTTTGAAGTAAAAACCAAACCCGGTCGCTCGCTCGATATTAATATTTCAAGTGAATACCAGTTACAGGAAGATTTAGGAAAGTCATTAGAATTGGTCATCATTGATATTGATAAGAACTATATTGAGGGTATTTCTCTTCAAGATCTTATTAACAGTATAAAAGATAAAGTGATAGCTTCCAGAGGAGATCTTTCATTCATCGTTGAAGGATTGAAGGAAAAAAACATCAGTTTTAATGACCTAGAAAGTTATGACAACTATAGATATAAAGTAGATAAAATAGTCTTTTATGACTGTTTAGCAGATGGATTTCCAAGACTTAAGAGAGATTTAATCTCTCAGAGTATACATAAAGTGCGTTACCAAATCCGTCTGACCAATTTAACCGAATTTATTAAAAAAGAGCAATCCCTTTAGTTAATATGGAGATCAGTGAACTATTAAAGTATAGAATAGATTTATTAGAAGAATGTCAAGACGACGAAAAATTTATTTCTCAACAGGACTTTTTGACCCATGTAATGCCATTCCTTAATGATGCTAAACTAGTTGATTCCGAGATTTACAATGATTCCTTTCATCTAGGACAAAGCGATAATCTCAAGATTAATGGGTACGTGATCAATGAATCTGGCGAGCGACTGCAGATATTTCTTGTAGACGAATTGTCGATTGATTTAGGGCGACAAGAGGAAAATCTATTGATTTCGCAAAAAAGTCTTTACGACCAACAGTTTAATAGATCTGTAAAATTTGTTAATAAAGCAATAAAGAAGCACCTTGAGGAAGATGTACAAGATTCCAGTCCGGTCAAAGCTCTTGTCAATTTTTTATCTTCTACAGCGGGGTTAGAACAAATCGATGTTATCGAAATATTCTTAGTATCTGCGGCCATCACGGTAGAAAAAAGAGGTGCGGAGCCGCAGCCAAAGAAGATTGAGTTTGACGATGATAGTATTACAGTTAAATATACGGTTGGAAAGGAAAGTCGATCCAAATCAATAAGTGTCTTTAAAAGACTTATTGATCTTAATTTTATATATAATGTTCTTATCTCCCAAGGAAATAGGGAGGTTCTACTAGTCAACTTCGAAAATCTATATCCTGAAGAGATACATCTTCTGAAAGCAGCAGACGAAGAACATTTCGAATCTTATTTATGTGTACTTCCTGCGGCACTGATTGCTGAATTGTATCGTAAATACAGTACACGTATTCTCGAAAAGAACGTACGGTCGTTTCTTCAGTTTAAAGGAGTCAATCAAGGTATTCGTGATACCATTAAGAAGACACCGGAGCTTTTTATCGCTTATAATAACGGAATGACCATTACAGCCGTAGATTCAGAGCTTAAAGAGAGTAATGGACAGTATATTTTGAAGTCTCTTACAGATTTTCAGATCGTGAATGGTGGACAGACTACAGCATCTATATATTTTTCCAAAAAAGAGGGACTTGATATCTCGAAAGTGCGGGTAATGGCAAAAATTAATGTTGCTAAGAATACCGATGAGGATAAGCTTAATGAATTTATATCGCAGATCAGTATTTATTCAAATGCTCAGTCCAAGGTTTCGTCTACCGATCTACGGTCTCGAAATGAACAGCTGGTCAAGCTGAAAGCAGTTTCTGAAAGTACCTTAACACCTACTGGAAAGAAATGGTTTTTCGAACGTTTTAAGGGCGAGTTCAATACATTGATCCGGAAAAATCCGGCAGCCAAAACTAGGATCAATAACGAGTACCCTAAAGAGAGGCGGTTTTCAAAAGAAGAGCTGGCTAAGTATTATATGTCTTGGGGAGATCAGCCCTATATGGTCAAAAAAGGAGGAGAGAAGATCTTTAGGTCATTCATTGAAATAATCTCCGGCGGAGAAAAGAAAAAAGCTCCTACGATCGATCGAGATTTCTTTGAAGAAACTATTGCTAGGATCATGCTTTTCAGAACTTTAGAAAAGCAGTATGGGGCAGGTAAAAACTCTTTAGGTCAGCTGCGATCTGCGGTAGTACCATACTCTATAGCAATTGTTTACAAATATGCTGGTAATATAAAACCAAATATGATTTTCGATTTAGCCAAAATTTGGAAGCAGGAGCAGTTTGACGAATCGTTTTTAGAGATGACCTACAGTCTTATGGATTTGATGAATAATTTGATTAAAAAGTACGCGTTGAGCGATGACTTGGGCGAGTATTCTAAGAAAGAAGAACTATGGGATGCTATCAGCAAATCGATTGAGATCAAACAGTTTATTGAATCAGATTTGTTTAAAACATCAATATCTCGTTTGTTGACATCCAAAGACGCCAAAAAAGCAGCAGAAAAGACGGCGAAGGGAAGAAAACATGTAAACTTTTCCAAACTTTATGAAAATGTATTGATATATAATAAGACTGCAGCATACTATCAGAAACTAGGAATTCTTTTGGGTAGAAGCTTCACAGCCAATCAGCAGAATAAGTTTGACAATATCATATCATTGATTAATAACAAGGAAGATCTGTCCGACAATCTACGGGCATTTGAGATGGAATATCTGAATGAAGTTAGAGTTTCACAGCCTCATGTTTTTGATGAGATTGCTGTTAAGGAAGAAAGCAAATGGTTAGCAGCTTACGATTTTGTCCTATCCCGTTACAATAATTGCATTGAGAATAATGAAGATATTAGATCTGTCTTCCAGCGCGAGCGTGAGATCTTCAAAGCCAAGAATGCTAAATACTATTCCGTATTGGACGAAATAGGCAATGCCCTACATAGAGGTGAGGCTCCTACGATGAAGGAACTTTATAGCCTATGTTCTTGCTTACAATTGCAGTAGGGTAGGTTTTATCGATATTACTTGATTATTATTAGACATAATATTTAAAAATTATGATAGATATAGTTGCGAAAGCTCTGGAGTGTGTCGTCAATAGTGATGGTTATTTTTATAAATATCTAACACCAAATGATGTTGGTAGTAATGGTTCACACCAGAGCGGGATATACGTACGTATGGACGATGGAAAAAAACTATTTCCTAAATCTTTTAAGAAAGGGGAGAATGTACATGCCGACATCAAGATCTTATGGTATGATTCGAAACTGACTTCATTATGCAATTTTATTTATTATGGAAAGGCTTTTGGTACGGAAGAGTTCAGAATCACCCGTCTCAATCGAAAATTTACAACGGGTGATTTTTTACTATTAGTTTTGACTAATGACGAATATATCGGTTTTGTTTTCGATGAACAACAGTCTAAAAAATTTTTGACTGGTATGACTAGTGTTTAATAATTTATATCTTTGTTTATAAAATGGCTACTCCTGATCCAGTTTACCTCTTTCGCATGGTGCATTGGCGTAATATCAAATATATTTTGACTCATGGCCTATGCTGTAAAGATCATGAAAATATCGATCCTAATTACATTAGTATTGGGCATCAACAATTGATTGTAGATCGTAACGATTATGTCATACCTATTAATGGCTATGGCACCTTAGGTGAGTATATACCCTTTTATTTCTGGGGACAATCCCCGATGTTATTCATGATAGCTAATGGACTTCGAGGTGTAAAGCGTTATCCACAGGAAGATATTGTATTTATAATTGTGGACAGTGCTCATATTATACAAGATGGTTTCCAATATGTTTTTACTGATCGACATGCTAAAGTAAGATTGGCAAATTTTTCGACAAATCCAAGTGATTTACATAGACTCAGATGGGATGTTATTAAGGCTAAGGATTGGAGAAATACAGAGGACGATTTTCAGCGAAGAGACTTTAAACAGGCTGAGTTTTTAGTAAAGAGTCACATTCCTGTTAGTTATATCAATAAGATTGTTGTGAAAAACGAGGCGAAAAAAATAGAAATTGAAGATATTGTCCGTAACTTAGGACTAGATATCCCGGTTGTTGTTGCAGTTGAGGGAAGATTATATTATTAGGTATGATAAAGTTTTTGAAAGGGGATTTATTACAGTCAGATGCTGAAGCATTGGTCAATACTGTCAATACAGTGGGTGTTATGGGCAAGGGGATTGCTTTGCAGTTTAAAAACCAATATCCATATAATTATAAAGTCTATAAGGAAGCCTGTAAAAAAGGAGAATTGAAAGTTGGAGAGCTATTGGTTGTCAAAGATGGTGATATATTGTGTGAAAAATATATTATCAATTTCCCAACCAAAGAACATTGGCGATCACCTTCAGAGATCTCTTATATTCAACAAGGGCTTGAAGCTTTAAAAGAGTCTATCAAAGAGTATAATATTAAAAGCATAGCTATTCCACCTTTAGGTTGTGGTAATGGAGGGCTTGATTGGAATATTGTTAAGCCAATGATTATAAGTGCTCTAGGAGATCTAGGGATTGATGTGTATGTTTACGAACCTAACGTTCAAATCAAAAAAATACTCCAATCTGAGAAAAATACAACAACAACAAAAAAACTGACTCCGGGGAAAGCCATGCTTTTATACTTGATGTTTCATTACGAATCAGTCGGAGATATTAGTAGTTTATTTTCCGCAAATAAGTTGGCATACTTTTTACAGGAAAGCGGAGAGAATCTGAAGTTAAAGTTTCAAGCTCATCATTATGGACCATATGCCGTACAGGTGAATCATGTTTTATACAGTATTAATGGTGTTTATCTTAAGGGCTTAGAACAGAATGAAGCAAAAGCATTTGAACCACTTTTACTCAATTATGAGAAATATCAAGAGGTGGAGGAATATGTACATACTCAGCTTAAACCGCAACAGTTAGATCGTCTTAAGTCGGTTTTAACTTTGATCAAAGGTTTCGAAACCACTTATGCATTGGAGCTGTTAGCATCAGTAGACTTTGCTAGTAAGCAGGAAAGTGTTAAATCGGTCGAAGATATCAAACATCATATAAAAAAATGGAATCAAAGGAAAGCTAATCTTTTTAAGGATGAGCATATCGAATTAGCATATACACATCTTAAGGAGTATCAGTCTATTTTGGTGTTCTAACTATTGTCAATTTGCAACCCATATTACCTTAATATCGAAGATGATTTGACCTGACACCTCTTTTGCAGCCTATTATTAAAAAGACCAAGCTATTTCGGAGGAAGCTTGGTCCTTTTATTGTTAAAATAAAATGCTAATAGGAATGAGTTATTTTACGTTGCCTACTCGAAATTATATTTATTTTAAACGTCGAGTATGTTTAATTCTAATTCTACCTGATTTTGCTCCGCTTTCAAGAATAAGACGCTCTAATATTTCATTAAAGCTAGTGAAATAATCTTCGTCAATGTTGAAATCTTGAGTATGAGATGAGTCAATAGAGTATTTGTTATTCCGTCTATTATCACTTGTTTTTATCGCGTTAGAATGTTCGGTTTTTTCTAAAGCAAATTTCATTTTAAGGAATGCTTTGAAAAATGGACTTGCTAAAGAGTATTTTTGAGAACTTCTATCGTACCTCAAAATTTCTTTATATTCAGGAAGTTGTAATTGACTTAAAAAAGTCAACATTTCTTCGTCCGCTATTCTTTTGTTTTTAGGAATTTTATTTTTAATCTCGTTAAAGCTTAACATTTCTTTGGCTGAATTCTCGAAAGTTTTTAAAATATTCCATCCAGAGGGTTCACGTATAATTGTGTCATATATCTTTGTGAATGTATCAGAGTTTTTTCTTACATAAGAATTTACAGCTTCTTTAAAAGACGTCGTTTTTATGTTTCGCTTGAAAAAACTCCAACTTCTAATCTCTGAATCAAAACATAAATCAAAGCAAATTTGATGGGCGATGGCGGCTAAGTTATTGGAATAAAACACAACTTTTTCTTTCGTACTATCATCGATATTCACATTCAACAGACTAAAACCTTTATTTATAATTTGCGATATTTCATCCTCACTTAATAAAGGAACTTGCAGTTCCGCTACTCTGTTGTTTAAGTTGTTGTCAAGTTCTATTAATTCTCTCGCAGTGGCGACAGCTCCAATGCAGATAATTCGAACTTCTTTATAATCGTTAGCTGTATCAATAAATATTTTGACGACATCAGCAATTCGTCGCTTTTCAATTTCAGCAACTTTATGAAAATCTTCAATTAGCCAAACGCAATTTATTTCACCTAGAAATTGTGCTAATTTTTGGGGGGTTAGTTGTATTGGAACGATTCGAGTCTCTTTTTTCTCATGACTGGTGTTTTTTGTTTCATTTACTTTACTACTTAAACCAGCATATTCTGCTTTGAGTTCAGCAGAGATTGAATATTGTGAATTGCTGTTTTTTTCGTGGATATAAAATTTATTTAAATCATCAAATGCTTGTAACAGTAAATCGTCAAAAGTAGTTTTTGATTCACAGTGTGTTTTAATGAAATTTTGCCTTTTATTGTTTAGAGATTTTCTTATTAAAGTTGTCTTGCCACTTCCTGAATGTCCGTAAACAATAATTTGCTTTCCTGGGAGAGAAAGATATTTTTCTAAATCCTTTTCAACAATACTCCTATTAATATAAGTTAGTTTAGCAATCGTGTTTGGTGTGAAAATATCTTCTAATTTATCTTTTTTGTAGATTTTACTTAATAAATTCATGATTATTTCGTGATTCAAAATGTATCTAATTGGGCATGTGACGAAGATACATTATAAA
This sequence comes from Sphingobacterium sp. UT-1RO-CII-1, assembly GCF_026711005.1. Lineage (GTDB taxonomy): Bacteria > Bacteroidota > Bacteroidia > Sphingobacteriales > Sphingobacteriaceae > Sphingobacterium. The sequence goes on along the minus strand of NZ_JAPPVJ010000005.1, from coordinate 33,551 downwards.
TCTTCAATTTTGTTAGAAAAGAATACCATTTTCAATGGCGGCTTTAATCGTCGGTATTTAAAAATATTATACTGTATAAATGTTGATTTCTTTCCAATAGTCACAATCGACTTATTTTTAGGTTTCCTAAGAGCGGATAATTTGCCATTAGCTTTTAACACTATTTATCACCGATTATTTCATCTTCTTTTTTTTCAATTGTTAATATTGCACTTATAAATTGCGAAAATGCAAATAGATTTATTATGGTATTGAAAATAAGAAGAATTGCATAAATCGAAATTATGTTTAACAGTAATAAGAGAAATGTGTTCAATACTACAGCTAAGCAGGCACTAACTTTTATGCTATAGAAAAAACCTGTATCGATAATTATTTGAGAAAGGTAATTTACGAGAAGTGCAATTGTCATCATAAAAATAGCCATTCCAAACACTGCACTAGTTTTTTGGAAACTATTGTATGGGAGTTTTTTTTCTTTCAATCTAGTTTTAGCAATTTTTATTAGAATTTTTTCTGAGAATCCAGATATTAATAATGCATAAGCACCAATTGCAAAGCCCAGAATATTTGGAATTATTGAAAGATTTATAGAGAGCATATTTTTAAAAAAAACATATAGATCACTGTTAGAGATAAGTAAAAAGATCTGTACAACAATAGATATAATTATCGAAATCTTTAACGATCTACTATTTTTAAAACTCTTTTTAAGATTGTAAACTTTGAAAAAGCTCTTCCAGTTTCCGTCGTGAGTTTTTTCAAGTTGTGTTAAATACTCTTGTTCGTTTTGCACGGTTAAAGGTGTTTAATGATCTCTGAATACCATAACCTAAATTTACCGCCTAAATCTAAGTCTATTTCAATAGGTATAATTTTTGGTTTTTCTTTATTGGAAATATTGATGATTTTTTGTCCTTCTTTGGGAAGAATTTGTGCAGAGTTAATTGTACCATTAGATTCAGCTAACTCTAAACCTCCGGCAAGTAAAATTGACTTATCAATTTTTAAACCTACTGTTTTATTATCTGCTTCTGCGCTTAGTTTAAGTTTCCCGATTTTGGATTCTTTTATAATATCTTCTAGGTCTTCGCCTAAGTGACCTACAGCGTCATCGTTAGTGTAGGATATTTCGTAATTCAATTTAAAAACTTTTTTTGCCTCATATATTTGATGAATCACATTGGTGTCCTTCTCAAGGACTATTTCTAAAACATCTTCTTTCCTAATGGTGTTTTTTAAAAAAGTTCTAAGATAATTTTCAACTTCTTTTTCTAACGGTCCCCCATTTTTCTTTTCTAAAACTAATCTGTGTTTTTTTGGAATAAACAAAAAGTCTATTACTGTTGGCTTTAGAATTCTTGGCTTGTTAACATCTTTAATTATCTTATTATTTTCTATAACATTGATCTCTTTATCTTGTATATATGTTCCTTTAGCTATATGACCATAGATAAACTCAGGGATTTTAAGGTCTTTAATTCCTCTTACCGAATACATTTGGATTCCCTCGTTTTTTCCTACTGGCATTATATTTTTACTGCTTGACAGTTCTTTTATAATCCTGACATACTCTTTAGTTTTTTCTTCACCTTCTAAAATGGTTTGCAGTTTTACATTAATAATAAATGATTTTATTTTTTCTATCATAATTATCCGTATTTATATTATTTTCTGTTTATTATACTTGTTTTTTTGTTAAAATATATACTTTTCTTCATTGTAAAATATGGTAACACGATATTTTATGGGTTGAGTAACTTCAGATCAACGAAAGTAAGTGTCTTTGCAATTGAGTTGTTATTTTTATATTCTCTAATAATTCACTGTCTCACTTTCTTCAAAGCGGCCTCATATTGTCCCCGATTGTTTAGTTTTGATGTTTAAGTATTTTTTAATCAATCTATTATAGATTATTCTTTAGCCAATCGGAACATTCGTTACTAAATCCAGCCCAGGCTCCTTCTCCTGATAAGCAAACTACTAGAAGTTCGTCGTTTGAATCGATAAATTTTTTCAGATGGTCTCTAATTAAAGTTGCAGGTGAAGAAGACTTGACAATAAACGTACTATCTAAACAATGCCACCAAGTTCCTAATCTTTTAATCTCTTCGATGAGCGTTGTATAATCTTGACCTGTTTTATTTAAATCATAACCAATTAAATAGCTTTTCTTCATAATTATTAACTTATGTTTTTAATTTATCTCCCGAGCAATTCCATCGCTGTTTTTTTCACTTTCTCCACCCATCACAAAAGGAGGGACGGAGTACTAACCCTTTCCTGATCTATCAACTTTTTCAATTCAAACCAATACCCCTCATCCCAGTATCGCCTAGAACTTCCAGAGGTGGATGGGAGTACAAAAAGTTTTGATTGTCCTATATTCTTTTTTTGAAGCCCATAGTTTACCAGGCTAGTAATACCTTGGTACCCCAGTACAAATGATGCTGCTTTCTTGCTGTTAAAAGCGATGTACTTTGGCTGAAACATTTCAATTTTTGCAATAAACCCCGTTACATCATAGTTTTCGCTAGAAATTTGGTTGTCGTTACCGTATTCATTATGTACTAAATCGGTTAGACCAATATTGTATTTGTTTATATCATAACAATCTTTTGGCTCCAACTTAGCAGGAGTCAACCCTACGGTATGTAATACACTATAAAATTTATTTCCTGGTCCAGCATAATAGAACCCTTTTAATGCTGATGCTTTTACCTTTGCGGTTCCGCAAAATACTACATCAAGGTTTTTGGTAAGTACGTCTTTTAACATGGTTTTATCAATTGGTTATATATTTATTTAGCAAATGTTCAAACTCTTGGATTAGCTTATTGTCGTACTTATTTCTTCAATTCTTAAAAGTTGTGTTGCAATAGGGATGGGTAAGCTGTCCATTTTCAGGCTCTCCCTTACCTCCATCTTCAACCCGTTGAATATGATCGATTGAAATCGAGTTTTTATGGATGTATCCGTTGCATATCTTACACTTTAAACCAATTTTTAAAGCTTCGCGTATAAAAATTTCGGATTTTGTTTCTGTAGTAAAATTTATAAATGATGATTTGTGTTCAGCAAATTGATTTAGTATTAGATATTTGAAGTTTTCTTCTTTTACAAGTTCTTCTATAGATTTTTCTGTTGTTTTATTTTCTAATAATTTTTTTATGATTTGCATATAAAAGTCTGTAACGTGCGGTATCGCCGAAAAGGCACTTCGATATTTACGTGTAATTTGTTGTATTAAGTAATCATAATTTAAGATGAATTCCTCAAATTTCGCTCTTACCTTTATGAAATCATTGAATTTACCTTTTCTTTCTAGCTCTAGAATAAAAGCTAATGTAAAATAGAATGAAGCAGGTTTATGTTTGCCATCGATAGAATAAAAATATACGATTGGGTGTAAGCCTAAGGAAGATGGGTGTACACTATTAATACGCCAAGCAAGTTTTCTAGCATTTTTGAGATATGATAATGTTGAATCCCCCGTCTGGTCGTCTTGCAGTTCATCTGCAAAATTGACACCTATTTTGTTAACCATATTTACATATTCTAAGATTAATGGCAATGCTTGTGCTGACATTACTTTTCCTCCGATTGGTATGTCGAGAGTTTTGACAGGAGTCTTAAGGGTTGGGTTGAAAAGGATTTCATGAATTTCCTTTGCAATTATTTGTATTTCACTTTGTTTGTTTGCTGAGAAATCTGACCAGTATTTATGACCTTCTCCTGCTCTTATAATAGCTCTCGCCGCAATACAGTTTCCTTTTTTTCGAGATTCAAGTATTTTGAATTCTGTTGGGTCAATTTTTGATGGTTGTTGGTTAATTTTAAAAAATGATTTTTCCGCTTTTTGGGCGTCTCCATTTACCCATTGGACATCAATTGAATAAGCTCCTAAATTCATCGCTTTTTTTAGAATAGCTGGGTCTGGATTATCAGCATTTGTAGCATTTGCAATATCCTGAAATTTACCCATCTTCTTATTTATTAATTTTCTTGTTCTCTCAGCAATTTCCTTCTGATCATCGCTTAAGCTGTCTCCATAAAACTTCTTTGATATTTCACCATCTCCGTAATCATCTTTTATCCAGCTAATAAGAGCACTCAATCTATGAGCTCCATCAATTACAAAATATAATCCTGCATTATTTCTCCAAAGAATAATTGCGGGAATAAGCTCTCCATTTATAAAGCTCTCAATAAACTCTGCTATTTTTTTTGCATCCCATTCGTTTGTCTCTCTTTGAAAATCTGGCTTTCTGAGAAAAGGATAGAATAGTCCACTAGTAATACTAGTTATCGAAATGCTATTAAAGAGATTAGTAGAGTTTTGAGTGCCTACAACTTCAAAATCTTCTCGAGGAATTATAGCATCTAAGTTAGTTTTCGCCATGTGAGTTGTGTTGAAAATTATTTGCTTAGTAATAACTAAGTTTTATGCTTGAATAGTGATAGTTAAGTTTTCTAGGGCTATCAGATTTTTAAATGTTCTCTTCAAATTCCTTTATCCATTCTTTGTCGATGTTCTTCATAGCCTTTTTTAGTAATTCTTATTCCTCTTTTTCTTCCATCTTTTTTAGTGCCAAATTGATAGCTTTCTCCAAAAGAGCTATATTAACTTTCTTTAGAGCTTTATCGACAGTTTCCGTCGGTATTGGACCATTTAATTGGTAGTAAGCTTCTCCTCGGTTGCGTGGATCTGGTATAAGAGGATTCTTTTTATATGTTTTTGTGTTAGTAGCCAGTCCTTTCAATAGACCGCCTGACCAATCAATTGATGTTGACTTATTCAATGGAGCCGGTAAAAATGGCAAGATCTCTGAATTAACAAATTTTGTTTTATTGTTATTATAATATTTTAGATACACTATTGTATAAGCGTAAATGCTTAATTTCTCATCTTTGTCCTGCTCAGCATTTAGCATGTATGGTAATGTATTGGTTAAAAAAAATTGTGTTTCTGTGGGGAGATTATCTTCACTTATCAAAACGGAATCTTTATTAAGAAAATATTCGATATCTTTTCCGAATAGATCAGATACTCGTTTAGCTAGATCTAAAGAAATACTTCCCTTGGATTGCTTTTCATTACCTGTGTAAATCAAATTATATTTTTGAAGCAAGTAGTCCATCCCTGCTTCTGTAATTTTTAGTGATACTCTTAACTCTTTAATATTTGTTATAAATATTTGGCTGAAGTGCTTGTTCATAAATTTGCCATTTCAATTTATTTATTAATAATGCTTTTAAAAATGGAAATGATTGATTATATTTGTTTAGTAGATGCGATTAATAGCGCAGAGAGTATATTTCTCTGCCTAAACGATGTCTCTCGTTTGAGAAAACCGGCAAATTTGACCAACGAGAAGACTGCGAGTTCGCCATCATCTATCGGATTATTATTATCTTCGTGATATACATAACCGATGGGGCGAACTTTGTGGAAGTCTTTCTTGGTGGTCAAAGCAGAGAAATCTCGTGAAGATTATACTGCGAGGGGTTCCTGCCGGTTTCCCTCAACCATAAAGCAGCAAGGTTCGACCCATTGGTTTTTTTAACCAATCTGACTTTCCTTCTAGCTTTCTGAGAGTGTCATCGTTTTTATAACCATATAAATGATTATGAAACGATTAAAAACCACCAAGCAGAACCACCCAGACACGATCAAGGATCGTAGCCTATGGTTTTCCTATTCCATTTTGATAAAGAACGTATGCTGTCCTCCGGACTAAGCTGTGCTAAAATAATACAGGTATAAAAGGGGAGGGGCGTAAGCCATTTCTACAGTTTGGGGCATTATTGGTATTAAATAATACCCAATTGTCAGCTCAAAAGCCAAAAGGGAGTTTGAACTGTCCTGATAGACCTGTTTACCGACTTTCCAACTAAAACATGGTGTACCTTGTTTTTGGGTTAATAATAATCGGTTTATTTTTATTTCGCACTTTAAAGATAGCTTGATTTTCTATTATTCCAAAATATATATCGTTACCTATGCTTTTTGCATGGGTAGGGAGGTCGGTTTTTTTCTAATTTTTTAAATAATGATTTAAAAACCGAATAATTATGATGCGATTTTTACGCAAAGGGGATTGTTATGCCCTAGAAAAACCTATAAGGAAAAGATATTACTTATCTCTAAATAGCTTTCAATGTTTATTGCTGTCTCTCAGCAAAATTTATTATCAGTTTAGTTGTTATGTTCAGAAGTCCCGCGCCCGCGGGACAACTGGCGAAGGTGGGAGAGGCAAGAACCAGGCAGTTATGAAGCCATCATGGAGCATGGCTAATGTAATGTCTTTTAATACACTCCTTATACACTGTTACTACTTCACGCATACTTGGAGAATACTTAGGCCATACACTAAGACCGCTTCGGCTAGGGTAGCCGGGGTGTTCGGCATGGCTTCGAGATTGGGTCGTACTTTGGTGCACATTTGTTCGACTGGTGTTCGACTGCTGTTCGAGTGTTGTTCGAGTGCTGTTCGAGTGCGACTCGAAGCCCAGTCGAAGGACTGTCGAAGAGCACCCGAAGGATTGTCGAACAAGTGTCGAAGCCGACTCGAAGCCCAGTCGAAGGACTGTCGAAGAGCACTCGAAGGATTGTCGAACAACTCCCGAACACGACTCGAAGGACTGATGAATAGACTGCCACGTTTTGCTTGCCATGACGGGAAGATGATGAATGGTCTGCATATGAATCGATTGATTTCAAGGTGGTTTCATTCGTTTTACGATGAGGCTAGGGGTAAAGTGGAGCCTATGCTAGTCAAAAATAAAAGGAGCCCTCAAAACGGCTTAAATGAAGCGGATAGTTTTCTGCTTGATAAAGAAAGAGCTGACGATATTAAAAGACCTATGGCCTATGGCTTACAGCTTATAGCGATATTTTGTGTGTTGTTTAGTTTTGCTTCTATAGTAGAAGCAAAGGCTCAGGAGCTCCGCCAAGGCGGGGCAACTGAGATAGGGGAGATCAAGCCTTTAGAAATAGGGGATACCATCCCTGAGGAAATATGGAATATGCCTTTGCAGGTGGTAGAATATGGTGGGAAGACCAAAGAAATTCGCCTAGCCGACTATCGTGGGAAGGTGATCATATTGGACTATTGGGCTACTTGGTGTGCAGGTTGCATCCTGAGCATGCCGAAAATGCATGAGCTTGTTGAGGAAATGCCAAATGAGGTTGTATTGTTGCCGGTAACGAGGCAGGAAGAATCACTTATTACAAAATATCTGTCAACAACGGGTTCCAAAACGATACAAAGTTTAGGAGAACGTTTTTATACTATTGTTGATGGGGCCAGTCTGGCCGACCTCATCCCACATCGAACTATTCCACATATAGCGATCATCAATCCAGCGGGCATCTTGGAGCAATCGACTAAGCCCCATCTTTTGGACAAGGAAGCCCTTTTAAGTATAGCGGTGGGAAAAGAATATTACTTGCCTGATTATCGGGGAAAACTGGATACAACAATTCTATCGGATACGTATACTGATCTGAGGGCATATAGGCCCACCTATTATACTACGATAAGTGGATATATGGACGGCTTTGAAATCTCGAACCGGGAATACACAGATGTTATATCGTCTGCAAAAAAAGGAAATTATATTAATTACGCAATACTTAAACTTCTTCAGATCGCTGCGCCAAGAAAAAGGTTCGACGCCATGAGGCCCAATCGGCGGATAATGGCTACAGCGGATTCTTCGAGACTTGATTTCTATTACAATCGGGAGGTTCCTTTTGATCGGGAGCAGTTCAGTATAAGTTACGAATACGCTCTTCCGGTTGAATGGAGTGCGGACCAAATCAAAGATAAAATGCTGGATGATATGGCGCTTTTCACTGGTTATTATGCGGGCTATATAGAACAGGAAATGCCGAGTCTGATAATTCGCAAACAACCAGGTGCGCAGGTATCCGAATCGAAGACCACCTTAAAGCTGGTACAAAACGGCGAACTTCAGTCGAATCCGCCTAAGTATGTCGGTAATTCCCCATCGGGAGCAAATACTTACTTTATGGGGGCCAAGGTCGATAATATCGTAAATTACTTAAATAACCAATATAATGAGGTTTTTCCCTGCGTTATCGATTCAACCGGAATAAACTATAGAATCGATGTTGATCTGCCGGAAAGATTAGGGGATATCGAGCTATTGAAAGAGACATTCCAACAACAGGGATTTGACGTGCAGATAGAGAACCACATGATGGAAATGTTTGTTGTTGCAGACCGGCCAATACATGAACTGGATATAGAGGTGCCTGAACTTGTTCTGACGAGATATGGCTATGTCCTTAAAAAAGAAAGGGGGCGGCAATGAGACAGGGGAAATTATTAGTGTTGGTAGGCGCGATTTTCCTAGTCTTAAAAGGAGCCTTTGCCCAACAGGGTGTTGTGCGGCTTTCGGGGAAAGCTGTCGATGAAATAGACCGTGCGCCGGTACCTGGTGTCACGATCTCTGTGAAGGACATACAGCGGATATATACAACAGATAAGGATGGAATGTTTGAATTAGTCCTACCGAGGAGACCCGAATATCAGATGACAATGAGAAGAATCGGGTTTGATCCTCTCCATGTAAATATGAAAATCGATAAAGATACAGTTGTGACCATCACGCTGAAGCCGGCAGATAATGTACTGGAAGAAGTGACAGTCAATACAGGGTACCAAAGTATTCCCAAGGAAAGGGCTACCGGTTCTTTTGAAGTCGTAAACGCTGAGCTTTTCAACCGGCAGATCGGTACAGATGTAATCAGCAGATTGGACGGGATAATGCCATCAATTTTGTTTGACAAGCGAACTGGAGCCGAACAACGGATGGTGATCAGAGGGGTATCGTCGCTGAGCGCCATACAAGGGGCACCCTTGATTGTCTTGGACAATTTTCCGTTTGAGGGAGATATCAATAGTATTAATCCCAATGATGTGGAAAGTGTGACCCTTTTAAAGGATGCGGCGGCGGCAAGTATATGGGGCGCGAAAGCAGGGAATGGAGTGCTGGTAATTACGACAAAAAAAGGAAAATATAAAGCGCCGTGGCAGGTTTCCGTTCATGCTAACAGTACCATCCAAGAGAAACCCGATCTCTATTATATGCCACGCATGTCTACCAGCGATTTTATCGATATCGAGCAGTTTCTGTACGAACAGGGCGCTTTCACCTCTATGTTAGCAAATACGACAAATAGGCCTCCGCTGACGCCTGTAATCGAACTCCTTGATGAACATACTCGTGGAGAAATAAGTGAAACAACGCTAAAAAATAAGTTAGATTATTTTCGTGAGCAGGATATCAGAAAAGATCTAAGCAATCATTTTTATCGTACCGGTATAAACCAGCAGTATTCTTTCAGCCTAAATGGAGGGGGAGAAAACTATACCACGTTATTTTCCGCTGGATACGATCATAATAGAAGCACGTTAGTAGGAAATGATTTTCGTCGAATCAACCTTAACATACAGAATACATTCAGACTTACTCCACGGCTGGATTTGAGTACAGGTATACGTTATTCGATGCTTTTTGGAACCAATAACCACCTCGGCAATATACAAATGTCTGCTGCCAAAGGTATGTACCCTTATGCCGAATTTGTAGACGAATATGGGCAGGCGTTGGCAGTGACCAAAGATTATCGGAACAGTTACCTCGATGAAGTTGATGAAAGAGGAGGGTTGTTGGATTGGCGGTACCGACCCTACGATGAGCTGCACCTCGCTGATAATACGACAACCGGAAGCAACCTGTTGTTCAGTACCAATTTGAAATATCGATTTTTAGCAGATCTGACTGGAGAAGTCTATTATCAATACGAACACGAACCTTCTTTTGGGCGTCAATTTTACAGCGAGGATACCTATTATACTAGAGATCTGATAAACCGCTTTACTCAAGTAGCAGATAACGGTATTATACGACCGATTCCATTGGGGGGTATATTAGATCGAAGTCAGTCTGAACTAAAAGCGCAGTCGTTTAGAGGGCAAATAAATTATACGAAGGATTGGGCAAACCATAGTATCGCTGCAATTATCGGAATGGAAATTCGGCATGCAAGAAATGAGGGAAACAATACAAGACTGTATGGGTACGACGATGACCTACAGACGACCAACCGCGTAGATTACGTAAACCGGCTACCTATTTATGATAACTTAGCGGGAGCGTCTACCATTATATTTTCAGACAGGGCATTCGGTGGTACACAAAGGTTTGTTTCTGCCTATAGCAACGGCTCGTATACATATAAGAAAAAATATACGCTCTCCGTAAGCGCACGTAAAGATGCTTCAAATTTATTTGGGGTTGCTACAAATGACAAATGGTCTCCACTTTGGTCGGTCGGAGGTGCATGGAACATAGGGGAAGAAGAGTTCTATCACTCGAATCTAATACCGAGACTTAAGGTCAGGACAACCTATGGGTATAGTGGAAATGTTAGGAATGATGTTGCCGCGGTAACGACGCTGCAATATTACGGAACAAGCCGATTGGGTAGGTATCCTTATGCGGTTGTAATGAATCCACCGAATGCTGAATTGCGATGGGAGAAAATAGGAACATTTAATCTGGGACTCGATTTTGGATTTGTAAATAATGTATTAGCGGGAAGCATCGAATTCTATCGGAAAACGGCGACGGATCTGGTTAGTTTGGTGGAGACTGACCCAACGACGGGGTTTGGATCTTTGAGCATGAACAGTGCGATAATAAAAAATACAGGAGTAGACTTGACGTTGAACAGCAACACCAAGCTGGGAAATACGCATTGGTCTGGTACTTTGCTGATGTCTTTAAACCGAAATCGTATAGAAAAATACATGCTCGAGCCTACGCGATTTAGCCAATGGGTCGGTACAGGTTCCTCCGTATCTCCTATTGAAGGAGAGCCAGCATACTCGGTTGTTAGTTATCGCTGGGGAGGACTCGATCCCGAAACCGGAGACCCAATAGGATATTTGGAAGGGGTGGAAACAAAAGATTACAGCTTGTTGAACCAGCAGGTCACAAAAAACGATCTCGTTTTTCATGGGTCGGCACTTCCAGAGTTTTTCGGAGCTTTTCGGAATACCATTGAATGGAAAGGAGTTTCTGTATCCATGAATATCGCCTATCGTACAAATTATTATTTCCGCAGACAGACTATTAATTATTCAAACCTCCTGACCGCTAATGGCCAGGTTGAACACGGCGATTTTAACGAACGATGGCAACAACCGGGGGATGAAAGGTACACCACTGTTCCTTCAATGATCTATCCCACGAATACCAGACGTGACGAGTTTTATAGAAACGCAGAGGTTACGGTAGAGCGAGGAGACCATATACGTATCCAAGATATTAATCTATCGTATACGTTTTTAAGAAATGGGATTAAGCCACTTAGAAATATAAGAGCTACGTTTTATGCCCGAAACCTAGGGGTGATATGGCGGGCAAATAAGCATAATCTTGACCCAGATGTCGCACAGTTGCCTTTACCTAAATCTTGGTCTATTGGTTTAAACGCTAATTTTTAAATATTATGAAAAATCTACTACTTGTGATGTCATTCAGTGTGCTATATACTTTCGTGGCATGCTCGGATTATCTAGATGTAAAGCCGGATGATTCACTTACGGTTCCGGATAATGTACAGGATTTGCAGGCGCTACTTGACTATGAAAATGTCTTCAATATGCAATATCCTGCAGCCGGTGATATTGGGGCAGATTACTATTTCTTGAGCAAAGCAGATTGGGACTCACGTGACATTGATGCGCGTATGACATATATATGGGATATTAATGCCCAGAATCACTTAGATTGGAACTATTCCTTTCAACGTATATTCCATTGTAATGTCGTTTTGGACGAAATAGACAAGGCTAAACTAGGAAGTATGACAGAAGCTGACAGAGATATCATTAAAGGACGTGCTTATTTTTATCGGGGGTGGAGTTATTTCCAGTTAGCCCAGTTGTATGTGCCGTATTATGCAAAGGGGATGGCAGATTCAGAATATGGCTTACCCCTTCAACTGGTGTCGGATATCAATGAGCCGGTTGTTAGGTCTACGGTTCATGAAACGTATTCTCGCATAATTGATGATTTAGAGCGTGCGGCTGAATTATTGCCGGATAGAGTTGGGGTTCCGACTCGTCCATCACGTGCTGCAGCCCTAGGAGCCCTAGCGAAGTTGTACTTAATTATGGGCGATTTTGAACTATCGTTGTATTATACGGAGAATAGTCTTGATATAAATGATGTTTTGTTAGATTATAATGACGTAGATCGGGATTCAGATATTCCGTTCAAAGTATTCAATAAAGATGTTGTTTTTCATGCTGTTATGTTGGCAAGATCTGGTGTCCATGAGCAGGGATACGCATTTGTAGATACCGTTTTGGTTAAGAAATATAATGAGTATGACCTTCGGAAAACTGCTTTTCTAAAAGCGGATGATACTGGTCTTTTTCGTTTTAAAGGTTCTTATGATGGAGGTAATTACGCATTATTCAGTGGTATAGCAATAGATGAATTATATTTAATAAAATCCGAATGCTTAGCTCGGTTGGGAAGGGAACAAAAGGCACTGGAAGTATTGAATCGATTATTGTCAAAACGTTGGCAAAAGGATAGGTTTGTACCAATGCAATTGGCGTCGAATGATGATCTATTGACGATTATTTTGGAGGAACGTGAAAAACAATTGCTTTTTCGAGGAGGGATTCGATGGTCGGATCTAAGAAGGCTCAATCAGGATCCTCGTTTTGCTAAGATATTGGTTCGAAAATTGGATGATCGTTATGAATTGATTCCTGGAGATGATCGGTATACTTTTATGTTGCCTTTTTCGGTGATACAAATAAGTGGTATGCCACAGAATCATCGTTGATGATCATAAAAAGGGCGTAGTTTTTTACTACGCCCTTTTATCTCTTAGAACCTTTTAAGGATTATAAGGGCCTGTGCTGATATCCGGATGATTTAAATCACTTTCAAGTGCAGTTTGTATCTGATCACTAAAGAGTGGGATATTCGGATTGTTTGGATCGGCAGGAGCCTTAATTGCACATACAGATGTATTAGTTGCTACACAATCTTCAAACCGTCCGGCAGAAGCTTGTTCATAATCAGTTGGGTCCGTTAGATTACCTCCTGGCTTCAACATCCATTCTTTCTCCGTTTGCGTCTTTTCCGCAACAGCTGCTTTCATTTTAGCGTTTACCGTGTAAACACCTAATGCTAATAGTAGTGCCATCGCAGGCACAAGTTTAATGAGCTTTTTCATAGCTTCAAAAATTTAATTGTTTAAAAATATTTGGTCAGAGAGCGGGAAAGCCTGGTAGAACGTTTTGGCAACTTGCCTGTTCTTATGTTTTTCCTTGCGGAGATTGATATCTAAATTGTCGCAATCCCAAAAGGTTCTACCTTTATTTCCCCGGTCCTCAAGACCCTTTTTGCGGCTTCCCGTCGAAAGCCACTATGCATAGTTTGTTTTTATTCTTTCTTGTTGTTTGCTTTTAATGTTTTGCTTTTATAAACGCAATAAAACCCTGCCAGCGCCACCAGCGTATGTATGGCGTTAAAATAAAAGTGCTCGCGCCAGCCCATATCTTCAAACACTTTCCCGCACGCGCAAATCACATAGCCATACACTTCTTTATAAGCCAGGTAGGCATATATGGTATAGGCAAACAGCAGAGTTCCTGCAAGCAGAAGCCCCCAAAGGCGTGTCCGCCTAAATAAGAGCAACAGCACCGTCGCCCACTCAATAACCGGCAGTGCATAAACCAATATTGGTTTTGACCAGCCCGGGAGCGGTTGCTTGCCCATCTGAATGCGAAACACCGCATGGTGCAATACTTTGCTCAAAGCTGTTTGTACAAAAAGATAGATCAGCAAAGCAGCACAGAGCACCGCCAGGGCGTCTAGATAGATTGTCAGATGCTGCCTGAAATGTTTGTTAATATCGCCTGCTAGTGCTTTCATTTTTTTAATGTAATGGTATACACCAAAGGTAGTTAGGGTTTGTCCTAGTTTGGTTGTAATAATACGTGATGTTACTTGTAAAAATCCGTGCACAAGTCGAAGACGGCTTTATAAATGATACTCGCTGGGACGTATTCCGTATTTTTTCAGAAATGCATTGCTAAAAGCGGGGATATCGTGATAATGTAGTCGATAAGTCACTGCTCCAACAGATATACCTTGTTGAAGGAGTAGGAGAGCGTATTCTAATCTTTTGTCGTTAATATAATCTTGTAGGCTTTGCTTGTGTAGCTTTTTATGAGTTTTACTTAAGTGGTCTTTGTCTATATGGTACAGATCGGCAATCTCGGCGATTGAAGGTATAATTTTTTCTTCAGCGATTAGTAGAACAATATATTGTTGTATTGCTTTGATCTTTTCTGCGGCAGTACTAGGTTCTGCAATTAGGGATTTTTCCTGTTGCTCGTGTAGGCTCTGTAAGCGCCCTACCGCAGCGTAGATGTTAGTGTCCTGTTGGATGCCTGATATCCGAGGGTGCTCGAGTATGTAATAGAGCTCGGTGAGCATATCAGGAGTAATGGGGGCGGGGTCGTTACGGTACAGGCGATCCTGCAGCAGGGTATGGGGCATGTCTGCTTTTGCGGGTACCTGCAAATTTCTATGTTTGTCGAGCCAGTCGCTTATGATACTGTAGCCTACAATAAGATGGCGGCCGATGGGTACAAAGCTCATAAAGTCGCAGCAATCGGCATAGATTTTATGCTGGTAGCCTTCGGCCAGGATGAGCTCATGATCTCCGGCCTCTTTAATGCCGTAGCCGCCCAAGATAATATACTGCCAGTGTATATCAGGATGCCCTATTGATACGGGTAGATAAAGCTGCTCTTTGGCTTCTATCTCGATGCAATAAGGCAGAATATACTTGCTTTTGTACCATTGTATGCTACACCAGCTGTCGTCGATTTGCCAACTCCTTACCTCACCATAGGCCATATCATAGCTGCTACCTCGTGGTAGTTCATTACTCTTGCGAGCATGAGGGTAGTAGCGCTGTGGCTGGATAATAAGGCTTCGTATCATGGCTTTCTTCAATGGGTTATAAGTCATATAGCCGTACTGGTTTTCGGCTCAGTATGGCACATATGTTTTTCCACTGGTTAGGAGGTGACTTAATAGGTGAATATAAATGACTGGAGTCAAAATTTGTCGTTATTCCAATTGTTGACATAAATGTATGCTCCATTAATTGGAAAGGACGGAGCATTTGCAGTCTAATAAAAAAAGCAATTACACCAGTTGTTGTAAAATCAATTTTTCTCATAAGATAATGTTTATCAGTTTTAAGCTAAGCTGTGAAATAAAAAGAAGGAAAAGGAGTTTGTCAAGAGGTATTTATACCGAACTGGACAAAACTTTGACCGAAGTGGACACTTACTTTTCAATAAAACCTATCACGCAGCAACTCCATAATAATTTAGGGAGCTGCTGTATCATACAATCTGGAGGATTTTGCTTAAAGGCTGGGTTTATGATATAATGGGCCATTTTCCCTTAGTGGAAGAGAGCGGCCGCCGTGGCCATTTGTAACTTCCGCTTAGGCTTGTTCGCAAAGTCTTGAGGGAAGATGCTTATCCACTTGTACTTCTTGAACAATCTTCGGCACGGTGTCGACTTTCCTCGAGGGGCGTTGATAAACTCCTGTGGGTAGTAGCTTTCGGCGATGTACCTCGCTGACTTTCCTTCCTACTTGTAGCTCTCGGGCCCGGTGGTCGTTACCACCGCTGTGACTTGCCGGACTTTCCTTGATACTTGTTGGCCTTTCCGCTCAGACTCTACGGCTTTCTTACTGGAGGCTGCTTATCATCGCTATGGGGAAATGCATGGTTTATCTGTTTTTGAAGGTTCGGGTAGGGACATAGGCGCAGTTTGGGCCATATAATTCAATAGCGATGAAAATATAGCTGATAATCGGGATTGGATAGCTGCTCAATTCTCCTTAATATTGAAAAGTAAAAATAGGGGCAAAGCTGCAGCTTGGATAGTATTTTAAGTCGGAGATAACTACAGGAACCTGAGCGATGCAGGTTTTGAAACATTGCCGAAGAAGATAAAGCAGAAAGCTAGTAACGAACTGTTAAGACAAATGAATGAATAGAGAACGTATTCCTAAGCATTGGTATGATTTTATAAAGATATTTCAAAAGAAGTTTGATTCGGAGCTCGTATATGAACAGGTACGTGTTTTTCAGAATGAGGAAGACATCAAAGAACGTTACGAAACGTACGATTTTGAAGAATACTTACCTAATTATCTGCCTGTGGCGGATGATTCGGGTGGACAAGTGGCTGTTATAGCAAAAGGTGACGGTGATACGAAGGTTTACCTGACTTCCTATGGAACATTGCAGGAAGAGGGGTTTAAGGTGCTGGATCGTGATCTGTTGCATTGGATGCAGCGGAGCTTTCCTTTTGATAGGGAAAACGAAAGAGATTTAAAGCAGAGCCCGGAGCAGCAGGTTGTTTGGGAGCAAAAAAGCAAAGAACTGCAGGCTAAAGTAGAGCAATGGCCTATGTTGCTTGATTTTTGGAAACAGTATTATGTGATTGAGAATTTAAGTTTACCTGAATATTACCCCGAACCTGGGCAGGTTTTGGCTTTTCAAGCGGGGTATGCTTTTAACGCCGTTTCGGGCGAAAGTCTACAGGGCGGAAGGGAAGAAGATTTTAAGGAAAGCTGGCTAGTTGTAGCGGCTAATTATTTTGCAGATCCCTTCTTTATAGACTTTAATGAGGCGGAAGAAGGTTTTCCTGTATATTTTGCTTTTCACGGCGCAGGAAGATGGACACCTATTAAGGTGGCTGATACTATAGCAGGTTTTCAGGAAAGGCTGCGTATTATTTTTGATAATAAATTTGATCAAGCATATTTGCTCGATTTTGTGCGAGATATCGGTTGTGAGGGCAATGCTTTTTGGGAGGAGGTGTATCAAGCGGTGCTGGATATGCCCGAGTATAGCGAGGACGATGAGATCGAGCAGCTAGACCGTTCGGATTGGGCTGAAACCGAGGTGTATATTACAGCACTAGGCCCGAATAAAATGAAAATTGTAGCGTTATTGAAAGAGAAATTTAAGTTATCGGGGCCTGAAGCCTTGAAATTAAGTAAGCAAGATCGGGTGTTCTACCATAAGGGACCTTACAAGTGGGCGCTGGCAAGTGCGCAGGAACTGGAGGCATTGGGCGCTACTGTAGAAGTTGTCAAATTATAGATAAGATGAAGCTAATCTTTATATTAACCTGTTTGTTTGGCCTGTTGGGCTGCAGTGCCGAAGCACAGAAAAAGCTAAAAGTAGAGCCTGTGTATGTGCAGCCGCATCGGGTGAGTAGAGAAACGCAAGAAACAGGACGCACACATACTTATACAACGAACAAAGAGGTGACCAAGCGACTCACGCCTCAGGTTGTGATGCTTGATAGCGCAGACGGTAAATGGAGGTTTCGCTTGCAGGGTAATATTTATTCAGGTGGGCATAATATAAGGCAGGTGAAGAAAATACGTTTTGAAAAAGGAGACGACCTGGAGGAGAGCTTAACGTTGAGGTATTATGTAGAGGTGAGGAAAATACCAGGCAAGGAGAGTGCAAATGTGTCGGGCTATAATTACAGCAAGGATATAAGTTACAGTATGCCAAAGAATGTAAAGATGATTAAGGTGGAACTGTATGAAGAACATCAGGAGCAAGAAGAACAACGTATAAAGGTAGCGGAGCAGGTTTTTTAATAAACCAATAAGAATGTTGTGTTTTGATAGACAAAAAACAGGGGAAAAGCTGCAGCTGGGTAGCAGCTAGCTGCAGTGCTTTGCAGTCTTTTAATGCATAGCTTCCTTAGCTATGGAAAGATTGGCTTTGACTTGTATTTTTATAAAAGCGGCTTTCTGCTTTTTACCTTTGGCAGGGGCAGAGTTTAAGGGGTATACCTCGGCGTAGAAAGTATGGTCATCCGCCCAGAAAGCGGCCTTTTCGTTGGCAATTTTGAAGTTGGTGAAGTTGATATAGAGTAGGGGCTCGCTATTTTGTTTTGCGGGCAGGTATTCGCTGATAACAAAATCACTCCCCACAGAATTGTTGGAAGTAATGGAAGAAATCCAGTTTTTGCTCGGTACAATTTGCGGGTATCCGCTGGTGAAAACTGCAAATTCGGCTGCCGTCTCTAAGTCGTAAAACGAATAGTAGCTATCAACAACATCTACCGAGTTTTCGCAGAATATTTCAAGCTTTAAGTGCGGTGACTGCCCGATGTATTCGTTGGATAAGGGGCCCTCTTCGGTGGAAACATTCTCGTGCTGGGTAATAATCAGCTGATCGCCCCCGAGGCTGTACACCCAGTTTTCATTTACTAACTTGATGTGTGGGTTTTTCACTAAAACTTCGTCTATGCGGTTTTTAGCAGCGGTGTTAAACTCTTGTTCGGATACTTCGTTAATACTGCCATAAATAGCAAAGGATTTGTCGTTGAAATTGTCTACGTTTTTGATGGTGCTGCTCCTAATTTCGTAGAGGTCGGCGCCTTCCAGAGTAAGGTCGAAAGCGGCAGTAAATTCTGTTTTTAACACAAAGGCTTCGATGCTGTTGGAAATATTATTAGCTATGCTGAAGTGTATAGCGTAGAAATCGTCGAACTCTTCGAAACCATAATAATTATTAAACTTATCGTTGCCTATTTTAAGCTGCGGGGCATCTTTACGGGGCGCTGTGAAAAGTTGTATAGAGTCGAGCTTGGTAAATACCTGAAAAGGTACTTCCTGTACATTATCTACTCCTTTAATCTTTTTAAAATCGCTAAAAGTGACCGTTTTCTGCGTAACTTCGACAGCGCTTTTTGAGGTCTCTTTGTTATTGTTCTGCGAGTTGCAAGCTACAAACGCGATTAGGAAGGGGCAGAGCAGGGCTGTATATAGGGATTTCATGTGGTGCTATTTTTAGCAAAGATATTAGTTAAGGCCTATAGCTGCCAACAAAAAAAGAGCTGTAGCATAAAAATGGCTGAAAACAGGGATAGTAGTAAAGAACAGTTTTGGGCAACTTTACCATCAATAAATCCGAGGGTAAAATAGGGCTATATAGTACAATTTGCAGCGTATGAGCCGTTTTGGTCTGGGATAAAAAAAGATAATAGGTATGTATAAAAAAATAATGATTTTTTGGTTTGCGCTGGCAATATTGTCTTCCTGCACAACAGGCAGTGAGAAAAAGGCAGGGCAGGCAGATACAACAGCAAACGTTGTGGAGCATAGCACGGAAGGTGGGCCGGAAATAGCTGAGCACGTGATTGTGCCAGCAGATTTGTTAGCTTTAGTGCCTCTAACCGTTGTGGACAGCACCAGCGATAATGTTTTTGAAAAGTATGGGATTGAGTTTTCTGGCAATTGTTATGCCTGCGATCTGGCAGGCCTGTCTGTAGCAACAAATAAGATGATATGGACAAACGTATGCGACGATAAGGATCGCTTAGTGGTGGATGATTTTACGGTGTCAGGCGATATGGAAAAAACCATACTGAAAACAGCCGAACGTACATATATTCTGACACAAATAGACGAGGCGCCAGTGTATGAGCTGCGGATAGAAGGAGCACCCCTGGAGATGAATAATAAACGTATAGCTACCTATTATACCACTAAAGATGCGCTAGAGCTTTTTAAAGAACACGACTGTGGCGAGTTTGATGGCTAGGGATGGTGCTAGCTTAGATCAGAACGGGCTCGCCTAATAAGGGAGCCCGCTTGTTATTTTAATATATCGTGTTTAAGACTTTATTTCTGCTTTCTTGGGATAGAGCTTACTAAAGATATAAACTGTTAGTACAGCTAGCGGAAAGGAGATCAAAGCAGGGTTTTCCAACTGATGTAAAGCGTTTCCTGCTCCTAAGCCGTATTTGTCCCACATGGTGGGGGACGTAAGGATGATAGCCAAAGAAGCAACAATACCGACGACGATAGAGGAAGAAATGCCTGTAGAAGAAGTCTTTTTCCAGAATAATAGAAAAAGAATAGCCGGCAGATTAGCGGAAGCTGCAATAGCAAATGCCCAGCCGACCAGGAAAGATACGTTGATGCCCTGAAAGGCCATGCCTAATAAGATGGCAAATATACCGACTACAACGGCCGCAATTTTCCCGACTTTGACTTTTTTGGCGTCATCTAAATTTTTCTTTAAATAGCCGTCAATAAAATCGTGCGCTATCGCACCCGATGAAGCGACAATAAGCCCCGCAACGGTGCCCAGCACGGTAGCAAAAGCCACAGCCGATATAATGGAGAAAAGCGCAGCACCAAAGGCCCGCGCCAAGAGTGGGGCAGCCATGTTACTGGATTCTACATCCATTACGCCGTTGACCCCGGCACCCAAACCAATAAATAGGGTGAGGATATAGAAGCCACCGATAGCGGCGATAGCGAGGATAGTGGATTTTCGGGCATCACGTGGAGTTTTTACCGTATAATACCGGATAAGAATATGGGGCAAAGCAGCTGTCCCTAAGAACAGGGCGAGCATGAGCGATACAAAGTCCATTTTACTCCAAAGGTCGGCTCCGCTACCGATTTTATATTTTAGGCCCGGCAACATATATTTAGAACCTGGAGTAATCTCGGGGTAATATACAGAGATTTGGTCGTTGCCATCGCTTAGTTTGACCTGTTGGAAACGGACAATCTCGCTGTCCTTAATAGTTGATAGGAATTGAAACGGATTTAAAGGGCCCGTCTCTTTTACCTCTTCCCCGTTGACAATAATCTTGCTTAAATGACCGACCTGATAAAATTTTCTATTTTCTTTAGGTTCTCCGTTGTATAGCACGCTGCCGTCGCCCTTTTGCGTGATAGTGAGTGTTTCTTTCAGTAGGGGGCTTGTGTTTTCGGTGTTGAAGTCAAACCATCGTTCTACTCCATTCTGCGCTAATTTGACGAAAGTTTTGTCGCCTATTTGCTGCTGCGCCAATACATCCCACCCCTCGACAGCATGGACTTTACCGTCCTGTACCTCGGGTACAAGCTCAATGAAAGCATGGTATTTGTTGCCATTGAATTCGGGAGGTGTAGATAGTCCGTTTTTTAAGATATAGAAAGTCAATACGAGCGAAAGAACAATAAGTAACCCGCCTTTAAGAAACTGTACGTAGGTCGTTGAAGCCATACCTGCACTGGCTACAATAGCGATAACAATAGCGCCCACTAAGATGACTCCTGCCCAATGCGGCAAGCCCAATAAAGGCATGACGAGGTCGCCAGCACCGACCATCTGTGGAATAAGGTAAAAGACAGAAATAATTAGCGTACTGATGGAAGCCGTAAGGGTGATGGCGCGCGAGTTGAACTTGGCGTTTAAGGCGTCGGTAAATGTGTATTTCCCTAGGCGCTTAAAAGGTTCGGCTATTAGAAATAAAGCGACAATCCAGCCCGCCAAAAAACCTATAGCATATAAAAACCCATCAAAACCGGCAATGGCAATCATGCCGCATATACCCAAAAATGAAGCTGCAGATAGGTAGTCGCCCGCAAAGGCAATACCGTTGACAGCCCAATGGATTTGTCCGCCAGCCGCATAGTAGGATGAGGAGGAGCTTTTTTTGCGGCCAAAGTAGAAGGACAGACCAAGTACTAAACCTACAAAAATGAAAAAGAAAACGAGCGCAGTGATAGAAATATCGTAAATCATTTGCTTGCTCCTTCCGCTAACTGCTCTGCAGCGTCTTCATATTTTGTGCAGTAATAGTTGTAAATAATACCCAAAATAACAGCAAATACTATTAACCCTATACCGTAAACGACGGCTAAGTTGAGGCCGGCAAAGACCGTCTTAGCTAATAGCTCGTATTTAAATACGCCTAAAATCACAAAGCCGGTGTAGCAAATTAAATAAATGAAAAATAGACGAACGCCTAATCTTGATTTTTGCTGAGTTAAACTCTCTTTTTCTTCAGTCGTGTTATTGACATGCATAAGTGTGAAGGTTTATAAAATTTTATAATCTGGTTTAAGATCGTACGCGCCGAAACCGACCGTATTACAATGCTACAAAAAAAAGAGGATATTTTGTGCTGTTATGGAAATTTAACTGTCTTCTGCATTCCTTGCTTAAGTACAAATTGTAGAATAAAAGCAGCGATCTTTTTATTTAAAATGATTACGTCTATGGACGCATACTTGCTTTTTTTTACTGTTAAAGGATAAAAAATCGGGGCTTAAATAGATTGGAGTAGAGAAATGTTTTAAGTGATTATGTAAAAATAATCACCTTATAATAAGCGTTTTACCACGGGTGTCCCCCCGATGTCCACCCCTTAGATAATATCTTTTTGTAGGTTTTTATTTACATTTACTTCACAATTATTAGTCGTGGGGTATAATTCGATCAAATTCAACAGAAACTATGATGTGGCTATGCTGCAAGAAGAGTTACTGTTATGCGTGGGGTATAACTGGGTTCAGCATTTTAATCAGAACGATTATGAAGGATGCTGGCAGTGTATTTCGTTGCGTTCTGTTGATGGTTGTAGCCATACAATCGTTGGGTTTGGCGGCGAAGGTTCATACCAGGATACGCCGCTGTTGGATCAGGTGCCTTATATACGTGGCGTGATAGAAGGTATTCCGGGCGCAAAAGAATCGATCCGATTAATGGCGCTTTACCCCGGTGCAGAAATAAAACCACATAAGGATCGTGGCTGTGCATATGCCGACGGAGTATACCGGATACATATACCAATATGTACGAATCCGGCAGTAGAATTTTACCTCGAAGGCGAACGTATCGTTATGGAGGAGGGGAGCTGCTGGTATCTCGATTTTTCTAAAACACATCAGATTATAAATAGAAGTGATCAGGTACGGGTTCACTTGGTTATTGATGGGCTAAGGGACGAAGATACAGATAGCTGGTTTATAGAGCATGGATATGAAGAAGCGCCTAAACCTGATTATGATGAGGCAACTAAAAGAGCGATGATAGCTCAACTAGAAATGATGGAGGGAGATGGTGCAAGGCAATTGGTACTTCAACTAAAAAGAGAACTACAAGATGCTTAGCAACTGGATCCCCTATAAATTAGAAGTAACAGGCCGGGGAGCACGGGTATTGTGGCTCGATCTGGAAGATCGTTATGTTGCAGAGCCATTTTTTGGCGAAACAATTTTTGATAATAGAATAGCTGCCAGAAATAAGGGAAGAGGCCGAATGGTCTCGCAATCTGATATTCAGAGCCTATGCGCATGGGCATCAGAGGTTGAGGGAAGCTCGGTTACTGCTTTTATTTTTCATGTCAGCCGTTGTGGATCCACCTTGTTGTCGCAATGTTTGGTGGCAGATAAGAAATACGTTACTATCCCCGAAGCTCCGCTATTGGACGAGATATTGCAGATGGACGAAGCGCTATTGCCGGAAGGAATATCCCGAGAGCGATTCTTTAAAGCTGTATTAACTTTCTTGGGACAGCAACGACTAGGGCAGGAGCAATTATTTATTAAGTTGGATAGTTGGCACATCCATCAATATGGCTTGCTAAGAGGATGGTTTTCGAACGTCCCTTTTTATTTTTTAAGTAGAGAACCTAAAGCAATTATTCGATCGCATGAAAAACGCAGGGGAATCCAGATGATACCGGGCTATTTATCGGAGAAGGCAAATCCGGTTACAGTTACTGAACGGCATTATCGAGAGTTTTCGCTATTTACAGCCGATGTGTTGCGTATCTTTTATAAAGGCCTGATAAACATCAGGTTGCAGGGTAATCCCTTAGATCGTTTTTATGATTATGCCTCGGGTATGATGGGGTTATTGGCTGATTTTGATGCGCATGTGGGCACCAGGCTGAGCGAATCGAAAGCCGCTTTGGAAAGATTGCACAAACACAGTAAATACCCAGATCAGGTGTTTGCTGAATTAAAGGAAGAGGAAGATAGTGCTTTATACGAGCACTGTTTAAGTGTTTATTCACAATATGAGGAGTTAATATGTCGCAGCGAAAAGGTGTAATTATCCAAATGACAGGAATGTCGGGTGCTGGTAAGACCACACTGGCGACCCAGGTGAAAACGGGGTTAGAGGCGGAAGGTTTTAAGGTTGCAATAGTGGATGGTGATGTGTATAGGCAGACTTTATGCAGCGATTTGGGATTTTCAAAAGAAGATCGACTAGAGAATGTGAAACGATTGGGGCGGTTTGCGCATGCGATGGCACCAGATTTTGATGTCGTGCTGTTGGCGGCCATAAATCCTTATGAAGTAGGTAGGCATATATTGAAAACAGCGTATAATGCCAAATTGCTGTTTCTAGATTGTGCATTGGATGTACTGGTGCAGCGAGATACAAAAGGGCTCTACAAAAGGGCCTTGCTTGACCCACAGGACCCTGATTATATGCCGGCCTTTACAGGTATTTCGGATCCTTTCGAACGACCCGCAGATGCCGATTTGATTTTGGATACAGCACAGCAGACAATAAAGGAGTGTGCAGACACGGTTGTTCAATATTTAAGGAATGATCTCGCTAAGAGTGACGAAGACAAGACGTTTCTGGATTTTCTAAGCAGATTGAAAGAACAGGCTTTTTTGTTTGGCGAGAAGAAAGATAAATCGCAAGATTACCTACATAAAACCAAATTATTTAGAGGATTGTTCGAGTTGAATAATCAGGAACTGTACCAATTTGTTTTTGGTGAATGCAGGGATAGTTTACACTTTGAAGAGTGGCTAAAGAATAGGATGGGGGAAGTTGCTTTTGAGGAGGCAAAGAAAATGTTTCTCGGTATCGATACGGTGGGTAATAAATTTTCCGAAGCCTATACTTACCAAATATTGACCACAGACCAGCTTGATTTTTGGAATAACGAAGGTTTTTTGGTGGTGCCGCAGGCTGTAGATGCTGGAGATTGCGATCGGGTTAAAACAGAAATCTGTAGACAGCTAGGTGTTGACCCAGCAAATAGAGATACCTGGTGTCCAGCGGTTGCCAACTGGCAGGGAATACTTTTGTTTTCAGCAAAAAGTGAAGCGGAAGAAGCTATCAGGCACAACCCGACTATTAGGGCGGTGTTTGAGGATCTGTACCGTCGGAAAGATCTGTTATCCATGCGATCTCCGCTAGGGTATATGCCTCCGCTATCGACAGGCTATCCTTTTAGAGGAAGCCCTTTACACTGGGATATTGATATGGAGATTGGGCCTCGCTACCACATACAAGGTATGGTGTATCTGCATGATGTCGAGGAAGTGGGAGGTGCTTTTAGCTTAATACCTAAAATGCATCATCAATTTCAATCGCTTATCCGAGAACACGGCGGGATGCATGAAGCGGCAGAGGTGTTGCGAACACAGCATAAAGAAGTGAAAATAGCAGGAAAGAAAGGCGATCTGATCCTTTGGGTCGAGACGATGCCGCACGCTGCTACACCGAATGAATCGGACAAACCCCGATTTGTACAGTACATAACCTATGAACAATTTAGGCTTACATAATATGAATATGAATAATGGAGGTCGAAGAGATTTTTTGGCCAAAATAGGGCTATTATCAGGTGCGATGATACTAGGTAATCGATCTTACGGATCGGAACTTGGCCGCGCAGCCCGCTTTAACTTAAGGCCGGAAATGGATGCAGTGCATGTGTATTGTACAGGTAATCTGAATAACCGCATTAATTTCTTAACCGAGTTGCCAGATGCTGTGCAAACAGAAAATGCACTCTGGCTGAGTGCGGGTAATTTTGTGCATGCCAATGGCCAATATCAAGCTACAGTGGCTAAAATGAATCAACAGGGGTATCAGGTGGCTGCTATAGGTGAAAATGAATGGGCTTTGGGTGATAGGAAACTTCTGAAGCTCGCAAAAGAATGTGATTTTTCGCTGGTGAAAAGCCATGGAAAAGGATACGCATCAGATTGGCAAACCTGGATTAAACCTTATGAAATTATTTGGTTAGGACATAGAAGCGTAGCAGTAGTGGCTATGGGCCCATCCGAGGGGGCTGAAAAGGATCTCCAAGCCTGGCAAGAAACGGAAGCCTGGGCTAAAAAGCTAAAAGAAGATAGTGGCTGTGATATGGTAGTCTGTCTTATGCCGCAAGGGTATGATAAGCGCTTTGTTGAGGACTGTGTAGGTGGAAGCCGATCCATAGATGTTATCAACTGTGCTGGCTTAACAGAAGCGAAAGCTTCTAACGGAATAATGAAAAATGCCAATGGGCATGATGTCATAGTGCAAGTGGGGCATGAACAGGGAAACACTATAGCTAAGCAGGTGTATAGTCTAGAAAGAGATGGGTTGGTGTTGCCGCAACAAATAACACATAAAGAATTAAAATCGATATAAACTAAACGACGTTATTAAAAATAAAATATTATGGAACCATTTATAGGACAAATACAATTATTCGGATTCAATTATGCACCAAGAGGATGGGCTTTTTGTCATGGACAGCTTTTGTCAATCAATAGCAATCCGGTTCTATTTGCATTATTGGGTACAACTTATGGAGGTAATGGGCAGTCTACTTTTGGATTGCCAGATCTTAGGGGGCGGGTAGCTATTGGACATGGGCAAAGTCCAGGATTCTCTACATATACTTTAGGTGAACAAGGAGGAGCAGAGTCTGTCACGCTTTTGCCAAATCAAATGCCTGCGCATACGCATCAACTAATGGTTTCGAATGCAGCAGGAACTACGGATGTGGCTAATGGGAATTATTTGGCCAATGGTGCAGTGACCATTGCCCGTGGCAATACTGTTCCTGCAAATTTGTATAGCACTAGCCAAGGTGGACAACTAAACCAAGCAGCAGTTGGCGTTCAGGGAGCGGGCCTACCACATGAAAATAGGCAACCCTATCTAGTTATGAATTATTGTATTGCGCTGGTAGGTGAGTATCCTTCTAGAAACTAATTCCTTTTATAACAGCAATTATTGAAAATATGAAATACTCATGTTTAGCAAAGCACAAACACCTATGAGTATTCCATATGACAGATAAAAAACAAACCGATCCGCCAGTTGACGGATCACGAAGTAATTATATACATATGAAATTGTATTCCTTTTTGCTCTGGTTGTGTTGCCTTTTGGTAGCGTTTGTACAGCCGCTAACAGCCCAAACTACGATCGATTTTGAGGGTGTGAAGTTTGATCCCATAATTGGTTTTGGTGTTGGCTATGGTAAAGCTTTTGGTGTTGTTGAGAGTGATGATGATGAAGATGAACTGACGCTCGCTGGTGGTTTTGTCTTTGCTATTACAACAACTCACTCCTTGACAACTATTGTTTCCGCTTCAGGAGAAGGTTATCAAGGTTCTAATGCATTGTTTGATAATAATTTTAACGTTGGTGGGGTAACGCAATGGAGCATCATAAAAAGTGATGATACAAATTTTCAATTTAAGGGGATATTCTTAAAAGATGCGGGATCTGGAGGCTCGACTAATGGTACTGTTACGGCTTATAAAGGCGGAGTAAAAATTGGTAATTCGGTGGAAGTGGATTTTGATGGAACATTGAACCAGTCTTTTGTGGGTAATCCTGATTTTTACGACATCGATGAGGTGCGGATAGAAGCACCAGATCTCAACATCTACCTGGATCAGTTTATGGCAGGGCCGCCTTATAGCACGAATGCGAATGCGCCTGCGCAGGTGTCCAGTATTGTGGTGGATGGATCGCCAAATTCATCTGCGACGACCATGAATTTCCTGGTTACGTTTGATAAGCCTGTGAAGAACGTAAGTGTCGATGACTTCTCGCTTACGGGGATTGGCGCTATGGGGGTAGTAGGCGATATTACACCTGTATCGACTACCGTCTATAGGGTAAGCATCGCCTCGATAAGTGGAGAAGGTACTTTAAAGCTGCATCTAAATTCGGGGACCGATATAGCCACAATGACTGGCAATATTGTAGGGACACTCCCTTTTACTGCTGGAGAAACTCATGCTGTAGGCCCATGTAGTATAGAAAATTTTGACCAAGGAGAATCCGATAATGCAGCTTCCTTTTCGAATAATGGACAGACGTACCAGCTTTCTGGTAATTGGAAAGTGAGAAAGTTCAGTCCTGTACGAGGGATTAATGGCTCAGGCTTTCACCTTTCGGGTACGGGGCAAGATCCGATGGCATGGAAGGTGAGTACAAATGGATTCAAAGTCGGTAGTTTCTATCTATTTCTATCGGACGATGCATCTGGAAATACACTCGCTACAAATGGAACGGTAACTATAACGGGGAAGCGGGCAGGAACCCCTGTATTCACCCAAATGAAAAGTACAGGGTTTAATACAGATCCTTCTGTCAATAATGGTTATACATTTATTGATTTGGGCTCGTATGCCTCAGCCGTGATTGATGAACTGGAAATTAAGCTTGGTGGATCGTTTCAGTATGTAGATTTGGATAATATAAGTCTGTGTCCAATATTTAATGCAGTACCTACAATCAGCAACCTGGATGGAGATGCTGTTACATATATGGAGGGCGGTACTGCCGTATTAATTGATGCTGGTTCTAATGCAACGGTAACCGATTCGGATTCTCCTAATTTTAGCGGAGGAAATATGAAAGTTGCCATTACGGCTAATCGAGTTAGCGACGAAGATGTTCTTTCCATTCGTGATCAAGGAACAGGAGCAGGGCAGATTGGGGTATCGGGTAGCCATGTGACTTACGGTGGCGTGGTTATAGGTACTTGGGCTGGTGGAACGGGAACGAACGATCTGGTCATCAGTTTTAATGTTAATTCTGGTCCGGCTAGTGCGAGGGCATTAATCCGTAACCTGACGTATTCGAATAGTAATACTACTGATCCTGCCACAGCAGCACGTACGATAGCCGTAACGCTTAATGACGGCGATGGCGGTACAAGTACTCCAGCTATTGTTACTGTACAGATTACGGCCGTCAATGATGCACCTACGCTAATAGCTACTGCAGTAAACCCGACATTTACAGAGGGCGGGGCTGCTGTTTCTTTGTTCAGTGGAACAGCTATAAGTACAATTGAAGCGGGGCAGGCAATAAGTAAACTGGTGTTTACTGTAGCTAATGTGTCAGATGGTAATCAAGAGATATTGACAATAGATGGCTCTGATGTGCCCCTAGTATCTGGCACACAGGCCACAGGAACAAATGGGCTTACAGTAGGTGTTTTAGTAAGTGGGGGGGCGACGACCGTGGAGATAGGTAAGAGCGGGGGAGTCTCTCCGGCTATTATGTTGGGCATAGTTAACGGACTAACTTATCGTAATATAAGTACTGATCTCAATACAACAAACCGTGTTATAACGTTATCTTCTATACAGGATAATGGTGGCACAGCGAATGGTGGTACCGATGTGACTTCACTATCGATAGCGTCTACTATAACCATTGTGTCTGTCAATGTTGCGCCGATAGTTACCACTAGCGGAGGCAATACAACATATACCGAAGGAACAGCGGTTGTAGTAGATGACGCTCTTATAGTTTCTGACCCAGATAATAGAACCTTAGCCTCGGCAACAGTAGCGATTACGGGTAATTTCCAATTTGGACAAGATGTGTTGGAATTTACCAATAATGGGACTACAATGGGTAATATAACGGCAGCGCTGTACAATAGCGCAACGGGGCTATTGACACTTAGTTCCGCTGGAGCCACGGCGAATTTGGCGCAATGGCAGGCGGCTTTGCGTGCGGTTAAATATAGTAACTCGTCGCAAAATCCGTCAACAGCAAACCGTACGATAAGCTTCAAAGTACACGATAGTGGTCAGGAATCTGTGGCCGCTACGAAAACTGTCTCCGTGATCGCAGTCAACGATGCGCCGGTTGCAGTAGATGACTATGTTACGTTGACAGAAGATATACCAGCAACGGGCAATGTGTTAACGAACGATTCGGATCCTGAAGGTAATGCCTTAATGGCATCCTTAGTCATAACGCCTGTTAACGGCACGGTAGTCCTGAATGCGGACGGTAGTTTTACGTATACACCGAACGCGAATTACGCGGGTAGGGATAGTTTACGATACCAAGTGTGCGATAATGGAGTTCCTTCTAAGTGTGGCACAGCATGGTTGCATTTAACCGTTAATCCGGTAAATGATGCACCTGTAGTTACCGTGCCTCTGAGCATTGCCGTAACGGAAGATACCCCATCTCCGCTTACAGGAATAAGTTTTAGTGATGTAGATGCAGGAACAAATTCTGTGACAGTTGTTTTTTCTGTGCCTAGTGGTATGCTCAGTGCGACATCAGGAACGGGTGTCACTGCGGGAGGAACGGCCAGCGTTTTGACACTTAATGGAAGAATTTCTGATATCAATACTTTTGTAGCAGCTGGTGCTATTACATTTACCACGGCAAGCAACGCAACGAGTAACGTGACACTGACGGTATCTATTAACGATAACGGACACACTGGTGGGACGGCATTGTCAGACACTAAAACGATTGCACTAGTGGTTACAGCTGTAAACGATGCACCAATCAATTTCGTGCCGGGAGCACAATCTGTTGATCAGGATGCTACATTAGTATTTAGCGCTGCAAATAACAACCAGATTTTTGTTTCGGATGTGGATGCAGGTGCTAATGCTGTCCAGCTTACTTTAACAGCTACTAATGGCCTGATTACACTATTTGGTACTTCAGGACTTAGTGTGTCAAT
Organism: Sphingobacterium sp. UT-1RO-CII-1; assembly: GCF_026711005.1. Lineage (GTDB taxonomy): Bacteria > Bacteroidota > Bacteroidia > Sphingobacteriales > Sphingobacteriaceae > Sphingobacterium. The sequence continues at coordinate 2,861 of NZ_JAPPVJ010000005.1, read as the reverse complement.
AGGGAGCGGTACAAATGATGCAAGCATGACTTTGACAGGACCTATTGTAGCTATTAATAATGCTTTAAATGGTTTGATATTTAAACCGACGCCAGGTTATAATGGGCCTGCTTCGCTGCAAATAACTACAGATGACTTAGGCAATACGGGGTCGGGAGGGTCACAGACTGCTACAAATACCATAGCTATTACGGTTAATCCGATCAACCCGAAAGTCGTCTCCGTAGGCGCTTCAAGGGCTGATGGAACTTATAAAATAGGTGATGAAATTGCACTGGTCGTGACTTTCGATCAACAGGTGGTAGTGAATTCAATGGGAGATGCACCTAGGCTTTTGTTGGAAACAGGGGCAGTGGACCGGGAGGCCATTTATATGAATGGTACTGGAACTAATACGTTAACATTTAGCTATACGGTACAGGAAGGGGATACAGCACCCGATCTGGATTATCAATCTACAACTGCGCTATCACTGAATGGTGCTACCATTAAAAATGCTTTTGGAGATGATGCGGTATTGACCTTGCCTACGGTTGGCGGTCCGAAGTCCATTGCTGGGCAACATGCTATTGCGATAGATGGAGTGCGACCTACAGTAGCATCGGTAGCTGTGCCGGCCAATGGCTATTACTTGCTGAATCAGAATTTGGACTTTACGGTCAACTTTTCGGAGGCTGTGCTGGTAAATAAGACAGGAGGAACGCCTGGACTATCGCTTACGATTGGGGGACAGGCAGTCTATGCTAATTACCTATCTGGCTCCGGAAGCACTGCTCTTGAGTTCCGCTATGTAGTGATTAACGGCCTGGAAGACCATGATGGAATTACCGTAAGTGCTTTATCATTGAATGGTGGCGCAATCAAAGATGCTGCAGGCAATGATGCAAACCTGACATTAAATTCGGTAGGAAGTACCACTGGTGTAAAAGTGGATGCTAAACCTCCAGCGGTTCCAGCTAATTTCACGGCTATAGGGCAAAATGGGCAGATATCACTGCTTTGGGAAGCCAATACAGAAGTGGATTTAGCAAAATATATACTTTATGTAAAAGGTGAAGACGGTTCAACCTTTTATGTAGCAGAGATCTTAAAAGGGACGGAAAACTTTGGGTATACCGGGCTGCCGAACGGAAAAACTTTTGAATTCTTTTTGGTAGCAGTAGACCAGGTAGGCAATCGTAGTGCAGAAGCACAGGCATCTGCAAAAACGATGGGCGAGCAGACCATAAGTTTTGCAACATTAGGCAACCTAACTTATGGACAACAAACGGTGGTGTTAACAGCTTCGGCGACATCACAGCTACCTGTGTCGTTCGTGTCGTCCGACTCGGATATTGCCGAAGTGTATCAGGACAACAATGATGGCGGTAAATGGAAGGTTGATGCGAAAAAGGTTGGAACGGTGACTATTACAGCAGCTCAGGCTGGAAACAATGAATACTTGCCTGCGGTATCTGTGAATCAGTTATTAACCATAGTTCCGGCAAGTCTTACGGTAACAACCGATGCGAAGACCAAAGTATATGGTGATGCAGACCCTGCATTGACGTATACGGTGAAGGCTTCAGATCTACGTAATGGGGATGATGCTTCGGTGGTCAGCGGTACATTGACACGTGCAGTAGGCGAATCTGTGGGCAGCTACGATATTACGAATGTGGATCTCGCAGCAGATAACTACACCGTCAACTATGAGCAATCAACTCTGAGTATCACGAAAGCAAATCTTACCGTAACAGCGGATGCGAAGACGAAGGTATATGGTGATGCAGACCCTGCATTGACGTATACTGTGAAAGCTTCAGATCTACGTAATGGGGATGATGCTTCGGTGGTCAGCGGTACATTGACACGTGCAGTAGGCGAATCTGTGGGCAGCTACGATATTACGAATGTGGATCTCGCAGCAGATAACTACACCGTCAACTATGAGCAATCAACTCTGAGTATCACGAAAGCAAATCTTACCGTAACAGCGGATGCGAAGACGAAGGTATATGGTGATGCAGACCCTGCATTGACGTATACTGTGAAAGCTTCAGATCTGCGTAATGGGGATGATGCTTCGGTAGTTACGGGTAGCATAACGCGTGTAGCGGGTGAGGATGTAGGTGACTACGATATTAACAACGTAAACCTCCTAGCTAGAAACTATAATATCCAGTATGAGAAGGCGAAGTTTTTAATTACGAAAGCTTCTATAGCAGGGGTTACTTTTGCTGATGCTAGTTTTACTTACGATGGTGCTGTTAAATCTCTGGTTATTGCAGGTACCTTGCCAGTAGGAACACAGGTGAGCTTCGAGAACAACGAGCAGACAGAAGCCGGTGAATATACAGTTACAGCTATTATTGACGGTGGCAACAACTATGAAAATGGTTCGCAGACTGCTAAGCTGACGATTGAGAAAGCAACCCTACCGATGTTTACTTTTGCTGATGCTAGTTTCGTTTATGATGGTACTGTGAAGTCTTTAGTTATTGCAGGTGCCTTGCCAGTGGGAACACAGGTGAGCTGCCAGAACAACGAGCAGACGGAAGCAGGGGAATATACAGTTACAGCTGTTATTGATGGGGGCAACAACTATGAAAATGGTTCGCAGACTGCTAAGCTGACGATTATGAAAGCGGTATTGCCTGCCTTTATTTTTGCAGATGCTAGTTTCGTTTACGATGGCACAGTGAAGTCATTAATAATTACAAACCTTCCTGCTGGGTTAACGGCTACCTATAGTAACAACGATCATATCGATGCTGGCGAATATATGGTTACGGTTAAAGTGGATGGTGGTAAGAACTATACAGGTGCTAGTACTAAAACAGCGAAACTGAGGATTTCGCCATTGCAGCAGGTGCTTAGTT
>NZ_JAPPVJ010000004.1 GCF_026711005.1 Sphingobacterium sp. UT-1RO-CII-1 | reverse complement strand
GCCGCTAGCGTTCATCCTGAGCCAGGATCAAACTCTCCATTGTAAAAATGAATTGTTGACACCTAACTATTTATAAAATAATTAGAATCGTCTGTTATTTCTGATCTATTGACTAGGTTGTTTTTATTATAACTTTCGTTAATTACAACTACTCGTTACGCTACATGATCATTTCCTTAAAGAACTTTAATCGCCGCCGTGTCGCACTTTGGCTATATGTTTCGAGATCCGAAGATCTGTACTTGTCTGTTTTGTTTTCCTGATCCCCTTGCGGGATCAACACCCTACGTTTCCGAAGGGACTGCAAAGGTAAGAACCTTTTTGATATCTGCAAAATAAATGTGAAATTTATTTTTAAAGCTTTCCGAAAGGTTAAAAGTAAGCGCTAAGACTAAGCCTTAATCGCATCCTGAACACCGTTAAACGCTGCTCCCTTCCTGCTTTTTATCATCTTTTCAAACCGTCCCTCCCTTGCGGAGTGGTGCAAAGATAGAGAAATTAACACATCACTTCCAAAACAAATATTGATTTAATAAAAACAATGCCCGCAAAACGCTGGTCCTGTGAACAATAATTTAATTAAATAATAACAACCGGACAGTAATAACGAACAAAGCGCCACAAAAAGGGATCACTTTGTCACGTTCAGCGACTTCTTTGTACGATCGAGTGATCACCTGTTAACAAAAAGCAATCACATTTACACAATAAGTGATCACAATGAGCCAACAAGTGATCACTTTCTAGCAAGAAGGGATCACTTTACAGGAAAATGTGTTCACTTTGCACTAAATTGCGACCACTTCAGCACGCATAGTGATCACCTTTACACAACAAGTGAACACAATGAGCCAACAAGTGATCACTTTGTAGCAAAAAGGGATCACTTTGTTAGAAAAGGTGATCACTTCTTAACATAAAGCAATCACTAGTTCGAAACTACTGATCACATGGAGCCGCAAAGGGATCACTTCGAGCTAAATAGTGATCACTAAAACCAAAATACCGATCACTACTCAATAAAAACCAATCACTAAAACACAAATAGGGATCACTAAAAGCGAAAAAGGGAACACTGAAAGTGAAAAACAGATCACTAAAAGCAACGTTTTCCAACAAAAAGCAGATAAAAAAAGGGGGCAAAGCCAAAATAATTTATTAAAACCTCAAAAATAATTCAGCGGTATTCATTTAAATAACCCCATATCCCCTATCACACCTAGATAACTGTACACAATAAAAAACACAGCTTCTAAAAGCCCATTCCGATAATAAAAAGAAAAGCATCGCTTATCTTCCTTCTATTTCGCATAAAAAGGATATATTTATTTTTTTATTACATATTTTATAATAACCCTCAACAAAATGATAGAAGTAAGACCTAACCCGAGCATGTTGACTCACCAAGGCACGTATGGCGAATATGGTGGAGCCTATATACCGCCTGTTTTAGAAAAACAACTACAGCAGTTAGCTGATTTCTTTGACAATGAAGTACAAAAAGATGAATTTAAGAAAGAGTTTATTCAACTTTTAAAAAACTATGTAGGTCGCCCTTCTTCCTTATTTTACGCTAAAAACCTAAGTGAGTATGTCGGTTCCAAAATCTATCTAAAGCGAGAAGACTTAAACCACACAGGTTCTCATAAAATAAACAACTGTATCGGGCAAATTTTACTGGCAAAAAAAATGGGAGCCAAAGAAATTATTGCCGAAACAGGAGCCGGACAACATGGTGTAGCCACTGCTACCGCAGCAGCTCTATTAAACATACCTTGTAAAGTATTTATGGGCGCCATAGACGTGGAACGTCAGGCACTAAACGTACGCCGCATGCGCCTATTAGGTGCCGAGGTAATCGCTACAGAGCTAGGAAGTAAAACATTAAAAGATGCAGTAGATGCAGCTTTAGGTTATTATATAGAAAATCCAAGCTCTTTTTACCTGCTAGGTTCACACGTAGGGCCACATCCTTACCCTAAAATGGTTGGCTACTTTCAGTCAGTTATCGGTGAAGAAGCTAGACAGCAGATTTTAGATTTTGAAAATCGCTTACCCGACAGCATATTTGCTTCTATCGGAGGTGGCTCTAATGCCATCGGTTTATTCTCCGCTTTTCTAGACGATAAAAGTGTAGAAATACACGGCGCAGAAGGTGGTGGGCAAGGAACTTACCCACATACAGCAGCCACCCTATCTTTTGGTAAGCCTGCTATTTTTCAGGGCACACGCTCCTATTGCTTAGTTGATGACAATGGCGATCCCATTCCTTCACAATCTATAGCCGCAGGGTTAGATTACCCTGGCATCTCGCCACAACACGCTCATTTAAAAGATACAAACAGAGCAAACTATCACCCTATCACCGACCAAGAAGCCATTGAAGCTTATAAATTACTATCGCGCCTAGAAGGTATTACTACAGCAATAGAAAGTGCACACGCTGTAGCATTAGCCGTTAAATTATTAAAAAACAAAAATTCTTTAGCTATTATCAACATCTCCGGAAGAGGAGATAAAGATGTAGAACGTGAGATGTAAATAGACCTTCACGACATACTTATAAAAAAGGGCTGTATCATAAAAAGAAACAGCTTTTTTTTATAAGTCGGGTTCGTGTGATCTACTTTTTAAACATAGATCCTGCGTAATCAGGTCATCTATACTAATAGCATAATAGCGGGCTAACCGTATTAAAATATCAACTGGTGGCTCAGCCAGCCTATATTCATACTTCGAATACCGTGCTCTTGTAATTCCCAATGCATCAGCTAAGCTTTTTTGCGACATTTTCTTACCTGCCCGCAAATACTTCATATTTTCAGCTAAATACAACATTGTTCTAAAATTGAACAACAAATATACTAAAATAATTAGCATTTAATATAGTTTTGCATATATAATACTATATCAACTACAGCATATGGAACGTACAATAGTACACATGGACTTAGACACTTTTTTTGTTTCCTGTGAAAGACTGCACAATAGCAGCCTAGAAAAAATACCTGTCATAATAGGAGGCGGTGATCGCGGCGTGGTTGCCTCTTGTTCCTACGAAGCCCGGTTTTACGGCGTACGTTCGGCTATGCCGATTAAAATGGCTTTAAAATTATGCCCTGAAGCCAAAGTTATCAAAGGAGATATGGAGCTATACAGCAAACTATCTCATACAGTTACAGAAATTATTGAAGAAAAAGCTCCTTTGGTTGAGAAAGCAAGTATTGACGAGCATTACTTAGACATAACAGGGATGGATAAGTTTTTCGGTGCTTATCGCTGGACAGAAGAATTAATGAACTCAGTAACACAGCATACAGGACTACCCGTTAGCTTTGCGCTATCTATTAATAAAACAGTCGCAAAAATTGGTACCGGAGAAGCTAAACCTTTCGGGAAAAAAGAAATTCAACAAGAACAGGTTAAATCATTTCTATCCCCTCTTTCTATAAAAAAAATACCCATGGTCGGCGATACGACTTTCCGACTCTTATCACGTATAGGCATACGTACCATACATACATTGGCCGACATGCCTGTACATATACTGCAGCAGATTTTAGGCAAAAATGGCCTGGACTTATGGAAAAAAGCAAACGGCATAGATTATACAGCTGTAGAGCCCTATACCGAACGAAAATCAATATCAAACGAACACACTTTCGATCAAGACACCACAAACACCGCTATGCTTAAAAACTTAATTGCGGCTATGGTAGAAAAATTGGCCTACCAACTGCGTTCAGAACAATGGCTAACCTCTGTAGTCGTTCTCAAACTGCGTTATGCTAACTTCGACACAGAGACTAAACAATGTCAAATAACCTATACTTCTGCCGACCACATACTCAAACAGGCTGTACTGGACTTATTTCATAAACTTTATACACGCCGCATGCGGATCCGCTTAATCGGCATACGGCTAACAGGACTCGTACGAGGAAATTTACAAATCAGCCTTTTTGAAAATACAGAAGAGTTAATTGCGCTTTACCAAGCCATGGATCATATTAAAAACAAATTCGGCGACAACAAAATCAGTCGGGGCTTCGGGTTTGAATCAATTACCAAAAAGCAATAAACATGTATATCAATTGTCACTCTCACCATAGCCTACGCTTTGGAACCATTTCTATAGACAATTTAATCCTAGAGGCTAAAAAAAACAACCTGAAGGCTTTAGCTTTAACCGATATACATACCGTAACTGGCATCTATGATTTTGTCAAAAAGTGCTGGGAAAAAGATATTAAACCGTTAGTAGGCATGGAGTTCCGCAAAGACAACCGTCTTCTATATATTGCCTTAGTAAAAAAGCAAAGTGGAATAGGCGAAATATGTCAATTCCTAACACAGCATAACTTCAATGCGACTCCCTTACCTCATCAAACCCCTATATTTAAAGAGGTATTCACCATATACCCCCTAAGCAACATCCCTGAGCAACTAAAAAAAGACGAATATATCGGTATCCGCCCTGATCAACTCACACTACTTATTAAAAAGGAACTACAGGATCTTATTCCTAAAATGGTTATTCTACAACCGGTTACTATCCGCAATAAACAAGAGCACAACCTACATCGCATTCTTCGTGCTATTGATAATAATGCATTACTATCTACCTTAACCGATACTGATTTTTGCGCTCCTACAGATAGCATGCAGCCGCTAGATCAGCTTATTTCTACATACGCTGCATATCCTGTCATTATAGAGAATACGCAGTATATCATTGATGAATGTAATTTTGAATTTGACTTTAAAGCAAAGAAAAACAAGAAACATTATACCAAAAATCAAGCTGATGACATCAAACTACTTCGCAGCTTAGCATATGACGGTCTTCTTAAACGCTATGGAGAACAGCATACAGAAGCAACAAAAAGGCTTGAACATGAACTAAATATCATTCACCAATTAAATTTCAGTGCCTATTTTTTAATTACATGGGACATTATACGCTATAGCAACAACATGGGGTTTATGCATATTGGGCGAGGAAGCGGAGCGAACAGTATTATCGCTTACTGTTTGGGTATTACCGACATCTGTCCTTTGGAGCTCGACCTATATTTTGAACGCTTCTTAAACCTCGACCGCAATGCTCCGCCCGACTTTGATATCGATTGGAGCTGGCAAGAAAGAGATATTATTTTACAATATATTTTTGATCGCTACGGCCGGGATCATGTTGCTTTCTGTGGCACAAATGTATATTTCAAACATCGTTCTATTTTTAGAGAAATAGGCAAAGTATTTGGTCTCCCAAAAGAAGAGCTCGACCAGCTCAGTGCAAACCCTACAGATAGTCACGACAATAATAAGATCACAAAAGCCATTCATCGCTATGCGCACATGTTATCCGGCTTTCCAAATCAACGCAGCATGCATGCCTGCGGACTTTTTATTTCTGAAGAACCCCTCACCCATTACTCTGCTTTAGAGATTCCGCCAAAAGGATTTCCTATTGTTCAGTTTGACATGTATGTAGCGGAAAGCATAGGCTTAGAAAAATATGATATTCTATCCCAACGTGGTATAGGACATATCAATGATGCTGTGCGGCTTATAAAAAAAAATAAAGGTATTGATATTGACATACGAAACACCAGTATATCTAAAAATGAGGAACAGTGTAATCTACACCTTAGTACCGGCAATACGATCGGCTGTTTTTATATAGAAAGCCCGGCCATGCGGGGTTTACTGCGTCGATTAAAGTGTGATAATTATAAAACTTTAGTCGCTGCTTCCTCTATTATCAGGCCAGGCGTTGCACAATCTGGAATGATGAGAGAGTACATATTCCGCCACAACAACCCTGATCAGTTTGATTACTTTCATGCTATTTTTGAAGAGCATTTGGGCGAAACTTATGGCATAATGGTCTATCAGGAAGATGTTATCAAAATCGCTCTTCATTTCGGTGGGCTTTCTCCTGCTGATGGCGATATTCTAAGACGTGCTATGAGCGGTAAAAAACATTCTTCCCTCAACTTAGAGCAGGTAAAAACCAACTTCTTCAATTCGGCAGCCCGCAAAGGCCACCCAAAAGAATTAAGTCAGGAAGTATATAGACAAATCGAGTCCTTTGCAGGTTTTTCATTCTGCAAAGCCCACTCTGCTTCTTACGCAACGGAAAGCTACCAAAGCCTGTACTTAAAAGTATATTACCCTTTAGAGTTTATTGTTGCCGTTATCAATAATATGGGCGGTTTTTATCGCACAGAAGTCTATGTACATGAAGCAAAAATGTCCGGCGGAAACATCCACCCTCCCTGCGTAAACAACAGTGACTATGAAACAACACTTTACGGCAAAGACATTTACCTCGGGTTTATGCACTTACAACATATAGAGAAAAAACTTGCAGATCTTATCCCTGCCGAACGACAGCGTAACGGCCTGTACAAATCAATCGAAGATTTTATCCGCCGTATCCCAATAGGCATAGAAAGTATACAAACGCTAATTCTCGTCGGTGCATTTAACTTTACAGAAAAAACAAAAAACGAATTATTAGTTGCTGCCCGGCTTTTACTCAGCAATTTCAGACCCGAATACCGCAGCCTTTTATTACTCGATGAGCCTACTAAAGAATATGAACTACCCAAACTTGAACGCTCCCTTTATGAGGATGCTTTTGACGAAATTGAATTTTTAGGCTTTCCTATTTCTCACAGCTTTTTCGACTTACTGCAAACAAAATATCGAGGCGACGTCTTCGTGGCAGACCTACTGAGCAAACACAAACAACAAGTGAAGATGTTGGCTTATCTGATTGCACGAAAACACGTACCCACCAAGCTCGGAACCATGTACTTTGGCACTTGGATAGATGCTAAAGGCGATTATTTTGACACAGCACATTTCCCCGATTCTTTACAAAACTACCCTTTCCAAGGTGGAGGATGTTATCTTTTACTCGGAACAGTAGAAGTGGATTTTCATTTCCCAACAATTACTATCCACAAAATGGCAAAAATGCCTTTTATACCCGATCCGCGTTACACTCACCATAAGGAAAAACAATACGACGTTCAAAACAAACTTAAAGAAGATCTGAGTATGACCTACCGACAGCCATACCCACAAGCGCACGAAATTAACCTACCTAGGCAAAAAATGATTAAGCGATAAAAATATTTACTAAAAAATGACGTTCTACCTCAGTTATCACATTCTTCTATCAATTATATTTGCTGTTGGACTTCATATCACTAATGACACTACTCCTCGTTTATTTAGGCATTGCACTAACAATGTCTTTCCTTTGCTCCTTAATCGAAGCAACCTTATTAAGTATCACCGCGTCACATGTTAGTATTGTTAGCAAAACACAACCCCGTTTGGGCAAGGACTTGCAAAAGTTTAAAAACAATATCGACAAACCTTTAGCAGCTATATTAACTCTCAATACCTTTGCCCATACCATAGGCGCTGCCGGAGTTGGGGCACAGGCGCAATTACTATGGGGAGATAAATCATTAACAATTGTATCCATTGTCTTAACTATTCTCATATTAATATTAACAGAGATTATCCCAAAAACACTAGGTGCCAATTATTGGAAGCAGCTTACGCCATTTACCGTAAAAGTGGTAAAAATCATGATAATACTGCTTTACCCTATCGTACTATTTTCTCAACTCATTACCAAAATACTCAATAAGAACAAAGAAGCCAATGTTTTAAGTAGAGAAGATTTCTCTGTTATGGCTGAAATTGGCAATAAAGATGGCGCTCTAAAGGAAGAAGAATATACGATCATTAATAATATATTACGCTTCAACCTCCTAAAAGTTAGTTCAGTAATGACTCCACGTACAGTTATTATAGCTGCTTCACAAGACCAAACCATTCGCGAGTTTTATGATGACACTGATAACCTACGTTTCTCACGTATCCCTCTTTACGCCGACTCCATGGATGATATTAGAGGATATGTACTAAAAGACGAAATCTTACAAAATATAATCGAAGGCAACGGCGATAAAAGTCTATCTTCTATTGCTCGCAAATTTATTGTAAAACCTGAAACAGCCAGCACATCAAAAGTGTTCGAAAAACTAATCCTACAAAAAGAACATATTGCTTTAATAGTGGACGAATATGGTGGCACGAGTGGTATCGTTACTATGGAAGACTTAATTGAAACTGTACTCGGACTTGAAATAACCGATGAGTCTGACGACATAGAAGACTTACAAAAATGGGCTCGTGAAAAATGGAAGAACAGCCATACTTCCACCTAATTATAACTATCAAAACTATGTAAACCTCTCTATATCATCATCTCCGTTTTGATTATTGGAATGTTTTTTGTATATTATCTATTATAATATTAAAGAAAGGTTTATGTATGATTAAAAAAGAAAAGAAGAAAACATCCCTACTAAAGAAAAACCCTTATATGTTCTACATGACCAATTGGGGTTTTATTCAGCCCATGCCTGAAGAGAAAGGCAAACGTGCCATCAAAGATTAGTAAATAATTAACAGACGAAAAAAGAGGTGCTTTATTAAAATAAAGCATTTTGTGTTTTATAGCTTATTTGCACTCCGCATTTCCATCATCTCCAGCTTCAACCTTCCCATCTATATCTCTCACAACTTCTTCCTTCTCATTATCGAATAATATTCTAATAGCCGGCGTATAGGTATCATTATGCTGTCCTGTTTTATTTGCCCACAGAAAAGCACATAGAAATCCTAATGCTAACAATATACTACAGCCAATTAGAAAAAATATAATACTCATGATTACAGTTTTTTAAAATTACAACAATTTCCTTCTTTTAGCAAACGAACGTGTTGTTAAACTCGTAAATGAAATAATCGTAACAGTACTTATAGGCATCAATATAGCAGCCACTAAGGGCGACATTGTGCCTTGCACCGCAAAACTTATCCCAATGACGTTATACATTAAAGATATTGCAAAGCTCATATGTATAACTTTAACAGCATCTTTAGCAAAGTTGAAAAACTTTGGCAACTTATAAAAGGAATCTCCATCCAATATAGCATCACATCCTGGCGAAAAATTATTGATATCATCTGAAACTGCTATACCCAAATCAGCTTTACGCAAAGCGCCTGCGTCATTCAACCCATCGCCCAGCATACATACCTGCCTACCCTTCCCTTGCCAATATCCTATTTTGTCCAACTTATCCACCGGCGTTTGATTGAATAACAACTCAGCCTTATCTGGAAAAATCAAACGTAACGCGTCTTCTCTACGCTCATTGTCCCCAGATATAAGATGTAATTCGTGGCTTTTATCCAATGAGCCCACCACTTGCACAAGGCCTTCCCTCCACGCTTGCTCTAGCGTAAAAAAGCCTTTCACTTCTTCGTCTATGGATACATACACAACTGTTCCGTTCTTTTCATCTGCCTTCACCCCCACAAAACTCGGAGAGCCTATTTTTAAAGTCTTTCCATCCAACTCGGCACGCATTCCCTTCCCTACAATTTCCTCATAAGTACTTAGGTTATCAAACTTTGTAGTCCCTACCCACTTCACAATTTCTCTACTTAAAGGATGGCTCGAATTGCGGCAAACAGATGCAACCATTTTACGCTCTTCAGTGCTCAAATGCCCTTCAAAAAACATGGATGACGATTTTGGCGAAGATATTGTTCCGGTCTTATCAAAAACCACACAATCTATTGCTGCCATCTCTTCTATTGCAGCTGTATTTTTAATATAAAATTTATTCTTATCAAAAATACTTAGAGCAGCGGATAGCGTAAATGGCGAACTCAAAGCTAACGCACAGGGACAGGCAATAATCAAGACTGCCGTAAAAGCCCCCCAGGCTTTAGAGCTATCGCCCCCTACCAACCAAAAGATACAGGCGATAACAGCAATACTCACCAGACCTATGGTAAAGTATTTACTAATAAACCCGATAAAAGTATCGAACTGTTTCTCATAACTTTTGAAACTTTCATTGTTCCATAATTGCGTGAGGTAACTTTGTGAAACAGCTTTAACAACCTCAAGCTCGATTGCTTCACCAACCTGTCTTCCCCCTGCATAAATAACTTCACCCAATGTTTTATCAACGGCCTTCGATTCGCCCGTAACAAAACTAAAGTCAACCGAAGCTGTTCCCTTTAACAAGATGGCATCCGCAGGAATTATTTCATTGTTACGCACCAATATACGATCTCCTACTTTAAGATCCGCAATCTGTATTGGCTTATCCTCACCATCTTTTATCAGCGTCACGGCTACCGGAAAATAGGATCGATAGTCCCGTTCGAAAGAAATATGATAATACGTACGCTCCTGTACCCACTTACCAATAAGTATAAAAAACACCAAACTACAGAGCGTATCGGCAAAGCCTGCTCCCGAATGTGTCAATACTTCAACAGCCGTACGTATATAAATAACTAAAATCCCCAAGGCCAAAGGCACATCTAGATTTAACTGCTTTTGTTTTAAACTGGCCCAAGCCGATTTAAAATAATCAGACGCACTATACAGCAGAACGGGCGTAGCAAACAATAAATTCAAGTAACCGAATAAATTTGAATATTGCTTCTCAAAAGCATCCATTCCGAAATACTCAGGGAAACTCAACATCATCGAATTCCCGAAAAAGAAACCCGCTACCGCAATCTTCGTAACCAACCGATTCTGGTTTTTATGCTTGGTTTCCTTTACAACATCCTGCAAAGTTATTTTCGGCTCATAACCGATCTTTACCAATAAAGAAACCAGTTCACGAAGCGAAGCTTCAGTATGTTTAAAAGTAACAGTAGCCTGCCTTTTCATAAAATCAACACGGGATGTTACAACAGCTGGTTCTAATTTGTACAAATGCTCCAACAGCCAAATACAGGAACTACAGTGAATTACCGGAATATAAAATGTAATTATCGAAATATTTTCATCTTTAAAGTCGACCAACTTTGCCATAATATTAGGCTCATCCAAATAAGATAAGTCTGCATGGTCTCCCTTCTGAGATTTCCCTGGGTGAGTATTATACCGATAATAACTTCCCATATTATTATCGTTCAGCACTTGATAAACCGTTTGACAACCTAAACAACAAAAATCGTGGTTATCTAAAAGGTAAGGTGTATCAACTACCGGATCACCGCAATGGTAACATATAGTTTTAGCTTTCTGTTCTACTGGTGTCATTCTACAACATTAAATAGCTTGGCTAAAAAGCTGTTTATCCGACTTTGAATCTTGTAACCGCTGATCAAAAGTCATACAAATATTTCTTAAAAAAGACTTTCCTAAGTCTGTTACCCAAATTCTTCCGCCCTGTACTTTTACCAACCCATCAGCTATTAAAGGCTGCAGGCGTTCTATAATTTCTTGATTCAAATAAAAATCCTTCTGCAATATAAGATTTCCCCGGCACATCATATCCAAAATATAGCCACGTATCACCAAATCATCTGCTGTCAAGAAGTGCCCTTTTACTACGGGCAGTTTATCTTCATCCAACATTTTATAATATTCCTCCACCGTCTTTACATTTTGTGCAAAAGCTGTCCATGCATCGCTGATCGAAGATACTCCTAGACCGATCATGACCGGAACATAGCGGTCAGCATAGCCCATAAAATTACGGTGAAGCTTACCCTCAGCGGCTGCCACACACAAAGCATCGTCTTCTTTTGCAAAATGATCCATACCTACATCCTGATAACCGGCATCTTCGATCATCTGCTTACCCAACTTATAGAGTGCTAATTTCTCTTGACCCACGGGGAGATCTTTCTCCGTGAAACTACGCTGTCCCCGTTTTATCCATGGTACATGCGCATAACTATAAAATGAAATACGATCTGGCGACAAGCGCAAAGCTTGCAGAATAGTATCTTCTACCGAAGCTTGGGTTTGTAACGGTAATCCGTAAATCAGGTCGAAGTTTATAGAAGTATATCCTATAGCGCGGGCATCACGCATCACCCGTTGCACATCTTCTACACTTTGCTTTCTGTTGATTACCCGCTGCACCTCATCATCAAAATCCTGTATCCCTAAGCTCAACCGTTTAAAACCTAAATCATAGAGCGTTTGCAGATGTGCGATACTCGTATTTCCGGGATGCGCTTCAAACGAAAATGTAGCATCATCCCTTACAACCGCATTTTCCAACAAACCCGTTACTAGGCGCTTCAAATTGGTAGCTTCAAAAAAAGTAGGTGTTCCTCCTCCAAAATGAATTTCACTAATAACCAACTCTTCTCCTAAAGTTGCTTTATACATCCCCCACTCTTTCAGCACATGTTCTATATAAGGATCTTCTACCGCATGGTTCTTTGTTATCCGTGTATTACATCCACAATACGTACATAAACTTTCGCAGAACGGTAAATGTACATATATACTGATCCCATCTTTTTCCGAACGTTTATAGGCTATTTTTAATCGCTCCATCCAACCTGTTGCTGTAAAACTTTCATTTTCCCAAAATGGAACTGTCGGATAACTTGTATAACGTGGAGCAGCTACATTGTATTTAGCAATTAACTCTTCAGGCACCTTAATCATCTTTTTCCTTTCTATTTACAACAACATTACAGTCTTTTTTGCAACAGCAGGCCGCCCCGACACAGCGTCCACTTCCCCATAAATTAAGGTGTCGGATAGTTTGCTCTGCAATACCTTTCGGACTCCGATCCGGAAAAGGCGTGTTTGCGATCTGCATTCCTAAAAACTGTGCGTGATACAGATCGATATGATCTGTGGTCAACGATCGTGTCACGATCTTTTGAACCCCTGCCTTTCTCAAATGATCCAAAATAGCACGGTCCAGCACATCATCCGATGATACGACGACCGCCTCTTTTCCTATTGAATAATGAATCGTCCCCAATGATAAAGGATTAGAAATCAAGGTCAAGTCATGTTCTTTAGCATTTGCTAAAGCCAACAACTCTCTTTCGTTTTCCTTTATATTGTAAACAACTGCTTTCATTAGATTTTTTTGATTCATACTTTACCAGAAACAAAAATAAGTTCTTAGCAGCAACCTCAGGATGAACTGCATCAAGCAAATAAATGATATTGGTCACAATCCATCTTCCAACATATGGACTACCGTTGGGCATCCTACAAAGTGCGAGGCACAACCAGACTCCATAAAAAAAGCCTTCTGCCGGTATTATTTACTTCACCCGGCAGAAGGCTTCCCTTCCTTAGCACATATTAAAACAGGCTAATATTTAATTGCTTTCAGCTTTTTTATAGAACCGATGGAAATCGCACTACCTTTTTTCGTTATCAACTCTTCATCCTTAAAATCTGCCAGCATACGGCTAATTGTTTCATTTGCAGTACCTGCTAATGCCGCTAAATCATCCCTTGATATACGTATAGTCACAGTATCCTGTGTGTTATCATCTAATGATTTTTCCGCAACATTCACTAAAGCATTTGCGACACGCTTGCGCACCGTGTCATAAGCAAAGGCTAGCATTTGTTCTTCTTTCTCATGAATATTCCCAGAAAGCATTTTGATAAATTTATCCGCTATACTACGTTTATTATAAAACAGTTCAAAAAACTTATCCTTAGGGATAAGGGCTATTTCACAGTCTTCAAGTGCAGCGGCATTGTCTGTATATTTTCTATTCAGCATCACCGACTCGAAGCCAAAAAAACTATCATCTATGTAAATATCTGTAGATAATTCACGTCCATCCTGATATAATAAAAAGCTTCTCACCATTCCCTTCACGATATAATAAATAAAATGAGGGGTATCTCCTTCTTCATAGATAAGATGTTTCTTTTTAAACAGTTTTCTTCTTGTATTCTCTACCAGCTCATGCAATAACTGATCGGGTTCGTGCTCTCCCAAGCCTGATAATGTCACAGTAGGTGAATTACTAACAAATCTCTCCCGTTTTTTCAGGCGGGTCTCAATAGCGTTCAAAAGTTCTAAGTCATCAAAAGGCTTCGTCAGATAATCATCTGCCCCCATCTCCATGGCTTTACGCAAATCTGCACGCTCGGATTTCGCTGTAAGAAAAACAAAAGGAATATCTGCTGTAGCCGGATTTTTCGCCAAAATATACAACACTCCATACCCATCGAGCTCAGGCATCATAATATCGCAGAGAATCAAATCCGGTCGTTGATTTAAAGCTATATCTACTCCTTCTTTCCCGTTCTCAGCAGTCAACACTTCATAGTTTCCTGCCAACGACAAGATCTCGGCTGTCCCCTCCCGGATATCAAAATTATCCTCAATAATCAATATAGTTTTTCTCATAATAGCTTTATTACTGCTGAAAAGTCATCTTAAACATCGTCCCTTCATTCAGGGCTGAAAAATACTCCATTTTCCCTCCCATTAATTGCACATAGCGGCGCACAATATTCAATCCCAAACCGGTTCCTGGAATATTTCCCGTATTATGCGCTCTAAAGAACGGCTCAAACAGGCTCTTTTGATCTTCCTGCGGTATCCCGATGCCATTATCTTTCACACATACAATACATAAGTTATCATTTATTTCTGTTGAAAACTCAATAAATGTATCTTCCCCTGAATATTTAATAGCATTAGATATTAAATTGATGACGCTGCTTTTGGTCAAATGGCTATCCAGATAAAAAACGCCCACATCTCCCGTATGCTGATAAACGATATGTTGATTTTTCTTACATATCATTTGCATTTCTTCCGTAATCTCTTCGGCTAGCTGCACCAGATTAACATCCTTCTTGTTCACCGTCACACCACCTGCCTCTAACTGCTCTAAGGACAAAAAATCATTCAGTATATTGTTCAATAACTGCACTGCATTCCGGATCCGCCCCGTATGTTTTAAAACATTTTCATAATCAGGCTTTTCTAAGTACCGTTCTATCAAAGATGCCGATAACTGCACCGAACTAAGTGGTGTTCTAAATTCGTGCGATGCCATCGATACGAAGCGTGATTTAAGCTGATTCAATTCCTTTTCTTTTTCCAACGAGAAACTGACATCTGACTTCGCACGCTCCAACTCCAGCACAAGCTTTATTAAACTCTTAGTACGCTCGCTTACTTCCTCCTCCAACTCTACGGCATGTCTTCTTAGCTTATCTTCGACTTCCCGCTCTTTTGTCAAATCATGTATAAAGCCTGTAAATATTTTTCTTTCGCCATACACAACCTCGCTCACGGCAAGTCTAAAAGGGAAAGTAGTACCGTCTTTCTTCCGCCCGCGCACCTCTCGTCCAATCCCTATAATCTTTTTAACACCAGTCGTTTTATAGTTATGAATATAAGAGTCGTGCCTACTATGATCCGGTTCCGGCATCAATATAGATATATTGTTACCGATAACCTCTTCAGGAGCATAACCAAACAAAGCCGAGGCTGCCGGGTTTATAGACTCTACAATACCCATGCTATCGATGGTAATAATACCATCGATAGCATTTTGAATAATCGCCTCTAAGAGCTTCGTTGATTCAACCATACTTATTTTACTAAGCGCTTATATTTTATCCGTTTCGGCCCTATATCGCCTAATCTTTTCTTCCTATTCTCTTCGTACTCCGTGTAGTTTCCATCAAAGAAATACACTTGCGAATCGCCTTCGAAAGCTAATATATGTGTACATATACGATCTAAAAACCACCTATCGTGTGAAATAACCACTGCACAGCCACCAAAGTTTTCTAAACCTTCTTCCAAAGCACGCAAAGTATTCACGTCAATATCGTTGGTCGGCTCATCCAGCAACAATACGTTGGACGATTTTTTCAGCGTAATAGCTAAATGCACCCTATTCCGTTCCCCTCCCGACAATACGCCTACTTTTTTCTGCTGATCTGCACCGTTAAAGTTAAACTTAGAAACATACGCCCTAGAGTTTACCATTTTAGTACCCAACAAAATATTTTCGTTTCCTTCGGTAATATTTTCCCAAACAGTTTTTTCAGGGTCTAAATCATCGTGATTTTGGTCAACATAACCTAATACAACTGTTTCTCCCACTCTGAATGTTCCAGTATCGGGTTGTTCCTGTCCGGTTATCAACCTAAACAATGTTGTTTTACCCGCACCGTTAGGACCAATAATGCCTACAATTCCGGCAGGCGGTAAAGAGAAGCTTAAATTTTCAAATAAGATACGATCGCCGTACGCTTTCGAAATATTATCAGCTTCAATCACCACATTTCCTAAACGTGGCCCCGGCGGAATAAACAGTTCTAATCTATCTTCTCTATCTTTTGTTTCTTCCGAAGCTAACTTCTCATAGTTGTGTAAACGTGCTTTTGATTTCGCATGTCTGGCCTTTGGCGCCATACGTACCCATTCCAACTCACGCTCTAATGTTTTTTGCCTTTTCGTTTCCTGTTTCTCTTCCTGAGCCAATCGCTTAGCCTTCTGATCCAACCACGAAGAGTAATTACCCTTCCAAGGAATACCTTCACCTCTATCCAGCTCCAATATCCATCCCGCAACATTATCCAAGAAATAACGGTCGTGCGTCACAGCGATAACTGTTCCTTTATAATGCTGTAAGTGTTGTTCCAACCAATCAATAGATTCTGCATCCAAGTGGTTGGTCGGTTCATCCAACAATAAAACATCGGGTTCTTGCAACAATAAACGACAAAGTGCCACCCTTCTGCGCTCACCTCCTGACAAATTGTCTATCTTCGCATCTGGCTCCGGACAACGTAATGCATCCATTGCACGCTCCAATTTACTATCTAGCTCCCAAGCGTTTGTTGCATCAATAATATCCTGCAACTCCCCTTGTCTAGCCAACAGCTTATCCATCTCGTCTGCATTTTCATACACTTCTGGTAGCCCAAAGCGCTCATTAATCTCCTCGTACTCTTGTAAGATAGCCTTTGTTTCAGCAACTCCCTCCTCTACAATCTCAATAACGGTCTTGTCCAAATCCAGCTCTGGCTCTTGCGCCAAATAGCCTACCGAATAGCCTGCAGTGAATGCTACTTCACCCTGGTAGGACTTATCCAAGCCTGCTATAATTTTCAATAGGGATGATTTCCCAGAACCGTTTAAACCGATAACGCCAATTTTAGCGCCATAAAAAAATGAAAGGTAGATATTTTTTAGTACCTGCTTCTGAGGTGGGTAAATCTTGCTTACACCGGCCATCGAAAAAATGATCTTCTCGTCTGACATAGTTTATAATAGAATAATATGTTTTTCCGCAAATATAATGAATTTTCATTGCCCACTACTGACATTTTGATAGATTTCGGACTATGGCTTAATTGTTGATAAATTCATAGAGCAGAAAGTATGGGATTTATAATAAATTATATACATTTATATATCCTATCACATATATATAAGGAAAGGTAAACAAATGGAAGCAAAATTTTCACCACGTGTAAAAGATGTCATCTCCTATAGCCGAGAAGAAGCGCTAAGACTTCGTCATGATTACATCGGCACAGAGCACCTTTTGCTCGGGTTGATTCGTGAAGGCGATGGGGTTGCGATAAAAATATTGAAAAACATGGGGATAGACATCGCTGCTATCCGCCAGTCTATTGAAGAAGCGGTTAAAGGTTCTTCAATTTCCCGTGTTCCTATTGGCAATATGCCTTTAACAAAACAGGCAGAGAAAGTTTTAAAAATAACATACCTCGAAGCCAAGATATTCAAAAGTGATGTCATTGGTACCGAACATTTACTGTTGGCCATATTACGGGACGAAGAGAACATAGCTTCTCAGCTGCTGCAACAGTTTAATGTTAGTTATGATATCTTTAAAAGAGAAATCGAGCAGAATAAAGCAGATTATACAAATGAAGCGTCGAGTTCTTCTACCGGAGACGATGACTATCCAGATGATGATCAACAGTTTACTGCACCGAAAAAAGTATCTGATATCAAGTCTAAAACTCCTGTATTAGATAATTTCGGTAGAGATTTAACAAAAGCTGCTGAAGAAGAGCGTTTAGACCCTATTGTGGGGCGTGAAAAAGAAATTGAACGTGTTTCGCAGATTTTGTCACGACGCAAAAAGAACAACCCTATTCTTATCGGTGAGCCCGGAGTAGGTAAATCAGCTATAGCGGAAGGTCTAGCTTTACGTATTGTACAGCGCAAAGTTTCACGTGTACTATTCAATAAACGTGTCGTTACTTTAGACCTAGCCTCGCTTGTAGCAGGTACAAAATACCGCGGACAGTTTGAAGAGCGTATGAAAGCCGTCATGAACGAGCTGGAGAAATCTCCTGACGTCATTCTATTCATCGATGAGATTCATACAATTGTCGGCGCCGGTGGAGCATCCGGATCGTTAGATGCATCCAACATGTTCAAGCCTGCTTTAGCAAGAGGAGAAATACAATGTATCGGCGCTACCACCTTAGATGAGTATCGCCAATACATTGAAAAAGATGGTGCTTTAGACCGTCGTTTCCAAAAAGTAGTCATCGAGCCTGCATCACATGATGAAACTATCGAGATTCTTAACCGCATCAAAGATAAATACGAAGAACACCATAATGTTACGTATACAGATGACGCTATAGAAGCCTGTGTATCATTGACCACACGCTACATTACTGACCGTTTCCTTCCGGATAAGGCTATCGACGCCCTGGATGAAGCTGGTTCACGCGTGCACCTCAATAATATTCATGTGCCACAATCGATTATCGACATCGAAGCGCAGATAGAAGAGGTGAAGGTAGAGAAGAACAAAGTTGTACGCAGCCAAAAATATGAAGAAGCTGCGAAACTGCGTGATACGGAAAAGAAACTACTTGAGCAGCTCGAGAAAGAAAAAGCAATCTGGGAAGAAGATGCTAAATCTCGCCGCTATACCGTGTCTGAAGATAATGTAGCCGAGGTTGTTTCCATGATGACAGGCATCCCTGTACAGCGCGTAAACCAATCGGATAGCCAAAAGCTCCTCAATATGGGCGAGTCTGTAAAGGGACGTATCATCGGCCAAGACGATGCCGTAGGCAAACTTGTAAAAGCAATTCAGCGTACACGTGCCGGGTTGAAAGACCCGAAAAAACCTATAGGTTCTTTTGTATTCCTAGGCCCGACAGGTGTTGGTAAAACAGAGCTTGCTAAAGAGCTTGCACGCTTCATGTTCGATTCGGAAGAAGCATTGATACAAATCGACATGAGCGAGTATATGGAGAAATTTGCGATTTCTCGTTTAGTAGGAGCGCCTCCGGGCTATGTAGGCTACGAAGAAGGTGGACAACTGACCGAAAAAGTACGTCGCAAACCTTATGCTGTCGTCTTGCTTGATGAAATCGAGAAAGCACACCCCGATGTATTTAACTTACTACTTCAAGTGCTAGATGAAGGGCAGTTGACCGATAGTTTGGGTAGAAAAGTAGATTTCCGAAACACCATCATCATCATGACTTCCAATATTGGCGCACGCCAGTTAAAAGAATTTGGTCAAGGTGTGGGATTCTCTACAACAGCAAAAATAAACCAAGCCGAGACACATTCGCGCGGTGTTATTGAAACTGCCTTAAAACGTACTTTTGCTCCCGAGTTTTTAAACCGTATCGACGATGTCATCGTTTTCAACTCGTTGACAAAAGAAGATATCTTTAAAATTATCGATATAGAACTCAAATCCCTATTTACAAGAATAGACGGATTGGGTTACCAGATTACCTTATCTGATGAAGCTAAAGATTTCATCGCTGAAAAAGGCTTTGACAGTAACTTTGGTGCACGACCTTTAAAACGTGCTATTCAAAAGTACCTGGAAGACCCTATCGCCGAAGAAATTCTAAAAGGAGAAGTCAAAACAGGTGCGCATCTGACCATCAGTTTCGATCAGGAGAAAAAAGAAATATTCGTTCAGGCCGAAAACCCGGATGATTCTATCGAATCTGATATCCCTGCAGAACCGGATGACAAGCATAAAAGCTAAAATTTCACTAGCTTAGTAAAAGCCACAAAAACAGTATTTTTTACATCAAACTGTTTTTGTGGCTTTTTATTTGCTAGGATTATTAAACCACTGTCGGTTTTTAGAGTCTATTTTACATAAACCAGACAGTTTACATAGCATTATTAAAGAAAATAAATATGAAAAAGATTTTACTAGGCCTATTTTTAGCCAGCGCAACGTTAGTAACAACAACGAGCTGCACCAAAGAGTACATCACCAATCAAAACTTTTTACCAGGAGTTTCATATGTTAAAGAAATTAGATCTAATGACTGGGTTAAAGAAGCAGAAGGACTATACTCGATAGATTTACGTATTTCTGACCTCGATGCAGAGTATTTTGAATATGGAAATGTTCAGGTTGCGTTAGAATTTGCTAGCAATCCGAACACTTATGATATTATTCCGGCCACTATCAAAAATGTACATTACTCAGTAAATTATACAATCGGTTCGGTCATGATTTTTGCGGAGGATAGAAATCCTAATCCTAAACGCCCTGAAAAAATGGTCGCAAAAGTTACTTTAACAGACGCCGACTAATTTTTAATACATTGTTCTGTAAGGTCGCACTCATACAATCTTGCAGAACAATGTTATTTCCATCAATAATCAGTATACAGGCTACAGCTTAAACTCTCTTTATAATCATAGCCGACGCTCCTCCCCCTCCATTACAGATAGCTGCCAAACCATAAGTTCCTTTTTCCTGTTCCAGCACCGAGCTTAGCGTTACCAAAATTCGAGCTCCCGAGCAACCCAACGGATGCCCCAAAGATACCGCACCTCCATAAACATTTATTTTCGACAAAGGCAATTCCAATAATTTAGCATTTGCTAAAGCCACTACCGCAAAAGCTTCATTAAACTCAATATAGTCCATATCGGCTATACGAAGCCCCGCCTTCTTCAGCACTTTCTCTGTCGCTAGAGCCGGTGTCGTTGTAAACCACTCAGGGCTCTGTTCTGCATCTGCATAAGCTATCACTTCAGCTATCGCTGTCAGGCCCAACTGCTTCAATTTTTCTTCACTAACAAGCAAAAGCATAGCAGCACCATCACTTATTGTCGATGCGTTAGCAGCCGTTATAGTTCCCTCCTTTTTAAAAGCCGGTCTTAACGTAGGAATACGGTCAAAACTCACCTGCGAAAATTCCTCATCCTGCGACACAACTTGCTCTCCTTTGCGTGTCGAAATAGTTACAGGGTAAACTTCTTGTGCAAATTTACCACCTTCCCAAGCTTCCCGGCTTCGCTTATACGACTCCATAGCATACACATCCTGCTCTTCCCTAGTTATCCCATACTTTTCCGCACACAACTCGCCGCACACGCCCATAGCCTCATTGCTGTATACATCCGTCAGGCCGTCATGCTGCAGGCCATCTACCAAAGACCGATTACCGAATTTTGCTCCCCAACGGGCATCCGGGGCATAATAAGGCGTCTGACTCATGCTTTCCATCCCTCCTGCCAGCACCACCTCTGCATCTCCCAACAAAATAGCTTGTACAGCAAGCGATACCGCCTTCATGCCACTAGCACATACTTTATTCACTGTTGTGGCTGTAACGCTATCCGGCAGGCCTGCCAGTTTGGAAACTTGACGAGCGGGTGCCTGCCCTACATTTGCCTGTAACACACAGCCCATAAAAAGCTCATCGATTTCCTCTGCAGAAATACCCGACTGCTTCATTACTCCTCGAACCGCATGCGCCCCTAATTCCGGAGCGGACAGAGTAGCCAAAGCCCCCCCGAAACTACCTATCGCTGTACGCTGAGCAGCGGCAATAAAAACTCTCTTAGACATTTTGTTCAGTTTATAATTTAAAACCTCAACCCCGTCAAGCATAGCGCAAGCAAATACATCATTGCTCCTTATACAACAGCCCTACTTGACCAAGAATCATAATTAAGCCTAAAGTTACTAGATTTATCCCATATTAACAGCTAATAAGCCTATTTTTCAAAACATTATTCGAAATAAGACCTATAGTGGCAAATTTTATTTAAATTAGCGAAAGCCGAAACCACTATATTCGGTCAACAGTAATTTATAAACCACTATAAAACTATAATGATATGCAGGCAACAAAACTGACAGCTGAGCATCAAATATTCCGAGAAACTCTACGTTCTTTTATTCAAAAAGAAATAATTCCCCATATTGATACCTGGGAAAAAGAAGGAGAGATAGACCGATCTATATGGAAAAAAATGGGCGACATGGGGTTCATGGGTCTTAATTATCCGGAACAATACGGCGGTATGAATCTCGACTTTTATTATTCCCTCATATTCTGTGAAGAACTGTCCCAATGTTTTTCTGGCGGCTTTACAATATCGGCGCTGGTTATACAATATATGTCTGCGCCCTATCTTCTTAAATATGCATCAGAAGAGCTCAAACAAAACTACTTAACAAAAGTTATCTCTGGCGACTTAGTCAGCGCCGTTGCTATTACCGAACCCGGCGCAGGTTCAGATGTACAGCAAATAAAAACCACAGCCGTAAAACAAGGGGACTACTATATTGTCAATGGTTCAAAAACCTTTATCACCAATGGTTATTATGGCGATTTTTTTATTACCGCTGTTAAAACCGATCCGACAAAAAAAAGCAAAGGCATCAGTCTTTTACTTATTGACCGTCATGCCGAAGGTGTCACGGCTTCAAAACTCAACAAGATAGGCTGGCGAGCCTCTGATACAGCAGAAATAGGCTTCAACCAAGTCAAGGTTCCTGCCACACACCTGATAGGTGAAGAAAACGAAGGTTTTAAATACCTCATGGCAGGCCTACAGTTAGAACGACTTACAGCTGCCATACATAGCTTAGCAACCGCTGAGTCAGCCATTGCATACACAATGGAATACATGAAGCAGCGTGAAGCTTTCGGGAAAAAGCTACAAGAATTTCAAGCATTACGCCACCGGGTAGCACAGATGCTTGCCAATATCGCCACTGTCAAAGCATTTGTATACCATTGCTGCGACTTACAAGCTCAAGAAGAATACGCCGTACAGGAGTGCTCTATCGCCAAATTACAGGCAAGCGAACTCGCCTGTGAAGTCGTCAATCAATGCATGCAACTATTTGGTGGTTATGGTTTTACCGAAGATTACAAAATAGCCACACTCTACCGGGATGTACGTGTAGGCACCATCATCGGCGGGACTTCCGAAATCATGCTGGAAATCATCGCCAAGATAGCTATTGACAACATTCAATATCAACCAAAAGAAAATATATAAACGATGAGAAATTTTGATGAAAAAGCTCCTTTTCAGACGCATATTCATGAAAATGGAATTGCGGTTGTCGAACCTAACGACGACGATCGTGAAACTAGTATTGGCTTTATACAGCATGCGTCCTCGTTTGTCGACCATATCAACACCTTACTAGCACAAGAGCAGGTGAAAGCCGTTATGTATTATTCGCTCTTCCCACATATACGGATGCGGTTTAAACGCCTTTTTGAAGAAGAAAAACGACACGACAACTATGAGGAACAGCTACATACCTTACTTCGAAAAATAAATGAGCTCCAAAAACAAAACAAACCACTGATCTCTGTTATCAGATATGTGTGTTCTGGAATTGATTTATCTGTGCATCTTTGGGCACATTACCGAATCATAGAAGAAAGGGTTTCCGTTAGATTTCCAGAGTCTCAACTGGGGTTATTTCCCAATTTAGGCGCAATTGGCAATACATTATCTTCCATGCCTTTGGCTGATGCCTATAGTTTTCTGACACAAAGCAACTACCTTACCGCTTCAGAAGCAGTAGCTAAGGGTTTATTTGATATTGTTATGGACAACTATACAGATCCTATGCCCATAGCCGAGCAGTTTGTCCGAAGCTATGAACCACACGTTAAAACTCCGACCTTCTCAAATGAAGATTTAGCATTATTTGAATCATTGGCTGCCAGCACAAGGAAAAGAACTCGAGGATTAATAGCGGGGACAAATGCTTCCTTAGAAATCATGGAAGCCGTACTTAAAAATACTAAAGATGACCTCTCCTCTAAAGAAGCACAATGTTATAGCAGGGTAGTTGGCGATAAGAAAACAGAGGCTATGGTCCGCACGGGGTACTATCATATGATTGACATCCGTCGTTTAGGAACTTTCCCCATATTTGAGCCAAAGCGCATAGGCATAATCGGTGCAGGTATGATGGGTGCAGGGATTGCTTATGAAGCTGCTAGGGCAGGAATGAAAGTTTTATTGAAAGATACAACGCTAGAGCATGCCGAGCGCGGAAAAACTTACGCAGAGCGTGCAGCTGAAAAACTTGAACAGCAAGGGCTGATTGAGAAAGGGACAGTAAACAAAATACTTGCTCATATTACACCTGTGGCTGATTATGACAAATTCCAGGACTTAGATGTGATCATTGAAGCTGTATTCGAAGATTTAAACCTCAAAAAATCAGTACTCCAAGAAGTTAATACCGCATTAAATGAAGATGGCATTTTAGCGACCAACACCACATCTTTACTGATCAGCGAGTTGGCCAAAGCCAGTAAGCACAAAAAAGACTTTGTAGGCATGCACTTCTTCTCTCCCGTAGAACGTATGAAACTTGTAGAAATCGTACGGGGTAAGCACAGCAGCAACGCAACGATAGAAAAAGCGATGCATGTAGCCAATAAACTGCAAAAAACAGTAATTGTTGTTAACGACGGACCTGCCTTCTATACCTCTCGCGTTTTTTTCAATTATCTGCTCGAAGCCATTACGATGCTTCTCGAAGGTATACCGGCTGCGGTGATAGAAGATGAAGCAAAAAAAGCAGGTTTTGGTCTTGGACCATTGGCTGTTTTGGACGAGATCTCCCTACCTCTTATGCTTCATGTTTATGATCAGTTGCCAACACTTCATAGCAGCCAGCAACGGGCTTATCAGTACCTTAGCACCTTAATTGCAGCTGGACGCAGTGGGCGCAAAACAAAGCAGGGTTTCTATAATTACGAAGAACCTAAAGAGATATGGCAAGATCCTTCCTTACCCCTATTACCAATAAGCGATTTAGCAGTAGAAAGAGGAAATATTTCTAAAAGACTTTTGCATATTATGGCCCTTGATAGCTATCGCTGCCTGGATGAAGGAATATTGGAAGACCCTAGTGACGGTGATATAGGCTCTACTTTAGGCATTGGCTACCCTAAACATACAGGCGGAGTGTTCAGCCATATGGAACAAGTAGGTCTATCGCTTTTTGTACAAGAATGTGAACAATTTGCAGATAAAGGCCAGCAGTGGGAAATACCAGATTCTTTGCGCAAACTTGCCGAGAACAATTTCACATTTTACAAAGGAACTAAATCAAATTGGAAGTAGCCCAGAGGGCTACTTCATCATTTTATCGACCAATGTATTCACGTTCATAGCTATGAATGTATCATAATCCATTGTTGCATCCAACACCTCTTGTTGCTGCTTTTCAGCAAAAACACGTGTTAGGTTAAGTTTATATTTTTCGATCAATTTCGGAATCCCTTCCGTTCTGCGACGGGGGTGCCCGATTGGGTAATCCACAGCTACTTCTTGCAAAGTTGTTCCATCTTTCAGCTTCACAGTCAATCCATTTGCAATCGACCTTTTCTGAGGATCGTGGTAATCTTTGGTAAATGACAAATCTTCCACACAGGTCATTTTCTCACGAAGTGCATCAATTCTCGGATCTTTTGCTACCGCATCTTCATAATCTTCGGCTGTCAAACGTCCATAAATAAGAGGCACAGCAATCATGTATTGCAAACAGTGATCTCTATCTGCCGGGTTGTGCAATGGTCCTTTCTTATCAATAATGCGTATAGCAGCTTCATGTGTTCGGATCGTGATATGCTCAATATCGTCGCTTGATTTACCTGCCTCCAGCAATAACTTATGTAAAGTCATGGCTGCTTCCACAGCTGTTTGTGAGTGAAATTCTGCTGGAAAAGAAATTTTAAACAAGATATTTTCCATCACATAAGTGCCATACGGTCTTTGGAATTTAAACTCCTGTCCTTTAAAAGACACATCATAAAAGCCCCATACCGGAGCTGTCAACACTGAAGGATAACCCATTTCTCCCTTTTGTGCTAACAACGCTAGGCGCACTGCCCTTGCTGTCGCATCTCCTGCTGCCCAAGATTTTCGGCTGCCAGTATTAGGCGCATGACGATAGGTACGTAAAGACTGTCCATCTACAAAAGCTAGTGAAACCGCATTAATCAGCTCCTCCCTAGTCAGTCCGATCAATTTACCCACCACTGCTGTAGAGGCTATTTTTACCAGAATAACGTGATCCAGCCCGACTTTATTAAAAGAGTTCTCTAATGCCAGTACACCTTGCACTTCATGCGCCATAATCATCGCTTCCAGCACATCTTTCATTTTCAGAGGCTTCGCCCCATTTGCTATTGCCGTACGGCTCAACCAATCTGCTGTTGCTAATATACCGCCTAAATTATCGGAAGGATGTCCCCATTCGGCTGCCAACCACGTATCATTAAAGTCCAACCAGCGCACTAAAGCACCGATATCAAAGGCTGCCTGTACCGGATCGAGCTGATAATTTGTTCCCGGTACTTTAGCTCCATTAGGCACAGTAGTGCCGGGTAGCAATGGGCCCAACATTTTTGTACAGGCCGGGTAAGTCAATGCTTCGAAAGCACAGCCTATACTATCTAAAAAACAATAATGTGCAGTCTTCCAAGCAAGATCACTTTCAACTTTGTAAGTTAACACATAATCCACTATATCCACCAGCACCTTATCCGGCTGCGGCCTGTCATTCGAAATCTTTAATGTCATTTTCTATTTAATAAATTTCAAAAACCTTATCTTATTTACTTCTTGAATAAACACAACAAATTAACGTTGAGACAAAGGCACATAAGGCCTGTTCTCCGGGCCTACATAATGGGCACTTGGTCTAATAATCTTTCCATCCTGCCTTTGTTCAAAAACATGAGCCGACCAGCCCGTTATACGCGCTAAAACAAAGAGCGGCGTAAACATCTCTGTTGGTATCCCCATTAAATGATAAGATACCGCAGAATACCAATCCAAATTCGGGAACATCCGTTTTTCTTCCCACATCACTTTTTCCAATCGCTCGGCTATCAGGTAAAGGCTCATATCGCCTGCCTCTTCCGAAAGTTCTCTAGCTATCCGTTTAATAACTTCATTCCTAGGGTCAGAAACTGTATATACGGGATGTCCAAAACCGATTATCACCTCTTTTGCTGCGAGCCTACGGCGGATATCTGCCTCTGCTTCGTCTGCATCTGCATAACGGCTTTGAATTTCAAAAGCCACTTCATTTGCCCCGCCGTGCTTTGGACCCCGTAATGCACCAATTGCTCCTGCAACACAGGAGTAAATATCCGAGCCTGTACCTGCTATAACCCGCGCAGTAAACGTTGAAGCATTAAATTCATGTTCCGCATATAGGTTCAACGATACTTCCATCGCTTTTACCCAGGATGCCCGAGGCGGTACGCCATGCAACAGATGTAAAAAATGTCCACCTATTGTGCTATCTTTTGTATCTACTTTAACCTCCCGCCCATGTTGACTGAAATGATACCAATACAGCAAAGCGGAACCCATTGACGCCAGCAACCTACTGGCTATATCCTTGGCCCCTGCTAAAGGCTGACTCTCTTTCTCGGGCTGCATACTACCGAATACCGACACATACGTGCGTAGCACATCCATAGCATGTGTTGTGGGCGGAAGCTGCTGCAATATCTGCTGTACAGCAGTGGGTATTCCCCGTTGACTGACCAACTGTGTCCGGTATGTTATTAATTGTGCTTCTGTTGGCAAGGCTCCATAAATAAGTAAATAGGCTACCTCTTCAAAGGAAGCATTATCAGCCAGTTCCAGAATATCATAGCCCCGATAATGTAAATCGTTACCACTTTTCCCAACTGTACTTAAGGAAGTATTTCCTGCCGCAACACCGGAAAGTGCTACACTTTTTTTGGGCTTAAAACCTGTTTCATTTGTTTGACTCATCATACTTGGTATTAAACAATTGATCCAATTTATTTTCATAAGCATAATAGTTTATGCTTTGATATAATTCTTCTCTGGTTTGCATAGTGTCTATAACAGCAGCTTGACCTCCATCCTTACGGATGTGACGATAGACATTTAAAGCTGCTTTATTTGCGGCACGAAATGCAGATAGAGGATAAAGAGCTATAGCTACATCAGCTTCTTGCAGCTGCTTGTCTGTAAACAAAGGTGTCTGGCCAAACTCTGTAATATTAGCCAGTACAGGTAATCCTGTGGCCTCGCTAAATCGCTTATAATCCTCTAGGCTATGCACAGCTTCTGCGAAAATAAAGTCTGCACCGGCTTCCTTATAGGCTACAGCACGCTCCAATGCTCTTTCTATACCTTCCGAAGCCAAAGCATCTGTTCGAGCTCCTAGCACAAAATTTTCATCTATCCGTGCATCCACTGCTGCTTTAATGCGGTCTGCCATTTCTTTTAAAGAAACCAGTTCTTTACCCGGTCTATGCCCGCAGCGCTTTGCTCCTACTTGATCTTCCATGTGTACAGCCGCCGCTCCTGCCTTCACCAATGATTTGATCGTTCGTCCAACATTAAATGCCGATGGCCCGAACCCTGTATCAATATCCACCATAAGTGGCAGTGCACATACATTTGTTATACGTTCCACATCAATCAATACATCCTGTAAATTGGTAATACCTAAATCAGGAATACCTAACGAGCCCGCCGCAACCCCACCCCCCGAAAGATAGATAGCCTTAAACCCTGCCTGCTCTGCTAACAAGGCATGGTTGGCATTCGTAGCGCCTACAACCTGCAATGGTTTTTCCTTTTTCATTGCTTCCCGAAAGAGAAGTCCTGGAGAGTTCATCATAAAATTGGGTTTAACTATTCAAAAGCCCGTCAAAAGAGCTTATGAAATTATTTTTCTAAGTATATAGTAGAATAACAGCTAAGTCACTGATATTATTACTTCTACAATATACAAATAATAATCACACGAGCAACCCCTACAAAACCATTATTAACAAATAAAGGGGGAAAACAAACAATAAAACAAACAAATGATATTATATCAGAATTATATTTAGACAAAAACCATCATTATGAATAAAAGTCAAAACGACCTCAATCAAGATAGAGACGTAGAATTGTGATTAATTTCCTGTATCTCTTACCTGTTCTACTCAAGCAATAATATGCGATAAAAAATACTGTTTTAGGACCTCGCCCACAAATCGGCATCATTCAGAACGCCACGTGAGGTTATCGGAAATAATATTCTATGACAAATGTTAGGATAAAATAATAGCAGTGTTAGAGCATGCTTTATATTTTATCTGAAGAGCTCAGGAAACCCTCCTGTTCCAATACTTGCTGTAACTCATTGGACTTTCTTGTTCCTATCAATAGTTTTTTCCCTCTCTTAAAAACAAGTTGTAGTCCCTTATTTCCCGACATGTTATAAGCAGTGCCATTTTTCACGCCTCCTATTCTCAATCCCCACCCCCCGTACTCCGTGATTGGTTTATATTTACGCACATAGACTTTTTCTAGCTCGCTCCACGGAAAATATCTCATCTTTATATGAAAGGGATAAAAACGTACATATACCCCATCTTCTTTTATAATCGTTTGCAAACGAAATAGTGCAAAAAGCAACGTGATACCCAATAACAATACTGTTGCAAACAACAAGCCAACATCACTGGCGGGCTTATCACCAAAAGGTTTACCCAAAATTAACTGTACGTATACACCGTATAAAAGCAAAATATCCAGACCAAATAAAATAACCCACACCCACCATACTGACCAATGAGTAAAACACTGATCTTCTTTAAAAAATATTCTTTGGTTCATGTCTTTTCAATTTAAGTTAAGCATCTAAAATTAACAATTATCGAAGTAAAACCAACATACTTCTATCACAGCACTACCTTCAATTTATAGCACTGCTTTAAACTGCAAAAAAACTCGCCACATGATTATAAATCGGATAAATGTTAAAAAACTGTTAAAAAGAAAGCCTATAGTAGCGAATTTCCTTCACCATACGTATTGTTTACAATTCATAATTTAGGTTAATAATTGGTTAGTTAGTTTAGAATCCTGGAGCTCCCCGCTTCAGGATTTTTTAATTTTAAAACATTCGCCTAAATGACATAAAAAGTGACAACTTAGATATAAAATTGCCATATTGACAATGTTAAATTCGGCAACAAACCATTCATACCGTCAATTATTCTAGAAGACACTCCTTATTATCGTTAAAAAAAGTTAAAAGAAATGGCAAAGCACGAATTCAATCATCTTGGCACAACCTTTGTAATTATATCAGTAATTCATAATTTAGGTTAATAATTGGTTAGTTAGTAAAATCCTGGAGCTCCCCGCTTCAGGATTTTCAATTTACACCCCTTTTTAAAGCTTCTAAGTGTATTATTTAGTACTTGAAAACCAATATTTGTCCTTAAAAGATATTATTTTATCATCAGCCTATAATTTGATATACCTCAATAGTATTTCCACAGTATATTTTTATTAAGCCTGTAGACGTTTGTTAAAAAAGTGTTAAAAATATATGTACAAACAACCTTGGCACAGGCTTTGCGATAATATCAGTAATTCATAATTAGGTTAATAATTGGTTAGTTAGTAAAATCCTGAAGCTCCCCGCTTCAGGATTTTTTTTATAAACTATATGTCCATTACTTTGCTGTTACGCCTGCCCCAGCCACAGTAGGCCAGCCTGGGTTTTGGTATATCACAGACTGTTCAATACTACCATCAGATGATGTTAATTGAAAATGTTCTACCGCTATAGGAGCCAAATAATGTGGCATTACGAAACGTGCGCCATTATACGATAAAGCATTGCTTCGAATTTCTTGAGGTCTTAAATACTCTCCCAATGCGGGGTCAGAAACAACTGCTTTTTCGTTGGTCGCACCATAAACCAACTGATCTTTTGTATA
Source organism: Sphingobacterium sp. UT-1RO-CII-1 (assembly GCF_026711005.1). GTDB lineage: Bacteria > Bacteroidota > Bacteroidia > Sphingobacteriales > Sphingobacteriaceae > Sphingobacterium. Next base: position 452,428 of record NZ_JAPPVJ010000004.1, on the reverse strand, counting down.
CCAGTCTTTCATCGGCCCCCACAATTTAAAGCCTTCAAAATGCACAGCTGCATTAATTAACTGATCCATTGCTCTCCATCTTTTTAAATCCATTAATCGTAAGCCTTCTGCCATCAGTTCACTTCTACGCTCACGACGGATGTTATATAGAGTAGGAGAAACAAAATTTCCTGCTGAATACACTCCCCAATCTCTCTTTTCTTTGTTTATATCTGTTGCTGCAATCGTTTTATTAAAGTCCTCGGATACTGCTGCGCGTTTTCTTATCGCTATCCAATAATTCTGGGCCTTATTATCTAAACTACCATGCAGTTCATAGCAAGCCTCCATATAATTCAAATAAGCTTCAACGGCTCTATATGCTATACTCCCCGTGAACCCACTTCCATTATTTGTCTGTGCGCCATCGTAGGATATGCCTTTACGGATTGTATATCCTGAAGAATACATTTTCTCCACATTTGTTTCAAAAATACGAGGCTTAGGCTCTATAGGTGTTCCGTGTGTGCCCAAGCCCAAGTTAACTAAAATATTTTTCTGTCCTGGCTCTTTCAAGAATAAGACAAGACGACCGTCCCTATCCTTACGCACATCAGAAATGTAATCATCTCCATGATAACCAGAGCCAGCAGCATAAATAGGTAGTCCATTCTTCATCAGAAAGCTCTCCACCATACTGCGTGTTAAGCCTACGCCATAGTTTCCAAGTTGTGCATACACAGGAACGTTATGTGTACTTAGGCTTTCATTGTACTGTCTCCACAGCAAGACTTCACTATATCCTGACATATCCAAAGCGCCAAACATACTGAAATAAGGGTTTTCATTATTATGTGATTCTATAATTCCTGTATTATTCACTAAAGGCACATTATCAGCTACTACTTGACTAGCCGTCATCGCTTCTTTTAAGAAAAACTCGATTTCTGACTCTATACTACCCGATTGAAATTGATACCCTTTATTATACTCTTTAGAAGCTCCTGGCCAGTTTGTCCCATTCGGAACATAAGCCGTTCCTTTAAAGTACTTTAGCCATGTTCCTTCGTACAGTGCTACACGTGACTTCAATAAGTAAGCTACATTTTTTGAAATACGCTGTTTTGCTCCATCGGGAGACACCGTTTTTAAGAGTGTAATTGCCGAATCTAAATCCGACAGTATAAACCTTGCCACCTCCGTTCTTGGCGCTCTCTTACTTGTTTCGACTAATAATTGCGGATCTTTATCAGACATAGCCGTCCTGACAATCGGAAAATCGCCTAAAGACTGTAGCTTATTAAAGTATTCCACAGCCCTTAAGAAATACATCTCTCCAATATAATGAGCTATTCCTTCTGCAGAGCCCGTAATTTTATTCTCTTTCCATAAAGGTAACACACGGTTGAAGAAATAATTCATCTGATAAATATTACCAAAACTCCAATCGCCCCCCGATGTCCCAACACGCCATTCGCCAGGAATAAATCGATTATTCAAATCTGGCACTACCATATTATCTGTATTGGCATCAATTCCAAAAATACCAAAGCCCCAACCACCGTGGGAAGGAAGTAAGTCTGGATATCTTCCAACAGCATAGGCCGCAAGCTGAGACTCTTCTGTTAAGTAATCTTCTGGAGTAATCTGCGAAGGCGGCGAAATATCCATGTTTTTATTACATGACGTTACTATAAATATACCTAAAAGACCTGCTAAGCCGTAGGTAAACAAATTATATCTAATTTTCATCTGTTTAATTTTTAAAATGTTACACTTAAACCTGCCGACCATACCTTTGTCAATGGATAAACCGTACCATTTGAACCGCCATCAATGGTTTCCGGGTCGAACATTTTTGCTACACTGGATCCTTGCCACAAGTTTTCTCCAGACAAAAAGAAACGCACCTTAGATACCCCTTGGCTTAATTTGCCTGCTGGTACCCAAGTATATCCTAATTGTACGTTTTTCAATCGCACATAAGCAGCATTTTGCAAGTAACGTGTCTGTTCCACTTGATTTTTGCCACTTTCAAAAATAGGCCTAGCATAATAAGCGTTTAAGTTTTCTCCTAATGCATTATCAGCTGTTCTGAAGAAATCCTCATGATAAACTAAACCTGCTGACGCCCATTTATTAGATGTTGCTCCCCAAAAATAATAGCCGCCCTGCCAAATATCCCTCTTCATAACACCTTGCAAGAACACATTAAAATCAAAGTTTTTATACGAACCATTGAAATTAAAACCAAAATTATAACGTGGGGTTGTATTCCCGATTACTCTTCTATCACCGGGGTCTGACTCTGTTCCCGCTCCGCTATCTACTTTGCCATCTCCATCTAAATCACGGTACATAATATCACCTGCATCCCATTGACTTCCTAGCGCTGTTTGCCCACCATTTGGTAATGAAGCTAAATGTGCGTCCATTTCTTCTGTGGACTTTGCTATACCGATCGTTTCATAACCCCAAATTTCACCCAATCTTTGTCCTTTTCTATATACATCCAAAGACCCAAGTTCATTAGGATATTTTGTCACTGTTGTTCTGTAGTCTGATAACAATAACTTTACAGCATAGGAGAAACCGCCAGCAGTTTGATCATTCCATCCCAATGTTGCTTCAAAACCATTCGTTTTTAAGTCCGTATTATTTGCCTCAGGCACAGCTGTTCCTAATATTACTGGTAGTTGTGGTGCAGGGCCTACCATATCCTCTGTTTTTCTTTCAAAGACTTCAAAAGATCCGGTCAAACGGTTATCAAAAAGTGCAAAATCAGCGCCTATATTTAATGTTTTTATAGTCTCCCAGGTTAAAGCTGCACTCACCAAGCCTGGGGCGCCAGCAGTATTCGGTCTCGCATTTCCAATTAACCATGCTCCATCTGCCGTACCTGTTGGTTGCACAACATACGTGGGATACCACATATCGGTATTCTGATTACCCAGTTCTCCGTATGAAGCTCGTAGTTTGAACATATTTACAGTGGCCGAAATAGGTTCAAAAAAACTTTCTTTAGCTATATTCCAGCCCGCCGATACGGATGGAAAAAAGCCCCATCGAGTATCCGATCTAAAACGTGATGATCCGTCGTAACGCATATTTACCTCCAACAGGTACTTTTGATCATAATCATAATTAAAACGTCCAAAGAAACCCGCAGTTGCCCAATTTTGGTACTGTCCAGTTACTAAAGGCGAAACCGGCTTTCCATTCACATCGGTTCCCGAAGTTAAATCCAACACTGGCTGGCTTGGCATCATTATACCTTCCCGTTGCGCACTTAAGCTACGATAAGATGTTTCTTCAATCTGAAACCCAGCCATAGCCTTCATAGTATGTAAGCCTAACGTCTTCTCATATTCTGAATACAAATTGATATTGTAGTAATTTTCTTTCAATCCATACTCATGTACATTCGATGTGTTTTTATATAAGTAAGGGTTACCAGCAACATCATAATTATACAATTTATGCGAATCCCAATGTCTAAATTCAGTCTTCGTTCTATAATTAAAGTTTCCATAGGTTTTCCACCCTTTTATGGGTTCTAAAACTAACTGTAACTGCTGTGTAACAAAATCTTTTGTTGAATTATCATTTCCTCCCTCTTTCATGCCCAATACTGGGCTGGGGGAGCTAAAAAGATAACCGTTAGGATCGTACAAAGGCAATGTTGGCCAGCCTTGTCTTCCTAAATTGTCGTAAAAAGAATTTGTTAAATCTGCAGGCCTTTCATAATCTTCTCTTACTAATCGAGCTGTATACCCAACTGTAAAAATATCAGAAAGCTTAGAGTTGATCTTAGCAGCGATTGAATAACGGTCGTAATGGTCTGTATTGAAAGCCATCATTCCCTGTTGCTTCATGAAGTTACCTGACAAATAATATGTTGTTTTTTCAGTTCCACCGTTTAAGCTCAGATTATGTTCATGTGCAAATGCCTGATCACGGTACATTAACTTAAAGAAATCATTATTATCATTTCCATGATCGTAACCATCTGCCCATTTTTCCGGATTACTGGGATTAGGAATAATACTTGTCGTAATTTTTCCAGTTTGATAATCTAAAATACGCTGTAAATGCTCTTCTGAAAAATGAGGCGATCCGCCACCATTTACTTGTGCTTGGTTAAAATATTGTGCAAAAGTATACGAATCCATCATTTTAGGCATCAACGCTGGTTTATTTAATCGCATACTATTATTATAGTTAACCGTTGTTCGACCTGCCTTACCCGATTTTGTTGTTACTAAAATAACTCCAAAAGCCGCTCTCGACCCGTAAATGGAAGATGCACCAGCATCTTTTAAAATTGATACTGATTCTATATCCTGTGGGTTTAAAGCTGTTAAAGAACCTTCAGCGCCGTCTATTAAAATTAAAGGTGAAGATGACGACGTTCCGATTGTTCCTGTTCCGCGCACATTAATAGATGGATTACTTTCTAAAGATCCATTATTCTGTGAAATGTTCAGCCCAGGTGCTAATCCTTGTAGAGCCTGAATTGCATTTCGCACAGGGCGGCTTTCTAGTGATTTACTATCCACGATAGCTACCGAACCTGTTAAGTTTGATTTTTTTTGCGTACCAAAGCCTACCACAACCAAATCATCCAGGTAGCTGACAGCCTGTTGCATCACAATATTAACCAATGATCCAGTCAATGTTACTACTTGCGTTTCATAACCAAGCATATCTATCTGTATACGATCGCCGGCATTGGCTTTAATTTTAAAAACACCTTCTCGATCCGTACTGACTGCCAAAGCGTCCCTTCCCATCAACCGAACGGTCGCGCCTACAATTGCTTCACCTAAAGAGTCACGTATTGTACCTGTAAATTCTGTTTGCAGTTGTTCGGCAGGTTCTTCCCTTGTTTTTAATTTGTTTATTGGGCTTGAAGAAACTATTGTTGCACTTTTTGTGTTGCTTTCCTTTATCAGAATAGTTTTTTCTTTTAACTCATAAGTTAGTGGCAAGCCTTCAATAATTTTGCTAACTGCCTGGTCCAGGCTCACTCCTTCAATAGCTAAATCAATCTTTTTCTGACCATTTACAGACTTGGCCGCCCATAAATAGTTATAACCTGTTTGTTGTTTTATTGTTCTAAAAGCGTCTATCAATGTTACATTCTTTTGTTTAATTGTAACATTTTGAGCGATTCCCATTGCCGAAAACAAGCAAACTAAGAGAAACAACACACAAAAGTGCATTGTCTTGTATAATCTGGCAAGAATACGCCCTTGCCATGTTCGTACATGCGTATAATTTTTATACATTTGATTACAGTTTAATTTTTGGTTTAGTAAAAACCCTATATGGGTTAATTTCAATTTAATTGAGGTATTACTGAACTATCATATAATCAGGGGTGTTCCAGCACCCTTGATTTATTTCAACCTCCTAATTTTTCAATCTCTCATAGGCATCATATTTTAGTTTTACTTTCTGGTTATTTTCTTTTAACAATTATACTTTTACCATTTCTAACGAAGCCTACAGTGCCGCTTGTTGCTTCCAACATCTCCAATAATTTATCAATATTTTCAAACCGCCCGACTATCCCCACAAAACTCTCTTGCTTAAGGCTTTCATCTTCATAAACCACATCTACCTGATACCACCTCACCAACTGCTTCATTATTTGTTCTAAAACTTCATTATTAAACACAAATTCATCATATATCCAGGCAATTTCTTCATTTGCCAATACTATACGTTCTTGTAGATTTCCCTCTTTAATTATCGCCTGTCTATTAGGTTTTAAACGAATCGCATCTTTACTCGTCGCAACCTCAACTTCACCTTCCAGCAATGTGGTTTTCTCTATCGCATCATCTTCATAAGCACTCACCATAAATTTTGTTCCCAGAACTTGCACTCGTTGTCCCAAAGTTTTCACAATAAAAGGTTGGTCTTCATTTTTTGTAACAGCAAAAAAAGCTTCTCCTTTAAGCTCCACTTCTCTGCTATCCATCCCTCCAAAATGCATAGGATAACTTAATGAGGATGCTGCGTTCAACATCACTTCTGTGCCATCTGCCAGTTTTATTTTATACTGCCCACCGATAGGTGTTTCCAACACTACCCATTCAGCCGCATCGATCACGCCCCTTTCGACCACTTTTGTACCATCTGTATAATGAACCCCATTATCCCCCCACTCAATACCATCCTTATCACTATTAAGCTCCACTCTTTCACCATTTGCTAAGGTCAAAAAAGCACGGTTTGCTCCTGGCTCAACCCCTGACGCAGCATTATATTTCCAATAAAAAACAGATATGGCAATAAAACAAAGAACTGCTGCTGCAGCAACTTGATACTTCCAGATATACGATTTCTTTTTAACAGTTTTATGCAAGACAGTTGATCTAATATTCTCAGCAGATATATCAGACATCTCGCTTTTTGTTAGCTCATCGATCTTATGCCAATCCTCATCCAATAAAAATTCCAGCTCATGCCTGACAGATTGGTCATTGAGAAAAAGAAACCATTCTCTCTGCTCATCCGCTGTTAGCTTTTTTGCCTTATACTTTTCAAATAAATAGTGTAAACGTTCCGTTTTCATATTTTAAGAATGGTCGCTGTCTTAGTAATAAGACGTTTGTATTTCCCCATTTGGGTAATGGGTTTTAAAAAAAAAATTAAATAAACAACAACAACAGTAAACAAATAGTCTTATCGCTATACTTAAGCAGATAAGCCCGCAATTTACGTCTAGCCAATTTTAGATGTGTTTGCACCGTGGCAGGCGTTAACCCCAGTTCATTAGCCACCTCTTTATTATTAAACCCCTCCACTTCAATCAGCTGATAAACACGTTGCTGTTGTATCGGTAATCCAGCTATTGCTCTATTTAAAATATGCTGTAAATCTTTATATAAAATTTGCTCTTGGGTGGTATTATCTCTTAACTGTTCTTCACAAGAAAAATAACTCAGTTGATCGGACATATGCTTCTTCGAGCGCAAAATATCAATTGTTCGATTCCGAGTCATTACCCGCAGCCATTGGTCCAAATTTTTCACCTCCAACAAACGCTCCTCCATTTGCCATAATTTTATCATAACGTCCTGAACCACATCTTGTGCAAGAGCAGGCTCATGTAATATAGAAACACTAAATGTATATATCTTGTGCCTGTACTTTTCGAATACAATATCAAACGCGCGCTCATTTTTCTGAGACAACAAGACTAACAATTGACTATCTTCTAATTTATTATAGGTCATAAAAAAAACAACATCACGCTTGGAGGTTTATTACAATCAAATACAAATATTACAGCACATAATTAGTTTATACCTACGGTCACCGGTATATAATCTTTGCTTGTATTACCTAAAATATCCCAAACATAGAGAATTAACTGTAAAACTATTGACATTATATTATAACATATTGACACTAAATTATCAAAAACATGGACTATTAGCCGATTTACCAGGAAAATCAAGAGAAATAGGACCATTAAACACCTGACTTCAGGACAATCCGTTAAAAAGCGTTAAAAAACAAGATACATTGTACCAAAAGCCCAACAGCCGCCGTTTATATAGTAATTCATAATTTAGGTTAATAATTGGTTAGTTAGTAAAATCCTGGAGCTCCCCGCTTCAGGATTTTTTATTTCCAACGCTGTTCAATTAAATTGTAACGAGATCTTTAATTTTGATAGGCTTTCCCTGTTCAATACTTCTACGCGCTGCAATACCCACCATAATAGAAAGTACACCATCTTTTAATCCTGCTGCATGATTTAATGGATCGGGAGCTTCTGGATGCAAAAACAATTTGTCCTGCAGGCGCTTATCTCCGCCACCATGCCCTGCTCTTTCGCTCATTACATTTACTACCTTATAATCTTCCCAACTCTTGAATAAAATGACGGGTTCTACTACTTGGTCGGCAGACGCCACCTGATTCATCTCACTGGCGTGCAATGCTGATTGATCCAGGTTTTCATTATTCATCCAAGGAATATCCAACCAAGCTTCTATACGGCCTTTATGCCCATTAAATGCAATTTTCCACCCTTCAAATGGCGAATATGTAGTGAGGCTATAATTTACCACCGTATTTTTTCTATATTTTATTTGTGCCGACATTTTATCATAAATATCTATTTCTTCTCTAAACAAACAATTATCCCTCACATAGCCATCATACTGTTCGTTGTTCACATAAAGATTCATATCCATCTTACTCTTGGTAATATCCCAATAATAATTACAGGTCGTCTTGTGTACACATGTTCTGCAATTCTCCCCTCTAAAGGGTCCATTACTACCGTAGTGCTCCAATGCACCATACGCAAAGACTTCTTCCGGTTCATCAGCCAGCCACCAGTTTAACAGATCAAAATGGTGCGTTGCTTTATGCACCCATAACGAGCCTCCCTCCTCCATCAGTCCATGCCAGCGTCTAAAATAGGATGCTCCATGATGGACATTGAGATACCAATTAAAGTCGACCGAAGTTACCTCACCTATGATACCTTCATTTAGTAGTTCTTTAATTTTTGTGACATAAGGCCCCCACCGATAATTAAACCCGACAATCAAACGACGGTCTGATTTTTTCTCTGCGTCAATTATTTGCTGACATTTTTCTTCATCTGTCGTTAATGGTTTTTCAGTGAGTACATCACAACCATAATTCAAGCCTTTAATTATAAATTCGTGATGTGTAGAATCTTTGGTACATACAATAACTAAATCAACCTTATTCGCCCTCATCATTTCATCAAAATCTGTATAAAGCGGACAATCTACCCCCATATATTCCTTAGCATATTGCAACCTTCCTTTATTATGGTCGCATAAGCCTACAAATTGCAGCTTACTGGCATATTGATCAACCAGCCGTTTACCCCAAAATGTTATGCCGCGGACTCCTGTCCCGACCAATACTACCCGAAGCCTGTTGTTTAGGTCGAAACCTTTTAAGGGACTTGTAACAGCCAGTCCTCCCGCCAGCATACTCAAATTAAATAAAAAGCTACGCCGATCTTGATGTGCATTCTCTCTCTTCATATTGTTTTGGTTTAAAATGATTACTACAGCAGTGTATTGCCCGACCTATCAGGCGATAAACACACTGATGCAAACCTCTTATTTACAAAAGGATAAGTTTATAATTAAAGCTACAAAATCTATTTCATACTGCGTAATATATTTCCATCCACCCAAGGAAAGCGCATCGCATTAAAAACAAAAAAGGGGCATCAAGACCCCTTTTCAACGTTGATCTCTCAACGTTTGCAACCAACCTACTACCTATTATCGTGCCTGTGCCTGTCTAAAGGCTTCATAGCTTGATTTACTCTCAAAATAAGCAACTTCCCCACCCTTAGCGATCATAACAATATATGCCGTCGCTTTATCTACTTTTTGCATCGTATGTGGATCTATTGCATACCTTACACTCGCATCTTTAGGGATACGCTCTTTGCACATATCGCAACAACCATAATACATCTTACCGTCAACAGTTACTTCGATCTGTTCTTTTCCCATATACGCATCGTTCACCATACATACTAAATTGTTAGGCACCTGATCACCTTTCTGCGGCGATGCCTTAGAGCCAGTGAGCACATTATTATGTTGTTCTTTTTGCTCTTCAACTTTACTAACAGTTGTTTGGGCTGACTGTCCACAACCGATAAACAGTATGATGCCCAGTATAAAGACTGTTTTAATTATTTTATTAGTCATTGATAAATAATTTATTGCTGTATTCTTATTTCTAATGAAACTCATAAATACTTCTTTTTTCTTCCTGAGTTTCTATTCTCTTACATCTTCGTTTTAGGTATTTCCGTACCTTCCATGACCTCTTCATTTGCCATTTTCAATAGCATATCGCCCTCATTCAGTTCGCCAAATACTTCAAACTGCTCGGGCATCATTCTTCCTTTTCGAACTGATACATTCTTCGTTTTCCCTTGCTCCACACGGATGACATACACCCCCATCCCACTTTCCACAACAGCCGTCTTAGGTACAAAGAAAGTAGCTTCTGTATGCTGCAAAGGTATCTTGGCCTCAGCTATCATATAAGGTTTCAAACTCTTATCGGCATTCAGCACATCCGCCTCTAGACGCTCCGACCTTAACTGCACATCCATACTTCCTGTTTTACGACTTACCTGCGCTTTAAAGACTGTCTGCGGCTGCGATCTAACCTGAAAACTAATTGTATCTCCTATGCTTACGTATGACGCATTTGCCTCAGGTATGGACAAGTTCAAACGCAGCTTATCATTATCTTCCAGCACCAGTAGAGGTACTTTTATCATCGGACCGACATAGGCTCCTAAGTCCACCTGACGATCTGTAACCCTACCGCTGAATGGAGCACGTATTACCAGGTAGGCATCCATATCCTTCACTTCTCGGTACGTTGCTTCTGCCGCCTGCAGCTGTGCTTCATCAGCCAGTTTTCGCGCAGTTATCTGATCTATTGCATCTTTTGCAATTGCCCCTTTTGTTTCATTGGCCTTCATCATGCGGTCATAGGTTGCTGCTGTCGCTATATATGTAGCACGTTGCGCCGCTACCTTACCTTTCGCATTAGCCAGTTGCGCCTGCAATTCAGGCGCTTCCAATAATACGAGCACCTGGCCCTTCGTGACATAATCACCGATATCCACCCGCAATTCCTTGACATAACTGTTCACCTTTGCAAATAATTCAGTCTGTTGATCGGGTTTCAACTCACCAGCCAACTGTAGCATCACCTGCGGATTGCTTTTAACTATAGCCACTGTTTCGAAAGGATTCATCATCATCATTGCCGGCTTATCCTCCTTCATCTTTTCTTTATTTTCTTCTTTTGTATTGTCACAGGCGGTCAATAAAAACGCAACAGCAACAAGTATATATGTCCAATTCATATGTAATTAATTTATTTTTCTCATTTACTCTTCCATACTTCTATAGCGAAGTTTATCATCAGATTAACTCTTTGCTGGGTTATAGTATACACTTTCTTCATCTTCAGGATCCAATGACGGCGAAACGATACTTGTATTTTTCTGCACCCATGCATATAACAAAGGCAATATTAGCAATACTGATCCTGTCGAAAACACCAACCCTCCGATTACAGCACGTGCTAAAGGCGACACCTGATCAGCCCCCTCACCAAACCCTATTGCCATGGGAAGCATGCCTGCCATCATCGCTAACGTAGTCATAATAATAGGGCGTATCCGCAATCGCGCAGCTTCCATGGCAGCAAACACCGCATCGTTTGTCTCTTTACGCACCGTTTCTGCATTATTCACTAAAAGCACAGCATTAGCAATAGACACACCGATGGACATAATCAGCCCCATATATGACTGCAAGTTCAACGTGGAACCTGTCAGATTAAGCAAAATCAATGCACCAACAGCTACAAAGGGTACGGTTGTCAAAATAACCAGCGAAGCACGAAACGACTGAAATGTAGCTGCCAACATTAAGAAAATAACAACAATAGCGATCAAAAGACCGGAAGCTAAACTTGACATCGTTTCATCCAATACGGGAGCCATCCCTGCCACAGCGACGTTAATGCCTTTTGGCAGCTCGCCAAGCGAAGCGATTGCTGCGTTTACATCTTTCGTCGCACGTTCTAAATCGGTCTGATGTATATTTGCCGTTACAGTGGTGTATCCCATTGTTCCTAAGTTGTAACTCTCACCCAACTCTTTAACGGGTGTAACGGTAGCGACATCTCCTAATACAGTACGTTCGCCATTTTTGGCGATGGGCAGGTTAATGAGCTCCTCTTTACTATTCAGCTGGTGCTGCGGCGTCTGTACCTGCACATCGTAGGCAATGCCCATCATTCCTCCTACCCAAAAGTTCTTATTGGTATACCGTGTGGATGCAGTTGCTGGCACCAATGAGTGGGCAATATCCTGTGCGTCCAGGCCTAGTTGTGCCGCACGTGCACGGTCTATTTCAATCTGCAACGCAGGGTAGTCCATAGACTGCGGTATCTGCTGATCGCGCATATAATCAAATTCTTTCAGTTTTGCTAAAAGCTTATTGGCATACATGCGGTTCATTTTTTTCATCATCCCCGATACTCTGATCTCAATTGGTGTATTCGAGCCCTGGCTCAAAATCTTTTCGGTCAATTCTATGGGCTCAAACGACAATTGTAAATCAGGCATCTTTTCTTTATAAAATGCTCTTAGTTCGTCCTTCAGCTGATCCGAATTGCCACTAAATTCGTGCAAAGCCACTTGCATCAATGCCTCGTGAGGACCTGCATTGTATAAATATATCGGACTGACTGCAAAGGTGGACGGGTGCTGACCTATATAAGCCGATGTAATAGCTACATTCCCCTCTCCTACTTTTTCTTCTAGGTGTTGTAAAAACTTTTTCACCTTCATTTCTGTCACCTCAATACGTGTTCCTTCTGCTGCCTTCAGCCGCACTTGAAACTGACGAGAATTTGACGTAGGTAAGACATCCTTACCTGTCATTTGGTAAAGCGCAAATGCAGCCCCAAAAATGGCAAGCAGACTGACACCTACAATTAGCTTTCTACCTTTCATCAGATTATCCAACACCCGTACAAAACCATCCCTTATGCCATCAAACCAATGTTTTTTCTCTTCCTCGACTCTATGCTCTTTTCGTTTCATCATCCAATTGGCCATCACGGGCACAAATGTTTGCGACAAAAGGAAGGAAAATATCATCGAAAAACCGATGGCCATCGCTAAGGGCATAAACAGTGACCCTGGTATACCTGTCATCATAAATGCGGGAGCAAAAACCGCTAAAATACAAAGCATGATTAAAAGTTTGGGAAAGGCTATTTCCTTACAAGCATCCCATATGGCTTGTGTTTTAGTTTTATTCATGTCAAAGTGCTGGTGTATATTCTCTATAGTAACCGTACTTTCATCCACCAAAATACCAATGGCCAAAGCTAGTCCCGAGAGAGACATGATATTTATACTTTGCCCAAAGAGTTTTAGGAATAAAACGCCGGATATGATGGAAATGGGGATTGTCATAATAACAATCAGCGCAGCTCTTCTATCGTTTAAGAATAGCATCACCATCAGCCCCGTCAACAAAGCCCCCAACACGCCCTCTATAATCAGACTTTTCAATGCTGTGGAAATATATACCGATTGATCAAACTCATACGAAATTGTTACGTCATCCGGCATATTACGCTGAATATTGGGCAAGGAAGCTTTCAACTGGTTTACCACATCAAGCGTTGATGCGTTGCTTGCTTTCGCAATATTAATATACACTGACCGCCTGCCATCAATCAGAGCGTAACCTGTTGCTATATCTGCTCCGTCTTTCACGGTTGCAACATCCCGTATATATACATTATCTACCTGTCCTTTTAACAAAGGCACATCTCCCAGCTCTTCTACCGTCTTTACCGTATTATTTGTAGGTGTTAAATAATTGGTATCGCCGATATAAACATTACCAGAAGGCGATGTAATATTATTTCTACTGATTGCTTCCACGACCTGCTCGGCAGACATATTATGTGCACGCAGTTTTGCAGGGTCGACATTAATTTCGATCGTGCGCGGACTGCCGCCAAATGGTGGCGCTGTTGTCAGCCCCGGTATAGCAATTAAAAACGGGCGGGCGCCAAAATTGGCAATATCCTGCAACTGGTTATTTGTCTTTGTAGCACTACGGAACACCAACTGCCCTACGGGCTGTGAGGATGAATCAAAGCGGATAATAAATGGCGGTGGTGCTCCCGGCGGTAAGAAAACCTGCGAACGGGTCGATAAAGCATTAATCTGTGCAATCGCCTCCCCCATATTTGTCCCTTCATAAAAATTCACTTTCATGAGGGTCAGTCCCTGTGTATTTTTAGATTCAATACTTTTAATACCATTGGTAAACAAAAGCATATTCACATACATCTTTGTAAAATAGCCTTCCATTTGCTGCGGTGTATACCCGTTAAACGAGTGCGCTACATACACGACAGGTAAATCCATCTCCGGCAAAATATCTACCTTCACTTCTTTTGTGGCTTTTATTCCGAAGAATAACAAACCCAGCACCAACACCATAACCGATATAGGCTTGCGCAGTGCAAATCTTATTAAGTCCATATAGAATTTTAGTTTTTAATAGCCTCTAACAAAATGTCAATATCCCCTTGTGCAGCTGCCCATAAGAGCAAACTTTGCCAAACATTATTCTGTGCGATTTCAAAATCAATCTCTGCACGATTTAGGCTGTATAAAGCCTGTGTATAATCCACCAATGTGGTTAAACCATTTTCGTACAGGGCAGTGTGTTGTTTATAAGCCAACTCTGCCGCCGATAGTTGCACATTAGTTTCTTCCCAATTATCAAAGGCATTACGCACTTGCTGTTTTGCAAGCATACTTTGGGCTTGCAATTCTTTATCCGCTTCTTGGTAAGCGTGCTGCAAGCCTTGTGTATAATACTGCTGTTCTTTTGTTTTGATTGTCGATCGGAATAAACTTGTTATGTTCCAGCGCACAGAAAAACCCAGCAAATAATTTCCTCTATCGATCCCTACCCCTTTGAGGTAAGATCCAGAATAGGCCGTCGGGTCTTGCATATAGTTCCAATCGAAGCCTGAGCCACGCCCTTGAATGACCCCAAAAGCTGATACTGTAGGGAGCTTACCTGTTTCCATCAGTTTTTCTGTTTCTTGGCTTTCCAGAATGCGGCTTTGCTGCCATTTTAATAAAGGGTGCACCTCATCTGCCGAAGTCGTTCTTAGATCCCCGTTTGGCAACAGGGGTATAGTTGTAGTCAGACGGCTATCTAACGTATATTTCTGAAAATCATGATCCAGTAATACGGCCAACTGTTTGGACAGTTCCAACTCTTTATCGTCTGCTTTGATTAATAATGATTTTGCATTTGACATTTCTGCCTCTGCCAGCGAAGCATCTACCTCGGCAATCAAGCCACTTTTAGCCCGGCTATCCGTCATTTCATAAAAGATAGATGCTCTATAATGGTTCTGTTCCTGCACATATTTAATCCGCTGGCTCGCCAAAAGGTTTAAATATGCTGCGCCGACCTTCACCTGGAGCTTAAAGCGTTCGTGTAATAAATCGCTATCTGCTGTTGTCTCTTTTGCCGTTGCACGTTTGACCTGCTGTTTTAGCCTACCGAACGTAAACACATCCCAATTGATATTTGCAAAATATAAAGAGCCAAATGCGGCATCCCAGCTTTGTTTTTCGCCGGGCATAGATGTCGCAGCCGACCCTAAACCTCCAAAAGCATACATGGGGCCATGTTGTGCATTGATCGTGCCATAGCTTTGTTGCGCGGAGAGTGTAAGATCAGGCAAATACTCTTGTCTTTGGTAAATGGTATTTTGTGCTGTAGCCCGCACGATGTTCTCTTTTATTTTGATTCCATCGTAATTGTCAACAGCCTGTTGCAAAGCATCTGCCAAGTGTAATACTTGTGTCTGCCCAGTATAGGAAAGTCCAAATATTAAACTTACAGAAGCAATGAATTTTAGATTCATTGTATAAAAATTTAGAATAATAAAACTTAAAAAACTAAAGGTTCGGTTGGTCTATATACATAGCCAACGAACGCAATATAAATTAAGCTCAATCCTAAATTCTATAGACGCAATGAAAGATATAGAGCGGGTTTTGCTCTATGAGGGCAAGAGGGGTTGAAGTACTGTAAAGATGTTTCGATGCACGCTCTGCTACTGGGTCAAATACAGCACCCAACATACGGTTGGGAATAATGCCTCCCCACACTTTAACGGTAAAGTCAAAATTGGGGTTTGTCTTTGCCAATTCATCTGTCCGCAGCTGCGTAATTTCGAGCTTACAGCAGTCGTCTTTCTGCTGTGCCAGACCTTGTTCTAGGTTTGTACAAAGCGGACAAGGCTCGTCGCTACTAATCTGCAGACCTGTTAAACTATACTGCTGTACATCCGTCGTCATGCAGAGGTGCATGTACTGGCTGAAGCCAGTAGACAGCATCAGGTACATAACAGACAGACTTAGTATAAACAGTTTTTTCATACGTAGCAGAGCAAAAACAAGCAGTTCAACGTGTGTAATTTTATATATTTTTTGTTTCTACTGACATAAATTAACCGTATGTCCGTAAAACGATACAAAGCTAAATAAAATCACCTTTCTATCGTGGTGTTTTTCGTAGATACATTGGTATTATTCAATTATAGAGCTACGACCAGTGCATCAAAAAGACAGATCAGCCATTACCTTAATGCTCCGACATCGACTCTGTAATTTTCTGGATATTCAAACTATTCGCCATTGCACTAAAAATCTTATGGTATACGTTCTTTTTCTCGTACAACTCCTCGTGCGTCCCGGCTTCCACAACCTCCCCTTTTTCCATTACAATAATATGCGAGGCATCTATAATCTGCGATATACTGTGCGAGACGATAATCACCGTACGCCCTACTTTAATCGCATCCAGACTTTTTTTAATCTGCTCGGTAGCGATCGCATCTAAATTGGCAGTTGGTTCATCCAAGAATATGATCGGTGGATTTTTCAAAAACAATCGGGCAATAGCTATACGTTGCTGCTGTCCGCCCGAAAGCAGATTAGCTGCTGATTCGTATTGCTCGGGCAACTCCATTACCTGCTCATGTATATAGGCTTTTTTTGCTGCATTTATCACCTCTTCCATGCTTGCATCTGTCTTTCCGTAGCGGATATTTTCGGCAATCGAGCCTTTAAAAATATGGTTACTTTGCAATACCAGACCTATATTTTGCCTCAAAAAGTGTGTATCATACTCTTTCAGATCAACGCCGTCCAGATAGATTGCTCCTGCTGTAGGGTCATAAAACTTATCGAGCAGGTTTATCATCGTGCTTTTTCCGGCACCGCTAAGCCCAACTAATGCCGTAATATCGTTGGGCTTTATCGTCATACTGACATTTTTGATAGCTTTCGTTCCATTCGGGTATTCAAAATCTATGTTTTTAACTTCAATCAATCCTTTTATATCCGTTGGTCTATAAGTTCCAGAGCCTTCAACCTGTTGATCCGATTCTAATATCTCAAAGAACCCCTCTGAATAAATCAACGCATCATTAACCTCATCATAAATTCGATGCAATTGCCTGATCGGTGCCGACACATTATTAAACAACATCACATGAAACATAATAGCACCTAAAGTAATCTGATTGCTCATCACGAGGTAAGCAGTCAGGATGATAACTATAACCACGCCAATCTGCTCGACAAAACTTTTTATACTATCAAACGTAAAGCTTGTCTTACGGGTTGTCATTTGGTTTTCCGTCATATCATACTGTATCTGCCTATGCTTTTCAGCTTCTAGATCTTCCCGCACGAAAGACTTGATCACGGTAATCGAGCTGATCAGGTTAATGATCTGATTACTTTTATTCTCTCTATAATTTCGCATCTTGCGACGAAAGCCCGACAATTTCTGTGCTTGCCTTTGCGAAACATAAAAATAGATAGGTATCACTAATAGACCGACCAAGCCTACATAAAAATTGGCCATAAACATAAACACCAAAGCCACTATAGCATTAGCGAATAAAGGTAAAATATCGATAAAGAAATTTTGCACCAACCTGGTTAAGCTACTTATCCCGGCATCGATGCGTGTTTGCAACTTGCCGGACTCGTTGGTCGACGAAGTATAAAAAGCCAACCTATAGGTTAATATCTTTTCTACTATATCCTGTGCAAAGTCGCGGGCTATAAAAATCCTTAACTTTTCGCCAAAATACTTCTGTCCGAACTGCACAAAAGAATAAATAACTTCTTTAGTCAAGAGTATGACGGTGATAAAACCCAACAGGTGAAAGCCTGCTGAGAGCGGACTTTGCGCTACCAGCAAATCGCTAATTGAATCTACCGTATACTTTAAAATAAAAGCATTAACCTGTGCAGCAAACGAACCAACGACTGTCAATAATAAAGTGTAAAATATAAGGTGTCTATAAGGTTTAATGAAAGGAGTCAGCTTGCGCAGCAGTTGTGGTAAAGTCATATGCAATGATTTTGAGAAAAGCCAAATGGGCTCTTACTTTCTCTTAATAAAGGCCTGTACTAAGGTATATTAAGTACAGGCCCTTGATCAGTTGAACTATCTGCTTTACAATTTAGCGTAAATAAATTATACTTTACGAATAAAATATATTTTATTTTCATACGAGGACAAAGTATTACTTATCAAAAACACCATCCGGAAGGCTTTAATGGCCTATATGATAACATTATAAACAGGCTACTAATGCTTGATAATAATTATCTAATAAGTTCTCATCATTATTCAAAAACAAGTAAGGTTCTATCAATTCCAGCTCCATCAACCAAAATTTATTATCTATAATAACTCCATCTATTTAGAGCTAAAAAATGAAACTATGTACAGGCATTTTTTATATTTCGAATGTCATATAGATTGCTTTTTCAATGCCATCTTTGTTATATAAATTCGTCTTCAAACCTGTTATTTTAAAACCTTGCTTTTGGTAAAATTTGATTGCAGGAACATTTGTGTTTTGAGTTTCCAATTCGATAAGTCTGAAGTTTCTATTTTTTGCATGTTCAATTATATTTTGAATTAAGAGTTTACCAATACCTTTTTGTCGATCTTTTTGAGATACTATTAAATTTGAAAGATAAAGACTATTGTTCCACTTATGTTCCTCACAAATTGCAACTCCGACAAGTTCATTATTATAAGCTCCAAACGAATTTCCTTCAAGCACAATATTGTTATATTCATCAATATCCTCGAAGGTTGTTTCGTAATCTTTCACATACTTCTCCTTCAAATTTTCGAGTGCAATTTTAAATAAAAAAGAATTCTCATCACTATTTAATGTCAGATTGTAAATTTGATCTGATTCATATCCATCGTGACCCAAATTTTCAAATTGCTCTATAGTCAAACTGTATAAAATCTCTATTTTCATTCTTTATCTCTATTTTCTTATATCGGTTTACACTTCTTAATTACCTTATTTTTTTCAAAACTAGATACAAACACTCAGAAACATTCTAATAAAATCAAAAGACAGATGCAGAAAATCAAACTTACTCTGGCAACAAAGCGTCTCATACTTCAATATAAAAAGAGGCTATAATACTTAACCGCAACCTGTTACCATGTGAATCAAAAGACTATAAACATAAATATAAACCTTTGATCAGTATGCTAAATATAATACTTCCAATAATTATAGTTTACATAGTTTATTTTAATGTGTGTCCGCTTCCATTATTTCAACTTCTTCTGGAACAATAAATAAAATCTGACAGCCTGTTTCTGATTTAACTGAGTGCTTAAAGTTTTTAGGTGTAAAAAAGTAATCTCCCTTCACTAGTTTTAATTCATTAAAATAGACTTCGCCTTCTAAAATAAAAGCTTCTTCTCCACCAGGATGATTATGTAATGGATATGATGCGCCTTTTTCAAACTTCAAGATAAAACTAGATGGTCTTTGCTGTTTTTCATTATAATGCAAAACTTTATAAAAGATTCCCCTTGTATCAACATTGTCCTCTACCAAAGGTTTCCAATCAATTGATGATGTAGAAACTCTATATTTACTGAAATTACTTGATCCCATAATAATTCAATCTAAAATCTATAAAACTTATTTTTCGAAATTTAACTCTTCAAAATTCACAAAAAATTAATTGAATGAACCGTGACAAATGTCACAAACTAAATCTTAACCCCTATATAAGCTATACCCTCTACTCAACAACCTATAGTTACCTATCACCAACCCAATGTGGATAAATAAGTTTAGGAGCTGTAATCGCATTAAGTTCTGCAAGATTTGCTTCTGATAATGACCAACCGACACTACCTAAATTCTCGATCAGTTGTTGCTCATTTCTTGCACCGATCACAATATTGGAAACAGTATCCTGCTGTACCAACCAGTTTATTGCTACCTGCGAAATAGTCTTACCTGTTTCGTTTGCTATTCTTTCCAAAACATCTACAAGCATATACAGCTCTTCATCCTCTACAGGAGGAGAGCCTACTGCACCACCAGATTGTATCCGCCCATCCGCAATCGGTTGGTTTCTTCTTATTTTTCCCGTAAGCCTGCCCCAACCGAGCGGACTCCACACCATCAATCCCATACCCTGATCCTTTATCAAAGGCATCAGTTCCTGCTCATAATCACGGCCGATCAAGGAATAATAACCTTGGTAGATAACATATTTTTCGAAGTTGTACTTTTCTGAAATGGACAACGACTTCATCAGTTGCCAGGCCGCAAAGTTGGAACAGCCAATATACCTTACTTTACCGCTTGACACTAGATCGTCCAATGTCCGCAGCGTTTCCTCAATGGGGGTACTACTGTCAAAACCATGCATAAAATATATATCAACATAATCTGTTTTCAAACGCTTCAAACTATCATTGATCGCATTTGTGATATGAAAACGAGAGCCCCCTCTTTCGTTCACCCCTGTTCCCATAGTATAAGTGCCTTTGGTTGAAACGATTGTCTCGTTTCTTTTTCCTTTTAGGACCTGACCTAATATTTCTTCAGATACTCCCTGCGAATAAACATTGGCGGTATCAAAGAAGTTTACCCCATTCTCTAAACAGATATCAATCAACCGTGAAGCTTCTTTTACATCCGTCTGGCCCCAACGCTTAAAGAACTCATCCGTACCGCCAAAGGTACCTGTACCTAAGCTTAACACCGGTACTTTTAATCCCGAATTGCCTAATTTTCTATATTCCATCTTTTTTTGTTATTTAAAACCGTTTTTATTTGATAATGTCCAATCTCCTAAAGAAATCGCTTATGGCCGCCAATCTAGTAGCCTTCAAGCATAAATTGCTCCCACTCGACTATTTGATTCTAGAGCACTTCTTGCCCAATCATTTTTTATAAGAACATTATGAGACAAATTTCAGGAATGTTTTATTATCACCAAAATAACTTAAATTGTATATTTGTATTATAAAAATAATAGTTATGCAGTGGAATTTGGAATGGCTAAGGACTTTTAGAGCCATATATGAAACCGGTACATTATCATCTGCCGCTAAAGAATTATTTATCTCACAGCCGGGCGTTAGCCTTCACCTGAATTCTTTGGAGGCGTATGCGGGGTATAAGTTATTCGACCGTTCTCCTCGTAAAGTGGTGCCGACGGAAAAAGGCAAGATACTTTACAACTTCATCTTACAACCACTCCAAAAATTGGAAAGTGCGGAACAGTATTTCCATCGTCGTTCCAAACCCGAAAGAGCTACCATAAGTATCGGTATGTGCTTCGAAACGTTCCAATACACTTTAGAGGAACATGTTGCAAGCCTACCTTTCAATTTAATTATCAAATTCGGGCTTTATCCGCAAATGCAGGCTGACTTGGAAAATGGATTGCTGGATATGATCATTACACCACAAAAGGGCAACCAATCAAACCTTATATATAGACCGTTTTCCAAAGAACGTATTGTACTGATTGCCGGGAGCAAAACAGATACTTCCGAATTGAAATCCTTATTAGAAAATGGTGATGTTCTAGGTGTAAAAGACTTTCTCAAACAACAGCTATGGTACAGCACGGCAGGAGATATGGAACATCTCAAAAACTTCTGGTCAAAGAATTTCAATGAACATCCTGATTTCAGCCCAAATTATATTGTACCCAATATCAGTTCCATTATACGCTGCTTAAGTAACAATGACGGGTTTTCAATTGTCCCAGATTTCCTTTGTCAGGAAGCATTGGAAGTAGGAAAAATTAAATTGGTCTGGGAGGGTAACATCCCGTGGGAAAACACGCTATACTTCGGTACAAGGAAAAACACAATATACCATAACGAATTGGCCGAACTGAAAAAACTGTTTGAGGAAAAATGGGAACGGGAAATGGCTTGAAGTATCCCTTTCTCACTTGTATCTTCTCCTAAATTGGGATTGCTTTTATACTTGTCTGTCTGACCTCGATGCAAGCTTTAATCGGAATCAAATGATGGCTATTATGAAATCCATGATATTTTACAATTTCATTTAAACCCCGTTAGTTTGTTACAGACTGATTTCTTTAAAACGAAATCAAAATACGGTTAAAAATAATAAGTATGGTAAAGGTATATAAAACAAGCATTAATGATCCTCGTTTAGCTAAAAATATTCAAGCCGAACTGTCCGAGCTGATTCTAGACTCCATGGTTACTATCGATTTAGAAGACTGTGATAAGGTACTGAGAGTGCAGGCAAATAGATTTTGTTCTTCCACTGTTATTGAGCTTTTAGAAAAGAAAAGAATTAAAGTAGAAATAATGGACTGGTAATCACAAAATGGATAATAACAATCTTCTAATCAGCAATCAAAAGATAACTTGCAGCTGCATGACTAACCGAAGGCTAGTCTGCACTGGAAAGTTTCAAAGTTATACATCACGTTATAATATTTTCACCACATTTCCATAAGCATCTAACTACAAGGACATTAATCGATGACGGAAAATAAAATATCTTTTTTTGAGCACGACCTAAAAAATAGCAAAAGAAAAGAACTTAGGTTTTTACCTCACAAATTGCTCAAACCTTTCATTAAGGAGTATATGATCGTCCAGTGTACGAGCGAAATGGAAATGCATCTCTTTCCAAATCCTTCTATATCTTTTAATCATATCATCAATGGAAACATAGCGATGATAAAAAATGACGGTTCTAAGGTTGACCTACCGAAAGCTACAGTTTTCGGTATCTCCCAAAAACACCTTCAATTTAGTTTCACGGCGCAAACCAGCTTACTTACTACCATAGTCAACCCAGGCTTTGCTTCCTTTTTTATAAGAAAGCCCATCCACAATTTTTCTGGCACTTTTCTTCCATTAGATTATTTTTTTAGTCGTCAAAAAGTTTTGTCCTTAAATCAGCAGCTTTCAAATCAATCTTCTTACATAAAAATGCTTCAGCTATTAGAGGATTTCTTGATTTCAGAAAAAGAACCCAAGGTTATGGACACCCGAATTAAAGATGCTATCCACCGGATTAAAGAAAAAAAAGGGCTCGTTTCCATCAACGACCTTTCAAAAGAAATCAGTATAAGCCGAGATTCTTTCGAAAAAAACTTCAGAGCCAATGTAGGGACTACACCCAAACAATATTGTAAAATTATACGTTTCAGAAGTCTATTTGAAGAAGCACATTTGCAAAATAACCTCACAGATCTTGGTTTAAATGGAGGATATTATGATCAGTCCCATTTTATCCGTGATTTTAAGTCTTTCACCGGCGTACTTCCTTCTGATTTTTTTTGAACCATTTCTATGTTTACGAAAAAAAACATAGTTTATGTTCGAGTTTTTATGCGACGGAGTCAAATCATTATTTTATCTGTTATTTTCTGACTATATAGACTGATTTAACAATTTTAAGAGAAGTATCAATCTTAATAAAGAAAAATGAGTTAATATAATGGGTTACATTTTTAGTAGAAACGAATTAATCTTTGAAGTACTTAAGCGATAATATTAGCTCTATGGAAGATTTTGTTTCTAAACTTCTTAGTCAATCTTAATAAAAAAGTGAACTATGCAGATACCAAATAAAGATGAAAAATTTCCGATAGTAAACCACCGTACGCTATGTTTTCTTAAGAACATAATCAAGAATCCGAATATTATTGTGGGTGAATATACCTACTACGATGATTATGAAAATGTGGAAAATTTTGAGAAAAATGTAAAGTACCATTATGATTTTATTGGTGACAAACTGATTATAGGCAAGTTCTGTATGATTGCGTCAGGAATTACTTTTATTATGAATGGAGCAAATCATAAAATGGACGGAATTACCACTTATCCTTTTAATATTTTTGGCAAGGATTGGAAACGGATAGAACCTGAGATCGAAGAATTACCTTATAAGGGTGATACGGTTATCGGTAATGACGTCTGGATAGGAGCCAATGTCACTATCATGCCCGGAATAAAAATAGGTGACGGTGCAATTATTGCGACGAATGCTACTGTTACAAAAGATGTCGAACCATATGCGATTGTAGGCGGAAATCCAGCTACTCTTCTTAGAAAGAGGTTTCCCGAGCAAGAGATTGAAAGACTTTTAGATTTACAATGGTGGAATTGGGAAATTGAAAAAATAACAGAAAATTTGGAGTACCTTACAGGTAAAATATTTTAGTATGATAAAAGAACTTGAGATAGCGAAAGATAGTTCACCATACGGTATAGCCTTTGGAGATGACGACGCTTTTTGGTTCACTCAAAACAAGGCGAATAAAATTGGAAGGATAACATCAAAAGGAGAAGTTGTTGAATTTCCTGTGCCTACTGAAAACGCGGGGCTTTCGACCATTGTGAAGGGGGCAAACGAGCTGTGGTTTACAGAATCTTTGGGCAATAAAATCGGTAAAATTGATTACAAAGGTAATATCCAAGAATATGATCTAGAACATGAGAATTCTGGCGTATTTGGCATAGCCCATAACCCAAAAAATAATTCTGTTTGGTTCACCTTAATGAATGCCAACAGAATCGGACGACTTGATGCATCCAATAGGTATTCCGAGTTTGTAATTCCATTTGAAAGATCCTACCCTAGCTATATTACCATTGATAGAAATGAAAATGTTTGGTTTACGCTGAACCAAAACAATTCAATTGGAAGATTAGATAATAAAGGACGCTTTAAAAACATACCAATACCTACAGAGAATTCTGGACCAGTTGGGATTTGCGCAGGACCACAAGATTCTGTTTGGTTTGTGGAAATATTGGGAAATAAAATTGGAAAAGTCAATTCGGATGATACGATCGAAGAATATAAACTTCAAACACCCGATGCCAAACCACATGCCATAACCTATAATCGAAAAGACAAACTTTGGTTTACGCAGTGGGGAGCAAATAAAATTGCAAATATCGATCTGGATGGCAATATTCATGAATTTGATCTTCCAACAAAAAACTCTGAACCACATGGAATTGCAATAGGTCATGGTGAAATTTATGTGGCTCTTGAATGCGGGAAAATTGCAATTTTGAAAATTTTGTAATAGATGATAGGAAACGTTTTTAAAATCAATTTTTACAAATCACAATTAAAGTTAAAAACAGAATATATTTCTGCTGAGAGTACAATGTTTTCTGATGCCATTGTTGTGACGACCGCCCAGCTCGCTAAAGAGCTAGAATTTGACAGACTGATGTTCCCTTCGTCAATAAACCTAATTATAAGAGGGAGATAGATAGAAGTATCTTATATATAGCCTGTACGAGAGCAATGCAATAAATAATAATCCACAATGACCAACCTTCTAATTCTATAAACAATGTCATCAAGGACACATAGGAAATTAGATAATATTTTGGGTAACAGCATTTGTTAATTTCTCATAAAAACTATCTTTTTCATCAGTAATAGCTTGGGCTGATAAGACAAGGTTGGTCTCTCCCCACTTATCCATAAGGTATAATATTTCTTGTAGAGATGTACCCAGCTCGGTCAATTCATACTCCACTTTTGGAGGCACTTGCTGATGAACTATCCTATTTACGAGCCCATCTTTCTCTAACTCTTTTAATTTAGCTATTAACATCCTTTCAGAGATGCCTACCAGACGTTTTCTTAATTCATTATATCGGAGTTTATTTTCATTCAACAGGTAAGATAGAATATTAATTTTCCATCTGCCTCCAATTAAAGACAATGTATGAGCAATACCACAGTTCTTGTTCCAATATGCTTCATTTATACTGTTTGTGGAGCTTTCTTTTCTGTTTTCCATACACACTTACTTTTAAGTCAGTATCATACAATTTTGTAGGTTCTTTTATAAACACAAGTTAAGAAAGATATTTGTACAGTAACTAATTAAAATAGAAAAATGGAAAAAATCACAGCAATCATTCATTGGTTAAGTTTTACGTATTACCTCTATGTTTTTGGCTACGCATCGTTATTTAAAGTTTTTCAAAAAAAATCAATGATGGAGAGCATGCAAAATTTAGGTTTCAATAAAACATGGACTATACTTATAGGCATTGGAGAGTTGATAGGTGTTATCTTACTTATCATTGGATTATTTAAACCCCAATACAAAAACCTGGCTGTTTTGTTCTTATTACCTTTTGCAGTTGGAGCATTAACGGCCCATATGGCTCATCAGGAATATCACCACTTCTATAATTCACTAATAATGTGCATACTCACAATTGTATTACTATTAACGGATCAGAATTTTAAGATTATTTTGTAGATGGTATATTTAGAAATTAATTCCTATAAAATTGAAAGAGAACAAAAAAAACTCATGCATCTCAATACTGTAATTAACTGTGATAACCATGGTAGAAAAAAATGTTTTAAATTATCTTCGTTCGATTAGTCCATTTTCAGATAAAAGCTGGAAGTTACTTCAGCCTGCATTAAAGGAAGCAAGATTCGAAAAGGGAGATTTTCTTCTTAAGCAAGGTGAAATATGCAATTCATTGTTTTACATCGTGGGCGGCTATTGTAGATCATATTATGAAATTGATGGTGAAATTAAAAATACAGGCTTTTTTATGGAAAATGAAATTACTACCAATGTTCAAAGTTTTGGTACAGAGAAAAAATCCGATTATAATATTATAGCTTGTGAATCTTTAACTGCGGTTGTTTTCGCAAAAGAAAAGTTGTTTGAGATTGCGAAGCAGTCTTCAGAGATTGAGGCATTAGGAAGAATTTGTATTCGTCTGTTTGCAATCAGACAAGAAGAGCTTTCCAGTATTTTTCAACTCTATTCGGCGCAACAACGCTTAGAATATCTAGAGAACACAAGGCCAGAAATAATGCAAAGAGTACCACTCTCCCAAATAGCCTCATTTCTCGGTGTCAAAAGAGAAACATTAAGTCGCATTAGAAAACGTCGAACTTTACGTTAACTCAAAATTATGTGACAATTGTCACGGCCAAATCACACTATAATTGTCGTTTTTTGTATAAAACAATGTAAATACAAAATGCAAAAACTACGAAAAATTGATAAACAGACAAATGTTTTAACTTGGTTTGAAATCCCTGTATCAGATATTGATAGGGCAAAAAAGTTCTACGAAACAATTTTAGATATAGAAATGATTAAACGGGGAGATGGGGAAGATGAAGGCGTTTTCTTTCCTTTCGACCCAGATGTCGTACAAGCTACATCTGGCAGGGTTACAGGCGTACTCGCTAAATCAAACAAAAACAGACCATCTGGTGAAGGAACTGTGATTTACATAAATGCTAGCCCAAGTATTCAGGCTGTGCTTGATAAAGTAGTGCTTGCAGGTGGAAAAATTATCGAGCCCAAACAGTTGTTTGGTCCTGTAGGATTTATTGCGACAATTCTGGATAGTGAGGGAAATAAGATTGGTCTCCATTCGGAAAGGTGAATTAATTTTTTATCCTGATCTCAATAAAGGATCAGCCTTATGATAATTTGATAACATTAAAAAGAATCAGTATTAAAACAAAAAGAGATGACGATAAACCACTTAAATCTTATTGTTACAGATGTAATAAATAACGTAAAATTATTTGAAACTTATTTTGACTTCAATTGTGAGTTCATACAAGGAGAAAACGGGATTGCAGTATTAAAAAACATGAATAATTTTACGCTTGTTATAATGAATAATAAACAAAATGATATTATTTACCCTAAAGACTTTCATTTTGGATTTATAACTGATAATGCCGAACAAGTAGATAGTCTTTATAAAAAACTAGTTGATGGGGGACTTGAAATCATACATCCACCAAGAAAGATAAGAGACAGTTATACTTTTTATTTTCACTTTGACAAATTGTTTATAGAAATTGGACATTACTTGTAATAAAAATACTATAAACATTTAACACCACCACATCATGATTAAGCTACTCATCTTTATCACCTTATCCCTTACCTTACAGTCGACACTCGCCCAAATATCATCAGATACGCTCTATGATAAAAGCAAGGCCATCATTGCCGATTTGGATTCCATAGTGACACCTGAGGGAATCCAAGAAAACTTCCTACTGGATATCGGAGCGGTAAATCAATGGGTATTTACCAGAGGGAAGAGTAAAAAGAACCCTGTTATCCTTATGGTTCACGGTGGCCCCGCATCCCCCTTAGCTCCATTAGCATGGACATTTCAACGCCCTATTGAAGAATACTTTACCGTAGTCAATTATGATCAGCGGGGAGCGGGAAAAACCTATCACGATAATGATACTATTCAACTTGATAAATCCATTCATATCGATCAATACGTGGAAGACTGCATCGAGATCACGGAGCTGATACGGAAAAGGTACGATAAAGAAAAGGTATTCCTACTGGGGCATAGTTGGGGAAGCATCGTTGCCATGACAGCAGCACTTCGCCGCCCTGATCTGTTCTATGCTTACATCGGTGTGGGGCAAGTAATAAAAACTTTGGAAAACGAAAAATTGAGCTTTGAACATGGGTTAAGTAAGGCAAAAGAAAATAATAACCAAGAAGCCATCACAGAATTGATGTCTATCGCGCCATACCCGGGAACGGAGCCCTTGACCAGAGATCGAATTATCACTGCCAGAAAATGGGCTCAATATTATGGGGGACTAGCCGCCTATCGCAATGAATTCGACTTTTTTTTTAAGAGTCCCCTACTTTCTCCAGAATACAACATCAATGATGTCAGAGCAATCCACCAAGGCAATATTTTCACCTTGGAAAAACTTCTTGATGAGTTTCTTTCTGTAGACTTCACTCAAGTTACCACCTTCCCCATACCCGTTTTCCAATTCATGGGTAAACACGATTATTCAAGTCCAACCCAACCCACTGTGGAATGGATCGATCAGGTTAATGCCCCCTATAAAAAAGCCGTCTGGTTCCACGACTCGTCTCACTTATTGCCCATTGAGGAGCCTGGCAAATTTTTGTTGGAACTGGTTTCATCGGTCAGGCCCTTAGCTAAATAATGCAAAGGATGATAAGTACTGTGGAGTTATTTGAAACTTATTTTGACTTCAATTGTGAGTTCATAAAAGGAGAAAACGGAATTACAGCACTAAAAAAAGTTACACATAGTTTATTTTCACATTTTATAGAAATCAAAAATGATCAAATCGTATTGCAAATTGAGACAGGCTTCTGCATATAGAATTCATATTATAAATTTTTCTCTTCTTCACAACAGAAGAGTTAGAACGATCTAAAGAATAATACTAATCTACCTACAGCACTTCCAAATACCGTTTCATTTTTAAGCGATATCCATATAGCGTACCAGATAATATAAAGCCCAAGCCACAAAAACGATAACCGTAATCCATACCCATACAGGGATACTTTGAGGCGTTTCGCTACCGGCTATTAAAAACGATTTTTGATCACCTTTCCCGTAGGCATTTACCATCAGCGGAACGATACCATCCAACACAGCATTTTCTTTAATTCCTTCGACTGCTATCGCAGGGCCATTTCTCACTTCGAAAGGTATGATCCTTATCCCCTCTTTACCTACAGGATCTTTGCTTACAATTTTCAAAGTATGTTTACCGTCTATCAATTTTCGGGTATCCAGCTGCAATTTTACGGGCGTGTTCAATTCAGCTATGGGCTCTTGCTCATCATCTATAAAAATAAGCACTTTACTTTTAGCTTCCATATCTCTGTCTTTTTATTCGTCCAAAAATGTTCTTTTAATATGTTGTTCGCCTTTTTCGCCAGGTTTCACCAGATATTTAACACTCAAATATATGGTTATCACAACAATGACTGCGACAGCACCAATAATCAGATAATCCCACTGACTGTCCGGTCCTTGCCCATGCACGATTCCTCTGAGCATTTTAGGCTGATTACGCTCGCATACTTCACAACTCAGGACACTACCTATGCCGGCAATCCAAGCGAGTACACTGGCAATTATTATCTTCTTTGTCATAAGCTTATTATTTAATAGACTCAATATAATCCATCACTTTTTTCACTTCCTCCTCGGTGACGGGTACTGCTTTATTTCCCCAACTGCTCTTTTCATAGTTGATAATAGCGGTAACTTCTTTTTCTGTCCATCCTAGTACACTTCCTATAGGAGCCATCGGGCCATATTCTGGTCTCGAATCGTAGCCATTCATTATAATATCAACATACAGTTGCAGATCATCTCCCTCGACAATGCGGCTGCCTTTAAGAGGCGGAAACGCACCAAGCAAACCTTCACCGTTAGATTGGTGGCAAGCCTGACAATTGGCTACATAGAGTGCTTCACCATCGACGGTTGGCGCTGCGCCAACGGCATCCAGTGCTTTACGGGCTTTTTCCATCTTATAGAGAAAAGTCGGGGCCACCGTTGTCTCGGGCAGCGGATGTTGCTTCAATGCTTTAAGATAGGCTACCAAATCTAACGCATCTTGCGTAGCGACTACTTTCCCTTGCCGTCCTTTTAAATAATCGGCTGGCACATTCACCACAACATCCTCAGTAGCGGGATTTTCTTTCAGTTCAAACATCCAAGAATAGGCGGGCATAATCGACTCTTTGACCACAATACGTGGGTTAAAAAGATGCACCAAATGCCAGTCTGTACTGGGTTGCCTACTACCTACATCAATTAAGTCGGGCCCGGTGCGCTCTGTCCCCATGAGGGTTGCGGTATTCCGCCATATATCTACACGTGTTTGCGTAGCATAATCTGCCGCCATAGACGGCCTGCTGCCCCAAGGTCTGTCCATTTCAACATTCCTTACCTGCTGGGTATGGCAAGCCACACAGCCATTGGCAATAAACAAGTTTCTACCTCTTATTTCCTCCTCTGTAAAAGCCTTCACTCCCGGCAAGGGATGATTGTTCAACTGATTATCTATGGCCGGCAATATGGCAATCACAATAGTCAATACTACAAACAGTAGAGAAGCCAGTACAAATAGTTTTTTATGATTATTAAAAAGTTCCATCGTATATGCAGCTATTATCTTTTAATTACTCGTATTGAATTTATCTTCCAGTTTTTTCAATGCTATATGCGTGGTATCCACCTGTCCGCTTGGTTTTTGCAGCATTTTATACATATTGTAAGCAAAAAACAGATGGGAAGCCCACATTAACGATCCGCCAATTGCTCTCCACAACCAATAGGGCATCATCATGGTTATGGTTTCGACAAATGGTACATTATCCATCCAAGCCAGGCCACGCATTGTTCCGCCGTACATCAAGGGAATAGAATAAAACAATAAGCCTATCAGCGCCAGCCAGAAATGTGCGCCTACGGTAGATTGCGGTGCTTCCTGTCCGCTAAGCCGAGGCAGGAGTGCATAAATACCGCCCCAAAGTAGGAAGGTAATAATACCGTACATCGTCATGTGCGAATGCGCCACTGTAAAATCGGTAAAATGCCACAGGAGGTTGGTGTAACGAAAAGCCTCTGCTGTCCCCTGCAAAGAACCTGTAAAGTAAAAAATGATCCCGACGAGAAAGAAAGGCAATGTGTAGCTATCTTTTATCTTGTACCATGCTCCCTTAAAAGTAAGCAAGAAGTTTGTTGTACCAGCGACTACAGGAATAACCATGCCCACACTGGCTACTATCGCTACAGTCTGTAACCACCAGGGGATAGCACTAAATACAAAGTGGTGTGTGCCGATCAATGTATAGAATAAAATCTGTGTCCAGAACGCCATGATCCCTAGACTATAGGAGTAAATAGGGCGGTTAAGCTGTTGCGGCAAGAAGTAATAAACTATACCGAGCGTGAAGAGCATAAACCACATGCCTACTGCTTGGTGCATATAATAACCCTGCACGATAGTTTCGCCGAGACCATCCTGCCAAGTGGGAATATAACCTACAATAGCGGTTACGCTAATAAATATTGCGGCTGAGAGTATGTACCAATTCGATATATATATTTCGCCAGTCTTGCGCTGCGCAATTGTTTTATAATAGCTACCAATAGAGAGCCCCACTCCCAGTCCGAACAACAGCATGATTGGCCATATATACTCCCGGTATTCTCCTCCGCCATTATTGATTCCCATCATAAGACTGATCGATCCCAAAAACACCGATGCGTTAATCAGACAGAGTGCCCACCAGCCCCAAGCTATCCGTGCTAAGGGAGCGTTGCTCACTCGGGGGACAATATAATAGCCTAAGCCCAACATGCCCAATGAAGCCCAACCCCAAAACACAGCATTCGTATGTACAGGTCTAAGCCTACCGAAGCTCAACCAGCTTACACTATCTAAATCGGGCGCTAGAAACTTAACACCAAGATATTCGCCCACCGTTGTGCCAAACAAAAGCCAAAAGGTGGCCGAAATCAGATACCATTTTATTAAAAGAGCAAGCTTTGGGTCTATATCCGGCCTAGGCAGAGCTTTTTTCTTTATAGGCACTACCGGCAGCTGTGTCAGTTCCTGAAAAGCCAACAGCCCACGCTCGTCTCTTACCTGCTGTTTACCGCCCAGTTCGTCATTGTTCAGCGTATAGTCTAGACGTTCTTTTTTCTCTATCAATTCCCGCTTTTCTTCTTCTGTTAATGTCTCTAGGTAGGCGGCCAATACCTCTGCATCTTTATT
The DNA here is from genome assembly GCF_026711005.1 of Sphingobacterium sp. UT-1RO-CII-1. Classification (GTDB taxonomy): domain Bacteria; phylum Bacteroidota; class Bacteroidia; order Sphingobacteriales; family Sphingobacteriaceae; genus Sphingobacterium. The sequence goes on along the minus strand of NZ_JAPPVJ010000004.1, from coordinate 419,833 downwards.
TCCCCATCCCTGACTGTGCTTGTTAATGAGTTTTTTGACTTTTACAACCATCAGCACTAAGCCTACAATAATGGGTATCATAACCAAAACAACCGTAATGATTATACCGCCTTGTTTCCATAAAGGGCCGGGTTTTAGAGCGACAGGACCTTGGGCATAGGCAATCTCGCTCAAATTTAGAGCAGCAAGAAAAGCAAAAACAAGGATAAGCTTTGCTGTTCTTCCCATTTTTTTCCATATCGAGAACGCACGTTCCAATTGCTTTTTGTCAAAAGCATGTGTCATGGACTTCAATTGATTTTTGTCTTTAAACCGACTCCTATTCTTAAACTCTTCGGACCAACGTCGTATACCTTTCTCCAATAAAAGGACGATAGCCAATAGCACCAAAGCTAATAGCAAGGGTAAAAAACTTAACAAATGATGCTGTTCAAGGGATAAAGAAAAGGGAAGCATAGTGTCTGCTTGAAGAGGTAAGGTAAATATGAAGAACAATCCGAAAAAAACAATAGTGAGATTTTTCATATGTATAAAATTATTTCATGAGCTCGCAAGCTCGGTTTGTTTTTCAACTGCTATATGAAATACTATCCGTATTTCTATTTATTTCTAATGGCACTCACGCTATTTGGTAGTCATAGGGTGATTTTTTTCGCCACACGTGATTATTTCACGCATACGGCATTGCCTTACAGGATTTTCACCCTGTTCATTTATATGAGCAATAAGTAGTTAAGAGGGCATAAACACACCCATTTTTACGATCGGCTTATAGCCTACAGCCTGCTTACCATTTGGCAATGGGCGTTACGCCTCCTTTGGGTTTGTCGCCCAATTGGACAAGTATCTCTGCATCTAGAGGCAGTAAGACATCCATTCTAGACCCAAATTTTATAAAACCCATTTCTTTCGACTGTTCTACCTCCTGCGAAACCGTCAGGTAGTTTACAATACGTTTGGCCAATGCTCCGGCTATTTGTTTTGCCAGCAACTCTTTGCCGTTCTTATGCCTATATACCGAAATATAACGTTCGTTATCTGTTGATGATTTTGGATGCCAGGCTACTAAAAATTTGCCAGGACAATATTTTTTATGAATTACTGTACCCGCTATGGGGTTGCGGTTCACATGCACATTAAACACGCTCATAAAGATAGAAACCTGTATACGCTTGGCATGGAAATATTCCTCGTCGTACACTTCTTCTATGGCCACTACTTTGCCGTCGCAGGGGGCAATAATCAGCTGATCCATACTCGTTAGTACCCTACTGGGTATTCTGAAAAAAGATATAACAAGCAACAGTACCGCTGAAGTAAGGATTAATAAAACCCACCAAATGAAAGGATACCGATCGGCTATCAGCACATAAACGTTTATATTAATAAACAAAAATAAGAGGATCGAGTAAATAATCGATGGTATTCCTTCCCGGTGGATCTTCATGGTGCCTGTTTCTAATTATATATGAATCGCCTAAGCAAATTAAAATCTACATTAATGAGGTCGGAAGTGGATTCGAACCACTGTATAGGATCTTGCAAACCCTAGCCTTCCAGTCAGCCATCCGACCTTTTTTTAAAAGAACTTACAAACTTATAGAGGTCGGAAGTGGATTCGAACCACTGTGTAGGATCTTGCAAACCCTAGCCTTCCAGTCAGCCATCCGACCTAGTTATTTCACATTTTAATCAAATACATATTACACCCAACCGCTGCAAAGCGTTCATTACCCCTTCTTCATCCACCGTATCAGTCACGTAGCGTGCTTTGGCTTTTACTTCTTCTGCAGCATTTCCCATTGCTATGCCATGCTCCACGTATTGCAACATTTTCACGTCATTTCCGCCATCACCAAACGCCATTGTATGCGCTTTATCTATCCCAAATCTATCTAGCATCAGTTGTACGCCTGTAGCTTTACTAAACAAACTGTTATTGACATCTGCAAACAATTCGTGCCAACGTGTAAACTCGCAGTTATGCATGATCTCCTCGGCCAACATTTGTTCCTTATCCTTATCTACGTATACTGTCATTTGATAAATCGCTGTTTCCAAAAGCTTTTCTAAAGGTGCTTTTTTAGGCCGTTCGACATTAATGAGGTCGAAATGGTTGCACAGTTTCTCGTCCCAGTGGTTGGCGTATATCCCGCTTTCAGTCATATAAGACAATGAAAACATGTCTTTCTCCTGTTGCAGATAATCTACCAGATTGGCGATATCTTGCTCTGGCAACGTAGCTTGCTCTAGCACTATACCATCTTTTGTTAGGCTTTTAGAGCCATTAGAGGTGATAAATCCGTCAAAAGGAAAATCTGTCACCTTGTTCACCTGCTCGAAAGACCGCCCTGTTGCTATAAAAACTTTTATTCCTTGCTTTTTCAGTTGATGCAATGCCTTCATTGTAGGTATAGAAATACTATGCGACTTAAAACTCAGAAGGGTACCATCTATATCAAAGAAAACAGCTTTTATCATGTTATTTTTTACGTATTAAAATGTTTGAATGAAAGAATATATAGCTACCTAGGGTAGCTATATAGGAACGCACTACCCTTTTACATCTTCTATAGAAGCACCAAAGTTAATATGCAACACATTGCCGTTTTCAAGCACTAATGCTGGCACAGATTTAACACCTGCTGCTTCAGCTGCTGCAATTTTATTTTTATCTTCTCCAAGATGTATAACTTCCACATTTGCGGGATTGATTAAGCTAAGGATGTCGTGCTCTGCACTTACACACACTGGACAGCCAGCGTGATAAAAAATTGATTTTGCCATGATTTCAACTATTAAACTGTTATTAACTACTACAAATGTAAAGCACATTTAGGTCTAGTAGCTGATACAGTTTCAAGTTATACAGCTAGTCCAGTTGTTTTAAGCTTTGCCCTGGACTAGTTACTTTTGACGGACACGGGCTATGAGCCGCAAAAGGTAGTCTCTGTTCTTGGCCGCACTCACCCATTTGGGCAGACGACTTGCTAAGCTATTGTTTTGATGAGGCAGGCCATTACGCTCCCGTAGAGGGGCAGCAATATAATGTTCAATTATGGACAGATGTTCTTTGTTATAGGCCCACAGAATGCCATCGTTTGCCTCAAGAATATACCACAAGGTAAATCCAAAAAAAGGATCGATCGCTGTGTTGAGGTGCAATAATCTGCTATATTTAGGCACTCCTTTACTATTTACATATACTGTAAGTTTAGGAGTATTGGCGTATTTAATATTATAACCACAGCTCAGACAGGAAAAACTTACTTTTTCTTCCAAGTCGGCCATTGGCAAATAGAGGTGCGCACCTTTAACAAGTGCTTTCTTATCGCAGCGCGGACAAACAACATCTATATGATGGGTAAAGTCGCTATTCGTTACAGTATATGGATTTGGAGTTTTCAACGCTATCTTAATTTATATTTCAATGGCTATGTAGCATATCCAAACGACATCATGCGTATTTCTAATGATATACATGCTCGTTCGACATCATTCATATTTGCACAATCTCTTTTACATTTATACGTTAACTGGATAATCCTTTAACAGTAATACAGTCTTTTATGTCTACGTATGATCCTAACTAGAAGTAAAGATGCCTCTTACTTGGGCACCTTTACTAGAAAAACAACATTACTCGCACTATTTTATGTACTAAAAGGTTAATAGTCTATGTATAAATCGATACCGTATGCTTTACCTGTAAATCACTTTTAAACCTAATGATTGACAACTGAAAGCTCACTAGCCAAAAGTATAGACTGTATTCTGTATATAAAATACCCAACTCTAGGTATTTTCACTAGTTTTCAAAAGCTTATCCAGCCCTTAAAAGCCTGTTATACTTTGGGAAGGTGACAAAAGAGTTGTATCTTAAGGTCGCTAACCCAAAAGCTTAATGCTATGATTCTTCGTCACTCACTCGCTCTTGCTCCTCCTAAGAAACAATCAGGCGCCGCTCATAAGCCGCCTAAAGTGCGTTTTTTCAATTTTCTGCAACAGGATGATTTCCTGATCTGTAACTCGGGCTACTACTTAGCCAAACGTACAATAGACGAAATCAGTTTTATAGAAATGAAATGCCAGCATGCGGATGAGTGGTATCTCAGGCTTCACAACACAGAGCAGACCTTTTGGCTAGCCTTTCAATTGCTAGGCGAATCAACTATAGGAGCACCGCAGAAACAGCAGTTGCTGACATTCGAATACATTGGTTTTTTCAACCGAGATAATGAAGTACAGTTCCAACTTACTCCCGGCAAAATGTGGTTGATATGGATAGGACTAGAAATTAGCGATTTATCGGGCTTACAGAAGGAATGGAAATTATTTGCGCATGACCAAGATAACACCTTCCATATACTGCCGCCCGTAAAAATACTTTACCGTATCCGTAAAGTATTAGAACAAATTCAACAGCTTAAAGAGTCTCCGTTTGCATTGCGTTATAAACTATCGGCTCCCGTCATCCAACTTTTAGAAACCTACCACGGAGACTTAGTAGAACAGTCAAAAGCTATAAAGCATGCCGATGTTTCTCTTTTTCACTTAGCTAAAGAGTATATACGGGCACATTATATGGACGAAGGAATTAATATTTCCACTATGGCAAAAGAACTTCTGACCAGTGATCGCACACTTTATCGCGTTTTCAAAGAAAATGGACTTACCGTAAATTCGGCCATTCAGTCAATCCGCATTTATAAAGGAAGAGAAATGCTGAGGCGCACAGATTTATCCGTCGATATGATTGCCTTTAGGCTACATTTTTCGACCGCAAAATATTTCATTAAGCAGTATGTTAAGTATTTTGGGCACACGCCTGCTGCGGAAAGACAACTAAAGGAAACTCAGGAATTAGCAAAGTTTGAAAAAAAAGGAGTAGAAGAAAGAGAGTAAGAACTTATACACTTATCAGGATAAGGCAAGATAGTACTCCGAATAGAGGAAGAATATGAGATATACAGATGGAGAAGGATAAAACCCAGACGGGAAAAAGCAAAACCCAGACGGGAAAAAGCAAAACCCAGACGGGAAAAAGGAAAACCTAGACGGGAAAAGATAAAACCCAGACGGGAAAAGATAAAACCCAGACGGAAAAAAGGAAAACCCAGACGGGAAAAAGGAAAACCTAGACGGGAAAAGATAAAACCCAGACGGAAAAAAGCATTAACCAAAAACAAGATATAAATACAAAAACGCTCTTAGACCTCTTAAAAGATCGATTTCCGTGCTACTTTTCTAGATAAACAGTTTGAAACAGGGGTAATATTCCGCCAAAAAGTTTTTCGAGCTTTCCGAATTTTGGCGGAATATTACCCCCTCCATGTCATGAACGCTGTCGTATGTTTGTATCGTTGCTAGCACAATAAATATTTTGTAAACATTAAATGAAAAGACATGAGCAAATTAAAATTGTCGGAAAAAGAACAAACCGACGTTCAGTTGATGCAAACCGCTGAACAAATCTTTACTAAGATGACTTCTGAGTCAACTTTATTCGCAAGTCCAAGCCCTGAATTATCAGAGCTTGAAACAGCACTGGCTGAATTTCGCAACTCGGCAACTGAAGCTGCCTACCGTGACACACGTGCGATTATGATACGTAAACAAAAGCGAAAGGAACTTGTCTATATCCTCAAAGAACTAAGCAAGTATGTAGACACCATCGCTAATGGGGATGGCACGATCATACTCGCGGCGGGTTTTATGTTATATAAGCCCAACCAGTCTTATAGCGGATTAGTCCCAAAAGCACAGCGACCAGTCGCCGAGCCGAGCCAAATCGGGAGTGGGCGAATAATACTGCGCACCAATCGTTGGGTTGGAGCACGTATGTATGACTTTCAGTACCGTTTAAAAAACAGTACCGACGAATGGGTATCGCAACTGAGTTCGAAAAGCAGTTGTATTGTCGAGGGGCTGGAAGCATTTAAAGAATATGAGTTCCGCGCAAGTTATGTGGGTATTGACCCTACGCCAAATTACAGCGCCAGCACGAGTAGTTATGTACTTTAAATAACTACCCATCATTTATGGATTAACAGCTAACTTCCTCCGGGAGGAAGTATTTGATAACAGCCTTACACAGGCAAATAGCGTATTGTAACGCATGAATAGATTTGAAAATAACACCGCCATTCTGTATCTTGAAGCATAAAGTAATTTCATTGCTCATAGATTGCATATGGCGGTTGTTTTTTCTCAACCATTAACAGCATAAAAAGATGAAAGAAATCGTTCGAGAACATCCATTAAGACCTATCATACTACGTTTCGATTTTGAAAAACCTCAGTTGGATTTTGAAAAGCAAGGGTTAGCTTCGCACTACCTTATGCATGACCTTACTTGGAGCATGCAACAAGAGTTGAAAGCACATTATCAGATTCTAGAAAAATTAGACATGGAAATCACTGCGTTGGAGTTTCAACTGCTACCTATAGAGCAAGAAATGGATATCGTAGAAGTGTTCTTAAATATAAAACCACCGTCGATATTACCTCTTGATGAAATAGATGAAGATTTTGAGCTTAATATAGAAATGGCTGATTTGTTCAAAAACATTATCGATCACGGTGATCTACTGGAAGAAGTAGAGATTGAGATCAATGCCGAAAACACGTGGTATCAGAAACATTTTGATATGATTTATGAAAAGGAAAGCTGGATTGACGAAGATCTGTGGGATAATATCCATCAGATATATCGCAATTTCACAGAAGCTCAGGTAGATATCGTATCGCTAGATAGAGATCAGGAGGAGTTTAGAGAGGTTTTATCTGATGTGTTTGATTACCAGGATTTATATGCAGAATATGGGGAGACTGTTTTTGAAATGTACAATAATCTAATCCGCCGAGCTGATAAAAACTATAGACGGGCCGAAGTTATTAATAAGCATATCAAAGAGCTGTAGCGTTATGATCTGTGCTATACCCTGCTCTTACTTTGTATATGAGACACAGCAAAAGTAGGGAGAGGTTGATAGCTGGCGCTATCCTTTTTTAATTTTGCAGCATACTCGAAATTTTTGAAGTAGTTTCTTGATTAGCAGTTGGTATTTCCCTCTTTCGATAATGGTATCCTACATGTTTATGCTTGTATATAGGTCGAGGACAACCTCTCTTTCACGAAGATCCACAGTCTACGCACGTAACCCTAACAACAACACACCTATTAATACAACTGTTGACAGCGTTCTTTGAACAACCTATTTCATAATATTCCAACTGTTCTATTTTAATTAAAATCCCACCCCGAATTGCACAACAGGCTTTTCTTTAAAAAATTGAACTCCTGCTTTCAACACTAACCACCTACCTATCAAACCCTTAAAACCGACCTCTGGATAAACTTGCCATGTTTTTTCGCCAGTAAGCTTATAAGAGTCTGTGCCGTCTTCATAGGTTTGGTATCTGACACCAGCACCGGCATAAGCCCACAGCGGATAGGCAACTTTCATAGTGAACCCAAAGCTGGAGGCAGCAAAAGATTTCTTCAGATCCTCATCTCCGCTATAGACATCAAGAGACTCCAATTCCATTGGAGAAGAAAAACCTGGCAAAGGAAAGCTATAATTCACCCCCCAATAAACAGACAAACCATGGGACACCTTTAGCCTCCCCACTTCTACACCAAAACTTTTGTTTGTCCCATAACTCAACATATAGTATGTTTTATTGCGTCTGGCCGCTATAGCCGCTGTACGTTTTAGTCCGGACTGAGCCTGATTGAGTTTAGCTTGCGCCACTTTTACCTGACTACCTTGAGGGAAAATGGCTATATACTTCTCATACAGCGTCTCTGCTCTCTTATAGTCTTTTAAAAGTAGAGCCTGCTGCCCCTCTGCATTCAGCGTATTTTCATAAACAGTCATCACCTCTACTTTATTTGCCCCAGTCGGATAAGTATTTAAATACGTTTCACATTCGACTACAGAATTCGCGCGAACAACCTTCTCATAAGCCTTTTTCTCTTTTGCTTTATTCAACCCATCTGTTATAAGATTTTTGTGTTTACCATCATAAAACGTTTTCAAATAGTCTTCATATACTCCAATATCGTCTTTTACAAGGGCATTATTATACGCTCGTTCTTCTTGGCTTTCCAACAAATTTAACGCATTTTGCTTTCCTTGATGATTAGGATAGCTTTTTAAAAATCTTCTTATTGCGCTTACATCACCGCTCATAGCATCAGCATAGCTTTTGGCTTCAGCTTGTTCTTGTTTAATCTTCTCGTTGGCAAGTCTTTGCTCTATGACCAGTAACTCCTGCTCCAACCTGCGTTTATCGGCTAGACGTTTCTCTTCGGCGGCTTTTTCTTTTTCTTCTATTTTAACCAGATACCCCAACGCTTCTTCTTTAAGTTCAGGCTGTGCGGGGAGGTTACTAAAGATTTCTATAGAGCTTTTCACTTTATCATATTCACCTAATTCGTAATAACTTTTGATGCGCAAATGCTCAATGCGCGCATTTGTAGTTTTTAACAAATCGGTTACTTGTCGACAGTAATCTAGCGCTTGTAGATAATTTTTAATTTCAAAAGCTTTTAAAGCCTCCTGGTAATAAGCCTTTGCTTTGTCATCGGCAGTCTGTGCTTGTGCCAACGTAAAGGCAAAAAATAATATAAATATGTATAGTAATTTTTTCATGTTATTTGATGTAGATTTTACTTCTTTAAGTTGTAGGTAAGTCCAATAAAAAATGCAGGTTTATATCGTTCTATATATTTTATTTCTACACTGGATGACGTAAAATTAAGATCATTGTCTAAATTGGACGGATTAATTCGCTTTATGTTGACAAAAGATACCCCACTTGTTAAAACCAGTCTATTTTCTTGCATAAACGCTATGGACAATCCTCCGTAAAAATTCACTCTAGCTTCTGCATTGAGACTTATTCCTGCAGATATTCCATAATCTAAGGCTGTTCCGAAATCGTAAAAAGCATGAGTTAAACCACCCAAAGCATGAGAAAATTTCTCATCTTCTAACTTTGTTACACCAATCACTGCATCATTTTCATAGCGGATTCCATATTCTTCATTTCCAATAAACGACAGTAGATAACCTGCACTAAAATTCACACGAAGCTTGTTGGTTGGGATAATTGTGAAGTCAGGAAATGTATGTAATAGTTTCTCTCCTGTTTTATCATAAATTTTAGGGGTTATAACAACTTTGTCATCTCGAATTTGCCTTGCATCATCAAGATAAAAAAACGATGCATTTTGGACAAAATCCGATCGTTGTTCCAAATATTGTTTAACATCGTTTATATTTTTGACAAATTCCTCACAATACACTTTTTCCTTTTTTGATTGAGCATCTTTCCATTCTTTAGCATAGTATTCTTTAGTTGTGCCATTAGCATCTCTTAAAAAACTATATTTGTCTTCTAATTCTAGATAATAAGATTTAATATTTTTAATTGGCTCAGTAAATTGAATAACTTGACTTTTAAAGCTAGCAGTATCTTTTATAATAAGGATACTGTTTACATAATTAGCTTGCTGTTCTTTTAGTAAAAGTAAATTAGTAAGGTTAGAATAAGCAGCAAAAAAATCGTTATAGTAGTATGGAAAATTCTTATCTATGGGAGCTTTAAGAGGAAAATTCCCTTTTTCGGATTCTCCTAGATACATTTCAGCCTTTAAATCTTCTAAATTTCCTTTAAGAGCATCAATAGTGTTTTTTAAATCATTAAAATCATTATTAGAAGTAGCTACATCTACATATCCTTTTCCCATAAAAGGGTTAATATTGTTAATCTTAATTTTGATAGTGGAGTTATATCTAACTTTAAAACCTTTTGGGTATTTATTTATCCCAAATGGATTTATCTCAATAAGAGAATCTACTGTTTGCCCACATACCACACCCGAAATCAGCAGGGATAAAAGTGCTACTATTATTGTTTTCATAATTTCTATATTAATTAGTTTTCTAATTTTAAGATTTCTATCAGCTCTTCTACAGCAGCTTTTAAACCCTTAGCATCTTCTTCTGTGGAAACGAGAGTAAATAGGTTACCATGAGAATGTTCCCCCGTCCATCTTACAAAATATTCACCACTGCCCAATGCAAAAGATTTGTCTATGGTAATGCTTTTGAACTTCATTATTTCTTTTTTTTCGACATGATATCCACCATGACAAATAATCAACACCTTTCCATCAAGTGTTACTGATTCTATTTTACCTTTTACGGTTTTCTGTTCTTTTGGTATATCTTCATAACTACCTCCTACATCATAATGGGTTTTAACGTATACATCATTGATGTATTTAACTAATTCTGCTTTTTTGTCAGGAGGAGTATTGGCACTATTCAGCTTCGTTGCTGTAATTTTCGATTTTTCTTCAACTCCATTCCAAAAATCATCCTTGCCTTTAGAAACCGTACTTTTTTCCGTACTCCCACTCCAAAAGTCGTCTTTGGCACCTCCACTATTCTCCTTGTCAGAAGAAATGCTTTTATTTGCACTTCCATTCCAAAAGTCATCGTTGCGCATTCCAGTATTCCCCTTATCGGAGGAATTACTTTTGTCTGCACCTCTTGCTGTGCCTGTGACAATAATCGTTGAAGCTTGACTCTTCTTCTCCAACGCTGTGATAGCGGCCTTGAAAGACTGACGCTTTTCTTCCAATTTTTGGATAAAATACCTCAGATTTTGCTGCTTTTTAAAGTGATCAGAGATTTGGGAAATGGATTCCTTGCTTTTTATTTCAGCAATCATATTGTCAATTGTCGTAATCGATTCCTCTAGACTTTGCTTGTTATCATAATTAGTGCTCTTCCCTATTGCATCTACTCTCTTGCTCATTGCATCATAGTATTTCAGATACTCCACATAATTGGTGGCAGGATAGCCGTCAACCATCACCTGACTATCATTCAATTTTAATCCTGCTGGAAAAGGATAATCTTTTCGTAGGAAACGTTGACTATTATAACCGGTCATAGTTACAGTAGTGCCTTTATAATTAAACGACACCTCTGCTTTAAACATAGTAGCTTTTACAAACATCCAGTCTCCTCCTCCTTCAGAACCTTCTGCGCGAATGAAAATGCCTATCTGCTCGTTTCGATACACCTCGTTAGGACTCTGAGCCTGCACCGCAGTAGCAATGCACATACAGACGATTCCGAATAAACTAATAAAAAAATCAACTGCTTTCTTCATATCTATAATTTAGGGCACTACCAATCAGTAATAATCTTTTACAAAACTAGACCACTTTTATCAATCAAAAAATACCTAGCTCTAGGTATTTTCATGAACGTTTTGATACTTTATAACATATTTTATTTATCTTCGAATTGATTTATAGCACATTATAACCGGTTTAAAGAGCAGATGAATTACCTGATCGATTGAATAATATAGTATATGGTCGATCATTAAGTGAACCAAACAATTATTACAAGAAAACTATAGATTAAACATAGACAGTATGGATACGTTGGGCACCCAATTACACGGGATATCCAAAGGGCTGAAATACGGCAACTTTAACATTCCCGATATAGGCGATATTGTACCAGCATCGCTTATGATTCAAGATTTGGAAGGTATGCGACCTATTGGCTGTAGCTATATGAACAACTGGGGGTGCGAACACTTAGGCTCATCTGTAGATGAAGTCAATCAACTGGGCGAAGCCTACTACGAGCGCTACTTTGTGAAAGAAGAAACATACGGCATATTTCAAGGAATGAGCAACTATCTAGCTGCAGGTGATTTCGATAAGCAATATAATTTTTTCCAACGAGTCAAACTTTACCGTGACGACCACTATACCTGGTTCTATACGGTGGTAAAAATAGCACAAGTAGAAATTAACAAAGCATTAGAAAACAAAATTATTTTACTTTCCTCGCCCGTAATAGGCATGGATAACCTCATATCTAAAGTAAACAAGACTTTGGACCAAGATCAATATATCCGTAACCATTATAAACGCTTTGCTGACCTTACCAGTCGGGAAAAAGAGATTATCATCATGCTTGCTAATGGAAAATCGACTAATGAAATAGCCGAACAACTGTTTATATCTACACATACGGTATCTACACACCGTAAAAATATCACCCGCAAAATTGAATGTAGCTCATTTGCGGACTTACTACGATTTGCGATGGCTTTTGACTTGGTTTAGCAACCAATTGGTACAGAGATATGGATCTATTGAAATATAATGAAGCAAAAGAAACTTGGCAGGAAATAGCACAAGGAGCTGAAGAGGCAAATATTCCTTACTCTTTTGAATTAGAGATATACAAAAAATTATTATCGCGCTTTCATTTAGGCTCTTACTATTATTACATTTTTAATGTCGGCACTGTCGAAATGGAGTTTGTCAGTAATGAAGTAGAGTCTGTAATGGGGTGGGATAAAAGTGTTTTTTCGGTAGAGTATGTCATGGCTAATATCCACCCGAAAGATAGAGCCCACTTTATCCTGTACGAGCAGGAAGTCACTTCATTTTTCGCTAAGCTTTCACCAGAAGAGGTGCTGAAATACAAAGTAAGTTATGACTATAGAGTACGGGGCAAAGACGGTGTTTATAAATGGATATTACAACAGGTGACAACTATTCAGACCAATGAAAAAGGAGCTGTAATTCGTGTGCTAGGCGTCCATACGGATATCACACACTTAAAAACAGAAGACAAACCCGCTGATCTTTCTTTCATAGGATTGGAAGGAGCCCCTTCATACTTCAAAGTACTATCTGCCAAGGGTAAACGCAACATTACGGCTCATTCGTTATTTTCCAATCGGGAAAGAGAGGTCATCAAATTGGCATTAGCCGGAAATAGTACCGCAGAAATAGCCGCTTTATTACACCTTTCGCACCATACAATCAGTGTTCACCGAAAGCATATATTACGAAAATCTGATTGTAAGACTTTTGTTGAGTTGGGGACAAAAGCATTACGAGAGGGTTGGGTTTAGAAAACGCCTTCCAAAGACATTTAGAAGGCGTGATTTTATAGATACTATTTAGAAAAGGCTTCTGTTACGGCCTTTCCTCTCCAAGCCTGAGGTTGTTCAAGCCCTAAGATGGTTGCAATAGTAGCTGCGGTATCGTAAGCAACAATGGTGCTCTTTAACTCAGTATTCTTTTTTATACCTGGCCCGCTAATAATCCACGGCACCTGTACCTCATCCAATGATTTCCCGCCATGGCCTTTATCTATACCGCCATGGTCAGAAGTAACGAGAATGATAGTTTCCTCTGCGATTCCAGCTTTATTTACTGCATCTACGATCTTTCCTATACGCGCATCTACCTCTTTTAACACTGCATAATAGGCAGCTGTCTTATGTCCTTCACTATGCCCCGTATGATCTGGTTCGTCAAAATGTACAAAAGTAAAGCTCGGTTTATCTTTTAAAATAACGTCAACTGCTTTATCCACACAAACATCTTCATTATCCTCCGCCGAAAAAACAGTAGTTATAGCTTCTTTTTCCAAGAGATAACCTATTCCCGGCCAGCTATATATTGCCGCAGTAACTGCTTTGGGTTTTTGATCTCTAATGACACTAAATATAGAAGGAAATTTATTATACTTTTCGTGCTTTACAGCAGAAGGAATTTCAGGTTCTTGGCTACCCCACTCTGTATAGCCATGTAATGTTGGTGAGGCTCCCATCAGCATGGAAGCCCAGTTTACTGCACTAGAGGATGGTAGCACAGATCTAGCCTGTAAACTCCAAGCACCTGTTTGCATAAGTTTTTTTACATTAGGCATATCAGCTTGAGGCAATGCATATCCTCCAAAACCATCACAACCTATCACCACTATATGTTTAACTTTTTTAAACTGGGCACTAGCAGCTAATGTACATAACATCAAAATCATTAAATGAATTACTATTTTTCTCATCTTTTTATTATTTATTTAGAAAAAGGAAACTGTCAAAAAGAAACCCCTTATATTATTCAATAAACCAACAGCAATAATCTCATTATTAAAAAGATCATTTATTTACTTAAATACTCCCTGAGGTACTCTCCCTATCCAAGCCCGTGGGGCTTTTGCATTGAACAATTTTAAAATTACAGCACCTGTATTAATAGTATTGTTGGGTTCTTCGATTTTATATCCAGCCCTAACACGAGGACCACTTATACTCCACGGCACTAACATTTCATCAACAGTTACACCACCATGCCCGTAGCCTATTCCACCGTGATCTGACAGAAACATAAAATGAATATTTTTGTCTAAACCTTCTTTCTTCAAGGCTCCTAAAAATTCGCCTATTACTTTATCTGCTTCCTCTATTGATTTCAAATATCCATCTGTCTTCCACTGATGTTTGTGGCCAGCATTATCTGTATGCCCACTGTATAAAAATATAAGAAAGGAATTCTTCTTATTATCTTTTATAAAGTTAAAAGCCTTATGATAGTTTTCCTTATAACCATCATTTTCTAAAAAACTGGTCTCATCCAAGTACTTTTTATTATATGTATTAATTAAATCACCCCAGTTATAATAAAAGGCTGTCCGAACATGAGGCATTTGTTTTTTTAAAACTGAAAATACCGAAGGATAGTAGCCGTCTTCATCTTTTTCTGCCGGGGGCAACACATATTTATCAATTTTCCATCCATTATCTACTACTCCATGTTGCTCTGGCCCACTGCCTGTCAACATACTTGTCCAGTTTGGAAGGGTAATAGAGGGCATAACAACTCGAGTATCGAGCGAAAAAGCGCCAGCTTTCATTAATGAGTCGATAACAGGTGCATTTGCTCTTTCCACGCCATCCACAGACACACCATCTAATGATATCAATACCAATTGTTTAGTCTTTTGGGCTACAGCAGGCTGTAAACCAAAACAAAACACGATGTATAACAGACTTAATTTTACAATTTTCTTAATCTCTACTTTAATCATTTATTTTTTCTTATTTGTTGTTTTTAACAAGTTGTTTTAATGGAATATCCATGTTTTTAAACTGGATATTCCATTTTAATTTGAACCTGAACCCTTTAAACAGTCCCTACTATTTAATCAACCACATTACGCCATTTTGTGTATCGGCACCGCCATACTGTGTTTCCAAGGCTGATTTCAGATTTTGTTCATTCACCGTATATTCAGATACCGGATATGCCCATCGTGTCGGAATTTCATTATTATTAGCATTAGCAGGCCCGATATCAAATTTTGGCCAACCTGTTCTTCTATATTGAAAATAAGCTTGCTTACCTGAGTTTTGAAACATGGCTACATACTTTTCTTCCAAGATTTGCTGTAAGCCTTCCTTATTATTTCCTTTATAAGGATTATCGGTCAAGTATTCTGCAATGCGTTGTTCAGCAATGCCGTACCAGCGCATAGAAGCCGTTATACCTTTCTTATAATAATCTGCGGCATCTGCAGAAGTTGTCCAACCTCTATTTATACCCTCCGCTATATTTAAATAGGCCTCAGCTACCCCTAATTGTACGACAGGTACACCAGATGCCGAAGCCATCCAATAATCAAAGTTTATCATAGATAATTTGCCTTCGATTGTTTGTTGTTGCAATACAGACTGTAACTCACCTGTTTTGCCCCCTTTAAAAGAAGTAAAGCGGGTGGCAAAATCTGGGTCTCCAGATTCTCTGGCCGAATCTGTGGGCCAAGCTACCACAAACAACCTCGGATCTTTTTTTGCTTTTACAATATCAACATAGGTTGAAGCTAAAGTTGTACGCTCATCATTTTTGATAACCACTCCATCTGCCGGCCACAGTGGATAATGTGTATTTCTATTCGCCCCATCATAAGAAAACTGAAAGTCATCGCCTTGACTCGCTAACTGAGGGTATTTAGTGGGGTTTTTCATCATTTCGTCGAAAAGATCTTTGATTTTAAGTTCTGGACTATCATCAGCCCTTTTACTTAAAGCAACCAAGGTTCTCACTTTATAACTATTTACCAATTTAAGCCACTTATTAAGATCGCCTTTATAAAACAGATCTCCATCAAGACGATCTCCCCGATCTATACAAGCCTGTAAATCAACACTTGCTTCACTAAGTAGTCCTAAAGCTGATTGATAAACTTCTTTTTGACTGTCATACTTTGGCTGATACAATTGTTCTGTTCTTCCTTTTAATGCATCCTTCATGGGAATATCACCAAACATTTCGCTTAGTCTAACGAAAAAATATGCTTTATAAAATTTGGCTAAAGCCTCGTAAGGTTTTCCCAATGTTCCTTCTTCCTTTGCAGCTTCTATTTCCATCTGTATAACATTCCTCAATTGGTCATAAAGACCAAACGAACCTGTTTTCCATCCATATGCCTGATTGCCATAAAAATCGAAATTTAATACAGCATACTGATTATGTCTTTGATCTGTTGTCCATGGCTCTTCGAAAGTGCTTTGCTGTATCCCAGTAAGGATTAACTGTGGTTTAGCATTATATATAGCCGCAGAGTCTTTTTGTAAATCATCTATTTTCATACACGAACTCACTAGCACAAGCACACTGAGCAACCCTGTTATTAATTTTATCAATGTTTTCATTCTTTTCCTATAATCTTAAAATGTGGCATTAATATTCAATCCGAAACTCTTTACGGATGGTGTCTGAAAGCTAGCGCCTCCGATAAACTGATCCAGGTCCATATTCTTAGTGCCTTTACCCGTAAAATAAAGCAGATTACGCCCAACTAGCGATACTCCTAAGGTTTGTATAAATTTTGTTTTAGCAATCCAATCTTTTGGAGCATTATAGGATAATACGACCTCTCTTAATTTGACAAATGTACGGCTACGTGCCAACTCATATCCAGAGGTGTAATAATCTCTTGCCCATGTTTGCCAAAGCACTGGTACATCATTTGGAGCATATTCTCGTGTATCGGAAATAACCAGCCCATCTTGATCAGTATTCAGTTGTCCTTTGACAACCATTTGTCCATTGGTCATCACCGAACCTTTCCAACTCGCATCATCTCTGTTCTCCCAATCTAAATATCTATAGGCATTTGCTGACTCAGGCGCCGTCCCGGCACTCCATTGATAGTTGTCTACATAGTTACTTATTTTACCTCCAAACCTTCCATCCAACTGAAAATTAAGAGCCCAGTTTTGATAACGAAAACTATTATTTAAACTCAACACAAAGTTATTATCATGATAACCAATCTTCGTTTGGTAAGGGTTATAAGCCGGTCTTCCGTTTGAACCAACTAGCATTTGTCCATTTTCATCACGTTGAAAATCAGTGATAAAATATCCATCCGCTCTATCCCCCACTTTCGTCATTCCATCTCTATCTAGCACTCCGTCAATTTCATCAAGCCAACGATGGTTCATAGACCAGTTTGCCAACACATTCCAACTAAAGTCTTCAGTCTTTATAGGCGTACCGTCTACTGTGACTTCCCATCCCTTCCGCACATAGGTATAAGCATTTTTTTGGATAGAACTTACACCTGAACTAGGCGATACTTCTACATTGACAATTCCAGGCCCTTCAATGTTTTGATAATAAGCGACGTCTACACCTGCTCGATTATTCCAAAAACGAAATTCCGTTCCTAGCTCAAAGGTTTTCACTCGACTTGGTAGAATATCGGGGTTATACATGACACCACTATAGTTCAGCCCTACTTTATTATCCCAACGTGTACCATATGCGCTATACTGAGGAAATAACTTATAAATATTATAGGGATCTCCCTCATTTACTAAATCTTGAGCTACGTTCGCATAAGACCCTCTTAACTTCCAAAAAGTCAATGCTTGCGGCAAAGATATAATCTCGGACATGACAACACTAAGTGAAGCTGATGGATAGAAATATGTATTGTTCTTTTTAGGCATAGTGCTCGACCGATCGAACCTCCCTGTTAGATTTAAATACAAAAAATTATCATAATCCAAATCTAGTAAACCGTAAGCACTCGCGACCTGCCTCATCGCCCTGTCATTAACAGGAATACTTTTTTCTACAGAATTAGATAAATCATATACACCAGGCACAATTAAGCCCCCCGTAGTCGTACCATGCAAGCTATTGACACCTAAAGTCCTTAAGTTAGCAAAACCCGAAGCTTTAAAACCCAACTTATCAAATTGATCGGTATAACTTAAACTGAGCTCTGTATTGTTTTCCCAAAATTTATCGAATGTTTCAGAATACCCACCAACACGTCTATAAGGATCATAAAAATCTCCAGATATTGGATATTGCACAGTGCGTATGCGGTTCCAGCTGCTCACGTTAGTTCTGAAATTAAACAGTAGCTTTTCATTGAACTGGTAGTTCATCTGTGCATAGCCAAATACATCTTCCTTATGGTAACTTCTTAGATTTTCATAACTCACCAGCCAAGGGTTATTGTAGATAGTATACTCTCTATTATATTGTTGAATATTTTCTCTTCCCAGCTGCCAGTAGTTACGTAGATCGTCAACATCATAATCAGCACCGCCCCAAACTTGCATTAAATAAATCACGTTGTTAGGACCATAACCCAACGAAGGATAATTAGGAGTATACTGTCGGTTATAGTTTATAGAGGCATCAAAAGTCAACTTCTCGCCTGCTTTTAACGTCCCATTCATAGAAAAATTAGTACTTCCTATTTTCGTGTTAGGCATTTGCCCTTTTTGATTCATTTGTGATAACGACATACGCACACCTCCACGCTCACTCGAGGTAGCAATAGCTATGTTCGTTGTGCTCAATAGACCATCTCTCAAAAACTTTTTCAAGTTGTCTTTACCTCGGGCTTCCCAAGGAAGCGGAACTAATTCACCCGATGCGGGGTCTAGAGGGCTATTATATTGCGGTATGAGCTGTCCCTCAAAACGAGGCCCCCAGATATAATAATCATGATCATTGACTCCCCCACCTTTTCCGTCTTTAAAAGCATATTTATAATTGCTGCCCGGTCCATATTCTGTTTGCGCTTCGGGAATCGCATTAAACCCCGTTTGCAATTGTGTGCTTGAGTTGAATTCGACCGAAAAGCCTCTTTCTTTATCCTTACTTCCTTTTTTCGTCGTAATAACAAGCGCACCATTAATACCTCGTTGGCCATATAAAGCAGCTGCGTTAGCTCCCTTTAATACAGAGTAAGATTCAATATCATCTGGGCTCAGATTCCAGCTATCCGAGCTTATAGGCACTCCATCTACAACTATTAACACACCACTTCTACCACGTAGGTAAATTCCAGGATCTCCAAATAAATCTGCAGATGGGGTAATCGTTAAACCCGCCACCTTTCCGGTCAAAGAATTAATAGCATTAGGTTCACGAGCTTTTACTAAGTCTTCCCCTTTCACTTCCTGAACAGAGTAGCCTAATGATTTCCGTTCTTTTTTAATGCCTAACGCCGTAACCACTACTTCTTCAACTTCTTCTAATGTGGGTGTTAATAGGATCTGTATTTCACGCTGATCGCCCACTAGGAACTCTCTTTCTTCGTATCCTACCGAAGAAAATACTAAAACAGGACGATCGCCTATCAGGGGCATATTAAATACTCCTTTCTCGTCCGACATTGCCCTATTTGCCGTTCCTTTTTCCGTAATCGAAATATGCGCAAGTGCCTGCCCCCTAGTATCAGTTATTTGCCCTTTTATCATTTTTTGTTGCGCTTGTACAGTTTCCTGCTGTATTACGTTCTGTTTATCAGAAGATAAGGGACTAAGTATTACATTTTTATCGACAATTTTAAACCCTACTCCATGGTGTTTTAACAAATGGTTTAAAGTGACAGTCAGGTTAGTTTTGTTGAAATCTACGTCTACCTTTTTATCTTTAGATATCAATGATGCATCATAAAATATATTATAACCAGTCTGTTTCTGGATTTCCTTTAAAACAGATGTTAACTTTACACTATTCTTTTTAAGTGTAACTGTTTGAGCAAAAGTATTGGCAGAACTATATAAAGTCGCACAAAGAATTAAAACTATTATCAATGGCATGAATAATAAATTAATATACGTAGGGCAGCTCAGCCCCTTTAAAAAAAAGTACCTAGATTTTTTATACATTTGTGGTTCGGTTGATTTGTTTATAATTACGTTACAATCAGTCGAAAATTAAACTCTTTTCTATCGGGAACTCTCGAACAGTTCCTGATAGATCTTTATTATACGAACGTACTTTCCCCGTTAGCTTCTCACAATAACCCTCCTTCCTTCTATTTTAAACTTCAATGACTTCGTTAGTTCTATCAATTCAAGCACTTTTTCTATGTTTTCATAACGAGAAATTGTTCCTGTAAAACGTATATCATGTACATTAGCTGTATAAGAAATATCCACATCATACCACCGTGCCAATGTTTCCATAACAGTTGTAAGGGGGATATCTTCAAAAGCAAACACCCCAGTTTTCCAAGCTATAGTATAAAAAGGATCGACATCGTTAATATCCACGTTGGCTTTATTCTTATTGTAATAGGCCTGTTGGTTAGGCTTCAAATAATAGGTTTTATTATCCTTATAGGCTAGTTTTACAGAGCCTTCCACTAGGGTTGTTTGAATATTTTGGCCATAGCTATTCACATTAAATATTGTCCCTAGTACTTCAAGCTCTTGTCCTTCCGTATAAACACTAAAAGGTATTCGATTTTGTCCTAGAACAGCTTTTTTAACATCAAAAAAAGCTTCCCCCTCCAAGTCCACTTTTCTACCAGACTTATCAAATCCCAAAGGGTATTTGAGCGTAGAAGCTGCATTTAAGAAAATTTGTGTGCCATCAGGTAAATTAACAGCATATTCGCCACCTCTTGGCGTAACAAGTGTATTGTAAATGATTACATCAGACGCCTGTTTTTCGGATAAGGTGTAGGTTAATAATCCTTCTTTTTCTTTTTTTATTGTGTAGCCTGCTAAAATTAGAGTGGAATCAGTTGCTATCTTTTCTAAATCAATCACACTACCGTCATCTAACAATACGACAGCCTTTGAACTGCCTGGCATAATACTCTGATTGACAGCATCATTTTCGGCTACAACAACACTTTCATCAGGGCTTTGATTGTACAAAAAAGTTAATACGCATAACAAAACTGCTGCAGCTGCGCCTGCATACCAGAATTTTATTCTATGATTTGTTTTGCTAACTTTTTCGACATGATGTATTTTACTTTCTATCTTTGTAAAAATACGTTCGGAAACAGCAGAAGGGACAGCGCTTTTATCTCTTTCTTCGAAAAAATTTTCAAAAACATCTCCCAGAAGATTATCAGAAGGATCATTTGTATTTACATATTTCTGTAAAATATGTAATTCTTCTTCAGTAATAGTACCTTCTCGAAATTGTTTTATTAAATATGTCAGTCGTTCTTTAGTCAAGATTTATATAGTTTTATACTTATATAAATGTCTCAGAAATAAAAACGGACTAGTCTAGTAGAAAAAAAACAATAAAAAAGTTAAATAATATTTTTCGATCTTAGGTTTTATCTTTTTTGATGCGGCTATCAATTGATTCTTAACTGTATGAATAGAAACCCCTGTTAACCTAGCAATCTCTTTGTAAGACATACCATTGGTTTTATTGAGTTTATATATTTCTTTCTGTTTTTCGGGTAGCTGATCGACACATTTATCTACAAATTCTTGTAAGTCATTATAGATTATTTTTTCTTCAGTACTATAACAGCCTTCATCCCAACTGACCTCTAAGTGCTTGTTAAAACGAGCTTTAACAACCCGACTTCTAAAGCGCATTATAAGTAATCGCTTAGTTAAGGTAAAAAGATAAGGATATATTCCAGCAGGTTCATTAATTTTGTTTCTGTTATTAAAAAAAGCAATAAAGACTTCCTGTACAACCTCTTCTGCTTCAAAATCATCATTTGAAATCGTCTGCGCATACCTGTACAATATCTGATGATAAGAATCATAAATAACCCGAAAGGAAGATGCACACCCCTCCCTGAATGATTCAAATTCTTCC
This sequence comes from Sphingobacterium sp. UT-1RO-CII-1, assembly GCF_026711005.1. Classification (GTDB taxonomy): domain Bacteria; phylum Bacteroidota; class Bacteroidia; order Sphingobacteriales; family Sphingobacteriaceae; genus Sphingobacterium. Next base: position 397,869 of record NZ_JAPPVJ010000004.1, on the reverse strand, counting down.
ATACTAATATCGTAACAATGGCCTTGCATTTCTCTTTAAACCGATCTTTCTTTTTTACAAACTTAGCCTATATATGTAATCTATAAATTAATGTTAGGTCAAGTTATTGATAAATTAAAAATATGCCGAATACATCTATAATTGCGTTTGCCAAATTAGCAATTTTTAAATAATATCAGAAACCTCTTTCATAAAAAGTAACACAAAATCAGCGAAATAGCATCATTTTTCATTCCTTTAAACCGTAAAGCGATAATAAAATCTAAATCAGCCCCCACCGTTATACATATGTCTCAATGGACGCAATCGTTTGCAATTCAAGATAGCTCATAATATTACAGAAACTTTAAAAAAAACTTGCTTAGTGTACATATTACACTTATATTTGTGGTATCATAATTTAGGTTTATAATTGGTTAGCAAAGGTTTTCATTCTCCCCGTTTGAAAACCTTTCTTTTTTATTGAAAACGAACCAAAATAAAGAGCTGTAAATAACAAATTAAAATCATATCAACATCTAGACTTTCAAATACATAGTAATAACAAAATAAAAAAAAGCTGGGTTATACTATATAAACCCAGCTGTGTATTTAAATATGACCTTATTAGAAATATTAAATCGGACGTATTTTATAAGTCAAGAAGAAAACTTGCCATAACCGCCTTATGATCCGATGGCCATATGTTTTCAGGCACTAAAAAGACATCTTTACTATCTTTATCTTTTACTTCTCCTTTAACTATTGTCTCTACAGGACCTACCAGAAATACTTCTTTCAATCTGACACTTTTATCCGACCGATAGTAGATATAATCAATACGGTCCCTCTCATCGGCCAAAGGTGCCCAGGTCAACTTATTTATATCTACATCTTTATTGTAAGAAGGAAAAGTAAAACCCGGATGCGTAACAGGATTTGGGTAAGCAGATCGGAAAGAATCCACAAAGCCTGCTTTTTGCAATAGCACTGAGCAATCCCAAGGTACTACTACGCCTTGATGATCGAACAAAAACTTCGTTTCTTCAACCCAATCCAAATGAGAGGGCTCGTTAAAATCGCCCGCAATGATAACTAAAGTAGAGAGAGCAACGTTTTCGGTATCCAGAATAATATCTTGTATAGCATCATCCCGTAAACTTTGTCTATTTGCTAAAATAATCTCATCAGCATCTACAATAGGGTTTTCTAACCGTTTCCACGTCACCCCGCTATAACCTCTCGGTAGATAACAGGCATAATGTGTGTAATCTAAATGGACTGAATAGAATAAAACATTCTTTCCTGCTACAGTTAGTTCTGTTTTCAGAACCCCTCCCATCTTACTTTCGGATGAATATAATGGCGATTGTTGCACAATAGGATACTTAGCTATCAAGCCTACATCCAATGAACTATGGCTTGACTCGCCATAGTACTTTCTTCCTTTTTCTTCTAAATAGGACTTGATACGTGCAATAAAATCCGTCCCTTTATAATTCCTTACCTCTGAAAAAGTAACAATATCCGGATCTTTATCAATAATCTCTTGACCAATGGCTTCAAAACCTCCTGGCACCATCGTACCTTCTTGCCAAATATTGATCTGCAATACTTTTAGTTCTGTAGGGTCTTTTCTAAGATCAAAGGATGAAAACAAAAGACACAATAACAAACAAAGTCCTGAAATAATAAATGCCTGTGGTTTAAACTTTCTTAAAACAGATTTATAATGCATAATATATAATTAAACCTCTATTTTACTTGTTGAGTGTTTTTTTTACTTCTGTAATATCCACATCACCTGATTAACATCATCTATACCATTCCACTGATTTTTAACGGCTTGATTCACATTTTGTGAATTATGACCATATTCGGACTCAGGATACATCCATCTCACTGGCATCTTAGTATTTATAGTATTTTGATTTGTACTCGGGTTAATAGGAAATTTTGGATATCCTGTCCTTCTATAATCATAATAAGCATCCCACTCTCTTTGCATGAAAGAGGAAACATATTTTTGATATATAATGAGTTCTAAATCTTTTTCAAATTCACCAGTTAGTTTATTATTAACATGTTCAACAGCTGTAACAATATTGCCTTCTGTTATCTTTCTCCCATGGTGAAATTTCACATCATCTACAGTATTATCATCTATAAACTTCATAGAGGCACGTATCCCTTCACTATAATAATCCTTTGCAGCACCACTTATCCATCCTCTTAGAGCTGCTTCTGCTAATATGAATTGCTGCTCTGAATAACCTACCTTAACTACAGGCTCCCCGCTTGGATGATGTGTATATCTACTATTTATTCCAGAAAAATCTCCTGCTCCCCAGCGATCTTTGATTTCATCAAACGAAATAGATGGGTTGATACCCACATAAGCTTCAAAATCATCTTCAGTAACACCCTGAGCTAATTTAGCTGTAGAAGGCTTCCCGTAATAGAACAGCCTAACATCTTCTGTCTCTTTTAACTTATCTATTAAAAGGTCGCTAAGCATTGCATAAGGATTATGATTTAAACGTGTGTAATAAATTGGATAATATTCTTTTGCTACAGAAGAATAAGTACGCTGAAAATTATCTGCATTTGAAGTCATTAGATCCGTTGCTGCATATTGCTTAAAACGCTCAGCAATCTTCAAATCAGTATCATTTTCCTTAATAGACAGTTGCATAAGAATTTTCAACTGCATGGCACGAGTTAACACTCTCCATTTATTAACATCACCTTGATAAACAGGATCACCCTCCAACTTCCCACTTTTAGAAAATTCTGCGTAAGCCTTATCCAAATTATCCAATACAGCTATTAGTACCTCTTTTTGTGTATCATACTTCGGTTTTGTTAACCCCTCTTCCGCTCGAAAAGCCTCACTATAAGGAATATCACCTAACGACATAGTCAAATAGAACATTTTATAAGCTTTTGCGAAAAAATATAACCCTTCATATGCTGAACGATTTGACTCAATTGTCATTTCTAACATTTTCTCACCGTTGATTATAACAGCATAGTCGCCAAACCCTGTTCGCCCAAAAGAATTATATTGATTGCCATCTGCATTTTCAGCCCAGGCTAAATACTTACTAACAAGCTGATTACTATAGAATGTCTTACCACTGCTGCTGGAGGTCAAATTTAATATAACATTTGTAGCCAATAAGGATCGAGATGCTTTCGTAGAACCATCGGGATCTGTATTCAAGTCATCAAAATCACTACAGCTTATTAAGCTTAATAGCAATATAGACAACAGAACTTTTTTTATATAAAAAATAATAATATTCATGATGAAATAGGTTTAAAATTGAAGTTTAATATTCGCACCAATGTACCGGATAGACGCAGAGTTTAAATTATCAGATCCAACATCAGGATCAGAATATTTAAAATCTTTTGCCCACATCCACAAATTCTGCCCGATAAAAGAAACCGATGCATTTCTAGCTTTAAACTTTGAAGCAACTGCACTCGGAAGACTATATGTTAAAGAGATATCACGTAGTTTAATAAAAGTTTGCGAAAACATAAACTGCGAAGAAGGGCTACCAATATACGGCGCCATCTGTACAGCATAGGTTTCATAAGAAACAGGTGTGTCGTTGGACTCAAAAACACGGTCATCACGAACAATATTACCATATGAGTCATAATCAACAGATCCTGACACGACTTTCACACCATTACCAACATAGTTTTTCTTACCATTTACTACCATATCATAACGGTGTTCATTGTCACTATCCGGATGACTTCCCGAATTCCACATAGCTTGATCTGTAACCGAATGTGCGGTACCTCCAACACGTCCGTCAAATGACAAATTAAGCTCTAACATTTTATACTTAAAACTGTTAGACCACCCCCAAATAAAATTAGCTCCACTAAACCCAGCTACTGTTTCATATGAACTTCTACGTGGTAGGCCACCATAATGAATAATATTTCCTTGCGGATCTCGCTCCCAATCATAAACACCTACCCAATCCCATCGAGCTCCATTTGTCACCCAGGGTTTATCGGTAGAATAATCAGAATCAATCTTATCATATGTATATCTACTTCTAGACCAGTTAATACGTGACTTCCAAGAAAAATCGTCTTTCTTAATGATTTCACCGCCAACCATTATTTCGACACCCCTACGTCTTAAATCTTCATTAATATTAATTTGCGTTTTATTAAATCCAGAAGCTGAACTTATCGTTGCATCTCTCTGCTGATTATACGTAAGCATATCATAATAAGTGAAATCAATATCCATGCGATTTCCAAACAAATTCCAACCGGTTCCGATTTCCCATGAATCTGTCGTTACGGGTTTAATCGAACTATTACGCATAATATCTGGATAACTTGCAGTTCCGTAACCCTGCCAAACATCACTTGTAATTATATACTGTTGATTAATAGAATAGATTCCTGGAGCAAACTTAGTCTGAGTCCACGAACCACGCACTTTCCACATACTTATCTCTTCAGGCAGGGTTATCAAATCAGAAAGTACAACGCTTGAGGAAACAGAAGGATAAAAGAATGATCTATTATTCTTATCTAAAGTGGAGCTCCAATCATTTCTGCCAGTAACTTCTAAAAACACTGCATTCTTCCAAGATGCAGAAAAACGCCCGTAAATACTATTATCCTGTCTACGTGTTAAGCTCGAACTAGTTAAAGCTGGACTAACAGACGCTTTTAATGAATAAAACCCAGGAACACTCAATCCTCCCTGAGTAGTTCCTGACTGACTATCATTATTACGATAATTAAGCCCTGCCCCTACAAAACCTTCTAAATAAAAATCGCCCACATTTTTTTTAGCAGTAGCCATAAAGTCACCATTCACACTATAACCACCTTGTCTCTGTGTACTAAAGTACCCCAGCTTATTCCAACCTCCTATTGCACCTACAGGATTGCGCCATTTATCAAGCTGCGAAAACATATCAGCCCCCACCCGAACATTAAGTGTTAACCAGTCTGTAGTTTCAAAAGCAGTATTAAAATATCCATTTAACACGTTGTAATCATTGGAATGACGAATTTCGTTAACAATAAAATAGGGATTATCATACCAGGAGTTGTCCATCCAATTTTGTTTTTCATCAACAAGCTCCCAATAGTTTTTATAATCACGTATGTCATATTCTGTTCCAGACCACACATTTAAGTTATACAATATACCGCCGCCACCATAACCTGTAGCACCCATATTAGGATAAAAACGTTTATTGTAATTTATTCCCCCATCAAAACTAAATTTTCCTGCTTTCATATCTCCATTAATAGCATAGGTCAATTTGTTCAACTTATTACCTTCGTACTGTCCTTGATTAAATACATGCGTTAGCGATGCACGGACCCCACCATTTTCCCCCCTTTGAGAAATACTGATATTGTTATTAGTAATTAAACTTGATCTTTGAAAGTTCTTTAAATTATCCTTTCCTTTAGAAACAAGTACAGTCTCTTTTTTTTCAAAAGTAAAAGGATCATGAATTATCGCAGTTCTCCCGATATCAAGCTTATCTCCCCATACATAACTACCAGCCTGATATATTCCTCCTTGCCCAGTACTGTACGAGCTTTGAACTTCAGGTTTAACTAAATAACCGGCATCTGTCATCGTACTACTATTGATTTGCACATCTAACCCCTTACTTTTACTTTTTTTCGTCGTAATCATAATGGCACCAGCCCCTCCTCTAGAACCATACAATGCAGAAGCAGTAGCGCCTTTCAGAACCGTAATATCTTCGATATCATCTGCTGGAATATCTCTTAATGAAACAAATTGCGTAGCCACACCATCAATCACTATTAAAGGACTTTGACCACGTAATTCAATAGATGGCGTTGTATTAAACTCGGTACTATTTTTAATATTCAGACCTGCAACTTTACCAGTCAATGAAGTAGCGAAGTCGACTCCCTTAGCTGTAGAAAGTTCTGTTCCTCCGACTTTTTGTACAGCATATCCTAATGCTTTCTGCTCTCTTTTAATACCTAATGCAGTAACAACAACCTCATCTAACCCACCATAAGCAGTTTCTAAAATCACTTCAATTCGAAAGTTAGTACCTATAGAAATTTCTTTAGAAACAAAACCTAGCGAGCTAAAAATGAGAGTAGCATTCTCCTTCTGAACATCAATTGAGAACATCCCTTGTTCACTTGAACTAACTCCTATATTAGTACCTTTTAGGCGGACACTTACTCCCGAGAGGAGTTCACCATTTATGTCCTTAATAACTCCTGTAATGGTTCTAGCTTGCTGTTCAACTTCTGGTTGAGTCTGGCTTTTTGTTGCCGTTTTCTTCACTTCTTTACGAAAAATAGCGATAGATTTATCTCTTATCTGATAATCTAATGGCAAATTTGATAATAGCGCATCGAGAGCTTCTGTTATATTTGCTTGTCTTTTTTGGATAGAAATTGAATGACTGACATTTAAGTCTCTATCATCATAGGTAAAAGTATATCCCGACTGCTTACTAATATCAATTAGCACTCTCTTCAAAGGAACATTCACCTGATTAAGATTAATAAGCTGGGCATTGACATTTCCCAATGAAACAGCAACAGATGCAAAAAATATGACTAGAGTGAGTTTCATCTCCAAGCTGATTTTTGAATAATTTAGACACCACAAAAAATGTCTTACTTTCTTTAAATTCATTTTTCAATTTATTCTCTCAATACATACCTAAAAACCTATCTCTGTCTAGCATAGTAAATAGACAAAAATATTCAAGAATATTCTTAAGTTTGTATTGCTGGGTTAACACTGTTTTTTTAGTTAGTACTTACATAAACGATACTCAGCTTACTGCTCGAGGTGTTACGAGCACCTCGACAGTCTTTACTAAAAGCCGATATACCAAAACCTACAAGTCTAGTTTATCGCCATAACCCTCCTCTCTTCAATAAAGAATTTAACCCCTGTTTTTAACTCTATAGCCTGTAAAACTTCAGATAATTTAGCATTACGTGGGATGATAGCAGACAAACTTTCGTCAGCATAACTCCCCATATCTATTTGTACATCATACCAACGTTCAATCTTTTTCGCATACTGCGCTAAAGATGCATCATGTACTATATACAATCCGTCTTTCCATGAGCTTTCTTCGTCGACGTTTACTTTCTTAACTACAATCTTATGATCAGTTGAAACAATAGACTGTTCGCCTGGCTTTAATAACACATTACTCCTTATATCGTTCCTCTCCACTATAAGGCTACCCTCAACTAGGGTCGTTAATGTATTTCCATTGTCTCCATATGCATCTAAATTAAAACTAGTACCTATTACCTCTATACGCTGCTCAGTTGTTTCCACTATAAAGGGTTTGTTTTTATCAGGAGACACCTCGAAATACACTTCACCAGTAACAGTAACTCTACGTTCATCTTCTGCAAAAACTGTTGGGTAAGAAATTGATGACAAAGCATTTAACCAAACGACTGTATTATCAGGCAATTGCACTTTATACTGCCCTGCAACTGGCGTTGACAACTTAACTTGTCTTACACTCTCTAAGGCCTTAATTGAAGTACCATCACTATAACTTAAAAGATCACCGTCAGACACCAAAGCCTCCTGCCCCCCACTTAAGGAAATATCCGCCTCACCTTCAATAGAAAGTATTGCCTTATTACTCCCTGGTGCAAAATCCTGTGTTAATGTCACCTCTTCTTCTTTAATATTCCCATCCACCTTCCATTGCCAAAGTAAAACTGTCATAAATAAAACAGCAATAGCTGCAGCTGATGGTAATAAAAAACGCAACTTATTATAAGTCTTTATAGGTGCAATTGAAATTTCCCGTAGCTCAGCAAAATCTTCTAAGAGAGCAGATTCAGTCAAATCAATTGGTTCCGTACCTAAAGTAAGGTACCATTGCTCTATCAGAGCCTGTTCCTCCTCCGAACAATTTCCGTTCAGGTACTTTTCCAGTAAAACCTTTGCTTTATCATTAGCAGATTGATCCGTCATAATTATCCTTCTTATTATAGTTAGGACGGTTAAAGTGAGTGCAGGGGGGGTAAATTTTAAAAATATTTACAATATAGAACAAGCAACACCCAAGGAAGTACACCAAACTTAGCGCGTAATACGCGTAGAACACTTTTAATATAGCTTCGGACACTTTGTTCTGATAAATTCAACTTTTCAGAAATTTCTTTATGTGTTAAATAATGAACTCGACTCAGTTCGAAAACCTCTCTAAGTCGAGGCGACAAAGTGTTCAAAACACTATCAATTTGTTCTTGTAGCATTTTCTCCCTTACCTTATGATCGGTTAAGGAGTGATGTGTTTCTATATAATTACCTAAGGACGCTAAGTAACGATCTTTAGATTTTTCACGAGCAATATAATCGAGGACTTTATTACGGATACTAACATTTAAATAATGAGAAAATTTAGATTTTATTTCCAATGTTTCACGTCTGTCCCAAATAGTAACGAACAAATCTTGAACGATATCTTTTGCTACTTCACGATCACGCAAGATGCTATAAGCATGCAAGTACAAAACTTTATGATACATAGTATAAAGACGCTCAAATGCAGTATGATCACCGTTCTGCAACAAGCTAAGCAAACCAACGTCGTCTGTTATATTGACACTATGCATTAAGTAAAAATTATTATTCTAGCGAAAGTTAGTGAAATATGTGTAAAAGAAAAAAACCTCTTTTAAAATCAAAAGAATTTAAAGATAAGTTAACATTAATGTAACATTGTTTTTAAAAACTAAAAGACCTCCCACTCTTAACTTCCAATAAAAGACATAAGTAATGAACATCATTTCAAAGTATTATATATAAAAGTTAACATATGCTGATAAATTAAGCTTCATTATCTTACAGCCGAAGGCTGTAAATGAGCGATGGACACTAGAATAAAAAAATGGCACAATATTTGTAATAATATAAGTATTCATAATTTAGGTTAATAATTGGTTAATTGAAAAATACCTGAAGCTCCCCGCTTCAGGTATTTTTTCATACATTATTCAGAATCTTCTTAACCTACTATAAACTAGCCGAGAAGCAAATAACAACTTACTTTCCTAAGCGGCTAAGAATAGCTTCCATCTCGCTCATTACTTTATTAATTTTTGAAATCGTTAAATCAAAAGGTTCAGAAGTATTCATATCTACCCCCGCATCAACAAGCAAATCAACAGGATATTTTGTACTCCCTGCTGCTAAAAAATCAAGATAACGCTTACGATCAGTTGCTGTACCTCGCAATACTTTCTCGGACAACGCCGTAGAAGCTGTGAAAGATGTAGCATATTGATAGACGTAAAAGTTGTAGTAAAAATGAGGAATATAAGACCACTCAGATTTGACATAATCATCAACTATACAAACATTCTTATCATGCCCGTAATATTTTCTGGTAAGATCAAGATACATTGCATCAAAATCCTCACCTGTAAGTGCCTCGCCATTTGCTACCTTATCATGGATCATAAATTCAAATTCGGCAAACTGTGTCTGTCGAAACAATGTCCCCTTTGCTCCTTCTAGGTAATTACCAAGAATAGCAAGCCGCACATTATCATCCTTAATTTGTCTAAGCATATGATCATTTAAAAGTTCTTCATTCAGCGTAGAAGCTACCTCAGCAACAAAAATAGAATAATTCGCATTGGCAAAATGTTGTTTGCTATTCGTCAGGTAGCTATGCATAGTGTGCCCCAGTTCGTGGGTCAAAGTAGACATGTCGTTATATTGACCATTATAATTCATTAATATATATGGATGCACATCATATGCCGAACCATTGGAATAAGCGCCTGATCGTTTACCTTCGTTAGGGTACATATCTATCCATCGCTCATTAAATGCTTTTTTTGAAACCTCGACATAATCAGTACCTAGCGGATGCAAAGATTCCAAAATATTATCAACGGCTTCTTCAACCGTATACTCCAGATCGACCTCTGCTACCAACGGGGCATAAAGATCGTAATAATGTAAAGTGTCCACCCCCATCATACGCTTACGTAAATTCAAATAACGATGAAAGGTCTCCAGATTTCCATTTACATTTTTAACAAGATTATGAAATACATCCGTTGGAATATGATCGTCATCCAAAGCACGGGCTAATGTACTTTCATAGTTTCTTGCTTTTGTAGTAAATAAAGCGGCGTTGATATTGCCATAAAGCTGTGCTCCAAAAGTACGTTGGAATTCATTCAACTTTTCAAAATAGGTAGAAAACACCTTACTACGAATTGACCTATCTTCGCTTGTTCTATATAATGCAAAATTAGCAGCATTAAGTTTTACAGACTCCCCATTCAGTTCGATTTCAGGATAAGGGAACTCGGCATTCGAAAAGGTGCTGTAAATATTAGCTGCATTACCTGACATAAGCCCTGCATAAGCCATTACTTTTTCGACCTCTTCAGAACCTCTATGAGCACGTTTTCTCAAAAGATCCTTAAGATAGAACTCATAAACACGCAATCGGCTCTCCTGTTCAAGGAATGTATTAAGTTGACTTTCCTCTAATGTTAGAAGCTCTGGCTCTACAAATGAAGTTAAGGCACCATAGGTAGCAAAAAGCTGCTGCATTTCTTGAGTCAAACCTGCATATTTCGTAACCCGAGTATCCTGATCGGATTTCATAGAGGCATACGAAGAAAGCCTAACCATCTCTTTAATAAGGTCGCTATTTAGCTCCAGACCTTCGAGAAGCATACTGGCAGAGCCTGTAAGCTTACCTTTATATGAGGATAGCTGCTGTATTTCCTTTTGGATACGATTTTTTTCATCCTTCCAACTGTCGTCACTTGCATATAAAGGAGTTAAGTCCCATTTATATGTATCATCCAATTCTTCACGAACCTTCATCTGACTTACGGCGACCGTTGTTGAAAATAGCATCATAACGGTCATCAATTGTGTTGTTCTGCGCATAATCTATTACATATTTAGATACTGCTCACAATTTACTAAAAATATCGTTTTGATTTGTTCAGTAAAAAATTGAAAACATGTGTAATAACATGTAGTTAAAAAAATATAACTTTACACATGACTAATACCAATTGGACTTTCTCTCAAAAAACAAGTTTCAGATTTGCCTCTATTTTTATCATAACGTTTATTATACTTTTTAATAACGGCGCATATCCTTTATTCAATTATGTTATTCAGCCTATAGAACAAGAAATTTATAAATGCTTAACATGGTTCGCCAAAAATATAATAAGCTACTCTGGAGCAATAGAGACACAGAATACAGGAAGTGGAGATAGTACCTATGCATGGTTTACTTTAATTAGTATCCTGATAGTAGCCATTATCGGTAGTATCATCTGGTCTATTTTAGATCGCAACAGAAAAAATTATGATGTTTTTTATTATTGGTTAATTACATTTATTCGTTATTATATAGCCTTTATGCTGATAAACTACGGCACGATTAAACTTACACACTCACAAATGCTCCCTCCTGGTTTGAATAGATTGATGCAACCTTTGGGAGAATTTTCACCAATGGGGCTAGCTTGGACTTATTTCGGATACTCGTATGGTTATAATATTTTTGTTGGAATTGCCGAAATATTAGCAGGCCTTTTACTCTTCAGAAAAACAATTGTCTTAGGTGCTTTGGTCACAGCGGCAGTGAGCATAAATATAATGAGCACTAATTATTTCTTCGATGTCCCAGTTAAAATTACATCAACCGCACTTTTACTACTTTCAATCTTCATATTATTGCCTTATATACAATCTTTATATGATTTTTTCATTCGGGAGAAACCAGCGCAGATAATAAGTTATAAGCGACCGAAATATGATAAAAAGTGGAAAAACAAGTTAATATTGATCGTTAAAATAAGTGTTCTTGTTATTTTTGGTATACAACAAATAAATGGTCTGTTGAATAGACACAAATTCATTGAACATTATTTAAAAAAGTCTCCCCTTTATGGTATTTATCATATTGAGAAAGAAGGGACCGCGCCCCTTCCCAACGGATGGCAATCAATAATTTTTGAATACGAAGGAAATGCATCAGTCCGGGACACATACTATAAAAGCATCACAATAGCCCCAACAATTGATACCGTAGAAAAGAAACTATCTCTAAACAACCATACTTATAATTACGAAAAACTTAAAAACGGCGATATCCGACTCACGAAAACGATCGATAACCGCATCGAGGAAATAAAGTTCATTCGAAAAAAAGAACAAGACTTTGAATTAATGAAGCGCAAGTTTAACTGGGTACAGGATTATCCTTACAACCGCTAGGGAAAACCAATACAGACATCACCCTATAAGTTTATTCGCAAAGGTTAGATATGCATGGAGAGCGCTTTGTATAAATTGGCCATAAGATTCATTGATCAATACACCATTTTCGTCAAAACACTCTTGAATATTAGCTAAATAAACTTCCGGTTGCTGAAGTGTTGGCATATTTAGAAAAGTTAGCACCTGGCGCAAATGGTGATTGGCGCCAAAACCTGACAAACCACTGATCGAAGAAGAAATAATCATGGCGGGCTTACCGTCCCAGACATTCTGTCCATAAGGCCGGGAACCAACATCTAGGGCGTTTTTTAATGCTGCAGGTATGGATCTGTTATGTTCAGGTGTAATAAAAATAACAGCATCCAATGCCTTAATTTTTTCTCGAAAAGGCTTATAACTACCAGGTAGCCCTTCCTTATCATAATCTTGGTTGTAAATAGGAAGATCTGCTATAAATATACGTTCAAAATCGTATCCCGAAGGAGTTTGCTGCATCAAATAATCAGCAACCATACCTGTATAAGCTTTTTTACGAATAGAGCCTACAACTATACCTATCTTTCTATTAGCCATAATATTAGTTTTTTTAATTAGATGTTTATTAGATGTGTAACATCGATATAAAAAGAAACAACTAATTGACTCAAAATGTTTTGAATTTATTTTAATGCTTTTAATTTAAGCATTAAAATAAATTTAAAATCTACTACACAGCTTTATTCGTACTGATGGCTATTCTATTCCAGGTATTGATGGTAGCAATGCTCATGATGATGAGAGCTATATATTCAGCATCGAACAACCTTTCAGCTGCTTTATAAGTTTCATCACTTAATCCATTCTTACTGATTAAAGTAATCTCTTCGGTCATCGCTAAAACAACACGTTCTTCTTCCGAAAACAGAGTTGTTTCTCTCCAAGCGTTTAACAAAAAAATACGCTGCGCTGTTTCCCCCTGTTTTAATGCATCTTGCGTATGCATATTGATACAAAAAGCACAACCATTGATTTGTGAAGCTCGTATTTTTATAAGCTCAAGATGTGTTTTTGATAGTTTAGAGTTCTGAATAAAATCCTCCAGTGCCATCACTTTTTTATAAGCCCCAGAAGCTGCAGTAGAAATATCAATCCGCTTTTGCATACCCATATAATTTTAATAAACCTAAAGTACAAAAAAAGCCCCACTACTTGGGAAGAGGTTCCAATACACACATGGCCTCCATAAGCATACAGCCTGACAAATGAGCTGTTAGACTGACACCCCTACGTGATGTAGGAGCTGACCACCAGTTGCCACCGTACAACATACTTTCTTGATTCACTCCGTTTTCCCACATCACCTTAGCAGATAAGCTGATATAATCATGAAATTTTTTGCGCGTTTTAAGATCCAAATTAGGCTCATTAACCAACTTCACAAAATAACGAAAGAATATACCATTAAATAGCCCTCCATCACCTGAAGAAGCATCCTTCAAAACCCCGCTATTAGTTGACATTTGATCTACTACGTAGCTTGCAGCTTTCACCGCCTCCGATAAGTAAGCCTCATCCCCAGTAATTTTGTATAGCTCGTGGGCAGCGCCAATAAATGTACCCTGATTATAAGTGAAAACCATAGGACTAACCTCTCCTTTTAAGTTCATGTTATCATAAACCTTGCCTGTTTTTGCATTATACAAATTGTCCCGTAACCATTTATATATTTTTAGAGCCTCCTCTAGATAGGCATGCTTTGGTTTCTCACTCACATGAATGATGGCATCATACATGTTATAGATACGAGCAGCAATAATAGCCGCTGGCCCGTTAGAACATGCATTTTTTGATTTGCTTACATCAGTTTTCCAAGTAATACCTCCATTCCATGGTTTTTCATCTTCTGGTCCCCACGTCGTCCAAATCCAATCATCATATAGTTGCCTAGCTTTTAGCAAGTACTGTTCACGCTGTGTACTCTCATACATTCTTAATTGTGCTAAAGCAATCCATTCCATATCATCTACGAACTCATTCCACCAAGGGTCAGTATCTTTACCTGAAAAATTGAACTTCGGAGCACCTTCCCACCATAATGGATAAAAGTTAAGGTACTGTTGATTCGATGTCCGTAAATAAGCATCAACAATTACGTCCATTGCATGAGCTTGTGGCCAATAATGATTAGTGGACATATTAGAAAGATCACTCTCATAGTTAAAGTAATAACGATTTGGATAAGCTTCAAAACTTGCACCCCAAAAATGTTTAACCAAAGCATTTACCATTCCCTCGGCAACAGCATTCCAATTTACGACAGTATCACTAGTTGCCTCTTCAGCATGATATGTTGGTTGAGAAGTCTTCCATACCTCTCCCTTAGATACACCAAGAGGAAAAAGCAACCATATACATACTAGTACAAAAAATATTTTCTTCATTTATGCTCCTATTTACTCTCCTCCCATTAAAGGGTCTGTTTGACTTCCCCTTCCTGTCTCCACGTGACCTGCATAGCGTTGGTAAAAGGCTTTTTCAGTTTCATTTTTCACTTCAATATCATACCATCCATGCGAACTGTCTAAGCTGACTAATATCTCTTTACCTGCTGAAAGTTTATACGAATGGTTTTTACCTCCATAGGAAAGGGTTCGTACGGTCACTTCCGGTGAATTACTAGATAACTTTAATAGAATTGCTTGTTTTTTATTAGCAATCCTATGTTCCAGTATAAGTGAAGACCGCTTTGAGTTAATGACTTTAGCTCCCCTAAACTCTCTAAAAAAACCATTAGGGCCATAAACCTCTAGGTGATAATTATCTCCATTAAATTGATCAAGCGGCCAATGGTATTCTAATGGTTCCTGCTCTCTGACAGCAAAATTCCATACACGGCCAACTTCTTTGTCTGCACCGTAAGCTGTGCGGCTTATCACAATAAAAGGAATGCCTACTGTTTTAGTTTTTGGTAGCTTACCAGCGAGCTCAAACCTCACACACAACTCACTTTTATCGCCACGTGTCTTTATAAAAACATCAGCCTGAGCATCGTAAGGAATAGCACAAGCCGGCTTAGTTCCCGGCTCTTGCTTCGGCAACAAATGCTGGTATGCTGCCCCGCTTTTGATAGTTTCTAATTCTTGCGCATTGAGCAAATGAAAATTACCAGGAAGATCTTTATCTTTTGCTGCATGGATGCGTTCTACATAACTGTTTCGGTTGACTGCTTCCAAAACAGGCGAACTACTTTCTTCAACCGGCCGGAATATAGATGTTAAATTACCGCATACCAAACGGCGCCATGGGCTCACATTTGTTTCTATAATTTTCTTTCCTGTCTTTTTTTCCAAAAAATGCTCCAAAAACATTAAGGGTGAAGTAAGGTCGCAAACCTCAGAATTTACCCAGCCACCTTTAGACCAAGGCGATGCAACAACCAACGGCACCCGATATCCAAGGCCAATAGGACTATCAATTGTGGCGTCTGGATTGTTCGTGCGCTTTTTCTCCTGTTCAGCAGTAACGTATTCATCTCGAGTATCAATACCGCTTGCTACTGCTCCACTTTCAGGCCTAGTACTTAAAGGAGGAACAAAAGGCGAAATATGATCGAAATAACCATCATTCTCATCATAATTAAGAATAAATATCGTTTTTTTCCATACCTCAGGATTGTTAGTCAAAATATCTAAGGCTTCTGAAACATACCAAGCACCGTACCAAGGGTAGCCCGGGTGATCAGAGAAATATCCAGGAGCCACTAACCAAGAAACCGTAGGAAGATTACCATCATTTACATCTTTACGAAATTGATACAACACATCTCCCTTAGGCACTTTAACTTCATTTTTAACGCCTTGATTTTGGTAAGATATCGTCTCTAAACTGTGATAATCAGGATCACCTATATTCGTCAACAAAGCTCTTTCATGAATTTGCTTTTCGAAATCGGTTAACTTATCATAGTTTTCTTTACTAAATTGCAAGTGCTCTGTTTGCAAGACTGTCAATTCTTTCATCAACTTTTGACGGGTTTCGTCTGCTATATTTTCATCCTTTAACAAATCTTGTATTTCAGGAATTCTTTTTGCCCTAAACTGTCTCCTTGCCGGGTGAAAACGCACGCCATACTGCTTATAAAACTCTAAGTTATTATTTGTGAAGTTGGCCAACCAACCGTCCTCCTCTCCTTCAAAACCAATATCAATGCTTAATTCATTTTGATATACTTTCCAGTCTATACCTGCTTTTTGCAGACGTTCAGGATAGGTTGTCCAACTGACATCTCTATAGTTAATTTGTCCGTTATCTACATGGGCTGTAGAGTCGCCATTTCTCGGTTCTTCTCGTATTGCGCCACTCCAAAAGTAAGAACGATTGGCACTGGTTCCTGTAAGAGAAGAACAAAAATGTTGGTCACATACGGTAAATGCATCTCCAAATGCATAATAAAACGGAATATCTTGACGACTGTGGTAGCCCATAGTTAGAGGTAAGTGCTCATAGGCTTTATTGCGGGGCCGTTTCGCTTCAAGCCAGGTATCCATTTTACCATTATTACGAGCTTCCACCATATCTCTCCAACCATGTGGCAGTGACCCCATCCATGTTGTCTTTGTATTTTCTATATCTAAGCGAAAAGGGCCATAACTCTTATTTTCTGCATCCGTTTGAAACCAAACAGGAAAGCCATTTGGTAGTTTCATGGCTCGAGGGTCATTGAACCCCCTAACACCGCGCATTGTGCCATAGCAATGATCAAAAGAACGATTTTCCTGCATTAAAAAAACAACATGTTCTGCATCTAAATAAGTACTACCCACTGGCGCGTTAATAGCTAAAGCACGTTGTATAGATTCAGGCAGTAAATTACTCATCGTAGTCACTCCGGCTAAAAGTGACGCTTTCTTTAAAAATTCTCTCCTTGTATTCATAGAGTGGTTAATTTTAAATTAGGTCTAGAAAATTTATATTCTGAGTATGAAAGTACAAAGAATATACATCAGGATGAAATAATATATTATTTCATATCGACTCTACCTTTCAACAAGTTATAACCGAAAAGACTCTCCAACTGCCATTAATTACCAAATCTCTAACTACAGAGTGGCATATCCTGTATTTAATGCGAATTATCAACAAAACACAATTATTCTTATACAAAGCCACGATATACCTTGACTAATTTCTGACCTTCTTACCTTTGTAGTCAACAAAAAATTACCGTACCTTTGTACCACTTTGAACTTAGAATGCTTTACATTATAAAATAAGCTATTTATATACTCTAAGTAACACTCAAAGAAGTAAAGCTAGAAGAAAGTTTTAGTCTATGTAATATCCACTACACGAGATATGAAAACAAAATATTTATTATCTATATGCAGTATTTTCGTACTGTTCTTTCATACGACAGCAAACGCACAAAAAACAACAGAAAATCGTATTAAAAAGCAAGATACCACTGAACTTTCTTTAGTGGCAGATAGTATATCAGCTCTGCCTGATAGTAGCATCATCCTAAAAAAAGGTTTTTTCAAACGTGTAGCTCATTATTTTGAGGAAGCTAAAAAAGACAAGTCACAAAGTAAATTTGACGTTTCTTTTATTGGAGGGCCTAGCTACTCCGTAGATACAAAATTTGGTATAGGGCTTATTGCCTCTGGACTTTATAGAATAGATAAAGAAGATTTAAGCCTTGCGCCTTCGGATGTAGCTGTGTATACAAACTTCACAACAAGTGGATTTCTAGCTATTGGCATACAGAATACTACCATTTTTCCTAATGATAAGTATAGACTTAATTATGACATGAGCTTCAGGTACATGCCTAGTAAATTTTATGGTATTGGCTATGAAGCCGGCGCAAGAGATAACCCGACCGACTACGATGAGTATTACGTAGGGTTGCAAATGGATATCCGTAGAAAGATCTTACCCAATACTTACATAGGCTTTGCTTTTTCAGCACAAAATAACAAAGCAAAAAAATTTGAAGATATCGCCTTAAAACCCGATGGACCATCGAATAACACGGCCGTCGGAGCTGGTTTTATTTTATCGTATGACTCTAGAGATTTTATTCCAAACGCAAGTAAAGGTTTATTCATCCAATACGATCAGATGTTTTTCCCTACAGTGTTAGGGAGCAAAAACTACTTTGGGAACATCAACTTCACAGCTCGGGCCTATCAAGAAGTATGGCAAAATGGTCTTCTAGCATTTGATCTGAATGGAGAATTTAAAAATGGGGATGTTCCATGGACTATGCTGTCAAAATTAGGAGGCGCACGGCAGATGCGTGGTTATTTCAACGGACAATACAGAGATAGAAAGCAAATCAATAGCCAAATTGAGCTGAGGCAAAAAATAAAAGGCCGGCATGGAGTAGCTGCTTGGGCCGGTGCCGGGAATATTTTTGAAACAATTAACAAATTTGACTGGTCTCAAACCTTACCCACTTATGGTATAGGCTATAGATGGGAGTTTAAAAACAGAGTCAATGTACGCTTAGATTATGGGTTTGGGAAGCGACAAAACGGCTTCTACTTCAATATCTACGAATCATTTTAATGGATTTTCATGCCTAAGAATATACACATAACAAAAAAATACACAAAAGTAATAGACAATCCCATTGCTCTGTTTTGGTTTTATATTCTAGTGAATATGGCTCCAAGCCTATATTTTGCAATAACACAACCCATTGATATTATTGGCAAATTAGTCATAATCCTATTCCCTTTGGGACTATACATGACCATATTCTCTTTATTTAAAAACTCTGGTGCTTGGCTTCTTCTGTGTTTTCCTTTAATTTTTCTACATGCATTCCAAATCGTACTCTTCTACTTATATGGTGAAGATGTCATAGCGGCTGATATGTTCTTGAATGTTGCAACGACCAACACTTCAGAAATAAACGAACTATTAGGTAGTTTACTTCCTTCGATTGTGCTAGTTTGCGCTTTATATATACCACCCCTAGTATTGGCTATATTGCAATGGAAGAAAAAAAACTATTTGGACCGCTTCTTTAGAAGACAGACATTACGCCCCGCCCTATTATTGTTAATGGCATCTTTATTATTATCATTTTTTAGTGTGAATAAAAACACAGGTTCATTTGCGTTTAAACATGAAGTATATCCTATTAACACATTATATAATCTGCAATTCGCAGTAAATAAATGGAATAGGATAAAACAATACCCAGAGACATCAAAAGATTTTTATTTTCAGGCACATAGAAAAGATACACAACATACAGAAAGACAAATTTATGTGTTAGTAATTGGCGAAACAAGCAGAGCTGACAATTGGCAACTCTACGGCTATAATCGAAAAACTACACCCAATCTCCGGAACCAGAATAATCTTTATGTTTTTGAAGATGCTTTAACGCAGTCTAACACCACCCATAAAAGTGTTTCCATTATCCTGTCAGATGTTGAGGCTAAAGACTATAATAATATCTATCAGAAAAAGGGAATAATACAAGCATTTAAAGAGGCTGGCTTTAAAACAATATGCCTCTCCAATCAAGCAGAAAACGCCTCTTTTATCGAATTTTTCACTAAAGATGCAGATATTTACAAGACTATCCGGACAACAGATACCAAAACAGGCATAACAGTAAACCATTATGATGAAGAACTAGTAGCTTTAATGGAAGAAGAAATTGAACAAAATTCTGGTGATTTATTTATTCTATTACATACTTACGGTTCACACTTCAATTATATGGAACGCTACCCATCGGAGTTTAAGAATTTTGTTCCAGACCAAGTAAATAGCGTTAGCAGATCATATCGTAAAGAGCTGGTAAATGCATATGATAATACCATCTTATATACGGATTTCTTTTTATCAAAAACGATTAAAAGCCTAGAACAGACTCAGGCAAAAGTTGCTTTATTATATACGTCAGATCATGGAGAAGATTTATTTGACGATAATAGAAATAAATTTTTACATGCTTCTCCCACACCAACTTATTATCAACTTCGCATACCTTTTATCATGTGGTTTTCGGATGGATATATAAATCAAAATACGAGCCGGATGCATGCTGTAGGACAGAACAGAAAGAAACCCATATCTACCAACACTGTTTTCCACACCATGCTCCATGCCGCTCATATACAAACTGACTATCTGAAGCAAGAACTATCACTGGTAAGTGAAACGCTCGTAACAGAACCCCGCATGTATTTAAACGACCATGATATTGCGGTTCCTTATCTAAAAATGAATCTTAAAAAAGAAGACTTCGATATGCTCGAAAAAAACAATATACAAGAATAAAAAACATAGGCATGAAAACACAATTCAACATATTACTATTTATTACATGCTTGGCGCCGTTATTTGGTGTAGCACAAAGTGAACGAGTAGAACCCATACAATTAGGAAATATGAATCACTGGATGGTACGCGAAATAAAAGAGTCATTCGTCATTGGGGGAAAAACACAATATTTATACGAAATAACAGAAACAAAAGACACCCTCAAAAACAATACACCCTATAAAAACATGTCATCTCCCTGGGCTACATCCTCAGTACTAGCTACTGTGAACGGTGTTACTAAAGGTAGTGTAACTGTTTTTCCTGAAAAAAGAGACAACGGATATGCAGCACGATTGGAAACTCGCATTGAAAAAGTAAAAGTTTTGGGGGTAATTAACATCAATGTGCTGGCCAGTGGCACTATATTCCTAGGGGAAATGGTAGAACCTATCACAAATACTAAAAATGCACAAAGCAAATTAGTAACAGGAATTCCATTTACAAAAAAGCCTACAGCCTTACAGTTTGATTATAAAGTCACAACCGGGGGACCTTCTAAACGGGTAAACGGAATGGGAAGTGGATCTAATGCCAATCGAAATGATAAAGCAGAAGTTCAGATCCTACTACAAAAAAGGTGGGAAGATAAAGATGGAAATGTTTATGCTAAACGCATAGGTACAGGCTGGGAACTTATGGAGAAAACAGTAAGCAACTGGCAAAACAAGCACCGCTTAAAGGTAAATTATGGCGATATCAGCAAACAAAGCTTTTACAACAATACCATGGCGCTTAAAAACGGGGATAATGCATATTACACAAGAAACAGTAGAGGAAAAATGGTACCTATACAAGAGCAGAGCTGGGGCACTCAGGATGAAGAAGTCACTCATTTAATCGTGCAGTTCTCTTCCAGCAACGGGGGCGCCTTTATTGGAAATACGGACAGTCGCCTTTGGGTAGATAATGTAGGCTTGGTATACTAAATAAGACACAGCTTATTTACGAACTTCGTATTCTAGAATAAGCTGTGCATCAATATAATTATAAGCTGCGTTTAGATATTCATTTTTTGCTTGCTGGAGCATAAAATCAGCCTGATAAACTTCACTGATAAGGAGACGACCTTCCTTAAACTGCTGTTCTATCAACTCCTTATTATCTTTTACCAGGTTATAATTATCTTTCAAAAAAACATACTGTTCATAGGTAAAATCAACATCTTTTTTAGCCTGTAAAAAGCTTAGAGCTAACTGTCGTTGTTTATCCATATAAGCTGTTTGATTCGCCTGATGTTGATAAGAAATAATACTTCGTTGCTTTTTACTATGCAGCCAATCTGTAATAGGAACCACAACACCAGTTTTGATGTAAGAGTTTCCGTAAAAGTTTTGATCTTTGAAAGGGTCAAATGCGTTATTAAAATAGCTAGTCCCGTAATAACCTCCCAAAATAACCCGAGGCAAGTTCTTGGCTTTCTCTTCTTTTATTTTATACTGCAATACCTCACCCTGCTGCTCAATAGCTCGCAAAGACAAACTCATCTCTGATTTTTCTAAATCATTAAAAGAGAGAAACAGACTTTCTATGCTATCCTCAAATATAATATCAAAATGATCGTGCGGATTATGTCCCAACTCATACAACAGGCTCGAGATGGCCTTGTCAAAAATATTGTGCGCTTCTGCGGTTCGTGACTTTGCCAAATTATAATCACTCTGCCCCTCATTAAATGTTATTTTCGTAATTCTACCCGCTTCAAACCGCTCAGTTAAAACTCCTAGTACTTGTTTTTTAGCTATTAACTCCCGCTCATATAAAGCTACTTGCTCCTTGGCTAACAAAGCTGCGACATAAGCTTTACTAGCTTGGAAATACGCTTCATTTTCTGCAACCTTTTGATTTGTATTCGCAATATCAACTTCTAAACTTTTTATCTTTAGTTCACTTTTAGAACTGGGTTTAAAAAGTTCGTAATTTAAGTTTAATCCTGTATTTCCCGTCCATCTTGTCGAGAATTTCAAAGGTAATATGTCGTTCTCACCCGCGTGTTGGTTAAATGCTTTTGCTGGCACCGGTGTTACGGGGATAATAAGGTTTCGCTGCAAATTAAAGTCGCCAAATACTTCGGGATATCTTTTTGTTTTTTCTAAAGAAAGTTGTTCTTCTGCCTCCCAAAATTCATACTGTCTGATTTTTACTTCAGCATTATTACTAAGAGCTTTTTCTCTTACTTTGTCCAAACTCAGAACTAGTGTACCCTGCTGAGCCGAAAGTATATTTACGACTAATAATAGGACTATGATCAATATATAATTAATGTATTTCATTAATATGTCTTCTAAAAAGAATTATGTTTTGAGCACCTCTCCCCGTTTACTTTCATTTAATACGTACAGTTAAAAGACTGAGGCTGGTTCTACCTTCCTGATTTTAAAAACTGCAAATAGCGAACCTCCCACACTCATGAAAAGAGTAATAATAAATAATCCTAAACTAAATGGCCCATTGAAATCCAAGGTCATACCTACATTTTCTAAGCCTTTTTGAAATAAAATCAATAGTGCATAAGCAATAGCAAAACCTATACAAGCAAATAAAACAGCCTGCATAAGTATTAACCTACTGACGTAACTATTAGTAGCTCCGATAGCTTTCAACGTTCCATAATCTTGTAATCGATCTAAAGCAGATGAGTACAAGGTAAGTCCAATAATAAAAAAACCACTTATAATAGCAAAAACAACCAAAGAGCCAAAACTAACGCCTGTATTTGTCCTAACCAATATCTCATTTATAGTAATATCCCGTATATCTTTTGATCGCCAGGCACTAAGCCCCATAAATGTTCCATTGATTGTATCAATTACCTGCTGTATATCTACTCCTTTCGCAGGCCGGACAATAACCAAATTAATCTGGAAAGGAGGGTAATTACTATAAAAACGAGCATTATCTATATTAGTATACACATAGTTCCCGCCATAGCCCTGCGCATATTTTGTCTTTACTTTTACCGTTGCTGCTTTTTTATTTATTTCAATCGTCTCATTGATAGAAAGTTCAGTTTTCCAACTTCTTTCATTAAAATATTCTATCGATATATTCCCCGTACTGTTCAGTTCATCCCGGTTTCCTTCAAAAACCACATCAGATTTAGGGCCGGCAACAAATGAAGGTCCTTGACTTCCTATCAATAATACAGTCGCTGTCTTACCATCTTTAAACGTAGCTGGTGCGGAAGCAATAATAACAGGAAATGCCTCGAGTACACCTTCGATGCTTTTCACCTCTTGAACAAGCCTTTCATCAATTGGATTTAGCGCATTAATATTCTTAGACAATTCATCTACTATCCAAATATCATCTTCATTTGAATTCGAGTGGATTTCTATTCCTCCCATCAAATTTGTAAGAAAAAAGAGTGTAGATAGTTGTTGTCCAATGAGAAAAACACTAATGATTATACCCACTATTACCCCAATACTTTTAGGCTTATCATAACGCATAAACTTCAAGGCTGTTTTAATCATAACACTGTTTTTAGTTATACTAATACACCTTATGGTTTAATCTTGTAAATAAATCTCGCACTCAACCTTCTGATTAATCAATAGGTTCTCCTCACTTTTTAATGATGCTTTGAAACGCCGTACCCGCCGGTCGGATTGCTCGCCCGACTTTTCATAGAATAAAGATTTATCATCTAAAATTGCGGATAAATAATAAACTTTGGCCTGGGCAATAATCTTCTGAGTACCTGCAATCTTCACTACAACACTATCTCCTACATGAACACGATTGGCAAATATTTCGTCAATCTCACCATGCACGATAAGTTCGTCCGAAGGAATTAATGTGGCAAAAGACACAAGAGGAGAAATTGCGGTTCCTTCCTTGACATCCATTCGGATTAATCTTCCCTCCCAATCCGAGCGAATGCGTCTTGAAATGATTTCCTTTTGTGCCTTTCCCCGTTGTGACGCTAAAACAGAAAGATCAGCGCGCCCTGCCTCAACATTCTTACGAGCAGTGTTTAACTGCGCTAATAGTAAGTCATGATCACGCTTTTTATTATAGACCGCATACTGCGTTTCAGCTCCTGTTTCGGCTAATCTTTGACTAACCTCAAGATCACGTTTGAGCTCTGCTATTTCGACTTCATACTGTTTCATAGCTGCTAAATCAGCTTCTACTTTCAATCGTTGCACTTCGACCTGATTGGAAGCTATCTTTTCATCAACTTCTTTGCTATCCGACTTCAATTCAAAAATCACTTCTCCAACTGCAACTACATCTCCTTCTTCTTTAAAAAGCTTAGAGACAACACCACTTTCGTCAGTAGCTAAATCAACAAATCCACGTTGAGGTTCAATCTTCCCTAAGGCAGAGACTTTAGCTACATTTTCTGGAACAGAAAGGTCTTTAGCCTTAATACGATGTAACCTTTCTTCTGCTTTTTTATTGCCACAGGACAACAAGAAGAAAAGTCCAATAATTACGACTGGTAACCTAAGTATATTTTTTATAACCCACATAAACTTATTCGATCTGTTTAGGATTGCTATTTATTTAACACTTCACTATTAGAACTGCACGACACCTTCCCCTCTTCGACATAAATTATTTCATCAGCATATTGCTTAAGCCTAAGGTCATGGGTCACGACAATCACCGCTTTCCCTTCCTGGCTTAAAACTTTTAGATCACTCATTATTATGCCTGCACTTTTTGCATCTAACGAAGCCGTCGGTTCATCACATAACAAAATTGGCGCATCCGTCACCAGCGCGCGTGCAATAGCAACACGCTGTTTTTGTCCACCACTTAATTTTCGGGGCAACATCTGCTTACGATCCAGCATATTTACTCTTTTCAGCACATCTTCAGCCCGTAGTTTGGCTTGTTTTGCATCATCACCCTTTAAAAGAAGAGGCTGCATTACATTCTCTAACGCTGTAAGTGGCTGCAACAAATTAAAATGCTGGAATACAAATCCCACTTTATCGAGACGGACCAACGCCAATTGCTTTTCATTTAGACCGGTAACCTCTTGGCCATCGATAAAAATTCTTCCCGATGTTGGATACACCACACAACCTATTAACGATATTAATGTTGTTTTTCCAGAGCCCGATGGCCCAACTATTAGTGTCAATTTATTACTATAAATATCCAAGCTTGTACTATCCAGCGCAACAATCGAAGTATCACCTGTTTGGTATACTTTATTCACCTCCCTTAAACTAACAATTATAGACATTTATGTTTCTTTTACCCCTACTCAATTAAACTTTTTAACACAACTTAGCTCACATACCAGACCAGTACTGAATAGCATGCGAATAAAATTACTACAAATTGGTTTCAAAAAGAAAACGATCAAGTATATTGTACTATACTTGATCGTTTATCTAGCAATTTAACACATAAAGTGTTTACTTCACCTCCACTCCTCTTATTATCTTACGGCCATACGGAATACTTCAACTATCATTATGCATATTCCATCATTAGCAATAAAATAATACATTTAGTCAGTCTTAAATCTAAGATAATATTCCAGGTCACATCTTTGCATCCATCAACCGATCGCTTTTTGAATTTGGAGCTCCCATCTTGATTTTAATAACAAAAGCTCTATCCGACTGAAAGCTCTTAGGAAGAGTGATGTCATAATATGTATTCTTATCCAGATCAAGCCCTATATCGGCATGTTTAACGCCTAATGACTGTAGTCCATCCAATAAGAGCGCCGCTACCGGCACCTCTGTTGCTACCTTCGGAACGGTAATACGAACGTTATTATTAACCGGCCTATTAATAACAGTTAAATATAAATCTTCTCCCTTTTGTGTATAGTATCCCAACTTTGAGACGGGTAGATCTGAATGACGTACACCATAAACTGCTTCACCATTAATTTTCATCCAATCGCCCAGCTCCTTCGCAATAATATCTTCCCCTGGATGCATTAATCCGTTTCCGTCTGGCCCGAAATTCAATACAAGGTTTCCATTCATGGAGACAGATTGCATCATTAAATCGATAATGTCATCAGTCGTTTTAGTATATAAACCTGTCCAATCTTTCATATACCCCCAGCCGTTTGGCGGGATTGTCATAACCGCATCCCAATCATTGCCATCAAGCCAAGCATAATCCTGAGGAAATTTTCGTTCCCAGCCTTGTTCATAATCACCTAAAAGCGCACCATTACTATCAAAATGTCTAGCGCCATTTTCATCATTTCTAAAGCGTGATCCTATCACCAAATCTTTATGTTTATCCCTAAGTTCTTTTTCCAGCTGATAAGTAAAATCATAAGCAGATTTCCACGAAGCATCCCATGTACCATCAAACCAAAGCCCTTTTACCTGAGGATAGTTATCTAAAAGCTCAAGCAACTGATTTCGTGTATACTTTAAAAAACGATTGAACTTTTCGTTTTCCTCTGTAGTTTTTGGTTCAGCATAGAGGTAATCCGGATTATTCCATTCTAAAACAGAAAAATAAAGGTAAACATCAATGCCTTCTGCAGTGTAAGCGTCGACCACTTCTTTAACGATATCTTTTTTATACGGAGATTTTGTGATATTATAATCCGAATATTTGGTTGGCCATAATGCAAAACCGTCGTGGTGCTTAGTGGTAAAAATCAAATACTTTGCCCCCATTTCTTTTGCTTGCTTTGCCCATTTTTTTGCATCAAAATCTTTCGCCTCAAACTGCTTATAAAGATTATCGTAAATGTTCTGCCAACCTTTTGGAGCAGTAGGCCCTCTCCAAGTACGAATCCACTCAGAAGCTGCAGCACCACCACGCGCGCTTACCCCCTCCCACTCATTGCCCGGTATCGCATAAACACCCCAGTGTATAAACTGACCCAAACCATAATCTCTGAAAGCTTCCATATTGGCATCCTTACGATTTGTAGGCGTTATAGGACCATATTTTAATTCTACCTGCTCTGCAGGTTTCTTTTTAGGTCCGGTCCATTGAGCCCAAACACACGAACATGTGCTTATAAAAAGTGTCGATAAGGCTATACGTTTAATTATGTTTCTCATATACATTTACTAATACTTTTTTTAATAGTTCATTCCTTTCTAGGTACATATATAATACATCTCCATTTTCTCGTAGAAAAAAAGAAACACTACTTATAAAAAATAGAGCTATAGATTTATAATCACCCAAATGAAGTGTACATAAAGGTATAGATATAATTGAAAAATGGGTTTAACAATCGTTTGTTTCAAAAACGAAATCGTTTTCGAAATAAACGATATCAATATACATTTCTTAAAATATAACCTTAAGACCAAAATTACCGAGCAGATGCAGAGCACGATCCATAAGGTTAAAAATAAACGATTCGCTATTTAACCTTTAGAGAGCTCTTAAAATATCTAGGAAAATTATATAAACATAATATCAAACTAATTAAAGCTAAACTACCGGCCAACAAGAAAGGCATACCAGGGAAATAAAAAGTAGCATCATCATTTGTAAAATAAGAAAAAATGCTAGTCATTATGGGAGGAGCAATAAATGTTGTAAGCCCAAGCAAACAACCTAATGC
The DNA here is from genome assembly GCF_026711005.1 of Sphingobacterium sp. UT-1RO-CII-1. Taxonomy (GTDB): domain Bacteria; phylum Bacteroidota; class Bacteroidia; order Sphingobacteriales; family Sphingobacteriaceae; genus Sphingobacterium. The sequence continues at coordinate 369,715 of NZ_JAPPVJ010000004.1, read as the reverse complement.
ACCCTGTAAAGCTCCTTGCTCACGAGCTGATACTGCAGATGAAATTATGCTTTGCATAGCAGTTCCCTGTATTCCACCTAGAATAAAAATAATAATGCCTATGTAAATCAATATCGGGAACGAAGCCAATGCAAATAAAAAGAAACCTACGCAGGTAAGAAACAACCCGAGAAGCAACATTTTATACTCGCCTATTAATTTAATTACATACCCAACTCCCCATATCTGTACGAAAATAGACAATGCGCCAATGACAGCTAAAGAATAACCCACATCTATGTTACTCCAATTAAATTTTTCGATTGTGAAAAACGCCCATACACTCTCCATACTATGATTGGCAATAGAAACAAAAACCATAGAGAGTATGAGTTTCCATACTATAGGAAATTTCTTCAATTGCCCTAATGCTCCCAACGGATGCACTCGCTTCCATTCAAATTTTCGTCTATTTTCTTTAGCTAAAGACTCTGAAAAGAGAAAATAGCCAAATATGAAGTTCAATAAACTGAGTATAGCTGAAAAAATAAAAGGAACTTGGCTTCCCCATTGCCCTAGAACACCACCAATCGCTGGTCCTAAAATAAAGCCAGCACCAAATGCGGCATTAATAAATCCAAAATTTTTCGTTCGGTTATCGTCTGTGCTAATATCACCTATACACGCCGAAGCAACTGAAAAACTAGCACCCGTTACCCCCGCAATGATCCGACCAATAAAAAGCCAAAAGATACTAGGGGCAAAAGCCATGAAAACACAATCAATACTAAACCCCAACAAAGAGCTCAATAACACAGGGCGCCGACCATATCTATCACTTAAATTACCTAAAAGTGGCGCACATATAAACTGCATGAATGCATAACTAAAAGCAAGCCAGCCCCCGTATTTTGCGGCAGTGCTCATACTAGAAGATAGTAAAGTGGACAATAATTGAGGCAAAACTGGAAAAATAACACCAAAACTCATGGTGTCAATAGTAACTACTATTATAATAAAAAAAAGTGTATATCTCTGTTTCGGTTTCATCTTATGAGACAGTTTTGGTTGCACAGGTCTATAACCTATACAGCTTTGATAAAAAATAAAAAAACATGCAAAATTTTCCGATAGGAACTATCGAAAAATATAATTTTCTAGAAATGAAAATTTACTATTGCCTCATAATGCTACAAATATAGAAATATTTGAAGCATACCCAATGATATAACGAAGAAATTAACTAAAAAAACAATTGTATTAGATCATTTTAAACGAAAAACGCCCTTTATTTATCCATACTGGATAGTAATTAAGCCCCCTTTTTATTAATAGTTCTTAATGCCTTTTTTACAATATATTGTGTTTCTTTTGTATCACTTTCATTAAGCCAACGATCACACAACTCTTGCACAAAATGAGGTTGTGTTTTGCTAGCATCATTTAACCAATTTGCCACACTATCTTGAACATATTTTGCAGGATCGGACCTTAATGGTTCTAGAATAGCTAGCGCTTGTCTAGGGTTTTCTTTTAACGCATCAATATGCACCGACCATACACCTCGAGGTCTTGTTGCTTCTGTTGCGAAACGCCTAATATTTTCATCATGACTTTCGGTCCATTCGGCGAGTATCATTATGCTCTGTTTCAGATTATCAATGATTTTCTTACGAATGGCCATCCAACTGATTTCTCGTACACCGAAATGCTTATCGGCAGCAAAATCCTTTATTTGTTCAAGACTATCGAAAATACCCAAGCTTTCATCCTTACCTATAATATAAGTAGCCCAACAACGCACAAGATCTGCAGTATGTCCAGATATAGTAGCTAAAAAGTCCTTATCGTTATGTGCAATAGCTAATTTAAAAAGTGTTTCACCAATTGTTTGATTTATACTATTTATAGTAGGCTTACTTAATATATCAATCTGATTCAAAACTGGCTGCAAATAAGCTATGCGCTGACTTTCTATAAGGAGGTTTTCTAACAACATTTTTTGATCTACAGCAAGCCATTCCACTAAATTCACTGTTTCTATCTCACCTCTATTTAGTTTTTCTAATACATCAGCAGGAATATCTTTTATACGTCGGGCACCTTTTCTTTTTACTTCAGACATGATTACATAAACTTAAAAAACACTCTATTCAGAAGTTAATATATGCCTCAGTTTACGACTATACATAATAACTCCACTCATTACAATTTATTTCAACTATAAAACCATATAAACGTACAATAAACCTTTGCTAACAGAGCCCAGTATAAAACTCTCACTTTTTGCACATTGCAAAGTTTAAAAAGTAAAAACACAATTACAATACCGCATAAATTTATCCCTATACATTACAACAAACAATAATTAACCTGTCCACAAATAAAACTTCGGTCGAAGTATGTAGACAATCTGTATGCTGCCTTACATACACAACTATTTACTACATAATATTGCACAGATATATTAGATTATAAAACCGAATAACAGCTCTATCTTTCACACACTAAGTTGGCGATTAACCTCCGATACCTAAATTTATTTATTATTTTTACCTCGCTCTTGTCTTTCACAGGAGTTAATAGATTTTTTTAGCTTATGGTTTTTGGATTATTTGAAACGCTGACATTTGCTTGTTTAGTATTACTTTTAGGTTTTTACATCGTAAAAAAAATTAAGTTTTTTCAAGAATTTAATATTCCTGAGCCAGTAGTAGGTGGTTTTTTAGTTGCCATATTACTCTATCTTGCTTACCATTTTTATGGTTTAGGTTTTGAGTTCGAAACTTCTCTACAAACCTCAATGATGTTGATATTTTTCTCTTCAATAGGCTTAAGTGCTGATTTTGCTAAATTAAAAAAAGGGGGGAAACCGCTGCTTATATTCATTGGAGTTACAGGAACTTTTATTTTTTTTCAAAATGTTTTTGGAGTGTCACTCGCAAAGTTAGTGGGCTTAGATCCCAGCTATGGTCTCATTGCCGGATCTATTACTTTAACCGGAGGGCATGGCACTGGGGCCGCATGGGCAGAAGATTTAACAAAAATATTCAAAATTGAAGGTGCCATGGAGTTGGCTTTAGCTTGTGCTACGTATGGCCTAGTGATGGGAGGACTAATAGGTGGCCCTGTAGCTAAGTTTCTTCTAAAAAGAAAGCAACTCGTATCCACAGAAGCACCTACCGAAAAAGCGCCAATTGAAGCTTTTGAATATCCTTTCTCTAAGCGTCGTATGAATGTCCGTAACGTTATCGAGACTTTGACTATGCTAGCCATCTGTGTCACAGTAGGTCAGCTATTATATGAAAATATGAAAGGGACTTCTTTTGAACTCCCGAACTTTGTATGGAGTTTACTTATTGGTGTTATCATCCGAAATACGCTGGCGCACACAACTTCCTATATTGTCAACGACCATGCTGTCGACGTACTGGGAAATACTGGTTTATATCTCTTTTTAACAGTCGCCTTAATGTCTTTACAACTCTGGCAATTATCCGGGCTAGCCAGTCAGATTCTTGTAATCTTAGTTTTACAGACCGTTATGATGATTTTATTTGCCATTTTTGTCACATACCGAGTAATGGGTAAAGACTATGACGCGATTGTACTCAGTGCTGGACACTGTGGCTTTGGCTTGGGAGCAACGCCTACAGCTATCGCAAACATGCAGGCCGTCACAGATCGATATGGTCCCTCACATAAAGCATTTCTTATCGTACCTATGGTTGGTGCTTTTTTTGTCGATATAATAAACAATATTTTCATCAAACTATTTGTTAGCTTTTTGACTATGTAATTTCATTATCGCTTATAGTGAATTATCTAAATAAGGCTATGTTTAATCTGATAACTCTAATGCTCAAGATTTAACGTACTCCACTATATTTGCCCAGTAAAAAATCAGCATAATAGTCGGGAATTTCACTATTATATATTCCTTCAACGACCTTTTCGATCGGATAATTCAATCGACGTATTTCTGCTAAGACACCTGTAGCACAAATTTCTAAAATCACATAACTGGCCGTTCTCTCTTCCTCTCGGCTCCGACCGACAGCTCCACTATTAACGATTAACTTTCCTGATACTTGCTGCACATAAGGCAGATGTGTATGCCCCATAACTATGACATCTGCAGCTCTCCTATCCAAATAAGCAATTAAATCAGATTTGCTATCTTTTTCATAGATATATACTTTATTACTATCCGGAGTAGCATGTACCAACAAAATACGTCTGTATCCGCCCGACAATTTATAGGTTAATTCGATTTGAAAAGGCAATTCGCCCAACCAGCGTTTATTATCAGCCGTAATTGTCCGTTTAGCATAAGCTACAGCTTGTGCGCGCCAATTGTTTTCATCTTGTGTAAGATAATCGAAAGAGGTAACTGCTTGATCGAATGCAATACGTTCGTCGTGGTTACCCATAATGCAAGGAATATTTTTATCACGGATACAGGTAATCACCTCATTATCCCAAGGAGCATAATCGACCAAATCACCCAAACAATAAATCTGTTCAATCCCGTTTTCTTTAATATCTTTCAACACATGCTCCAAAGCAATTATATTGCCATGGATATCACTTATAATTGCTATTTTCACAATACTAACTCTTCAATTTTAAACAAGGCTACTCCACCTTCATATACCCCCTACGAGATCCAAGGACTACCCCATCCCACACCGTTCCAATATATGCTGGGTTACTATATAGCGAAATTTTAAAATAGTTCAAAATGTCTTACGAGAAACTTGTTAGCCTTTTTTAATTACCCCAGGACTTCCCTAATTGAGTAGCTTTATCATAAATGGCTGATGTTTCTTCAATTTTTGCCAATGTAGACTTAGCTGTTTCTATTTCTTTCAATCTATAATGACATATTGCTTTATAATATAATCCTTCATCTTTAAAAACTGACTCTCCAGCCGCCAGCGGTATCAACTCACTTATTGCTCTTTGCCAATCCTCTTCTTCATAAAAAGTAATCGCTTTATAAAACTGATATTGTAAATTATCTGGCTCTGCCTCAAGCAATACATCTAACTGCTTCCTTGCACTTTTAAAGTCTTTATTTTTATAATAATCTCGAGCTTGTTCATAATGACTTTCTATTAACTGACCACCTCTAACCACTTCGCTAAGCATATCTGGAGCATTATACAAATCATCGACAGACTGTCGTTTATATATATTGAAAACTAATAGTAATAAGGCCGCACCTAGTAATGGCAACCATATCATCCAGCTTTTTTGTTTCTTCTTCTTTCCTCTCCTATAATTATCTTCGGTTGCTGCAATAGTAATTTGTAACTCTTCTGTCTGGCTTCCTAAACGTTTCTTTAGCACCTTATTTAAAAACATCTGTTCCCGAAAGTCAGTTTGTAAGTCAGAGTCTACCTTCAACTGCTCTTCAAAAGCTAATTTTTCATCAGCAGGTAATACCCCGTCAATATAATCTTGAATACGTTGATCTGAATTATTCATTATTTTTAAAATAAGGGTGTTCTTTAACCATGCTCGATAAAATCTTCATACACTCACTTTTTTTCTTACGCAAATACGCATAAGTGATTCCTAAGGCTTCAGCTATCTCTTCCTGACCAATTCCATCCTTCATACAACTTTTAATTATTTCTTTACAGCGATCACCCATAGTTTCCAATATACCCATCACCATATTTTCCTCGTCATTCGCTCGCAAAGCAGCATGATAATCCTCAATACAGGTATCTTCAAAAAGATATAAACTATCGTCAATATTTGTTACCTGCCTATTTTTCCTCTTCTTCAAAACATTTAACCACTTTCGTTTACAAACCAGTAATAAGAAATTAGAAAATGTGGTCGTCAACTTAAAATCACCCCGTAAGGACATATGATAAATATCGACCAACGATTCTTGTAATATATCATATGCCTCTTCTTCCGAACCACTATTTTTTAATATAAGATTAACAACAGCAGGCGCAAAACGATTATAAATTTCCTCTACACCCAACGAATCATTATTTTTAAGAAATAAGATATACCTTTGATCAATATGCATTTAAGTCACAATAGATTATTGTAAATTTAAATAAAATTGACTTAATTTACATAAGCAACCAATAAATTAATGTAAACATTTATATGCGCCACCTATTCTCTACCCTCTTTTTCTCCATCATTCTGTTAGCAACAGTTAATGCTAATACAAAGCTACAAGCGGATACCTTAGCAGAGGTAATAGATGATTATGACTCAAAAATAAATTATGATATTAATGGACAGGCTTTTCACTTTAAGCCTGACATAAGACCTCTGCAACAAATACCAGGCGGAAGACAAGCATTTTACACATACTTATGGGATTTTGGTGATGGAAACTTTAGTACGGAAGAGAAACCAGTACATACATACGAAAAACCTGGTGACTACGAGGTAAAACTATATGCTACAAACAATTATGACAATGGACCTCCACCTAAACGCCCGAAAAGGAAAACTACAGTAAGTAGCCAATTAGCAAGCAACACAAAAAGTACATCAAATTTTCAAAAGCTTTTTTTTGCTTCCAATGGGGTCTTACAACTTTACAAAAATTCGGATGCTCTTCCCGGACAAGATATGGCTCTCATTGTAGGGGTGAAACCCCGTTCCGAAAAAGGTAAAGTAATCATTCTAACGAACGAGAAAGATATTAACCCCCATGGCTTCGAATTTGCGCATCAATCAACTTACAATAACGAAACTATAGATAGCACGTCTTTTCAAGAGAAACACAAGTTGAAAAGCATGTGGGCACAGGTTAAAGAAGTCACCAAAACACAAAGTGGGAGCCCTGACTATGGTAATAAAGAAATTTATCACTTCTCTGAAAAAGAAGCCTTAAGCTATTTTTCGAACCTACACAACTCTTATACAACGATATCTACTTATGATATTTCTTCACCAAATTTTAGCGAGCAGTTTTCGATCATAAATTTAAATGTAACGCCAGAAATGCTTGCAGACACCAATACTATAGTTACCGTAACTGGCATATATTTATCTGAGGACGGACTAGCAACAGTGCACAAACTAGACATTCCTGTTGTTACTTCTCATGATCCGAATAAAATGAGTACAAAACCTGCACGATTAAATTACCGTATGCAATTCAAAAAAAGAAACCTAACTTATAAAGTACAATTTCAAAATGACGGCGAAGGTGACGCCAAAAATATAAGATTAGAAATAAATCTACCAAAAGAAGTAGACCCAAAAACTTTTCAACTATTAAATTTATATCCTGCATGTGATAGCTGTGCAACCGCATCGAGCAAAGGTTGCTACACCATAAATTATACGGGCGAAAATACAATAGAATTTTTATTTAAAGATATAGCACTCCCTGGCACGGCGGCCCCTGATGTAGCAGATGTAGACAGCACCAAAGGTTTTATTAGATTTAATGTACAGACCTATAAAAAGCTTAAAAATAAATCACTTACCGCATATACAAATATTTTCTTCGATAAAAATGATCCGATTCGCACAAATAATTCTGTTGCCAGGTTTAGAAAAGGTTTATCACCATTAATTCTGGCCGGAATCAATCAAACATTGCAAAACAACAATGCGGCAAGTAAAAATACAGGAGTGGCATTTTCTTTAGGTCTAGCTCCTATAGCTCCCTATAAGAAACTTTATTGGCAAATAGAGTTGGGCGGGTTTTCACATACGAATACCAAGAAGAATTTCACTCAAAAAAGAGGTGAGATTAATATTCCAGATCTCGAAGGCAAAGAGCAATACAAAGTATATGATGGAATAGATAGCATATCAAAAATGCAAAATATTAGACTACATATTCCATTACAAATCAGATATAATTTCAACAGTTTAGTTTCTCTAGGTGGCGGCGCTACTATAGGTACAGATATAAATCTATCCAATAAACGAGAGACGAACTATCATATTATAGAACGGAGTGGAGAGCAAGGCATCTATACAATTAAAGACGACAATGACAAAAGCTCTCTTTCCCCCATCCGTTATGCACCTTTTATTGATTTGAATATAGGAAGAGCTTATTTAGGCCCTGCGCTAGGATTTCGCTATCATTTTGACAATAGCATTAAACATAATGGACAAGTATATTTTATCTGGAGATTATAATTTCAAATTCGGTCTTCTGTTAACGATATCCTGTATTCTCTTTTGCAATTGCTCAAGGCCAACTATTCAAGCTGAAAATTCTCCCGTTCTTAAAGTCCTCACGGTAACTGAATGGGATTCTATACAAGACGTCGTATACAATAATCCGGAGGTATACCTTGATTCTTTAGCAGAATTTAAAAGTACACTCAATAACTATAGCGTTCCAAAGATACTGGAAGAAGAGTATGCATGGTTACTTATAGAAATGGCTTACAACTTTTTCATACACAAAGCCAAATTGCAAATAGCAGCAGACCTCTATGAAGAAGCGCTCAATTATATTCACGAAAAAGAATTATCAAATAATATAGATGTGCATACCTACATTTATAAACCCCTTGGTAATTGTTATACCATGATGAAAAATTATGAAAAATCACAACGATTAATTGAGCACGCAATAGAAACAACAGATAACCCTAAAAGTAGATCAGCGTTGCTCAACAATTTAGGTATTTCCTATCTCTACAGTGAAAAATATGATTTAGCGATTTCTACAATTAAATCGAGAATAAAACAACAGCAATTTGTCGGATATGATTATGCACTGGCCAGCAATATCTTATCTGAAGCCTACTTCCATAAAAAGGAATTAGATAGTTCTTCTTATTACAATAAACAAGCGCTTGATATTTTCAAGAATAAAATAATGACAGGCGACACATTAATATGGAAAACTGCAAGCTATGAAATGCATGCAAACTTAGCTCTTACCAGAAAAGACTCTATCACGGCTTACTCAAGTGCTTTAAAAATAATCGATATCCTTGAGAAAAACTTTCCTGACTCAAGAATTCGAGAGAAAGCTAAGATATATAATTTGATGGCATCATTGACAACTGAGCAAAAGTCTATGGAATATGCCAACACAGCACTGGCTTTGTTATCAAACAATAATGAAGAACGTTATGCTCCCGACTTCACGTTTACGGCGGCACTCATAAACAAAGCAAAAGCTTATACAAATTTAGATTCCTCTATAAATTACTATATACATGCTATCGAGAATGACTTTCGCGCACAACAACTAATCACCAGTTCAGAAGCTGATCTAACCAATAAAACAAACAATGAAATAGTAAATAAAACCCTAACATTACTCCACTATAAGTATAGCCAAGCTACTTTAGAAGCACGACCAGCAATTGCTTTATCTGCACTTTGGATTACAGAATTAGGAAAAAGCAGGCAACTGATCAATGATATTCACAGATCCCGAAATTGGCTATCACAGAACAACCCTCAGATATCAGAAGCATTAAAACAGCTACAGGTACTTTACCAAGAAGAAGCATACGCGAACGAAAAAGAGAAACAGGGATTAACGAAGGAAATTGATAAACTTTTACTCACTATAGATTTAAATGAGGAATATTTCGACAAAATCTTTGAAGCTCCAAACAAAAACAACTTTATAAATAGTCTCAAGGAAAAAGACGCTTATTACCTTAGTGTTTTCAAGCACCCTGATAGTACGTATACAATAATAACATTATACAACAATGAAGTTGACCTTTCAAAAATTGAAGACAAAAACTTTCCTGTTATCTTAAACCAATTTAAACAAGACTACTTTTCAGACAATCCCAAAGCATACAATAAAAACCCTAAACAATACAGCTTACAATCTGAAGGTATAAAAAATACGATTCTAAAAAATATACCTGATCATATTAAAACTATATATGTTTCAGCAGATGCCGAGTTAAATGGACTTCCTTTTGACGCCTTATGGCACAATGGGGCTTTTATGGTCAAATCTTATGATATAGCGAACTTAAATAGTTTTTTAATGTTCAATATATTAACACAAAAAAACACAAAAGCAAAAATATCAACAATATACAAAGCTAATTATAATTCTCCCCTTCCAAATTTACCTTACGTAATAAAAGAAGCTGAGATGTTAAAATCAAAATTCAATAGTAAGATTTATAGCCCCGACCAACAAAACCTAGAAGATCTGAACAAGATATTAAGTCGGGGAGATATTATTCATATCGCAGCACACGCCACGTTAGATAACAACGGGTCTGCAATATTACAGTTAAACGAAAGTATACCAACAGACGCCTTATCATTTTTCGAGGTCCAATCACCCTTAGTATTTTTAGCAGCATGTAATACGGCACAAGGCAAAAACCTGTCCTCAGAAGGAATTGCCGGTTTAAATCGTTCTTTCCTTAGTAAAGGAGTACCATCTGTATTATCGACCTATTGGACCGCTAATGACGAAATTACTATGAAATTAACACAGCTATTTTATGAAAAACTAGAACATAGTAATAACCCCATTACTGCTCTTGCTGATAGCAAAAGAGACTTTCTAAAAGGAGCTTCAAGCAATTTGAACAACCCTTGGTATTGGTCAAATATAAACTACTATGGTATAGATAGCAGTATACGGTTAGACTCCTCAAATAAAACAATCCTAGTGCTGATCACGATGCTTATTAGTTTTTTAATCTTGTTTTTTTTATATAAAAAACTAAGATCCTAAAGGTTTCATCGCACGCTGATATAAAAAAATGAAAAAGCAGATTATGAATTTCAATACTGTAAGTTTTTTTACTGTACCACCTTCTTCTGCCGATGACACTTGATGCGCTGTTTTAGATACTTTTAGTAAACCCATGATAATATTTTAATTGATTATATATATATATCAGGGCTATCGACTTTTTGTTACCTTATTTCTTCGTCATTAATAGAAAAAAGAGCAACTTCAACTATCGCTTCATTTTATTCTCGCACGTTTGTTGAACAACACCTCTCAGCATTTTTATTCGATGGATAATTTTTTCTAATTCATCAGCTGTTATATCATAATCCATTTTATAGCGAGCATCAATATAACCACGTTTTAATAAGTCGAACAGTCTTGACTCCTTTTCACGACTTAGTTGTTCAAGAAATAATTGATATAAATCTTTAGATAAACGTTTCAAATAAACTCGCAATTTGTATAAGTTATGAGTTTTGGGTTTATAGCCTGTAAATACCAAGAAAACAGTATTAAAAAAACATTCCACTGCTTGATGGGCAAGAAATGCACCTACACGTAAATTATCTTTTTGTAAACTAAACTCTGCCGTTTCCAAGAACCCTTCTCCTTGAGGAAACCAAATATCATAGTAATTTCGAGCCTTTTCCCGCTCTTGATCCACTGATAATGAAAGAGGCGTCGCAAATTTTAAATCATGACTTTCATCATATAATAAAATGCCTTCTTTAAGAATATCTGTAAAAAAATACTGTCCAAAACTCAATCCATTATTAATATAACCTATACTATGTAAAAGTGGACTTACAACACCTCGTATATGAGAACATCGCTCCTCTATCCGATTAATAATAGCATACTCATCATTTTGACTTATACCTTGACTGGTTACAACCAAAAAATCATAATCAGAAACATATGAATAATTCACTCCATCTTCTACATATTCCTCATCAACCCATTGACCTGTTGCATGAGAACCAAATAATATAATTTTTATAGGCGTTGCCTCCTCTCTAATAACCCCCAGAATTTCAGCAATATCCCTGCATTTAGCATCGGGCAAATGAGTCAATTGATACATAGGTTAAAGATAATTATTTTTAAAGTCGCGAACAAAACTTAGAACTAGGAGTATAACACCTATATACCTAACAAAAGCCGGAACAAACTCCTTATGAATAAACAAACAAATTTTTCACCTAATATAAGATAAGCATAGCTTACTGTAAGCGGTTTTTTGCAGAGAGTTGTTCATGCAAAAATATAACAACAGCCAAATTAATAGTATGTACCTCTATAAAAACTGACTCCTTATCACATTACTTTCTTAACACCAAATAATTAATTATTTTTGCATCCAATAATTACATAAAATTGATGGTTATCGACAAATCCATCCAACTGCTCCTAAGAAGCTAAGAAATGTACTCTTTAAAACATGACAAACAGTTTTTTAAGCAACTTGCTGAAGGTTCTTCAGAAGCATTTGAGCAGCTTTTTGAAGTTTATTGGATGCATGTATATACAGTGGTCGAGCAACTTGTCAAAACAAAGCAGCAAGCGGAAGATATCAGCCAAGAAGTTTTTATAAAACTATGGAATAAAAAAGAAGAATTGTACGATATTCAAAATATCGAAGCCTACCTCTATACGATAGCACGCAACAGCACCTTAGATCATCTGCGAAAAAAAATATTGGTTACGGAGAACCTGGAACAAATGATCCAATATTTTGCAGACAACAACTTAGATCCCATAAAAAAGTTAGAGTATAAGGAACTTGAAGTTTTTATTAATACAGCTATAAATAACCTCCCAGATAAAGTTAAAGAAGTGTTTATACTGAGCCGTATAGATGGATTATCACACGAACAAATTGCAGCACAACTTAATATCTCCGTCACATCTTCCAAAACATATATTGTACGGGCTCTGAAATCATTACGTCAATCTATTGCAAAAAACACAAAAATAGAGCTGCTCATTTTAGCCTCCATATTGCTCGAACAAATACTTTCCGAAACAAGATAATACACGCAAATGTCAGCTACAACATGTTTTTTTAATACTTACACTATTTACAATTTCACCTCTTCCCAGTTCTCTTAAAAATTAATTTCAACAAAAACATTCTAAGGTGTCTTCCCCCAAAGACTTTTTACGTCTATCTATTTTGGAAGGCTCATTAACTACTTTTCAAATGCAAGATAATAAAGCAATAGAAAAACTATACTACAAATATATTGAAGGATCCCTATCCGCAGAGGAATTATTGGAATGGATTGAAGCATTTCAAAACCCCAAGAACGAAGAACTCATCAATAAATTGATCGAGCAAAACTTCAATAGTAAAATCACAAAAAAAAATAGTAAAAAAGCACAACTTGCATTCAATAGATTTAAAAAAACAATAGGATTACAAAAGACAAAAACATGGCGGGTGCGATTGTCCTATTGGAAATCCGCAGCTGCAGTATTGCTTATAGGCACGCTTAGCACCGTAAGTTACAAATACTACAACAAAACACAAAAACAACACAGTTTTACTACAGAAGTACTTCATGATATACCACCGGGATCTAACAAAGCAATACTTCATCTAATAGATGGCCAACAGATTGAGTTAAATGCAAGCGGTGAACTTATTATTGGAGCGACAGAAATGCAAGATGGAAATGGCAACCTTATCACTGCGACTAATAATGAGTTAACAGCCCAAACTATTGAGGTACCTCTAGGTGGACAATACCAGATACGCTTAACTGACGGTACAAAAATATGGCTTAACGCACTATCTAAACTAAGCTTTCCGACAGTTTTCAAAGATAATAAGCGAGAAGTAAGCCTAGAGGGAGAAGCCTATTTCGAGGTCGCCGAAAACAAAACAAAACCATTTTTTGTACATACTGACATACAAAAAGTAGCAGTATTAGGTACAAGTTTTAATATAAACAGCTACGACCGACAAAACCATATTACAACACTAATAAGTGGTTCACTTGCAGTTTCATCCTATGGTCAACAGCTCCTATTAACACCTGGAACCCAAAGCCAAATACAAGGTACCAAACTATTAAAACAAACTGTAGACACTGAAGCAATCAGCGCATGGAAAGACGGACTCTTTGTTTTCACAAAAGAACCATTAGAGAGTATTATCAAAAAATTGGAGCGCTGGTATGATGCGGAGTTTATTTTCCAACCTGGTGCTGAAAATTTGAAAACAAAAACATTCAGTGGATCGCTATCACGCGACAGCAATCTTTCAGAAATCATCAACTTATTTAGAATAACAGAGAGTATCAATTTTGAAATTAAGGGAAGGAGGATTTTCATAAACAAATAGATAATAAAAACACAAGCTGTGTTGTACAAACTTCTATGAACACTGCTTAATAATGCGCTCCCACAGCGGATAAAGCGCTATAAAAATGACTAGAAACTTATTACTTAAAATGAATCGAAATACGAAAACGACAGTTAGAAACCGTTCTGTCGGAAAATTACTCTGGAGCTTTAGCTCTAACATAGCTTTATTTGCCTTACTATTTTCTCTTAACTCATTTGAAATTGTAGGTCAAACCGTAACCCTATCGGGAAACAACATAAAGATTGACAACCTAATAAAAGAAATTCAGAAACAGACAGGATATCACTTTCTATTTGACGATCAGCTCATTTACCAAACACAAGTAAAAAGCATCCGTATTACTAACGCCTCTATCGAAAAAGCGCTAGAGGCTATCTTCGAAGGTACCGAGATCACCTACGTACTATCAGGAAAAAACATTGTCTTAAAAAAGGCTAATTCAAAAGAGAAACCTACATCTGTTACTACTAAACAACAACAAAATGTTACCGGTAGTATACGTAACGATCAAAATATTTCCCTACGAGGAGCTACTATAAGAAATCAGCGTACTAATATAATCGTAACAACCAATAGCGATGGTCAATTCACAATTGCAGCAAATACAGGTGATATTTTAGAAATAACTTTTCTTGGTTATCAGAGAAGTGAATACAAAATTAAGAGCAATGATGATGCACCAACAATAGTTTTATCTAAGGCTCTAACAGAACTTAATGATATTGTTGTTGTTGGCTACGGTGCTCAACAGAAAAAATTAGTTACAGGAGCTATTAATACACTAAAAGGTGAAGAACTAAGTAAATCTCCTTCCGTGAACTTATCAAATACATTGATGGGCCGTGCACCAGGGCTAACATCTACTATGACATCAGGAGCTCCTGATCGGGATCGTGCGGGGATAAGAATTAGAGGTATGAATAACGATGCTCTTATCGTTATCGATGGTGTTGCGCGTGAAGGTCAAGGATTAATCGGTATGGAGATTGACAAGTTAGACCCAAACTCTATAGAAAGTATCACTGTATTAAAAGATGCTTCTGCAGCAGTTTATGGAACAAGGGGTGCCAATGGTGTCATCCTAATTACGACTAAAAAAGGAAATAAAGAAAAAATTGAGCTTCAATATAATGGTCAAATTGGTTTTCAAGAGAGCACCAAACTTCCTCGATTTTTAAATTCTTATCAATATGCATTATTAAATAACGAAATGTATGATAATGATATTGCCGATAAAAACTCTTCGCCTAGGAGTAGATATACTGATGAGGAACTCCAGAAATTCTTAGATGGCTCTGACCCGGACCGTTACCCAAACACAAACTGGTATGACGAGGTTCTCAATAAAACCGCGATGCTACAAAAGCATAATGTAAATCTACGCGGAGGCAGTAAAAATGCACGTTATTTTTTAAGTGGCTCTTTCACCGATCAAAACGGGCTAATGAAAACCGCAGGCCTTAAAAGATATGGCCTTATCAGCAATACAGATTATGACATCACGCCTAATACAAATTTAGCCGTCAGCTTGAATTATATTAGTGAAACTGCTGAAAACCCTGCTGCTTATGCTGAAACTATTTTTAGCAGACTTGCCTCTTTAGGAGCTGTTTCTCCAGCAAAGTTTTCAAATGGTTACTATGCTTACTCAGGTTTTTCAGGCAACCCACTTACAGATGTTATGCCTGAAAGCGGATACAACAGAACCACAAGAAATGTATTTACAGGTTCTTTCCAACTCACACAACAAATCCCATTTGTCCCGGGGCTATCAGCTGGTGCAAGTGTAGCGATAGATCGTAACAACTCCTTCCAAAAAGGCTTTACGATTCCTTTCCCACAGTATACTTTAGCCTATGATTCAGAAGACTACACCCTACAGAATGGTACCGAGAAGCCTTACTTAAGTCAAGCTTATAATCAGAATAATAACATCAACGTACAGTTAAAACTAAATTATAAACAGAAATTTGGTTTACACAATGTAGATGCCATGGCGCTTTACGAACAAAATGAATTCAAAAGTGAAATGATGTCCGCAGATCGTAGCAACTTTCCAGTTTCAAGCTTAGATCAACTTTTTCTTGGCCATGCTAGCACACAAAAAAACCTTGGTTCTTCAACAGAAAGTGCTAGACAAAGTGTTGTTGGAAGACTACAGTACAATTATAACCAAAGATATATCGTAGAAGGAAGCTTTAGATATGATAGTTCTCCCTACTACCCTAAAGGTAAAAGAAATGGTTTTTTCCCGGCTTTATCTGCCGCTTGGGTTATTTCTGAAGAAGATTTCTTCAAGGAACGTTTCCAATTTATTGACAACCTAAAACTACGCTCTTCATTCGGTCGTTTAGGTAACGACGGAGGCTCGTTATATACCTATTATTACAACTATGCTATAATGCCAGCTGGTTACGTATTCGGTACAGCTGATAACATTAGCCCATTAGCTAGAATCTCGAACCTCAGTGTTCCAAACACTAATATTACTTGGGAAAAAGTCGATGCATTTGATATAGGTTTAGATGCTATACTATGGCGAGGAAAATTAGGATTTGAAGTAGATTACTATAATAAAAATAAATTTGACATACTACGGTCTAGATCTTACGATGTTCCGTTAACATTCGGTATTAACCCAGCCTTACAAAACTTTGCAAAAGAACGCTACTATGGGTATGAAGTTGCTTTATCCCACCGTAGTAAAATCAATAAAGTAAGCATAAACGCACGCGTTAATATGACTTACACAAAAAGTCAAGCTGTAGACTATGGAGAAAATGAAGCGCTTCTACCAGGATTAAGACAAGAGGGTTCTCCGATCGGCATGGTTCGCATATTGCAAGCGGATGGTATTTTTAAAGACGAAGCAGACGTTGCAGGTTGGGCAAAATATATAGACAGTCCGAACGGTGAACCAATCACACCAAAACCTGGTGATATTAAATACCGCGACATGAACGGAGACGGCATTGTAGAGCTATATAGTGGAAGTCCCGATCGTGCATTTGAAGCCAGATACATCTATCCACCTACAGTATATGGTGTTAACGTATCTGCTGCTTGGAAAGGATTATCAGTTGATGCATTTTTCCAAGCTTCAACTGATGTTTATATAAATTATTCAGCCAATAACGATATAGCAAATTTCTATGATTTACACTTAGATCGTTGGACACCTGAAAATTTAAACGCAAGCTACCCACGCCTACTCTCTGATCATAAGTTCAACAAACTACCGTCAACATTTTACGTGAAAAATGGTAATTATTTAAAATTGAGAACAGCGCAGATCAGTTACATTATACCATCGGAATGGATTAAAAAGGCAGGATTAAGATCAATGACGTTAAACTTACAGGGTCAAAACTTATTTACTATTACAAAAAACAAACGTTTTGACCCCGAATCAACAGGAGCGACCGCAAATCTTTACCCTCCTCAGCGAATTTTCACATTTGGTGTTCGCATAGGTATCTAAATAAAACAATTGAATACATCTAATGAAATATCCATATCGCGTAAACTGTACAATATCATTCACTGCCATAACACATGGTAACGAAATCGTGCGTAACTAAACACCGATATGCCATCCGATAGATGAGAATCAAAACGAGCTTACGAGCTCAAGCAGTAATTTTATACACATGAAATTTAATAAAAATATATTTTTTGGATTAGCGCTGGCGGGAACATTAATTTCAGTTTCTTGTCAAAAAGACTTTCTTGATCGTAAACCACTTAATTTAGTTTCTGAAGAAACAGTTTGGAACGACCCGAACTTGATAAAACTATCTGTCAATGAGTTTTATACTTTTCTTCATACAGGATTTGCTACTACTTATTTACCTGCAGGAATTACTGATGACCTTCAACTTATTGGTCCAGAAGAAAGAAAAGTAAGCACTTATTTAACAGGTGATTTTTTAAGCACTGCATTTCCCGAAAGAAACCTTTGGAAAGATAGTTATGCACAGATACGCAAAATAAATTACTTTATAAATCGTGCTGAAACAGCTTCGGTTCTTAACGAAGACGACAAAAAGCTTGTCATCGGGCAGGCTCGCTTTATGCGTGCTTACCTTTATTTTCGTCTATTCTCTTCATTTAAAGATGTGCCGCTAATTCTTAAAGCACAACCAATTGAAGAAGCAGAAGAAAAACCTGAAAAAGTAACACACAAAGACGGAATGACTTTTATATCGTCCGAATTAGAAAAAGCTGCACAAGAACTTCCTAGCACCTATAGTAAAGAAGAATGGGGGCGTATAACAAAAGAAGCTGCACTGGCTTTTCGTACTCGGGTATTGCTTTGGAATGCAAGCCCTTTAAACAATGTCGACAACGATAAAAACGCTTGGGTAGAAGCAGCCAATGCGGCTGAGGGAGTAATTAAGACAGGTAAATTTGCATTACAAAAAGAGTACGAAAACGTATTTCTAGCAAAGAACATCATGAATACGCCGGAGGTTATCTTAGAGTTTCGTTACAATGGTCTTAAAGGGGAGAGACAACATAACTTTGACAAAAATAACAGTCCCACGGGTTATGGCGGACGCGGGATGAACTGTCCTACACAAGATCTAGTTGATAGTTATGAAATGGCAAATGGTAAAACTATTCATGAAGCAGGCTCGGGTTACGATAAAAACAACCCTTATACAGATCGCGATCCACGCTTCAAAAAGTCGATTCTTTACAATGGTGTAGTTTTTAAAGATCGTCCGATTGAGACCTACAATAACGGGAAAGATATGCCTCGATTAAACCCAACTCCAACAGGCTATTATATGCGAAAATTCATTGATGAAAATTTCGACTATAATAAAGACGCTAGTATAGCGAGTAGCACAAATTGGGTCATTATGCGGTATGCAGAAGTATTATTAAACTTTGCAGAAGCTAAAAATGAAGCCGAAGGTCCAATAGCCTCTGTATACGACGCTGTCAATGCAATACGTAAGCGAGTAGGTATGCCTGAATTACCAGAAGGGTTAAGTCAAAACCAAATGAGAGAACGCATATACCGCGAACGTCGTGTGGAACTTGCCTTTGAAGACCATATTAGATATAATGATCTAAAACGTTGGAAAACTGCTGAGAAAAATCTGAACAAATCAGTTCGTGGCGTAACAGTCATCAAAAACACCGATGGGAGTTTTGCATATAACGAAAAACTAGCTGGTCAGCGTACTTTTATAGAGCGCAACTACTGGCTACCAATACCATTAGTCGAGTTAGGAGTCAACAGTAATCTTAACCCTCAAAATCCAGGATGGTAAAGCAATGTTTCTCTACCTAATGAAGAGTTGAACTCTTGGACTTATTCGTTAGGTAGAGGAATAATTATAATCAAAGATTAAAACAGGAAATACTAAAAAAATGAACGGTATAAGAAAAAAAGTAATTACCCTAGCTTTCTGTAGTTTGGTTTTCCATTCTATTCAAGCGCAATCCAGTAAATGGTCAGACTTAGTGTCAATTCCTACAAAAACAGACACGTTGAAAAAGGAAGAAACTAAGGATAAAAAAGAAAAAATTAAAAGTTTCGAGGAGTTAATTGGCAAAAATGCGTTAGCGACAAAAGGTTTATTCAACAGCTATAAAGTTGATAATAAATACTACCTTGAGATCCCCGACAGCCTCCTCAACAAAGACATGTTAGTAGTTTCCCGCTTCACACAAACTCCAGTAGGCTTACGTGAATTCAGAGCACAATATGGGGGAGAAATGATCAATGAACAACTATGGCAATGGCAACGTCGGGACAAGAGCATATATATACGAGTACCAAGCTATGTATATATGGCTTCCGGTGATTCGGATATTCATCAGGCTTTAGAAAACTCTAATGCTATGCCTATTTTAGCTGCCTTTGATATAAAAGCCTTCAATAATAACGGAAAGAATGTATTAATTGACGTTACTGAATTTTACAACGGAGATATTCCAGGTATGCCTCTTCCTGAAAAATTGAAAAAAACTTACAAAATCACCAGTATTGACGCTTCACGTTCATACATCGATACAGTTAAGACTTTCCCAACAAATATTGAAGTTGGGACTGTAAAAACCTATCGTTCTACAGAACTTCCAGCTGATAAAACGGTGGGTGCTATGACCTTTGGCATAAACACATCAATGATACTATTACCGGAAACCCCAATGAAGCCCCGTTTTGAAAATGCTCGTATCGGTTATTTTTCCAATCGTAAAGTTGACTTCGGTGCTAACGATCAAAAAGTAACGTGGAAAGCGTTCATACAACGCTGGAGATTGGAACCAAGTGATCCCGAAGCTTATGCACGAGGCGAATTAGTAACACCAAAAAAACAAATTGTATATTATATTGACCCAGCTACACCAAAGAAATGGGTTCCATATCTAATACAAGGAGTTAACGACTGGAACACCGCTTTCGAAGCCGCTGGATTTAAAGATGCAATTGTAGGAAAAGAAGCTCCTACAAAGGAAGAAGATCCGGACTTTAGTACCGAAGATGCTCGCTATTCTGTTATCCGTTATTTTGCATCTGAAATTGAAAATGCTTACGGACCTCGTATTTCAGACCCCCGTTCTGGTGAGATTATAGAAAGTCATATCGGCTGGTACCATAATGTTATGTCGATACTTAGAAATTGGTTTTTTGTACAAACAGCAGCTATTCACAATGGCGCACGCGGAGCAAAACTAAGTGACGAACAAATGGGACAGTTGATACGTTTTGTTTCTTCACACGAAGTTGGTCATACTATTGGGTTACTACATAACTTTGGTTCAAGTGCAGCTTTTGATGTAGACTCCTTACGCTCTCCAACATTTACCGAAAAATATGGAACTGCCCCATCAATTATGGACTATGCCCGTTTTAATTACATAGCCCAACCTGGTGATGGTGTCAAAAACATATATCCTAAAATTGGAGAATACGATCGTTATGCAATAAACTTTGGCTATCGATATTTAGGAAATCAAACCCCAGAACAAGAACAAAGCTACTGGGAGTCCTATATACAAGAAAAGGCAAACAACCCTTTGTATTATTATGGTCAGCAAGGATCAATGGATCCTAGAGCACAAAGTGAAGACTTAGGAAATGATGCTGTAAAGGCCAGTGAATATGGAATAGCTAATTTAAAATATATTCTTCCTAATTTACAAGAGTGGATTTACAAGCCTAACGGCGAGCTTAGCGAAGTTAAGGACATGCACATTGAAATTTTACGTCAATATCGCCGCTATGTAAATCATGTGGTAGCAAATATCGGAGCAATGACAGAGAACTATAAAACACAAAGTGAACAAGGCTCTGTATTTGAATATTTACCAAAAGAAAAACAACGTCAAGCCATTCAATTTGTTGGCGATCAAGTTTTCAATACGCCAACATGGTTATTAGACTCTACTTTAATGTCGAGAACTGATTATGGTACAATAGTAAACCGTATAGTAGAAATGCAAAATCAAGTTCTGACATCTGTTCTAGAGACCTATACTTTTGCTCGTATGCTAGACAATGAGTTTAAGAACGGAGATCGTGCTTATACCGTAACTAATCTATTAACTGATGTTGAAAAACAATTATTCTCAACAAAAGACCTAGATGTATTTAGCAGAGGATTGCAACGCGCCTACATTGACCGTCTTGGTGTATTAATGAAATTGGATAAGCCAGTTCAAGAAACAAGATATGCAGCTGCAGGATTAACTCCTTACAATCCTAATCTATCAGATATGCGCGTAATTATGCAGAATGCATTATTAAAAGTCGAAACCGTAATCACTAAGTTGAGTAAAAAGAGTAAAGGCTTTGATCAAATCCACTATGAAGAATTACTGAAGCGCATTACAACTATTAAAGATCAGAGAAAGGGCTAGTTGAATTTGATACTAATGAAATCTATATAAGGTAAAAGGTAGTTAAAATAATATTTGTTTCAAGTGTATAGTGTAAACGTCGCATCTACAAGGTGCGGCGTTTTTTTATTATCAACAACTTTTCCTACTTTCCCAGCAAATAGAGTTCCCTAATTCTGGCAAGATGACGATAATCGGCAAGGTATTCCATTTTTTTGTATGGGAATATCTGCTTAGCTGCAAGCAGCTCACTAGATTTTACAAAGTTCATAAAATCTTTATAGTATGCTTGCCGCTGATTGCTATCCGACTGACTTTGCTCCCCAATATAACGCACTTGATTTTCACTAACATTAATTTTCACCTGAATATCATCTACTGCTTCAAACATAATCATAGGGTTTTTAAAGCCATCCAAGAAAATACCAAAACCGATTTTATCCTCTTCCTTATGAGAAAAAATATAAGCAGTATAAAGAAAAGGACCAATGGCGATTTCATTTACTTTAATAAGTAGTTTCATAGTTTATACGTAATTGGTGAATTTTCATTAAAAATAACACAATAAAAAGCAAAACAACGAGTTGAAACCATAATTTTAATAAAAGTAAATTACTTTAAATAATAAAATCAGGAAAATTGTACAAATATAAGTCTCACAAAAATAAACTCTCTTTTTTTAAGTACTTTTAAATTGCAAACAGAAATCTAAAAATAAACGCTAATTAAAATATGAGTACTTCTTTAAATTTTATAAACATTGGAATACAGGAGCTTATTATTCTCTTTATGTTCATTATTCCAATTGTCATCATTATCGTTATATCTGTGTTTCACGTGGTGTCAAACCAAAATATTTCTAGGCAAAACCGTCTTTTATGGCTTGTTCTTATAGTGTTAGCTCCTTTAATAGGTAGCTTGATTTATTGGCTAGTTGGAAAAAATAGATATATTGAGAAAAATAAATAATTGATGAACTGTCACATGTATGAAATTATACTTATAGGAAGCTGTTTTGCTTTAACAGTATTGTTTGGAATAATGTGGATAAAACAAAAAAAAGCTAGCAAAAAGTTACAAGAACAAGTAGCCAAACTTGAAAACACAGTACATTCTCAACAACTTATAGATATCGATTACAAGCTTAATCCACATTTATTTAAAAATGTATTGAATACTATTCAATCACACGCCTATCAAACATATCATAGCTTAAATTCTCTCTCAAATGTATTAGATTATATTTTATATGAAAGTGACAAAAAATACGTATCACCAGAGCAAGAAATCAATTTTGCACTTAATCTTATCGAGATTTACAAGGTAAAGTTAAGCCCTTTGTTTGATCTAAAAATCAAAAAGAACATACATGAAGGTGAATTACTGTATAAGCAAAATTTAATAGCTCCATTTCTTTGCATAGACCTCATAGAGAATGCATTCAAACACGCTGATATCCAAAGCCAAAATTCGTTCATAGTTATATCATTTGAATTTCAAAACAATATTTTTTCTTTAACGGTTGCTAATAAAATATCAAAAAAAGCACCTCTAAAAAAAGAAAAACAGGGCTTTGGTTCTAAAACCATCACACAAAGATTAGACATTATCTATAAAGACAGTTATAAATTGGATAAATTTACTGAAAATGATGTTTATATTGCTCATTTAAAAATCGACTTACTTGAACACAAAACTAAAATGCTTGCTACTAGACGATGAACTCCATAGTCTAACCTATTTAAAGCTTCTTTGCGAACAAATACCTAATATAGAGGTGGTAAAAGCATTTAATAATCCTAACGATTTTTTAAAACAACAGATGAATATCGAATACGACATCGTTATTATGGACATTGAAATGCCAGAAATCACGGGCATCCAACTGGCTGATTTCATTAAGGGCAAAGGTATAATTTTCACAACGGCCTATAGTGAATATGCAGCTGACGCATTCGACTTACAAGCAATCGATTATATTAGAAAGCCGCTAAAATTAGATCGTTTAAAGTTAGCTATAAATAAGGCTACACATAAAGTACAAGTGCCATTAAAAAAGACTTTCATCCAGCTCAATAGCGATATAGGAAAGTTTATACTTCACTTTGACCAGATACGTTATATAAAAACCTCTACTGATAGTCGTGACAAAATTGTCTCTTTGGCAAATGGCAATGAAGTAACGCTCAAAAACATTTCTTTTCGTAACCTTGAGGCATTACTCCCGCCATCTTCTTTTTGCCGAGTCAACAAAAAAGAATTGATTGCTCTCAATATCGTACATGCTTTTTCATATGATGAAATTACAAGTACTATACAAGAGGAAAATAACACTTTTAAAACCTTTATATTAAGCGATCGCTATAAATCTAACTTTATAGAAAAAATAAATTTGTAATCCACAGGGACTAATTTCACTTTCGTTACAAAAAACATCAACATTATCACATATTATTCCTCACTTGTTACATAAGCAAAAATTAAGCTCCTTTCAATCCTTAATTTCACGTTATTAATTTACAAAAAGGTATTCATTAGCCTCACTGAAACAGAATTAAAGATGAAAAAAATAAAAAGTACATTCTTTTACGTTGGCATAATTGGAGTGTTTTCAATACTGATTTATTGGATTATTATTCAGGGAAAGAATATGGAAATAGGTCGAGATATCGTTATTGAGTCTTATGGAAACTCGCAATGGGAAGAGTTTCTAACTACAATGTCACACAATTTACAACACCCTCTAGCCATATTATTGGCTCAAATATTTATAATTATACTAGTGGCTAGATTGTTTGGCTGGTTATTTAAGAAAATAGGACAACCAACGGTTATCGGCGAAATAGTAGCAGGTATAGCTTTAGGCCCTTCACTTTTGGGCATGTATTATCCAGAGTTTTCTGCTGTACTATTCCCTATAGAATCACTTAACAACCTACAGTTTTTGAGTCAGATTGGTCTAGTATTATTTATGTTCGTGATAGGAATGGAACTTGATTTAAAAGTTTTACAAAACAAAGCACACGATGCCATTGTAATTAGTCATGCCAGTATCATTTTCCCTTTTGCCCTAGGTGTTACTTTAGCCTACTTTATTTACACAAACTTTGCTCCCGTAGGTATAGCTTTTTCGTCTTTTGCTCTATTTATAGGAATTTCAATGAGTATTACAGCCTTCCCCGTCCTCGCAAGAATAGTGCAGGAACGTAACCTTCAAAAAACTAAATTAGGCACAATAGTTATTACTTGTGCTGCAGCTGATGACATTACAGCTTGGTGCATACTAGCGGCAGTCATTGCTATTGTAAAGGCCGGTTCATTTTTAAGCGCATTATATATCATAGTATTAGCGTTAGCTTATGTTTTTATAATGATAAAATTAGTACGCCCTTTTCTAAAGCGCGTAGGTGATATGCATAGCTCACGGGAAAACCTTACAAAGCCCATTGTCGCTATATTTTTTATTACTCTGATTATATCTTCATATCTAACAGAGGTTATTGGCATACACGCTTTGTTCGGAGCATTTATTGCTGGAGCAATTATGCCAGAGAACACCAAATTTCGAGCCCTTTTTATCGAAAAAGTTGAAGATGTAGCTTTAGTTTTACTACTCCCTTTATTTTTTGTTTATACTGGTCTACGTACACAAATAGGACTTCTTGACCAACCATACCTCTGGAAAGTAACAGGTTTAATAATTTTAGTGGCTGTTGTGGGAAAGTTTTTAGGAAGTGCTCTGGCAGCTCGTTTTGTTGGTCAAAACTGGAAAGACAGCCTCACCATAGGAGCACTTATGAACACAAGAGGACTTATGGAACTCGTTGTCTTAAACATAGGTTATGATTTAGGTATACTTACTCCAGAGATATTTGCTATGATGGTTATTATGGCGTTGATAACTACGTTTATGACGGGACCGGCAATTGATTTAATTAATAAAGTTTTTAAAGGAAAATCATCTATTATACCAGGCGAAATAAGTACGCACGGAAAATACAATCTATTAATATCTTTTGGTGCACCTGAACGAGGTAAAACCCTCTTGCGACTTGCACAAAATATGATTAAAAAAATGGATAAAAGTACGACGATCACCGCAGTGCATTTAACCCCGACTAATGATTTACACAAATATAATGCTGATCAATATGAACAGGAAAGTTTTGCACCTATCGTTAACGAATCTCTATTAATTGATCAACAAATAACGACCTTATTCAAAGCCTCTAATAATATAGAGCGTGATATTGTAGAAATAACCAACGAAGGGCCGTACGATTTACTCTTAATCGGTGTAGGACAATCTATCTTCGAAGGTAGTTTATTGGGTCGTCTTTTTGGCTTTACAACCAGAATAATCAATCCTGAAAAGATCATGTTTCAAGTTTTAGAACGTGACAACTTACTCGAAAACTCGATCTTCTCCTACAGCACACAACAAATTTTGCATAAAACCAAAATATCCGTTGGTGTTTTCATAGATAACGACTTCGAAATTGCAAATAAAATAGTTTTGCTCATATATCATATAAATGACTTAAAACTGATTAAATATATCCGAAAATTTATCCATAACGTACAATCTCAAGTCATAATTATTGACAATAAAAATATCATACAACAAGATACAACAGCACTGGAACTCATCCGTTCTATTGAACATGTTGCTCCCAACCACATAACACGTTATACTGATTTCGAGATTAATAACGACTTTATTAAAGAGCAAGATCTTATTATACTAAGTACAGAAAGCTGGAAAGAGTTATTTAATGATCAAAACCGTTGGATTTCGGATATTCCATCTACATTGTTAATAAAAGATCGAGACTAACTAAAATAGCCCCATATTATTTAGGGGCTATCATTATTTTAATAAAGGGAATAATATTACTGATTAGAAATGAGTTCCCGGGCATGTTGTAAGGCAGATTCTCTGGGATTTGCTCCACTTAGCATTTGAGCAATTTCTACGACTCTATCCTCTCGATTTAACAACACAATTGATGTTGTTGTACGATTACCATCATCTTGCTTAAACACCTTAAAATGAGCATTTCCTTTCGACGCAATTTGCGGCAAATGAGATATGGCCAATACCTGCATATTCATAGAAAGACGTTCCATAATCTCCCCTACTTTTAATGCTACTTCTCCCGAAATTCCAGTATCTATTTCATCAAATATAATTGTGGGCAATGAGGACGTTTCTGCTACCAAAGATTTCATAGCTAACATGACACGGGACAACTCTCCTCCCGAGGCAACCTTATCAATAGATTGGAGCTCTTGTCCTTTATTAGCTGAAAATAAAAAAGCCACATGATCAGCACCATTCGTCTTAAACTTATCTATAGATACTGTATTTAATTGTATCTTTAGCTTTGCGTTTTCCATCCCTACTTCGCTTAACACACCCTCTACATGTTTTTCGACTCTCTCAACTACAGACTCACGAGATTCTGTTAGGGTTTTAGCTGCTAGCTGTAGTGTTTGCTTATTTCTATTAACCGTCTCTTTTAGTTCGAAAAGAAGCCCCTCTTGATTGCTTACAGCTAAAATCTTCTTTTCCAACTCATCTCGTAAAACAATAAGTTCAGAGACGCTCTCAACTTTATGCTTTTTCTGTAAATTATAAAATGTACTTAAACGTTCATTGAGAAAACTTAATCGACTTTCATCCATCTGCACTTCATCTCCCATGTGTTCTACCTCCGCAGCAATATCCTTCACTTCTATCCAAACACTATTTAAACGTTCAGACAACTCCTTGGCATCTACCAAATAGTGCGCTACATTTTGCAAATGCCCTGTAACTTCTTTTAACCTTTCTACGATTGGCTGCTCCTGTCCATCGAGGAGAGATGTAGCAGCTAAAAGCCCTCTTTTTATTTCCTCTGCGTTTTCTAGTTTCTTTAGTTCTTCTTCCAAATCATCCTGTTCATCAGCAACAAGGTTTGCCTGTGCTAATTCATCATACTGAAATTGATTAAAATCAAGCTCTAAATTACTTTGCTGAATAGTTTCTTCTAAAGTATGCAAAGCCTGTAAACTTTTCTTATAGTCTTTCAGCCTTGCATTATAATCTGTATGAATATGTGCATTTTTAGCAACGCTATCCAAAAGTAACAACTGAAACTGTTCCGTACTGATCTGTAAAGTAGCGTGCTGAGAATGTATATCGATTAGTTTCTCACCTAAACTTCGCAATACATTTAAAGTAACAGGTGAGTCATTAATAAAAGAGCGGGATTTTCCTTCAACAGAAAGCTCTCGCCGAATAATGGTCTCGGATTCATAATCCAAATCATGCTCTTGAAAATAACTTTTAAGATCGTAAGCTGCAATTTCAAAATGCCCTTCAATTACACATTTCTGATCATTCCTAAAAAAATGACGCCCCTCCGCTCTATTGCCTAAAATAAGACCTAAAGCACCCATTATAATTGATTTACCGGCTCCAGTCTCCCCTGTTATTATGTTTAAACCTGCATCAAATTGAATATCTAAGTTTTCAATCAATGCATAATTTTTAATAAACAATCTGTTAAGCATATTATAAAAGCTATAGTTTTCTATCTTCTTATTTTCATGTACATCATCTAGCGCAAAGCTTCATATTTAGCTGTATTACTAGGATCTAATGCCACCAATGTGTTAAAAACTTTATTTCCCTCATTACCTGGCAACTTACTGAACACACCTACAAACTCATTAGACTTAGCTGAAAAAAGAACAGATGTGACAACATTACCAGTTTGATTTCTATCGACCTCTTTCAATTTATCTAACTGAGCTAACATCACAGACCGTCCTTTAAGCTGATCCTGGCTCATTATATCTAAGCCCTCTCTATGGTAATTATAAGAAAAGTCACGATAAGACTGATATCGGCGATCTAATAAATTAGTAATTAACCAATACCTATTTTCTAATGATTCCATAGATCGCCAACCTTGTTCACTACTATTTTGAGCTGCATTTAAAATTGTACGTGCACTCGTCAAATACTGATTCCCTCCATACAGTTTAAATGTATCAGCATCCATACCAATTATGATATTAGCATAAAATGCTAACAGGGAAGTCAGACTACTACGGCTTTCATTTTCATTAAAATCAAGTTGCTCACCTTCTACATAAGAGAAATCAAAATTCCGATCATGATAAGCTAATATTGTAGAATTATAGTTTGTACCATAAACAGGCCTATAAGAAAACACTTGTGCAGAAGCTTTAAAATTCTTAGACCCATCCCATTCAGATACTGTAACTAATAAAGCTGCATCAATCCTTTCAGAAATATTTGTTTTAAGTGTTGTCCAAGAGCGATTATTCAAGAAATCTTGCATAACTTTTTGCAACATGTCTAAAGCCCTTTTATTAGTATTCTGCACTTGAGGGGATTGAATTTCTACACGGACATTAAGCTCCTGCCCCATCAATTCTACCGCACAAAAAAATTGCACAAAAAACAGCAATAATAGACTTCTAATTTTTATCACCTTCATACTTCAAAGATAAATATTTATGCCTGTTTAGGAAAACTCATTGAATAAACAATCTCAACAAAAAACAATATGTTTGTAAATATGCTCAACAACTATTCAAAACAATTAAGCAAGTATATACCACAGCAAGCTGCACCTATCATTGCTGCTTGGATAATAGACTCTGGTTGCCTTTTTAGAATAGCCCGTAGTCGAAAAACTAAATTAGGAGATTATACAGCACCTTTTAAAGGTGAACCTCATAAAATATCAGTAAATCATGACTTAAACCCTTATGCTTTTTTAATTACTACAATACATGAATTTGCTCATTTAAAGACTTGGCAACAGTTCAAAAACAAGGTAAAACCTCACGGAATGGAATGGAAAACTCATTTCAAAATTCTTATGGAACCCTTTTTAAAGCTTCAAATATTTCCGGAAGACATACATTTTGCCATAACAAAATACATGGATAACCCAGCGGCCTCGAGCTGCACAGATTTAAACTTATATCGGGTATTACGTAACCACGATAAAAATGCTCAACAAATAGAAACAATAGAGTCAATACCCGAAGAAGCTTATTTTAAAATCAAAGATGGACGGGTATTTCAAAAAAAAGAAAAATTGCGTAAACGCTATAAATGCATAGAAATTAACACAAATAAAACATATCTATTTCATCCTATTGCGGAGGTTACAACAATAAAGGAGTGAAAAAATTGCTGCCTCGTCTGTTTATTATTCAACCTGTATTAACCAGAAAGTGTAGTACAAACAAAATCACCCCATAATAGAATACTTTCTAATAATAAACTCGTACTTTTAACAACAGAACTTTTTACCTTATTACACAAATGAAAAAAATGTTTCTCGTTACTGTATTAATATCTACATTATTCTCATGTAAACAGACAGTAAACTCAACAAACACAAACGGACTAGACTCCTCAGCTCTCTCCGCTATCACGATAGAGACCTACAAAAATTATGTTACACAATTGTCTTCCGACGAATTTATGGGAAGAATGCCATTTACCAAAGGCGATACATTAACAGTAGAGTATATAAAAAAACAATTTGAAGATTTAAAATTGACTCCTGGGAATCAGGATTCATATTTTCAAGAGGTTCCAATGGTCGAAACTACTTCGACTCCAACTAATAAGAAATTAACTTTCAAAGGAAAGAGTGGAGAAGTTACCATAAATCACTTAGATGATTATGTTATTGGAAGTAGAAAATTAAAAGAAAAAATTAACGTTGATAACTCAGAACTCGTATTTGTAGGTTTTGGTATAGTAGCTCCCGAATTTAACTGGAATGATTATGAAGGGATCGATGTTAAAGGAAAAACAGTAGTAGCGATGGTCAATGACCCTGGTATGTACAATAAAAACCTTTTCAAAGCAGATACGATGACCTATTATGGCCGTTGGACTTATAAGTATGAAGAGGCTGCACGACAAGGAGCAGCCGGGGTTCTATTAATACATGATACAAAAGCAGCAAGCTATGGTTGGAATGTAGTACGTTCTGGCTGGACCGGCCCACAATTAAACCTCGTAAATGATGATCTTCTCACCGAAATTGAAGGCTGGATAACTACCGAAACAGCAAATAAAATATTTTCCTTAGCCGGTATTTCTAGCGACATCCAAGAAACGGCTAAAAAAACTGGTTTTAAAGCCATTCCACTTGACATCAAAGTGAGCACAGAATTGAACAATGATTACAGAACATCTCAATCTAACAATGTTATTGCAAAACTTGAAGGAACAAGCAGGCCAGACGAAGTAATTATATACACTGCACACTGGGATCACTTAGGCATTGGTGAAGCTGTAAATGGCGACTCTATTTATAACGGCGCTATAGACAATGCTGCCGGTGTAGCTGCATTATTTGAAATAGCAAAAGCATTTCAAGCTGCAGATAAAAAACCAGAGAGAACTATAGTTTTTCTTGCAGTAACTGCCGAGGAACAAGGTTTACTAGGCTCTGCTTATTACGCTGAAAACCCTATTTTCCCATTGAATAAAACTGTAGCAAACATTAATATGGATGCTTTTAATGCAATTGGCGCAACTAGAGATGTATCCGTAGTTGGAATTGGACAAACAGAAATAGAAGATTATGTAGAAAAGTCCGCTGCTAAGTTCGATCGCGTAATGAAAGGCGAAAGCAATCCCTCTTCCGGTGGGTTTTACCGGTCAGACCATTTTAACTTTGTAAAAGTTGGGATACCGGGTCTTTTTATGGGCAGCGGTAGCGATTATATAGAAAAAGGATCAGAGGCTTTAGAACAAAGAAAAAAAGCCATGGCTGGTCGCTATCATGCGCCTAGCGATCAAGTGGACGAAAACTGGGACTTTACTGGGATTATAGAAGATATAAAACTTTTTTTTGACATAGGCCATACCTTAAGCCTGGAAAAAACATTTCCGAATTTTAAAGAAAAATCAGAGTTTAGAGAGCTAGGGAACAAGCGACTAAGCCAATAATTTCTTTTTCAATTTAAAACAACAAAAACACAACAAATAAAAACTATGTTAACTGGAATGAAACACTTACACTCAACACTAGCAATTGTATTACTAATTGCACTAGTTATCTCTATCATCGTAACGTTGATGAATTACTTAAACAATAAGCCTTACAATAGAAAAATAGCTTTGATAGGCTTCATTTCATCACATTTACAATTACTGATCGGTTTAATTATCTACTTTGTATCCCCACTGGGAATTCAAGCATTTTCTGGAGAAAATATGAAAAACAGTTTATCTCGTTTATATTTTCTTGAACACCCTTTAATGATGATTATTGCAATCATACTGATAACAATAGGCTACTCAAAAGCAAAGAAAATAACAGATGCTAAAAAAGCCAATCAAACCGTATTAATCATGTATACCATTGGTTTGATTTTAATCCTTTCTCGTATTCCTTGGAGTACTTGGTCTATACTTGCTTAAATAGATAAGCAAGCTTTACATATATAAAGAAAAGCACCTTGATTTTAATTTGTCAAGGTGCTTTTTTATATAAATTTTTCTCATACTAGATTTACACTTTACGCGAATAACAGATTGTACATCCAAAGCAGATAATGAAAACTTATAAGTGACATTTCTTCTCCCCAGTATGCCAAACAACTTAAAGTATTATTACAAAAAAAGAGATGCTCTTTATAAAGAGCATCTCTTTTTTTGTAATATAAAATATAATTAATACTCGTATTAATCTCTATGTTTTCCGAAACCTAAAATGTTAAAAACGACTCTAAAAGCAATTATGGTCGCAATAATTAAAGCAATATTAGCAATCGCAGAGAACATAAAAGTCATTTGATCTAAAGCAGGGATCACATCAGGGATAAATCTTCCAAATACACCCACTAAACCGATTATAATAGCAACAGTTAAAGTCACGTAGTGCTCGGTACGATTTGCATAATTATCCGTCTTCTTTGCCGGTCTTGGAGATACTGTATTTTCCATATCAGTTTAATCTTTTTTAATTAACACAAATGTACAAAAGTAAAATTGGGAAATGAAATATTTTGACCTTATTTAAAAGTATCTTCACGTAGAACCTTCTTTTGTCCAAACAAATTATGCTTTTTTTAGTAATATTGCATCTCATAATATATTGCAGTGAAAAAAACATACTTTCTTACACTAATCTTATTGCTTATTAATCTACTCTGCTTTTCGCAAAAACAACAGATTAATAACTTTATAATTAAAGAAAACCTTACGCAGAATGGTAAATTAGCTATTATCGCTGTAGATAGTACAGAAACTCCTTTGGAGCATATAAATGGAACTTTTATTTTCAATATCAATGGTTTTCAACAAGACCTAGCTTTTCACGATGGAATTGCAGTTGTAAAACAAACAATGGAATCCTCTAATTTCGTATTCTTTAAACATAACAACCAACAAAAGTCATACGGAAAACTATACTATATCTATAAATCGAAAACCGGGTTAAAGCCTATAAAAATATACGGACTATTACTCATCATAATACCCGCAGTCGTACTACTAATAGCCTATGCTTTTAAACGCTTTATAGGTACATTTATCATTCTAGCCTTGATTTACGGATACTTCCATTTTAGCAAAGGGCTTGATCTTTCAAAGATTTTCGAAAGTATATTACTGGGGTTAAAAGACTTAATCTAAAAAGGTAAGCCCACACTAAAATTGTACTGTAAAAAGCTATATCGATCTGGTTTATGTGTTTCATAAAAAGCCTCTTTAAAGCTACGTGATTTAAAGAAGTCTTTAATAACCCATTGATTTGCTCCTTCAAATTGAGGGTCTTTGAGTTTAAGCCCCGTATCTAAACGAATTACAAAATAATCCATATCCAGACGTAAACCAAAACCTGTCCCTATAGCAATTTGGGATAAAAACTTATCTGCCTCAAATTTCCCTGCTTTAGTTATACCATTATCTCGAAGTAACCACACGTTCCCCATATCAATAAAAGTAGCCCCGTTGAGCTTCGCACCTAGAAACCTATTTAATAAGCGAAATCTATATTCCACATTTGTTTCAATTTTTATCTCACCAAGCTGATCCAAGTTTCTCAGATTCAATCTTAAACTCTCAGGTAATTCGGCACGATTATATTTACCTGGGCCTAATGTGCGTGCTTGCCAAGCGCGCATACCATTCATCCCTCCAGCATAAAAGCTCTTCTCAAAAACCAATAACTTAGAATTATTTCCATAAGGCACAGCAATACCACCATTGAAACGAAATACCAATTGCCGATTTCCTCCTAAATATTTATAATGCCGAAAATCAACTTCTGTCTTAGCATACTGTAAGTAAGGAACACCTAATAGTAAATTCTCTCCGATACTATTCTTTTTTGCATTCGATAAACTACTAAAAACACTAAGCAAATTACCACTACTCTCCAACGACAATCGAAAATAATTGAAATTCTCTAATCTTAACAGCTTTCTTGAATTATAGGTATAAGCATATTGGGCACTTAATCCGAAATACTGTCTATCATTGCTTTCAACATAAAGCCAATAACCTTGATCTAACAATTGCTGCTTAAAATCAGTGTTAAAACGCCCTGTCCTATAATCAAGTAATAATGGAGTTAAACTATGCTGACCTTTTTCTGAGCTATACCACATATAATTTAAAGAGGTGGTCAGGTATCGGTTAGAGTATGTATTATCTTGCTGAAACAACTGTAAGTTTGTAGCATAGGTTGTACGTGGCAAACCATAAGTCCCTGTATTAGCACTCTCAAAAGGTGTCATTAACCTTGGAAAAGAAATATTAACTCCCACCTGAAAGTCATTATTAAACACCTTATTCTTTAAACTTCCTGGGAGTCTTGGATCGAACATAATACCATACCCCAACTTTAAATCAAGCTGTTCAGCACCTCCAAATAAATTTCTATGGGAAAATGTATTTCCAACATTCAATCCGCTCATCCCCGAACTGAATGCAAATTCTCCTTCCACTTGGTTAGCCATCAAAGGGCGAGGTGTTAATTGATAATGTGCATGTAAATTTTGATCCTTTATTTTTTCATAGTTTATTTTAACATTTCTAAAGCCATTTGTCTCATAAAGACGATCATAAGATTGATTTTCTTTCAAGAGATTATAATGATCTCCCTCTTTCACATACATATATCTTGCTAAAGGTCTCAACCTAAACAATCCTGTCTGATCGTTATAACTTATTTTTAGAACAGAATCACGATATACCCGAGGCTGCCTGCTCGAAGCTTGCTTGTCTACTTTGACAATACTTACACTAACGCTATCGATATGATACACCTGATGTGAAGTACTATCCGTTGGGTTTTGTATTTCAATCTGTAGTGCAGCTTTATCAGCTATGGTGTTTGTATCAACTGCAACACGCATATATTGCCTCAAATACTCATAATATCCGTTGCTTTTAAGTTTTAAATAGAGGGCTTCTCTTTCATTTAACAAATTGCCACTATCAAATTGTTCACCTGCCTTAGCTAATGAAAAAGGGCGTATATGCCTTTCATAGATTTCACGAATCAGCGGATCATCAACATTATAATTTATATCGCTCAGGATATATGGCTTTCCTAATGCAACATCAAACCTAACTTTGGCTTTCTTATTACTGTTCGTACTTACTACCGGACGCACATATGCATTAAAATACCCCTTAGTCTGCAAAAAACCTGATATTTGTGTAGCCGAGAATTCTAATAATGATGAGTCAAGCAGATGCGGTGGTTCTCCTACATTCCGAATACGTTTTGTTTTATAACGTCCTCCCGTAGTATTAAATAAATTATAAATAGTTAGGTTAAGCTTAGAATTGGGCTTAATTTCATTAGAAATATAAGAGGAAGCCCGTTCTTTTAAATCTGTAGGTACCCCTTCTATATCAACAGCTGTAACCAAAAATTGATTGTCTTCAATATATTTTGCTGACCTACATGATGCGAAAAATAGCGACAAAAGCGTTATACTTGCAAAAGTAAAAATACTAATTTTCTTAATCATCAGTTCATGTTATCAAAAGCGCAAATAAGTTTTATAACGTCTTTGCAGCATAAAAAATTTCGCAAACAGCACGGTCTTTTTATAGTGGAAGGCATCAAATCCGTATTAGAGTTTATTCATTCCGCTTACGTTATAGACACTGTATACACAACGGCAGAGACGCTCACAAAAATGAGCAATTTACCGCATAAAATAAAATGTATTACAACAAGTGAAAGCGACTTTAAGAAAATATCTAGCTTAACCTCTCCGCAAGGCATATTAGCCTTGATAAAGATACCGACAGACGATGCCGTGAATTGGGAAGAAATTCGCCAACAACATATTATAGCTTTAGATAATATACAAGATCCCGGGAATCTAGGAACTATCATAAGAACAGCAGAGTGGTTTGGAATAAAACATATCTTTTGCTCAATAGGCACTGTGGACGCATACAATACAAAAGTCGTACAAGCTACCATGGGCTCTCTATCCCGTGTACAGCTACATTATACAGATTTAATTCCTTTTATAAAGCAGTCAAAAATGACCTTATATGGGGCACTATTAGAAGGCAAATCAATCTATCAAACGAATTTTCAAAAGACAGGAGTTATTATCATGGGGAATGAAGGTAATGGAATCAGCAAGGAAATAATTGAACAAATAAACCATGCGGTAACAATACCCCGCATAGGCGAGGCTGAATCCTTGAATGTAGCCGTAGCGACCACTATATTCTGTTCGGAAATAGCTAGACAGAAATTAACAAATAACATTTAAGTGGACGATAATAAATCCATATATACGCTTCCCTTCGCACTATTGTGTCTAAGCTCGCTATTATTTTCTGCAAGCTTTAATATGATTATTCCCGAACTTCCCAATTATTTAAGTCAATTAGGTGGAGCTGAACATAAAGGATTAATCATTGCCTTATTCACTTTAACAGCGGGGATATCCAGACCTTTTAGTGGAAAATTGACGGATAAATGGGGTAGGGTTCCCGTTATGGCAGTAGGATCTATTGTGTGTTTTTTATGTGGTTTTCTCTATCCTATTATTAGTTCTGTAGCAGGTTTTTTTATGTTGCGCCTTGTACATGGTTTTTCTACGGGCTTTAAACCTACATCCACTTCGGCGTATATTGCCGATATAATTCCTCATAATAGATGGGGAGAGGCATTGGGGATGCACGGTTTATGCTTTAGCATTGGTGGCGCAGTAGGACCTGCAATCGGCAGCTATATAGCAGAAGATTTTGGCATCAATACTATGTTTTATAGTTCTTCAGTGTTTGCGCTACTATCCATTGTAATAGTACTCAACATGAAAGAAACCTTAAAGAATAAAGAAAGGTTCAATCTTTCTATGTTAAAAATCCGACGTGATGAAATAGTAGAATTACGTGTAATCCCCGCAGGAATCGTCACCTTACTTTCTTATACTGGCTATGGTGTTATTCTAACATTAATCCCCGATTGGAGCGAACATTTAGGTATTGGAAATAAAGGTTTATTTTTCACGGCATACACTCTTTCTTCTATTGCTATACGCTTCGTATCCGGTAAAGTAGCAGATCGTTACGGTCGAATTCCTGTCATGATCGTAGGCTTATTTATCATTGCTGTCGCCGTGCTCCTATTGGGCTTAGGCAACAGTATCAATGGACTCATTTTAGGCGCCGTCATTTATGGAATTGGAACAGGTATTCTCTCCCCAGCTGTTAATGCCTGGACGATAGACCTTAGCCTGCCGCAACATCGAGGCAAAGCTATGGCCACTATGTATATTGCATTGGAAGCCGGTATAGGTGGCGGAGCATTATTGGCAGGCTATGCATACCACGACGATATCTCAAGAATACCTGCTATTTTTATAGTAAATAGTATCGTTATTTTATTAGCTTTCTTTTATATACTTTTTTGGAACCATAAAAATAAACGCCATACGCCACAAGAACGAGAGTGAAGAAAACAAGAAGATTCTATTCTTAAACAGGCAAGCCAGTCCCCTGATTACGTAGATCATTTACGACAGGTCGAGAAGTACTTTCATACAAAACAATAAAACAATTAAAACGTTATAAAATTAATATTTAGCGTCCATACCAATGCAGAACAGCAACAAACTCCCCTACTCAGTAAGCTTAGCAGCTAGCTTATTTGCCACGACTTTAATATTAGCTTTTATGTATGCGACACAAAGTCTACTGGTACCGCTTCTTTTCTCTATTTTAATAGCGATTTCTTTATTCCCCTTAGCTAGTTTTTTAGAAAGAATACGTCTCCCTAGGGCTGTTGCTGCAATAGTTTCAGTAGTTGTAGCTATAGCTATAATAACTCTACTTGGCTGGTTTATTATTCACCAAAGTATTATTATCGGGAAAAATGCATCTTCAATAACATATAAAGTTCTATCTGTTATTGAGCGTGGTATAGTATGGGCTGAACAAACATTCAATGTTCAGCGAAATGATTTGGTCGCACAAGTTCAAGAACAGGGTGAGAAAATTATGTCCAATGCAGGAACAGTACTTACGAATACCTTTGGATCAATCAGCGGTCTGATAGCTGGTATGGTTATGGTACCCATATTTACATTTTTCTTATTATACTATAGGGATTTTTTTAGAGAATTTTTCTTCAAAGCCTTCAAAAGCTCTTCAAATAAAAAAGTAAATGACACCTTAAACAAAGTATACGATGTTGTTCAGAACTACCTTTTGGGTCTAATTACAGTTATGGGGATAGTCGCCATACTAAACACCCTAGGACTCATTATTCTTGGGATAGAGTATGCATGGTTTTTTGGTACACTAGCATCGTTGCTTATGCTACTCCCCTATATTGGTATAGCTATTGGGTCTATATTGCCTGCACTATTTGCTTTAGCTGTTAAGGATAATGCGTGGTATGCCATTGGAGTAGTTGCTTGGTTTCAAGTAGTGCAATTCTTGGAAGGGAACATTATCACCCCAAATATTGTTGGAGGAAAAGTAAGTATAAACCCATTAATGGCTTTAATAACCCTTTTACTAGGAGGTATGCTTTTTGGTCTATCCGGTTTAATATTAGCATTACCACTAACAGCCACTATCAAAGTTATTTTCGATGCAATCCCCTCTATGGAAGCTTTTGGTTTTCTAATTGGCGAACCAGAGAAACAACATCTCAAACGAAACGCAACACAAGAACTCTTAACAAAATGGGGGATTGTAAAAAAGCCCAAAATAAAAAGCAAAATACAAGTAGATATAAATGTCGAAACTGATGCAAAAGCGGCCGACACCACTATCAGTTATAAAGAAATAAACGAATCGGAAGAGGTACCTTATACTGATGTAACATCAAATAAAACAAACCAAAAACTAGATGATAAGTAAAACTATCACTTAAACATAATGCCAAGCGACAGCCCTAAATGCTGATGGTTAAAGTTCTTTCCATAATTATTTTTAGTCAACTGCTGATAACCATAAGCTGCCGACACAAAAAAATCAATAGACCCAGGGTTGTCTAACAAGTAGTAAAGACCGCTCTTAAATAAGAATCCTTTATCGTACCGCTGTCCTACTTTAGGCGCATAACCTGCATTAGCTAGTACACCGACACTTGATTTAAAACCAAATTGTTTAATCGGCAATCGCCCGTCAACAAAAATAGGGAGTAAGCTATAATCATACTTCATCATTTTCACATTTGTTCCCACAAGATCGTTAGCTAGATAATCACCTTTAAAAATCTCATTCCCTAGTCCTAGCCCCAAATAAGCTCGTTCATTATAATTCTGTCCGAAAATAAAATGTGCAGCAAAACCACCAAAACTTCCATTATAACCTTTATTCGCTATACCAATATTCCCCCCAGCTTGTATAATCGAATAACCACTTTGCGCAAAAGTCGCCCATGTTGTAAGACAGAAAATAAAAAGTAAAAAAAACGTTAGTAACCTCATTTAATTTAAAATTTTAAAAACTAGCTCCCGTAAAATATCACCACTTCCCGTATGAGGACCTACATCAAGGCCCTTTGTTTTCAAATCATAGACACTTAATTGATTTATAATATCAAAAGTTTTACGTCTATTAAAATTACGAGCAGCTAATTCATACTCTTTTAAGAAAAAAGTATGCACCCCGAGTTGCTTAGCAGCGCTCTGCGGTGACTTATCGGGTAGATAGTGATACTTTAAAATTTTCGTAAAATAACTCCCTAATGTTCCAATAACCATTGGTAAGGGATTAGATTTCGGATTTTCTGCAAAGTAATTTACTATCTGAACAGCTTTCAATGTATTCCGTTTTGCTAAAGCAGATTGTAGTTCAAAAACATTGTAATCCTTGCTAATACCAATATTCTGTTCAATATGCTTAGGCAATATTTCCTCGCCTTTGGGAACATTCAATAATAGTTTTTCAACTTCATTAGCGATTTTAGACAAATCTGTTCCTAAATATTCTGCCATCATGGATGATGCCTGTGGATGTATAGTATATCCTTCCATTCGAAACTGGTCACCAATCCACTCAGCTACCTTATTATCATATAGTTTAGCAGACTCTACAACGACGCCAGCCTTATCAAAGGCTTTATATATCTTTTTTCGTTTATCAAACTTACCGTACTTAAATGCTAAAACGAGAATAGTAGTCGGGGTTAGGTTTTCGATATACTTTAACAGAAAATCTTCTTCGGCTTTCCACTTGAGTTCCTGCGCCTCTTTAATCACAATAAGCTGATAGTCGCTCATCATAGGATAACGCTTTGCTGTATTAACAATGGTCGTTATACTCGTATCTTTGCCATAAAGTAATGTCTGATCAAATCCTTTTTGTGCATCGGTCAGCACCGTATTTTCCAATGCATCGCTAATCAAATCAATATAATAGGACTCATCTCCATGTAATAAATATACAGGGCTAAATTTGCGCTTTTTAATGTCGGAAAGTATAGTGTTAACGTTCATACCTTGCGAAAATACAACTTTAAATACAAAATTGTATCTACTGTTTGTTTCAACTATTGACGTTGTAAAATTATAGCAATTAACTTCTAATATCATACACACCTTTTAATACCAAATTCACCCCTTCTTCGGACCTTTACCTCATGTTTACCACACCTAACCCACTCATTAGCTACAATTCACCTACTCTTTAAGTAGGAAAAAACCAGATAAAATAGAACCAAACACAAGGAAATTCCCGAAAAAGGTGTGAAGGAAGTCCGCTGAACACCCAAAGTAATTGCGAAAACATAGCTTTTTATCTGTTTTGCACGACCACATAAAAAGCTTATTTTTGTACTATGTTTGAACCGATCGTACTTAATTTACCACCTTATCCGTCAAAAATATCTCGGAAACTCGGCAAACTATATATATTTGATGATCTTCGAAAAAAAGATCTGGTCTTAACTCCAGAAGAATGGGTACGGCAGCATTGGGTAAATTATTTACATAAGTTCAAGAAATATCCCAAGTCGTTGATGCAGATAGAAGGAGGATTATCCTTAAATACGTTACAAAAAAGAAGTGACTTATTAATTTTTAATAATCAAGGTGAAAAGATACTTTTGGCAGAATTTAAAGCACCGACTGTCAAAATTACCGAAAAAACCTTTAGTCAGATCGCAAATTACAATACGATTCACAAAATTCCACTACTTTTAGTCAGTAATGGAATTCAGCACTATTATTGTAAAATAGATTTTGAATTACAACGCTTTGACTTTATAGAGGAATTACCTGATTATAATACACAAGTTGATTTGTAAATTAGAATTAAAAATATAATTTTATATTAGTCAGTTAGAAAAGAAAAAAAACATGAATATAGATAAAAACGAATTTAGAAAGTATGCTATCAAACATCACCGCATTGGCAGTCAGCATGTCGATAGCTTCATTTCACGCGTTCAAACTAATATGCCCACTAATTTGACTCCTTATATCATTGAGGAACGTCAATTAAATGTGGCACAAATGGATGTTTTCTCTCGCTTAATGATGGATCGTATTATTTTTTTAGGCGATGCCATTAATGATCAGGTTGCCAATATCGTACAGGCTCAGCTTTTATTCTTGCAGTCAACCGACGCACAGCGCGATATTCAAATCTACATTAATTCACCTGGAGGTAGTGTATATGCAGGCTTAGGTATATACGACACTATGCAATATATTGCTCCAGACGTTGCAACTATCTGTACTGGTATTGCAGCTTCGATGGGTGCAGTTCTATTGGTTGCTGGTGCAAAAGGAAAGCGTGCGGCACTTAGACACTCTCGAGTGATGATACACCAACCATCTGGTGGAGCACAAGGTGTTGCTGCTGATATGGAGATCAACCTACGCGAAATGATGAAATTAAAAGAAGAGCTTTATACCATTATTGCTGATCACTCGGGCCAAACGTACGAATGGGTTGAAAAGTCGTCAGACCGTGATTACTGGATGAAGGCAGCAGAGGCAAAAGATTTTGGTATGATTGATGAAGTATTATTACCAAAAAAAGAAGTAAAATAAGCCATGGGCAAAACTAATAACAGAGATACACGGTGTTCATTTTGTGGAATAGGCAAAGGTGACACACAGATGCTAATCGCTGGAGACGGCGCCCATATCTGTGACCGTTGCATTACACAAGCAAGTGAAATTCTTAACGAGGAGCTCAAGCAACGTAAAAGCAAGCATCTACAAACGGCATTAAAATTAATTCGCCCTGCAGAAATAAAAGAACACCTAGATCAATATGTCATTGGTCAGGATGATGCAAAAAAGGTGATTTCCGTAGCTGTTTATAATCACTACAAACGTCTTAACCAAAAAGTAGACAAAGATGAGATTGAATTAGAAAAATCCAACCTTATCGTTGTAGGAGAAACAGGTACAGGAAAAACATTGCTCGCTAAGACAGTCGCAAAAATATTAAA
This sequence comes from Sphingobacterium sp. UT-1RO-CII-1, assembly GCF_026711005.1. Taxonomy (GTDB): domain Bacteria; phylum Bacteroidota; class Bacteroidia; order Sphingobacteriales; family Sphingobacteriaceae; genus Sphingobacterium. Next base: position 326,853 of record NZ_JAPPVJ010000004.1, on the reverse strand, counting down.
TGTACCTTTCTGTATCGTAGATGCCACGGTACTAACAGAAGCAGGCTATGTAGGTGAAGATGTGGAAAGTATATTAACACGGCTTCTTCAAGCTGCTGATTATGATGTAGCAGCAGCAGAACGTGGAATTATATATATTGACGAGATTGATAAAATTGCACGCAAGAGTGACAACCCTTCCATTACACGCGACGTCTCTGGAGAAGGAGTACAGCAAGCCCTTTTAAAAATATTAGAAGGAACAAATGTCAATGTTCCCCCCCAAGGTGGTCGTAAACACCCTGACCAGAAAATGATCACTGTAAATACGAGCAACATCTTATTTATTTGTGGTGGTGCATTTGATGGTATACAGAAGAAAATCGCAAACCGCCTTCGTACGCAAACAGTAGGGTACAAAATGAAAGACGATAGCGATGATATTGATTTGAACAACCTATACAAATATATCACGCCGCAAGATTTAAAAAACTTCGGTTTAATTCCAGAGCTAATCGGTCGTTTACCAGTATTAACTTATCTTAATCCTTTAGATAAAGAAACATTGTTAAACATATTGACAAAACCGAAAAATGCATTAATTAAGCAATATGAAAAGCTTTTTGAATACGAAGATATTGAAATCACATTTGACCCTGAAGTATACAACTTAGTCGTTGACAAAGCTTGGGAATTTAAACTCGGAGCAAGAGGCTTAAGAAGTATATGTGAAGCAATTATGCTGGATGCCATGTTTGAAATTCCATCTATAAAAGATCAGATGGAACATAAAAAACTACATATAACCGTCGCATATGCTAACGATAAGCTGGATAAGTCCGATATGAAAAAACTGTTAGTTGCATAATAATAAAAAACCCTCACCCAAAAACACGTGAGGGTTTTTATTTAGACACCTTGTCTACTGCGATTATTTTATCATTGAATACTTAAAAAGCTAAAAAAACATTCCTATACACTTTGTTGTTTAACTAAAACAATAGAAGATGAAAAAAGTAAAAAAAACAGTTGAATCTGCAATTACACCGGGGTTAAAAACAAAGGAAGAAATTGTGGAAAATTGGTTACCAAGATATACAGGCTGCCCACTAGATGTGTTTGAGCCTTATGTGCTCTTAACGAACTTCTCGAGCTATGTGACTATGTTCTCCGAAATGCATGACAATGCTTTTATCTATGGACAGGGTAAAGCGATGCAAGCCTGTACAGCTGATGGGATCACAATCATCAACTTCGGAATGGGAAGCCCTATGGCTGCAACCATTATGGATTTATTAACAGCAATAAATCCCAAAGCTGTACTTTTTTTAGGTAAAACGGGGGGGCTGAAAAAGAAAATACCTGTTGGGGAACTCATATTACCTATTGCCGCAATACGTGGAGAAGGTACGTCAAATGACTACTTCCCGAGCGAAGTCCCTTCACTACCATCTTTCGCTTTACAAAAAGCAATATCAACTACTATACGGGATTACTCAAGAGATTATTGGACAGGAACTGTGTATACTACAAACCGCAGAGTTTGGGAACATGACAAAGCATTTAAAAAGTACTTAAAAGCTATCCGTGCAATGGCTGTCGACATGGAAACGGCCACAATATTTAGTGTAGGGTTTCATAATAAAATATCCACTGGTGCTTTACTATTAGTATCTGATCAACCTATGGCGCCCGAAGGTGTAAAAACAGCAGAAAGCGACCTGACTGTTACAGCACAATATGTAGAGACACACTTAGAAATAGGCATTGATGCTTTAAAACAACTTATCAACAATGGTCTAACTGTTAAACACTTAAAGTTTTAGAAAGCTATAATAAATTAATTAAGGTAATAAACTAGGTAACCGAACATCTTTTAGATAAAACTAAAGAGCTACTTTTTTGTGGGCTCTACTTCTTCAATAACAAAAATATCTTCATTATCTTTTTTCATTTTATAACGTTCTCGAGCAATACGTTGAATCTCATTAGGATTATATTGTACATCCTTGACAGCTTTTTCTATCGTTAAGATTTCCTCCTCGTAGAAGGCTTTCTGTTCCTCTAGCTTATTCTTTTCTTGCTGGTAAGCATATTGTGTCCCCAGATCGTAACGGTCAAAGAAACTCATCCACACGATAAAAATCAATCCGCTGAGAAAATACCTATTTTTAATTAACCTAAACAATCTTTCCATTACAAAACAAATGTAAATAAATAGTTCTTAAAAAAACTAATGTTCACAAGCAAAAAACAAAATGTCTAGTCGCTAAGCTACAAAAAAGGTCGTCTAAAGTTTACATTAGACGACCTTTTCAACTTATACAGTATGTAAAAAACTACTTTTTAGGAGCATATTTAAATGCCTTACCTATAAAACGTGCGTTTTTACCCAATTCTTCCTCTATACGCAACAATTGGTTGTACTTAGCCATACGGTCAGAACGAGATGCTGACCCAGTCTTAATCTGACCACAATTTAAAGCCACAGCTAAGTCAGCAATTGTAGCATCTTCTGTTTCGCCAGAACGATGAGACATAACCGAAGTATAACCCGAATTCTGAGCTAAAGTAACAGCATTAATAGTTTCTGTTAATGATCCGATTTGATTTACTTTAACCAAAATGGAATTCGCAGTATCATTGTCAATACCTTGCTGTAAACGTTTGGTATTTGTAACAAACAAATCATCTCCTACTAACTGAACACGGTCTCCGATCTTCTCAGTCAATGTTTTCCATCCAGTCCAATCATCTTCATCCATACCATCTTCAATAGAGATAATTGGATATTTAGCTGTTAATTCGGCAAGATACGCCGCTTGCTCTTCACTTGAACGAACAGCCCCTTTATCACCTTCAAACTTAGCGTAATTATATTTACCGTCTACATAAAACTCCGCTGCAGCACAGTCTAGAGCTAGACAAATTTCTTCACCTGCTTTATATCCGGCCTTCTCAATAGCTTTGATAATAGTCTCTAAAGCATCCTCTGTGCCATCAAGAGTCGGTGCAAAACCACCTTCATCACCTACCGCAGTTGACAAGTTACGATCATGTAAGATGCTTTTCAAACTATGAAACACCTCGGTACCCCAACGCAAAGCCTCTGAGAAGCTAGGTGCACCAATAGGCATAATCATAAACTCTTGAAATGCTATAGGCGCATCAGAGTGAGAACCGCCATTAATAATGTTCATCATCGGGATAGGTAATGTGTTTGCATTAACACCTCCAATATAACGATACAATGGCTGATGCGACTCCTGAGCAGCAGCTTTAGCAACCGCTAATGAAACTCCTAAAATTGCGTTAGCTCCTAAATTACCTTTATTCTCTGAACCATCCAGATTAATCATAATCTGATCGATCGCATTCTGTTCAAATACATCAACACCATTAAGCGCCTCAGCGATCTTTGTATTTACATTTTCAACAGCTTTCAAAACACCTTTCCCTAGATATTTTGTCTTATCACCATCACGCAATTCAACAGCTTCATGAACACCTGTTGAAGCTCCTGAAGGAACTGCAGCACGACCAACAAAACCATTTTGAGTAGTGACATCTACTTCAATAGTAGGATTACCTCGCGAATCAAGAATCTGACGCGCATGAACATCAATTATTAAACTCATTTCTTTCTTATTGTCTATTATGAAAAAACACTTAGTGTATAACGGACACTAATATACCGTTTTTTGTTAGTAAATTCAAATATAACAATTCGATTTTCTTACAGCAATATTTCACAATGAAAAAGGCTAAATATTAAGTATTTAGCCTTTTTTACTATTTTTTTATCATTGCAATAAAATCATCAAATAAATAGCGAGAGTCATGAGGCCCTGGCGAAGACTCTGGGTGATATTGCACAGAAAAAGCTCTTTGCCCCTCTCCTTTTAACCGAATACCCTCGATAGTATTGTCATTCAGGTTAACATGAGTTACCTCGACCAAATCAGACTTCAAAACATCGTCTGCTACAAGTCCGAAGCCATGGTTCTGCGAAGTTATTTCACAACGATTAACAATTATATTCTTCACTGGGTGATTAATACCTCGGTGTCCGTTATGCATTTTCTCCGTACGAATACCATTCGCTAAAGCCAACATTTGATGACCTAAACAGATTCCAAACATAGGTTTACGAGCTTCAATGATTTTCTTTATAGTTTCTACAGCATAATCCATAGCCGCTGGGTCACCTGGCCCATTCGATATAAAGTAACCATCTGGATTCCAAGATTCCATTTCTTCAAAAGTAGTTTTTGCCGGAAAAACTTTAGCATAAACCTGACGAGAATCAAAATTCCTCAATATGTTTTTTTTGATTCCTAAATCTAAAACAGCAATACGGGTAGAGGCGCCTTCATCACCATAAAAATATGGCTCTTTTGTGCATACAACTGAAGAAAGCTCAAGTCCTTCCATAGAAGGCGCCTTCGCTAAAATACCTTTCAAAGACTCTACATCTAAATTTTCAGATGAAATTATAGCATTCATAGCCCCTTTACTACGTATATGACGAACAAGTGAGCGTGTATCTATATCGGATATACCTACTAAATTTTGCTCTTCAAAATAAGTTTGAATAGACTTATCAGCCATTTGTCTACTATAATCGATATTATAGTTTTTACAAACTAAACCAGCAATTTGAACTTTTGAAGACTCTGAATCTTCTTCATCAATTCCATAATTACCAATGTGCGAATTGGTGGTTACCATTATTTGCCCGTAGTAGGAAGGGTCTGTAAAGACTTCCTGATAACCTGTTGTACCTGTATTGAAACAGATTTCACCTGTAGTTGTTCCAATTTTTCCGGCAGCCTTGCCATGATAAACAGTTCCATCTGCAAGCACCAAAATTGCCGGTAATTTACTGTAGTTGGTCATTCTTTATATACTCTATTAAATTAACTTTTATTATTAATCTGGCTCTGTAAAATATCCTTTACGAGGATCCAAATCCTTTTATTTTTTGGATATAAAAAAAGCCCTTATGGGCCTAACAAAATTAACAGAAGAAGACACAATGTTTACATTGCAATCTTTCGAATTATTAATGGAATATTTTACATAAATTTTCACTGAGGACAAAGGTAGATAATAAAATGTAAATTATAAAAGTTAAAATAAATAAAATAATATTCTTTTATACCAAGCAAAAACGGTTCATTCGATGATCTCCTTTACACGCCCTATTTGTCCGTCCTCCAGACGCACTTTAATACCTCTATGATGAAATGCAGCCGAAGTTAACAGATCCTTTACAATGCCTTCTGTTAAGTTACCACTGCGCTGATCTTTCTTCAAGACAATATTAACCACTGTGCCAGGCTTGATATTTGCTCTTGTTTTTCCGTCCATCTTATACAATAAAAATATGCTATTATAAATATTACAAGCTATCTGTTATTTGCTGTAATGTACAGCAAATAACAGATAGCTTCTTGTTACCATTTTATGATATCATTGGCGAATGTAAATAAAATCAACGCAATGAGGATAAAAAAGCCTACCATTTGTGCCTTCTCTAAGAAGTTATCACTAAGTGGCTTTCCTTGGATCATTTCAATCAATAAAAAGACCACATGTCCACCATCTAGTGCTGGAATAGGAAGAAGGTTCATAAATGCCAGCGCCATCGATAACATACCAACTAAACTCCAAAACTTCAACCAATCCACCTCTGTTCCAAACAGCTTGGCGATACCGACAGGACCTGATAACGCTTTATCTGCCTGAACATCTCCTTTAAATATTTTACTAAATCCTTTAATATTATCAGTAATTACTGAAAATGCTTTGAGCGTACCAATAGGCAATGATTCAACTAAACCATATTCATATTTAATAACAGGCAAATCAAGCGTGCTAAGCACAAATCCTAAAGTTGCTGTAGAATCAACATTTCCTGAAAGCGCCACTGCTTCACCATTACGCACAACACTCACCTCTATATCTTTACCAACACGGCTCTTCATTACATCAGTAAATTCATCAAAAAACAAGGTGTTTTTACCATTTACAGCAACAATACTGTCTCCAACTTGTAAATTCATCCGTTCTGCTTCAGAGCCTTTCTGTATTTCGCCTACGCTGGCCATCTTGCGACGCGGTTGCACAAATTCGTTTCTTTTATGTTCAGCAACTTCATTAAATATCGTTGAAGGTACGGTCAATGTTTCCTTTATACCTGCTCGCTCAATGGTCAATACCGCATCACCCATCAAAACATCCGAACTCAGGACATCACCTAAAAACTTAACTGCTGGTTTACCATTAACTTCTAAAATTTTATCTCCAGCCTGAATCCCTATGTTTTTCCCAATAATACCCGGTACAACACCATATTCAAGTTTGGAGTTATCTATATCCGTTTCACCGTACTTAAATGTCAACATCCAAAAAACAAAAATTCCAACAATCACATTTACGATTATACCTCCCAACATCACAATCAAACGCTGCCAAGCCGGTTTAGACCGAAACTCCCAGGGTTGAGGCTCTTGCTTAAGCTGTTCGGTATCCATGGATTCATCAATCATCCCCGCAATCTTCACATAACCTCCTAAGGGCAACCAACCAATACCATACTCACAGCCTTTAAAATTAAATTTAAAAAGCTTAACACCCCAAGCATCAAAGAAGAGATAAAACTTCTCTACTTTAATACCAAATGCCCGGGCCGCTAAAAAATGCCCCAGTTCGTGCAAGATGATTAATATAGACAATCCTAAAACTACTTGCCCGATCATTATTAAAGTACCCATGTATTTCTTTTTTTATTTTCGTTCGTTATAGACATGAAGACAAAGTACAATTTTACAATAAACCTCACCTATTATCTTTTATTTTTATTTATTAAATCCCGTGCCATGATACGACTTTCCCTATCAATTTCAATTAAATCGTCTAAATTAGGTTCCTTTACAACATTCAACTGACACATTGTCGCTTCGATTAAATCACTCATTCCTAAAAAGGATAGTTGGTCATGAAGAAAAGCATCTACAGCTACTTCGTTTGCCGCATTTAAAACACATGGACGATCTCCCCCTTCCCTTAGCGCTTGATAAGCCAAGTCTAGGTTTCGAAAAGTACCAGTATCTGCAGGTTCAAATGTTAATGATGGATATTTGAGAAAATCAAAGCGCTCGAAACTGTTTTGTTGCCGATAAGGATAGGTTAATGCATTTTGTATAGGTAACTTCATATCCGGCAGCCCCATTTGAGCCTTAATAGAACCATCTTGAAACTGGACCATAGAATGTATAACCGATTGCGGATGGACAACAACCTCAACTTGATCAACACTTAAATCAAATAACCATTTTGCTTCAATCACCTCTAAACCTTTATTCATCAGTGATGCTGAGTCTATCGTAATCTTGGCTCCCATCACCCAATTTGGGTGCTTTAAAGCTTCTTTTTTCGTTACCTTTTCTAAAAAACTTCTTTTTTTACCCCGAAAAGGTCCTCCCGACGCTGTCAAAATTACTTTCTCAATAGGATTCGCTTGTTCTCCTACCAGACATTGAAAAATAGCGGAATGCTCAGAGTCAACGGGCAGCATCTTAACATCGTACTTCTTCACCATATCCATCATCAAGGCTCCCGCTACTACTAAGGTTTCCTTATTTGCTAAGGCGATGTCTCTTTTCTTTTGAATGGCTTCAATTGTTGGTCTCAAACCAGCTGCGCCAACAATAGCATTTAGTACAACATCTATTTCATCATACTGTACAACCTCCACAAGACCTGCTTCACTGGTATAAACTGTAATACCCAAACTATTGAGGGCTAATTTAACCTGTTCAAAACATCGTTCATCAGTAATGGCAACGGCTTTAGGTTTAAACTCAATCGCCTGTGCAATAAGCGCTTCAGCATTTGATGCAGCAGTTAAAACACTTACTTCTAAAAGTTCAGGAAAAGCTCTAATTACTTCTAAAGCCTGAGTACCAACACTTCCAGTAGAGCCTAAAATGGCAACTTTTCTTATACTCAATGTACTACTATATTATATTTTCCAATAACTTTGGGTCTTCCTCCCCACTATATTCGTCCATCATATCATTATAGGCCATCGCCATAACTATACTCACAGATGGAATAACTACAAAGGTATTGATAAAGCTGAATATCTTAGCAAGAATAAAGTAACTCAAATATTCCGATAACACCTGTAGTAGATATGTGGTACCTAAAGCCAAAACTAACAAAAATATTTTCATAACATTACCTCTTGTCAAGGCCAAACTCATCCGAAAAGAACGAAATAAATTAAATTCCTTATCTACTATAAAGTAGGGAAAAAAAGTAATCCGCATGAGTACAAACAACATAAACATCCCTGTCAAAAAAGGATTTACTTCATAACTAACCGTATCAACACTCGCCCCCATATACACTAAAGGGAAGGTTAATATCGAGGTCACAAAATAGACTATTCCTAGCAAAAGAGAATACACAACAAAGCCCAACAAAAAACTTATAAATTGTCGTGTACTAGGTATATAATTTTTAAGATAACTATGCTCTATTCCCCGTGCAAGTAAAATAGCTCGTTTTATCAGCACGAGCTGTGTGCCAAAAAAAAGTGTTAAGAATAACAAACACAATAAAACGCGGAAGGAAAAATCTAACGTTTCTTGCGTTGTAAAGGCCAAATAAGAAGATAAATTTGACGTAACAAACAACAAGAAACATAGTCCTGCAATAGAAAAATAGTGTTTCCTCAGAACAAAAACTGCTCGCAAAAAAACTTCATTCGCCTTAAAAGTACTATTCTTCAAATCTTGAAACATGTCATTTATTTAATTATGCAAATATGTAATAATTTTTAATATACAACAATGAAATCCATTTATTTTAAACTTTTTACACGTCAAGTAACTAAAAAAACACAGTATAATAACAATTACTTTTCTGTTTTTTACACATTTCAATATTATTTTATAAAAAAATCGCAAGCTATAATTATAGCCTGCGATTTTTAAAATTATTATACTGTCGCTGAACTAGCGTTTAAAACTAGCTGGAACCGGCTTATTAAGTAGATACTGGTAATAAAAACGAACCCGTTCTCCAAAATCATATTCCGATTTTGAACGCGCAAAGCCATGTCTACTTCCTGGATATATCATTAATTCAAAAGGCACAGACCTATCGGTAAGAGCATCCACCAACTGCATCGTGTTTTGCAAATGCACATTATCATCTAAATCGCCGTGCATAAGGCGCAAACCACCCTTATAGCCGTCAACATATGTCAGAACAGACCCTTCTTTATAACCGTTAGGATTATCTTGCGGGCGATCCATCCAACGCTCTGTGTAGTGCGTATCATAAAGCTCCCACCCTGTCACAGGGGCGCCAGCAATACCATAATCAAAATATTCAGAAGATTTTGTCAACGCCAGACATGTGATATAGCCTCCATAACTGTGTCCTGTAATTAGCAGCTTATCCTTAGCCGCCCAAGGTTTAGCTTTCAACCATTTTGCAACGGTAACATAATCTATCATTTCCCACTTACCTAAACTCCTATGCATCCATGCAACTCCTTCCTTTCCGAAATGCCCTGATGCTCTATGATCTGCCGCTATTTGAATAATCCCCTCTTGTGCCCAAAATTGATTAGCTGTTCCCTTCCACGTGTTGCGAACAGTTCCTGCGTCAGGCCCACCATATATACTCATCACCATAGGGTAAACTTTTGTTTCATCAAAATCTACTGGATAGGTAATAATTATTGGCAAGTCAAACTTTCCGTCTTCTGAAGGAATTGTAAAATATTCTGTTTTACCTATTTTAAAGCTTGTAGCATCTTCGGCACGACTATCTGCCAGTTCTTTTAATAGATTACCCTTATTATCCAATAAAGCTACTTTATTAGGCGTTGATACATTCGAATAATTTGTAATAAAATATTTTCCATTGGGTGACACTTGTACTTGATGTGTATAATTGCCAAAAGTAAGTCGTTTAAAGTTCTTGCCCGAATAATCAACTTTATACAAGTCTTGGGTAGCAGAATTTTCACGCCTTGCTGTAAAGTAAATGACCCTTTCCTTCTCATCAATATATTGAAGAGAAGAAACCTGCCATTTTCCTTCTGTAATAGCATTTAATAGTTCTCCTTTTAAATTATATAAATAATAATGAGCCCAACCACTTTTATCAGATTTAAGTATGTAGTGTTTATTATCTGCCAAATAGGTAATCCGTTCGTCATGATCTAAATTGATCCAACTCTCTTGTTTTTCGTCATATATTTCCACTTTACTTCCGTCAATAGGATTTACTGCGTAAAATTTCAAATTTTTCTGATCTCTATCCATCCATTGAACCATAATAGACTCACTATCATAACTCCAGTAGGGTTCTCCAAAATATTGATCAGTATTTTCGTCAAAATCAGCCCAGATGACAGGAGCTTTCCCCTCTACCTCTACAAAGCCTACCCGCACCTTAGGGTTGGCGTCCCCTGCTTTAGGATAACGGGTTTCTTCTAGACTTCCATATTGACCCTTCGAAACATAAATCGGGAACATAGGCACCTCTGTATCATCAAACCGCATAAATGCAAGCTGCTTACTATCAGGAGACCACCAAAACGCTTTATAATTTGTAGCTCTGCCTAAAATCTCTTCATAGTAAACCCACGACGACCATCCATTATAGATAACATCAGTTGCATCCTGTGTGTATCTGACTTCTTTACCATCACGTACATCTACACTATACAAATCATTAGCACGCGTAAATGCAACATGATTACCATCAGGAGATAGTGTCGGATTTTTCTCTTCAACGTCTGCGGTATATGTTAATTGCTTAGCTGCCTCACTTCCATACTGTATAAAAACATCCTTATCCTTAATAAATACGCGCACATCAGCCTTAGGTAAAGGAACATATTTACTACGCTCTCCGGTTTTAACATGAACTTTATAGGCTTGTTTCTCCAAGGCATCATATTCAATAAAGTGATTTTCATCTGCCCAACCTCTATATTGATTGATAGACTTTGTAACAGAATTTTCTCTTCCCCAGGCTTGTTCAAAATTTAAGTCTTTTTGCTGAGCACCTAATGTAAAGACATAAAGAACTACAGAAAAGATTAAAATAATTTTCTTACTCATATGTATAAAGTTTGATTTTTTGAAGAACTAACAATATATCCAATTATTAATTTCATTAAGTCCTCTAGAGTTATATACTCTCTAATCCCCCTTGGTATTTATTAGCTTTCTTTTAATCCGCTAATTTAAGAATATTAACGTAGGAAAAAACTTAAACCCATTTATAATGATATAAAAAAAGCCACTTAAAAGTGGCTTAATTCTGTTTTTTTGTAAAGTAGCTTTAAAAAGAAAAATCATCTTTCTGCGCATACTCTGTACCGTTGTATGCTGAATCTTCTTGATTTGGCTCGTATCGTTTTTCAACTACTTCTTGGTTGGCTTTAATATACTCAACCACATCTGTTAAACCTTCAGCGAACTTCTCAAAATCTTCTTTATACAAGAATATTTTGTGCTTGATAAACTGACCATCTTCAAACCGTTTTTTACTCTCCGTTATGGTTACGTAGTAATCATTAGAACGGGTCGCTTTTACATCAAAAAAATAAGTACGTTTTCCAGCTCTCACCTTTTTTGAAAATACTTCTTCGCGCTCTTTGTTTTCAAAATCTCCCATTAGTATTGCAAGTATTTAATTTTAAATCCTTATTTATTTTTATAAATATATAATAATTACTTTCAATCAACCAAATTTTAAGCAAAAAAAATAATTTATTTATCTTTGATCACATACAATTTGTCAAAAATCAACGAAAATTAAAGCTATCATTATTTTTTACCGACAAAAAAGTACCACTTACCGAAAAACTTCACCGTATTGCCTATTTTAGCTACGCGATCAAAAAGTATTATTCTACTTTTGGGATAGTTAATTAAAACAAAGAGATGATGGAAAGAGATAAAATAACACCACCGCCATTACCACCTAGTAATAACAGGAGCTCTAATATTATTGGAACAATTATTATTTTCCTTGGTATTGTACTGCTTTTGAAAACAATGGATTTTGGCTTGTGGTTTCCACGTTGGCTATTTGGTTGGGAAATAATACTTATCATCATTGGATTAGTGATTGGAGTAAATTCAAAATTTGAAAAAAAATCATCAATTATATTAGTAGCTATAGGAGGTTTATTTCTATTAAAGAAAGCATTACATCTACCTTTTGGAGGTGTACTTATTCCTTTAGCAGCAATAATTTTGGGTATTTATCTAATAATGCGAAATAGGCAAGCAGCCCCTCCTCCTATTTACCCCCCACAACCACCTTTAAAAGAAGAAGATAATTTCGACTGGGATAAGAGAGTACATATAGCCGAAGATATTTCCACAGAGTATCAATCACCCTTTGAAACGAAAGAAAATACCATTAATAAACAAAAGACAGAGTCATATACAAATCAATATTATGCTGGAGAAAATTATATAAAAGTTGATTCAGTTTTTGGTAATGCGAAGAAAATAATTTTTTCAAAAAATTTCTTAGGAGGTACATTAACAAATGTTTTTGGTAGCACAGAAATCAATTTACTACAAGCTGACTTACAGCAACCAATAGCATTAGACGTTTTTCAATTATTTGGAAGCACTAAAATAATTGTTCCACCACATTGGGTTATTGTTACTACTGTTTCTTCGATATTAAGTGAAAATGACGACCGTCGAGTAATACTCACCCATGCAATAGACCCAAACAAAAGCTTATACATTACGGGGACATCCATTTTCGGGAATATAACCATAAAAAATAGCTAATTAAGAAGTGTAAAAATGGCTTTTATCTTGACATCTAAAAACCGCTTGATCCACGTTAGTTCTTGGACTGTTTTTATATTATACTTTTTAGTTTCTTACTTTTTACTTTGGTGGGATAATATGCCACTACACGTGTTACCTTACGAACCATTAATTGGAGCGCTGTCAATCACGACCTGCTGCTATCTTATTTATAGCACTTTACAGTTTTACTTACCAAAAGAGAGACAATACCTAAAAATCACCTTAATATGTTTGGTGTTAACTACTCTTAGTGTCGGCCTTACCTATTTTATTATCAATCAGCTTTTTGATGATTTTTCGAACAATCATTTTTATGAGGTATTGCCCTACCGGTTCGTCATCAACTTTTTGCTCTTACTATGTGTTATCATCATCAACATATTTTGGAATATACAAGAAGAATACGAAGCCAATAAGAAAAGAAAAGAAGAATCGGAACGCATACTTCGTGATGCAGAACTTTACAACTTACGCCAACAATTACAACCACACTTTTTATTTAATAGCCTAAATTCGATAATCGCACTAATCGCTTGTAAACCCGAAGAGGCTAAAAACATGACGTTTCAACTTTCTGACTTCTTGCGAGGGACAATGCGTAAAGATGATAAACAATTAATACCTCTTGCAGACGAGATAACACATCTAAAATTATACTTAGATATTGAAAAAGTTCGATTTGGACATAGATTAACTACCACTTTTAGCGTACAAGAAGACGCCATGCAGACACAGCTTCCACCAATGATTATACAACCTTTACTAGAGAATGCTATCAAATTTGGCTTGTATAATGTAATTGGAGATGTTGAGATAACGGTAGACATAGAGTTAAAGAATCATCTACTCTATATCTCTATTACAAACCCTTTCGATAACGACCAGTTCGAGAGCAATAAAGGGACAGGTTTTGGTTTATCAGGTATAAACCGACGTTTATTTCTCCTATACAGCCGTACAGACTTATTAGAAACTAGTATTAAAAATAATATATTCACATCTACCATAAAAATACCTCAATATGATTAAGGCTATTATTATTGACGACGAACCTTTAGCAAGGCTTATTATAGCCGATTATTTGAAAGAATACGATGACATATCTGTTATCACAGAGTGTAGCGATGGTTTTGAAGGTGCAAAAGCTATACAACAACATGATCCTGACCTAGTGTTCCTAGACATTCAGATGCCAAAGCTTACCGGCTTCGAAATGCTTGAACTGCTAGATAAAATTCCTAATGTCATATTTACAACTGCGTTTGATGAGTTCGCGATCAAAGCGTTTGAAAAAAGTGCTATTGACTATCTTTTAAAACCCATCAGTAAAGATCGTTTTGAGCAAGCTATCATTAAATTCAAAAATAACTACAACACGCTTTCTGCTCCCACTAATACAGATAAACTAAACTCAATAATGGAGGAAGAAATTCTCGAAAGAATAGTTGTTAAAAATGGTACCCAAATAAAAATAATTCCCGTACAACAAATCTCACACTTAGAAGCATACGACGATTATGTAAAAATACATACCAAAGAAGGCGTATTTCTAAAAAACAAAACAATGACTTCTTTTGAAAAACAATTAGACCCTAAGCAGTTTGTGCGTGTACACCGATCGTTCATCGCAAAAGTAGACCAGCTTGCTAAAATTGAATTATTAGAAAAAGAAAGCTATATAGCAACACTTATTAATGGAGAAAAAATAAACATTAGCAAATCTGGTTATGCCCGGCTTAAACAAATAATTGGTTTGTAAATAATTGTTTACGTAATTTTGTTGCTATGAGGCAACTAATACATATTACTTTTCTATTGTTCATCACAATAACTGTATTTGCACAAGACAAAGCAGAACAGATAAACAAAGGGGTCTTTAATAAAATTGAGTACTTTATCAATACACAGATGACAGACTCAATTTATAATTTAGCATCTGATAGCTTTAAAAAACAAATTAGTGTAGAACACCTCGGCTTCGTCCTTAGCAACCTTTATCAATTAGGTAAAATAACAGATTCTAAACCATTATCTTTTGACCAGGATATTGCAACTTACGAATTACAATTTGATCAAAATTATCTTCACCTAAAACTAGGGCTAGACAAGGACATACGATTTCACACATTATTATTCGAGCCAAGTGCACGTCCTAAGCCCATTTTACAGCAACAGTTCGAATCGACCAACAAAATAGAGAAAGTAGCGACACTTGACATGTATATTGACTCTCTTGCGAATAGTTATTTAAAGAAAAATAGTACGCAATCATTATCAATCGCTTTATTTCACCAAAACAAGTACAAAACTTATTTTTACGGCGAGACCGAGAAAAACAACCAGACACTGCCTACTGAAGAAAGTATTTACGAAATTGGTTCGATTACAAAATTATTCACCTCTGTTTTATTGGCAGAGCTTGTAAATAAAAAAACAATAGTTTTAGAAGGTTCCATAGCTAAATATCTTCCTGACTCGGTCAGTGCAAATCCGGACATAAAAGAGATAACCTTTAAAAGCTTAGCCAACCATACCTCTGGCCTACCACGTCTTCCAAGCAACTGGAACACAGACGCTAAATTTAACGATAAAGATCCGTACGCAAATTATACGACACAAGATTTATATAGCTTTCTAAAAAACTACAAAGCAGATCCAGAGAATGTTGACACCTACAATTATAGTAATCTAGGTTTCGGTTTACTAGGTGAATTGATTTCTACGATAACCGGCAAACCATATATGGAATACTTGCATGAAGTAATCTTAACACCATTATCACTTAGCAACACTTCTGATAAAGTAGATCAAAAAAACGCAGCCTTTTTCAGCAAAGTATATGATCAAAGTGGTCTGGAAGTGCCTGTTTGGTCATGGCAATCCATGTTAGCAGCAGGCGGTTTGAAATCTACTATAAAAGATCTTATGATCTTTTCTCTTGAACAATTCAAAATGACAGAAACCGATCTTCAATACGCAATGGCACTAACTCGTCAATTTACTGCTTTTGGACCGAATTCTATCGATGTGGGACTAGGCTGGCACATGAGTATGTTTGACGGTTTAATATATTTCCATCATGCAGGCGGTACTGGAGGCAGCAGCTCTTACATTGCTATATCTCCAGACACAAAAACTGCTTTGGTTGTTTTATCAAATTCTGCAACTTCGGTAGATTTCACCAGTAGTCAACTCATGGAAAAGCTGCTATCCAGTGACAACTAATTTAAAATAGGAGTCATTTTCTCTATTTTACTTTCTCCTTGAAAGCTCTTTATTAACTTTTTTGTTCTGGCATCAAATAAATAAGTTGCGGGGTAATTTGTGGGTTTCATTTTCTCGATAAATTCTGTACCTGGG
This sequence comes from Sphingobacterium sp. UT-1RO-CII-1, assembly GCF_026711005.1. Taxonomy (GTDB): domain Bacteria; phylum Bacteroidota; class Bacteroidia; order Sphingobacteriales; family Sphingobacteriaceae; genus Sphingobacterium. The sequence goes on along the minus strand of NZ_JAPPVJ010000004.1, from coordinate 310,636 downwards.
TCTTTCCAGAAGGAAACATTCTTCATATTTTTCAAATTCTTTGCATGCATATTGATATAGCCATCAACCAAATCATTATCATGCATACTAATAAAAAAAATTTGTGTGTTTTTTATTTTAGAATCACTTTTAGCTATACCCGCACCTAGCTCCTGGCAACTACCGCATCCTGGGTCATAAAACACAAAAAGGATACGCCCAGACTTCGGCAAAGCATCTTCTAAAGACTTTGCCTTATCCGTCCAATGATGTATACTACTCAAAGTCGGAAGTTGTTCGTTTGCTACTTGTCCAAACAGCCTAAAACCAACTATAAAAAAAAGAACTAATAAAAATCCCCTCAAACGTAAATAATAACGCATAATTACAAATATTAAAACCAACTACTGAACACTATATTAATTTAATAAGTCAAACAATTATATACAGTAAAAATAAGAGCACTTGTTTATATTGTCTTCGACTCTCTATTTTCCTTCTACTAAATCATTCGAAACGACGCAAATTCGCCATTTTGTGCAAAATTTACCATATATTTGGGTAAAAATCAATATTCACGGTTTAAAAATTTCATATTGTGAAGAAACGTATCGCTATTTTTGCTTCAGGCTCTGGTTCCAATGCCCAAAAAATAATGGAACATTTCAAATATTCTACAATTGGTGAAGTATCATTAATCTTAAGCAACAATATGGATGCCTATGTACTTCAACGCGCTGACAATTTCGAAATTCCCTCACATACATTTGATAAAACAGCATTTTATAAATCTGATGAAATATTAGATATACTTAAAAGATTAGACATAGATATTATTGTTTTAGCAGGCTTTTTATGGCTTGTTCCTGAAAACCTCTTAAAAGCATTTCCCAATAAAATAATTAATATTCACCCTGCATTATTGCCAAAGTTTGGAGGAAAAGGAATGTATGGCGATAAAGTTCATCAAGCAGTGCTGGAAGCAAAAGAAGAAGAGCATGGAATAACAATTCATTTTGTTAATGAAAATTTTGATGAAGGAGAAGTGATACACCAAGCTAGATTTAAAGTTGAGCCGGAAGACACTCTTGAAATTCTTAAATTCAAAGGACAACAGCTAGAGCATCAATATTATCCGCGCATCATAGAAAATTTGCTAAAAAAATACAATTAGCCCCCTCTAATTAGCCATTCCGTCTAATTGAAGTGAGATGGGATGGCCACTACCAAGAAAATATTCCCTAAAAGCCCCCACTAATCGCAAATCTAAAATATATAAACAAATATTAGCCAATATTTGTATCTTTGCGGATTCCAAACATATAATAATGAATCATCCTGTTAAGATTAAAAACGCTTTGGTTTCAGTTTATTACAAAGATAACCTAGCACCCCTAATTCAACTTTTAAATAAATACGGAGTTACTTTGTACTCTACAGGCGGTACGGAGGCTTTTATCCGTGAACAAGGAGTTGACGTTGTACCTGTTGAAGATTTAACAAGTTATCCTTCAATCCTAGGGGGACGTGTTAAAACACTTCACCCTAAAATATTTGGAGGTATTCTTGCCCGTCGCCCGCTCGACACAGATCAAAAACAACTTGTAGAATACGACATTCCTGAAATAGACCTTGTTATTGTTGACCTTTATCCTTTTGAAGAAACTGTTGCTTCTGGAGCGTCAGAGCAAGACATTATAGAGAAAATTGATATAGGTGGAATATCACTCATTCGTGCTGCAGCTAAAAACTTTAACGATGTTGTTATCATTTCATCAAAAGACGATTATAAAGTTTTAGAAAATATCTTAGCAACACAAGAAGGCACAACCAATTTACAGCAGCGTAAAGAATTTGCGAAACGTGCGTTTAATACATCATCACATTACGACACAGCTATATTCAACTACTTCAACCAAGAAAATCCTTTACCAGTATTTAAACAATCGTTACAGCAGGCTCAAACTTTACGCTACGGAGAAAATCCGCACCAAAAAGGAACCTTCTTTGGTGAATTAGGCGCCATGTTCGACAAACTAAACGGAAAAGAGCTATCGTACAACAACTTAGTAGATATTGATGCAGCAGTTGCTATCATTGATGAATTTCAAGACCCAACATTCGCTATTTTAAAGCACACCAATGCGTGTGGTGTTGCATCAAGACCAACAGTTAAACAAGCTTGGTTAGATGCCCTAGCGTGCGACCCTGTTTCTGCCTTTGGAGGAGTTCTAATTACGAATACAGAAGTAGATAAAGAAACAGCAGAGGAAATTAACGACCTTTTCTTTGAAGTTCTAATTGCTCCTTCTTATTCTGCTGACGCAATACAAGTACTAACAGCAAAAAAGAATCGTATTATCTTAAAGCGTAAACCTATAGCACTAGCTAAAGATCAGTTTAAGACATTACTAAACGGTGTGATCTTACAGGATAAAGACAATACGATTGAGGGGCCTGAAAAGATGACAACTGTCACTACAGTAGAACCTACAGAAGCACAGTTGGCTGACTTATATTTTGCTAATAAAATTGTAAAACACACTAAATCCAATACTATTGTCTTTGCAAAAGACAATACTTTAATTGCTTCAGGAGTAGGTCAAACATCACGTGTGGACGCCCTAAAGCAAGCTATTGAAAAAGCACAATCTTTTGGTTTCGATATCAAAGGAAGTGTTATGGCATCAGATGCTTTTTTCCCATTCCCCGACTGTGTTGAAATAGCTGGAGACGCAGGAGTCGTTGCAGTATTGCAACCTGGAGGATCGATAAAAGATCAACTATCAATTGATATGTCCAACGAAAAAGGAATTGCAATGGTTACCACTGGAGTAAGACATTTTAAACATTAAAAACAATACAATTTATTATAGAGAGGAGAATAATAAACATTCTCCTCTCTATCGCAATCAATAATTTGACTGAAAATTCCTATTCATTTTTCTTCAATCTTTGAGCTTAACCACTACATCAACAGTAACTTTCATCTCACCGCTAGTCACAACGATAACAGTTTGTCCCAATCCGACCAATTTCACCTTGCCCTCTCCGTCAACCTCAACAATGTTAAGATCCTCACTAGCCCAGGTATAAACATTTGAACCTGATGTAGGGCTAGCAATCAATTGATCACTATGACCTATCTCTCCCTCAATTTTCTTTTTATTAACATAAAAAGATTCCTCAACAGACCTTCTATCAAAGCTATCACTACACCCCATATTAATCACAATATATAGCAGTGTAAAAAAAACACCTAATAAATATTTATTTTTCATAGTTTAAAACAATTAATCATCCTCTCCTTCTTTATACTCCAGTCTTAACTCTTCTTTTATCTCTGTCGTTTTACCAGATACCGTATAGTTATACCGTAATAAAAATGTTTTATATTTTTTAAATCCATCATCTTCCAACTTAAAGACATTTGGAAAACGCTCATCTCCTTCAACTTGCTGAATATCTACATTTTTATATGGTTTAATAATTACATTATTATTTTCATCAACTTCTAAAATAATTGCCAATTTCTCAAATCTATCTACTTCAGATACAAAATTCTCATTACTAACCATAACACGAACACTATTCTTAGTTAATGGATGCATTATTTTTGTACCGGGCATTTCCAGTTCTGTTGAACTCCCTTCTGTTCGATGTTTAGCCCGCATATTATACCTCGTATTCCCATCTGCTTTAGCATAAAAATTTTTCATACGAGCACTATATAAAACATAACTTTTAAGTTGATTTGCTTCATATAGATCATGCGTTTGTATACGCAAAGGAATAAAATAAACGGAGTCAGGAGAGAGTCCATCTGGCCTAATTTTAATCGGTACGCTCGCTCCTATACTACCTGCTGGAATAGTAAATGTGTAAGACTCCAAACTGTAATTATTAGAAGACATGCGTCTAGCATATTTAGATACATCATTATCAAAATTTGTTATATTATAACTTTCGACTAGATAGCTATCTTCCACTAGGTTAACAGTGACATCCCTTGTAATATTTCTTGTTCCTCCCATTGAGGCTGTCACATAGCCTATTGACTCCTCTCCCAAATCATGAAATTTTTCTGAAACATTATCAATTCCAGTGCTTATTAATGCAAAAACATTTTTATACTGCTCATTTTCAAAAACCTTATCATTATTACAAGAAGTAAAAAATAATAACACAGTACTCAATGTTATACATTTAAGAGTCAAAACAAGAATATCCATTTTTTTATATTGATTTTTCATTTCCAGATCTATTAATTACTTTAATACTCCCAACCAGGATTTTGATCCAATGATGGCAAAATACGCACCTCTCTCAGTGGAATCGGAAGAAATACTAATCGTTTATTAACCACTCTTCCTCCTATCCTCGCAGTATTGGGAATGACCTTATTAAAGAACACAGATTTTCCTCCTTCTATATTCATCCCCTGTATAGGCTCGCTTTCTGTTTTTTCCATTATCCCCCATCTCCTAACATCATAGAATCTTCTATTCTCGAACAGAAACTCTGACATACGCTCTTTTTCAAGTAATCTCTGAAAAGTAATCGCATCTTCTGTTCCCCTAATTCCTGGTATGCCAGCTCTATATCGAATTAAATTAAAATACTTACGTATCTCGTCCATGTTTCTAAAAAACACCTTACTTTCACCATCCATTTTAATTGTATGATTACCTGTAAGGTTATTTAATGCTTCGGTATAAGAAAGTAATATTTCTGCATAACGAATAATCGGAAAAGCTTTATCCATGCGCATTGCATTAGTCCCCCCCCATGCATCAGTTGGGTGGATAAATTTTTTAATCACATAACCTGTTATTGGGAAATCTACAGGACTACTAACACTCCCTTTACCATTTGGTGCATCAAAGTGATATTCTATTGTTTGATTATAATAACCTGAAGAAGTCGAAGATGACATCGACCAAAATGCCCCGCTAAAACCAATAGAAGCATAAAATCTAGACTCTCTATTAACATACATATTACTAACATCAGCATTCAATCTATAACCAGAGAAAACCTTTGCAGAACCAGAGAATCCAACTTCTGTATAGGGATATACTTCGCTAGAGTTATCTATTTCACGGCCGTCTACCATGCGGTAGTTATCAATAATTTTTTGTGTAACACTTGCTCCATTCCAACCATCAAGTTTCTGAGGAAAAGAGTTTCTAGTTTCACTTACTAAAGCTCCACTCTTTCTCGCCCAAACAAATTCAGGGTTTACTGGGATAACCGCTTCCCCATTGAACATTTCTGAATAAGATCGATAATGATCGATACCATTTGCTCCGAAAGGCCATTGATCGTAATAATTAGGATCACTAGTTACACCCTCAGGCAATACGGGAGTCTCAGAATCTGCTGGTACAACATGTAGTCCATAGTTTACAACACTTGCCATATCAATCACTCTCTTCGCAGCAGCAGCAGCAATAGCCCACCGATTTTCATTGTAGTTTTGCGACACATAATGTACATTATCCGTTGAACGTTTCCAATTTCCAAAATAAGTACGTGCACTCTCTCCTCCATTAAACAACGGACTTGCGTGTATTAAGCGTAACCTCGCTACCAAACCATAGGCTGCCCCCTTAGTTGGAAGTCCAAAATTGGCAAGTGAAGTACTTGCTGGTAATAACTTTGCAGCTTCTTCCAACTCACTTACTATATACTCAACAGCTTCATCATATGTACTTCTACTTCGATCATATGCATCAATTGAAGCATTTGACTCTACTATATCATCGCCTAAAATAATAGGAGGACCGAAATCGACTAGGATGTTGTAATAGGCATATCCTCTTAAGAAGCGTGCATTCGCTAATATGTTGGCTCTATCTTTGGTTGTTAAATCTTCAACTTCATCAATACGTGTTAAAATTGTATTCGCCTTACGGATAATCTTATAATACGTTCCCCAAGTATTAAGCGAGTAAAGATTATTTGCCGTAATTTCACCAAGGACAAAGCGTATCCCATTATATCCAGATGAAGTTAAAAAACTAGTAAATCCCTCATCTGTAGCGTATGGCCCCGGTGTATGACTATTATTCTGCAGACTACCTTCGTCAGGAAACAAAGCTGCCGTCCCCCATAAATACGCCTCTAAATATCGAGTTTCTTTAAATACAGAATCTAATTTAAGCTCATCACTAAAATAATCATCTACACTTAGAAAATCCTTACAAGAGATACTTAATAAAGTAGTCAAGAATAAAATCAAAACTGTTTTGGTTATTCGTTTATACATAATCATAGCAATCATATTTTTTATAAATGAAGATAAAGTTGGAATATAAAGGTCCTCGGAATAGGATATACCTCTCCATTTTTATGAGCTAATTCAGGGTCAGTTAACTTCACCTTATCAAATAAAAAAAGGTTATTAGCTACAAACTGAAGGTCAATTGAAGCTACTTTCATTCGCTGTAGAAATGGAGCTCGCAAATTGTAATTAAGGTTAACTTCCTGTAATCGTAAATACCGTGCATCTCCTTGCCAAAAGTCAGATAACTGTGAATTGTTCTCATTATATCCATACGTCAATCGAGGAAATTTAGCATTCGGATTTTCTGCTTTAGAAGGATTAACACCAATTTCTGCCGCGTATTCTTTAGGTATCCATCGATTACTTGGCTCATTCGCAATGGTTAAAACATTGCCATTTACCCCACTATAAAAAGGCACATAACCGGTTCCCATGCCATCCCCTACATAAAAAAAATCAGTTTTACCTGTGCCTTTAAATAAAAACCCAAGTGTAAACTTCTTGTAGGTAACCTCGCCCCCAAAACCGAACATAACCAAAGGGTAAGTGCCATAACTCAATGGTACTTTATCATCTGAATTTATTACACCATCACCATTAACATCTCGATACTTAATATCTCCTGGCATTACTTTACCAAATTGTGCAGGACTATTATTTACATCATCCCAATCTTTAAATAACCCTAAAGAACGATATCCTCGACGAATTCCATAGGGATAACCCGATACATCTTGATAAGGATATTTAGGATTAGCTTCTTCCCAATTCTGTACATTATTCTTGGAATAAGTAAAATTACCACGTACTGTAAATCCCCATTTTTCATTTACTGTATGTCTATAACTTGCATTTCCATCTGCCCCACTACTTTTCATCCTTCCAACATTACCATATGGCATATTTACTAAACCAGCATAATCTGGAACTTGAACCCTTTGCATGAAAATGCCGTTACGTTGATCATTGAAGAAGTCGACAATTAATTGAAATCTATCTTCCAACATATTTAACTCCATACCTAAGTTTGTCTTCAATGCCTTTTCCCACTCTAAGTTATCTGCTCCCATGACCTGTTCATTCACAGCCTCTAATGAATTAGATATCCCCCATGGGTTTACCCAATATTGATTAACTAATGTTAAATAAGGAAACCGCCTATCATTAGTAATTCGATCATTACCGACAGCACCGTATGACCCTCTAAATTTCAAAAAGCTAATCCATGGAAGATTTTTTTCTACAAATTCATAGTTAGATGGAACCCAGCCACCCGCTATTGATGGAAAAAAACCATACTGTTTACCTGGTTGAAAATTTTCTGATCCCGTATATCCAAAATTAACATCCAACATATAGGTGTCCTTAAAACCATAAGTTATTCGGCTAGAAACACCCTGATAACGAACAGGAACTGCTGTCAAGTTAGAGTTTCCCTTGTGCGCCCATTTTTCATCACTCAAATAATAGTAAATCAAGCCAGATGTTCGATGATTTTCTCCGATTCTTTTATCATAATTTAAGGTGCTTTCAAGATGATACTTTCGAAATTGATTTGTCCCTTTAGCATATGAAACAGCTTGAGCAGGAACTCTTTCTATAGTAATTAATTTTCCTTGTTGATCACGTCCCACCGCTTGAAATAGAGATGGTGCTACCAAACGACTTTCATTAAATTCACTTGTTAAATCATATGCACCCTGCAATCTTAATCGTAAACCATCTAGTATAAAAGGTAGTTTCTGATCAAGTGCCAAGGTGAATTTACCTTTATACGCCTGTGATGTCTTTCTTCCCATATTATTAATCATGACAAGAGGCGAACGCAATGAATTTGTAGTAGAACTAGCTGGCAACTGTCCATTAGAGTATTTCAAAGGCAATAGTAAAGGGTTTAAATTAGATTGCGAATACCATATAATATCAGTATTAGCAATACCTGGGGTATTATGAACAGAAAGAAACCCATCTGTACCAAAATATAATGTTGATGTAGGAGCTAATTCTAAATCAATATTTGCTCTATAATTATATGTTTTATACCCAGTATTCCCAGAGTAAACACTCTTTTTATCGTATTTATATGCGGCATCCTCTGCACTTCCTCCTAAACTTAAAAAATACCTTGCTAACTGAGCTCCCCCCCGTGCACTAGCGTAGTAACTTTGTCTTAGTGAAACAGGTTTTAATATCTCATCTTGCCAACTTACATCAGGATACATATCAGGATCAGTACCATCCTCTATTATATCTAATTCAACATCTGAATAAATAGGTGTTTCATCACGTACCACCCTAGCTTCATTTGCCATTTTCGCATAATCTAAAGCTCGGAGATACTTAGGCAAACGAGTCATCTTAGAAAGGGTGTAATTAGATCTACCTGTAATACTTAACTTTCCAACTTGCCCTTTTTTCGTCGTTACTAAAACAACTCCATTTGCGCCCCTAACTCCATAAACAGCAGTCGCAGAGGCGTCTTTTAATATTGAAAAGCTCTCTATATCTGCTGGATCTAAAGAATTTAAGTCACCTTCTAATCCATCTACTAAAACTAAAGCACTTGAGTTCGCTCCAAAAGTACCAATCCCTCTAATCCAAAATTCAGAAATATTTTTACCTGGTTCCCCACTGGCTTGTAAAGAAATAACACCAGCAGCGCGGCCGCCTAGTAAATTAGCAATTGATACAGCAGGAGTTTGTAATTCTTTAACATCCACACTAGTAACAGCCCCAACATTAGATATTTTTCGTTGTGTTCCAAGACCAACAACAATAACTTCATCAATTTTCTCTTCTTCTTCAAAAAAAAATATTTCTAGATCATTTTTTGCATCAGTAACCAAATATTCTATTTGTTTATATCCAATCGCTTTAAAAACAACCATATCCCCTCGACTAACGCGCAATTCAAATTTTCCTTGATCATTTGATGATGTGCCAATACTTATTTTATCTCTCAAATATATAGTTACACCAGAAAGAGGTTCTTTATTAGCATCATAAACAAATCCCTGAATCTGAAAACTCTTTTGATCTTGAGCTAGTAAGAATAAAGGAACATAAATTAGAAACATTAATATATAGCCTATTTTTTTCATTTCACACCCCCTTATTAATTTATAGATAATTTTCGAACTCTATTATTATCAAAATCCGCGACGTAGACAGATCCATCACTAGCAATACCAATACCTGTAGGATACCGAAACAAAGCTTCTTCTTTCCCTCCATCCTTCCATCCCGGGGTACCCGGCATCCCTAAAACAGTCTCAACCATCCCATCTGTAGTAATTCTGCGAATACAATGATTACCAGCATCAGCTACATATATACTTCCTTCCGCATCGCAAAAGATTTGCTGAGGGTCCTTAAATTGTGCTACTTCAAGTTCACCATCCCGATGGCCTCCGTTAGTAGGGCCAGTAAGCTTTTTAAAGCTATTTTCTGGATTCGTTACATCTATACTACAAATACTATGTGCATTAACTCCCGCATTACCAATAAAAGATATATAGAGAACATTGGGTGTCATCGGGTTGAAAGTTAAGCCAAAACTATCCCCCTGTTGGGTTTTAAAGATAGGTGTTACCTCAAAAGTTCTTGGATTAATTTTGACAATATGCCCATGATAATAGCGAGTATATATATATCCATCATCAGGGTTGAAAACCATACTGTGCTTATAGCCTTGTCCTGGTCTATCCCCCCCCTCTGGCCACCTCATTTCTCTAATACGTGGCCCCCAAAATTCCAACGGATCCAAGGTATAATAAGAGCCCACTGTGGTTTCAGTAGGAAATGTAATTAATCCAGTTATGGGGTCTGCAGCTGGAACATTAGCTATAACATTCCGTGCTAAAGTTATCAGCTCATTCGCTTCTTCATCAATACGGGCTACGTGATACTGATCAGGAACACGATTTATCATAAAAAGGTTATCCTCCTTATCAACACAAAGATATTTAGGCCCAACAATAGACTGGGTTAAATCTCCGTCCCTATAAGTATCCCGGCTTCCATTTCCTGCAATAGTAGTCACTGTAACAGAAGTATTATAATAAAAATCACTCGAGTACACAACTGAGTCCTTTCCAACCACAACAGATATTTTACAGGTATCACCTGGCAAACGTGGTGCTAATACATACACCCTCTCTCCGGTCGAACCAACAACTGCTGCTCGTTTATTATTAAACCATACTCGAATCTTATCTACATCGGTTCCAAAATTATCTCCGCTAATCATAACTTTCTCCAAATATATTCCGGAATCAGGATAAATTTTCGTTATTTCTATAGGCTTATTAGGATCATGAGGCTTATCCGCTTTTTCCAAACCATCGTCACTACACGAATAAAAAAAAGTTAGAAAGCACAACATTACTATTGCTGATAGAGCACTGGCTAAAGCATTGTTCTTAAACATAAATTTAATAGTTAATCAGTTAATAATTGATTTGTATATATTACAACTGTAGCAAAGATGTTTTTTGTCTATTTCTTCGCAAGTATGAACTACTTGAAACAAGAGTTACATCACTTTTTACATCAAAATCAAAAAATAGTATAAAAAGTAACGAAATATACCTTTCAACTTCATTTTATAAGAGCTAACAATAAAACAAGGCTACACACTCATTGCCACAGAGATACAAATCACAATAATAACCGACCGCTCACTATTCAAGTTTGTTAAGAAGACACATTTGGTACAACAGAAAAAGAATATTAATTTTAAAGTGCGAATAGAAAATTGCTATCCAATCTGTGAATCCACGCATGTATACTTATGCAGAAGAATAAATCACGGTCGGAGCAAACAAATTAGGTGCGTTTCAAAATATTCATAAATACTTCGTCTTCTATTTTAATGACGATGATACAATTACTAGTAAATTGTATTCATTTTAAAATATTTCGAAACGCCCTTCTTTGCTTGTATTTTATTAAGACATTTAATCAGGTCCCCTGGCATTTTCTTTCCCAAGAAACAAAGCATAAGAATAAACAATACAAATTAGCTTTAATTCATACTGCTTTTTGATTAGAAATAACGAATTCTTCATCATATAATTAAGGTTTATGTAAATAAATTATAATCTAATTACAATTAACAAAATCTAATTGCACCTGTAATCAGTCAATTACATGTACAAAACACCAACTAATTTATGTATTAGCAGATAAAAACTATTGTTATATGGTCTACTTAACAAACAATTGTTAATCAAATAAATAAGCATATTTTGACAAGTTATTGTTTCGATTTCTCATCATTTATACAATTAGTTAGCCCTCCCAAACAGGGTTAGTTTAAGTTAGTAATACAAGTCTACAAAACAATATAGACATAAGCAAATAAAATTAAATCTATTTTAAATGGCCAATGAAGAATTTGCTTTTGCACTCAAGTCGCTAAGACTTCTTTTTAACTTAAGTCAAGAGAAAGTTGCAACTATAGCTGGAATCATTCAATCTGATTATAGTGCGTTTGAAAGGCAGAAGAGAGAATTAACACTCAATAATGCAGACTTACTTGCTCAAAAAATATGGGGGGTCTCTTATCGTGAATTAATATCCCTTTACAAAAATGGAGTTGTTTTACAAAATCTTCCCAAAGAAACTCAAATTGCTATTGAAACCTCTGCAAACAAAAAACTGCAAAATCAAACAAATTTTTTGGCTTTAGAATTAGATCGCCTTATATCAGAAGGGCTGCTAAACCAACCTATTACATCCAAACAAATTCTCAAAAAAATGGATTCAAACCTATGGAATAAAAACTCTATAGAGATTACCAATCTATTCAATAAAGCACCAAGAAAACATTACATAATTAAATTAGATATAAAAATAAACAAGCAACTTGTTTATGTTCATAAAGATTACGCAGAACTGTTTTGTAATCTATCTTCAAATGATTTAATAGAATTAGTCACTAATAGTCAAGAAGAATAACTAAGTTTATATAAGTCTTATTATTTTTTTCACAAAAAACCTAATAGCAAATAAATAGTAGTAAACACAAATAAAAAGACAAGAATTCCCTTAATTACTCCTTTTTTTCCGAACCAATAAAAAGTCTCTTTAAAAAACATCATATCTTTAAAATATCTCTAACAGGCAATACTCCTTTAAAATGTTGTTTCAGCTTGCTTCCATCACCGTGTATTGTCCAAATCTCTTTTGGCCTAATTTCATTTATAAAAAACAACAAGTCATTCCAGTCCACATGGTCGGATATATAAAGTTCTATATCATTCTGTTGCTGCAATCTTGCCCAACCTGATGCAAACGCGCGCAATACATTTTTAGCCTTAAAATAGCTGTTGAAGGTTAAAGGCGGCACTAAATAAATTTTATCAACGCGTCCATCTTTCATCGCCTTTCGGTTATACAACTCATACTTTAAGCGCCTAGGCCCTAAATCATCATAAACTTTATGCACCGGATACATGCGATGATGTACTAAAACTTGTCTTTCGGGCAGCAAATCGTTTATTAGAGCGGTTAATCGTTGTGCTTTACCCAGAGTATAACAACCTAGCATGATATTCGAAGCTCGGTCTTTCATTTTCAAAATCTCAGTCTCTGCATTCGGATGCACGACCATTGGATCTGCAAAAGTAGACTCTGTAATGAGTACATCCGTTTCAACAAAAGTAAAAGGCTCACAAGTAGGGTCATCCTGTAGTTTATAATCGCCAGTATACAGATAACGAACGCCTTTATATTTCATTAAGATTTGAGCTGAACCTAAAATATGTCCTGCGGGGAACAGTTTCAATTCAATATCTCCTATTCGAAATTCTTCCTCAAACCCCACAATTGTTAAAGAATTACTTAGCATTTTTGAAAAACGATTTTTCATAAACGCAAAAGTAGCTAGTGTAGCAAACATTTGCCGGTGACCTGGAGTAGCATGATCACCGTGTGCGTGCGAAATAACATTTACATAAACAGGCTGCATAGCATCAATATAAAAGTTGCCGTAACGACAAAAATACCCTTCTTCTTTCTTAACCAGAAAGTCTTCCAATATAAGGCCCATCTACTTAACTATACTACTTGATTTACTCATAAATTTCTCATGTAAAGCCAAAACTTGAGATAATAATGCTGTCTTCTCGTCATTAATAAGTACAAAATCTGCTAATAAGTGTTTGTCTTCATCACTCATTTGCTTACTTATTCTATCCTCAACCTGCTCTCTACTTACACCGTCCCGCAGCATGACCCTTTGCAATCGTAATTCCAAAGGTGCAAGCACTAAAACAGTATAGTCTAACTGCTTATAAGAACCTGACTCAAACAACAAAGCAGCTTCTCTCAAAGAGTATGCAAAAGTCTGTTTTTCAGCCCACTCTTCACCATGTTGTATAACAACAGGATGAACAATTTCATTTAACATCTTCAGTTTCGCTGTATCTTTAAAGACTATTTCGCCTAAAAACTTTCTATCCAATTGTCCCTCTGCAGTATATACTTGATGCCCAAAAGCATCTATCAGTTCATTTGCTATAATATGGCTATTATTCATAATCAACTTAGCCTCTTTATCTGCATCATAAAAAGGAACGCCCAAAGCTTTAAATACCTTAGCAACATAACTTTTCCCAGAACCGATTCCACCGGTTATGCCAACTTTTAACCCCATTTTATCTCCTAAGAAAAAAATCTACATTCTGCGGTTCTACAGCCACAATCTCACAATAATCGGGACTCTTAGTAATAATTACGGGCAGACTCTTTACCTTATTTTCTTCCCAATTATCCATATCAACAACTGCTTCAAAATCACGAGAGGACCATGTATTAAAATCTTTCAATGACACTAAAAAAGTTATCTTCACTTTGCTTGGAATAGTACGTACTGATGTGTAACGTTTACTATTTTCAATCTTCAAAGGTACCTCTACAACCTTTTCTGTAATTTCTCCTACTGGTATCGTTACCTCTGAGAAAGTAGGATAAATCGAAATATTAGCTTTCTGATTATTTTTTAAATAAGTCACCATTCGTACATCACTATTAACCTGAACTCCACGAATCGTGTCTGTTTCTAAATATTCGATATTAGCCACATCTTCTAATGGCCCAGTTACAGTTACATATTCAGGATTCAAACTTGTACTCCCTATAACTCCATACTGTTTTTTAAACTGTAAACCTAGAATCGGCTTAACAGGAACTTTACGTTGTGTTTGCTTAGAAAAATCAAAGAAAAGCGTATCTGGACTAACAGAAACAACTTGATTATCAACGGGAAACTGACGATTAACATAACCTATCTGATTCGTAAATAAGATATAATTCCGAGTTTTCAAACCACTCAAATCAACCTTTATATGTGGAGTATCGGGGTGAAGTTTTTTTATCAAGATTTTCCAGCCACTCATCCGCATTCGTATACTTACCGTATCAGACTGTAAAGAATGGAAAGCTTTATTTTCAGGTATATTAACATATGATATTCCTGCTTTGATGGTATAAATCTGCTCTGTAGATACAGCAAACAACAACCAAGCTACAAAAGAAATAATAAGACAACGTATAAAAATCGAAATCTTTCTTCTTGTAACTTTACTTATACGAGGTTGAGCCATATGAACAAAGGTAAGAAATAGCCACTTAAATCAATAATGCGAAATAAATCCTCAGGCCAAGTATAACCAAAAAAAAATAGCTATCCATTCGCAGATGGATAGCTACCTTTTTGTCTTGATGACCTATAGAATCCTTTTTTCTACTCTTTATTAGCAGCCTTAGAAGCATCCAATGCTACGGCAGATTTATCAAATCGCATCTTAACCCCTGAACCAACATCAATTAAAAAAGTTGTTTCACTTACTTCAACAATACGCCCGTGTATCCCCGCTGTAGTAACTACTTTAGAATTAACGCCTAGTTCTTCTATGTATTTCTTATGCTCTTTTTGCTTTTTCATTTGTGGTCTAATCATGAAAAAGTAAAAAACAACAACGATTGCAATCATGGGCAAAAAGCTCATAATTCCACCACCCGCAGGTGCTGCTTGTAATAATGTTGTAATCATATTTTAATGTTAAAAATTTACTATTTAAAAATTACTCGATCCCACTCCCTTATTAGACTTAATTGTTCTTCTCTCTAAAAAAACACTGGACTATTTAGCTACTACCTCACCTCTAAGCTGCACAGTAGTTACATTGTTTTCTGCATTAGAAACAACAGTAATTATTTTCTGTTGTTTTCCTACTTGTCCATTACTGTCAAAAACTACTTTTACCTCTCCCTGTTTACCTGGTAGTATTGGTGTCTGGGTATATGAAGGGGTAGTACAACCACAAGATGCTGACACCTGTGATAATATAATAGGCGCTGTACCTTTGTTTTCAAATATGTACATATGTTCAACTACTTCACCTTCTTTTATTTCACCAAAATCAAATACAGATTCGACAAATTCAAGCTTCCCCAAAGCAGCATCACCTGAATTATTTGTTTTAATCTCGGTAACATCACTTTCTTTAGTCTCAGAAGATGATGATCCACAAGAGACTAGTGTTGTTAACCCTACACTTAGAATACCTATCTTAAAAAAATTCATAGTTATTGTTTATTTAATTTCACGTCTATAACTAATAAAACGTAAAAAACCTATTCATCGTACTACCTGCTTAAAAACAGTTAATTCTTTAGACCCCGTCCCTCTTTTTCTATTCGCCCTTGCTCGGTCAAATCAGCCAATATTTTATCCAAGACACCATTTATAAAAGTATTACTTTTCGAGGTACTAAACGACTTCGATAACTCAATATACTCATTTATTGTCACTTTCACAGGGATAGTCGGAAAATTCACCAGCTCACATACGGCCATTGCCATTAGCAAATTATCAACTAAAGCTATACGATCTGATTCCCAGTTTTTTGTTTTTTGCGCAATGAGTTCTTGATATTCATCCCGATATCTTATGGTTTTTTTCAATAAATCCACAATAAACTCCGAATCCTCATCCCAGTTAGGCGTTAAATCCGCCAACTTATTCTGAACAGGATTTTCACTGGAAAAATTTTTAAAAGTTTTTGCAATCATTGCCTGAAGAACTTCTCTATCAACAGACCAATTTATAAACTTTGTATCAAAAATTTGATCTATGTGAGGCGACTTTAATATTATTTTCTTAAAAATATGTTTAATAATATCTTTTTCCACAGCAATAGAACGATCCTCCAACGCCAGATACTCTAAGTAGGCCTCAGACTCTTTCAATTCAGCAAAAACAGAACGAGCCACTTCGGGGTCAAAAGACCAAGATACATTATACTTTTTTACATATTCTAAATAAGATCTATTTTGTCTTAACGACTCAATAAACGTATTATCATTTAACTTTGTAGTATAAACCTTATCTTTTTCTGTAGGAAGAAACTTATTGGCTCTACCCTCAGCATCTATAAGCACGTATTCAGCGACCTCATCCAAGAGATTTAATGTCCAAATATACATTTGGTTGACTTCATCAACACTTCTAAGAAGTGCTTTCTCAAAATCCTTAACTTGTTTATCTTCTGACAAACTGTACGCATATAGCGTTTGCATAACCTTTACACGAAGGTGTCTTCTATTAAGCATAATTATTTTTAAAGAACGATTGCATAAATAAAGAACGAAATTATACTTGTATATAAAAACTATCTTTTTATTTTTTTGACGTCAAATATACGTTTTTCCGCCAACTTTTTAGCAGCTTCAAAGGTAGTTATTTCATCTTCCCGAGAAGTTTGGATAACATGACGGGTAGCACTATAAATATTTTTTATTAAAGACTCCGTGCGTTCACTACCATATCCCTCGATTTCAGAATAACAGCTTATTAAAGCGCCAGAATTGATTAGAAAATCAGGAGCATATAAAATATTGTGTTCTTTTAACAAATGATTGGTAATCTCTTCATCTTTCAATTGATTATTTGCTGAACCTGCTATAATCTTACACCTCATACGGGGAACAGTAGTTGGATTCACTGTACCGCCCAATGCACAAGGAGCATAAACATCAGCCTCTAATTCAAAACTTGTTGCATAAGTAATAGGCTCCGCCTTATATTTAGCAGCAATCTTCATTTTATGTTCTTCCGTCATATCAGAAACATACACTCGTGCATTTTCAGCACGCAACATAGCTACTAATTGCTCTCCTACACTTCCTACCCCTTGCACTGCCACTTTACGTCCTGCCAAGCTATCATCACCATACAACTCCTTAATGGCAGCCTTAATACCATAGAAGACGCCTCGTGCTGCAAAAACTGTCGTGTCCCCTCCCCCATTCAAGGAAGCAGGTAACCCAGCCACATAATCGGTTTCAGACAACATGTATCCTAAATCTTTCTGATTGGTTCCTACATCAGTTGATGCAATAAAGTTCCCGTTCAATCCTTCTATAAACTGACCGAAACGACGCATCAGCACCTCTGTTTTGTCTGTACGATGGTTACCTATAATAACTGCACTTCCCCCACCTAAGTTTAACCCAGCTAGAGAAGCTTTATAAGTAATAGCTTCAGATAAACGTAGAGCATCATCGATAGCCTCTGCTACAGAATCATAAGGTAGCATGCGTACACCTCCTATCGCTGGTCCGAGAGTCATATCGTGTATAGCAACAATAGCCTGAAGTCCGATCGACGGATCATTACAGAAGAATAAATTTTCATGACCTGCAAGGTTCATTTTCTCAAAAACAGAAGATTCTTTTGCTCCCATAAGATGAATATTAGTCTAAAAATTGACATTTTATTGATACAAAAGTAGGAAATATTTCTCGCTACATCTTCGATTAAGAGGAATAATTAGCTAAACGGTACATGATAAGGATGTAGCTATAATTAGTCATTATTATTTAATTTTTTAGCCCTACATTTGTTAATAATGAAAGAACTGGCTTATCTTAATAAATACTTCTATAAATACCGTTGGAAACTCATTCCAGGAGTATTATTTGTAATAATATCAAACTACTTTGGTATCCTACCTGCAAAAGTTATTAGAGAAGCTTTTGACCTCGTAAAAGATAACATTGATCTCTACAGACTATATGACGGCTTTGAACGTCAAGAACTTGTATACAAAGTGTTCGGAAGTAGTCTTTTTTTATTCGGCGCTATTGTACTGATACTTGCGTTATTACGAGGAGTTTTCTTATTCTTCATGCGGCAAACCATTATTTTAACATCTCGTCATATCGAATATGATTTAAAAAATGAGATATACAATCACTATCAGGAATTAGATTTTGCATTTTTTCGTAAAAATAACACGGGAGATATGATGAATCGAGCAACTGAAGACGTCAACCAAGTTCGTAACTATCTTGGTCCAGCCATTATGTACGCCATCAACACCGTTGTCTTATCGATAATGATTATATACGCTATGTATGCAGTAAACCCTAAATTAGCTACCTACTCTTTATTACCTATACCTATTCTATCGGTAGTCATCCTCTTCATCAACAAAATAATAAATAAACGTAGCGAAAAAATACAGCGACAACTCTCTACTTTATCATCTTTCGTTCAAGAAACTTTTTCTGGAATAAGAGTCATAAAAACATACGCTCGCGAACAGGACAAAATGAAATCCTTCGCAGAAGAAAGCAACCTCTACAATAAAGTCTCACTCGACCTGGTACGTATACAAGCCGTTTTTTTTCCATTGATTATTTTTCTGATTAGCTTTAGTACAATAATAACTGTTTATATTGGAGGTATTGAGGTCAGCAACGGGACTATTACAGCAGGAAACATTGCTGAATTCATTATATATGTGAATCAACTAACATTTCCGGCCATGTCTCTGGCCTGGGTAACATCTTTATTTCAAAGGGCTGCAGCATCACAAAAACGTATAAACGAATTCTTAAAAACACAGTCCAATATTAAAGATGGCTCGCAGGCTTCCATTCTAAATGGAAGTATAAAAGTGGAGAATATATCCTTCACTTATCCTGACACTGGAATTAAAGCTATTACCAACTTATCCTTTGAAATAGCTCCAGGAAAAACACTTGCAATTATAGGTAAAACAGGATCTGGAAAATCTACGCTTGCGAATCTACTTCTTCGCATGTATGACGTGGATAAAGGAACAATTACTTATGACAACACAAATATTAAAAACATAAAAACCAATAGCTTACGTTCTCAAATAGGTCTTGTCCCACAACAGGTTTTTTTATTCTCAGACACTATAGCTAGTAATATTTCTTTTGGATTAGACACCATAGACTACCCCCGTGTTGAACAAGCTGCGAAAGACGCTGCTGTCTATGATAATATCATCAACTTTGAAGATGGATTTGAAACATCTATAGGAGAACGTGGAATCACTTTATCTGGAGGACAAAAGCAACGAGTTTCAATTGCAAGAGCATTAATTAAAGATCCTCAAATTCTTATTTTTGATGATTGTCTATCAGCCGTTGACACAAAAACAGAAGAAGAAATACTACGGAATCTAAGTAAGATAATGGCTGGTAAAACTACCGTATTCATTGCGCACCGCATATCTACAATAAAGAATGCTGATCATATTATTGTTTTAGATGAAGGTCGCATTATAGAACAAGGTACACACAATGAGTTAATGACTTTAAAAGGAGAATACTTTGAACTTCACGAAAAACAACTACTAGAAGCTAACTAACATATTAAAATCATCAACCTCTAAATGCCATGCGTAGCTATCTCATTGTCTTTATTTTCCTAGTAACGGTCTATTATACAAATGCATCACAAGTAACACCAACAGACACGTTAAATATTCAAAAAAAAGACAGCCTTACTTCAATAACACCACTTTACGATATAAGTGATGGTTTTAAAGATATTAGCCGACTTATACGTGGTGATAAATCGCCTAAAGTAAATAAAAAACGTTCAGGTATTTCTATTCTTCCCAATCCCAATTACAACCCGAGCATAGGTCTACAAATAGGTGCAAAAGTAGTTGGTGGGATGTATTTAGGCGATAAAGATAACACCTCAATGTCGATATTTGCTTCTGCGATAAGTTACACAACAAGAGGAATTATATTTGGCTATATCATGCACGACACCTACACATCCAAAAACAAATGGAACGTAAAAGGTGGAGTTATGCTTGCCAAAATGGTTGGTTTGGATTATGGAATAGGAATGGGAAATAAAATAAATCCTCAAAATGAAGATGATCAAATTTTAAATAACCCCGAGAGGAACCGTTATGTCAATCATTTTATCACTTATGGATTAAATGAACGAGTTTATAAAAAATTAGCACCAGGCACTTTCGTAGGAGCAGGCGTTTTTTTTGAGATAAAAAGAAAAGTTAAAACGCTCGGAGATTATGAAAAAACTCCCTTACAACTGTATAGTGAAAGGTACGGCTACGACCCTCAGAACTACAACAACAATGGCCTTATGTTTAATATCCAATATATGACCAGAGACAACCCAAACAGTGCATATAAAGGGATTTACACAGATGTTGTTTTACGCATGGGGCAAAAATGGATGGTCGGTGCACAAAACTACTATCAATTAATCACTGATTTTCGCAAGTATTTTCAACTTTCACAAAACCGTCCGAACCATGTATTAGCATTATGGTATTGGGGTTCGTATAGACTAGGCGGGAATATGGCCTATCTAGACATGCCTGGAACGGGAAAAGACACCTTCGCAAGATTAGGACGCGGCTATACAAATGGGTATTTCAAAGGAAGCTCTTTCGCCTATACAGAAGCAGAATACCGTTTTCCTATACTTAGAAATCAATTTCTAAGTGGTGTAGTATTTGCAAATATACAGACGGGAAACGACCGTATAGGAACAAAATTATTTGAACAATTTCAGCCAGCTGGAGGAGCGGGTCTCCGACTATTGTTCAATAAAGCGACCCGAACAAATCTATGTATTGATTACGCTGTAGGTAAATTTGGACAAAAGGGACTGTTTTTAGGTTTAAATGAAGCATTTTGATGCGCAGCAAAAAACTTTCTATTTCAAAGACAATAATAATAAAACATGGTTGCCACTATGCTGTAAATATACCTCCAACATTTTAGATCAAAAAACAGTTCCCGGACGGCGTATTTCTCAATTCTATTGGATATGATTTTGCTTTTACGTAAGTTTGAGATTCATTTTTTTATGAAATCATTACATGCGACTTTTACTAAACCTATTTTTTGCAATCTTATTATTATTTATTACCAAGAATACATTCGGACAATCTCCAACAGATACAACATCCCTTGTTCCTATTAAAATACACGCTTATTTTAATGAGCAACCTTTACTAGGACTTACATCATCTGCACAAGTTATAGGAAAAAAAGAAATAGAAAGTCAAAATACTAATACCTTATTACCTGCTATGAATCAGGTAAGTGGCATCCGAATGGAAGAGCGTTCACCGGGAAGCTACCGTATAGCTATGCGAGGCAGTTTAATCCGCTCACCGTTTGGTATACGGAATACCAAAATATATATAGACGACTTCCCGATGACCGATGCTGGCGGAAACACCTACCTTAACCTGATTGACCCGGCATCCATTCAAGCTATACAAGTATTAAAAGGTCCTGATGGTTCTCTTTACGGTTCAAATTCAGGAGGTGTCATACAAATAGCTCCTAACGGCTTTGGAAAAGCAAACGATCATACACAATTATTATTAGCTGGAGGTTCTTATGGGCTTTTTCAAGAGCAGCTCTCTGTACAAAGAAATATCAATGATAAATATAGCTTTGCCTTCGATCAGTCTTTTACTCGCTCAGATGGGTATAGAGAAAATACTGCACTCAATAAAAAAACATTCCAAACAGCATACCAATGGCACTATAATCCGAAAAACTCATTAAGTGTGTTTTTACTCTATAGTGATTTAGGTTACCGTACTCCCGGCGGGCTAACGCAGGTACAAATGGATGAAAACAGAAGACAAGCACGCCCCGCAGGTGGTCCCAACCCAGGTGCCTCAGAACAAAGAGCTGGAATATACAATAAAACAATTTATGGGGGTGTAAAACATCAGGCTCAGTTATCCAAAAATCTAAGTCATACATTGACCATTTTTGGGTCAAAAACAGACTTTGAAAATCCTTTTATCACCAACTATGAGTTTAGAGATGAAAAAAACTTAGGTATACGTACTTACTTTTCCTACGAAAACAATAAGACTCCTAGCTTTCAGTGGCACATGCAACTCGGGTTTGAAGGACAAAAAGGATGGAGCTCCATAGATAATTACGATAACCATAAAGGGGTAATAGGGAGTGCACAAGCCAAAGACAATTTGGACAATAATAACAGCACAATCTTCTATAGACTTATGACGAGAATAAATACACGTTTAACGCTTGAAGGGTCTATCGGATTAAATACCGCAACAGTAAAGTATAAACAACGTTATCCTATAATTGAAGATCCGCAAGGGAAAATAGGCTTTGGTAGTATATGGATGCCAAGGATTGCAGCTTCCTACCTAATTAATGACAATTGGGCATGGCGAACTTCTATCTCTAAAGGATATTCCTCACCTACTTTAGCAGAAGTTCGATCATCTGACAATATAATCAACCATGATTTACAAGCTGAGAAGGGAACTAACTATGAAATAGGAGTCAGATGGAATACAAAAAACCGCCGTTTAATAGCTGACTTTGGGACTTACAATTACGCAATGAAAAATGGTATAATACGTCAACTAAGAGAAAATGGAGCTGAATACTATGTTAATGCCGGCGCTATGAAACAAAGAGGCGTAGAGTTTGATTTATGGACACATCTTTTACAACCAAAAAAACATGGCTTCCTTAGAGCGCTTAGCCTCCATAGTAGCTTATCATATAATTACTACCGGTTTAGTGATTATATTAGCAAAGATGGTGATTATACCAACAATAAGATGACTGCTGTACCAGATTGGGTTTGGACAAACAGCATTTCTATGCAGCTAGCCCATGATTTAGGTCTAAACATTTCGCACAACCACACATCATCCATGCCTCTCAATGATGCAAATAGCGTATATGCCAAAGGCTACAATTTAATACAGCTTAAAACGTCTTGGAACACAAATTTCATAAAAAAATCAAGTTTACAAATTTTTATTGGAGTAGATAATCTTTTAAATGAAAAGTACAGTTTAGGAAATGACATAAACGCTTTTGGAAATCGTTTTTTCAACCCTGCACCGCTAAGGAATTATTATGCAGGAATCAAAATGGCACTCTAATCGCTTAAAGGTTCATCAACTTCTCCAAATAATGATACTCCAATCCGAAATAAGCCTTGGTAGTCTTTATCTTTTCTAAAATTTTTAATCTACGAACATCATCTATTTCCTTTCTTACACCTACCACTAACACATTTTTCGGGGTATGTGCATCGGAGACGAATTGAAAAACCTTAGTCTGGTAACCAAAGTACTCCATAATCAATGCGCGCATACCATCAGTCACCATTTCAGCCTGTCTCTCCATAAAAATACCGTGCCTTGTTAAAAAGTCGAGTTCATTTTTCACTTTACCGATCTCCATCTGCTTACGCACTTGTTTATGACAACAAGGAGCTACAACAATTAACTCAGCATGATTTTCAATTCCCTTACTTATCGCATCATCCGTAGCCGTGTCACAAGCATGCAATGCAATCAAAATATCAATCTGATCTTTCGGTTTAAAAGCTTCGATTGTTCCTTCAACAAAGTTCAAATCCATAAACCCCGATCGCAATGCTATTGAATTACAAAGATCCACTAAGTCTAATCGATACTCTACCCCAATTACCTCAGCCGGCTTTTGCAAAATATTATTCAAATAATCATACAACGCAAAAGTTAAATATCCCTTACCAGCTCCCATATCAACAACACTTAACTTCTCCTTATCAGGTAAATTACCCAACATACTACTCAAAATATCTATATAATGATTTATCTGCTTCCACTTATCTTGTGCATTTTTATATACCTTTCCGTTTTCATCAGTTAACCGAAGCTCCTTCAAATAGTTTTTCTCAGAACTTCCCAGTTTACGTTGTTTTAGCCTATCATGGTTCAACGAGTCTGTCTTCTTTGCTGTTGCAGCAATAGATTTCACAGACCAATCACCTCTATTGTAAGACAATATCAAGTCTTCATTGATTTTAAACATCGTAGCAACTCGAAATTCATTAGCCTTTAAAGTACCTACTATTTCACTTATCCCGTCTTCTATAGTAAAATTCTTAACGACATCCTTGGTTTGAAAACGGTAGGTAAATGATAGTTTAAGAACACGTTTAATAATTACCGGTTTTACATAAATCTTCTTCAGTTCAGAAACTGCTCCCTTATAATTTCCTAATGATAATTTAATGAAACTATTATCAGCTAGACTTATATTTAACTGCGCTATAAATGAAGAAACTTTATCCATAATTCTTAAAAAATTAAACGTGCAAAGATAACAAATACTTACATAGCCCGAGAGAATTAACCGTTTCTATTTAATGCTATAAACGCAGCATAGGTTGCCTTGGTTTGCCCATATCCCAAAGTAAGACTACATTTGCCTTATGCAAAATTCTTCAATAAAAGCCGTTTTCTTTGATGTAGATGGCACACTAGTAAGTTTCAAAACACATCAAGTACCCAAATCTACACAAGAAGCGATTAAACAGCTCCAAGAAAAAGGAATTAAAGTAATAGTATCTACAGGCCGGTCCATTAATAGTTTAGATCATATAAAATATTTAAATTTTGATGGGTTTATTACTTTTAATGGGGGCTATTGTGTTACAGATAAAAACGAAATTCTCTTCAAAAAAGCCATCGCTGCAGAAGATATACAAGCAGTATTAAACTATAAAGGTGAGATACCTTTAAGTTTTTCATTTATGTCAGAAAAAGCAATCAGTATTCATAATGTAAGCCCAGACGTTGAATCAATGTATGCTCAACTCAACCTACCTGTTCCAAATCTAATGGATGTAAACAATGTTGATATACATAGTATTTTACAAACGAATATTTTCATTGGCCCTGAAGAGGAGGAAGCTTTCATGCGAAACGTTATGCCCAATTCAATAGCAACACGTTGGACGCCTCTTTTTGCAGATGTAAACCCTCTCGGACAAAGTAAACAAGTAGGAATTGATATTTTCTGCAAACACTTCAATATTCCCATAGAAAGCACATTAGCATTTGGCGATGGTGGGAATGATATTACAATGCTCAAACACGTTGGAATAGGCGTAGCTATGGGCAATGCTAATCCAGAAGTTAAAAACATTGCCGATTACATTACGGAAGAGGTTGACAGTCATGGTATCGAAAATGCATTAAAATACTTCAAGATAATTTCATAATATTCTTATACGTATTATTCATTTCCTGTCTCAAGCAGATCGTCCAATGTTGATTTGATCTGTTTGAGATAACGCCCGTATAATAAATTTACTATAAAATATGTACCAATCCACATCAAAACAATAATGGCAGCTAAAACCAAAAGACCAACTCCACCAACCCATTCCCCCCATTGACTAAATACTGTCTCCTGTCCTCTATCTAGCTTCATAGATCCAGCTATAAAACCTATTGCCAAACCACATCCCATCCCCAAAGTAAAAGAAACATATGTAAATGCATGGTAAAAATCTACAAAATACCTCAGCTCATAATAAAACCACATTAAATTGTGATATGAATCGTATTCCAAATGATAGGACTGCCTATAAAAACGGATAAAACGAACAACAAAAAATAAACTAATAGCCAAGTATACTACATAAAACAATCCCAGTATGATCTGAAATATTAAGGGAATATCTAAATATATAGGCGCAATAATTTGTGCCCCTAAAATAAGAAGCATTAAAGTAGCCCAACCCCAAAAATCACTTCGCATATTTTTACGCACCTTATCTATTGCTGTATTCGTCCTTTTCATCCATCGAGTAATTGACAACTCTGAAGTCAAATCGACTGGATGTATATCTTGCTTAGCCCATCTACTTTTTAAATCCTCAAAATTCATAGCCTATTCTTTTGACAATCAACTGTAACTTATTTTTGGTTCTCATCAACCTAATTCGAGCATTACCTTCAGAAACCCCCAAATGTTCACCAATCTGTTGATGACTTTGTCCTTCTAAAAACAAAA
Organism: Sphingobacterium sp. UT-1RO-CII-1; assembly: GCF_026711005.1. Lineage (GTDB taxonomy): Bacteria > Bacteroidota > Bacteroidia > Sphingobacteriales > Sphingobacteriaceae > Sphingobacterium. The sequence continues at coordinate 284,187 of NZ_JAPPVJ010000004.1, read as the reverse complement.
AAATCAATGCTTTTTCTATAGTGTTTAATTCTTGAACAGCCTTATACAAAACAGCAATCTGCTCATCCTCTTTTCCAGAATATTGCTCATCTACCTGCTCAAAGCGACCTTCAATACTATAGCGGTCTGTTCTCCGCTTATCACGTTTCACAAAGACTAGAGCAGTATTTAGTGCAACACGGTACATCCAGGTAGAAAACTTACTTTTCCCCTTAAAGCTACTATATGACTGCCATAACTGAATACAGATTTCTTGGTACAAATCATCTTGATCCTCTTTAGCATCCATATACATACGAGCAATCTTATAAATTATCCCTTTATTCTCTTCAATCTGACTTAAAAATTCCTGCTGCTTGTCAAACACAATGTTCTAACGTAATATTCATCAAACTTTACCCAAATTAGTGTATCAACTCTTAATTTCGTTACAAACTAGAAGTAATTAATATTTTTAAACAAAAAACGGAGTGATAATTTATTACCGCTCCGCCTTTCATCTATCTATAAAAGAAGATTATTCTCCGCTATTTCTAGCGGCTAAATATCGTTCTGCTTCCAAAGCAGCCATACATCCTGTTCCAGCAGCAGTAACAGCTTGACGGTACACATGATCTTGAACATCTCCACACGCAAACACCCCCTCGATATTAGTTGCTGTACTATCTGGCTTTGTTATCAAATACCCTGTTTCATCCATATCCAATATCCCTTGAAAAAGTTCGGTATTCGGCTTATGACCAATAGCAACAAAAAAACCTGTGATATCAAGCTCTTTAGTTTCCTTTGTTTGATTATTTACAATACGCACTCCATTCACTCCTAAATCATTCCCTAATATTTCTTCAGCTTCAGTATTATAAAGTATCTCTATATTAGGAGTCTTCATTACACGATGCACCATTGCTTTGGAAGCTCTAAATTCATCTCTTCGCACGAGCATATATACTTTTTTACACAACTTGGCCAAGTAAGTAGCTTCTTCAGCAGCTGTGTCACCTGCTCCAACAATAGCAACATCTTGCCCTTTATAGAAAAACCCATCACATACCGCACAGGCTGAAACTCCAAAACCATTAAACTTCTCTTCCGATGGCAGCCCTAAATATTTAGCAGTAGCTCCAGTAGCAATAATAACAGTATCAGCCGTAATAGTTTTACTTCCGTCAATCTCTACCTCATGCGCAATACCACTATCTTTAGAGAAATTAACTTTTGTAGCATATCCAAAACGAACTTCCGTACCGAAACGCTCTGCTTGTGTCTTCAAATCTTCCATCATGATCGGCCCCGTCACTCCTTGTGGATACCCCGGAAAATTATCAACCTCTGTCGTAGTGGTTAATTGCCCCCCCGGAACGATACCCGTATACAAAACAGGATTTAAATCAGCTCTAGATGCATATATAGCAGCAGTATAGCCTGCCGGCCCCGAACCGATAATTAAACATTGTACATGTTCATTTTCTTGTATAGCACTCATATCTTATTTATTATATCTATTTGCCAAACTTCCCCTGCAATTGTTGCAACATATCATTTGTGATAGGTTTGTCAGGTTCGTTAGATTTTGGTTTTCGATTTGTATTTAAATCTCTTTTAGGAAAATTACTTCCCTGTTCTTCTTCTCGCTTTACCTTTTTCGTATTACGATACTCATTCCACAATTTTTCTAATACCTTTTTCGTATACAATGGAAAATCACCATTCTGCATCCAGGCATAATAACTAGGTTCTGTTTCAAAAACATTTAACACCTTTTTACCTTTGTGCTTACCAAAATTTATACAAGGATCTCCATCTTCATCATATACTAAACGACCGGCAAAGTCTACGGGGTTGCTTAAATTAGTGAATTTATGTAATGCTTCGACATCATTGACAACAGGTCGAGAAATCGCTCCATATTTATCCTCATACTCCACTCCATCATACTTACTAAGTTGCGCTTTCAATACTTCATAAGTTGCACGCACATCTGCTTCCGCAGTATGCGCATTATCTAAATTTTCATGACAATAAAATTTATAAGCTGCCTTTAGGGTACGTTGTTCCATTTGATGAAAGATATTTTGAACATCTACAAATGCTCGATCTTCCAATGAGAAATCAACGCTAGCACGAATAAATTCTTCCATTAACATAGGCACATCAAATTTATTTGAATTATAGCCTGCCAAATCAGCATCTCCTAAAAACTCCTTGACCTCAAGAGCCCGCTCTTTAAAAGAAGGTAAATCTTTAACATCTTCATCAAAAATGCCATGAAACAAAGATGACTCCGCAGGGATAGGCATCAATGGATTAATACGCATCGCAAGAACCTCTTCTTTTCCACCCGGATAAATTTTTAAAATTGCAATCTCAACGATACGATCTACCGCTATATTTACTCCCGTGGTTTCGAGATCAAAAAAAGCCAAAGGCCGTTTTAAATGTAATTCCATGAAATTAAAGTTTGTTTGTAAACTTAATCTTCAAAAATACAAAACTCTTTCGTTCTTACGACCTATCTACCTAATTAATGACACTAATCACAGGTTTTAAATAAAATAGAAATAACTAAGTAACAAATAATCCCACATTCTAAAGCACATAGGTTCTAAATAACACGAGCTCAGCATAAATACTGAGCTCGCCTTATATATAATTAATATACTTTTAATTCTTATCCTAATGCTTCTTTCAAAGCACTGACCTGATGTTCAACCAACTTTTTTAATGGGCCAGATGCTAGCATCTTCATCATCATATTCAATTCGGCCTCAATCACAAAAGTAGCCTCAGTCTCTTCTTCTGACTTCTCTTCAAGCTTCCATCTCAAAGTAACCGAAAAGGGTGCCTCTTCGGATGGCACACAAACAATTTCTTTATTTTCTACCCTTTCATTTACCTTCAAAGCTAACTTAGCCATGTTTTGTATAGTAAACCGAGCTTCGTCAGTAGTCGATGACCAATTATAAATATTCGTCGGCATCAATTGTTCATGATTGTTCAAATCAGCTAAAAATTCATAAACTTCATTAATTGGTTTATGAATAACGTTTTGATCTTGAATAATAGTCATAAGCTAAGTTTATTTATTGATTACTCACCTGACCAGTTCGCCGGATCTCTACGCCATTGCTCTAACAGAGAAACCTCTGATTCTAAAACATAACTATTCTTTACAGCAACCTTGATAAGTGACTCATAATCACACAAACTGTATATAGGACACTTAGCTTCTGCAAAGTTCTCTGCTGCGACATCAAAGCCATAGGTGAAAATGCAAACTAACCCTACTACTGTACAACCCGCCTCACGAAGAGCTTCAACAGCCTGTAAACTACTTTTTCCAGTAGAAACTAAATCCTCAATAACAACCACACGTTGACCACTGATAACCTCCCCTTCAATTAAGTTTTGACGCCCATGCCCTTTTGCACTACTGCGAACATAAGTAAACGGCAAGCCTAAATCTTGCGCAACCAATACACCTTGAGGAATTCCAGCCGTTGCTACACCAGATATCATTTCAACTGAACCGAACTCGTCATGAATCAACTCTGCAAGATTTTGACGAATATACGTACGGATAGCTGGATGCGATAAGGTAATACGATTATCACAATAAATCGGAGACTTCCAACCCGACGCCCAAGTAAAAGGGTTTTTAGGTTGTAATTTTATTGCTTTAATTTGCAATAAAGATTCAGCAATTTTTTGTTCAACCTCATTTAAATTATTCATGCCACAAATTTATAAAATTTATATGAACGAATCTCAGCTTATTTTAGCAGATTTCATCATTAAAAACACACAAAACGTACAAACAATTGGTTTACAAGACCTTGATCTGTATAAACTTTTTAAAGCTTCTCAACAGAAAGTTACCAAAGAAATAATCCACCTATATATACACCCAGAAGTGGATAAAGTTTTTGATTCCCTAATACAAAACAGCCATATTATCAAAGCCGCAGGAGGCCTTGTCAAAAACGGGGATGGCGATTATCTTTTTATCGAAAGGCTGGGAAAATGGGACTTACCAAAAGGTAAAGTAGAAAATGGAGAAAAAATGCGTGAAGCTGCTATACGAGAGGTAGAGGAAGAATGTGGACTTAAAATTAATTATTTAGGTCCTAAACTTACCACCACCTATCACACATACCAAGTTGGTGACAAATTAGTTTTGAAACAAACAAATTGGTATGAAATGGGGGTCAATGATGCTCCTAAACTCATTCCACAATTGGAAGAAGATATTACAAAAGCTAAATGGTTAAAAAAATCAGACTTCCAAAAAGTACTAAAAAACACTTACCCATTAATCGCTGATATATTAAAAAAAGTATAGTTCCTTAAGAAGGAAGGGATTCATCCCTTCCTTTAAACTAAACATAATAAACAAACTATTAGTATAAACTCCAGCTTATCAGCAGTAATTATATTGTTGATTTTCCCTATTTCTATTCTATAAAAAACATTCAATGTACGCAATCACAAAACATAGAACAACAAGCAGCACAAAAGTTTAATAAACAAGCAGTTAAATAGTGTTAAACTAATTTTAGGATAAAGATATGATTAAAGAGTAGACATTTTATAAGTCTTGTATAAAAAATTAAAACACCTAAAAATCAGTCTATTCAAAAAAACATTGATTTTATTTTTGAAAAAGATTAAACTACTCCTATATTTGCATCGTCAACAATGACGCAACAGCATGCCCAGCTGGCGGAACTGGTAGACGCGTTGGTCTCAAACACCAATATCTTCGGATGTGCCGGTTCGATTCCGGCGCTGGGTACTAGACGAGGTTTTGTTCATACAAAACCTCGTTTTTTTGGCACACCAATAGAACTTAACGACAATTCAAAAACATCTAGAGGATCAATCTGAAAGTTTTGGGGGGGTATTTAAATAAATACCTATTTTAGCGATCTAAATTCATACTATTTTGCAAGACGCTTAACGCCGACTACTTTCCTTATTGATGCCCGAGGGGCTGTTAGACTATTTTGATATCATCGAGGTTCTCCAGGAGCAACAAGAGCTCCACATCCACCTGGAGGAGAAAAACAAGCACGCTTAGCAAGCTCCTTATAAATTAAATATTTTCACCATCTCAAAACCTTGTGTTCTGAATACGTACAGCGTTTAATATAGCTAATAGTGCAACCCCAAAATCTGCAAACACAGCTTCCCACATCGTAGCCAACCCTCCCGCACCTAAAACTAAAACAATCGTCTTCACTACAAAAGCTAGTATAATATTTTGCCATACTATACTTTTTGTTTTCTTGCCTATCAAAATTGCACTTGCGATTTTAGCAGGATTATCATCTTGAATCACGACATCTGCAGTTTCTATAGTAGCATCACTCCCTAATCCTCCCATAGCAATACCCATATCAGAAAGTGCAACAACTGGCGCATCATTCACACCATCACCTACAAATATCACATTAACAGATCAATCAGTATTTTGTTCACCAAAAAAACATAGTATACTAATCGATAAAAAGTCTCTAAATAGTTTTGCCACGAAAAGGAACACAAATAAAAAATGCTTATCACCGCAAAGGTAATAAGCATTTCTACTTGATATATAAAACTAATTAATCTAACTCAAACTTATACCCCACACCTTTAACTGTGTAGACATAATTTTCCCCTATTTTTTCTCGCAGTTTACGAATATGTACATCAATGGTTCTATTCGTAACCACAACAGAATCTTCCCAAATTGCTTTTAATATCTGCTCTCTAGTAAATACCTTATTAGGTCGAGATGCTAACAAATATAAAAGTTCAAATTCCTTCTTCGCCAAAGTTATTTTCTCATCTCCTCTATAAACTAAAAAAGAGTCACGACATATAACTAGATCTAAAATTTCTAATTTATCTTCAACAGGAACCTCACTTTCAACAACATTCCTTCTTAATATAGCATTAATCCTACTCATTAATGCTCGAGGTTTGATAGGCTTAGCAATGTAATCGTCAGCTCCAACGTTAAAACCAGCTATTTCAGAATACTCTTCACTTCTTGCGGTAAGAAAAACCATAAAGGTACTCTTAAACTCAGGCATAGCTCTCATCAAACGACAAGCTTCAATACCATCCATTTGCGGCATCATAACATCTAAAATGATCAAATCAGGATTAACCTGTTTAGCCATTTCAATACCTTCTTTACCATTAAAGGCCTGATATACTTGATAACCTTCTTTAGTCAGGTTATAAGATATCAATTCTACAATATCACGTTCGTCATCAACTACTAGTATCTTTTGTTTAGCACTCATGTCTGTTTTTTTGCTAAATTATGCACTTAATAGTAATTTGAAGTTAAATTTATGTTACTATATCATTAACACTTAACAATACCTAAACATAAATTTTAATTAAAAATTTTATTTAAAAAGTGCTCCAATTCTTTCCCACGCAAGTTTTTTGCTAGTATTTTACCGTCGGGATCAAGCAAGTAAGAAGTAGGAATGGCTTTAATGCGGTAAGATGCAACTAAATCTGAGCTCCAGGCCTGCAAATCGGAAACTTGAGTCCAGTCTAATTTATCATCTTCTATGGCACGCATCCAACTACCCGGATTATTATCCAGTGAAACACCTAGAACCGTAAACCCTTTGTCTCTAAAACGTTGGTATTGCTTTACAATATTAGGATTCTCCTGCCGACAAGGTCCACACCATGATGCCCAAAAATCAACGAGCGTATATTTCCCTTTAAAGTCCGATAATTTTACTGTCTGATTACTTGGAGTGAAAGAAATTATTTCAGGAGCTTCCTGGCCGACAGCAAGCTTTTTGAGTTTCCCTATCTCCTCCTTAAATTGAGTAACGTATTGATTTTCCAAAAACTTGTTACTAATCTCTTCTGCATAAAAAATAAGCTCTTGTTCAGCAACCTCAGGATCTAAAGTGCTCATGGCATAAAAACCTGCCAAATTTTTATGTTTATCTGCAAAAGAAACAGCCTGTTCTGTATACAATGATAATTTAGACTTATATTCAGTCAAAAAATCAAACCGTAAGCTCTCAACCTCTTCTGCAGTCTTATCCCTTGTAGCCCTTGCAAACTCTCCTTGTAAAGAATCACTTACCGCTTCTTCCCGTCTTTTAAAAGGAGCGAATTCCTGTAAAGCTTTAGACAGGTCCGAGCCATTAACAACATACGCCTCCGGTTCAAACATATCAGCTACAAAACTCAACTTCTCTCCCGGAGAAAGTATTAAGGGATAACTATTATTACCAACTCGCATGGATAATAAGCGTGGTTGTGTCGCAACACGTTCAAACTTAAACCTGTTTCCATCAGCAAGGTAAACAGAGTCTAATTTTCTATCTCCCTCATAAAATGAAACAACTTTAATATTTCCTGGGTTTTCAATCTCTCCAGAAATATGAATCACTTCTTTATTTGAACAGCTTGCAAACGACAACAAACTTAATATGAATATTGTACTAAATAACTTCCTCATGATTCTTTATTTAAGAAACCCTTAGCTCTTCCAAGAGCTTTTGATAAACCAGCACTCAACTTACCTCCTGCCGTTGCGAAAAAGGGCTGCCCCCCCCCTCCACCTTGAATGTCTTTAGCAAGATCTTTCACTATAGCACCAGCATTCAAACCTTTGTTTTTAGCCAATTCATCTGAAATAGCTACCGTCAAACTTGGTTTACCAGCAAAATCAGCACCTAAAACAATAAACATATTGCTTCCAGCTCCTTTTAAAGCATAAGCTAAAGTTTTTACTGCATCAGCATGGGGTAAATCAACCTTCATTGCTAAAAAACTAATATCCCCGACCTGCTCAATTTTAGACATCAGTTCATTTTTCAAAGCTAGCGATTGCTGCTGTATACTATGCTCAACCTCTTTTCTCAACTCACTATTTTCTTCGATAAGCTTACCAACTGATGAGACAAAGTCTTTCGGATTGTTCATCAAATCTCGCAGTTTATCAACAACCTCAAATTGCTCCCTAACAACCGCATACGCTTGTCTGCCAGTAATAGCTTCTATTCTACGTACACCTGCCGCAACAGCGGACTCAGCCGTAATTTTAAAAAATCCTATCTCACTGGTAGATCGTACATGCGTACCCCCACAAAGCTCTTTAGAAAACGTGTCATCGAAGGTGACAACACGAACAAAATCACCATATTTCTCTCCAAAAAGAGCTGTAACCCCTGATTCGATAGCAACATCATAAGGTATATCTCGCTCGTCCTTCAATAACACACCAGCCCTAATTTTGGCATTAACAATATCTTCCACCTCTTTAATCTCATCGTATGTTATCTTTGAGAAATGAGAGACATCAAATCTCAAAAGATTAGGACTAACTAGCGACCCCTTTTGATTAACATGCTCTCCTAATACTTGTTTTAAAGCTGCATGTAAAAGATGCGTTGCCGAATGGTTACACGCTGTATCAGTACGTTTATTACCATCAACAACAGCTTTGAACTCACCAATTAATACAGGAGGTAATTCTTGAACAAAATGAACGATCAACCCATTTTCTTTCTTCGTATCTGTTATATACACTTTTTCATTAGCCTCAGATATTAATTGACCGACATCTCCAACCTGCCCTCCTCCTTCTGCATAAAATGGAGTCACAGACAACACCAGCTGATACTGATCTTTACCTTTAGCACTAACTTTTCTATATTTAACTATTCGTGTATTGGCTTCTAAAAAATCATACCCCACAAACGTTGTTTCTTCATCTTCTCCAACTAGGACCCAATCACCTGTGTCTATAGCTGTTGCAGCTCTCGAACGTTCTTTTTGGATATCTAGAGCGTCTTGAAAACCGCTCATATCAACACTTAATCCTTTCTCTCTCGACAAAAGTGCCGTTAAATCAATTGGAAAACCATAAGTATCAAACAGTTCAAATGCAAAATCGCCACTGATTTCCTTATGCTCCAACGCATAATTTTCAAATCGTTGAATACCCGTAGTAAGTGTCCGTAAAAAAGAAACCTCTTCCTCCAAAACAACTTTTTGAACAAAACTCTGCTGTTTAATCAGTTCATCAAATATACCTTCAAACTGTTTAGCTAAAAGCGGAACCAACTCGTTAATAAATGGTGTTTTAAATCCTAAAAAGGTATAAGCATAACGAACCGCTCTTCGCAAAATACGACGAATAACATATCCAGCTTTATTATTAGATGGAAGCTGTCCATCCGCAATAGTAAAACTTACTGCACGAATATGATCTGCTAAAACTCGCATTGCTATATCAGTTTTTTCGTCTGCACCGTACTCAATTCCACATCGTTCCGAAATGAATGCAATAATCGGCTGAAATACATCTGTATCATAGTTCGATGTCTTTCCCTGTACAGCACGCACTAATCGCTCGAACCCCATCCCTGTATCCACATGCTTAGCTGGTAAAGATTCTAACTTACCACTCTTAAGTCGATTAAACTGCATAAATACCAAATTCCAGACTTCTACAACCTGTGGATGGTCAGCATTAACAAGGCTATCACCAGACACCTCCTTACGCTCCTCTTCCGATCTCATATCATAATGGATTTCAGAGCACGGGCCGCAAGGGCCTGTCTCTCCCATCTCCCAAAAGTTATCAGCTTTATTACCTAAAAGAATACGACCTTCAGCGATATGCTTTTTCCAAAAATCAAAAGCTTCCATATCACGCTCCAACCCTTCATCATTATCTCCCTCAAATATGGTCACATAAAGACGGTCTGGATCTAACTTATAAACCTCAGTTAACAACTCCCAAGCCCACGCTATAGCTTCTTCTTTAAAATAATCACCAAAAGACCAGTTCCCCAACATCTCAAACAAAGTATGATGATAAGTATCAATTCCGACTTCATCCAAATCATTATGCTTTCCCGAAACTCGTAAACATCGCTGGGTATCGGCAACTCGAGAATATTTCGCTTCTGTCTCACCTAAGAATAAATCTTTAAATTGATTCATTCCCGCATTTGTAAACATAAGTGTAGGGTCATTCTTCACTACAACTGGTGCAGAAGGAACTATTTGATGGGACTTATTCTTAAAGAAAGTTAAAAAAGCGTCACGTATATCTTTACTAGTCATGGATTTTATACTATTTTTCGAATTGCAAACTTACTCAAAAATGTAATTTCAAACAATTAAAAACCGAATACCAGTTCAGCTAAAACTCTAAAACAGTACATTAAAAAAGACATTATGACATTAGTAAAGCTTTTTACACACAAAAAGAATAGATTCTCAGTAAAAACACCCTAACCTTTTCACCAAAAAGTATAACAACCCAGACAATTAATGATTAAAAAATCAAAATATCTTAAACTTAAATATAAATACATGTTCTATTACAACAAATATTTTGTAATTTTAAACAACAATCATTGTGCTTTATGAAAAAAATATTAGTGCCTACCGATTTTTCGGAAAATGCACTCCTAGCAGCAAAATATGCTGCCGATTTATGTCAAAGACAAGGGTATACCTTACATATATTACACTACTACACAGTTAACTCTTCAGGGTTCAGCGAAAACGATTTAAAAATCGAAACAACACAGCCCGATATATTAAAAGCTGATTTAACGATTTTAAAATGGGTTGAGCTATTAAAACAAGAATACCCTACCGTTAATATTACACAAGAAAACAAACGAGGTTTGATTTCAGAGAGATTAGTGCATGAAGCGAAAGAAACACAATATCTCGCAATCGTTATGGGTACCACGGGTAGTTCTGCAAATAAAAACATCTTCTGGGGTAGCAACACGTCATCAGTTATCGCTAAATCACCCATACCTGTTATAGCAGTCCCCAACACACGTCAATATGCAGAAATTAAAAATGTAGGTCTATTAACCAATTTTAAAGAAGAAGAACTTCTTACATTGCGTGAGTTTTTAAACATCTATCAAGAAGCAATTGCATTACATTTAATTCATGTTCATGAAAACAATGAGGATATACAATCAAGACTAAAAAGTTGGTTGTTTAATATTCAGGAGTTCCCATTAGTTACCAATACAAATATACTAACAGCACCTCTTGTAAAAGACGATAAAAATAAAGACAGTATTCCAGAGGTAATCAAGCATCTCACAGAAACAAATGAGTTAAATATGATTTTAGTTTCGAAAAGCAGAAAAACTTTTTTCCAACGACTATTTTCAAATTCAGTTTCTAAAGCAATGGCGCTAGAATTAAAAAAACCTGCCTTTTTCGGCAAGTCGATTTAAATTAGCAATATAGCATAAAGTAATATTAGATATTTCTGTTCGGCATAAAATAAAATGAGTTTCTAAACTCACGAATAACACAAGACTATGAAAAAAATTCTTATCCCAATTGATTTTTCCGAATATTCTCAATGCGCTACTAACTATGCGTGCCAAATGATCCAAAAAAACAACAGCAAACACGAAATAGATTTGCTGTACGTTTTTATAAATCATTCTAACCTCTATGCAAATCACCAGGTCAGCTCTGAAATATTAGGGCCTGAAATAAAAAAAATAGAGACAAAAATGTTAATCCTTCAAGAAGATTTGAAACTTCGCTACCCAGAAATAAAAACAAATACATACTATCAACATGGTAACCTATACGAGGAGGTGAGTAAAGCAACAGCATCATTCCCATACGATGCTGTATTAATGGGCACAAAAGGGGCATCTGGCTTAGAAGCTATATTTATAGGAAGTAATACATATGATGTAATTGCAAATGCAAAAACACCAGTTCTTGCTATACCTGGAGAAACAGAAAATTTCAAAAAAGATCGTGTAGCTCTATTATGTAATTTTAAAATCGCAGAAATAGATGCCCTTCAACAAGCAATTACACTTATAGGAAATGACTTTGAACTCGTCCTAATACATGTAAATAAAGACGATCGTGACATCCAAGACATAGACACCGAGTTTAGGGCATGGATTGAAACTATCATTGAGAAAACAGGTATAGACAACATCTCATATACTGTTAAATCTCAAATGCTATATAATCGCTCTGCCGAAAACGTATCTCATGCTATTTCAAATGTGTTAATTGACGAACAAATAGACATTCTACTTATTACTAAAAGTAGAAAAAGTATATTTAGAAAACTTATAGAAGAAAATATCGTAAAAAAAGTGGCTTACAACCTATTTGTTCCTACACTATTTGCCCGAGTTTATCCAAAAAAATAATCATGAATCACAATAACCTTTGCATCATTTTTTTAAACAATCGATGTAAAGCAACTCTAGTAAAACGAAAAAAAGAACTTTAATAAAAAGAATAAGACACAATTTGTTAATAAAAAGCCATAAAAACACTTTAGCAATTATGTAGCTCAAGTACTACAGGGTACATTTTAACAATAGTCTAACTTTGGCATCAAATTATTTTCGAAAACAAAACATTCAAAAATGAGAAGTTTCAACAAATTTACGTTCATAGTAGCAGCTGGCCTACTGACAACCTCCTTAAATGCACAAGACAAATCAAGCATTCAAGGAACCACTCCTTTTGGTAGCGAAACACAATATCGCACATGGTCTATCGGAGTAAACGCTGGGGTATTAAATCAAACTAATATTTTCGGATTCAATAGAGATGGTTTTAATAAATTAGATCATAATCTAGGATACAGTGCTTACGTAAAAAAACAAGTTGCTCCTTCTTTTGGTATTAAAGCACAATACCTAGGTGGCAAAGTTGGAGGAAAATACAGGAACCCTTCCGATACGCAAATTAGTGCATTTGAAACTAAAGTTCCTTGGTCTCTTGCATTATCGGCCGAATGGACTATGGCAAACGCCAACTGGCGATTCTTCAATAGTGTCATAAAACCGTATGCTGCATTAGGTTTAGGGGCTATGAATTTCGAAACTACCACAACAATAAACAACACGAATAACAAAGCTGATAAGAAAACAAAACTATATGTCCCTCTTGATTTTGGCTTAAAATTCGCTGTTACCAATGACATTAATATTGATTTAGGCTACCAGCTTAACTGGGCAAATCAAGATTTTGACGGAAAACCTCAAGGACAATACAAAAACGACCTTTTCTCTTACGCACACGCTGGTATTGAGTTTGCTTTAGGTAATAAAACAAAACCTGCGTTAGCCAACTCTAACCCTGTTGCAACATTGGTAAATGACTACACAGCTAAATACGATGAGCTAAAAGCAGAAAGAGATCGACTAGTTGCTGCAAATCAAGCTTTAAAGTCAGATATCGACAATCTTTACGAAGAGCTAAAAGACGATGATGGAGATGGTGTAGCCAATAAATATGATAAATGCCCGGACACACCCGCAGGAACAAAAGTTGACGGTTCAGGCTGTCCATTACCAGAAGTGAAAGTAGAAACTAAAGTTATCGAAAAAATCGTCGTAACAGAAGAAGATAAAAAGGTAGTAGATGAAGCAATTAAAAATCTAGAATTCGATTTAGGAAAAGCAACAATTCGTTCATCCTCATTTACATCTTTAGATCGTGTAGCAGCTTTATTAATTGAGAAAAACTTCAGCCTAAAACTAGCAGGTCATACAGACAATACGGGATCGATGTCAACAAATCTACGCCTCTCTAAAGAACGTGCAGAATCTGTAAAATCTTACTTAGTATCTAAAGGAGCTAATGCATCCCGCATCGAAGCCACAGGCTACGGACCCAACCAGCCCATCGCTACAAATGGCACGGCAGAGGGACGTCAGGCCAACCGCCGCGTAGAATTTACTTTGTATTAATAAAACTAATATCCTAGCCTCCGAGTAGTAATCAACAAATACTCGTATTGCGAAAAAAGGTTCGAATTAAAATTAATTCGAACCTTTTTATGTTTTCCACTACATTACCACACTATATATACGAACTAATAAGAAATAATAAATGACCTATTGCTTCCACACTAAGCTATATATTGTAACAAACTCACAGTTTCTAAAAAAAACACCCAGAAACTTTAATTATCCATATCTTTTACTTACCTTTGCATCGCCTTAGGCAATAGAGCCTATTGTATATATTATTTCATGAACCCATTTTTAGAACTGGGAATCCGTCATGAAGTTGTTAATGCCATCTCTGAGTTAGGTTTTGAAAAACCTTCTCCTATTCAGGAAAAAGCCATTCCTGTTTTACTGACTGGTAACGACGATTTTGTCGGATTAGCCCAAACTGGCACAGGAAAGACCGCGGCATTTGGTCTTCCATTATTTGAACTCTTAGACTTTTCTCAAAAACATCCTCAAGCGTTGATCTTATGTCCAACACGTGAATTGTGTTTGCAAATTGCAAGAGACATTGAAAAATATGCTAAAAACATCGACAATGTACAGGTCGTAGCAGTTTATGGTGGAGCTAACATCTCCGATCAATTGCGTCAAATACGTCGTGGTGTACAAATCGTGGTAGCGACCCCAGGTCGTATGCTCGACATCATTAACCGTAAAGCTATTGATTTCTCGAATGTTAAATACGTAGTATTAGACGAAGCTGATGAAATGTTGAATATGGGCTTCCAAGAAGACATCAACAACATATTATCAGAAACGCCTGAAGAGAAAAAAACTTGGTTATTCTCAGCAACAATGCCTAGAGAGGTACGTCGTATTGCTCAAAAGTATATGACTGACCCTGTAGAGATGACTGTTGGCACGAAAAATACAGGAAATGCAAATATAGAACACAATTACTACTTAATCAGGGCTAAGGATAAGTATGCTGCGTTCAAACGCATCGTTGATTCTACACCTGATATCTTCGGTATTGTTTTCTGTCGCACAAAAATAGAAACACAAGAGATAGCAGAATCTTTAATTAAAGACGGATACAACGCCGATGCGCTACACGGGGATCTATCTCAACAGCAACGTGACAAAGTAATGAAACGCTACCGTGACCGTAGTCTCCAGTTACTTATTGCAACGGATGTAGCAGCTCGTGGTATTGACGTAAATGATGTGACCCATGTGATTAACTTCTCTTTACCAGATGAGGTTGAAAACTACACACACCGATCAGGCCGTACAGCACGTGCTGGAAAAACTGGCGTTTCTCTTTCTTTGGTTAACATCAAAGAACTGAGCAAGATTCGTCACATCGAAAAAATAATCGGTAAACCGTTTGAGAAAAAAGATGTTCCACAAGGATCTGAAGTATGTGAAACAAAACTTCTGTCTATTGTCAACAAAATTCAGAATGTAGAGGTAAACGATAAACAAATCGACCCTTTCCTACCTGCAATTTTAGGACACTTACAGGATTTATCTAAAGAAGATATTATCAAAAGATTTGCATCTTTAGAATTTAACAAATTCTTAGAGTATTACAAACATGCTCCTGACCTAAATATCAATGCGAAGGATATTCGCGGAGATCGTCCAGAGCGCGGCGAACGAGGAGACAGACGTGAAAGAGCTGGTTCCAAAGGATATACCAGATTATTCATGAACCTGGGGTCAGTAGATGAATTCTCACGCGGAGATATGCTGGGTTTTATATGTAACACTACCAAAATATCAGGAAAATCAATCGGAAAGATCGATCTAAAAGGAGTATTTACATTCTTTGAAGTTGAAGACGCTGAAGTAAACAAAGTTTTTGAAGGCTTTAAAGATGTAGACTTTAATGGTAGACAAGTACGTGTTGAAGTTTCTGGCGATGGAGGAAACCGTGGAGGAGAAAGAAGGGGGAGGTCATACGGTGGTGATAGAAGAAGCAGTGGAGACAGAAATGGACGTGGAGGTGATAGAAGAACTTCAGGAGGAAGAGATAGAAGAAGTGGAGGAGATTCAGGATTCAGAGATTTTTCTGGAAAAAGACAAGCTTCCAAAGCGAGATACTAACAACATAGAGTTAATAAATTAAAGGCCGTATTATCAAGAAGATAATACGGCCTTTAATTTATAGCATAATTATTTAAGACAATATTATTCTCAGCAATTTCTTTTCTTATGCACGTCTCCTCCGTTCGATTTGCTGCCGTCGCGATCGACGCAAACGAGATGATCGAATCGGATAATGCCTGTTTTTAGTAATATTATTAAAAATTAACGCAACAATAAACAAAATCAATGCTCCTGATAAAACAGGACTTAAAACATACCAATATCCTAAACTCTCGACTTTTGTCCCCCCAATAACGGCAATAAGCGCAATTGCTCCGCCTGGAGGATGCAAACAACGCGTAATCTGCATGGCAACTATAGACAGCGCTACTGCAGTAGGCGCTGTCAACCAAATAATATCAGGCAAAAACTGACCAACAGTAACACCAACTATAGCCGAAACAACATGGCCACCTATCAAATTTCTAGGTTGTGCTAAAGGACTTTGAATAGCCCCGTACACTAAAACAGCAGAAGCTCCAAAAGATCCGATTAAAAAAACATTCTCTAAACTGGGGAAACTCAATGATTGTAGGTAGGCTATAACAAAAATGCCCATAAAAGCACCTACAAATGACCAAAAATGCTCACGTGGATCGATTAAGGTTTCCCGATAAAAAACATAACGATAAACCCGAAACTGCCGTCGTATACTACTTTTCAAACTGAATAATCCCTCCCGTCCTATTTACCTCGTTGCCTTATAGCCTCATACATAACGACCGCAGCCGACACCGAAACATTCAACGAACCAATTTCACCGTACATCGGTATTTTAGCTAATTTATCCGAAATACGTATTAAGTCGTCTGAGACACCTACATCTTCAGCCCCCATTATTAAACAGATAGGCCCTGTATAATCTACATCATAAATAGAATCTTTTGTTTTCTCTGTACTCACCACCAACTGCACACCCGATTCAATCAAAAATCGACCAACTTTTCCTAAAGAATCCTCCCTACAAACAGGTATTTTATATAGAGCTCCTGCAGAAGTTTTTATCGCATCGGGATTAATCTCTGCAGACCCTCTTTTAGGCACAATAATAGCATGAACGCCAGCACACTCAGCAGTACGTGCGATAGCCCCCATATTACGTACATCAGTAACACCATCAAGCATCAGTAAAAAAGGCACTTCACCACGCTCATAAATAAGAGGTAAAATATCTTCTATATGCTCATAAACTATAGGAGATATAACAGCAATAACACCTTGGTGATTCTTACGTGTTATCCGGTTTAGCTTTTCTACGGGAACTTGTTGAAAACCAATATTATGATCCTTCAGCAAGGATTTCAACTCTAAAAACAAGCTACCACTCAGTCCTCGCTGTATAAATAACGATTCAATCTCTTTGCCACTGTCTATTGCCTCTATAACGGCACGTATACCGAAAACCATCTGATTAGATTCTCTTTTCTCGTTTCGCTCTCGGCGTTGATGAGATTGTTGCATATATGAAATATTATATATAAAAGAAGACTATAAAAGTCTATACTAAATAAACACTACTAACTTAACCCTAAATTAAATGCTTTACGTAAAGTCTCCAATGCTGGATTCTTATCCGCCATAGCTTGATACTTCTCTTGAGATGTATAAGGCTTACGCACTCGAGTAACTTCCACCTGCACACCTTCTAAATCCAAAGAAAAATTCTTTAATTCTACACGTAAATAATTCAAAATATCAATCTTTCCAAGCTTTAACTCATCCAATTGGACCGCATTCTCTACATCTACTTCGATTTTAGATCCGTCAAATCGTGGCATATTGGCCGTCATAATAGTATACAAAGTAATACGACTCTTCTCTCTAAAAAGCTCTGCCAATGTATTCCATGCACTTAAAAAAGCATTTAAAGTAACTTCCCTAAACTCACTCCCTTCTACAAGGTCTGGCTCTAAATCTTCATCACTGCTCTTATCATCAAAAATAGTATTAAGATTTGGAACTTGGACAGATGAAGTGATTTTACCCCACCCCTTTTTTTCTACAGGCTTCTCAACAACAGCATTCTGTTCTATTGTTTTTGAAAATGGTAATGAAGTAGAACTTTGGACACTAACCTGTTTAGGGACATCAGGCGTAGAAGACACTTTATTTACGATCTCTCGTCTTAATTCGCTCGGATATTCAGGCGGTTTTACAGATTCAGGTTGTTTTTTTTTTTGTTCAGTCGCTGCTGAAAATGTTAAAGTACCTTGTTTGCTTAACAAAATAGCAGAAGAAACATGGCACATTTTCAACAAAGCAAGCTCCACCTGTAAACGCTGATTTTTACTACTTCTATAATTCACTTCACATTGATTGGCAATATTCAAAATAGACAGCAATAATCCAGAACTCAGTGCTTGTGATTGATCGATATATTTCCGTTTTATATTATCACTTACGTCCAGCAGTTTAGTAGTGACAGGCTCTTTAGAAACCAATAGATTACGAATATGAGAAGATAATCCACTAATAAAATGACCTCCATCAAAACCACTGTTTAATACATGATCTAAAACTAAAAGTGCCTGTGCTGCATCTTCTTTGGCTATATTATCAACAATACGAAAATAGTAATCGTAGTCAAGAATATTTAAATTATCAATAACAGACTGATAAGAAATGTTTTTATTCGAAAAACTAACAATCTGATCAAACATAGACAAAGCGTCTCGCAATCCACCGTCTGCTTTTTGAGCAATAATATGCAAGCCATCGGGTTCATACAAAACACCCTCTTTATCTGCAATCTGCGATAAATGATTTGCCATATCCTCAACTTTAATACGATTAAAATCAAAAATCTGACAACGCGATAAAATAGTAGGAAGTATCTTATGCTTTTCTGTTGTTGCAAGAATAAAAATAGCATAAGAAGGAGGTTCCTCTAAAGTTTTTAAAAATGCATTAAACGCAGCCTGCGAAAGCATATGAACCTCATCAATAATATATATTTTATACTTACCTGATTGTGGTGGGATACGAACCTGCTCAATAAGACTACGGATGTCGTCAACCGAATTATTAGATGCAGCATCAAGTTCATGAATACTAAACGAACTCCCTGCCTGAAACGATTTACATCCAGCACATGTCCCGCAAGCCTCAACATTAGCTGTAATTTGTTCACAGTTTATAGTTTTTGCTAAAATACGCGCACAAGTCGTCTTGCCCACACCACGAGGTCCACAAAATAAAAATGCTTGAGCTAATTGATTATGATGTATAGCATTTTTTAGAGTACTCGTAATATGTTGCTGTCCGACTACCGAGTCAAATGTATCCGGTCGATATTTACGTGCAGAAACAATAAAATTATCCATTGCACGAAGATACACATTTTGCAAAACTACAGCAATTATTCTTTACATAGAAAAACTAGACCATTCCAAACAAGTTTCAATAAAATCAGGGGATCCTCGCACGAGTATCCCCTGATTTTATTTATGTATATAACGTAATATATTATTGTGACAATTTATCATTAGACATCACCTCTACCAAAGGAATAGGGTAGAAATTATGCTTCTGTGGGTCAAAGCCCGTACGACCTATAGCATGAAGAGCTTCTTTCGTTTTCCCCCATCTACGTAAATCATAAAATCTCGTATTTTCAAGTGGAAACTCAACAATCCGTTCATGTTCGATACGTTCACGAACCTCTTGTTTATTCAAACCTAAAGGTAAACTTGGCATATCAGCACGTTTACGCACCTCATTAATTAATGGAATAGCATCCCCTGTTTTACCCTGCTCGTTCAAAGTCTCTGCCAACAGCAACAATACATCAGCATAGCGCATCAATGGCAAATTTATAGCCGTACGCGATTTATATAAATCTTCAATAGTAGCTGGCAGATACTTACGAAAACTTGAACGTTCAGATCCATTACTAAACCATTCATCGTAAGTATAGCCGTAAATCCTAGGAGTAGATGGATCGTTAAAATAAGGATCCTCTAAGAACAATGTATGATATAACCTTGAGTCATAGCGCCCTGTAGTCGAAACCTTACCTTCCTTCTTAAACTCTGCTATCAACATCTTACTAGGCAAAATTTCGTCCCAACCATCCAACTCCCACGTCGAAATCCATTTATGCAATGCTGTCCGGTAACTAGCTCCATTAGCTGTATTTTCAGTAAACTGAAGCTCAAAAATCGATTCTTGACTATTACTATTCGTTCCATCAAACATAGAAATAAAATCATTTTCTAAGCTGTATCCCGTCACATTGCGCAATGCTTTCTCTGCTTTATCCAGCATTTCTTCTTTTCGAGCAGATTCCTCATAAGCGCGAGTCAAATAAACATAACCTAAATAAGCATATCCAGCTCCTTTACTCGCTCTGCCTACATTTGTTGCTGAATGCTTTAGCTCTAAGTCAATAACGGCATCCTCCAAATCCTTAACAATAAAGTCCCAAGTTACTACACGCTCTGATAACTCTTTATTAATCTGATCTTCTCCGGTAATATAACTATCACGAATAATAATCTTCTCCCAATTCAACAACAACTTCATATGATAATAAGCCCGTAGAAATTTAGCTTCAGCCACAATCATTGAACGCTGCTTAGCATCCATATCAATACCTGGCACCTTCTCTATTACCTGATTTGCATAAGAGATTCCCTGATAATAATTACGCCAATACGTACTAAACTGGCTATTCCCATTTGTATAAGTAAAATTATAGAGCTCTACCCATGTTTGATAGTTCAACGCATCCGCACCAATTTCACAAATATCCTCACGATAAGCTTCCACGGGAAACTTAACTTCTGCAAACTCCCAAGTATCGATAGCCACCTCAAGTTTAGAGTACACAGATGCTAAACCAGCCTCAGCGTCGGAAGCATTCCGCCAAAAATTACTACTTGTCAATCGATCCGGTGCCATTAAATCTAACTTATCACTACAAGATAATACACCAAAAGAAAGAGATAGACCAATAACTATTTTATATAATATTTTTGTTTTCATTTTGTAAGCTTTTAAAATACACACTATACCTTTTTTAATCAGAATGTAAATTGTAATCCCAATGAATACGACTTCGTAAATGGAAATATATACCGATCTACTCCAGGGCTTAACACACCTGACGATGCAAACTCAGGATCGATACCATTATATTTAGTCCATGTAAAAAGGTTCTGTCCACTAACATAGAAGCGTAAATTTTCCGAACGGATAGCTCCTAATGCATTCTTGGGTAAGCTATAACCTATCTGTATTTGTCTCAAGCGAATAAAATCGCCTGATTCTAAAAAACGTGTCGATTCACGACTATTCCCATTCGCATCCTGCAAAACTGCTCTTGGAACGTCTGTATTACGATTATTTTCTGTCCATGCATTTAAAGAGCTAGTCAAAAAATTTGAACCTGAACTCATTGCCTCAAAGAAATAGCGATTCCCATTGTATAACTTATGCCCCCAACCACTACTTAGCAAAGCGGAAAAGTCAAAACCCATATAAGAAGCTCCTAATTTCAATCCTACCTCAAGCTTCGGCAAACCAGTACCACTATATATTTTATCATCCTCATCGATCCCTCCCTTACCATCTAAATCCAAGAAACGAATATCTCCAGGCTTGGCATCGGGTTGCAATAAATTACCATGCGCATCCACATGCTTATTAACTTCATCCATATTCTGAAATATACCATCAGCTTGGTATAAAAAATATCCACCGATTGGGTATCCAACACGAGTTTGATTAGCAAAATGTTCAGTCCCAAACTTCAAACCCGCTCCATAAAGTATTTGATCTTCATTAGCCAAGCTGATTACCTTGTTTTTCAAAGTAGATAAGTTTAACCCTATGTCATACTGAAATGGCTTCTCCCGATTAGTATAATTAAGCTCTAACTCGAATCCACTATTTCTGATCTCTCCTACGTTTAAAATAGGGTTATTAATTCCAGCAGAGGGCGCGATGCTTTTTGTTATCAACAAATCCTCCGTTGTATTTGAATAATAGTTTATAGCACCTTTTAATTGGTTATTGAATAAACCAAAATCAACACCCACGTTTTTGGAAACCGTTGTTTCCCAACTTAATGCTCTATTTTCCAATTCTTCCGCTATACTCCCCGGCCATGGGTTACCGCTTCCACGCACATACCCTCTCCACAAATTATTATATGTAGAAATCAAGGCTTGATGTCCATAATAACCCAATGCAACCTCATTTCCCAACTTACCCCAACTACCTCTTAACTTTAATTGATTTACAAAACTATTATCAGGAAAGAAACTCTCTCTATCAATATTCCAGCCTAACGCTACAGAAGGAAAGGTTCCGTAACGACTATCCTGTCCAAACTTAGACGAGCCATCACGACGTACTGTAACTTGCAACAAATAACGACTATCATAAGCATAATTTAAACGCCCAAAATAAGACATACGATTATACTCATACTTAGATCCGTTTGCCGAAAAAGTACCACCTACTCCAGCATTCATAGTCATGAAATAAGGATCCAAAAAACCTTGCGCACTCTCTTTAGTAACCAAAGCGCCATTCTCTACCGAATAGACTACGTTTTTTCCTTCAACCCCCACACCATTCCAATTTGACTGCTGCATGTTTAAGGAAGTCCCTAAAAGCGCATTAACACTATGTTTCTCAATATCAGCTTGATAATTCAATAAATTATCAAACACTTGCTCCTGCCAATAGCTTCTTTCTTCACTGTAGTATGGATACTCATAAGGATTTTTCTCATCAGCTGTAAAAGGCGGGTTATGGTAATATTGTTGTCCATTCACACCATTAAAAGCATAACTGGTTTTGAACGTTAAACCCTTGTATAAATCCACGGTAACCGCAGCATTACCCACAAAATCCTGTCTTTTTGTCCAGCTTGTCACAGCGTCCTCAAAAGCAATAACGTTTACGTTATTTGGAATCCCTCCCCAATTCGTTAAACCATAACCACCTTTCTGTGCTTCATCATAAACAGGCACTAAAGGAGAAATCATATAAGCTTCTTTCAAATCAAAATTAGGCCCATGATATTTTGAATTCGTATAAGCCATATTTCCCTCTACTGTGAAAATACTCTTCTTCGTATTCAACTTCATCCTAACATTCTCAGTCTTATAATCATTAGCTATGACAATTCCTTTATCATTCTTCAAGTTCGCCGATAATGAAAAACGCATATCTTCCTGACCACCTCTGATTGCCAAACTATTAGCAGTTGCTAAACCGGTACGAAAAACCTCATCCTGCCAATTGGTATTATGCTCTCCAGGATTATTAATGTACGATGGTAAAGGAATTGGAGTCGCAGCGTACTTATTGTATTCGTCATACATTTGCTTATGCATTTGCACATAACCTTTTGCATCAAGAACATCTAATCGCTTTGAGGTCTCCGTAATATTGGCAAAACTATTAATATCCACCAAAATCTTTCCTTCCTTACCTGCTTTTGTTGTCACAATAACAACGCCATTAGCTGCCACCGAACCATAAATAGCCGCAGCAGCACCGTCCTTCAATACTTCCATACTCGCAATATCATTAGGATTCACAGTGCTGATAGAGCCGGGAAATCCGTCAATAATGTAAAGTGGTTCATTGCTCCCGAACGTGTTAATACCGCGAATTTTAACCTGAACCCCTGCCCCAGCAATACCACTATTTTGTTGTACGTTAACACCTGCTGCAACACCCTGTAACGCTTCTGCTGGGTTAGTCGTAACACGCTTCGCCAGCTCCTTCGCATCAATACTTGTAATTGCCCCCGTCACGTCAGACTTTTTTAACGTACCATAACCAATAACAACCACCTCTTCTAATTCCTCATTGCTGGGCAATAATGCCAATTCAAAACTGGCCCCACTAACAACTTCTACATCTTGGGGAGAGTAACCAACGAAACGTACTTCAAGAATATCCTTAGAGTCAACCTCTATAGTAAAATATCCAGACTGATCAGTAATAACAGCTTTTCGAGTGCCTTTAGCGTAAACACTAACCCCTGCCATTGCTTTACCATCTTCGTCCACAATTCGCCCTACAGCATTTTTTTCTTGGATACCATCTACGTAAACGCGCTTCTTTAATAGAATATGATTACCCGATATCTCATAAGAGACTCCACTACGCACAAATGCCTCCCTCAGAAAAAGATCTAAATCAGCAATATTACTATTATACGATATTGGTGTATTCACATCGATATCATTGTTAGTAAACATAAAGGAATAGCCGTATTTCTTTTCCACCACATCAATTAACGACTTAAGATTAGTAGCCTTTCCATCTCCTTTCACCAAATCCTGTGCACTTACGGCAAAAAGAGTCTGGCTAAAGAGCAAAAAGCTCATTAGAATTGGTTTTGTTTTCATGTTAAATTATTTTATAATTAGTTTTTCATATTCATTAAGATACTTCATCGGAAATTCACACGAACATCACTGCCCTGTATAACATAATCTATTGGAGTAATAACATTTATTAACTGTAAAATCTCCCGTAAACTCTCTGTTTTTATTCTAAAAGTATAATTCTTCTTCACTCCATCGTAAGGCCAATCAATTTTAACTCCATACCAACGCTCCATTTTCTTTATAACAACAGCTAAAGATTCATTTTCAAAAACTAACTCTTCAGCTGTCCAAGTACTATACTGTTCAGCATTTCCGCCACGTAACAAGGCATAACTGGACTTCAACTTATCATATCGCAATAAATCATTTGGTTTGAGTGCTTTAACCAGTACTCCATCTTTCCCATAAACCTCTACCATACCTTCTAACAAAGAAACTTCAGTAAAAGTATCATCCTTATAGGCAGAGACGTCAAAAGCTGTCCCTTTAACGACTACATCAATATCCGTGGTGTTTACAGTAAAAGGCAAGTTTTCATAATGAACAACATCAAAAAAAGCTTCTCCTTCTAAAAACACCTCTCTATTATACTGATTAAAATTATTCGAATAAGAAATTTTCGTCCCCGAATTAAGCCAAACTTTTGTGCCATCAGGCAAAATAACATGAGACTTCTGGCCGGTATTTGTCTTTACTACACTCAATTGCTGCCCCCCTATTTGTCTCCAGGATTCTCGTTCCACTAAAAAAGTTGCACCAATGCCCACCAATAACATAATGCTTGCTATAGCTAAAGCAGATATCCATAAACGAGTACGACTCATCTCAATCATAGTAACGGCAGGACGAATATGGCTACGAATAACACGCCAAACCTGCTTACGCTCTCGACTGTTTAAAACTAAAGACTTAGCATCAAAATGAACCCACTCTTTCTCTAACCCCTCCAAATAGAGATAATTCCCCTCGTCTTCCGACAGCCAAGCTTCTACAAAACTACACTCGGTAGCCGTACACTCTTTTTGTAGATAACGAACAAGTAAATCTAATGGTGGTTTATAATCCATACTCATTTATCCGGGTTTATGTACAATAGACACATCATACGACAAAAACCCCTAAGAGTTTTTAAATTAATTTAAAAACTCAAAACAAAACACTATATATCAACCATTTAAAAAACAGCAAGATTCTAAGAAAGCTATAAATAACAATATAAGAGGTTTAGAATATACGTTTTGGTAACGTCCAACGATATGACTTGTGATTTTTTTATAGGCAATAGACATCTGATTTTCTACAGTCTTAATCGATAAGTTAAGTTCATCAGCAACTTGTTTATAAGTTTTCTTATTATCCTTACAGTTTTGAAAAATAAGCCGACAACGATCAGGCAAGCTTAACACCGCTTCATCGTATAACAACGAAAATTGCTCATAGTCTACAACTTCTCGTGCATAAGCTTTATCCATCTCTTCAGTGAACCATAACTCTTCATGGTTTTGCCGAGTTTTACTATTTCGCAAAGCGTTTAATATCCGATTTCTAGCAGCCCGATAAAGATAAGTTTTAACATGAAATATATTAATCTTAGCACGGTCTTCCCATAGCTTAATAAACACATCTTGCAAACAATCTTCAACAAGCTGTATATCACGTGAATAATACCCTAAAAAACGGCACAGATCGGCAAAATGAAGGTTGAACAACTCTTCTACAACTTCCTCACTTATCACAAGTGATTTCAACAACCTCGCTTCAATCATAATTAGATATAATACCGATACAAATTCAAATCGTTAGCAGATCAGCAATAATATACCACAAAAATAGTGAAAACAAATAGACTACGAAATAATTATCGCTGTGTTATATCCCGTATAATAGCAGGATAATATGCTCCCAGCGCCAAAGCTCTGCAGATAACATAACCAATAAAAGCAATCCACAACCCCGCATTTCCATAATAAATAGTTAATAGCAATCCTGAGCTAATAAAAACAGATAAAGCTATCAAAGTAGCATTTCTCATTTCACGACTTCTGGTTACCCCGATAAAAACACCATCCAATTGAAAAGCTACAAAAGAAAAAAGCACATATACTGCGGCAAACCCGCTATGTTGGGAAGCCAAGGCTCGCACCTCTTTATCTACAGTTAACAAAGAAATGAATACATCACTGAACATCCAGATAATTGACGCTAAGACAACAGAAGTTAAACCTGCTAAAACTGTCGATTGCTTGACTTCCCGCAAAAACAATGTTTTATTACGTGCACCATAAGCTTGCCCCGTTAACATCTCCCCGACATGCGCATATCCATCAAGAAAAAATGCAGAGAGAGAAACAAACTGTAATAACACATGATTGGCAGCCAAAACTTCATCTCCAAATTTAGCTCCTTGATTAGCAAACCAAGCAAAACCACTCAGTAATGCAAGCGTTCGTATCATGATATCACCATTCACCCGGAATAAAGCTATTAGCTTTCCCCTTTCTACGATACGATTAAAAAGAACCTTACAACGTTGAAGCGGACTCTTCAAGTCCATCCGCTTAAATAGTAAAAACAAAGCTAAAAACAACGTAAACACCTCTGAAAGAACAGTCCCAAGAGCGATACCCTCCACCCCCATATTTAGACCTACTACAAAAACAATATTTAACAGAACATTCAGTCCGTTTAAAAAGAGCTGAATAAACAAAAGATCCTTCGTCCATCCCATTCCAATCAAAGTACCAAGAATAGAAAAAGTGATCAAAGTTGCCGGTGCCCCCCATATACGGATGTAAAAGTATTGCTCCACTAAAATCTTAATTTCATCGCTCGCACTCATAAGGTGTAAAGCTCCAATCCCTATGATTTTCTGCAAACACACGAGTAGTACTCCTATTAAAAGTCCCAGTAGAATAGATCGAAAAACGATAGCCTCGACTTCATCTTTATCTTTAGCACCCACAGACTGTGCAATAAACCCCGTAGTCCCTTGCCGTAAAAAACCAAAACCCCAATAAACAAAATTAAAAACCAAAGAAGACAATGCTATTGCTCCCAAATCTACAGCTGACCCCGTATGCCCTATAGCAGCTGTATCCGCTAAACCCAACAGCGGTACAGAAGCATTAGCTAAAACAATAGGAAACGCTAGCTTAATAATACGATAATAGTTTTTATCTAACATATATGAGGCTACAAACTTAATAAACAAGGATCAATCAAACCAATATTTTAAGCACACCCACACCTACTCTTAAAAATACAATCTACCTTATCGCGAGCAAGAGATTTATTGTTTACTGTGATAATACTGATTAAATAGAACAGAAGAAAGTGACTAAGAAAGGTACACTAAGATCCACAACGATTCCATGCGTAATTGCTATCAGCACATAATCCCTACCTGAAAATTGCGTAATTATCGGCAATGCTGTATCCATACTTGTTGCCCCTGCCACGGAAATAGGTGCCAAACGTCCAAACCACTTCAACAACAATGGCGTCGCTAATAATGCTATAATTTCCCTTATAATATTCGACATTAGCGCAATAGTTCCTAAAGAAGCTCCTTTATATTCCGTAATAAAAATGCTCGACAATGAATAGTAACCAAATCCCGCCCCTACTGCCATGCTTTCAAAAACAGTCCAATCTTCCAAAAAAACTCCTACTAAAGCGGTTCCTCCCAATGTGCCGATAATAGTAGCAAACGGCACCCATAAAATCCTTAAGTTCGTACGCCTTAATGCCTGCATCAATTCCTTATCATAACCGATCGATAACCCGACTAAAAACATAAGTACATACAGCACATAACTACTTATATGATCAGAAAAAAAGTCTTCAGGTATCAATTTCCACACCCCAACCAATACTCCTACAATAAAAAAGCCTATAATAATCAGACTACCTTTCATCCCTATTGAAAAAATATTGATAAACAAATTTAGCACACAATGCACTACCTAATACCGCTCCTAGTGTAATGATCAATGCTTGCACACCTAAAGTACTTAAACTAGAAAGCACACGCTCATCAGCTCCCACCTCCTTACCTAATAAAAAAAGAAGTACATAAATAACAAGAGTTATTATTCTATTCGTCCGTTTAAAAACCGGCAACTTACGAACAAACACACCTATCCCCACACCTAGCAACATAATAAAAAAAACCGTTAACATGCAGTAGAAAATTTAAGTTATTAAACAGCAAAGGTAATTCATAATAGGGCAAATATTGTAAAACCCACCAAAATTAATAAGGAGAGTAACAATATTGCCACTCTCCTTATTAATTATTAGCACCGTAATACTTAAAAAAACGATGATAAGTTACTAAAGACTAACTATCTCCTCCATTTGCTCTGCAACCTTCTTTAGATAAACTCGATCTCCTCCTCCTAACTCACTAGTTATCCACCCTCCTTTGTACCCCACATCACGCACAGTTTTCATAACGAGTTTCCAATCAATATCACCTTTTAAAAGATCTACGTCAAAGCCTTTCCAAAGTCCCTCATTATTCATTTTCTCTCTACTAAACTCCTTTGCATGCAATTTAAAGATTCTATTACCCAGCGTTTCAATCCAATGCTCAGGCCAACCATAACGTAAGATATTGCCAATATCAAAATACCAGCCAATTAAAGGATGATCGATCGCATCAACAAAAGCTTTAGCTTCAATAGGACTCAAAATAAAATTATTCCAAACATTCTCTAGTCCGATTTTCATTCCTGTTCGTTCAGCGTGCGGAATAAGTTTACGTACAGATTCCAATGCATTTTTATAAGCTACTTCATAAGAAACTTTCTCATTTACCACACCCGGAACAACTAATACAGTATCTCCTCCTAAATCTTTAACATCTTGCAAAGATTGAGCGACTGAGTCTATCGTAAACTGCCTAACAGAAGAGTCAGGATCAGATAAAGGCTTTGCCCAGTGGTCTTTATTTACAACACTAGGTATCTCTATCCCTGTCTTATCCTTCGCATCTAACAGCTCCTTAATACTAAAATCTACAGGACTATTAAATTCTACGCCATCAAAACCCAAGTCTTTAACAAGTTTAAGCTTATCAATTAAAGAGAGCTCCTCTTTAATCATATAAAAACTAACACCCTTCTTCAATTTAATAGCTGCCTGTCCACTTTTAGCGATCGGCATTCCATGAACGCTAGGCGTAACAAGTGCTCCTCCAAGCAAAAGTGATGACGTTCTAATAAAATCTTTTCTATCCATAAATCTAAATTTTAGTTGTAATACCTGGTACTGCTACAGGTAGGCTATATTTTAAATCCCAAGAAACATTCGTTGGGAATAAAACTTCATTCGAAGCCAACACATCGTCAAGTGTAACCCTCTGCCCCGTATACCCTGCCATTCTTCCTGCCAAAGCAACTAAATTTGATTTAAACATCCAAGCACCATCGTGTTTTGGTTTATTATTTCTTATCCCAGCAAATAGCTCATCATGTTCCTGCTGGTACATGCTACGTGAGCTACTTTCTTTATAAGCATTTTCGTCCGTAAATTTAGTTTCATCTGCATAACTCCAGGGTTGTTTACCCAAAATAGAATGCTCTCCAGTCCTACAATCTACAATACAACGTCCTTGATCTCCTACAAGTTCTACTGCATAAGATGGTGCAGTATCATTTTGTTGCCTACAAGAGAAAAAACTCTTCTTACCGCCTTCATATTCATAAACTACAGAAAAATGATCGTATACGTTACCAAACTTTGGATCTGTTCTCTTCTGTCTTCCCCCGCTAGCTATAGCAGCTATAGGCAGCTCATCACCTAGAGCCCACTGCATCATATCTAAACTATGAATAGCCTGCTCGATAATATGGTCTCCAGATAGCCAACTATAATACAGCCAATTTCTCAATTGGTATTCGAAATCTGACCAGTTTTTCTGACGTTCTTTATACCAAAGCTCCCCGGTATTATATGAACTTTCTGCATTAAGCACATTACCAATCTGCCCCTGTAAAACTCGCCCAAAGGTTTCTCTCTTTGGTGTATGGTAACGCCAGCAGAAACCAGACACTAACGATAAATTTTTAGTCTTTGCAAGATCTGCTGCTGCCATCGCTCTTCGTAAACCAGGTGCATCTACAGCAAAAGGCTTCTCACAAAAAATATGCTTACCACCCGCTACCGATGCCTCTAAATGAGCTGGCCGAAACCCCGGAGGAGCTGCCAGTAGAACTACATCAACATCTAAATCTATCAATTTCTGATAAGCATCCAGCCCTACAAACTTATGTGCATCACTAACCTGGACTTTGTCACCAAAAGCTTTTTTTAAACTATCATAAGAACTCGACAGATGATCTGAAAAAGCATCAGCCATTGCATAAAGTATCACATTAGAATCAGCATTAAGCGCTTCCATTGCTGCTGCTGTACCACGCCCACCGCAACCAATAAGACCAACTTTTAATGTTTTCGTGTTTAGACTCCAATTGGGCTTTGATGCCATAACATAATCAGCAGCAACAAAACTTGCTGCAGCGGTCAAGCCTGCAGTCTTTAAAAATTTTCTTCTTGAATAACTCATATTTATAATTATTTAGTCGTAACTATTTACTTTTTAAAGGTTTAAAAAACTACAAGTGATATAAAGCACAAAAGCTTCATATCACCTGTGTGAAAAATAAAATTATTATAAAAACACTTATGGGTTTTGATCTAGATTATTATTTTTATTAATCTCGGCTTGAGGAACAAAAAACACAACCCGTTTATCTGTAGGCTTAATCTCCTGATGAACATCTGTAGTTGGTGTGTTAGATAAACTATGTGTTCCAGGGTAATTTCGAACAACTGAACGATTGTTCCGAAAAAGATCATAAGCTCGATGTCCTTCAAAAGCCAGTTCTAAAAAGCGCTCTTCCAAAACAACATCCAAAGCTGTCTTATTTGCTGCCGCTATATTCTGTAAACTATGCAGTTCTGCACCTTTTAACCCTGCTCTCTCACGGATCCTGTTTACATCTGCTAACGCATCTCCTACATTCCCTTCTTTAGCATAAGCTTCTGCGCGTATCAGATACATTTCGGCTAATCGGAAATACACGGGAGAACTTAAATTGACAACATCTTCCTGAAAAGAATATTTATTAACATAATACATAGGAACAGTCGGTGTCAATTTCTGATTATTCTGCAAAACACCGCCTATAGTATAGGGTACGACAAACGAATTCCTTAAATCATGAGGATACTTGCTCAAAAAGTCATAATACTTAATAGAAGCATAAATCTCTGCCCATCCCGTTACTCCTTGCCCTACAGCATTACCCGAAGCGTCAGCGCTGATATACATAGAACCGATTGAATTCATTCCCCTGTCTTCTACTTTCGTATGTCTGATTCCGAATATAGTTTCTTTATTATTCTCTGGCACAGTTCTAAAGTAACCCACATAATCACTTCCTTGCAACAGTGTATACCTAGGAGATGAAATGACCATATTAGCGTATTTTATTGCGTTAATATTATCCTCTTTATATAGATATGTTCTAGCAAGCAAAGCATAAGCTACCTCCTTAGAAGCAAAAGAATTACTTTTATTCTCAGTCAGCAAATCTGCTGCTTTCAATAAATCAGCTATAATAAAATCATAAACAGCCTTAACCGAACTACGGCTTATATTATCAATTTCTTCTTCCGACAGGCCTTCGTGTAAAATTGGAACACCTAAATTTTCGCCTTTACCTTGTGGATAAGGACGCCCAAATATGCGAACCAAATTAAAATGCATCAAAGCCCGTAAAAAAAGATTCTCTCCTTTAAGCTGTAGCATCCCTTGAGAGGCATCATCCTGCACATAGCCAATAACCTTATTAGCTGCTGCGATTACTTTATAGCTTTGTGTCCAAAAGTTGGTACTATGTGCCGAAGTATTAATGTGGGTATATCTATAAGCTCTTGTTAAGTCATCGCCCGAAGCCTGCCCCTGTGCCACCGCATCGCCTGGATATTCCATTAAAAAATGTCCACTCCGCACATATGCTTCATTCTTTAAAACAGCATATGTTCCAATAGTCGCCGTTTCTACATCAGCCTCATTCGTCAACGCAGACTCTTCTTCTATAAATTCATGAGGTAGATAATGTTTTTGACATGATTGATGAAGCATAGCTACCAATACCAGCAAAATAGTCGTATGTATGATCGATATTTTCATTTTCTTCTTTTTTGTTAAAATGTTAAATTGACACCAAAAAGGAACTTCTTAGAAATAGGATATTTAAAGCTCGATCTCCCCGAGCTTTGATCTATCTGAGTTAACGAAACCTCAGGATCTGGTCCGGAAAACTTAGTACCCGTCCATAAATTGTCCCCACTAACGAAAATATGCACCCTACTTAACCCAGTCCCGCGTAAAGCGTTTTGAGGCAAATTGTAACCTAACCTCACATTTCTCAGCCTGATGTAGCTACCACTTTCTAAAAAGCGAGATGAAGTTTGGCTAGACTCTTTATTACCTCCCACTACAGCTTTAGGATGTGTTGCAATATCACCTTCTTTTTCCCAACGTGTCCAATTATTCATCGGAACCATAGAATTAAAAGCCTCATAAAGACCATCACTATCAAAATATACCCGGGTATCATTGTAAACATAGTTTCCATAAACAAAATTGAAGAAAGCAGACAGAGTAAAGTCTCCATACTTCAAGGTATTACTCACACCCCCTGTAAATTTTGGAGCCGCAGATTTACCCGTAAATTGACGAGAATCGGCAGTAGCAGCCTCACTATATATATTTGTGGTGGTCTTAGTGATTACCCCATTAGCATCCTTCTCTATCTTTTCCCACAATGGGTCTCCATTTTTTGGATCTACCCCCACCCATATTGGCATATGGAATTCATCCATATCATGCCCTACTGCTATAGGTTGGCTGGCTCCAGGGTTAAAAACATCTGCACCATCACTTAATTCTAATACTTTATTCCTATTAAACGCCATATTAAAGCCCGTCTCCCAACTAAACTTCTCCTTCGTAACATTCTGCGATGTAATATTAAACTCCAAGCCTCTATTACGAACCGAACCCGCATTCACCCAAACGTAACTATAACCTGTTGTAGCAGCTAGCGGCTTTTGGTACAAAAGCTCACTTGCTTTTTTCTCATAAACATCAACACTAACCTGAATACGATTCCACAATGTCAAATCCACACCTAAGTTTGCAGATTTAATTTTCTCCCAGCTTAAATCAGGATTCCCCTTCTGATAAGGTGCAGCCCCTGGTAACCCAGCATAGCTCGCGTCTTGTGTAATACTATACAAACCAAGAGCTGCAAAATTTGATATACCATCTGCATTCCCTACAGTTCCATAGCTACCTCTTAATTTAGCATAAGATAAAGTTGTGTTATCTTTCAAAAAGTCCTCATTGGTAATATTCCACGAAGCACCTAATTGAAAGAAATTCGCTGTCGAATTATTTTTTCCAAACTTAGAGGAGAATTCATTAACAAGTGATCCCACTAAGAAGTACTTATCAGCATAGTTATAATCTGCTTGCATCAAATATTTCCTAAAAGAAACCTGTTCTCTAGAACCTCCCGGATTTTGCAACACATTAGTCGCAACAGACATAACATCTCTTCCCGGAGGCAGTCCCTTTCCTGACATTGAGGTCCAATCTGAAACTGTAGTTTCTGCCTCTGCGACTCCTAAAACAACAAGATTATGCGCTCCAAAATTATCGCTATAACGGATTCTATTCGAAGTCAAATAACGCTCAGAACTCGATGTTCCATTATAAAGTTCCCCCTCATTTGCCCCACCTTGCTTTGTACGACGATCAAAATACCGAGCTGTCTTACCATTGTAAAGCTGTGCTCGATTATAAGTCGAAAGTGTAAACTTATTACTAAGCTTATAATCCAAATTCAAATCTCCATTAACAGCGAAATCTTTACTATTATTATAGTTATACTGCAATGAATGCAAAAAGTTTTCTCTTTCTCTACCATACCAAACCGGATGAAAACGTCCATCTATGGGCAGTCCATCACTGTCAAAAGCCGGATCAAACGGAAGGTTAGTATAAGCATCATAGATAGTATTGCTATTCTCTAAATTGTTCTTTTGCACACCTCCATTAATATAAAACGCCGCAGTCAGTCGATCAGAGAGTTTAGCATTGATATTATTTCTAAAATTATAACCAGTAAAATCAGTGCTCTTTAACGTTCCAGTCTCACGAAAGAAAACCCCTGAAGTATAGAACTGAACCTTTTCTCCCCCTCCTGCTACAGAAACATTATGGTTATTAACCCGTCCTGTACCAAAAGCTAATTTCCACCAATCAGTATCATTGTCCAAAACAGATGCATCACGGTTATAGAATTTGGTCTGATAATCATATAGCTGTTGAGAATTCATCAACTTAAAACTACCCATTGTAGGGTTACCAAAACCATAAGAATTATTAAGTTCTACTTTAGTTCGGCCAGCCTGCCCACGTTTCGTATTCACAAGAATAACGCCATTTGCTGCACGAGAACCATATAAACCAGTAGCAGCAACATCACGTAAAACAGTTACAGACTCGATATCTGCAGGGTTATATTCTCCACCAATATTTCCATCTACAACAATTAGCGGAGACGTACTTGCACTAATAGTCCCTGCACCTCTTATTAAGACATTAGGTTTACTTGTAGGCGCTCCCGAACCGGATGACACCACAACACCTGGAGCCTTACCTTGTAACATAGCCGATAAATCATTAGAAGTAACATCTTTCAGCTTCTCTGCATTTAAAGTTGTTATCGCACTGGAAAGATAGCGGACTCTTTGTGTAGAATAACCAACGACAACAACCTCATCTAAGTCGTCTATATTTTCCTCTAAAACAACATCAATAACAGAACGTCCATTGACATCTACACTTTGAGGTGTATAACCAACAATAGAGTACGATAATGTCTTATGTGTATTACTAACCTGCAATGAATATGCCCCATCAGTATCTGTCGTCGTTCCTGTAGTCGTTCCAACAACACTAACAGTCACACCTGCTACAGGTTGTCCATTAACATCCCTAACCACACCGCTCACAACTCTACTCTGAACAACGGTGTTTTCAACCTTGTCACTGTTCACAAGAGCATCTGCAGAACGTTTAATAAGCACTACTTTTTTATCAATCTCAAAATCTAATTTTTGTTCCTTTAAAATTGATTCTAATACGTCAGAAAGATTTTGATTCTTAACATTAACAGATATTTTTTTCTTTACATCTACAGAAGCACTATTGTATAAGAAGTCTACCCCCGCCTGCTTTTGAATCTCATTCAGCACAGTGCTTAAAGTAGCTCCAGATAAACGTAAAGATATTTTTTGACCATAAGTCGATCCGTGCACGTGCACGAACATTACCAGCATGAAAAAAGCGGTTATTTTCATCTTGATTAGGCATTTAACCATAGGGGTTCGCCAGAAGCCCCGATTAGTTGTATGGATTTTGTACATTTGCAATCGTTTGGTTGAAATATGATTTATAATTTCTCGAAAAAATTTGTCTATCACTAAACATCTTGAGCGGAAGTGTTGGTAGCGCTTCCGTTCTTATATTTCTAAGTAGCCTTTTAATACATAACGATAACCCTCCCCTCTATAATTTTAAACTTATAACTAGATATTTTCTCAAGTTGCTCAAGTAGTTCTGATAACTTTTGAGTTCGCTTCACAGCCCCAGTAAAACGATCATTTGTAATCGCCAAAATTTCAAACTCCTCTATAGCATACCAGCTTTTAATTTTATTCAAAACAGAACGAATATCATCTTCATTAAAACGGAAATAGCCTTCTTTCCAAGCCAGTACATCTTGAATTTCGACAGATTTATGCTGCAATTCACCAGAGATCTGATCCGATACAGATTGCATTCCTGGTTTAATCAAACCTCTTGCTTTTGGGGTAAATACTTCAACGCTACCCGATACTAATGTCGTTAAGACTTTATTAGCTACTGCATCCGTAGCAATATTAAAAGTTGTCCCCAATACTTTAATAAGCGTATTATCCACCTTAACCAAAAAAGGATGCTGATCACGGTGTGTTACATCAAAAAATGCTTCACCAATAATAGCGACTTCTCTATGTTCAGCAGAAAAGCGAGAAGGATACGTGAGGCTAGCTCCTGAATTTAACAACACAACAGTCTCATCACTAAGCACTATCTTTGAAGAAACACCTTTAGGTGAGTTAAATGTTCTGTACACAACATGTTCTTCACTTGTCTCAACGACCTTAAAAAACAGTTCACCGTTAGTAGTCTTTACGAGTTGTAACCCCTCTTCCGCTAGCACATCTTCACTAGTATGAAGTAATGAATAACTTTTACCATTCTGCAAAGTCACAGTTGCTTGATTATCCTCAGGAAGAGATATATCCGCCTGAACAAGCTTACCTGCAAGAGTCGAACTTTGCATCTGATAAAAAAAACAACCAACAACTAAAAGAAGAGCTGCAACAATCGCTAAGCTAAACTTGTAGGTAAAAATAACATGACGCTTATTTTTCGAAACGACCTCCTCATCCTTAAGTTTTTCTAAAAAATTTTTATCTCCCGCCAGTACATAGTCCTCGTTATTAAAAAGAGCATCTAACTCCTCAGCTTCAAAATCCACTAATTCCGCTACATCATCAACCTCAATATCCGATAACCCTGCCAGAAACTCTGCCAATTCAGACTTTGAAATAGTATTATCTACATATTTCGACATAAGATATTTAAGCCTAACTTGATTCATAAACGGTTATTAAAAAATCTTTATAGATGCCTCTTTATATATAGAACACAAAAAAAGCAAGAAGGGACTAGTCATTCATATTTTTTTTAACAGAAATCATGAATGACTTTTAACAATAAAGCCACAACTATATAAATAGAAAGTCAAAACGAAATCATAGACTCCAAACAATAGGACAAAAAACGCTAAGAAAAATAAGACTCAGTTTCCTGGGTATACTTGCGTATAACTTTTAGCGCCTGTACAATATGGTTTTTCACCGTATTCGGAGATATCCCTAATTGCACCGCTATTTGTTGGTGTGTATACCCTTGTTCTCGACTTAGTTTAAAAATTTCACGCTGACGTTCCGGGAGCTGATCTAAAAAGAAATCTAAACGATCTGATAGTTCTTTCGCAATAAATTCTTCATGTACACTATCACTTACATAAGAAATATTAGCCCATATCTTTTCAAAATTCGAATTAGACTTACCTATATCCCGTAACTTATTTAAAGCAGTACGCTTAGTAATTACATAGAGAAGGCTCCAAACATTGCCATCTGGATCTAGAGTTTGCCTATTATTCCAGAACTTAATAAAAACTTCCTGAACAACATCCTGGCTCCAGCCCGTATCTTTTAACAAAACAAGAGACAATTTATAAACTCGATTAGAATAACGCTCATAAATTATTCGGATTGCAAGTTCATTACCCGATATAATGGCTCTTAGCAATGCTATATCCTCCCCAGATGATATCATGAATTTGGTTTTACTTATTATTTAGTTTTGACCAATATAATGATTTTTTTGTATTCTTAACATATTCGCAAATATATTTAAGACACAGAAACCTGTTTGTCGAGTAGCAATAAAAAATAACATATCCATTATCATAAAACCAACCCAATGTTAATATTACAATAACTTTTTATTAAATTTAGATTATGAAAATCGTTTTAATCACCGTATTTATAATATTTGCACCCTATCTTACGGTGACAAATGCCAATACTGTGACTGATACAATAAACATATTCAACACCCCTTTACAAATTAACATTGAGCCATCTTTTAAATTCCAATTTACAACAAAACCTTCGGGAAACACAGTAGAAGCCTTTTATGACCGAATAAGTGCAACAAATTATCAACCATTAATAGAAACAATACAAGATTATAAAGCAGAACAACAATTAAATGACTGGTTATTCTACCAAACTGTGCGTGCTGTTGCTGAAAGAATAAGTCCGAAAAAAGAGAATTACTTACGGTATACTCTTTTTAAATGGTTCCTACTTAATAAATCGGGCTACGATGCTCGTTTAGCAAGCCGCGATGAACAAATCATCATGTATGTCCGCACAAACGATGACATTTCAGACCTTCCATTTTTCAATCTAGGAAATGACATCTTTATATGCCTAAACCACCATGATTACAACGAATTGTTTAAAATCAATGAGCCTTATTCGTTAATCAACTTTGAAATTCCAGAAGCAAAAAATGCTTTTAGTTATAAAATAACCAACATGCCTACCCTAAAGGCGGATAAGTATGAAGAAAAGAAAGTAGCTTTCAACTATAAAGGAAAAACATACAAATTCAACTTACAAATAAACCAAGACATTAACACTCTTTTTAAAAACTACCCTATAGTCGATTTCGAAACCTATTTCAATATTCCTATGAGTGAACGGACCTATCAATCATTGATACCGCAACTCGTAGAGAAGGTAAAAAACCTAAGTATAGAAAAAGGTGTTGATTACCTCATGCGTTTCACAAGAAAAGCATTCCTCTACGAAGATGATTGGATAACCTTTGGAAAAGAAAAACGTTTTTCTCCAGAAGCAACTCTAAGTGCTGAAGCTAGTGACTGTGATGACCGCGTAGCATTATTCTTTTATCTGGTCAAAGAGATTTACAACCTCCCCATGATAACACTGCGTTACCCAACACATGTCACCATGGCCATACAGTTTGATAAACCAATAGGTCAAAGTATATTTTACGAAGGTCAATACTTCACTGTTTGCGAGCCGACGCCCCAAGCGGAGAATCTTAATATAGGACAGTTATCCAAACAACACAAAGACCAATTATATGAAGTAGTATATCACTACGTACCATAACAAACAAATAATATGTAAATCATTTACTGTTTATATCAATAAAATAAATAGTAAAAAAAGCCGTAACATTTTAAGTGCTACGGCTTTTTTTTCTTGAAAAATCTAAACTTAAAAATTAAAGCTATACCCTACAGTAAACCGACGCCCGTAAAGGCGTTCCGAATAAATTTGATCAGCTGCACCAAAAGATTCGTATACACTCTGCCGTTTACTATCTAACAAATTATCTACTTTAACACTAACGGTACCTGCTCTAAAATTAGCACCTAACTTTTTAGCTAAATTCAAATTCAAACTATGAAAAGGCTTAGCAAAAACATCCGAGTTCTTCGAAAAACCAATAATTTCCAATGTCTTACCTTGAACATTATAGAACATTCCGGCTTCAAAGCCTTTCTCGGAAGAATTATACATTAAACCTGTATTAATTAAATAGGGTGATTGACCTTGTAAATCACGTTTATTCTCAATTTCTTCACCAGGACGAGCAAATGACTTTCTTGCGTTAAATTCGTTATCACTCATTTCAATTTCCGATTTCACAACTGTGACATTTAAATTAAAACTTAGATCCTGCAAACCTTCGGAGATAAAACCAAAGTGTTTACGACCTTCCACTTCCACGCCGTACACATTTGCCGAAGGCGTATTTCTTGCCGTAATATTTGTCGGCGCAGCATCTGAATAAGATTGTAACTCAATCGGATCTTTAAATTTTTTATAAAAACCACTTACAGCAAACATTTGAGCACGATCAGCAAATATTTCATAACGAATATCAGCATTATTGATATAGGTTGATTTCAAATCCAAATTCCCCAAAAATCTTGTATCCGTTAATGGATCATAAATTTGAACAACCGACAACTCCTTAAATGACGGGCGAGCAACCGTTCTGGAATAAGAAGCACGTAAATTGTGATTATTAATAGGCGTATAAATCAGGTTCAACGATGGGAAAAAGTCCAGATCATCTATAGTCTTCACATTATCGTAAACATCTCTAGCGACGTTCTGCCCCGTAAAAAATGAAGTATATTGCTCTGCACGAACACCAATAATTGCCTTTACCTGCTCCCAAGGCTTCAATTCCACAGATGCGTACGCTGCGGCAGTATGTTGCTTTGCATCAAACGTATTTGCTGCTTCGTATTCCCCTTGTATATAAAAACCCTGATCAGCATTTGCCGAGTAGATATTCTCCTCATTTAAAATCTTATTTGGATCACCATTTGGCGCGCCTGTATCGTTTTCACGGAAGTTAATCGTATAATTATGAATTCCATAATCACGTTGCTTGTAGCTATACAAACCACCAAACTTCAAAGAAGCGTCACGTTCAAATAGGTTCCATTTCTTAGTAAAATCTACCTTTGCAACCGCATTCACCTCATCTAGATTTCTCCAAATACGCATTGGAAGACCTGCATCTGTATTCATAACAAACTTATCTCCTTCACGAACAAATGTAGTTTGACGAACATCCTTATCTTTTACCTTAGCCCATGACGGAGAAATTTTCCACTCCGTAATAAAATCTGTATTCTCATTACTGTGCTTTCCTCCCAACATCAAGTTTGTAATTGAACGTTGACTATAATCCAAAGTATGCTTGTAAGTAGTGTTCGAGTTTTGAATTCTAGTAACTTGGTCATAAATCGCAGCACTAGACTCTCCATTCTGTATATGCAATGCATTAAACGTATACTTTGATCGGTCTGTTTTATAATTTAATCCCAACATTCCTGACAAAAGCACTTCTTCTTCCCCCAAATCACCCACCGTTGTACGGTCTGCGCGAAGTTCAGAACTCTCATCTGTTTGATTAGGCTTTTGATAAATTCCGTTACGGAAACCCTCATAAAAACGAGTCTCTTTTTTATAATTCAATACACCTATCACACCTAATTTGTTACCTCCAACATTATATTGATTGCTGAAATCAAACGAAAGACTCATATCAGGTGAATTATTTTTCTTACGTTCTGCTCCCATTGTTGGGTCAAAAGAACGAGTCACATATTCGACGGCTGGTCTATTGCTCTCTAACACAGGAGAAGGAATATTATAATCTTTTGTAACGGGCATAGATCGTTTCCCCTTGTCATACCCAAAAAAATCTGTACCACTACCTTTGTAGCCCACATAATTATCTTTAAAATGCATGTCAGGATTATAGCCTAAAGATAATGATATGCCCATCTGTTTTTGTGTAGGAATATCTTTCGTAACAATATCCACAACACCACCTGTAAAGTCAGCAGGAAGATCAGCAGATGCTGATTTCATCACGATGATATTCTCCAACACACCTGTAGGAAAAATATCCATCTGTACTGTATTCTTGTCGGGGTCCAAACCTGGAAGGTCCATACCATTCAAAATAGACTTCGTGTAACGGTCGCCTAACCCACGAACATATACATATTTACCTTCCTGAATAGATACGCCTGGAACAATTTTCACAGCTGATGCAATATCACTTGCGCCCGAACGTTTAATCGCTTGTGAAGAAAGACCGTCCATCACGACGCCTGAGTTCTTCTGCATATTTAAAATAGATTGTTCTGTATTTTTACGTGCGGACACAGAAACGACCACCTCATCCAATTCATCAAATGAAGATGACAAAGTAACATCAACAGAAGCAGCTTTTCCTCCATCAACTTTAATCGTTGTAATCTCCTGACTTACATAACCTACATAGCTAAATAAAAGAGTGTAGGTGCCTGTGGGTAAGTCAAAACTATAAGCTCCCTCAAAATCAGTACTGGTAGCCTGTGCACCTCCTACTACAGCAACACTTACTCCTGATAAAGAAGCATTAGAACCGGCATCTTTAACAACACCTGTGATACGTCCTGTTTGTCCAAATAACATAACAGGCGCTATAAAAAAGAATAATAACCAAAAAGAATAATACTTATTCATTTATGAAAAGATTTTGTTTGTGTTTCGTGTTAGATTATCGTAGTAAGTGATTGGTTATTCGCTTAGTTCGTAATAAGGAATATAAAGCAACCACTTCAAAAAACCATCACCCAAATCAAACGATAGGTACAATTTGGATGATGGATATATGGTTATGTATGATTATTAAATTCTCCAGTATTAAAATACTCTTAAACTTTTTGCAAAAGTCCAGTCAAAAACCTTAACATCAGCACCCAAAGCACTTTCTTTCACACCTTTTGCATGGTTAGTAAACTTAGTAGCGTCAGCTTTAACCTGTGTTTCTTTATGTACTGTAAACAACTGCTCAACAGTTTTTCCTTCTGGCAAAACAAGCTCCCAGTTTTTAAATATCAACTCATCTGAATTTAAAGTTTCAATAGATTTGTCATCATTCATGCGAACAACATTTCCATCAACAATGTTTTTAACGTAGATATTCTCTAACATACCGGTTGCACCGTCACGGAAGTCAGCAATACGCTTGCCTGGTAGATTGTTCATATCAATTGTGATGTTTTTTAATGTAAATGCTCCTTTAGCATTTCCTTCTGGTCCATCAATTTCAAGTGCACTATCAGACTCTTTAGTTTGGATAACCAACGCATTGTCAATAGTACCTGAATAACCCTGATCAATGTCTAGACCATCATCCTCCTGACCATAAATCAATACATTTTTCACATTTACAGTACCTCCAAACCACTCGATTCCATCATCTTTATTAGAAAAAATTTCGATATTTTCGATCGTAGTACCACTACCAACTCCCCCTAAGGTCAAACCTTGGATTTCGCTGTTATTTTCTAAAGCTACACCGCTAAAACGAATAGAAACATACTTTAATGATCCAGAATTATCTGTTGGATTCTTACCTCCATATTCACCATAAGACTGTCCTGCCGGAATTCCCTCGATATAAGCAATACCTTCAGCGTTTGCTACAGAAATAGGCGCATTACCTAACATAATAACCCCTCCCCATTGGCCTGCATCTGTTACTTTAAGTGTACTAGCTTTCTCACCACGTTTGATTCCGTCAAGTTTAGCCGTAAAAATAATTGGCTTATCTGCAGTACCATTAGCAATTAACTTAGCACCACGATCGACGATTAATGCAGTAGCATTAGAACCTTGTCCGTTTTCAGCTTTAATAATAGTTCCAGGCTCAATAGTTAAAGTAACCCCCTCATCAACAACAACACGACCATCTAAAAGATAAACCTTGTCTGCTGTCCACGTTTCGTTACTTTTGATAATACCTTTTTTAACAACTAATCCGTCTTCATTTGGAATTTCAGTGTCAGGACCGATTGGATCTTTTTTGTCAGAACAGCTTACAGAAGTAATACTGATGACAACTGCACTTAAAACGGGTAGAAATAATTTTTTCATGATGTTATGTTTAATTTTATCTAATGCAAAGAAACCGAGTACATGTTAACCTAGCATTGAACCTATATTATATAATCATTAAAAATCAATGAACATACACCCTTTTTTAACGGCAAAACTTAACACATAATTAACATAAGCCAACTAAAAACAACCATACGATTAAAGAATGGCTATGTAGATAATAATCAATCTATTTCTTCCATCTTATAATAATAGTTGGTATTTTGCAACAAAAGGAATTTCAATGTCAAACACGGTATTATCTGCACAAGATTTAACCTATCAGTATACTAATGCTGCACAGCTAACCTTCCCTGAAATAAATCTGGAAAAAGGGCAACATAGTTTGCTATTGGGCGATTCGGGGACAGGAAAAACAACACTACTGAATTTACTAAGTGGCCTATCAAAACCAACGACAGGGCAAGTCACTCTATTAGGTGAAAATCTATACAAACTTAAAGACTCTGCTCTAGATGCCTTTAGAGCTAAAAATATGGGTATGATTTTTCAAGAAGCACACTTATTGAAAAATCTAACGGTTATCGAAAACATCAAACTCGCTCAAAGTTTGGCTAAAAATGCAATAGATGAAACCCACATTACACAAGTCTTAAATGATTTACAGCTCGCTGATAAAGGGAAAAGCTTACCCAATCAATTAAGTCGAGGTCAAAAACAACGTGTAGCAATAGCCCGTGCAGTTATTAATCGGCCTGCCCTATTAATAGCCGATGAACCAACAGCATCTTTAGACGACACAAATACAAGTCTAGTTATAAAAATGCTATTTGAAATCGCAGATAACTACGGTTCTACACTTTTTATTGCCACGCATGACAAGCGCTTAAAAGATCAGTTCAATACCTTTTATCAATTATAAAATATGAATACCATACAGCTCGTTTGGAAAAACATAACACAACAAATTGGTTCCACCCTATTAAGCATACTATTAACAGCTTTTGGTGTCGCTATACTATGTGTAATATATATTACTGGAGATACGTTTGAAAAGCAACTAACAAACAACACAAAAAATATTGATCTTGTTGTCGGTGCTAAAGGAAGTCCTCTACAACTTATTCTAAGCTCTCTTTACCATGTAGATAACCCTACTGGAAATATTACTTTGGCGGAGGCCAACCAACTAGCCAACAACCCATTCATAGACTTAGCTGTCCCTATTTCATTGGGAGATAACTATAAAGGGCATCGTTTAATAGGAACCGACTCATCTTATTTAAA
The DNA here is from genome assembly GCF_026711005.1 of Sphingobacterium sp. UT-1RO-CII-1. Taxonomy (GTDB): domain Bacteria; phylum Bacteroidota; class Bacteroidia; order Sphingobacteriales; family Sphingobacteriaceae; genus Sphingobacterium. Next base: position 239,417 of record NZ_JAPPVJ010000004.1, on the reverse strand, counting down.
CTTATATGAATTACATATAGCAGAAGGTCAATTTTGGAATAAAAATTATGAAGCCTTAATAGGAAGTGAAGTAGCCCGAAAAAGAAAACTAAAAATTGGCGACGAATTTCATACAGCTCATGGGCTTTCTGCCGAAGGACACATACACGACGAACATCCATTTAAAGTTGTTGGTATTTTAGAAAACGCTAACTCTGTTGTTGATAATTTAATCCTCTGCAATCTTCAAAGCGTTTGGGACGTACATGGCATCCATGAAGATCACAACCATGATCATAACCATAATGAAGAACATAATCATAACTCTAATCATCCGCCTCACGATGAGCACCATCATCATAATGATCACCAACATAACCACCATGAAGATCAACATGAAGAATATGTAAGTGAAAAACCAAATGATATTTTTGTTAAAAATATAGGAGATGATATACTAGGAGCCAGAGGAAACGAAATAACAGCACTGCTTATCAAGTATGCTTCCCCTGCAGCAATGGGCATCATACCCCGCCTTGTCAACCAATCTACAGACATGCAAGCTGCATCACCAGCTATTGAAAGCACCCGCCTATTCTCGCTAATGGGAGTCGGTTTGGACTCTTTAAGCGCATTAGCTTATATTATCATGTTTATTGCAGGATTTAGTGTATTCATTAGTTTATACAATGCATTAAAAGAACGCAAATATGACTTAGCTATCATGCGATCTATGGGCGCATCGAAAACAAAATTATTTACCTTAGTTCTATTAGAAGGATTGTTTATTACTGCAATAGGCGCTATAATCGGATTAATAATTGGTCATACTGCTCTATACCTAATTAACCAGCAAACAAGTGAAACCGCAGATTTCATCGAGGCCTTATCCTGGAATACAAAAGAAATATTTATTATTTTAGCTGCATGCATAATCGGCATTTTGGCGGCATTGCTACCCGCATTAAAGGCATATAGCACAACAATATCGACAATATTAGCAGATAAATAAAATGAAAAATAAAATTTTAATATTCATCATAGCTCTATTTACTATAGGACAAGCAAAAGCACAAATAGGTCAATTCCCTGAAATGGACGTACCTGATCATACACCAATGATGAACAGCACTTGGGAAGCTATTGACAAAATGATGTACAAGGTAACTGTAGAAGGAAATAAAAAAGTATATACCCCAACCTACCCACCTGTCCTAAAGGCCTTGGAAAATAAAGAAGTCGAACTCCCAGGGTATTTAGTCCCCTTAAATAGCGGACGTACGCACAGTACATTCATGCTATCCGTACTCCCTGTAATGCAGTGCATGTTCTGTGGAAGTAACGGCATTCCGCCCATGGTCGAAATTTTCATGAAAAACGGATCCATAAAGTTCACAGAAGAACCTATTAAAGTTAAAGGGAAAATGAAGTTTAATCCAGAACCACTAAAGGGAAATGCTGAAATACAGATTATAGACGCAGTATTAATAAAATAAAAAGCTTACGACCTATTAACAAGAGACAACTCTATACAAGAGGCTAAAGCAGCTGTCTCTGTGCGTAAACGACTCTCGCCAAGAGAAACAGGCAAATACCCCATTGCTAAAGCTTTGCTTACCTCTGCTGTCGAAAAGTCTCCCTCAGGGCCAATAAGCACCAGATACTTCCCGCCTGCCGGACAAACTTTATTCAAAAATTTTTTCTCTCCTTCGGCACAATGTGTAATAACTTTAACAGCAGATGTTGTTTCCTGCTGTACTAAAAATTCAGAAAAAGAGATAAGCGGATTAATTTTCGGTAAATAAGCTTTCAATGATTGTTTCATCGCAGAAACCACCACCTTATTAAGGCGATCTAACTTCACTTCTTTACGTTCCGAATGTTCAACCAACAATGGGGTAATCTCAGAAATACCAACCTCTGTTGCTTTTTCTAAAAACCACTCTATCCGATCGATACTCTTTGTTGGTGCTATTGCGATATGTAAATCATAATTTAACTTATTAAAAGATTCTTTAACAGTCAAAATCTTGAGCACTGTTCGCTTAGGATGCGGATCAATGATCTCTGCTGTATACCAGCCCCCACGTCCATCAACCAATCCCACAATATCACCAGTTACGAGTCTTAAAACGCGAATCGCATGCTTGCTTTCATCCTCGCAAAGAATAAAGTCTTTATGTTGCGGCTCAATAGCAGCGGTATAAAACAAATGCATATAATTAAAGGGCTAAGATATTCTTTGAAATATAATAACTATACTATTCATCCAAATCGTCAATTGGCGATTCGATCAATTCCAGTTTTACATATTCAATATTCTGTTGCGTCTTTTTTATAATGGTAAAAGAGTAACCTTCAAACTCCTTAACCTCACCAACATTAGGTATTTTTTCAAAATAATGCCCTACCAAACCGGCAATCGTATCGTAATCAGAACTCTCTGGCAAGGCTAAAGGCAAGAAGCTATTCGTATCATGCACACTAGCCCCCGCATCAACCATATATTCAGTTTCAGAAATTCGTTCTACAACAGGATTTTCCTCATCATATTCGTCCTGTATTTCTCCCACCAACTCCTCAACAATATCTTCCAAAGTGACCATACCTGCCGTGCCACCAAATTCATCCAACACAACGGCAATCTGTATACGCTTTTGCTGAAACTCCGTCATCAGGTCATTGATCTTTTTGGTTTCCGGAATAAAATAAGGCTTACGCATAATATCTTTCAGTACCACCTCTTTCCCTTTAACCACAATAGGCAAAATATCTTTCGTATGCACAACACCTACAATCTGGTCGATATTATCATCATAAATAAGAATACGGGAATACCCCTCTTCAGTAACTGTATTAATAAAGTCTTCTGCGGTATCAGTAACCTCTATTGCAACAATCTTTGTACGAGGAACCATAATATTTTTAACGATCCGTTCATTAAAATCAAAAACGTTTTTAATCAACTCATGTTCCGCATTATTCAAAGCACCGCTTTCTTTTCCTTTCTCAAGCAAATACTGCAATTCCTCTGAAGAGTGGCTGATTTCATGATCTCTAACTTGAATACCTATTAACTTAAGTAAAAAGTTTGCAAAACCATTTAAAACCCAAATAATAGGTTTAAAAATAAAATAGAAAAAATGTAAAGGAGCAGCAATCTGCATCGTCGTTGCTACCGGTCGGTGGATAGCGATTGATTTTGGCGCTAACTCACCAAATACAATATGTAAAAAAGTAATAATAGCAAAGGCAAGAACATGTCCCATATTTTTAGCTACTACACTTGTCAATTCAACGTTAAATAACCAAAAAAAACGATGAACAACCTCTGTCATCACCGCTTCCCCAACCCAACCCAAGGCCAAAGAAGCTAAAGTGATACCTAGCTGCGTAGCAGCCAAATAGCCATCGAGATTCTCGGTAATATTTTTCGCCATTTTAGCGACATTACTTCCCGATTTTGCCTGTAACTCAATTTGAGAAGCACGTACTTTAACAATGGCAAATTCGGCAGCAACGAAAAAACCGTTAGCTAATACCAAAAATATTGTCCAAAATAAATCGATGGCCATCGTTTCAGCTTATTTACTACCAAATTCCTTTTTGTACAACTCAATACTTTCTAAAAGTATCTCCTGTGCTTTTTCACGTCCATGAATTCCATCTACAATCACCGTTTTTTCTTCAAGAGCTTTATAACTTTGAAAGAACTGAACAATCTCTTTCATCATATGGGGAGCCAGCTCATCCATATCATTGATATAATTGTAAATAGGATCATTCTTAGCAACAGCAATGACCTTATCATCCTGTTCACCCCCATCAACCATAGTCATTACTCCTATAACCTTAGCCTCAACCAAAGTAAGTGGAATAATATCAACAGAACATATTACAAGAATATCCAAAGGATCCTTATCATCACAATAAGTCTGTGGAATAAAACCATAGTTTGCCGGATAGACAACGGAAGAGCTTAAAACACGGTCTAGAATCAAAAGACCTGTCTCTTTATCAATTTCGTACTTACCTTTTGAACCGCTCGTAATTTCAATAATTGCGTTTACTGAAGTTGGCACATCACTCCCAGGAGTTATCTGGTGCCAAGGATGTTGTTTAATCATTAATTATTTTACTGTTTGTTTGCTTTTTTATTTTTCAACCATCTTCTTAGCAATGCAATAGCAATCGGTAAAAATGCTATAACAATCAATGCAACGATGATATATTCTACATAATTAATAATTTCCGGAAATTTCACCCCCAAAAAATAGCCTGTTAATGTCAACAAAGTAGCCCATAAAAAAGCCCCTGTAACATTATAAATGACAAATTTTCTAAAATTAAGTTTGACAACTCCCGCAAATATAGGGGCAAATGTACGAATAATAGGAACAAACCTCCCTATCACTAAGGCTGTTCCTCCATATTTTTGAAAAAACTCTTCCGCCATAATGACGTATTTGCGTTTAAACAATAAAGAATCCTTCCGTTTAAACAACATCGGCCCCGTTCGATAACCAAACCAATAACCGGTAAAATTGCCCAAAATACCCGCTATTAATATCCCAGAATACATAGTTGTAATATCGACATCTATCTTACCTAGCGCACAAAAAAGACCTGCCAAAAACAAAAGATAATCTCCTGGCAAAAAGAAACCAAAAAACAATCCTGTTTCAGCAAAAACAATAAGCACAACAATATAGAACCCCCCGTGACTTAACAAATACTCGGGATCCATTATTTGCTGAAAAAACAGCCACAAATCTTGCATATTTTACTTTAATAAGTTAGCTAAACTAACCAGCATCTCTATTTCTTTATCTATTCTAAGAATGTGTCACAGCTGAAATAGCAGTACGAATATCTTCAGCTATCTCACTCATACGTTCTGGAGAAAGACTTAATTTGGGCTTAGAGAAGTTCATATCATCAACAGCATCAATAGGAATAAGATGAATATGCGCATGCGCAACCTCTAAACCTACAACAGCAACCCCTACTTTAGGACAAGGAAATACTTTCTTTATACCTTGTGATACGATCTTCGCAAATACCCACATCCCCATATATTCATCGTCATTGATATCAAAAATATAATCAGTCTCTTTTTTCGGAATAACCAAAACATGCCCTTCACGAAGTGGATTTACATCTAAAAAAGCTAAGTAATCATTACTCTCCGCCACCTTATAGGCAGGAATTTCACCGGAAACAATCTTTGAAAATATTGTTGACATATCTATCTATTTATAAGAAATCAAAACAAATATAAAAAAAACGGTTGCAAGATAAAGCAACCGTCTCAATTTATATTAATTTAAGTTATGTTGCGGTTATGGCAAAACCGCACATAACCTAAAACATTTCTACCTTGAAATCTCTAATATTTCAAACTCCATTATACCAGCCGGCACATTTACCTCTGCAATATCACCAACAGATTTACCCAATAAACCTTGAGCAATAGGTGATTTGACAGATATTTTCCCCGATTTCAAGTCAGCTTCCGTTTCAGAAACCAGCTGATACGTCATCACAGCATTATTCTTCTTGTTCTTTATCTTAACATAAGACAATGCCAGTACCTTAGAGGTGTCTAATGTAGATTCATCAATCAAACGTGCCGATGCTAGTACATTTTCAAGCTTTGCAATCTTAGCCTCATGCAAGCCCTGTGCTTCTTTTGCAGCATCATACTCGGCATTCTCCGATAAATCACCTTTATCCCTAGCTTCGGAAATAGCCTTAGCCATTGCAGCTCTTCCTTCTGTCTTTAATTGATGCAACTCCTGCTTCAATTTATCCAACCCTTCTTGCGTATAATAAGTAACTTCTGCCATATTTTCTTTACTTTATTTTAATATAAAAAACCTAAAAAAAATACAAGACCACACTATCCTCAATGGACAATATGGTCTTGTACGTTGATTGCTAAGTTAACAATCAACTTTCAAAAAAACAAATTTTATTTGGCTAAATACCCTCTTCTATATCAACAAATTTGTATCCTAATCCTCTTACTGTCTGTAAATAATGCGGCTTATCCGGATTAGTCTCTATTTTCTTACGCAGCCTAACCACGTGCATATCTAAGGTGCGTGTATTTACATTCGAACTATATCCCCAAACAACCTCCATCAGCTCTTCCCTCGTAATCTCTTTACCTACATTCTGTAAAAAATAAAGCAAAATTCTATTCTCCAATATTGTTAATTCGATCTTTTTACCATCTCTTACTAAAGAATGAATATTCGGATGATGCTCTGTAGTGCCAAACGAATAAACATCATTGTTTTTAGGTAGAAAAAAACGCACCTTATTCTCAATCATAGCTACAAGCACGTCCATATTAAAAGGCTTCGTAATATAATCCGTCACACCATAACTATAAGCATCAATCTTATCAACATCCTGTGACTTAGCTGTCATCATGATGATAATATTTTCAAATGACGCTTCGCGGACAGCTTCGCAAACTTCTATCCCTTCTTTCCCTGGCAACATCCAATCCAATAAAACAACCTCAGGCTTCTGTTCTAGTATCAAATCCTCCGCTTCTACACCATTAGAAGCTTGAATAACCTTATATCCCTCTGTTAGTAAACGATGTGCGACTAAAAACCGTAAGTTTTCATCATCTTCAACTACTGCAATTGTGATATCTTTATTCATAACATTAGTTTAATTCTTTTTCGGTCCCAAGGGAAGAAGCAACGTAAAAGTAGTCCCTTCATTAACTGTACTATCGACTTTTATTTCTCCCCCCATAAAATCTATAATCTCTTTACAAAAAGCTAATCCTAGTCCAATACTACCCTGTTGATTAAACTGATTCTTAACTCTATAAAATTTTTTAAAAATACTATTAAATTCTTTCTTATTTATACCAATTCCTTGATCTTTAAATTTAACAACAAAATTCTTCTTATTTTGTTGTATATCAACATGCAATATTTTACGATTAGGCTCTGAATATTTATAAGCATTATCTATTAAATTCTGAAACACGCTTGCTAATAATGTTTTATCAACAAACATATCATTTTGCACGTCAATATCGTAGGTAAATTGAAAATCAGGATATTTTAATTTTACTGCTGAAAATATTGGCTCACAAAACTCCAACACATCCACCTCTTGCCTATTGGGTTTTATAGATTTATTCTCAATTTGTGCAAATGACAACAATTTGTTCATCAGACTATTGAGCTTATCAGCCTCCTGATCTAAAATTCTACCGTACATGCGCTGCTCATCAACAGAAAGTTTATCACCACTTTGTATATTATTACCTGCAATTTTAATAACACTTACTGGAGTTTTAAACTCATGTGTAAGATTATTAATAAAATCATATTGCAAACGAAACAACTTGTCATTGATAATTACGTTTCGATAGATAAGATACGCAATTAAAATTAAAATAAGATAAACCACAGAAACTGCTAAGCTCACAGGTAAAAAGCGACGCCCCACCTCCTTATTAATAAAGCGCTCTGAACTAACAAATTGCAACTTATAATCTGACAAAGCACCAGGAAGCAAAAGTTCTGTTTCCATATAATTTGACTCGTCGCTCACACTACCCGATACAATCGGTAATATATCTATAGTTTCATACAAATTAGGCTGAACATTATTTATTTTAATCTTTGAAGGGTTGATAAAAAACATAAATAAATCCTGATCATAAAATGCTACCGGACTATCTGCATTAGACATCATGCCTTTATAGGAAAGCAAATCAGCAATACGCGGAATATTCATATAACTAACCTTACCTGCATTCATCGTATAGAACACCTTGTATATCTCATCATCTGATAGACTTGTCGTTTCAGTAACACGGTCTAAAAAACCGATAAACTTCAAAACCATACTATTAAAGTCTTCGATATTATAACGCCTTTCATCAGAGTGAACACGCTCCGTGATAAGTCGATTATCAGCATCTAAACGAAAAGAAGTCACACTCTTCGGATATACAAGCAAATTATTATATTTAATCCCCGCTTCAATAGAATCTGAATTAGTGATAGTAATGTCATAAAACAAAATCTTTTCCACAAATGGGTTCTTACGAATTACATCATTAACATAAGAAAGCGCTTTAACTGAATCTAAAAAACCTTGGTAATAAGATATTTCCGGTATTTTTTCATTAAAAAAAACATGAAATGGCTCCACCGACTTATCAAACACTTCAACCTTCTTATTATTAAACTCTGTTTCTATAAGATTGACAATAGTTGTTCTGCCCGCTGACATAGCAATAACGAACAAAATGGTAACCAGAATAACATAGGCAACCAATAGTCCAAAATTCTTACGGTATTTTAGTTGGTTATATGCCATAGTTACTTTAAATATGCTTTCAAGAAAGCCTCCACCTCTTGATAATAATGTATAAGGTTTCCTTCATCTCTAAACCTCCTACCCTCATCCTCCTTATAAAGATACTTAATAGGTATATTATTGTTTTTTACCTTCTGCACAAATTGATTTGCATCCGTTAAAGAGCTATACCGATCACTTCCCCCTTGAGCAAAAAGAATAGGAACACGAACACGGTCGGCATGAAACAGTGGTGAAATAGCTTTAAAGAGTTCATGCTCACGGTCAGGGTTACCAATGGTGTGATAAAACAACTTGATAAATTGCTGCCTATAAGGTGGAATCTCTTTAAAATAGGTAAACAGATTTGTATAACCTGACATCGATATAGCACACCGGTAAAAAGAAGAATTATAAGTCGCACCATACAATGCTGAATACCCTCCAAAACCACTTCCCATTATCGCCACCCTATTTTTATCAACTATACCTTGATGAATAAGCCAAGTAACGCCATCCATAATATCCAACTGCATTTTTCCTCCCCACTCTTTAAACCCTGCACTCCAAAATTTCTTACCATAGCCCGCAGACCCGCGATAATTCACTTGAAAAACCAGATAACCCCTATTCGCTAAAAATTGCACTTCAGACTCAAACTCTATATAATCACGTGAATACGGACCATCATGTATAAGAACGACAACAGGAAGATTTCGTTTTCCCATACCTTTTGGGTAAGTCAGATACCCATTCACCACAAGACCATCTCTACTCTGAAAACTAATCGACTGTTTCTTAACCAACTGCTTATCATCAAGCTTAGGGTTAATTTTCGTCAACAGTTTAACGGAATCTATATTCGAATCATAATGATAGAGAGCCCCTGAATTCACATCCGTAGCTACCTTTACTACCCAATTACGCAAGCTTGTATCCGTATTCAAAACATAGATATCCTGATCCTCAAAATGTGCCGCAAGTTTTTGAAAACTATTTTTAATTTTTTTATTAAAAAAATTCTTTTCTACACGATCAATCGTATGTTCACTAAACACCAGCTCCTCCAGATGATCCGAATACCACGCATCACTTATATCTACCTTGCTATTACCATAGATCATCTTCGTTTCTTCCCCTCTCGAAATATCATACTCTACTACCGCCAATTTATCACGTCCATCGTTAGAAAGAGCATAAATCCGAGTATCAGACCCCTTAACAAAACCTAAAGGTTTAATCAATGTTTGATAATCGGTCACCTCAACCTGTTTAAATTCTTCTGTATTCGCAGAACGATACAAAATACCTTCTTCAACACTATCGCTCGTTACCGCTAGCCTGACCTCTCCATCAGAAGAGGCAAACCAATTTATAACATTGCCAGGATTCTCCGTCAATAATTCTGGGGGACGTCCATCTATAAAAACCTTATACAAATCAAACGCACTTGAATCACGTGCATTGATAGAAGCCAATAAATAATCTTCATATAACCTCTGCGGATATACCCAACGAAGATGCGCATCACTCGCAGGTAAAATAGAAACCGCTTCTTCATTAAAAATATTAATAGAAAAAATACGGGCACTATCAATCGCAGCATAAGAATTTGAGTAAACCATTGTAGAGTCAGAAGTCCAAAAAAAGTACTGAACGTTTACATCCTCTTGATAAGTTAACTGTTTCGATTTTTTCTCATCTCTCAAATCCAAAACATAAATATTCCTACAATGATTATCTATGCCGATATAAGCTATCTTACTACCATCGGGAGACAGCTTAAAACTATTTTTTTCCGACTTCACAAAAAAATCCTCTACGGGCATTACATCAGCGATTTCATCTGATTCTCCACATGAAACAGAAAAAAACACAACAACCAGCACACAGATCCGAACAAGATTTTTAATCATACAGTTATCTATTATCTACCCAAATATTGTTATTTTTCAACGATAATACAGTAATGCAACTTTAATTTTACAGGAATATTTAACGATATCGCATAACCTCATTATTATTATTGTTTTTTGTACATTTGCACATGATTTTATACAATGTTTCTATCATAATAGACGACAGCAGTCACGACGCCCTTTTGGCTTGGTTAAAAAATGAACTTCAATCCATTACTTACGATATCAACTTTCTAAAAATGCTTGATTCTCCTCACGAGGGGTCAACATACTGCATTCAATTAACAACAGAGAACGAAAGTAAAATCACAGATTTTCAACAAGAAGTTCTCGTAAGAATACAAGAATATATTGGCAATAAACATTTTGAGAAAGCTTTTATTTTTGACAGTAAAATGCGTTTCCTATCAATCTAAACGAGAATTAATCTTCTCGTTTTTTTCAATACAGCGATACAAAAAACTCTATTTTTATTATTCGAGAGTCATATTTTTCACGTCACCGCATATACTATAACGCAATACAAGTCTTACAACGTCTGTTCACCAAATGGAGAAACCTTTTTAACGCTCTTTTTTCTAAACTTCTTATACCATAAAACACCAACGACCAACGCTATTAAATAAGGTAATCCCAAAAGAAACATAATACCATCATTTAACCCTTTCCCTAATGTACTGCCATTAGCAACGCTGTTCTCAGCATTAAGCGAACACATAGCACATTGTGCAAAAACGTCACCTGCATTTAGAATAAAAAGACTAAAAAAGCCCAGTAATACTAAAATTGATTTCCTGTTCATAAAACAAAACTACCACTTTTTAACAAGCTAACCTTAAATAGCTTTAATTATTTTAGAAGCCTATTAAACTTCTCCCAAAACCCATCCCTCGGCAAATCTGCAATCAGCTCCATCGGTTCATCTTTTATAGGGTGTAAAAAAGATAAAGATCTAGAGTGTAAACAAATTGAACGTCGCAAACTACCCCGCGGATAACCATATTTATTATCACCAACAATAGGGCAGTTCATATAAGCCAATTGACAACGAATTTGATGAGTTCTCCCAGTAAGTGGATTTACCTGCAGAAGATAATACCCATCAATCTCTCCCAAAACCTTATAATCTAATTGTGCAAAACTACCGTTCTTCACCTCTCTATCATAAGCTTTGGTAACCATCTTCTTACGATCCCTCAAGAGCCAGTTTTTCAATGTACCGGACATCTTTTCTGGACGATTACGAACTACAGCCAAATAAGTCTTCTCCACAGTCCGGTCATGAAATAACCTATTCATTCGATCCAAACCCTTACTCGTTTTTGCAAGAATTATCAAGCCACTAACAGGACGATCAAGCCTATGTACAACACCTAAGAACGCATCATTTGGCTTATTATATTTCTTCACCAAATATTCTTTCACCATATCCTCCAACGTCTTATCCCCCGTAATATCGGCATGAACTAAATCTCCGGCCCTTTTATTTACCGCTATATAATGATTATCCTCATATACAACATCAGAATCCTTAATTCCCATCCCTACATGTCTCTAAATAAACACAAATTTACTGCCCATCGGATAATTCCTTTTCCGCAGTCTTTAATTTATTCTGTTTTTTGAAATACCCCTTCAGCAAGAAATTACTCTGCATAGCCTTCATATTCTCATCCAGCTTCTCCGTACTTTGATTCAAATTTCTAAGTATCTGACGGATTTCATCAGCAGCTTCAGGATCATTAGTCAATACCCCGATCGCATTATCCTTCGCATTTAAACGATCGGAAGTCTTATTTAGATTTTCCATCAGCGCAGTCGCTGTTTGTGTCACACCTTGCAATTGAGCAGCAGACTCTCTTAAGCTTGAAAACACAAGCGTATCCGTCGTTAAATCATGAATTAACCCTTGGTCATTATTAAGCTTGGCGACCATAGCCTCTAAACTACTGCTCGCACGATCAGCTTTCTTCATCATATTTTCCAGCGAACTCATAGAGTTACTCAATGATTCCACAATACTGGAGTCTGTCATCAGTGCACCTACAAGTCCTTTACCATCCACAATGTCTTTGGAAAGCAAAGCAAAATTCTTGGTAATTTCCACTAAATTTTCATTATTACGCTGTAAAGTAGCAAACATAGCTTCTGTATCCGTACCCGAAACAGACTTAAGCACATCCCCATCCTCAATAGGTGTAGAAGCATCTGTCCCGCCGATCAAACTTACAATAGCATTACCTATTAGACCATCTGACCCCAACTTAGCAACAGCATCCTTACGAATAAAAGCACTTGATTTTTCCTCAATATGTAACACCACTTTCACATCATCAATACTCTGGAACTTAATTTCCTTAACAATCCCCACTTTGACACCCGAAAACCAAACATTATTCCCTACTTTCAAGCCCTTTACGTCATGAAAATAAGTAGTTAAAACTAAGTTTTTGCTAAATTTATTTTGCTGTGTGCCCAGTACTAAGATACCGGCAACTAAAATCAGTAAACCAATCAACACAAATAACCCAACAGTTAGCGTACGCTTCCTCTCATTTGTACTCATATCTTTTTATGTAATAAAGTTATAATCATAAAATGCTTTGACACGCTCATCATCTGTGTCAAATATCTCCTCAAAAGACCCCTGTCTTTCAAATTTACCATCCAATAAAATCACCATACGATCACCTACAGTTTTTGCACAAGAAAGATCATGCGTAATCACAATAGAAGATGTACGATAACGTTCCTGCACCTCATTAATCAACGTATTAATCTCTAGGCATGTAATCGGATCCAGCCCAGCAGTAGGCTCGTCATACAACATAATGTCGGGCCGTAGAATCAAAGTACGTGCAATACCGATTCGTTTACGCTGACCGCCAGAAAGCTCAGACGGCATCTGATTAATTGCTTGCAAAAGACCAACGCTATCCAATACCTCCGACACCTCTTTATCAATTTCTCCCCGCGTAAGATTACGTTGATTTCGAACCAAAGGAAACTCCAAATTTTCACGCACAGTCATACTATCGTAAAGCGCACTGTTTTGAAAAGAAAAACCAACCCGTTGCCTCAACATACGCAGCTCTCTCTCATTCAGTAAATTGACTTGTTGTCCCAGAACATTAACAATACCGGAATCAGGTTTTAACAATCCGGATATCATCTTTATAAGAACAGATTTCCCTGTTCCTGATCTTCCCAAGACCACCAAATTCTCACCATTATAAAGCTTAAGATCAACATCTCTCAAAATATGCAGATCGCCAAAAGACTTGCTAACGTTATCCACGTGGATAACGACATCGTCAAAATTTATTTTCGCTCTATTTTTCTCCATATCCTATACTACCCAAAAAACGATAAAATTTGAACAATAAGTAGCTCCTCAATAAAAACCAAAAACATCGAAGAAACAACGGCGGTATTAGCCGCTTTTCCCACTCCTTCAGTCCCTTTAGAAGAATAATAACCTACATAGCAGCTCGCAAAACCAATGGTAAAGCCAAAAACTACCGCCCGAATCACCATTGCCGATATATCTTTTATACCAATTGCTTCAAATACCTGCGTAAAAAAAGACAAAAAACTGAGATCGTCCTGAGAAGATAAACTAAGAAAACCTCCTAAAAGGCCTATGCCTGCTACATAAAAACATAAAACCGGAATCATAAAGGTAGTCGCTAAAATACGAGTTGATATCAAATATTTCACAGGGTTAGTCCCCGATACCTCCATGGCATCAATCTGCTCTGTAACATTCATAGAACTAAGTTCCGCCCCAATTTGTGAACCTACCTTCCCAGAGCCAATAAGCGCTGTAACCAAAGGAGCCAAAGCACGGACAATCGCAATAGAAATCAAAGCAGGAAGCATAGAAGTAGCACCAAACTCTTCCAAAGAAGGACGCGATTGTTTAGTAAAAACAAATCCAACAATAAATCCCGTTAAACTAATCAAAGGAAAAGATTTCCAACCAATTTCGTAACATTGACGAATAATCTCTCGAAACTCGTAGGGTGGAGACACCACTTCTCTTAAAAAATTCATCATGAAACGATGAATTCTAGCAAACTCGATAAGTAGCTTTTCTATTTTCTTTCCCATTTATGCAATTTAATGAAGTTATATTGATTATTATATAACTACGCACACTAAAAATATCGGGCAAAGGTACAAACTTATATGTTTTTTCAAGAAAACCTAAGCCAGAATAATATTTAAACAAGATCAAAAATAGACTATTGAAGTCAATAGTTCAAATAATAAAATGAATTATCAACTCATAAATTAAACCTTTACTGCGAAACAGAAGTCCTACATAACAAAGACAGGATTGTTTAACATTGATTAAAGAAGAGGGACATGAAAAAGAAACTTACAAACACGCTAGTCATAACACTTTTAGTAATTGTTGGACTATTATCGCACAAAAACATTTACGCACAATCCTACGGACATGTCTCATTCGACCTATTTTATCATGAACTGGGTCCCTACGGATACTGGGAAAGAGATCATAACTATGGTGACATATGGTACCCAAGAGTATCGGCTGACTTTCGCCCTTACGGAACAAATGGCTACTGGACTATGACTGAATACGGAAACACATGGGTTTCAAATTATTCATGGGGATGGGCTCCATTTCACTATGGCAGATGGGTTCACACACCTTATAGAGGATGGGGCTGGATACCTGGCTATGAATGGGGACCAGCTTGGGTAGACTGGCGTAGTGGAGGTGGCTACTATGGGTGGGCGCCAATGGCACCTGCTATGGGCGTTTCGGTATCCATGAATTTGTGGGTATTCTTGCCAGTAAATAGAATATATGATCGCCACATGTACAAACATTGGGATCATGGACGTAGAAACGTTTATAACCATACCACTGTAATAAATAATACATACATCGTAAATAACAACCACTACTATGGAGGGCCGCAACGACGAGACATTGAACGGGATCTTGGGCGTCGTGTCGAAGTACGAACAGTGCAGTCGAGCAATCGTCCTGGAAAATCACGTGTAAATAGCCGCTCGGTCTCTATATATCGACCTGAGTCAAGCAACTCACGCGTCACCACATCAACTCGTACTGAGAACCGAGCTTCGAACCGTATAGATCAAAATAATAGAACAACTACTGGCACAAATGGCAGAAGTAGTAGCACAAATCAATCACGCGTATCACAGGGTAACAACAACCGAAATAATAATACCACAAATCCATCACGAGCAACACAAAACAGTCGAAACACAACAAACAACAACATAAACAATGATCGGACAAGATCCAACGAAAGTAGAAGCACAACTCCAGACAAGACGAATCGGACAAATACCGAATTAAATAACCGTTCACAACGTGGGCAACAGGAGAGAAGCAACAGCGCTCGTCAGAACAGAACTATAGAACGCAATAGAAGCACACCGACCCCACCCGTACAACAGGCGAGTCAACGTAGTAGCTCCGTTACTTCGTCAAGAGCAGGGGCACGAGTTGAAAGCAGTGCGGCAATGAATTCTGGCACCACCTCGAGAATAGAACGAAATAACAATTCATCAAGCGTACGCCAATCATCATCCGCTCAAGGAAACACAAGAAGCAATAGTCGGTCTTCAAGTAGATAAAATATCTAAAACAAAGGGGTGCTCTATCTTAAGATAAAGCACCCCTTTGTTTTAGACCACTAAACTACGATTTACATAGATTCCTATCTATTATAAGGCAACTATTTATTACCTTCACAATTCATAACAACAGCATAAAACAGATAGCATGGCGCAATTAAACTCTATTCTGGACAATGACTTTTACAAGTTCACCATGCAGTTTGCGGTAAGCAGATTGTTCCCAAAAGCACAAGCAAAATACCGATTTATCAATCGGGGAAACCATGTCTTTCCAACAGACTTTCAGCAAAAACTTAAAGAGGCTATTCACAAAATGGCTGAACTTAAATTGACAAAAGCTGAAAAAGAATTCTTACGCAAAAAATGTCCCTACATAGACCCCACCTATCTTGACTTTCTCGAAGGATATCGATACGACCCTGATGAAGTACATATTACACAAGATAATGGAATGCTATCCGTAACTATAGATGGCTATTGGTATCGTACTATTTTATGGGAAGTGCCCATTATGGCACTTATTTGCGAATTATACTATGAAGAAGTTCAATTAGAACGTGTAGACGATCCTGAAGTTTGTGTGATTGTTCAGGATAAAATGAGCAAATATGACAAACTCAATATAACTATCGCAGATTTTGGAACCCGCCGTCGCCATTCTTACAAAGTACATGACTTAGTTGTAAGAACACTAAAAGAACATCCTTCTAAAACTTTTATCGGAACTTCCAACGTACATTTCGCTATGAAGTACGATTCTACCCCCATAGGCACACATGCCCATGAGTGGTTTATGTTTCATGCGGCAAAATACGGTTATAAAATGGCCAACCTACTCGGCTTGGAACATTGGGCAGAAGTATATCGTGGAGACTTAGGCATAGCTTTATCCGACACCTACACTACGGAAGTATTTTTCAAACAATTCGATAAAATGATGACAAAATTATTTGACGGAGTCCGACACGATAGCGGTGACCCTATAACTTTTGCACAAATGACCATAGATCATTATAAACAAAAGGGTATTGATCCCAAATCAAAAACAATTATCTTCTCAGATGGTCTAGACTACGATAAAGTCGAAAATATCGTAGAATTCTGCGAAGGAAAAATAGGACACTCCTTCGGTATCGGCACCGATTTCACCAATGATGTAGGTCTACCAAGAATGAATATAGTCCTCAAAATGACAGAAGCAAAACCCGATGACGGTGAATGGACAGAAGTAATTAAACTTTCAGACGAACCGAACAAAAACACAGGAAGTCTAGAAGAAATTACTATAGCTAAAACCATATTAAAAATAAAAAACTAATGAAACGTGATGTATATGGAGAAGCATTATACGACTTCCATACCCTAAATCAACTCCAAGAACCATTACTTTTACACAGTAGCTACGGAGATATAGAAGAAATGCCCATCGAAGTCTTCTTTCGTGACCAAAACGACTTCCCAGAACTCGAACACATTGCCTTGGCACTTTGCGACGGGCATATCCTTGATGTAGGCGCAGGCGTCGGTAGTCATAGCCTACACCTACAGCAAAAAGGATTTAAAGTAGATGCAATCGAACACTCTGCATCTGCTTGCACTATTATGAAACAACGGGGTGTACAAAAAGTCTTACAGGAAGACTTTTTTCAGCTAAAAAACAAACAATATGATACCCTACTTTTTTTAATGAACGGTATAGGATTAGCTGGTACAATCGACGGCTTTAAGAAACTATTACAACACAGCAAGTCACTCCTTACTGAAAATGGTCAGCTCTTATTCGACTCATCAGACATAGCCTACCTTTATGACGAGTACTGCATCACTAAACCCCAACATTATTATGGACAAATCAATTTC
Source organism: Sphingobacterium sp. UT-1RO-CII-1 (assembly GCF_026711005.1). Lineage (GTDB taxonomy): Bacteria > Bacteroidota > Bacteroidia > Sphingobacteriales > Sphingobacteriaceae > Sphingobacterium. The sequence continues at coordinate 221,670 of NZ_JAPPVJ010000004.1, read as the reverse complement.
CAATACGAATATAAAGGAAACTTTGGCGAACCTTTCAACTGGATATACATTGCGCAAAAAGAACTCATAAAAATAGCACACGAAGAAAATTGGGTCGTTCAGGTTTTATATGAAGATGACAACGATCAGTACCTTGTTCGGATGGAACCAAGAAAAAATCAACAGTCCTTATAAAATAAATTCGATTAAAAAGAATAAAAAAAATTGAATCCCTCTGGATAAAATAAAAGCGAAAGGCATGTGCCCTTCGCTTTTATCATTATATACATAATAAAATTACTAGTCAATATATTCAAAACCGGTGTAAGGCACCAATACCTTAGGAATCCGTATCCCCTTATCCGTTTGATTATTTTCTAAAATACAGGCAACAATACGTGGTAATGCCAAAGCTGAACCGTTCAACGTATGTGCAAGTTGCATTTTACCTTCTTCATTTTTAAAACGCACCTTCAAACGGTTTGACTGATAAGTCTCAAAGTTAGATACAGACGACACCTCCAACCAGCGTTCTTGGGCCGCACTGAACACCTCCATATCATACGTTAGCGCAGAGGTAAAACTCATATCACCTCCACATAAACGCAAAACTCGATAAGGTAGTTCTAAACTTTTCAATAACCCCTGTACATAAACACTCATCTCCTCCAGTACCTCATATGACTTCTCAGGGTGGACAATCTGTACAGTTTCCACCTTATCAAATTGATGCAGCCTATTTAACCCCCGAACATGAGCACCGTACGAACCTGCTTCACGACGGAAACAAGGCGTATAAGCACAATGCTTAATAGGAAACTGATCCTCCTTAACGATACTATCACGGTACAGATTCGTTACTGGCACCTCCGCTGTCGGAATAAGATACAAATCATCCCCCCCAACATGATACATCTGCCCTTCTTTATCTGGCAACTGTCCGGTAGCAAAAGCAGAAGACTCATTAACTAAAATCGGCACTTGAACCTCCATGTATCCCCCTTCGGCTGCTTGATCCAAAAAGTAATTAATCAAAGCTCGCTGCAAACGCGCACCTTTCCCTTTATATACTGGAAAACCCGCTCCCGTAACTTTAACACCAAGCTCTAAATCTACAATATCATATTTCGCAAGTAACTCCCAATGTGGTAAAGCACGTTCACTCAAGACAGGCACAGCACCATCTTCCAAAACTACTTCATTATCCTCTGCTGTCATACCAATAGGAACAGAGCTATGCGGCAAATTAGGCACCTGCACAATTTTATCTTGTAACTCCTGCTCAATCTGAGACAATTTATCAGTCAATAACTTCACCTGCTCTTTATACCCAGACGATTTGGATTTGATAGCTTCGGCTTCTTCTCTCTTACCTTGGCGCATCAAATCGCCAATTTGCTTAGCAGCAGCATTGGCTTCAGCAGCAATTGCGTCCGACTCATTTTGAATTTTACGACGCGACTCGTCTAATTGAATTAAATCATCAATAAGCGAGACCTCGTTAAAATTCTTAACTGTCAAACGTTCAATTACCGCATCTCTATTTTCACGGATATAATTTAATTGTAACATAAATGAATAATTATTTTAGATACGCAAATATAGCAAGTGTAAACGAAATACCTCTATTTTAATCCATAATACCAACATATTATACCTAGATAAAGCCCACTTCTTCCCGTTTTCACTAGCCATAACTTGAATCTATTTTTAAGCAAAGAAACTCCATAGACAATCGACAAATTTTAACAGTACGACCACACTTCTAATGATTAAAATCTAGTAAAGCGTCAATTATGCCTTCTCATTTCATCGAAAGCCATCCAACACACAACGGAAAGCCACGCGCATAAATAACGGGATGCCCCCAGATAAGAAGAAGATAAACACGGGTTATGGATGGAGTAAGCCCCATGAACAGCGGACTTTAACGGACTTTCACGGACTTTCACGCATATTCACGGACTTTCACGGATATCTAAGGTTATAAGAAGTAGAAATTAATTGATATATTACAGCTATTCAGATCGTTATAACAAACATACTAAAACAAAAGCAGTATGAGTAAAAAAGAAAATAAAACCTCGGAAAAAACGCACAACTTGAGTAAGAATAGCAAATCTGCAGGAAAAGACTTCGCCTACGCAAACCGTCTTACTGCATTAATTTATAATACGCTCAAAGACATATTACAAAGACAGGTAGACCGCGATTGCTACAATCGTTTGTTAAAGAAAACAACCAAAATCTTACAAACTGATATTACTAGTAAATTAGGTAATAGAAAAAGGGAATCTATCCCTATTTAATAATTTTAAACTAAACAATAGACGATCTTTTGACTCAATCATGTTTTGGAAACCGTCTATCATATATGATAACGACTTAAAAAAAACTTTTATAAAGTTACCGGATAATAACCTAAGCGACTTACATAATAAACCGAATCGTGCAAGCCAAATACGACTTCAATTTTATGCCATAACAATAAATATCGCAGAAATGACAGTAGGAATCGTAAAAACACCGCCACTCTACATAACGCACGATTCTACAAAAACGAAAACTAGGGCCGCATTTAGTTTTGACGGACTAAATAATTCGCTATTGTTCATTTTAGGAACATGTCAATACTCTCTTTACGAGAAAAACTCAAAAAAAGATTTTCTTTCAAATAACCGTCTATACTTTGCCGCAGACATTTTCGAAGCAGTTTCTATCATAGAAAGCACTATAAACCACTATGAGCATCAGGAAAAAGAAAAAAAAATAATAAAAAAGATAAATATACAAGAAGTCGACTGGGAATAACAAAATAAAGCTTGTATATATCGAAACATATCCGTATATTGAAAACCCTTAACAATTTATTAACGTCGATTTAATAATGGATTTATAGGATGCATTTATATTTGTAATAACAAAAATTAAAATAATAACATATGATTAAAGATTTAGAATTATTTGAACAAGATCAGTACACAGATTTACTGGAACTCGCTTACGATGGCGACGATTACATAAGCTTTGAAGATTAGCTTTCAAAGCTTATCCCTTTCCCCCTATTTTCCCCTAAATTCCCCCTTTTACTCTTCATTCTTCCTTACAGGTTTTAATTAAAATATATTACCTTTGGGTATGCTTTATTTAGTACCTACGCCCATTGGCAACTTGGAGGACATGACATTTCGAGCTGTTCGAATTTTAAAAGAGGTCGATCTTATCTTAGCAGAGGATACCCGAACCAGTGCTCCTATGTTAAAGCATTTTGGAATAGAAAAAAAAATGTTTGCCCACCACCAGCACAATGAACATAAAGCTGTTGCTGAGATTATAAAATTCTTAAAAGAAGGGCAAAAAATCGCCTTAATATCTGACGCAGGCACCCCGGCAATATCAGACCCTGGCTTTCTATTGGTACGCTCAGTATTAGCAGAAGGGTTAGAAGTACAATGCTTACCAGGTGCTACAGCTTTTGTCCCTGCATTGATAAACTCTGGGCTACCAAACGATAGATTTTGTTTTGAAGGCTTCCTCCCTGTAAAAAAAGGTAGGCAAACCCGATTAAAACAATTGGCAGAGGAAAAAAGAACAATGATCTTTTATGAATCGCCGCATCGAATATTAAAAACGATAGACGAATTAATCACGTATTTTGGTTCGGATAGGGAAGCTTCTATTTCGCGGGAAATAAGTAAAGTATTTGAAGAGAATGTAAGGGGTACACTATTCGATCTTAAACAGCACTACGAGAACCACCCTATTAAGGGAGAGTTTGTTTTCTGTGTCGCAGGTTTACCCGATGAGCGAAAAAAAGATTAACAATCCTTTTTGAGTATTTTAGAACAATAAATTATTATTGATAGATTTTTAGTATAAGTTAGATATGAATATTGATAAATTTCTTCAAGACGGCCAAGATCCAAAAGTCCTGGAAAAGATACATAATAAGATTGTGGACATGCTGACGGCCGATGAATATATCCAATATATTTCTTTACAAAAGAAACCCGCTGTAACACTTCTTCCAGACAGCATTGCAGTCAGCAATAAAAGACTGTTCCTCTGCGAGTTTACCAAACTTGGATTAGCAACAAATTTTGAGATTTTCACGTGGAATGACATTAAAGACATTTCTTTCAAAGAGGAAATATTTGGTTCTAAAGTTACCGTTATCCCGTTCAGAGGAGAGAACCTCACGATAGACTACATACCTAAAGTACAGGCCCGAAAACTATATCAGCTTATTAAAGATGCTTTAGAGAATGTCAACAAACCACTCACGACAGGTAATATTGTGACAGAGATTCACACATCCATATTAACAGAGACTATAAAACCTGACGTAACTTCTGAAACGATAGAAGTTGAGGAGGTAATCGAGCCGACTTTCGAAATTCTTCCACCCGAAGAAGAAAAAATGCAACTTCTAAACGACCAAGCTATTGAAGTAGAGCAAGAGCAAAACGAAGATGATGAGCTTACACAACGACTAAAAAAGTTAAAAAACTTATACGACAGGCAGCTGATTACACAGGCTGAATACGAAAGTAAAAAATCGGAATTATTATCTCAATTGTAGACAATCGTGAAGAACAATTATCTATTAGCTTTTCTTAGTTCTATTATACTACTCTTAGCTTGGCCTCCTATCCCCTATAGTAGCCCGCTATTGCTAGTAGCATTCGTTCCTTTATTGGTTGCTATCGAAAATATAATGAGAGGCTCTTATACTAATAAAGGCCGAAAAATATTCGGCGTAGCGTTCCTAAGTACTTTCATCTGGAATACAGGTTCAATATATTGGGTTTATAACGCCATGAATGCTTATTTGCCCGGTTACGTCTCCATATTAATAGCTCTCATTCCTTTCGGTTTAGCCCCTTTACTGATGGCAACGGTTTTTAGGCTTTACTATCAACTTAGAAAAAAGAAAAGCATTTTGTATAGCTTCATCGGTTTAATATCCCTTTGGCTATCGTATGAGTTTTTACATCAATGGTGGAGCCTATCATTCCCCTGGATGTCGCTAGGAAATGGATTTGCAAACTTTCACCAACTTGTTCAATGGTATGAATTAACAGGTGTTTTTGGCGGGACAGTATGGATATGGGTTAGCAACCTCCTTATCTTCCTGATGGTATGGCAGAAGAAAGAAAAAGTGGAAGGTTTCAGTAATAAAAAACTAGGCTTTATACTTGCTACGGTGCTAATCGTACCTATTACAGCTTCTCTAATTCGTTACAATATTTATGTTGAGCACATTAATCCCTCAGAGGTCGTTGTAGTTCAGCCTAACATTGATCCTTATCAGAAGTTTGGCAGTATTAGCCCTGCAGAGCAATTAGAGACATTAATTCACTTATCGGAAAAGGTAGCTAAACCTAACACAGAATTTTTCTTATGGCCCGAGACCGCTTTATCTTCTCCGACGGGTATCAACGAGGAAGATTTTCGTTCACATCCGATATACGATAGAGTTGCTAGCTTCTTAGATCAATATAAAAATGGGAATGTCTTGTCCGGTATCGAAAGCCATTTAATTTACGACGAGCCAAAAACAGGAACAGCGCGCCAATGGGGCAATATCGGTTACATGGATAATTTTAATGCAGCTGTTTTAATCGACCGATCGAGCAAAGTGCAATTTTATCATAAATCTAAACTCGTACCCGGGGTAGAACAAATGCCATTTGGGGAAACTTTAAGTTTTTTAAAACCGGTTTTTGCACATTTCGGGGGTACTACAGGTGGCTACGGCAAGCAAGAGGAGCCTTCCGTATTTTATGCACAAAGTGGCATTGGCGCAGCACCAGTTATCTGTTATGAGTCTATCTGGGGAAACTATGTTGCAGATTATGTTACAAAAGGAGCCCAATTTATTGCAATAGTGACTAATGACGGGTGGTGGGGTAACACTTCGGGAAAAGATCAACATTTACAATATGCCAAATTGAGAGCGATAGAAAATAGACGCTGGGTGGCGCGTTCTGCAAACACCGGGATTTCGGGATTTATCAATCAGCGGGGCGATATTGTGCAAAAAACAGAATGGTGGCAACCCGATGCACGTTTACAGGAAATCAATCTAAATGAAGAACTTACATTTTACACGAAGAACGGTGATTTGTTTGTTTATTTAGGTTTTGCGGGAAGTTTATTGGCTTTATTCTTTATAAGTGTCCCAAAAAGAAAGAAATCAAATTTGCTTTAATTAATTTTGCAGTATGCAAGTATATTTAGATAATGCAGCTACTACTCCTTTAGATCCTGAAGTTATTCAGGTCATGATGGAAAGTATGCAACAAGATTTTGGTAACCCTTCATCAATACATGCACACGGAAGGCAAGTGAAGACACTTGTTGAAAAAGCAAGAAAAAAGGTAGCAAGTTTGCTAAAGGCATCCCCTTCAGAAATATTTTTCACTTCCAGTGGTACAGAAGCCGATAATATGGCTATAGCCCGCTCGATCATTGACTTACAGATAACGCATGTCATTAGCTCCCCTATAGAGCATCATGCTGTACTGCATACATTGGAGGACCTTCAAAAACGTGGGCAGATACACTTAGACTTGTTACGTGTTGGGGCAAATGGGGATATTGACATTGAACAATTAGAAGACATTCTAAAAGATAATCCCCGGACTTTAGTTTCATTGATGCATGCTAACAACGAAATTGGCAACCTTACAGACATCAAACGCATTGCTGAAATATGCAGAGCACACGATGCTGTCTTTCATACAGACACTGTACAGACCATGGGGCATTATAGACATGATGTTTCAGAACTAAACATTGATTTTCTAACAGGTTCTGCACATAAATTTCACGGTCCTAAAGGTGTTGGTTTCTTATATATTAACGGTCGAAATAAAATTAATCCTTTTATCTATGGCGGTGCACAAGAGAGAAATATGCGGGGTGGCACAGAAAACGTGTACGGTATCGTTGGCTTAGCGAAAGCTTTGGAAATAGCTTATGACCATATGGATGAACATCAAACATACATACAAGGTTTAAAAGAATATATGAAGTCCGAACTGCAAGCAAAAATAGCTGATGTAAGCTTTAATGGATGTGCGGATGCTGATAACTCCTTGTATACAGTATTAAATGTTTCACTTCCCTGCACAGAAATTGCGGACATGCTATTATTCAGTCTAGATATTGCAGGTATCTCTGTTTCGGGAGGCAGTGCCTGTAGCTCTGGTTCTGATATTGGCAGTCATGTTTTGCAGGCCGTTAACGGCGATTCTCCCAGACCTTCTGTTCGCTTTTCATTCAGTAAGTATAATACAAAAGAAGAAATCGATTATGTAGTGGCGAAAATAGCAGAGCTTTGTAAAAAATAGGACAAAGCTCTGACTATTCTCATAACTAAACATTACACTCTAACAGTTTCTAAAACCTTTTATATATAACTGCGTTTAAAATGCAGCTTACTACTTTTTTCGACTTTTAAAATAGGGTGCTTTAAATGCTGTTGTACTGGGAGTTTCATCACTAATTTTAGGCCACCCATCTTCCCATATAATTTTGTCTAAAAGTAGTACGCGTCGGCTCGCACCACTATTCACTTTCCCTCTATTGCTATCTATACCATGATATAAAATCCAGTCATCACCATCATCATCTGTAATAATTCTCGAAGTATGACCTACTCCAACAAATTTTTTATTTTTCTTTAATAGCAAAGAACCATTTCCTGGCTCTGCTATATCCTGTCCCTCTTTATCCAAATACGGACCTTTCAAGCTTTTAGATCGTGCAACCATTACATGATAAGTACTCTTTTCTCCCTCACAACATGTACCTTTTGATCCTAAAAAATAATAATAACCTTGTCTTTTATGTATAACTACGGCTTCAAAATCTCCTGCTGCTACTTTAAATTTGTCACTTAAATCCACGACGTTTAAACCAAGATCATCTAAAGGTATTCCATATGTTCCCTGATTAAACAGATTACTAAAACTTCCCCAAAACAAGTATTTGCTTTCATTGTCCTGAAAATAAAAAGGATCTATCGAATTCGGAACCCCTACTTCTTCACTATCAAAAAGCTTTCCTCTATCGGTAAAAGGTCCCTCAGGTTCAGACGACACCGCTACACCGATGCCTGGGTTACTATCTCCCCAAGTCGAGTAAGCATAATACAACATATACTTTCCACCAACATATACCACATCAGGAGCCCAAATTCCCCCTTGTCGCTTCCATTTAGGTTTAGTTAAAAAAGCCTCTCCTACTACCTCCCAATTAACTAAATTTCTAGATTTTAAAATAGGAACTAAACGGCTTCCTTGCCCGTCTCCCCAATCATCTTGAGTACCATAAGCGTAAAAACATCCTGTAGAAGGATCTTTAACAACTGTAGGGTCTGCCAAAATAGGTTCAAAAACAGGGTTTGAATAGTTACTTATTTCTTTTTTCCATTTCTGAGAATTTGCACATCCAAACAGAGACAATGTAATAATAAGGATGATGGTACTTTTAACAATAAAATGCATATAATTTTATGTTTTTGCCCAATAATCAATTACTAAGACCTTGTCCAAATGAGGTTTTAAGACATCAACAAAAGCTTTATGTGCCGGATGAGGCAAATAAGTATCCCTATCCTCTTCCGTTTCAAAACTAACAAAGAATAGGTGTGTGAACCCCTGGTCTTGTCCTTCTGGGCTATTATTTATTCCCCATTCAAAACCAACAATTTCTTTTATCTGACTCGGCAATTTGCGGAAAGCTTCTTCTACTTCCTTTACCTGTTCTTCAGAAGAGGTATCTTTAAATTTTAGCAGGACCACGTGTCTAAGAAGCTCTCCTTCCTTATTTATGATGGGCTGTGATGCCATAGAACTATAATTATAAATTGTAAAAAAAATTATCAATAATACACTTTTAATCTTTGTAACCATGTTTTTTTATTTATTAATGTATGAAATAAATAACTAGAAGTCGCTGTTTAAAAATCTACATCTTTAAAAAAGCATTAAACCCCGGCGTCATTTTTAGATATTTCATATAGATGAAAATTAAATTATATATGTAAAGTATAGCCTATTCTTTCGTTCAGAAAATAACAGAAACCTCTCTCTATGCCCTAAACTATTTCGCATCCGGATGATTTGCTAATATAGATTTCATTTTCTCCAAAATATCCGAACGTTCTGACGCAATATTCTTCTTTTCCACCTTACCTTCACTATAATCATACAGTTCATAATCAATCGGAGCATCAGGCTCATTTATCTTTTTCCACTCTACGAGGCGATAACGATCTGTCCGAATGGCTCTGCCCAGACGTCCTTCACGGGGGAAACTATGATAAGCATGATCACGAAGACGAACAGTTGTGTCTCGAAGGACCGGCAGCATACTAATACCGTCAAAAGGTTGTTCTACTTCAGGTAAAGCAAATCCGGCCAGTTCTACTAACGTAGGATAAATATCAACGGATTCCGTTAGTTGAGAAGTACTACTGTTAGCTGCGTTAACTCCCGGAGCAGATATAATTAAAGGTATGTGATTAGCTAATTCATAATTGACGTGTTTAGTCCAGATCCCCATTTCTCCAAGATGGTATCCATGATCCCCCCATAAAACGACAATCGTATTGTCATTAAGCCCCGACTCTTTCAAAGCATGCATTACTTTTCCTATCTGTGCGTCCACATAGCTTACACTAGCATAATAGCCATGAATAAGTTTACGCTGCAGTTCTTTAGGAAATGGATCTTGTTCAGAGGAGTGCGGTATAGGAAAATACTGATCAATTTCAGTATCCCTTTTTACGGCATAGCTAGGTGCTCCTACCGGTTTTTCTTCATATTCTGGCAAAGGTAAAGTAGCGGGATTATATTTATCCCAGTATTTTTGAGGAACGGAGAATGGAAGATGTGGTCGAGCAAAACCTACTGCTAAAAAGAATGGCTGAGAGTTAGGGTTTTTCTGCATATCCGCCAGTTCTTTAAGACGTTTTACCGCACGATTTGCAATACGCCCATCTGCATAGGCATCATCAGGCACATCCGGAGATTCCCAAGCAACACCTCGTGGCAAACCTTCCGCACTTTTATTAGAAAACAGTGCTTCCTCCCTGGTAAACCCATCTTTCTTACTCGCAGCATCTACATATTCTATTAACAGCTCCGGATGGTGAGGGACAGTCCATGAAGCCTCATCTTGATAGGTACCATGTCCGATATGATAGACTTTACCCATGCCTTCGGTATGGTATCCATTTGTTTTAAAAAACTCAGGCATTGTCAAAGCTTGCGGATAATAATCTCTAAAGTTCTGACCAAAACCATAAATTCCGGTAGAAGATGACCGGCTTCCTAACATCAAATTAAATCGAGAGGGCGCACATACCGCTTGATTTGAATAAGCAAAATCAAAACGAAGCCCATTTGCTGCCAACTTATCCATGTAGGGTGTAATTGCAGTTTTATCACCGTAGGCCCCGATTGCCGGTTTCAGATCATCGACAAGAATCAAAAGAATATTGGGTTTTCCTTTCGTTTCACTATCTATTTGTGCAGACATCTGCAAGCTTGCGAGAACAAGAAAACTTATAATAATTAATCGAAAAAAAACAAGCATTGGATTTGTTATAAAATATTTCCTTCTATAGATCAATTTTCACTAGATACAGCTAACATTAACCCCACCACACCGGATGCATCATAAGCAGAAATAATTTTATGATCTGATGTTTTTTCACTAATGTTTCTCGTGGTAAGATTACGTTCATTTCTATTATTCCAGCCCACTGTTATATTCTTTTTCATCCAATTTAAATACTCAGGTTGATTAACTTCTTTAGCTAGTTGCACGATATATTGTCCTAAAATTGCATGATAAATCCCTTGTTCCTCTCCTGTATCAAAAGGTAAAATACCAGATATAGACATGGTATTTTTCGTAAAATCAGCCGCCAAGACCGCATCGTTCAAATAATGCATCTCACCTGTTATTTTATATAAATCTACAGCAGCTCCTACACAAGTTCCTTGATTGTACCCATGTGGTTTCCAATGGGGCTCGCCGTCCCCATGTTTAGAATCCGCAACTTCTCCTGTTGCTGTGTTAAATAGGTTTTTCCGCGACCAACTATATACATCCTTTGCTTTTTCAAGGTAACTCTCGTTTTGAGTAATTTTATACAAAAGTGCAGAGGCTACTACAGTGGGGTAGTTGATACAAGACATCTTACCTGCTCTTCCCATAGTCCAATCCCAAAACATGCCACCTTTTTCTCTATCGAAAGAACCAATATCCAACTCGGGCACACCATACCAAACTCTATTAAAACCGGAAACGGCATGGGCTAAATATTTTTCCTCTCCCGTAAGTTCATATGCTCTAGCCATGGATATAACCCACCACATGATATCATCATATATAAACCAAACATCCGGATGACTATACCAATCATATCCTGCGTAATATTCATAGCAACCCTGATAAATATCTTCTATACGTTGTTTGTTCTGTTTGCTCGGTTCAGCTTTATAAGCATTCATGGCCATATCCCAGTATATTGCTTGTGTCCATATGGCCGCTACTTCTGTTCCCTTCTTTGAATCACGGAAATACAACTTTCGCATAGGATCATACAATTCATCATTAAAGGACTGGTAAGCCTGTTTGAGATCTTCCTTAGAATAAGTCGAAGTATCTAACTTTTCTACTTTCAAAAAAGGTTCATTAAGATTTAAAATTTCAGCTCTTACCCCAACAAAAACGGGGGTAAGAACCGAAATAAAAAAACAAATATGTTTCTTCATTTTTTATTTAATTAAATTGTTATTATGTCATTTTACCACTGAATGGCCTGATCCTCATCAGGAATTTGTGTATTCAATTGGCGCTCCAAAATTAAAGAGCCTGAAACCAAATAGTTAATATTAACATTAGGAACCATACTATAATCAGTAAATTGATAATCAATATTATTAATAGTGATGTAACGATGTAAGAGATAAGGGCGGACAGCATCCATCTGTTCAGAAATTGTATAGCTGGCATCCTTATTTACTTTAAAATTCATTTTAGGATTGTTTGAAGATAATGTCACTCCGCCTGTCTCATTAAAGTTCACATAAACTTTATAATTACGACGATCTTGCCGTTCTTCATCAATATTTCCTGCATAAAAGAAAATAGTCTTCTCATCAACCACGTAGCTTCTAATTTCACTCTTAACAATCGGGGTTTCTTCTTCATATCCTTCCATTGCTATTTTCAATGCTGTTCCACTATATGTCCCTGAATAATCATTGAAAGGATTAACACGAAGCAAAGCTTTCCTATAATGTTTTCTCGGGTTTGCTTTATAGCTTCCAGATAGATCATCCTCAATAGTTAATGGTAAAACCCACTTCTCCGTCATATCAATACCTTTAAGTGTAAAATCTATATCCATCAAAGATGTATTTTGACCACCACTTATAACAATCGAAGAGGGGATTGAAAAGTATTCATCGCTTAATATCCGATAATAAAAATCATCTCGATTTTGAAAGCGTTCATAATTTAAAACATTTAATGTATCCGGATCAACGCTTATTTTCACATTTAGATCTTTTGAGATTGTAGTAGAACCACTGACAATTAAAGGTTGCTGAAATACTGTTTTTTCGCTATCTCTATACCTAATAAATATATTGGCGATCCCCTCTCCAGATAAAGGTGCTTTAAATGAAATATAGTTTTCAAATTGCTCATCTTTCCACTCATCATTGCATGAGCTAAATATAGTGATGAGTGAAAAAAGCAATAAGGTTATATTAATCTTTTTCATATGCTTATCATTTTTGTGAACATCATATGTCATACTAATTTATTTCCATGATATAGAAAACATACGTACAACACATTGACTTCATATTTTTAATCGTTATAAGTCCATCCTGGATTCTGAGTTAATCTTTTGTTCCGTTTAAGTTCACTATGACTAATCGGCCAAAACCACATTTTATCTGCAAAAGTTGTTTTTAATGCCCAAACCGCAATAGGCTGATGAAAAAGATCTCTTTCTTTTTCATTCATCAAAACATTTGCTCCATAAATTGGCAGTGCTTCCTCTACAGGTGCGTCCATCCAACGACGTAAATCATAATAACGCTGTCCTTCCCCCATTAACTCTAAAAATCGCTCCCTTTTAATTGTTTTACGCAATTCTTCTTTACTACCATAAATAGCTCCTGAATAATCAGGAACACCTGCCCGTATACGAATAGGATGTATTCCTCTCTTTATCTCACTGATATCACGATAAATATTATAACTTCCTCCTCTCCATGATGGGATTGTATATGAGCCATCTAATTCATTCAACGCTTCAGCATATGCTAATAATATATCTGCATAACGAATAGCGGGTTCTGCTTTAGGTACTATATGTGATGAACTGCCCCCCTCATAAGTGTCATTTTGATGTACAAATTTTTTCACTCCAAAGCCTGTACGTAACCAATAAGCATTAGAGGAGTTAAAACCATTGCCTTTATTATCATCTCGGTAATAGAACACTTGTTGGTTACGATTACGTTCTTGAGTTTCATTAAATAAAGTCCAAAAACTTCCATTGTAAGCTACTGAAGCATAAAATCTTGGTTCTCGATTAGCATACTGTAGTGATACTCCCGCTCTCAAAGGTTTATATCTTCCTTCTTCATAATCGGTTTGTGTCACGTAACCGCTTGCCCGAACCGAACCATTTCCCCGCCCGATTTCGAGATCTTTCCCTGGTACATCTTTACCATCATTCATATAATAAGCATCCACAAGTTTTTGCGTTAACCCGTGTGTATTCCAGCCCGTAGCAGACCGTGGTAATTGATGGGCGACCATTGCGGAAATACTTTCTCCCCCCTGATTATCTCCTCTAGTAAAAATAAGTTCAGGATTTCCGGAAGGTTGTAAGGTACCATCAAATACTTGTGCATAGGATTTAGCGGGATCAATATTAGCCCAACCTTCCGGCCAGCTTTTTTCAGAAAAGTTCATATCTTTTGGAGGAATGACTGTTGCATCATCTCCTGTCTCCTGCAGAGGAACCCAATAAAGGGAATACACACCTAACTCCATTACATCCCGAGCTGCAGCTGCAGCTTTCGCCCACTTCTCTTCATTATAATTTACTGATAATAAATTTTTTCCAACATCATCCGTAAGCTTTAAAGCAAAATCAGCTGTGTTACCATTGGCCAATGGACTTGCTGCATATAATAAGGCTTTAGCCCTGGTTGCCAATGCTGCCCCACAAGTAGGTCTAGCGGACGCATCTTGCCCGCGAGTCATCCCTAACACCTCCATTTCCTTAGCCGCTAACAACATCTCACTAGCAATATAGTCTGCACACTCTTCATAACTACTACGAGGAGTCGCCAAGTTATCATAGCTTTCGGTATAATCTAGTCCTTCATCAGGTAAGAGAGGAATAGGCCCATACTTACGCAACAATAACCAATACAGATATGCTCTTGCAAAACGAGCCTGTCCACGAAAGTCTTCAATTTCAACTTCATTCATTTCCGTATTCATATATACATTTTGAATGAATGTTGTTGCGTTACGAATCCCACGATAGCTTTGAGTCCACGTACCTTGCTTCTCATTTTCATTATACAAGCCCATTTTAAACTTATTATAAGAAAGCTCATTTTTAGAAGGATCATAATCACTATCTCTATCTCCGTAAAACATATCATCGGCAAATGCATGAGGAGTATGACCTTTACTCGCAACATCTGCATTTATATCTTTAAACTCTGCAAACACATGTGCTAACCATTCTTCTGTATACACTTTACTCTGAAAAACTTTTTCAATTGTAAGCCGATCTTTAAAATACTGATCAGATTTCAAGTAATCTTTCTTGCAGGAAGAAATGATGCTTATGTTTACAACAATAAAAAGTATAAAATATAATCGTCTTTCCATTTCTTTTAATTTTATAGATTAACACTTATTCCAAATGTAAATGATCGAGGCAGCGGATAATCTTCTCCTCTTGGACTTGCTAGCTCGGGATCCCAAAGTTTAAATGTAGACCATGTTAATAAGTTAGTAGCAACAATAAAGAGACGTATATTATTGGTTTTAATTCGATTTGCTAGATGTTTGGGTAGTGAGTAGCCCACATCAATAGTTTTCAACCTTATATACTGACCATTCCGTAACCAAAAAGTAGACTCTCTAAAATTATTAGGATTACCTCCAAAACTTAAACGAGGATAAGAAGCATTGGGATTTTCTGTGGAAGGATCTCCTGAAATATCAGCGGAAACCCACCGGTTTTCCCCCATGATACCCTTCATTACCTGCCCCCACTCCCCTTCACTAAAAGCGTAGACTGTTTTTCCATAAGTCGAGAAAGTTGACTTACCAGCGCCTTGAAAATGCACACTGATATCTAAACCTTTCCAACTAGCAGACGCCCCTAATCCATAAATTAAATTGGGTCTTCTTGTTGCTCCTATCGCAACACGGTCAGCATCATCAATTACACCATCTCCATTTACATCTTTATACTTAATATCACCGGGCTGAACAGGTCCAAAATTTTGGGTCGGGCTATTACGAATATCATCATAATCCTCAAACAACCCCAAAGCAATAAGTCCCTTAGCTTGATTAACACGGTAACCTTGTTCATTTTGATAAGGATAAACATTATTTTCTTCGTCTTTTTCTAAAATCGAACTTTTACTATATGTAATATTGCTTCTAGCGGTAACATTGACATTGCCTAACTTTTGTTTATACTCAAGCCGCCCATCAAACCCCTTAGACTCAACTTCCCCCACATTTGCTTTTGGCGTACTTTCCAATCCAACAATTGCGGGTAGGAAACGACGCTCCATATAAATACCCGTTCTCTTTTCGTCAAAGAAATCAAGATTGGCAATAATTTTATCTTTAAATAAGGCAACGTCGACACCTAAGTTCTTCTTTGTTGCTATTTCCCATGTTACATAAGGCGAGGCTACCTGAGAGAATCTCATCCCTTCAAACTGCTTATTAAAACCGTAATCAGTCCATTTATAACCACTAGCCCCTCCCGATATTGTATATAAATATGGGAAACGTTGCCCTCCCATTAATTGATCATTTCCAACCCTACCCCACGAAAATCTGACTTTAAACATATTTATCCACTCTGCAGTATTCTTAACAAATTGCTCTTCCGAAATATTCCAAGCCGCAGATACAGCAGGAAAAAAACCGTACTGGTGTCCAGGAGCAAAATTTTCAGAACCATTATAGCCAAAATTAAAATCAGCAAAATATCTACTTTTCCAATTATAATTTACACGTCCAGCAAAAGCCTGATTCCTACGAGAAATACCATTCTTGATATCGTCTCCAATATTAACTGTCCAGACAAAAGCATCTCGAGTATATCTCGCTACCCCTCCAAAATGATGATCACCGACATTCCGTCCATAATTAAACATTAAATCTAAAAACTCCCGTCTATCCCCTCCTGAGCTACTTGATTGATGCATTTCCCTAGGATCTGAAACATGACGGTAAACAATCTCTCCATTTTCATCCCGAGCTCTTTCTGCTCGCCATTGTTCGGGCCATTTACGGCGTTCTATATTGCTGTTATTATTTGTATCAAATCCTAAAATACCTCGGAAACGAAGTCCTTTAGTTATAAAATCAAAATTTTGCTCTAGGGCTATATTAGTTTGTATATTATTTCTCCAGTTTTCATTATACCCAGTTTGTGTTGCAACAACCCATGGATTAGTCTGATTTCCCGTTCCAATAGCGGGAATATATCCATTCGAATAAAGAATAGGTGTCCTTATCGGTGAATAGCCAAAAAGAACTCCCCAAAAATCATGATCACCCAATCCCGGACTATTTCGCTTACTTAAAGACCCCGCTACTCCTACTTTAAGCAAAGTTGTTTTCGTGATATCAATATCCGTATTCAACCGATAATTATAGCGTTTAAAATCTGCATTGGTATTATAGTCACTTCTTAGGGTCTCATCAGTTTTATACATCCCCCCCTCATTAATGTAACTTCCCGAAACGAAATAACGCGCCGTTGCTCCTCCTCCGCTCATATTAAGATTGGCCCGATAAGTCATCGCTCCATCTTTTAAAAGTAAACTCCTCCAGTCAACATTTGGATATAAATCTGGATCTAAACCTAGTCGTAAGATTTCTAGTTCTTCCGGTTGGTAAATAGGTTCACGATTCCTCGTTATCCGCGATTCATTAAGAAGATTTGCATAAGTAAATCCATCTTCAAACTCGGGAGTAATAGTCCGTGTATTATAAATATTTTCATCCTTGATATTAATATTTATCTTACCTTCCTTTCCTCTTTTGGTAGTAATTAATATAACACCGTTAGCCCCTCTCGAACCATAAATTGCAGTAACGGCAGCATCTTTCAAAACAGAAAAGCTCTCTATGTCTTCAATATTAATCTCATTAATATCTCTTTCAATATTATCTACTAAAATTAAAGCTCCAGTCCCTCCTCCAAAAGTAGAGATTCCACGTATCCAAAATTCTGAAATATTTTTACCAGGTTGTCCGGATTGCATCATTGCCATAACTCCAGGTACATTTCCTGCCAAAGCATTTGACAAACTAGAAGTTGGATTGGACTTCAAGTCATCTACATTTACAGTAGTAACTGCCCCGGTAAGAGTTAATCGTTTCTCAGGACCTGTACCTGTTACAACGACCTCATCAAGAATATTCTTTTCTGCCTCATTCAATTGAACATCGATAACAAGTTGCTCTCTTACTATAACCTCTTTTTTTTCATATCCTAACGATGAAATTGTTAGCTTTTTATAACGCTCTACTTTTATTTTATATTTCCCTTTACTATCTGTTACAGTACCTAGCCCAGGAGCATCCGTCACAAAGACACTAACTCCCACTAAAGGTTGTTTTTTCGCGTCTGTAATAACACCTGTTACTTCCACAACATCCTGTCCTCTGATGCTCATAATGAATCCGATGCATAGCACACATGTTAAAATAATTTTATACATAACTTCATCGATTAGTTTATAAATTCGTCTGTATTAATATCTTCTTCAACAATATCATCCATCTCTTCAAGTGCAATCTTCCGAATACGTCGATTCATCTGGTCACCAATGTAAAAAGCTCCTTCTTCCTCGCTATACGCTATACCTGATGGTCTATCAAATCTAGCCTCATTCCTAAGGTCACCATCCACATATCCATACGGATCATTATTAATACTTGAGCTTCCTCTTCCGGCAAAAGTTGTCACACTGCCATGTGGGGTTAATATGCGAATTGCGTGATTATGCTGATCAGTAAAATAAAAGTCATATTGATCACTTTGTCCATCTGCAACATATTTAGAGTTCTTTACAAAAACGCCTTGATAAGGATTACGTAACCGGACAGAAGAACCTACACCATCCTCATATCCTGATGATTTAAGTTGCCCTGCTACTAAATAGGGCTGATTAAAAACCTTCCTTTCCCAATTGTAATCGACACGAAGAATATAATGTTGGTTTATTACTGAGATGTAAGCATAATTACCGGTTGGGTGCATAAAAATTTTATACTCCCACTGTGGGTCATGAACAACGAAAAGTGTTTCATAATCCTTATCGCTTAATCCTTTTTCAAAATATTTGTTTAGGTCAAACCGAAAGAACTGTCCTTTCTCATAACTATTAAAATAAAGTTCTCCATTAACAGGATGCACTGATGCTCCATTACATTGCCTATACCGTGTAAGAATTTCCATATCTTGCCATTTTTTTTGTCTAGCTAGACGATATGTTGCTCTATCATTTTCTCCACCACGATCCTCAGCAATGATCATGTGTTCACCATCAACTGTAAAATCTATGCTTCTAGGACGGTCGAAATCAGATCTTTTCTTTGTTACTGTACTATCTTCAAAATTTATAAGGTATAGTCCATTATTAAAATCAAATGTCATCCATAAGTGCTTGGGGTTTATTGGGTCGAACTTCATAAAAGAAGGTTCCCAAAAACCACTTGCCATTTTATTTTGATCCTTGTCTTTAAATTTACCGTCCTTCCATGGTTCGTCTCCTCTATCATTTCGATAACCTATTAAAGTAGAAACAACCATTTTTCGCTCATAATCGAAAGGTTCAAGAGATTTTCCTATAGATTTCTTATCTCCTTTACCTACTTGCACCTCAATATCTCCCGAAAATGCCTGCCTAGGTACTAAGCAATACAATGACTCTCCCAAAACATTTATTACCTTAGCTTTCTTCCCTCCGATCATAACCTCTACATCTTTAATATTATCTCCAAAATTCTGACCATATATTACAAGGCGCTGCCCCATACCTCCTGATCTTGGAGCAAAATCTGATACAACTATTGGTTTAGATGGATCAAAAGGAGCTATCACATCTAAAACACCTGAATCCTTGTCTTTACAGCTAGTGAGCACTAAACTCATCACCATAAAAAAGAATAGCATAGAACGATAGCTCTGACTAATGTACTTTCTCATATACTTAGTTTTTATAATGTAAATATTACATTGGTTAATTAAAAATTGTATTTAGCGCTGTTTAAAATGGGTTTTAACAATGCTAAAATCATAATTACTCAGAGTGCTTTGTCTCCTTTCATAAGCTTACAAAAGACACTCTATTTAAGTTTATTAACTAAAAGGAATATTTAAATCCTTTATTGAAAGTCTAAAAAAACATAAAAAACACCTCCTTCCCTTACATGAGCTCCAGCTCATATATTGATAACAATTAAACTAAAACGAAACAAATAAGACCTAGATGCTACCCTAGGTCTTTTCTCTCATAATTACCGGTTTATAACCTCCTTTTCTTTTAAAATAAATAATCAATGCTATGTAAAAAACAAATAATCCCATGGGAATTAACGATACAGATGATAGTGCAGATTTTTTAGCGTCATTCTCTACATCTTTCAGAACTGTTTTCACTTTTTCATCTTGAAGAGCAACAGAGCTATAATCTATAGCTTTGTAGTCACCAAAAATACTAGTCTTACTCTCCGTAACTAATCTTTCATGATAATTTTCATTATTATTCACATCATATAAGGCCAACTTCGAATCAATCTGTTTATCCTGTATATATCCTAAAAATACTGCGCCAATAATGCCTACTCCTAATTGCCCTACCGCACTCGTTACATTTAAAGCAAAAGCCCCTCCTCTTGGAAATAGCTCTGATACAAGACCAAGCATAGTCCCCCATAAATAGGTTTTCCCTAAAGCGTAAAGAAGAGCAGCAATGAGGATAAAGTAACCTACAGAAAAAGATAAGATTTGCAAACCGATAGCGGAAATTAAGGCGCTGATTGCTAATAGAGAAAGAGGGGTAAAATACTTCACAGCCACCCCACTATACATTCTTAAAAAAGCCATCACAACAGCAGTCAACACGAGTACCCAACCTCCTTGAAAGCCTAGCTTGGCCATTTCTGGAGTCATTAAATCAGTAATCCAACTATCTGTGCCGAGCTCCATTGTTGCCAAAGGAATCATTGCCAATAATAGCAAGATAAACAAAGGCCGTCCCCACGTACGCACGAAATATGCAAAGGCTAATGTTCCTGCTATAATTATAAAAACATTAGTCATAAAGCTCCAATTAAAAAGATTCCCAAGTTCAAAAACAGCCAAGCCTATAACAATTAATGTCCCTACAATGCCGACTTCTTTCAACATGTCAATATATTTAACCCCTGCTTTTACCCTTTCATTTATGGGGAATTGTTCTCGTATAATTAAAAGACCATACACAATTGTTGGAAGAAAAATAAAAGCTATTAATATTCGCCAATCTACTTGAAGATGAATTAAGCCAATTCCCAACAATCCAGCTATTGCTATTCCCAAGGGCCAGCCCGCATGTAGGATATTAAGCCACTTAGTTTTGTCTTTTGGGAACATAGTTGCTACAACAGGGTTAATAACTGCTTCAGCTGCTCCATTTCCCAGCGCAAATAAAAATGTACCAAAATACAGCATCCAATAGCCATTGGCTAAAACTGTAATAATAACAGAAGAAAGATGACATAAAAACGCAAAGATCATCGATTTTTTATAACCGATTCTATCAATTACCAAGCTAAAAACAACGATACTTAATGCAAATGGCCAAAAGCTGACACCGAAAATCTCTCCCTGCTGTGTTTTACTTAAGTCAAACTTTACTCCCCAGTCGGTCATCAAAAACGACCGAAATACAAACCCAAAGGCAGAAGCAACCAGCACTATAAAACATCCCCAAAAAAGCTTCATATTTGGTTGAACTTTACCCTGATTTTCATCCACATGTATTGAATTATCAATTGTCATTTTACTTGATTTAGTTTTTTATAATTAACGTCTAAAAATACTTTTTAAAAATTCTGCACCTTCCTTCGCTAAAATGTCAGGACTTTCTGCCAACGGGCGCCATATACTTGCTGCACGAGCTAACTCTTTCGAGGGCGCACCAAAGGTTTCAATGACAATACTCCCTTCGTACCCAATATCCATCAACGCTTGATTAATACCTTCCCAATCAACATGTCCTGTACCTGGTATTCCTCTGTCGTTTTCATTACCCTGAATATGCAGAAGCTTCTTACCAATCTTGCGAATTGCATTAGGGATACTTTTTTCTTCTATATTATTATGGAATGTGTCTAAAAGAAGTTGCAAATAATCATCATTTATCTCATTGATAAGCTCTAATGCTTGATCTACGGTATTTATCATATCCGTTTCGAACCTATTTAAAGGCTCCAGAGCTAACTTTACCCCTTTCTCTCTAGCATAGGTTGTTGCTAAAGATAGATTATCCAAACACCACAATCGTTCTTCTCTTTTCTGCTGATCTGACACAAGTCTAGTTTTACCTACTGCCGAATATAAAGGTCCTCCAAATATAGGACTCTCCATATAATTCGCGATATCTAAGCAGTCCTTAATATAAGATAAACCCTTATTTCGAAAATCAGGATTATTACTTGAGATATCCCTTTCTGTACCGAAAGCACCACTGATTGATATTTCCAAATCCAAAGATCGGCACATATCCTTAAGTTTTACAAAATCTATTAAATCCCTATCCTCTACAGCTATTTCGACGATATCATACCCATACTCTTTTACTTTATTAAGTATATTAAAATCAGCAGTAGTAAAGGGAGAAGACCATACAAAAGTGCTTATTCCTATCTTCATATTTACATTTTCTATATGCTCTCTTTATTCTTATTAATAGAGCGGTTTACTTATTACTGGTTATTGAAATACTGCACTTTATAAATCAAGGTTCCTTAAAGCAGTTCTATATTTTTCAGTATTTCAAATTTTACTTGATTTTTCATGACTAATAAAGCAATCAAGCTCTTATTATTCATCCCTGCTTATAGCAACAAGAGGGATGAATAAGTTCTTATATATTTTTATAGCCCAAAAGTTGGAACCTCAATACGAATCCCCCCCTTCATTGCTGACTCATGGGCACAGATACCTGCACATGTGTAGTTAGCTGCTAAAGCCGCATCTACTGCTGAATCACGTTCCTCAATTATCGCCGACACAAATTCCTGCACTAAATGGGGATGTGACCCACCGTGTCCTGCGCCCTGTAAAAATGAAACATGATTTGGGTCATCAATTTTTTCACGTTTCGTAAAGTCGGCTATTTCAGGAATTAACATTTCATCTGTATCCGGTACATCAATTCTCGATGCATTTTCTCCGCCATCAAAAATTATGTGATGTTCATCTTGCAATTGCTCCCATTCGAAAGACATTTTATCACCATATACATCATAACTCTCGCGATATTGACGAACCACATCAAAAAGTGATCTTGTAGCTTCAGCAACTACATTGGAATTTTTAAGTTTAAAAGTAGCTGTTTCTACTGCAAAAGGCGAGTTATACCTACTTGCTAAGTCATCAGTTAGGCGGCCAGAACCATGACAAACTACAGACTCTGCAACCGTATTATTTATTTTTAAGAGCGGCGAGATAGCATGTGTCCCATTTAACATAGGTGGATATCCTTTCCAATAATCAGCCCATCCATCCATACTCATGTCCTGTATGTGCGAACCACGGACAAACTGAATGCGCCCTAGCTTTCCTGTTTCTGCAAGTTTTAATCCATATAAAAACTCTCGTGTATAAAGCGCCGTTTCCATCATCATATACACCTTTTTAGCTCTGCGCTTAGCTTCAACGATAGCTTCACAATCCTCTTTAGTCATAGCCATTGGAATTGTACACGCTGTATGTTTATTTGCATTTAATGAGGCTAATGTCATTTTAGCATGCTCCGGCACAGGTGTTACAATATGAATAGCATCGACATCTTCTCGTTTAACAACATCTTCAAAATTTGTAAAAATAAAATTCTCATCCAGATCGAACTTTTCTTTCAACTCGTTAAGCGTATCTTGATTCCTTGTACAGATACCCACAGCATTAATGTTCGGATGCTTCTGATAAATTGGAATAAACTCCTTACCAAACCCCATTCCGACGATAACAACATTGATTTTTCTCATTGTAACTTATATATTTAAACTTTAATTTATTTAAAAATCCACTCAACAGAATTTCTCACTATTTTCTTATAATCAGGACTTAAATGACTGTGTTCATCATGACCTAGAGTAATACCTACGATTTTTGACTTACTATGGTTTACCGTAAAAACTACGGGGTACACCTTACCTGTCTCTAAAGATTCTCCAATCACAAGTACATCCAAGCCTAAAGAGTTTGGTTCTGGTACATGACGGTATAATTCATCCTTAAAATCAAATTGAGAAGCAACGCCGGCTGTTATAGGATGTACAGGATTGACAACTAAATTTTTAAATAGTTGAAAAGTTTCATGACTTGTACTTCCTCCGCCTACCAATTCAGTATTATACTTCGGCCAATCATTCCAGTTATACCATAAAGCGGCATGCATTAAAATAAGAGGTCCTCCCTTAGCAACATATTTTTCAATAGCCTGCTGCGATTCCTTACTGATAGGTTGGTTATTCGTGAGAATGAGTAAGTCTATATCTTTCAAATAAAATTTGATCGAATCTGTATTATCTGTATAAAACGCTG
Organism: Sphingobacterium sp. UT-1RO-CII-1; assembly: GCF_026711005.1. GTDB lineage: Bacteria > Bacteroidota > Bacteroidia > Sphingobacteriales > Sphingobacteriaceae > Sphingobacterium. The sequence goes on along the minus strand of NZ_JAPPVJ010000004.1, from coordinate 197,546 downwards.
AAATACCCTGCATAGAATTAATTAATTGCAGATCTTCGCCTTTATACCAACGTTCAAAATCATGAGACGAGCCTCCGCCTACCATTAACACTTTTTTAGGCTTGCTATTCTTATTATTAACAGCATAACCTTTAAAAGTCGAGCCAAAAAGTAATAAGAACATCAATACAAATCGATAATTATAAATCCAGTCTTTCATAAAATTTAAACATTAAATTATTTAACCACTTTAATTACTCCATGCATGCCTCTCCAATGTCCTGGGAAAGTGCATACAAACGGGTAGTCACCGGGCTCATTTAGAGAGAACTTGATAACCGCACTTTCTCCAGAATTCACTAAAGATGTATGGTAAAGCACCTCTTTAACATTTGGAACATATTGTTTCTCTGCAGCATCCGGACTACGCAACATGTCATCTGCCGCCTTTCCTACTATTTCTAAAGTTCCCGGCCTGATGATCAATAAATTATGTGGCATACCATCAGGGTTTTCAAAAATTAAAGTCACATTAGCTCCTGCTTTAACACTGATTTCTTTTTTATCATATTGCATGATATCCTTAACTGCTTTTACCACTATTGTTTCTCCTGCAGAACGATTGCCATCTATCAATTCGCTTTCTAAATTTGACTGATCATTAGCAGAATCTTTTGTTGATGCTACACTCAAGCTGAGATCAACTCCATCTATATTTCCTGTAAATTCAGACCCTCCCTCATAAGAAGTTAAAGCTGTTTTACCGTCTATATCAGCACCTGACCTTAAATATAGTGCTAAGGGCTCTGCAAATAATTTCACATCATTCTTATGAGCTACCAAAGTGCCATTTACATAAAGTTCCATTCCTTTTTTACTATCCAACACGGCACGCAGCTGAAAAGAATTACTAATACCTGACACGCTCGAAATGGAGTGGATAGTACCGGATTGATAAACTTCCCAAAACAATTTATTATCTCTAAAAAACACAGCATAGCCATCTTTCGACGTTCCCTGACCAACGAGAAGTCCATTATATTTATTATTATCTTTTCTTTCGACTTTGGTCTCTATTAGAATATTTTTAGCGGATATATCGGGAGAAAACTGTAATCGAGCACGTCGACCTAATCGATATTTCTCATCACGCAAGCTTTGTAATACATGGGTAGAATACTCGTTTTGTTGTTCGTCCTTAGCTAATTTTTCGATTGTATTTTGATGCGTTTGGCTAGCTGCGAAAAGTGCTGCAGACAACCACCTATCCGTTTGATTTAGCTCGTCTCTATAGAGATCTCCAAACAATTGCTCAAGTTTATCGGAAGCTTTTGCTTCAGCTAGATTCACAAATGCTGCCAACCTTGTATTTAAATTATCATCTTTAAAAATCCCCGATGCCATCAATTCTTGCAAATCATCCTCTACTTTCAAAACCTGGACAGCTGCTTTTCTTACTCCTGCTGATGGATGTTTAAGTGCCTTTATAACTACTGATTTAACATCTTTATTTGATTTAACCAAACCTAATCCATCCAAGGTCCATATTGCATGAATGGCCGTTGTATTTAGTCCGATTTCATCTACCGAATTATCTTTTACTAATGACATCAGTTCATTAGTCACCTTATTAGTCTTACTTTCAACAAGCAGTCTTTGTGCATGTGTCCTCCAAAATTTATTTTTACTTTTCAGGGCTTTAACCAATCCACTTGGGTCCGATTTAGAAAGTTTATATTTTTCATCATGTTTCCCTTTTTTATATACAACCCTATATACTCTGCCATGCTTTTTATCTCTCAAGTCACTTTCGAAAGCATTTCCTGGCCCGTGTGGCTGTTCTGTAAAAGGAAGTACTTTTTCTGAAGGTGCTTGAGCAGGCACAAAGACATTATGCTGTATAATGAAGTTATACCAATCTAAAACCCAAACAGCCCCATCTGGCCCTACTTCTGCATGTACCGGTCCAAACCATTCATCAGAACTTGATAAAAGATTCCATCCATCTTTTTCCTTAAACCCAGCACCATCAGGCTCAATAATAGCATTATGCACCAATCTTACAGTTGGTTCTGTGATGAAAGCAGACCTGTTCCAATAAGATTTCGGATAATCTCGAGCAGTATACATTTGATGTCCTGCAGCTGATGTAAACCCTCCTACTACATCTACCTGTCTCAAATTAGGAGTAAGTGCATGAACCTCATAATGACCATCTATCTTCTGGACAGCATTTACGGACATTCCCTCTTTATTTTGCTTAAGCCTACGTTGAAAGAAACGCTCTGGCATAGAATAAAAAGCACTGTGTGTGTTATTAGCTGTCGAAATAAAAATATTATTATCTTCACTAATTCCCAGCCCCCAAGTGTTGTTATTTGTCGTCGCTAGAAATTCAAAATCAGAACCGTCTGTATTAAAACGATAAAGTCCTTGAGAAAACTGCTCCCGTTTTCCATTAATTTCTCCATCAAAGCCTGCATACCCTGTTACGCCATAAATTTTATTATCGAAACCATATTGGAGATTGGAAGGACCGGCATGTGTATCATTCTTATTCCATCCCATCATAATCGTATCTCTAACATCGGCAACATCATCACCATCCGTATCTTTCATAAAGATGAAATAAGGAGCCATGGCTACAAGAACTCCATCATTTACAAAGGTCATACTAGTCGCAATGTTTAACCCCTCTGCAAACACTGTAAACTTATCTGCTACGCCATCTCCATCCGTATCTTCGCAAATTTTAATTCTGTCATTTGCTTGCCCACTCATCTCTTTAAAGCTATTTGGATAATCCACGGTTTCTACAACCCATAGCCGTCCTTTTTCATCCCAGCTCATAGCAATTGGATTAACGATATCGGGTTCGGATGCAAATAGTTTCAATTCGAAATCAACAGGATTTTGGATTAGCTTCATAGACTCCTCCGCACTTAATGCCTCCTGCATTTTAGGGACATCATACCTAGCTGTAAAATCAGAAATTGTATCTCCATAAATACCGACATCTGGCACTTTTAGTTTACTTACCAATTCTTTAACCGAATCACCAATAGCCCACCAGGCTGCCTTATGAATAAGCTTTAAAAAAGACGCATCTTTCCATACTTCTTGTTTTGCACCAAGTACTGAATAGAAAAATCGTCCCTTGCCTTCTTCCTTAATCCACATATAAGGTTGATCATTAACTTTATTTGCTGCAATAATTTGAACCCCATTTGGAATGTTCTCCAATTCATAAGATTCATTGGACACTACAAAATCATTAATATCGTCGATCATCAGAACATCTTGCTCATTCAATATAATTTCAGATGCACTATTTTCAATAACGCTGTATCCCTGAGAAGATAATTCATGTAACCAAGTCGAATTTTTAAATGAATTTGCTGTACTATTAAATGCAAGCAGACCTTTTCCTGATTTTAAAAAATTATGCAACGCCTTGTCATTTTCGGTAGGCATTTCATCATTATTGGCAAAAAGAATTACAGCATCAAACTTTCCAAGGTATTCGTCAGTCAATTCGTGAATTTCTTCTGTGTAAGTTAGGTTTATTCCTGTTTTAAAAAGTTCTACCCCTAACCACGTGGCATATGTAGATACTCCTTCGGCACCCGCCCCATAAAAGAGTACTTCGGCTCTTCGTGGTGTACTTACACCACATGAAAAAATAAAAGTTATAGCAAATAAAATGAACAATAAACTTGTTTTCATAAATGATAGGTTTACATTAAATATCATAACAACATAACAAAGGTAATTGCAAATAAAATATTAAAGCCTCATTATTTTATCTGAAAAAAGATGTTTTATATCATTTTTACATATATTCACATTCCAATAGAGACATTATGATGCTAAAAAAGAAAATTATACCAAAATCTTTACTTCCTAATGATAAGTCTTTTATCATTAAAGAAATTGTAGAAGCCTACTTCGACCCTACCTTCCATCAACATCCAGATTATCAAATATCTTATGTTGTACAAGGCGAAGGAAAAAGGTTTATAGGTAATAATGTTAAATCTTTTGAGGAAGATGAAGTGACATTATTAGGAGCAAATATCCCTCATGTATGGAAAAGTAACAGTATATATTTCAATAAAAACAGTCAGTTAAATACTAAGGTAATAGTGATTTATTTTTCTGCAGATATTTTCGGAGGGAATTTAAATACAAAAACAGAATTCAAGAAAATAAAAAATCTTCTATCAAGTTCCGTTAAAGGAGTTGAAATAAAAGGTGAAACTAAAAAGAAAGTACAGAAACTGATGCTTGAACTTCTCAACCACAAGGAGTTTGACGGTATTTTGTGTCTCCTCAAAATATTGCACCTTATATCCACATCAAAAGAAATATCGTTTATTAAAGAGGCAAGCACTGCAGTTTTTAGCACAGAGTGCGAAGCTTCTAGACTAAATACAATTTTTGAATACACGATGAAAAATTTCAATAAAAAAATACACATAGGAGATGTTGCAGAACTTGCTCATATGACAAACACTTCTTTTAGCCGATATTTTAAATCAAGAACCAATAAATCGTACTCCGACTTTCTAACCGAAATAAGGATTGACTATGCTTGTAGACTTCTAAAGAAAGAAACTATTACTATTGAAAGAGTTAGTTTTGAAAGTGGTTTTCCTTCTGTAAATAACTTCAATAAATTATTTAAAAAAAACAAAGGAAAAACCCCACGGGAATACAGATCAGAATTTTTAACAATATAAGAACCTAACTATATATACCGCAACCTATTCTTTCACATTAATTCAATGCAGGAAAATGTACCCCCACTATATTCACACCCTCCTAACGAGGAATCGTTTATAAATCAATTATATATTAACAAGATAAGGTTTAATACTTCAAAATGATACTTTTAGTCCCAATCTTCATCATCTATACCAACAGCAAGGTTATAAGCTGCTAGCAATTCACCATATGCATGTCTATTTTTGACCCGTTGAGCTACATCCATTCCTTTTTGATACATAGCTAACGCCTCTTCACGCTGCCCCTTCATATCTAGAAATTTAGCGTAATGATAATAAGTTCCTACATAATCAGCATGTAACTTAACGAGTTCCTCAAATCCCTCTCTAACCTTCTCATCCTCTCCCATTTTTTGATACTCCATGGTAATGGCATACTTTAAAAATGGATCATTTGGGCTTTCACTTAAAAAATTTAAAAGTTCGCTCAATCGTGCAGTCATTATATATTTAATTATGTAAAAAATTATTCCTTGTAAAGTATACGCAAAAATACGAAAACCAATACGCACTTTCCTTTATTTATCCCTAGAAAAATTACGAGGTGAATTTTATAGATTATTAGTTATAGCTACAAATAAAATACTATGCCAGCATAATAATATGACAAATCATTGACGTTACACCAATGGTTAAAAAATTAAATAAATTCAAATAAAAACAAGTAAACAATAAAATAAACGCATATATACATTATAAAAAACAGTTTTTTTTAAACTTAATGTAAAATAGGAATGATTTATGGAAGCCTGAATATTCCATAAAGCATATTGTTTTTATATAATAAAAAGCATAGGTTTGTGTACAAGACGTTATAGTAGCGAACCATTAAAATTAAACCGAGCTTTAAAGCTCAAGAAAAAAAGAACTTGTGGGTTCATATTTAAAATGTAAAATATTCATGAGTTTGCTTAAGAAATAAATTATACACATATGAAAATACTAGTATGCATCAGTAACGTGCCGGACACGACTTCAAAAATAACTTTCACAGATAATAATACTGCCTTTAACAGTAATGGTATACAGTATATTATTAATCCTTATGACGAACTCGCTCTTTCCAAAGCTGTCGAACTAGCAGATGGGGGAAAGGCTAATGTAACAGTTATTCACGTAGGTGACGTCGCATCCGAACCAACTATAAGAAAAGCTTTAGCGGTAGGTGCTGATCAAGCTGTACGTATAGATGCTCCACCAAGAGATGCTTGGTTTGTAGCCAATCAAATAGCTACTTATGCTAAAACTGAAAACTTCGACCTTATTCTTACAGGAAGAGAATCAATTGATTATAACGGAGCACAAGTACAAGCTTATATCGCTGAACTTTTACAGATCCCTTCCGTTTCTATTGCTAAAAGAATTGAAATAAATGGTAACGAAGCTACTATTGACCGAGAAATAGAAGGTGGTAAGGAAGTATTGACTGTAAATCTTCCCGTTGTGATAGGTACTGCAGAAGGTGTTGCAGAAGTAAAAATACCAAATATGCGTGGCATTATGGGAGCACGGTCAAAACCCTTGACTGTATTACCCGCCGTTGATGTACCTGCATTATCTACAATCAGCAACTATGAAACTCCGACACCGAGAGGGGCAGTTACACTTATTGACAAAGATAATATCAACAAATTGGTTGAGCTCTTACACACGGAAGCAAAAGTTATTTAAAACCTTAAAGTAAACACGAATTTTATGTCAATCTTAGTATATATTGAAAACGTAGAAGGAAACTTCAAAAAATCAGGCTTTGAAGCTCTTTCATATGCAAAAGCGATTGCTGACACCTTGCAGCAAGAAGTCTATGCTCTTAGTATAGGGAATGTTGAGAACACTGAATTGGAAAAAGCTGGCAAATATGGCGCTTCAAAAATCATCAATGTTCAGCAAGAACAACTAAAAAACTTTGTTAATCAAGCATATGCATCCATTATCGCAGATATAGCTAAAAGCACCGGCGCATCAACAATTATCTTATCCAACTCTTTCAGTGGAAAAGGTTTAGCTCCAAGAGTAGCAACAAAGTTAAACGCAGGACTAGCAGATGCTGCCACTTCTTTACCCATTATAGAAGGAGAGACTTGGAAAATTAAAAAGACTGTATTTTCAAGTAAAGCTATTGCTACTATCGATTTACTTTCTCCATTAAAAGTCATTTCCTTAGCTCCAAATGCTTATGAACCGAGTGAATCACCTAGTGATATACAAATTGAGAACTATACACCCAAAATAGAGCAAAGTGATTTCTCAACCATTATTAAGGAAATTGTTAGAGCAACAGATAAGGTGTCCTTACCTGAAGCCGACATAGTTGTATCAGCCGGTAGAGGTATGAAAGGTCCAGAGCATTGGGGATTAGTTGAGGAGTTAGCCGATGTTTTAGGTGCAGCAACCGCATGTTCAAAGCCAGTCTCAGATGCAGGTTGGCGTCCACATGAAGAGCACGTGGGACAAACAGGTTTAGCGGTTAGTCCTAACCTATACATTGCTATCGGAATTTCGGGAGCCATCCAACACTTAGCAGGCGTAAGTTCCTCAAAAACAATAGTAGTTATCAATAAAGATCCGGAAGCTCCTTTTTTCAAAGTAGCCGATTATGGCATTGTAGGAGATGCTTTCGAAATAGTTCCTCAGTTAATTGAGGCACTTAAACGTTATAAAAGTAACTAAACAACAATAAGGGGATAATTCAAATGGCTGAACATCAATAAATTATGTTCAGCCATTTTTATTTTGTCTCGAATATTTACATATTTGCAGTATTGTAAGGCTTTAAGAATGAAGAAAATAAAATTGGATATAGTTGGGTTATCGTATAGTCAGACACAATCGGGTGCATATGCTTTGGTGCTTGGTGAAGTAGGCGGAAATCGCAGACTCCCTATTATAATTGGCGGTTTCGAAGCTCAAGCTATCGCTGTTGAAATCGAGAAAATGCAACCTAGTCGTCCGCTAACACACGATCTTTTTAAAACATTCGCCGACGAATTTGAAATTAAGATGGAGGAAGTTCTTATTTACAATCTCATTGATGGCATTTTTTTTGCAAAAACAGCATGGAATACTGGCGATAAAGATGTAGAATTAGATTCAAGAACCTCCGACGCCGTTGCTTTAGCTGTTCGTTTTGGGGCACCGATCTATACCTACGATTTTATTATGGATGCCGCAGGTATTATTATAGAAAGCAACGATTTTGCTTTCCTAGAAAACATCGAAAATGTACAAAAGAAAGAGAATACGCTTAGCAAAGAACCTAAACAAAAAAAAGACAAAGTAAAAAGTTCTCCCTATTCCAATTTATCCGATAAGCAGCTAGAAGAGAACCTCAATAAAGCCATTCAGGCCGAGCAATATGAAAGTGCCGCAAAAATAAGAGACGAAATAGAACGTAGAAAATCATAGAACACTGTGCGCTTCAATAAGAAAACTGATTATTAATAAAACGAATTCCCATAAATAATCATAGAAAAAGCAGCTAAATGTATATAAACATAAGATCCACAGCATGTCCATCAAGTTAAGACTAACAGTTATGAGCTTTTTCCAGTTCTTTGTCTGGGGAGCTTGGTTAATTACTATTGGAATTTACTGGTTTGGGACAAAACAATGGGATGGCACTCAATTCGGGGCCATTTTTGCGACAATGGGGATTGCTTCTTTATTTATGCCCACGGTGATGGGCATTATAGCCGACCGATGGGTAAACGCAGAGAAATTATACGGGCTATTGCATCTATTATATGCAGGGACACTTTTCTACATCCCGCAAATCAACGATCCGAAAGAGTTTTTCTATGTAATGCTTCTTGCCATGTGCTTTTATATGCCGACTTTAGCTCTTTCTAATGCCATTTCTTACAATGCACTCACTACGGGACAATACGATTTAGTCAAGGCCTTCCCTCCAATCCGTGTTTGGGGAACTATCGGCTTTATTGCTGCAATGTGGTTGGTAAACTTAAGCGGCAATAAAGCTAGCGCCTCTCAGTTTTATATTGCAGGCATAGGAGCACTAGGTCTAAGTTTGTTTTCTTTTGTACTTCCCAAGTGCCCTCCTAAGAATATAAAACCAGAAAAGAAGTCATTCGCCCATACATTCGGTCTTGAAGCTTTTAAACTGTTTGGAAGTTACAAAATGGCTTTATTTTTCATTTTTTCCATGTTTTTAGGAGCAGCCTTACAATTGACAAATGCCTATGGAGATGTTTTCCTAGATGAATTTCGATTTTTTCCAAAATATAGTGGATCGGCTGTAATTAAGCATTCTACTATTTTCATGTCGATTTCTCAAATTTCAGAAACACTGTTTATATTGGCTATTCCTTTCTTTCTAAAAAGATTTGGTATAAAAAATGTAATGCTAATATCTATGTTTGCATGGGTTTTACGCTTTGGTCTATTAGCTTATAGCGATCCAATAGGAGGACTTTGGATGATTGTCTTATCAGGGATTATGTATGGTATGGCTTTTGACTTCTTTAATATTTCTGGTTCATTGTTTGTAGAGACATCAACTAATGCAGAGACCAGATCCTCTGCACAAGGGCTTTTTATGATGATGACTAATGGTTTCGGTGCTATTTTTGGTAGTCTGATCTCAGGCTGGGCTATCGATAAGTATTTCACACTCAACTTTACTGTCATTGAAGATTTAGCAAACTATTTACAAACAGAAGTTACGAATCCAATTCTAAGAACTTTCCTTCAAGAAAGACAGGTTGCGGTTTTAGAAAATGGTTTGTTAAGCAAAGTTGTTTTATTAAAAGATTGGCATCATATATGGCTTTCATTTGCCATATACACCTTTATACTCGCTATGCTATTCGCTCTACTTTTTAAACACAAACACAATCAAAATAAGCTCAATGTTTAATACGAGTTATAAGTTATTTACTGCAAAAAAACCGACCAAATACAAAGCAATCTAAACACCTCTTTTAGGGACATTCTTCTTTTGCTTATATTTGCAATATGATAGAACAATCAGACTTTATTACATTAGACTCAGCCAGAAATCACTTAATTTACGAATGGTCCTTAAAAAAAATTGAAAATGTAGGTCTTAGCGAGCCCTCTGCTCATATAACAAATACTATTATCCTACTATGCGCAACGATCATTATTCTAGTACTTATAGACTATATCGTTCAGAAAGTGCTCAAATCCTTATTCATCAATCTGATTAAGAAAAGTGAGAATCAATACGATGATTTTTTAATAAAAAACAACATTTTTACTCACCTAAGCCACATCATTCCGTTAATACTTGCACAACAGTTTTTACCAATAGTATTTTTAGGGTTTCCTGTTCTAGTTTCCTTTATTACAAAAACGCTAGCAATTTTAATTTTAATCTCTGTTTACCGTTTAATAAACAGTTTATTAAAGACTGTGCGAGATATCTTATCTACCAAAAACAGCTTTGCAGACAAACCTCTTGACAGCTATCTACAGGTTGTCCAAATAGTACTCATTTTTATATGTAGTATGATTATTTTCACCATTTTTACAGGAACATCTCCATGGAGTTTTTTGGTTTCCTTAGGTGCGGCGTCCGCCATACTCATGCTCGTGTTTAAAGACACCATATTAGGTTTTGTAGCCAGTATTCAGGTTTCTGCCAATGATTCTGTTCGAGTAGGCGACTGGATTGAAATGACGAAATATGGTGCTGATGGTACAGTATTACAGATTAATTTGAATAATGTTAAAGTTCAAAATTTTGATAAAACAATTGTTACTATCCCTACGCATACACTTCTGACAGATTCTTTTAAAAACTACCGGGGCATGCAACAATTTGGAGGACGACGAATCAAACGCTCCATAAATATAAAAATATCTTCCATTCGCTACCTCACTACATCGGAGATTAATGAATTAAAGAAAATACAACTTCTTCGTCCTATTATCGAAAAAAGACAAGCAGAAATTGACAAATTTAATGCAGAGAGCCAAGTTGATGCTTCAATATTGGTCAACGGGCGCCGTATGACCAATGTAGGCCTCTTTAGAGCATATATTACATGCTACACACAGAATAATCCGGATATACATCAAGATCGCTTGTTAATGGTTAGACAACTTGATCCGACCGAGCATGGTCTTCCACTAGAACTCTATATGTTTACCAAAAGTACAGAATGGGGCTTTTTCGAAAATGCAATGGCCAATATTTTTGATCATCTATTTGCTGCTATTAAGCACTTTCACCTCGAAGTGTTTGAACTACCAGCTTCTGATGATTTAAGAAACATCATGAATGATAAAAAATAAAAAAAGTCGCCATACGGCGACCTTTTTTCTTTGCTTACTTTGATAAACAAAATTGATAGGCATGTTTCACAACAGACCTGCATTAATCTAACACTACGAACAAAATTACTCTACCACAAAAGTGGCTATTAGTTATTAGCTGTGGGTTAAGCTGATATTAAATATAAAATAGTTTCTTGTATATCCCTTAAGTCGCCATTATTTGACTACGTCAATAACCTTAACCGTAGTATGTGTTCGTCCGAACATATCAACCGCTTGAATAGAAATATGTTGCTTTCCTTGCTCTAACTTAGGTAGTTTAAGCTTCCATAAATGAGTAGATTTAACAGGATCAGACGGACGTTTACCTGCAATAAAAGCAGAGGCGCCGTCAAACTCCAATACGTCTTTAGTATACTGCGGATCAGCTATTTCAACACGCTCCATATCCTTCCATTCACTATTATTAATTCGATAACGCACAGCATCGTTCTCAGCACCTATAAAAAAATTTGCATAAAGAGAATATCTTCTACTATTTTTTGATGAAATCACAGCTGGCCCAAAAACATGTATTCCATAGCTATCATCTTCTCCTGCTACTTTATAGTCAAAACTATATGTATTTCCCTGTACTTTTAATAAAGCATAACCTCTTGGTGTTCCATCCCTCATTGTGGAAACAGGCACACCGACTTCATTTAACTTCCCTGAATACCAATCGCCCGATGTCGTTCCTACATTATACTCATGATGAGGTTTGCTCCCATGCCAATCATGTCTGTTATTATAAAAAATTTGCTGTTGATAATGCGTATGTGCCGACATAGAAAGCGTATTTGGAAAATCTTTTAATAACTCAAACAACCTTTTCCTGTCGTCTAGACGGAATGAAGAGCCATTATCGGGATTAAGTGGAATGTGAAATGCTAAAACTATCAATTTATTTTTGTCAACGTGCTTTAAATTATTCTCTATAAAAACAAGCTGATCTTCCCGAAATCCTCCTTGATATCCTTTCCCGGTTGTTGGATGTGGATAGATTATGTTATCTAAAATAATAAAGTGTGCATTTCCTACATTAAAAGAGTAGTTAGCCGGTCCGAAAACTCGTTCAAAAGATTCATCTGCTAAAGAATCACTAGTAACATCAAAGTTAAGATCATGATTACCTATTACATTGTACCAAGGAACTCCCATCTCACCGATCACCTTTTTATAATGGGGGTGTAAAGATAAATCATCACCAACAAGATCACCTAAACTTATTCCAAACACTGGCTCTTTTCTTTGTTTAGCCTCATTAACGATACCTCGTGTGAAATAACCGAGCTCGTCTAAATTATAGGCCTGAGGATCGCCAAAAACAAAAGCTGAGAATGTGTCTGATTCTTCAATTTTATACAATGGAAAATCCAAAGACTTAGGTAATTTGCCTGTTGGCGCAACACCTGAAAATTTCAAATTAGGTGAACCTTTGGGTTTATGGATGTGATAAAACTGTGGATGATTAGTTTCATCAAGAGGGAAGGCATAGCCTGCGGGTTTAATTACAAAAATAATATTATCATCCTGTACGGGTAACTCATAACGTCCAGATTGATCAGTTTTTACAACATCAATACCATTACTTACCTGGACATCGCTTAAACCTTTTTCTTTTCGATCTCTCTGTCCGTTTTGATTTTCATCCAGATATATAAAACCGCTAACAACCTCCTGAGAAAGAACAACATTAAAGAGGACACTTGCAAAAAGCAGTCCTACAAACTTCTTCATAAACTTTTATTTTGATATACCATCAAAGATAGTCTTCCAAAATAAAAGCTATATTAACAAACTATTAAATTAAATATATACTAGAGGTAATTAACGTGCGTTCACAACATTTAGCATACTAATAACCTCTTCGATGGTTGTAGCAACTGCATCTTTCATTTTTTGATTACCAGGGTAATCGGTATCAAAAACAACTCGTTTTCCCTTGTCTTTATAAGTATACTCTAATATATACCTCGGGATATCCAACCCGTCCAAAGAATCTTTACGGATTGTCGTCATATCATCTTCAACGTTCCAAAATCCCATTTCCATTGCTTTACGGTGCAAATACAAAAGATCATCTTTAGATAGTTTTAACTTCTTCTGAACGACTTCCCCCTCATTTGTTAAGTATTGGTAGTCATTTGTCAAAGAATTATATGAATTTAACATCGAATCACGCATGCCATATTGCAAAGTTATAGATTCGAAATCACTAAAACGGAAAGGCGCATTTTTCACCATATTGGCGTAATAAAACACACAATAAATTAGGAATGATCCAATAACACACAATCCTAAAAATATAGTTTTCGTTCTTTTTGTCATGACCTTTTAAAATATTGTGCAAAAATACACAATATGCATGAACTAATATCTGCTAATAGTTTACATTTACAAGATTTATGTAATCTAATTGTTAGATTGTAGGTGTTCCAGCTCTTACAAAGTATTTATAATACCATGAGTCGCGCAAATTGGAAATTATAACACCTCGCTTCGTTGAAACATGTACAAACTTATTATTCTGAAGATACACCCCAACATGATCTATATTTTTTCCTCCAAAAGAGAAAAAAACAAGGTCTCCTTCCTTCAACCCCTTTTCATACTTCCGTTTTACACGGTCACCCATATCTCGAGAAGTGCGCGGCAGATCTTTACCATACACACTCTCATATAATATTCCCACAAAGCGCGAACAATCTATACCACTTTTATGACTTCCTCCCAGGCGGTGAGGACTCCCCATCCAACTATCAATAAAATTATAAAGTGATTTATTATTAAGTTCTTTCGTTGCAACCCCCAACAACCTTGCGTAATCGTCATACTTAGCACCTGTTAAAACAATATCTCTAGCATCGCTAGCATCAGTCAATACTGTTTTTTTTTCTAAAGGCCTCCCTTTATTAGATGCGGGATTCACTAGAACCTTTCTTTTTGTTGCACAGGAAGAAAGTAGCAGGGCACTTAAAACTGCAATGTAAAAAATATAAGATACACGTATATTTCTAGTTACCATAAAACAAATATAAACAACGGACCGACTTTAATCAAAACAATTCTAATATTATGTACCTTCGCCTCCGTGATGAATAAAGATAAAATAAAAGGAATTATTGCAGTCTTTTTAGGGGCTGCAAGTTTTGGGATACTTTCCACATTTGTAAAAAAAGCTTATGCTGAAGGTTTTTCTCTAGGTGAAATAACTGGTATACAAGCTTTATTCGGGATGTTGATACTATGGTTTATTTTAACTACTATTTACCTATTCAATAAAAGCTACTTCCATTCTTTTAAATCCAACACACCTAAATGGCACATCTTGTTAAGTGGTATTGCTACTGGCTCTGTAAGTATTCTATATTATAAATCAGTACAACTCATTCCTGCTTCTTTAGCTATCGTTCTTTTAATGCAATACATCTGGATAGGACAACTCATCGAGTTTTTACTTTTTAAGCAGCGCCCTACAAAAAAACAAAGTATTTGTATCTTTATTATACTATTGAGCACTTTATTGGCTACTGGAATGTTTGAACAAGACCTAAAAGACGTTAATATACTGGGAGTTTTATACGGTATTTTTGCAGCGACAGCCTACTCTATCTTTCTTCTCGTAAGTGGCCGTGTTGGTAATGATCACCCGCCTTTACAAAAAAGTGCTTTCATGGTTTCTGGTGCATTTATCTTTATCTTCATTTTACTACAACCTATAACACTCTTTCAGCCAGACACTTTATCATCCCTCTGGAAATACGGCCTCTTACTCTCTGTTTTCGGCACCGTGCTTCCACCTGTATTATTTACATATGGCATACCCAAAACCGGTGTTTCTTTAGCTGGGATTTTGAGCTCGGTAGAGCTCCCAGTGGCCGTATGCATGTCTTACCTCGTATTAAAAGAGCCTGTTTCACAGATTCAGTTTATAGGTGTACTTGCTATCATCATTGTTGTGATTATTTTAAATCTCAATAGAAAAAAAGATACGACAAGCGCACAGTAATTCTTAACAATTATTTCACTTAAAAACCCACTATTTTTCAACAAGCGACAAGCTTTTACAACGCTCTAGAAGCTTTTATTACAGTGGTAGGCAGAAAACATGTTATATAATCACGGCTATTAAATCGATATTAATTCAAACTTAACATTAAATTAATATAACTTATCGATTTTAAACCGACCTTTGCACTATTACAAACATCTAATTAATGGAAAATTATCTACTGATTGTTCTTCTCGTAATTGTTGCTTTAGCTGCGATTGACTTAATGGTTGGCGTAAGTAACGACGCGGTTAACTTTTTAAACTCAGCAATTGGCTCTAAAGCTATCCCCTTCAAAACTATCATGGTTGTTGCAAGCTTGGGTATACTGTGCGGTGCAGTTTTCTCGAGCGGTATGATGGAAATAGCCCGAAGCGGTATTTTTGTACCTGCACAATTCTCGTTTCATGATGTAATGATCATCTTTCTGGCTGTAATGGTCACAGATGTTATCTTACTTGACCTATTTAATTACTTTGGTCTTCCAACATCAACAACAGTATCCATAGTCTTTGAACTGCTTGGAGCAGCTGTAAGTTTAGCTATCTATAAAATTGTAACCAACGATTTAGCTTGGAATCAGTTAGCCTCTTTTATAAATACGAAAAAAGCCTCAGAGATAGTCTTTAGTATCGTCTTATCTGTTGGGGTTTCGTTTACAGTAGGAATGATTGTACAATATGTGTCACGTCTTTTGTTTACATTCAAATTTGTCGAGAAAGAAAAAACAGTAGGCCCATTTTTTGGAGGGTTAGCCTTAGCTTCAATTTCTTACTTTATCCTTATTAAAGGTCTAAAAGAAGTTTCCTTCATTGGATCAGATGTAAAAGGTTGGATAGCCACACACGAAATGGCATTACTTGCTGGTTGTTTTGTTCTTTTCACTATAATAAGTTATATAGCCATTCAGCTAAAAGTGAATATCTTTAAGCTGATTATTACAATAGGCACTTTTGCGTTAGCTCTTTCGTTTGCAGGGAACGACTTGGTTAATTTCATTGGAGTACCTGTAGCTGCTTATCAAGCAATTGGTATCTTTTCACAAGCAGGTGCGGCGGATACTTCGAGCTTTATGATGACTGCCCTAGCTGATGATGAAATTGTAGCGCCTATTTGGATATTATTAATATCAGGCCTCATTATGGTTGTTACGCTATGGACTTCAAAGAAAGCAAAAACAGTAATAGAAACTGAAATGAGCTTGTCTAGCCAAGGTGGTGGAGATGAAAAGTTCGAAGCAAACTATCCTTCCCGTATCATTGTTCGCTTCTTTATTACTCTAGGTAATGGCTTAAGATATATTATGCCAAGAACGCTACAGAGTAGCTTAAATAAAAAATTCGAAGCGCCAATAGCAACTAAAAAGAAATCAGATGATGAACCTATGTTTGATATGGTTCGTGCATCTGTCAACCTGATGGTTGCAAGTAGCCTAATTGCACTTGGAACATCTATGAAACTTCCTCTTTCTACCACTTATGTAACCTTTATGGTGGCTATGGGTACAGCTTTTGCCGACCGTGCTTGGGACCGCGAAAGTGCTGTATATAGAGTTTCTGGCGTTTTCCATGTTATTGGTGGTTGGTTTGTCACAGCAGCTTTTGCTTTCTTAGGAGCTTTTATTGCGGCCTATCTTTTAAAAGTTGGCGACATATATGCGTTTATAGGCATATTAGCAGTTTTAGTTTTCTTGTTATGGAAAAACGCTAAAAACCACGATAAAAAGGTTAAAGAGAAAGAATTAGAAAAACAAAAGCTTGCTAAACAAAATATTCAAACTATACAACAAGTAACAGAAGCCAAAGCAGCCCAAATCAGCGAGGTGGTCACAAAGACCAACATTTTATATAAGGAAATGATTGATGCTTTAATCAATCAAGATTTAAATTCGCTATCTACTGATCGTAAATTGATAAGGAAACTGAACAAAGAATTAAATTCAACAAACAATTGGCTATACGACTTCATTCGCAATTTAGACGACAATTCTGTAAAAGCAAGTAGGTACTATATTAAGTCGTTAGGTTACCTGCAAGATATTGTTGAAAATTTAATTGTAATATCAAATAATATCCATACACACGTTGATAATAACCACAAGGCATTAAAGATAAATCAAGCAAAAGACTTAAAGCAAGTCTCTGAACACTTAAGTCACTGGTTTTCGAAAATAAATGATATGTACAAACGTTTAGACTTCACTAAAATTGATGATATCATTAACGAGAGAAATGCACTACAGGACTTTATCAACGAGATGTTGGACACTCAAATTGAGCGTATCCGCACCTCAGAAAATAGCCCTAAAAACTCTAAACTATACTTCTCTATATTATTAGAAACAAACGAACTGGTGAGTTCAACTTTCAAACTATTAAGAACACACACCGAGTTTAGTGACTTTAGAAATAAAACACGATAAAATAAGAAAGGCGCTTCATGAAGCGCCTTTCTTATTTTATAGAAATCATTTTTTTAATGAACTAATAGCGCTGGTAACTCCTCCACATCTACATCTCCATGCTCACTGATTGAGGTAAACTTCACAGCGACAATTTCATTGACAAGCAAAGGATCATACAACGATCTTACTTTAACATAGTTTTTAGAAAAACCATGCATATACCCATCCTTTATATCTCCTTCAAACAGTACTTCCCCAGTTTTATCCAATTGTGTTTCATAAAAAGCACGTCTCTTTTTTTCTGAAAGAATATGCAGCATCTTACTACGATCGCTACGTTGTGAGCCAGGGACAGCTCCCTCCATTTGGGCAGCAATAGTGTTTTCACGCTCTGAATAAGTAAAAACGTGTAAATAAGAGATATCTAACTCGTTTAGAAAGTTATAAGTATCCAGAAAATCTTCTCTTGTCTCTCCAGGAAACCCGACGATAACATCGACACCGATACATGCATCAGGCATCAGAGATTTTATCTTTGCAACACGTTCTAAATAAAGCTCCCGTTTGTAACGCCTACGCATCATGCCTAAAACCTTATTACTCCCCGACTGTAAAGGCATGTGAAAATGCGGCACAAAACGTTTGGACTTTGCTACAAATTCAATAATTTCATTTGCCAAAAGATTTGGCTCTATAGAAGAAATACGAATACGATCTATGCCTTCTACTTGGTCTAACGCTGTAACCAGATCTACAAATCGGTCTTGCCGTTTCCCATCTCTTATTCCATAATCACCGATATTAACACCTGTCAATACAATTTCTTTAACACCAGATGCTGCAATCTCTTCAGCCTGTTTAACAATATCTTCTATCTTACCTGAACGACTAGCTCCCCGAGCGAGCGGAATAGTACAAAATGTACACGAGTAATCACAACCGTCCTGTACTTTTAAAAAAGTACGCGTACGATCGCCCATAGAATAAGCTGAAATAAACTGATTGGTTTCGTCAATAGGCGAACTATGAACAACAGCTTTTTCCTTTTTCGTCAAGTCATTAATATGCTCAATAATATTAAATTTTTCTGCTGCCCCTAGCACCATATCAACACCTGGTATTTCCGCAATTTCCTGAGGCTTAAGCTGTGCATAACAACCTACAATAGTTATATATGCATTGGGAGAGTATTTTAATGCCTCCTTAACGACCTTCCTACACTTTTTATCAGCATGATCAGTAACAGAACATGTATTGATAATATATACATCTGCCTTCGTATTAAAGGCTGTTGTTTCATAACCAGCATCTTTAAAAATACGACCTATTGAAGACGTCTCGGAGTAATTCAACTTACATCCCAAGGTATAAAAAGCAACTTTTTTATCCATAATAATTTTACAAAAATACATAAAAAGAACTAAAATATAGGCTGTTGATAAATTGTGATATTTTAATGATTTAAAAACAAGTATATTCGTAAACTTACTATCAGATCTTTCCCGATGAAACAATATTTAGATTTACTAGAACATGTTTATAAAAATGGCACCGATAAAAGTGACAGAACCGGTACAGGCACTAGAAGTGTTTTTGGACATCAAATGCGGTTCAATCTGAAGGAAGGCTTTCCTTTAGTCACCACAAAAAAACTACACTTACGTTCTATAATACATGAGTTAATTTGGTTTTTAAAAGGAGACACTAACATACAATACTTAAAAGAAAATGGTGTTAGTATATGGGATGAATGGGCTGACGACCAAGGAAACCTCGGCCCTGTTTATGGCTCACAATGGCGTTCATGGCCAACAGCTGACGGAAGATATGTAGACCAAATATCACAGATAATACAGCAGTTGAAAAAAAATCCTGACTCGCGGAGAATCATAGTGTCTGCTTGGAATGTTGGAGAAATCGAGCACATGGCACTGCCTCCATGTCATGCTTTTTTTCAATTTTACGTAGCACCAGCTCAACCTGAAAAAGGTCTCTTCAAACCCCAACTATCCTGCCAGCTTTATCAACGTAGTGCAGACATCTTTCTTGGTGTTCCTTTTAACATTGCTTCCTATGCATTATTAACCATGATGGTGGCACAAGTATGTGATATGGAGGCAGCAGATTTTGTACATACTTTGGGAGATGCTCATGTCTACAGTAATCATTTTGAACAAACAGAGTTACAACTCAGTAGGACTCCTAAGGCATTGCCGAAAATGAAAATAAACCCTGAGGTTAAAAACATTTTTGATTTCAAATTCGAAGATTTTGAGCTTGTAGATTACGACTTCCATCCACATATCAAAGCTCCTGTTGCTATTTAGCACGATTTTAGAAAAGCATATATTATTTAAACAATGAGTCATTTAAAAGTAAACATCATAGTTGCCGCTGCAGAGAATAATGCTATAGGAAAAGACAACAAAATGCTATGGCATCTTCCGGACGACTTTAAATATTTCAAAAAAAACACAGTAGGTCATTCCATTATTATGGGGCGAAAAACTTTTGACTCCATTGGCAAACCGTTACCGGATCGTAGAAATATCGTGGTTACACGTAACCAAAACTGGGTCTCTGACGAAGTTGATGTTGCAAATTCATTAGACGAAGTACTCACCTATTGTCGCGATGAACGTGAGATTTTCATTATTGGAGGAGCAAATATTTATGAGCAAACTTTACCTCTAGCACAAAAGATACTTTTAACCAGAGTACATACAAATATAGAAGCTGATAGCTTCTTCCCTGAGTTACCCCAAGCACAATGGAAACTTACTCATCAAGAATATCATCCGAAAGATGATAAACATGCCTATGACTTCACTTTCGAAGTATGGGAAAAGATATAAAAAAAATCCCCCGATCAGATTACTAATGGGGGATAATTAATTATCGCTAGTGGAAATAGATCTAAAGGTTGCTTGTCGTCAAAGCAGCTTCAATTAACTCACTATAAAATGTACACTCGTTCACTCCCATAGCACGAACCTGCTGAGGAATAAAGCTTTGTGCAGTTTGTCCCGGCACCGTGTTAATCTCAATAAAGAAAAACTTATCGCTTTCCTCCTCCAAAAAGAAATCAACACGCACTAATCCACTACAATTTAAACGTATATAGATTTCTTTAATAATACGATCCGCTCTTGACTTTTGTTCATCCGTTAAGTCTGCAGGTGTAATTTCCTCGGTCAAACCTGGTGTGTATTTGGCCTCAAAGTCAAAAAACTCTCTGGTCGTTTTTACTTCAGTTGCTGGCAATACAATTAACTCACCTTTTACATTCTTAAATATACCTTGCGAAAACTCCCTCCCCGTAACAAACTCTTCTACTAACACCTGCTTTCCTGTATTTTCAGTATCGTAAGCTTTATCAATAGCTTTCTGCAGCTCGTCTACTTTTTTTACTTTCGTCATCCCAATACTGCTGCCCCCAGCATTAGGCTTTACAAAGTAAGGTAATCTAAGTCTTTCAGAAACCATTGCCACACTATTTAAGCGATGGCTTTCAAACAATAAAACAGAGGGAGCTACATAGAGTTCTGGAATGTCAGATATGATTGACTTTGTATAGCCCTTATTCATCGTTAAAGCAGAAGTTAAAGCACCACAAGTCGTATAAGGTAAGCCTATCATGTCAAAATATCCCTGTAAACGCCCATCCTCACCAGGGGAACCATGAATAATAATAAAAGCAACATCAAAGCGTACGGTTTCACCTCCAATTGATAAAGAAAAGTCTTCTCGATTCACTGGATGTTTAATACCTAATTTATCTGTGAACATCCAATCATCAGCAGTCAGGATAATTTTATATACATCATATTTACTTCGATCTAAATGGTCAGCTACAAAAGCTGAACTTTTCAAAGAAACCTCTGCCTCTCCTGTATATCCACCTGTTATTAGCGCTACTTTTATTTTCATCTTTTTTTAGTTTACCTTTTAACGACCATATTAAATATCTACTATACGCTTATGCCTAATCTTATTTCTATTCACATACATAGATTATTATGCATCTTTATATGTTTGCACAACCTATCCCCTATCGATATTTTATATACTCAACTTCTCTGGAAGCTCATAAGCTTCAATTTTAATATGATTATAAAGCCTTCCTTATTACGCTCGACTTTTATTTATTTACTTATCGATTATAAATATTTATCATTAGCAATCTCTACTTTACAGTACCTTTATGAAATTGTTATGTTTAATAAAGTATTCATTCGTTATCACTAATTATTCCTGTTTTCCTAGCATTATAACTACTGTTATCAGTATATTTAGGAAAATATAATTAGACACATAGCAATATAAGGGTTACATAATTTCGACCTTAATATAAAATGTAGACAAATATAATTTGCGTTACACAGAAAAACGAATAATTTTGTTTAATATAAATCGTGGAGTTACGAATATAAGAAGTTAGACTCCTGTTAATAGTTGTATAAAGAAAAATTGATGTCAAAATTACTATTATATCTAAAGACAAATGCTTTTAAAAGAAGTCTAATTGCCCTTCTTGTGGTCATCATCATTCTTTTTTCAGCAATTTATTTCGGCTTAAAATCATACACGAAACATGGTGACTCGATTGAGGTGCCTACAGTTAAAGGCATTCATATCAACGAAGCTAAACGACTTTTAGAAAATGCCGACTTAGAATACACTATAGACTCTGTTTACCAAATGGATATAACGCCAGGTACCGTTATTGAACAAGACCCAGAGCCACAATCACATGTAAAAACAGGACGTACTATCTACCTCACAGTAATTACAGAAACAGCTCCAGAAGTTGCTTTTCCAAACATTATCGACAAAACGTTAATCGAAGCCTCTGCTATCATACGCAACCAATCCTTAAAAATAAAAGACACTGTTTATATATCGGACATAGCCCGCGATGTAGTTTTAGAAGTAAAATATGAGGGACAACCGTTAAATGCGGGGCGTATGATTGCCAAAGGTTCCCAAATCACACTTGTATTAGGAAATGGTCGGGGAGCTAACGAAGTCGAGATGCCTAATCTCATTGGGCTTTCCTTAGAGGAAGCACGTTTTGCGATCAAAGGGGCAGGCTTAGAAATGGGAGAAATCACCTATTCTAATGGAGACAATCCAGATGCTAAGGTAACCTTTCAGTATCCCGAAGTAAGTGCAGGTATCGTAAGTATAGGCACAGTAGTTGATATTACACTAGCAAATTAATTCGATGACTAGAATGTCTGAACATCAAAAAGGAAAATCAAAAATTGTATGGTTTATATTAACCTTTTTCTTAATTGCAAGTGCATTTATAGGTTGGATAGGCTATCAAACTTTTATCGGCAATAATGTCACTGAGCAAGAAAGTCACTTATACATAGCTACAAATGACTCTTATGAAGATGTACTACAACAGCTAAATGATAGGAAAATAGTAAAAAATGTAACATACTTTGACTACGCAGCTAAAGCAATGGATTACAACAATTCGGTAAAACCCGGTCGTTACAAATTAAATCCAGGCATGTCAAATCGTGAACTTATTAGAAATTTAAGAACAGGAAATCAAGATCCAATAAAATTTAGGTTTCAAAACTTAAGACTTAAAGAGAACTTTGCTGCCCTATTAGGCAATAGCTTCGAGAGTGACTCAACCGCTTTCTCCCAAGCATTAAACAACAAGGAGCTAGCTGAAAGTTACGGTTTTACACAGGACAACTTTTTCACAATGTTCATACCGAACACTTATGAAATCTATTGGAACACATCTCCAGATAAAATTATAGAAAGATTTAATAACGAATACAACAAATTTTGGACCAGTGCACGGAAAGATAAAGCGAAAGCTTTAAACCTCACGCCTCAAGAAGTAGGCGTTTTGGCCTCTATTGTTAAAGGTGAAGCTTTACATATAGATGAAATGCCCCAAATAGCAGGATTATACTTAAATAGATTAGAAAAAGGTATTCTACTTCAGGCGGATCCAACTGTAATTTTTGCCAACAACGATTTTACTATCCGCAGAGTACTCAATAAACATCTTACTATCGATAATCCCTACAATACTTATCGTTATAAAGGCTTACCTCCAGGCCCTATTATGCTACCCAGCATTGCATCAATAGATGCTGTCCTGGATTATGCAAAACATGATTACATCTATATGTGTGCAAAAGATGATTTCTCAGGTTATCATAATTTTGCCAAAACACAAGCAGAACATATAATCAATGCTCGTAAATTTCAAAGAGCATTGGATGAGCGAAATATAAAAAAATAATAAAATGTTTATACACGAAACCAACCTACGCATACGTTATGCAGAAACAGACCAAATGGGCTACGTGTATTATGGAAATTATGCTTCTTTTTACGAAGTTGCCCGAACAGAAATGTTACGGAGTACAGGAATTTCTTACAAAGAGTTAGAAGAAATGGGCGTAATGCTCCCCGTTACGGATCTCCGTTCAAAATATATAAAACCTGCACACTATGATGATCTGATTACAATTCGAACGATTATCAAAGAGAAACCACTTGTCAGACTGTCTTTCGACTATGAAATTTTCAATGAAAATGGAGATTTATTAAACACGGGGTCAACACAGCTTGTTTTTGTCGATATGAAAAAAAACAGACCTTGTAAAGCTCCTCAAGTTTTC
The DNA here is from genome assembly GCF_026711005.1 of Sphingobacterium sp. UT-1RO-CII-1. Taxonomy (GTDB): domain Bacteria; phylum Bacteroidota; class Bacteroidia; order Sphingobacteriales; family Sphingobacteriaceae; genus Sphingobacterium. Next base: position 173,360 of record NZ_JAPPVJ010000004.1, on the reverse strand, counting down.
TTAGACAAAATAAATGTCTACTTCTCTAAATAATGTTTAAGAAGATACATACTCTTCTACTCCAGGCCAAAATCTACGACAACCTTATAGAGTGGTCTAAAAGAACTATTTTACCAGGATTTGGTTCGCTTCCTCTGTACACAGTCTTAACTTTCTTCTTCCGAGAAATAGCACGAGAATCCTTAATACATAAAGCTTCGTCTCTCGCCTACAATTTTATGCTTGCTTTATTTCCAGGTATTCTATTTCTATTTACCCTGATTCCTTATATTCCGGTTAATAACTTTCAAAAGAAACTGATGGACATCATACAGATAGCGTTACCACACAATGCATATGAAGTCCTACAAACAACTTTAGAAGATATCATAAAAAATCAAAACTCCGGACTATTATCCATGGGTTTTATTCTGGCTACCTTTTTTGCTACCAATGGCATGAGCACCTTGATGCTCTCCTTTAATAAAGCTTCCTTATCAAAAGAGAAAAGATCATGGCATAAAAGGAGGCTAGTAGCTTTAGCATTGTCTTTTGGTATTGTCGCAGCACTGATAATAGGAATAGGAATATTTACAGCTACTGGATTAACTATATCATATCTACAAAAAAATATCGATTTTGACTTATCATGGTTTTGGACATTTGTTATCAAACTTTCGCGATGGGTTGTATTATTTGGTATTTACTTTATAACGGTAAGTATGCTATACAAATTTGGTCCGAGTGATTCAAAAAAATGGAAATTCCTGAATGCAGGGGCTAGTCTTGCTACCATCCTTGCAATACTCACCTTTTCAGGCTTCACCTATTTCATCAATAATTTTGGGGCTTACAATAAACTTTATGGCTCTATTGGTACGTTAATAGTAGTTATGATCTGGATGCAGCTTAATTCTCTAATCCTTCTTATTGGATTTGAATTAAATGCCGCAATTGCACTTTCAAAAAAAAGTATTAAAATAATCAAACCAAAAATTTACAATTCCTTTAGACATAAATAATTATATATTCGGACTATTATCTTCGCTTAAAGAAAAGCAAACAACTAATACCCAAACCAGTACGCCTTAAAAAAAACTTTTAAAGTGTTTTTAGTTCACGCACAATTAAGCCTCTTCTTCCAACATTTAATCTAATAATATACTTTTTTTACACATAAGCTCTTGTATATAAAAGTTTTTCGTATTTTTGCAGTCCCTACAACGTGGGGAAAAGGAGATAAATTAATTAATGGCAAAAAAACAAGAAGCAGAAAAAGAGTTAGCGGCGAAAAACGCAGAGCTACAGGGTGTTGACACTAAAGTAGTGAAAGACACTGAAACAATCGAGTCTGAAGCAGATTCAAAATTAATCGACGAAATCAAATCTAACACTTGGAGTACACCTGAAGGTGATTTCGATTGGGATCTTGATGAAAAAGCTTTCGGTAACTACAGCGAAGCTGAGCGTACTAAACTAGAAGAGCAGTATGCAGGCACTTTCAACCAAATCAACCAAGGTGAAATTGTTGAAGGTATTGTAGTATCAATCAACAACAAAGATGTTGTTTTGAACGTTGGTTTCAAATCAGACGGTCTTGTAGCATTATCTGAGTTCCGTGACTTACCTGACTTGAAAGCTGGTGATACGGTAGACGTATTTGTTGAATCACAAGAGGATGCAGATGGTCAATTGGTATTATCACGCAAACGCGCTAAAACCCAAAAATCTTGGGAAGCGATTAACCTTGCTTTGGAAAATGACACGATCATCGACGGTTTCGTAAAATCACGTACCAAAGGAGGTCTTATCGTTGACATTAAAGGTGTAGAGGCGTTCTTGCCTGGTTCTCAAATCGACATTAAACCTATCCGCGATTATGATATCTATGTAGGTAAAACAATGGAATTCAAAGTTGTAAAAATCAACCATGAATTCAAAAACGTTGTTGTTTCACACAAAGTATTAATCGAGGACGATTTAGAAAACCAAAAATCAGAAATCGTTGCTAAACTAGAAAAAGGTCAAGTACTAGAAGGTACAGTTAAAAACATTACAGATTTCGGTGTATTCATCGACTTAGGTGGTGTTGACGGCTTACTTCACATTACAGATATTTCTTGGGGACGTATCGAACACCCGAAAGAGGTATTGACACTAGATCAAACAATCAACGTTGTTGTATTGGATTTTGACGACGAGAAAAAACGTATCGCTTTAGGTTTAAAACAACTTTCAGAACACCCATGGGAGTCACTGGACAAAGAATTGGCTGTAAGTTCTAGAGTAAAAGGTAAAATCGTAACAGTTGCTGATTACGGAGCTTTCTTAGAAATTATCCCTGGAGTTGAAGGTTTAATCCACGTATCAGAAATGTCATGGTCACAAAACTTACGTTCTCCTCAAGAGTTCTTAAAAGTAGGTGACGAAATTGAAGCTGAAATCTTAACTTTAGATCGCGAAGATCGTAAGATGAGCCTAGGTATCAAACAATTGACACCAGATCCTTGGAAAAACATTACTGAGCGTTACCCAGTAGGTTCAAAACAATCAGCTATTGTTAAAAACATGACTAACTTTGGTGTTTTCGTTGAGTTAGAAGAAGGTATCGATGGTTTAATTCACATTTCAGACTTGTCATGGTCTAAAAAAATCAACCACCCTAATGAGTTTACAAAAGTAGGCGAAACTTTAGAGGTTGTTGTTTTAGAATTAGATGAAGAAAACCGTAAACTTTCTTTAGGTCACAAACAACTGGAAGAAAACCCTTGGGATACATTCGAAACAATCTTCACTGAAGGATCTGTTCACGAAGGTACAGTAATCAAAGTTGGTGATAAAGGTGATATCGTAGCTCTACAATATGGAGTAGAAGGCTTCTGCCCGAACAAACACTCTGTTAAAGAAGACGGTACGCAGTTAAAAGTTGACGAAGTTAACGAGTTCAAAATCATCGAATTCAATAAAGAGAACAAGCGTTTAGTTATTTCTCACTCACGCATCTGGGAAGATCAAAAAGCAGAAGCGCGTATTGATGAGTTTAACGCACGTAAAAAAGAAGCTAAAGCAGCTAATTCGGCAGTGAAAAAAGTAAAAGACTCTGTTGAAAAATCTACTTTAGGTGATTTAGACGTTCTTGCTCAATTAAAAGAGCAAATGGAAGGTGATGAGAAAAAATCTAAGTAATTAGATAGTTCACATACTAATTCTGAACCCCAATCAATATTTTGATTGGGGTTTTTATTTAAACAAAATATTGACTTATTGATTACATAAGTCAGATATTATAATCATATTTTTGCATTAATAATTCAAAGTGCACCGCCACTCTAAATATGCAATATATGATTCGTGTATATCTAGTTTTTATTTTCACATTATCCAGTCTATTACTTTCCTCCTGTAAGAGACCATTTGAATACTCTGTCCTTGAGGTTCGTCCATTAGCAAAAGATTTAAATACAATTAATATAGAAAAAATTCAATCTTTAAAACCTAAGGATCACTTTACTTTTTTCTTTATATCAGACACTCAAGTAGCATATGACCAGTTAGAAAGTTTTGTCAAGATGGTCAATAAGCTTCCCCAAGACAGTATCTCCTTTATACTAAATGGAGGTGATGTCGCTGATTATGGCACTAATTTCGAGTACAACTATTATTACGATAACATCAAAAAGCTAAATGTACCTATTGTCACTATTATAGGTAACCATGATATGTTAGGGAATGGTAGGGAGTTATACAAGCAATATTTTGGTCCAGAAGACTTCTCTTTCTCTTTTGGTGAAACCGGGTTTATATTATTCAATTCCAATTCGCGTGAGGTAGCCTTCGATGGTAGCCTACCTAATTTATCTTGGGTAGAAAACGAAATAAAATCTTTCGAAAATAAAAGAAACATTATTTATTTATCTCATATTACACCAGATAATTTCGATTATGATCAAAGTAAGAAAGCCCAACATGGTCAACTTATATCAAGTGCCACCAATTCCCGTTTATCATTGCACGGACATACACACTCCTATCATGAAGCTGAAGTCTTTAATGATGGCATTCCTTATGTTACTACAGCAACCTTAAGAAGGCGTTCTTATGTAAAAGTAGCCGTACACGGCGACAGCATATCTTACAGTCAAGAGTTTTTCTAAAATGAATAAGTATTTCACTACAATTATCCTTAGCTTATTAATATTTAATAACATATATGGACAATCAAAAACAGATCATGTCTTATACAAGATAATGCCTCATAACTTAAAAATACAACATGCGGGGAATATTGGAATGTTCTCTGTTGGTTTTGGTTATCACACTAAGAATAACAAATGGAAAGGAGATTTTATGTACGGTGTTGTCCCTAAGAAGTACGGTCCTAATAAAGCAATACACTCTTTAACACTAAAAGGAAAGTTTGCTCCTATACATCGTGTATACAATGACGAAATTAAAGTCAACTGGCTTAACACAGGCTTTCTTTTCAATTACTCACTCGGTAACGATTATTTTTTAACTCCGCCCAGCCATTTTGAAAGTGGTTACTACATTTTATCTACTGCCTTAAATGTAGGAATATTTGTTGGTAGCGAAGTTAAATATAAAAAGTGGGGTGCTTATTATGAATTAGGTACCACCGACAAACATATTGTTAACTTCGCTAAAAGTCCAAAATCTATTGGTTTACAAAATATTTGGAATATTGCTTTAGGGGTAGTCTATCACCTCAAATAGCCGCCTCCCAAATACAATTATTGAGCACCCAAATGAACATTAATTAACGTTTGACCTCTGGTAATGCTACATATCCGTCATCATTTATCACCTTAGGAAAACGATGGTTTCTCCAGTCATCTTTTGCTTGCTCTAAAATTTCTTTACTAGTTGCGACAAAGTTCCAAGATATAAAACGTTCTTCTGGAAACGGGTTTCCACCGAAAATATAAATAGTAGTATTTGCTTTTATAGTGAAAGCACATAAGTGTGCATCTTTCGTTATTAATATCAGTTTAGGGCCAAAAGCATCGCCCCCATTTTCTACTTCTCCCTCTAAAATGTACAAACCACTCTCGCCAAATAACTTTCCTCCCAGGTCAATTACCTTATCCTCTTTTGATTTAATTTCAATCATATACAAAGGCGAGTATACAGGAACAGCTGATTTATGTCCTAACACTTCTCCTGCTATAAGTTTATAAGCGACACCATCTTCTTCCCAACTAGGGATATCCTTCGCTTCTACATGAAAGAACTCAGGCTCCATAAATTCCAGCTCTTTAGGCAGCGCTACCCATATTTGCAAACCATGCAAAAATTTATCCTGCTGTCTTAAATATTCTGGCGTACGTTCAGAATGCACCACGCCTTTTCCTGCAGTCATCCAGTTAACGGCCCCGGGCTGAATTTCAATTTCGGTACCAATACTATCTCTATGCATAATAGCTCCTTCAAACAGATACGTTAATGTAGATAAACCTGTATGTGGGTGCGGCGGGACATCTAAGTTTTCATAATCAGCTAAACAAGCCGGCCCCATATGGTCTATAAACACAAAAGGACCAATAGATCTTTTTTGTCTAAATGGCAATAATCTTCCTACAAGAAAGTTACCTATATCAGCTGCTTTCTCTTCGTGTATAAAATGAATATTCGACATCGCTATAATTTTTTGTTACTCCTAAGTTACAAAATAAAAATCCCAAATGCTTTTGGCAATTGGGATTTTTCACTACTTCCAAAACTATGTATTGCTATACGTCAATTTTTGCATAACGTGCATTTTTTTCAATAAACTCGCGTCGAGGCGCTACCTCATCTCCCATCAACATAGAAAAAATCCGATCACACTCTGCTGCATTCTGAATAGTAACTTGCCTCAAAGTACGGTGTTCAGGATCCATGGTTGTTTGCCATAGCTGCTCTGCATTCATCTCTCCCAGACCTTTATAACGTTGAACATGCACTGACTCTTCTTTTCCTGCTCCTTTCAATCGCTGAATAGCTGCTACACGTTGATCTTCTGTCCATGCATACTCAAAGTCTTTACCCTTTTTCACCTGATACAATGGTGGTGTGGCAATATACACATAACCACGCTCAATAAGCTCTTTCATATATCTGAAATAGAATGTTAGAATAAGCGTAGCAATATGCGATCCATCCACATCAGCATCCGTCATGATAATAATCTTATGATAGCGCAACTTAGCAAGGTTTAAGGCTTTTGAATCATCTTCTGTACCAATACTCACACCAAGTGCCGTAAACATATTCTTTATTTCATCACTTTCGTAAATCTTATGTTCCATTGCTTTTTCTACGTTAAGAATTTTACCTCTCAACGGCATAATCGCTTGGAATTTTCTATTACGTCCTTGCTTAGCAGTACCACCTGCGGAATCTCCCTCGACGAAAAATATTTCACATTTTTCTGGATCTGTATCCGAACAGTCAGCAAGTTTACCAGGCAATCCAGAACCACCCATTACGGTCTTACGCTGCACCATTTCTCTTGCCTTACGTGCTGCTGCGCGCGCCTGAGCCGCTATAATAACCTTCTGGACAATAGTTTTAGCTTCTTTAGGATGCTCTTCTAAATATATACCTAATATTTCTCCAACCGCCACATCTACCGCTCCCATCACTTCGTTATTCCCTAACTTTGTTTTAGTTTGTCCCTCAAACTGAGGTTCTGCTACCTTAACAGATATCACAGCACTTAAACCTTCACGGAAATCATCACCTGTAATATCCACTTTTAGATTTTTCAAAAGGCCTGATTTGTCAGCATAAGCTTTTAAGGTACGTGTTAATCCTCTACGGAAACCCGATACGTGCGTTCCCCCCTCAATAGTGTTAATATTATTAACATAAGAATGCACGTTTTCAGAATAAGTATCATTATACTGCAATGCCAATTCTACAGGCACTCCCTGCTTCACCCCTTCTACATAAATCGGTTCAGGAATTAAAGCGTGCCTTGTTCCATCCAAGAATTTCACAAATTCACGCAACCCACCTTCTGAGAAAAACACATCCGACATATAGCTACCATCCTCTAAGACTTCGCGTTCATCGGTCAAAGTAAGTGTAATGCCTTTATTTAAAAAAGAAAGCTCTCGTAAACGGTTTGCCAAGGTATCATAATTATATACCGTAGACATCGTAAAAATAGTAGGATCAGGCGTAAATACAACTGTAGTTCCTGTTATTTCGCTTGTTCCTATTTCTTTAACATCATATAGCGGTTTTCCTTTTTCATATTCCTGTTGGAATATCTTTCCTTCTCTATGCACAACAGCAGATAGATGAGATGACAAGGCATTCACACAAGAAACCCCCACACCATGCAATCCTCCTGAAACCTTATATGTATCTTTATCAAACTTTCCTCCAGCATGAAGGACAGTCATAACAATTTCTAAAGCCGATTTATTTTCTTTTTTATTAATTCCGGTGGGGATACCTCGCCCATTATCAGTAACCGATATAGCTCCATCCTTACAAATAGTAACCGATATTTCAGAACAGTAACCTGCAACAGCTTCGTCAATGGAGTTATCAACAACCTCGTAGACCAAATGGTGCAATCCTTTAATTCCAGTATCACCAATATACATGGAAGGCCTCTTACGTACAGCTTCTAATCCCTCTAAAACTTGGATATTATCCGCCGAATACGTTGATTCAATCTTCTTTTCTTCGCTCATGAAACTAAATTAAAATGAGTATTGTTTAACATTCAAAAATACGATTTTTTTTGCTAGTAATCAAGCAAAAACGTACTACTGTTTCTATATAAGGCGAGTAAATTATAAGATCCTAAAAGTATAAAATCACTGTATAAAAGAATTGCGATTAAAAATCATTAAGAATTTCAAATGAATTAGAGATAATTCAATTTATTTATATTAGGTTTGTTTTCTAAACAGAAAAGACATATAAGTAATGAATAGATTAACTAAAACTTTGTCAGCTTTAACCCTAGGTTTAGCAACTACAATGTTTACGATTTCATGTAATCAAAACGCCAATAAACCGGCAGCAAATTCTAGTGATTCAAGCGCAGTAGTAAGTTCTTCGAATGTAGTTGAAGAAAAAATAGTATATATTAACTCAGATAGCCTATCTGAGAAATACGAATATTTCAAAGACATTAGAACAAAACTAGAAGCCAAAGTAAAAAAAGCACAAAGCGATTTACAGTCTAAAGGGCAGGCATTTCAGCGCGAAGTAGCAGATTATCAACAAAAAGCAGCTACAATGAGCGCAACGGACCGTCAAGCAACCGAAGAAAAACTAGCGCGTAAGCAAGACGAGTTGGGTCGCTTAGATCAAAATGCTTCAGCATCCTTAGCTCAAGATGAATCTACCGAATTCAATAATGTCTATAATACCATAACTGAATATCTAAAAAAACATGCTGAGGAAAAAGGCTATACATTAGTATTAACATATTCTAAGTCTAACCCTACAGTATTATACGCAGACTCAAAGCTAGACATTACGAAACAAGTAATCGAAGCTCTTAATGCAGAGTATACTAATACAAAAAAACAAGATAAAAAATAATTGCATACAACAGCAAACAGAAAAGCCTTAGAATAACTTCTAAGGCTTTTCTGTTTGCTTTTATACCGATTGATTGATACCTTGTATACTATTTACCAGTCGTTATACGTTTACTATGATCCGCACTGTACTAGACAAAGACCAAGCACCATTCGAATGGATTGATATAAAAGATCCTGTTCGAACAGATTTTGATCCCTTAAAAGAGAAATACAACATTCACGAAAAATCAATTAAAGACTGCCTTCAAGTCGGGCATCTACCAAAAATAGAGGAATTTGATAATTACCACTTTCTTGTGATACGTTCTATCCCTGAAAGTTTTAAAAACCATTCTGATTCGCTAACTGAAGTAACTGTTCGTCTTTCTGTATTTTTTAATGATAAATTTATAATTACCGTACATCGTGGAGAAATAGGTTATATAGAAAACCTAGTAATAAACTATCCTATATCGAAATTAAACTCCAGCAAATTACTCATTAATCACTTAACATCAGAGGCTTTAAAAACTTTCGAAAATCTACTCATTAATGACCTTAGTTTAAAACTAGATAATTGTGAAGAAAACATCTTCCTGAGCACACGAAACAAAATGCTTTTACGCGACATCTATTATATTAAGCGTCAGGTTGATTTAATACGCATCATACTTACACTATATAAAGATATCGTAGACTTCTTTCATCTACCGGCTTTTAAAAACATATACACACAAGATTTAAGAGACATATACTCCCGCTCTAGCACATTATACCGAAATATGGCAGAAAACACGGCTCAGTTACTCAACATCTATTTCAACATAGAGTCCAACCATACCAATGATATCATGCGAACGTTGACAATTATATCCGTATTTTTTATGCCTTTAACTTTTATAGTTGGCGTATATGGTATGAATTTCGTTAACATGCCCGAATTAGAATGGTATTACGGCTATCCTATTATTATGGCAATAATGGCTGGCCTCGCCTTGATCATTTACATATGGTTCAAAAGAAAAAACTGGCTGTAATTATCTTTTCTTAGGTGTGGTTGCAATAAAATCTTTTAAATAATAAGGTTCAAAATATACTAAATCTTCAAAATCCTGACTTTCAAAAGCGACAAATGCCAAAAAGCTCATAAAAGCCGCAGAGTTTTTAAACCCAGGACTTATTTGTACCTTTCTATTGTCAGCAAATAAATCCGTGAACTTATCTGCACCACTTCCAAAAAGAGTAACCGTTGCAGCCTCAGTGTTCGAAAAACTGTCCTCATCAATAATTTCAGCTTTTGTCTTTATTAAAAGTTTTGCGTCTGCAGTGTATGTTGCCATATATACCTCCATACGTCTAGCATCTAGCATAGGAATAAAAAGGCTATTTGCTATATATTCCTCCTTTCTTTCCTTTAAAAAACCAGAGCACATAGCATCCAATGTATTAATAGCAATGAATGGAATATTTAACCCATAACACAATCCTTTCGCAGTAGAAACACCGATCCTTAATCCAGTATACGATCCAGGTCCTTCACTAACAGCGATCGCCGACAAATCACTATAATTCAGATTCGCATCCATTATAGCTTTTTCAATAAATAATGTTAAATGGCTAGCATGTATATTTTGCTCTTCAGCTTCTATAGACACCAACGTTTCACCATTAAGACTAATTGCAACTGAACACACAGGTGTCGCTGTTTCTATTTGAAGAATATATATGTTTTTCATAGAACTTAAGGAACAGGGTCATGACCATGACCACCCCATGGGTTACAACGCAGAATGCGTTTTATAGCTAAAAATCCACCTTTAAACGGACCGTACTTCAGAATAGCTTCTTTGCCATACTGCGAGCAAGTAGGGTAGTATCTACAGTTAGCTCCTAACAGAGGGGATATAAATAATTGATAAATCCGAATGATTGATAAGAAAAGAAACCTAACTGGCAAAACCACTAAATTATCCCATAAAAGCTTTAATACTTTCATATTCTAAGCGTTCTAAAACAGTTTCCATTCGCACACACATTTTTTCGAACGGTAGTTCTTCTTTACCCACATATTGAAAAGCTACTAAAAGCTCCAGAGAATTCTGTCTTAAAAACTGGTGAAATCCAGATTTATTAAGCCGATAAGATTCACGCATTAGCCGTTTTATCTTATTCCTATCTACAGCCTTTTTAAACCTTCTTTTTGACACCGATATAATACATTGTACAGGGTACAGCATTTCGGCGTCCATAAGCGGCCTTTTACAAAAAACCACTCTATAAGGGTATACAACAAAAGAAGAGCCCTGATTAAAAAGACTATCAATAAGTCTTTTGCTACACAATCGCTCTTCTTTTGTAAAAGTATTTCTCATGATGACCTTCATGCCGATTCGTTAGCTCGCACGAGTCACCGGCCATACATACTATCCTTTGTGACGACCTTCGTCAGATACTGTAAGGCGTTTTCTTCCTTTAGCTCTACGAGAAGCTAATACTCTTCTACCGTTAGCCGTGCTCATACGCTCTCTGAATCCGTGCTTATTTCTTCTTTTTCTTTGCGAAGGCTGAAATGTTCTTTTCATGACGCTTTATACTTATTTTAATATTTCCAATCAATAATCCCTTAAACAAGGGAACGCAAAAGTAAAGCTATTTTATAAAATAAGCAAATTAAACTTCCAAAAAATGCAGGAATAATTGCATTCCAATAAACGAGCTTTCTTTAATACTATAAACTATTTATTTTTTAATAAGTCGCGAATTTCAGCTAAAAGAACTTCTTCTTTAGTCGGTGCAGGTTCTACTTCTGGTTCTGGCACTACTTCCTCTTCTCTCTTCAGAGAATTTAATCCTTTAATTACCACAAATATACATAGTGCAATAATTAAAAACTGAATAACGACATTAATAAAGTTCCCATACGACAACGAAACCTCCTCAATACCAGCAGCTGCATCCGCATCAACCATCACATATTTTAGATTACTAAAATCAACCCCACCAGTAATAAAACCGATTGGAGGCATAATGATATCATCTACCAATGAAGTAACGATTTTACCGAATGCTCCACCGATTACAACCCCTACTGCCAAATCGATTACGCTACCGCGCATCGCAAATTCTTTAAACTCTTTTAAAAACCCCATATCTTAATATTTAAATTAAACAATTTAAAAACAAAAATGATAAATATATTTCCAATTTTCAAGACTTTTAAAACAAAAATAAATAAATAAATTTTTTTAGTTAATTTTATTATAACCCACTCTTTATTGAATTTTTTCTATATTTGCTCAAAGGGTAAGAATATTGGAGTTAAAACCTTTGGAGTTAACCACATCTTATAATGAAAAACATTTTAATAGCAGATGATCATAGCATAGTAAGACTAGGCGCATCTGTAATTATTAAAGAAGCTATTCCAGATGCTGATATCGTTCAGGCACAAACATACGATGAAGTATATCTTCATCTGAAGAATAAGTCTTTTGATCTACTTCTTTTAGATATTAATATGCCTGGAGGCAACAACATAAAAGTTGTCAAAGAAATTTTAGATTTACAGCCAGAATTAAAAATATTAATTTTCTCTTCCTATGAAGAAAATCTATACGCCTTACGCTATATAAACGCAGGTGCATCTGGATATTTAAATAAGAATACAGCTATGTCTGAATTAAAAAATGCCATCAATCATATTATGGTGCGTGGCAAATACATGTCGGAAGCTGTTAAAGAACTGTATATACAAAAATTAACTTCAAGTAAATCATCATTTGATGAAAACAATCCGCTAAACAAATTATCGAATAGAGAAATGGATGTTGCAAAACATCTAATTAAAGGACTAGGTATTCTAGAAATATCGACTTCATTAAACCTTAGCTCATCGACAGTCAGCACCTATAAAAGTCGTGTTTTTGAAAAATTAGCAGTACAGAATATTCCTGATCTTATCGAACTATTTAAATTACATTCAGAGAAGCAATACTAAAATCGCTTCTCTGAATATATACTAGTTTAACCTAAGTTAATTGATCCATCGTTGTTTCGGGAATATCCTTCACACTAGGCTCAACCAATTCTTTTGTCTTTTTATACACATAGCCCTTCTCCGCATCCAAATCCCACAGCAAAGGCGCCAAGAAATTTATACAAGTAGAAAAACCCTGGTTTGTTGCAGAAATATTACCTGTATCTTTGGAGTTTTTCGCTTCATTCTCAATCTCAAAGGGGCCATCAAAGCCTTTCTCCTGCAGAGCAGAAACAAAACCATTCCAATCCATATTATCTGTTCCTCCAAAACCAGGCAACATGGCTTCATAGTGATGTCGATCCCAATCATGCGCAGGAATATCTACACCTGCTTTTCTCGCCAATGATTCTTCAACGGTTTGCATAGCGTACATCCCCCCCCATTCTACTCTCGCTTTCGTATTTAAATTACGGGTAGTTTTAACATGAATACGTTTAAGGCGGTCAATATCTGTTTGCTTGATTACATCAACCGGATTTGTATTTTGCCAAATATCATGTGATGGATCATAAATCTCTCCATGTGCTACACTGGGCACCATAGCATACATTAACTTACGTGCCGCTAATACTCCTGGCAAATTATTATAAGTAGATGTATAGCGTGATGAACGCCAACCTTCCATCGGACAATTTTCATACACTATTGTAACACCCAAACTTTCAGCATATTTTACAATAGGTTCAAAGACTCTCTTATATTCGTCAAGATTTTTTTGAAAACCATCTATTTCATTTCCCAAATCATGATTATAACCGACAAAAGTACCCACCTTTACATCATTAGTATCTCCACCCAACAAATGCGCAATACGTATTAAGCGTAAAAGATGATTCTGATTTTTGACCCGCTGTTCCGGATCGCCACCAATCATATTTTCAAAAGCACCTAAAGACAGAGTCAACTCTGATTGATTAAACTTATCAATAAGCTTCTTGCCGTCTTCAACAGTAAAGTTTTCATATTCTAAATGTGTAGCAGTATGATCTTCACGGGTTCCATCTTTTCTAAACACACATAAATCAAGTCCCTGCGCCCCAACCTGCTTAGCAGTCTGTATTAATTCGTCCAAGGACAGACGGTCATAAGCTGAACTCATTACCCAAATAGGGTTGTTTTGTTTGATTGACATATCAATTTTAAATTATATTCGACAATTAAATGAAGTCTTCAAAAGACTTCGCTTGTAGACTAAAGTTAATATGTAAATATAAAGGAAAAAGCACTAAAAAGGACTTTTCTCACGGCATAATACAAATTACAAATATCAATTCTTACATTCTATCAAGAAAAAGAACGATTTCCTAAAAGCCAAAAAAAGCGGCCATTTTAGCCGCTTCTCTATATTTTTGCACTAAGCTTAGTCCACATTATCATGTAAAAACGAGTTATTTGGCCTAATCTCTGTTTCTCCATCATCAAACGATAAAGTAAAGCGAGAAACTTGAGATTGCGACGAATGAGGAACGTCTTCTAACGACTTTTGTCTTCTTTTATAAGCGGGTTCATTCTCTAACTCTTGCAATCCATTAGTCGACTTCAACTTCATGCTCAGTTCTTTCAATCTTAGTATACGCTCTTTTGTTTTCAACAATTGATCTTCAAAATCAATTTCTTTTGATTCCTGCATCTGATTATCAAAACCCTGTGGCGTCGCTGGCACTGATTCTAAATTAACATTTTCTGTAGACTGTCTTGTTTGTTCATTTTTGTCACCATAGGCATCAAAAACGCTAGGTAACTTAAACTCAAACACAGAAGGAGTTGTTTTTAATTCAAACCCTGAGTTATCCGCTTCTACATCCTGCTCTTCAGGCGAATTCATATCTAGTGTATGACGTATCACCTGAGGCTCTTCCTGATGGTTAACAACCGAAGAATTAATCGGTTTTGGCGATGCAAAAAGATCTGTTTGCGAAGGTCTATTCTCAACTACCGGACTATTAAAGAACGCCTGTGTAGGTTTTATATAAGGTTCTGTAGGGCTTTGAACTTCCTGTGTTCTAGTTGCAAATTGATTTTGCGCTACTGGTTTCACGAACTGATTAGCGGACGTTTCCGGCATTAAAGGCAAAGCCACCTTTTCCTTTTCTTTTTCTTTAACACGCTCATCAGCCGTTTGAAAGCCTGTCGCTATAATTGTCACCGACAACTCGTCTTCCAATTTATCGTCAATACAATTACCCCAAATTAAATCAGCCGAAAGTCCTGCTTTCTCCTGGATATAATCTGTCACTATCGCTACTTCATCCATTGTTACTTCTTTTTTACCAGAAGTAATGTTCAATAAAATATAGCGTGCTCCTTCAATTTCATTATCTTTTAATAATGGAGAAGCCAATGCTCCTGTTACTGCTTCAATAGCACGGTCGTCCCCAACAGCAGTAGCATTTCCCATTATTGCCACACCACTATCATTCATCACGGTGCGCACATCTTTAAAGTCTACGTTAACATAGCCAGGTATCGTAATAATTTCAGCAATACCTTTTGCAGCTGTTGTCAATATATCATCTGCTTTTGCAAAAGCAGCCGTCATGGTTAAGTTACCAAAAATCTCACGCAAACGATCATTAGAAATAACCAGATAAGAATCGACATATTTACGCAATTCCTCCATTCCATCTTCGGCTTGCGAGCGACGTCGTTTTCCTTCAAATGTAAAAGGGGTAGTTACGATAGCAACTGTTAAGATACCTAACTCTTTCGCAGCTTTCGCTAACACAGGACTTGCTCCGGTTCCCGTTCCACCACCCATTCCAGCAGTAATAAAAAGCATTTTGGTATTTGTACCCAACATCCGCTTAATATCCTCTATACTTTCAATAGCTGAATTTTCACCTACATCCGGGTCAGCTCCTGCCCCCATCCCTTCAGTCAAACTAACACCAAGCTGCACTTTATTAGGTATAGGGCTTAATTCCAAAGCTTGTGCATCCGTATTACAAACAATAAAATCAACACCACTGATCCCTTGCTTATACATGTGATTAACAGCATTACCACCGCCACCACCAACCCCGATAACCTTAATTATCGATGATTGCTCTTTTAACATTTCAAATTGAATCGACATAAAATACCCTATTTAACTCATGCTAAACCACTTATTAACCAGCCAGAGGTTCAACATTTCAAATGTAATATTAACAAAATATCCACAATTGTTTTCCACAATTGTTAAAATGTGGAAAAATCAAACATTGTGGAAAACTTATTTTTTCCCGATAAAAGTATCATCATCAATACCTGCATCATCTTTAATAAAATCAGACAAAATCTTAGTAAACCAGCTCTCTTTTCTCCGTTTCTCTTCGGCTATTTCTGCTACTTTTTCTCTGCCCGGATTTTTCGCCACAGCTTCCTGCTGCATAGCCTCATCCTCTTCCAAAGATTGCACACCTTTTATAAGTAAACCTACCGACGTAGCGTACATTGGGCTTTTTAACTCTTCTAAAGCCTGTCTGTTCAACATTTCTGTTTTAGCGAGATATTCATTAGGATACCCAATTCTACATCCTATACCTGTAATATACTCTACCAACTGCACCAAATGTTTCACTTGTGCCCCTCCGCCTGTTATTACAATACCTGCTATTAATCTGTCTTCGTAACCGGAAGATTTTATCTCATAATACACATGCTCAATAATTTCTTCCATACGGGCCTGTATAATATAAGCTAGATTTTTAACCGATATTTCCTTGGCTTCACGTCCACGGATACCTGGCACACAAATTACTTCATTATCTTTATTCTCATCTGCTAAAGCTGAACCATAACGTACCTTAAGTTGCTCTGCTTGATTACGCAATACCGAACACCCCTGTTTAATATCTTCCGTAACAATATTACCCCCCAATGGAATCACAGCAGTATGGCGGATAATACCTTCATGAAAAACAGCAACATCAGTTGTACCTCCACCGATATCTACCAACACAACACCAGCAGTTTTCTCCTCTTCATCCAACACAGCTTCAGATGACGCTAGAGGTTCCATAACTAAAGAAGACACATCCAATCCTGCATTATCTACACAACGTTTAATATTGCGGATATCTGTCACGCGTCCAGAAATAATATGGAAGTTAGCCTCTACACGGCGTCCCGCCATGCCTATAGGTTCTTTTATACCGGGTTCGTTATCAATTGTAAATTCTTGTGGCAACACATGCACAATCTCTTCCCCTGGAGGCAACACAAGCTTATACATATCAGAGATCAACTGATCAACATCCAAACGCCCCACCTCATCATAATCTCGTTTTGTCAATATCCCCCTATGTTGAATACTCTTGATATGCTGTCCTGCAATACCAACGTGAACCACTTTAATATCCACATTAGACTGTGATTCAGCTATCGACACGGCTTCTCGAATACTATTCACTGTCTTCTGTATGTTAGCCACCACCCCACGGTTTACACCCGAAGACTCTGCTTTCCCCACACCTAGAAGTTCAATTTTATTCGTACCACTACGACGACCCACCGTTACACAAATCTTTGTTGTCCCGATATCCAACCCTACTATGATTGGATTCTCTCTCTCGTTTTCTGCTAATCTTGGTTTCATATGCTGTGTATTTTGTTGCTGTGTTATTAATTAATTTTCATTTGTAAACTATCCAAAAACCAACCTTTTTGACGTTCACAAATTATTTGATCCTCATATTTTACATTTACCCTAGCATAGGCATCAGAGCCCACTCGCGGTAATATATTTTTATAAAACGCTTCTAAACGCGTCAATTTATCTTCGATATTCTCTGCACTCCCTACTATTAACTGCTGGCTGCCCACACGTGGTACAATCTCTATATCCTGCTCAGCATTAACATATAACTGCACAATTTGATTACCCCATAGCACATCATCTTTTACATGTTCTGCTATTTTCATCAATGAACGCACGACCTCAGTTTCCACCGTATCTAATGCCTCACCATATCCTTCTTTTATATATCCATTTGCAATCAGCACATGGGGCACATATTTCAAGGTAACAGGCACTTTGGCACCTTTCGTATCTATATAATACTCCTGCCCTCTAGCATTTATGATACGCAAAACCACTTCTCTCTGCTTTACTGCCACCTGTAGAACACCATCCATATCTGCATATATTTCAGCTGATGACACATATGGCAGCTCAACCAATGTTTTTTCTATTTTTTCCGTCGGAATCTCCACAAGTCGTTTCCCAACGACCTCTCCAAAACCTACTTTTATCAAATCAGATATATCTTCTTGATTGATAAATGTTTCTTTTCCTTCTACCATTACCTTCAACGAAACACACTCTTGCACGGCATCCTTCTTTTTAACAAGAGCCATCAGCATCATCACCCCTACAACTGCCAATCCACTTAGGCATGCATAACCGACAATCTTCCACCTTATGTTTCGAACAAACTCAAGCATTTGTTAATACTTTTTTTAGCGGTTTCACCAAGCGGTCAATATCGCCTGCACCAACTGTCACCAATAACTCAGGGCGTTCATCATCTACAATTTTAACCACCTCATCAGCTTGTACCACTCTTTTATTTTTTAATGCTATTTTTTCCAACAACCACGAAGAATTCACTCCTTCAATTGGCAACTCTCTAGCTGGGTATATTTCCATCAAAAGCAATTCATCCGCCAAGGCCAACACATCTGCAAAACCATCGACAAAATCCCGTGTCCTCGTATATAAATGAGGCTGAAATATAACTGTTAACTTACGCGAAGGATACAACTTTTTCATTGACAATAAAAAAGCTCTTAACTCCTCTGGATGATGCGCATAATCATCAATATAAACCGCCTCCTCTTGTCTTACTACAAATTCAAATCGTCGTTTTACACCTGCAAATCGAGAAAGTGCTATTCTAATTTTTTCAGGATCAATAGCCAATTTTAAAGCTACTGTTATTGCAGCCACGGCATTTTCAACATTATGAATACCCGGGATACCCAAATGAATATCTCTAAGCTCTATTTCGCCAGCTATATAGTCAAAATAAAATTCACCATCTTCTACGCGTATATTTTCAGCATACGCGTCACTTTTTATTCCGTTTGAATAAGATACATCTCCTACTAAAGGCAATCCCTGTTTAACAATCGCCGTTCCTCCCTCTACCACTTTCCCCATAAACAGCTTAAACGATTCAAGCAGCTCTTTTTCACTACCGTAAATATCCAAATGATCCGCATCTACACTTGTCACCACCGCTATATTCGGATGTAATGTCAAAAAAGAGCGATCATATTCATCAGCTTCCACCACCACAACGTTATTATTCCCATACAGCACATTACTATTGTAATTTGTACTAATTCCTCCCAAAAATGCCGAACAGTCATATCCCGTATCTTTCAATACATGTGCAATCATAGTTGAGGTCGTTGTCTTCCCATGTGTTCCTGCCACAGCTATAGTAAAACGACTACCACTTATAATCCCCAGCACCTCCGATCTTTTAAACAATTTACATCCTTTTTCCAGCAACAAATTCTTTAGCTTCAAATCTTGCGGAATAGCCGGTGTATAAATCAATAAAGTATCTTCAGATGGCACCGTATAAATAACCGGCAGCAAATTCGGATCATCCTCATAACTTACCGCTATACCTTCTCCCACTAAAGCCTGGGTCAATTCTGACTCCGTTCTATCATATCCTCTCACTTCACAACCCAAGTGCTTAAAATAACGGGCTAACCCACTCATTCCAATACCACCTATCCCCAATAAGTACACTCGCTTTATATGATCCAAATTCATCATCTATTTTATTAATTTCAATACCTCTCTTGCAATTACTTCATCCGCATCCAGCCTTGCCATTTTCTTTATATTTTCTCCCAACAATTTACTTTGCTCGTCATTTCTCAAAATTTGCATTGCCGTTGCTATCAAATCACGCTCTGCCTCATTATCCTTCACCAAAACAGCCGCATCCTTATCAACCAAAGCTTTCGCATTTTTTGTCTGATGATCTTCAGCTACATTCGGAGAGGGGACCAATACCACCGGTTTCCCTATCACACAAAGTTCTGATATCGTACCTGCACCTGCCCGTGATATTATTAAATCTGCTGCTGCATAAGCATAGTCCATTCGTTGTAAAAAAGGCATCAACAAAACATTGCTCGGCATTACTTCAGCTAAATGCTCTTTTAGAGAATCATAATAATACTCACCACACTGCCATATAACTTGCACATCGTCTGTTCCGAGAGCTAGCAAGGAACCTATCATACAATTATTTAGTGTACCTGCTCCCTGACTACCCCCTGTAATCAAAATCGTTTTCCGATCGGCAGCTAATCCAAAAAAACTTAAAGCTTCCTCTCTTAAACCTATAATATCTACAGAAGCTCGTCTAACTGGATTTCCGGTAAGCATTACTTTGTCCGCTGGAAAAAACTGCTCCATACCTTCATAAGCCACACATATACGAGATGCTTTATTTGCCAATCGTTTATTTGTTACTCCGGCATATGAATTCTGCTCCTGTATTAAAGTCGGGATTTCCATATTTCCTGCCACCATTAACAAAGGAGCGGAAGCGTAACCACCTACACCAACTGCAACTTGCGCGCCGAAATTCTTAATAACCTTTCTCGCCTTCAACATGCTACCTATCAACTGAAATGGTAACATGATGTTATTTAATAAAGAGCTCCGATCTATCCCTCGAATATTCAACCCTACTATTTCATATCCTGCTGCAGGCACCTTCTCCATTTCCATTTTACCCTTTGCTCCAACAAACAGAATTTCAACCGTCGGGTCTAATCGACGCAAAGCATTGGCTATCGAAATAGCCGGAAAGATATGTCCTCCTGTACCACCTCCACTTATAATAATACGATGCGCCATATTCATTTTTTTTATATCGTACCTACTACAACTTTTTTATTCAGCGCAGTAGACTCATTAAGTTCCTCTTTTCCTTTTAACTCTTCTATATTTCGACTCACACTTAGTATAATCCCTAAAGCTACACTCGTAAACAAAATAGATGTCCCTCCCATACTCACCAAAGGCAGCGGTACCCCCGTCACAGGTCCTAAACCTACAGCAACAGCCATATTTGCCAAAGCCTGTATAGCTAAACTAAAACCCAGTCCTGCGGCTAAAAAAGCACCAAACGCACGCGGACTCAACGTCACAATCCGTATGCATCGATACATTAACGCCATATACAAAAACAACAATACAGCCCCCCCAATTGTCCCATACTCTTCAATAATAATAGCAAAAATAAAATCTGAATACGGGTGGGGCAGCAGATTACGCCCTACACTATTTCCTGCTCCTTTACCAAAAAACTGTCCCGAAGCAATAGTCATTTTAGCTAAATTTGCTTGATAGTTTTTGTCTTCCTGAAAAGGAATATTTCCTCCCGCAACTTCCTCTGTTCTAAAAAAACCTTCTATACGACTCAAATAAGTATCCCTACGCGGCCCGATCAAAATCACAAGTAGTAACAAAAAGCCTCCCCCAACACATACAATAGCTATTTGTTTAAAACTCACTCGACCGATCAACAATAACAAAACACTCGTCCCAAATAACATTAGCGCAGTTGATAAATTCGCCCAGGCAATGAGTATAAACACGAGACATACAGCCCCCATGATAGGAACAAAAGATTTTTTCACATCCTTAATATCCTCTTGCTTTCTAGATAGCATCCTAGCTAAGAACGTGATTAAAGCAAGCTTAGCCAAATCAGAAGTTTGAAAAGTCTGATTAATTACCGGTATAGTCACCCAACGGCTTGCATCATTAACTTTACTACCGCCTATCAAGGTAAACAGCAACAATGGGATAGTAATAATCATCAGCAACTTAGAAATACCCGCGTAATACCTATAATCAAGCTTATGAGACAGATACATAAATAATAAACCAATAGCAATAACAGAGAAGTGCTTCAATAAATACATCTCCGTGCCTTTACCTTCTTTATAGGCTAATGTACCTACCGAGCTATATACAGCTAGCAAAGACCATCCGGACAGAACTATTACAATAATCCATATCCATTTATCACCTTTGAGTTTACTAAAAACCTGATCCATCATCTTTCTCTTGTTTACAGATTCATTACAGCATTTTTAAATTTATCTCCACGCTCTTCATAGTTTTTAAACCAATCAAAACTTGCGCAAGCCGGAGAAAGCAACACAGTATCTCCTTTTTTAGAAAGATGCGACGCCATCTCCACTGCATCCTCCATAGACGAGCTATTAACGATCACCTCCGTATCATCCTCAAATGATTCATGAATCCGCACCGTATCTTTACCTATACAAACAATAGCCTTCACTTTTGATTTTACCAAGTCGCGTAACATCTCATAATCATTTCCTTTATCCACACCTCCCATTATCAAAATAATATCCGGCGAAAAACTCTCCAATGCATACCAAAGAGAATTCACATTTGTCGCTTTCGAATCGTTAATGTAATTAACACCTCCAATACATGCCACATGCTCCAAACGATGCTCAATATTCACATAAGATCCCATACTCTCCTGCATAGTCTTATTGCGTAGCTGCTGTGCTTTAGCAATTAAACCTGAAGCCATATTATTGTATGTATTATGCTTCCCGTGCAATGACAACTCTTCAATATTCATCGTAAATCTTTCTTTATTAGGTACATTAATTACAACATTATTCTCTTTATCCAGATAAGCTCCTTCACACACTTCTTCTAATTGCGTAAACGGCAAATGCTTAGCTGGAGTCTTAAACTCACTCAATCCTTTAACAAGCTCTTCATCGTCCAAGCAGTAGATAAAATAATCTGCTGCTGTCTGATTTTGTATCATTCTAAATTTCGAAGCGACATAATTCTCCATTTTATAGTCGTATCGATCCAAATGGTCAGGCGTTATATTCAGAATCACAGCCATATCTGCCCTAAAATGATACATATCATCAAGCATAAAGCTTGATATTTCTAGCACATAAACATCAAACGTTTCACGCGCAACCTGCAGCGCAAAGCTCTTCCCTATATTACCGGCCAAGCCCACATTAAGCCCACCATTCTTTAACATATAATAAGTAAGCATTGTCGTCGTTGACTTTCCATTCGACCCCGTAATGCATATCAATTTTGCATCTGTATACTGGGCTGCAAACTCGATTTCAGAAATTACTGGAATAGCCTTCCCCTTCAACAACTTCAGTAACGGTACATTGAAAGGTATTCCCGGACTTTTAACTACCAAATCGGCCTGCTGTATTTTACTCTCCGTATGTTGCAATTCTTCAAATGCAATCCCTTCTGCCAACAGTTGCTCCTTATAAGACGTGTCAATAGCTCCTTTATCAGACACAAACACATCAAAACCACGATCTTTAGCTAAAATAGCAGCTCCCACACCGCTCTCCCCTGCCCCTAGGACAACAAGAAAACCAGTCTGCGGATAATATGTATGTGCTATATTAGTCATATCTTCTATCTAATTTTAAGCGTCACAATTGTTAAAATCGCCAATGTAATAGACACAATAAAAAAGCGCATAACAATTTTAGATTCATGATAACCTTTCTTCTGATAATGATGATGTAAAGGCGACATCAAAAATATACGTCGACCTTCACCGTATTTCTTCTTTGTATATTTAAAATAAGACACCTGTAAAATAACAGACAGATTTTCCAATAGAAAAATACCGCACAAAATAGGAATAAGCAGTTCTTTACGAATCAAAATCGCAAAAGCAGCTATAATACCACCTATTGCCAAACTCCCTGTATCCCCCATAAACACTTGAGCAGGGTAAGCGTTATACCATAAGAATCCCGTACAAGCACCAACAAATGCTCCTGCAAAAATCACCAGCTCACCCGAATTCGGGATGTACATAATATTAAGGTAATCTGAAAAGATCACGTTACCTGAGACGTACGCCAAAATAGCCAATGTAATACCAATAATTGCCGAGGTTCCGGTCGCTAACCCATCGATACCATCTGTAATATTCGCCCCATTTGACACAGCCGCCACAATAAACACCACCACAAACAAAAAGACAAAGAAAGTAGCCATTTTGCTATTCAGCCCGAACATGGCCAATACTTTAGCGTAATCAAACTCGTTATTCTTATAAAAAGGAATGTTTGTTTTTGTCGACTTTACATTTTCTGCGTAGTACTTTTCTCCCGTCTGTGTATCTGTCATAATCTCCACAGCCTTCATTGATGTCGGGTTGCTTACTTGCTGTCTCACAACAATGTCTGGATGAAAATACATTGTAAAAGCAATCAACGCGCCCAAACCCACTTGACCTATAATCTTAAATCTACCGGCCAGACCTTCTTTATTCTTCTTAAATACTTTTATGTAATCATCCAAAAAACCTATTGCCCCCATCCAGATCGTTGTAATAATCATAATCATTACATAGATATTATCGATTTTCGCAAACAATAAAGTCGGTATCAAAATCCCCCCTATAATAATCAAGCCCCCCATAGTAGGTGTACCTGCTTTCTTCTGTTCCCCTTCCAAACCTAAGTCCCTAATCGTCTCACCCACTTGCCTATTATGCAAAGCCCGTATTAAACGACTACCATATACCGTTGTAATAATCAACGAGACAATAACCGCCATAGCTGTACGAAAAGATATATATTGGAACAATCCTGCTCCTGGAATGTGCATATGCTCTTGCAGCCATGTAAATAAGTAATATAACATATACTCTTTTTATTGTTCGTTAAAAGTCTGTTCTAAAATTTCTTTATCATCAAAATGATGCTTAACACCATTAATATCCTGATACTTCTCATGCCCTTTCCCGGCAATCAAAATAATATCTCCTACCTGCGCCAAATGACAAGCTGCCCTTATAGCTTCTTTACGTTCCGTAATTGTAAAAACACGCTTTTTGTCCGCTGCCTGCACGCCTTGCTCCATATCTTTTATAATAAGATTAGGATCTTCAGTTCTCGGATTATCAGACGTAATGATCAACTTGTCACTCAGCCTAACAGCCACTGCTGCCATTTCGGGTCTTTTTGTTTTATCCCTATCCCCTCCACAACCTAAAACAGAAATAATCTGCTGCCCTGGTTTCCTCAATTCACGAATAGTCGTTAATACATTTTCCACAGCATCAGGAGTATGCGCATAATCAACAACACCAATAACCCCCTCTTTAGAGCGAACCACCTCAAACCTTCCCTCTGCTCCTTCAATTTCACTCATAGCCGTCAAAACCTTCACCGTTTCCTGCTCCAACAAAATAGCCGCCCCATACACTGCCAGTAAATTATATGCATTAAAGCCTCCCACCAACTTCACCCACAACTCATGCCCGTCAAGTTGCAACAACATACCGTCCAAATGACTTTCAAGCACCTTTGCTTTAAAATCTGTCAAACTCTTTAATCCATAAGCTTTTTTATGCGCAAATGTATTCTGCAACATAACCGCTCCATTCTTATCATCAATATTTGTCAGCGCAAATGCAAAGCGATCTAAATCATCAAAAAACTTCTTCTTTGCTTTAATGTAACTATCAAACGTACCGTGAAAATCTAAATGATCGTGCGTCAAATTTGTAAACACGCCGCCAGCAAAACGTAATCCAGCTATTCGCTGTTGTACTATTGCATGCGAACTCACCTCCATAAAGCAATAATCACAACCATCTTCTACCATTTCTGCCAAAAGTGCATTTAGCGATAACGGATCAGGTGTCGTATGCGTTGCTTCAACCACTCTAACTCCCACCCTATTCTCTACTGTTGACAACAAACCGACATGATAGCCAAGCTTATCAAACAGATTATATAACAAAGTAGCTACGGTTGTCTTGCCATTTGTGCCTGTCACCCCAACCAACTTTAACTTACGCGAAGGATCTCCGTAAAAATTAGTAGCTAATAAGCCCAACACATAGGAAGTATCATCTACTACTACATACGTCAAACTCTCATCTAACACCTCAGGAAGTTCATCCACCACCAACACAAGAGCTCCATTCGCTATTGCACTATCCAAAAAGAGATGCCCATCCTGCTTCACTCCTCGCACTGCTACAAACACACCACCCCGGCCTACCTTGCGGGAATCAAAAGAAACAGAAAGCACTTCAACTTCTAGCTCACCCTCAAGCTGCTTTACAGGAATAGCATATAATAGTTCTTTAAGCTTCATATCATTTAATTCAAGGCCAATACAATCGGCGTACCTTTCTTCATTTTACTCCCAGCCAAAAGCGACTGATTAACAACTTTTCCTTTCCCGTTTATTTTCGTTTTAAACCCAGCATTTTCCATTGCAAAAACTGCATCCATCAAGCCCATACCAACCACATTAGGAACAACCCCCTCCTTAATATCCGTCTCTACAAAAACTTTATGCTCAGCATCACCTTCTGTCGCCATCGCCAACGTATTCCAATTCGAAGCCTGATAGCCCAAAGCCTCATAAACGGCAGATGAAGCGTCTTTCGATCCATTTAAAGTGTATGGCACCTTAGACCCTGCGCTATTCACTTTTCTAGTCGCCAACGTCCCTTGGAGCTCCAAATCGTTAGCATACACCATGTCCGCCAACTCCTTAAATACAGGCCCCGCGATAGCCCCTCCATAATAACCTTTACGTGGATTTCGAATAACTACAATCATCGAGTATTTCGGATTCTCTGCAGGAAAATAACCTGCAAATGACGACTGATAACGACGCATCCCATACCCCCTAGCCCCATCATTCATTTGAGCGGTACCTGTTTTTCCAGCCGAGCTATATAATGGCGAACTCAACCTTCTTCCCGTTCCATTAGTCATTACCCCAACCAACATATCCTGCATCTTTTTAATAGCGGCTGGCGAAGCAATCTCTTTATTAATCACCCGCGCTTCAAACTTCTCAACCGTATTTCCTAAGTGCCGTATCTCTTTAACAAACAAAGGAGCTACCAACTTACCATCATTAGCTACTGCATTATATAACGAAAGCATCTGCAGAGGTGTCAAGCGCAACTCATACCCATAAGCCATTTGCACTAACGACAACTTACTCCATGATTTACTATCCGGGTGCTTTACCCAAGGCTTAGCCTCTCCTGGTATCTGTAACCCTAATTCGCTACCTAAACCAAAATGATGGAGCTTCGCAGTATACTTACCGGGGTTTTTCCCATAATATGTATCAATAAGCTTAGCAATCCCCACATTAGACGATTGCTCAAATGCCTCCTTCACCGTTAAAACAGATTTTTTAGGCGCATGCGAATCCCGAATAGTATGCGACGGCACACGGAATGTACCATTACCAATATCTACTGTCGAAGAAGTATCCACCAAACCATCGTCCAAAAGCGCTAAAAAACTAGCTATCTTAAATGTCGAGCCCGGATCAGCCCCTTGAGCAATCGCGTAATTATATTTCTCTCTAAACACTCCTTGATGATCTCTTGTAAAGTTTGCAATAGCACGCACCTCACCTGTTTTCACTTCCATCAGCACCACACACCCGTTGTCCGCATCACTTTCGATCAATTGTTTCTCCAGAGCACGCTGCGCCATATCCTGCATGTTAACATCGAGCGTAGAAATAATATCCGACCCATCCACAGGCGCCACTTGCACCTCTCTACTCACAGGAACCCACACTCCTCCAGCAATACGTTGCATAATTTGCGACCCACTCGTTCCATCAATATAAGAACCATACGCCCCCTCTAAACCCACCAACACTTCCTCTCCTTTTGTATTTTTATAACCAATCGTACGAGCAGCCAAATTCGTAAACGGCAAAATCCGCTTATTCTCACTCACCGTCACCAAACTTGTTGAGTAACGTTTTTTGCCCTCGCGAAATGTTTTCAAAAGTGGGAAAGTCTTTACAACTTTCAGATCCTGATGAGAAACATCTCTTTTCAGCAACATGTACCTTTGTTTTTTCGCTCTCGCATTCTTCAACAAACCCAAATATTGCCTTGCTGATTTATCTTTAAAAAAGTTCGCTAAACTTGTCGCTAGAGAATCTACTTTAGAATTAAACACATCATTAGCTTCAGCAGGAATTGCCATTGCATCAAACCGCAACTCATACTCGGGCACTGAAGTAGCTAACAGACTACCGTCATTCGCATAAATATTTCCACGTGCTGCCTCAATAACGCGCTCACGGATTGTCAAACTATCCACTAAAGCCCGCCACTCACCTCCATCCACATACTGTAAATGCAGCAGTTTCCCAAAAACCAACAACGCACCAAACACCATCAGCCCGAATGCCAGGTACACTCTCATAAGTATAGACTTCCTAATATTCATTTGTTGACTCCGTGTTTATTTTTTTACTTTTATTATTACTTCCCCTTCCTAACAACCTCTACCTTAATCGGCGGCTCCTTTCGCTCCTTCAATCCCAATGTATCCGCCCGTTTAGCGATCTCTGTCTGTGTCGTCAACTTCATCAATTCCGCCGACAACGACTTATAGTCCCAACTCAACTCCTTCACCTGCCTACTCAATTGATCTATCGACCTCACCGTCCGCTCTGCCAAATGCCTATTTGATATATAAATCAATCCTAACAACGCAACAAAAGCTGCAAAAGGAAGGTTTCTAGCCACCAAATAACTAGACAATTTCTTTGTCGAAAAAACTGATTGAAGAAAATGTTTCGTCTCCTCCACTTTTTCCTCTACCGAATCGTCCATTTTCTTCTGAACCTCTTCGCTTAGTTCTTTATTTTTAATCGTATTTCTCGACATAAAACTTTACTCTTCGCGCTCAGCCACTCTCAACTTCGCACTTCTCGAGCGATTATTTAACTGCAACTCCTCTTCACCCGCCACTATAGCCTTCCGACTAATAACTTTAAAAGGCTTTATTTCATTCCCAAAAAAATCCTTTTCCACTTCACCTTTAAATTTTCCTTTTTGCATAAAATTTTTCACCAAGCGATCTTCCAAAGAATGATACGACATCACCACCAATCTACCTTCCGACTTCAACACCTGCACTGTCTGCTCCAAAAAATCCTGCAAAGCCTCAAGCTCCTTATTCACCTCGATACGCAATGCTTGAAAAAGTTGCGCATGATATTTATTTTCCTTACCTCTCGGCACATGTTTTTTCACCACCTCTTTCAACTGCTCCACGGTGTCTATTGGAGCTGTCAACCTTGCCGTAACAATAGTTTTAGCTAGCGTCTTTGCATTCTGAATTTCACCATACATACCAAATATGCGATGCAGATCCTCCTCAGCATAAGAATTCAACACCTTCTTAGCGTCCACATCACCCACCCTATCCATGCGCATATCTAAATCCGCATCATAACGAATAGAAAAACCCCTTTCAGCCGAATCAAATTGATGAGAAGATACGCCCAGATCTGCAAGAATACCATCCACTTTCATCACCCCCAACAAACGCAGATTATTTCTCAAAAACCTAAAATTATGTTGCACCAAAGTAAAACGAGGATCATCAATGGCGTTACGAACCGCATCCGGATCTTGATCAAAAGCAATCAAGCGCCCATTCACCCCGAGCCTACTCAACAATTCCCGCGAATGCCCACCACCACCAAACGTCACATCCACATACACACCATCCTCTTTAATCGCAAGAGCGTCCATACATTCAGCCAACATAACCGGCACATGATAAACCCTATTCATTTTCATCCCCTCCAAAATTAAATCCACCCATAACCTGAGCCGCTAAATCCGAAAACTCCTCTTCCGAAACACCATCCAGACTTTCCTGATACTTCACTTTCGACCAGACTTCTATTTTTTCCAAATTACAAGCCAACACCAACTCTGCCCCTATCTCCGCATACTCCAACAAAGCCTTAGGCAACAGCACACGCCCCGCAGAATCAAGCATCAACTCCGTTGCTCCACTCATAAACTTTCGTATAAAGTCTCTGTTTTTTGGCTGAAACTGATTTAATCGAGCTAACTGCCCCAACAACTTATTCCACTCTGAACGCGTATAAATCACTAAATTTTTCTCGAACCCACGATTCACAACAAGCCCCTCGCGCTCAGCATCAGGCAACTGCCTTTTGAGCGACGCAGGAACCACCATTCTTCCTTTGGTGTCCAGCTTGCATTCGTATTCTCCGATTAAATAGTTCATTAGTCTATTAGCCCAATAAAATTTAACTGTAAAAGTAGACACTTTCCCCCACTTTCCCCCACAATATAACACAAAAAAGTTTTCAACATAGTATAATCTCTACAAAATTTATAGGCACAAAGCTCCATAAAGCAAAAAACCTCGTTAAAAAACACCTAACACCTAGATAATCACTGCACAACGATTCAAACCCATATTTATCGATAAACGAAAAAACTCAATCATAAGACAGCCCTAAAAAGCAAAAGACTGCGCTGGTGCAAATAACAAAACCTACTTTTAGCACTAAAAAAAGCATGTAAATAGAAAAAGTGGGGGAAAGTGGTAGCTATTTTCAATTTCACTTTTATTTGTAACAAAACTTTTAAAAAAGCCCTTCTTAACTTTACATATCCGAGCGCAATGAGTCTTCACCTATCTTTATATAGAGAATTATTACATCATGCACAATTTTACGCATATGCATCTCCTACCATGCGGTCATTTGTGTCTATATAAACTCTGCCACACGGATATTTCTTGAATAATTAGTTATGTCCAATCCATATCTTTCGTTATTGTCCCATAAATGCAATATTTTTGCATAAAATAATGTAGAACATGTACAGAAGTCATAATTGCGGCGAGTTACGAATAGCCGATGTAGATAGTCAAGTCACACTTTCAGGTTGGGTTCAAAAATCAAGAGATAAAGGCTTTATGGCCTGGGTAGACTTAAGAGATCGTTATGGGGTTACTCAATTAATTTTTGATGATTCCCGTACAGACGCCTCTATTATGCAAGCTGCAAAATCATTAGGCCGCGAATTCGTTATTCAAGTAAAAGGCACAGTCATAGAGCGTGAATCAAAAAATGCAAACATGCCTACTGGTGACATCGAGGTTTTAGTTACTGAACTCACCGTCCTTAATGAGTCACAGACTCCCCCTTTTACTATTGAAGATGAGACAGACGGCGGCGAGGATATACGTATGAAATACCGTTATCTCGATATCCGTAGAAACCCTGTAAAAAACAGCTTAATATTTCGTCATAAAGTAACACAGGAAGTCCGAAATTACTTATCTAATTTAGACTTTTGTGAAATAGAGACACCTTATTTAATTAAATCTACGCCAGAAGGTGCACGTGACTTCGTTGTCCCTTCCCGAATGAACCCTGGCCAGTTTTATGCTTTACCCCAATCGCCGCAAACATTCAAACAGCTTTTAATGGTTGCGGGCATGGATAAGTACTTCCAAATTGTAAAATGTTTCCGAGATGAAGATCTGCGTGCTGACCGCCAGCCTGAATTCACGCAAATTGACTGTGAGATGTCTTTCATCGAACAAGAGGATATTTTACAGGTTTTTGAGGGATTAACCCGTCATCTATTAAAAGAAATACATCATATAGAAATAGACAGCTTTCCACGCATGACTTATGATGAAGCTATGCGCACTTATGGAAATGACAAACCGGACATTCGTTTCGGTATGAAGTTCGGCGAACTTAACGCGGTAGCACAACATAAAGAGTTTGCAATTTTTAATAATGCAGAGTTGGTTGTAGGTATTGCTGTTCCTGGAGCTGCATTATACACACGTAAGCAGATTGATGGATTGATTGACTGGGTCAAACGTCCTCAAGTTGGAGCATCTGGCATGGTTTATTGTAAATATGAAAATGACGGAACCTTCAAATCTTCTGTAGACAAGTTTTACGATCAAGCGGATTTAGCCAAATGGGCTGAAGCAACTGGTGCGAATCCGGGCGACCTGATCTTAATTTTATCAGGTCCGGCTAACCAAACACGGAGCCAATTAAGCGCATTACGCATGGAACTGGGCAACCAGATGGGGCTACGCAAACCTAATGAGTTTGCCCCGCTATGGGTTATTGACTTTCCCCTCCTAGAATGGGACGAAGATACTCAACGCTACCATGCGATGCATCATCCATTCACATCACCTAAAAAAGAAGATATGCATCTTCTGGATACTGATCCCGGTAAAGTACGCGCTAATGCCTATGATTTAGTATTAAATGGAAACGAAATAGGTGGAGGTTCTATCCGTATACATGATAAAGAAACACAAGCCCTCATGTTTAAACATTTAGGTTTCACTCCCGAGCAGGCTCAAGATCAATTTGGTTTCCTAATGAACGCATTCCAATACGGTGCGCCCCCTCATGGAGGTTTAGCTTTCGGTTTAGATCGTCTTACTGCGATTCTAGGCGGACAGGAAACCATCCGTGACTTTATTGCGTTCCCTAAAAACAATGCGGGTCGAGATGTTATGATCGATGCTCCTGCTAGCATAGATGCAAGTCAACTCGAAGAATTGAGCCTAGCGCTTCAAGTAAAATAAAATTTAACAACAAATAACAGTCTGCCCATTAAGCAGACTGTTATTGTTTAACAACACCTCCTTCTCTCCTTTTCAATATACTGGCTAAAAAACACTTAAGCCTCCCTCTGTTCATAGCCATCCCACGCAGCAGTCATTGACAACACTTCTACATCTATTGTAATTTTGCTTTTTCACTCATCCGAGCTATTCTTTACCGGGGGTTAGAATCAGGTTTTCGAAAAAAAAAGACTAATTTTGTCCCATGGCTCAAAAAAATGCGGAAAAATTTCTTAGTGAAAGTAAGATCAAATCATTCGATCAGCAGCACCGCAATGTCATAAACCACAATATTGGTAAATACAACACATCTTTTGAGAAAGGAAAGGAAAAGTTTAATAACCTAGAAAACTCAAAAAAGAAAGCGAATATTATCAAGTGGAAAGCCATCGAAAACCTAGACCGTTACTTATTAGATTTCGAGTCAAATTTCACAAAAAGAGGAGGTAAAGTAATTTGGGCCAACGATGCAGACGAAGCTCGTGCAGAAATCGCAAAAATCATCGACTACCATCAAGCTAAAAGCGTCGTCAAGTCCAAGTCAATGGCAACTGAAGAGATTGAACTTAATAGTTTCTTACAAGAAAAAGGTCTCGACAATATTGAATCAGATCTGGGCGAGTTCATCGTTCAGCTATTAGGACAAAAACCTTATCATATTGTCACTCCTGCCATGCACCTCAGCTTAGAAGATATAGCCAAGCTTTTTCACGAAAAATTCGACACCCCCCTCGAAGCTACTGCTAGCGAAATTACAGCCAAAGCCCGTGAAATAATGCGGAAAAAGTATAAAACTGCCGATATTGGCATCACGGGAGCCAATTTTTTAATTGCCGACAGCGGCAGCATTGCCATTACGGAGAATGAAGGAAATGCACGCCTCTCAACCACTTTTCCGAAAGTACATATCGCTATAGCCGGTATAGAAAAAGTCATACCCCAACTTCAGGATCTCGACTTGTTTTGGCCCCTATTGGCATCACATGGAACCGGACAGAACTTAACCGTATACAACAGCATACTGAGTGGCCCTCGGCAAGCACACGAGTCTGACGGCCCAGAGGCTATGTACGTTATTTTACTGGACAATGGCCGCTCGCAGCTTCTTGCACAGAAAGAACAGCGTCAGGGCTTATACTGCATACGCTGCGGAGCCTGTCTAAATGCCTGCCCTATCTACAAAAACATTGGCGGACATACCTACAACACGACTTATCAAGGACCTATCGGATCACTTATAACTCCACATTTGAAAGGAATGAAAGAGTTCAAGCATCTCAGTGAAGCCTCCTCTTTATGCGGTAAATGTACAGAAGTTTGTCCTGTAGGTATAAATATCCACAATATGCTTCTGCTTAACCGCAAAGATGCGGTCGAACAAGGTTTAACCACCCGTAGCGAACGCAACCTCTGGAAAGGCTTTAGCTATCTTATGAAAAAAAGAAAACTACTTGATTTTTTTGGCGGTAAAACAAAAAACTTCTTCCTCCGAAACTTCTTCAAAAAATCATGGGGCAAAAAGCGTGACCTCCCCAATATTGCCAACAAATCTTTCGCACAACAGTGGAAAGAGCAAAACAAACAATAAACTTTCTATCCTCGGTTAGTAAGGATCAACGTCTATACTAATACGCGACCCTTTATATTGCTTCTCCACTTGAAACTGCAATATCGCCTGTTGAATCAGCTCTTTGACCTTGCCAATACTTACATTATTACGTTCAATTTTCAGCGTAATTGTTTGTATATACTGATTTCTGATACGTGAAATCAATGGAGGTTCAGGTCCCAACACACGGCTTCCCAAATGTACACGAAGCAAACTCGCTAAACGAGTAGCCCCATTATGCGCCATATTCATATCATTATGCCTTACATCTACTTTTATAAGCCTATAAAAAGGCGGATACTCGTAGTTTTTCCTTTCGGTTACCTCCGTCATAAACATCCCATCAAAATCGTGCGCTATCACCTGCTCCAACACCCTATGGTTAGGTGTATGCGTCTGTATAATCACTTTACCAATCTGCTCACGTCTACCGGCCCGTCCTGCTACCTGCGAAAACAATGAAAATGCACGCTCATAAGCTCTAAAGTCAGGGAAATTAATCATGGCATCTGCATTAATAATACCTATCAGACTTACCCGTCCAAAATCCAACCCCTTGGCCACCATCTGTGTCCCGATCAGAATATCAAACTCATGGTCATCAAAAGCTGTAATAATCTTATCAAAACCATACTTTCCTTTTGTCGAGTCCAAATCCAACCGACCTATCCGTGCCTGTGGTATTAGCAACTCCAATTCTTCTTCCACACGTTCTGTTCCAAACCCCTTACTCTCAATATGTGGCATTCCACAACCTGGGCAAACCTGAACAGGCAACTCCGCATGACCACAATAATGGCAGTGCAAATGATTTGTCGACTTATGATAAGTAAGACTGACATCACAATTCACACACTTAGCTACCCAGCCACAGGTATTACATTGCATAAAAGGCGTATGCCCTCTTCTGTTTTGAAAAAGTATAACCTGCTCTTTACGCTCCAATGCTCCCGTAATTTCTTCCAGCAAAGTTGCGCTGAAATAGGAGAACATCTGGTCTTTTCGTCCTGCTTCTGCAACATCCACCACTTGAATCTCTGGCAATACAGACGTCCCGAAGCGTTCTTTAAGCTCAACTAAGCCATACTTGCCCGACTTTGCATTATAATAGCTCTCTATAGAAGGTGTAGCCGAACCCAAAAGAACTTTTGCCTTATGCAGATGAGCCAAATAAATAGCCGTATCTCGTGCATGGTAGCGAGGCGCAGGTTCGTATTGTTTATACGAACTTTCATGCTCTTCATCTACCACAATTAACTTCAAATTTTGAAACGGGAGAAAAACCGAAGAACGTGCCCCTATAACGACACTGTATTCTCCTTTCAATACTTTATGCCACACCTCTGCTCTTTCATTATCATTAAACTTAGAATGATAAACCCCTAGTTTGTCTCCAAAATGCAATTTCAGGCGTTCTGTAATCTGTGTTGTCAATGCAATTTCAGGCAAAAGATATAAAGCTGTACCTCCTTTACGGATAGCTTCTTCAATCAACCGAATATAAACCTGCGTTTTTCCAGAAGCTGTTACGCCATGCAAAACAGTTACATCTTTATCTTCAAAACAACTGTTTATCTGTGCAAAAGCATCATTTTGTGCTGCGCTGAATTCAAAATCCACCACGATCTCTACATCCTCACCTCCCAATCTCGAAATAACCTTTTCTTTTATTTCGAACACCCCCTTTTCGATCAGTGACGCCAAAACTCCGGCACTCACCCCTGTTGCTTCCATAATATCTTGACGGCTGACATCCTCTTTCGTCTTCCGCAGCTGCATAAATGCAATTACAGCATCTTGTTGTTTTGGCGCTCTATTAAGCGAATCCAAGAGGCCTCTCTTTCCCTCCTCATCCGAGAAAGCCTGCCCTAATACTAAATAGGCTTTTCGTTTGGGCTTAAACCTATCTTTAATCTCTTCAGATATCAATACAAAACCTTGATCAAACAATGTTTTCAACAATGGAAAAACAGTCTTCTGCCCTAATATTTTCACAATATCATTTACAGTAAGCTCGCCTGCTAAATCAAGTGCTTCCATCACCATATAGCCTTTATCTGTCAGCAGCGAACGATCAAGTTCGCCATCTTCTGCAGCTATAATCTTTGTTTCACTAGCCATCTTCAGCGCAGCCGGTAATGCAGCCTGCATCACCTCTCCCATATAACAGAGGTAATAATCTGCAATCCATTTCCAGAGCTCAAGCTGTGGTTCATCAACAATAGGTGCCTCATCAATAACGTTTAGAATATACTTAGCCTCATATCCCAACGGCGCTTCTTTCAGTACTTTGTATACTATTGCTGAATAAATCCGATTACGTCCAAACTGCACAATCACCCGTTTTCCTACAGCAACATCATCATTCCATTCCAGCGGCACCCTATACGTGTAGGTTTTTGCTATATAAAGCGGCAAAATAACATCCACAAAAAGTGTTTCCCGCCCCGTATTAAATAAAGATGATTCCGACATACTACAAATTTAACAAACAACGCATACATTTGATAATTGCTTATAAATAAACTAAGCCTTCATTTTCTACAAACGAAGGCTTAGTCCTAACATATTACTAGTAAAGTTTACGATCTATTTCGCATAGCCGCGATAAATAGTCCAATCCATCCGACTATAAAACAGAGGCCACCTAACGGGGTAATAGGCCCTAAAAAGCTCCATCCGTCTATCCCTATCAGACTTCTGACACTTAATATATACAACGACCCTGAAAACAAAAGAATACCTAGCGTAAATGCTATAAATGAAACCCTGATCGATGAATTTTTAGCCCTTGAAAAAGTAGAAAGAAATAAAAGCGCCAATGTATGATAAAAATGATATTGATTAGCCGTTTTCCAGGTATTCAAATGGTAATCACTAATCTTACCTTCTAAGCCATGTGCTCCGAAAGCTCCTAATATGACAGCCAGCATACCAAATAAAGCGGCCACCAATATAATTTGTTTATTCATATATAGAAATAATCTGTCTATTATCTGAACCACTTATGTTTCCATTAGTCTGAATCATGCGTAGTTCGTAAAAGAGATTAACAAATTCATATAAATTCAGTAATCTGTCCCTAAAATAGAAAAATTACCTGTAATACACTTTAAATATTTTCTTTTTCTATTAGGGCATATCTCGAAATCATTGCATCTTAATATAGTCTATTACAAATAGTACTAAGCAAAGAATGTAAAAAGCCAAGTCACTTATAGCTTCTTTTAACACTCTTTTTAACACATATTGCACCTTCTCGTCAAAGATATTTTTTACATTTGAGATTGACTTAGGCTTTCATTTCATGAGAAACACCATAATAATTACAATTTTACTTTTCGCAGCGGTTATCGGTGCATCTATATATTATTTTTCAAATCTCGATGGCGAAAAAGACGGACAGATCAAGCCGCTCACCTATTTGCCGCAAGAAACATTTCTTATCACCAGAATACACAATAGTGCAGCCACAGACAATATTTTCAAAGATTATGATATTTTCGAAGCACTTATCGGTAGAAAAGAAAAACAACAATGGCAAAACATCAAAGATAGCCTTCTCCGAAATAGCGCTATACAGCATTACATCGGCGATGGAGACATCTATATATCATTTCACCCTACAAAGGATAGTATTAAAACCGTCTTCATCATTCCCACTCTTGAGAAAATAAATACGAGCCAAGCTAGCTCCATAATTAAAAGCCTAGGTCAGCAATATCAAGTTACAGAATCCGACACTTTAGGTCATACTGTTTATACCTTTCAACATACCGACGGTTCGCCCAGCTTACATGCTGTTTACCATAAAAACAGTTTCTTTGCTTCCCACACTAAGGCACTTGTTTTAAATGTTATTGACGATACCAAAGCAAAAATAGCCAAACAGCACATAGACTATTTTGCACAGCAAAACAACCGTAACTCGCCCTTAAGTGCATACTTTGTTCATGATCAAATAGCCGCCATAGGACAACACATGCTACGTAAAAACAATGGAGCTTTTCTTGCTCTATTTCAACAGCTAGGCGGACAATCTGCATGGAACCTTAATTTTAAAAGCGATGCTTTAATCCTTAGCGGCGAAAGCGAAACAAGTGGCAAACGAGAAAACTACTTGGAAATATTCGGCCAACAGAATAAAGTATCACAAAGCTTATATCAATTATTTCCTGAGCACACGAGTTCTTATCTTTCTTTTTCCATAAGTGATCGCACTCTGTTTCAAAACGAACTTAATAAACTCTTTAGTCATCGGCAAGAATCTAAAAAGAAAGAAGCACTAGCTCAAACCTTAAAGCAGGATAAAGATATTTCACTTGAAGAGGATATCTTTACTATTTTCGGCAATGAGTTTGCTATTGTCGAACAAAGCAACCAAACTGAGCTTGCTTTCATTTCATTGCAAGATTCCGTCCTGCTCTCTAAAAATATATCCAAATTTGCCACTGAAACAGGTGATTCTGTTTTCCGATTCGAACAGGCTGACATATTATACGCTCTATACGGCGATCCTTTTAAAACTTACAACCGCCCGTACTTTATCATCATTAACAATACGCTTATCCTATCCAACAGCGTAAACGTGCTACATGCCTATAAGCAAGACTGGTCTCGTATAAACCTATTGATCAACAGCATCGGATTTAAAAACTTCGAACGTATCCAAGGCAATGAAGCCAATATCACCTACTTCAGCCGTACCCGAACATCGTCAAGACTCATCAGCAACCTGCTTAAAAAATCATTCTCTACGATATACCAAGACAATAAAAACTATGGCTACCAAGATTTTTACTCTTGGTCATTTCAAGTTGCTGGAAATAATGGTGATTTTCTTTCAAGTGTATATGGCATATATAAAAGTAAAACAGCTTTAGGTTCATCTCCCGAATGGACATATACTTTTAAAAACCGACCTATAACCGAGCCCTGGGTATTTGAGCATTCAGACACCAGTCAGTTCATCCTCATGCAAGAACAAGATCATACTGTGCACGGCATACACCCAAGCGGCAAAAAACTATGGTCAAGTGTGTTTCATGGGCGTATTGTTGGTCAGGCCCAACAACTAAAAGACCGGTCTATTGTATTACTAACAGACCGTAGTCAATTATATAGATTTACCCCAGACGGCAAACCCCTTTCTGGTTTTTCACTAAAGCTACCGCATGAGCCTAGCTACAGCCCTACTCTTGCAACATTAAACAACGAAGAAATATTACTGATACCTGCAAAAGACCAATTAATGGCCTATGACCTGCAAGGGAAGCCAGTCGACAACTGGCGAAATATCACACTAGACGGAAAGATCCTATTTGATATTAAGGTTATCGACAATCAAGTATTTGTAGGTACAGAAAACGGACATTTTTATCTTTTCAATGCACGAGGAAAATTGGTAAAGGAAGAAACCATACAGGGAAGCGTTTTCAAAAACCCCATTGCTCTTGCACACAATGAAAACCAAAACCCTATACTCTTAGCTCTAGATACCACTAGCACACTGTTTACCTTTGATTTTAAACAAAGCCCTAACAAACAAAAGCTACATAGCTTGAACAACCAAGTTCTTGTAGATTTTGGCTATCTAACCAACAGTAACACAGCTAGCATGATTGTTCTAGATGGAAGAAATATGGGCATTTACAACCTAAGGGACAGCTTACCTAGCTCGGAGTATACTTTCACACAAAGTATCGATAATAGGCCTCAGTTTTTCAAAAATGCAAGTGGTCAACATAATTTAGGTATTGCTTCACGCGGTAACTACTTAATTTATCTATTTGAAGATAACGGAGCAATTGCAGACGGCTTTCCTATCGAAGCTTTTCCAAACTTCTATTATGGTAAAATTGACTACAACAGCAACAACTTTTTACTGTGTGTCCGCCGAGATAAAAAACTGTATGCTTTCAAAAATTAAACAGAATTATTTACAACAAACACTAAACACATCACAAATCACGCTGAACAAATAACTGTCTATAAATCTGATTTTCAACAGAGGCAGACAATACAGCATAAAGTGTAAAGATGCATGTTAAAAATTTTATTAAGCAACAAAATTATAGTAGGTTTGCACTCTTAGAATACATATGCTTACAGGAGAAAAGAATTTAGAACTACTCGCAGAACCGAGAAACATCGTTATCACTACCCATCATAAACCGGATGGGGATGCATTGGGCTCCTCTTTAGGGATATATCATTGGCTAAAAGCTAAAGGTCACCGTGTAGAAGTAGTATTATCTTCAGACTTCCCTAGCTTCTTGGACTGGCTTCCTGGCCGGGAGGAAGTCATTATTTATCCTGAAGCTCCTGCAAAAGCTAAAGATTTATTCCAGCAAGCTGATATTATTTTTTGTCTGGACTACAGTGCTTTGTCACGTACGAATATATTAGAACCTATTATACGGGACACAAAAGCTCAAAAATGGATGATCGATCACCACCTAGAGCCAGAGAGTTTCTCTGACCTTAGTTTATGGGATTCAAAAGCCGCTGCTACAGCTCAATTGGTTTATACCTTTATCAGCCAATTATGCCAAGACCGCAGCAGCATCACTCCTGAAATTGCGACCAACTTATATACGGGTATTATGACCGATACCGGCTCGTTCCGCTTTCGTTCTACTTCATCTGAAGTACACCGTATCATAGCTGATCTTATCGACGCAGGAGCTGACAATTGCAGTATACATGAGCAAGTATTCAACAGCTCTACCGAGAGTCGTTTAAAGTTTCTTGGTTACAGCTTACTCAACCGGTTAGAAGTAATCCCCGAATACAACACAGCCTTTTTCTCCCTGACAAAAGAAGACCTTATCAAATTCAACGTTACTACAGGCGATACGGAAGGCTTGGTTAATTACGCTTTATCCATAAAAGGCATACGTCTAGCTGCTTTATTTGTCGACCGTACAGAATTAATCAAATTATCCTTACGTTCGACAGGCGACATACCTTGCAATAAGATCTGCCGAGAGCATTTTAATGGGGGCGGTCATCTGAATGCTTCAGGGGGAAGCTCTCATGAATCGTTAGACAACACCGTTGCCCTATTCAAATCTATATTACCGCAATACAGAGAAATATTAACAAAATAACATAGTGATTATATCAAAACAATGAAGAAATCAATTTTATTCCTTTCAGCCGCTGTCACTTTATTAGCGACTGCTGCTTGTCAAAACTTCAAAAAAGGTGAGGGTGGTCTTGAATATAATATAGTTAAGGACGCAGGTGCAGAAAAAGCACAATCCGGCGACTTACTATCAGTTGACATGATTGTTACAACCGACCGTAAAGACTCTCTTTTACAAAGCACATACGACATCGGTTTGCCACAAATTGTAAATATTGCACCTGACTCTATTCCGGGTCTATATGCAGGCGATTACAACTCTATGTTTAAGTTTTTAGGTGAGGGCGATAGCGCTATCTTTAAATTAAACTTAGATACTATGGCTGCAAGAATGGGGCAACCAAAGCCTGAGTTTGCTGACAAATTTGTCACTTTTAAAATTAAAGTTAGAAAACACTTCAAAAAAGGTAGCTTAACTGACTCTGCTCTTTATGCACAGATCGACGAGTATTTCAAATCTGAGGTAGATGGTTTGAAAAATGGCGAAGAAGGAAAATTAGCGAGCTATATCTCTACAAATAAACTAGACCCTAAAAAGACTGAAAGCGGCCTACAGTATGCTGTAAACGAAGAAGGTAAAGGCAATAAACCTGTTATCGGTGATACCGTAGTGGTTAATTATACGGGTAAATTAGTAGGCGGTAAAATATTCGATACGAACAACGCTGAGCTTGCTAAAAAGGAAAACAAATTTAACCCAATGCGTCAGTACGAACCTTTACGTTTCCGTATCGGTCACGACCCTGTTATTCAAGGATGGACTGAAGCTTTCCAACTTTTAACAAAAGGTTCAAAAGCTACTTTATTAATCCCTTCACATTTAGGCTATGGCGAGCGCGGTGGTGGTGAAATTCCTCCTTATGCTCCTTTAGTTTTTGATGTCGAACTGGTTGATGTTATTGCTGGCCCTAAGGCAGATACTACAGCTGTAAATTAATAAGTATACATATCATAATAAAAAAGCAAGGTTATATAGCCTTGCTTTTTTATTTTGATAGTCTTTTCCTACGATCCATCCCAGATCAACTGTCTAGTTTTACACCTACATTACACCTCGTCTCAGCTGGCTAGGTAATATATTATATTTTCGTTTAAAAGCGGAGGTAAAATGCTGCGGATTTTTATAGCCAATGGCAGTAGCTATCTCAGCAATACTTCTATCATTCTTTTGTAGCATCTTTCGGGCTTCTTCCATTTTTACGTCAGTCCAATAGCCGTAAACGGTTGTTCCAAATATTTCCTTAAATCCCTTTTTCAATGTAAATTCATTTGTCCCTACCTCATGGGCCAGCTCTACTAGCGAGCTTGATGCTTCTAAATTACTCAACATAAAATCCCGAACTGCATACATTTTTTTCACATCACTACTTTTAATACTGCTATTAGCATACTTCTGCCCATATAACTGCTCCAGTTGCAACAACAAAAGTTCTAGCACCTTCGTTTCTAGAAATATTTTCTTAAATAATCCTTTGCGTTCACATCGAATAATTTGTCCGATAATTTCATACATCTGCATATCAATCAATTGATGCTGCTCTGTTATAAGAGAAGAGGCTCCATTTTCAATCTGTTTACGAAAAGCATCAAAAATATCACAACTGTCCTCTGGTAAAAACCTTTTAAAAAAAGAAGGAGCCATATTTACTTCGAAAATACGGAAATCACTTCCCTCCCATTCCATTTTCCCCCTAAACCTATTCGCATATATAATATTATGCTGGTTAGCTTTAAAATTCACATGTTTTTTAAAACTTTGTGATGTTGCAATTGTATCACCATTAAGTGCAAAATGCATTTCAACACTTTCATAATCGCTATCAAAATGAAGCCTAGTTCGTCTAGCTAATTCAATATCCCCGTAGCTTATATGCAAATCTGGCGTATGCATTTCCCGATACACCCCACTTGCCGCCGCCCCATTTAATAGGATCACATCTTCCCTAACACACTCATTATGTATCAATTGTTTATGAGAAAATTCTCTAGACACCATCAGCTCCGGTATATCTGCTACATATAAATTTAGTCCCATTTATATCTTATTATTATTCTATTCTTTCACTATTACACTTACAATATTCCTTTATACGGCTTTTTTTATCCCTTAAACGTTAGTAAGACACAATGTTATTTGAATATCTTCGCAAAGATATGTATATTATTTAGAACTATTCTTAATAATGAATCAACAAGTATGAGTAAAGCAAATTTTAAAACTATTCAGGCAGCACTTCAAGTAAGTAGAAAGGAGTATATCACTCCTCACTACATCAGAATTTATCTAACAGGAGATCAGATTCCTTTATTTGCCAACACTACGGTAGGCGTAAATAATAAGATCCTTATTCCACCAAAAGGTATATCAGAGATTTACTTTCCAAAATTTGACTATGAAAAAGGACAATGGGAGCCATTAGCAGACGAGATTCGTCCATACATAAGAACCTATACACATCGGGGAATCGATTTGACAACGAATGAAATCTGGATTGATTTTGTCGCACATGGCGACGAGGGTCCGGCTTCTGCTTGGGCTATTTCAGCCAAAGAAGGAGACAACTTAGGCGTTTTAATGAAAGATGGAAAGACGGATCTATATGTAAAAGCCGACAACTATCTCCTGGTTGCTGATGCTACAGGAATTCCTGTAATAGCAGCGATCTTAGAAGATCTTAGCCCCGAAGCCAACGGCACCTGCATCATTGAGGTTCACGGTGAAGAAGACAAACAAGCCTTAAAAACCAAAGCCAATATTAATTTTATTTGGTTATACAATACACATCCACAAGACGGCAGTTTACTAGCCGATACCGTAAAGCAGCAAGCCCTGCCAACACATTCCCGCTCCGGCTATGTCGCCGCTGAATTTTCGAGTGTTAAAGCTATTCGCCACTATCTGCGAAAAGAAAAAGATTGGCAACAGCAGGAACTATACGCTTATTCCTATTGGAAATCGGGTGTAGCAGAAGATAAGTCTACAGTAGATAGGCAAAAAGAAAAAGAAGGCTAAACACAAGCTATAACAAACAAATATTTATGGAGCAACAACGTACCATCATCCTTACCAAACCTTTGCCTACTGTGATGTGGCAACTATCCTGGCCTGCCGTAGTAGCGATGGTTTTGTATGGGCTGAACAACTTTCTAGATGGAGTCTTTGTTGGTCATCTCATCAATAATAATGCATTAGCTGCCGTGGGTATTGCTTATCCTCTGGCCCAATTTTCACAGGGTCTGGGTACACTAATCGGCACAGGAATGGGAGCTGCTATAAGCATTTGGCTAGGAGCAAACAATCAAGAAAAACTAAATAAGTCATTTGGCAATATCAATTATCTGACTTTGCTCTTTTCTGTTCTAGTTACTGTTCCTTGTTATTTTTTCGCCAGAGATCTGGTTTATATGATGGGAGGAAGAGGTGAAATATTAAATCTGGGCACATCGTATTTTCAGGCGACTATTCTAGGAAGTTTTTTTTGGATATATGGTCTTGCCATCAATATGATCATCCGTGCCGAAGGTCGCATGAAAACGGCCGCATGGATGATTGCCCTTGGCTTGCTTGTCGACGTTGCTTTAAAGCCCATTTTCATAGACACTTTTAGTTGGGGCGTAGCCGGTGCAGCATGGGCTACCAATATTTCTATGATAATCTATACGCTCGTCGGCGCATGGTACTATGCTACTGGGCGTTCATCTTTTAAAACAAAGTTTTGGTCTTTAAAAATAGATAAAGCTATCATCAAAGAAACACTCTCCTTAGGGATGCCCGGCTTTATTATGATGGTAATGATTGTCGTTCAAAATATTGTGGTATTCAATGCTCTTTCAAAATACGGAAACTCCCTAGACATTACATTCTTCACCGCCGTAAATCGTTTTTATATTTTACTAAACACGCCTTTATGGGGATTAATGCGGGCACTACAACCGGTATCCGGTATGAACTACGGTGCAAAACAATATGATCGCAGCATTCGTTCGTATAGTTTATTTTCGATCACAGGATTATTAATATTACTACCATTCTGGCTATTTGTTATGTTCAATCCGGACGGACTCTTAACACTCATGATACCAAACATGACTTTTTCCCCAGAACAGCTAACGGACTTTAGAGTCTAT
Organism: Sphingobacterium sp. UT-1RO-CII-1; assembly: GCF_026711005.1. Taxonomy (GTDB): domain Bacteria; phylum Bacteroidota; class Bacteroidia; order Sphingobacteriales; family Sphingobacteriaceae; genus Sphingobacterium. The sequence goes on along the minus strand of NZ_JAPPVJ010000004.1, from coordinate 128,376 downwards.
ATGAGTGTTCTGCTTGTATTGCCTTTTGTATTTATGGCTATGGTCTGGTTTACTTCCATCGAAGAAGCCAAGCCTGCTACCACAATAAGCATACTTAGACAAGTTGTTTTTTATATTCCCGCACTTCTTATCATTCCCCAGTTTTATGGTGTCAGAAGCATTTATTTCACAAGTGCGATTATCGACTGGATCATTTTTGGAATCGTTATCTATACAGTACTTCAAAGTGCAAAAAAATTACGCCTATACGCACTACAAGAATAAATTAAAGAAAATCATCAAATTACAGGAAAAATGACATATCATAATAAAATTAAATGGGCTTTTATCGCTGGAATAATTGGTGCTATATGCTGGATTATCGGTGATGTATATGTTGCAGGGTTTGAGGTAGACCCTAAAGATTACCCACTTTTCTCGGAAACTTATGCTGATCAAGTTGATGTCGGGCTCGCCACCCTCATGTTAGAAGGATCTACAAATAGACTTATGTTTGGCGCATTGATCGCAGCAATGACAGCTACACTTTTTTTACCTTGCGTTTGGCTCGTATACCAGTATTTCAAGGAAAAAGAAAAATGGTATACTTTGGGTATCTACTACCTGTTAATTATCAGTGTCATGCTAATGCCCTTAGGACATGCCGTCTTTTACTTTACAGGAGAAATTTATAAAGCTATTTACAACACCGACCCTATTGCTCACCCCTATCTATTAGAAACAGCGGCAGGGTTTCAAAAAGCAATGTATATTACCTGGGGGACAGCAATAATTATCATGCTGTTGGCCTACCTCATCTTTTCTATTTTAGTATTTATGGGAAAAACGACCCTACCCAGGTGGGCAGGTTTTATCAGCCCCTTCTTTTTGACACTCTACCAACTGCCCTTCAAGATGATCCTTCCGTCCTCAGACCTTAAAGGTTGGCTTGGTGCGGCCGCTTTTAATATTTCTTATCTGATTTTCCTTTTACTCTTATGGTTCTTTTTCCGAAATCGTTTAGTAAAAGATACATCTATTAAAGATACCGTTTAATTTACATTGTACAGAATTACTTCAATTACAAATTAATAAGTATTATATGTCTATAATAGAAAGCGAGGCTTAGGCCTTGCTTTTCTTCTTTCAAAATCCATCACCACCTACAACAATATTTTTAATAACTCACATCCCACGACAGCTATATACATCTGGCTATGGATTCAATTAACCTTATAGCTGTACCGAAAGCAGACAACACAGCCCCATTATTAATAAGTTTGATCGTAATATTTTATTTTCCCAATAGTTTTACATATCTTAATAAATCCTACAGGTAATAAAAACTAATCAATTTATTTATCAAGAGGTAGGTTAATCACATGACTATAAAAGACAATAACGCCTCCGCATAGCTTATACCTTTGTGGAAATGTTACTTTAACTTTAAAAAATGGAAAGATTTGAAGTTATTTTCAAAGAATATTATTCGCGCTTAGTATACTATGCGAAAACTAAAGTTATTGACACTGAAGTAGCAGAAGATATAGTCCAAGATGCTTTCGTACAACTCATAAACAACAAATCAGACATCAACAACGTAGCTAACCCTATTGCTATCCGCAATTTTCTATACACGTCAATTCGCTACGCTGTTCTCAACCGTGCACGACGCCTTAAAGTCCATGACAACTACCTTACCTTAACACCACAAATAGAAATCGATGACACCGACCTAGAGCAGGACATCATAAAAGTAGAAACTTACTACCGGTTGCACCAAGCCATTAACAGCTTACCGCATGTCTGTCAAAAAGTAGTACGCTACGGCTACTTAGAGGAATTATCGAACAGCGAAATTGCAGAAAAGCTTGGCATTGCGCTAGAAACTGTCAAATCGCACAAAAAAAGGGGTGTCAAATTACTGTTAGAGAGAATGATTTTTTTGATATCAGCATTACTACTCCATCTATTTTAGCGTTCTTCATTTAGTTTAAACACAACCTTATCCTTTACAGGACAAGCACTTAAACACAACCACCTTCTCATTCACGCATAAAAAATAAAACTAAAAGTAATATTTTCACATTTTGTTTACCCCTTTTGTTTACCCTCCGTTTCTTTATTAATAGATGGAGAGAAACAGAATAACTAACCTGATACTAAAACATCAATTATCATCCCTAACAGATGAAGAATTGGATGAACTTATGTCTTGGCTTCGAGAGAAGCCAGAGAATGAACGTGTTTTTTCGGATATCTGCAATAACAAAGAGCTAACAGAAGCCTTCTCCACGTTTAACCAAGCAAACCCAGACGAAGCCTGGGATCGTGTCTTAGCGAATACCACCCCCGCTGCTACCCGTATCCCGTACTACCGGCATACAGCTGCGGCAGTGCTGGTCGCTTTTTTACTCATCTGCTCCGGTGGCTATTATTTATGGCAAAAGCAGCATACCAATTCGCCGACTGCCAATCAAACATTCACGACATTAGATTTGGCTCCTGCTAAAACAGAAGCTCGTTTAATTACTGCTGACGGTGCCGAGCACAACCTACATCCAGCAGCCGACATCAATGGCTTTACGCCACTCACTGAAGGAAGCTTACAATATACCGAAGATGAAGAAGAAAATACAACGGGGTTAAACACCTTAATAACACCAGAAGCTGCCGTTTACACCATTTTTTTACCAGACGGTACAAAAGCCATGTTAAACGCTTCAAGCTCATTGGAATTTCCTTCTAAATTTGCCAACAACCAACGCGAAGTCAAAATTACAGGTGAGGTTTACTTTGAAGTTACCTCAAACCCCTCCCGTCCATTCATTGTACAATCGGGCGACCTAAAAATAAAAGTCCTCGGTACCAAGTTCAACATCAACGCCTACAAGCGTAATAAACGCATAGCATTGGTCGAAGGAAAAGTACAGGTTGAGCATCTAGCCAAAAGCCAAACCATGTTTCCGAACGATATATTGATTACAAGAGGCGATGACTTGATCAAAAGCAGTAAATCGATTGATCGCGAATTAAGCTGGGTGGATGATCTATTTTTCTTTGAGAAAGATGACCTGCATCATATCAGTGAACAACTTAAATTATGGTACGGGGTCGAAATTGAAATCGCTCCGAACATCAATCAAAATGTATTGTACAGCGGTAAAATCAGTCGACAAGCTATGTTAACTGACGTACTTGATATATTAAACTATCTAACTAATCTAAAATTTAAATTAAATGAAAAAAAGATCACCATAACCATGAATTAAAAAAAAAGTGAGAGTGCAGCCACACCCTCACCAAATTGAATTTAAGCATTTTATAAACTAAAACTCACTAACAAATTTATGCTATTTTTTGTTAATAGTCCTCTTTTTTCAAATTTAAAAAGGGGGCATCACGGTTTTGTAAGAATAATGAAGTTAATACTTTTTTGGATTCTAATTTTTACAACCTCTCTTCAAGCCAATTCATTTGGGCAAAAGGTCACAATACATGCGTCCGGCAAGTCATTAAAATCAATCCTCAACGAGGTTGAGCGTCAAACCGGCTACCATTTTGTCTACAAAGATGAAGAAATAAACTCTTTGACGGAGGTTGATTTCGAAGTTAAGCACCTTGACTTAAACGAGGTTCTTCAAAAACTTGCCAATACGAATGGTTTCAGTTACAAATTGGTTTCAAACCATATTATCCTCCGTCGCTCTGGGGTAGGTGCACCGGTAGAAAAAATACTGCATAGCCAACAGGTCCTTACGGGCCGAGTGCTCAACCAAGAAGGACAGGCATTAGTAGGAGCCACTATCACAGTCGTTGGTAAAAACACAAGCACAGCTACTGACCAAAGTGGTAATTTTCGTCTATCAGCTAATATTGGCGATCAGCTCGAAATCATCATGTTGGGCTACCAAAAGCGAACAACAAAAGTACAGACTTTAGACAATGTACGCATCGTATTGAGTGCGTCTGTAGAGTCCATTGCTGATGTTGAAGTTGTTGCTACAGGCTACCAGACAATTGATAAAAAGCTTTTCACGGGTTCTTCAAGCAGTGTTAAAATGGAAGAGATCAAAATGGACGGAGTAACCGATATCAGCCGAATGATGGAAGGCCGTATTGCCGGTGTTTCGATACAAAACGTATCGGGCTCTTTTGGTAGCGCCCCCAAACTTCGCATCCGTGGCGCTACTTCCATATCCGGCGATAACAAACCACTATGGGTTATCGATGGTGTTGTCCTGGAAGACGTTGTCAATGTATCTAACGACCAATTAAGCAGTGGCGATGCCTTAACTCTTTTAGGTTCTTCTGTTGCCGGCCTAAACTCCGAAGACATTGAATCTTTAGAAGTGCTCAAAGATGCTTCTGCCACGGCTATGTACGGTGCACGTGCCATGAATGGCGTCGTTGTTATCACCACTAAAAAGGGTCGTTCGGGCGAGCCACGTGTCACCTACTCGGGCAACCTCAGTACATACACAAAGCCCAGTTACAATAATTTTGACATCATGAACTCAAGAGATCAAATGAGCTTCTATACGGACTTATACCGTAAAGGCCATCTCAACATGACGAGTTCCATGAATGCGCCCAATGGCGGTGTCTTCAGAAAGATGTACGAATACATGGATACCTATGATGAAAAAAGCGGGCAATTTCTACTAGCAAACGACCCAAAATCAAGAGAAAACTTCTTGATGCGGTATGCCAACGCAAACACCGATTGGTTTGACCATTTGTTCAACAACTCTTTCGTACAGGATCACTCTTTAGCCATATCATCAGGAGGCGAAAAGTCACAGCACTATTTTTCGACCAGTATTTTTAATGATAGCGGTTGGACTGTTGCGGATAAAGTAACACGTTTCACGGCCAACTCCCGTTCGAATTATCAATTTACAGAGAAATTCAATCTCGGGTTTATCGTTAACGGTAGTGTCCGCAAGCAGCGTGCACCAGGCACACAAAATAGATTCAGCGACGATTTCCGTGGCGAATACACCCGTGACTTTGATATCAACCCTTATTCATATGCGTTGAACACGAGCCGTACATTAACTCCATACGACCAAAATGGCAACTTAGAATACTTCACCCGTGACTATACACCGTTTAACATCCTGCACGAAATAGAAAACAACTATATTGACATTAGTGTACTGGACTTTAAACTACAGGGAGAAGCCAACTATAAGTTCTTAAATAACCTAGAGTACTCGCTATTAGGTAACGTACGCTATGTAAAAACCAACACAGAAACAATCATCCAGGAGAACTCAAATGCAGCAAATGCATTCCGTTCAAACTACAATATGGCGATGTTGGAAAACAACAAGTTTCTGTATCCTGACCCAGACTTTCCAAACGAAAACAGCCAAGTCGTCTTACCGGCTGGTGGTTTCTACAATGTTCGTGAAAACAACTTGGTAAACTTCTACGGTAGACAAACCATCAACTACAAAAGCACCATTGACGACACACACTACATCAATGCTTTTGGAGGCCAGGAAATACGTATCGCCAACCGTGACGAACGCTACAATACGGGTGCCGGCTATCAATACTTAAAAGGCGGAACGGCATTTACCGACCCACGTTATATCAAACAATTGGTAGAAAGTGGCGAAGACTACTTTGGCATGCAGCGTACCTGGGACCGTTTCCTTTCGTTCTTTGCCAACGTAGCTTATTCTTATAAAGCTAAATACGTCATCAACGTATCCGGTCGTTTCGATGGAACCAACAAATTTGGCAACGACAAATCTGCTTCCAAATGGCTACCTACCTATACAGCCAGTGCTGCATGGAATATTTCGGAAGAAGAATTCATGCAAAACCTGCCCACCATCAGTCAGCTAAAACTACGTGCTGGCTACGGTCTTACCGCATCAATGGGTAGCGCAAACAACTTCTCTACTATTTTTTATGCCGGCCAGACCGTTCGTCCGGGCATGTCAAATGTAGAGAACATGATCTACATCGGGAATATCGGGAACAGAAACCTAACCTGGGAAAAACAGCATGAATTTAACATCGGTTTGGATTTAGGTCTATGGAAAAACAAACTTACGTTCAACGTAGACTACTTTAACCGTAAAGGTTTTGACCTCATCAGCTTCCGTCCTACCTCTGGAGTTTCGGGCTTCCGTTGGAGTGTAGATAACTATGCTGACATGGACTCTCACGGTATCGATTTGACGATAGGCGCCCATATTGTAAACAAAGAAAAATTTGGTTATAAGGTCCATACAACATTTGGTTGGAACAAAAATAAAATTGTAGACTTATCCTATACACCTACCGTCTTCTCTATGGTCAGCTCAGAAGGGGCTCCTGTTTTAAACGGTCCTGTGCGAGGCATTTACTCCATAGACTATCAGCGCCTTGACGAGCGTGGTTTACCTGTTTTCATCGATGAAAACGGCCATGAAGCAAACACCGTAAGTTTTCAAAGCGAAAAATCAGATCATTTGAAATACGAAGGTTCTATCGACCCTACCATAACCGGAGGTTTCAACAATTCCTTCCGTTACGGCAACTTCACTGCGTCTGTATTTTTCTCTTACCAAACGGGTAACAAAGTACGTTTAGACCCTGCATTCAATCAATACTACACAGATTTAGATGCCAGCAACTACGACCAGATTAATGCTTGGGCCATGCCTGGTGACGAGGCTTTCACGAACATTCCATCGGTCAGCGGTTACTACCAAAGCCAGGATATTGCCGGTAGTTACCCATACAATGCCTACAACTATTCTACACAACGTATTGTAAATGGTTCGTTCGTCCGCCTGAAAACCGTGACGGTCAATTATATGATGAACAATGATTTTGTAAAAAGAATGGGCCTAACAGGTATCAGCTTTGGTTTAAATGCCAACAACCTTTTCCTACTCTACTCAGACAAGAAGTTAAAAGGTCAGGATCCTGAATTTTTCAATTCAGGCGGAGTAGCCAACCCATTACCTAAGCAAATCAACTTATCATTAAAACTTTCCTTATAGACATGCCAAGATCTAAACATCTCAGCCGTTTGCGAGGAATAATTTTTAAATCTATGAACAAAACGATTTTATATATAATAGGTGCTGCAGCGCTGTTTTTCACATCCTGCAACAAGTTTTTAGAGCACAACCCCGATCAACGTTCGGAAATCGAAACAGGCGAGCAGCTATCCGAACTATTAGTTTCGGCTTATCCGCTGGCTGCCTACCAGGGATTTCTTGAAGCCAAGACAGACAATATCGTTGACAATTTTGGCATGCCCGATTATATCGAAGTTTTACGGAAAAGCTTTCTATTTGAAGACCCTGAATACGAATACCAAGATTCACCGATTTACTATTGGTCAAATGCTTATAAAGCTATTGCCTCTGCTAATGAAGCCTTGGTAAAAATTGCAGCTTTACCTAACCCGGAAGCCTACAACGACCAAAAAGGAGAAGCACTTGTAGCCCGTGCCTATGCACATTTTATGTTGGTCAACCTGTTTTCCAAGTTCTACCACGCCGAAACTGCATCAAAAGAGCCTGGCATCCCCTATGTAATGGGTCCCCAGACAGATCTCACGGTTAAGTATGAGCGTGAAACGGTAGCTATTACCTATCAGAAAATCGAAGCCGACCTCGTGGAAGGCCTCCGACTGATTAAAGATGGTTATAAAGCTACCCGATACCACTTCACCCGTTCAGCGGCTCATGCTTTTGCAAGTCGATTCTATTTATACCAAAAGCGTTATCAAGAATCGCTTCGCCATGCCGAACAAGCTATTCCTGGCGATATGATCATGAACCTACGCGACTATTTAAATGTATACGACAAGATGTCCTGGAATGAGTTTGGCCAGCACTACATGAGTTCAAAAGAAAAATCAAACCTACTGATTGTTTCGGCTATTTCTAACTATGGCTACCAATACCACGCCAACCGTTATTCGACCAATCAGAATGTCTTCAATGAACTGGTCGAAAACACACCTGCCGGATTACTGGACGTCATGTACTACAACAGCTATCAGCGCGAGCTACAGTCTTATTTTTTCGAGAAATACGACACACAGTTCATTCCCTCGGGAGCTAATGCTACAATTGGTCTAACCTATACAGGCTACTCCCTGTTCGACTCGGAAGAAGTCTTCTTCAACCGTATGGAATCCTTGGTTTACTTAGGTCGTATTGACGAAGCCGTTGGCGAACTTAACCGCTATGTAGCCACGCGTGTATACTCCTATACACCGGCTAGGGCCATCTCAAAACAATCCATCAAGAACTACTTTTTCTCCGATAAAGCCGATTACAATGACGAAGATTATAAAACAGGCGTTATCGAGACTATTTTGAATTTTAGAAGAGTAGAGTTTTTACATCAGGGCTTGCGTTATTTTGACCTATTACGCCATAAACGTACCATCAAACGCAGAACAAATGACGGTAAAGAGTTTGAAATCAACTACGACGACAACCGCACGGTAGCACAAATGCCTGCCGAAGTTGTAAGTTCAGGTATAACACTAAACCCTAGATAAAAACTACCGACTGCGAAGGATTTTCTTCCCATTTCGGTTAAACATTATTTACCATGAAGAAATTTAGATTTATCACATATACGGCTCTGGTGTTGGCCTTCCTTGCTTCATCCTGCTCGGAGAAAAACCCGCTTGACGAGTCAAACGACTTTTACCTAGGTATCAGCGGCTTAGACAAAGAAGCACGAACAGCCGTTGACCAAGAGTTATTCGACCGTTTTCAAAAACCATTTAATATTGAGATTCTGTATCATTGGGATGGTTCTGGGACGCCTTACAACTCGTCCAATATGCCTCCTAAAACTGAGCTGGTCATCCCGACGATGAACATTGTGGAAAACACATTTATCAAGCCATATATAGCGGCCAAGGACTCGGTCATGATTAAGAAATATGCCCCCAGACAGTTTGTGCTGTACGGTTCTCCGCTCATCAACCCACAATCAAACGTAGAAATAGCAGGGCAAGCTGAAGGAGGTCTAAAAATCGGTATGTTCGACATCAACAATATAGATTTCACCAATCGTGCCGACCTCTCTTGGTTCATGAAAACCATACATCACGAGTACGTACATATTCTAAATCAAAAGGTACCTTTTACCGACGAGTTTCAGCTTATTACAAAATCTACCTACACAGGCAGTTTCAACGTTTACACGGTCGATGATGCCTTAGAACGAGGCTATATTTCTCCCTATTCTATGGGTAACCCGATGGAAGATTTTGCCGAGCTTACCTCCTATTACCTCACCATGAGCAAAGCTGATTTTCAAGCGATGTTAGATCGGGGCGGTTGGGATGGACGACGCCTTTTAGAAGCTAAGCTACAAATAATCGAAGCTTATTATCGTGATAATTTCGCCATTGATTTGCATGAACTGCAAGCTTTATGTTTTTCATCCATAGTTAAAGAGACATCAAAATGAGACTAACCCTATATACAGCTGCGTTAAGCCTTATTCTATTTTCGGCTTGCAACGGCGACAAAAAAGATTTAGAAATCTATAGCCCTACGGCCATAGAAACTAACGAAGAGGCTGTCAATGCTTTAATAAAAGCATTGAGCACAGGCGGAAGCGAAGGCTGGAATGCGGACATCAGAACGGGATCCGGGCAAGAATTCATCTTCAACTTCCAGTTTGGTACCGACGGTCAAGTAAGCATGAACTGCGATTGTAACATAGATCAGATCATGGCTTCCAACGAAAGTACATACGCTGTCAGCGAGAGCGACGGCACCATATTAAGCTTTACCAACTACAGCTACTTACATCAATTGGTGGACACACGTCCAGAAATAATGGGTGGCACAGCCGGTAAGGGGCTAATTTCTGACGTCGAATTTAAGCTTATCAGCCAGAACGACCAGGAAATTGTATTAAAAGGACTAAAAAACAACACCACTTTACGTCTGAAAAAGACAGATGTTTCCTTTGCAAGCCTATTTGAAAAAGAAATAGAAGACTACAAGGAAGTCTTGAAATTGCCGACCTATGTCAACGATGGGTTGGTCCACCTTAACCGAACAGCCGACAACAGCCGACTGTATCGCTTCAAAATGGATGAAGAAGAAGGTACTGTACAAATATTAGTTTATCAAGCAAATGGCACGGGCAACCCGAGCATACAAAGCCCCCGTACAAAGCCTGAGGACGGCATGCTATTCTTTGCTTCTCCAATTTATCTCGGCGGCGACGAACTCGGTGGTCTACGTTACAATAAAGAACTGGAAAAAGTACAGTTCTTAAAAAACAACACCTGGACAGCGCTGGGCAATGTAGAGGCATCCGAATTAATCGGCGACCTAGATGACAACAAAGTATGGCGAATCAGCCGTTGGGCAGCAAATCCTGAACTTGATGTAGCCAATGATTTCCTCACGCTGTTCAACAAGGTACGCACTGACCTGCAATCGGCCGGTTTCACCTACGACAGAATGACGACTGAGTTCCTTTATAGCGACATCTATATCATGCTCAGGTCCGTCGAAGGGGGAACAGTGCGGATGTACTGCAACTACAACAGCGATGGCGATAATTTTGATATCACCAGTATAGGAATAGATTTAGGTACTGATGCGCAAAATGCAGCTTTAAAACCACTTGCAGACTATTTCATGACGGCCAACTTCCGTCTGAAGTGGGCGCTTCTGCCTGGTGGCAACTACTTATTCCCTGTATTATATGATACCAACAATGAAAATTTCGCTATGTACAATTACCATTAATCCAATTGTTCAAAAGCATACGAAAAAGAAAACAAAGCGACAGGTACAGGCTACAGCTCTCAAAAGGGCACAGCCTGTACCACAGCGCTGTGATATTGGTAACAATTACCCTAAAAGAATTATAAAATGAGAATATTATATATAGCGGCTCTATTTGCAACACTCTTAATAGGCTGCAAAAAAGACACCACAGAGCCCATTCTAGGTCGCTTGGACGACCGCTTGCAAGAGTCTCTTAGCCATTATAAAGAGTTGCTAAGTTCCAACACCGAAGGTGGATGGACCGGTACTTTAAAAACAGGCTCTGGGCAAAACTTTGAATTCAACTTTATTTTTGATGAACAAGGTAAGGTCAGCATGGCCTCGGACATGTCACTATCATCAATGGCCGAAAGAAAAGAAAGCACCTATGCTTTACAAGCTATTCAGGTACCATCGTTAGTATTTGACACCCACAACTATATCCACGAGCTCGCAGACCCTCGTCCAGAGGCTATGGGCGGCAAGCGTGGACATGGTTTAGAGGCAGATTTTGAGTTTGAAATTATAAAATACGAAGATGACGTCTTACATCTTAAAGGTATCAAATACAAAAACGAATTTAAGATTGCCAAGGCTGATATCGCCTATACTGACAGGTTTAAAGAGTCGCTCGAAAAACATAAAAAAGCCACCGAACTCTTCACCAAGTACAAGGTATACCCTTTCAAATTAGCGAATGGTAGACTTGCTGATTTTAAAGTTTTTGACGACGACCTCGATCTATACCTCATTGTCTACAACCGTAATAACAAAGGTACGCCTCAGTATCAAACAATTCCTTACGAAATTGACGAACAGGGCATACATTTTACAGAAATAACCGAGGGCAACACCAAACTTCAAGATTTGCTTATCGACGCTTCCAGCCAGGAACTTTTCACTAAAATGGATGGTCAGCTCATGAGTACAAACACCACCAACCCGCGCGACTTCATCGGTATGAACAGCGAAGGTAAACTATGGCGTTACTTTGACATGCTCTCTTATCTAGATTTAAAAGGCCAGGAGAACAATGGTTTTATAAACATGATCAAAGATGTCAGAGCCAACTTAAAAGGCAAAGGGGTAGAGTTTGACTACGCTTATATCGACCTCTACACTTTGGGCAACGTCGATTATCTCTACTTCTACCTCGATATGTACCAAAACGGCACCTATAGAAGAGCGACTTGGCAATACCAGCTCGAGATGACTGAATACGGCTTCAACATCATCGATGATGGATGGATTAGCTTAGGCATCGGTGCAGACGGCACACACCTGGCACCAATAACGCAATACTTCAACCAAAAGAATTTTGAACTTGTCTGGAACCCTGGTTTTCAATCAAGCTTCTTATCGACAGGTTTTGCGCCCATCAACGCGCCTACTGATATTGCATTTGGAGGAATGAGCACATTAGATTAAATTGTTTAGTAAGTGTTTATATAAGTCAAAAGGGTTATGCTTTATACAAGCTAACCCTTTTTTCATTCGGTTACTAGCCGACACAGCCGTTCATCAAACTACATAAAAACTCCGGCGTCTGTTTTCACTTCTTTCTTCTTCGTTTCCTTCAGTTCAATCAGCAGCTTGTCTGCATTGTTAAGCTTATTATTCCATATCTGCACCTGCTCACTACCTTCTACATAGATCCTGCTCTCCTCAACTTCTTGGTGTGGCAACGGAAATGCTGTTGTCGTCTGCTCTACTTTATTGTCTTTAACAAGCAATCCGCTCGTGCTTTTTGCCCGTATCCAAAATGGAGCAAACAACTGAAAGTCGTTATTTATAACCCGAATATTGCGGTGCACAAAATGCCCTTTCACAAGCTCTTTATTCTCGGGTTGTATGGCAATGGCGTAGCTATTACCCGGCAAGTTGTAGCCGCAGTCGACAAAACTATTGTTCTGTATAGTCACGTCGTTCACCGCCCCCGACTCGAACCAGCTATTCACATCTCCCGCTATTAAAATACCGTGCATACCGGTGCGGTAAAAGACATTATTTTCTATCCATACCCTACGCGGCGTGGACACCAGCACTCCACGTGCGTTGGTGCGTTCAAAACGATTCCCTCGGATATCGACTGCCGGTGTCCAGGTCATATTCTCTAACACATCGCCCACTTTCGTCCCTTTGGGCAACGAAGAGTCCAGTCGTAGCCTAATTTTTGTCAACGAAAGTGCTTCTGCGCTTACCACCTGCATTTCTCCGAGCGGCTTCATACTCTCCTGCGTCACGACCCGAACAGTATCCTGCACCTGAAATGCATCAAAACCATAAGACTGATGGTGCTTAAACTCCACCACCACCTCATCGGCAGCCAATACGTCCACTATCTGCAGGTACGTTCCGTGAATATTTATGGGGTCATCGTGCAAACCCTTAAAATGACAGTTGTGCACTTTGATAAGCCCCTTACACCCTGAAAACTGCATACCGTCTGCAAATGCTGCAATAGACCTCCCTTGGGTCGGTACAACCTTGATATTTTCATAATGTAAATCTTCAGAAAACTGTGAGGTAATCCCTATACCGTGCATATACTGCATATTCAAGTTCTGCAAATGCACATTTTTTGATCGGTAAATAAAAGCGCCTACCTGATCCCTGACCGTATTGCGCATACTCAGAATCTCACCCACTTTATAATTAGCCTTCATTGCGCCATCAAACCGCAACTTATTTGGCGCAATTTCACTCACTTTTGCCTGTACTATAGGTCTATAATCACTGTATCGGCTAATGCCCGTCAAGGTATCTATAGTAATCGTGTGTAAATGATCGCCTGGTGTCCAGCCCTCCCCATACCAATACAACTTATCTTTTATCAACGTATACGATGATGTCGGGTGCACATCGGCCAGCATGTGGTCTTCAGACAGCTCCACAACCGTCATTTCAGACATGGTAGGGCGCTCGAAAGTAAAACTCAGGTTCTGTATGCGGATATCTTGGCTGCGAATAGTAGAAAAAGAAGTCATCTTGCCGTGCATAACAAACAGCGCTCCATTCCCCTCTATCGTCAGGCCTTTCATATCCTCTACCAAAAGTGCTATATATTTTGTCTTATCCGGCCACTCTGTCTCTGACGAAGAGTTTGTGATATAGAGTTCTCGCTGAAAAGCCTCTTTTTCCCAAAAGTCATAACGCCCGGGTTCAAAAACAATTTTACTGGCCGACTGTTCTTTCGCCACTTTCATCAACCGCTGCACAGCTGCCGACATATCTTTAAACGTATTCGGAAGTACACCATAATCTTTAGCTTCCACGACTTGCGCTACAACCGTCCCTGTATATCCAAAAAGACAGAAGACAACAACAATAATTTTAAAAAAATAGGTCATATATTATTTATTTACAATACCATATAAAAAACCGCATAGGGACAGATATACCCTACACGGTTTGCGTATTACTACGTCTAACAGGTTGTTCAACACATTAATTTATCGTATAGCTATAATCTGACTTTACCACCACCTTTTGAACTTTAGGCACCATACTACCTTCACGATCTACGTCCTCTTCCAAAAAGATATCAGCTGTCGACCCCACAAAGCCCTTAATTCGCAACAGCAGGGAATTATCTTGCAAAGCTTCCTTATGTCTATTTAAGCCCAATATCCAGCTAGAACCATCGTGGTACCGATCAGTAAAAGGCTCCGATCCGATATAAGCCGTTGCTACATCCCCTTCAAAATCCACCTCCAACCTTAGTTCATTTGTCAGCTTATTCAAATCCGGCACTTTAATTTCGAAAAGCCCCAAATGCTCTTCCTCCGCATAAACTGCCGGCATCGCTTTGCCAGCTAAAACAGCTACTGCTTTCTTTTCCCCATTGCTCCATGTTTCGTCCGTATTCCAAAGTTTACGCACCCCATTTTTATACAGCACTTCAACCTGCGCAACTACTGGATTGGATTTTACGGCCGACTGAAACCTCAATTCATTTTTTCCAATTATAAACTGAGGTTTCAAATCAATCTTATTGTATGTGCCCAACGACTCTACTTCCAGCTCCACTCCATTTAAGAAAAATTGTGTACTGCCTTCACTCTTAAAGCGCAGCACCACTTCTTCAACCTCGGACAAAGACTTTGCGTCAAAAACCCGTTCAACAACATGCCCATCGACAGACTGTATCCATGATGCACCATGCATGGGCGACAAGACCGTAAAGCCAGAGCTTGCATCTTGCCTAGTCATGTTCGCATAGTTTTTGTCCGTAAAACCATCTGCTGTATACATAGCTAATTGTTGGTCAGGTTTCTCATCTGTTATTATGAGCTTATTATCATCCACCACTAAAGATGACTTCGTGATAGCCACAAAATCAAAACCCGCAACTTCACCTTTCCAAATATAATCTGAATCCTCTTCAGTCAGGGTGACAAGCTTTACAAGTGTACCATCGTTTTTCTCTATCGTAATCATAGACGACCTACCTGCTTGGACTTCATCTACAAAATACCCCCCTTTCTCTTTAGCAACTTTAGCCCCATTTGCCGACACCGCCTTCACCTGTTTGCTGTCAATCAGGTATTCTGTAGCTATCTGGTCATCCTCAAAGAAAAAATACGTCTTTACTCCATTACTTTCATGTACTGTAATAGGCTGTGCTGTGCCATATTTTAAATTCACACCATCCATATTCAAATTAAATGGCCATAAAAAATATGATTTATTAACGACGGTCACAGGTTGGCGGGGTATAGTTAAACTTTCATTACGGAGCTTCAACTTAAACTGCACACCCTTATAGTCATTCCTATCGTAGCGATAAAGATGATTGGATACAAATAGGTAACCTTTAGAACCATCTGTCCGCACCGCCCATTGTAAATTATCCCGATCTTTATTTGTTATGGGTAGATACGCTACCAAAGGAGCTAATTCTGGGCCAAATTCATTCATAAAATAATTCAGCTTCTTGGTTTCTTTCATTACTGTTCCTAGCGTACCAAACTCACGTATAGGCGCCTGGTAGTCGTAGCCAAAGTACGGGCCAATACCATATTTATTCGTCAGCCCCCTCGGGTTTGTTCCGCCCACATACATATAATATCCCATGAGGTTAGCTCCCGTTCCTAAGCGTAAGCTGATATTCTCCCCGGCCATACCTTCATCTACTACTGGCCTTCGCTTATAAAATGTAGGAGAGCCCACACCGATTTCACAGGTGAAAAATGGCGAATCATTCTTCGAACCATCAAAAGACTCCACCCCTCCTTCTACCTTAATAAGATCTGTCCCTATATTATCAGACAGTCTATTGTAGGTAAAATATTCAAAATTTGTGGGCGGCGTCATTTTACCATTATTCGTCACCCAAGGCGTTTCCAGATAAAAACCTGCATAGGGCACAATTTCTCCTTTCGGATACTCACTGTCCATCCAATGCGTCATCGAATAGACTGGCACATCAAACCCAGCTTCTACCGCCATGTTTTTAAGATTCATTAAATGAGAGATAACAATGCCCGGCTTCACAAACTCATTTTCTATCTGTAATGCCATAATTGGTCCACCATCTTTATGCAACAGCCCCTGCACCTGTTTATAAACTTTTTTATACCATTGACGAGCGTGATTCAAATAAATTTCATCATTACTTCTCGTTGATAACGATTTATTATTCACTATCCATTCCGGAAGCCCTCCATACTTTATTTCGGCATTACAATATGGCCCTGCCCGAAGATGTACTTTCAAATCCAATTCGGCGCAAAGCTCTACAAATCTTCGTAAATCACGATCGCCAGACCAATTTTCCACTCCTTCCTCCTCTTCATGAAAACTCCACATAACATATGTAGATACCATATCGATACCCGATGCTTTCATTTTCAATAAAGCATCGCGCCAATAACGATGATCCATACGTACATAATGAAACTCACCCATAACGGGAAAAATGGGTTTACCTCCCTCCTCCATATACAAGTTATTCACCCTAATCTCTTTACCTTTAGGCCCAGGGTTACCTAAATCCAAATACGTTAAAGGTGTATTTCCCGACTTACGTAAGTCCATATCATACTGGGCAAACCCTGTCGACGCATATAGTAAAGATGCAACCGTTATATATAAATATTTACGCTTCATTTTCTGATATCATAATCTATTATCCTATTACTCTACTATTTCGAGCTTAATAGGTGTGTTTCAAAATTAAATTCTTATCCGTACACAAATGCATACTATATTACCCCATCATCCAGCTATATTAACTTCCCAGGCTTGTCGGCATCTATTGTCACTTCACTACCTGCAGAGATGGTCATCATAACCCTCAGTTAATTTACAGGCTGAATAACATAAGGCGTATTCGGAGGTAACTCCAATAGTAATTGACGATCTAAGACAGGCAACTCCTTATCATATACTGTCCCTTCTTTTGACACCCGATACAAAGACACCTGCTTCACATCCTTCCATTCTATAGGCACCTGCTTCACGACAGACGCTCCGCTGTTACTATACGCTACCCATGCACTATCTTTCATCCATGTTACAGGAAGAAAAAGTGTATCCCCTTTACGCAATAGGTTACCTTCCTTTGTAATCGTACTATCCGCTAAATTGACCAACACATTATCTTCAAAACGAGCCTCCCTAGCTCTACCTTCACCGCTAACACCTATCCTTTTCAATTTATTTAGAAAAGAATACTGCATAAAATTAAGATAGAAATCTCTAGAAAAATTTGCCATCCATACCGTATCATGTATAAATTTTCTTTTCCGCGGAAAGACAGTTTCACCATAGATACTTGTACCGAACAAAAACTCTAATCCAAAATCACTCTTTTTCAAATCTGGGTTAAAATGCGCCCCCGTAACCAGGTATGCAGGCTGCTTTAAATAATTGTCTTGTGTTTGCCCATTAAAATGCCAATAATAGGGCACACGCCCAACCATATACGGCATTACCCATTCAGTTGTCGGGTCAATACCATGTGCTAACCAATAATCAGCCACTTTCTTCTGGTATTCCATATCCACATCTTCTCCTTCTTGATGTCCTTCACTAGGCCTAGCAAGCCATGCATCTAAATGAATAGAACCTGATTGTTTAAGCTCAGGTATCATAGACAATAATGCGTCTATTCTTTTCTGTGCCCACCCCGACTCCCACTCTCTTTTATAATTAATATGGTAAGCTTTCTTACCATTATAGTTACCAATAACTTTCAATCTTCCATTGCCTGTTTTAGCTATAAGATCTTTTTCCACATAGGTATGCCATAGGGGGCTATCCTCGTAAGCATCCGTCATATTAATATGTAAACTAATAGTGGTATTATACTTCTTTGCCTCGCGAATCAACCAACGTAAACTTTCCAATGCTGTACGATCTTCCTTTCTCTTCAACCCCTCATTCACGCCAAAAAATGCTGGATATCGATCATCATGCCCGTTATATTGCCATCCCACTAAATAAATAATTTTAGGGACTTGAAGCGTCATGTTGTCCGTGTATTTAACTACGCTAAGCACATCTTCGAATTTCAAAGAAATATCGGATCCTCCCTTACCATCTGGTTTTGCTAAAAACATTTTCATTACCAACGTTTGGTCATAGTGATGTCGCCAACCCGAAGGAGCCGGGTTTTGTGCTATAATAAAAAAGGGGAAGAATATCATGCACAAAATGGATCCGATATGCATTTTAAAAACCATTATTCATTTTTGAATGATACAACATTTACTGTCCAATCTTTAGACTGTCCATTTGCAGCCGTAACCCTATATTTAAGTGGTTTAGTTGCATCCGCCGGATCACCGGGTTTAGCCGTTCCATCCAACGGTGTCATCGTTGCTGCAGTAGAAATTGTATAATAGAACCAGATTGAATTCTGCTTAACAAGTGTTTTTTCTTCTGCTGTAAAGTCGGCTCCACTTCCTGTTTCGGCTTCTGGAATTATGACGGTCACATCAATAGTGCCGCTGGCTTCATCAATCTTACTATTTACTGTCAACCCTTTCATTGTAATAATGGGTTCTCCATGCATTGTCTTAATTCTGCTTTTAAACCTATGCTCTGCATTCACGACACTAATAGAGTTCCCATCAAACAAGGGATATTCCGGCAGGTCTTTTTTTAGACAAGATGAAGCTAATACACTTAAAAATAGCACACCTAATAGTTTTATATTTTTGAATATTTTTGTCATATCATATTTATTTTAGGAAACATTAGAATTCCATATATGTAATTACGTCCTGATTGTTTATATAGCCATGCCTACATAGATTCTTGATGCGTTCCTTGTTACCAATTCGGATTTTGAGGTGCGAAGTTTGCATTATTATCTATAAATGATTGCGGTATAGGAAATAAGTAACGTCGCTCCGGTTTAAAGACACGTTGATTATATGCGTTATTAAACGGTCCTGTAACTATTGCAAACGACTTCCTATCTTTGGAAATATCTAATACGCGCATAGGCTCCGTCAGCTCTACTATTGTTCCTCCGGACGGCAGCCCATTGTTCGCATCATTTCCGTACCTCCCCCATCTTAATAAACTATAGTAATAATCATTTTCGCCAACAAGCTCTACCCTCCGTTCTGTTTTATAATCCTTCCATGCCGCACTAAGATCACCTGCTAATGACGCAGGTAGCTGTCCATGTTCTACTCTCGTTTTATTAAAATTAATGCGTGCATTTGTCAGATCGTTTTTCAGTAAATATGCTTCTGCAAGATTAAGGTACACCCTTCCCAAACGCATAGAGACATAGTGATAATCTGTAGTGACGGTATTCAAAAACGAAGGTGATACATTACTATACATTCCTTTTCGCCAATACATATTGGTAGCTGTAGCCCCCCAGTCTCCACCATTAATGCTGATCCATCTTCCAGCGTTACCACGCATGGTCATCGTCATCGTTTGTTCATAAAAGATGGACGAATCACTTAAAATTGAAGCTTTCCAACGTGCGTCACGATTTTCATTTGTTAACGTCCAAAGTGTCTCTTGACTTCCCGCTTTTATTTTTCCCTGCACCACCACACTTTCGTCTGCTGCCTTGGGTACTTTATCATGTGGAAAGCCAAGCCTGCTATGCGGAATCATTACACTTACCCCCTCATCAACCGCAGCCTTATATTGCGAAGTCTGGTTCCATTGCAATGCTTTATTCGGTTGCGCTTTATCAATAGTTAAATACGCGTCTGCCAAATTTTGTGATGGGAAGTGTTCTGGCCAACACTCAAAAGGCACGGGCTTATTGAACAACGGCGAGCCTTCAAATTTATTTATTTTATCTACCGATATATTGGGCATACTCAATTGCATCGGGGTGTTTTGAATAACTGTATTAATTGCTTTTTTATATACCGCAAAAATAATTTCCGGCGAGGTACTCTTGGTTTGATTAAACATCCCTTCATAATCTGTCTCTATCTCATAGCCTCCTTCTTTTATCACCAAATTAGCATTGGTAATAACCTTATCCAACAGTGGGTCGTTCGGATCAACATTCGCTGCATTCGGGTAGTTTTTATACGCCAAGGCCTGTAAACACACCTCCGTCAAAAAAGCGGCGGCAACATACTTATTAGCTCTACCGGCTATTTTTGTAGTCGGTAAATCAGCTACTGCATCCTCTAAATCCTTTATTATATAGCCATAAGATTCATAAGGGTTCGCTGTTGTTGGCAGCAATAGCTCGTCATCCTCTTTTAATACCTTATCTATCCATACAATACGACCTATTTTACGGGCAACATCATAATAGCTCATCGCCCTTAAAAACTTCCCTTCTGCAATCAAAGGTTTTTTATCTTCTTCTGATATTCCTACAGATTCGGTTACTTTCTGGATAATCATATTACTCCGACGTACTTGCGCCCAATTATTAAAGCCTGCGTCATAAGTATTATCGACAATTTCTCGAAAAACATTAAAAGCACTTCTTGCTGTCCCGTCATTTGCCTGTATGTTGGACGTATACACATCTTGCCCTGGCCCCGTGTTATAACGTTCCATGATACCATAAGATCCAAAAATAAATGTCTCCGCATTCGCTTTTGTACTCCATATGATATCCTCACTTATCCGGTCATATGGCTGGACATTCAAGACATCTTTACACGAAGAAATCAGCAGCAAACATCCGAGTGTTAGTATATAAATATTTAGTTTTTTCATTCCAATTTCATTAAATATTTTCATTCAATTGATCGTTACAAATACGATATTTTCAATTTATCTACACCTTATCAGTCTAGCAGACTAAGCGGGTATTCAGTAGTTACTATTTTAAAATGTTGCGTTCACACCAATAGCAAAAGTCCGTTGTATCGGGTATTGATAGTTACTGACGTCTGACTCTGGATCTATAAAGAACTTTTTACTATTTGAGAATGTTAATAGATTCGTTCCTGATAAAAACATTCTCAATTGTTGAAATGGTGCATTCTTCAAAAGAGTATGCTTAAAATCGTAACCTAACTGTAAATATTTCAATCGTAAATATTTAGACTGTAAGAGGTAAAAATCGCTTTCCGCCAAATTATTTCTACTATTCACACTCGCATTTGTCACTGCTCTTGGATATAAAGGAGCGGTATTATCCGGGCGCCAATAATCAGCTTGGAAGTCATATGGAAATCTACTAACCACATCAATATCACCTTGCAATACACCACCAAGATAGCGATCTCTGCTACCCGCTCCCTGTATCACGGTACTAAAAGAAAACCCTTTATAGCCAAGGTCTACTGTAAGCCCATAATTACTTCTCGGGAAGGTGCTACTTCCAATCCTACGATTATCCGCGCTATTAATCTGCCCATCACCGTTTGCGTCAAAATATCGCAAGTCACCTGCCGCAAAGCCTCCTCCTGCTACGTGTGCTCCGGTTAGCAAATCACTATTGTTCGTATAAAAACCTAAGTTTTGATAACCATTTCCATAAAAACTACCCGGTATTCCTGATTTTCTAGTATATGGATTTTTCAAATCAGCCTCCGTTTCATCAGGCGTACGTGCCCAAAGCGAATTGGAATACGTATAATTAAGACCGATACGATAAGTAAAATCCCTAATTTTATCGCTCCAATTTACATTGATATCATACCCTTCCGTCCTATACTCGGCATCTTCAAAATTAATACGTGGCAAACCTATACCCAGCGTCTGCGCAAAACGAGGGTCCCCCACTACAAATCCAGATCGTTCGGTATAATAGTAATCAAACGAACCATTCAATTTGCTATTTAAAGTTCCAAATTCCAGCGCTATGTTTCTACTTTTGATTTCTTGCCAGGAATAAGTAGCATTAGGCAAGCTTTCCGGTTCGGAAGTTCCTTGCACCATATTCCCATTTATTACCCAAGCTGTAGGGTTGATTGAGTACGCAGGCACATATTGGAAAGCATCGATGTTTTCTCCGCTTGCAAAGTCTTTCTTATCTCCCAATACACCGAACGAACCTCTTAGTTTCAAAAAATCAATAATGTGCCTTTCTTTAAGCGATTGCATAAATGGTTCATCTGATAGGATATAGTTTCCAGAAAAAGCATAGAAATTTCCCCACTGACTTTTTGGAGGAAACAGATAATCACCATCCCTCCGAAGTGAAACTTCGACCGAATAACGGGATTTATAACCATACGACAAACGACCTAAATAAGCAGCACGTGCCTCCTCGCCCTCACCGGCCGACACACTTTGATCCGTAGCAGGACCAGCAACCATCTGATCGTAAATAATCTGGTAATTGACCCTACTTCCTCTTATATTCGATGCATCACCTTCTTGTTGCTCATATACCCCCGTAAAATCAATTTCATGATCACCAAAACGCTTATTATACATCACATACCCTTGTAAGGTTAACATTGCACCTTCTCCTTGCCCAACTGTCAAACTAGGTGCGTTAGCATTAACGGGAGTCGTACTTCCGAGCATATACCCTGGTGCAAGGTAACTCCACATTTTACGCGTGTTATTGTAGGAGTTATAGGTCCCATTAAATTTAAATTTTAATCCTTCCAAGAAATGAGCAGCGTATTCTAAACCCAGGTTTACATTTAGCACCTTTGCTTTCGCTTTGTTGTAGCCTGACTTTGGGTCAAGTTCGCGGAAAGGGTTATCAGGATGAGTAGAAGGGAGTCCAAACTCATTCATTGCCAAAGCATTTGTAGGGACGTTCTGAATATGCGAGTAAATCGTATAATACGCTCCATTAGGATCATCAAAGCCAACATTTCCTTGTGCCGGGACAGCGTTATTCTCAATAAAACCATCGAACCCTGTCGTGGCCGTCAAATTTAATTTTTCAAATGTACTTGTCGTATTTAAACGATAGGTCATCCGTTTATTATAATTATTATCCGTTTTAAGAATAGACCCTTGATCATAATAAGAGAGTCCTCCATAGTACTTCAACAATTTCGTTCCCGATGTTACAGATAAGTCATGCCGCATTTCTGATGCAAAATCTTTCATAGTCAACTTCTGCCAGTCTGTATTCGGAAAGTTATAAGGGTCAGAACCTGTACGGTATTTCTCAAGATCCTCATCTGAAATGTAAGCAGCTCCTGTTTCATCCTTATACAATCTATTGATCATCGAAAATCGATCGTACGAACTAACCCTCTTCGGGAATAAGGTAGGCTGCGAAAATATTTGATTGTAAGCATAGCTCAAACTCATGCGACCTTCTTTACCTTTTTTTGTACGCACCACCACTACCCCATTCGCTGCAGACACACCATAAAGAGCTGTTGCCGCTGCATCCTTAAGGATGGAAAGGTCTTCAATGTCGTTTGGATTAAGGTTAGAAAAATCATTAGATGACCGAATAACATCATCAATAACGTATAAAGGTGTTAATCCGCCACGGATCGAAATACTACTTTTAGACCCGGGCGCACCGCTACTTGCGGTTACAATAACGCCAGGCAATCGACCTGCAATCCCATCGTTAACTGATTGTACCGGAATAGTCGCCACATTAGTCATATCCAATGTCGCAATCGCACTGGTAGTTTTTCTTTTCGTAGTTGTACCATAAGCTTGTACGACCACCTCGTCCAACTGAGAAATCTCCCGTATCAGCGTAATATCCATAAACGCATTACTGATTGCCACTTCCTGTGTAATATACCCCAGTACCTGCACAACCAATATTGCTCCTTGTTTTGTTGTTTTTAACTGAAAAACCCCATCCTGGCCCGTTGTTGTTCCATTTGTCGTTCCTTTTTCCAAAATAGTTGCACCTGCCAGGCTTTCTCCCTCTTCATTAACAATTTTTCCATGCACTATAGCCTGATTAGCTTCCGGTTTCTTTTTAGGAAAAACGACAATTATGCGGTCTTCAATTTTGTATTCCAGGTCCGTCTCCTTTAGAATTACATTTAGCGCATCATTAACGTTAACTTTATTGACAGAAACATTTTTCTTACTTAAAGACTCAATCAGGTCAACATTATAAAAAATATCATAACCGCTTTGCCTCTCAATTTCTTTAAAGACATCGCTCATTGATGCATTTTTTAAATGCAAATTGATGTTTTGGGAATAAACCTCTGCCGAAAGAGACAATGAACAAAACAGCAAAACAGCAACTATTATATTCATAACTAGCAATTTTCTACAGTTAATAATCGTCCTAGACCAAAAATTAGGCAATAGATAATACGATTTCTCGTATTGAATTTTAAAATTCATACTTTTGTTTGTTGGGTTTAAAAAATTGATTAATTCTTCCTAACATTTAACGGGTGTGGTACGAACACATCCGTTTTTTTATTTTTTAAGTCTTCATCTCTAAATAATTATTCGTTTGTAAATCTTCTATATGGAACTCATGAGTTCGCAAGCTCGGTTAAGGAAACATGAGAATTTCATATTTATGGTTTAACGGTTATTAAATTCTCTTTCATTTCAATCTGAATACCTCCTGTTTCTCCTAACAGATTTAATGCTTTTTCTAGTGCGTATTTTTGCGGTATAATGCCCTGGAACCTCAAGTCCGGTATTGTCTTCCAATCAACCTCCACATTATACCATCTGGCCAAATCTTTTAAAATAACTTTAAGCGCTACATTATCATAAGCAAACTCGCCCTTTGTCCAGGAGAGAATCTCTTTTTCGGTTTTAAAACGCTCCAACTCTATTTCTTTAGATGCTCTCTCCAACCTAATCTGTTCCCCTGGGCTTAAGATATATTCTTCATTTGTTTTTCTATCACGTTTCCTCACGGACACCTTACCTTCTATTAATGACGTTTTAATCACTTCATCGTCTTTATAGTTTTTAACGTTAAATCGTGTACCGTAAACCTGTACTACCTGATCTAATGATTTCACAAAAAAAGGAACATCCTTATTACTCGCCACATCAAAATAAGCTTCGCCATCTAACTCTACCGTTCGCTGTTTTTCTTGGTATAGCAATGGGAAATAAAAATCAGATGCCGAATTAACCGTTACACGAGTACCATCGGCAAGCTCCACCATAACGCATTGCCCCGGAGCAACAGTTAACTTTAAAGAGTTATATGCGAGAGAGTCCCTAGCTTCAGAAATAGATTCGACTACCTTTAAATAGTTCTTAGACAGCTGCAACAACCGAACACTTCCTACTCTCAGTAACTCTCTCTGACCAAACACAACATTTGACAGATGCACCTCTGGATAGATAGCATTAGATAAAACAGATGTGTAATTAGATGAAAATACGTCAAGGTTTTCATCATCATTAGGTAAATAGCTTCTGTAAAAAAAGAAAAGAAGCAAAACTGCTGCTAACGTTGCTGCATAATGCCATGCTTTAATAGTTCTAATAAAATACTTAGGGTGTCTTTTCTCCTGATGGATCAGTTTCTCCAAATACAAATCAACGGTATCAAAAGATTTTTCTCTTTCCGAAAAGAACAAATCATTTCTCACGCTTTCTTCTTCTACTTCATAAAAATCTTCTAGTAGCTTATCAAAAACTTCTCTATTATTTTCATCTTTAAAATAAGACAATAGTAAACGCAAGTCTTCTTCAGAACATTTATTCTGAAGATATTTGTCAAACAGTATTTTTATATCTTCTTTACGCACAGGTTTGTTTTAAACTTCAATTGATTCGTCTATACTTAATAGACGCCTACTAAAGAAAAACCAACTACGTAAAATATAAAAAAAGAAAAAAAGATAAATATTCAGGTTCCCAATTTGCTTTGAGTATGCGAGAAGCCTTGACGATATGGTTATTTATGGTTGCTGTAGAAATATTCAACATCTCCGACACCTCTTTGTAGCTGCGTCCTTCGATCTTACATAAAACAAATACTTCTCTACATTTCTGAGGCATCTTTTCCAGAACTAATGCAAGCTTACCTTCCAATTCTTTATAAGCAATAGTTTGCTCGACAGAAGCTGTCTGAAAAAGTGTTGCTTCTAAGATAAACTCTTCTATTTTTTTGGAGTCGTTCGCTATTTTGCGGAAATGATCGTATACCGTATTTCGCGTAATAGTATATAGATAAGACTTAAAATTAGTAACCGAATTGGCTGAAGCCCTATTCAACCAAACCTTCATAAAAACATCTTGCAATATTTCCTGTGCTTGTTCATGACTTTTCAACAACTTATAGGCCCCTGCATACACTTTCTCTCGGTAAGCTTGGTATAAAGCTGTAAAAGCTTTATCGTCACCAGAGGAGAGTTTCAACAATAAGTTTTGCTCAGTCAAATTAGCATTCATGAAACGTGTCGTATTATGGTTTAAGATTTACACACTGTCAAATATTAGGTACAATGATAGCAATTTATTTATTAAAGTTTTCTCTTCTCAACATAGCTTTGACTTTTTTACAAAAAAAACAGCATTACTGTAAAGAAAATTTAAAAGATTTTGTTTCGTTAAAAAAAACATCAAAACACCTTTCTGATACTTGAAAACACAAAAAAGATTCTCAAAATTGATAAAAGCTAACTATATAGCCTTTCATCTACATGATTACATTATATATGATTTTTATGTATGTTTGTTCTATAAACCGATTAATATTAGAAAGCATATAAATTTTTGAGTCAAATGAATAACCAAGACCTTTTTGACTTTTCAACACTGTACAAGGAACATTGGGAAAACCTATTTAAACAAATTATCCGCATATTACCCGATGAGGATGAGGCTTCCGATGTCGTGCAACAGACATTTGTTGACCTTTGGGACATACGTGAAAAACTATCCGAGATCCGTTCTATTCGCTCTTTCCTTTTCATAATGGCCAGAAATATAGCTTTCAAACGCTTAAAGCAATCACTTAGGGAAGAAACATATCGAAACAATTTTGCAAATAACTACTCTTCAACAGAAAGCCTAGTAGACGATTGGTTAGTATACAAAGAATTGAGCACTTTGATCGATCATGAAGTTGAACATCTTCCTTCAAAGATGAAAGAAATGTTTATTCTTAGTAGATTTGAGGGGCTAAGTTATGCTGAAATTGCCCAACGTCTTGGTAAGTCTGATAAAACGGTAAAGAAACAGATAAGCAATGCTATCAAGATACTTAAACTAAAACTCAGCGCTAAATATTCTACTCCACTTTTACTTATTTTATTTTTTTAATATTTTTTCTACTACCAAGTGTCTTTTAAAAGCTCTTACTATTATAGAGCAATTAAAAAAACCTTATGAGTGACGCAGAAAAATTCAAAAAAATATTAAGAGATTACGCTGAAGAGAAACTTTCTCCAAGCGATGAAAAAAAAATTGAACACTTAATAGTTAAACATGCTGCTAAGAACCGTTGGGAATGGGAAAATGAGAGCCACAAGAAACAACTAGAACAAAAAATAATAAGCGGTATTGAGCAAAAAATCAGGAAAGACAAACCCAAAAAGACACGTCTATTCTATTATTCTACAGCCGCAGCAGCTATTTTGGTAATAACGTTCGGGTTATTTTGGAAGATAGGCAAAACACCTTCCGATGAAAACACCGTCATACTAGCACAAGCAAAAGAATTGAGCAGCGAGCAGATAATAGTTCAAAGCTCAAATGGTGATATTACAGAATTAGCCTCTGAAATCAATATTTTAGACTTACAAAACAGTTCAGTTCTTGACCAGCCCAAACCTAACGCCACAACAACTATACAAATACCGCAGCAAAAACAGTTAAATTTAATACTACCTGATGGCACCAAAGTGTGGCTGAATGCAGGAACTAAATTTGAATTTTCCTCCAAATTATCCAAGGAAGACAAAAGGATCGTAAAAGTTGATGGAGAAGCTTACTTTGAGGTCACATCCGACAAGCAACACCCCTTTATTGTAAACACTCACCACTCAAATGTAGAAGTCACGGGTACACAGTTTAATATTAAATCCTATGCAGGTGAAAATTTTGTAGAGACAGCATTAGTAGAAGGCCAAGTAAGCTTCAACACCAATAATAAAACATACAAAATATCACCTGGTCGCAAAATAACGGCGCACGTGGACAAACAAACAATTCAAGAAACAGCCTTTGATATAGCAAGCGAAACGTCCTGGAAAGATGGCTATTTCACATTTAATCAGACAGACCTATTCGATGTTATGTCACAAGTTTCAAAATGGTATAATATCACTGTAAAAGCCAATAAATATATTAATAAAGTAAAAATAGGAGGTACTTTTCCAAAGGACTTACCATTAACAGATTTACTAAAAGACCTCTCTTTATTGAGTAATGTTGAATTTAAAATCGAAGGAAAGGAGGTGATTCTAATAAGATAAAACAATACTCAAATATAAAAAATCAGGAATGCTACCAACACTCCTGATCAAATGCCCGTAAAGACATGGGTTCAAACATAAGTTATCTCAATTTTTAAGTTTTAAACCTAAAACAAATGTATAAAAATTATATTGCAAATGAGGGCATTATCAAATCCCCTCACCTTAAAGTGTTGATTATGCTTAAATTCATAATAGTACTCATTCTGCTAGGTAGCACTCAGCTGAGTGCTAGTATAAAAGCACAAGTAATCAATCTAAATAGCCAATCGGTCCATATAAAAGAAGTCATAACCAACTTAGGCAAACAAAGTGGTTATCATTTTCTATACTTAGAAGACGATCTAAAATCTGTTGGGAAAATATCCGTTCAATTAAAAAACTCCGACTTAAAAACAGCTTTAGATGAAGTGCTAGTAAAAAACGGGCTTAGCTTTTCTATATCGGGCAATAGGATATTAATTGAACAAAATAAAGCGCAAAAAAAAGCAAAACCAGAGAGCGTT
Organism: Sphingobacterium sp. UT-1RO-CII-1; assembly: GCF_026711005.1. Lineage (GTDB taxonomy): Bacteria > Bacteroidota > Bacteroidia > Sphingobacteriales > Sphingobacteriaceae > Sphingobacterium. Next base: position 99,363 of record NZ_JAPPVJ010000004.1, on the reverse strand, counting down.
CCTGTCATTAAACAGCAGGAAAAGGTTCAAGGAAAAATTAAAGACAAAAACGGTCTTCCCTTAGCTGGTGTAACAGTCCGTTCATCCAATGGACAATCAACTTCCAGTGATGAAGATGGTCAATTTTCCATATCGTCTAATAAAGCTGACAAAATAATTTTCGAATTCATTGGTTATGAAACTCAAACACTGACACTGGATGACAGAAAGAGTTACGACATCACCCTGTCAGAAATTATCGACCAACTAGACGAAGTGGTTGTGGTAGGTTATGGCACACAGAAAAAGGCCAATCTGACAGGCGCAACAGCTACTGTTCAGATGGATAAAACGCTGGGTAACCGACCTGTTTCATCACTATCTGATGCTTTAGTTGGTGCTATCCCTGGGTTACAAATCACCAAAACAGCAGGAGAGCCCGGAGCCAGTAGTGACCTTACTATAAGAGGCGCTACAGGAACAATAAATGGCAACGGTGGCAAACCACTAATTCTCATTAATAATGTCGAAATGGATCTAGATCTAATCAACCCTGAAGATATTGAATCTGTAACTGTGCTTAAAGATGCAGCCTCTGCTGCGGTTTACGGCGCTAGAGCTGCTTTTGGTGTTATACTGATAACCACTAAAAAAGGCCTAAATGATGATAGATTTCTACTAGATTTTTCTACAAACACCTCTCTTTCAAAACCCTATGATCTACCCAAAAAAGCTACACCTTTTCAAACAGTCAAAATGTACAAAGATGCCGGTTTAGCTTCTTATGTGGGCGGCGAGAATATTGACCGTTGGCTCGAACTTTTATCCGATTATGAAAGTCAGCCTTCAATAGCTCCCGAAGGGCATCTTTTAGAAGATGGCGTCATGTACAATCTTGCTAACCGCGATATGTTTAAAGATATGATGCAGAGTGCTGGTGTGTCTCAAATCAACAACCTATCTGCCTACGGTGGCAACGACAATATATCATACAGGCTTGGTCTGGGTTATAACTACGATAATGGTGTCCTTATTACTAATAAAGACTCTTATCAGCGCTACAATGTATCAGCATTCGTTCGCTCACAAGCGTTAAGCTGGTTAATTCCTGAACTTGATATCCGGATGGCATCAGGCATAAAAAAATTCCCAACTTCTGATGTCCCTTATGGTATATGGACAGGAGCTGTTTCTTTTCCGAGCTATACTCCTATTGGTGAAGCCTTGTTAGATGGCAACCATTATCCATATTTCTCGCCTCGTACTGTTATAGAAAACGCTTTCCCCACCACCAACAAAGCAAATAATATCCGAGCTTCTGGGAATTTATATATTAAACCTTTTAGGGGCTTAAATATTACGACACAATATACCATTGATAAAAAGTTTGGAGAAACAGACTCTTTTAATCCCATTTGGTCTTATATCCGATATGAAACCGGTTTACAAAAATCAACCACGGCGGAAAATCAGAAATTTCAACACGTTACTGATAATACAGTATATAGTGCTTTAAATATATTTGGTGATTATAGTGCAACTATAGGTGATCACAATATGAAATTCATGGTTGGTTTTAACCAAGAACACTTTGATTGGTCAGAACATCTTATATATCGCACCAACATCATTAACCAAAATCTACCATCTATATCTGGCGCTGTTGGCGAAACATTTGCTGACGACTCATTTTCTGAATACTCCATCCGTGGTGGTTTTTATCGGATTAACTACGATTATCAAGGCAAATATCTTTTTGAAACCAATGCTCGTTATGACGGTTCGTCAAAATTTGCAAAAAAGTCTAGATTTGGCTTCTTCCCCTCATTATCTGGCGGTTGGCGTTTAAGTGAAGAGTCTTTTATGCGTTTTTCAAAGAAGATACTCTCTGAAATGAAAGTCCGTGCGTCATGGGGAAATATCGGCAATCAGAACATAGACCCTTATGCTTACATTCCAGGTATGTCCACTTACAACCCTGAGTGGCTTGTTAACGGTAAGTTAGTGTATTCTTTAAAAATGCCTAGCCTGGTTAGCCAATCCTTCACATGGGAAAAAGTGCAAACCACAAATTTAGGTTTAGATTTGGGATTTCTTAACAATAGTGTCAACCTTGTTTTTGATTGGTATCAAAGAGATACAAAAGGTATGCTAGCAGCCGGCGCAGAGCTACCTGCCGTCTTGGGCGATGAGGCTCCTTTACAAAACTCAGCTGATTTAACTACTAAAGGCTGGGATCTAGCGATAAGTTACAGAGGTCAATCTGGTCAACTAAAATATACGATAGGTGCAAATTTATTTGACAGTAATACAAAAATAACCAAATTCAATAATGCGTCAGGGCTACTTACTCAATACTACGTTGGACAAAATATTAACGAGCAATGGGGGTATATTACTGATCGTTTTTACCAAGATTCTGATTTCGAACATGGCAAACTCAAACCAGGAATACCTGCTGTAGAAGGTTATAGCCCCAATCCGGGCGACATCCTCTACGTTGATCTCAATGGTGATGGAATAATTAATGCCGGACAGAGCACATTAGATAATTCGGGCGACCGCGTTATTCTTGGCAATAGAACCCGTAGATTCCAATACGGAATTAATGGCTCATTAGACTGGAAAAACTTCACCTTCTCATTTATAGTCAATGGTATTGGCAAGCGTGATCTATGGTATAATAATGAGCTTTTTTGGCCATGGCAAAACGAGTATAGCACTTTAATGTCCCATCAAATTGATTATTGGACACCTGATAATAAAGATGCTTATTACCCTAAAGTTTACGAAAAAGCAAAAGGAAATTCAGAAGCTAATCGTCTCATACAGACAAAATACAAATTAAATGGAGCTTTCTTTAACCTGAGAAATATTAGTTTAAGCTACAAAGTACCACTTAATAAGCAAGACAAAAATCTACTGCGGATGCTGACAGTATTTGCTGGTGTAGAAAATGCCCTATCCTTTAATCATCTTCCTGACGGGATGGCCCCTGAAGCTAGCAGCAGAGGTGGCGGTTGGAATTATCCGTTTATGAGACAATATTCGTTCGGCCTGAAAGCTGGTTTTTAGAACCATTCTTTCTAACTCGTAATTAGGTATTAACGCTATAAATCTATTAACTATGAAAAGGTTTAAAATCAAAACAATATATACTTTTATATCAAGCTTACTCATCTTCCAGTCTTGCAACAATGAATTTCTAGACATTCTGCCTAAAGATCAACAGACAGAAATGACAGCTTTTATTACTTCCGAAAATTTTGAAACATTTGCATTAAGTCTTTATGATATATTTCCGGGATACAACTCAATAGATTTTGACGATGATGTAAATGGCGGCAATTTTGTCAAACTATCTGCTGGAGGCGAAAGCCCCTGGTCTATGTCACGTGTTATCATTCCGTCAAGTGATGGTGATTGGGACTTTAAGTTTATTAGACAAGTTAATCTTATGCTTAGTAAAATTGATGCTTCCAACATGACTGAGTCTGAAAAAACACACTGGAGATCGGTAGGATATTTCTTTCGTTCCTATCGCTACTACATACTCTTATCTAAATTTGGAGAAGTCCCATGGATCGAACATGTGCTAAATGAAAACGACCCAGCTCTTTATACGAAAAGAGACACCAGAGACCTCATTGCTCAGAATATATTAAGAGATTTACAATATGCTTCTGAAAATATTCAAGACAAAAAACCAAACACAATAAACAGTTCTGTTGTTCATGCGTTCATCTCTAGATTTGGTCTTTTTGAAGGTACTTGGAGAAAATACCATAATCTTTCCGATGCTAATACTTATCTACAAGCAGCTCGTCTTTCTGCCGAGCGAGTATTACAGAAACACCCTCATATTTCGTCAAACTACGACTTGCTATTCAATTCAGAAAGTTTAGCCAGTATGCCAGGAATATTATTGTATAAAGAGTATGCTAGTCCGTATACTATGCATTCACGTACTCGAAGTGTCCGCACGGGGGAGGCCCGTGTCGAAGCTACTAGAGCATTGGTAGACTCTTATTTATGCACCGATGGACGCCCTATTAGTACGAGCCCTTTATATGCTGGTTTTCAAGATGAGTATTCAAATTTTCGGAATAGAGACACAAGATTATATACAACAGTATGTCCTCCTTATCGGACTGGGAGTCCTAATTCAGGGAGCTATTCCACATGGGAGCGTTCGCCTAACCCACACGATAGCGAATATATTGACCTGATTAACCATGCTGAGTGGAAAGGTGCCAAATCTTTACCATATTCTAACTTTCGCAACTTTTACTCTGGACGCAATCCTAATCTTCGTAGTTCTACAAATGGTTATCATAACTGGGGAGCTACAAACATGGGTTACTTCATGTGGAAATTCTATAATGAAACTACAGACGCTTCATCTGTTGGCACCAACACTACTGATGCTCCTATTTTTAGAATAGAAGAAGTGATGCTCAATTATGCGGAGGCCTCTTATGAACTTAACCAGTTTACTCAAGACATAGCAGATATTACTATCAATAAACTTAGGGAAAGAGCCGGAGTGGCGGCAATGACTTTATCTTTAATTGATCATCAGTGGGATAATCAAAGAGACAGTAAGGTTGCTCCTATTTTATGGGAAATTCGCCGAGAACGTAAAATAGAACTTGTTGGTGAAGGTTTTGCTTTTAACGACATTCGCCGTTGGAAGACAGCTCCTGAAACCTTAAACAAGAAGCCATTGGGCGCTTATATCGACAAATCAGAATATGGTAGCGGCGAACTATTAAAAATACAAGATAAAAATGGGAATACCCTCACACAGGGCTCTGGCTTCCTATGGTATTTTAATACACCAACAGGTTTCTTAAGCCACTATTACCTCTACCCGTTACCTACAAACCAATTGGTTTTGAACGAAAATTTGGATCAAAATCCGGGCTGGAAATAATTTAAATTAAACCTTAACCTCCTTGTTTGCAACTGCTAAAGAAAACAAACACTTTAAAAGTAAAGACAAGGAGGTAAAAAATGATCAGAAATGAAATTAATTAAATTTTTAATCATTCCTCTTTTTTTATTCTATAACGGATATGAGGACTTATCTGCGCAGGAGAAACCTCAACAGCAAAATAAGAAACCCAATATCTTATTCTTATTTGTTGACGACCTTAGAGCAGACCTAGGAGTATACGGTAATAAGATTATTCAAACCCCTAATCTGGACAAATTAGCGAACACTGGCTACTTATTCAACAACCAATATGCTAATATCCCTACTTGTGGAGCCTCAAGATACGCTTTACTCACTGGGCAACTTCCTCGCAGTAGAAAGCATTTAAACAATAATATTATTGCAGAAGATATATCTAATCGTAAAAGGACAGATATCCCCGAAACATTTATTGACAATTTACGCCGTAATGGTTACAAAACAATTGGCATAGGAAAAATCAGTCATTCTGCTGATGGCTATTTATACCCTTATACTGAACAAAAAAGTGAAGTTCTTGAATTACCCTATAGTTGGGACGAAATGTTATTTAACCCTGGAAGATGGAAAACTGGCTGGAATGCTTTTTTTGCTCAAGCAGATGGTAGTAGTAGAATTTCTCTTCAAGGCAACACAAAACCTTACGAAAAAAAAGATGTCGACGATCTCTCCTATCCTGACGGACTCACAACACAGCTAGCTATAAATAAAATTAAAGAACTAGCTCAGCAATCAGAACCATTCTTTCTAGGTGTAGGTTTTTTCAAGCCCCATTTACCATTTAATGCTCCACAAAAATACTGGGATATGTACAATCGGGATCAAATTCCTCTTTCTAAATCGTCTGAATTGCCCGAGAATGTTAATCGGCAGAGCCTAACACAGAGTGAAGAATTTAATCAATACCTACTCGGTGAAGAACATCCTACAATAAACAGTCCTGTTTCTACAGAATATGCACAGAAATTAAAACATGCCTATTATGCTTCTGTAAGTTACATAGATGCTATGGTAGGACACATAATAAATACACTTCAGCAAGAAGGTCTAGATCGGAATACTATTATCATAGTTTGGGGCGATCATGGTTGGCAGTTAGGCGATCATCGTATTTGGGGCAAGCATACCTTATTTGACATTTCACTTAAAAGCGCTTACATCATTAAACTCCCTTCGGTTGAAACTAGTGGCCGTGTCATAGATGAGGTAATCAGCTCTATTGATTTCTACCCTACATTAATGGAATTATGCGATATTCCCATGCCGGCCATCGACTACGATGGATCTTCTTATGCTAAGCTCATAAAAAAAGGGAAAGACAAGGAGTGGAAAAACAATGCATTTGGTTATTTTAATAATGGCATTTCCCTGAAAACCCCTAGATACCGAATAACAAAATATTATAATAATTACGATCCTCAAGTTGAGCTTTATGATCATAAAAAAGACCCTCATGAAACCCAAAATATCGCTAGTGAGAAACCGTCTTTAGTCAAAAAGCTATTATTAAAATTAGAAAACGGAAATACTGGTATATACAAATAGGCCTTCATTAGACACGCTAAAAAAAACTTTCAAAAACATTTGCTTAGTGTAAAAATTACACTTATATTTGCAGTATCATAATTTAGGTTTATAATTGGTTAGCAAAGGTTTTCATTCTCCCCGTTTGAAAACCTTTCTTTTTTAGCTCGAAACTGTAATTTACTTCTCCCTACCCCATACTTTATTTATCCTTCTTTTACTTTTATGCAGCTGTTCGCCGAGTAGGCAAATCGTCACTACACTGCACATTTTTCTACTTCTTTCTCTCGAGAAAGAACAAAACAAATATAGCCAGCGCCCCTTCTTCTTGTGAAATTTTGCCCATTATTAAACTATATTAGCCCAAACTGAGCCAATTTGACCCAACGTAACCTCCAAAAACAGATAAACCATGCATTTCCGCATAGCGATGGTAAACAACCACCAGTAAGAAAGCTGCAGAGTCTGAGCGGAAAAGCCAACAAGTATCAAAGAAAGTCCGACAAGTCACAGCGATGGTAACGACCACCGGGCCGGAAAGCTACAAGTAGGAAGGAAAGTCAGTAAGGTCTATCGCCGACAGCTACTACCCACGGGAGTTTACCACCCCCCTTCGAGGAAGCTCGACAACTTACCGAGGGCTGTTCGTAAAGTCCAAGGAGATAACCATCTTTCCTCAGGACTTTGCGAACAAGCCTAAGCGGAAGTCACAACTGGCCACGGCGGCCGCTCTCTTCCACTAAGGGGAAATATACCTGCCTTCAGCAACGCTTTTAAAAGTAAGTACGGCGATCGCCCAGTCAATATAAATAAGTACTGCCCGATTTTTACAAACGAAGAGGGAAATTATTACAACCAAAGTAGGACAAACCCTACCTACCTTTGGTGTATACCATAACATTAAAAAAATGACAACAGTAGCAGGCAATATTAACAAACATTTCAGGCAGCATCTGACAATCTATCTAGACGCCCTGGCGGTGCTCTGTTCTGCTCTGCTGATTTATCTTTTTGTACAAACAGCTTTAAGCAAAGTATTGCACCATGCGGTGTTTCATATTCAGATGGGCAAGCAACCTCTCCCGAGCTGGTCAAAACCATTATTGGTTTATGCACTGCCGGTTATTGAGTGGGCGACCGTGCTGCTGCTCCTACTTAAGCGGACACGCCTTTGGGGGCTTCTGCTTGCAGGGACTCTGCTATTTGCCTATACCATATATGCCTACCTGGCTTATAAAGAAGTGTATGGCTATGTGATCTGTGCGTGCGGGAAAGTGTTTGAAGATATGGGCTGGCGCGAGCACTTTTATTTCAATGCCATACATACGCTGGTGGCGCTAGCAGGGTTTTATTTCGTTTATAAAAGCAAACAACAAAAAAGAATAAAAACAAACTATGCATAGTGGCTTTCGACGGGAAGCCGCAAAAAGGGTCTTGAGGACCGGGGAAGTAAAGGTAGAACCTTTTGGGATTGCGACAATTTAGATATCAATCTCCGCAAGGAAAAACATAAGAACAGGCAAGTTGCTAAAACGTTCTACCAGACTTTACCCGCTCTCTGACCAAATATTATAAACAATTAAATTTTTGAAGCGATGAAAAAGCTCATTAAACTTGTGCCTGCGATGGCACTACTATTAGCATTAGGTGTTTACACTGGTAAAGTAATTGGTAAAAGCCAAAAAGTGGAGACAAACCACATGCTTACTGATGTACAATGGTTATATACCCCACCTGCAACGGATGATGATCCGACTAATGAAAATTACTATACCTATCATCCTTCTAGCGATCTTGAATCAGATTGTACTGGAAGCAATGAAGTGTGTGGTATTTCAGCTCCATCACAAGGGGCCAATCCAAGTACGAGCAAACCAGACTTATCCGATTTAAGCATTGATCTTGGACAGGGTAACAATAATCCGAAAATATTTCGTGGTGATTTTACTAGGTAGTTCGTAACAACTCTCAACAAATTTGGGGAGCCTCTACAGCTCCCTAAATTTTATTTCTATCGTTCATTTTGTTTTACTCCAGATATTTCTACAACAGAAATTGGAATCAAAAAAGTATAGCGTTTATCATTAGGTTTCAACATATAACTTTCTGCGCCTACCTTACGCACTAATGTTTGTTGATATCTTGGCTCTTTATTAAGCCTCCTCAAATCTCTCCAGCTTATACCTGCTCGAAATGCCAATTCTTTCTTCCTCTCAGCTATAACCTTATCAATAATTTCCTCCGTTTTTATAGCATGATACGGTTCAAAGGAATCTTTGTCATAGCGTTTTTCTAACAACCTATTCAGAAAAGTAAGCGCTACATCTACCTTATTAACTCGTGCAGCACATTCAGCTTTTATCAAATATACTTCATCAACAGCTAGTCCCGAAAATGGAGAGCCAGTAACCCCTCCTGAATAATCACCTTTAAAATTGATGGCATCATTCGCATTCTGTTTAAAAAATATATTTTTCCGTAAATCATTATCTGCATAAGTATTAAAAAGGTCGGGATTTACACGTGCGCGGTTTTGTGTAAACACCAATGACGTTCCAAACATTGTGGAATGATAAATAACTTCTTTGTTAAAAATTGGAAAAGGGTTGTTCAAAGCAGCGTCTATATTATTATAATCTATCAACTCATCATGCAGAGCTAAGCATGAGTCTGCATATTTTTCAGCTTTTTCAAAATGCCGCATATCAAGATGAACTATCGCAAGCGCTGCGTAAGCTGCTGCTTTTGATGGTCGCGTTGCTATCGAACTTTTATCTGGCAGCATAATAGCTGCTGCTGTAAGGTCTTTCAAAACTTGATCATATGTTTCTTGCAATGTACTCCGCACCGTGACTACATTTATATCTGCCTCTAATCTTAAAGGAATACCTAATTTCTGAGAGGATTCTTTTTCGTAAGGTTCTGCATAAATCTGTGCTATCTGATAAAAATCCCATCCTCTAAAAAATAAGGCAGCCCCTTTTACCCTTTGTCTATCAGCCTCCGTCTTACTTCCTAAGTCGGCTGCATCTATCTCGTCAAGGACAACGTTTGCATAAAAAATTCTATTGTAAGAATTTTGCCAGTCCTGAATATTATTGACTTCAGAATCCCAACAGTAAATTTCTCGCGTAGTCTGTGTTCTTGCAGAAAAGTCGGCTTCAGTAAGATAAAAATAAGTAGAAGCTATATCACCAGCTGCTGGTGTATTTTGGTTCATACCCAAATTGTAATCGAGAATTGCTTCTAACTCTTTGACACCATCGGGCAAAGCGAGGCTTCTATCGGGCTTTTCATTTAAGAAGGATTCACAGGCTATGAATAGACTGAAAAAACTCAAAATCAAAAAGACATAATTTCTAAATATTTTTTTCATTCTTATATATTTATATAGCTAAAAACATTTTTAAAGATCAGCTTTCAATCCGAAAGTTATACGTAATGGGGCAGGACCGGTTGGATAATCTGGATCTACATTAATGGAATTACCTACCCAAAGTAGTGCTACATTCGATAAATATCCTGTAACGGTTAGTGACTTTAACCATAATCTCTTAGAGTTAACTGGCTGAATTCGGTAAGAAACATTAATATCCTGCAAACGAATATGGTCTCCTGACTCTACAAGCACCTCCGCATCACGATAAAACTGATCACGGCGATTATCCACTGGATATTTAGCGGAAGGAATGTATGTTTGCCTTTCGTCTCCTGGCTTTTGCCAACGTTTATAATAATCGCCATGACCTACCTCACCTCCATATATTCCTCGATACAAAACCGAGTTTCTTCTAAAATGATAGTTAGTTCTATAAGTAATGTTTATTGAGAGCGAAAGCTGTTTATACGACAAAGTGTTGCGTAGAGCTCCAAAGTATTCTGGTGTAGGCGATCCGTGAAATACAAGATCGTCGATTGTGGCATTATCGATAATGTCCCTATAATTATCAGAAATCTCCCCTGCTACATACCCCAATGGATTTCCATTTTCGGGATCAAGCCCTGCCCATCGATAACTCACAATATTGTAAGCTCCTTGCCCCTGTATTGGTAATATAGTAGCTCCATTTCCTACCATGCTACTTGGCTTAAGCTGTTCACCTAGATATCTATCTACTATCAACCTATTCTTGCTCATCATGAAATCGGATTGCCAACCCAATGCTCCCATCAGATTAACCGTAGTCAGGATGATATCTATACCCCGGTTTTGTAGAGAGGCGCTATTTCTTTTAAATCTAAGATAACCCGTCGTCGGATCTGCCGCTTCAGCTGTAATAACATCTGTTGAACTTTTATTATAGTATTCCAATATTCCGCGGATTCGATTCTTCTTAGAGGAAAAATCAACACCAACATTCCATGTGCGCACCTGTTCCCAGCGTAAAGATGGATTTGGAGGCGAATCAATGTAGGCATACGGCAACTGTGTGACTCCACTCATCGGAAAAAAAGCGAGTGTAGTCAGTGCGGAGACACTGTTATTAACATTGCCGGTATATCCATGCGTTAATCGCAACTTTAACAAAGATAAAGCTGTCAACTTATAAAAAGGTTCACGAGAAATCTCCCATGCTCCACCTACGGACCATAAGGGTTTCCATTTATTGTTTGTTGTTGTGCCAAATAAATTTGTTGCATCCCGCCTAGCACTTGCAGTCAATATATACCTTTCCAGAAAAGCATACGAGCCATTAATATATAAAGATACAGCTCGATCTTCGTTAGCTCGGAAGCCTGCTCCATAAGGAATATAAGCATCTGCGGAAAGCCCTTCATAGATAGGATAGCGGTTCGTGGGATCTACTGTACTATATGCTAGATAATCATCATCATAGCCGTAAGTACGATCTTGGCGATACGATAATGTACTACGTCTTATCTCAGCTCCTAAAAAAGTCCGAATAGAATGTTCTCTCTCCTTATCAAAAGTGAAGTTCAGTTGTCCGCGCACAGAATGACCATTCCGGTTACTATGCGTCTCATCTAAAATCCCGCCCAGCGGCACCCTATACTTAACAACGTCACCGTCGATCTGACTAAAGCGATTAATAATGTTTCGCGTATACCATGAATCTAAAGATTGATGATTGCGTCCCTTTTGCAAAGCAGTATGAAATTGGTATTTTATCTGTGCTTCGAACAAGTTTAGAAATTTATAATTTGTTCCAAAATTGAACACCATATCTTCAACACGTAAACTGTTATCAGCTATATCTATTTCATCGTACGGTCTATATCGCCAATCCAGCAGTTTATCGCTCACTATGGAATCTATAAAAACATTTCGATAATTACGTTCCAGCACCAATGCGTTCCCATTATTATCCACTAAATCTGCATAAGGGTATAATGGCCCTGCTAAATCTGAAGTGTATATTGGCCCAGGGTTATTGGCTACGTTCTTGCTATGCGTGTACATCAAAGAGGCATCCAAGGTTAGGTTCTTCATCAATCTATAAGTATTGGCCGAGCGGAAGGATATACGTTCATAGGAATCTCCTACAGCATTACTTAGATTCCGATCGTAACCACCAGAAAGACTATAATTAGTATTTTGTGTCCCACCAGAAAGACCAATGCTATACTGCCGACTCATCGCATTACGGTAAAAATAATTATATAGATCTTTTCTAACATCAATTTCCCTCAACTTATCGATCATATTGCTAGCCTGTTCTGTTGTATAAATTCCATTCTTTTCTTTCTGCAAGATCTCAACTACAGGAGTTATCACTGGCCAAGACGTTCTATTACCTAGTAAAAAATCATATTCCCCTTCATTAAATAGAAATTTCTCTATATCAATAAAGTCAGAACTCTTCATTTGTGGCGTATAAAATAAGTTTGGACGTTGCGTAAAGCCGATATTACCATTCATCGATATACTTCGATTCGCCTCAAAACGCCCTTTTTTTGTCGTCATCACAATCACGCCATTACCGGCTCTTGCTCCCCAAATTGAAGCCGCAGCAGCATCTTTTAATATTGTAACCTGATCTATATCATTGGGGTTAATGTTGTTAATATCTCCTTCATATGGGAAATTATCCAGGATAATCAAAGGTTGTGCAATAGCACCCGTTAATGTCGTTAGACCTCTGATTTGGATGGATGACATGGACGTATTTCTTCTATCAAACATTAAACTGTTAGCCACACCATCTAAACGGCTCAATATATCGGTGCTAAACTGTCTATTAAACAGCTTTTGGTCAATAGTTTCAAAGGAGCCCGTCTGATGCTTTTGAGACAACTGACTATATCCCGTGGAGACAAGAACCTCTTCAATGGTGTTTTCCTGAGGAGTAAGCTTAAAAATGAGTTCTGTATCCCGTAAACCGCCCCAATAAATCGTATCATTTTGAAAGCCGATATGGGAGGCAATAAGGTAAAGCTCCTCTGAATCGGAAATTATCAGTGTGAATGCCCCTAATACATCTGTCTGTACTGCTGCTGGCGAACCCAAGATACGAATTGAGGCACCTGATAACGGCTGCTCGTTATCCCTATTGAGGACTTTTCCTATAAGTGAATCTTGAGTCTGATTAGCCGTGACAGCTATCGGTAGCCAGACTAAATAGCATAAATATAATCTGATTAAATTTTTCATTGCTTGGTTTTAATTTGTTGAGTCAGAAAAATTGTTTAACCAATCTTCCCGAGTCAAATAACCTAGTGGAGTGAAGACAAGGTCATCGAAAGACTCTTTACGATTTTGGTCACGGATCACAAATAGTTCCACTTCAGCCTTCCCTTCGACAAGTTTATATCCACTATTCTCTAATGCTTTTTTTAGCATACCTAATGAATTGGAGCTGGAAACAAAATCTATATTAAAGTGAACGTCTGTGGGGAGGTCGGTTATGATCACAGGTAGTGTTGCATTGCTTAATTTTTGCAGTGCTACACAGAGCTCCTTGAAATCCAGCCCCCTAATATAGTTGAGAGCTCCCGATTCAGCTGGACCAATTACTAATTCACGTTCTTTCAGTCTACTCGGCACCAATCCATTAATAACCAACAACTTACTTTTACTTGTATCTTTGGGTGACAATGTCTCAGCTTCTTTACTCTGGCAAATCACCAAACACGGTACCGTAGCGGTAGTTACGCTACTTTTCAATCCAAAGAAACTATCGAGATCCTGTCCTAACCTTTTTCTTCTATATTCGCTATCTCCTAGATCATACGGAAGACATAGTTCATAATTATAGCAATTTTCTTGATCCCAGGCTAACTTCGACTCCAGATCTAACTGTTTTTTAGGTATATAGGCAAATTTATGTGGCTCTTCCACGAGCAGGAGACGGCTTTGCGGGCGAAGAGAGAGCCCTTTAGGATAGGAGCCGTCTGTCAACCGGGCACTATTGTACAAGTTTAGGATAGATCTATTTGGAATTAGCTCATGTACCGTTCCCGCAGTAGAGTCAAGCTTGAAAATATAGTCTGTCGTTAATCCCTGTACAAAACTGGTAATCCCACTATAGAAAACTAATTTTGGTTCGTTTTTTATGATGGGGTTTGTTTTAAATAAGGGGTCACCATCTAGTGATATTAGCTGATTTTTAATAGGATTACTTTTCCCATCCATTAACTCACTTAGTGAGGCTGTAGTTAGATATTGTGGTTTCGTGATCAGGCGAACAATCCGTTTTTCATCAAGAATCACCGTGTGCGGGTAGGAGAATTGACCAAACAACTTACGCAGTAAGGAATCTTCTACAGCTGTCCGGAATTTGTGTTGGAGGGCCACCAACGGAGTGTTCTTTATATTTTCAAAGAATAGATTGATTCTCTCACTAGCTTCCCAAGTTACAGGCAGAACTTCAATTCGCTCTTTGAGCTGTGCTTGTATCTCAAATAGATGGGGCATAGCTGCAATACATGGCCCACAGATAGTATTCCAAAACTCTAAGATAATCCACTTTTTACCTCCATAATTACGCAATCTATCTTGAACTATTTTACGATCGCTATTTAAGATCTTTAACGAAACATTGGGTACGGTATCCCCTATTTCTAAAGGCTTGATCTCCCCTATCCCAGTCGCCCCGCCTTGGCGGAGCTCCTGAGCCTTTGCTTCTACTATAGAAGCAAAATTAAACAACACACAAAATATCGCTATAAGCTGCAAGCCATAGACCAAAGGCTTTTTAATATCGTTCGCTCTCTTTTTCCCGCTTGTCCCAAAAATCGAAAATTTAAACTGGGATAGCTTCGTTCCGATTTTTAGATTCAGGCGACTGACTAGAAATTTAAGGGAGCATTCAGCTCTTTGCACACTTTCTTTATCAAACAGGAAACTACCAGCTTCATTTAAGCCGTTTTGAGAGCTCCTTTTATTTTTAACCAACATAGACTCCACTTCACCCCTAACCCCTTTGCAAAACGACTCAAACCGCCTTGAAATCAATCGATTCATATAGAGATCATTCATCATCTTCCCGTCATGGCAAGCAAAACGTGGTGGTATATTTGCTCGTCCTTCGACTCGGCTTCGGGAGTTGTTCGACAATCCTTCGAGTGCTCTTCGACTCGCCTTCGACTGGGCTTCGAGTCGGCTTCGACACTTGTTCGACAATCCTTCGGGTGCTCTTCGACAGTCCTTCGACTGGGCTTCGAGTCGCACTCGAACAGCACCCGAACAACACTCGAACAGCAGTCGAACACCAGTCGAACAAATGTGCACCAAAGTACGACCCAATCTCGAAGCCACCCCGAACACCCCGGCTACCTTAGCCGAAGCGGTCTTAGTGTATGGCCTAAGTATTCTCCAAGTATGCGTGAAGTAGTAACAGTGTATAAGGAGTGTATTAAAAGACATTACATTAGCCATGCTCCATGATGGCTTCATGACTGCTGGTTTCTTGCCTCTCCCACCTTCGTCAGTTGTCCCGCGGGCGCGGGACTTCTGAACATTACAACTAAACTGATAATAAATTGTGCTGAGAGACAGCAATAAACATTGAAAGCTATTTAGAGATAAGTAATATCTTTTCTTTATAGGTTTTTCTAGGGCATAACAATCCCCTTTGCGTAAAAATCGCATCATAGTAACATAGATTTATAAAATTCATAAATGGTTTACAAAAAATAAAAATCCTATATCGGGGCGCCCTCTTCCATAGGAATACATCATCGTAGTTTAACAAATAAACTACGACACCCCATTATTCTGGAGGGCAAAAAATGTTTTGAAGAAATTGTTTTAAGTTCATAACTTGTTTATGTTATGAGTCTCGAGAGATAGAAACTATAGCGAGCCCTATCATCGTACTGCAAGGTCCGACCCCTCCAAGACGATATAACGATAGAGCCCATGCGCTATAGTATCTACAAATGTATATAAAATATCGCATTGGGCATTAGTCTACCGTCTCGCTTGGATAAATTGTCGGATTTGCAGTCGAGACCCTTTACTTTTAATGCCTAAGTATAGATTTTAATAAAAAATATAAATATCTATAAATCAATAATCAAACATAGTGAATATTTTTAATAAAACCCAAAAATATTAAAAAAACAATCCTTTTTGTGTTTTAGATTGAATTATGAATAATTCTCCTGAAATCACAGCTGCAAAGTTTCTTAAAACAACACGATTAAGGCTACTTTTAACTCGAGAACAAGTAAGTAAATGCACCAAAGTTCCTACAACTACTATCGAAAGAATTGAAAATGGAGAACTTCCTTATCCAATGAGCAGATTTCAAGATTTAGTTTCATTTTACAATCATTCCATGGAGGAAGTATATTCAAATAGAGAAATACCAGATTGGATTGAGTTAAGAAGAAGATTTCTGGCTAAACATCAACACGACGATTCTGTCATGCAACATCTTAGTGAGAAACCGGGTCCTAAAGAAGTGATTCTTTACAGAATGCTAACTTCGAAAACCCTTGATGAATTCATATCTACATCCAATCTCATTTCAGTCATAAAATCTAGATATAATTGGGTTTTCTTAAAAGACAGGATGCAAAACGCTCTCGATTCAATTGTAAAGGATGGATTAATTATTAGGTCTCCAGGTAGACCTTATGAATACAAAAGAAAGTCTAATAATCTACCTGAAGAAATAGATAGTTTTTACCATCTAACAAGAAAACTAGAAGAAATACCCTATGCAAATCCTGACAACTTAGTGAATCCAGCATATAGAAAGATGTCCATTATATTAAAACATTTAAATGGAATTGAAGATTCAAGAAAAAACTTAATGGAGCTAGTTAGGCTTAAAAATGAAAGTAACAATATATCTAGAACCATTAAAGTACTAGAAGATTTGTTATTGATAGAAAAAACAGAAAAAGCCTCAACGAGTAAATTTCAGAAATACCGCCTTACAATTGAAGGAGAAAAACTTTTAAAAAAATAAGCATCATATAACCTTGGCTATCAAATGAACTTAAAGAAACAAATATCAATTTTAATATGCTTAGTAGCCGTTGTCACGACTAGCTACTGTCAAGAGCTAGACCCTAACTCTACATTAGACCACAGTGTGACTAAAAGAACTGTAACTAAAGATCTTAAACTTCCTACTAGAAAAGAAACAGGCAAGAAAAGGCTATCCGGCAAATATTGGTTTGTCGTAGAGCTAGACGGATCGCTCAGTGAGGTAGCAGTCAAAGATAGCATAGGATATGGTGTTGATGAACAAATCGTAAAACGATTGCTAAAAGCCAAAAACTGGAAAGTAGTGAAAGTTGGCAATGTTCCAACCCGGATTGCTTATGAACTGCCAATAGTAATAGAATTGGATAAAAAATGAAAGGGAGAAAAACCTTGTGTATTTTTATCAATCAGTCATACATCATAGACCGGTATGATGAATTGGTGAAGAAAGATGGAGTGTAAAAAATCATAATTAAGAATTAGCAATAGAAATGAACATAAAGAAATTGAAAACATCTTAATTACAAAAAACTTCGGAAGAAATTATTCATTACGGAATGTGCGTAGGATGATGCAGTTTGCCGAGCAATTTCAAGATGTAAAGATTGTGACACCACTGATGTCACGATTGAATTAGATTGATTTTATAGTGCTATTCCCATTAAAACCATAGAACAAAAAAACCGCCTATTTAAATAACAAGCGGTTTTTGCAATAGTATTATAATAAAGCTCTAGTTAGAGCTCCTTGATTTTACTTTGTAGAGCTCCTTTTCTTTCATCAATAGATAAACAAAGCCTATATCGGGCTACTTCTTAGCAACCTCAGCCCGAACATCCTCGACCATAGCTACAGTTGTCTCGGCGATACTGGCAATCTGCTGGTCTGAAAAATCAGTTTGATTGATCAAGTTGCGAATAAAAGATCGTTTTTCAGCTATTCTCTCAGCTGCCGCACGCGCAAGCTCTTGTTCAGCACGTGCACGCTCTTCAATACGACCCTTTTCAAGACCATATTCTCTTTCTTGTCTTTTTACGATTTCTAGTACTCCCATATCAATAGTGCCTCCTGTCACTTCATAAATATATGTATCAAAGATACTGTTTATTTCATTATTACGGATAAAGATAAAGCTTTTCAAGAAGATTAAAAAACTGATAATCCGATCCTTATCGTATTTCTGCGTATCGATCAAAGTACGGGCTATCGTGCTACGATCGGCCGCAAGCTCCTCCTCCGGCACTTTACCTTCAAGCAAAGCCTTTCGGCAAGCCAACACGATATAGGCAAAGATATTGTCCATAGCAAGAAGCTCGCCCTCCTCGTGGTCTAAAATGTGATAGGAAAGATAGTTAAAATGATGCGACGTTTTTATACCATCGTATACGTACTTGCCGGGCCGAACCTGCTTATCATCTCCCGTAAAAATGGCGATAGTTTCGACAGGTACCTGGTAACGATCCAGTATACGGTAGTTGTACTGGAAGATACGGAAGGAAAAGTTAGGGTCGCTCCCACCCTCGATTTCGGTATGCACGAGGAGCCACCGCTCGGCACCATCGAGCAGGTAAACTTTAACCAACAGATCGGCAATACGGGTGTTGCTCTTACGATCCCGATCGGGGATAATCTTTAAAAGCTCTTTATCCAGAAAGGTGATACCTTTAGGAAAATCAAACAGCTGATCGGCTTCCGCATACATAAAACGAAGAAAATCGGGAAAGTTCTCTTTAAAGATACCTTTCAACAACTCGTCGTTCTTACGGTGTGGAATATCGGGCTTTCCAGCAGAGCTACGATCTGCAGATTGCTTGCTATCCTTAGACATAATTAATTGATTTATTTATAATTAGTGACACTAAGATAGTAAACTAAATATAAAATACCAAAAAAATTAGCAAACAAGAAGTTCAAAACATTTATGCCCCAAGTAATATTATTAACTTGATTTGATAAATATTCTCTATGTTGCTCTACTCTATAAAACTTGCCTTAACGACATTCACTCTTTCTTTCGGTAGTTTAATCTTCAGCCAATCTTTCAGCTTTTGTATTCCCATCTCATCTACATCTTTCTGACCGTTATAGAGTAAAACAACCTCGTTGAAGGAACTATCTGGATTAATATAGGTTAACTGTTTGCCTAGCGAAAATGGCTGTAAGTTGGGGAATAAAATATTAATCTCTTCTATCAAACCTTTATCTCCAAACTTATATCCAGAAAGTTCATTTCGTAGATTTTGAATAGTAATATCCTTTTCAGATATATTTTGTGACTGCCGACTAATCTCTGCAAGAATATCCTCTTTCAAATCTGTACTATCCTGTCTAATCAATAAGTCTACTCCATTCATTTCATAATCGCTTAGAGAGTTTTTTAAATCTCGCAATTCCGTTTGTGAAAACCGCTTATCTAAAAAAGCAAACTCCAGTTTTTTAGGCCGACTATTAAATTGCGTTTTCTGATAAATCAGCGTATAACCTTTACGCGAAAATTCATTTTGAACAAACAAATCAACCTGCTGTGTAAATTTCTTTTCTTGTAATAATACATAAGCTAAGTAGAAACTCGGAACAAGCATAATGACAATTAACCACGTGATAGTCCTGGTAATATATTTTTCGCGCTTTGCATTGACAAACTTTACCTTAGGGTACTTTAAAAACTTGACTATAAAAAAAGTAGAGATACAAATAAAGAAACAATTAATCGTATATAAATATAAGGCACCACCGAAATAACTAAAATTACCAATAGCCAGCCCATACCCTGCTGTACATAATGGGGGCATCAAAGCGGTAGCAATAGCTACGCCCGGTATAGGATTGCCTTTTTCTACCCTAGTAATTGCTATAACTCCTACCAAACCACCGAAAAAAGCAATAAGAACATCGTAAATATTGGGCGAAGTTCTTGCAAGCAGCTCCGAATCTGCGTCTTTAAATGGGCTCAACAAGAAATATAAAAATGAAACAAAAAGACTTACTAAGGTTGCTACCAGAAGATTCTTTCCTGACTTTTTAAGTAGCTCAAAATCATACGTCCCCAAAGCAAACCCTGCACCTACGATAGGTCCCATCAATGGAGAAATAAGCATTGCACCAATTATAACAGCTGTCGAATTAACATTTAAACCCACCGATGCAATAACAATGGCGCACGCTAAAATCCATAAATTCGCCCCACGAAAAGAAATATTACACACCACATTTTCCAATACCCTCTGTTTTTCATCTTCGCCATCGTGAAGGTTGAAGTAACGGTAAATTGTTCGAATCATAATTGCGCTATTTGACCAAGAATATTAACTTAAATATTATTTTCTATACATAGATAACAAATATATGTATAACCTGAGTTTGATTAATAATGTGAGAAAAAAATGTAAGAAAATTCAGTAGGTAAAAATTGACATTTAAGAAAAACGTATATTAGCTATAGCAAAGAGAGAGCGATGAGATGCGAGCGTAGGAACTAAACAAATAAGAAGCGCATATATGAGAACATTTATTATCTTTTTAATCACATTTACCGTAGCATCATCATTTGCACAAACGACAATAAGTCAAAAGTATGAGTCGTCGAATACTGTTACCATACCTAAACTAAAGGATACTGCATTTCGTGTTATAAACACGAAAAACACTGTGCCACCACTACAAGCAGCTTTTTTCCTTAACGGAAAGTTTGTCGGCACTCAATATCCCCTAGCCCCTGCTCTTATAGAGGAGATACATGTTGTAAAGCAAGATACCCTGATTGGAATAAAAACCTACACTGGGCAAATCTATCTCAAAACTAAAATTATAAAAGCCGAACACGACAACTATTTTGTGGACGAAAACACGCTTTTATCCGTAATTGTCGACAACCTTGATGATATCGAAATAGGGATAATAAAACTGCTTACAAAGACTGAAAAGAATATCAAAGACCGTAATAATTTTATCCTTCGGGGAGAAAAATTAGTGCAAAACAAAAAGACATCAGAAGTTTAACAAAACAGTTGACTATACACTTAACATCTCATTAATAATTTATTAAACACCACCTTTAACTGTTAACAGACAATATTTACTAAAATTGCTACTGTGATTTTATTCTACCTTTAAAAACGCTGATAAATAATATATGAGAACACTTTTTTATTTTGCGATTATTATGCTGTCTTCTACTATAAGTTGTAAGCAAAAAAAGGTTAGTGTTATTGAGGAAATAAAGCAAGTCAGCGAGCAAATCAATCGACTTAATGTGGGCGATACGTTAGATTTAAGCCTTTCGACAATATCTTTTGACAAGGTAGTTATCTTAAGTCACGAAGTCAACTGGTCACTACTGAAAGAAGAAGTTTCAATAACTAACGCCACCGATTGGCAAACTTTCAAATCAAATTATGGTAATTGGGCAGTAGTATGGATAAATGACTATTCAGTTGTAGCGATGGTAGAATTTCCGCAAGATAGAATAATGTTTAATCGCATCGTAGGCGGAGATGGTTTTAATGTGATTGAAAAAAGTAACCTTAAACCCATGCTAGTTGTGAATAGCCCGAATGATAAATTTCTCAACTCTGATAATAATGTACTTGAAATTGAACCAATAGAGTAGCTTGACTATCGAAAGATCATCTCTGAATTACCCTCGGTATCTCACATTTAATGATTTAATTAATTCTTCTTGAGAGCTTGAAGTACGTGCTTTTCAAAGGCTTTAATCTCTCTCCTATTTGCTAAAAAGCCAAAGTCTCGGTTTATAAGTTTAATCTTAAAATCATCATTATTGATAATACTGACAAGTATCAACGCTGATTGTTGCCCTCGATCTGTAACCAGAGCGTTTACAGCCTTGTTTTCATAACAAAATTGTATCTTATACCAATATCCTGTATGGTCTTTTTCAAAGGACAAAGTATCTATTGAGCAAAAAAGTTTAGGGCTTTCGTTTCTCAGATCTTCTAAAGACAACTGTAAAGAATCTAAAGAATACGCAAAATCCCAAGATTTAGCAAAGGGATATGAACCAGCAAACCCACCTATCTTTCTTCTAAAAAATTCTGAGATAAAAAAAGCTATAATTACTCCGAGTACAATCAATAGTGCACTTTTGAATATTTTCGATTTTTTTGTTTGCATATCAATTTTAACTGATCAAGAGGAACATTTTATTTCGGAAATACAAGAGTTTGATATAAATAGAGTACAAACTTATAAATGAAAATTTTATGATAACAAATCTAATATTTTTTATTACTTCTGCTAAAGAATAGTTCAATATATCACCAGATTTATTATATAAGCGCTTTTAATTAACGGAATAAAAACTGCTAAACTGAACTATCAAAACATTATTCACCAGAACCTGTGTAGACGATTAGAGTTAGTTACATTTTAACACACTTATTAAGAAAAGCCACTTCAGTAATACAGTTTTCATAAGTTATTGTCTATAAACTTAGTATTCAATATCAAATATTTTAAAACAGAATGTATCATCAAATTTAACATTTATGTAAATGCAAAAGGATAATAAACAACAACTAAACATCTTTTTTCGACCCACAAACATTATAAAGACACGACTAAAACAGCCCCAATATCCTCCCACTTGATGAAGGATATTGGGCTATTAATTTTTAATTAAACAATCCTTATTCCACAACGTACCAAGTGTATCCCTTGGCTGGAATAGCAACTTCTAAAGTAACTGTAAAATCTCGCTCTAATTTATAAGACACAGGTTTGCCTTCTTTTTCTCGTATTTGTGCAATATCTGTCAAACCAGTATAATATAATGGCAATTTTATTTTTCTTACAATATCCTCATCAAGTGGATTATAGAATAAGGCAAAACCACGTTCTTTTTCAGTGGTGCTTACATGCATCATCCCATCCCAATCACGTGCATCGGGCTTCCTCAAATGTATTATATCACTATTCAAAATATTACGATATTTTTTATACCAACTGATAACATCTACTACGAGTTCTTTTGTTTCAGGGGTGTCGTACAAACGAGGTCCTCTATAACAAGCCTGTACGCCAGCACCATAATTTTGAATCATATGCATTTCATACTCATACAAATGATCGCTTAACGGTTCCAAAGTAGCAGCAGCTCCTCCTCCCTGATACTCTACCAATGGAACAAAACTCCAAACCGATGATGGAATCCGATCCCAAGTAGAATCATAGTTTAACTGACGCGCATGTATAACTTGACGATCCCGGGGTAAAGACCAATTAACTTCACGATATCCGATACCTACTTTATTTGAACCATTGAGAAAATAAAAGTCAGGCACATTCATATAGATCCCTTGCTCAGACATCCAGTGATATAATTCTGTGACCTTATTAAATTGATTCCACTGGGAGTCTTCTAACCCTTTATGATGAGCATGCTCTGTCGATGCACAAACATCACCGGGATATGACCCATCATGCTCAAAAAGCATCATACCAGTTTCTTCAAAGAAATATTTTATTTTAGCAAAATAGTCATAACCCCATTCACTTGCTAAGCAAGGTGAGCTTCCGAATCTCATCCCTCCACGTTTTCCTGTTTCAGGGTTAATAATATCAACATCATCGCTAATCCAACGGCTTGCTAACAAAGAATAACACCCCATCTCAATATTCTTACTTTTAGCATAATCGACAAAGCCTTTGTATTTCGCAATATTTGCGGCTGTTGTATCTTCGGCATTTAACCCCGACCCAAAGCTCAAAATCACCATCTCATACCCTGTAGAATCACACTGGTCAATTGCGCGATGTACCACGTCAGGATCAGTGGAAGTGAGATGCATAAATATTGGATTTTCAGATGTCCAAGGAGCAATTGATCGATACATACGTCTCTTAAACATCCCCTTTCGCTCTCTATCGTCACTATCGAATGGCATTTCATATACACTAAACGAACGAAACATATTATTTGGACCTATCGTTTGATCAGGACCAATTCGAGGCGAAACATCGAGAATGGCTGGTGTTTGTAGCAAATAATTACGTTGAGAAGTATACGCGCGGTCTTCTACCCAATTCTCTGTAATATCAGTTTCTTTCTCCGTGAACTCCCCCCCCGCAGCATAATCGCTTTCAATATGAATGTTGGGCAACCTATAGGTAGAAGGATCTCCTCCACCTAATGATTCAGGTTCAGAAAAGGCTAAATACTCTAATTTAAAATGATCTACATTGACCGCCACATTCGATCCGTTAAAAAGCTCCATTCGCTTCCTAATAACAGGAATATGATCATAAATACTATAATAAAGTTTTATTTGTACATCTTTATATTCCTTATCCCCACGTAATATAAAAACCAATTCTTTACCAGTTGCAATCTCTTTATTTAATGCCCAACGATTTCTTGCCCATTTAATCGGCTCTTCCAATTCTTGAATATAAAAATCTTCCACCAAAAAAGACTCAGGGATAGTAGTCATTTGATCAATCCATTCCTCTTTCAGATACCCCCTTTCTTCCTGACCAGCCAACCCTCCAATGCTTAACTTCTTGCCATCTAGCTGAACCATACCCTCGCTACTCACAGCACGTAACAAGCTCTCTCCTAACATCCTGTTATTCAACCCAACTGTAGCTAGATTAGGAAAAATACGAAAAGTACGCGACACCATACCATTCGCTATCGTAATACTTTTACCTCCCTGATCAGAATAAATTACTGCATGTGATTTTTTGGGTGTTAGAAGCCAATCGTAAGCTGTTGGAGTGGAACGAAAACCTGTCATTTCGGGCAACTGACTTATTTTATTAACAAGCCTTCGTGCCACAGAATCGCTCATTTTTGGACCGTCACCCAGTGCTCCCACATCGACAATTTCGGGCTTTTGTTTATTATATATAAATCGGGGGTCTATCCACAATGCATGATCGCCACTAGCACCATCACTCGTAGGTTCTACCAGTAACTCTATCATTTGAACTCCCCTTACATCTATATCTATATCTTTAGGCTCTTCACCACCTCGAATAATAGAACTAGTGTAAATTGCTTTTCCATCGGCTTTCACTACAAAATGTACTGACCCCCTTTCTAACTTCTGATCCCCCGATTTCGTTAAGCCAATAAACTGTTTATTTCCTTCTGTTTGCTGAAAATACAGTTTTGTCCCATCGACAAGAGGAATCGTAGTCACAGATTTGTCACCTAGATCTACTTTTGAATCTGCTATGGCAATTTTAGTTTGAAAACGTATTGCATCTTTATGCAACTGAAGCTTTAATAGGCTATTTGCATGTACCCCCAGTACCTCTGTGTAAATACTTCCATTGACACTAGCTGCTAAACCATCCACAGACTTATCCTTCTGTAATACTCCATACTCTTGCCAAGCTTTAGAAAGATCTAAAGAATTAAGTTTTACTATTTCTTGTGCTACTAAGTCAGAGCATAATAGTAGCAAAAAATAACCTATCAAATATAATCCACGCATATTTTTTAAATAATTCTTCATTTAATCATAAGGGTTAAAAGTTCCGTTGTCCCAGCCTTGTGTTTGCTCTAGTTTCGAATTACTTTCTATATGTTGATTAGGGATTGCATAAAAATAGTAGTTCTCTCTAAAATTAATATCGAACTTTTGATCTAAGGCAATTTTCTCATCTACAAAATATTTAAAATAATCTGTATTAATATCCAAGCCATCTTTCACTTTATCAAACTCCGCTTGCGAGACTAACAACCGAGGCATCAGAGCATGCCTTTTCGTACCGTTCAACTCTGTAGTAAAAAGCTTTCTCCTTCGCAAATCCCAATAACGCTTACCTTCATAAGCAAACTCAATTTTTCGTTCCAACATAATCATTTTTATCATTTCGGTTTTCCCCACTCCTATCTTTAAACCATACATAACGTCATTACCAGCTAATATACCTGCACGTTCACGTATTTTCTTCAACATCTCATAAGCAACTTCAAGCTTGCCCACTTCTGCTGCTGCCTCTGCGTAATTCAACATAACTTCCGCAAATCGTAACTCAATCCAATCCGTACTGCTTCTTTCTGTTAAATATGGAGTATAATCCAAGTTTATAGCTTTTCTACAATAAAACCCTGATGTTGTTGGATTTTGTGTAGAATGCCCCGCATATGTCCATTGCTTTCTACCCTTTTTTCCACTCAATTCCCACAAAACACCGTTGTGTGCAATCGTAGCGGCAAAACGTGGATCTCTATTTTTCCAATAAAACTGAGCGTCATAATCTGCCGATTCTTCTATAGTTTCCCCATCAATCATCGGGTAAGAATTAACCATCTCAAGAGTAGGCTGATTTGCGCCTGAATAGTTTTGTGCTTCTGATAATGGCCTTGTAGCTGCATCCCAAGTATGTGTAACTGACGGTTCTTGATACCTTTTAACAAAAAGCACCTCTTTATTCATCTCGTCAAACCATATATTTTCGTAACTAGGATGCAAAGCATGTCCATTTGCACTTATTTCATGAAAAGCAGTCTCATTCGCCACAAAAGCTTCTTCCCATCTTTTCAACTCATTATTTGGATTAAACTGAGGGCTAGCGTAATATAGAAGAACTCTCCCCTTTAATGCAAGAGCCGTTGCTTTGGTAAAACGTCCCTCATCATTCCCCGACCAAGACCAAGGCAATGCTACTAAAGCATCGTCCAAATCTTTAACAATAAGCGCTATAGATTCTGAAGTTTTATTACGTGACACATACAAATCATCATTCAATCCTTGTACTGACATTAGCATAGGTATACCACCGTATTGTCTCACCATTTGAAAATAACGCCAAGCACGTAATATTAAAGCTTGTGCAGAAAGCTCTTCTTGTGTAGCTTTATCTATTAAACCTGTACTTACGTTCTCTATAAAAAGATTAATATTCCGTATTTGTGTATAGTTCCAAGTATCTATAGACGTACTAGTAAGCTGGCCATACATTATAGCATCACCACCTCCTGCCTCATCAGAGTCTCCCGCAATACTTGCATTCCAATCTGGTAGGTTGTCATTATATAATTTATTAAGGTATGCTGATGCATACAACGGATCATTCCAAACGTCACGCTCTGTAACTGCACTTAAGTCTGTTTTATCCAATGCATCAATACAACCGAATAAAAACAAAGCAGATAATCCAATTAAAATATACCGAGTTAGCATAATGGTTATTATAAAGTTAAAAACTAAGGTTCACGCCTAAAGAATAGGACTTCATCATGGGATAGGCCATAATACTTTCATTTTCTGGATCATACGCTTTAATCCTATCTTGTAATAAAAATAGATTTGTACCCATAAAAAACATTTTCAATTCAGTATTACCAGATTTTGATAACAGTGTTTTTGGAAATGTATAGGAAATATTTAGATTTTTCAATCTTAAGAAAGATGTGTTTTGTATCCAAAACGTAGAAGGCACATCAGCCCCATTATTTGACCCCGCGCGAGGAAAAGCAGCTTCAACATTATCAGTTGTCCAATAATCTTTTACGTATGCATAACCAGCAGCTTCTATATCTCCCCATTCAGTACGTTGATCATAAAATCTCTCGCCCCCCGCTCTTCCTTGAAAATATAAATCTAAACTAAAAGTTTTCCAAGAAGCCCCCATAAAGAAACCATAATTAATAGGAGCTCTGGTATGTTTGATCACCCAATCTTGGTCATTTACATCTATTTTTCCATCAGGTGTGTCAGAATCTACTCCTCGTAAATCACGATAGTTAAGCATCCCAAGCTCAGGCTTCATTCCAAAAATTGTATAACCCTCTGGCAAAGCATCCAAATCCGCCTGGCTTCTTATAATATCAGTCGCTACATATCCCATTTGTCTGTCTGTATTGAACCCCAATTCTGAACGGTAAACTCTAATATTCTCAGCTTCATCTTTCTCTATCAATTTATTTTTTGCGTAAGCAAAGTTTCCACCAATACGATACTTAATATGCTCTCCAATTTTATCCTGAAACGACAATTCAGCCTCCATGCCAATAGTATTAATTTTAGCATAATTCTCTGCAGGCATATTAGCTCCAAAAGTAGTTGGTAAGCTTGCAAGACGGTTTCCTAAAATATCATAGGTATGCCTATAAAAACCTCCTACACCGATAGACAAGCGATTATTCAAAGTCTGAAAATCCAAGCCATAATCATATGACAATGACTTTTCCCAAGTAATTACGCGGTTTGGCATTACATCTGCGTAAACCCCATCCATAAGAGCTCCAAAATAAGCTCCATTTGCAAACTTATAACGTTGCATCCATTGCCACCCTCCTACCGCATCATTGCCTAACAGACCTATTGATCCTCTTAATTTCATGCCATCAATAGATGGAAAATATTCCTTAAAGAAGCCTTCTTCTGATATACGCCAGGCTCCCGATGCCGATGGAAAAAAACCCCAACGATGTCCTGGTGCAAAATTTACAGAACCATCATAACGAAAAGATGTTTCTAAAATATATTTGTTATCATAAGTATACCCTAAACGTCCAACATAAGATATACGTCCAAACTCTGACCCACTACCATTTAGTGATGAATTTTTAGGGTCAGCGCTACCTGCAAAAAGCTGATCAACAGTTGATGATATAAAATAATTACGCTGTCCGTCAAACCAATCATTTTCACCTTCAGCTTGCTCATATACAAATAAACCACTAAAGTCATGTTTACCAAACCTATTATTATAAGTCAGCATAGCGTTGAATTGATAGTTACCACTTCGATTGTACTTCTCATATAAAAAATCTCCATCATCACGAATTTTACGATCTAAAAGTTGATCTGTTGGTATATGATTATTAGTTCCTGTGGTTCCAAAAATAAAAAGGGGATACGGACGATTAAATTGCTTGATAAACTCATGCCTATCATATTTATTATAAGTCAGTTTAGCTTCAAGTCCTTTTACAAATGGAATCTTATATGTTAATCCTAAATTGACCTCATAATTAGAGTAGCGCTTTCTATTATACCCAGTTTTTCCTTCAATTACTTCCAATGGATGCCAAGCAATAAATGTCCCATTAGGCATGCCATTAATATATGGCTCGAAAAGACTACGACGAAGTAAACCATTATAAAGATTAGACATATTCTCTGCATCGTTATCCCATTTCCAATAAGGTTTATTATCGTCTCTAGAGTCCAAATTAAAACCTAAAGAAGCTGTCAAGTAATCATTTATTGCAGCCTCGACGTTACTTCTAAAACTATATTTATCAAATTCTAGATTTTTAAAAGTACCCGTCTCATTATAGTGACTTCCTGCTAAAAAATATTTTACTTTTTCTGTTCCTCCACTTACATTTACAGAATTTCGGACAATAATTGGAGTCTTCCAGGCCTGTTCTAACCAGTTGTATCCAGGATTCTCTTTAAAGTATGCTAATTCATCCTCCGCATAATAACGACTATCACCTAGTGGAACAAGTTCATTTATATACCTCTGGTTTGCATAGATAGCCTGTTCGTATGCATTAAACATTTCAGGAATCTTAGTTGCATCTGCTATCCCTACAGATCCAGAATAATTAATACGAGGCTTGCCAATTTTCCCTTTTTTTGTGCTTACAAGAACTACTCCATTCGCTGCGCGGGATCCGTAAATTGCAGAAGAAGCTCCGTCCTTTAAAACAGACAAATTCTCTACCTCTGTTGGGTCTAAGGCATCAAATGCAAATTTATCTCTGATCACACCATCAATAACGTATAGTGGCTCAGTATTATTCCAAGTACCCTCTGCTCGAATAGAAAGTGACGAACTACCGCCTGGTTTACCTGAATTCTGACTTATATTAACACCCGATAATCGACCTGCTAGTACAGCTGTTAAATTTGATGCCGGCACATCTTCTATAGTTTTGGCATCAACAGCAGCAATGGCTCCCGTCAAACTACCCTTCTTCTGCGTACCATAACCGACAACAACGACCGCATCCAAGTCGCTACTAAATTCCTTCATTTTTATCAGCATAGACACCCCTGAAGTAACTATAACTTCCTGTGTATCGTAACCGATAAACGACACTACCAAAGTGGCTTTGGCGTCGTCGACCGTTAAAGTGAATTTACCGTCTTGTCCTGTCATGGTGCTTTTCGAACTGGTTTTATGCTTAATCGTAGCTCCTACAATAGCGTTCCCATGTTCGTCTACAACACGCCCTGAAACTTCAATATCCGCCTGACTATTTGTTAATGTTACAGATATATTATCAGCAGTTTGCTCTTTATTAGTAACAACAATAGACCTAGACTTAATACTAAAATTTAGATCTTGGGTTTCAAAAATTTCATCTAATACAAGCTTAATATCGGTATCATTTACGTTAATTGTAACGGGTTTGGCACGCTCAAGAGACCGTTGTGTAACCAAAAAATCATAACCAGTTTGTTTTCGTATTTTTTCAAAAACTTCACTTAAAGATGTTTTACGTTCTGATAGAGTGACTTTTTGTGCAAACACCTCTGCTTTTACCTGCAGCAGCATAATGAGCAACAATAAGATAGTCAGTTTCATAACCAACAGAATTTTAATAACGCCTCTTGACCAAGGACGTAGATTTTGTCCTAAAATTTCATACATTTGAATTAATGGATTAGTGCGATGGCCACAATCCTAGATTGGATAATGAGCCATAACGGTTTGTATAATCTGATTAGTAAAAAATTAAGCCATCACAAACACCGCCAGGATTCAGGTTAGAGCGGATCCTGGCGCTTTTTGGGATGGAATATGTAAAACTTATTCCATAACAGTAAGCCTCCTTCCTTCAATTTTAAAACGAAGCACTTTGGTAGCTTCTAACATTCCCAAAACTTCATGAATACTCTTCGTACGCTCAATGGTACCATTGAACTTCTCATCAGTAACACGGCCTGTAAATACAACATCAACATCATACCAACGCGCTATCTGTTGCATAACAGTTTTTATATTATCATTTCGAAAACGAAAATATCCATTCTTCCAAGACATGACAGCCTCCAAATCGGCATTACGGACACGTATACCTGGCCTGTCTTTAACACTACGAGCTTGCTGTCCTACATGCAATAGGGCATTCTCACCTGCATGGGCAACTTTCACTTTCCCTTCAAGCAAGGTTGTTTCTACTACAGCTTCATCAGTATATGCACTAACATTAAAATGTGTACCTAGCACTTCGATAGTTTGATAATCTGTTAAAACTTTAAAAGGTGCTTTTGTATCAGGCGCTACTTCAAAATAAGCTTCGCCCGTCAGGTGAACCTTACGTTCATTCGTAGCAAAAGCCAGTGGAAATGTCAATGACGAACCTGTATTTACCCATACAGAGGTGCCGTCGGGCAAGCGAACTCGGTAAGTTTCTCCATTAACCGTTGAGATAGTATTATTAATATTTGGTGCCGAGGAGTTATTGGTTTGCTCGTAAATGATTTCGCCGTTTGCAAGCTTCGTTATTACAAGTCCGCCATCAAGCGCTATCTCACCTATGCCTACTTCTGATAGATTTATTTTATTGCCATTAGCTAAAGTAAGTGTACCGCCTGCATGTGCAGGCTTTATCAAAGCATCTTCATGCTGTACAGCAGTTTCAAAAGCAGCAGTGTCTACACTTTTATTAAGAAACACTAGAAGTGACACACTAGCAAGAAGTAAAATAGCAGCAGCGCTTATCCATCTGATATTGAAAAATCGTGTACTACTTTTCTTGTCCTCAGAATCTATTTTAAGGAATATCTTATCATGCATCCGGTCGTGGATAGACTCTAAATTATGATCATAGATATAAGGAAGTTCGATTTTGTCATCATCAAAAGATTGGTACCAACGGTCAAAATAAGCTCGTTCCTCAGCGGAAGCCACACCTTGCTCTAACTTATAGGCAATCTTTAATAATACTTCTTTATCGTAATGATTCTTCATCTATACCTTGGTTGTACTACTATAGTCCGAAAAAAAAGTATCAACCCTTAGTGCAAATGAAAATAAATTAGATAATACAGTAAACGTACAGAACTGCTGTTACAAAAAAAGATGTATAAGAATGGGAGGAATCATGGCTAAATCACTCCGTAAGCTTTTAATAGCTTTAGTGATATGTGCTTCTACCGTTTTCTCTGAAACACCTAAGTCACTTGCTATTTGTTTATTGGTCATGTTATCTTCTCGGCTCATTAAAAAAACAATCCGACATTTTTCAGGCAATCGTTCAACCGCTTCAGCAACCTTCTCTAGAAGTTCTTTCTCTAGGACATAAGCATCAGCCGAAGGCGATTCACTAGGGAGGAAATAAATAAAATCATCACCTAGTTTTCGTCGATAGATTTTATCCATTTGTTTTATAACCTGATATTTAACGGCAACCGCTAAATAAGTAGAGACAGCATTGCTTAGCACCAATGCATGACGCCGTTTCCAGAGGCTTAAAAATACATTTTGTACACATTCCTCTGCTATTTCTAAATTATCCAAACGATTCAGCGCTACAACGAGCATTTTATCCCAGTAGCGGGAATAGAGAGCGGATAGAGCTTTCTGCTGATTAGCTTTTAACAAGCCAATCAATTCCTCATCAGAA
Organism: Sphingobacterium sp. UT-1RO-CII-1; assembly: GCF_026711005.1. GTDB lineage: Bacteria > Bacteroidota > Bacteroidia > Sphingobacteriales > Sphingobacteriaceae > Sphingobacterium. The sequence continues at coordinate 66,915 of NZ_JAPPVJ010000004.1, read as the reverse complement.
TATTTACTATACACACTCATGCTATATTTAACCTCTGGTAATTATACGGTTATTAAAACAGGTTTAAACTTTTGCAAACTTAATAATATTTTTTTTATAATAAATATAACGGCTTAGCACAGGTATAAATCTAAACTTAGATGCGAAATTCATATTAAAAAAACTTTCATCGAATAAGCCTATTTAAAAAATCACCATAAAAAGGCTTTTTTAAATGTAAAAGGGACATTAATCATCCATTCTATTGCTCAATAACTCCTATTTAATCTTAAAATAAGCGCAGATAAAGCTCATAAGGGGTGGACATCGGGGGGACAAATGGGGTAAACAGCTAAAAAAACTGTTTTTTATAACAAACAAGTCCTAATTTAGCGTTTCAGCTATATGCAAGATTGGAAAATAATTATTTTCTACCTATGAAATATTCATGTTTAGCAAAACGCAAGCGCCATGAGTATTGCATATAACCGTTAAAGAAAAATATCGATATGAAATACAACCAAAAATCAATTGCATTGGGCATTTTAGCAACCCTAGCAATAGTCGTAGGCTTCGTTTCCTGCAGTAAAGACAAAGAAAACAACCCCGGTCCTGAAATGAAATCGGTGATCCATATTGTTGGTCACGACTCTGATTATAACACCTTAGAAAGCCTTTATTGGAAGGATGGAACACAGAGCCTATTGGGAACTGAAGACGGAGGTGGATACGCAGATGGTATAATAGCTGATGGTACTGACATCTATGTAACAGGAGATAGATTTGACGAGCAAACAACTGTTGTTTATTGGAAAAATGGTATTCAGGCGGATTTGACAGAGCTCAGAAAAAAGTATATAATTGCTAAAATAACAATCGAAAGTGGTAGCACCTATATGGCCGGCATCGATAAAACTGAGAAGCGTGTTCCTTTATTTTGGAAAAACAATGAAACCCCTATTCCTTTAGAACTCCCGGAGAACTCATCCATTCGAGATATTATGGGCATAGAAGTGATAGGAGATAACTGTTATGTATTGGGTGCAATTTTTAACAAGGATAAACTTCTCAGAATGATACTTTGGAAAAATGGTAAAGCCCTACAAATAATAGATGGGACAGATCATACAGGGAAGTCTCGTCTTTATAAACATGATAACAACATATTTATACTGGGAGAAGAGAATCTAGATGATAATCTTACCCCTACTCCAACTGTATGGAATAAAGATGGCCAGGCTACTCGCTTTCAGCATGAAGAAGAGGGTATAGTAGTAAGAAGAATGATTACAGATGGGGGAGACTTGCATACTGTGGGATTTAAGTTCGATAATGAATATATAAAAGCAACCTATTGGAAAAATGGAAAAGAAGTATGGTCTTCGACTGACGAAGGTCATTCTGACGCAATGGACATAGCCATAGATGGTGAAGATATATATATAGCGGGGCATATAAACGAAATACCCACTCTATGGAAAAACGGTAAACCTACAGCCCTGAGTACAATAAGTGGCATGGCTTATCGTCTCCTTATCACGAAGGAGCCTGTAAAGGAATAAAGACAATTTTGTAGTAACTAAACTTCTAGGAATAGATAATAAAATAGCTTAGGGAGCTTGGTATCTCTCTAAGCTACATTTTTTATATGTGCTACCTACTGGCTATCCTCCTCATTTATTAATAATAACACAAAAAGTGAGCAGAATTAGAACTCCTTATTAACAAGTACTAATTATCACTCCTGATATTTTTAAAATGTATCCCTGCAACATTTTAAAACATTATATTTAATATAACTATTTATACAATTAGAAAGTTGTTTTTTCTAACAGTACCAAGTAAAATGAAGCAAAAAAGTAAAATTACAATTATTCAGACAGCGGATATACATGCTTATCTAAACCCACATACCGAGTTGTTTGTCGAAAACGACAATATAGTTTTCAGGTCTGCTGGCGGACTTGCGCACATCAAAACTTTGACAGATAAAATTAGAAGCGAGAATCCTGAAGGAACAATTTTCGTTGATGGAGGTGATTTTTTCCAAGGCAGTGGAGAGAGTGTGTTATCGAAAGGAAAAATATTCCCCCCACTTGTGTGCGCTATGAACTATGATCTGCTGATACCTGGAAACTGGGAAGTAGTTTATGGTAAACAGGTTATGCTCGACCTGATGAATAGCTATAGCACGAATGTTATTGTTGCTAACATGTTTCATGAAGACACCAATGAGCCAATTTACCCACCATATTGGATGACCGAGAAAGCTGGTGTTAAACTAGGGTTTATAGCCTATAATGACCCCGAAATTCCGGAACGCCAAAATCCTGCCTACAGCAAAGGCCTAAAATTCACGAAAGTGGAGGATAATTTAAAACAACTTGTCCAAAAACTAAAAGTAGAACATCAGGTGGATATTCTCTTTCTAATCACCCATATCGGCATCTCTAAGCAGTTATTATTGGCAGATAACCCGGCTACTGAAGGCGTAGATTTCATACTGGGAAATGATACACATGAACGAATCCGCAAGCCTATAGTTGGAAAATATGCTCAAGTTGTGGAGCCTGGCGCATTCGGTTCTTTCATTGGAAGACTAGATATAGAATGGGTAAATAACAAGATAGAAAAATATACATATGAACTCACAGAGGTCAACCCTACTAAGTATAAAGCGGATGAAACAATACAAAAACTAGTAGACGACGCACAGGAACAATATAAAGAGAAAATGCAAAGGGTATTAGGCTATACGACTACCCCCCTATATCGATATCTTGTTGTAGAAAACCCAATGGACAATATGATTACTGATGCATTACTCTGGAAAACAGGCGCAGACTTTGCTGCCTCAAATGGTTTTCGTTTTGGTGTTCCGATTGTGCCTGATGCGACCGGCAGACAGGCAATTACTATAGCTGACTTATGGCGCATGTTACCAACAGACGAATACATGAAAATTGGTGAGGTTACAGGGCAACAAATAAAAGATTGGTTAGAAAAAGAAATTAATAACGTTTTTGCCGCAAACCCTACCGAACGGTTTGGGGGATGGTTAGTACGTTTCTCTGGCTTAACACTCAAGTTTGACAGCTCAAAAACAATGGGAAACAGAATTGTGGAATTAAAAATACAAGGGACAGATCTAGATATAAGTAAAAACTACCGTATGGCTGCCTGCAATCGGACAGGCGAACCGGAACATATTTTATGTAGACTACGCAATGCAAAAAATGTTAAAATCAAAGATTATACCTTACATGAAGCAATTAGCGCCTATCTTCAAGAGAAAGAAACCGTCAGTCCGCATATTGATGGACGAGCTATAGCTATAGACCTCGGAGTTAATAGCTTTTCGAAGATACCGGAAAAAGACTATTTCTTCAGATAGAAGCTGCTACTTTTAAATAATATTCTTGGAATGCTAAATATCGCTGACCGTAATTAGTGTCTATTCGGGAGACGAAGAAGATAAAAAGCTATAAAAACACAACGTTCAAAGGATGAGGCGCAATTTATAATTTAAAAGCATCACATAAACCTCGAAAGTAAAGTAGTAAAATCGTAAAGAATGCTGGCTATTGATTATAATTAGCCAAATAAAAACGCAGCAAACAAAATATGTTGCTGCGTTCCAATAGGATATAAAAGCTATTATCGGAATAACTTTATTTAATAACCACTATTCTGATGTAGTGTATTTTTACTATTATCTATAACGGATTGCGGAATAGGCCATAATTCATTTTTACCTTCCTCAAATACTCTGTTTTCTATAAAGAAACGGTCAGTCAAAGATGAATAGGTTACTTTTCCTGTTTCTGTATCTACAGTTCCTTTTGATAGGCCACCATAAACAGGACCATTCATTACATCCTTAGCAATGCCCCAGCGTATAATATCAAAATGTCGACGACCTTCACCAGCTAGTTCTACACGTAACTCCCGGCGTACCAAATCACGCAATTTATTTTGAGAACTATAGACTGCCTGATTAACCTTTGGCATATTCACTCTCTGGCGAACAAGATCGATGTTTTTATACACTTCATTATCAATCTGGTTAAGCTCTATCCGTGCTTCCGCATTTAATAGAAGTACTTCCGCATAACGCATCACAATAATATTTGTACCTACATCCCATATGTCGCCATACCTTTTAGGATCCTGTATATATTTTTTATAGTTATAACTTGTACTCGAACTATTATCCGAACCCTGCGGGTGAGCCTTAGAGTTTTCATTGATAGAATCGAAGTAAGCCCCCGCATAAAGTGCCCCTGGGTATACAATTGTTGCAGCTAGACGTGGGTCACGGTTATGATGCGGTTGGGCAGGATTATGATTACTACCGCTTTCCGTAATGGTATAGCCTTCAATGGTTTCGTAGGCATCTACTAAACTTTGAGTAGGCACAATAGAACTCCACCCCCCTAATGTCACAGGCAACATAATTCCTAAACTTGTGTAGCCCTGCGATTTAGCAATATATTGAATATCCGCAATCACTTCCCCATTGTTTTCATTAGCTTCTTCAAAAAGCTCAGCATAATCATTAAACAGACTGTATTGGCCCAAAGCAATTATTTCGTCTGTGGTTTTCTTAACCTCTTCATGCTTGTTTTGAAACGCATACGCACGAGCTAAAAAGCCTAAAGCGGCACCTTTAGACATACGTCCTTTGTCAGCATTACCGTATACCTCAGGCAATAGATCCGCAGCAGCACGCAACTCATCCTCAACAAACTTAAACACCTCACTGCGCTTACTTGCCTTTATAAATGACTCTTCTGGAGTTGTTGTTTCGGTAATGATCGGCACATCACCAAATAGTATAGCCATATCTAAATAGCGATAGGCTCGTATAGTACGTACTTCTCCCATTAAACGTTCTCGCAAACTTTCTTCAATAGGTGCTTTTCCTATATTTTCAAGAATCCAATTCGCACGTCTGATGTGCTCATATGTATACCTATCTTTAGCATTTCCGGCATCAGTGGGTGTAGCTGTTCCATTCCCAAGAGCTTGAAAATTCTCCCATGGAAAATCACTACGTGAATTGTCAGATACGCAATCCATGTAAAATATTTGGCTACCGTTTTCCCACCCATTATACAACCCAGTAACTGCATATAAAGTCTCATCTTCTGTATTCCAGAAGTTGTTTTCTGTCGTTGCATCCAGGGGAAACTGATCTAGTTTTTGGCAAGAGGAAAATGCAAGTAGCAATCCTAGTGCAGAGCATATATATAAGTTTTTCATTGTTTTTTCAATTAAAAATTAACGTTTAGTCCGAACACATTTGTTTTTACTTGCGGGTAATAATTCCCTCTATTCCCTGCTGGAGCTTCAGGATCAAAGCCATCTAAGAAACTAGTTATGGTAAATAAATTTTGTCCGCTATAATATACTTTTGCTCCTTTTATGCCTACTCTATTTAAGAAAGATTGAGGCAAATTATAACCAACTGTTATATTTTTCATGCGCAGGTAGGATGCATTTTTCAACCAAAAATCAGACGGATTACTGCTCGGCGAATTTTGAGACCACGAGGTTAACGCTCTCGGCATTGCTCCGTTCGGGTTAAGATCTGGATGGAAACGATCTGAATATATTGTAGTAGGTTTTTCAGAAGCAGATATGCCGCCGATAGCCTCGCCCCACATGTATCCTTTCACATCCGCAGCACCTTGGAAAAACACACTCATTTCAAAGTTTTTATAAGAAGCATTGGCCGTCAAACCAAAAACATATTTAGGATCCGGGGAACCTAAATATACTCGGTCGTTACCGTCTATCTTATTATCTCCATTTTGGTCTTTATAGATCAAATCTCCAGCACCGACATTATTTGTCACGCCTTTGACACCACTGTTTTTATACTCTTCGTCAGAACGATAAATTCCTAAAGTTTCGTATCCGTAAAAAGCACGAATGGGTAAACCCTGCTGGTATACATAAAAATCGCCATAAGGCTCTGCGGCATTACTTGCCCATTTTTTGATTTTATTATTGATATATGTCCCATTGGCTCCAATAGAATAAGCAAAATCACCTATATTATTACGGTAATTAATCTGTAATTCTACACCATTATTTTGCACAGTACCCGCATTTACTACTGGCGCAGGCAAGCCATACAACGTCGACACAGGAAGCTCTAGCAGCACCTCATCTGTTTTCCTGTCAAAATAATCGACAACAAAGCCCCAGTTTTTATGTAAATCTAAATCCAAGCCTATATTCATGCTTGTGGTTGATTCCCATTGTAATAAAGGGTTAGCTGAGGCAGTAATTGCGCCACCAGATTGTAACTTCCCGCCAAAAGAATAGTTTTGCGGACTGAGATAAAACAAACCGGGGTAGTACTTATCATCGCGCGGATAACTATTATCAGACGTAACAGCTAACTGCTGGTTTCCTAATTTTCCCCATCCTCCGCGTAACTTAAACTCTGAAAACACGTTTGCTAAGCCTGAATTCTGAAAGAAAGATTCTTGCGACACTCTCCAGCCCCCTGAAAAAGAAGGGAAGGTACTCCACCTGTTTTTTCCGATAAAACGAGATGTACCGTCATGACGGACATTAACCTCGAGCAGGTATTTATCAGCAAATGCATAATTGATACGGCCAAACCAAGATCTTAAAATTAAATTTTTAGCTCCTCCATTGGCTTGTTGCCCATCAGGATCTCCCAAATCAAGCTCGGACAAATCTGTTGATAAAAAATTCTGTCTATAAGCTTTTGTAAAGTCTGCCCGGAACGTTTCATCCATAAATCCAGCTAGTGCATTAAAGTTATGATTGCCGAATGACTTATCGTAAGTAAGCAAAGACTGCAATGTCAAACGCTCTGTTTGAAAGTTATCGACAGTCAATTTTGTAGGTCCTTGTGAGCTGGTAGGCTTCCCGGTTTCATTATCGTAATATTGTATCTTCTTCACAAACTTAGACGATACGTTATCGATAGGTTGAAAACCAACGACCTGTTTAAACTTTAAACCTTTAAGTATCTCAAACTCTCCTGATAAATTTATCTGGGTGTGCTTATGGGTCATGTTATCTATAGACTGCATGTCTAACCAAGCAATTGGGTTACCATCACTATAATAGCCGTAATAACCATTACTATACTGATAAGGAATAAATGACGGAATACGATTTACTTGACGGAATATCTGCGCCATGTCACTGGTGTAAGGATTCAGTGGCTCCGCTATTTTCTGATAATTATAAGCTAAGCCCATATCTAGCTTTAAACGATCACCAACTTTAGCCCCAATGTTTGTGCGTAGGTTATAACGATCAGAGCTGGCCACCTTAATAACTCCTTCTTGTTCTAACCAACCTGCTGAAGCCATGTAATTCATTGTTTCAGTAGCCCCAGAAACTTGAAAATTATGCGTTTGCTGAAAACCACTTCCTTGATACAATAAATCTTGCCAGTCTGTATTTGGATATTTATCAAGATCTGAACCAGCTTTAAATCCATCCAAATCTGCCTGACTAAAGCGAGGCGTACTTCCTTCATTGATTAAAGCTTCATTTAAGAGAAAAGCATGGTCATAAGATTCCATATACTTAGGAAGGCGAGTGGGGTCTTGCCAACCAGCATAACCAGAATATGTTAACTGAGGTTTCCCAACTTTACCTCGCTTAGTCGTAATAAGAATAACACCGTTTGCAGCTTTTGATCCATATATAGCCGCACTAGGTCCATCTTTTAGTACGGATATGTTTTCAATGTCATTCGGGTTAATGTTATTCATCGAACTCTCTATTCCGTCGACAATAACTAAAGGGTTCGCATTATTGATCGTACCTAACCCTCTTATTCTTATTGTTCCACCATCTTTTCCTGGCTGTCCGGAATTTTGCGTAACAGTTACACCAGCAAACTTGCCCTGTATGGCCGAGGACGTATTGGTAACAGGTCTATCTTGTAAATCTTTACTTGATATACTTTGGACAGCTCCCGTTAAATTGACTTTTTTCTGCGTACCAAAACCAACAACAACAACTTCATCCAGATAGGCTAAATCCTCTTCTAAGATAATATCCAGATTAGAAGAATTTGCTAAAACCGTTTGGGTAATATAGCCTATATAACTAATTTCCAAAACAGCAGTTGTACCCGATGTCTTTATTTCAAACGTTCCGTACTCATCTGTGCTCGTTCCACGTGGTGAGTCTCGCTCAACCACACTAACCCCTGAAAGAGGAATACCTTCACTGTTTACTATAGTACCACGTACTGTATAATCCTGCTGTCTTTTCTCAATTGGGGAAATAACAACTTGATTTTTATCCATCGGTCGTATTGTTAACCCCGATTTACGAAGTACAGGCATCAACACTTCAGTCCAAGGTTTGTTAGAAACTTCTATTGAAGCTATATGATGGTCTGTAATTAGATTGTCTAAATACACAAATTTAATACTTGTCTGTTTTTCGATAGACTTGATTACATCTTTTAAAGAAGCATCAGATAATCGTAAAGAAACTTTCTCCTGCGCAAATGAGTTGCTTGCAGCAACTGGCATCGAAAATGCTAGAATAATACAGGTGATAAGCTTTATCATCAATAGGCTTTTAATAGGAATGGGAACATAATTCTTCCCCTGTCCGGTTTTTAAATTAATTTGCATAAATTTGATTTAATAGTCATTATTGAAGAGCCTAACTTTCTCAGGGCTTTGCTCTTTAATTTTGGTAAATAATTTAGGATGTGTTGCATAAGCACATCCTTTTTTTGTTGTGTGGCGTAATTGTTTATATCATATTCTTTTAGTTTTTACTGTATATAAATGGTGTTATTCTTTGTTACAAATTGAAAGTCTGCTCCTGAAAACTGTAAAAATTGCAATACTTCTTCAATGCTTTCATCTTGAAAGGTACCACTAACATGAAGGTTAGCCAAGGAAGAATTAGCCACTATTATCTTGATGTTATACCACTTTTCTAATTTGGATATTGCCAATTCAAGAGGCTCTCCATCAAAGGCTAGTTTATTCTCTTTCCAAGCAATTTCGCTAGGCACTGTTTTAAGTTCAGGATGAATAAAATGACTCCTTACAATCTGGCCAACTTCTACTAAATCTTGAGAGTTGTCAGTTGTGATCATTTCTTCCCTTTTACTATCTTCCTTTATTTCTTTACTACGGAATACCTTTAGCTTTTCTCCTGGGGCCAGTATGTGCTTCCCAGTAGAAGCTGTATTATCTTTTACAAATAACTCTATTACCCCCTCAACCAACGAAGTTTCGATGACCTCTTCATCGTCGTAAGCTCTTATATTGAAACTTGTACCAATGACTTTAACAGATGTTTCTCGACTATCTATAGTCATAGGTAATTCTTTATTAGATTCCACGTCAAAATATGCTTCCCCAGATAAAAGAATGGCTCTATTTGTTTTTCCGAAGCCTTTGTTAAAATGTATTGCACTTTCCGAATTAAGCCATACTTTAGTACCATCTGCCATCACGAAGTGGAGCCGTTCAGCTTTACCCGTTTTTACAACTTGGTTAAATTCATCAACGGTTTGGCTATAATTATATAAATAGAATAAAGTGCCCAATAAGATCAGTGCGAGAGCCGCTACTGCTATGCGAGCATAAAGTTTGTCAAAAACAAACCTTCTCCGTTTCGCAATACTTACCTTCTCTTCATGTATTCCTCTACTTAATATAGCAGAGGCTCTCTCCTCTAAATACCTGTCTGAGCTGGAATTTCGGGCTGATGTTGTAAAAGCGTCAAATAAATCACGGTTTTTTTGATTCAGCTCCATGTATTGATGGAGAGTATTTAACTCCTCATCAGTAATATTCTGACTTATATATTTATGAATTAATTCGTAAAAATTATCCTTATCCATGATTTATAATTTGCCTTTCGTATGGATAAGACAATCTCACTACTATAAATCACCAATCAAAAATGGACTTATTTTATAACTCACTATTGATGAGACTATTATTTTTTTCTAATTCTGCTTTTAGCCGCTGTAAAGCTATTTGTATATGTCGATCGACCGTGTGTGTACTTATCTCCATAATTTCAGCTGCTTCCGCATAACTACACAAGTTATCTTTCACCAAAATAAAGGCCATTTTCGTCTTCGGGGGTAGTTTATCGACCAATTGATTAAATTGCTTTATAAACTCTTTAGATATCAATAGATCCTCTGGCGTGCTGGGCACATCATTTAAATGAGGATGACTAAGGTAATACTCATGTGTTTTAGATCGGCTAAGATAGTTTAAGGAACGATTTTTTATAGCCTTAAATAAATAGGTTTTAATATTTTTTATCGATAAAATATCTTTTGGTTCTGTCCATACTTTTAGCATGAGGTCGGCTACGAGGTCCTCCGAACTATTGAAATCATTGGTTATTGACGCTGAGAAGTGAACTAAATCATCATAAAAGTGATAAAACAGCTTCTTGAAAGCAGATTCATCTCGATCATTTGCAATAGCAAGTAATAAAGAAGTGCAATCCATCTTGCTGTTGTTTAGTTTCATTTAAGTTTGAGGATATCGCCTAAAATATTAATAAAAAGTCAATATTATAGTATTGACCAAAATGTAAATATCATAAAACTGGCTTTTGACACTATTTAAAGATTAAAAAACTCTATCAAAACCAAATGAATTAATAGCTACTGTAACAATTATTAAAAACAAAATTCACATAGCTTCTTCGTGGAGTTATTTATACGATTATGACATTGCCACTGAAGGTTAACTTATTTAAACTTATTAGCTCAAAAAATGTTATTACTATAGAAATACTGCAGTGCTGAGATGGTTATGGAGAAAAAAAAACAAAAGAAATTGCTGCTAGCTGGAATATCCATTATTCTGGGAATTACGTTTATGCGCTTTGCTTACTTATTAGTATATTATAATATTAGCGTCCTATTAATAATTTTAGGAGCAATATTGTTTTTAGGTGGAGTAATTTTCTTCGCCAAGACTCTCTTTCATAACAATAAAAGATAGCGGTATACATGTTGCTGTCTAAGGCTCCAGAAAAAGTTTGTATTATTTAATCAACTTACCGACAAATTTAATTATTATATATTAACATTTGACAAAACGATGGCTAGACCTAAAAACAAAGAAGAATTATTAAACCAAAGTGGGAAAAGCTTTATGGAGCTTTTTGATTTTATAGCTGCGATGCCCGACGAAAACATCACTTTTTCAGGAAATACAATGAATCGAAATGTCAGAGATGTTCTTATGCATTTACATCAGTGGCATTTGATGATGTTAGATTGGTATAACGTTGGAATGAAAGGTAGCAAAGCTAACATGCCTGCAAAAGATTACACATGGAAAGATACACCGCAATTAAACAGGAAAATCTGGGAGGACAACCAAAACATCCCTTTAATTGACGCTAAAGAATTATTAAAATCTTCTTATAGAAAGATACAAAATATTATCGAGAAGCACAGTAACGAAGAGCTATTTGAGAAAAAAAGATACAAGTGGACCGGCAGTACATCACTGGGTTCCTATCTTATTTCGGCAACAACAAGCCATTACGATTGGGGCATAAAGCTTATAAAAAAAGCTGCAAAAAATAATTATACCAACTGAGACGCTGTATACGCATCAAATAATCCAATATCGCCAGAATATAAGATATTATCTAAAAAACGATCAAAAAATCCAAACGACTCATCATCTTTGCGTAACACCTGCTCTTTAACAATTAGCCACTCAGAAAAGAAGTAAGGTGTTCCTTGATAAAAATCGTGTTGTTTTATGGCTTCATCTACCATATTGTAAGCCTTTTCTAAGTCGGGCGATTCACCTACAGTATTAATTTTCGTTTTTATCGAATTAATGAAAACAAAAAGCTCTTCTTTACTCATGATCAAACAGTTATTAACTATAAAAAACAAGGGTTTACACACCTACTACACGTGGTATCAGATGTCTAATGCTAAAATTTAAAAATCAAAATTAAGAAACTATCCTTGTCAGGAAAAATTATTTATTAAAGCACAGTTATATAGTTTATAAGACACAATCTACATCTTATTAAAGCGAACTGATCAGTATACCAACAGCCCAATAATAGCAGCAACAAATAAAATAAGTATAGGATGCGTTTTGTACTTAATAGAAATACCGAGTGTCAATAGAAATAAAATAGGACTGTAAAAATCAATAAAGTTTTCAGTATTTGTAAGAGAAAGAACCGCTAAAGCTATTAACGAAACACTAAGAGGTTTAATACCCAACAGAGCATATGTAAAGTATTTATTATTTCTGAATTTCAAAAAGAAATAAGAGATCAAAGAAATCATCAAGAACGAAGGTAAGCACAATGCAATAGTAGCTACCACTGCTCCGAAAACAGCAATAGGAGAAGAATAACCGGCATGTTCTAATGCCGCATATCCTGCATATGTTGCCGTATTGATTCCGATTGGTCCGGGAGTCATTTGCGAAATAGCAACCAAATCGATAAACTCACTATTGCTCATCCAAGCATGTCGATCAACAACCTCTTCTCTAATTAAAGAGAGCATAGCATACCCCCCTCCGAAGCCAAAAGTTCCTATTTTTAAAAACGTGAGAAAAAGTTTCAGAAATATCATTGTCGTTTTCTTCTATTCTTGAATTCATAATAACTGATAGACCCTAAACAGCCGAACAATACAATCCATACCGGAGATATGCCCACATACCACATCAGTAAAAGAGCAAGCAAAGGAAAAAGCAGGGTTTTAATAGTCATTTTATTGATCTTCACGATCGTATAACAAGGCGCAGCAATCAAAGCAACTACAACTGGCCTAAGGGCTTTAAATGCTTTAATAACATAAATATTATCCTGAAACTGATGGAAAAATGTTGCTATTAACAAGATAATAGCAAAGGGGGCTATTATCGTACCTAAAGCGGCAATGATGCCACCTTTTATACCTGATATTTTAAAACCTACTAAAGCGGCAATATTGGTAGCGAAAACTCCGGGTAGAGATTCTGTTATAGCTAACAGTTCGTAAAATTCTTCTAAAGTAAGCCACTCTCGGCTGACAATCTCTTTTTCAATCAAAGGAATAACAGCATAACCGCCCCCAATTGTAAACAAGCCAATCTTTGTGAAAAGGTAAAAAAGTTTTAGCAAAACGAAGTGTTTTTTTGAAGTATCTTATCTAACAAGATACGATTTCGAAAGCTAAAAAACAAGCAAAAAAGCTAAAAAAAGCCCTGTTTTGTAGGTTGGCGACCCTTTACCAAACTGGGCGAAATAAAACGGCAGTTTCCTAAAAAACTGCCGCTAATATCATGATTTTATAGTACGTTGTCTACCTCATCAATCATCATATTCAAAGAATTCAATCCACTTCCGGACAAATACCAAGTTTCAGAATTCAGATAAATGATCTTACCATTCTTGAAGGCATTTGTTCTTTGAATAAGCTTATTTTCAATTTCTTCCTTATTTAAAGGAGTATCACCTATGGCTGCACTCCTGTCAACCACAAATAAAATATCAGGATTAGTTTCAGCTATAAACTCACTAGATGTTTTTGTTCCGTGCAAATGTGTATCTAGGCCTTTAGCAGCTTCCTGAACACCTAAAATATCATGGATAAGACCGAAACGAGAACCGCTACCATAGGCGCTGAAACGGCCTTTGTTATGTAAAACCACAAGAGCCTTAGCGTCAGATTTTGAAGATTTTTCTTTTACCGCATCTGCTTTTGTTTTAAGTGCGTTAAATGCGGCATCGAAATCTTCTTTTTTATCAAAAATCAATCCTAGATTATCTAAATTCTTTTGAAGTGCGCCAAACTGATCTGCTGTGTCCCATTCAGTGATAATCGTTGGAGCTATTTTTGACAGTTGATCATAAGACTCGCGAAGACGACCTCCAATAATAATCAACTGAGGCTGTAATTCATTAACTTTTTCAATATTTGCTTCCACTAAAGTTCCTAAATCAACAACAGATTCATCATCTTTATACTTTGCAAAATATTTAGGTAAGCCCGTTTTTGGAATTCCTACAGGCTTAACGCCGATAGCATCTAAGTTTTCCAGTGCACTAAAGTCCAGAACAATTACCCGCTCTGGATTAACAGGTACTTCGGTTTTACCTAAAGAGTGTTCAATTGTGACCGTTCCTGCCTTCTGCTCGCTGGAATTTGTGTCTTTCTCCTGATTGCCGCCATTACATGCTGTAAAAGCTACTGCAGTCGCTAACGCGAATAAAAAAATTGTTTTTCTCATGTTATGATTTTATATATAGTAGAAATGAAACTTATTCAAGTAGACCTACTTAGGACAACCTTTTATACTAAGTTTCGCATTGTTAATTTCTCCTTGTTGCCCGCACATATCTCCGAAATAATTGCATACTTTTTTACCGTTAAATTCAGTAACAGAAAAGCTGATATCAAAAATATCTTTAAGTATATCTGTACAAATAATATCATCAGTAGCGCCGCTATGTATCACTTCACCTTGTTTTAAAGCAATAATATGATCGGAATAATGTGATGCAAAATTTATGTCATGTAGAACAATTATAACCGTCTTTCCAAGTTCATCAGATAATTTTCGTAAGGTTTTCATAATTTGAACCGAGTGTTTCATATCCAGATTATTCAATGGCTCATCCAGCATAATATAATCCGTGTCTTGTGCAACAACCATAGCTAGATAGGCCCGTTGTTTTTGGCCCCCACTCAACTCGTCAATATAAGCATCGGCTAAGTCTTCTAGATCGAGAAAACGAATAGCCTTATCTACCATAGCTAAATCCTCAGCCTTAAGACGCTTTTCTGAATAAGGAAAACGACCAAAAGAAACCAATTCACGAACTGTCAACCTCAGACCAATATGGTTAAACTGCTTTAAGATAGATAGCTGCTGTGCTAATGCCTTATTCTTATAGTCTAGAATATTTTTGCCATGTAATAATACCTCACCGCCATCCTGTTGCAGGACACGACTCATAATGGACAGTAATGTACTTTTACCGGCACCATTGCTACCAACAAGCGAGGTGATCTTACCAACAGGGAACTGTAAGGTCACGTTATCCAGGACAACCTTTTCACAATATCCTTTTGAAATATGCTTGACCTCGATCATATTTTTTTAACTTTTAATAATAAATAAAGAAAGTAAATCCCCCCCACAAGGTTAATAATAGTGCTAATAGGTGTAGAAAAATTAAATACCCTTTCCATCATAAACTGCCCGCCAATAACAGTAACAACAGAAACCAAACAACAAGCAATAATGATCAGCCCATGGTTTTGAGTTTTAATAAGTTGATAGGTTACATTTGTTACTAGCAAGCCCAAAAAGGCAACTGGGCCAATCAAAGCTGTAGAAATCGATACTAAAACGGCAATAATAATAAGAAAATGCTTTACAGTTCTGTTATAGTTAAGCCCTAAACTGATTGCCTGCTCTCTACCTAAAGCAAGAACATCAAGGTATTTATTCATACGAAAGCCTATAACTAACACAAATACCAAGATAACTACTGCATACCAAAGTAACCCTTCATTGATTTTATTGAAAGATGCAAACATTTTCCCCTGAATAATAAAAAAGTCATTAGGGTCAATAAGTAACTGCATAAATGAGCTTAGAGTATTAAACAAGATCCCTAAAACCAAACCGACTAACAGTAGCAAGTACATATTATTACGCCCTCGCTTATAAATGAGTAGATAAAGCAAAAAAGAGAAACCGATCATACAGGCTACTGAAAGCAAAAAATTATCCAAGTTATTAAGCACACGGAAAGTTGTGTCGCCATAAATGAATATTAAAACAGTTTGCAGCAACATGTAAACCGATTCAAAGCCCATGATAGCAGGAGTTAATATCCTATTGCCAGTAATGGTCTGAAAAGCGACAGAAGAATACGCTACACAGCAGGATACGATAAGCATAGCAACAAGCTTAATTGAACGTAAACGCAATGCAAACTCCCAACTGCTTCCTAGTTTAAAACCTAAGAAAAGGAGAATGGTAACGAAGGCCAGAATAATAAGTAATGTAATTTTTCGTTTATTCTCTCTCATTTTTTACGCAATAAAAGAATAAGAAAAATAACACCTCCCACAATACCCACAACCATACCGATAGGAATTTCAAAAGGAAAAATAACCAACCTCCCGATCATATCACAGACTAATAAAAAAATAGCTCCCCATAGGGCCACGTAATGCAGAGTTTTCTTCACATTATCACCATAGAGCATACTTACAACATTCGGAACAACAAGCCCCAAAAAGGTTATAGCACCTGCAATAATAACCACCGTACTTACCGTAAGGGAGACACAAAAGAGTCCAACGTTCATTACCCCTCTATAATTTAAGCCTAAGCTTTTCGAAAACTCTTCACCCATCCCCACGACCGTAAATTTATTTGCATATAGGTAGGTAATAAAAATAGCAGGAATCCCCACATAAATAAGTTCGTACTGCCCCTGAATAATGCCCGAAAAATCACCTAACATCCAAGCGTTCATATCCTGTACCATGTTATGGTTAATTGCAAAAAAAGTGGAAATAGAATTTATTATACCTCCGAACATAATTCCTACTAAAGGAATAAAAATGACATTTTTAAAACGGATACGCTCAACAATACCTAAGAAGAGTAAACTTCCTAAAAAAGTAAAGCAAAAAGCAAAAATTCCTTTGATAAATAAACTGCTTGCCGGTAAGATAAACATAGCGGCTAGCAAACCTAACTTTGCGGCTTCTAGCGTTCCGGCTGTCGTTGGAGAAACAAATTTATTTTGTGTCATTTGCTGCATAATTAGCCCAGAGACACTTAAACCTATACCAGCCAAAATAAGCGATACAGTGCGTGGAATACGGCTCACCGTAACGATAGATAGTTGCTCTGTATTCCAAGAAGTAATATCACTTAAGGAAACCTCTGCTACCCCAATAAATAATGATAGAATAGAGCAGAATAGTAAAACAAGTATTAATCCAGCTGTTTTCAATAAATTATGTTAAAATTCTTAAATATCATGACGAAGTCTATACGAAGCTCCACCGTTTGTATGTGTAGTCTTTATAATGTAACCAGCCTTTACCAAGATGCCCAGACAATTGTAGACCATAGCTCTGCTGATTTTCTTCTTCGCATTTAACAATATCCATAACTCTTCTGCATTTTCGAAATACTCCATAGCACAGAGCGCATGAACAACTCTTAACCGCTGCTCGCTGAGTTTATTCCCATCAGCGCCTACTGCCCCTAGCAAAAGCTCCATCAGCTTATTATGTTGTTCTGTAATACTCAATCTTATTAGCTCTGTAGTTTGTTATAATTAATACTGTTTAGAACATCAAAAAAATTAGTCGAAGACATATCTCCTGATTACTTGACAAAACCATTACAAATAACAGTCTTAAATTATCCTTATTAAGACTTGTTATAAATAACTTTGCAAAACTAATCCTATATTTATGCTATAGCTTAATAAAAAGGGATGATTATTTAATAGAAACGGATTAAAAATGAAGTTATCAGCAAAGCTAATAGAGTTGGGTAAATACTATATTCAAAAAGAAGTTGATGATACCTACAGAAAAAATGCCAAACTGGACGATAAAGAAATCACCATTAAGGGGAAGGGGATAGATTATATAAAGTATCGTCAGATTACTTCCAGCGGCATGATAATGATCGACGTAAAGATAGCACTGCAACAAACAGTCACAGACCTTTTCAAGATAGAGGGAGAATCGGTGATGATGGAGTTTATGTATAACTCCAATATAGAAGCCAATGTTAACAATTTAGACTGGCAAACGCAGGGTGACGGAAAAATGCATAACATTACATTTTCGAAAAATTACTGCGGAAAGTTTAAAATGACCCCGGATAATCCTATCAGTTTTTTTATTGTAATTTTATCAAAAGACTATTATTTTAATCTCATTCCTAAAGAATATGCTCTTCACAGGGAGTTTGTGAAAAATATTTTTGAACAAAAGACCAGTACTCTTTCAAAAACAATGTTAAATTTCAACCCGGCGTTACATGCTGTGATTAATGATATACGGCAATGTAAACGTACAGGTGAATTAAAAAAACTCTATATAGAGAATAAAATACAAGAGCTCTTGCTACTTCAATTAGAAATAAACCAACAACAACATTTGGTAAGCGAGTTGTCGGGCTTTAATGAGCAGGATCAACAGAAACTGTTAGAAGCAAAAAAGATTTTAGATACTAACTTCACAGCGGCACCCAAACTTGCTGAACTCGCACGGATGACTTACCTTAACGAATTCAAACTCAAAAAGGGGTTTAAAGCATGCTTTGGAACAACGGTAAAACGTTATGTCATTGAACTTAAAATGAAATATGCCGTACAACTACTTAATAAGGAAAAATATACAGTTAGCGAAATAGCCGAACTATGCGGCTATAATGGCATAGTGCAATTCTCTGCTGCATTTAAAACATTTTATGGGCACTCCCCAAAATCAATAGGGCAGCGCAGCTATGGTCATATCACACTAGATGATGGCTTTTCCCAATAATGGTGTTGTACTTAAATTAACATGCTTAATAAAATAGCACCAATATATAAGCCTATCCCATAAATAGCATGAGCATTTAAACTTCTTAATCTAGAAAGGTATGGATTAGGTGTTTTTGCAGCTGCAATACCAAATCCAAATGCAGGCTGCATGATAAACCATGGTGCGACTGTTGTCAATAGCCCAACCAGTAAACAAGGCCAAAATGTTGGTGTATGCACCCATTCTATACCGCAAATCAATATTAAAACAAAAGCAAACGATATGCCTATAACATAATGAGCTAACCAGCCAAGCAGTCTTTCACCTTTTACTTTTTCTGTTTTCAGTATATTATCATGCCTGAAAACACCATCTTTAAAATACCCTAACCAACGCCCCACAATAGCGTAGTCTAATGAAGGAATATTAAAAGCTTTTAAAACCAAAATAGCGTAAATATCCATAAATAAAGTAGCCGTTATCCCTATAAACAAAGCATACCCAATCATTTCAAATAATATATTCATCTTTACTTTTTTTTAAAACTCTTTTATAAACTTGTTTGATGCATACACACATCTTCTGCACAAATTGTGCTTTAATCTTAGTAAACAAAATTACTTTATATGTAGGTTTTATACTCGACACAAATCCGAGAGAAAGCTGGACAAATCACAGATTATGCGATTAACATCAATATTATATAGAAGAAATGGTTTAAAAGCAAACACTAAAAGTTACCTTTACCATAAACAACATGTTTATGAATATTACTCCGTTTCCTATTTTACAGAGCAGCCGCCTAGTATTACGTCCTATTGAACCCAACGATGCCAAGGCACTTTTTGATTATTTCTCGAAAGATGAGGTGACAGAATTCTATGACTTACCGACATTTACTACAATCGGAGAAGCAACCGCTTTGATCGAAAATTGGCAGGAGCGTTATAGCAAGGGAGAGAACATTCGGTGGGCAATAACATTAAAAGATACGCCTGGAGAACTGATGGGAACCTGTGGCTTTCATAACTTTGCTAAAGAACACCGTCGTGCCGAAATAGGTTATGAACTAAACCCTAAATATTGGCGACAAGGTATTATGTTTGAAGCACTAACAATATTATTAGCCTTCGGTTTTAACGAACTCGACCTCCACCGTATTGAAGCATTTATCGACCCTGAAAACATAGCTTCTCGCTACTTGCTGGAAAAATCTGGCTTAAATTCTGAAGGTGTATTACATGGTTATTTTTATGAAAAAGGACGTTTTGTAGATGCTGAAATATATGCACTTCTTCGCTATCACTATGAAGCAGGAAAGGGGCAATAGATTGCAGCTTTAATGTCTGTGGTCTTTACGAAGCTGTAAAGGAGTAAAACCAGTTTGTTTTTTAAAGAAACGATTAAAATAAGAGTCGTCTGTAAAGTGGAGTTTATAAGCGATCATCGCGATCGTATCGTTTGTTTGCAAAAGTCTCGATTTGATCTCCTGAACCAGTTGTTTTTGTATAAAGTGACTTGCTGGCGAACCAGTAACTTCTTTTACAAGATCATTCAAATAATTAGGATGAACATTCAGCATCTCCGCATACTCAATAACCTGTCTCTTCTCGACAAAATATTGATTTACCAAGAATTGAAATTGAGCGACTACCTGATCTTGCCGAGATAACGAGAAGTTTTCTTGAAGAGTTTGCTTATTATAAATGCGTTCTGCTTCCAGTAAAATAATATTGAGAAACATACGAGTTAATAGGTCATCATTAAAGGAAGTCTTATTGCATTTTTCACTATTCAGTTTCCAAAACAAATGCTCCATCATACCCATTTCACGATCAGATAGTAGAATAAAGGGCTCTCGACCAAGCTGAAAAAAAGGAAAATCATTAAGTTTAACCTGATGCTTTATGCACAATAAAAAATAATCTACATCAAACATGCAGTAAATTCCTTTTACATCATCACTCCAACGCTCTACTACATGTAATTGACTTTCTCCAATGAAGTACATCGTATTCGGTTCAAATCTATAGTTTTCATGCCCGATAGTTTCTTCGATTTCCCCTTCTGTGATCAGCACGATACTATAAAATTTTCTACGCGTCTGCTGTCCGCTTATATTTCTCTGTTGTTGTTTGAGGTTTTCCAGCTGTGCAATTTCTAAGAAACCACTCCCACTTTCGTATGAAATTGTCGCACATTCTTCACAAAAAGTGATCGGAGCGTCCTTTAAATAAAAATTCTTAAAATCCTCCTTGTTTTTTAATTCTCTAATATCTTTATTATTCATACGTGCAAAATTTATCGTTGATGATCACTAGGAAACCTATTCTTATACTTTATAACGCATTGAAACATTATAAACACTAAACCCTTCTCTCCTATATAAATCAGCAGCAGATTTATTTTTTCCCAGTACGCTAAGCTCGACATAATCAGCGCCCTTATCTTTAGCCCATACTTTTGCCCGATCAATCAAGGCCTTACCAATTCCTCTTCCTCGCTGCCTTTTATCAACCACAATATCCATTAAATAAGCGACCTTTAATGGAACAAAACAATTGTAAGGCGGACTAACTTGTAATTGCACAATAACAAAACCTACAGCCTTTTGGTCTATCTCGGCAATAAACATTGAAAAATTATCTTTACCTGCAATCACATTCTCCAAAAACAATGTATCCTGTTTTGCAGGCTGCATATAATAAGGCTCATAATCCGCCATATTTTCAAAAAGTACTTTATAAAGACTTTCAATCTCAGAAATATCTGATCCTATAGCATCTCTTATTTGCATACTATCGTTCCCATATTAACTTATAATCTAAAGCTCCTGTATTTTCATCAAACGATTCATCCACAAGACGAAAGCCATTTTTCTTATAAAACCCGACTGCCGGTTTATTTAAAGCATAAACATTCAATGTAAGCTCGTTATGTTTCTCTTTAAGAAAGTTTAAAAGGGCTACACCAACCCCTTTTCCTTGTTCCTGACGCATAACGAAAAATGCAGCTACATGATTATCAATTACAGAAGCGAACGCTATTATTTCATTCGTTGCATTAACGAATACCCAATTAATACTTGCTGGAAGATAAGTTTCCAACATATCCTTCGCACCTTGCTGCCAATAAGTCTCTGCTATAAAATCATGAGCTGCTATAGATGCTTCTAACCAAATATCTACTATTTGCCGATAATCCTCAACCGTTGCTTTTCGTATCATTCTATAATTTTCAACATCTAAAATTGATACCTCCTATTTCTTAAACCATTATTTACAAGATGCAATTTCTGTTGCTAACTGAAATTACATTTAGGTATGTGATAAAGCATTTATTTTTAATCTTTTATTTTCAAAAACAGCTTGTAATCCAGAAGAAACAAAAAGCTGTAAATCATCATCTTTATACACTCTATGCTGCAACCCTTCAGTATTTTTAGGCGTAAACCCAAAAATAACTTCTTGAAATGCCACATCTGCAAACGCACATATAACATCCTCATTTTTAATTTCATATGGAGAGAACACTTCAAATATAGATAATACTTCTTGTTCCACTTGTGCTATTATGACACAATTCAACTCTTCAATGTAATAAATAGATTCTTTATATCCCATCTCGGGATACGCATAGCAATAGAAAAAGGCTAATCCTATACTTTTTGTTTGAAAATCGCTGTTAGCAACAGAAACGTTCACCAATGTGTCGAATAGCTTCAAATCTTCAGGCTTGTCAAGATCTAATTGACGCGGTGTATACTTCTTTTCAAAAGAGGTATTACTTTCTTGTAAAGAATACTCATACTCTGTAACTGCAACAAAACCAAATTGTGGATAAAAATTAAGAACAGTTTCATTGGCAAATAAAAATATGCCATGACTCTTATCTTTAAAGTCATCCATAATTTTTCCCATCAAAAAACGGCTCAGACCTTTCCTTTGATATCCCATATCTGTCATCACTGTACCTAACTGAACAAGTGTTTTCTCATCCTGCGCAAACAAACTGACTGTTGTATGTGAGACTATTTTATCTCCAACAAATAAAGAGTAAATTATACAATTATCATCCCAATAGCCCGACTTATAATAGTTTTCAAAATCAAACTCCCAAAACTCCTCAGTCATACGGTTAAATTCCAATCGTAACTTCTCATCATGCTGATACCCTACGTACAAAATGTAATGATCACCTTGTATATTTATATGCTCTTTTATCATTATCTATTTATTTTATACCATTCTATTGCTTTCTGTTCTTCTTTTTTCAGAAATGTATCTTTTGCAGCATTATAATCATTGCCATCTTTCCATTCTTTCTTTGCTAACAATTCTTTGAGAGATTGATAAGCATTTTTAACTTCAGGATGTACCCTTAAGTAATCTCTAAATGCAATATGCCTTACCCAATCTTCCGACCCTTTTACAAAGACATGAATATGAGCTATACGTAAATCATGATTTTGCAATATATCAGGTACATCTTCTTTCAATTTCACGACAGAAGGTGCTCCTAAATCATCTATTGAGCAATTAAACAGAACGAAAAAACGTCTTTGAGGCATAAACTCATTATACTTTTCATAATACACTATATTCGGCGCTTGAAGTATATTGGATATTTTATCCAGCGCAACCTCATCTTTAACGCCCAACTGTATATCAATAATAGGCTTCGCTGAAAGCCCATCCACAGACGTACTCCCTATATGGTCGATTTGTACATCTTCATCTGCTAAAAGTGCTTTTAAATCGTAAGCAATTGAGGAAAACTGCTCCTGCCATTTTACTGTATAAGGTTGTACTACTAGCTTCATCGGTAGATTTTATATTCTAAACTAACAATTACAAATTTACACTTTTACACATTCAGATAAATTGGCGTTTCTTCAATTTTTCACCCTACTATTCTTTCAAAGAAAAAGCTCCATAACTTTCATGTTATAGAGCTTTCCCAATTATTTCAAGCAGTAAAAGCTTTATAAAGTTTCTTTCAGCCAGCCAAAAAATTCACGCTGCCAAACCTGTGCATTATGCCCAGAAAGTACCCAATGGTTTTCTTCTGGAAGATACACCAAGCGGCTTTTAATATTTTTCAATTGTGCAGCTTGAAAAGCCTCCAGTCCCTGGCCAATAGGCACACGATAATCTAAACCACCTTGGATAATCATAATTGGTGTATCCCATTTATCAATATGTGTAATCGGATTATACTCCGTATATGTTTTTTCGTTTGTTTTATCCCAATAAGGTCCACCGAGATCGTGATTAGCAAAGAAAAGTTCTTCTGTCGTCCCATACCATGAAGTCATGTCAAACAACCCACAATGGGATATAAAGGATTTAAAACGTCCCTCATGCACCCCAGCAAGCATAAATACGGAATAGCCTCCATAGCTAGCTCCGACAGCACCTATGCGAGACTTATCAACATACGGTTCTTTAGCTAAGTCATCAATTGCAGATAAATAATCACGAATAGATTGACCTCCCCAATCTTTAGAAATATCAGCATTCCACTTTTCACCCCACCCCGGCATTCCCCTTCTGTTAGGTAAAATTACAATATATCCCTGAGAGGCCATCAATTGAAAATTCCACCTAAAAGAATAACCAAGTGTAGTGGCAGACTGCGGCCCACCTTGTGCGAATAATAAAGTAGGATACTTTTTAGTCGGATCGAAATCAGGAGGATATATAACCCACGAGAATAAATCTTCACCATCTGATGCTTTTGTAAAGCGCCCTTCTACTTTTGTATCTGCTAACTTAGCGTATATTTCATCATTAACTTTCGTTATTGCCGATAAAGTATTTGACTTCGTATTGTACATATAAATCTCCGCAGCTCTAGTCATCGTGGTAGATGTTACGACAAAACCGCCGTCGACCTCCCCAACAATACCTGAGATATCAAAAGCTCCTGTACTGATCTGTTTTACAGACGTTCCTTTTCTTCCTTTCAAAGCCATTAATAAATCAACTTCAAATATCTGCACAGTGCCTTTAACAGGGGCAGTAAAGTAGATTTTTTTATTATCCTTACTCCATAAATATGAATTCACGGTACCGTCCCACTCTGCGGTCAAATTAAATCGTTTATTTGTTGATTTGTCAAAAACGACCAGATCATTTTTATCTGCCTCATAGCCATCCGTCTTCATACTCAACCAAGCAAGTTTTTGACCATCAGGGCTATATGTAGGGTTTGTATCATAGCCATTCATTCCCTCAGTGAGATTTATCGTAGTGTTACTGCCAAGGTCATAACGATAAATATCAGTATTTGTGCTTGTCGCATAGTCCTTTCCAAACTTCTTCTTACAAACATAAAGCACCGCTTTACTATCGGGAGACCAAGTATAGTCTTCTGCCCCACCAAAAGGCGCTTGCGGACTGTAGTAGGGCTCTCCTTCTAATAAGTCTATGAGTTCACTAAGTTGCCCATCATTATAACGAGCAACAAAAGGATGACTGAACTTACCATCATTAAAACTATCCCAATGCCTATAGTCCAAGTTGTCGTAGACATAAACATTTGATTTATCTAAGTCTTTGTATTTATTTGTACTGTGATAATCTTTGATTAGAACATCTCTACTGAAAAGTATATGGCTTTTATCAGGAGAGAATTTAACATTGGACAATCCACCTTCTATATCTGTAAGCTGCATCGCTTCGCCTCCAGAAAGACTTTTTTTCCAAAGCTGCCCTGCTAATAGGTACACCACATCTCCTTGTTCTGTGATGTCAATAACAGACTCTCCCCCCGGACTTGACGTAAAAACTTCTGCATTGCCCCCTGAAACAGGAACAACGTACAAATTTTTCTCAGACTTATTATCTCCGAGATTATAATTAGAAACTCCAAATACTAACTGTTTACCATCCTTAGATAAACCTTCCGCAGACACTCTTCCCAACTCCCAAAGAATTTCAGGCGTCATTATATCCTTTCCTAAATTTTGCATTTTATGCGTAATCAAAGATTTATCAATCATTCGTTCAGGAGCTCGCTGTGTATACGCCGAGGAACTTAGTAATACAGCGACAGCTAACATTGATACTTTATTCATATATTTATCTAAATTGCTTATTAACGGTCATCTATCATCATTCACCTACTCCTTACCACTCCCCCTTTTATAACGAAAAACCAATTTACTACTTAACACTTACTTAGAAGTATCGGAAGTATATATACATTTTATGCTATAGAAGCTTCTTAGCAATCAGCTTCTCGATATCCATTTTGTACATTTCTCGCACTTACCACCTCATTTATTAATGACAGAGTATATTTTAATGCTTTTATATAAAATAATTATAAAGGACATTAAAAAAACAATTAATGTCCTCTTTTTCGGGAGCAAGTTAATAAATGTAACGCCCATATCGAAATCTTGCAGAATACAGGATGGTACGAAAGGTTAAATAAATTTTAAATCGAACAAAATTCATAATACAACAAACACTTACTTCACCCTATCAAAGGAATACCAATCAATACGCAGAGAAACACGCATTAATACAGCCAGAATAATAAACACACCTAATGTTCCTACAATTAATGCATAATCTTGCAACTGTAGCAAAAAGAATATAAAAACATAAAATAAAGTGAGGATACCGCTAAAAATAAAACCGGTTTTTCGATCCTTTGTTATACCATAAATAAATAAGGCAATAAGGATGACTGTAGCACATGCAGACAAAAGATAGCTCCAATTGAAGCCAACATGCTCACTGATTGCTAATAGTAATGAATAGAATAAAGTCATTGCACAACCGATAAGAACATACTGTATAATATGGACACGTTTTCTTTTTACAATTTCAGTAAAAAACAGAGAGGTAAATGTCAGCAGAATCACTAAAACACCGTACTTAGCCACACGACTGGTCTTTTGATAACTGTTCATAGATTCTAAAAAATTGATTTGAACCATATCCTGCTCAGTTGCCTTATCAATAGTAGCTGAAGCTTCCACAGTTTGATATTCACCATAACTAGCATATACATCATCATATTGCCTATAATTTGTAACACTATACAAGCGTCCCGTATCTTTTTTCCATTGCTGAGAAAATTTTCTACTAAAACTTGGAATGCGCCAAGAAGCTGTAA
The DNA here is from genome assembly GCF_026711005.1 of Sphingobacterium sp. UT-1RO-CII-1. Taxonomy (GTDB): domain Bacteria; phylum Bacteroidota; class Bacteroidia; order Sphingobacteriales; family Sphingobacteriaceae; genus Sphingobacterium. The sequence continues at coordinate 40,250 of NZ_JAPPVJ010000004.1, read as the reverse complement.
ACTGATCATGAGTAACCTCACGGTCCTCAGGCAAAAATCCACCCGTAAAACTCGGATTCGCCCAATTTCCTGAAACCGCTATAGAAGTTTCATTAGCTGTAGGAAATATAGTAAATGTTCGGGCTCCTCTCAAATCTAATCCAATATGAAAGTCAAGAATAGTTGACCGATCAGATAAATCAATATCTGCGGCTAATGTATTCTCAAAGAGATCGACTTCACTATTTCGCAATTGAAAAGAACTCTCTTTACCACCATAATTAAAAACAGGAACTGCTTTCAGTCCCTTTACATCACTGATTCCTATAAAAACTTTTGCTTGATCCCAAAGAAGCATGTCATCATGAAGCTCTAAATTTGTTAAATCTAGTTGCTGAAAATCACCTTTTAAATCTATTTCGGCATTGTAAACTACGGTCTGATAAATTCCTCGCTTTAGATATTCAGGGCTAACAACAGATGTAACTTCTTGTTTATTCGCTACTAAAAAAACAAACTCCTTTTCACTGATCAATTCCGTCTTTACATTCCCTTTGTCATCCGTAAAGGTAGAGTTATACTGATGAATATATGGAACACCAATAATTGGCCCCGAGAGCACCTGACTTCCCCCCCATTTACTAGCCACCTCTGTTCCGACAGCATGCTCTCTATATTTCCGTTCAGAAATCAAATCGTTGATCCACGACAGGGGAATCAACATAAATAATACAAGTATTAAAATTACGCATAACTTTAACACGGTCGAATTCGTTAATCGATCAAATAAAGAAGGTCTAACTTCTGCTTCTGGGTTACTTTCTTTCATGTTTTTATTTTTTAAATAATATAAAGTACTTTGGTTTTCAAAGTTGATGGGTAAAAAAAAACTATTTATACTTTTGTTTTATTAAATTTTCTAATGCGAGCAAATGATTCTCAAAAGCTCTTTTTCCTTTTGTAGTGCGACTATACCTTGTATTGGGTTTCCGATCAACAAAACTCTTCTCCACATTAATATAACCTTCCTTTTCCAAGGTTTTCAAATTAGAGGCTAAATTACCATCTGTCACATCCAAAATATCTTTTAACGAGCTGAAGTCATAATCATCATTCGCCATCAGAACACTCATGATCTGTAAACGTATTTTGTTTTCAAATACTTTATTATATAAAGACAGATCTAACCCCACCCTATTCGTATTTTTTATAAACTATAAAACCATAAATAATATGTAACAGTCCGAAACCTAGCGCCCAAAATACAATACCATATCCTGGTAAAAATATAGCAATTAATCCCAATACAATTTCGAACAAGCCTAACCAACGCACCTCTTTAAATGTGTACGTGCTTCCGGCAGCTAAAGCTAATCCATAAAATACAAGCAATGTTCCTGCTATTAGGTCATAATAACCTTTATTAATAAACACTAAAGCTAAGATCCCCCCTGATAGCAAAGGTAAACCTACAGCAAAAAACAAAGACTTACTTGTAGCATTCCAAGTGGATTGATTTAACCTCTTAGCCTTCCGTCTACCCATAAAAATTGCTGTTGCTAAAGAAACAAGCAGGACAGCCAAGGCCACAAAAAACAGATATAGAGTTATATTAGGATCACTGACATAATGGTCACGATATCCGAACTCACTCTTAAAACCATAAACTTTGATGTAGGCCAAACAAGCCCCAATTAAGGCATATAGCCCAATTAAAACTCCGGACAACCCGGATATGGACACAAATTTAGAGGAACGCTCCATAATTTGCCGTATTTGTCCTATTTCTTCTAGCAAGTCTTTCTGATTCATACAAAGAACTTTGAATTACAAAGTAAATGAAACTAAAACACTTATACAATACATTTTTATTAAAAAATATATTTTTGAAAAAAAAGATAAAAATACTTGCAAGATATCGACAAGCTTTCTATCTTTGTGCCACACAAACAAAATCCTAACTGCGGAAGTGGCGTAATTGGTAGCCGCACCAGACTTAGGATCTGGCGCCGCAAGGCGTGGGGGTTCGAGTCCCTTCTTCCGCACTTGATTTCCTCCCGAACTTAATAAACTCGGGAGGATTTTTTTTGTAAATGCTTAAAAGCTAAACGAGAGTATGAACATTTCACACCAAAAAGTTGACGATGTCAACGCAAGCATCAAGGTTGAATTAACACCGGAAGATTACAACCCTTCTGTAGATAAAGCCATCAAAGAACAAGCTAAAAAAGCAAAACTACCCGGATTTCGCCCAGGTATGGTTCCTGTAGGACATATCAAACGTACTTATGGAAAATCTATCCTCTTTGATGAAGTTAATAAACTAGTAAACGATAAGATTTCTGAATATATCGCCGAAAATAAAATTGAGGTATTAGGTCAGCCGCTTCCAGCAGAATCTGATGCAGATACAAACTATAACTGGGACTTTACAGATACTTTCTCATTTAATTATGAAATCGGTATAGCACCAGAATTTGAAGTTCCGTTCTCTGCCTCTACTGAATTTGTAGCTTATGACATTAAGGCTGATGAAGAAACTTTAACAGAGCGTATCAAAAACTTACGTCGTAGCTACGGAAAAATGACAAACCCTGAGGTGTCAGAAGAAGGCGATGTACTTTACGCTACATTAACACAACAAAAAGACGAGAGTCCAATTGAAAAAACCACTTCTGTACGTACTGATATTATAGAAGATGCAAAAACTAAAAAAGCATTAGCTGGTCTTAAAAAAGATGATGTCGCGAAATTAGACGTGAAAAAATCTTTTAAAGTAGCTGATCTCGCACGTATCTTAGGTATTACAGAAGAGGAAGCAACTGCTTTAGATGTAACTAAATTTGAGTTAAAAGTAAACAACATTAACCGTTTAGAAGAGTCTGACCTCGATCAAGAATTTTTCGATAAGTTATTCCCTGCTGGTGAAGTAACAACAGAAGAGCAATTTACAGCAAAAGTAAAGGAAGAAGTTGAAAACTTGTTTAAACAAAATGCAGACCAAAAGCTACGTAATGACATGTACACTTATGGTATGGATAAAGTTGAAGCAACTTTCCCTGAAAACTTCTTAAAGAAATGGTTAAAAGCAACAAACCCTAGTATATCAGAAAAAGATTTAGAAGAAGGTTTTGCTGATTTCCTTAGCAACTTGAAATGGACGATTATTGAAAATCGTATCGTTACAGCTAATAGTCTTGAAGTAAAATACGAAGAAGTAGTGAATCTTGCTAAAGAACGTATATACTCTCAAATCAAAATGTACAACATCAACGAAGAGCCTACTGACGATCAATTAAATCAATATGCTATGCAGTTGTTACAAGATAGAGAACAAGCAAACCGTTTATTTGAAGAGGCTAAAGCATTAAAAGTTTTTGACCACTTAAAAAACACAGTTAAAGTTACTGCAAAAGAAATTACCTTTGTAGAATTTGAAAAGTTAGAAAAATAAATTTATTTTTATTTCAATATAAAGGCTACCTTTTCAGGTAGCCTTTCTTATTTTAAAGATATGTTAGAGATTAGAAAAGCAAAAATAACCGACGCAGCACAGATAGCTCCCATTATGCTCTTAGCGATGGAAGAAATTATTTATTATTTTTTAGGAGAAAACAATAAAACAAAAGCTATTGATTTTTTAGAAAAACATATTGCCAAGGAAGCTAATCAGTATTCCTACGAAAACATTATCGTCGCTGAAAATGATGGTATAATAATCGGTCAGATATGTCTTTATCCAGGTGCCAATCTAGAAGAGCTACGCACACCAATTCTCGACTATTTGGAACAAACATATGGTAAAATCCTAAACCTTGAAAAAGAAACACAAAAAGGAGAAATATACATAGATACCTTAGCAGTATCTACCGCAGCTCAAGGTAAGGGCATAGGAAAAATGCTGCTACTATATGCAATAGACTATTATGTTACTGTTCGTCAGGAAATTTTAGGCTTACTTGTTGACAAAGAAAATCCAGACGCAAAAAAATTATACTTAAAATTAGGTTTTAAACCTGTTCGGGACGTCACTATTTTCGAAAAAGAAATGGAACATTTACAATTCTCAGCTTAAAAAGCATTTCTGATATACTATAAAATATTATGGTCTAGCTATAATATAGACCATAATATTTTAGGAGACTTAATAGCAAATTAGCTAAAAACGTGCATTATACCCTAAAGACAATCTTACCGAAGGAAAAGTACGATTAAAATCTTCATACTGTTTATCGTCAAAATGACCTTCCAAAGCAAAATATCCTGTACTAAAATTTAGCGAAAAGTTTTTTACAATGCGTAAGTTCGTTTCTAATGTAGCCGCATGTAAAATATAGTATGAATCATTACCACTAATGGTATAAAACAAACCTCCGTTATAATCTAAACTAATCATCAAACGTTTCAATAAGCTTAATTCGCCTCGATAACGATAACTTGCACCTGAACCATAATTATAGTTTCTAGCATCACCATAGAGCAAATAAGGGTCAGGAACTGCTGCTAATAATACGGCACCAACACCAACACTCATATTAAGCCGATTTTTATTACTATACCTAAATTCTGAGTTCCAATTATAATTTAAACTTTGAGCGCCATAGAAAAAAGCATCATTATTATAAAAATCATAATGAGCACTCAAGACACCATAATGATCTCCCCTTTGGTTATTATAAAAATCATTTTTCAACAATAATGCATGAACGTTCACCGAATTAATAAATGTACTATCTCCTTTACCAAACTCAAGGTTAACAAAAAACTGATCAAAAGGCTTCTTTTTTCCATTCGTTTCGTTCTCATACCAAAGGCGCAAACGCCCATAAGATCCGTTCTTACCTTTTTCCAAAAGATCTCCCTCCTTTGCATCAAAACGTCTTACTCCGAAATTTACTTCAGCCCACACCGTAGAGGAATCAGCCAAACTATACCCATCAGCTTTGCCCCAATTGCCATCCATCCAACGATTCAGAGCATTCACAGGGTTGGCAAACATAGCAGCTAGCTCACTACTCATACGTGAATTCTTATTACGCGCTCCCCTCCCCAATATATTCCTCGACAAACGATGAGTCATCTCGCCAAGAAGGATGCCCCCAAAAGTTGTATTCACTAAATCATTGATAGAAGGAGCTTGCGTCTCCCCAGCAGTTTCCCACATATAACTACCTGCTAGCGTTGCTAAGCTTGATTGGTAAAAATTATAACCATTACTTCGAAATGCACTAAAGTAGATATAACCATGAAAAGGGTGATCTAAATGGTTTGTTGTAAACTGATTATCATCCCAATCCCAAGCTGAAAGCTTCTGATGGTCAAAAAAATTCCTAAAACTAATATAAGAATACGGGTCTTTTGTTATGAAACGATTAAATAGTGCTGGAAAAGCTTGAGCTAAGAACCATTGACTGCCTGCACGCCAAAATTTTTTATCACGTTTAACTTCTCCACTTTTGTTTGAAACATAAGTCGTATCCATTTCGTAACGTGTATTAAACTTCCCAAATGACACTGTATCCACGACATTAAGAGTGGTGTCAATTTTATTATAACTTTTAAACAGTTGCCCCGAGCTTTTAAAACTCCAGCATAAAAGAAAAAATAATAAACAACAAGAACGGTTAATTATATACATACGTAAAATCAATTATAAAACAGTCCCTTCAACATCCCTATCTTCACAGGTTCACTCTATCCAAACACTATCAACAAAGATAGAAAAACAAGCTTCATTCAAAATAGATTTCGTACATTTAAATGTAAACCAACATTTTAGGACATGAAAAAACTATTTTTGTACACTTTTTTATTATGTATTATCGGCACTGCAACTGGACAAGAAAATAAAACATTACAAGGGAGTTTTATTCACCGAGAAGCTGATAAGAACGTACTTTGGTTATTTATAGATGGCTATTGCTCTGTAACACATTTCAAAAATAATGAATACATTGCTACGATGGGTGGTCCATTTACGTATTCAGAAGCTAATGGAATAACGATACAAGTCGAATACAATGATGATGATAAGCAAATGATAGGTACCTCCCTCACCACCAATATACACTACAATGATGAGGCACTCATACTGGAGGGAAAAAAGATTCTAAAAAAAACAAATAACAACAAACAAGATCTAGACGGTCTTTGGCGAATAACAGGTCGAATGGAAAACGAAAAGCTAGCAACAATTCCACGTGCAGACAGAAAAACAATAAAAATATTAGTTGATGGTTATTTTCAATGGATTGCAATCAACCCTGCAACTAAAGGTTTTTATGGCACCGGAGGTGGAACCTATACTTTTGCAAACGGTAAATACACTGAAAATATTCTATTTTTCTCAAGAGATAACCATCGAGTAGGTGCACAACTATCTTTTAAGGGGTCCTTAGAAAATGGAGAGTGGCAGCATAGTGGCAAAAGTTCAAAAGGAGACGATATTTACGAAATATGGAGTAAAGATAATTAGTTTAAATTAAGAAAAAATGAAACAAATACTCACTATAATCATACTAACTGCGATAAACTTAGCATCTTGTACCAACTCGAACAAAACTGATGAGCTCCAAAAAAGCAGACCCACAATAGGAAGTGTTGAGATACTTGATCCTATGGGAAATACGCTAATTGATAGTAATGCAGTTGTAGAAATATTAGGAGAAGGTTATACCTGGAGCGAGGGGCCTCTATGGCTCGAAAAACAACAAATGCTTTTATTTTCAGATGTTCCGCATAACATAGTTTATCAATGGACAGAAAAAGAAGGGGTTACTCCATATTTAGAACCTTCTGGATACACTAAAGCAGAAGAACGCGGAGGTGAAATGGGTTCGAATGGTTTGCTCTTAAGCAAAGATGGCAAACTCATTTTATGTCAACATGGCGATCACGCTATAGCTGCAATGAACGCTGATATTACACAGCCTCAACCAGATTATATTACACTAACAAACTCTTATAATAATAAACGTCTCAATAGTCCAAATGATATAGCGCAAGATCAAATGGGAAATTATTACTTTACAGACCCTGGCTATGGTCTTGCTAAAAAAGAAGATCAAGAACTTCCTTTTTCAGGAGTGTACAAAATAGATAATGCGCAAAAAACCAGCTTATTAATTGACAGTATTTCTCATCCAAATGGAATTGCACTATCACCCGATGGGAAAACTCTATATATATCAAACTCAGGAACATCTACTCTATATGCGTATAACTTAGATGAAGAAAAAAACATTCAGTCGGGAGGAGTATTTTTTGATTTCCGTAACCTAAAAGACAAAGGATCAGGCGGGACGGATGGATTGAAAGTAGACAGTGAAGGCTATATATTCACCACCGGACCTGGAGGCGTATGGATCCTGAGTAAAGAAGGTAAACCTTTAGCAAAAATAAATACAGAAATAACAACATCAAATTGTTCACTTTCAAAAGATGGAAAAACATTATACATGACGAGTACAGATAAAGTATTGCGGATTAATATGCGCAAGTAAATAAATCATCTTCCAATAAGTACCTTTATAATAAAATAGAGGTACTTAGTTTTTCGTTCTTAAACTATCAAAAGTCTTATTTTTATGTAGTAGCCACATCCCTAATTTTTCACGGGCTACACCGTCTTTTAATTTATAAGATATCTCTACCGCATCTTCCTCAATACTGGTATACATGTATTTAAAATCTATATGTTTCGCATGTTGAAAAGTATCTGCCACTTCGGTAATATGGGAAGATATAAAAAAGATAGACTCATTTAATCCCTGCAAATTATAAATCAACTCATTGGTTGCCTCGCAAGCATCTTGATAATTAGTTCCCTTGAAAAGTTCATCCAGAATAATAGCCATATTATTATTCTTTGACAAAGTATCGCAAATAAACTTAATACGGTTTACCTCATTAAAAAAATGACTATATCCCTCTTGTACACTATCCCCTAAATTAATACTACTCAACAGGCCATCAAACAGGCGTGTTTCCATATGTTCAGCCGGAACAGGGAATCCCATATGTGCTAAATATATACATATTCCAACACTACGTAATAGGGTTGATTTACCATTCATGTTTGCACCCGTTAAAAAAACAAGCGATTTGTCTTGGTCAATACAGATATCATTTTTAATAGGCTGAGACAAAACCGGATGATAAAACTGTGTTATAGATAACATTTTTGTATTATCCATTGTTGGAAAAAAGTACGGAAAGGTAAATCCCATTAACTTATACCCTTTTGCGACAGCATTTAAAGCATCTAAATCATAAGTTAAATAAATAAGCTTACGCATAGATTGACGAAAAACCGCTCTAAAAAGAAAATCATACTTATGCACCAGTCTACTCGACACTTTACTTTTCGTTAACCGTTCGAGTTCCGAACTATTAAGTCCTTCTACTAAAGATAGAAAATCACATTTCAAGTCAAAAAAAACCTCTTCAAACAAAGGCTTATCTGAATTAAAAAACCTTTTAAGCGCTATAATATGTGTGGCTAATTCACATACCGGACGTTTTACAAAATACAGTTCGCGCTTCCTTCGTAAATTAAAACAGCTCTCTACATAATCTGCAATTGATAAAACCATATTTTTATCTATCGGTTCACCACTCATATTCAGATAAGCATCAAGATCAAATAAAACGTATTTATCAAATAAATAGTCAACTGGTTCTGCTGCCAAAAATTGTATAACTTTCTGACGTGCCCTTATTTTATCGACACTTTTTAATGCAGTACCAAAATAACCATACAACCGATCTTGTCCACCCCTACTTATTGCATAATCAAAATAACTGACTATACCCGTTGCACCTAAAAGATTGAGATCAGATAAAGTTTGCTTATCAATAATGAACATAACAAGGGTATAACAAATTAAAACTCAATATATGATTTTTTTAAACGAATATAACACCAACATTAAATTAAAAACAATAACCGTAATAAAAAAAGAAACGCCTACATGGCGTTTCCTCAAATTAAACAAACTGAAACAATATTTCTTACAACCAATCGTTAAACTTCTTGATATACCAGTTTTTAACCAACTGTGTCAATAGACAATAAGCTGTCAAAATCCCAATCAACCATGGAAAATAACTGAGTGGTAGAGGCTCCATATAAAGCGAAGCTGCTACGGGAGTAAATGGTATTATCATCCCTATTAATATAACCAACGATGTCGACGCCACGACTGGAGCAGAGGCCCAGCTTTGAATAAAAGGAATCTTTTTAGTCCGGATCATATGAATAATTAAAGTTTGCGATAATAACCCTTCAACAAACCAACCTGTTTGAAACAACGACTGATGCTCTGGTAAATTTGCCTTAAAAACATAAAACATAACAGCAAAAGTAACGAAGTCAAATATTGAGCTTATAGGACCGATATACAACATAAAACGCTGAATACTTGAAGCGTCCCAAGTTTTAGGTTTTTCTATAAACTCGGCATCCATCTTGTCCCAAGGAATAGTTGTCTGAGATATATCGTACAATAAGTTTTGCGCTAATAACTGTACGGGTAGCATTGGTAGAAAAGGCAAAAAAGCACTGGCTCCTAGAACACTAAACATATTACCGTAATTACTGCTCACCGTCATCTTTATATACTTAATAATATTACCGAAAGTTCGACGCCCGTAAATCACTCCTTTTCTGAGCACCATTAAATCTTTCTCCAATAATATAATATCCGCACTTTCTTTCGATATATCTACTGCTGTATCCACACTGATGCCAACATCTGCCTCCCTTAATGCCGCAGCATCATTAATACCATCTCCCATAAAGCCTACCGTATGCCCATTCGCCTTGAGCGCTTGTACAACCTTTACCTTCTGTAATGGATTAAGCTTAGCAAAAAGAGAAACTTCACATACTTTTGCTTTCAGGACCTCATCTGTCATACTCTCCACCTCCTGACCTAACAAGATAGAATCATGAGGAATACCAATATCTTTACAAATTTTACGGGCTACCATATCGTTATCACCTGTCAATACTTTAACCTGTACCCCTAATTTTTGTAAAGCAGCTATACTTGGCTCGGCAGAAGGCTTAGCAGGATCAAGAAAACCTATAAAACCTGTTAAAACCAATTGACTTTCATCTGCCACAGAATATGTCAAAGGATGTGTCTGATCAAACTCACGTATAGCAACCAATAGTACACGAAGTCCCTCTTTATTTAGCTTTTCACAATATCGTAAGACATGGCTCCTCATAGATTCACTCATTGGTACGACTTCATCCTGCTCCATATGCAAGCTACGGTTTTCACCTGGGTCAAAAGTATGTGTACACAACTCGAGCATTTCTTCGACAGCCCCTTTACAAATAAGTACGTGTTTACCGGCTGTATTCTTTAAAACGACGGACATTCGACGACGCTCAAAATCGAACGGAATCTCATCTACCTTAATAAATTGTTCTTCGGCTTGTAGATAATCATGTACTTCCTCTGCGTGGTTCAACACAGCTTCATCCATCAAGTTTTTTAAGCCCGTCTGATGATAACTATTTAAGTAAGCCCATTTTAAAACTTCATCATCATCCAAACCGTATACATTTAAGTGTCGTTCAAGCACGATTTTATCCAAAGTCAGTGTACCGGTCTTGTCTGTACATAAAACATCCATAGCTCCAATATTTTGAATTGCATTTAAATGTTTTACGATCACTTTACGCTTGCTCATATTTAGGGCTCCTTTAGCCAAATTGCCCGTCACAATCATAGGTAACATTTCAGGTGTTAATCCCACCGCAACCGCAATAGCAAAAAGCAAAGCCTCTAACCAATCACCTTTGGTCACACCGTTTATTATAAAAACCATAGGCACCATAAATAGCATAAACTTAATCAAGAGATAGCTGACTTTATTTACACCTTTATCAAAGCTTGTTTCGGTTCTTTTTCCAACAATAGACTTACTAAGCGAGCCAAAATAAGTATGATCGCCCGTAGCAATAACAAGTGCTTTTGCCGTACCACTCACAATATCAGTTCCCATAAAGCAAATATTATCCAACTCCAAAACAGGCTTGCTATCTACATCTTGAACTACAAATGGTCTCTTTTCTACCGGCAAGGACTCACCGGTTAACATGGAATGACTGACAAACAAATCTTTAGATTGAAAGATACGACAGTCTGCCGGAACCATATCACCTGCCGACAGCCAAATAATATCCCCTGGTACCAAATCATGGATATCCACTTCAATACGCCCCTCAGCTCCCCGGAAAACATTCGCTTTCGTACTGACCATACCTTTCAGTTTCTCAGCGGCCCTATTACTCCTAAACTCTTGAATAAAACGTAACATAGAACTTATTAAAACCATAATAAGCACCATGATTACAGTTTTATAATCACGTTCTTCTGGAATAGCATACAGCACATCGATAATAAAAGAGACAATCGCAATAACCAGTAAAATACCAATAAAGGGGTCTACAAATGACATTAACAATTGCCTTAACCATGACGGTGCTTTTTCATGATGCACTTCATTAGCACCATAACGTTGTAAACGATCTTCCACCTCATTTGCATGCAATCCTTCAGCGCTACTATTCATCATGGCAAAGAAAAACCCTTCATCTCTCCCACTTGCATTCTTCAACTTCAACACCGATTCTTCATACATCCCTGTACCGGCTTGATACATGCGTTTTGCTCTTTTATTATTTTTTGCATTATTCATGATTCAGCTTTTTTAAATTTCCAATCTGTAAACCCTAAAGATCATTATCATTATTACGTTTGTTCCACTTTACCTCATAGACCTGCTGCTCAATAGTTAATCGACTTGCAATTTGTTCCATTACCAAATCTTGATTAACATCAGCCAAAATTTCAGCAGTAATATGCGCCCGCGCAGGACTTCCATCATCTGTGCTTGACAACCCACAAAGAATTAAACGATGGTCATTAGCGATAGATTGCAACAATAAAACCCTTACATGATTCTCTACCTCTTGCATACATTTTACCACTAATAAATATTCAATATCCTCATCTTTACGGATAGGAAGATTACCTAGTTTATTACCTACGGGACGCATTAAGACATGTGTAAATAAAATGAAGAGAGTAGCAATGACAGCCTCAATTAAGAACCCATTACCACATAAAGCTCCTACAGATGCCGAACACCATAACGTAGCGGCAGTATTTAACCCTCGAATATTAACACCATCCTTCATGATAACACCCGCTCCCAAAAAACCAATACCACTGACTACATAAGACACTACGCGCCCCGTCGCTTGATCCCCCAGGCTTACACCAATTGTAACAAAAAGAGTAGCTCCAAGTGCCACCAAAATATTGGTCCGAAGCCCCGCCATACGTTGCCGCCATTGACGCTCTGCTCCCACTATAGCCCCCAACAGGAATGCAATAGTAAGTCTAAGAATAAAATCTGTTAAAGTAATTGATTGCATACTGATACCCCCCTTTCTTTTGTGAGTTAAGCAGTGAAAATTAAGACTACATAACTCTTATAAAACCTTCTATAACTTTTTCACTCAGCTATCTAACATACGAGACAGTTAAAAGTTATGCAAAAGTATAAACAGTGGTACATAACCTCAGTTAGAGGCGATATAGAAAAATATTAGAAAGTTATTAGAAAGGAAAAATATAAACGTCTTTAAGACGTACTAGGTAGTAGTAATGAGAAAATTGTCCCTTTTTCTACAGTGGAAATAACGGTAATCTGTCCACCATGAAGGTCTACAATTTTCTTAGTAAGTGATAAGCCTATTCCCGTTCCCCAAACATATTGTTTTTGACTACCACGGTAAAACTCTTTAAAAATATAAGGCATATCCCCTTCTGCTATTCCTACTCCTCTATCCTTAAATTGTATTAATAGTTCCGTGTTTTTCGGTATTATATGAACATTACAGGTACAATCATTTGAGAACTTACAGGCATTTTCTATCAAATTGAAAAATGCCACACGCAACAAATACTCATTACCCAACATTGAAAAACTAACATCATCGTCCATGAGGTGATCGAATGACAATTCAACTTTATAATCAGCACTGGCTTTTAAAACCGCATCGCGTGCATCAAGTAACACCTCATCTACCCGAATTACTTTTTTTGCGATCTCCGTTTGATCATAGTTGGCCTTAGCAAAATCCAACAGATCATTCGATAATTTCACAAGTTTACGCGCATCAAGCAAAGCAGTCTCAATCACTTTTTGATCGGCTAAAGGATCTCTTGCTTTATTTAATGCCAGCTCCAATTCACCGACCAAAATTGCTAAAGGTGTACGCAGCTCGTGCGATATATTACTAACAAAATTACGTTGCGATTGAAAAGATGTCTCCAGACGATCCAACATATCATTAAATGTAATGGCTAGCTCCCCAATCTCATCATATTTATTTTTAATAGGTATCCGTTTGTCCAAACTCGTAGCCGTAATCTTAGCAACATTCTTAACAATATCTTCGACAGGTCTAACAGCACTTCCTGCAAAATAATATCCGGCTATGGCACTTAAAACTAAAATCAAAACAAGAGACAGTCCTAAAGTATAAGAAAGGTGCTGTAAAGCGACAAAACCAGCATTATCGACTGCAGCGGCCGTCAGAACATACTCTTGACCTTCAAAAAGATAAGATAAACCTATAACCTGCATCTTCCCTTCCGAAAATCGTATCTCCCTCTTCTCCTTTATCTCCTCAATCATGGAGCTGGTTTCTTTCACTTTATCAATCTCCACAGCATCATGATACACCAAATTAAAGAAAGTATCATATATAGCTACTTCCTCCTCATATAGCATATTTTCTGCATTCTTATATATAACCTGGAGAGTTTCTTCTGGTACTTTTGCTCCTAATAAAAGATTGGCTTTAGTGATAGCTTCTCGTTTTAGGTGATCATAATAATTCCGTTCCCGATCCAAGGCCGCAGAATAATAAATATGAACAGCAAAAACCACCATAAACAACACAAAAAGCGTTGTAAATAAGAGCACCAGCTTTATTCTGATTTTCATTGATCTGTCAATATAAAGCCCATGCCTGATTTCGTATGAATTAAAGGAACCGAAAAGTTTCTATCAATTTTCTTACGTAAATAATTTATGTATACATCTATAAAATTAGTCCCCGTATCAAATGTGGTATCCCAGACTTTTTCTCCAATCTCCGCTCTTGAAAGCACCCGAGATTGATTACGGAGAAAATACTCCAAAAGTCGAAACTCTTTAGGAGTTAAATCAATAATTTGATCGGCACGTTTTACCACTTTGGTTTGTACATTCATCTCTAGATCGGCAATTCGCAACACATACCCCATCTGGCTTGTATTTTGTGAATTGCGCTGCAACAACGCCCGGATCCTAACATGAAGTTCACGAAAATCAAAAGGTTTTACTAAATAATCATTTGCACCTGCATCAAAACCTTCCACCTTATCGTCAGTAGTGCCTAAAGCTGTCAGCATAATAATAGGCAACTCTGGCATAGTAGCTTTAATTTCTTTGCAGAGATCCAGTCCGTTTATTTTAGGTAATATAAGGTCCATAATGATTAAATCAGGCATCATTGACAAAGCCATCTTTTTCCCCATCTCTCCATCAAAAGCCACTAAGACCTCAAAATCGTACTCCTCCAGCCCCCTCTTTATCATCTCGGCCATACGCACTTCATCTTCGACCAGCAATATCCTCATAATTAACTACTTTTAGTATACAGCCAACGTTGAGCTACCCAAACAGATCAGAACTCAGGTATCTGTCTCCACGATCACAAGCAATGAATACAATAACTCCCTCATCCAAATCTTTTGCCACTTCTAAAGCTGCATGGAAAGCGCCCCCCGTACTCATCCCCGAAAACAAACCTTCCTGTTTTACCAACAAACGTGCCTTCTCGGTAGCATCAGCTTGAGAAACATCAATAACACGGTCTACACGTGAAGCATCAAAAATTTTAGGCAAATAAGCCGTTGGCCAACGTCTAATCCCCGGTATTGAAGATTCTTCAGTAGGCTGACATCCGACTATTTGTACATCTGGATTCTGTTCTTTTAAATACATCGAGCAGCCCATAATAGTCCCCGTTGTTCCCATAGCGCTCACAAAGTGCGTGATCGTTCCGTTAGTGTCTTGCCAAATCTCTGGCCCAGTTGTTTTTAAATGGGCTAAATAATTATCAGGATTAGCAAATTGATTTAGAATAAAATACTCTCCTGTAGCAGCCTTCTCTTCGGCATAATCACGACAAATCTCCATCGACTCCAATAAGGTTACTTTAGCTCCATAGGCTTCCATGGTTAAAGTCCGCTCTCTTGTTGAAGAACTCGGCATAACTAACTCTAAATTTAAACCATATAGACAAGCAATCATCGCTAGAGCAATCCCTGTATTGCCTGAGGTAGCTTCAATAAGCTTAGTTTCTTTGGTTATTTCACCTCGGTCTAAAGCCGAACGGATCATATTAAGTGCAGCCCTATCCTTCACGGATCCCGCGGGATTATTCCCCTCTAGTTTTGCAAAAATACGTACATTGGGATTATCATGAAAACTAGTAATCTCAACAAGCGGAGTATTACCAATAGTGTCGATCAACTTATTCATTTGTATATATATAATTAAAATTAACTATCACCTTCTGCATAAACGAATTTAGAATTAGGCTGATGGTAAACCGTAGTATAGGGCTCAATACTAGAAGTTAACCAAACGTTACCACCAATAACCGAATGATGGCCTATCACTGTTTTTCCGCCAAGAATAGTAGCCCCAGCATAAATAATAACGTGATCCTCGATAATAGGATGCCGCTGAGTATCAGTCATACTTTTCTCCACACTAAGAGCTCCTAAAGTTACCCCCTGATAAAGCTTAACATGATCGCCTATAATACAAGTTTCACCTATAACTAAGCCTGTACCATGATCTATATATAAGTACTCACCAATACGAGCACCGGGATGTATATCGATACCTGTCTTAGAGTGCGCATATTCCGTAAGAATACGCGGTATTAGAGGAATTCCTGCCTTCCAAAGCTGATGTGCCATTCGATAAACACAAATTGCCATAAAACCAGGGTAAGTCCGAATAACTTCTCGCAGACTTCTTGCTGCTGGATCACCATTCATGATAGCCTGTGCGTCGGTATGCATGGTCTCATAAATTTTAGGTAAATCCATAAAGAACTCTTTAGAGACACGATGATTATCACAATGTGAACAAGCCTTCGTTTTTAACAATAGCTCTAAAAGTTCTGCTTCTGCTTCTTCAAATGCATGCTGAACAGCCTCTACATTGGGAAAACCTAAAGCAGCACGTTCCGGAAACAACAAATGTATTACTCCCATCGCCCAAGATGCAATTCGCTTATTACTAGGCATATCCTGCATCTCTTGTTGTTTTTGATATATATGTAGATAAAAATTTCTCATAGCTTTAAAACCAATTAAATGGGCTTTTGACAACCAAAGGTAAGATAAGCATTAAAAAATCTAACATTTCTATAAGACTAATTTTTCAAATAACTCATTCAAGGTGGCTTCAGCAGAAATACAACTGCCTGGATGAACAAGCGAGCATTGGATTATAGTGCTACGTTTAGCCGTTAACCACCTAAACCGCTCTGCTTGGTCTAATGTTGCCAACTTACCACCCGATTTATCTCCTATACAAATGCGATAAAATGAATCTAAATGCCTTTCAATCAACTTCAAGTCTATAGTCGGATCAATTGACTTACATTTTGCTTCATCTAAAAAATATTTAAAGCCCGCAAACTTTTGATTTCTACAATACAATGCTACACCGACATTTATAAACTCTTCACGCTCCACACGAGGTACGACTCGTACCACAGCATACTCATATACGGTTCTCTCGCTCATGTTCTATCTGTCTTATAAATTTATCCGAATTTGCCAATCTTGTCATTAAAAAAGCAGCATATACATCGCGCACCTCATCTGCATTCAAATCCCTTCCTTCTTCAATCAACCATTCATCCGGAATAATGGAAAGAACATTTCTAATATTTTCCTCCGTAAATACTTTTCTATACATATCGTCCACCTCTCGTACAGTTGTCGCATAGGACAATAAAACATGATCTTTTATCTGAATGAATGGTTTTGCGGCTTGCTCTTCCCAGTTGTCCCACGCGTGATGAAAATACAAAGAGGCTCCATGATCAATTAACCAAAGTTCATTTTTCCATATCAACATATTTGTATTCCGCACGGTACGGTCAACATTCATCATCAACGCATCAAACCATACTATTTTAGAAGCTTCATTTGCCGAAACCTCATCCACATTTGCATCAAAAGTTATCGCACCGTTTAAAAAATGAACTGCTAAATTTTTCCCGACCGAAAATCGCAATAAATCTTGTATCTCTTCGTCAGGTTCGGTCCTAGCAAAAGACTCATCAAGCTCTGCGAACACCATTTCAGGCATTCTCAAATCTAAAAAACGTGCCAACTCACCACCAATAAGCTCTGCAATTAATGCTTTTTTCCCCTGTCCGGCCCCCCTAAACTTTAAAACATAACTAAAGCCGTCATCGGCATCGATTAATCCGGGCAATGACCCTCCTTCTCTAAAAGGCTGAATATATCGGGTTACATGCACATCCCGAATCTCAGGTTTAAACACTTTCATACTTAATTTTTTATATCACGATCTAACACGTTCATTTTTCCGTAAAATACAGTTGCAAACGCAATACCTCACCTCAAAACTAATAAATGCAATTCCATCGTCATTCATTTTTATCCTGTTTATAAAAAAATACGAGAATAAGTACTTGCATTGAAATAAAGTATTCTTTTATACGTATTTAAAATTAATGCTAAAATTTCATTAACCGTGCATAAAATCGACTTAGAATTATCTTAAACCATAATGATTAATGGATCACCTATTAAAAATCACAACGTTTGCCGTCTAAGTAAACAACAAAAAATCTTTACTATAATATCTAAGTAAATTAAAACAATTGTCCCAGTTCTCTATTTAACTAAATAACATATTCTCATTATATTTGTCAAAGTCACTATAATGAATCAAATCAGTAAATGAACATCATTATAGAGTACAACAATGTAATTTCTTATCATAAAAATTTATTTTTAAAAAACAGAAAAACATGGCACAATCTGGCATATCACATTTCCTTCGTCAGGCATAAATCAAGCCTATATTATAGCATGAATAAGGAGAAAAGCAGAACCAGATGATTTTTTTAAAAAAAAGGTACGTTATTACCAAAGAATATATTGACATACATACAACACACTTTAAATTATGTCTTTTCTGCATAATTTAAAGTAGGATAAGCCGTTCAAAAATAAAAACATGGAAACAGACTTCAACCCTACACGCAGTAAAAAAACAAGTACTATAGATATAATACTAGGCATTAGTCGCCTATTCGTGGGCTCTTTATTTATATTTTCAGGTTTTATCAAAGCAAATGATCCTACCGGTTTTGGTTACAAGCTCGAAGAGTATTTTCAAGTTTTCCACCTAAATTTTCTAAACGATTACAGTGCTTGGATTGCGATCTTCATATGCGGTTTCGAAATCTTGTTAGGCGCTTTTTTACTCTTGGGCTTTGCTCGCCAGAAAGTTGCATGGGGTTTACTATTGTTAATTATCTTTTTCACTTTTTTAACATTCTACTCCGCATTTTTCGAAGTAGTTACTTCTTGTGGCTGTTTTGGAGATGCCATACCTCTAACCCCATGGCAGTCATTCGGGAAAGACATCATACTACTGGCTTTCATTTTAATAATTTTTATATATAGAGACCGAATTACACCGATTATTCCTAATGGAGGTTTGAAAAAATTCATTTCAGCCCTAACTATTATTTTATCCTTTGGAATAGGCATATACACTTTTATGTTTTTACCCTTTATTGACTTCCTACCCTACAAAGAAGGCAATAATATACCCCAACTTATGGTTTTACCAGAAGGTGAGGAAAGTGATGTTTATGAATATATATACACTATTAAGAATAAGACAAACGGTGAAAGTAAAAAAGTAACAGACAAAGAGTATATGGACGGTATATGGGAGGATGATAATTGGGAAATACAAGGAGAGCCCAGTTCAAGATTGATAAAGAAAGGTTACGAGATCCCTATCCCAGATTTATTAATATCTGATGCCGAAGGAAATGATGTAACACAAGAAATTATCACAAACCCTTATTATAACTTTGTAGTTGTAAGTACATATGCAGATAAACTAAATACAGCAGACATAATTGCTCTCGATCGTATAAACACAACAATACGTGACCTTGCTACTGATTACAATTTAAGGGCAACTCTACTTACAGCTAGCTCTTCCCAAACAGCAAGCCGTTTGGACGACGAAATGGATTTAGTATTAGAAACTTTTTATGCTGATGCAATACCACTAAAAAGTATGGTCCGTTCTAACCCTGGTATTCTTTTAATGCGTAATGGCGTAATAGAAAAAAAATGGTCAAAATTAACCTTCCCTTCAAAGGAAGAATTAGAGAAAGATTTTTTCAGTAAATAATGGAAAAGCCTATTTTTTTAATCGGATTTATGGGAAGTGGGAAAACCACTCTCGGCAAAAAACTAGCCAAACGCTTAGATAGAAAATTCATCGACATGGATCAAGTTATTGTTGAGAAAATTGGCATGTCCATCCCCGATTACTTTCAACAATATGGAGAAGATAAATTTCGAGAGTTTGAACAACATGTGCTTCGGGAAATGTCCGAAACAAATACAGTAGTCTCTACAGGTGGTGGGAGCCCCTGCTATTTTGACAATATGGACTGGATTAGAGATAATGGTATAGCGGTTTATTTACAACTATCCCCTAAAGCATTACACGCTAGGCTACAACAGTCTAACATCTCAAGCAGACCGGCCTTGAAAGGATTAACCGGAGACAAGTTACTCCATTTCATAGAAACTAAACTTGCTGAAAGAGAACCCTACTACAAACGTGCCCATATAGCAATAGACCAACTTAATAGTAACGTGGAAAGTATTCATCAAATTATAAAAGTACATGCTGAAACTATTTAAGTCTTTTTTCATTCGGAATAACAGCATACCTCATACGCCATGCAAAAGAAAAAATTCTTCCATCTGTTTAATACTTGTAAAAGCATTCCTATTTGGTATCACGACACTCAGCTTAACTAGCTGTTTTAGAGCTAACCAAAACGGAGAGTTCATTCAAAAGAACATATCCGACGCTAACTTTAACTTAAAATCAGTCGAGGATTTATACCAGTTCTTAACCTATTCCGAAAACAGGGTACCACTTATAAGTGCTCACCGTGGTGGACCAGCCTCGAATTATCCAGAAAATGCGATTGAAACATTTCAACATATTGCAAAAAAAATGCCTGTAATTATCGAGTGCGATATTAATATGACCAAGGATTCTATATTAATATTAATGCATGACGCAACATTAGAGCGCACCAGTACAGGGAAAGGAAAAGTAAATGAACACAGCTTTGAAGCAATAAAAAAGCTAAAACTAAAAGATAATCAAGGAGAAACAACCAGCTATAGAATTCCTACGCTAGAACAAGCCCTAGAGTGGGGTGCGGGAAGAGTTATTTTCACACTTGATGTCAAAAAAAATGTACCTTATAACTTAGTTATAGATGCTATAAGAAACAAAAAAGCAGAAGCAAACAGTATAATCATAACTTATAGTGCAGCACAAGCAGCTAAAGTAAATAGACTAGCACCCGATCTTATGATCTCGGCTAGTATAAAAAATGAAAAAGACTTAGTAAGACTTAATGATTATAATATACCCGACACACGTCTTGTCGCTTTTATTGGTAGTAGTCAAGCAGACAGCAATCTAATAAACACCCTTCACCAACATGGAATAATGTGTATTCTTGGAACGATGGGTAACCTCGACAGGCAAGCAAAGTCAAAAGGCGAACAGATGTATGCCGAATATATAGAAAACGGAGCTGATATACTCAGTACAGACCGTCCAATAGAAGCTGGCAAAGCACTAAACTATTATACAAAAAAAAGAAAGTTATCCTCTCCCTATATAAATTGATAACATACAGATAAACCATGTCCTTCAACGTCGAACAACTATCAAAAATATACGGCAAACAGAAAGCCTTAGACAACATCCAATTTAAAACCAAGACAAATTGTATAATTGGTTTTCTTGGGCCAAATGGTGCCGGTAAGTCAACAACTATGAAAATACTTGCAGGCTTACTACCTGCGACAGCAGGAACATGTACAATTAATGGAGTTGATATAACAAAGAACCCCAAAGAAGCAAAAAAAACAATCGGATATCTACCTGAAAACAATCCGCTGTATATGGATATGTATGTACGTGAAATTTTATATTTTGAAGCTCAAACCCATAAAATAAAAAATAAAAAAGAACGTATAGAAGAAGTTATAGTACAAACTGGTTTACTGGAAGAACAGTCAAAAAAAATACACCAATTGTCCAAAGGTTACAAACAACGAGTAGGCCTTGCAATGTGTATATTACACAATCCTGATGTGCTCATACTCGACGAGCCAACCTCTGGCCTAGATCCTAATCAAATATTAGAAATAAGGGCATTAATAAAAAAATTAGGAGAAGAGAAAACAGTTTTAATCTCTACACATATTATGCAAGAAGTTGAAGCTATTTGTGATGAAGTCATCATTATTAATAAAGGCCAACTTAAAGCTCATTTTGATATCACTGAAAAAGAAACCTTATACCCGCAACAATCTCTAGAAAATATTTTTGTTAATTTAACGAAATAAAGCAAACACTTTTTACTCATAAGTGTTATAGTTATAAATATTAATAACTACCGCTTATGAAAAAGTTTACTTTACTATTTTCGCTATTGGCTGCCTTCACATTGGGAGCAAAAGCACAGAAAATTGACGCAACAAGACCGCAGACATCAGAAAATGTCGGCATGGAACCTATCAAAACAGGGAATTGGATGGTAGGAGGAGCATTAGGAAATATTGGCTATAGCTTCGAAGGAAAATCCTTCGGTATTGCTTTGCAGCCAAAAGCAGGTTACTTCGTATCTGATGGAATAGCACTAGGTTTGCAAACGAACTTAGGCTTTCAATCCGTTAAAGACGGTGATGACATTTGGAACTACGGTATCTCCCCATTCGTACGTTATTATTTTCCGGAAGGAGCCAGCTCCACAGGACGTTTCTTTTCTCAAGGTGATATCGGTATCGCAGGTGCCAATGCAGGTAGCGATGTATCATTCGCATTTGGTATTAATCTAGGTTACGCTCATTTCGTTACTAGATCCGTAGCACTTGAAACAACCTTTGGATACAATTACTCTAAAGCTAATATTAATGCTGGAGACAAAAGTACAGGTTTAGGTATTGGTCTTGGATTCCAGATTTATTTACCAGGAAAAAGATAAATAAACCTACCCTTAAAGTAAAAGAGCACCATGTTAATCATTGGTGCTCTCTTGCTTTAGCACAATCATTTTCCTAAATTCGGGGGCACAAAAAAAATAATACATTGTTAAGTATATTTAAAAAAGAAGTAGCCTCTTATTTCAATTCTTTAATCGGTTACTTAGCGATAGCCCTATTTCTCCTAATTACAGGACTTATCTTGTGGGTATTTCCAGAGACCTCGATTATCGATGCCGGTTACGCTTCGCTAGACGGATTCTTTACGCTAGCCCCCTATTTACTTATTTTCCTTATTCCAGCTATCTCGATGCGCTCTATTGCGGGAGAACGAGCTGAAAACACGTTTGACCTGCTGTTTAGTAGACCGAATAGCATCAAAGATATTATCATAGGTAAATATCTCGGCATAATAAGCATCGGCTTTCTTGCCATACTGCCTTCCATAATTTATGCTGTATCTCTTTATTTTATTGCCTATCCAAAAGGTAATATAGACATTGGTGCAACAGTGGGATCTTATCTAGGTCTCTTATTTTTAGTATGCAGCTTTAGTGCTATTAGTATCTTTTGCTCAACACTAACAAAAAACACTATTATAGCCTTTTTACTCGGCATGTTTCTATGCTTTATTGGCTTCTATGGCCTTGAAGAACTTAGTCAGTTATCAGCTATAGAACGTGTCGAAACGACATTAAAATATATCGGAATACAAACACATTACGAAAGTATCAGCCGTGGTGTTCTATTAATAAACGACATTATCTATTTTACCACAATCTCTGCTTTATTTTTGCTCTTCTCGATAGGACATTTAAATAAAGGTTTTAGAGCTCGTCGACAAACCTTCACAACATACGCAATAGCACTCGTTCTTTTCTTTGTTTTAAATCTATGGGTAGCAAACCTATCGACTATTAGAGTTGACTTTACTGAAGACAGCCGCTTCACCTTATCTAACAAGAGTAAACAGTCGCTTAACAAACTTGAGCAACCTATACATATAACTTTATTCCTCGACGGCAAACTTCCGAGCGGTTTTGAGCGCTTAAAGCAATCGACTATAGATATGATTCGCGATATGCAGATCTATAGTAAGGGGAAACTAACAATGAATATTCTCGATCCGCTTGAAGGTAATCAAGATGAGCAACAGCAGTTCACAGCAGCGCTAATAGACCGGGGTATATACCCTACCAACTTAAGTGTTAAAACAAACCAAGGGTTCTCCCAAAAATTAATTTTCCCCAGCGCTGTCGTAAGTACAGAACAACAAGAAATTATAATCAATCTGTTACAACAAAAAGCAGGTATAACTCCCGAAGAAGTTTTAAACAATTCTATTCAAAACCTTGAATATGCGCTTTTATCTGCAATTAGCCAAGCTATTAAAAAAGAAGTCGATTTCATCGGCTTCACAGAAGGTCATGGCGAACCCACAGACTTAGAACTTTATGATGCAATGCATAGCCTACCCGCAGGAAATCAAGTAGGCCGAGTAAATTTAGATTCTGTAACCTATGAATCTCTTGAACAGTTACGAATATTATTTATAGTAAAACCCACAAAACCATTTTCAGAAAGTCAAAAATATAAAATAGATTATTTCGTCCGAAACGGAGGAAGTCTTGTGTGGGCTATTGACCAGATAGACGCAAACTTAGAATACCTAAAAGAAAACGGAAGTCAACCTCTGATTGGCCGCCAGCTCAATATAGATGATCAACTTTTCATGTACGGTTTCCGCATCAACTACAATATTGTAGCTGATCTAAATTGCAGTCAAATCCCCCTAACTATAGGTAATATAGGCAATCAAGCTCAAATAGAACTTGTCCCATGGTACTTTTATCCCATACTAATGCCTACTTCTACCAACCCTATTTTAAAAAACTTAGACGGCATAAAAACTCAATTTATCAGCACAGTAGATACTATTGAGAATGCCGAAATCGAAAAAACCTTACTATTAAGTTCTTCTCCTTTTTCCCGAACACTATCAACACCTTCGTCAATTAGCTTAAAAATGGTAGAAGAAACACCTGATCCTAGAAAATTTCAATCGGACCCAAGTGCTATAGCTTGGCTGGCAGAAGGTAAATTCCCATATATATACGAAAATCGTCCAGCTCCTCCTGGTATAGACACCCCAGTAGATCTAACAGGTATCAGTAAACAGTCTAAAATGGTTGTTTTTGGGGATGGCGATTGGCTAATTAATCAAATAAACACAAAAGATCAATCTCCCTACCCGCTGGGCTGGGATAAATACACAGAACAACAATTCGCAAACAAAGCATTGTTACACAACTTAGTTGATTACCTCCTGAACGATGAAGAACTTATCCTACTCAGAAATAGAGAGGTAAAACTACGCCTCTTAGATAAAGTAGCAATAAGCAATGACAAATTAAAATGGCAAGTTATTAATGTGGCAGCCCCCATAATTTTACTCTCTTTATTTGCATTAGCGCAACAAAGGGTACGAAGGAGAAAGTTTGGAAAAAACTAAAATAAAGAAGGTGCCCTTTTTGGACACCTTCTTTATTTTAAAGCTTTTTCATCGAACCGGTATCTGCCAACCTTAAATGCCAACTAAAAGCTTCTTCCAATAAGTGTGGAGTATGCCCGCCACGTTCGCATGCCCTATCAAAATATGATTGCAACTCCTCTCTGTAATCAGGATGCACGCAATTATCTATAATTTTTTGTGCACGTTCCCTTGGCGCTAAACCACGCAAATCTGCCAAGCCAATATCTGTCACTAAAATATCAACATCGTGCTCAGTGTGGTCTACGTGCGAAACCATGGGCAACACATGTGATATTTTATTGTCTTTAGATGCTGCTTGCGTCACAAAAACACTTAAATAAGCATTACGAGCAAAATCTCCTGAACCGCCGATACCATTCATAATTTTAGACCCTGATATATGCGTTGAATTTACATTCCCGTAAATGTCAAACTCAATTGCCGTATTTATAGCTATAATACCAAGCCTTCTAATCAAACCGGGGGTATTAGAAATATTTTGAGGCCGCAAAACAATTTTATCTCTGTATTTCTGCAAATTCCCAATTACACGTTCATAACATTCTGCCGAAACAGTAATAGAAGATGCAGATGCAAAAGTTAACTTTCCTGAGTCTATCAAGTCAAAAGTACTATCCTGTAACACTTCTGAAAACATAGTCAGATCGTAAAAATTGCTATCCTTAAAGCCCGTCAAAACAGCATTAGCCACTTTTCCAATCCCTGCCTGAATAGGCAATAATCTATCCGTTAAATGTCCAAGTTGAACTTCGCTTTCAAAAAAATCTAATATATGTTTAGCTATAGCTACCGTCTTCGCATCAGGCTCCGCTATATCAGCTGGACTATCTTTTTTATTTGTAAAGACAATCCCTACAATTTTATCAGGATTAATCGGAATCGTCTTTCGACCAATTTTATTCCAAGGCGCAACAATTGGAATAACATTTCTATGTGGATAATCTTCTGCTTTATATATATCATGAATTCCATAAATATCCATGGGGATAGCTTCATTAATCTCTATAATAACTTTTTCGGCCAATTCCGCAAATGTAGCCGAGTTCCCCACAGAAGTTGTAGGTACTAAATTACCATCACGATCAATATATGCTACTTCAAGAACAGCAATATCAACAGAAGGCAAGTTTTTGTTATGCAACAATTCAGCGCTTTCACTTAAGTGTTGATCAATAAATAAAACCTCTCCTGCGTTTATCTTATTTCTTAATACCCTATCCACTTGAAAAGGCATTCTTTTCTTAAGTGCACCGGCTGCTGCTAGCTTTCCATCAGTATCATGACCTAAAGAAGCACCAGTCATTAAAGTAATCTGAATTTTTTCAGTAGTCGCACGCTTAGCAAGCTCTTCCAGTACAACCTTACTATCTCCAGATTTTGTAAAACCACTTGCTCCAACTACCATTCCATCTTCAAAAAACTTCACAGCTTCTTGGGCAGTCATTATTTTATCCTTTAAACTATCTAATTTAATTCTATCGTTAGTCATAATTAACAATTAACCTTCTATGCTTCAAAGCCTTTATTAAGCTATACAATATTAAGCATAATTTAATAATACTTATTATCTATTTTAGCCACTTGTTTATCTATACTTATTGTAAAAGAAAAACTAACTTAACATATACTAATAGGTTAATAGATAAAACTTAGTTTTTGGTTATATCATTAAATTTAAGGAAATTTAAAGCGTGAAGAGCAATTCCATCAACGACCCCTCATTGTATAGCGATAAATACTACATTACAGAAGTAGATACTTATGAAGATAGTATTTATTGTCACCATGCTATGATGCGTGAAGGGATAATTATCGAACATAGTCACAAAAAAGGTCAATTCCTCTACACGGAAGGCGGTATCGTATTCTTACGTACAGAAAAAAAATCTTATTTCCTGCCTGCACGCCATTACATCTGGATTCCTTCAGGAGTGAAGCACAGTATACACCCCAGTAGTCCGGACGTGGTAATGCGGAACCTATATTTCCCTACATTCGATACAGATACTGACTTTTATGACAAAGTAAATATATACCCTGTAAACGACTTCCTCATAGAATTTATCATGTTTACAAATAGATGGACAGGAAACATACTCCCAACAGATGGTAGCAAATACAGCATAGCAAAAGCCTTCAAACTTATATTGCCAGAAGTATCACAAACAGAGCTTCCCCTAGCTCTCCCCTATCCAAGAAATAAAAAGCTCATTGATATTATCGAATTTCTTGAAAGTCGGTTAGATGAAAACATCAGTTTTAAAGAGCTTGCAAAGAAATTTGATATCAGTGAACGTACTTTAGCGCGCCTGTTTCAGAGAGAGCTTAACATGTCTTTCATACAATATTACACGATACTAAGAATGCTTACCGCATTAAAACTATTGTTAGATGAAAAACTTAGTGTCAACGAAACTGCGATGCGGGTGGGATACAGTAGTTTACCGACATTTAGCAATACATTTAACAAAATTATTGGGATACGACCCAGTGAATATATTAAAAACAAAAATTTATTACTTTAATAACTTAAACCATGAAACGAATTTTCATATTTTCAATTGTCGCAAGCTTATTTTTCACGAGCTGCTCCGGGCAGTCAACATCAACAACCTTAGATGAGCAGCCTGAAGCAATACAATTATTTAATGGTAAAGACATCAATGATTGGACTCCCAAAATAAGACTTCATGAAGTCGGAGACAATTACGCAAATACATTCCGTGTAGAAGACGGACTACTAAAAGTTAGATATGATGGCTATGATGAGTTTAATCAACAATATGGTCACCTCGCCTACAACACTCCTTACGGATATTACTTTCTACGTGTAGAATATCGTTTTATCGACGAACAAGCCAAAGGTGGTGAAGGTTGGGCATGGAGAAATAGTGGAGCTATGCTACATGGACAAGATCCACAAACAATGCTTAAAGATCAAGATTTCCCAATATCTATTGAAGGTCAATTTTTAGGAGGCAATGGCACAGACGAAAGAACAACATCCAATCTGTGTACCCCAGGTACTAATGTAGTAGTAAATAATGAGCTGTTCACACCACATTGCCTAAGTTCTACTTCAAAGACTTATCATGGTGATGAATGGGTAACAGCAGAGTTTTTGGTATTGGGAGATTCTATCGTACAACATATTATGGATAAAGAAGTGGTATTAGAATATTTTAAACCACAAGTAGGAGGTGGAAGTGTATCTAATCACAATCCTGATGTAAAACAAGACGGCAAACTATTAGATAAAGGTTTCATCTACCTACAAAGTGAAAGTCACCCAATAGATTTCAGAAAAGTAGAACTATATGATCTATCGCCATACAAAGATGATCAAGAAAAATTAAACAAGGTTATTCAAAACATACGTTAATGAAAAAGGAGAATCAAATTTGATTCTCCTTTTTTTTCTATTCTGACATCATCTTAACAAAGATAACAGACCTCTACAGGTTTAGTCTACTTTTATAAAACAAGAAAAGGGATACGCTTAGCGCATCCCTAAATATTCTTGACAATCTAACAACTTAACCTAATTTATTAACTAATTTAGTTAATTTTGATTTGTTATTTGATGCTTTTTTCTTGTGAATAACGTTTTTCTTAGCTAAACGATCAAGCATAGAAACAACTTTTGGTAACAACGTTTTTGCCTCTTCAACATTTGTTGTTGTACGTAATTTTTTGATTGCGTTACGTGTAGTTTTTGCTTGGTAACGATTTCTTAAACGTTTTGCTGCGTTTGCTCTAATTCTTTTAATCGCTGATTTATGATTTGCCATTTTCTTAGCTATTTTATTTTCTTTATATTACAATTTCGGAACGCAAAAATAACATGTTATTTCCACTATTCAAAATCTATTTGCAAAAAACAGTAAAACATCATTCATGTTTTCTAGCAACCTTAAAAAAAACACTACAGAACGCTCATTATCAATACTTATACATTTAATTACTTCAAAAGTATAAAAATTTTTACTTTTGAAGTTCACATTTTAAATAAAAATGCAAAAACTATCAATGGATCAGCTGAATAGACCTGATGTAGAGTCATTCAAAAAACAAGAGAAAACACCTATTGTTATTGTTTTAGATAATGTCAGAAGCATGCATAATGTAGGTTCAGCTTTTCGAACTGCAGACGGCTTTGCTGTCGAAAAAATAGTCCTCTGCGGCATAACAGCAACACCACCCCATCGCGAAATAGAAAAAACAGCTCTAGGTGCCACACAGTCTGTTGATTGGGAGCACTCTCCTTCAGCAGCCCAAACTATAAGTAATCTAAAAGAAAATGGTTACATAGTATTAGCTGTAGAACAAGCACAAGGGAGTATAAATTTAGAAAATTTTGAAATTAAATCAGATCAAAAATATGCATTAATCTTTGGCAACGAAGTGCATGGCGTTTCAGAAGAATTAATGGCAGAAGTTGATGCTTGTATAGAAATTCCCCAGTTTGGCACAAAACATTCCTTTAATGTTTCAGTAGCCATAGGCATAATAACTTGGCATTTTACATATAAGTCGATGCTTTTTCAAAAAAATGGTACAATAGAGCCTGCTTAATTTTTAGAAGTCATTGCAAAATAGTAGATTTGCTTTGCAAAAAAACAGAAAAAATGAGTGTATTAGTAAATAAAGATTCTAAGGTAATTGTACAAGGATTTACCGGAAACGAAGGTACTTATCATGCGTCTCAGATGATTGAGTACGGGACGAATGTTGTTGGTGGTGTAACGCCGGGTAAAGGTGGACAATCTCACCTAGATCGCCCTGTCTTCAATAGTGTGCAGGATGCAGTTGATGCCACTGCTGCTAACGTTTCCATTATTTTCGTTCCGCCTGCATTTGCTGCTGATGCAATTATGGAAGCTGCACAAGCTGGTATAGAAGTTATCGTGTGTATCACCGAGGGTATACCTACTAAAGATATGATTCAAGTAAAATCATACTTGAGCGATAAAAATTCACGTTTAATTGGACCGAACTGTCCTGGAATCATCACTGCTGATGAAGCTAAAGTTGGAATCATGCCTGGTTTTATCTTTAAAAAAGGTAATGTAGGCGTTGTATCTAAATCAGGGACATTAACATACGAAGCTGTTGACCAAACAGTGAAAGCAGGATTAGGAATTACAACCGCAATTGGAATAGGTGGAGACCCTATCATCGGGACTACAACAAAAGAAGCTGTAGAACTACTCATGAATGATCCAGAAACAGAAGCAATTATCATGATCGGTGAAATTGGTGGAGGAATGGAAGCAGAAGCTGCACAGTGGATTAAAGAAAACGGAACTAAACCAGTAGTAGGGTTTATTGCAGGACAAACAGCGCCTCCAGGACGCCGTATGGGACATGCTGGAGCTATCGTGGGTGGAGCAGATGATACGGCTGCTGCAAAAATGAAAATCATGCGTGAATGTGGTATTCGTGTAGTAGAATCACCTGCAGAAATCGGCGCAGCTATAGCAGAAGAATTAGCTAAAAAATAAATATATAGTTAAGCATAAATAATAAAAGCTCGCCTATGAACATAAGCGAGCTTTTATTATTTTATTTGTCATCTGCAGACGGACCATAAATCCCTGGAACAGGAATGTCCAACAAACGCATATAAACAGTAAGTTGACCACGGTGGTGTATTAAGTGATTGGTAACAATAAACCGTAGCGCTCCTACTCTAGGCATACGCGCAATTACATGATCACCTGCCTTAAGCGTCCACTCTACAAACCATTTTTCTTCTGACATTTCTTCAATTACCTTTTTATTGGCTTCGTGCCCCTCTTCTAAAACTGCCTTCAAATCAGCTATAGAAGTAATCTTTAAAGGCTGATAATCTACATGAAAATCAAAAACATCTTTATGAATTGCTTTTGCAACCCAGTTATGCAATTCGACCACATGGGCAGCCAACTCTCCCATAGTCATTGATTTTTCGTGAGGACGCCAATCTAAATGCGCATCCGGTATACTATTTAAGATACGTTCTGTATTTTTAAGTTCATGATCTAACTCGATCAGATAGCTTTGTTTAATACTCATATGTCTACATTTATTTATATCATGAAATTAGTCATAAATTTAAAGCTATGCAATCCATCCTTTGTTAAATTCTCGTAAAGAACCAAAAACAATAAAAGACATTTATATCCTTTATTGAATAATTACTATATTTGGGAAATAAGATATAAAACAAATGGAAATAGTATCGCTTTTAGAAAATGTCACTTTTGGGGACAAACAACCCGCCGTACAGGTTTTAATAAACAATGACTTTTGTAAAGAAATAAGAATTGCTTTTCGGGAAGGACAAGAAATGAAAGCCCATAAAGCTCCATATCCCATTATTATTGAAATCGTAAAAGGACATATTGATTTCGGTATCGGAGATGAGCGTGTACAATTAACTGCAGGATCACTGATAACATTAGATAGTCATGTTATACATGATCTAAAAGCTACTAAAGAAAGTATCGTACGACTCTCTCTTCATAAAGCCGATCAAATAGATCGCGTTCAACAAGTAGTAACAGCATAATAAGCGATGGGTTTCTTTTCTAAAACATGTGAATACGCTATGCGCGCGGTTTTTTACATAGCTTGTCATTCAGAAAACGGATATCGTCCCGGTATCAAAGAAATAGCAGAAAACATTAATTCACCTGAGCATTTTCTAGCTAAAATTTTGCAAAAGCTCAGTAAAGAAGGCATAGTTTCGTCTATAAAAGGTCCTAATGGAGGCTTCTTCATCGAAGCTAATGGCCTACATCGTCCATTAGCAGATATTATCACAAGTCTTGAAGGGGACGAAATTTTTACAGGGTGTGGAATGGGGTTAAGTTATTGTTCAGAAACTAATCCTTGCCCATTGCATAGTGAATTTAAAAAAGTAAGAAATCAATTGACTCAAATGCTCTACAGCACAACTATTGGTGAATTTAACGAAGACTTACTCAGTGGCGCACTAACTTTAAAGAAATAAACGGACGCAACTAAAAGTTGTTTACAATTTAACTAAACTATACTCTAATAAAAGACAAAAACATCCTTTAATATATTTTTATGACAACAGATCAAATACAGCAGGTAAAAAACACAATTCCTGTATTAAAAGAGCACGGTGTGCTACTAACTAAACATTTCTATAAACGAATGTTCACGCACAATCCCGAATTAAAAAATGTGTTTAACATGGGAAATCAACAAAACGAAAGACAACAAACAGCTTTGGCTATGGCTGTTCTTGCGTATGCAGAACATATCGAGGATCCCTCTGTATTAATGTCTGCTGTAAATCACATTGGACAGAAACATACTAGCCTTGACATTCGTCCAGAACATTATGAGATTGTGGGCAAACATCTAATAGCTTCGATTGCCGAAGTACTCGGAAAAGCCGCAGGTCCTGATCTTTTAGAAGCGTGGACACTTGCTTACCAGCAACTTGTCCATATAATGACAACACACGAACAAAAGTTATATAATGAACAAGTAAAAAGTAAGGGGGGGTGGACAGGTTGGCGTCCCTTCTTAGTAAAACAAAAAATAAAAGAATCAGACGAAATAACATCTTTTTACCTATACCCTGCAGATGCTGGAAATGTGGCTAGCCACCTACCTGGACAATACTTAAGTATTCGTTTATTTTTACCTGAATTAAATTTGATGCAACCTCGGCAATACAGCATTTCCTGCTCACCAAATGGAGAGTTTTATCGGATATCTGTAAAAAAAGAAACGGGTAATGACCACCCTGATGGCCTTATCAGTAATCGTCTTCATAATAACATAAACATTGGTGATGTCGTAGAACTTACAGCTCCAGCGGGATCTTTCACACTAAACAAACAGGGACAACCACATAAAGTCTTTATTAGCGGTGGAGTTGGACAAACCCCTCTGCTTTCCATGCTAGAAGATCTCACTAATGAAACGCAAACGCGAGAAAATAAAATAACCTGGATTCATGGATGTCGTAACGAACAAGTGCATGCTTTTAAAGATAGAATAGCAGAAATAACTAAAAGCTACAACGCACTCAAGCAACACATTTTTTACGAAAACAAGCAATTAAACGAAAACAAAAATTATCATGGACGTGTCGAATTAGAACCACTAAAAGAAGAAATCGTAGGGGATCAAACAGAATATTATATTTGTGGCCCTGCACCATTTATTAAAAAGCATTATAATTTCTTACTCGAAAACGGTGTAACTAAAGACAGTATATATTTTGAGGAGTTTGGCCCCTCTTCATTACAGCTTAATTAAAGAAAGAGATTAACGAATTAGTATCTTATCAGACGCTATCGCTAAAATCGGTGATTTTATACATTTTTCATAAAACCACCGATTTTTTGTGATAGTTTTTACCGTACGCAACGGTATTCACTTACTTGTATTGTTCATTAATTTTTTGCACTTCGTCAAACTCCATTTCAATCTTCTTAGAAACTGGCTTAGTTAAGAAAGAAACTATTACTATAGTAATAAAACCTAAAATAAAGCCTGGAATAATCTCATACACTTCTTTATAATCATGTGGGACATATACCCATAATAAAACCACCGCTCCACCAACAATCATTCCTAATAACGCCCCAAGAGAAGTCGTTCGCTTCCATAGCAACGATAAAATAATCAACGGCCCAAAAGCAGCACCGAAACCAGCCCATGCATTCCCTACCAAATCCAATATACTATCTTTAGGGCTGAGTGATAATACAAGTGCAATGACAGCGACTATTAGGACAGATACCCGACTCATAACTAACATATTTTTAGCCGACGCGTTTTTATTTAAAAAATTCTTATACAAATCTTCCGTCATTGAGCTTGATGTTACCAATAACTGAGAAGATATAGTACTCATTACAGCAGCTAAAATAGCTGACAATAAAAAACCGCCTATCAATGGATGAAACAATACACGTGAAACGTGAATAAAAATAGTTTCTGCAAGCTCTTTTGAAGAATCAAAGCGCGACATTGTATCCACATCAAACTGGTGCAAATATGCTATACCGAAAAGCCCCACCAACATAGCGCCACCTACTGTAAATATCATCCAGCTGATTCCGATTCTACGCGCTTTTTTCAAATCCTGAACCCGTTCTATCGCCATGAAACGCACTAAAATATGCGGCTGACCAAAATATCCTAAGCCCCAAGCCAGCAAAGAAAGTATAGATATAGTTGTAGTACCTGTAAATAGATTTAAATAATTAGGGTCTTTATTTTCAATAATAGATAAAGTAGTTCCCAATCCTCCAACTTGAGATACCAACACGATAGGTACTACAACAAGTGCAGTAACCATAATAGTACCCTGAACAAAATCAGTTAAGCTAACCGCCAAAAAACCACCTAAAAAGGTATACAATACAACAACAGAAGAAGTCACGAGTAATCCCGTATAATAATCCATACCAAAAGCCGACTCAAAAAGTCTTCCCCCCGAAACCATACCAGCTGAAGTATACAACGTGAAAAATATTAAAATAAATACAGAAGATACCAACTTCAATAAATGCGTCTTATCATGAAATCTATTTTCAAAAAAAACTGGCAGGGTAATCGCATTCTTAGCTATCTCTGTATAAATTCTTAAACGTGGTGCAACAATAAGGTAATTAAAAAAAGCACCTGTAGTTAAACCTATCGCAATCCACGAACTTGAAAGCCCCGACAAGTACATTGCACCAGGAAGTCCCATTAACAGCCAACCGCTCATATCTGCAGCACCAGCCGATAGTGCAGTCACGGCAGCTCCCATTTTTCTTCCACCAATCAAAAATTCCTCAGAATTACTGGTAGATTTTCTATAAGAATACACACCTATTGCAATCATCAATAGCATATATAATCCGATAGATATTAATTCATATATATTCATATGTATTTAATTATTTCATGAGCTCGCAAGCCCGGTTTGTTTTTCAATGGTCATACGGATTCCTCCATTACATTTGTGTAGCAAAAAAATATAAAAATTTCATATATATCTTTTTTTTACAAAACAGGTTTAATCACCAAAGTCTCCATATACTGATTAAACACTTTTTCTGCTTTAACATTTGTTTTCGACAAATTATAGAGCATCTGGATTGCTTCTCCCTGATAGTTATAGTAATTTAAAGAATTAATTAATAAATCTACTGCTCCTTCGACATCTCCTTCATTTTCTTTTAACAACGCATTAGTCAAAGAAAAACTAGATTTATAAAAAATAGAATCATCGACCGCAAGTTGCTCATAAATTTTCCGAGCATCTTCACCCCGATCAGCTTTCAGCAATAATCTTACCAAGCGTAAATTAGACAAAACGTCAAGTCTTTCTAACTCATTGTCTTTACTTGTTAATCTATCTAAAAAAATGTTGCCTTCTTTTTTTTCACCCAAGCCTATATAAGCCTCTGCAATCAAAAGCTCAAATTCGGGTCTATTCACTTGAGATGCTTGTAAAGTCCGATATAACGGCAGCATATTTTTCAAAGCTCCCTCAAAATCTTTGCTAGCTAATAAAACTTCAACATACTGCGTGCGAAGCGCGTAATTCTGTGGTTTCTGAGACACTAAATAAGCCAACAAATTTTCACTATCGTTGTCGCCTAGCAAACCTAAATGATAGGCTTTAAAAGCTTTTGCTTCATTTTTTCGATCACGTAAATATGTAGATATCTCAGAAGCATTCAAAATATACTCTTCCGCCACTGCTAGTGCTTCTTCTAACAAACCTCTATTATAATAAAAGTTTCTCAAAGCATTAAAAGCCGTTGCCTTCTCCATATAGTCATCTTCTAAGTCATATGCTTTTCGTAACAAATAAGCTTGTTTATCAAATGCATCGGGAAACATTACCTTCACTAAATAAGCTTCAGTACTATATATAGGAGCATATAAAGAGTCTATACTTTTAGCTCTATCAATAAAGCTTTCGGCTTCGGTAAAACGTGACTCCCTCGTAAGGAACTCAGCATATCTTAAATGAGCAGGAATATACTTAGAATCATATTGCAAAGCTGTATCCAACAAAACATAAGCATCTTGTAAATCAATACGACCTGCCTTACTTGCTAAATTTAAATATACTTGCGCCCAATTAGATGCCATTGCAGATTTGTCACCTGACAAGTACGCACGTTCCTTTGCTACAAGCTCATCCAAAAAAGCATACATTTCCGGATCTTTCGACTTTAAATCTGATAAAGTATTCATAGATTTAAAATCTAAGGGATGAACTTTGACCTTCTCAAAATAAGCCGGATAAGTCTGAGCAAAATATTCAGATTCGTTATTTTGCGAATAATAATCAAGAGTCAGTCCATTTTCCATCGCCTGATAATATAGCTGCTTAATTCTCCTATTTTGCTCATCAGTTGTAACCTGCGAGTGGAAAAGGTGTACATATTCATGCAGCAATACATTTCTCTCTTCAAAAGCACCACGTTCGACATACTCTATTGCAGCCGCACCACTACCTACCCCTCTAATATCCATCCATTGCCGATTGTCAAAAGTTGTATTAAAACGAAAATAAGGAGCTTTCATCGCTAAAGCCAAGTCAATATGTAATGGAGGTATAACATAGGCACGGTGCTGCTTTACTAAGAAAGGAAAATAAACTACTGAAGTATATAATTGATTCCACGCCATTCCTTTAGCAACATTTCCTGGATAATAGCCAACATCTGGAAACACCTCGAGAAAATCATCCATATTGGTAATATCAGGAGACCTTAGTTGCCCCATAATAGTCTCATATGTGCTAAGATATGGGATTCGCTTAGACTTCAAAACTGCTGCCAAGCCATTATGCGCAGGCCCATAATGCTTCTTCTTTGATAAAACATGAATAAAATTATCCTGTGCTTTATCTAACTGTTCACTACGATTTATATTATCAAAGTCACTATATAATAATGAAGCACGATGCATTGCAGGCAAAACCGAATTAACATATTCTCTTTCAACAGCGGAGATAACTTCTAAAGCCTCATTTAATTTATTTGCTGAGAAAAGTGAATCTGCTTCATCCAATGCTTTACGAATTTCAGTTTCATGCTCGTCAACATAGTCTGCATAAGTTCTATTCGTATGTCCGTTACCTAAATGCCAGTGGGTTTGATAATGTAACTGATTAATATTTAATGCTAAATCCCATTGAGCAACCATATCATCCAATTGCGTAGCATCAATACGTCTCCATATAGCATACCCATAATAAAAACGAGCGTCTGCATTTAGCGGGTCTAATCTTAGGCCTTTCACAAGATTTTCTTCTGCTTCCTTAGGTCGTTGATCCCAAAAATACACTTCTGCCTTCAAAAAATAGCCAGAAGCATCGGCATCATTATAGCTAATCATTGCATCCGCTAAGGAAAGAGCCTCCCTATATTTCTTCTGCAACAATAAGGCTCTACCCAAAACCAAACTACTCTCTCGGTCCTTAGGGTATTCGTTCAGCTGCTTTAACATTCTTCTTTCAGCATCTTCCAACTTCCAAGCTTCAATATCTAAAGTTGCTAGAATGCGCTGTATACGAAAATCATGCTGATCATCTTGCGAAA
This sequence comes from Sphingobacterium sp. UT-1RO-CII-1, assembly GCF_026711005.1. Taxonomy (GTDB): domain Bacteria; phylum Bacteroidota; class Bacteroidia; order Sphingobacteriales; family Sphingobacteriaceae; genus Sphingobacterium. The sequence continues at coordinate 2,661 of NZ_JAPPVJ010000004.1, read as the reverse complement.
GAAGCTTTAATTCATTCTCAACTCCAGCAAAATCATTATTCAACCATAAGTAAAGAGATTTTAATTCAGCTTTTTCTATAGCGTTTATCTTAGCACCATCTTTTATACTATTTAGAACAAAATCCCAATCTCCAATCGCTAATAATCTCTTCAGTGCTTTATAACTTTCTTGAGTATTAGCCTTAGCGATTGCTCTGTTTTTCTTTTTCTCCCCTACAAGTACTTCATTTACATAATCAGTATCATTGATTAAGTCTTGCCCATACGTCATGTACGAAGAGCAAAATAGAAAGCAAATAATTACAAGAATAGACCTATTAATATTCATTCAACAATTTATTATAAAATAAAAGAAGCCTTTCTATTAAAAAGGCTTCTTAGCACCTTAATATTTAGCAGGTTCCCCTTTATTCGGAGTTGATTTTTTTATAAATTCACGAATATCCTCATTCGCTTTTATAAGATCTTCCTTCCTAAGATACATCATATGTCCACTTCTATATCCTTTAAAACTCATTCTATCAGATAACTTACCAGAAGGATCCATATGCCACATATTGTATTTAGCATTAAAATAATCCGTTGCTCCGTCATAATAACCTGATTGCACCATCATATGCAAATAAGGATTTGCAGCCATTGCTTGGCGTAAACTTAAACCTGTACGGTCATTACTTCTATCCCATGGGTGAACAGGACCAAACATGTTATACTTAACATCAGTTTTATAATTTAGTACATTTGCGTAATAATGATTAATAGCTGGTGTAAAAGAGTGTAACCAAGATGTTAATTCTGCGTTATAATCTGGACGTTCACCGGCATCTCTAAAATCAATTCCTAAATATCTCGAATCCAAACGACCTATTGTTCGGCCATCTTCCCTTAAAAGTTCTTTCCAAAAAAGTGAAGTCGAAACATCTAGATTATTCTGAGAAATTACAGACTCAGACAAGCCTGAATATGCTGCCATTTTTTTAACAACGCTTGCTTTCTCTTCAGCCGTAATACTATAACCTTTGGAAACAGCTGGTAATAACTCATGCACAGTAAAATTCTCTACCTCTGGTAGGAATTCTTCTAACTCTCTATTTTGAAAATCAGGATTGAGCCTTTTATGATACCAAGCCGCCGCTGCAAAATAAGGAAGACGGTTTGCCGTTGATACAGCGCCTTCTCGAGCAATTCCCAAATCAGTAGGCGATACCAAAATAACTCCATTCAAATACATCCATTGTGCATTTTGCAGTTCAAGTGCTAAACCAGACACTCTAGTTGTACCATAACTTTCCCCTATTAAATATTTAGGTGACAACCAACGATCATTCCGAGTTACAAAAGTATTAATCCACTCTGCCAAATATTTAATATCCGCATTCGTACCAAAAAACTGAGAACGATCTGCTTTATCATCTAATATACGCGAATAACCCGTATTGATCGGATCAACATAAACAATATCTGCAACATCCAAAATCGAATATGCATTATCTTTTATACCATAAGGCTGGATAGGATACCCCTCATCATCTATATTGAGCAAAACAGGTCCTGTATAAGCAATATGCATCCATACAGAACCAGAGCCCGGTCCACCATTAAACGAGACAACTAAAGGTCTATTTGAACGATCTTGAACATCATCTCTTGTATAATAGCTATAATGTACAGTAGCAATAACTTTTCCATCTCCGTTCCAAACAGGTTGTGTCCCTACCTTTGCAGTATAACTAAACCGTTGACCATTTGCTGTTAATTGGTGCTTGGTAACAACTGCCGTATCAGCCTGAGGCAAACGCTGACTTTGTGCAGCAATACACAAAAAAGAACCGACGACTAATAAAAAAAATCTTTTCATAAACTTAGATCATATATGCGTTGTTAAATAAACGTCCTACTCTACAAGAGTAAAAAGCTAGCTTTAAAATAGACCATTAAAGTAAGTATAACTTCTAAAACAGACAACATCTTAGTGATAAAAAAAACATAAAAACAATTAACGTAAACTCTAGGGCAAAAAAAGTTTATCATCCATCGTGACAATGGACTTACAACTTTAAAAGAAGATAAATGATAAACATTATATTTTCTTTAAATTCATACGTGAAATTCGATTCTTAAATGCAAATAATTGGTATTTCAGCACTCATATAAAATATCAGTACTACATTATCCCCGTTTTTATTCATACAAGTGTGTACGCTCTTTCGTAGTCACTCAGATTATCAGCTATATTATCGAAAAACTAACAGAAAGTAAAAGATTGGGGAATCTACAGCTCAGCACGCAAAGCTGACAACGGTTTAATAAAAATGCTATAACACAAAAAAGCCCTTGCTGATCTAGCAAAGGCTTTCTGTATAAAATTAGGCACCGACCTACTCTCCCACCTGTTACGGCAATACCATCGGCTCTGGCGGGCTTGACTGCTCTGTTCGGAATGGGAAGAGGTAGACACCGCCGATATAGGCACCTGAATATCTTAATATTTTCAATGAATGAATAAGTAAAACTCATAACACTGAAAATTGACAACTATTGAAAGAAAAAAAACAATAAAAGAAAGACAACAGATGCTATCAGCTATGGAAAGCTTCGGGCGATTAGTATTACTCGGCTTTGATATCTCTACCTTTAGACCTGTAACCTATCAACGTCGTA
>NZ_JAPPVJ010000020.1 GCF_026711005.1 Sphingobacterium sp. UT-1RO-CII-1 | reverse complement strand
AGGTGAGCTTCCAATTTTCGGTATATTCCTTTTCACCTATGACGACCTTCTTTGTCCATCCTGTTGGTGTTATTTCTATGATTACTTTGTTATCCATAGTTTCTTTCTCTTTTAGTAAATAGGGGGTAATGGTTTAATGTGTTAATCTTTCCCCAACAACCGTTGTAGTGTAGCTAGGCGTCCAATTTACTTCTATCTCAAACCCGCCCTCACACACGTAGCATTCTAGTGTAGTGTTTTCATTAACATAATTAATATCATGTTCAGTTCCACAATGAGGGCATGTGGGATTATCTGTATAGTGTGTATCAGGTTCGTTTCCGTTAAGTTTTTGGAATGCTCTTTGTCTAGCTTCTAGCTTTTTAGCATCATGGCAAGAAGGGCAAATCCACCCATGTCGACCGCCCCAAACTGAACCTTCGATTTCTTTTCGTGAAATACCACAACATGAGCATACATCGTGCTCATCACACTCAATGTAACTCGTACCTCTAGGCTTACCTATACATTCTGCACAACCACTTACCCAATACCATTCACCGTCGATAAGTTCTGCATACATCGCCTTATCGGTATCATGCGTTAGTATAACATCAGCATTTTCATTAGAAATAAAACTTCTGTTATTTGGGTTTTCTTCTCTAAACAACTGTGTCGATCCCGATCTAATCCTTTTCATAGTAGGCGTTAGTCTCTTATCGTTTATTAGTGTTTTAGCCATTGTCTACCTCCGTTATATTTAACACTTTTTTGAATTGATTAAACATTGATAGTTCATAGTTGACATCTTCGGGGTAATAGGTAGCTTCTTTGTTCCATTCTTGGTAGCATTCTTCACAATACCATCTAACAAGGACACAAACGATATAACCATTGAATGCAGCCTTACTACAACAGTCACAAATACCCATTCCGCAAAATTTGGTTGTCTCACTCATTGAGCAGGAAATAACCTTAAATCCTTTATCGTTTTTAATAATTTTAGCCATTGTCTTTACCTTTGAATTGAAAACTGTAATTGTTCTTTAACCTGTGATGACCTTTCTTTTACGGAGTTGTAAATCTTAGTGGCTGTTTCAACATCACCACATACAAGAGTAAAAGGGATATCAAAGCAGTGCCATTTACCTTTAGGAATATTCCCTGCGTCGCTGTGGTGGTGGTCATTCATAAAATCCCTTACATCTTGTGGGAAATCTATACCTATTCTTTTCTCTATCTCATTTACTGAGAGGTTTCCTAATAATATGCTCATATCTATAATTGATTGATTTATGTAAACTTGTATCTTTCATCTTCCTTAACTATTGTGGTTTTAAAAGGAAATGATTCGGTTGGCACTTTCTTTATTTGATCTATTAGTGTTTTAGATCCTGAGAAGCAGATGTGTTTTTCATCTTTATGCTCTATTTGCAAATGCAGGCAATCATTTGGAAAATGTATTGAGTCTTTCAACTTGAAAGCATGCACTACTATAGGTATATTGAGTATTCGTGATATTTTTATTTTGTCACCCGTGAAATTTGTAGTCTCAACTTTTATGTTGAAGTCGCTAAAATTTTTCATGTGTTGGTATTAGTTTTTTTATTAGGTTTTTACAATTTGCATGTTTGGCCCATCCTAGATAACTGGCTAGAGATTCTTTTGAAGCTCCTTTCTTAACCTTTCGGGCAAAGCGTTGCTTTATTGTTTTTCTAAGCCTAGTATGTGTGTGATAGTGGACGTATCCTAAGAAGTCAATACCTCTTGACGCCACAGGGAATACTTGATAGTTTTCTTTTACGTGTAGATTAAGATTCGATAATAGGTAATGTCTTATTTTGCTTAAAATACCGTGGAGATAGTCCTTGCTGTCTGAAAGAATTACTATATCATCCGCATAACGGTAGTAGTATTTAACTAGTAAACTTTCTTTTATCCAATGATCAAAGTATGTCAAGTAGAAATTAGCAAAGTATTGACTTAGATAGTTCCCTATAGGTATTCCGATTGCACTATCTATTATTCCGTCGAGTAGTTCTAGAAGGTCATTGTCTTTAAACTTTCGCCTTAGTAGCATCTTTAAGATATCATGGTCAACACTTGGATAGAACTTCTTAATATCTAGTTTTAGGCAATACTTTGTTTCTTCTTGATTCTTCAACGCCTTTGACAATCTCCTTGAAGCCTTATGAAGCCCCATTCCTTTAATGCAGCTGTAGGTGTCAGTCGTGAATGTCTTTACAAAAATTGGCTCCAAAACATTCATTATAGCATGGTGGACAATCCTATCAGGGTAATAAGGCAGTCTGTAAACCTCTCTTTCTTTTGGCTCGTATACTTTGAATACCTGGTACTCGGAAGTCTTGAATGTTTTGTCAAGGAGCATATTTTGAAGGTTAAGAAGGTTTATGTCTCTGTTATTTCTATGGTTGATCACGCCAAATTGCTTTGATTTTCCTTTGCTGGCTAAATCGTCCGCTAAATACAGATTCTGTATGTCGCAGATTTTCTCGTATAAATTTCCGTGTCTTTTCATGGCCTCTGTGTAATTCGGTCGTCTTCGGAGAAAACCTACCAACGACCTTTTAACATTTTGTTTTATGCAATGCTTGCAAGGTGCTATCCATTAATATTTTTACAGATATGGGAACTGACATTCGAATTCGTATTATCGTAGTTGTAGTCGTTGTACGAAAAACTGACTGACGAACCTACAGAACGCCAATGGATAGCCACCCTGTTTTATTCTAGTCTATGACCATAAAGTCACGGTACAAATCCAAGTGAGTTTTGCCGACATACTCCGCTATTTCTCTAGTGGGAAATACGAGGCGGGAACCGACAGACGAACACGTAAGACCGTAGCCGTAGCCGTCGCACGAAAAACCGACCGACGAACCTACAGAACCAGCGTTTTGATCGGGTGACATGTCAAACCAAGGATAGTATTTGTATTGGTCCCAGTCGTACCAATCGATTGTTTTTTCTTCCTGTTTCCATGATGC
>NZ_JAPPVJ010000003.1 GCF_026711005.1 Sphingobacterium sp. UT-1RO-CII-1 | reverse complement strand
TTCGTGGATAGATATTTGGATATCTTTTCAATCCATCCCATTGATAACCAACAGTAAGAGATGACTTTGTTTTTATTTTTTCTATTATCGAGATAGGAAACAAATCAGGGCGTATGAATAGTGCATAATCTACTTTATGCGGCAGGCCTTGAAGCTTTTTTATATAGCTTTCTTCAATAGCAATTTCTTTTAGATGTTTTTTATAATCACGATCTTTTAAGAATATTTTTCTATATAGATTATATGCTCTTTGTATGATATTTTTATAACGGAACTCTTCTGTAGGAATACTTATATCAAAAACAACAAAACCTAATTTTTTTAGCTGAGCATAAAAAACTTTGTTCAGTGAAAAGTGTTGCGGAATCCCTATTATAATACTTTTGCTGATGTTTTTTTCTTTCATTGTATTTAATTGTAGATGATAATTAATAGAGTAATTTCCCAAAGAGTCAAAAATATAAATTCATTTTGGTTATTTTGTAACTAAGTGGTGACATTTTGTTATGCTTTAATGTAGCATTATTGTTTTTGGAACGTTTTCTGTTGATAACATGTTGAAATAATTTTTTAAGGTAGAGTTAGGTGAAAAAGAAGAGTATATTATTGATAATTCCGGTTCATTTTGAGCTTTATAAGGATGTAATACAGTCCCTCAAAAATATAGATTTTGAAGTTATTATTCTTTTTGTGACAGATAAGCCATTTGTTTATAGGGGGATACTTGATCGGCTTAATAGTTTTGTACATAAGAATATATTAGCAGAGAAGAACTTTAAAAAATCTCTAATTTTCAATCGAGAAAATGAAGATTTAGTTTTTCAGCTAGATAGTCTAAGTGAGATACTGGACTATGCATTGATCATTAGGCCTGATTTATTGGCATTAGATACATTATTGAAAATAAAAAATAAAGTCGGAAAAATGGTTGCTTATCAGTGGGATGGACTGAATAGGTTTCCTTCAGTTTTTGAACGAATTAAGGTTTTTGATAAATTCTATGTTTTCGATCATACAGACTATCTTAAATATAAAAATGAATTTTCTAATATTGATTTTATAACAAATTTTTATCTAGAAATACCTAGTGATAATGATGTAGTGGTGTATCCAAAAAGTATATGTTTTGTAGGTAGCTATCTAGAAGGTCGTATGCCCTATATTAAACAATTGACAGATTTTTTGCAACAGGAAAATTTTGAAATAAGTGTTAAGTTGTTTTGTGATAATGAGAAAACAAGAGAGAAATATAAAGATATCGAAGTGGATTTTATAAATAAGCCGCTGAGTTATAGAGATATGGTAATGCATGTGCAACAATATGAGGCTTTACTTGATTTTGAGAATCCATCTATACATCAAGGTTTGTCTTTTAGAATTTTTGAAGCTCTTTTTTACGGCAAGAAAATTATAACTAATAATCCTCTTGTTCTAAGTTTTGATTTCTATCACCCCAATAATATATTCGTTTGGAATAAGAATAATTTATACGGCATTAAAGATTTTCTTGAGATTCCAATGGTGAAAATTGATCCATGTATCGTTGAAAAATATTCTTTTAGAAATTGGATTACTACAGTACTGGATTGATTTAGAAAAAATAAGTAGATTCGTGTTTTACGATATTGATGAAGGATATTAAAGTTATTTTTGATGCAGAACGAATGAAATACCCTTATACGGGGCTATATCATTTTTGTAAAGATTTAGGACAATCTGTACTGAAGGATTGTCCGAATGACCGAGAGATGTACTTTTATTTAAATTCGAAGGTAGATCGTGTGTTTGGAACTGACTCAAATTACTTAAATCAAAAATCAATAGATAAATTCATAAAGCCAAGGTTTAATGACTTTGATTTATGGCACTCTACCTTTCAATTAACAGATTATCTACCTATAAATAAAAAGATAAAAGTTGTAGCAACAATTCATGACTTGAATTTTTTAAAAGAGAATAAGTCACAGCAAAAAAGAGAGAAGTATTTGAGTAAAATTCAAAAGCTTATTGAAAGATCTTCAGCAATAGTTGCTATATCGAATTATGTTAAAGAAGACCTGTTAGAACACTGTAATCTTTTGGATAAACCGTTAGAGGTTATATATAATGGTTGCCATGTAAATATGAAAGAACAAGCTTTTCAATCGTCAAATAACGAATCTTTTGTTGATGGACAGTTTATTTACTCGCTTGGCACTATAAATAGAAAGAAGAATGTCCATATACTCCCTTATTTATTAATAGGAAACGATTTGAAGTTAGTTATGAGTGGTATAATTCATGAACCAGATTATTTTCAGCGCATCCAGAAAATAGTAAAGGAGCTCGGACTGGAAAATAGGTTTGTTTATACAGGGCCTGTTACGGATAGTGAAAAATATTCCTACATGAAGAATTGTTCTTTGTTTGCTTTTCCTTCCATTGCAGAGGGCTTTGGTTTGCCTGTTATAGAAGCCATGTCATTTGGAAAAAAAGTCTTACTATCGAATCATACATCTCTTCCGGAAATAGGTGGCTCAGAAGCATTTTATTTAGAAGAAACCTCGGAAGATTATATGAGGTTTTTCGGAAAAGAGAGGTTGTTAGAAATATTAGCTTCTAGTCCTCGAGAAGGCCAGATAAAAGAATGGGCATCGCAATTCTCTTGGGATAAAGCTTCTAAGAAATACTGGAATATTTATAATGCTTTATTGTAAACTTTCATCCATTCATTCGCTATCACGTCATCATTGAATTTTTGAACGTATATACTTCCGCACTGTTTCATACTAATTTGTTTCTCAGTAGAGGAAAGGACTGTTATTATGGCATTTTGTAACTCTTCAGTATCTAACGGGTTTACAAAAATTGATGCTGGTCCCGCGGCCTCTGAAAAAACTCCAGACCTTGTTGTTATCACTGGAGTTTTTGAATATAGAGCTTCTATTATTGGAATACCAAAACCTTCATAGGTCGAAGGATAAATAAAAATGTCAGCCATGGCATATATGGTCGAAAGTTCATCCATTGTAAACCCCTGCATCAAGAAAACTCTTTTATCTAATTTTTGTTCTATAATGTGTGATTTTATTTTTTCAGCATATTCAGTCGGCTTCCCGATAATTATTAAAGGTATATCTATATTTTCTATTGCTTTTATAATCTGAAGTGCGTTTTTACGAGGCTCAATAGAACCTACATTTAGTAAAAAATTTTCAGGGAGATTATAAGTTTTTCTAATTAACTCCTTTTCTTCAGCTGTTTTTTGTTTTTTAAATGAGGGGTGGCACCCTTGATAGACTACGTCAATTTTATGGGCTGGTAAGTTAAATAGATCAACTATATCCTGTTTTGTTTGTTGACTAATAGCGACTATTTTGTCTGAATTATTAATAGCATACGTTAGCTTTTTATTGTAAATATATCGATCAATACGTTTATATAGTTCGGGAAATTTTAAGAAAATTAAATCATGTACCGTAACAATTGATTTAATTTTATTTTTCTTTAAACCTTGTGGAATTTCCGCAGATAGGCCATGAAATAAGTCGATTTTATCTCGTTTAAGGTCGTTTACTATGTTTCTATTTCTCCAAATGCTGGGCAGCATCTTGTTTACTCGGCCCGTAGGAGTTTTTGTCGTTGCTTCTAACTTTTTGGAGAAAGGAATTGCTGTGCCAATTTTGGGAGTGTATTTGATATATTCATTATCGGGATAAAATTCTTCAAGAATACGGATTAAATCACGACTATAATTGCCGAGTCCCGAAGAATTATTAAAATAACGTTTAGCATCATATCCGATCCGCATTTCACATTGCTTTTATTCGATCAATAACAGTTGTTGGAGGTACAAGGTTGATGGCTTCTGTACCGTCACAATCACATGGTTTGTTGCCATATATAGAGTTCGGACGTTGTGGATGTTCAACCTGTATGCAATCGTCAATTGATTGACCATAACCTAAAAAACCAGCAGAGGGGTGAGTAGTACCCCAGATGGAAAAACAACGGGTGCCTACTAAAGAAGCCATATGCATACCAGAAGAGTCCATGCTGATCATGAGGTTTAGATGGCTGATTAAATCCAGCTCTTCTTGAAGATTAAACTCACCAATACTGTTATATACATTGTTGTGATTGTCTACCCAGAGGTCTGCTATTTTTTTTTCTTTCTCTCCTCCTCCAAAAATAATAAATTGATAATTGTTAAAAGAAGGTTCTTTGAAAATAAACTCCCAGTTTTTTAAACACCAGACTTTATATTGATGTTGGGCAAATGGTGCTATACCTATTTTTATTTTTTTTTCATTAAGTATTGAAGGAATAGACTGAGGCAGCTGATTTTGTGATTTTTTAAGTGTGTGTGTTAAATGTAAATTAAAGTTTAAATTGCGAAAAACATCTGCATAACGCTCGACAGTATGTTTTAAAGGAGTTAGTACTTTATATTTTACCAATTGTCTTTTTTCTTTTCTTCCTTTATCTATGGTTTTTACCTGATGGCCTGTGATTTTAAAAAAGAAACCTAAAATAAGCGAACGTATATTATTATGTAGATCCGCTACATAGGTAATATTTAATTTTTTAAGCTCCCTAAATAGTCGCCACAAACCTATTAGTCCTCTATGTTTTTTTTGAGGTGATATTGAAAAAAAATGGACATTAGGAATTTTATCGAAAAAAGAATGAAATTGAGACTTTGTTAAAACAAGAATTTCACAACGAGGATTTTGTTGTTGAAATTCTTGTAGTACAGAGGCTACCATAGCTACATCTCCCATTGCTGAAAAACGGATGACAAGAATTCTGACGCGCTCCATATAAATTATTTTTGCTTTGCATATAAGACTGGGTTTAGTGAAGGATCGTTATACATTTTCATTTGTTTATAAACCTTCATTATCTTTTGCCCGCTTTGAAGATCTTGTAACAGTTCTTCAATACTTTGTGAAAGGTCATTTCGCTGCTGTAGTAATATCTCCAATTTAGCTTGACAATTATCTCTATGCGCTTGTTCGGCATCTTTACGGCCACTTTCTTCCTGCATATGATATATCTTTAATGCTAGTATTGACAATCTATCTATTGCCCACGCCGGACTTTCTGTATTTATTTTGGCATTTGGTTTTGGAATAGTTGACGAGTATAAATTAAGAAAATAACTATCAATATATTCTACAGTATCGGTGCGTATTTGATTTTGCTTGTCAATTCTTCGCTTCCAGTAAAGTGCATCTTGTGGCTCGATGTCGGGGTTTCTTATTACGTCTTCCATGTGCCATTGAGCAGTATCTATCCAACATTTAAGATAAAGCAGATGTTCAATAGAGCTTTTATCGTATGGATTGACCATAGGGTGATCAATATTATCATACAGATGATAATCATTTATAGCTTGGTTGAAAATATTATTAGCAGATGCAATTACTTTGTCACAGGTATGTGCAAAGCTTAACTTGGTTGAGTCTTTTAGAGTGGTAATTTTCTTAGAATAATTTTTGTTCAAAAATTCTATGGATTCATCTGTCGAACAATCATCAACCACAATGAATTCGTAATCAATTTTTGCAATGTTTAGTGCTTCAAATATAGACGGTAAAAAACTTTTTAATAGTTTTTCGCCATTATAGTTAGGAATTAAAACCGTAAGATTTTTCATGGATATCTCTTATATATTTTTACTAACAGAAACATAACGTTAAAGTTTTATTATACGCTACATTTTTGTTACAATTTAATTTGTTATTTCTATAAAACATCTTCTAGCCTTAGTTTATTATGTTATGGTTGTTTTGTTATATTTAACTTTTGTAAGCAAAGCGTAAATAAAGATCGAATAATACGTATATTTGTAAAGTTAATTAGCTGAATAGAGTTTTAGTTTCGTCGAATTATATAACCTAACTTATGCCTTCTAAATGGTATTTATTTTTACCTGTCATAGTATTATTGAATATACTGTTGTATTATATTTCTGTTGAAATTAAATTTATCGAGGAAATAAGTATCATTATTATAGTGTTGTTCTCTTTCTTTTATTCATTATCTATTTTTCCTTATAGAAAGGTTGGTGCCGTTATAACAGTTTTGGCAACCTTAATTTTAGTTTTAAATCAAAGTATAGGTTTGGGGATTTATTATATATATAGCTCCCCTTTTACGTATGGACATGGCTTAAGTATTTTAAATAGTAACGTTAAAGAATTTGGGAGTATGCTATCCACTATGCCTGCCATAGTTTTAGTTTACTTGTTTCTTTTTGGTTTTCAGTACTATGTTTTCAGTACTTTTAAAGGCAGCGTTCGTAATAAGTTTTTGTCTTACTTTCTGGCTTCTCTATGGTTTCTTATCCCTCTTGGAAATTTATTGCTGAAAGGTTCTAACCTCATGGCTGTGGAATCAAGAACAGCTGTTTTTTTAAGATTTACACCTTTGTATAATTTTAGGCCCATGGTACATTCTTTGGCAGAGTATGAGGAGTCTAAAGAGATTAATAGAAATATTAATATAGACTACAGCAAGATGGTAGTTGGAGATGACGGAGTGGATTTATTAGTCGTTTTAGTTGGCGAGTCGGCAAGAAGGCAAAACATGTCATTGTATGGTTATGAACGTAGCACGACGCCTTTCCAAGATGCTGAGAGGAGTAATATGCTTTTTTATAAAAATATGGTAAGTTCCGCAGGTATTACATTGTTATCTGTTCCCATGATACTGAGTAAGATGGTGCCGGAAACTTATCATGAAGGAAAAGCTCAATTAAATGATAATGTATTTAATTTGGCAAAAAGTGTAGGCTACAAATCGTATTGGCTAAGTACACAAGAGAAAGGTAGTCATTATTTGTCTACCGTAAATAATTTGGTGTCTTTTGCCGATAGCTTGGTCTGGATGACAGGGTATGATGAGGTTCTTCTACCAGAGGTGGCAAATTTGGTGAAATCTGATCGGAAAAAGATGACAATTTTTATGCATATTAACGGTTCCCATTCTAATGCATGTGATAAGTATCCTAAAGAATTTGCTTCTTTTAATAATGGTATCTCGGAAATAGATTGTTATGATAATTCTATTTTGTATACTGATCAACTTATGGGGCAATTATTTACGATGTTAAAAGATAAAAATGCAGCTGTTATTTTTCTATCTGATCATGCTGAAAAATTAGTGAATGGACGATTTATCCACTCAGATAGTAAGGAGGGGACTGAGATTCCCTACTATATCTGGTATGGTGAGGGGGTAAACGAGCGTTTGCGCTTAATTGATTCGGTAAAAGCTTTAACTTCGACAAATATTAATTATTTTCAGTTTGCTAGATTATTGGGTGTCGAGGGGTTAAACTCAGTAATCTCGGATAAAGTTATGTATCTTCGATCAGATTTATCGGTGGTGGCGTATGATTCTTTAGATTAAAAAATGAATTTAGTAAGTGTTATTATCCCATGTTTTAATCATGCTTCTTTTTTGCGTGAAACAGTACTGTCTGTATTAGATTCTACGTATTCCTCTATCGAAATTATAATTGTGGACGACGGTTCTAGTGATAATAGCAAAGAAGTTGGCGAAGGATTAGCTATAGAATTTGCTAATGTATTTTATTATTATCAAACTAATGCCGGCCCATCTGTAGCTCGGAATCATGGAATTTCTAAGGCTTCGGGTACCTATATCTTACCGCTCGATTCGGATGATCGTATAAGCCACTCTTATATTGAAGCAGCAGTTGATATTTTGAATGAGCGAGATGAGGTGAAAGTTGTTTACGCCGAAGCTGAAAAGTTTGGTGCTACTACAGGTAGATGGAAATTGAAACCTTTTTCGTTGTATAATCTGGCTTTAGATAATATGATATATGTCAGTGCTATTTATAGAAAGTCTGATTGGTTGAGGGTAGGAGGTTATACTGAAAATTCGATTTTAGTAAGGGAGGATTGGGAGTTTTGGATAAAAATTTTAAAGGATGGTGGAGGAGTTGTAAAGCTGCCTTTTGTTGGGTTTTACTATAGAATTCATAGTAATTCGAGAAGAAAGAGTATGCGTAAACAATCTAAAAACAAGGAAATTGCTTACCTGAACGAACATCATGCTCTTTTTTTTAAAAAGCAATTAAACGGTCCATTACGGACCAATAGGTCTCTGTCTCGCTTTATTAATTTTTTTAAGAATTAGTTGTTTATCCTCGATGATAAATACCTGCATTTTTGTTTTTATCTACCGGTAAACCGTAATTAATGTGTGTTTGATATTTTAACAATGTGGGGTGAAAAACATTTCCAAATAAAGTCCATGCTAATGGATAATTTATATTTCGACCTGCATAGGTGTGTTTAATCCAGATGATTATTTTATGTAAAAAATTACGAGGCGAAATGTACTTTTCTCGGGGGTGTTTTGCAGGATGCTTATTTAGTTTATCTTTATTTAACTCCAAGATATCTTCAATCCCCCGGAGTAAATCTTTCGAAAAATCAGTTTTAGGCCGGGCAACCCAAGACGGAACTGCGATCAGTTTTTGATATTCATGAGGAATGTAGACCCCATCTTCTATGTGAACCTTTGCTGCTCCTTTCTGGTTTTCAGGGCGACCGATAATCCAAACATTCGGATCTTTAAAGAAGTCCCAAACAGGAGCATAGGAAACTTCAGTTGCTTTTATATCGTGCCAGGCACCACCGTAGTGATGAAGTAAATATGCTCTAATGTAATCAGATCGGTGTACGACACTTAATTTGGAATATACTTTGAGTAGTGGAGCTTCCTTAATTAGGAACTTATTTAGATTGTCAGGTGTGATTAGGCACACAGGTACGCCTATATTTTCTTTTAATAATTGGAAGCTAAGCAGTCTATTATTTGTCATAGGTGGGCCTTCCCAATAGCACCATACAACAAATGGTATGTTATTTTTATAGCTTAATTGATCAGGGCTTTCTACTAAGGACATCTTTATATTTTATCTCTTTTTTTTGTGAGCTTCATCCAGTAGTACTTCAATGGATTTGTGTATTTTAATTGTTTCCAAGGTCGGCTTCCGTGTGGTTTATGGAAAACAGGCACATCTAGCAGGATGTGGTTTTTAAAACCATGTTCTATGGATTTGTATGAAATTGTCGTGTCAAACCAATCTTTGCCCTGATCTAAAAATTCAAACGAGTACGTAGATAGAAAATCTAATTGTAATAGCGTGCAGCAAAAGCTTAAACTTCGTTCCGTATAAGTCGGCTGTTTAGGCATTCCTTTAAATTTTAAATAAGGAAAGTTAACATGTTGCTGTTCATCAACAGTTATAGCCCCTACCATTCCAGACTGTGCGGTATTATTGCCGAAGTTGATCATTTTTTCAAAGGTATCTTTCTGGACAATAACATCCGACTCTACAATGATAAGAGGGAGCTTCGCTGCTAAACACTTTTGTTGAGCATCTTTTAAAACCGTTAAATAGTTGGGTGATGGTGTGTTTGTAAGGGATGATAAATGGATATAGTTATACTCTAATTTTGTTGCGTTGGACTCAAGCTGCTCCGATACAGAAGGGTCACTATAGTCGTCGTATACAAAATATAAGTACTTTCCTATACTTTCTTTTATAGCTTTAATGGTCTCTAATGTATTCTCTAAAGAATTTTTGACCGGTGTTATAACAATAGCAGAGTACCCTTCCATATATAGATACAAAAATAGGATATTATTGTCAAATTACCTATTCAGAGCTATCTCAATATGTCTAAAAGCAGGTTTGGAAATAAACCCAACAAAAGCAAAAGTAACGTTAGGAAAATAGCTATTATTGTTAATAGATCTATCGGCGGATTATGTATTTCTGTAGGTTTTCCTTCTTTAAGAAAAGCATATAATGGGAGTCGGAAATAGAAAAATAATGAAATTACAGAGGTTAGTGCACCAATAATTAACATCAGGAGTACAAAAGTGTTGTTTGATTCCTGGTATATGTCAAATACAGAAGTGAAAACCATTAATTTACCGACAAACCCCATGGTAGGTGGAAGTCCTATCAAAGATATGGCTACAAAGGTAAACAACGTAAATAGGAGAGGCATCTGTTTGCCTAAGCCGGAATATGAAAGTAAGGATGAACTTTTTGTATATTTCTCAATATAATCAATAAATATAAAAGCTATGAAATTCATTATTGTGTAGGCAATAAGATAAAACAGAAGATATTCAAACGACTGTTTATAAGCAAAAATGGCCATTAGTAGAAAGCCTGTGTGGCCTATGGATGAATAGGCCATTAAGCGTTTAGCATCAGTTTGTCTGAGGGCTGCTAAATTTCCTACCAGCATGGTGATAATGGCAAGGACAATAATAAAAGAAGTGACAAGTTCTGAAAAATAAAACAAGGTATCAGACCACGCTTGGTAGAGTCTGGCCAGTAAAATAAAAGCCGCCATTTTTGGAAGAGTGGAGAGAAAGGCTGTTATGGCTGTAGGAGCTCCCTGATAAACATCGGGGGTCCATATATGTAGGGGCACAAAGCCTAATTTAAAACCAAAACCTACGAATATAAATAGCGTAGCAATACTGACGATAGCGTCAGGAGCTGTCATCAGGCCTTTTATATGGTCTAGGCTACTAAAATCTAGATTCCCTGTCAAGCCGTAAATGAGTGAAAGGCCATATAACATGATGGCAGCACAGACGGAGCCAAACAGTGCATATTTCATCGCTGCTTCAGATTGTTTCTTGTCTGTAGAGAAGTAGCCCACCAAGATATATGAAGCTATAGATACCATTTCTATACCAATAAAGATAACTAACCAATGGGTCGTCATGGTAAGTAGAAACATACCAATGGTTGCAGCTATTAAAACGGTATGTACATCGCCATTGTTGCGTGGCTGTCTTTGTTGTATGAAAATAGCCGTTATAATTGCGCCTATAGCGATAACTAAGCGGCTGTAAATTGCTAAGTTATCGATATGTATCATGTTAAAGAAGCCCGTGCCTGTGTTGGCAAGTTGTTGAATCAGGAAAACTGAAGAAAATAAAAAACCTACTATAGTGATAATGAAAGCAGAGAAGCTTTGCTTCTTCCGAACGAAAAGCGATGCAAAAATACAGATGATGAAAGTAATAATTAAGCAGACTTCAGGCCTGAAGAAAGTTATTGAAGTTACGACGTGATCTATAATTTCTGTAATGTTGCTATTCACTTTGTTTTATACTTTAGAGATAAGGTTTGATGAGGGATAAGAGTTGTAGTACCGATGCATTTAAGTTGTTAAATACGAGCGATGGCATAATACCAAGTATAATGGCCAGAAGAAGTGTGGGGAACAATATAAACTGTTCTCTTTTGTCTAAGTCACGAAGTTGAGTCAACCATTTATCCCCCCCATGTACTTCTGTTGTTCCAAAAAACATACGTTGCAAAGTCCATAAAAAATAGATCGCGCTAAGTAATATACCAATAGAACCGCCAATCGCCATCCAGCGAGGCACTCCTGTTTGAAGAGTGTCTGCATTGAAAGCTCCAATAATTACAAATGCTTCGCCTATAAAGGCCGAAAAACCCGGGAGGCCTAATGAAGCAAAAAAGGCGATAGCAATGTAGGCTGTATATTTGGGCATAATACTAGCCAGACCACTAAAGTGTTCAATGTAACGGTCTTGTACTCGGTCATACAGTACACCAACTAAAAAGAATAAGGATGCACTTAGAAAACCGTGCGAAACCATTTGAAAGATTGCGCCAGAAATTCCTTCGGCAGTTAGTGAGGCGATGCCCAGAAGAACAAAGCCCATATGGGAAACAGAAGAGTAGGCGATGAGTCTTTTCAGATCTTTTTGGGCGAGTGCGTTTAAGGCCCCGTAAATTATAGATATTAAACCTATAAGCGCTAGCCACCAATTGGTGGAGGCTGCCATGTCCGGGAAAATGCTATAACATACCCGAATGATTCCATATCCCCCTACTTTTAGGAGTATACCTGCCAAAATAATGGATACCGGGGTAGGGGCTTCTACGTGAGCATCGGGTAGCCAAGTATGAACCGGAACAACAGGAACCTTGATGGCAAAAGCAAAAAATAAAACGATAAAACCGACCATGCGTGCAGGTATGCCAAATACGCTGTGCTCATTGGTAAGGTAGGCGAAAAACGATCCATCTACATAATTTGCCGGATTCATCATATGCAGCATATTGAAAGTATGTGCTCCTGTTTCGGGGTTAATTACTGAAAAATAAAGACCAACAATGATCAGTAGCATCAGTACGGACCCGAGAAGGGTATAGATGAAAAACTTAATTGCTGCATATTCTCTGCGTTCGCCTCCCCAAATTCCGATAAGGAAATACAGGGGCAATAACATTACTTCGTAAAATACATAGAATAAGAAGAAATCGAGCGCAGCGAAAATACCGATAACAGCTGTGTTTAGGAGCATGAGTAGGGCAAAATATCCTTTTTGGCTTTTCTGTATGTTCCACGAAGCACCTATGCCCATAAGCATGACTAAGGCGCTGAGTACGATTAAAGGAAGAGAAACACCGTCAACACCAACAAAATAATCAATTTCAAGTTTTCCTATTGCCCCTAAATTTAATCGGATCCAGGGCAGCTGATCAACATATTGAAAGTTCTGCACTTGATTGATACCTGCCATTTCAGGATCGAAATGCTGATATAAATAAAGCGAAAGGCAGAGTTGAATAAATGTGATAATTAAGGCAATATATTTGTATGCAGCCTTATTTGAAGCCGGTAGTGCCATAATCAGTAAGCTGGCAACTAGGGGTAGAAATATCAATATAGATAATATGCCCATTTCTATTTTATTAACAAATAAATAATTCCTAATACAACCATAGTAAGTGTAAATCCTAGATAAGTTTGTATTTGTCCATTTTGGACTTGTCTTACTAAATGCCCGATATAGTAGGTTAAGTTGGCTATTAAGTTTACAATACCATCCACTATACAATGGTCAATCCAATGTATACATAAGGAAATGTAGCGTGTAATTTTACTTAATAGTTTCGTCGTGCCATCCACAATGTTTTTGTCAAAGCTGTATATGGATTGACTAAAGGGATGTATTGCCTTGCTAAAGAGTTGTTGACCGACTTGTGCAAAATTATGTTCTATTTTGGCAACAATTCGGCTGATATGTTTTGTTTCATTGACCCATACCTGCTTGTGAAATTCATTTAAATATCCTTGATTAGCTGCCCATTCTATAGAAGAGCTTTTACCTGATAAAGGATATTTGTTTTTTACATACCACTGCCAAGCGAGTAGCCCACTTAAAAATGAACCAACTAGAAGTATTAAAGGGATAAGTATATGCAAAATGCCAATTTCAGGGTAATTGTGCGCCTTGTGCAAACCGATGAGTAGCCAAGAAGCATTATAATCTATAGGATTATAACTATAGAGTGGAAAAAGGCTTCCGATAGCTAAAAAAAACATAGGATATAGCATTATATGGTGCGCTTCTTTAATCTGTGCTTTGCCCTTGTCTATGAGTTGGGTGAAATGGAATCTTCCAAAATATGTTTTGAACAGTAGGCGGGCAATGTAAAAAGCAGTCATTA
Source organism: Sphingobacterium sp. UT-1RO-CII-1 (assembly GCF_026711005.1). GTDB lineage: Bacteria > Bacteroidota > Bacteroidia > Sphingobacteriales > Sphingobacteriaceae > Sphingobacterium. Next base: position 536,021 of record NZ_JAPPVJ010000003.1, on the reverse strand, counting down.
TACTGACAATAACTAGAATTATAGGGATAATAAGATATAAAGAGCCTTTGTGTTGCCCCCACTCGAAAGCGGTAATAATAATACTTTCTTTGGATAAATAACCAGAGCTAAATGGGATACCGATTAATGCTAATGATGCTATGGTCATGAGTAAAAAAGTCTTTGGCATAAAGCTGCGGAGGCCCCCCATATTACGTAGATCTTGCGAATCAAAATCCAGTTGTGCCTGTTTCTGAAAGTCTGTCAATGCATGAATAACCGCACCAGCACAAAGAAATAGAAGGCACTTAAAAAAAGCATGTGTTATTAAATGAAACATAGCTGTATCCGAAGCACCTATGCCGACACCTACCACCATGAAGCCTAATTGTGAAACAGTGGAAAAGGCAAGTATCTTTTTTATATCGTATTGGGCTAATGCAAATATTGCTGCAGTTACTGCGGTCAGTGTACCTATGCATGTGATTATCAGTAAAACACTATCGGTAAATAAAGGGAAAATGGTACTCAATAAGAAAACTCCGGCTGCAACCATTGTAGCTGCGTGTATTAGCGATGATACAGAAGTGGGACCCTCCATAGCATCCGGCAGCCATACATGTAATGGAAATTGAGCAGATTTAGCCATTGCAGCTAAGAAAAAACCTAAGCCTGCTAGTGTTATCCATGTGTTGTCCTGTGCTGACACTTTTCCGGTTGAGTGCAGAATAGTCCCGTTGGAGAATACTCCATCGGAGCCAAATAACTCCACGATATCGAGGGTGCCTACATGTGAATAAAGCAGGGCAATGCCGATGAGAAAGCCTAAGTCGCCAATTCTATTTATAATAAAAGCTTTTTTACTGGCTTTTGCTGCAGAAGTCTTATGGAACCAAAAACCTATGAGTAGGAATGAAGCAAAACCGACGAGCTCCCAAAAAATATACATTTGTAGTAGATTGGCGGATACAGTCAAGCCTAACATGGCAGAACAAAAAAAGCTAAGGTACATCCAGTAGCGATGTAGTCCTGGGTCGCCTTTCATATATATTCTAGAATAAATATGTACAGGTAGGGCTATGATACATACTAGAAATTGCATAATGACCGTAAGGTTATTCAGGAGCATACCTACGTAAAAGGTTGATTCTCCGATGATAAACCATGGTGCCTTCTGGGCTATTGGCCCGGTATTCCAAATAGGTATGAAAACGTATAAGAGACTTATGACGGTACTGGCAACAATTGCGAGTAGTGCAAAGTTTCCAGTGTTGTTTTTCCTGCCGAGCAATGCCTGTACGACTGCTGAAATAAACGGCAGAAGTATGACGGCGAGACTTGCATAAATGGGCGATATGTTGAATAGCGTATCCATTTAGTCTTTTAATTCATTTATTTTTTTTGGGTTTATCGTTTTAAAATGTCTGTAAACATTTACGATGATAGCTAGCCCGACAGCAACCGCTGCAGTAGCAAGTACGATGGCGAATAAAGCAAAAACCTGTCCGCCATAATTTGCTTTATCGTATTTACCAAAAGCGACGAAATTAAGAATTGCTGCATTGATCATAAGTTCAATACCTACTAATATCATAATAGCATTGCGTTTTGCAAGAACGGCATATAGACCTATGCTGAAAATACAGGCACCCACTATTAAAAAGTGCGTCAAACTTATCATGGGGTGCTCTCCTTTCTGGAAAGGTGGGCGGCGCCGATTAAGGTCATCATTAAGAATACAGAAATTACTTCAAAAGGCAGGATGTATTGGGTCATAAATTTAAAGCCTAAAGCTTTAATATTATTGTCTGTCGGTAGAATAATATTGCCTTTGCTTTGTGCTTCATCTATCCAATCAGGTACTGCGCGAGACCACATGGTAAAAGAAACAATGAGTACGCTTAAGAAAGCTAATGCGAGTAAGACGGCCTGCCAATTGGGTAGTGAGATAAAGTGTTTGGAGGTATCTTGTAAGTCTTCTAAAAGCTCTTTATTGGATAGCATAAAAGCGAATAGCAATAATATCAGTACGCCACCTACATAGACCAGTATTTGTGTAATTGCAATAAAATCGGCTAAAGCAAATAGATAAAGGCCTGCCATAGAAAAAAGCACAACAAATAGAAGAAAGAGTGCTCGTGCTGTATTTTTTATACTGACGGCTAAAAGACTGGCAGTAATAGCTAGAAAGGAAAAAAGATAAAAAATAAATATTTCCATAACGTTTATTTATTTTTTGCAGCCTCCTTTTCTGCTTGAAAAATACTCCATTCTTGCTTGCGTTGCTCAATTTCAGCATCAGACATTTCAGAAAACCCATAAATCAGGTCTGTTAATTTTTGGCTGCTGCGATCATATTTATCAGACATCGTAATACACTCTGTTGGACACACAACCGTACAGAGCCCGCAGTACATGCATTTAGCCATGTCTATATCAAACTTTGCTGCGTATAACCTTTTAACACTGCCATCTGATGTGTGTCCGATAGCTTCTGACGACCTGATTGCTTGAATATCTATACAGTCCACAGGGCAGGCTTTCGCACAGAGGTCACATACGATGCAATCGTCGATATCTACCTCCAATTGGTAGCGGGCTACTTCTGGTATTGGCATTTTTTGTTTAGGATACTGCACGGTTGTTATTCCTTCTTGAAGGTCGAAGTAGTTTTTATCCTGAATGTTATAAGCCTGTCGGGAGCGTCGCGCACCAAATAAATGTTTCACTGTTAAAAGTAATCCTTTTACAGCTGTTGAAAATCCTTTTATTGTTGTTTTTAGTACCACTTTAAATCATAACCATTATTCTCCACAAACCTGATATCGCCAGGCATAGGAAAGATAGAGGAATTAATATTTTCCAACATAAAGTCATTAGTTGGTCCGCTCTAAACCGTGGAAGAGTCCAGCGTATCCACATTTGGATACCCACTATAAATAGAGATTTAGAAACTGTCCAAAATAAGCCCCAGCCCAGTCCTGTTGTCCAGTCAGCAAATCGCAATACACCTATGTTTGGTAATGGAGTGTTCCATGCTCCAAGAAAAATAACGGTGCCTAATATAGCAACTAGGAACATCATCGCATATTCGGCTAGAAATAGAAAAGCAAACCTGATACCCCCATATTCGGTATGAAATCCACCTATTAATTCTGATTCTGCCTCCGGTATATCAAAAGGCGCCCGATTGCATTCAGCAAGTGAGGCTATAAAAAAAATGATGTAAACCACGAGGAGATGAGGGGCTTGGAAAACGTGCCAGGCAAATATACCTCCTATGTCCGTAACATTCCAGAAGCCCATGAAGTAAATTTGTTCGGGGCTCTTGACTCCCTGCAGATAGGCTATATCATTTAGATTAAGCGTTTGTGTAATCATGACAGCTGCAATGAGCGAAAGCCCAACCGGTATTTCGTAAGATACCATCTGAGCGATAGCACGTATAGCGCCAAGTAAGGAGTATTTATTATTGGAGCCCCAGCCCGCCATGAGAATGCCGATTGCGTCTATTGAAACAACAGCCATTAGAAAGAATATTCCGGTATGTAAGTGAGCCGGAACAAAATCAGGAGCCCAAGGGACAACGCTAAAGCCTATAAATACAGCAACAAATATAACGATTGGAGCTGCAGCGAAAAGAATGCTATCGGCTTTGCTTGGAGTAATAAACTCTTTTTGGAGCAACTTAAGAATATCAGCAATGGTTTGTGTCAAGCCGTATTTCCCGGTTTCCATTGGCCCAAGTCTGTCTTGTACAAAGCCGGCAATTTTGCGTTCAGCATATACAGCAAATAGCGTAAAGCATGCAATAAAAATAAATATTGCAACAGGTGTAATGATATGAATAATTAGTTCGGCCAAACTTATTTTTGCTGTGCGTTTGTGTTATTAATTAACAAGTATTACTTTCTATCGTTTGATAAAATTCAACAAAGAAAGGTTTTTTAGAATAATTCTTAATTAGTTGCAAATATAAGTAAAACCGATGGAAAGCCTAAGTTTTTTAATAAAATATACTAAACTAGTAGATATTAATTTGATAGCTGATTGAAGGCCTTCTACATGATGGTTTTAGCTATAAAAAAAGCCCGATCAATTTATGATCGGGCTCCGTATTTAAATTTATTATTTTTAACGTGTACTCAAGTCTGTATAATCACGGAGTGTTTCTCCGATATATACTTGACGCGGACGTCCGATAGGTTCTTTATTATCACGCATTTCTTTCCATTGAGCTATCCAGCCCGGCAAACGGCCAAGAGCGAATAGTACAGTGAACATATCAGATTCGAAGCCTAAAGCTCTATAGATAATGCCAGAATAAAAATCGACGTTTGGATATAATTTTCTGTCCACAAAATATGGATCATTTAAGGCAGCTGCTTCCAGCTTTTTAGCAATATCCAATACGGGGTCATTAACACCTAATTGTTCTAAAATATCATCGCATGCTTTTTTGATGATTTTAGCACGTGGGTCGAAGTTTTTGTATACGCGGTGTCCGAAGCCCATTAAGCGGAACGGATCATTTTTATCTTTTGCCTTGGCTAGGTATTTTTCAATATCGCCACCACCGTTTTTAATTTCTTCAAGCATTTCTATTACTGCTTGGTTTGCACCTCCATGAAGAGGGCCCCACAGCGCATTTATACCTGCTGAAATTGATGCGTATAAATTGGCGTTTGAGGATCCTACGATGCGTACTGTTGATGTAGAACAGTTTTGTTCGTGGTCAGCATGCAAAATTAATAGTTTATGCATAGCGCTGATAACCACAGGATCAAAAGTTACCTCTTCATTAACTTCGCCGAAGATCATGTTTAAGAAGTTGTCTATATAGCCTAAGTTGTTTTTTGGGTATACAACAGGATGGCCTAAAGATTTCTTTTGTATCCAGGATACTATAGTAGGCATTTTAGCCAAAATATTGATAATTGTTTTATTATCTTCCTCGTCAGTGGCATTTGGGTTTAATGACTCCGGGTAAAATGCTGATAAAGCACCGACTAAACAAGATAACTGTCCCATTGGATGGGATTTGGAAGGAAAGCCGGCAAAGAAGTTCTTCATGTCTTCATGAATCATCATTTGTTTTTTTATATCGGCACGAAATTGTTCCAATACAGCCTTGCTCGGCAGGTTTCCATATATTAATAAGTATGCTACTTCTAAAAACGTTGACTTTTCTGCTAGTTGTTCAATTGGGTAACCACGGTAGTGAAGAATACCTTGTTCTCCATCTAAAAATGTGATTGCACTTTCGGTAGCTCCGGTGTTCTTAAAGCCTGGATCTAATGTAATATATCCCGATTGACCTCTTAGCTTGGAAATGTCTATTGCTTTCTCGTTTTCAGTACCAATAACAACGGGCAGTTCATAGGAAGAACCGTCTAAATTTATTGTTGCTTTATCCGACATATTTAATTATCTAGTTTCTACAAATGTATAAAAAACACTGTTAAGTTAATATCACCTTTGAATTTAAATGACACAAATCCGTCATAACTAGGCGGGTTTTTGACTTTTAATTTATGGGTTAGGTGCTTGTGTATACTCACAGAATCAGCCAATATACGATAAAAATATAAATATTCACTTTGTTTTATTACGAATTTTTCGTAGACTTGTTTAGTTTAAGTTTTTAAAAATGGAAAAGTTAACTATACAAGAGGAGGAGGCTATGCTTTCAATTTGGCAAATCGGTGGTGGTTTTATTAAGGAAGTGCTGGATAATTTAAAAGGTGAGAAGCCGCCCTACACTACTTTAGCATCTACTATTCGTAATCTGGAGCGGAAAGGATTTGTTAAAGCTGTGAAATATGCGAATGCCAAACGTTATGAGCCTCTGATTTCGGAGGTGGAGTATAAAGCTAAATTTATGAATGGCTTTGTCGGAGATTATTTTCGAAACTCGTATAAAGAGATGGTTTCTTTTTTTGTAGAGAAGGAAAAATTATCCTCCAAAGAACTGGAAGAAATTATCGATTTGATTAAGAATAATAAATCATAAGCTTATGGATAGCCTACTGGTATATATAATTCAGGTTAATTTGCTGTTGATGGTACTTTATCTTGGGTATTTTATTTTGCTGAAAAACCTCACGTTTTATCGGTTAAATAGACTTTACTTACTAACTGGTGTGGGGTTTTCTTTGTTGTATCCGTTTTTGGATATCCCGACATTTTTTAAGCGACCTATAGAACCGGTAGGGGAACTGCTGACGTACTGGCCTAGTCTTGTGCTTGAAAAAGAGGTGAATAAGATATATACATTAGAACATTTGATATTTCTGTTTTTTAGTTTGGGCCTCTTGTTTTTTCTAGCTCGGTTCATTATGCAATTATTCAGTTTGTGGCGTATACATGCGCATTCTGTACCGAATATCTGGCGAGGTTTTTCTTTTAGAGATGTGGTTTTTCCAATTGTGCCTTTTTCTTTTCTGAATAAAATTTATTTACATAAGGCACAGCATGAGGAGGAGGAATTGTTCGATGTTTTTAAACATGAAACTATACATGTGCAGGGTCGACATAGTGTCGATATCATAGTGTATGAAATATTGCTTATAGCTTGTTGGTACAATCCATTTGTGTGGTTGATGCGGCGGGCTGTTAGGCAAAATTTAGAATTTTTGACAGATCAGCGAGTGCTTGACAGCGGGCTTAATAAAGAGCTTTACCAGTATTCCTTATTAAAGGTGTCGACGGAAGGAGTATCATTGGAGCTGAGTAATAATTTTAATTTTAAACAACTAAAGAAACGAATTATGATGATGAACAGATCACGGTCTCGTAAAATTGAACTTGGGAAGTATGCGTTTTTACTTCCTTTGGTTATTCTTTTTGCAGCAGCTTTTACAGTAAGTAAAGCGGATGAGAAAATTGTAAATGTCGTAGATCTAGTAAAGGAAACGGAATTACGTATTAAAGAACCAGTAGGAGCAGATACAACAAAGCAGAAGCAAAATGCTGAGAGCATAGAGAAGGAAAGGTTGAGAAAGGATGAGGTTATAAATGACGTATTAGTGGAGGGGTATAAGAATGATAATCTAGAAGTGCCTAGTCAAAAGAAAGCTCTAGGTGAGGTAGGAGTTATGACTTCTGATAGATTAGTGAATGGGAAAAAGTCAGCGCAAATTAGCTTTAAGAGAGAAGAAAATAGCCCTTTGATTTTCATTGATGGAAAGCGTCAGCTTACAAGTCTTGATGTCTATAATGTTAATGCTGACGATTTGTTCTCCGTAAATGTTTATAAAGATAAAGCGGCTTATGATAAGTACGGGGTTGATGGTAGAAATGGTGTTATAGAAATTACGACAAAAGAAAAGGCTAAACGTGATGGTTTGAAAAAAGTGGATAGATTGAATTCTGATCTAAATGATACTAATGTAGGGGAGGGTGTTAAGATCAGTGGGAAAGGAATTATTGTGAAGAAAGGTGAAGCTTCTGTACGTGGCGTTAAAGATACTTCGGAGGTGTCAGGACGTATCAGGATATTGAGTCTGAATGATATTGCTAACAAAGTGAAATTGAGAGGAGATAAACTTAATGAGAAGGTTTTATTTGTAGTTGATGGGGTGGAGGTAAGCAATGCTAATTTGTCTGAAATGGATCCTAATACTATTGAATCTATTTCTATTTTAAGAGATGGTGCAGCAGCAGCGTTGTATGGAGAGAAAGCGAAAGATGGGGTGATTCTAATCTCACGAAATAAAGAGTTGAAAGAAACAAGCTCCTCTGAAGAAATAAACTAGGTTTTTCTTAAACACCAAATAGCAATTCAATTGCTATTTGGTGTTTAGATTTGTCATTGTTAATTCAATGCCGATATTGATGAAACTGTTTGTCATTTTTACGGCATGTTCTATAAGCGCAGGTAAATCTTTCTGCTCGTCCGGATCAAATGGACCAAGGACATAATCCACTTGACGCCCTTTCGGGTAGTTGTCTCCGATACCAAAGCGAAGCCTAGGGTATTTTTGTCCGCCACATAACATTTCTATTGATTTCAGTCCGTTATGACCCGCCGCAGAGCCTTTAGGTTTAATGCGGAGTGAACCGAATGGAATAGCTAGGTCATCCACAATGATGAGCACATTCTCTATAGGGACTTTTAATTGTTGCATCCAATAATTGACGGCTTTGCCACTTAAATTCATAAAAGTAGTGGGTTTGATTACGTAAACATTATGTCCGCGTTGTTTAAACTCGGTATAATAGGCATGTTTTAGTAATGACCAAGTTGTGCCAGCTTGATTAGCGATCTCGTCAGCAACCATAAAACCTATATTATGCCTTGTGTCAGCATATTCTCTGCCGATATTTCCTAAGCCTACAATCAAATAATTCATAACTGCAAAAGTAAAGAAAAGATACCAAATCTGTTGTGTTTAAGCCTGAGGAAAGAAATCTATACAGGTAAAAGCCGTGGCAGATGAGTAAAATTAGTGGGAAAATAAAAAGGCATCCTGATATGGGATGCCTTTCTGTTATGCTTTGAAAGCTGAACTTATTTTTTAGTTCCTTTAGCTGCTTTAGCTGCCTCTTGCTCTGCTTGACGTAAAGCACGTGACATGATAACTGAAACGATTGTATCGTCTGCGTTATTAAGGATTCTTGCGTTCTCTAATTGAACTTTACCAACACGGTAAGATTTTCCAACTTCTAAAGATTCTAGAGAAACTTCAATATTTTGAGGCAAGTTGTTAGGTAATGCTTTAACACGTAAATTACGTAATTTTTGAACTAGTTTACCCCCCATTTTAACACCTGGAGATACACCTGTTAATTTAACAGGAATATTCATAGACACTTCTTTGTCATCAAATAACTCTAAAAAGTCGATGTGTGTAACTAAATCTGTTAATGGGTGGAACTGTGCTTCTTGAACGATAGCTCTTGTTTTCTTTCCGTCGATGTTTAATTCTACGAATACAACTTCAGAAGTGTAAAGAACTGGCTTCAAATCAGCTGCGGATACAGAAAGGTGTGTTTGTTCGCTACCACCATAAAGAACTGCTGGAATATTTCCTTCGTAACGCAATTCTTTTGCATCTCTTTTCCCTACGTTCTGTCTTACAGAACCGCTAATAGCAATTGATTTCATGATATAAATATATATTAATTTTGAGGTGCAAAGTTAAACTAAATTTTTCTAAAGAAGAAGATAAAACTCTGAATAAAATAAAGAGGTCGAAACTATCTGAATTTCGACCTCTTTATTTTATTCGGAAAACTGATTACTTGATCTCAAACAAATCAGAGATAGAACCATGTTCATTGACATTTCTTATGGCTGAACCAAATAATTCGGCTGTTGAAAGTACTTTTATTTTACTACTAGCGGCAGCTTTTGCTGGATCTAGTTGTATAGTGTCTGTTACAATCATTTCTGAGAGCACAGAGTTTTCTATTGTTTCGTATGCTTTTCCTGATAGTACGGCGTGTGTACACACGGCTCTAACAGAGTTAGCTCCATTTTCCATGATTAATGCTGCTGCTTTAGAAAGGGTTCCCGCTGTGTCACAGATATCATCGATTAGAACAACATCCTGTCCTTTTACATCTCCGATGATTGACATTGATTCAATTTCGTTGGCACGCTTACGGCGTTTGTCACAAATAATTACTTCGGCATTGAAGAATTTAGCAAATGTACGTGCGCGGTATGATCCGCCCATATCTGGGGATGCTATTGTTAAGTTGGCCAAGTTTAGAGACTTGATGTAAGGTACAAAAATAATTGAACCATCTAAATGATCGACAGGAATGTCAAAAAAGCCTTGGATCTGAGCAGCGTGAAAATCCATTGTCATGATGCGGTGAGCACCAGCTGCTGTTATCAGATTAGCCATCATTTTAGCGCCAATTGCTACACGGGGCTTATCTTTTCTGTCTTGACGAGCGTAACCGAAGTAAGGTACGACAGCGGTAATGTAATGAGCTGATGCGCGTTTTGCAGCATCAATCATTAATAAAAGCTCGATAAGGTTGTCGCTGGGTTGGTTGGTGGACTGAATTAAGAAAACATCGCTACCACGAATTGATTCGTTGTAAAATGGTTGAATTTCTCCATCGCTGAATTTGGATAAGGTCATGTCACCGAGTGGCTTACCGTAAGATTTCGAAATTTTTTCTGCTAATTCTACTGTTCCAGACCCTGCGAACAGTTTTACCGTGTTAAATTGCAAAGGCATTATGCGTTATTTTATGTTGGTTGAACTGAAATTTATTCTAAACTTATTTGCTATACGGATTGAAAAAAGTTGTCCCACCTGGATTCGAACCAAGACTAAATGAACCAAAATCACTTGTACTACCCTTATACTATGGGACATGTTTTTCATTAATATTAAAGAGCCTGTCTTTATATTTTGGGCAAAGGTAGACAAATGTTTGTGAAAAAAAAATCTATGTTAAGGAATTATAAATTGTCTTAACTTTTTGAAAATAGACCAGTTAGTAAAATTTTTTAGATGAGATGCTCATAAACGAAAAAAGGACGCTCTTCAGCATCCTTTTTTGTTGTCCCACCTGGATTCGAACCAAGACTAAATGAACCAAAATCACTTGTACTACCCTTATACTATGGGACAAACTTTGTCGTTATTAACCACGTTTGGTTGATTTGACGATGCAAATATACAGCTGTTTTTGGTAGTTCCAAAACATTTTGAGAGAAAGATTTACTTTGTATTGATTCTCAATGGAATATTTTTTTTGTTTACTCTTCTTTTTGTTTTAGTAAGAAGATTAATTTTAGAATTTGGTTAGAGTTTGGTTAAAATATGTAAATATAGTTTAATAGTCGGTTTGTATTCCTTATTTTCGAACCATAATTTTAGGATGACCATAATTAATAATTGAAATAATGAGTTATAATAAGGTAAACAATCTTTTAGGATGGGTTTGTGCTGCGATAGCCACACTTGTATATGTGATGACTGTCGAGCGAACAGCCAGTTGGTGGGATTGTGGAGAGTTTATTGCTTCGGCTTATAAAATGCAAATCGTTCACCAGCCTGGTGCTCCATTGTTTCTGATGATAGAGAATGTGTTTTCAAACTTTGCATTAGGAGATGGCTCGAGGATAGCTTTTTGGATGAACGTTGGATCTGCTGTCTGTAGTGGGCTTACTATTTTATTCTTATTCTGGACAGTAACGGCTTTGGCTCGTAATGTTTTTGTAGGTACGGATAGACATCAAGAAGTAAGTAAGCAGCATACATTTTTAATTATGGCCGCAGGTGTAGTAGGCGCTTTGGCTTACGCATTTACAGATACTTTTTGGTTTTCGGCAGTAGAAGCAGAAGTTTATGCAATGTCTTCTCTGTGCACAGCGGTTGTGTTTTGGGCAATTCTAAAATGGGAAGCACGTGCAGATGAACCACAGGCAGATAGATGGCTTGTTTTAATAGCTTATGTAATGGGGCTTTCAATTGGTGTGCACTTGTTGAACCTGCTCGTTATACCTGCTATCGCACTAGTTATTTATTTCCGTAAAACAAAGGAAAGTACAAGTGCTGGTATTTTGAAATCTTTAGGACTGGGAGTCGTTGTTTTGGCTTTGATACTGTGGGGAGTTATACAGTATACAATTAAAATGGCTGCTTATTTCGATTTGTTTTTTGTAAATTCTCTAGGGTTGGGCTTCGGATATGGAGTTGCGTTTTTTGCTATTCTTGTTATCGGTGGACTTGTTTACGGTATTTTTTATTCTATAAAGAAAGTAAAACCTTTATTGAATATTGCTCTGGTCAGCTTAGCTTTTATATTGTTCGGATACAGCTCTTTTGCTATGATAATGATTCGTGCTAAAGCAAACCCAACTTTGAATAACAGTGATCCGGATAATGTGTTTACTTTTTTAAGCTATTTAAATAGAGAACAATATGGTGATGATCCGCTGTTTAAAGGAAAATATTTTGATGCAAAAGTTACAGCAGTAGAAGATGGACGTAAGATGTATCGGAAAGATAAAGATAAATATAGCGTAGCAAAAACTGCAACAAAAGCATCTTATGATAGGGAAACTATTTTTCCGAGAATACATAGCGAGAAAGGAGATCATCCTGACTATTACAGAGAATACTTAGGGTTAGGTCCCGATGAAAAGCCTACTTTTGCACACAACTTGAAATTCTTTTTTGGATACCAGATTGGTCATATGTACGGTCGGTATTTTCTTTGGAATTTTGCAGGTAGGCAGAATGATCAGCAAGGTCAAGGAACATTTACTGAGGGAAATTGGATCAGTGGAATTAAGCCTATTGATAATATAATGATTGGGGGGCAGAACAATCTACCAACATCTGAGAAAACACAAGCTGCAAGAAATACTTATTTTTTCCTACCCTTAATTCTAGGATTGCTGGGCGCTTTCTGGCACTTTGGCAGAAGGCAGCGTGATGCGGGAGTTGTGGGTTTGCTTTTCTTTTTTACCGGGATTGCTATTGTACTATACTTAAACCAAAGTCCTTTACAGCCAAGAGAAAGGGATTATGCCTATGCAGGATCTTTCTATGCGTTTAGTATATGGATAGGTTTAGGAGTTTTGGCTATAGCTGATTTCTTGTCGAAAAAGGTGAATGCAAAGATGGCAGGAGGTATTGCTACTGCTGCGGGACTATTGGCCGGACCTGTTATATTGATTGCGCAGAATTATGATGACCACAACCGATCGGAAAAGTTATTAGCCCGTGATATGGCCCGTAATTACTTAGAATCCTGTGCGCCGAACGCCATTCTGTTTAGTTATGGTGATAATGACACATACCCTTTATGGTATGCGCAGGAGGTGGAGGGAATCCGTACGGATGTACGTGTTGTCAACCTGAGTTTGTTAAGTGCCGATTGGTATATGCGGCAGATGATGGAGAAGGTAAACGACGCAGATGCTTTACCTATTAATATTGACCCTGAACTGGTAAAAGATGGTGTGCGTGATGTAATCTATTATCAAGATTACGGTATACTGGGCTATGTAGAAGTGGATGACTTGTTGAAGATTATGTTATCTGATAATCCACAGAATAAGGCGCAGCTGCAAGGAGGGGAATTGGTGAACTTGTTGCCGACTAATAAAATGGAATTGGTGGTAGACAAGGATGCTGTTATAGCAAATAATGTCGTGCCTAAAGATTGGGAAGACATGATTACAGATACAATGCGCTGGACTTATCCCATGAAATATGTTTCACGTGCTGAGCTGTCTATTATGTCTATTTTAGCCAATAATAATTGGAAAAGGCCGATTTATTTTACGATAACTACGCCTACGGAAAACTATATAGGTTTAGATCGCTTTTTAGTAAGTGAAGGTTTTGCTTATCGCTTGATGCCTGTGGATTTTGGATTGAAAGAAGGAGACCGTACGGCTATTGAGAATGTAGACCAGACTTATGATAATGTGATGAATAAATTTGCCTGGGGTAATATTAATAAATCTTCTTACTTAGACCCAGATTCGTACCGTTATATAAGTATGTATGTAGGTACATTATACGGGCAGACTGCACAACAGCTTTTAGGAGCCGGTGAGAAAGATAAGGCTAGAAAGCTTGTTGTAAATGCTTATGAAAATATGCCGAAGCGCGCATATTTAATGACGGAGGTGTTAAGTTATGCACAGCTTTTGGAAGCCATGTATGAGGTAGGTGAGAAAGAAAAAGCAGACGAAATAGCGTTGCGTAATTTACAGTTTATTCGTGAGAACATGGATTATTACCATGCTATATCTGCCGATAAGGGCTCCATGGAGTTTCGTAATATAAGAACAGGTTTAGCTGCTGTACAGAGTTATAAATTCTTAGGCGATAAGCTTTCGGATGGCGATGTTAAGAAGCAGATTGATGATGTTTATAATAAATACAGACATTATTTCGAGCAGGCTGGAAAATAGTGTTTACAGAAGAGAAGAGGCGAAGTAATTCGCCTCTTCTCTTTTACAATTGCCTTTCGAAAAAGTCGTCCTTTTCGGGAAAAAAGCGTAGATTTGTTCAAATATTCCCATAATGAAACAATCAATCTTATTAGAAGGAGCCAAGTTTCAAATAACAATTAGACGACTATGTCAGCAATTGATTGAGAATCATGGCGATTTTTCAAAAGCTGTGTTAATCGGTATTCAACCGAGAGGAACCTATTTAGCAAAACGCATACAGAAAGAAATTAAAGCAATGACTGGGTATGATGTCCAGTTAGGAGTTTTAGATATTACTTTCTATCGGGATGATTTCCGTATGAAAGGTGCAGCACCAATACTAGCTAATAGTACGCAGATTGATTTCATCGTCGATGAGAAAAACGTTATTCTTATAGATGATGTGCTTTGGACCGGTCGTACGATTCGTTCAGCGATGGACGCTATGCAAGCATTTGGCCGCCCCGGGCAAATGGAACTATTGGTTTTGGTGGATCGTCGTTTTTCGAGGCAGATTCCTATTCAACCGGATTATATAGGCATACAGGTGGATTCTATCGATTCGCAGCGGGTAATCGTTAGCTGGGAAGAAGTAGATGATGAAGATAGTATCGTGCTGGTAACAGAAAAAGAATAATAGCGAAAAATAAAATACCATGTCAATAACAACGGAGCAGCTAAGTACTAGGCATCTTCTGGGTATAAAAGATTTAAACGAAAATGATATTCGTTTGATATTGGATACTGCGGCAAATTTTAAAGAAGTGCTGAATCGCCCTATTAAAAAAGTTCCTTCACTGCGAGATATTACTATTGCGAATGTGTTTTTTGAAAACTCAACAAGAACACGTTTGTCTTTTGAGCTGGCGGAGAAGAGGCTTTCAGCAGACACAATTAATTTTGCAGCGTCATCTTCGTCAGTAAGTAAAGGCGAGACATTGATTGATACTGTAAATAATATTCTAGCAATGAAAGTGGATATGGTGGTTATGCGCCATCCATATGCAGGGGCAGGTGTTTTCTTAAGTAAGCATGTTGATGCGCAGATTCTTAACGCCGGTGACGGTGCGCATGAACATCCAACACAAGCACTGCTCGATTCGTTCTCGATCCGTGAGCGTTTTGGCGACGTAGCGGGACGTAAAGTAGCTATAATAGGGGATATCTTACATTCGAGGGTTGCTTTATCTAATATTTTATGCCTGCAGAAACAAGGAGCTGAGGTTATGGTGTGCGGCCCCACTACTTTAATACCTAAATATATCAAGAGTTTGGGGGTAAAAGTGGAGCATGATTTATTAAAAGCGCTAAACTGGTGCGATGTGGCTAATATGTTGCGAATACAGTTGGAGCGTCAAGATATTTCTTATTTCCCCTCTTTAAGAGAGTATAGTATGATGTACGGGCTTAATAAGCAAATTTTAGATTCATTGGATAAAGAGATTGTTGTTATGCACCCCGGACCTATAAATAGAGGTGTGGAAATAACATCTGATGTGGCTGATAGTCATCATTCTATTATTCTAGATCAGGTCGAAAATGGTGTAGCTGTTCGAATGGCAGTATTATACCTTTTGGCTGGACAGCGCGGATAAGATTTGTTTTCTAAAAAATAGTAGAGCACTGTGGTGTGAGAAGTTAAATTAACGTTAAAATTTATTAAATATGATGAATATCTTATTCAGGCATATTTATTGGTGTTACGCTGATGTTCGATCACTTACTAACAGATGTTAACAACTTTTGGGGAAAAAGTTGTCGCTTTAGTCTTATTTTAGTACGTTGAATATAAACTGCCAAGTCGGTTTTATTGCTATTTGAAGTGATATGCGGTTTGGTCTTTTTAAATTTATTTTTTTGACTTAACATTTAGTATGTATAAGAAGATTTATGGTGTAGGCGTTGCGTTAACTTTAGTGAGTTCTGTTGCGGTAGCTCAACAAACAGCTTGGCAAGAGATTAATAATGCTTATAAAACTGGAATGGAGCTTTTCGAACGAGGAAAATATAGTTCGGCAGCAAAACAGTTTGATAGGGTAGAGGATCTTCGTACGAAATCTACTTTGCAATTGGACGAGACAGAAGAGTTAAGTCTGATTAAAGAGAACGTACGCTTCTATCAGGCGATCTGTGCTTTGGAGTTAGAAGACTCTGACGCTGAATTGCGTTTTTTGAAGTATATTAATGACTATCCGGCGAGTGCTAACTCGAAAGCAGCTTACTTTCAGATAGGAAAATCATATTATGCTAAAAAGGATTATGCTAAAGCAATAGAGTGGTTTCAAAAGATAGATAGTAAAAACCTAGCCGGAGCAGAGAATGTGGAATATCGTTTTAAATTGGGGTATTCTCAGTTTATGCAAAATGACTATAAATCTGCCAAACCGCTTTTTGAAAGATTAAAAGATGAAAGCGGACAATATCAAGAAGCTTCTATTTATTATTATGCTTATTTAAGTTATTTAGACGCAGAGTATAAAACCGCACTTAATGAGTTTGAAAGACTAAATGGTTCTAAAACTTATGAAAATAGTTATCCCTACTATATAACAGCTCTTTATTTCTTAGACAAACGCTATGATGATGTGTTAAGTTATGCGTTGCCAATTTTAGAAAGAACAAAGCAAGAGAGTGAAACAGAAATGTTCAGGATCGTTGCTGCGACCTATTTTATTAAAGGAGATTTAGCAAAGTCCAAGAGTTTTTATGATAAGTTTCAAGCACAAGATAAAGGTGCCACACAGAATAACCAGGATAGCTATCAGATTGGATATATCGCTTACAAATTAGAGGATTATAATAAAGCTATACTTGAGTTAGAAAAGTTGAGTGAGCCTGATGCTTATTATCAAAGCGCCATGATTACTTTAGGAGATGCTTTTTTAAAGACAGATAATAAGCAAAGTGCTAGGAATGCCTTTTTTAGAGCTTCTAAATTAGATTTTGATCCGCAGCTTCAAGAAGAAGGGCTTTTCAATTATGCTAAGTTGTCTTATGAGTTAGAATTTCATCAAGTAGCACTTGATGCTACGCAAGAATATTTGGCAACCTACCCAAGGTCGGAGCGCTTAGAAGAAGCTAAAACACTTCTTGCAGAAGTGCTCCTCAGTACAAAAAGTTACCGTGCAGCTGTAGATATTCTAGAAAGTATAAGCAACAGAGGTAAGGAAGCAAATACGGCTTATCAAAAAGTTACATACTATAGAGGGTTGGAGTTTTATAATGAACGGGCCTTTGAGAATGCTATCTCTATGTTTATGCGTTCCGAAGCTAATCGTCATGATGAAGAAATATATGCCTTGTCACACTATTGGAAAGCAGAGGCTATGTACGAAGTGCGTAAGTACGGTGAGGCTGTGACTAATTTTAATAAGTTTTTACAATTGCCTGCTGCCCGGCAGACAGATGTTTACAGCTATGCAAATTATGCATTAGCTTATGCTGCCTTCCGGAATGATAAGTACAATACAGCAGCTAATTATTTTGAACGCTTCTTAGCAACCGGTGGCCGTGAGGGCATTGAAATTAATACAAGAAATGATGCGATCGCCCGTTTAGCAGATTCATACTTCGGTATGAAAAATTATGGACGTGCGATGGAGTATTACAACCGTTTAATTAGTTCTAAAGCCCCAAGTCAGGATTATGCGCTATTTCAACGCGGTATTATACAAGGGTTACAGGGAGATAATACAAGCAAGCTTGCAACTCTGAATGGGGTTATTAAGCAATTCCCGAAATCAAATTATGCAGATGATGTAGCTTTTGAAATTCCGTACACATATTTTATGATGGGGGATCATGAGGTTGCTATTAAAGGTCTGCAGAAGATGGTTGAAGATTATCCCAGAAGCAGCTATGTGCCTCGTGCATTGATTACGATCGGTCTGGTGCAGTACAATCAGGATAATAATGATGCCGCATTAAGTACTTTTCAGCGTGTTGTTGATCAGTATGCAACGACCGATGAAGCGAAGCAGGCGATGCGTTCGATAGAAAATATATATTTAGATCGCGGGGATGCAACAGGGTATATACGCTATGCTACTAGTACGAATATCGGAGATCTTAGTACAGCAGAGCAAGATTCGCACATGTTCAGTGTAGCAAAAACACTGTTTGATAGAGGAAACTGGCAAGGAGCGGTAGAAGCAATACATGCTTATTTTGATAAATTCCCTAAACCTATACATGAGAAACACGCTCGTTTTGTGCGTGGTGAAAGTTATGCTAGATTAGGTCAAGATGAAGAAGCTCTGCACGACTTTAATATCATTATGAACGATTGGACGAGTGCTTATACAGAACAAACACTTGTCAGCGTCTCTAAGATGCATTTGAAGAAAAAAGCATATAACGAGGCAGTTCAGGTGCTGAAAAAGCTGGAATTAACCTCAGAGTATAAGTCAAATTATGGTTTTGCGATTAACAATTTACTGATCAGTTATTTCAATATAGGTGATTATATTGAAACGCAGAACTATGCTAAACTGGTGAAGGAATACGAGAAGTCTTCGGAAGAAGATATCGGTATGGCTCACCTGTATTCAGGTAAAGCTTTTGTCGCTGAAAACAAGAACGCTGATGCATTGAAAGAGTTTAATTTAGCAGCGTTGAAAAGTAAAACGGTCTATGGAGCAGAAGCGAGATACCGTGTTGCTGAACAGCAATTAAAAGCAAAACAGTATGATAAAGTTATTGAATCTGCATTTGATATATCGGATACTTTCTCCTCTTACGATTATTGGGTAGCTAAAGGCTTTATTATTATGGCTGATGCGTATAAAGGAAAAGGAGATAAATTTCAAGCTAAGTCGACTTTGGAAAGTGTAATTGATAATTACGACAATGACAAAGATGATGTTCTTAAGGAAGCTAAATCTCGTTTAGAAAAATTGAAATAACAAGAATAGGTAGAATGATGAAATTGCATAAAACAGTTTTTAAGAATTACGCTTTGGTGGCTCTGTTGGTGGCTTTGGGTATTCAAGGACAAGCACAGACAGAACCTACAAGACCGGTTACGATAGATTCTTTTGATGTTGTACGTGACTATAAACCTCTTCTTGCGGATGCGGTGAAGATCAGACGTAGCCCGGATATGACGAATAAGCGGAGTTATATGCCGAAGTTGTCTTATAATAATATTGCTGATAAAAAACTAGATATAAATACAGGTCTTAAAGAACTGAAAATAGAAGAAACTCCTTTTGCAGCAGTACGCGAACAGCATAGCAATTATGTGAGAGCAGGGGTCGGAAATCTAGGTACTTTTTTAGGTGAAGCTTATTTTTCGTATGATGAGTATGAAGATATGCGTGTAGGTGGTTTTGTAAAGCACCTTAATCAGAAAGGTAGCTTGGAAGGACAGCGTTTTTCTAAACAGGAGGTCGGTATTTTTGGTAGACGTATATTTCCGCAATTTACAATTGATGGATTGATCGGATACAATAGAAATGGGACGAATTTCTACGGAGTTCCATTTGCAAGTGATAATAATACGCCACTCAACACAAATATTGCGAAACAGTCATTTAATGACATCTATTTCTCAGGCGAGTTAACGAGTAATAACAGTGCTGATAACGAAGATGCATTGAGTTATTCGGCAAAAATAGATGCCTATTCTTTCGGTGATGACTACGATGCGAAGGAAACCTCTTTTGGTCTTTCAGCTTATTTAAATAAACGGGTTAGAACATTTAATATAGGAGCTAATCTTAGTTTAGATTTAAATAAAGTAGATGGAACAAATAGGGTAGCGAGTGACGGCGTGACAAAAAACTCATTAGCAATTTTAAATCCTTATATAAGTTTTAAAGGCGAGAATTATGCTATTACATTGGGGGCTAATATGGTTCCTGAATTTGGTGACAGTACAAGCTTTAATATTTTCCCGTCTGCTGAAATTGATTTTGGACTTGCTCCGGGTTACCTTCATATTTTCGGAGGTATTGATGGTGGAGTCAAAAAAGCATCCTATCGCGATTTTGCACGGGCAAATCCATATTTAGGTCCAGGTATGCATATCCAAAATATGGTTGAGCGTCTTCATGTGTATGGGGGTATTAAAGGAAATGCAGGTGCTACATTTGGTTATAAAGCAAAGGCTATCTATAGAAAAATAGAAGGACTACCTTTATTTGTCAATAATTTTGACAAGCCTTATTTATTTGATATTGTTTACGATGGTAATGGTGATAAAGCCGTTAAACATATTGGTGTTGAGGGAGAGATTAATATCCGACTTTCTGAATTAGTGAATTTAGGCGGGCGCTTAAATGTTGATCAATATACTGCAGCCCAAGAAACGGAAGTTTGGCATACGCCTGAAATACGTTTAGCTGCTAACGCTCGATTCAATATTTCTGAAAAACTATATATAGATGCAGAAGCTTTGTTCCATGGTAGCTCTAAAGCTAAAGTATATGATTATAACCCAATAACATTAAAGCCTGAAGGTGCTTTTATGTCTAAAGAAGTTCCTTCATTTTTTGATCTTAGTGCAGGAGCAGAATATAAGGCAACTAAACAGTTAGGTGTATTTGTGAGGGCAAATAATATTTTTAACAAAGAGTACCAGACATACATGTATTATCCAAAGCTAGGATTTAACTTGTTGGGTGGTTTAAACTTTTCTTTTTAAGCAGAGAAGATTATAACTTTGTAGCTAATTGAAGAAGAATGAATTTAGGTAAAAACGTTTTTAATTTATTAAAGCGACAGGAGCGGGTCGTAGTTGTTGGATTGGGAGTTTTTCAGAAGAACCATACCCCCGCAAGTTATGACGAGGATAAAAAAGTATATCTTCCTCCTATTACCTATATTGAATTTGATCCAAGTGGCGCGGAGGGTTATGATTTTGTTCAATACATACAACAGTTAGAGTCTTTAGATTATAGTGCAGCCTTGACATATGTTGAAGGGGCTGTAAAAGAAGTCATACAGCGTGTTACTGAAGACGGACAGGTGAAACTGGATGATCTGGGCTATCTTTTGAGTTTTGGTGGGGGATATGTATTTAAACCTCTCGATCTGTCGGGTTTCAATTTAGAACCGATACCAGGACCTGCACCAGTTACAGTTGAAGGTACTATAGAGGAAATCGAAAAGACAGAGCTTAAAGAAGAGCTAGTTGAAGAGGTTAAACCAACTATTGTAGAGGAAAATAAAGAAACTTTATCAACAGTTGATGTCGATCAAATTAAGGAAGATCAAGCTCTGGTAGTACCACAAACGCCGATATTTGCACCTGATAATATCGCTTTTGATGATTTTGAAGAAGAACCGAAGCGCAATAATAAAATATGGTACATTGTGCTTGCATTAGTTGCTGTGGGAATACTGGCGGCTCTTTATTTCATTAATGATGATAAAAATATTCTAGAACCACCCCCACTAGTGCCAGTAGTTATAGATACAACGGAGGAAACTGTGGATACAGCAGGCATTGTTGAGGCACAGCTTGATTCTTTACTTGCTGTAGATTCTTTGAATACAGTTGCAGTGGATCAAGATTCCGTCCAAGTTGAAGAAAAAGATGTTTTAGTACCAGCTGACCATCGTTGGCAGATTGTTATTGGTTCGCATAAAACTCTTGAACAAGCTTATGAACAAGCTAGTACTTATAATAAACAGGGCTATGATAAAGTACGGGTTATCCCAAGTAACATGGCTAAGAATAGAAAGAAAGTGATTTGGGATTCTTATAGGACAAAAGAAGAGGCGGACTCGGCTCTTATTTATGTACAGAAGAATATTATTAAGGACGCGTGGCCTGATAAAATTAAATAGTAAAACAACCTAATAAAAATATATAAAACGATTATGTCATTTATGCAAGACAATTTAACAATGGACTCTTTAAATACAGTTCAGCAACAAGCAGTACAGTTGGCAACAGCGGAAGAAAATTTAAACCTGCTTCAAATGCTAATGAGAGGTGGTTGGATTATGGTCCCTATTGTTTTTTTATTATTCCTAGCATTGGTAATATTTTTTGAACGTTATATAACAATTAGTAAAGCATCTAAAGCAGATGCTGGACTTATGTCGCAAATTAAAAGCAACGTAATGTCCGGACGTTTAGATGCAGCTATTGCAATTTGTCGTAACAGTAATACTGCTTTAGGTAGGATGTTACAGAAGGGCTTGGCACGTGTGGGACGTCCTATTAAAGATATTGAAGCAGCTATTGAAAATGCTGGTAAGTTGGAAGTTTCTAAATTGGAGAAGAATATTAATATTCTAGGTATCGTTGCGGGTATAGCACCTATGCTTGGTTTTGTGGGTACAATTTTTGGAGTTATTCTTATTTTTCGTGAAGTTGAAGTTGCGGGTGGAATTGATATCGGTTCTGTGTCCGGAGGGTTATATGTAAAGATGATTGCATCAGCGAGTGGTTTAACTGTTGGTATTTTGGCATATATAGGTTATCATGTTTTAAATATGATGGTTGACCGTCTTATTTTACGCATGGAAACAGAAGCAGTAGAGTTTATAGATTTATTGGATGAACCGGGCGTTTAAGCATTTTTTAATGGATTAAGATGAATTTAAGAAACAGAAGAAATAGACCCACAGCAGAGGTTCATACAGCAGCGTTAAATGATATCATGTTTTTCTTGATGTTGTTTTTCTTATTGGCTTCGGCTGTATCTAATCCGCAGGTGGTTAAACTTTTATTGCCAAAGTCTAGTGCAGGCGAACAATCGGTAGCGAAGAAGACAATGACTATTTCTATTACAGCCGATCTACAGTATCATGTAGATAAGCAAGTTATGAGTTTAGAGCAATTGGAACCGATGATTCAAGCGCAAATGGGCGGAGGAGAGGACTTGACTATTATGTTGTATGCAGATAGTTCAGTGCCGATTCAGAATGTAATTTCCGTTATGGATGTTGCTAATAGGAACCGGGTGAAATTAGTGTTAGCTACTGAACCTAAAAAGGATTAGTTTCAAATTTTCTAGTAAAAAATAGGAAAGCTTTAAACTAAGAAAAAGTATTTATATGTATTATCAAGGACAAGAGGAAAATAATTTACCGAAGGCACTGGGTTTATCAGCTGCAGTGATGGGCTTATTGGTGCTGATCGGGTTTTTTATTGTATTTGGTAGTGAAATGCCTCGATATGGGATGGGCGGAATCATCGTCAATTATGGAACTGCAGAAGAGGGAATGGGCGATGATTATATGAGTGTAGACGAGCCATCTATGGATGAAGAGGCCAATAATGTACGCCCAGATAAGATAGACCCTACTGAAACGCCGGTGCCTACACCTTCGCAGCAGATTGCCGATAAGTCTGTCGTTACGCAAGATGTAGAAGATGCACCTGCAATACCTAAAAAAGAAAAACCGGTTACTGCAAATGCAGATGTAGCTACCGTTGAGAAAAAAGAAGCAAAACCTGCCGTAAATCCCAACGCTTTATATAAGGGTAAGAAGAATAATTCAACGGGAACCGGTGATGGTACAGGCAATGTAGCCGGAAATCAAGGAAGTGCCCTTGGTGATCCTTTGGCAAGTAATTACGGTGAAGGTGGATCAGGTGATGGTGATATGATGTTAACCATCGCAAATCGTCGCTTTGAAGTACGCCCCAGTATTCAGGATGATGGACAGCAGGCGGGAAGAGTCGCTGTTGAATTTAAAGTGAATAAGAATGGAGTTATAACTTATGCAAGAGCGGGTGTACGGGGGACAACGATTTCCAGTAGAGCTTTATTGGAAAAGTGCGAGCGCGCAGTAATGGGATCTCGCCTAAATCAATTACCCAATGCCCCTGATTCGCAAAGTGGTGTGGTGGTGTTTAATTTTAAATTAAGGTAGCCGAATGCTAAACTTTTGCGAACTGAGGTCTTCATATTTTTATGTGGTAGGATTGTATTTACGCTGTGTCTAGCCTGTGTGTTTTTTAAATGTAAATATGACTAGAGTCAGTCGTAAATTAGGGTTCTATTGTGTGTAATTTCTTTTTTTCATGGAAACATATTCAGACGTAATTGAGTATCTTTTTGCAAGATTACCCATGTTTACGCGTGATGGCGCAACAGCCATTAAAAAGGACATAGGTAATACCTTACGCCTGTGTAATTTGTTAGACAATCCACAGAACAAGTTTAAGTCAATTCATATAGCTGGAACTAATGGTAAAGGTTCTAGTTCGCATATGCTAGCTTCCATATTAGCTAAAGCCGGTTATAAGACAGGCTTATATACTTCGCCTCATCTGCTGGATTTTAGAGAGCGTATCCGTGTAAATGGAGAGATGATTTCCGAAGGAGAAGTAATTGCATTCGTCAAACGTTATAAAAATGATATAGAAGAAATATGCCCTTCTTTTTTTGAGGTGACTGTTGCAATGGCATTTGATCATTTTGCTAAAGAACAGGTAGATATTGCTATAGTAGAAGTAGGCTTAGGAGGGCGGCTGGATAGCACCAATATTATAAATCCCGAACTATCTTTAATAACGAATATTGGACTAGATCATATTGATCTGCTTGGAAATACTTTGGAAGAGATTGCACGTGAAAAAGCAGGTATTATAAAAAAGGAAAAGCCAGTCGTTTTATCGGAAAGAGATAATCTTATTTTTCAAGTCTTTGAAGATAAGTCTAATGAAATGAAAAGCCCGTTGCGTGTAGCAGCAGATGAATTGGAAGTAGTAGCCTATAAACGAGTTTCTGAAGGTTTGACTTTAGATGTAAAGAAGAAGATAGATAATGCCATAAAAACTTACTACGTAGGGTTATCAGGTTTGTATCAAAGAAAAAATGTATTAGGTGTTTTAACGGCTATAGACGAATTACGAAACCAAGGTTGGAAAGTATATGATGAAGCTGTAAATCTAGGCTTAAGGGATGTCCGCCTTAACACAGGGTTGCAAGGACGTTGGCAGGTCTTATCTGAAAACCCTTATATCATTTGTGATACAGGACATAATGAAGATGGCATTCGAGAAGTGGTTGAAAACTTAGCAAGTATAAGCTATAAACAATTGCATATTGTTTTGGGAGCAATGCGGGATAAAGATCTTAGCCACATGCTACCATTGTTGCCTAGTTCTGGTATGTATTATTTTTGTAGCCCGTCTATGCCAAGGGCTATGCCTGCTAAAGAATTGAAGGCTGCCGCTGAAAGATACGGATTGAAAGGCGTTGATTATGGAGATGTAGGGGAAGCTATTAGCGCTGCGAAAGCAGCTTATAGCGAGCAGGATATGATTTTTATCGGTGGAAGCAACTTTGTTGTCGCAGAAGCATTGCATTTTTTTAAATAATTGGATACGCTTCCTAGCGTAAACCTTTCTTATAGAGGTATATCTTAACAAAATCGCACTTCTATAGAAGTGCGATTTTGTTAAGATATGTTATTACTTTGCTAAATAGCCCCCATCTACAGGGTAGTAGGAACCCGTAATAAAACTTGATTTATCAGAGGCAAGCCAAAGTACGAGCTCTGCAACTTCTTCAGCTTTACCAAGCCTTTGCATAGCATGTTGAGCTGCTAGATAATCTTGAGTTTGTTGATCCATGGCTTGATCTACTAAGGGCGTTGAAATAAAACCAGGCCCAACCGCATTGATTCTAACACCCTTTGTGCCATATTCCCATGCTGCAGATTTTGTGAGTCCCACCACACCGTGTTTGGCAGCTGAATAAGCCGCAGAATTTGCAAAACCTACAGCTCCAAGTATAGAAGCCATATTAATAATGGAACCTCCTACTTTTTCTATTTCGGGAAGCTGGGCATGCATTCCATAAAAAACACCGTTTAAGTTAATGTCAATTACTTGTTTCCAATTTGCGATATCATACTCGCCCACCGGAGCCGCAGCACCACCTATACCTGCGTTGTTGACCGCTATGTGCAGTGCTCCGAAGTTCTCAATAGCTGTTTCAACTATTTTTCGATTATCATCGACCGATGATGCGTCAGCTTTAATAAATACAACATTTCCTTCACCAATAGTATTTACAAGTTGTTGACCGAGTTTTTCATTAAGATCTGCAACAACTACATTTGCTCCTGCTTTGACAAATAGTTCAGTGATCGCTTTACCAATGCCGGATGCTCCTCCAGTAATAATGGCTACCTTATCTTCTAATTGTTTCATGTGCATAAATTTATTGTATGAGTTTGTGGAATAGCTTTTATTCTTTCTAAAGCCTTCTTTTTTCCCTGTAACAAAGTCGATCTACTTTGATAATGACTTCTGTTTTAAGCAAGTTAACTAAATAAATAGTAGGAAATCTGCTTGCAAGGGTTTTGGAGGGGGAAGATGATTTTAAACAAACAATTCATCAATATTTATGACAATTGTCTGATTATGAGCTTTTATCTATCTTTCTAAAAGTTAGGTTTATCCGCGGTAAACTTACTTTTAAAGTAGGAGGCAATCGATGTAGCCAATTGTCTTGTGTATCATCTTTCATGATGAGTAAACTGCCATGCTCTAAGTATAGATAAATAGTTTCTTTGGTTGTTTTGTGCTTAAATCCAAATTTACGTTGTGCTCCCAACGTTAACGATGCTATTGCCCCATGTTTTTTAAGGTCTTTTTCTGCGTCACTATGCCAAGCCATACCTTCCGTTCCATTGTGATATAAATTGCAGAGACAGGAGTTAAAGGTTTCTTTGGTTTCAGCTTCAACATAAGCTTTTATTTGCAGTAATTGTGGGTGCCACGGCATCGCTGTCTTTTCTATACCCGAATATGTGTAGGTAAATGGTTGGTCGGCATACCAGGCAACTTTTCGTTTGGTGTATATATGCTTGCCGAAAATAACAGCCTGATCTTGTTGCCAGAGTAGTTCATCCAAAAGTATTTGGAAGAAATTGTCAGCTTCTATTTTAGGAAATAGCTTGCCGTAATAGTAAACAGTTCCACCGTAAGGGAGTATATTATTATTTGGATTGCTATCTTGATCAAACAGTTCCATCATCTTTTCTACTGTGTTGTGCGGTTTCCCAAGCAATAAGTGCTTTCTTTCGGGTTAACCCCCACCTGTAACCACCTAATAAGCCTGAGGTTTGTATAACCCTATGGCAAGGGATAATAAATGCGATCGGGTTGGCACCTATAGCATTTCCTACTGGTCTTGAAGATTTTTCGCGACCTATAGAACAGGCAAGTTGTTGATAGGAGCTTAGTTTTTGAAATGGTATTTTTAATAAAGCTTCCCACACTTTAATCTGAAAATCTGTACCACGAAGATGTAATTTTACTTCTTGTATAGTGTTCCAATCTTTTTGAAAAAAAGAAAGTGCTTGCAAATGAAACGGACTAACTGCGTTTTTAAATTTGGCTTGAGGGTACAGTTTGTGTAGATACTCGATACTACCTTCTTCGGTATCTTCGAATGTGAGTGAACAGACGCCCTTTGTTGTTGATGCTATAAGTATGTTGCCGAAGAGGCTAGGATATATGCTATAATCTATTTGTAGATTTCGTCCCCCGTGTTGATATTCTGCTGGAGTCATAGCTTCTATTTTGACAAATAGATCGTGTAATCTGCTGCTGCTGGATAATCCTGTTAAGAAAGTAGCTTCGGATAAGTTAGCGTTTCGTTGGATAAGTACTTCTTTGGCATACTGTAGACTGGTGTATTGCAAGAATTTTTTAGGGCTTGTGCCGGCCCAGTCTTGAAACAAACGTTGAAAATGATCTGCACTAAGGTGTACATGCTCCGCAATCGCTGCCAATGGCGGTTGTTCTTTAAAATGTCCTTGAACGAATTCAATTGCTGCCGCCACGCGTTTATAATTAAGAAGGTCTTGTTCTGAATCCATAAACAAAGATGGTTTTCTTTTTTTATAATAAAAATCCAAATCTTGCTGACTTATTTTTTTTTTAACTGCGTGTTTTTATCAGGCTGTGACACACGTACACTTCGCCTGATGGATTGCATTTGTGTGAAACCTTTGCCATATTCTTGGCTATATACTTTAATAAGTAAACCTATAGAGGATAATATCAATGGACCAAATATTAAACCCAACATGCCAAAAAGTTTTAAGCCGAGTAGTACACCAAATACCGTAATCATAGGAGGAACGTCACCGATAGTTTTTAGGATCGTGAAACGCAAAACATTATCAATTCCACCGACAATAACAAAGCAGTAGGCGAAAAGAGCAAGAGCATTAGCCACTTCGCCTTGGGCTAAAGTAATAAGGCAGATGGGGATATAAATCGCCATCGTCCCGACAATCGGGATAATGGATGATATACCGGTTAGTAGACCTAGTAATATATAGTTGTCTACGCCAAAGATCCAATAGCCTAAAACGGCAACTAGCCCTTGAAAAAAACCTAAAATCGGAATTCCTATAGCATTGGACCTAACCATCATGTTGACCTCATCCCAAATTTCTTTTTTACTCGTTCTGGAAAACGGAATAGCTCTATATAGCGCTTTTTCCATCTTTTTTGAATGAACTTGCATAAAGAAAAGAACAAAGAAAGTAACTACAATATTAATGGCTACTTCTGCTACTGAATTTAGAATATTGGGAACATATCGTGTTAAATTTTGCACAAAAGTCAGTAAAGCAGCATCTGAAAGGTCTATATCCTGTAGAAAGGGCTTATCGCTCATAAAAGCCTTTAATGTATTGAACTTTTCGACGATTTCCTCTTTGTTGTCTAGAAAATCAGTGATCTGAGATACGATGTATTCTATTATTGCCCAAACGGGTAATACAATGAATACAACAGAAGAAACAATAAATAAAATACTAGTTAGTCCTTTGCGCCATTTTTTCTGTTCGGTGAGCTTGAAATACCAAGATCTAAATAATATGTATAGTGTAATTGCACCTAAAAAGCCGGGTAGGTAATAGGTCAAATTTTTAAATACTAATATACTGATCAGTATGATGATAATAATCAGCATAATCTGATTAATGGAGTTGTTATTGATCTGTCTTTCTTTCATGAGCTGCTCTTATGATGAACAAAATACGCAAAATGTAGTCCGAAAAAAAGGTGTTTTTTGTTTAAGATATTTGTCTGTCCTATATAAGTGTTTGTCACTATTATTTCATTAAATAATAACTAAATTAGCATCAAACAATAAACGATGCTGAAAAATATCTTTTTAAATTTTTGCTTTATAACATGTTTGGTCCTTGGTGTTAGTGGTCAAACATTGGATAGTTTAACGGTGGAAAAAATAATGCGTGATCCGAAATGGATGGGAACACCACCGACAGATTATTTATGGTCAAAAGATAGTAGATATCTTTTTTTTGAATGGAACCCCGATAATAAGGCTAAAAGTGAGGTGTATAAATTGGACGTAAACACGAAGAAATATGCTTTATCTTCCATTGATGAAAGACGAGAAGAAGGGTTGAAAAATTTTATTTTTAACAAGGATAGGTCGTTGGCTTTATTTGTTGAGCGTGGAGATGTTTATTTATATACGATAAAAGATGGAAAAACAGAGCGTTTGACCACTACTGTAGAGCAGGAGCAACCTATTGGTTTTTTGAATAATAATGATATCGTTTATCAGCGGGGGAGTAATGTATTTCTTTTGCAGGGAGAAAAGCGAGCTGTCGTGCAATTGACAAATTTTCTAAGTGGAGCTAATCCGAGAAGCGGATTAGCAAAACATAACCGAACATCTGATCATGATTTGTGGTTGGAGGAAGATCAATTGGCTCTTTTTGACGTTTTGAAAGAAAAGAAGAAGGAAAAAGAAGAAGCGCAGGCAGATAAAGAAGAGCAACTAATGCCTAAGCCCATCTACTATGGAGATGCAGGGTTGTCAGGGCTTTCAATTAGCCCCGATGGCAAATATGTTAGCTATCGGTTACATTATCGTAATCGTGGAGGTAAAGTAACCGAAGTGCCCGAATATGTAACAGAGTCGGGCTATGTAAGCAATATGCTTATCCGCACAAAAGTTGGAGCGACGTATGGGACTAGCGAGTCGTTTGTATATTCTGTAGACCGCGATACATCTATGAGATTGGATGTAAATCAGATTAGCGGGATAAAAGATTTGCCAGATTATCTAAAAGATTATCCTGAACAGTTGAAAGAACGTAGCGAAAAGAATGAAAATAGGGATGTGAATTGGGGAACTGTAAGATGGTCCGGCAATGGGAAGGATGGTGTTGTTACTGTAAAATCTCTTGATAATAAAGATTTCTGGATTTTAAAAGTGGATCCATCGACAAGTAATGTGACGTTGATAGACAGGCAACGTGATGAAGCGTGGGTGGCAGGGCCAGGCATTGGACGCGATGTTACTTGGATTGATGATGATCAGTTTTACTTTCAAAGCGAGGCAAGCGGCTATTCACATTTATATACGTATAATGTATCGACAGAAAGTAAGAAACAATTGACACAAGGTAATTGGGAAGTGCAAGCTGTGCAGCTATCGGCTGATAAAAAATATTTTTACATAACAGCTAATAAAGAACATCCGGGGATAAAACACTTTTATACTTTACCTATAACTGGCGGAGAGATGAAACAGCTCACAGAGTTGAAAGGTGGGAATGAAGTTTTATTGTCTCCTGATGAGAAATGGTTGGCTGTGAACCACTCCTATATGGACAAACCATGGGAGCTTTATTTGCAAGAAAATAAAAAAGGGAGCAAAGCCTTACAGATCACCAAGTCGACTACAGCAGAATTTGATAGTTATGCCTGGAGGAAGCCGGATATGATTAGTTTTAAAAACCGACACGGTAATGAGGTATATGCTCGGGTATATACACCTAAAGAGCAGCATCCTAATAGACCTGCTGTTGTGTTTGTGCATGGGGCAGGATATTTGCAAAACGTACACTTCTGGTGGAGCCAATATTTTAGAGAGTATATGTTTAACAATATGTTGGCAGATTTGGGCTATACGGTAATCGATATTGATTATACAGCAAGTTCGGGCTATGGTAGGGATCATCGTACAGGAATTTATAGACACATGGGGGGAGTAGATTTGTCGGATCATGTAGATGGTGTACAGTATCTGGTTGACAACTATAATGTAAACCCTGAGAATGTAGGTATTTATGGAGGGTCTTATGGTGGTTTCATAACGTTGATGGCGTTGTTTAATGAACCTGATGTTTTCAGGTCAGGAGCAGCTTTAAGATCTGTTACTGATTGGGCACACTATAACCATGGTTATACGTCTAATATTTTAAATACTCCGGTGGATGACCCCATTGCTTATAAACGAAGTTCGCCAATCTATTTTGCAGATTCTTTGAAGGGAAATTTACTGATGTTGCATGGGATGGTAGATGTGAATGTACAGTTTCAGGATATTGTGCGTTTAACCCAGCGTTTTATAGAGTTAGGTAAAGATAATTGGGATTTAGCTGTATATCCGGTCGAAGACCATGGCTTTGTACACCCATCAAGCTGGACTGATGAATATAAACGTATATTCAGGTTATTTGAAGATACTTTAAAAAAGTAATTCGTAATATTTTAACATATAACCGGATATAATAAAAGCCTGTTTGTCGAGTAGACGAACAGGCTTTTATTATATTATTTATTTGTGAAGATGAATTAGTTCACAAAAGTTAAGGTTATTATCCACCTAATTGAGTACGCTTGAATGCTGTAACCGTTAATCCTTTAGAAACTGAATCTAAGAATTGTGAAATGTTTTTTGAAGAATCTTTAACAAACTCTTGATTTAACAAGGTGTTATCTTTGAAGAATTTATTCAATTTACCTTGTGCAATTTTTTCTGCCATTTCAGCTGGTTTTCCTTCAGCGATAATTTGCTCTTTTGCAATAGCAATTTCACGATCAATAGTTGTTTGATCTACACCGTCTTTATCAATAGCGATCGGGTTCATAGCTGCAATTTGCATAGCTACGTCTCTGCCTGCTTCGTCAGCACCTTCTGTATCAGCTGAAAGTCCTACTAAAACGCCTAAACGGTAGTTTCCGTGGATATAAGCTACTACTTTTTCTGCATTTACAGTTTCATAGTTTGAAACGTCAATTTTCTCACCAATAACTCCTGTTTGTTCGATTAAAGCGTCTGCGATGTTTTTACCATCGATTTGTAATGCTTTTAATTCGTCTAGTGTAGCTGGTTTGTTTTCTAAAGCAATATTTGCAATTCTCTCAGCAAAAGCTACGAAATCAGCATTTTTAGCTACGAAGTCCGTTTCACAGTTTACTTCAACCACAACTCCTGATTTTCCATCAGCAGCAGCTTGAGCAATAACAACACCTTCATTAGATTCACGGTCTTGACGGCTTGCAGCTACTTTAGCACCTTTTTTACGTAAGTAATCAACAGCAGCTTCGAAGTCTCCATTAGCTTCTACTAGCGCTTTTTTACAATCCATCATACCTGCGCCTGTTTGTTGACGCAATTTGTTTACATCTGAAGCAGAAATTTGTACTGACATGTTTTTATTTCTTTATTTATTTTACTGATCTAAAGCTTAGCAAGTATACATTTTTTATACCATTTTAAAGTTAAGCTTCTGTTAAGGAACAAAAAACCGGACAAACGCATGCTGCTGAATTTGAAGAGTATCTTCAAGAGCTAACACGTGTCCATCCGGTTTTAATATAAGAATATTATTCTCCGTCTTTCTCTTTACGAGGGCGTTTTACAGTGTTAGCTTCTTCTTTAGCTTCACCGTTGTCGATTGCAGCTTTAGCAGCAGCAGCTTCTTTTTCTGCGTCCTCTTCTTTGTCGCGTTTGCGCTCGTCTAAGCCTTCTTGAATAGCTTTTCCGATAATGCTAGCGATTAAAGTAATTGATTTCGTAGCGTCATCATTTGATGGGATTGGGAAATCAATGTTAGATGGGTCAGAGTTTGTATCGACCATTGCAAAAGTAGGGATATTCAACTTCATAGCCTCAGCTACTGCAATGTGCTCTTTTCTCACGTCAATGATAAATAAAGCTGCAGGTAAACGGTTCAAGTCAGCGATACCTCCTAAAAGGCTTTCTAACTTAATACGCTC
Organism: Sphingobacterium sp. UT-1RO-CII-1; assembly: GCF_026711005.1. GTDB lineage: Bacteria > Bacteroidota > Bacteroidia > Sphingobacteriales > Sphingobacteriaceae > Sphingobacterium. The sequence continues at coordinate 503,139 of NZ_JAPPVJ010000003.1, read as the reverse complement.
ACGTTGAATCATCAACTTTTCTTTTTTAGATAATACATCGTATGTACCATCTTTTTGCATTTTGTCGATGTTAGACATCTTTTTGATAGACTTACGAACTGTTGCAAAGTTTGTAAGCATACCACCTAACCATCTCTCTGTAACGAAAGGCATATTAACCTCTTTCGCTTGCTGAGCAATGATTTCTTTCGCTTGTTTCTTCGTTGCTACGAATAATACTTTACGACCTGACTTTACTATTTGTTTGATAGCTGAAGCAGCTTCTTCTAACTTGGTTAAAGTTTTGTTCAAGTCGATAATGTGGATACCGTTGCGCTCCATGAAAATGTACTTTGCCATTTTCGGATCCCATTTACGGGTAAGGTGGCCAAAGTGGACACCTGCATCCAATAATTCCTGATAAGTTGTTCTTGCCATTTTTTGATCCTCCCTTGATTAACGTTTACTGAATTGGAATTTTCTACGTGCTTTGCGGCGTCCTGGTTTCTTACGCTCAACCATACGGTCATCACGAGTCATTAGGCCTTTTGCACGTAAAGCTGGTTTTACCTCTGGGTCAAGCTCTACTAACGCTTTAGCAATTGCTAAACGTACAGCTTCAGCTTGTCCTTTGACGCCACCACCTTGAACGTTAACTTTCACATCAAAGTTTCCTGCAACACCTGCTACCTCAGTAGATTGAGTAACGATGTATTGCAATGGCAATGTTGGGAAATAATCCTTGTAGTCTTTACCATTTACGGTAATGATTCCGCTACCAGCAGTTAAGTAAATGCGGGCAACAGCGGTTTTTCTTCTTCCTGAAGTATTAGTTGTTGACATGTTTGCTCTCCTTAAAATTTAACTGGTTTTGGGTTTTGTGCCTCATGCTTATGCTCTGAACCTGCATAAACGTAAAGGTTTTTAAACAATTGACGACCTAGGCGGTTTTTAGGAAGCATACCACGTACAGCTTTCTCGATAATGCGCTCAGGATGTTTAGCCAATAATTGTTTAGGAGAAACAAAACGCTGACCACCTGGGTAGCCTGTATAGCGAACATATACTTTGTCGCCTAATTTGTTTCCTGTCAATCGGATTTTGTCTGCATTGATAACAATCACGTTGTCACCGCAGTCTACGTGTGGGGTGAATGAAGGCTTGTGTTTGCCACGAATTACTTTCGCAATTTCGCTAGCCAAGCGCCCCAAAATCTCGCCTTCAGCATCAACAACAATCCACTCTTTGTTGACGGTGTTCTTGTTGGCAGAGACAGTTTTGTAACTTAACGTATTCACTTGCTTTTGTTTAATTAATTAAAATAATAATATATCCTCGATATAATCACTACAAAGAGGTCTGCAAAGGTACGAGAAATAGTTTGTAAAATAAAAATGATTTTTACTTTTTGTAAATTTAACATGATTTAAGATTACGTAGTTAAACTTTTGCTTTTTTTTGTCATCTTTATAGAAGTTACAAGTGAGGAACTTTAAAAATATCAAATGAGTTTGAGTAAAAAAATATTTTATATTGGGATAACGGTCCTATTATTTCTGAGTGTTCATGGAAATGCGCAGGAGGTTGTGGAGGAAAAACCTTATAAGAATGAGCTGATGTTAGCAGAAGGTCAGCTTCGGACTGGTAATCTTATCGGGGCTATTGATATACTAGATGGTATCATTGAAAAATATCCGGATGCAGCAGAAGTATACTATGCAAAGGCTCTTTTATTCGGACAGGCGCGTAATTTTGAAATGGCAGTCCCGTTAGCTGTGAAAGCTTATGAGTTGGAGCAGACCAATATATTATATGCAAATTACCTGATTGAACTATATAAAGGAAGTGGTGATTTATTAGCTGCTATTAATGTTTTGGATAAAGTGATACTTGATAATCCTAATAATGCTGCATTGATGAGAGAGAAAATGATGCTTTTACACGCCAGTAAGCAATCGGAAGAAGCTCTTGAAATATATGATATATCTGTGAATAAATTTGGCGCTTCTGATACGCTAGATGTTATTAAAGCGGAAATTTTAGGTGATTTGCAGAGAAAGGATGAAGCCTTGACTGTGCTAAAGCCGTGGGCAGATAATAAGTCAAGAATTAGGCAGGTTTACAGTGCTATGGCTTATATCTATATAAGTGAAAAGAATGTAAAGCAGGCTATTCAAATTTTGGAGAAGGGAGTCGAAAATACAAAAGATGATTTGTTGTATTTAGATTTGGCAGATGCATATGCTGCAGGTAAAAGAAATAAACAGGCTTTTGAAGTGCTAAATAAAGCATTTGAATCTTCTAATATAGATTATGGAGATAAGCACCGCGTGATGTTTACTATTTTAAGTGGACGAACAGATGTTACATTGGAACAAATGCAGCAACTGGCAAACGTTTTGGTTTTAAAATACCCTCGTATAGCTGATAGCCATGTTGCTAAAGGTGATGTGATGTGGAGGCAAGGGAAATTAGCAGAAGGGCGGGCGTTGTTTTTAACAGCTGTCGGTTTAAATGCTAATCATGTGGATGCCTGGCGTATGCTGATGAATGTGGAGCTCGCAATGAATGAGTCACAAAGTGCGATTGCCCATGGGTTTGAAGCATTGAATGCGAACCCTAATAACGTAATGTTGTTATACTTTACAGGTATAGCTTATATCGTGCATGATGATATGGATAATGCAAGAAAAATGTTGGAAAGAGCGCTGGATAATAGTAGTACGGAGAATGCTTATTTACAATCGTTGATTTATGCAGGATTAGGAGATGTGTATCATAAACTTAAGCAGGCTGCTGTTTCAGATGTAGCTTATGAAGAAGCTATCAAGCTAGATAGTACCAACGCAACGGCAATGAATAATTATGCTTATTATCTGTCGGAGCGAAATGAAAAGTTGGAATTGGCAGAAAAGCTTTCAAAACAATCTAATGAGTTGGATCCGGAGTCGGGGACATTTCAAGATACATATGCTTGGGTGCTTTTTAAGCAGGAAAAATATAAAGAAGCTCTGGTTTGGATTGAGAAAGCAGTGCGCAGCTCTAAACCTTCTGCAGTTTTATATGAACATTACGGCGATATTTTATTTAAGACGGGTAGTAGCAAAGAAGCTGTTAAGCAGTGGGAAAAAGCATTAGCACTAAACAATAGTGAAGAGGTTGATATGGAACGATTGAAGAAAAAAATAACGGATAGAAATTATGTGGAGTAGGGTCTGTTGCTTTGTTTTGCTATTTACGGTATTTGCCTCTTGTAAGACAAAAAAGAAAATAAATTTACCAACTACCGATCTGCCGACAGCCGTCGAAGCGGGAAATGCTGCGAGCATCAAAAGTTTTGAGCTAAGTAACTTGGATTTTCTTACGTTTTCTGGGCGAGGAAAAGCAACTATAGAACTGGATAAAAAAACACATGATGCCAATATTCACGTACGTATTGAGAAAGATAAAGCTATCTGGATATCTGTTACAGCGATGCTGGGAGTAGAGGTCGCGCGGATACTTATTGCTCCTGATCGGGTGAAAATATTGAACAAGTGGCAGGGAGAATATATTGAGAAGCCATTTGATTATATTTATAATTATGTCAATCAGGGTATCACATTTAATATATTACAGGATATTTTTTTAGGGAATGTTTCTCCTAATCTTTTGCGCACTGATAATGTACAGGTAGCCAGTGCAGAAGATGAGTTTATAGTTGTTGGCACACAACAGAATTTATCCTATCAATATCGTGTAAACGCAGATAATAGGCCGTTTAACTTTCTTTTACAAGAGTTAAATGGAACACACAATCTAGAAACTTATTATGGAGATCACACGTTGACAAAAGGATATAATTTTCCACATACGGTGATATTTAATTTTTCTGGATCAGAATTGGCGCTGAAAGCACAAATAAGCTATAATAAAGTAGACTTTAATACGGCTGTGGAAATGCCTTTTTCTGTTTCTGAACGATATAAGGTAATAAAGTGATAGGTGTGGTTTCAATTGATTTACAAGTAAAAATGCGGAAAAAGTAGGGTGTCTTTCTGATAGATAAAGTCGAACACTTAGATAAAAATTCTTACTTTTGTAAGCTTGTGTTAATCCGAAGTATATTAGAGAATAACAGTTCATGGATTTAAAAAAAATACTATTTAGTTTCTTTTTCATTTGTAGTGTAGTGTTTGTGTCGGCTCAAAGTAGTGCAGAGCTTAAAAAGCAACGCGAAAAAATTGATGCCGAGATAGCCGAGCTAACAAAAGTTTTACGTGAGAAAACTCAAGAAAAAATCCTTTCACAACGCGAGGTGAATGCATTGAGCAGGCAATTGGGGTTGCGTGAAGACAAGATTAATACCATAAATGCAGAACTGAGGCTTATTAATAATAGTATACAGACTAATACGAAGCAAGTAAATAGCCTGAAGGCGGAACTGGAAAAAATGAAGGTAGATTATGAAAAGATGATTCTTTTTGCCTTTAGAAATAAGAACAGTTATAATAAATTGATGTTTATTTTTGCTTCTAAAGATTTTAACCAAGCTTTTAAAAGAATTAAATATTTACAGCAATTTAGTGATGCCCGTAAAGTAAAAGCTGCAGAGATAGAAGCTACAAAAAAAGAGATTGAATTAAAGATTGCACAATTAGAGCGTGACCGCGTGACACAAAATAACCTCTTGAAAGAACAGGAGAATGAAAAGGCTATCATTGCGAAAGACAGGTCTGTACACGCTAAAGAGTTAAGCGAATTGAAGAAGGAAGAGTCAAGTTTCCAAGGGCAATTGAGTCAAAAACAGCAAGAGAAGAGACGTATTGACGCACAAATTCAAGCTGCTATTCGTCGAGAAATTGAGGAAGAAAGACGTAAAGCAGAGGAAGCAAGAAGAAAAGAAGCAGAAGCAGAGGCGCAACGTACAGGTAAAACGGTAGAAGAGGTAGAAAAGAAAACACCTAGGAAGTCGGATAGTGAAATATTACGTTCAACCCCTGAAGCGGCTAAATTGTCTGCAGATTTTAAATCTAATAGAGGAAGGTTGCCTTGGCCTGTAGGGCAAGGGAATGTGGTGCGAAAATTTGGTTTTGAAACTGTCGAGCGAAATGTTCGGATCGATCATCTGGATGTGGGAATCAGAACTTCTACGAATGCGCCAGTAAGAGCTGTTTTTGATGGAGATGTAGTGCAGGTTATTGGAAGTGTAGTTGTTATTCAACATGGTGAGTACTTTACATCGTATTCAAATTTGAAAAGCTCGGCGGTTAAGAAAGGGCAAAAAGTAGCGCGAGGACAGCAGATAGGTACTGCCGATGATGATCCTGATGCAGGATACTCTGTAGTTAATTTTGGTGTGTTCCAAGGGCAAACAGCAACAGATCCAACCTCATGGTTAGCAAAATAGTTACAAGAAATTTAACTTTTTAATTATATATTTGTAATACGCTGGTAGTTAAGGCGAGATAAGAAATTAGAAATTATGTATACAACGGGATTATTATTTATCGGGACCCAAGAGATTATTATTATAGTAGTGATTGTATTGTTATTATTTGGAGGAAAGAAAATTCCAGAATTAATGCGTGGTTTGGGAAGAGGAGTTAAGGAGTTTAAAGAAGGACAGCGTGAAGAGCCTATGCCAGATAACGAGACAGAGAAAACAGATAACACTACTCAAAAATAATAATGTCAATGACGGCAAAAAACTAAAGAGTTTCATGAAACCATGAAACTCTTTAGTTTTTTGTGAAAATATTTTTCACACCCTAGTCGGTGTGAACTTATTTAATGATTTGTTGTTCAGGCTAATAAAATATTAGCTCGAGAAATAAATATGTATGGTTAGATTATGTATGGGGCTGATACTATTTGTCGTAGGTCAGGTCATGTTGGTACGCGCACAAGATATAACAGAATTTGAAAATGACGGAATATCTCTAGAGTTTCAAGAAGTCGCTACCTTGCAAAGAAATAGTATCCTTCAGAGCTTAGATTCATTAAAACAGCTTTCGCACAGTATTCCCTTGTCTACTTATCAAGATTCGCTTATTTATGATCGCCTTAGAAAGACACAAAGAATAATACCTCTAGCGTATAATGATAAGATTAAAGATTATATAGATCGGTATGTGTCAAAAAACTATAATCCTTATATGAGCAAACTGAGAGGATTGTCTCAGCATTATTTCCCCATTTTTGAACAAGTACTTCAAGAGAATAATTTGCCTGATGAAATCAAGTATATTTCTGTTGTTGAATCGTCCTTAGACCCTCATTTAGTTTCACGTTCAGGTGCAGTTGGTTTATGGCAGTTTATGTTCGGAACGGCTAAATATTATGATTTAACTATGGATAGCCATGTTGATGAGCGTAAAGATCCTTATGCAGCATCTTATGCAGCAAGTCGTTACTTCAAAGATGCCTATGAGGAGTTCGGTGACTGGTTGCTTGCACTTGCCTCTTATAATTGTGGGCGTGGGGCTGTGAGACGTGCAATAGAAAGATCAGGTCTGGATAATCCTGATTTTTGGAGTTTATCTCCTTATTTGCCACAAGAGACACAGAATTATATTCCCAAATTTGTGGCAATGACTTATGCCATGAAAAATGCAGAGACATTTGGTATCGGAGTGGCTGAAACAGATTTTGATTGGAAGCCTAAAGTAATAATGGTTGATCGAAGCGTTAACCTTCAACAAATTGCGCAGGCGGTAGATTTACCTTTGGAAACAGTAAAACAATTTAATCCATCATATAAAAAGACAATAGTCCAAGCAAGTGTGGAAAGTCCTAAACGTCTTGTCTTACCAACGACAGAACAGTTTAATGATAGTTTATTGTATGCGGCTCTAAATAATGAATTAATTCCCAATGAGGTTAATGGTTCTGGAAAGCAGCTTTTAGCAGAGACTAAAACTTATACTGTAGGTAAAGGAGAAACATTAGGTGGTATAGCAAATAAACTGGGCGTGTCTGTTCAGGACTTGAGAGCGTGGAATAATTTAACTGCGAAAAGTAAGATTACTGGACGTACGCTGGCTATTAAAAGAGATGAACCTGTTCGTTTGGCTAGTCACAATACAAAAAAGACCACAATAACGAAAAGTTCTTTTTTAGCTTATGTTGTGAAGAAAGGGGATACGTTATCCCATATTGCAGCAAGACATAAGGGAGTAACAGTGTCGCAGCTGAAATCGGACAATAACTTGAGTTCAAGTTCTTTAAAAATTGGCCAGAAATTGAGAATAAGACAATCTTAATAAGGAAGTTTTAAAAGAGTATCGGTAATGCCTAGTTGTTGTTGGAGACAAGGGGGGACTCTGTATATTCTTGGAGTGAATTTGTATCATTAAACTTACATGTTTAGTGCTTTAATGATTGTGCTTAATTAATCATTTTAGTACTTTACGACAAATAAAAAAACCTTGACCACATTATATTAAAAATGAAAAGAAACCTCAAATTATTTAAAAGAAATTTTATCTTTTTAATGGTGCTCCTAGCTATTGTAGGAATGAACTCCTGTAACAAGCGAAAGGGCCCTCCAAAAGTATTGATTTTTAGCAAAACTGCAGCTTTTTATCATGAATCTATCCCTGCGGGAAATGAAGCACTGTTAAAGCTGATGAAAGAGAATAACATTGAAGCTGATACCACAACAGATGCGGAGTGGTTTAATGAAGAAAAATTAGGTGAATACTCTGCTGTTGTTTTCCTTAATAATACAGGAGATGTGCTAAACCACTATCAGGAAGTAGCATTTGAAAGGTACATTCAAGCCGGTGGTGGTTTCGTTGGCATACACGCTGCCTCTGATACAGAATATGACTGGGCTTGGTATGGAAGGTTGGTTGGTGCTTATTTTAAAAATCACCCTCGTCCTCAACATGCTAATTTTACTGTTGTAAACGCCAATCATGAATCAACTAAAAACTTACCGTCTACATTTTCTTATGATGATGAATGGTATAATTATAAGAAGATAAATCCAGCTATTAATGTTTTGATCACGATTGATGAAAGCTCCTATGAAGGTGGTGAAAATGGTGAAGATCATCCTATGGCCTGGTATCATGAATATGATGGAGGTCGTTCTTTCTTTAGTGGCTTTGGACATTCTATAGCGTCTTATAGTGATTCCTTGCATTTAGCTCATTTTCTTGGGGGAATCAAATATGCTATTGGTGAGAACCGCAAGTTAGATTACAGTAAAGCAAAAACACTTGAAGTGCCAGAAAGACAGCGTTTTGTGAAGACACAGCTTTTGTCAGGTTCACTTTTTGAACCAACCGAGATGGCTATTCTTCCAAATTATGATATTTTGGTTGCTCAGCGTCGCGGAGAGTTGATGCTTTTTAAAGAAAATAGTGGAGAAGTAGTCGAAGCAGGTTTTCTTGATGTTTATCATCATAGTGGTGTGGAAAATGTTAATGCTGAAGAAGGGTTTATGGGATTGGCTTTAGATCCGAATTTTGAAAGCAATAAATTTTTATATGCCTTTTATAGTCCCGCAGATACATCTGTTAACCGGTTGTCTCGTTTTGTATTTGAAAATGGACGCTTAGATATGAAGTCTGAAAAGGTAGTACTTGAGTTTTATTCTCAACGTCAGATTTGCTGTCATACTGGTGGATCTATTGCATTTGGTGGCGATGGGTTGTTGTATGTATCTACGGGTGACAACTCTACACCTTTTGATCAGCCAACTACGTATAAGAATAAAGGATTTGCTCCAATAGATGGACGTGAAGGCTTTGAACAGTACGATGCAAGTCGGTCTTCAGGGAACACCAACGATTTAAGAGGTAAAATTTTACGGATTAAGGTAGAGGCGGATGGAAGCTATAGTATTCCGAAAGGCAATTTATTTGAAGTAGGTACCGAAAAAACTCGTCCAGAGATATTTGTGATGGGAAATCGTAACCCTTACCGAATCTCTGTGGATCAAAAAAATAATTATCTGTATTGGGGTGAAGTAGGGCCGGATGCTAGTAATGACAGTTTAGAGACACGAGGCCCAAGAGGCTATGATGAGATTAATCAAGCTCGTCAGGCTGGATTTTATGGATGGCCATTTTTTGTAGGCGATAATTATGCATATAGGCAGTATGATTATAATAGCGGTAAGTCTGGCGACCCTTTTAATCCAGAAAAGCCAATGAATTTATCACCTAATAATACGGGGTTAGTAAATTTACCTGCTGCACAGCCTGCTTATATTTGGTATCCTTATGGTGCTTCGGCTGATTTTCCACAAGTCGGATCAGGTGGAAGAAACGCAATGGCAGGACCTGTTTACTATACAGATATGTTTCCTAAAGAAACGAGATATCCTGAATACTATAATGGTAAGCTAATCGTATATGACTGGATACGCCGATGGGTGAAAGCCGTTACTATAGCTCCAAATGGTGATTTTGAGAAGATGGAGCCCTTTATGGAAAGAGAGGTGTTTGCCAATCCTATAGACATGGAGGTGGGAAAAGATGGAAGGCTGTATGTGTTAGAGTATGGCAGTGGATGGTTTTCGAAAAATGCCGATGCAGGTATAGTCAGAATAGATTACATTCAGGGTAATTTACCACCGAAAGTAGGAGAGTTAAAAGTAGAACAAATGAGTGGTAATTTGCCATTTACTTTGAAAGCAACAATTGATGCGTCCGATTTTGAAGGAGATAAAATGTCATATTCCTGGAAAATTGGTGATGTTATCAAGGAAACAGATGAGCCTGTTTTAAATTATGTTATTGATAAAAAAGGCGAATATGAAATAAGTGTTGTAGTGAAAGATGTTCACAATGCGAAAAGTGAATCGGCATCTATAGCTGTGTATGCTGGGAATCAACCTCCGGTAGTTGATATTGTTTTGAATAATAACAGCGACAATAGTTATAAGATAGGAGATCGCATCGATTATGAAGTGAAAATTGATGATTCTGGACGTGCATTGGATGAAGAAAATCTAGTTGTTTCTGTTAAATACTTAAAAGAAGAAGAGGTAGCAAAAGCTAGTGTTGGGCATCAGCAGGTTTCTGAACTTGTATTAGGTCGTAGCCTGATGATGGCTTCCGATTGTCAGTCCTGTCACAAGCTGTCGGGAACTAGTGTGGGACCTTCTTATATGCAGGTGTCAGAGAAATACAAGAAACGTGATGATGCGGTTTCGTATTTGAAAGATAAGGTTATGAAGGGTGGTAGTGGTGTTTGGGGGCAAGTTGCTATGGCAGCACATCCCGATATGAAAGCTTTAGAAGCAGAACAAATAGTGAAGTGGATTTTATCACTTTCAGATGATAAAGCTAGCTCTAAAAAAAGTCTTCCAGTAAAAGGGGTAATTACAGCAGATAGTGCCCCAGCTCATGATGCCACAGTATTACGTATAACGGCTGAGTATACCAATTCGCCAGGACCAGGTACGCGCCCATTTACGGGAGTGAAAGTGCGAGATGTAAAATTAAAAGATAAATAATTGCTGATCATGTTTGGGTCAGTTGTTCCTAGCAAATGACCATATTGAAAATAAGGGTTAAATCACTTTAACCCTTATTTTTTTACTATCAATTCTCTAGTATTTGTCAAATACTGTAGAAAGAGGTCTATAGACATTAGCTTAAGCTTACAGCGCTCGCTTCCAAGAAGCTATAATTGTTTTAGTTACCGTAGGTTAAGTTTGCCAACTATTGAGATATCTATGTAATATTTGAGTTTTAGTAAACTTAAAAGCTTTAATATTGTTTATATTGTATTAGGTTTTTTAAAAGAGTAGAAATATGAAGGCAATGACATCATTATCCGATATTCTGGATAAACTAAGAACGGAAGGGTATACACTTGATTTTAATGTTGTAGAAGATCATATGGTATTTGTTCCTGGGAAAACAAAATTAGATCCCAACCAGTTTAAAATCGATCGATATTTTAGGTTTGAAGGACAAAGTGATCCCGACGATCAAGCTATAGTTTATGCCATATCTTCGAAAGACGGTAAGCAAAAGGGCGTATTAGTTAACAGTTATGGTTTGTATTCGGATGAGGCAACCAATAAAATTATCTCCTTGTTAGAGCAGCAGGAAGATTAACGCCTTGTAATAATTATGCAGCTTAGTATAGCCAAGCTGCATCTTCTTTATTATCACTTTCTTGAAGTTCTACTTCGACATGTTCTTTTAGAATTGTAGATAGCTTCAGCCCGTAATAATCACTGAAAAGGGGAAACTGATGGTGTGAACGGTCTATTAAAACCGCTGTCCTGATGCGTTTAAGAGGAATATTTAAGAATACACCAAGCCCATATGCTAGTGTACGCCCACTATTCAGTACATCATCTACCAAAACAATAACTTTATTTTCGGCTATATTTATCGGTTTATCTGTAGAACCCTCTAAGCTACGTTTATCTTTAGCAATAGTTATTTTGATAAGTTCAAAATCTTTGTTAGGAGAAATTTCGCGTAGAATCTTTTGTAATCTTTGCGCAAATATATAACCGCGTTCGGCAATGCCGACTAGTACAATGGATGGTTCTTCAAAATTGTCTTCTAAAATCTGATAGGCAATCCGAATAGACTTTTGGCGAATCTGTTCCTTATTTAAAATAAGAGTTCTTTTATTAGACATGTTTGTTTATTGTATATGAGTAAAAGTACTAATTTTTTAAATATAATCCTTATTTGAGTGCATTATAGACTATAAAAACTTTACTCCCCGACTGGCCTATTCCATTAAAAAAGGCCTGAACATTTTACAGTCGTTCAGGCCTTTTCCTATTAGTATGTTACTAGCTTTAATTTAAATTAAGATTGTCTTCCGTACTTGCATCAGCCGTCATGACACGTGCATCTTCAGGTGGTCTACCACCGTTATAAAAGTAGCGTTTCCAGTAGGCATCATTTAAGTCACTTACCATTACCCCTCTACTTGTAGAGGCATGCGCAAATTTATCATCACCTAAGAAAACACCAACGTGTGTGATGTTTCTACTACGGATTTTAAAGAAAACTAAATCTCCGGGCTGAAGCTCTTTCTTTGAAATAGTTTTAACGTTGGCATATTGGTTACGGCTGTTATATCCTATGGTTGTATTAAAGACATTCTCATAAACGGCTAGTGAAAACTTAGAGCAGTCTATTCCCTTTTTCGAGTCTCCTCCTAAACGGTAGGGAGTTCCCAACCATTCGTAAACAAACTGATATAGTTTAGTATTGGACATTGCGTTTGTAGCAACACCCATTATTTGAGAGAAATATTCTTTAGCTAGATTATCAGGGTCGGTTGAGGTAGAGTTAGGCTTTGATGTTTGAGCCTGGGATACAGAGCATAATGCTGAAAATAAGAGCATTCCTGCTACTAGTTTCTTAAAGTCCATTTATTCCTAATTAGTTCACCTTCTGTTAATTAATTCGATTGTGTTTCAATGATACTGTGGCAAATCTACTACAATATGCCTACGCTTCCAAACAAAATGGAGGATATTTAACAGAATATTAACTATTTTTAACATATGAGCGTTGAAAAGTATTCTCACGCCCCTTGTGTTAAATATTGGAAAAGCACGCTGTAGGTACTTTTATTAATGATTTGATAAATTATTGGTCAAATGCTTGATATATTAAAAATAATTGTTTTATATTTGAATTGATTTTCAATAAGACATGATATTAGGTACAACAATTACAATTATTATTATTACCACCGGGATAAGTCATCGGAGGGAGTAATTCTATTGTGTAATTAAATATGTGCATATAAAATAGAGCCTTCCTCGACAAGTGGAAGGCTTTTTTTATTGCTAGTAACTAATAACTGATTATTGATTTTTTTACTGACACTATTTATAACTTAACATAACAATTGAAATGAAAGTATTAAAATTCGGAGGGTCATCTGTAGGCAATGTAGAAAGCATAAAGGCTGTTTTAGACATTGTAAAGTCTTCATATGAGCGGGGTGAGCAACCTTTGGTTGTCTTTTCTGCCATGTCAGGAGTGACCAATTTATTAACTGCCATGGCAGATAACGCAGCTGATAGCCTCCCTTTTGAAGATGATTTATCTGATTTAGAAGAAAGACATTTTGAGATTGTTAGAAAATTAATTTCGGTCAAATATCAGAATCCGGTTTTTACGCGGTTAAAATTGTTAATAAATGAGTTGGATGATATCTTGCAGGGTATTAGTGCTATTAAAGAATTAAGTACACAAAGTAGGGATCTTATTATATCTTTTGGGGAGAGACTTTCTACTTTCCTGATGTCTAAAATTATGGAGCAATATATAGAGCAAACCGCCTATATCAATGCTGTAGAATATATAAAAACGGACTCTAACTTTGGCAATGCACATATTAATGAAGCATATACTGCAACGCTAATTAAGAGCTTATTTCAAGATCGTTCCGATCGACTTTATTTTGTGACCGGTTTCATTGGATCTAACGATGAAAATAGAATAACAACTTTAGGACGCGGCGGTTCTGATTATACAGCAGCTATCTTCGCATCGGTTCTTGATGCGTCGTCTATTGAAATATGGACTGATGTAAATGGGATGCTGACAGCTGACCCACGGATTGTTAAAAAGGCTTTTTCGCAGCGGGTTCTGTCTTACACAGAAGCTATGGAGCTCTCTTACTTTGGGGCAAAAGTGATTTATCCGCCAACGATGATTCCTGCTTTTCTGAAGAAAATACCTATTGTCATAAAGAATACTTTTGAGCCCGAATTTGAAGGAACAACGATTCAGTTTGATAGCGGTGAGTCTAATTATCCTATTAAAGGAATTTCTTCTATAGCAGATATATCTGTTATTAATTTATCGGGAAGTGGTATGGTAGGGAAGTCCGGTTTTAGTGGTAGGCTGTTTACGCTCTTGGCCAGAGCGCAAATAAATGTAGTGCTCATAACACAGTCATCTTCGGAGCACAGTATCAGTTTTGCCGTACATCCAAGTGACGCTGCTCAAGCGCTTAAAATAATTAAACAGGAGTTTGAGCTCGAGTTGCAAGCGAATATGTTAGTTATGCCTGTTATAGAAGATAACCTGTCGGTACTGGCTATAGTGGGAGAGAACATGAAAAGAACTCCTGGAATGTCTGGGAGATTGTTTTCTGCTTTAGGACGCAACGGTATTAATGTACGTGCTATTGCACAGGGATCTTCAGAACTTAATATATCTGTTATAATCAGTAAAGAGAATTTAGCGAAAGCTTTAAATGCTGTGCACGATGCCTTCTTTTCACAACTGAAAAAAACATTACACGTGTTTAGTTTAGGAACAGGAAATATTGGTGCAACAATGTTTAGGCAGATCCGTGAACAACATGCTTTTTTAGTCGACCATAGTGATATAGAAATTAAAGTCGTAGGGATATCTAATTCTAGAAAGATGTTATTTGAAAATGATGGGATAAACTTAGCCTGTTGGGATAAAAGCTTAGATGAGAATGGAGAGAAAGCAGACTTGACTGTTTTTATTGAACGGATGAAAGCCATGAATTTGCCCAATTGTGTATTTGTAGATAATACAGCAAGTAGTTTACCAACTACGCATTATGTTGATATATTGAAATCTACTATCTCGATCGTTACTTGTAATAAAATTGCAAACTCAGGAGCCTATGAACAGTATAAATTACTGCACGATACCGCAAGGAAGTATGGCGTAGATTTCTTCTATGAGACAAATGTAGGAGCAGGTTTACCTATTGTTCGGGTACTGAAAGATCTGATGTTGAGTGGCGATAGAATCGTGAAGATAGAGGCCATATTATCAGGAACAATATCTTATATATTTAATAATTTTATAGGAGATGTGTCTTTTTATGAAGTTGTAAAAAAAGCGCAAGAGTTAGGTTATACCGAGCCTGATCCGAGAGATGACTTGGGCGGAATAGACTTTATGCGAAAGATGTTGATTTTGGCTCGTGATGCCGGTTATGCTATTGAAGCAGAGGATGTTGATTTAGGTGCAATATTGCCAGAGTCGTGCCTGAAAGCAAAGTCTGTAGAAGATTTTTATGCAGAGTTGCTGAAAGAGGAAGGCTATTTCAAGGCTATTAAAGAGAAGGCATTGCTTGAAAATAAGGTGATTAGGTATATAGGTAAGTTGATAGACGGTAAAGTATCTATTGCTTTGGAGCTCGTGGACAGTGAACATCCTTTTTATAGTCTATCTGGAAGTGATAATATTATTTCCTTTACGACAGATAGGTATAAAGAGCGGCCTTTGGTAGTAAAAGGACCTGGAGCAGGCGCAGAGGTTACTGCAGCAGGTGTATTTGCTGACCTTGTCAATGTAGGCGTATAAATAGTTAATAAGTAGTTCTTCGTAGAGTAAGAATTAAAAAAAGAAAATGATGAATTATAGTAATACTATTCTTGAGAGTAATTTACGGGTCAACCCGGCAGGAATAAAAGATAAAGTACATGTTTTTGCTCCCGCTACGGTGGCCAATATGATATGCGGTTTTGATATTTTAGGATTTGCTGTAGATTATCCAGGCGACGAGGTAATAATGTACAGAGTTGAAAATCCAGGCGTGAGAATACGATCTATAGTGGGAGATGAAGGCAGGTTGCCCTTGGATGCGGATAAAAACACAGTGAGTGCTTGTGTGAAGATGTTGCTTATCGATTTAGGCATGGAGAAGGAGATCGGTGTTGAAATAGAGCTTATCAAACATATGCCTATAGGGAGTGGTTTGGGTTCAAGCTCAGCAAGCACAGTAGCAGGTTTATTTGCTATTAATGAGCTATTAGGGCGGCCATTGACAAAAGCCGAGTTGATGCCTTATTGTGTAGAAGGGGAGCGCCTTGCTTGCGGGCATGGTCATGCTGATAATGTTGCACCTGCTTTAATGGGAGGTATTACATTGATTAGAGGGCATGAACCTTTGGACATCATTAAATTGCCAGTCCCTGAAGAGCTATATGCAGGTATTGTTTTCCCTAAGGTAGATGTTCCTACACGAGATGCTCGAAAACTGATAAAAGAAAAGGTATTATTAAAAGATGCGGTTACACAGTGGGGAAATATAGCTGGATTAATGGCTGGTTTGTATGAAGCTGACTATAGTTTGATTAGTAGAAGTATGAAGGATGTATTGATCGAACCAACCCGAGCAATTTTAATTCCTGAATTTTATGAAATGAGACGTATAGCGGAAGAAGTTGGTGTTTTAAGTTTTGGTATCTCGGGTTCTGGACCATCTGTAGTTGCTATATCAAGAGGGAAGGAGGGAGCAGAACAAGTTGTCGAGCGCATTCAGGAACATTTAACAAATTGTGATATTGAAAGTTTTAAGTATGTGTCTGCTGTCAACCTGAATGGACCGAGGGTTGTTTAAGTAATAAAAAAACAGATTATACACATTTGAATAAAGATATAAATAATGAAATTATACAGTACAAATAATAAGTCTCTTGAAGTGTCTTTTCGCGACGCTGTGTTTAATTCGCTTCCTGTTGATAATGGGCTTTATATGCCCCAATCTATACCTCAACTTGATGCCGCTTTTATAAAAAATATTCAGCAGTATTCATTACAGGAAATCGGAGTAAAAGTTGCCCATGCGCTTATTGGAGATGCCATTCCTTTTGACGACCTAAAGAAGATTGTTTATGACGCGATTAACTTTGATGCCCCCGTTAAATTTCTTGATGCAGATCTCGCCGTTTTAGAGCTTTTTCACGGGCCATCGTTTGCTTTTAAAGATTTTGGTGCACGTTTTATGAGTCGGGTTATGGGCTACTTTTCGAGTGCCGACGATCAATTGTTAGATGTGCTTGTTGCCACATCTGGCGATACGGGAGGAGCAGTTGCGCTTGGGTTTTTAGGTGTAGCAGGCACTCGTGTTACTATACTGTACCCGAAAGGTAAAGTATCTAAAGTGCAAGAAGAACAATTAACAACCAATGGACAGAACATACGTGCTATAGAAGTGGACGGTACTTTCGATGATTGCCAAGATCTTGTGAAAAGAGCCTTTAATGATGCAGAATTGAAAACATCTCTTAGGTTAACTTCAGCTAACTCTATCAACATTGCCCGTTTGATACCACAAACATTTTATTACTTTTGGGCTTATGCGCAATTGAAGTCACAAGGGGTTGAAGAGGGCGTTTTTACAGTACCTAGCGGTAATTTTGGCAATATTGGTGCAGGCTTGTTAGCTTATAAAATGGGGCTGCCGGTAAAGCATTTTGTTGCAGGAACAAATGTGAATGACACCGTTCCACGTTATTTATTGAGTGGCGAGTATGAGCCAAAACCCTCTGTCCAGACATTGGCTAATGCTATGGACGTAGGAAACCCGAGTAATTGGGTGCGTATACAGGATATGTTTGCAAATTCTTTGTCTGACTTGAATCAGCTAATATCCTCGTATACCTATACAGACCAAGAAACACAAGAAGGTATGCAGGAATTATACGATAAGTATGGATACATAGCCTGCCCACATACGGCAATTGCATTTAAGGCTGCTCAAGCTTACAAAAGCCATAATCAAGGTAATTTTGCGTCAATTTTTCTGTCTACTGCCCACCCATGCAAATTTCCAGATGCTATAGATAAAGAGCTCTTTGTTAAGGTGAAATCTCCGAAAGGAGTGGATTCTCTTGGGAGTGAGAAAAAACAAACAGTCGAGATGCCTGTCGATTATGGTTTGTTTAAGGAATATTTATTAGCCCATAACTAAGTGAAAAAGCTCGATTGTTTGAATCGAGCTTTTTTTATTTTAATAATACCTTGTGTTTATTTAAAAGCATTTAGCCATGCTTGTGCCATAAGATTAGCACCAGCTAATGTTGTGTGCACACCGTCAGTCGTCCAATAGCTTCCCGGGGCATGTTTTTCAGCTTTATCAAAAACAGATTGATAGGGTATAAAAGTTGCTTTAAACTCCTTTGCAATTTCTTTTGTCACTTGTTGGTACTCTGGAAAGTCTGGATACCAATCCTCGGTCACGTGTTTTACATTCTTTACAGCAAAAGGTTCTCCAATAATAAGTTGAACGTTTGGAGACTTTTGTAGAGTTTGTTCAAGAAGCTGTTGATACTGCTGTTTAAACTGGGCAGGGCTGTTGCTAGCTCCACTATCTTTTGTTCTCCAAAAGTCATTTACGCCTATGAGGATACTTAGAATATCAGGGTTAATGGAAAATGTATCTTTTTCCCATCGGTTGATCAAATCGGGGACACGGTTTCCGCTTATTCCTTTATTGTAGATAGCTAAGTTTTTAGAAGCATGGTTATTTAAAAGCTCACTTGCAGCTAACATAGCATAGCCGTTACCAAAAGCATTTGCCACATTAGGCTGCATATTTTCTTTATTTCTTCCGGCATCCGTTATAGAGTCACCTTGAAATAATATTACAGCATCTTTTTTGATATTGATCCTTGCTATGTTTGTTGTTATACGCTCATTTGCTGCTATAGTGTGGGTTATGGCAGCAGTGCTACCTAATGCTAATAGGCTCTTTGTGATAAAGTTTCTTCTAGACTCCATTGTGTGTTGTATAAGTTGATTAGATCTTGAAATTAAGTTATTTAACAGAATTTATCAAGAGCCTCTCTTATTATTTTACATGCATTTTTAATTTCTTCCTCAGAGATAGTCAATGGAGGGGCAATACGCAGGGCTGTTTCACAATGTAAATACCAATCAATCATTAATCCATTGGCAGCACAATAGCTACTCACATTGTATACCTGTTCAAATGATTCCAGTTGTAAACACATCATGAGGCCCAATCCGCGAATCTCCTTTATTTTGTCAGATTCTAGTTCTCTTCTAAATAATTGTGCTTTGGCTTCTACTTGTGCAACTAGTTTTTCTTCTTGAATGACAGCCAAAGAGGCTTTTGCTGCTGCACAGCTTACTGGATGCCCGCCAAATGTGGTAATATGTCCTAAGATGGGGTTGTCTTTAATAACATCCATTATTTCTTTACGGGCTACAAAAGCTCCTAATGGCATACCACCACCTATTCCCTTGGCTAACATTAATATATCAGGCTGTACATTAAAATGCTCAAACGCAAACATTCGGCCTGTTCGTCCAAACCCTGTCTGTATTTCATCAAATATCAGAAGTGCTCCCATTTCATCACATCTTTTGCGCAATGATGTGATAAATTCAAGAGTAGGAACACGAACACCGGCCTCACCTTGGATTGTTTCAATAATTACTGCAGCCGTATTTTCGGTGATAGCTTCTAATGACTTGCTATCATTTAATTTGATAAAATCAATTTCGGGTAAAAGTGGGGCATACGCTGTGCGGTAATCTATATTTCCTATTAGACTCAGAGCTCCCTGTGTGCTGCCGTGGTATGCTTTCTCTGTCGCAATTATCTGACGCCGGCCTGTGAATTTTTTTGCTATTTTCATCGAGCCCTCAACAGCTTCAGCACCACTGTTTGTGAAATAAACGGATTGAAAACTGCTTGGTAAGATCTCTAATAATGCGGTGGCAAACTGTACTTGTGGGGCCTGAACAAATTCTCCGTAGACTGTTACATGTAAATATCGATTTATCTGATCTGTGATAGCATCAATAACACGCGGATGGCGATGACCAATATTGCTGACATTAAAACCTGACACTAAATCTATATATTTCTCTCCATTAGGGCCGTAAAGATAGATTCCCTCTGCTTTTACAATTTCAAATAAGCGTGGAGAAGTAGACGTTTGCGCTGTGTTCTGAAGAAAAAGTTCTCGATTGCTAATCATAGTAATATATAAAAAGATAAAATTAAGAATATAAATTATGTCAGTATACTCTATTGTTGCAAAAAGTATAGCTGATATAAAATAGTACTGATGTAGTGGTGGTTTTTATAAAAAAAGCGCTGATTTTATCTAGCGCTGTCTTCTTTGTAATTCTTTATAGAGCAATTCTCTAAAGTCCTGTTCGATTTCAAAAAACTGAGCGGCCCTGGAGTTACCTATTACTTCAGCGAACTTATTTCGATATTGTTTTTTTATATTCAACTCCTGCGCATCATAGGATAAAATATCCCGCTGGCCAGTGCCCCGGAATGAGTTTTTATTATTCTGTAATGAGCTGCTAGCAGCAGAGCCTGTTTTTGCCGAGCGTACAGCCCATACTTCTTTTGTGTATTGATTGTAAATCGGGAAAAACTTCTGAGCTTCAGAACGGGTTAAATTAAGCTCTTTAGTGATATAAGCTATTTTTTCATTTTCAATTGCCTCAAATCTTTTTGAATCCCTGTCTTGTGCAACAGCTGATTCGCTGATGAGTAGAATAGAAAAAAAAGCAGTGATGAAAAAAAACTGAATACGAAACATTATAGCATATAATTTAAATAGTCCTTGATGTCATCTTCTTCAACATGTTTGCAAATACCGTCCGAATCGCCCGGGTGGTACATGTATTCCATTATATAATAAACATCTTCATTACAGGTTGATGAGGCAAGGTAATTGATAATCTCATCATCTGATATGCTTGAAAGAGCTGGCTCTTCTATATGGTTAATATTTTCTTGTTTTAAAGCATAATAAGCACCGAAAGCTAATACAAAACTAATACAAGCTGCTGCTGCATAGTTTAACCATTTTTGTATAGGCAGACGCCTAATAGTTTTTTCAACTTTATTAGAATGAGCGGTTTGAAAAACTTTTTCTTTAATAAGTTCAGAACTTCTGTTAAAGTACTGCTCTGGAACTTCAAAGCCACTTGCCGATGCTTGTTGTTTTAAACGTTGCTCAGCCAAGGTGCTCGCAATAGTAGAAGAGAGCTCGTTAAAATAATCTTCGGGTACTGTAAAGCCTACATTATCTTTCGTAATGGTGTCTATACGTGATTTGGCTTTAAGTTGTTCCGTTAAGTTAGCGAAGTAGTCTTCTGGAACTGCCCATAAGTTTTCTGGCTTTTCTAGATAGCCTTCAAGCTTCGTTTGTTCTAGGATACGTTGTTTTAAATCTTCGAAATAATTCACTGGGAGATCAGCTGTAGACTCCAAGTTGTTTCTCGATTTTTCAATAGTAATTAACTTACGAATAGTATTTGCTGATTCAGAAAAATAGTTATCAGGTACGGTAAAGGGATTTTTACGTAGTATCTCGGGAAGGCTGATACCTTCTGCTCCGTTATGATATATACCTTTTTCTTTCATGCTACCAATATAGAATAAAAAAAAATCAAAAGGTTTAATCGTTAGTGGTAAGAAACTGTTCTATTTTTTTTACCGCTAAGTGATAGGAAGCTTTTAATGCTCCTACACTAGTACCTACGATTTCTGAAATTTCGTCATACTTTAGGTCTTCAAAATACTTCATATTAAAAACCAAGCGTTGCTTTTCAGGTAGTGTTAGAATAGCTTGCTGAAGTTTCATTTGTGCTTGATCACCATTGAAATATGAACTGTCGGATAACGACTCTGCTAAATAAGCAGAACTGTCGTCATCTAACGACAGGTTCTGCTTTTGTTTTTTCTTATTTAAGAATGTTATACATTCATTTGTCGCAATACGGTATAACCACGTGTAGAGTTGCGAATCTTTTCGAAACTTGTCTAGGTTACGCCATACTTTAATAAAAACATCCTGTATAACATCATCGGCGTCATCATGGTTAATGACCATTCGACGTACATGCCAATATAGTTTTTGTTGGTATTTTTCTAACAAATGTCCGAACGCTTCTTCACGCGTACGCTCATCAGCAAATTTAGAAATGATTAGGGCGTCATCCATTTGTTTAAAAAGCTTACTTTCTTGTAATTACCTTTCGTGCAGCCGCTACAATAGCAGCAGAGTTTAAACCATATTTATCCATAAGTTCTGCAGGTGTACCTGACTCGCCGAAGCTATCATCTACTGCTACAAATTCTTGTGGAGTTGGCAATTTGCTTGCTAATAATTGTGCAACGCTGTCACCTAAGCCTCCAAGACGGTTATGCTCTTCCGCAGTAACTACACAGCCTGTTTTAGTAACAGATTTTAGTATAGCGTCAGCATCAAGTGGCTTAATTGTGTGTATATTAATGATTTCAGCATTAATGCCTAGTTTCTCTAACTCTTCACCCGCCTGTATAGCTTCCCAAACCAAGTGACCTGTTGCAATTATAGTAACATCTGCACCTTCGTTAAGCATTACTGCTTTACCAATTTCAAACTTTTGGTCGGCAGGGGTAAAGTTAGGAACTACCGGACGGCCGAAACGTAAGTAAACCGGACCTTCGTGTTCTACCAAAGCAATAGTTGCTGCTTTAGTCTGATTGTAATCACAAGGATTAATAACAGTCATTCCCGGTAACATTTTCATCAAACCGATATCTTCCAGTATTTGATGTGTAGCACCATCTTCACCTAGGGTTAACCCCGCATGTGAAGCACATATTTTCACATTCTTTCCAGAATATGCAATAGATTGACGTATTTGGTCATAAACACGACCTGTGGAGAAGTTCGCAAATGTACCTGTGAAAGGTATTTTACCACCTATTGTTAAACCGGCTGCGATTCCCATCATATTGGCTTCTGCAATACCTATTTGGAAAAAACGCTCAGGAAACTCATTAATGAAATCATTCATCTTCAGAGACCCGATTAAGTCTGCACAAAGAGCAACAACGTTTTCGTTTTGTTTTCCAGCCTCTACTAACCCAGCTCCAAAACCAGAACGTGTATCTTTTGATTCAGTGTATGTATATTTTTTCATTCTTACTAAAATTGAGAAGTATAAGCTGTTTATTACTCTTAAAACTAGCTTACGCTTGAGATCTCGTATCTAAAAATTAATAATCTCCAATAGTGCTTGGTAACTGATTTAGAGCACTCTCTAATTGTTCATTATTAGGCGCAATACCGTGCCATTTGTGCGAACCCATCATGAAATCGACACCATTACCCATTTCAGTATGCAGAAGGATAACAATAGGTTTTCCTTTTCCTGTACGTGATTTAGCTTCAGCTAGACCAGCAACAACAGAAGCCATATCATTTCCTTTTTCAACGTCAAGAACATCCCAGCCAAAAGCTTCCCATTTAGCACGTAGGTCGCCAAGTGATAACACTGTATCTGTTGAGCCATCGATTTGTGCTTTATTATAGTCAATAGCTGCTATTAAGTTGTCTACTTTATTATGAGGAGCATACATGGCAGCTTCCCAAACTTGACCTTCTTGTTGCTCGCCATCTCCCATTAGTACATACACTAAGTTTGTGTCGCCGTTAAGTTTTTTAGCTTGTGCTGCGCCGATAGCTACTGAAAGACCTTGACCTAAAGAGCCTGATGCTACACGTATACCTGGTAGGTTATCATGTGTAGTCGGATGGCCCTGTAAGCGGGTATTGATTTTACGGAAAGTACTCAGTTCGCTAACTGGAAAATAACCTGCGCGTGCTAAAGTACTATAAAAAACAGGGGAAATATGACCATTGGACAAGAAGAATAGGTCTTCGCCTATACCATTCATATTGAATTTGGGGTCGTGTTTCATTGCATGAAAGTATAATGCAACAAAGTAATCTGCACATCCCAAAGAACCTCCCGGGTGACCAGACTGACAGGCATGAACCATACGAACAATGTCACGTCTTACTTGCGTAGCGATCTGTTCAAGTTTGTTAATATCTGCACTCATTTTTGATATATAATTTTTCGATTATTTGAAAGGCAAAGTTAGTGATTTTTTATTTAAGACTCTTTGTTTAAATACATAGTAAGAGCATTGTAGCTTTTAGATCTCAGGTAGGGGTGGGGAGAGCTCACAACATAGAAGCGATCTCTTCATGTAATAGGAAAAGTATGTTTGTTTTTTTCTTATAAATAAGTGAAGGCGGACCTAGGTCCGCCTTCACTTATTTATAATTCAATAGCTCTTACATAGATTCAGCTACGACCTCTTCCACTTCAGGAACCATTCTTTTAAGTAAACCTTCAATGCCTGATTTTAATGTAATTGTTGATGAAGGGCATCCACTGCACGAGCCACGAAGCTCAACAGTGACAATACCTTGATCGAAAGAACGGTAAGCAATTGCTCCACCATCCTGTTCTACAGCTGGGCGTACATAATCATGCAGTACCTGTTGTATTTTAATTTCTATTTCCGATCCTTCGAAGTCAACCTCTTCAGAGTGTTCTATGGGTTTTACTGCCAGTTCAGACTCTACCGCTCCTTTTACAAAATCTTTTAAAATAGCTTCAATATCTGACCAATCTATCCCTTCCGATTTTGTAACTGTAACAAAGTTGCTTGCAAAAAACACTCCTTCTACAAAATTAAATTTAAACAATTCTTTAGCAAACGGAGATTCTTCTGCTTTTTCACGAGAAGGATAATCCAAACTACCATTGATTAATAGTTTGTTTACCAAGAATTTCATCGTGGCTGGGTTAGGAGTTGATTCTGTATATACGTTAATAGTTGCCATGTTTCTAATTTTTTCAAAAACAAATATACGTTAAAAGTTAATAAGTGCCGGTCATCGTCAGGTAAAAGCTTACAGGGCAACTCCCGTGTAATTGCTTGGTGATATAGCTTTTATTTCTTTTTTAACGTCATCGGAAATAGCTAATCCATCAATAAATGCAGCAATATTTTCTTTACTAATGTGCGTATTTGTGCGTGTTAAATCTTTTAATGCTTCATAAGGTTTTGGATAGCCCTCTCGGCGTAATATTGTTTGTATTGCCTCGGCTACAACAGCCCAGTTTTTTTCTAAGTCTGTTTGTAAACTAGGTTCGTGAAGAATAAGTTTGTTTAAACCTCGGATAGTCGAGTTAAGGGCAATAATAGAGTGCGCAAAAGGTACGCCTATATTTCTTAATACAGTAGAGTCTGTCAGATCTCTTTGTAATCTGGAAATGGGGAGCTTAGCAGCTAGGTGCTCGAAGAGTGCATTTGCCAAACCTAAATTGCCCTCTGCATTTTCAAAATCAATAGGGTTGACTTTATGTGGCATTGCAGACGAGCCTATCTGTCCGGCTGTAATTTTTTGTTTGAAATAATCCATAGATATGTAGGTCCACATATCTCGGCACAAATCTATTAAAATGTTATTTATACGTTTTAACGCATCAAATCCGGCAGCAAGGTTGTCATAGTGCTCTATTTGCGTCGTAGTTTGCGAACGGTTAAGTTGCAGATTTTCCGAGACAAACTTGTTTGCAAAGTCTACCCAGTTTATAGTAGGGTAGGCAACGTGGTGTGCATTGAAGTTACCGGTAGCTCCGCCAAACTTTGCAGAGAACGGAATGGTCTTTAAAGTATTTAATTGAATTTCTATTCTTTCAACAAACACTTTGATTTCTTTACCTAAGCGGGTAGGCGAAGCTGGCTGTCCATGTGTACGTGCCAACATGGGTACATCTTTCCATTCTTCTACCTGTGTTTTTAAAGTTTGAAGTAGAGCATCAATAAGAGGGAGGTATGTGTTGTTGATAGCAGCCTTCCAAGCATAAGGTATAGCTGTGTTATTGACGTCTTGTGAAGTTAATCCAAAATGTATAAACTCTAAGGAGTCATGTAAGCCAAGTTTTTCAAACTCATTTTTTAAAAAGTATTCTACGGCTTTGACATCGTGGTTTGTGATTTTTTCCTGATCTTTTATCCACTGTGCATCATCTACTGAAAAATTCTTGTAAATATTCCTGAGACGATCGTTTAGCGACCCATCAAAGTGAGATAATTGTGGAATGCCCGATTCGCATAACGCAATAAAATATTCTACTTCTACAAGTACACGGAATTTGATTAGAGCAAACTCTGAGAAATATTCTGATAGTGAATTTGTACTTGTATAATATCTTCCATCTATGGGGCTAACAGCTGTTAGGGGGGATAAGTTCATTTTTAATAAATTTTCAACAAAAATAAGAAAATCAGGCGCTTGTTGCAATTTATTGGAACAAAGAAAAAGCCCGTACAATTTGTACAGGCTTTTAGAAGTATTTTAAATACTATTCGAATTACTGAACGTTTTCAACTTTCTCAGCGATTGAATCTGCTTCAGCTTTTACTGAATCAGCAACGTTGTTTAATGAATCAGCAACTGAATCAGCAACGTTTTCAATTTCTGTAGCAACTTCTCCAGCTTTTTCTTCTGTAGTTGTAGTAGCTTCGTTACCACATGATGCGAAAGCAATAGTTAAAGCTAAACCTAAGAATCCGAATTTGAATGAATTTTTCATTTTACTTAATTTTCTATTTAATTGAAACAAACTTGTTTATTTATCCTTTAATACCATTACCTTTAAAAGGTAACCCAGCTTTTTTGAAAAAAAATAAAAACTTTTTACATTTCTGTGTAGTTCTCCTTAAAAGCAGGTGCAAAGGTAATATTGTTTTACAGTAATACAAATAGTTTTTTTGTTTGTGAAAAAATAAATGGAAAATATATAATCGGATGTGATTATGATAAGAAAAATGAAAAGCATTATACAGTTGCTAAAATCGGTTGATTTTAAAAAACTAGAGAGCATTGCAAAGAAAGTAGATATAGAAGCAGTTGTTACTGCTATATCTAAGATGGATGATAAGGAGTTGAAAGCTGTAGAGAAAATGTTGACGAGCGGGGCTAAGAAAAGAGAAGTTCCTCCAATCAACGCTGATTTTTATGGAATAGAAATGAAACTATCGGACGAAGACCGTGCTTTGCAGTTAAAAGTACGTGAGTTTTTAGAAAGGGAAATTAAACCTATCGTAAACAAGTACTGGTTGCATGATGAGTTTCCTTTCGAGGTTATTCCAAAATTAGCTAGCCTTAACGTATGCGGGTATGTGTATGAAGGTTACGGTTGTGCCGGAGGAAGTTCTTTGATGGATGGGATAATTGCTGCAGAATTTGGCCGTATTGATCCTTCCATAGCGACATTCTTAGGTGTACAAAGTGGTTTGGCAATGGGGTCAATCTATATGTGCGGTTCTGAAGAGCAGAAAGAAGAATGGTTGCCAAAAATGCAAAAAATGGAAAAGATCGGATCTTTTGGTCTAACGGAACCTGATGTGGGATCCGCTACTGCTGGTGGATTAACAACAACTTGTAGAAGGACAAAAGATGGATGGTTGCTCAATGGCCAGAAAAAATGGATAGGCAATTCTACATTTTCAGATATTAGTATCATCTGGGCAAGAGATCTAGACGATAATCAGGTTAAAGGTTTTATAGTTAGGAAAGAGAATCCTGGTTTTATGGTCGAAAAAATTAAAGGGAAGATGGCTTTGCGTATTGTTCAAAATGGGCTCATTACGTTAACTGACTGTTTGGTGCCCGAGTCAGATCGGCTGCCTTTAGCAAATAGTTTTAAGGACACCGCTAAGGTTTTGCAAATGACACGTGCTGGTGTTGCCTGGATGGCTGTCGGCTGTGCTAGAGGAGCTTATGAGAATGCATTAGATTATACGCTGCAACGTAAGCAATTTGGTAAACCCATTGCTTCATTTCAGTTGATTCAAAATCATCTGGTCGAAATGTTATCGAATTTAACAGCGATGCAAACTTTAGTCTTTAGGTTGTCGGAGTTACAGGATGAAGGGAAACTGAAAGATGAACACGCTTCTTTGGCAAAGGTCTTTTGTACGATGCGAACACGAGATGTAGTTTCGCGTGCGAGAGAGGTAATGGGTGGTAATGGTATTTTATTAGAATATAATGTAGCCCGTTTCCTGGCTGATGCTGAGGCAATTTATTCTTATGAAGGGACGAAGGAGATCAACTCCTTGATTGTCGGGCGTAGCATCACTGGATTTAGTGCATTTGTTTAGGCCGGTATAAAAAAAGAGCCGCTCGTTATTTAGTGAGCGGCTCTTTTTTTATTTCTTATTTTGTTGATTAGCCTGTTGTTGGCGCATCATATCTTCCATTTTTTGTTGGAAAGATGATTTCTTCTGTACTTTCGGGTTTTTCTTCTTTTCCTCTATTTTTGCTAAAATTGTTTCATCATCAACAAATTGGCGAATAGCAACTTGCGTTAAGAAGGTGAAAACCGCTGAAAGGAAATAATAGTAGTTAAGTCCCGCAGGGAAGTTATTTAAAACAAAGAAAAATATCAGTGGCATGAAGTAACCTATATATTTCATTTGGTTATTCGCCGCACCCGATGTCGAGTTGTTGTACCATGTAGTCAATAGAGTTGTCAGCGTCATGAGTACACACATTAATGAAATGTGGTCTATCCCGATTAGCGGGATCGCTGAAAACGAAATTGGAGCATCGTATGTTGACAGGTCTTTTACCCAAAGGAAACTTTCCCCTCTAAGTTCAAATAGGTTAGGGAAGAAGAAAAAGAAGGCCAATGTAAAAGGCATTTGCAATAGCAATGGAAGACAGCCACCAAGTGGGTTTACGCCAACTTGTTTATAGAGCTTCATCTGTTCTTGCTGTAGCAACATAGGATTGTCGCTGCCTACTTTTTCCTTGATTTCATCCAGTTGAGGTTTTAGTACACGCATCTTAGCCATCGACTGGTAAGATTTATATGTTAATGGGAAAAGGACAGCTTTTAGGAAAATTGTTAATATCAGGATGATAATTCCGTAGCTAACATTAAACCCTTCAAGGACGTCAAAAAGAGGTACCGTGATGAATTTGTTTATCCAGCCCATCGGACCCCAGCCCATTTTAATAATTTTTTGGTATTCATTCCCCTGTGCTTTAAGAATTTTGTACTGGTTGGGACCAAAAAAGAAACTAAAACTATAATGGTTGTCTTTTTGAGCAGAGAATTCTAAATCTGCTAATGCTTTATAATGCTTAATTACTTCCGGGTCGCTATCAGCTGTAACAGTTAATTCTGTGTTTGTTAGCGGTTGGTTTGAGCGTAGCACAGATGTGAAGAAGTGTTGCTTAAAGGCAATCCAACTTAAACTGTTTTTAGGCTTTTCAGAGTCATCACTTGTTTCCGAAAGATTGTCTACGTCGCCGTCAACTTCTTTGAAAAATATACTTGATTTCTCACGCTCCGACTTTGCATTTAACTCTTTACGTAACAAAGTAGTCTGCCAATCCAACATGATGGTGTTGGTTTTAGGGTCCATTAAATTATGGATTCCTACAGCCTTTACGTCAAGCCCTACATTGTAATCGTTGCCTTTAATAGTATAAGTATAGTCTAAATATTGGTTTTCACTATAGCTTAAACGCATGGTTAATGATTGCTCATTGTTTTCAACTACGCTAATGTCTCCGCCCTGAGGTGTAAAGTTTAGCTCGTTTGTGTTGATATTTTCACCATTAGCTTTGAAAACGAAACCGAATTTATTGTTTTCTCCTTCAAATATCAGTAGTGGGTTTCCGTCATAATTCTCTTCACCTTTCAGTTCTACTGATTTTACCCGGCCACCTTTTGAGCTTATTTTAGCGATTATAAGCTCGTTTTCTAACGTGATAACTTGTTCTTCACCTATTGTAGCCATACCAAAAGGTTGAGCGCTAAGTGAAGCTGTATCTACCGTTGTTATGGTGTTTGCTTTTAATGTGTCTGCAACTGAAATATCACCGGCTCTTACTCGTTTGAGAGAGTCTTGAAGTAATTGTTCTTGCTTTAGTTCCTGTTCTGTCGGCTTCATTAAGTAAAATGAACCAGCTAGAATGCCGAAAATCAGGACTAAACCAATTAGGGTATTTCTATCCATTTTGTGTTTTTTATTTATATTTTAATATCCTATCTCTTTTTATTAACAGTTTTTATTGGCTAAAGAGGCGGCTACAAAGCTAACAAAAAGTGGGTGAGGATTTGCAACTGTTGATTTTAATTCTGGGTGAAATTGTGTGGCGATATAAAAAGGGTGATTTTTTATTTCTACAATTTCTACCAATCCAGTTATTGGGTTGATGCCTGTGGCAATCATGCCGGCTTCTTCATATTGTTTAAGATAGTCGTTGTTGAATTCGTAACGATGTCTATGTCTTTCCGATATTTTTGTCTTGCCATAGCTAGCAAAAGCTTTCGTGCCTTTTTTTAGCTCACAATCATAAGCGCCCAGACGCATTGTTCCACCTTTGTCGGTTACATCTTTTTGGTCATCCATTAAATTAATAACAGGGTTTTGGGTTTCAGGCGCCATTTCTGTACTATTGGCATCAGCTAGGCCTAGAACGTTACGGCCAAATTCAATGATTGAACACTGCATACCTAAGCATATTCCGAAGAACGGAATGTTGTTTTCTCTGACATATTTGATGGCAGCTAGCTTTCCGTCCAGTCCGCGCTCTCCGAATCCCGGTGCTACTAAAACACCATCCAGACCTTTGAGTTTTTCTTGTACATTTTCGTTGTGTATGCTTTCTGCAGCAATAAAATTTAATTTTACTCGCGTTTCGTTATTAGCGCCAGCATGTACAAATGCTTCTATGATAGATTTGTAAGCGTCCGGAAGTTCAACATACTTGCCCACCAGTCCGATAGTGACCTCATTGGTCGGGTTTTTTAGTTTACCTAAAAATACTTTCCAGCTATCAAGATTGGGGTCGTTTTTGGTAGATAGTTTTAACTTCGCCAAAGCAGTTTTGTCCAATTGCTCTTTAAGCATATTAAGAGGGACGTCATAAATCGTAGGGGCGTCAATAGACTCAACAACAGCATTGATATTTACATTACAGAACTGCGCTAGTTTCTTTCTTATTTCGTGGGTTAATTTGTGTTCTGTACGACAAACTAAAATGTCGGGTTGTATACCATATTCTAGTAGTGTTTTAACAGAGTGCTGCGTAGGTTTGGTTTTTAATTCGCCCGCAGCAGCTAAATAAGGAACTAAAGTAAGGTGAATAACTAAAGAGTCGTTGTTGCCAAGCTCCCAGCGCAATTGACGAACAGCCTCGATAAAAGGTAAAGATTCGATGTCTCCTACTGTACCGCCTAGCTCGGTTATAATAATATCATATTCATTGTTCTCGCCAAGCAATAACATACGGCGCTTAATTTCGTCTGTGATGTGAGGAACAACTTGTACTGTTTTTCCTAAATAAGCCCCTGCACGTTCTTGTTCAATAACGTGTTGATAAATACGTCCTGTAGTGATGTTGTTTGCTCTAGACGTAGGTACATTAAGAAAACGCTCGTAATGGCCCAAATCAAGGTCGGTTTCCGCTCCATCCTCTGTTACATAACATTCTCCATGTTCATAGGGGTTTAAAGTGCCAGGATCAATATTAATATAAGGGTCGAACTTTTGGATGGTTACTTTAAAGCCGCGAGCTTGAAGGAGTTTGGCAAGAGATGCTGCTATTATGCCTTTCCCTAACGACGAGGTTACGCCGCCCGTAACAAAGATGTATTTACTCATAGTATTTGATGGAATTTCAAGAAGATTAAGCGACAGAATTGTTGCTGAAACTTGCTTGATGTACGGGATACAAAGATAAGGTTTTTTAAAGATTATCTGAAATTAAATTAATGCTTTATCATGGGGATTTTAGAAAAAGTGAAACCTCGGCGTTTGGGGTGGGAGATATCTTGTTTTTATTTAATGGATGGGAGGAAAAGGGAGGGGGATAAAAAAGGCTTCCCTGTTTTAAGGAAGCCTTTTTTTATGTTGTAAACAAGCGTTTAAAATTAAATGCGTTTTGATTTAATACGCGCAGCTTTACCTGTTAATCCACGTAGGTAGAATAATTTCGAACGGCGTACTTTACCATGACTGTTAATATCGATTTTTTCGATGTTAGGTGAGTTTACAGGAAAAATACGTTCAACACCAATACCGTTAGACATTTTACGAACAGTAAAAGTAGCGTTGTTGCCTTCGCTGTTTAATTGGATAACTACCCCTTGGTATACCTGGACACGCTCCTTGTTTCCTTCGCGAATTTTATAATGAACGCTGATGGTATCTCCTGCTTTGAAAGCGGGAACTTCATTTTTTACTACCGCTTGTTCTTCTACAAATTTTACTAAATCCATGATTTTGAGTATTATTAACGACTTATATCCTGTAAAAA
Source organism: Sphingobacterium sp. UT-1RO-CII-1 (assembly GCF_026711005.1). Lineage (GTDB taxonomy): Bacteria > Bacteroidota > Bacteroidia > Sphingobacteriales > Sphingobacteriaceae > Sphingobacterium. The sequence goes on along the minus strand of NZ_JAPPVJ010000003.1, from coordinate 471,263 downwards.
TCGGATTGCAATATTACAGCTTTTATTTCTAATTTAAAAACACTTTGCAAGTTTTTTATTTATACACTTTGCAAGTGCGTGCAAAGATAAGGTAAAACATTTTATAATACAATGGGATAATAAGAATATTTTCATTATTTATGAGTTGTTGTTTTGTTTCTTTCTGATAAAGAATAGAGTGTTGTGGTGTTTGTGTGATGTTTGTGGGGCTTTTGGACATATTTTTTTAAATAAGTTGTTTTAATGTTAAATTATTGTACCTTTGTGCCACACAAAAAAGGTGATACCAAATTAATCGGGGTGTAGCGTAGCCCGGTATCGCGCCACATTTGGGATGTGGAGGTCGTAGGTTCGAATCCTGCCACCCCGACAAAAAAAGCTCTAACGAAAGTTAGGGCTTTTTTCGTTTACGGGGTTGGCTGATGAGAACCGTGGTTCGATCCGAAGGAGATTCAGGGATGTGTTGGGGGGTGTGGGGCTGAAGCAATCCTGCCACCCCGACCAAGAAAATAAAAGCTCTCTGCAAAACAGACGGCTTTTCTTGTTTTAAGGGGTCGCGAGCTTGCTCGTGTAAGCCTATAATACAAGAAAAGGAAGCGAAGCTTTTATATTTCTTGTGGCACCCCTATACACAGGATCACCGAGCAAAGCGAAGGTAATCCTGCCACCCAATTAAATGCACTCCAAGAAAAAATAGAAAAAAAGAAAGCCATTCTATCAACAGATATTAAGACAACGAATCATTATAAGTCACCAACGGGTGACACAGCGAGGGACGATTTGGGGCGATATGCGTGCAGAATTATTGATATCCGTTAACTTTACTATCCTTTTTGTTAAGAGACCTTTTCGCATATTAACTTTTTGTAAGAAACAACTTAACTGAAATCCAAGAATTAGTATTGATAAATTCCACGAACCAACCAACGAGAGAAGTTTTTTAATTTATCTCGCAGGAACATTCGCAGAGTACCGATTTGGGATTGTTCAGCTTGTTGCCCCAAGCAGAGGGCGAGGACTACGAAGAAGAACAGTTCGCCAACCGAATGAAGAAGAAAGGTAGGAGGTTGTGATTTGCTTGTAAGTTCTATGCCTCACGCAAAGTGAACGGTAAAAAAAGAGTTTAATATTTTATATTGTTGTCGAGTATATTATCTTTGCGACAACAAACGCAGTTAACATGGTTTTAGCAACATTTATCGTACGGATTTTATTGGGAATAATATTGGTAGTTTTCCCTGTAAACGCTTTATTTATTAAAGCATTCAAACCAAAAATGCCCAAAAAGGCTCAAATGGTAATGAATGCTTTTAATGAAACAGGTTATTTATTGACATTTATTCAGGGAACGGAATTAATTATCGGAATTGCCTTGCTTTTGGGCTATTTCACACCATTGGTACTAATGATTTTATTACCTATTTCTATCAATATTCTGTTATTTCACGTATTCCTTGCTCCGCCTGTTGTCGGTCCAGGATTATTTATATTTCTGATGAATGTGTTTTTGGTTTATGCTTATCGTTCTGAATATGTCAATCTTTTAATACCGTAAATATGCAAGATACAAAGTATTGGATTGTCGTAGCGTCAAAAGACCATGTAAAAACGGGGGTAGAACAAGGAATTGCACAAGCCTGTCACGGAAAGGCAACACCATTAAAACGAATGCAAAAAGACGATTTTGTTATTTATTATTCGGGTAAGGAAACTTTTGGCAAGACAGATAAATGTCAGAAATTTACAGCGATAGGAAAAGTGAAAGACGATGAAGTATATCCATTTCAGATATCAGAAAATTTTTGTCCGTTCAGAAGAAATATCGACTTTTTAAATTGTCAAGAAGTTTCCATTATACCGTTAATTAATCTGTTGGAATTTATACCTAATAAAAAAAGTTGGGGCTATCCGTTTCGCTTTGGTATTTTAGAAATAAACAAAAAAGATTTTGACTTGATTTCTTCGTTAATGTTAAAAGAAAATTTATGAATAATACCGTAGAGTTTTATCACGAACAACCCGAAGAAAGTTCGGGCTATCTACTTTGGCAGGTTAGTATGCTTTGGCAAAGAAAGATGAAAAGAGCACTGGATAAACTGGACTTAACGCATACTCAATACGTTTTATTAGCCGTATTGGCGTGGCTTTCCAAAAGCAATGAAACGGTTACACAGGTTGATATTGCCAATCACAGCAATACCGACAGAATGATGGTATCAAAAGTTTTGAGAACCTTGCAGGAAAAAGGGTTTATCAATCGACATGAACACCAAACCGACACACGGGCAAAAAACATTTCTCTTTCAAAAAGCGGAAAGACAATTTTGGAAAAGGCAATTAAAATCGTTGAAGAAACCGATAATAGTTTCTTCTCTGTTTTACAATCGAAAGAAAAATCGTTCAACACTGATATGAGGAAACTTGTAAAAGAAAATAGTGATTTTGATTAAAGACGATCTTTTGTGGGTATCATATCGTATCAATCAAAAACAAAATGGAAGAATTTTACAACGAAACGCTGAACTTCCCGAACCCGAACTTATCGAACAAGACGGAGGGTTTTCAGTAACCCTTTTCAAAAATAAATTGACAGTAGAACAGTTAACGAAACTTGGCTTAAACGAGCGACAGTTAAAAGCTGTTGAATAGGTGAAAGAGAAAGGGAAAATTACGAATAGAGAGTATCAAGAAATAAATTTAGTAGCCAAACCAACTGCAACCCGTGATTTATCAGTGTTAGTTGAATATGGTGTTTTTAGAAATACTGGAAAAGGGGCAGGAAGTTATTACGAAATAATTGGCTCATAATTGGCTCACGATTGTTTCTTTTGGATTAATAAATAGTATTCTAAATGAGTGATAAGCTATCTTTTGAGAAAATTTTTATTCGATCTACAGAAGAATGTGTACGAAGATTAGGTTTGGAAACAGATTATAAAATTGAATCTGATTTTGAAACTATTAATGGCATTGACTGTGCTCTGACATTTAATAAGTCTGAATTTCGTCTTGGAGCGAAAAACTTAAATCGGAACTTAAAGAATCAGCGATATATTTATCAGAGATTTTGCTATGGGTTTTGTGAACTATTTTTAATTTTTGGGGATAATGCAGGGTATCTAATCGAAAGAGGGATGAAAACGTTTAAAATGAACCATTCCGAAGAGTATGCATATAGTGGAACTATTTCTGAACTTAAGCCTCTTGCTTTTGATAATGAGGCGAAATATTTCTTTCGGTGTATTTTCGGCTTTCCAAGTACTTTGGAAGCTAATTTGATTTCATACTTTATCATATCTTTGTTTGAAACGGAATCTGTTAGGCATGCTGGAGGATTGTTGAAAATCCTTGTAAAAGGTATCCGGTAGCATATTTACTTGTCAAAGATTAATGATGACAATTTTTTGATTTTCGACACTTTTGATAAATGCTATTATGAAAAGTTTGAGAAGATTGTCGAGGCTATCTCATTAAACTATCAATTGTTGAGTGGTGTTAAGGTGAGAGAAAAAAGACTTATTTTTCGTAGCGAAAATGCAGAGTTCGAAAGCCCCATATTGCAATCATTTAAAAAACTTAATCTATTACCGAAAAACTCACCCGCGATTTGCGTCGTATAATAATTTTATGGGTTCTCATATCGCATACTCAGTATATGCCAATATCTAACATCATCAAATGGCGCATTGACCATTTCATAACCATTTCCTAGAACAAGCGTACCGACAGGCGTTACTTGATCGAGATTAGTACCTGGACTATAGGGTAAGTTGGGTAAAGTCTGTCCATAGCTAGTCCCCATTAAGAGGAATAAACTAAGATACAAGTAAATTAATTTAGAAATAACCATTGTTTTATTGTATTTAATATTGTTTTATTACGGACAAAACAAACAGAATAAACACCGTACCAGGCGTATTGCTTACTGGGACGATGAAAACAAACGATTATTCGAGTTCATATCCAATAATTTTGAGTTGTCTGCAGAGAAAATAGCGTTGAGTTACAAACAAAGATGGCAAATTGAGTTACTATTCAAGCAGCTAAAACAGAACTTTCCGCTTAAATATTTCTTGGGAGACAATGAAAATGCCATTGAAATACAGATATGGGCAGCTATGCTGGCTAATCTATTAATTACATTGGTAAAAAGTAAGGTAAAACGCCAATGAGCATTTTCAAATATGGTGTCTCTGATCAGAAATCAATTAATGAATTATGTCGATATATATCGTCTCCTTGAAGATCCAGAAGGATGTTGAAGGAAAGTCACTTCTAAGGATGAAAATCGATATGATAATTCACTCTTTAAGGAGCTTGGGGGGCTTGTTTTTTGAAATAAGCAAAAAAAGAACCTCAAAACTAACTAGAATCAACAATGAAAATCAATATGAGATCAGCATATCAAAGTAAGATTGTAGCAGTCTATAGTCACTTTTCCATCAAAGTTACGCATAGTGTATATGATCTAGGAGTATAAAATTTGTATCTTTACTTAAGATTTATATGGAATTTGAGTAAAGGTGAATGCAATCAGCACCATTACCAAATCGTTACCGAAAGAATTTTCAAAGAATCTAAACTACTATTTATAAGCTGATTTAGTCTTTTTTTAGAAAAAAATATTTGTAAACTTGTATTGTCAAATACGGATATTGACAATGGAGTTATAAACATAATTTATTTTACTTGAATCCAAGTTACCATAAGAATACTAAAAATATTTTTGCAAGAATGGTCATAAAGCTCTGAGTGACCTAAAAAATCATGGAAAAGTTAAACAATAAACACTGTTAATATGATACTTTTATTGCTAGTGTTTATATTAAAATTTATTTTAGAATGAAAACATTAGAATTAAACCAAATGGAAAAACTTCAAGGAGGAAAAGTTTTTAGTGACTGTGCAGATTCTGCAATATCTTTAGGATTAACTTTAGCTGGAGCCTTTTTAGTTACTGGTCCAATAGGAGCAGGATTATTTGCAGCTTCTTTTATTTGGGGAAGTGTTGATTTAGCAGGTAGTTGCAAATAATATTTTTATTATGAATTTTTTTCAGAAAAATCGAAGACAAATCCTATTTTTACTATTATATAGTGCTTTATTTTTTTTAGGCATAAACATATATGATTTATTAAAAAATGGTATTAGTGAAAGTGAAAACATATTTATACAACTCTCTGGAGTAATCTCAACCTTTTTACTTTCTCTTGGTTTATTTTGGGAATTGTATATAGTGAATAAGAAAAAAAAACGATTAATATAGATTATAATAAATAGGAGGAGTTTTATAGACTCCTCTTATTTAGTTATAGAGCTATTCATTTAACTTTAAATACGTATTTTTATATCATGGATATTTTTAAAGGTGAGAGGTATCCGCCCTATGAACTACAGTTCAGCTGATTTATAGAAGTTTTGTGGGTAAAGCTTCCAAAGTTCCTTGTGATTGATTGAGGCTATATTTTCTAGGGTATGCTTCAACCATTGGAACGGGTTTACCTCATGCTTCTTGTATGATGGCAAAGAATGAATATATCATGGCTGCGCGTTGTGCTGCCTCATAACTTCCTGCGAAGAGGTAAATATTCATCTGATTATGGAATTGAAAAAAAACAATATACAAAGAACTTATAGAAACCATTCGGTTGGAGCGTATCAGAAAGGGTATCAGTCAGGAATATATGGCGGAACAGCTGGGTATATCCCAAAATGTATACTCACGAATAGAGCGTGGAACAGTTAAACTGGATATTGAACGGTTACATCAGATAGCCGTTATATTGGACATCAATGTGAAAGTGGAATTGCTGACCGAAAAGGGAAAAGACAAATAAACGATGCCGAAAACAGGAAATAGCCCCCTTTTAAACATATAAGCTATAATTTAGAGCTTATAACTATAATTTAAACATATAAGGTTTAGGTTTTTAATTGGGCGTCCCGTAAACTTGTATTGTCAAATGTGCACAGCTTGACAATGGAGTTATAAACATAATTTATTTTACTTAAATTTATTTCAATTATGAAAAAATTAAATTTAGAACAGATGGAGAGCCAGAGTGGGCAGTCTAATGCACAAGCTGTTGTATGTGGAATTGGACTAGGTCTGCTTTTTACTCCGGCTACCTTTTTTGTTGGTGCTGCTGTTAGCACATTAGCCTGTTTAGTAAGTGATAGTGGATCAAATAGATAATTTTAATTAAATTTTTAGATATGAAAAAGATCAATTTTGAAGAAATGGAGAAGATTAGTGCACAAGGTGATGGACAGGATTTCGTAAGTGGAATTCTTTGTGGACTAGCAATAGGAGCAACTGTTGCTTCAGGGGGGACAGGATTAGCTATTGCTGTTGTAGGTTGTGGTGTATTATTTGGAGATTGGTAAAGTTGCCTAAAAAGCTTAATCAAAGGCTGTAATTGTATTTTTATTATAGCCTTTGATTTTAAATAGGAGGAAATGACAAAAAAATCTGAATTATTTATTGTTGTAGTTTTTAGCATTGTCATGGTATTAGTTGCTTTCTTTTATATAAAATACGACATTTTATATAAAAAGGTATTATTCGCTAATATAATTTTGATAATAGTCTACATTTTAGTAAAAAAGAAGAAATAAGTTGTCTTTGTGTTGATTACAATTGGTTGTGGAGCTTATGCTGTAGGACGAGGATTTGGATGGTGGTAAATAAAAACATAAAATATTTTTTCTAATTGCTCGGTATTGTTAATTTCAAGGGCATATTTTCTTTAAATTAACAATACCGTTTTATTAACCCATATTACAATGACAAACAACCTTTTTAAAATAATATTAAGAGTGTTAAGCTTTATAGTTATAGTGTTATTCCTATTTTTACTGATTTTCATATGGGGAGTAGAGGATAGTAAATTTGCGTCTTGGGAAAAACCTATTCAATTTTTTATTGGTTTAGTTTCAATGGTTGTTATTATTTATGGATGGATAGAAAAAAAGGAAAGATCTTGAAGATTAAAATGTCTAAAATAAAATGTTTATTTAACCATGCTTCTGACATGGTATTATTTTGTCTTCCATTATAAATTTTCCTATGCAAGAAAAAACCAATTCCAAACCTTTATACAATAGTTTTTCACTATTCTGTGTCCTGATTTTTATCTATTTGGGCATAGCATTCTACATGAATAACTATTCTCCGACGAAAGAATTGTATTACGATAGCTTAAGAGACAATCTTTCGGAGATACAGATAAAAACCCTGATTGAGCAAGGGCATCGCTATGCTTGGTTGGGTTATGTTCTTTTGGTATTGTTGGTTTTTCTTCGAGTTTCTATAACCTCAGCGATAATATATACCGCCACGACCTTGGCAGATATGAAAGTGCGATTCAAAGATCTGTTCAGTATAGCTCTAAAAGCGGACTTTATTTTTATTATTCCTTTGGTGATACAAGTCATCTGGATCAATGTAACGCCCAAGCAACTTACCTTAGAAGATGTTCAGTATTTTGCCCCTTTATCTCTGCTCAATCTTGTAAACCCAAAAGGCATAGATGCCCTGTGGATTTACCCTTTCCAAACACTTAGTGTCTTTGAAGTGGCATATTGGATAGCTTTGGCTTATGGGCTAAAACAACTTTTGAACAACAGTTTGGATGAGTCCTTTTCTCTGGTCATCAAATCCTATTTGCCGGCTCTGCTGCTTTGGGTTGCTTTTGTGATGTTCCTTACCGTAACCATATCGCCCGCTTAGCCGAGCAATTTCTTATTCGATACCGATTAGTTATAAATTATGAAGAAAATCATTATTTACAGCCTGTATTTTGTGATTACTGCGTTGGTTGTCAGTCTGCTTTATTTTACGATGGCCAAACAGCGGAAGAAAGAGCAATTACTTGTTGAGATTGCTACGATGCCGGATATTACCTTTCGGGATATGCGACAACAGAAAGACATCCACATAAGAACATATATCGGAGATTCTGCCTTATGCTTGGTACAAATCGACCCGGATTGTTTTTTTTGCCAGGAGCAGGTCAAGGATATGTTAGACAAGCAACATCTTTTTAACGATATGGCTGTGCTCTTTGTATCGCCTGCACCGGAAGAGAAGCTAAGGGCATACGCCGAACAGATAGAACTGCACAAATATCCACACTTCCAGTTATTGTATGACGCAGACCTGCTCTTTCCACAGACTTTCGATACAGCAACCACACCTACAACAATTGTCTACAATGTCAAAGGGAATATGGTCGTCAAACATGAAGGATTGATAAAAACAGAAAAAATCATTGAAGAACTCACCAATGAATAGCGTTGCAATGAAAAAAAATTATTCCCTTAAGGCGCTGAAAAAAATAATAGTCCGACAGCAGGATCAATCCGACTGTGGTGTGGCAGCTCTTCAGACCGTTATTCAGTGGCATGGTGGTATCGCTTTTTCGGAAGATATTCGAATCGGAACAGGCACAAATATAAACGGCACCAGCATGCTTGGGCTTTATCAGGCAGCTTCGGAGTTTGGGTTGGATGCGGAAGGCTACGAGATGGATGTGGAGCATCTCTTGAAGCAGGAAGAACCTTGTATTCTCCATCTATTGTTGGATGGTCAGCGACTGCATTATATGGTTTATCTCGGTTACTCCACCAGTAAAGAAGAGATAATTTTAGGCGACCCGGCTGAGGGGTTGAAACTTCTTTCTCCAGATGAGCTCATCAAATTATGGGCAAGCAAAAGCGCATTGACGATGACGCCTAACAATAATTTCCGACAAGCAGAAAAATCATTGGCAAAAGAAAAAAGAACCTGGTTTATCGATAATCTGCGGGAAGATGTTCCTTTGTTGGGTATCAGTGTTCTGCTTGGGTTTTTTATTGCTGTTATTGGTTTGTCCACGGCTATTTTTTCCCAAAAGCTGATTGACCAGTTCCTACCGGATAGAAACAGCCAATATATTGTTGTAGGGTTGGTCTTGCTATTTGTCGTTTTGTTGAGCCGATCATTGCTGTCATACCTTCGCCAGCATGTGATGCTCAGGCAAGGACAGGCCTATAATGAACGGCTAACAGGCTATTTTATCGACAAAATACTACGGTTGCCCAAGATATTTTATGACAGCCGTAAAAGCGGCGATATGATTGCACGTCTGAATGATACCCAGCGTATCCAACGCAATATCAACTATATGGTGGGTAATGTCGTTGTTGATCTGTTGATCAGTATAGTTAGTTTAGTCGCGGTGTTTGTCTATTCTTTGCCCGTTGGGCTGCTTACCCTGATATTTATTCCTATCATCATTCTTCTGATATACAGTTATACGGAAAGGTTCGTTTTCGGTCAAAAGGAGGTTATGACTGCCTATGCTCATACAGAAAGCTATTATATCAACACGTTGAATGCCATCTCTGCTATTAAAGAGAATCATGCGCATGCATTTTTTGCTGATATAGGCAAGAACGTATTCTCTTTGTATCAAAAGGCTGTATTTAAACTGGGGCAGTATGGCAATCAATTAACCGCTAAAGTTGATGTATTAGCTTCTTTTATTACGGTAGCTGTTATCTCGATGTGTGTTTACCTGTATTATCAGGATAAAATGACCGTGGGCACTATCATTGCTATCATTTCGTTGGTTTCGTCTATTTTACCTGCGGTCGTGCGATTGGCACAGATTAATTTGCAGATACAGGAAATTAAGGTTGCTTTTAACAGAATGTATGATCTGACCAATACGCGTGAGGAAGTAATCGATGAAGAACAGCGTGAATTAAGCTTTGACAGCTTATGCCTGCAAAATGTCGGCTTTCGATTCAAGGGGCAGCAGCAATTACTTGAAAAGGTGAATTTAGAAGTGAACAAGGGCGAACTTGTTGGCATTGTCGGCTATAGCGGAGCTGGTAAAAGTACGCTTTTACAGCTTATTCAAGGTTTGTACGGAATAGATAGCGGCTGTACGTCGGTAAATGGTCATACGCAAGACTTGACTAAAACCTTAGCATGGAGGTCAATTTATGCTACAGTACCGCAGGACATCAAGCTTTTTAACGGGAATGTTTATTCAAATGTAGTAATGGACAAACCATGTTCCATAGAAGAGTTTCGGATATTCTGTGAGAATTATGGATTTCACCAATTCTTCATTCAGTGGCCTATGGGGTATCAGACCCCGTTAGGAGATGACGGTGTCAGACTGTCCGGTGGGCAAAGGCAGATTCTTGCCTTGGCAAGGGCTTTATATAAAAAACCACAATTATTATTGTTGGACGAAGCTACCTCTGCACTGGATGCCACTACGGAATCCTTTATCCTCGCTTTGCTCCAAAAGTTGAAAACAGAACACTGTATATCCATTCTTTTTATCACGCATCGTGGTATAATTAGTGAAATAGCGGATAGATTGTACCTTTTAGAAAATAGGACAGTGCAGCTGTATGAGAAAAACGAGAAGAATGAATTAAATCTATAAGGTTTAGCTTTCTAAGCCGTTGCTCTGTAAACTTGTATTGTCAAGCACGGAGTTTGGCAACGGAGTTATAAACATAATCTAAGTACATGACAAAAATTGGATTAGATTGATGTTTAGCTTATTGAATCCTGATAATAAACATTCTGCGATATAATCAAGTCCATATTTGATGGTTGATACGGCTTTTCTTTAATGCTTTTTTATTTTAATGGGTCGAATCTGTGCATGAATATAGTTTCCAACTTTATAGCACCACAGTCATGCTATCAAGATAAGCATGAATAATTTTTCGAGTCTGTCAAGATCAGTAACATGGGAATCTTCTATATGAAATCCACTAGACTTCATGAATCGAAATAGCGTTTTGATTAATGCTTTTGCAAGTAGAAAATGATGACATAATAAGTTTCAAGAACAACAATGAGTGGTTAGGCAATCACCCAACGACAGCAATTATTTTTTCTGATACGGAAGATACTTGTAATAAAATCAAAGATGTTTACACAGGAAGTTTCAGCGAATTGGTTTTCAGCGAACTTCCATCCGAAAGGGACATACTAAAAACTTTGACAACAGTAGCGGATAGATTGAAACCAATAGAATGGAATATAAAGCCATACTGAAGCCGTGTGTTTTCCCCTAGCTCACCAGTGGCTTGCTAAACACCTTCTTCACTTAGATCTGATACCGCTATAGCTTAGTTTTAGGCACGCAGAAAATGATTAAATGCACTCGCACTGTCAAGGCTAAGACAGTGTGAGTGCATTTAAAATTTAGAGAAACGAAGTTCTCAAGATTATTTTATTCTGCTGGCGGTGTCCATATTGTAGATCCTATGTACCGTTCAGGTCCTGTAATGCTGTCCATGAAGTAATAAACGATGACGATCTTTCCATCCTTACGTTGTACGATTCTGGAATAACCAATGTCTTGCCCTGAGCCATCCTTGCGTAATACGAACTCTTTGCTCCAAGTCCGTCCGTTATCACTACTCAATAAAGCTCTGATGCCACTTGTTTTAGTGCCTTTTTGAATACTTTCGTAATCCGCTCTATATCCATAAACTAAGCATAACCGACCGTCTTGTAGTTTGATCATTGCAGGCGGGTTGCCTATTCCCGTATCTTCCACAGGGTTATTCAGAGATTCCCAGGTGCGTCCGTTATCTTTTGAGAGGCTCAAAGCGATAAACCGCTGAGTTTCCTCTCTTCTTCTTTGTGCCACTATAATATCTGTTTCCGATAGGCGTACCGAAGCCGGCATAATAGCGAAGCCTTCAGGTTCGTCACCTATCCACGATAAAAAATTCCATGACATTCCTCCGTCTTTGCTACGTATAGCTGCTATTCGTCCTTCTTCACCATTCGCCTTTGCAACGGTAATAAAAGCTGTACACTGATCTTCACTATCTATTAAGTAGTCTGTTCTTGCGGCCGTGCCTTTTAGCTTCAGCTGTGCTAATTCAAATGGACCATCCCAGCTTTTCCCTCTATCGTAAGAATACCAAAACCAAGAGCTCCCTGCTGAAATTGAGTTAGACCTTAGCGTCATTGCAAAATCGGGGTGTTTGAAATTTATTTTCTGTGTTAATTTTTTTGGTTTGGATATATCTTTTCGTGCTTTGCCTGCAGAGAATCCGTGAGATACTAAACCTTTCTTGGAGGGATCTTCAATAGTCCATGTAGCCCCGCCATCTAGACTTCGGGCAAAAAGATGTACCTCAGGTTTGTCGCGATCAATATTATGCTTGCTATGCCCCATGTCTTTATGGTAGCCTTTTGAGAAACCAACGAGTATTTCATTGTCCCATATCCATATTCCGTGGTTGGCGGGCCAGCCAGCATACATACCTTTCTCGTGAAACACTTTGGTATGTTGAATTTGGCTTTCGTTATGTTGTCCAAATGTCAGAAGGCATGATGCAATTAGTAAAGAAATGAACAGATATTTCATAATCAGTCTAGTTTTATGTTTAGTTACGATACAAATGTAATATTCCTACAATCCAAAATATTGTAGTTTATTTTCAATGTTTTGTATTAAAATAACTTATATCTTATTACTAGTAAACATATTGTTTAACTGTTTTGGTTGAATTTGACTCCATGAATTAAGTTTGATTAGTATTTATGAAATTAAAGAACGGCCGCTATAACCGCGTGCACGGCGGGGTGTCGTTAAGGTTCTATTTACCCGCGCGCTGACGATTTAATAGATCGGGCTATAGCGACAGAAAATATATCAAGCTTATCCTGCAGAAGACACTTCCATCAATGTGAAACAACTATATTTATCTGTATATTGGTTTAATTATCCAACTTATTTAGATTATGTCATTAAACTTCGCCCATCTCTCAGCTAGGCATGGGGTGCCAGCATCAACAAAATACAGCGGCTACCTGTCCTTTCTGAATAGCATGCCTGTGCAAACCATACAGACCGCTTTGGGACACCGTAGTTTTAAGAATAATGATTTTCAATGGATAGAAGTAAAAGACCAAGCAAGCGAAGGCAACGATAAACTTAGCTTGAAACAAGAAAGCCCTTCCCTCTGGATATTTATTGCTCTGCTGGGTGACTATAAACTCAATGTCGAGCCACAGATTAACCTCGAATATGGTGAAACATTTACATTGGCCAGTAAGCGTAATCAGTTAGATATAGATATTTATAAAACAAAATTTTGGTTGTTTGCAGTGAGGTTTCGGCAACTAACATTTGAGCCACTAGCAGAAGAGTTTCCAGCTTTAGCCCCTCTCAAAGAGTTTGCAAGCAAGCAGACGCAAGATTGGCCTGTGGGTAAAGCCAAAGTTTCGGCTCGACTGATCAGTATTTTAGAATCCTTAAGGAAACTCGACTTCCTGCCCTATAGCGGGCCAATAATGATGGCGGCATGGAACTTAAAGCTACTCAATCATATTCTGCAAGAAAACAAAAGCCCGATAAGTCCAGAGCCCGAGCAAAGTGATATTCAAAATTATCATCGAGCAGTGAAATACATCGGAACACATTATGCTGAAAATCTAACCTTAGAAAAAATAGCGTCAGCAATGCATCTCAGCGTGAGAAGTTTAACACGGAGCTTCGAAGGCAGGCCGCACACAGTGAACGGATTAATCTTACACCTCAAGCTTCACAAAGCCCGTGAGCTAATTATGTTTACAGAACTACCGATCAGTGATATTGCCTATACACTGCACTTTTCATGTCCTAAATATTTCAGCAGTGTATTTAAACGAAAATTTCAAAAAAGCCCTAGAAATTATAGGGCTCAAACGCAACAAGCACAATTAGGATTACGTATGCCATATTATCAAAAGCGATCTTGATAGTATATTGATTTGTCCTAGCTGTCCCTAGCTGATACACCTCATACAACTGACTTCAAACCACTGCTAAACACAATACAGTGCACGTAGAAAGAAGCAGAATGGCAACATAAGAGAGAGCTCGGCATGCAGAGTAACCTAAAGTTACTGCTGAATACCGCATCGTGCATGCAGAGTGAAACAGACTGATAGTAGAATAGAAAACTCTGCATCCAGACCGTCGTAAAACTACTACTAAATACCGCATCGTGTGCTCAGATAGGAGCAGAGTGGCACCAGAATAGAAAATTCTGCATCCAGACCACCGTAAAACTACTACTAAATACTGCATCGTATATGCAGAATGAAATATTCTGCAGAAGGTTTACAAGTTTCTGCCTGCAGAATGAGAAAAAAGACCTAAAAAACAGCTTTTACAGATGCTTAATGAACTTTTTGCAAAGTCAATTATGCTAAAGGTATAATATCTAGCCAGCAGAAAGTGAGCTCTGTTTTTCAGATTGGCTCGATTCCCCACCTCTTATAGGTTTTTCGTCTCTACGTTTGTAGTACAATGAAACAGATGGTTTAATTAAATTTTTATTATTATGGCAAAGCCAACATTATTATCAAAAATCGGAAGCGCAGCAAAGCTGCTACACTACGCCGAATCAGTACTGGTAAAAACAAGAGAAAATGCCAGTATTTTCACAGAGCCCAACCCAACTATGGATGATTTGGAGGCGGCAATAGAAACATTTAAACGCAGCATGACAGAAGCTAGGTTTCGCGACATGCGACAAGTGGTATTAAAAAACCAGCACGCAATTGCGCTAAAAAAATTGCTGTACAACCTATCGTTGTATGTCGAAACTATTGCGCAAGGCGATCCTGCGTTAATTTTAGCCGCTGGGTTTACCCCCTCAAAAGACAACCGCACACCTATAGGTATAGCACCAAAACCGACTGACTTGCGCGCTGAAGTGTTGCACCCGGGCACAAACAGCGTGCATATTCGTGTAAAGCACTGGAAGCCGGCACGGTTCTACCAGTTCGAATACAGGAAAGCGGATGAAGAAGCGCAGTGGACAAAAGTACTGAGTTCTAGTTCGAAAACACTTCTGACGAATCTCGAGTATTTGAAAGTCTATGAATTTAGAGCTGCATATCTTAGCTCTGATCCGCTTGTGATAAACTACAGTGAAACTGCACGCTGCGTGGTCGTGTGAATCTGGCAAGCAGGGCAACTTCGTATAAAGTTTCTCTGCTTGCTTTTTCAAAAGATTCTGCCAATAGGTCAAACTTTCTAGGCAGATGAACATAAAAAAACCTGCATAAATGTGAATTTCAATACTGTATTTCATTCATGTGGGTTTTTTATGTAAGTTTAGTTTACCAATTGTAAAATCCAGGGCTAATAGCAAATATAGATTTGTGCATAGTCGGACAGAAAGATAAAAAATGGAAACAATTCTAATAAGACATCCACTGCGAGAAATTATTTACCACTTAAAACTTAAGGAAGAACGTATTTATTCTGTAGCAGAGGAACAAGCATTACAAAATTATGTATATGCACATAATACTGTGTGGCAGATGAAAGTAGAGTTTGAAAAAGAAAAAGCAGACGCCATGCTCTACTATATAGATTTAAATAGGCTGATAGGGGGTAGAAAAGAGTTAGAAAATATTTATAATTTCTACAAGCCACAGATAGATTTTGGAAACCCCAACCTGCACATTGATTTAGATATGAAGCTGCAGATAGAGCTTCGGGACTACTGCAATACAGTATATAAACACCAACAGAACTTAATAAAATTTTACGACCATTTAGGACCTAAACAGACTCTCTACGGAGAGATTGTACAAAAGTATTTTACAAGAACAGCAGCAAATATAGACCCCGCAAACTTCACACTATTGGACGAAATATTAACGAAGCATCCCGAGGATAGCAATGTAGATATAACAAGTTTGGATAAAGACCTAAAGGAGTTTCTAAAAACAACAAATGATGTATACGTATTATTAGACGAGTATATCGAAGAGTATAATACCCTTTATACAGCATATCTTGGGGAACTGGATAAGACCGAAGAATTGGTGAAAACGATTACTCCTTTAAATAGTATCTGGAAATAAAAGAACGTCAATAAAACCGAGGTCGGCTTGTCAGATAAATTAAAATTATCATCTTTGTTGATACAAAAGTAAACAGCAATTATTCTATACAAATATGAAAGATCAACTTTTCAGGAAGAAAAGCGTTGACCAAATTTTGGAAGATTCTAAAAATCATAGTTCCGGATTGGCAAAAATATTGGGCGTTCGCGATTTAGTGTCGTTAGGTATTGCAGCGATAGTTGGGGCTGGAATCTTTAGTACAATAGGTCTGGCAGCGTATAATGGCGGCCCCGCTGTCTCTCTTTTATTTGTTTTCGTAGCTTTTGCCTGTGTGTTTACAGCACTATCTTATGCTCAGTTTGCAAGTACTGTTCCTGTTTCGGGAAGCGCATATACATATGCCTATGTCGCTTTTGGCGAGCTTTTCGCATGGATAATAGGTTGGGCTTTGGTGTTAGAGTATGCTGTTTCTAATATGGTTGTAGCAATATCCTGGTCTCAATATTTTGTGTCCATGTGTGAGGGCTTTGGCTTAATAATCCCTAAATGGTTAACCATGGCGCCTAGTTATGCCTTGGAAGCGCATGAGAAGATGTTGAAGATAGGGGCTGAGCAATTGGAAGGTATTGATAAAATTGCAGTACAAGCTTATGAAAGTGCTCCTAGAATAGGTGATATTCCTATAATTTTTGATCTTCCGGCAGGGCTAATTACCGTTTTTGTGACCCTGCTTGTTTATATCGGTATTCGGGAGTCGCAGAAAGCCAGTAATATTATGGTGATTATTAAGGTGGGTATTATTTTAGCAGTAATTATAGGAGGCGCCTTTTTTGTGAAACCTGAAAATTGGACACCATTCGCACCAAATGGTATGAAAGGAGTGCTGAGTGGTGTTGCTGCGGTGTTTTTTGCTTTTATCGGTTTTGATTCTATATCGACCACAGCAGAAGAATGTAAAAACCCACAGCGGGATCTCCCGAGAGCTATGATTTATTGTTTGGTTATATGTGCGGTTTTGTATGTGGCGATAACTTTAGTGCTGACCGGTATGGTGAATTATACGGCTTTAAATGTGAAAGATCCATTAGCGTATGTTTTTTCATACGTAGGTTTTGATCAAATGGCGGGTATTATCTCCGTGACATCTGTAATAGCGATAACAAGTGCTTTGTTAGTTTTTCAGCTAGCTCAACCCCGGATATGGATGACCATGAGCCGTGATGGTTTATTGTGGAAGAAGTTTTCAAAGATACATCCGAAGTATAAAACACCATCATTTGCAACTATTGTGACAGGGTTTGTCGTGGCTATACCGGCCCTTTTTCTGAAAATGGATTTTTTTGTTGACCTAACTTCTGTCGGCACATTTTTCGCATTTATATTAGTATGCGGCGGCGTGTTATATATGGATAAATCAGGACTGTCTAAAAAGGCTAAATTTCGGGTGCCTTATGTGAATGGTAAATATTTGGTTGCCTTAGGTTTTATTGTAGCTGCTATAGCGCAGTTTTATTACGGGCAGGATAGTCTGGCTGAATGGAAAACTTTGGGCACAAAAGAGGTAATTCTCCATAAATCATTAGTAGTGGTATTTTGGGGGACGTGGTTGGTGTTGGCCGTGTTGAGCTTTAAACATAGTTTTTCTCTGCTACCGGTAATGGGAATCTTGGTCAACCTGTATTTAATGACTGAATTGGGAACTAGTAATTGGTTTATTTTTCTTATTTGGTTAATTATTGGTTTGGGTATCTATTTTCTATATGGCTATAAAAATTCGAAGCTTAAAAATAATTTAAAATCTAGATTAGGAATAGAAAAATAAAAGAAAGAAGGGCTGATGTCACCCCTTCTTTCTTTTCGATATAAGTTTTATACAGGCTTATCTAACCGATGTAGAACAACCTCTTTGGTGTCGGGTATATTGAGAGGTACACGTTCTAGAGTGACAAAACTACTGTCTAAACCAAAACCTTTCTCCTCCGATAAACTGAATCGTTTTAATAGTTTGTAGATGTCGAGTATTATTTTTTCATGCCATCTTATGTCGCTCGTTGGTGTTAATGTTTTTTCAAGTACGACGAAGTTAAAGTCGCCTGCTATTTTATGTTTGCGCAAGGTGTTGTATTTGCTCGTAATATCAATTTCACCTTTACTGACCATATCTTCAACTACTTTGCGGAATAAAAGACTGATGCGCTGTTCTTCACGAAAGCCCAGTTTAAAATCTATACGTATAAGCTTGTTTGGTATAAGCTGCTCCACTATGTATTCTTTGGTATGCGGATTGTCCATGACATCTACGTGGACTAGCCAGTAAACGTCGGCTCTTTTAGGTTTCTTATTTATAATAGAATAAATGATTTTCGACTCAATTTCATCTTTATTGTTTGCACTGGTCAGATATACCAGGTGCGAAGCAAAAAGAGGTACAGAAGTGTCTTCACTTAGTTCGGAAATCATCGGAAAATATGATTTAATGTTAACAAACCTAACATACCTGTTTTTAATTTTTCGCGCACTATGCCAGGAGAACATAACAATAAATAATACAGAAGCTAATAGGAGTGTTAGCCAGCCCCCGTGTTCTATTTTTACGAAATTGCCCAATAAGAAGGAAAACTCTATTGTAAAATAGAATAAAGCGAAAATAATTATCCAAATTTTGGGTACATGTACCCGAGCTAAGAAAAAGCACATCAGGATAGTAGTCATGATAAAGGTCATGTTTATAGCTAAACCATATGCAGCTTCCATATTGCTGGATTTTTCGAACACGGCTATGATCAGCATACACCCGATGTAGAGAATAAGATTGATAGAAGGCACATAGAGCTGGCCTTTATGATCACTTGGGTAGCGTATAGTAACTTTAGGCCATATGTTTAGACGTACAGCTTCTGAAATTAAAGTGAAAGAACCGGATATCATCGCTTGGCTGGCAATAACTGCTGCTATAGTAGCGATAGCTACTCCGTAAACCACAAAGCTAGGAGGCATTATCGCATAGAAAGGGTTCTGTTCTCCAATAGCTGTCCCGGCATGTTTTAACAACCAGGCTCCCTGCCCAAAGTAATTTAGTATGAGTGCTATTTTTACATAAATCCAACTGATTCTAATATTGGCCTTCCCGCAATGCCCCATGTCCGAATACAAGGCTTCGGCACCTGTGGTGCATAGAAAGATAGCGCCGATTAAGAAGAGGGCATTTGGATGGCTAATAATAGTACTGATTGCATAATAGGGGTTTATAGCCTGAAAGATGCTCGGCACTTCTTTTACATATAAAAAACCTAATACTCCTATCATCGTAAACCATATCAACATTAATGGCCCGAAGATTCGGCCGACAATCGAAGTGCCAAATCGCTGGATGAGAAATAGTATACTGATGATAATTATAACGATTGGCGTAGTGGGCGTGGTAGGGTTGTTAATGGCTAATCCCTCAATGGCGGAAGATATTGTAATAGCAGGGGTGATCATCCCGTCCGCAAGGAGTGTGCTACCCCCGATTATAGCGGGGATTATTAACCATTTTGCTTTTTTCCTTACAAGGGAGTAGAGCGACAAAATTCCGCCTTCACCCTTGTTGTCTGCATTTAAAGTAATCCAGACGTATTTGATAGTTGTTTGAAGAGTTAATGTCCAGAATACGCAGGACAGACTTCCTAGAATCAGGTCTTTTTCTATAATGCCTTTGTTAAAAATAGCTTTGACCACATATAAAGGCGAAGTGCCGATATCTCCAAAAATAATACCTAAACTTATAAGCAGTCCAGCAAGGCTAAGCTTGTGGTTATCTTGTAGTTTTGTTGCTTTCATACTCGTATATTGTGCTCAAAATGCACGTAAAACCGGCGACAAATTTATGCTAAATTTAAATACAACGTGTAATCTTGTTAAAAATTGTTAAAAGGGGTGTTTTTTTTTAACATTATGTTAGTTCTGGGATCAAAAGATATAACTTTGTATATATACATTGATAATAAAAAGTGTATATTTAGGTTTTAAACCGAAGATCTCTTTGTTAGTCTAAAAGTAAGAATGATAGGAATAGTTAGGAATATAGTGTTAGTGATGATTTTGAGTGTGGGGATATTAACCTCGCATGGAGCATTCGCTATGCGTTATAACCTAAAATCGCCATCAAATCTTACTCATGTCTTTAAATCTTCTGCTCAGCCTTCAGGATTGGTAGATGAAGAGGTGGAAAAAATAATAACAAATGTTAAGGTGTTTTATAATCCCATTGCGGAGCAAATAACCGTAACGTTTAAATTAAATAAACAACAGGTTGTATCTATTAAAGTAATGGATGCGTTAGGGAGTGAAGTTTTAAACTTAGCAAACACTCGAATGGATGAAGGGGTGCAAAACCTATCCTATGATACGAATTCTAAATTATCAACCGGTTTTTACTTTGTTCGTGTTACTTCAGGAACAGAAACAATTGTTAAGCGTATATCTGTTAGGTAGTAATTGCTTATTCTGCTTCTACCCAATGCCCATCATTTTTAATGATTTCAATAAGTTCATCAAGCGCATTGGCTGAGCTAACATTCTTTTTAACCACTTCTTTTCCTCTATAGAGCGTTATTTTGTCTGGGCCAGCGCCCACATAACCATAATCTGCATCAGCCATTTCTCCAGGGCCATTCACTATACATCCCATAATCCCTATTTTTAACCCTTTTAGATGATTGGTTCTGCTGCGAATCATTTGCGTGGTCTCTTGCAGGTCGAAGAGGGTACGTCCGCAACTAGGACATGAAATGTATTCGGTTTTGGATATCCTAGATCTCGTGGCTTGTAGTATGCCAAAAGAAAGCGAAGCAATTTTATCTATCGGCGTTGCTATAGAGTCAATCCAAATACCAGATCCTAGCCCATCTACAAGTAGTGCGCCCATATCTGTGGCCGCATAAATCTGTATTTTTGAAATAGGTTCTTCTGGGCTCATAATATCGCCTAATGAGCCACTGAAATCTTCTTTTGCGTACGAACGTTTGATAATGACCGGAACTTGTAGACCTAAAGATTGTAGATTTCTGAAGAACTGACGCTGGTCTGCCATTCCATGAATCTGCTGAGTTTCTAGTATGAATACTATATTATCACTGATTTCTAGTGCAGCAAAGTCTTCACTTAAAAGATCTTCATTTGTCAGTTCAATCAGGTTTAATGCGGCATCTTTTAATTCGGCAGCATTATATGTCGCCAGACTGTAAAGCGGGTGTTTGTTTGCCTTGTTTTTTAATTCTGCCCAAGTGGCATAATCGTATATTACTTTTAAGTTTCCAGGTAAAGTAAAAGACGGTAGGTTTGTGCCTAAGTAAACAAAATCTACAGACTGATCGCCCATGTGATATTTGTCGTTAATGGCATCGTAACGATAGCCTACGTTGCTTAATATGAAAGGGTCTTTAAGATTTTCGCCTGAGATATCTACTATTACTCGAGGTACTAAAGAACCGCCGACAAATGTATTTACCTCTTTTGATAAATATGCTTCTGTTGAGGTATCGTTTGCGATGTTTATTATATCGCTCGCGCTTGATTTTTCTAAATTGTTTTTTCTGTCGATATAACGATTAACAAGTGCTATGGCTACAGGAGCTTCGTACTCTGGCTCTTCGGTTAGTGATACACGTACTGTATCGCCGATACCATCTTCCAAGAGCGTGCCTATACCAACGGCAGACTTGATGCGACCATCTTCGCCATCACCAGCTTCTGTAACCCCTAAATGAAGCGGATAATTCATTCCTTCGGCGGTCATACGCTCTACTAGAAGTCTGTAGGCTTTTATCATGACTTGTGGGTTTGACGATTTCATCGAAACGACAAGGTCATGATAACTTAAGCTTTCACACATGCGCATGAATTCCAAGGCAGATTCTACCATACCCTCAGGCGTATCTCCATATTGGCTCATGATACGGTCTGATAAAGAACCGTGATTGGTTCCGATACGCATCGCAGTACCATATTCTTGACAGATTTTTACAAGCGGTGTGAATTTCTTAAAAATACGATCTAATTCTCCCTGATACTCTGCTTCTGTATATTCAATCTGCTGGAATTTTTTCTTGTCAGCATAGTTGCCAGGATTAATTCTTACTTTTTCTACAATTCTTGCTGCGACTTCTGCAGCATTGGGTGTAAAATGAATATCTGCAACTAGCGGTACATCGTATCCGCGGAGTTTGAGCTCTTTTTTTATATTAGCTAAATTTTCAGCCTCTTTAATACTTGGCGCTGTAATGCGTACATATTCGCAACCGGCTTCTACCATTCGGATAGTTTGCTCGACAGACCCCATTGTATCCATCGTGTCGACTGTTGTCATGCTTTGAATACGTATAGGGTTATTGCCTCCCATAGGAATATGACCAATATTGATTTCTCTGGTTAAAAACCTATGATAGTTTGTCTTGGAGTTGCAATACCCTCCTGCTAATTTGATCGTATTTTTCGTGCTCATCTGTTACCGCAAAGTTAGTTATTGTAATTGCAATATTGAAAAATATAGGGTAAATTGTAAATAGCACGTTTATCGAGCATACAAGTAAGGCTGTTAACTACATTGGCCAATGTTAAATAGGGGAGGTGAAATGTAGAACAGTTAGCTTGTGTTTTTTTGAAAATTAAGAGATATCTGAATGAAAATAAAGAGAAAAAACGGTCAGAAATCTTAACTACAAATGTGTATCTTGCGGTAATGTTTAATCAATGAGTTATAGTTTTTATGATATTTCATCATTTTGGTGCCTATGTATTGTTATTAAAAAAGGTTTTTAAAAAACCTGAAAAGTGGCGCATATACATAAAAGAGATCTTTCATGAAATGAATGAAATAGGCGTAGGATCAATCAGTTTGATTGTCATTATTTCCACTTTTATAGGTGCGGTCATGACTTTGCAGATTGCCTTCCAGTTGGTGTCAGACCTAATCCCATCAACCGTTATAGGGCAAATTAACCGAGATTCTAACATTTTAGAATTAGGCCCTACCATTTCTGCCTTGGTGCTGATGGGTAAAGTGGGCTCTTCTATATCTTCTCAAATTGGGTCAATGCGTGTTACAGAACAGATTGATGCTTTAGAGATTATGGGTATTAATGCTCCCGGCTATTTAATTTTACCTAAGGTGATAGCAGGGGTTGTGATGATGCCGGTTTTGGTTGTTATAGCTATTTTTTGTGCTATTACCGGTGGTTTGATCGGTGGAGCTTTATCCGGAGCAGTAGCTCCGAATGACTATATACAAGGTATACAAGGAGGCTTTAATGGTTTTACAATAGTAGTCGCTTTGGCTAAAGCTTTTATATTTGGTTTTGTCATTACAACTGTGCCTGCTTATAAAGGTTTTAACGTACGAGGCGGGGCTTTAGAAGTAGGGCAAGCCGGTACGCAGGCGGTAGTGATCGGTTGTATTACGATATTGGTTTGCGATTATATAATTACAGCACTGATGCTTTAGTTTATTATAATTTACGCCGTATTTACATGTTTTTTTAAGGATAGAAATGATTGAGATTCAAAATATACATAAAGCATTTGGTGATAATATAGTGTTAAGTGGGATTGATGCTATTTTTGAACCAGGAAAGGTAAGCTTAATCATTGGAGGCTCAGGTTCTGGAAAAAGCACACTCCTGAAATGTATAGTGGGGTTACATGAGCCTAATGAAGGTGAAGTTTTATTCGATAAGCAGCTGTTCACCGATATGACCTTTGAAGAAAGGGTCCCTATTCGACGAGAAATAGGTATGCTGTTTCAAAATTCAGCATTATTTGATTCCATGACTGTTGAGCAAAATATTGTTTTCGCATTGGATATGTTCAGCGACATGAGCAAAGAGGAAAAACTTGATAGAGCGAATTTTTGTCTTGAGCGGGTTAATCTGAAAAATACAAATAAATTATATCCTGCTGAGCTTTCAGGAGGAATGAAAAAACGGGTAGGTATTGCAAGGGCCATTAGTATGGGGCCAAAATACTTATTCTGTGACGAGCCAAATTCAGGATTGGATCCTGCTACTTCCATTCTGATAGATGAGCTTATTCAAGAACTGACTGAGGAATATCAATGTACAACCATTGTTGTGACGCATGATATGAACTCGGTGATGGGAATTGGTGACTATATCCTTTTTTTATATAAAGGACAGAAGTTTTGGGAGGGGTCTAATAAGGATATGTTACAGTCTGATGCTCCTGAACTGAATGATTTTGTTTTTGCAAGCCCATTGATGAAAGCGGCAAGGGAGGCTATAAAGTAAATGATTTAAATATCCTCTGGGTTTTATGTTGTAGGGGCGGGAATAAGTTGGTACTTTTGCGGGATTTATTTTTACATCTTATTCTATTTTTTCGCCATGACGAAAACGAACATACAATTATTGTCTCCAGAAAATTGGAAAGACTATGAGCTAATTGACTGTGGTAATTTTGAGAAGTTGGAACGTTTTGGTGAAGTGATTCTCATAAGACCCGAACCGCAGGCAGTATGGCCAAAATCTTTGTCAGAAGATGAATGGCAGAAACGTTATCACATAAAATTTAATGGACGATCGGCAACAACGGGCGATTGGATGAAGAAAAGTCCAAAAACTAAAGACCGTTGGTATGTTTCGTATAAAAATAATGATGTAGCTATTAAACTTCGTTTAGGGCTCACATCCTTTAAGCATGTTGGGGTTTTTCCAGAACAGGCAGTCAATTGGGACTATATATCTTCCACAGTAAAATCTTTTAAAACTAAGACTCCTAAAGTACTTAATCTCTTTGCATATACCGGAGGCGCTTCTTTGATTGCTAAAGCAGCAGGTGCGGACACTACACATGTTGACTCGATAAAGCAGGTCGTGACTTGGGCAAATGAAAATCAAGAACTGTCTGGGCTAACGGATATAAGATGGGTGGTAGAGGACGCTCTTAAGTTTGTGAAAAGAGAATTAAAACGAGGCAATACGTATAACGGTATAATTTTAGACCCTCCTGCTTACGGGCATGGACCTAAGGGGGAGAAGTGGAAACTAGAAGACCATATTACAGAGATGATGCGGGATGTGGTAAAGTTACTTGACCCATCAGAGCATTTTTTGATATTAAATACTTACTCATTGGGTTTCTCATCTGTGATTGTTGAGAACCTGATTCGTACATCACTTCCAAAGGTTGAAAATTTAGAAGTAGGCGAACTTTACCTGCAGGCTTCGGCAGGGTCGAAATTGCCGCTTGGAGTTTTTGGTAAATTTAGAAAAATATCAAAATAGAGATACTACGTATATTTTGAGGAAAAAAGGTTATTCAACTGTATGGTTAAATAACCTTTTTTTATGGAGTAGTTTGTAGTTTTAAATTAAAGGAGATGGTAGTACGGCGAGCTCTAATTTTTGTTTTTTCTCTCGCAATAGTTTTAAGAAGCTATCTTCTTTAAAATCTTGAAAAGTACTCAATTTATCAAATATAGAGAAGTAGTAACTTATGCCATCTAAAAGTTGATTTTTGAACTTTTCTGCAAATTTAAGCTGTTTATTGTCATTGACTTTTGTAGTTATGAAGCGCTCAAAATATTCAATGTAGAGTTGTAGTTCATTAATAAACATGTGCGGTCTGTGAGGCGCTAAATTAAGTGTTACGCGGCCGTAAATATGATCTACCATTTGTTTTAACGAATATATGCCGTTAAAGTAGGCCGTGTTCGGCCCAGGGCAGATAGAAACTGAAGTGTCTTCTTTTCGCTTTGCAATATCGTATTTAATATATGCTGCGGTTGCTAAACCTTCGCAAAGGCAGGTCTTTTCTGTTATTTCGTCGAAGCTTTTTTTGTACGCTTCATCCGTGAGGTTGAGCTCATTAAGTTGTAATATCTTTTTATTTTGATATTCCCTTGAAGCGGTACAGATAGGTTGGGTTGAAAACTCTTTGTTAGCGACCAGGTATTTTTTTAAACAGGGACTGCCTGGACGTTTTTTTTCTATTCTTTCCAGACGTTTAGCTTCAGCAGTGCTCTTTTTAAAGTTATTAAACAAAACACCTAAAGGTGAAGAGTTGCTGATATAGAAATCCTCTTCTTTAGCGTGCGCTAAATCATACAACGTGTTATCATCTACGGTTGTGGCTTCGGGTACGAGTAGGAAAGGGGAACCCCAACCCGTTCCATCAAATTCATAATGCTGGAGTAAGAAGTTTTGTTCTTCTGCTGTACCTATGCCCCCTTGTAAGGTAAACCGTATTTTAGGTGCAGATTTAAGTTGTTTGCCTTCTTCATGCCAGTATGCGAGGTACGTGGCTGATAATTCATTAATTAACTCTTGCTTCTTTTGTTTGAATTCTTCCAAAATTGGACCAAGGAGATATCCATCTGTAGCAAAAGCATGCCCCCCACAATTTAATCCAGATTCGACTCGGAATTCGGAAATCCATACGCCTTTTTTTGCTAGGTATTTAGCTTGGATTAGCGCAGAACGATAATCGGAGACCTTTAAGATGACTTTTTTTGGTAATAGACCATCTTTATCCGGTTTGAAAGCATTTAATTCGGCAAGCTGGCTATAGAGTCTCGGGTTCATTCCCGCAGAAAGTATGACAGATGAGTTTAATTTAGAGTTAGCAAAGCCTCTTAAGGCAGCAACTGCATCACAATATGCTGCGTCTAACTCCTGCCCATCTTTATCGTAATTTACTTTATCAAGCTTTGACATGATGTTTACGTCGATAGCTCCGGGGCTAACAAGGTTACGTAATGTGTCTTGCAGTTTTTGTTTCACTTGTATGTCATCGCTCAATAGCATGCTATTATACAGTTGCTTTTCTTCTGTGCTTTCAGGTAAAAGTTCAAAGTACTTTGTTAGATCAGTGCCTGCTACAAAGTCTTCTTTTTTGAGGTCTTGAATCTGTTTATTTATAATTAAAGCTAGGAGGTCTAAGTAAGCTGTGATGCGTTTGGCCCTAAAGTCTTCTTCTTTTTTTGTGATGGCAGAGGTTTGGTAGTTGTATTCTTTTGAATAATAGAGTCTCATGCGTTCAATAAGTTCGTCATCGACAATTGATAAAGTGCTTGATATACCATACCTCGCTACTTTCACAGCAGAGTCAATAGAAAACGCCAAACCCAATACGGGAATATGAAATAAGTGCTTCATGTGGTTAATGTATCTTCTACAAAGGAAAAGATAATTAGACCTTTATAAAGTAATTGTACTGGCTAAAAAAGATGATTTATATCATTTGAATAAAAAAGATAAGGGAAGATTACTCAAATACAACCGTTTTATTGCCGTGTAACATTACTTTATCCTCGGTGAGTAGTTGTATGGCTTCACTTAGTACTGCCTTTTCAATTTCTTGCCCAGCCGTAATCAGTCGGGCTACATCGTAGCTGTGGTTAATTCGTTTTGTTTGTTGGACAATAATAGGGCCTTCATCGAGGTCATTTGTCACGAAGTGAGCTGTTGCGCCTATTATTTTTACACCACGCGTATGTGCTTGGCGATAAGGGCTTGCGCCGATAAATGCAGGAAGGAAAGAGTGGTGTATATTGATTAATTTATTTTCAAACGTAGCCACAAAAGAGGGGGAAAGTATTCGCATGAATTTTGCAAGGATGATATAATCCGTGTCATAGGGTGAGATAGCTTGGATTAGCTCGGCCTCAAATTGCTCTTTTGTTTTGTTTTCATGTGAAACAAGGTGAAAAGGTATGTCAAATTTTTCTGAAAAACCTTGAAGTCGATCATAGTTGCCTATTATGGCAAGTACACTAGCATTTAGTGATTTGAAAAAGTGTCGTACGAGTATGTCGGCTAAACAATGGTACTCTTTGGTCACTAGGATGACTAATTTTTTTTGATGCGGCGGATTGATGCGTACAGTAGCATTTGCAGGTAGATGCTCTTGGAGATCTTTTTCCAGATCACTTATATTGGGCGATATACCATTGCATACCACACGCAGAAAAAACTGCTGATTAACATCATCTACATACTCGCGCATAGTAGTAATATTGAGCTGATGTTTTGTTATGATACTGGATA
This sequence comes from Sphingobacterium sp. UT-1RO-CII-1, assembly GCF_026711005.1. Taxonomy (GTDB): domain Bacteria; phylum Bacteroidota; class Bacteroidia; order Sphingobacteriales; family Sphingobacteriaceae; genus Sphingobacterium. The sequence goes on along the minus strand of NZ_JAPPVJ010000003.1, from coordinate 443,336 downwards.
CATGTGCAACGAGCCCAATGGCATCACGGCATTGAATTAAAATTAAGGTTTGGTTGGTCATGGTTTTTAATCAGAAAACTTTGCTCAAGGCTTATTTTAAGCCTTGAGCAAAGTGTAAATGTTTTATATGGCAGCAGGAATTGCTTGCGCTAATTCTTCCTCTAAGTCAACTTCTATACGCAGGTTTTCAACAATATGCTTTTGTCTTTCTGGCGTATTTTTCCCCATGTAATACTCCATTAACTGTGGAATCTTGTTTTCCTTTGATAAGATTACAGGGTCTAGACGAATATCTTTACCGATAAATAGGCCAAACTCAGAAGGTGAAATTTCACCCAGACCTTTAAAGCGAGTGATTTCTGGCTTACCTCCTAATTTTGCTATTGCACGTTGCCGTTCTTCATCTGAGTAGCAGTAGATTGTTTCTTTTTTATTTCGCACCCGAAATAATGGGGTTTGTAAAATAGAAACGTGTCCGGCTTTTACTAGATCGGGGAAGAATTGTAAAAAGAAAGTTAAAAGTAATAAACGAATATGCATACCATCCACATCGGCATCTGTGGCAATTACAATGTTATTATATCGTAGGCCATCTAGTCCGTCTTCAATATTTAATGCATGCTGTAATAAATTGAACTCTTCGTTTTCATACACTATCTTTTTAGACATCCCAAACGAGTTTAGTGGCTTTCCTTTTAAACTAAAAACGGCTTGTGTTTGGACATCTCTGGATTTTGTAATCGAACCACTCGCAGAATCCCCTTCCGTTATAAATAGAGTGGTTTCCTGATTGCGTTCATGTTTGTCCGTAAAGTGTATTTTGCAATCACGTAGCTTTCTGTTATGTAAGGATGCTTTTTTTGCACGCTCATTAGCTAGTTTTTTGATGCCAGCTATATCTTTACGTTCTCTTTCTGACTGTAGGATGCGTTTTAATAGGGCATCTGCAGTGTCTGGGTTTTTATGTAAATAATCATCTAATGCCTTTTTTAGAAAGTCATTGATGAACGTTCGAACGGTCGGTCCGTCGGGGCCGATGCTTTGCGATCCTAATTTGGTTTTTGTCTGCGACTCGAAAACAGGTTCTTGTACTTTAATGGCAATAGCACCTATTATCGACGAACGGATATCTGCAGCATCATATTCTTTCTTGTAAAACTCTCTAACTGTTTTTACTAAAGCTTCTCGGAAGGCCGCTTGATGCGTACCGCCCTGTGTGGTGTGCTGGCCGTTAACAAAAGAATAATATTCTTCACCATATTGTTGCCCGTGGGTTAATGCAATTTCTATGTCTTCCCCCTTTAGGTGTATAATGGGGTAGCGCATGGCTTCATTATCAATGTTTCTTTCTAATAGATCTTTTAGTCCATTTTCCGAAACAAATTTCTGCCCATTATAGCTAATAGTTAGTCCTGAGTTTAAGAACACATAGTTCCAGATCATATTTTCTACAAATTCTGAACGGAATTTGTAATTTCTGAAAATACTATCGTCAGGATAGAAGCTTGTTGAAGTTCCATTTCTTTGGGTAGTGTCTTTCTGCTCGTCACTTACAAGTTCTCCTCGGCTGAATTGCGCAATTCTTGTCACACCTTGTCTATAGGATTGTACTGTGAATTGGTTGGATAGTGCGTTTACAGCTTTGGTACCTACACCATTTAAGCCGACAGATTTTTGGAATGCCTTGCTGTCGTATTTCCCTCCCGTATTTATTTTAGAAACCACATCGACAACAGAGCCAATAGGGATACCTCTTCCATAATCGCGCACAGAAACTTTATTATCGTGAACAGTGATTTCAATTGTCTTTCCTGCCCCCATTACAAACTCGTCTATAGAGTTGTCCACCACTTCTTTTAACAATACATAGATGCCATCATCATAGGCAGAACCGTCTCCCAGTTTACCGATGTACATACCTGGACGTAGGCGGATATGCTCTTTCCAATCTAACGACCGTATACTATCTTCATTATATGTTGTCATGCGTTCTATCTAAAATTAATATTGCTAAGTACAAGCAAAAATATAAAAATAAATATCCTAATAAACAAAGAGGTGTTTTTCCTTTTGGCTAAGGGATGTTTTTGTTAATTAATAATATGTTATAACTAACATAATAATGGACAGAGTAAGCCCGGTTTAACGGCTATGATCGTCCAAAGTCATCTTGTATACGAGTGATATCATCTTCATCAGATGGGTTGTTGGTATCGGTATGTTGCCATATTTCTGCAACGACACCGTATGATTCTAAGCCAATTAAACGATGACGTTCGCCTTTTTCAAGACGGATAACATCTCCTTGTTTTAATCTTTTAAGCTCGTTCTCATCATCGTTGTTACTGGTAATGACACCCACTTCTCCTTGTGTTACGCACCATATTTCTGCACGGCGGTGATGGTATTGCCAAGATAGCCTCTTTTGTGGAGCTACAACTAGTATTTTTGGACTTAGCTTTTCTGATATTTTTAAACTTTGAGTATCTAAACCATTAAAGTAATGATCTGCAAATTTTTGCGCCTGTGTTTCATCTATTACAAAAAAACCTCCCCACGGTCGTGTTTGATCTATGTTTTCAATCGTAAAACCCTGCGAAGTCAAGCTTTGTTCTATTTGACTGAATAGTTCTCCTTTGTCAATATATTCTGCCATTTCTGTTTATGATTTAAAAGTCGTTTATTTTTATTCAAAAATAAGATAAAAAAAATGAGATTCGATATAAGGTTATTCACAAAGATTATATATTTATATCTTTGCCTATACTAAAAAAAGGAGCAAAATTCAATGGCAGTATCAAAAGTTGACGAACATAATAGAGCGTTTATGCAAGCTGTATCTTTTGTTAATCAAACTAATCAACAGATTTTTTTAACAGGGAAAGCGGGGACAGGAAAGACAACTTTTTTAAAATATATACGGGAAAATTCATATAAAAAAATGGCTATTACGGCTCCGACAGGTGTTGCAGCCATGAATGCTGGTGGAACAACGTTGCATGCTCTCTTTTGGCTGCCCTTCGGGACGTTTATTGAAAACTATGAGTTGAAATGGGATGAGCAAGACAGCCATATTTATAATAAAAGTCGATTGTTCTCAACTATTAAGCTGACAAAACAACGGCGAGCAATATTACAAGAGCTGGAGCTGCTGGTTATTGATGAAGTGTCGATGGTAAGGGCAGATACACTAGATGCTATTGACGTTATTTTGAAGTCGGTTAGACGGGATATGAGACCCTTTGGCGGTGTTCAGATGCTATTTATAGGTGATTTGTATCAGTTGCCACCTGTTGTGCGCGATCATGAGTGGCAGGTTTTAAGAGAGCATTATACCAGTCCTTTTTTCTTTGATGCCAAAGTGTTAAGAGAAAATCCATCTGTTTTATTAGAACTCAATAAAATATATAGACAAAGCGATGGTGATTTTATCAGGCTGCTGAATAATATCAGAAATAATAACTGTACCGCAGCAGACTTAGAGTTGTTAAATGCACACTATCAGGAAGATTTTAAGCCAGCAGATAATGAACAGTATATTACTTTAACTTCACATAATAAGTTGGCCGAAAGCATAAATCAAGAAAGATTGATGCAATTAGCGGGCACAATGCATAATGTGAAAGCTGTTGTAAAAGATGAGTTCCAAAATTCTTCTTTTCCAGCGGATGAAGTTTTGCCACTAAAGGTTAATGCACAGGTAATGTTTATTAAAAATGATAGTGGTGAGGATAGAAAATACTATAATGGAAAGATCGGGACAGTTAAGGAACTGAACTTAGATAAACATCAAGTGGTGGTAGGTTTTGCAGATGGCTCTGACGATGTAATCGTAAAAAGAGAGACCTGGGAGAATATTCGCTATAAGTATAATAAAGGGGAAGATAAGATAGAGGAAGAGGTGATGGGGACGTTTTCGCAATTCCCATTGCGCTTAGCTTGGGCGATAACAATACACAAGAGTCAAGGGTTAACATTTGATAAAGCAGTGATTGATGCTGGGACTTCTTTTGCAGCAGGTCAAGTTTATGTTGCATTGAGTAGATTGACGAGTTTGGAAGGTTTAGTTTTAAAATCTAAAATACCTATGCATTCTATACGGACAGATGGGCAAGTGGTAGATTTTATGCAGCGGATGAATTCGGAAGGGAAAGTTGATGAAATATTACAGATATGCCAACGAAACTATTTAGGACAAATTTTGCTGCAAAGTTTTCGTTGGAATGCTCTAGTGGAAGGAACCTCTGAAATTAAAGAATCATTGTCTTCGCGTAATATTGATAGCAAGGCCGAAGCATTGCTGTATTTGGAGAAGATGCTAGGTGTGCTACAAGAGCAAGAGAAGGTCGCTAATAAGTTTATCACACAATTGTATGCGATGCTAAGTGATAAACAGGCACTGGATTATGATAAGATTTGTGACCGTACAAAATCCGCTGTCGCTTGGTTTCTTTCTAAGTTTGATGTGGAGGTGTTGTTAGCAACACAGGAGCATATTGAAGATTGGAAAATAAAAAAGAGGACAAAAAAATATGTGGATGAGCTCCGCTCGTTACTGTTGGACTTTAGACGAAAAAAAGAACAGCTAAATCATTGCTTAACGATAGCAGATATATTAACACAGAGCGGAGACCTATCTACAGTAGTGGATGAAGTGAATCGCTTGGAGAAGTCTAAAGATAGTTCTGTTCGGGTATCGGATGATGAAGATATTACGAAAGATACCAAAACAATTTCCTTAGATATGTTTATGGATGGCTTGACAATCGATGAGATAGCTAAGAAAAGAGACATGGTATCAGGTACAATATATGGGCATTTAATTAATTTTGTGGGTACAGATATTGATGCGGAAGAGTTGATCGATGAAGCTAAACTTAAGAAAATAGTGGAAGTGATTGAAAGTAACCCAGAGAAATCATCCTCCGAACTCAAAATGATATTAGGTAACGATTTTGATTATCCGGATATAAAAATTGGTCAGCGTGTTGTTGAGCTAAAATTCAAAGGTAATTAATTATTTTTGTGTAATGAAAGATGATAAAAGGACAAAGCTAAGAATAAATGTGAATTGGATAGGTATACCTTTTCAAATGGTTGTGATAGTTTTTGTAGGGTACTGGGGAGGGGCGTGGTTAGATAATAGTTTTAAGATAAATAATAAATGGGGTACCATTGGACTTACTTTATTTGCCTTATTAATATCCCTGTATCAGCTTGTGAAACAAATTCAAAGAATAGAGAAGAAATCTAAATAAAATATTAATTGGAGAAGCTTAGAGATATTTTTTCGTTTAGTACTTTGCTGCTTGGGAGTAGTTTATTAGTGTTTGGGGGAATCCTCCTTTTACAAAATTATACTGACTTTATTTTTTTAAGCAATTACTATGTTGAGTTGTGTGTTTTTTTATTCCTTGTAACGGCTTTAGCTTTTACAGTTTCGTACTTAGGTATGATGCATAATTCGGAGCTAGGTGTTGTCGGTATTTTAGGTGGGATGACGATTAAAATGATTGTTTCTCTTAGTTTTTTTATCTTTGTTATGTATCGTTTTCCTGATGAAAATCGAGTGATTTTAGGTCTGAATTTTTTTTGTATATATTTATTAATGTCGTGTTTTGAAGTTATCATTTTGTTACGTATTTTGCGACGCAAAATAAAATAGGTAAAAACACAGTATAAATGGAATTAAGCCACTTTTTAACATCAGGAAGAATCAGGACTTTGTCAGTTTTGTGCGTTTTTCTAGCTTCTTTCTTTTTTCTTTCTTCAAATTTGTATGCTCACGATAGCAAAAATGAGTCAATTGAGGTCACTAATGAGGAAATTGGTACTAAAGAGAAAAAAGGATTTAATATCACTGAATTTATTTTTCATCACATCGGCGATTCTCATGAGTTTACAATTTGGGGTGGTGATGCTGAGGGTAAAGTAAAATGGGTAGGTTTGTACTTGCCAGTGATTCTATATACCGACAATGGTATTGTCACTTTTTCGTCTAGCGAATTTGAACGTAATGATGATGCTACTAAAATTGTAGAGAAGAAAGGACAGAAGTTTGTTAAGTATCATGGTAAGATTTATTATGCTGATGATATCACAAACTCACAGGGTGCATATGTTAACTATAATGAAGACCATAAGCTATCAAATGCTCGTCCTTTAGATTTTTCGATTACTAAAAATGTTTTCACTATTCTGTTTACAATAGCTTTACTGTTTGTTGTTTTTACGGCAGTGGCTAGAGGTTATAAGAAAAATGCAGGAAAAGCACCTAAAGGGGTTCAGTCATTCTTCGAACCATTAATCCTTTTTGTTCGTGATGAAATTGCTATTCCTAACTTAGGACATAAATATGAACGTTTCATGCCTTATTTATTAACCGTTTTCTTCTTTATTTGGTTTCTAAATGTTTTAGGGTTGATTCCTTTCTTTCCAGGTTCGGCAAACGTTACAGGTAATATTGCAGTAACTATGGTTTTTGCAGTTTTTACCATGATCATTATCTTGTTTAATGGTAATAAAAACTATTGGGGACATATATTTAACCCACCAGTTCCATGGTGGCTGAAACCGTTGATGATTCCTGTAGAGATCATAGGTGTATTTACGAAACCTTTTGCTTTGATGATTCGTCTTTTTGCAAACATTACTGCAGGGCATATTTTAGTGCTTTGTTTATTATGTTTGCCTTTCCTATTTAATGCGAGTGTGATTGCTGGTGGTTCAGTATTGTTTACGATCTTTATTGCTTTGATTGAATTGTTAGTTGCGTTTATACAAGCGTTTATCTTTACGATTTTATCGGCATTGTTTATTGGAATGGCTATTGATGAGAGTAGTGAACATTAAGATTTTTTTTAACTAATATATATTAATATGACTGGTACATTAGCCGCAATTGGAGCGGGTTTAGCAGCTCTAGCAGCTGGTTTAGGAATTGGTAAAATTGGAGCATCTGCAATGGAGTCTATAGCTCGCCAACCTGAAGCAGCATCAAAAATCCAAACTGCAATGTTAATCGCTGCTGCTTTTATCGAGGCTGTTGCGTTATTTGCTGTGGTTGTATCTATGATTTCTAACGGATAATCAGATACACATTGTTTTTAAAGAACCTGTTTTGGGGTTGCCAACAGGTTCTTTAATTAATTTTAAAGTTGAAAAAATATAAATAGTAATATACATATAACTTATATAAGCATCATATGGATTTATTAATTCCTGAAATTGGTTTAGTCTTTTGGCATACGATTAGCTTTTTAATTTTATTATTTCTTTTAGCTAAATTTGCTTGGAAGCCAGTACTTTCCGCAATCAAAGAGAGAGAAAGTAATATTGAGAATGCTTTAGCGGCTGCCGAACAAGCAAAATTGGAAATGGCTCGTTTAACAAACGAAAATGAGCAATTATTAAAGCAAGCTCGTGAGGAACGTGATATTATTTTGAAAGAAGCAAAAGAGCTGAAAGATAAAATTGTTGCCGAAGCAAAAGAGCAGGCTCAGGTTGAGGGAGGTAAGCTAATAGAAAACGCAAAAAGAGAGATTGAAGATCAGAAGAACAAAGCTTTAGCCGAGGTTAAGAATCAAGTATCTTCACTATCTTTGGATATTGCGCGTAAAGTTTTAACAAAAGAGTTTGAAGACCAATCTAAACAAGAAGCTTATGTAGGCGACTTGCTAAAAGACGTGAGGTTAAATTAATTGGTCATTCAAGTTTTAAATTAGTAATATGTCAATTTTTACAGTAGCATCTAGATATGCGAAATCACTTATTGAGCTAGCAGAAGAACAGAATAATTTGGATGCAGTTAAGTCAGATGTTGAGGCAGTGATCTCGATATTGAAATCTAACTCCGAGCTATTGGCTGTGCTTAAAAACCCTATTATTGCTGTTGATAAGAAACAGAATATTTTGGCTGCTATCTTTAAAGATAAAGCGAATCAGCTAATTGTAGCTTTTTTCAATATTTTGGTTTCAAAAGGTAGATCGAATATACTTCTTGATATTATGGAAGAGTTTATTCGTGAATACAATGAGAAAAAGGGAATTGTAAAAGCTACTGTTACATCAGCTACTGTGTTATCAGAAACAAATTTAGCTGAACTGCAAAATAAAATAACACAAGAGGTTAATGCACAGGTTATCTTGAAAAATATTGTCGATCCGACGTTGATAGGTGGGTTTATTGTGCGTGTAGGTGACAGACAGATAGATGTAAGTATTGCAGGTAAATTGAATAAATTAGAAAAACATTTTGTTAGCCAAGGTATTTAATACTTGGTTAATATGAGTTAAGAAATAAAATCAAAAACCCCTTATAATAACAACATGATAGAGGTAAGACCAGATGAGGTTTCGGCAATTCTTAGAGAGCAATTGTCAGGCTTTAAATCAGAAGCCGAACTAGAAGAAGTAGGTACCGTACTTACTGTAGGTGACGGTATTGCACGTATATACGGCTTAACCAAAGTTCAGTCCGGTGAATTGGTTGAATTTGATAACGGATTAGAAGGTATCGTATTAAACCTAGAAGAAGACAACGTGGGTGTTGTACTTTTAGGTTCTTCAGACGATATTAAAGAAGGAGATACAGCAAAACGTACAAAGCGTATTGCATCTATTAAAGTAGGTGAAGGTATGTTAGGACGTGTTGTAAACACGTTAGGACAGCCTATAGATGGTAAAGGACCAATAGTTGGCGAGACGTACGAAATGCCTATCGAGCGTAAAGCTCCGGGCGTAATTTATCGTCAGCCGGTTACTGAACCACTTCAAACAGGTATTAAAGCTATTGATGCGATGATCCCTGTTGGCCGTGGACAACGTGAGTTAGTTATTGGTGACCGTCAAACTGGTAAAACAGCTGTATGTATTGATACTATTTTAAACCAAAAAGAGTTTTATGATGCAGGTGAACCGGTATATTGTATTTATGTAGCTGTAGGACAGAAAAACTCTACTGTAGCTAACATTGTACGTGTTTTGGAAGAAAAAGGAGCAATGGCTTATACAACAATTGTTTCTGCTTCTGCAGCAGATCCTGCTCCTTTACAGTTTTACGCTCCAATGGCAGGTGCTGCAATTGGTGAGTTCTTCCGTGATACGGGCCGTCCGGCATTGATCGTATACGATGACTTGTCTAAGCAAGCTGTAGCATATCGTGAAGTTTCTTTATTGCTACGTCGCCCACCAGGACGTGAAGCTTATCCAGGTGATGTGTTTTATTTGCACTCCCGTTTATTGGAAAGAGCTGCTAAAATCAATGAGTCTGATGATATTGCTCGTAACATGAACGATTTACCAGAATCTATTAAGCATTTAGTAAAAGGAGGTGGTTCATTAACTGCTCTTCCTATTATTGAGACACAAGCTGGTGACGTTTCTGCATATATTCCAACAAACGTAATTTCTATTACGGATGGTCAGATTTTCTTAGAGTCTAACTTGTTTAACGCAGGTATCAGACCAGCTATTAACGTAGGTATTTCAGTATCTCGTGTTGGTGGTAATGCGCAGATTAAATCAATGAAGAAAGTAGCGGGTACATTGAAGCTTGATCAAGCTCAGTTCCGTGAACTTGAGGCATTTGCTAAATTTGGTTCTGATTTAGATGCGGCAACAAAGGCCGTTCTTGATAAGGGTATACGTAACGTAGAAATTCTAAAGCAAGGACAGTATTCTCCAGTTGCTGTTGATAAGCAGGTTGCGATTATTTACGCAGGTACGAAAGGTTTGTTCCGTACTGTGCCTGTGGATAAAGTGCGCCAATTCGAAGAAGAGTATTTAACTCAGCTTGAGCAGCGTCATCCTGAAGTTTTATCGGCATTGAAAGCTGGTAAATTTACAGATGAGTTAACAAATGTATTAGATACAGTAGCTAAAGAATTAGCAGCAAAATATTAATTAGAATTTAAAAGTAAGTGTTGAAAGACACTTACTATTCTGAAATTATGGCAAATTTAAAAGAAGTAAGAAATCGAATAACCTCGGTTACATCAACGCAGCAAATTACCAAAGCAATGAAAATGGTTGCTGCGGCTAAATTGAAACGTGCTACGAATGCAATTGTACAGTTGCGCCCGTATGCAGAGAAACTGAGAGAAATATTAGCACAGGTTTCTGCTTCTGTAGAAGGTAGCGACTCGCCGTATACGCAAGATCGTGAGCCTACTAAGGTTTTGATCGTTGTGATGACCTCTAATAGAGGTCTAGCAGGTGCTTTCAATGCCAATGCTATTAAAACTGCGAATAATCTGATATTTGGAAAGTATGCCGAGCAACATGCACGTGGAAACCTTAGTATAGTAGCTATAGGTAAGCGTGGACATGACTTTTTTGAAAAGCGTGGTTTTAATGTTATTGGTAATAATCATGATTTGTATTCGGACTTAAACTTTTTAGACGTTTCTAAAGTTACAGAATCAATTATGAATCAGTTTAAAGCTGGTGAAATTGATCGTGTAGAAATTGTATATAATCAGTTTAAAAACGCAGCTATGCAAGAGCTTGTTTCTGAACAGCTTTTACCATTGTTGCCGCCTGAAAATGAAGCAGATGCTAAATCTACAGAAGTAGAGTATATTATTGAGCCTTCAAAGGAAAAAATAATTGAAGAGCTAATACCTAAAGCTATTAAAACACAATTATATAAAGCTGTATTGGATTCGAATGCGTCAGAGCATGGAGCACGTATGACAGCTATGGATAAAGCAACAGAGAACGCAGGAGATTTATTGCGTGATCTCAAATTATCCTATAACCAAGCGCGTCAGGCAGCTATTACAACGGAACTTTCTGAGATTGTATCCGGTGCGGCGGCTTTGTCGAATGGTTAATATTTAACCGTATTAATAAAAAAAGGTCTTCAACATATTGAAGGCCTTTTTTTATTAAACTTTTTTAAAAAGGGATTTTAATTAGTCCTTTATTTTTTTGATCAAACATTTTTTCTTCTTGGAGAGTATATTGTAAATAAGAGGTTTTCTATCTCGATTTATACTTTTGTTGTCTAGTAACCTTTTGTTTTTTAGTTGATTAAAAAGAAGGTTCTTGACGAATTTTACGTAAGAAGTAAAACGCAATTATCTTATTTTCTGCTGTTTTGTGTTACAAATGGTCGTTCCATTTTTAAGTTTTATATAAAAGCAATTCATTTATTAAAAATTTTATTTTTATTCAAAACTCCTTCTATACTGTTGATAGATTGAAAATCGCTGTTTAATAATTTATAAACTGTTTTTTTTAAGACACTATATAACTAAGACTAGTTCTATATTACTTTATTATTATGCTTCCTATTTAGTAAAGCTTTTATTGAGTTATACTAATTAATTATTTTAAGCATGATAATCAGGTTGTTAGTGATGCTGCTGACCTCTTATCAGTTGTCAGCGCAACATATTGTTCCAGCTCCTTTTCAAGGTATGGGGGGAGCCAGTTTAGCCCAATCGGGTGTGTTTGCATTAGCTTATAATCCAGTGGGGGCTGTAGATATTAAGTCAGCGACAATAGCAGGGGCGTATCAACAACACTTTTTAGCTACTGATATTGCAACACAAGCAATTTTGTTGGGTTTGCCACTAAAAAATAATTCTGTTGTAGGATTAGCTCTTGTAAACTACGGCATTTTTGATTTAAATAGTTTTGTGCGCACAAGTCTTTCTTATTCTAAAAATTTCGGAAATACTATAACGGCATCTTTGTCAGCTAACCACCATCTTTATGCAGTTAAACAATACCAAAGTGAGTCTACATTTTCGGCAGATTTGTCTTTCATGTATAAGTGGACTGATTTTTTGCAGACAGCCATTCTCTTTAAAAATATAGGGAATAGTAGGTTGAGTACAACGGTAGATGAACGTTTAGAGCGTGAGTTGGGAATAGGCTTCTTATATAAAATAAGTTCCGATATACATATTGCTGCTGATGTGGTAAAGGATTTTTCGACGGATATATTGTATAGAGCAGGGGTCAGTTATTTCTTTACTCCTTTGTTCTGCATGCGTACAGGTGCGAGCTCGGGACCTTTACAATATACTGCAGGATGTGGATTTGCAGATGGTAAATGGACTGTAGATTTTTCTTTTACCTACCATAGGTACTTAAATATGTCTCCTCAATTAGCGATGTCTTATGCCTTCTAAAATGTGTTGGTCTTACTTATCAGGGCTCTGTTTTATTGTTTTGTTTTTAATATCTCATGGAGCTAAAGCTCAGGACATAAATTTGGTGGAAGAGCAGATCGTTGAGCAGGTAATGGATGAGCTCGAAGAAGGTATAGATATTAGTGAATTTACGGAACGATTACGTTATTACTATAGGCATCCTATAGATATTAATAAAACAGATGGGACGGAATTAACCGAATTACTTTTTTTAAATCCTTTTCAAATAACATCTCTACTTCAGCATCGTGCGCAGACAGGGAACTTTATCTCTATACTAGAGCTACAGGTTGTATCTGGCTTTGATGTAAAAACAGTTGAATTGCTTGAACCTTTTATAACGGTCAATGAAGGTTATTTTGAAAAGACAAGTGTTAAAGATTTTATAACTAATAGCGAGCAACAATTAATGCTTCGTTATGGCCGGATCTTAGAAAAACAACATGGTTATCATGTTAGAGATTCCAGTCGTTCAAGATATTTAGGCGACCCCAATCGTTATATGTTACGTTATAGGATGAATTATCAAAATGATATTCGTTTAGCTATTAATATGAAGAAAGATGCTGGCGAGCCCTTTTTTAAAGAGAAGCAACGGTATGGTTTTGATCATTATGGTTTTAGTGTTTATATCCGAAATAAAGGGATTTTTAAATCCATAGTTTTAGGAGATTATAGTCTGCAATCAGGTCAGGGCTTAGTATTATGGAATGGGTTGAGCTTTGGAAAAGGGGCTATGATAACAAGTAGCGCACGGCAAGCAGCTGGGCTAAATAGTTATACTTCTATGAATGAATCTGATTATCTAAGAGGAGTAGCTGCTACCTTAACTGCGGGTAAATTTGAGGTGACGCCCTTTGTTTCGTGGCGTAAGCTGTCAGGGAATTTAATAATTGAAAATGAAGGATCAGTAATTAAAAGTATTTCAAAATCAGGCTTGCATCGTACGCAGACCGAGCAGCAGTATCGGAATGCTATTAAACAATTTACAACTGGGGTTGATTGGCGCTATAAAAATAAGCGATTGCAACTTGGTTTTTTGGCTCTTTATAATAGGTTGAATGCACCCTATATGCCAGAAGATAATTTGCGAAATTTGTATGCTTTTAGAAAGCCAGATAATACCAATGTTGGGTTTAATTATCAATATACATTTCGTAATATTTTTTTATATGGTGAGTTTGCTCATCAATTGTCTCAAGGTTGGGCAACAAATAATGGTGTCATTGCGAGTCTTCACCCAAAACTTTCTTTGTTTTTCAATTATAGAAATTATGATAAGAAATATTTCTCTGCTTTTGCTCAAGGCTTAGGTGAAACTAGAGCCACTACCAATGAAACTGGGCTTTATACAGGAATCGTTTATCATCCAAATAGAACCTTTTCATGGCTTAACTACATAGATTTATTTAAATTTCCTTGGTTAAGATATCGGGTCGATGCGCCTAGTTCTGGGGCTGATTTTTTATCGCAGCTGAGCTATAGTTGGTACAAGATCGGAGAATTATCTTTTCGGTATCGCTATAGGTTTAAACAAGAAAATACGGCAGCTATTGTTCCGGAAAGATATCTGGCAGATGTGGAAAGACAGCAGGTCCGTGTGAGTTTTAGGTACAAGTTAAATGAAATTTGGGAAATACGGTCGAGAGTTGAAGCCGCCTTTTATGAGAAAGACGGTGTACAAGATTATGGTGGGCTTGTTTATCAAGATGTGTTCTGGAAGCCTTTAAATAAGAAGATTCAGCTTAATAGCCGCTTAGCCTTTTTTAACACGGACTCTTATGAAACGCGAATTTATGCTTATGAGAATGATGTTCTTTATGCAAGCTCTTTCCCCTTATATAATAAAAAAGGATGGCGTAGCTATATAAATGCCAGATATCGTTTAGGGCGTCATGTAGACTTTTGGTTACGCTATGCGATTACAGTATATAGAAACGAAGATTCTGTGGGTTCGGGATTGGAAAAAAGTGAAGGAAATAGAAGGTCGGATATAAAAATTCAATTTAGATATCAATGGTAAAGGATGTCATTGTATTAGAAAAAGGAAGGATGCCTTTTGTCCGTATCTTCTTGTACTTTGCTTTAGGTATCGCTGTGCGGTCGTGCTTGCCAGTTTCTTTGCTAAGCAATGAGTTTTTTTTTATTGTGGTTCTGTTAGCAGTAAGTGTTTTTTTATATCTAAATTTTCTATGTAAAAGCGATATGAGTCGCTGGTCTTCCCTGCTTGTTTTTATTATTTTAGTGCTGCTTGGGGGCTTGGTGCACCAGTTTAATGAACCGCGTAGCAGTAATAATTACTATCAGTATCAATCTGGGGTGTACCTTATTGGTAAAATAGCCGATGAACCTATCGAAAATGACAAAAACTGGCGGTTCCCTTTTCAAATAGATTATATAATAGATTCTTTATTAGAAATGAAACCCGCAGAAGGACGGGTTATGCTTACGATAAAAAAAACATCAGATGTAAACCATTACTTCTATGGTGATCAATTACTTATTCCTAACCGGACTACAACTGTTTCTAAAGCTTACAATCCGAAGCAATTTGATTATGCTCAATATTTAGAAAATAAAAATATTTATCACCAAGCTTATGTTGAAGAGGAAAATATTAGTTTGTTATATGCTCGTAAGGGAAATGTCATAATCAGTAAGGCGCTTCAATTTAGAGAAAATCTGGTAGATAAATTTAAGGGTTTTATTGCTGACTCCACTGCACTTCAAGTGAGTTCGGCTTTAATTTTTGGTTATAGACAAGATTTTTCACCAGATCTTCTAGACGCTTTTGTGAAAACAGGTACTGTTCATGTATTAAGTGTGTCGGGTTTACATGTTGGTATTGTTTTTTTCTTGTTGAATAGCTTGTTACGGTATCTTGATCGTTATCGAAATGGACGTCTCGTTCGTCTGTATATTGTGTTGTTTGCTGTTTGGGTATATGTTGTATTAACAGGAATGGCTCCGGCAATATTGCGGGCCGGTATAATGATTTCTTTTTTTCTTGTGGCGGAATTAAGTGGTAGAAAACAAAACAACTTAAATACATTGTTTTCGTCAGCATTTTTTATACTTCTGATTAACCCAAAACTATTATTTGATGTGGGGTTCCAATTATCTTATACAGCGGTTTTAGGTCTGTTTACGATGTATCCTTTGCTTAATACTACTTTTGTCGTTAAGCATAAACTAGTTAATAAAATAAAGCAGTACATATTTATATCAATCGCTGCGCAACTATTTACAGCCCCCTTGGTGCTTTATTATTTTAATCAATTCCCTAATTATTTTCTTTTAGGGAATCTATTTATTGCTATTCCTTCCACTTTATTGATGTACGTAGGTATTGTTCTAGCCTTTAGCCCATTTCATTTTTTAAATAAATTTTTAGGTGCTGTTATTGAATACCTAAATGAATTTATTTTGTCGGGTCTATATTCTGTAGAACGTTTACCCTACGCTGTAGTGTCCGGTGTGGATTTTTCCATACTACACGTGTGCTTGCTTTATAGTATTATTGTGTTTGTAACGCTAGGTTGGAATAAGCGAGTGGGGTTGAAAATTATGTTGTCCTTATTGCTATTGATAATACTTGTTACGACTTTTTATTTAAATGTTTTTCGACTTAGTACTTTTCATGGCATTAAGATTTACAACATCAACAACGATTTTGCCATCGCCTTTTTTAAGAGAGGAAAAGTTTCTTTATTTTCCAATGTTGAGTCTCTACAACATAGTAAAATAAAATATAATACCTGGCCTGATATTGAGCGCTACACTACTATAAATTCTGTGAAATTTGAAAAGGTTAAAATTACAGCGGATTCTACTGCTGTTTTGAAGGGGTATGGTCTTCAGGTAGCTATAATCCATGGTGAGTATGTGCCTCCGGATTTGGAAGACTGTGATTTGATACTATTTCGACAAAATGTAAAAGGTAGACAAAATTTAAATCTACAAGAAGCACCCAATGTTCCTTATATTTTTGATGGGTCGAATACGGAAAAAAATGTTAATCAATTAATTCAGCAAGCAGATTCCCTGAAACGGAGCTATTATATATTGAAAGATAATTTTTCTTATGTTTGGTCTAAGCAAGATTAATCTGTGGAAGATAAAAGTCTAATTATATTAAAAAAATATTGGGGTTACGATAGTTTTCGCCCATTACAGCAAGATGTTATTAATTCCATTTTGGAAGGAAAAGATACACTTGCTCTAATGCCCACAGGGGGAGGGAAATCTATTTGTTTTCAGATTCCTGCTATGCAGCTTGAGGGGATATGCATTGTAATAAGTCCGCTTATTGCTTTGATGAAAGATCAGGTTGAGAACTTGAAGAAGAGAGGAATTGAAGCTGTTGCTATATTCTCGGGGATGTCTAAACGAGAAATAGATATTACTTTAGATAACTGTGTGTTCGGGAAAATAAAATTCTTGTACTTATCGCCTGAGCGACTATATAGCGATTTGGTAAAGGAGCGGATCCGCTATATGAAAGTGAGTTTATTCGCAATTGATGAAGCACACTGTATTTCGCAATGGGGGTATGATTTTCGTCCACCTTATTTACAACTGACGGAGTTACGTAAATTACATGCCAAAGTACCTTTTCTAGCTTTAACAGCGACAGCAACACCTAAGGTTGTAGACGATATCCAGGAAAAGCTAAATTTCATATCGCCAAATGTTTTTCGAACTAGTTTTAGGCGTTCGAATCTTGCGTATATGGCGCTGAAAGAAGAGGACAAAATGGGGCGTATGTTACGCATGATCCATAAATTAGGCGGTACGGGAGTCATTTATGTTCGAAATAGAAAGGAAACGCAAGAAGTTGCAGCATACTTAAACAACCATGGTGTAACGGCAGATTTTTATCATGCTGGACTGGATAATAATACAAGAAGTCTAAAACAAGAGGCTTGGACAAATAATAGAGTCCGTGTTATTGTTGCGACCAATGCGTTTGGTATGGGAATCGATAAATCTGATGTTCGTTTTGTTTTGCATTTAGATATACCAGATTCTTTAGAAGCCTATTATCAGGAGGCGGGACGTGCAGGAAGGGATGGAAAAAAAGCATTTCCGGTACTTATGTACCAACAGGCAGATGTGGATCGTTTGTGGGATAATTTTAACACTAGTTTTCCTTCTGCTAAGTTTATTCATCAGGTTTATCATTATTTGGGAAATTATTTTCAAATGGCTTACGGGGCAGGAGTAGGTTTATCACTAGATTTTGATGTCGTAGCTTTTTCTCGGAAATATCAACTTGAACTTAGACCGACCTTGAGTGCTTTAAAGTTCTTAGAACGAGATGGATGGATAGCCGTTTCGGAAGCAGTTTTTATACCTTCCAGATTTAAGTTTGAAGTTGATTTTCAGGAATTGTATAAATTGCAAGTTCAATCCGAACGCTATGACGCGGTAATTAAGTTGATTTTAAGAAGTTTCGGTGGTGCGTTTGATTTTTATATCAATATTAATGAATATGAATTAGCACGCAAATTAAAAAGTTCTTATCAGACCGTAGTAGAGCTTTTAACGGGGCTGGAAAAGTTGCAGTTCGCTTCCTACCTACCCAAGACAGATGCTCCCCAATTGGAGTTTCTTAGACCTAGGATAGATTATAAAAACTTATATATCGACACACAATTTATTGCTGAACGAAAAGAAATAAAAAGAAAACAATTATTAGCTATTGAAAGTTATTTAAGAGAGAAGCAATGCCGAAGTATAGTTTTGCAAAATTACTTTGGAGAACCTGAACAAACAGAATGCGGAGCTTGCGATCTTTGTTTAATGAAAAGTCATGGACAGCGTATAGAGAGAGCGTTAGAAGAAGAAATTGAAGCGTTATTACGAGCTGGAGGAAAAGATATTAAAACATTAATTGAGGCGCTTAACACGGGCGATGACGTAGTGAAGTTGAAGGTTGTGCGAGAGATGCTGGATAAAGAGAAAATTAAATTAGAACAAGACATATACATGTGGAATATGAAAGGTTAATTGATCTTTTGACAAAAAAGTGAAAAAGTTCAAATTGCAAAACTTTGATTAGGCAGTAATACTTCTTATTTTTGGACATTGGAAAAGTAATGTTTTTATGGCAAAGAAGTTATATGTATCCAACTCGACGGAATCACAAAGAATGTTTAAAAGTGATTTTTTAGAGTCGTTGACAAAGGTTCATTATCTTGTACCTATTATTTTTTGGGTTCCGGTTATCGTCTATTTAATCTATAAGGCTTATGCTATAGGAGAGATGACGACAGGGAGTGTGGTTGGTTATTTCATATTTGGGTTGGCATTTTGGACGCTGGCAGAATATGTTTTACATCGCTGGATTTTTCACTATCATCCTACCTCAGCGTGGGGACAACGGATACATTTTATTTTCCATGGTGTACATCATGATTATCCAAAAGATAGATTGCGCTTAGTAATGCCTTTATCGGCAAGTATTCCTATGGCCGCTATTATATATTTTATTTTGAGTTGGTTTTTTGGCGAATTCACATTATCTGCCTTTTTCGCAGGCTTTCTTTTTGGTTACCTCATATATGACGAGTGCCATTATGCTATGCATCACGCAAATTTTAAATCAGGTTTGTTCAAACGTATTAAAGATCATCATATGTTACATCACTATGCTGACCCTGAAAAAGGATTTGGTGTAAGTTCTTATATTTGGGATGTAATATTTGGATCAGGCTTTCCGAAAAAAGGAGTGAAGAAAGCAGCAGCAGAGCGAGCGAATAGAAAAAAAGACGAAATAGAGGCTTAAGTAAAGTTTGTGTATGAAATATAAAAAAACGGGCGGCCTTTGGGTGCCCGTTTTTTTTATCAAAATAAAGTTACCACCTAATCAGTGCGGCCCCCCAAGTAAAACCGGCTCCAAATGCAGCCAAACAAATTAAATCGCCTTTTTTAACTTTACCCTGTTCCCAGGCTTCCGATAAAGCAATAGGGATAGATGCTGCAGTTGTATTACCGTATTTTTCAATGTTATTAAATACTTGATCATCTCGTAGACCCAGATTTTTTTGTATGAATTGGGAAATTCGTAGATTGGCTTGGTGCGGAACTAATAAGTCGATATCAGTGGTCAATAAATTGTTAGCGCTGAGTGCTTCATGAATTACTTCCGGGAATTTGACTACAGCTTTTTTAAAGACAGCTTGTCCATCCATGTGCGGGAAGATAGAGCCATCTTCTAGCATTTCTTTTGTCATAAACAATCCGCCTAATTCCTGTTCGGGTAAAGTAGGTTTCTTATCTAACCATTTTCCTGCTGAAGCGCCTGGGTAGTATAAAGCTAACTTTTCGGCTTCGGCGCCGTCCGAATGTAAGTGTGTGCTTAAAATTCCTTTACCGGGCTCTGTTGTAGGTTGCATAACAACGGCGCCAGCTCCATCTCCAAAAATAACAGATACATTTCGACTTCTCGTCGCATAATCAATAGCAAAAGATTGCTTTTCAGCGCCTACGACTAAGATGTTTTTATACATCCCTGTTTTTATAAATTGATCAGCAATAGACAGCGCATAAATAAATCCCGAACATTGATTTCTTACGTCAAGTGCTCCGATTTCTTTCATACCCATTTCCCGCTGTAAAAGGACTGCGCAACCGGGGAAGTAGTAATCAGGAGATAGTGTGGCGAAAATTATAAAATCTATATCTTGGGCTGTTGTATTTGCACGCTCTATCGCTATTTTTGCCGCTTCGACTCCCATTCCCGTGGTTGTTTCTTCCAGCCTATCTGCGTATCTGCGTTCTTTAATTCCAGTCCTTTCCTGTATCCACTCATCACTTGTATCCATGAAGCGGGTAAGGTCGTTATTTGTATAGACGTTCTTCGGGACATAATAACCAATGCCCGCAATAGTTGATTGATACATAAATATATTCTATTAGATCACAAGCAAAGCTACGTAATTTTTAAAAAATAGCTATTTTTGTAAAATGAGTGTACAGACTGAGCAAGAAACTTTTACGCTGGAGGAAATATTATCAGCTATTAAACCTTCAAATAGATTGATCTTATGGAACGATGAAATCAATACTTTTGATCACGTGATTGTATGTTTGATGAAGCATTTGCAATATACTGAAGTGCAGGCCGAACAGATTGCATGGAAAGTGCATAATGAAGGTAAATGTGCTGTCTTAGAAGGCTCATTTACAGAAATGGAAATCTATCGTAAAATACTCAAATCAGAGGGGTTAACTGTTTCTGTAGAATAGTTGTTGTTCGTAATAATGCGGTTACGATAGTTGAGTGCTTGGTATTATTTTGTTTTTTTGTGAAAACGAACGAACTTTATAATGTTGTACACTAAAAAATCACCCCTATTTTTCTTTCTTATTCTTATCCCTTTCTTCTCAATCGCTCAAAAAGGTAAAATAAAAATCACTCTAGTTGATAGTGAAACTAAAGAAGTTGTGATCGGAGCTAGTGCAGCCCTTCTTAAACAGGGAAGCAATACCTATGTTGATGGTGCGCAAAGTGATGTCAATGGGCAAATAATGTTTGAAAGTGTGGATTATGGAACATATATGTTGCGTATCACATTTTTAGGAATGTTGGATGTTCTTAAAGAGTCGATAAAGGTTGATAAAGAGCAACTATTAGATTTAGGAACCATAATCATGAAAAGTGATGGGAGTGTTTTAGAGCAAATTGTTGTGGAAGGTAGAGTGCCGGATGTTCAATTGGGTATTGATAAAAAGGTTTTTGACGTATCTCAAAGTTTAGTTAGTGTGGGAGGGTCTGCTAGTGATGTCTTACAGAATGTACCTACGATACAAGTTGATTCGGATGGTAGTGTATCTCTAAGGGGCTCTACTAGTGTTAAAATATTGATTGATGGAAAAGAGTCAGCTATGGCAGGCTCAGATATAAATAGCTTATTACAATCGTTGCCGGCAAACTCAATTGCCAAAGTGGAGGTCGTTACTAATCCTTCATCTAAATATGATGCAGAAGGACAGTCTGGAATAATTAATATAGTATTGAAAAAGGATATCCGTACGGGTCTAAATGGCAATGTAACGGCAACCGGAGGATCTTATGACAATTATAGTGCAGGCTTAAATCTCAACTATCGAGATCGTCAGTTCAATTTCTTTGGAGGCTATAACTATGCTAGACGCAATAATCCTGGCGATAGTTTTAATGATAATATACAGTTGATCGATGGGCTTGTAAGCGATAAGAGCGAGCAGACTATAAGTCGGACAGAAAATAAACGTAAAAATAATAGCCACACAATTCGTTTTGGAACTGATTTTTATGCCGCACCTAAGACAACATTAAGTATTGGTGCTAACGTAAGTGTGCGAGACAATGATCGTCGCTCTTATATAAATTATCAATATTTTAATATACCAGCTTACGGAGCAAGTTCCGAACGAAATACACAACAGTATGAGGATGACTTAGGTTTTGATCTTACTTTTGATTTTAAACAAGAGCTGAAAAGAGAAGGAGAGGAACTGACTGCAAATGTCACGTACGGCAGTGATAAGGAAGATGGTACAAATGATTATTATCAGACTTATGCTAGTGGAATCGCCCCTCTGCAAAGAAATAATGTAACAAGTGAATCAGGAAAGAACTGGAATTTTCAGACAGACTATGTGTTGCCTTTTGCCGAAAACCATAAGTTTGAAGCAGGTTATCGTGGTATTGTTCGAAATAGTGAAGACTCGCAATGGTC
Source organism: Sphingobacterium sp. UT-1RO-CII-1 (assembly GCF_026711005.1). Taxonomy (GTDB): domain Bacteria; phylum Bacteroidota; class Bacteroidia; order Sphingobacteriales; family Sphingobacteriaceae; genus Sphingobacterium. The sequence goes on along the minus strand of NZ_JAPPVJ010000003.1, from coordinate 421,444 downwards.
TGAGCTTATGGATGCTGCTTCTGGGCAATATAAGCCCGACTATACGGTGAGTAATGATTTTGATTTAAAAAATAGCGTACACGCTTTGTATGCTAATTATCAACGTATGTTGACTGAAAAAGTAGGTGTTCAGGTAGGGTTAAGAGGAGAGCAGACATATTTAAATTCGACGTATTATAATCTAGATCCTGATGCAGATGAGGATAAAAGAGTAACGAAGGGAAAGCAGGACTTTTTTAGAGTTTACCCAAGTCTCTTCCTGACCTATGAGTTAGGAGAAAAAGGTGATAAAGTACAGATGTCTTATACCCGAAGAGTGCAAAGACCAAGAGGATGGCAAGTTAATCCGTTTTTAAATATTTCGGATGAAACAAATTACCGACAAGGAAACCCAGACCTTTTGCCTGAAGATATACATTCTTTTGAGCTTAGTTTTGCTAAATTTTATGAAAAATGGAATTTTATAACTTCCGCTTATTATAGACACGTTAGTGATATGACGAGCCCATTCTTAAGAGACCCTGCAGAGATAGCTCATATTGTTGGTGATAAGAGTAATGTTACATACAGTAGGTGGGAGAATGTTGCGAAGCAAGATGCCGCTGGTGTGGAGTTGATTTCCAAAGTGAATTTATTGAAATGGTGGGATGCGACAGCGAATGTCAACGTATTCTATAATCATACTACACCGTATAAAGAGTTTGAAGCCAATGAAGCGGAAAACTTTAGTTGGAATGGAAATATCAATACCAATGTTAAATTTGCGAAAGCAACATCTATGCAGATCCGTGCGGACTATCGAGCGCCTCAAGAATGGTTGCAGGGAAAAATGAAGTCTATGACCGGGGTTGATGTGGCTTTACGACAAGACATCCTTAAAGGAAAAGGAACAGTTATGTTCAATGTTCGTGATGTGTTTAATACCCGTAAGTTTAGAATGGAAAATCATTTGCCTAATCAGCTTATTAAAATGGAACATAGATGGATGCCTCGCACATTTAATTTGTCTTTCTCATATCGTTTCGGAATCCAAGATTTAAACAAAAAGAATAACCGTAGTGAGTATAGTGGAGGAGATGAAGAAATGGGAGGTGTTGGATTTTAGATAAATTCATTAACTTTATTATCTTTATTGGCACAATCATCTTTCAAGAGACGTGAAAAATAGCAAAAGAGAAAGATGATACTGCGTTAAATTAGATAATAATCAAACTAAACGAATACTTAAAAATATTAGATGTTCATGCTATGTGTTTTAAAGGGAATTAAGACGACAGGTTTTTATACTCATTTAGCATGATAAATTAAATTTGTGAAACATATGATATATATCTTTCACAATAATTGTATTAAGAAAATAAATTATAAACATATGAATAGAAAAATTGCAGGCGTTATTGGAGCTTTTGCATTGTTATCTTTAGCAACTCCAAGTATGGGACAAAGTAAAATTGGTAAAATAGAAGTACCAAGTTATGAATTGAATAATCTGTCAAAAGTTAATATAAAGTCTTTTAAGAAAAATGCTAACGGGGCTTACATACTTTTTGATGGTTCTTCTTTAGAAGGGTGGAGAGGCTATAATAAAGATCATGTCCCTTCTAAGTGGTCGATAGAAGATGGAACATTGAAATTTTCTAAATCTCCTGCTGGAATCGAAAAACCAGAGGGCGGTGATATCATTTTTGCATATGATTTTAAGAATTTCGAATTAGAGTTTGAATGGAAAATTTCTCACGCAGGAAATTCGGGAGTATTCTTTTTAGCAAAAGAAGTAAAAGGCCAGCCTATTTATATTTCCAGTCCTGAATATCAGTTGTTGGATAATGAGAATCATCCCGATGCGAAGCAGGGAGTGAATGGCAATCGTAAATCTGCATCTTTGTATGACATGATTCCTGCAAATCCACAGAATGCGAAGCCTGCTGGTGAATGGAATAAAGCTAAAATAGTTGTAAACAAGGGCAAAGTAACACATTACCAAAATGATGTTAAAGTTGTGGAGTATGATTTGCGTTCTCCAGAATGGATAGAACTTTTACAAAGCAGTAAGTTTAGTGCTGAAAAATGGCCGTTGGCTTTTACTTTACTGAGTAATGTTGGTGGTAAGTCTAAGTCAGGAGTTATTGGTTTCCAAGATCATGGCGATGATGTGTGGCTTAAAAACGTGACAGTTAAGGCGTTGTAATTAAGTTTTTGAAACCTATTAAACAAGGGGTGTATTTCAAGAAAATATACCCCTTGTTTGTTAAATGGAATTGTCGTTATAGTACAGATTGTAATTCTTTTAGATCCATAATCATGTGTTTTACATCTGTCGGTTTTTCTATTTTTGTAGGATTAAAAAATATAGCGTCCATTCCGAAATTTTGTGCACCCCGAACGTCAGCATCTAAATTATCTCCAATCATAATAGACAATTCCTTGTTAGTATTGCCTTCTGTAACAGCATATTCGAAAATCTGGGGGTGAGGTTTATTTACACCAACATTTTCAGAGATAACTATTGTTTTGAAATAAGGAGATAACTTACTGTGCTTAAGTTTTTTTTCACAAGCTTCTTTAAATCCATTTGAAATAAGATGAAGTGTATATTTGTTATACAAATAAGCTAATGTCTCGTGGGCATGAGGGAACAAATTTGTTTTTGTAGGACAAATGGCTAAATATTCCTCTTCAAAAGCAACAGGAAATAAGGAAGGGTCAACACCTAATTGGGTAAACGTATCTTCAAATCTTGCTTTGCGAAGTGTCTTTTTATCGATTTTACCATGATGATAGAGATCCCACAATCTGTGATTATTTACAGTATATGTTTCAATAAATAAATCAGAGTTTTTCGTGTTAAATAACTGATCAAAACGGTAATTGTAATATAATTCGTGTAAGGTTTCTTTTGCATTTAGATCAAAGTCCCAAATAGTGTGATCCAAATCAAAGAAAATATCTTTCTTGCTTAAAAACATAGACAAATTTACAAAAAATCAGCATAATTGTTGGGAGACTGTGTTTGCTTTACGGATACGTTGAGCCTCACTCAACTGAAAGAAATAGTTTTTCGTATTAGTGTCAAAATGTAAGCTGTTGCTTTAATTGCTATCAGCAATTACTTATTTTTGTGTACATTGATATTCACATATATGAAGAGAGCGCTGGTTTTATTTTACTTCTTGGTTTTTTATGCTATTACGCAGCTCTTTTGGTGGGGGTATCTTTTAGTGAATTATGAACCCGAACGCAAAGTAATGATCATAGGGGAAGGAGTTTTCTTTTTATTGATATTTCTTTGGGGGGCTATCCGTTTAAAAAAACTGATTATTCGTGAGCATAAGGATCAACAGCAGCAACAAAACTTTTTACTTGCTGTCACCCATGAATTGAAATCACCACTTGCATCGGTAAAACTATATATTCAAACTATTCTTAAAAGAGATTTGGATAGAGAACAACAGAAAAGCTTCTTATCCAATTCACTAAAAGACATTGAACGCTTGGATGATTTAGTTGAAAATGTTTTATTGACAACGAAGCTTGAAAGCAAAAGTTTTAACTTACCTAAGGAAGATTTTGAATTCACTAAGGTTATTAATGATGTTGTTGATAGGTTACAGAAGAATGCCTGCAGTACACAAATTATTAAAACTGATATTCAGGAAGGCGTATATATTTATGCCGATAAGTTTGCTATTACTAATGTGGTTAATAACCTTATTGAAAATGCAATAAAATACTCGCCTCCTTGTGCTAATATAGTAGTGAAACTTGCTGAAAAAGAGGAAGGAAAACTCTTGTTTTCCGTGGCAGATCATGGACATGGTATACCAGATGAAGAGAAAAAAGTTATATTTAATAAATTTTATAGAGTAGGAAAGGAATCTACTCGAAAAGCTAAAGGTACTGGTTTGGGACTGTACATTGTGAAAACAGTGTTGCAAAAGCACAATGCCTCTATAAAAGTGAAAGATAACACTCCATCAGGGAGTATTTTTGAAGTAACATTTGAAAACTATGCAAGCTAAACAAAGAATACTATTAGTAGAAGACGAAGAGCATCTTTTAGAAGCGATCAAATTAAACCTTGAGCTTGAAGGATATCGCGTGACTACGGCAACCGATGGAAAAAAAGCATTAAAAGTTTTTAAGGAAGAACGATTTAATCTAATTATTCTAGATGTTATGATTCCTGAAATTGATGGTTTTCAAGTCGCAGAAACCATTAGACTGCAAAATACTGAGGTGCCTATTATGTTCCTTACAGCGAAAAATAGTAGTGAAGACCGTATTACAGGATTGAAAAAAGGAGCCGATGATTATTTGGTTAAACCTTTTAATTTAGAAGAGTTGATATTACGTGTTGGTAATTTAATCCGTCGTGGCTTAAAGCCAGACGATTTGAAGGAATTTAACTCTTACGTAATAGGTGATAAAACGATCTATTTCAATTCTTTCGAGCTGCACCATGCGGATGGAACCATTACTTCTTTAACGAAGAAGGAGACAATGCTGCTAAAGTTATTGATAGAACGTAAGAATGAAGCGGTCTCAAGAGAGCAGATTTTAGAAACTGTATGGAACTACGACGTTTACCCGTCTACAAGAACCATTGATAACTTCATCTTGACATTCCGTAAATATTTTGAACCGGATCAGAAACACCCGGTTTTCTTTCACTCTATACGTGGGGTAGGTTACAAGTTCACGGACAACCCTGTAGTATAGCGCTAAAATGAATACGAAATACAGACTGATTGTTATAGCTATTGCAGTTGTCTTTTTACTTTATGCATTGTATCATCAGCATTTTAACTTTGTTGTTTATATAGCTGGAGGTATAGGATATTTAGTTTGGAGTCATTATAGAGAGGGAACAGTTTTTTTAGCAACACAGGCTTTTCACAAACAGGATTATGAAAAGACGAAGCGTCTGTTAAGTGAAGTTAAGAATCCTGATACTTTACGAAAAGGGCGTCGTCATTATTACGAGTTTATGCTTGGTAATATTGCTTTAAAAGAAGAGCGTTTGGATGAAGCAGAATATCATTTTCAACTCGCCTCACGTTTGCCTTGGAAACGCGATTCGGAGAAAGCCTTTGTATTGATTAACTTGGCTAATATCAATTTAAGGAAGAAAAGATATGATCGAGTTCCTGCTTATCTTGAGTTGGTTAAGAAGCTTAGGCTTACCGAGAGACAAAATAATATTGTGGAAAAAATAGAATTAGAATTAAATAAACATATTTAAGTGAGTAAAATTTTACAGAACGATTTATTTATTAGAGCTGCTAATTCGCAGCAGACGGAACGTCCACCCGTGTGGATGATGCGTCAGGCAGGACGTTTTATGCCTGAGTATTGGGAGATAAAAAACAAATATAGTTTTTTAGAAATGTGCAAAACCCCTGAAATAGCGGCTGACGTTACCATGTTACCCGTTAATTTATTGGGAATTGATGCGGCTATTTTGTTCTCTGATATTTTGGTGACAGCAGAAGCAATGGGAGGAAATCTTTCATTCGAGCAGGGAGTGGGACCTCGTTTTAGTAATCCTGTGCGAACTAAGGCAGATGCTGATGCTTTGAACGCAGACTCATTAGATAAATTGCAATATGTAGCTGATGCTATCAAAGAAATTCAACATCGTTTAGCAGGAAAGTTGCCCTTGATAGGGTTTGCCGGAGCACCTTTTACTATTTTAAGTTATTTGGTGGAAGGTGGCTCTACAAGAGACTTTAAAAAAACTAAACTAATGTTGAATAATGAACCTGAGCTGGCACACAGTATTTTACAAAAAATTGCTGACTTGACAATCAATTACCTGAATATGCAGGTAGATGCAGGAGTAGATGCTCTTCAATTATTCGATAGCTGGGCAAATGCTTTATCCTGGAACGATTATAAAGAGTTTTCTCACCGTTACAATAAATATATTCTTGATAATATAAAGCGAACTGTTCCTGTGATTTCATTTAGTAAAGCAGCTTCTGTATTTGCACCGCTAATGATTGAGTCAAAACCTGATGTAATTTCGGTAGACTGGAACGCTGATCTGAAGAACTTGAAACAATCTTTACCTGAGGGGATAGCTGTGCAAGGGAATCTTGATCCTATTGTGATGTATGCAGATAAAGCAGTAATCAAAAAGAAAATTCTTGAGCTGTTTGAACGTATGCGTGGCGAGAAAGGTTTTATCTTTAACTTAGGGCATGGTATTATGCCGGATATGCCGTTTGACCACGTGAAATATGCGGTCGAGGTTATTAAGGAATTTAGATATTAATTATCTATAAAATTATAAAGCGGAAACAGTTTGATTTACAAATATAGTTTCCGCTTTTTTATTTGCACCTTTAATTATGGTTTATCTATACGCTAAATCTTTACATATAATATTTATGGTATGCTGGATGGCGGCTTTATTTTATATGCCCCGTTTATTTATATACCATGTAGAAGCGAAGAGAAAAACTCAAGCGGAGTACCATGTTTTACATGAACAGTTTAAGATAATGGAACGTCGACTGTGGTGGGTTATAAGTACACCTGCAATGTACATAACTATTATCTCTGCCTCTGTTATGCTTTATTTATCTCCGGGCCTTTTATTACAAAGCTGGATGCAGCTTAAATTATGCTTTGTTGGTTTATTGGTGTTTTATCATTTTAAGAGTCAACATATCATGTTTTTGTTAGCAAATGAACGTTTGAAGTGGACTTCAAATCATTTGCGCTTATGGAATGAAGTTTCTACGCTATTACTTTTTGCTATTGTTTTTTTAGTTATTTTTAGAACGTCTATACATTGGCTTTATGGGCTGTTTGGTTTAATCGGCCTAGCTATACTGTTGATGGTACTGATCAAGCTTTACAAAAAATATAGACAAGAAAAAGGAGAGAAAGTCTAATCTTCGGATAGAGAATGTGTAAAGGTTGCTTTTATAGCAAAGTGTAAGTTTATAGATATTGAATAGAGCTATACGGCTCGCTACAAAATAAACAAAAATGAGATTTAAAATAATACCGGTATTTTTCGCTCTATTTCTAATTGCTTTGATGGGTAAAGCACAGGAAAATAAATGGGCTTTTGGTTTTTATGGAGATGTACAGCTTGATTCGAAAACACTTGGAACATTTGGTGTACAGAGTAAATATGATGTAGATAATAGATCGGCCGTACAAGCGCAGGTCTACGGTAGAAATGGATACTTTGCTGTAGGGGCAGACTATTTGTTTTCTTTCTTAAATAAAACAAAAACAAATTGGAATATTTTCCTTGGGGCAGGGGCCAGTCAGGATTTTTATCGATACAACGAGATTCCTTCGGACGTAACGGCAATTCCAGATAAGAGAGATAACTTTACTGTAGCAAATGGGCAGGCAGGAGTTAGTTATTATTTCCCTTCCGTTGATCTTTCGGTCTATACGGGCTACAAAGTAAAATATAATTTTAAATGGGAAGAAGTTGATGCTAATTTTTTGATGCTCGGGCTTCGTTACCACATTTGGTAGTATAGAGGTTTTTATTTTGCTAAAGCTTTTCAATAAATAGCTTTTGTTCTTCTTTGTTGGGAAGGCGGCAGCTATTTTTTTTTCCGAACCATTTATATCTGTTTTTTGCAATAACATCGTATATCAGGTTACGTATTTTTAGGGGTACAACCCGTAAATAATATAAGAGGGAGTAAGGTTTTTTAAGTTCTTTAGCAATCAGCAATGCTGCATCAGCTTTCGTATAGAGGTAGTTAGGGCTAACAAGAATAATACTATCCGGTCTTGTCTTAAAATACGCTAAAACACGTGAGCCAAGTTCAGATTGTAAAGAAGCATATCGCAGATTTTTATTTTTATCATTTTTTATTATAAAATCTACTGTAGAATTACACAGATTGCATACCCCGTCGAAAAGCACAATAAGCTCTATATCCGATGAATTTAGCAAACTCTTTATTTCTTGAGGTGTTTCCATTACTGATTGTGAAGCTGTCTAGATGTGCTATAATACAAAAAGAGAGCATATTGCTCTCTTTTTGTATCTTCTTTTATATTTCTTTTAGAATCGTATGCCCCATACGATCTCTTTTTGTCTTTAAGTACTCCTCGTTAAAGGGGTTTGGTTCTATTTCAATAGGAACGTTTTCTACTACTTTTAGTCCATATCCTATCAGGCCCGCTCTTTTGGTCGGATTGTTTGACATCAATCGCATTTTTGTAACACCTAATTGTCTAAGTATTTGTGCTCCCACACCATAATCTCTTAGGTCTGCTTTAAATCCTAATTGTGTGTTAGCATCGACTGTATCTACGCCTTCTTCCTGTAGCTTATAGGCATTTAGCTTATTGATAAGGCCTATTCCACGACCTTCCTGATTCATGTATACAACCACACCTTTTCCCTCTTTTTCGATCATCTCCATAGCTTTGTGTAGTTGAGGACCACAGTCGCAGCGGCAGGAACCAAATATATCACCTGTTACGCATGAACTGTGTACACGTACTAAGACTGGTTCATCTTCTGTCCATGTGCCTTTATATAAAGCTAAATGCTGTTCGCCTGTGTTTTTCTGTGTGAAAGCCTTCAAATTGAAGTCTCCCCATTGTGTAGGCATTTTAACGGTCTGTTCCTCCTGTATAAGAGAGTCGTGTTTAAGTCTATATTCGATAAGATCCTCAATACTTATTATTTTCAGATCGAAGTTTTTAGCGACTTCTATTAGGTCAGGGAGTCTGGCCATTTCGCCATCCTCTTTTAATATTTCTACTAATACACCTGCCGGTTGAAAGCCTGCTAAGCGGGACAAATCTACTGTGGCTTCTGTATGGCCTGTACGTCTTAAGACGCCACCGTCTTTAGCTATTAAAGGGAAGATATGTCCAGGACGACCTAATTCTTCTGGACGTATGTTAGGGTCAATAAGTGCTTTTATAGTTTTTGAACGGTCGGAAGCAGATATACCAGTTGTACATCCGTAGCCTTGTAAGTCTACAGATACAGTGAAGTTTGTCTCATAAGCGGCTGTATTTTGCCCTACCATTAATTCTAGGTTTAGCTCATTACAACGTTCTTGAGTAAGTGGTGCACATACTAGTCCGCGACCATGTGTAACCATAAAGTTAATAACTTCAGGTGTCGCATTTTCTGCAGCAGTAATAAAGTCTCCTTCATTCTCCCGATCCTCATCGTCGACCACAATGATGACCTTCCCTGCTTTTAAGTCCTCAATTGCTTCTTCAATTGTGTTCAGTTTAATCTCCATATATTAAATATTCTTTCTATTGCAAAGGTAAGTCTCTTTGCTGCTATTTGTATAATGAGCTTGTCAAATAGACTGCTCTTTGTTATTTTTTTTAAATCTTCCCTGTAACCATCTCCAAGCAGCTTCAATTTTTAATTTGTACTGATCCGAATCAAATAAGGCAGAGTCTGTAGCCGATTTGTAGGTTAAAAAGGCAGCTAAAGGAGCTAGTACAAAAATAGCCATCCACATGCCCATGATAGGGTCTAAGCTACCTTCTTTAGCAGCTTTTTCCGCCATTGTTGATATGATATGATATATCAAAAAGAATATGATAGCAACGATGACGGGTAGCCCTAGCCCTCCTTTACGAATAATTGCACCTAAAGGGGCGCCTATAGCAAACAACAGAAGACAGGAAACTGCAAGTGTAAACTTACGGTGAAATTCCAAGTGATAGCGAATATCCTTATCTAAAAAAGCCCTGTATTCAGGCTCTTTCATCTCCATTGTATTATTGATTTGTTGCACCTGGCCTAATGCATTGCTAATAACCATTCTTTTTTGGTCTTTTGGAACAAAGTCTTCAAGAAAATTTTTGAATTCTTTTACCTCTTGATGTTTTACTTCGCTATGATGGTAATAAGGAGAAAGTAGACTGATATAGTTTTTGAGTTCCGCAAATGAACCTTTACCTAAACTGTCTATTTGTGTTTTATTAGAATCCGTATAGACTTTTAATTGCTTTAAATTAAGCATAGCATAATGGTTTTTAAAAGCATTCTCATCGGTTCTTTTCATTTGAAAAGTGCCCATGTCAAATTTTTGTTCTGTCGATTTAAACCTAAAGCGTGTAAATTGCTGTCTTGGGTCATAGCGTTTCGCATTTTTTGCACGAGACTCTTCATATCTCACACCATCTTTTAGTTGTAAGATCATGAAGTTGTTATCGGCAGAATTGTGCATATAACCTTCTTTCGCTAATAAAACATTGCTGGATGCTGACCCTGCTCTGTGATCATAAATCATCAGATCGTAAAGAACCGTTCCGTCCTCATTTTTACTTTTCGCACGAATCGAATAACCAGGTATTGTTTTATTAAATACTCCCGGTTTAATTAGAAAGTCTGCTTTTTTATTCCGAACATCCCACATGAGCGACCACATTTTTAAATTCGCAACGGGTAGAAAATATTCGGAAAATATAAAAGAGCCTCCGGCAAATATGGTGACAAGAAATATGAGTGGTGTCATTGCTTTTCGCAGAGAATATCCTGCGGCTTTGATGGCAACAAGCTCGTAGCTTTCTCCTAAATTTCCAAAGGTCATAATGGAGGATAGGAGCATAGAAAGCGGAAGGGCCATTGTTAGCTGGATAGCACATTGGTAGCCTATTAATTCCATTAGAACATACCATTCAAAGCCCTTTCCAATAAGATCGTCGATATACTTAAATAGAAACAGCATCACCAGAATGAACATCACGATACAAAAACATACCACGAAAGGCCTGATGAATGCTTGTAAAATTAGTAAGTGTATCTTTTTCATATACTTTTTGAATCGTTAGAAACAAATAGAAGTGATTTTCGATACAAAGATACTATTTTTTAAGCGCCTATAACACTTTGTAGATACTCAATCGAGTTGTTCCAGATTTTTTTTCTATCGTCTAAGTTGTCAGGTTTTACATAGTCGGTAACATGTAATGCAACGTCATTTGTTAGCTCATCTTGTATAATCTCAATTTCGAAATAGTAAGGCGTGTCATCTAACCATTTAAAGCGTACAGATTTATTTTCTTTGACTGCTGCTAGTTTAGCGCGATTAACCTCGTCCTCCCAGATAAATTCATAAATACCGTCTTTGTAGTTCACATCATCTGCAAACCATTGAGCAAGGGCATTAGGCTCTTGAATAAAAGGAAATAATATTCTTGGTGACGAGTTTATAACATACTCTAAGCGAAGTTCGACCTTTTGTTCCATATAATTGATTTTGTTAAAACATTAACACCCACGTTTATTGTTGTCCGTAATAATACTGTTTTATTTTGTAATTCAAAATAGAATCCAATATTTAATTTTTAATACAGGTGTTTTAATTATTATGAGTTTAAAAATGAATGTGTTGCATCTTTTTTAGAGAAAAAAGTGTCTTTTGTTTATTTTTTCATTTTGGAGTTCAGCACAATTTGCTATATTTGCATCACCAAAACGGCGGGGTAGCTCAGATGGTTAGAGCGCAGGATTCATAACCCTGAGGTCACGGGTTCAACTCCCGTCTCCGCTACTACAAAAGCTTCAAAGAAATTTGAAGCTTTTTTCATTTATACCTATTTTAATTCGATTGTGAGGTTTTTTTAAGACAGCTTCAAAATTTAATGCAGTTCTTTATTTGCACAAAAATTTTATAAAAGACATGAGTGAATTGAGTTAGATCTTTGAATATTAACATCAAATAATTATTGTTAGAAAAGAACAGTCAGAAAACTGCTTTGGCCCGCCTTTTATATAATTTATATTAAGACATCACTATATTTCGTTTAAAAGCACAGCCTAATTCCATAATAGAGTCTGTTTTAGCGATTCCAGGTATACTGTCTATCTTTTCATATAGCAATTTGCGCATATGTTCATGGTTTTTTGCAATTATCTTGATGTATAAGGTGTAATTCCCCGATATGTAATAGCACTCAACGACCTCTGGTATTTTTTGCAATTCTTCTATTACTCGGCCTGAATCGTGATCTTTCTCGAGCGTTATGCCTGTGAAAGACCCCCAGTCATAGCCTAATTTTTTTTCATTTAGCACAGGTTTTATACCCGTCAAAACACCGCTTTCTATGAGGCGGTTAATCCGTTGGTGTATCATCGTGTTAGAAACACCAAGGGTGGCTGCTATAGCAGAATAGGCTATTCTTCCATCTTGTTCTAAGAATTTTATGATCTGCGTATCGAAGTCATCTAATACAGGCATTGTTTTACTAGTTTAGGAGCTGTAATGAAACAGGTGGTTTTAAATTATTTTTTTAAAACCTAAAAATAAGTTATATTTCACAATATTTAGCTAAATAAGTTTAAATAATAACTTTATGGAAGCTTTTGAACATTGTAAATATATTTACTTATGACTACATCAACGAAAAGCAATATGTATATTGCAAAAGAAGAAAAATACGGAGCGCATAATTATCATCCATTGCCTGTAGTGCTTGAGCGGGGGCAGGGAGTACATGTTTGGGATGTGGAAGGCAAAAAATATTTAGACTTTCTTTCGGCTTACTCTGCCGTTAATCAAGGACATTGTCATCCGCGCATTATTGAGACATTGAAAAAGCAAGCGGAAAAGCTTACGTTAACTTCTCGTGCTTTTTATAGCGATAAATTGGGCGATTTTGAAGAGTATATCTGCACGCTCTTTGGTTACGATAAAGCTTTATTAATGAATTCAGGAGCAGAGGCTGTTGAAACTGCTATGAAATTATGCCGTAAATGGGGCTACTTGAAAAAGGGGATTGCCGAAAATCAGGCCAAAATTGTTTTTGCTAAAGATAATTTCCATGGGCGTACAATTTCTATTGTTTCTGCATCCAGTGATGAAACAGCTCGGGCTGATTTTGGCCCTTTTATTGAAGGTGTATTAAAAGTACCTTACAACGATATTGCTGCTTTTGAACAGCTATTACAGACAGATAAAGATATTGCGGGTTTCATTGTAGAGCCTATACAAGGAGAAGCTGGTATAATTCTACCAGATGAAGATTACTTAAAGAACATAAAAGCTTTATGTCATAAACACCAGGTTCTTTTTATTGCTGATGAAATTCAAACTGGCATGGGGCGGACAGGCAGCATGTTTGCTTCTTACGATTTTCAAGATGAAAAAAGCGAGAGTAAACCGGATATGTTGATTCTTGGTAAAGCACTTTCTGGAGGTGTTATGCCCGTTTCAGTTGTTCTGGCTAACGACGATGTGATGCTAACAATTAAACCGGGAGAACATGGGTCTACGTTCGGAGGGAATCCTTTAGCTTGTGCGGTGGCGAGAGAAGCTGTGCAGGTCATTATTGATGAAAACTTAGCTCAGAATGCGAAACAAATGGGGGATATCTTTATGTCCGGTTTACGTGATATTGCTACACGATATTCTTTGATTAAAACAGTCCGTGGTAAAGGCTTATTAACAGCTATTGTAATCGATTGTGATGAAGAGGATACTTTAGCATGGGATATCTGTGTTAAATTTAAAGAAAATGGACTTCTTGCCAAGCCTACGCATGGTAATAAAATCCGCCTAGCGCCGCCATTAGTCATTACTGCCGATCAGGTTAAAGAAAGTTTGGAGATCATCGAGAAAACGATGAAATTGTTTGACAGGCACTAGGGCTTATGAAAGGAAAGACAATAAAACTCATTAAAAACAGATCGGATATAGGCGCAGGCACTCGTGGAGCTGATATGGGAATTGACGCTATGGAAATAGCCGCAATTAATAAAGGAAATCAATATTTTAATGAATACGAACATATTGATGTGCCCACGCGTAATGAGTCAATCTATGAAAAAAGCATTAGCCCATATGGAAAGCGTATAGATCAGGTATTGGAGCAATGTGTCGATGTTGCGGAGATAATCAAACAAACCCTTCAGAATGATAAATTTCCCATTGTTTTTTCTGGAGATCATTCATCAGCTTTAGGAACAATTAGCGGTATTAAAGCAGCATTTCCAGAGAAAATTTTGGGCGTTATTTGGATAGATGCACATGCTGATATACACTCACCTTACACCACTCCGTCAGGAAATTTACATGGGATGCCTTTAGCGGCAGCCATGCATTTAGATAATCTGGAGTGCCAGGTTAACCGTGTAGAAAGTGAGGTCGTCAGTTATTGGGAGCAGCTTAAAAAAGTAGGCAGTGAAGAGCCGAAATTACAACCCGAACATTTGGTCTATTTTGGAGTGAGAGATACAGAAGATCCCGAAGATCAGTTAATCGATCGTTTAGGTATCCGTCTTTTTAAAGTAGAAGATGTAAGACGTAAAGGGGTGGAAGTTTGTGTGTCACAAACAGCGACTTTACTGCAGGCATGTGACTACATCTATATTTCTTTTGATGTGGATAGTATGGATAGTGAACGTATTTCAAGCGGTACCGGCACACCTGTTCCAGCAGGGTTTGATCCCGTGGAGATAAAAGCCTTGCTTCGAGGTCTGGTACAAATTGGGAAGACGGTCTGTTTTGAGGTTGTTGAAGTGAATCCTTTGTTGGATAATCGCGGAAATAAAATGGCGGAGGTGGCTTTTGATATACTGCAGGATGTTACTAAAGATATAGAAGCCGTCAATAATAGCTAGTTTATGCACTAGTGCAGAAAGAATTTTAAATTTTTCATTTTTTGAATATAAAATGTAACTATCTTTATCTTGCTTGATAAATAGATGGTTACAATGAATGACTTATGTCCCTTTGATTACTCGTCTATTAAGATTGTAATACAATGCCTCGGATTCTTAGGCTTTTTTCTTCAAATAGAATAAGAATTCATGCTAACTAAAAGGATGTGAAGTAGCTAACCGTTCAGGTTATTACGAACCTAATAAAGTGCTTCAAATAGTTGTTAAGAAAAACTTATAAAATAAAGATGAAAAGAAAAGAGTTCATTAAAAGCACAGTTGCTGCTAGTATTGGTTTTGCTATTTTGCCACGACATGTTTTAGGTGGGAATGGATTTTTAGCACCCAGCGATCGTATTAATTTAGGTTTTATAGGTGTCGGTAAACAAGCTGCTGGGTTGGCCAGTGCAATGAATGAACTAAAGGAGACAATGATTGTAGCTGCCTCTGATGTTGATTCTCGAAAATTGTCGGCTTTTATAAAAAGAACCTCAGAAATGACAGCAGCAAAACCAGCAAATAATGTGCGTGGTTATGCTGAGTATCGCGAGCTATTGGCAGCTAAAGATATCGACGCTATTGTCGTGGCCTCACCGGATCACTGGCATGCAATGCATGTTATCGATAGCGCAAAAGCTGGTAAAGATATTTATTGTGAAAAACCATTATCCTTGACTATAGGGGAAGGCAGAGCTATGGTAGATGCTGTCAAAAAATACAAGCGCGTATTACAGACCGGTAGTATGCAACGTTCAATGCCGACTTTTAGACAGGCTGTAAATCTTATAAGAAATGGCTATATAGGTGAAGTCCGTGAAGTGAACGTTTCTGTAGGTGAGCCCGTTAAACAATGTGATTTGCCTTCAATGCCTATCCCTGATTATTTGGACTGGGATAATTGGATAGGTCCATCATTATATCGGGGGTATCACCCTATATTATCTCCCCCAATTGAAGATAATAGTTGGGCCTGGTGGAGAGGGTACAGAGGTTTTGGAGGCGGATATATAACCGACTGGGGAGCCCATATGTTTGATATAGTTCAGTGGGCACTGGATATGGACGGAGCAGGGCCAATATCTTTTACTCCACCTCCTCAGGCGGGAGATGTAGAGGGCTTATTTTTTGATTATGCTAACGGGGTGCGTGTTTATCATAAACATTGGGGTAAAGAAAATGCTATTCAATTTTTAGGAACAGAAGGCTCCATTGAAGTTTCTCGAGGTTTTATAGAAACTAC
Organism: Sphingobacterium sp. UT-1RO-CII-1; assembly: GCF_026711005.1. Taxonomy (GTDB): domain Bacteria; phylum Bacteroidota; class Bacteroidia; order Sphingobacteriales; family Sphingobacteriaceae; genus Sphingobacterium. The sequence goes on along the minus strand of NZ_JAPPVJ010000003.1, from coordinate 405,575 downwards.
TCCTAAGCCCTTGGCAAACCATGTGTTTTCTGCTAAAGATAAACTTGTGTATCATGCAGATAATCATCATCAGGATTGGTTAGATGCTATTAAAGGTAGAAAAACTCCAATTGCTCCCGTGGAGGTAGGTCATCGTACGGCTACCATCTGTAACGCGGTGAATATTGCATATGAACTACAGAGACCATTAAAATGGAATCCGAAGAAAGAAAAATTTGATGATTTATTTGCCAATCAAATGATCCATAAACCGTACCGGGGCAAATGGAATTATTTAGACTTTTAAAGTTTGCATTATAACTGCTCCTGAACTTTAATAACAAAAAGTACCTATTTATCCGAATAGGTGCTTTTTGTTATTAAATAATTTATTGTTTCTTATTCAGTACCTCTGCAATAGCTGTGTAATTCCTGTTTGTTGCATGTTGCAAAGGTGTGACCCCTTCGGCATCTGCTATGTTCCTATCTGAACCTGCTTCAAGAAGTATATGTACAATATCTACATATTTTTTACTGCCATCGCCCAGTATTACTGCTTCGAGTAATCCTGTCCAGCCCAACCTATTAATATGATCAATAGGAAAACCTTTGGTGTTTGCGAGCAGTCGAACGGCTTCTACATGCCCTCTTTCACATGCGGGTATTAATGCTGAGCCTCTGTATCTATTAAAAACGTCAAACTTCGCTCCATTTGCTAAGTATAATTTAAGAAGCTCTACCTGTCCTTCTGCTCCAGCATATAAAAAAGGAGAGTCCTGAATATCGTCTTGTTGGTTGACATCAGCTCCATTGCTTACAAGTAATTGTGCCATAGCTAAATCTTTATTAATAGTAGCCAACAATAATAAAGAGTGCTTCTTTTCATCTGTAGTATTCACGTTTGTTCCGTTTTTTAAGGCTGCTTGTACCTCCTCTATGTTTCCTTTACTTACTGCTTGTACAATTTTCTTTTCTGCTATATTCATTGCCGTGTTTTCTAAGGGTTGTTTATTATCTTCTGTAAGCTGGGTGCTATCGTCACATGAGCCCAGTGAGAAAAAAAGTAGAGCTAAAATAGTATATGTCATTTTATTCATTATTAAAAAACTAAATTACCGTTGTGTATGAGTGACTTTACAGGAGATATACGTGCTACAGCTTCGGCAGAACAACTAGCATCGACAAAAGTTAAATTTGCGTTATCATTCTCCTTGGGCCAAACCATCTCTCCATTATCACTTAAGGGTGTTATACCTCTTGTCGCTATCCCTAAACAACGGGAAAGTTTATATTCGTTGCCATACCCATATAGCTCAGCCATTACGTTTGCTTTTTGCAAAACGCTCCCTGAACCAAATGTGTTCCAATGATCGATTATACTATCATTGCCTGCGCATACTTTTACTCCGTATTTTTGTAATGTTGGGATAGGCATAATTAGGTTGCCAAAAGGAACGGTTGACATAATACCTATTTCTGCGGCAGCCAGATCTTCAGCTGTTTTTTGCAAAGCACTACCTTCTAAGCGCCCTAAAACAAAACAATGACTGATAGCTGTTTTACCTTTAAGGACGGGGTTCTCATTTACTTTTTTTGTTAAATATTGTACGGTCTGTAGGCCTGAATCGCCAGATTCGTGCAAATGTAAATCGATACCTTTATTATGATCGAGTGCCAGCTGTACCATGAAATCTATGCTGCGCTCTATACTGCCATCAAGACTATAAGGATCTACGCCACCGATGAAATCAATGTCCATTTTAGCTGCTTCTTTAAGCCAAGGGGCAGACTCCGTATAAAATATGCCATGTTGGGGGAAAGCAACTAACTCGGCACTGAAACCGTCTTTTTTGATGCTAAGCGCCTTCTCTAAGTTTTTTAAAGAATCTAGTTTTGATGTAGGTTCGATATTGACATGGCTACGAGCAAAAGAAGAGCCGTATCCCTGCAATAACTCTATCAATTTGATCGCCCGGTCCGTTGAGGTGTGAAGCATATCGGGTAAAATTTCCTGCTCTAGTGCAATCATTCCTTTTACACCGCCACTCCGTCGTCTTACAGCCTGCCATTTTCCGCCATAAAATGTTTTATCCAAATGAATGTGCATATCACTGAATGCAGGCAACATAAGGAGGCCCTTCATGTCGATAACATTCGCAATATCCCCAACTTCCTTAACAAAATTTATCTTGCCATCTTTAATATGTAACGTGAATAGCTCGCTACGTGTTCCGATTATTTCATCGTTATCATATTCAAAACCCGTTTCTAACCTTACATTTTTTAGAATATAATCATCTTTTAATTGCATGTTTGTCGTTTTTTGTTCAGGCAATGTAGATCCCCTCACTCCTTGCGTAGCTGCTAGAGCACTTATACTTGCTAACGCACTGTTGCGAAGAAAATCCTTACGCGATATATTATTTCTGTTCATAAACTTTCCTTTTCATTTTAATACTACTGCTAAATTAAGCAACTAACAGTCTTTATTATTGATGAAAACAAAACAAAAGTTGTAAATATTATAACTCAAGCCTTTTCGTAACCCTAAAAGCACAATAACCCTTAAAATAGTAATAATTTAATAAAAATATTTGTTTATGAATATTTTTATTAACGGCATTAAAATCGTTGATTTTAAGTTGTTTGTGAGTTTTGTTTTGCTAGTTATTTAAATAAAGTACTTAAAGACTATATATTTAGTAGATTATGTGTACATTTGTGCTTTAATAATGAAAACAATGATACAACAACCTTTTACTCGAATGTGCTAAGGGGATAATAAGGAGAAGATAATTATCCCCTTAGATCTTACCTATTAGTTTTTAACCCATTAATCAGAGTTATATTTAGTATGAACAGAACCTTACATACAGGTCTCGTCTGGGTAGCTATTGCCCTCGGGACAGGAAAAATTTATGCCCAATCTACCCTTACCGGAAAGGTCGTCAACCAGGAAGGACAGGCCGTAATAGGCGCAACAGTGACAGACGTCGCTACAGATATAAGAACGCAAACCAATGAAAATGGAAACTTCACTTTAAGTATAAAAGCTGAAAATCCCGCTATACATATCAGTTACATAGGTTACGAAGAGCAAACGCTACAAAACTTTTCTCTTTCAGAAACTCTATATATCACCCTGAAGCCAACTTCAGAACAACTTAATGAAGTTGTTGTTACTGCCTTGGGTATATCCAGAGAGAAAAAAGCATTAGGATACGCCGTGCAAGAAGTGAAAGGAACTGAACTGCAAACCAGACCAACAAATGCAGTTAGTGCGCTGTCGGGTAAAGTAGCGGGGCTACAAGTAATATCTTCCGGAGGTAATATGGGCGGATCATCCCGTGTACTCCTGCGGGGGATTAATTCAATATCCGGAAATAACCAACCTCTTTATGTGATAGACGGGACTCCCATAGATAATACTGATCTAAACTCCGAATCAACTATTAATGCCAGCGCCGGTAAAGATGTAGGAAACTTAATTCAAGATATAAATCCTGATGATATTGAAAATGTAACAGTTCTAAAAGGACCATCGGCCGCAGCCTTATACGGAGCTCGGGCAGCAAACGGTGTAATCATCATAACCACTAAAAAAGCAGGTAAAGGTGAACATGTAGATATTTCTGTTAATACAGGTCTAGACTTTGAAAATGTAGTACGTCTGCCTAAGCGTCAAAAACTTTATGGACAGGGATACTCTACGCAATTTAAAACACAGGAAATTAATGGACAGAATTATAAGATTGTAGACTATGCTTCTGACGAAAGTTGGGGTCCCCGTCTTGATGGAGAAAATGTCTTACAGTGGTATGCTCTGGATCCGGAAGACGAAGCGAATTATTTAAAAGCTACTCCCTGGCTATACCCTAAGCATGATGTCGGTTACTTCTTTAGAACCGGATTGTCAAATACCAATAATTTAGCTATAGCTGGTACAAGCGGTAATACAAATTACAGATTCTCCTATACCAATAAAAATGTACGCGGTACAGTGCCTAATGCGACCCTAGGTAGAAATAACTTAAACTTCTCAGGCGGTACACAGTTAGGGAAATTGCGGATAACTTCCAATTTAAATTACGTACGAAATAGTTCTGTAGGTAAACCATGGTCAGGAGCGTCCAACCGTAATATCATGTTAGAAGCGTTCCAATGGGGGGCTGTGCAGGTTGATTACAAGATTCTGGAAGATTATAAGCGAGCCGATGGTACGCCAAAAGCATGGAATAGGACAGGCTGGCAAAATACAGCCGCTGCAGAAGCAACACGTTTTATTGACAACCCCTTCTGGTCAGCTTATGAAAGCTATATGGAAGAACAACGAGATAGATTTTATGGTAACGTAGGGCTGCAATATGAAGTAAACGATTGGTTAAGATTGAATGCAAAAGCGCACGGAGATATTTATAACTTTAAAGCGCAGGACCGCATCGCAGTTTACTCCAGAAGTACTTCTCAGTATGAAGAATCGGGTAATACTTTAAATGAATATAATTATGAATTCTTAGCCACGGCAAATAAAAACTGGAACGATTGGTCTTTAGTAGCAAACGTGGGTGCCAACTTGCGTGATCAGCAGCGACGCGTAGATTATGCCATTACGCAGGGGGGGCTAGTCGTGCCGAATTATTATAATTTAAAAAATGCCTCAGCCGTTAAGGTCGATAATAGGAGCTATCACAAACGTATTTCATCTTTATACGGTAGTGTATCGTTAGGTTACGCCGACTATTTGTTTTTAGATGCAACATTAAGAAACGATTGGTCGTCTACACTACCAACTAATAACAACTCATTTATCTATCCGTCATTTACAGGTAGCTTTGTTTTAAGTCAATTAGAAGGATTGAAACAAGTGGATTGGCTTTCTTTTGCAAAACTCCGTCTAGGATGGGCTCAGGTAGGTAATGATACCGACCCATATCAGTTGGCAAAGGTTTACGAGGTCGAGCAGGCATTTGATGGAAGACCCTCTAATAGCTTACCGCCGACATTGAATAACGCTGTATTAAAACCCGAGATCACCAGTTCTTGGGAAACAGGGCTACAGGTGCAATTGTTCCGTAATAGATTAGGTTTTGACGTAACCTATTATAACAATGACTCTCGTAACCAGATACTGCCAGTTCCGGTCTCACCTTCATTCGGTTATGAAGCAAAAGTGCTCAATGCAGGGAAAATCAATAATAAAGGTATTGAGGTAACCTTAACAGGAACGCCTATACGCCAGTCTGATTTTGAATGGAACACCGTATTAAATTGGTCTAGAAATCAAAATAAAGTAATCCATATTGATGATATGGTAAATACTTTGACCTTGAGCGAAGGCTTGATCAATTTAGTAGCTCGTGAAGGCGAAGCTTATGGTCAGTTCCTAGGGTATGATTTTGTATATGCTGAAGATGGGCGTAAAGTATTGGATAATGACGGAGTTTATATGAAAACATCACAACTTGTGCCTTTGGGATCTGTGTTACCTAAATATATTTTTGGATTCCAAAATCAATTCCGTTACAAACGTTTTAACCTCGGGTTTCTTATTGACGGACGTGTAGGTGGAAGTTTCTTCTCCCAGACCTATAAAGTAGGCATGTATGCCGGAATATTGGATAAAACGGCAGCTAATAATATTCGGGAGACCGGCGTGGTGCTGGATGGTGTAAAGGCCGATGTGAACTTTAATGCTGATGGTTCTTACACAGTCACAAATGTTGAAGAAAATGACACCCGGGTTACAGCGCAGCAGTGGGCAAGAAATGAGTATAACGGACCTACCGCCTTCTCTATTTTTGACGCAACGTTTGTTAAGTTACGGGAGGTGACATTTGGATATAACTTCAAAATAAATAATAATAAAGTTATCAAAGATGTAGGTGTGTCTGTTTACGGTCGTAACCTGTGGAATATCTATACGAAGAGTAAGTATATTGATCCGGAATTTACGTCAAGTGGTGGAAATGTACAGGGCATTGAAGGAGGAAATATTCCTACTCCGGTAACGTATGGTTTTAATTTAAACGTTAAATTTTAGAGCATCATGAGAGATTTTAAATATATAATAGGCCTGTTGTTTGTTGCTTTACAGTTAGCAGGCTGTTCAGATAGTATCTTTGAAGACATTAATACCGACCCCAACAGACCTTCAGCAGTGAGTACGTCGAGTCTGTTGGTAAGTGGAGAGAAATTATTAATGAATACAGTGCGTAATCCAGACTTGAACCTGCGTGGTGCACAACTTTATGCACAGTATTTTAGCCAGAATATCTATACCGATCAATCTCGGTATATGATGCCGACAGGCTATTCTGATGCTTTCTGGACTGGTTTGAACCGTGCATTGAACAACTTTAATGAAATCATAAAGTTAAATGTTGATGAGAAAACGAAAAATTGGGCAACATTGGGTGCAGCAGGAAGTAATGCCAATCAGATCGCTGTAGTACGGATATTAAAATCCTACGCATTTCATAACTTAAGTGATGTTTTCGGAGATATTCCTTATCAATCTTATGGAAACAATGACCCCGATTTTGAAGCTTTACAGCAAGATCCGGATAATCTGACACCTAAATATGCTACTCAGGAAAAGATATATGTAGATATACTAAATGAACTAAAGCAATCTGCAGATACGCTTTTAAAGTACCAGGAACAGCAGACTTTTAAAAATGCTGATATCATTTATGATGGTAATAACCTTAAATGGGCAAAGTTTGCAAACAGTTTACGTTTGCGCTTAGCAAATCGCATTGCTCATAAGTTACCTTCATTGGCTACTGAACATATTGAAGATGCTTTAGCGAAAGGTGTGTTTGCATCCAATGCTGATAATGCAATATTTAAATATTCAAGCTCTTCCCCTAATGAGGCTCCGCTTTATCAGGCTACAATAACGGCAAATAGAAAGGACTTTGCTATATCGCATGTATTGGTAGATGTTTTAAAAGGCGATCGAGGTCCTTTTAATATTGCAGATCCACGTTTAGAAATCTTTGCCAAGCCTAATAGCAAAGGCGTTTATTTTGGACAACCCTATGGTTTGCCATTGGCAGCAGGTGACTTGTTCCCCGTAGATTCGATCTCTTTACCGGGAGCTGTTATTAATGCAGCTAACTATGGCGAGGTCTTAATGGAGTATGCTGAAGTCGAATTCTTGATCTCAGAAATCAATGACTGGGAAGATAAAGCTTATAAAAAAGCTGTTCGTGCATCGTTGGATAAATGGCAGGTTAGCACTGCAGCAGCTGATCTATACGTGCAACAACTGCCTTCTGCAAATAAAGAGAATGTATTAAGTCAGAAATACCTAGCTCTGTTTAATCAAGGTATAGAAAGTTGGTCAGAAATACGCAGAACGGGTTATCCCTTATTTCTAATTAAAAAGGGTGATGTTGTTTGGTCCGGCACAGTAGAGGGAGAGAAGGTGTCTTATCAGTTTACACCTGAAGTTGGAAGCGAAATACCAAGCCGTTTTATTTACCCATTAAAAGAACAAAGTACCAATAAGCTGAATTATCAACAAGCTCTTTCTAAACAGGGAGATGATGTTATCGGTACCAAGGTGTGGTGGAATAAAGCTAATTAATAAAAGAATCAGTCTGTTCACGAGTTTTGCAGTTTCGCAACAATCTTGTGGACAGACTTGATTTTATCTCTAACGGTATTATTTATCGCTCTATAAGTATATCGTATTTTCTTAATAAGCCCGGAAGCCCTTCCATAGAAAACTTTGCTTTTTTAATTTTATTATTTTCAGCATCGATGCGGTAGTTAAATGCAGTCCTGAAGTCAACCTTATTCAAAATGCTGCGGTTGAATACTGTGTTTTCCAGATTACAGTTTTCGAAAACACTCTCCGAAAGTTCACATTCCGAAAAATCAACCTCTTTTAATTGTGTGTCAGTAAATAAGGTCTTCCTGAGTTTTAATTTATAGAATGAAGAATGGTCAAGTTGGCAATTATCAAATGTAAACGATAAGCCAAATGTATTGCAGCTGTCAAAACGTATGCCCAGCATTTTACATTGCTGAAATACTGCATTTTGAAAAGAAGTATTTTCAACTTGTGCCAAACTAAAGTTACAGTTGTTGAAAGAGCAGTCGATAAACTGGCTCTGTGATAAATTTATGCTGGAGAACTCGCATGAGTTAAACGTACAGTTTTCGAAGTAATAAGGTCCTTGCCGCTGTTCGCGAAAATTGATTTTATCGAAGGCCTGATCTTCGGTAAATTGATTTGACATTTTATGTTAATTGATTACCATGACGGGATTAATCAAATTTACAAAAATATAGGGAAGATAACAGTAAGTAGTGCAATATGCTTGCACATAAGGAGAGTTTATTTGTACAATAAAGAAATCACTTCGGCTACTAACTAGAAGTGTTAAAAGTTAAAACCGCTACAGGACTTTGCTGCAAAAAAGAATACCACGAGCCAAACTAACCCTTTGATTAAAAAGAAAAGAAACGCGCCTATACCAGCGCGTTTCAACCATTTATTGTTTTTTTTATTTTCTTTATCGGGTATAGCCATTATTCTGTAGCTGCCAATTGCGTAAATACATCTCCAAAACGGCTGAATGTTTCATTTGCTATTTCAATGGAGCGAGCATGTGTTGCGGGGTCTTCACCATGCTTGTTCAGCACAGTAACGAAAGCTTGCCACATATTGTGCGTATTGTCGCCATAGCCCGAAAAGAATGATGTGCCTTGCTGTACACCGTATTTGTTAAGCATTTGTACAATGTACGGCCCGCCCATAATCGAACCTTCCAATACATAAAGAGCGGATAGAGCTTCAAGGGCATTGTTCACCGTTGGTGTTTCAACCTGTAGTAAGTTATCGACATTACCACCCAATTCGATGATATCTGCTTTTATATGGCTCGAGTTTCTGCGTTCTGCATAATCAGGAAGAACATCAGGAGTAATATAAGGCGCTATAGTTTTTTCTACCGCATTGAAATAAGCATAAAATGCTTTTAAAACATCTGCATAATCTGCATTTGAGCGTACTGCTTTCAACTGGCGAACAACTGTTCCTTCTAGCTTAGCATGTGCTTGTGTAGTGCTTTCTTTTATATTTTGATTTAACATAATAGTATCTTATTTATATTTAGAATGATTACATACAAATATTCTAAATATATCATTTGTTTGTATGCTGCTTTTTGGCTAATCATCTATTAAAAGCGCTATTTCTAAAGATAATATTATCTTCTATGTTGTATACTTTTTATTAGTCAGCTTTAATTTCAAACGTTTTACTTCCTTTTTTTGCCAAAACATAATCTATTGTATAGTAGGTCATCTGTGAATCTTTTGACCAATCTTGTGGGTCGGTCTGATCTTTATATACACTTTTAATTTTTAATTTTGCATAGTTGCCGCGGGCAGTACGTACAACGAGAGTATGATCTTCAATAGGGTAGCATATATGTGTGCTAAAATCATAACGGAACCAGCCATCAGGGTAACCACTAACAGCCATATCTCCAGAAGCATCAGGCCCATACGGTTCTCCACCATTTCTAAATTCACTATCCTCAGGAATATCAACCACATCTTCAAATTTCTTTTTGACCAATATGATACCCCCACCACCTAACCCATCTTTTCCATATCCTGCCTTTTTGTTGTTGATATCTATAAAACTACTAAACATATTATCAAATGATATGTCCCACAAGCGTGTTTTAGCATTTTTTTTATCAATTACTGTATTTTGTTCTAAACTGAAAAGCGTAAAAGTATTTTCTTCTCCTTCGTGTGGGGTATGTAAATTAGTTATGGTCAATAATTGATTGAAAGTATGATCTGGTGTCACCGGTTCTTCAATCTCTGGCTCTGTCGGTTCCGGGTCGTTTTTACTGCTACAACTTGTAGTCACACTAAAAATCATGAAGAAGACAAAAAGGCGGAAGATATTTGTTAGGATCGATTTGTTCATTGTTTTCATACTGTTCTAAATATTTTTGATAAAAAGTCGTTAAAAGAGTATTGGGCAATAATTATTATTGCCCAATACTTCTTTCTATGTTAAAGTCTAATTAGACTTTAAATGTTTTTTATTTTTTACAAAGCTTGATAGTCGATAGAGTAGAAACGATAATTGTCTGGTTTTTCTTCTTTATTAGGCTTTTCGTTTTCATATATGTTATTTACTTTAAATTTGACAAGAGGTTTACTGTCTTTTACAAGAATCAAAGTCCTATTTTCTATAGCTATCACTCTGTGTGTCTCTTTGTTGTTTTCCGTGAAAATATAATCACACCAACCAAACTCGTCGAGGCGTCTAGGTGTCCCATTAATTAACATATCGCGTAGGCCGCTTTGACTTACTGTTTTTGTATTACCCTCTTTGTCTTTTACTTCGCTTTTTAGTGGCGTAAACTGATCGTCAGCTTTTACATCTTTAAAATCTTTATCGATGTATGATAAGGTATAGCCAGCTTCTAAGTTAGCAGTTATTGCCATACTAGAAGGAGCCGCTAAGCTAATGTTATGTTGTTCTTCAGTCCCAGCATCATGATTTATAAAATCAAAGTAGAATAATGGAGACTCAATTTCTTCCTCTTTGTCATTTTTAACCACTTGTCTAAAATTACGCAATTGAACCACACCGTTATCATTTCCCACAATCGTTCCAATAGTGTTTTCTGTTTTAGAATCTTTGGAAAGATCCTTGTTCAGTTTTGTTACAGGGTCAATCGGTACGTAATCGTCATCATCGCTGCTACAGGATGTAAAACCGAAGGATAAAGCAAGTGTTATTGCTGCTGCTGAGAATAAGTGTTTAAATTTCATGATTTTGATTGTTTATTTTATTATTTGGTTCTTAAATCTTTGCTACCATCTTCCTGGACATAATATCTGAAAGTGTAATATGGTGCAGGCCAGTTTAAGTCGGTGATAGCAGGTGGATAGCCTTTGTATGCACTGATAATCTGTAATTTTGCATATTTTCCGTTTTGTAAACGGATCACGTAGGTACGGTTTGGCAAAGCTTTCATAATATGCGTTTGGTCGCTATATTGAAACCAACCGTTATCATTGGCGATTGCTGACCATCCGATTAAACCAATCGTGCTTTTATCAAAAGCTTCATCACTAGGTGCTTCAGTGATGTTTTCGTAACTGTCTTTAATTAATACAACTGCTGTGTTAGTTGCTGCCCCCCCGTAACCTGGATTTTTTTCCTGAGATGCATTATTAATATAGATTTCTGAATTATAAGGGCCGGTGAAAGCTAAGTCCCAATCTGCACTTTTTTGTAATTTATTCCAATCGGTTTCTGCCTCATTACCTTTTCCTGGCTTATGTTGTTTTGCACCGTTGAAAGTAAATAGAAATGTTTGAAATTGACCTTTGATTTTGTCCGGTGGAGCATTCGCAGTTCCCATGGATGTTTCTAAGTCCCCAGGCAAGTCGTAGACGACCTTACTCCTCCCGTCCTCAAAAGAAGGACGCTTATCATCATCATCTTTACTGCAGGCGCTAAATATTAATACTATTGCAGCGGCAGTCACGCTTAACCACGAGTTAGGGTGGTGATTTTGTAGGAAGCTTTTAAAAGGTATTCTTGAAAAAATCATATCATACTATTTTGTTATTACTACTTATTTCCTTTAATCCATCGGTAGCTAACGCCACCTAAGATAACTCTTCCCGGTTGTCCAGGCATATATCGATGGGTGTAATCCAGTATATTATCTGCAATGAGACGTAAGGTGAGCTGTCTTTTCCAGATTGTTTTTTCTATCGTTAAGTTTAGTAAGATGTGGTCAGGAACAAAAGCATCATACTCGTCAATGAATTGGTTGCCATTGATCTCTTGAAACGGGTACTTGCCCCTGTAGTTTGCCCTTATGTTGATGTTCATATCCCAAGGACGATATGTATACAATGCTTTTAAATTTAGCATGTGTCTTGAACGATCTTCAATACCCCAGTAATCTTTTGTGGTTACTGGGCGGGATTCGCCAGTTACTGGATTGTGAATGTTTTGGTTGTATGGATATTTTCCTGCACGTATACTATCGATTACGCTTAAGTCTTTAGCTATGAGGTATTGATAGCCTGCAGATACCTCTAGATCTGATGTAAGCTGATAAGTGGTGGATATTTCAAAACCTTTATTAACAGCTTTTGGGAGGTTTCGATAGGTGTAGATTTGACCTACTTTTGTCCCGGTCGCCACTGCTATATTATTTATCTGATTGTCTATGCGGTGATAAAAAGCAGTGAATTCTGTACGAGACTTACCCGAAGGAGCCCAAACAAAACCTACATTGTTGGATAAACTTTTTTCTGCTTTCAAGTTATTTGCTGCTAAGTTCAGCATATAATTGTTTTTTGAGCTCAATTCTCCGCTCTGATCCATAGCCTCAATCACATCGCGCACCCTGTCAGCGCCTACTACCATATAATTTGCAGACGGGTTATAGAATACCTGATATAGCATTTTGTGGTCAGGAGCTTTAAAACCAGCACCTATTCCACCTTTAACTGTCAAAGTAGGGGCTAGCTCATACTGTAAGCCTAAACTGGGGCTTAAACGCCCATTATAAGCATTGGTGTGGTCGTATCTTAAGCCTATGGTAGCTTGTAAGCGAGTTAAAGCTTGCCATTCTCCTTGAACATAACCAAAAACAGTATTTAAATCAGGCGTCTCTTCTTGCCTTCTGTTTTTCATGCTTTCGATGCTCCCACCTAGACCACCAGTCATTTTTAACGACGATAGCGGTTGATAAGCAAACTGTTGTTCCAATCTATGGCTTTGCTGGTCAAACTTTTCGGCATTAATCAATGAGTTCTGGTGTAGCCAACGAGCCTGCAGCTCATTTTGATAAAGATTTACATAGTAACGAGTCATACTCCGTAAGCCGGAGCTGAAGTTGTGATCGTAGCTTGCTGATAAATTAAGGTCTTTGTCGGTTTGCTGGTCTTCATTTATTTGCTCGTTTGACCAGTCATGCAGCATAGTCGAGTTTCTCTGTGCATAGCGGAACGTAACACCTAATGTGCCGTCTTTGCTGGTGCGGTAACGGGACCGCCCTTGAAAGCTGTAGTTCTCATAAGGCGGTGCAGTTGTTCCGTCGCTCATATATTTTTTATTGGTATTAAAACCGTCTGTCCGGTAATAGTTACCTGATAACACTAATGAGCCACGTTGGTTAGCGAATGGTGTTTCAGTTTCGACCGTAGCATCAACAATATTCAAACTACCGTATAGTATAGAAGCATGTGCTTGCGGCGCTAAGGCGCCATGCCGCGTTATGATATTTATAGCGCCACCTAGAGCGTCACTGCCGTATAAGCAGGATGAAGCTCCTTTAATAATTTCTATACGTTCAATATTTGTCACCGATATACGGGAAAGGTCAAAGTTTCCTGTGTTTCGCCCAAGCATTGGTTGACCGTCAATCAAAACCATGACATAATTACTGCTAAAACCTTGTAACTGTACACCGGTGGCTCGAGAACCTGCGGCTATATCATTTACTACAGCTACACCAGTTTGTTCTTTTAACACCTCATCAAGCCTTCTGCTTCCCATTAGCTCAATCTCTCGGCGTGTGATTACTTTAACAGGCATTGCTGCATTTTCAGCTTTAATCAAATTATCAACGGCTGTAATTTTTCCGTGCACCGAAATATTTTCTATGGTCTGCGTTATAGGCTTTAAGCTTATCTGCAGTAAGGTATCGCGGTTTTCTAAATCAATTGTCAGTTTCTGCGGTTCGTATCCTTTTGCGTCTGTTTCTAAATTATAGCGACCTTCATACAGTTCAGGAATGTTAAAAAAACCTTTTACATCACTTCGCACTGTATGTTTATCCGGATATAGTGTAATGGTCACATCAGATACAGGTTGTAATGTGTTATTTTGTATTAAACCACTGATTTTAAATTTTTGTTGACAAAAACATAAACCTGGTAGTAAAATGCCTAAACATATTACGGCTGTCCTTATTTTTGGATGCGAAATACTATACACTTAATTTTGTTTTTAATGATTCTAAATAACAAAGCAAAGGAAGTGAATACATTTGAATTATTACGAATTAACACTGTATTAATATTGTCAAATCTTCTATGAAAAATGATGCGTTAAAAACTGTGTAACACTTTTATAAGATTGTAATTGTCTTATTGTCAATTTCTTTTGTGTTATTTCCGTCTGTTTGAAATGTTTTGTTTGTTTTGCTCGCCCCTTGTATTTAGACTAATTATTGATTTGCTTTGTAGAATGATGGAGAATCCAGGTGTCCTTTTGACACATTTTCCGTTAATCAGAAATTATTGTGTTATCTTTCACCACTTATGTGGCGTGTTTAATTTATATGAGAAAAATTATTTTTTTATGCCTTGCATTGATTGTGAATACCTTTGTTTACGGGCAAGAGCAAAGAATAATAACCTTACATAGTGCGATTACCGAAACGGTTTTTGGTTTAGGTCTGGGAGAGTCTATTGTAGCGACCGATGTTACTAGTATTTCACCGCGAGCAGCAGCAGATTTACCCCGGGTTAGCCAAAATCGTTCATTATCTAGTGAAGGAATATTATCTTTTAAGCCTACTGTGGTTTTGGCGTTAGAAGGGGACGTTTCGAAAGCTATCGTGCAACATTTGAAAAAGGCGGGAATCAAATATGTTTCTTTTACACAGGAATATTCAGAGAAGGGTTCGTTAAAGTTTATTCAGCAAGTGGCTGATGCTTTGGGCGAACAAGAGAGATGTAAGCAAGTGGCTGAACGTACAAAAACAACAATGGCTCGTGTCAAGGAAGTTGTTGCAAGTGCCAATATGGGTAAGGCTTCGCCTAAAATTCTTTTTATTTATGCAAGAGGAACGGGGACAATGAGTGTCGCGGGGAAGGGGAGTAGTTTAGATGCTATGATTACTTTAGCCGGGGCGAAGAATGCTGTACAGGAATTTGCTGATTTTAAACCTTATACAACAGAAGCTTTAGTGAAAGCAAATCCGGATATTATCTTGTTATTTGACTTTGGATTAAGTAGTTTAGGAGGGAAAGAGGCAGTACTGAAAATGCCGGGAATGCGTTTAACAGAGGCTGGTAAAAATAAGCGTATCCTCGAAATGAGCCCTACTTTATTAGTTAATTTCAGTACACGCTTGCCAGAAGCTGTTTTGGAGCTCAATAAAGAACTGCATCAAATCATGCAATAGATAATTATGTTTTTTTTCCAATATAAATGAAATAAATGCAGGGAAGGCAACGGTTGATATTAATAGGGCTAATTGTAGCTTTAATCTTTGTGGCTATACTTTCCATGGGAATGGGGGCTTACCATATTCCATTTACTGATGTTTGTATTCTATTAGCACAGAAAATAGGACTGTTTACTAAAAGTACTGTCGAATCAATCGAAGCTGATGTATTATATGTGGTTCGTGCGCCTCGGGTATTTTTAGGTATACTGGTCGGAGCAGCATTGGGCGTGTCGGGAGCTGCAATACAAGGTATTTTTAGAAACCCGCTGGCAGAGCCCGGGCTTATTGGTATTTCTTCAGGAGCTTCTCTATTTGCTGTCTTAATTATTGCGTTAGAAGGTGTGTTATTCATGCATTTATCGCAAATACTGGGAAGTTATTTATTAGTATTTGGCGCTTTTATCGGTGCGGGCCTGACAGCTTTTATTGTCTATCAGATCTCGATAAAAAACGGCAAGCCGAGCGTTACTACAATGTTATTGGCCGGAATAGCTATTAATGGCTTTGCAGGGGCGTTAACGGGGCTGCTTACGTATATGGCCACCGAGCAGGAGTTACGGACCATTACCTTTTGGATGTTGGGAAGTTTAGGGGGCGCATCCTGGGAAAATATTTCTGTTGTTCTTCCCTTTGTGCTTATACCTGTATTTATTCTCTCATTCTTTGGTAAGTCTTTAAATGCATTTTCTTTGGGCGAGATACATGCAGATCTGTTAGGTATGCGGACAGATCGAATCAAGCGCTGGGTTGTTATATTATCAACACTTGCTGTTGGCGCTTCGGTAGCTGTTTCTGGTGTTATAGGCTTTGTTGGTTTGTTAGTTCCGCACACCGTACGTTTGATGGGCGGAGTCGATCATCGCTTTGTATTACCTGCATCTACAGTTATGGGGGCTTTGGTCCTGACGCTAGCGGATGTTATAGCCCGTACATTGGTAGCACCGATAGAGTTACCTATAGGTGTTATTACTGCTTTGTTGGGGACACCTGTGTTTTTGTACATATTAATAAAAGAAAAGTAGTATACACAATCATGTTACGCGTAGAGAAACTATCATATACAATTAACGGAAGATCATTGCTGAAGAATGTATCCTTTCAAATTAGAAAAGGAGAGGTTCTTGCCTTGTTGGGAGCGAATGGTGCAGGAAAATCTACGCTGATGCATTTATTATGTGGAGAAAAAAAAGCTGATTCAGGTATTATCAGTCTTCATGGTAAAGAGATAGCTGCCTATAAGCCCATCGATTTAGCCCGGTGCCGTGCTTTATTGAGTCAAAGCAGTCACATTACGTTGGCGTTTAAGGTTCATGAAATTGTGATGATGGGACGTTATCCACATTTTTCTTCGAAGCCATCAGTTAGAGATTATGATGTGGTGAAAGAGGTGATGAATCTTTGTGGCGTGACGGAGTTGAACGATCGTGTTTACATGAGCCTGTCGGGCGGCGAGCAGCAACGCGTACAGTTAGCACGTGTTTTAGCTCAAGTATGGGATAATACAGATAGTTTATTATTACTCGATGAACCTATATCTGCGCTTGATTTACACTACCAACAGAAAGTGTTAGCAATAGCTAAAACCTTGTCTAGGAAAGGATTTATGGTTATCATGGTCGTGCATGATATAAATTTTGCATCTATTTATGCAGACCGGATCATTATGCTTAAAAATGGACGTAAGTTATTTGACGGTACTCCTATTGAAGTGTTGAACACCAAAGATGTGTATACCGTGTTTTCTGTCGAATCCACTATAGATATTAATAAACGCACATTGAAGCCTTATGTTCGCTTTGAAGAAATGGAATTAGATCAGCTCGAATTCAACGTGGGGCTGGATAAAGGAAGCACGGAATAATTTAAACCCTATTATTTAGAAAGATTTTAAACAACTGCTCTTTTTAATCGTAAAAATTGTATCTTTAAAGCTGTGTGAATACGCTTAAGTGTTTTGATATATGGTGATTAGAAGTAAAATTGAGGAATTAGATGAGTGGCTTTTCGCAGAGGAAATTCCAGATAATTTCGTTCCTGACCAGCCTTTATTAGAAAATCGTCGCGAGATTAACAATGGCCCTGTAAAGATGTCGGTATATCAGTTGTCGACCAGTGGTTTGTTTATTCTAAATTTACAGATGACTGTAAGTGAACCTGTACATATTCAGACAGAAATAGAAGGGGAGGTTATTACCAGTCAGTTTATATTCTTTAAAACAGCGGATAGTAAATTGCCATATGGCATGAGTAGGCATAATATTCGTTACATTCCATCAATGACCAGTTCGCAGGAAATTAAAGCTGGCGTGTCATACACCTATTTTATTGCTGTTTTATCTAAAGATTACTACCTGAATTTAATCAAAAGAGACTCCCTTCTACACAGGCATTTTGTCGAGGAAATTGAAAAAGGGCAATATGTATCATTTTCTGATAAGGATCTGATGGCTACCTATGAGATGAAGCAGACGATTGACGAGCTGGTCGAATCCAATAAAACGGGCGAGCTTAGACGTTTACATACAGAATCGCATATTGTCGAACTGTTAATGTATCAATTTGAACAGTATACAGAAAGTGCACAGGAGAAAGGGACCCTTTTTAGAGATGAAGACATCGAACGATTGGAGATGGCAAGGCAGCTGCTAGAACAGCGGATTGCTAATCCACTCACGCAGCAAGAGCTCGCAAGAGAGGTGATGATGAGTGAAAGTAAATTGCGAAAGGATTTTAAAGAATATTTTTCTGTTACTATTCACGAATATCAAACGCGTCTGCGAATGGAAAAAGCACGAATTTATCTGTTAAAAGACAAGCTTTCTGTTTATGAAGTGTCTCTACTTACTGGTTTTGGTCATCAGAATAACTTTAGTAGTGCATTTAAAAAATATTATGGTATTTCTCCAGGTGAGTTAAAGTTGTAAAAGATATAGCTTGAAGATGTGTTTTTTGATGGAAAAATAATTCGATTTACTTGAGATATAATATTTTCGGTGTATCTTCAACTTAATTATTTAGTAACGAACATATATTTATATTGAAATTTACAGAATTTGGCTTTATTTCTTCGCTCGAAGAAGGTCTTGATAGCATGGGGTTTTCAGACGCGACCCCAATCCAGGAACAAACAATTCCTTTAGTATTAAAAAAACACGATTTAATTGCCTGTGCGCAGACGGGAACGGGTAAAACAGCGTCTTATTTACTTCCCTTGTTGAATTTGATCGGTGAACAACCCGAAGAAGCCATTAAAGCACTTATTTTAGCTCCGACAAGGGAGTTGGCTTTACAGATAGATCAACAAATTATGGGCTTAGGCTATTTCACCGGTGCTACTTCAGTAGCTGTGTATGGCGGGGGCGATGGTAAAGAGTATGAACAGCAGCGTAGGGCATTGCAATATGGTGCTAATATTATTGTAGCCACACCGGGGAGGCTGATCGCACACATGTCATCCGGCAAGTTTGACTTCACTAAGCTGCAATATCTTGTGCTTGATGAGGCAGACAGGATGTTGGACATGGGATTCTTTGATGATATCGTTCGGGTAATCAGCTACCTACCGAAAGAAAGACAAAGTTTGCTGTTTTCGGCTACGATGCCGGGTAAGATACGGACGCTGGCGAAAAAATTGCTCCGAAACCCTAAAGAGGTGAATATAGCAATATCAAAACCTTCTGAAGGTATCGATCAACAGGCTTACTTAGTCTACGATCCGCAAAAATTAGAACTGATTAAACAGATTCTGAAAGATCCGAAATATACGACAGCTATAGTGTTTGCCTCGAAAAAAGAAATTGTAAAAAAACTAGCACAGGAGCTCGTAAAAGCGGGTATCAATGCCGAAGGCTTTCATTCGGATCTCGATCAGGCCCAACGTGAGCAGCTGCTAAACAGGTTTAAGGCAAAAAGCTTACCTGTTTTGGTAGGGACAGATGTAATATCAAGAGGAATAGATGTAGTCGGTATAAGTCTAGTAGTTAATTACGATGTACCGCCGGATGCGGAAGACTATGTACACCGTGTAGGCCGTACGGCACGTGCAGAAACCACAGGTACTGCCATAACATTTATTAATGATAAAGATCAGGGGAAATTTGCACGTATTGAGGAGTTGAACGGTAAGGAGATTCCTAAAATAGCATTGCCGGAAGGTATGGAAAAAGGACCGGAATATGCGCCGCGCACAAAAAATAAAAAGCGTAAACCTTTTCATAAAAATAGAAAGCCCGGTAATGGTCGAAAGAAAGTTAATAAAACTCCGGCGGCGGCGAACGTTAAAAAGGCAGAGTAATTTTATACACGTATGGATAGTTCAGCCTTTTTATACTTTAAGAGATATATAAAAAGGCTGATATGCTAATCGTTTATCGTGATCTCACCACGGATACTTTGTTCCACCCAGTAAGCTACTTCTGCCTGATCTTTAAGTTGTCCTTGCAGGTACATCAGTTTGGTAACAGCAGATTCAAAGGTCATATCATAGCCATTAGTCACGCCCAGTGCTTTTAATCCCTGCGATGTTTCATAACGGCCAAGCTCTACCGAGCCTACCTTACATTGCGAGATGTCAATTATATTTTTTCCACCCCGTATTGTATCGGCTAGTAAATCTAAAAACCAAGGGTCGGTCATGGTATTCCCTGAACCAAAAGTTTCCATGACTATACTGCGCACATCGGCACTCAGTATGGTCCGTGTTGTTTCTTCGCTAATGCCCGGAAATAATTTTAAAACGCCTACACGGTTGTCCAATTCGGTATGTAGGATAAATTCTTTGCCACTATTGTCTAATAGCGCGTCTCTATTATAGTTGATATGTATACCAGCCTCAGCCAATACAGGATAGTTTGGTGAGCGGAAAGCCTCAAACTTTGACGAGTGGTATTTAAAAGAGCGGTTTCCTCTAAATAATTTATTGTCAAATAATATACATACCTCTTGTATAATGGATTTTCCATTCTCTTTTGCTGAAGCAATCTCCAGAGCTGTCATCATATTTTCGCGGGCGTCCGTCCGAATTTCGCCTATCGGAAGCTGTGATCCTGATAAGATGACGGGCTTTTGAAGTCCTTCTAACATGAAGCTCAATATAGAAGCCGAGAACGACATCGTATCCGAGCCATGCAGAATAACAAAACCATCGTACTGCTCATAATTATCTTTAATAATTTGTGCCATCTCCACCCAGATAGATGGGCGCATATTGGACGAGTCTATAATAGGGGTAAATGAGTGTACGGTTAGCTTATAATTTAAGCGTGCTAGGTCGGGCAGATTACGGGCGATAAGTTCAAAATCAAAAGGAACAAAGGTGCCTGTTTCTTTATCCTGAACCATTCCTATAGTGCCACCTGTATATATTATAAATATATTTTGCATAATGGGCTATCTAAATTCCAAATATTCTTTTCGAGTTTTCTGTGGTAATCTGCGCTAACTGGGTTAGGCTAATTTCATGCAGATCTGCTACTTTTTGCGCAGTATGAATCAAATAGCTGCTTTCATTTTCTTTACCACGGTATGGTGTAGGAGCGAGGTAAGGCGCATCGGTTTCTAAAACAAGGTGCTGCAGATCGATTTCTTTCACAACGAGGTCTAAGCCTGCTTTCTTATAGGTTACTACACCACCTATTCCCAAGCTAAAGCCCAAATCTATAGCTCTTTGGGCTTGCTCAAGATTGCCCGTAAAGCAATGTAATATGCCAAAAAGCTTATCATCTTTTAATTCTTCCAGGAGTACAAAAAGCTCATCGAACGCCTCTCTACAATGTATGTCAATTGGTAGGTTCAGGGCCTTTGCCCACGCTACCTGTATTCGGAAAGCATCTTGCTGTATAGCGAGCGTTGTTTTGTCCCAATATAAATCCAAGCCTATTTCGCCAATAGCGTATACTTTATGGTCGGCCAAGGCCGATTCTATCTGCTTGAGTTCTTGTTTGTAGTTTTCTTTTACCGAGCAGGGGTGAAGTCCCAGCATAGGAAAACAATGTGCAGGGTAAGCTTTGGTAGTTTCCATTACAGCTTGTATGGATTTATTGTCGACATTTGGAAGAAATAAACGATCAATCCTATTGTCAAAGCAACGCTGTAGCTGTTCATCTAACTTCTCACTGCCTGCGTGGTAATAGATATGTGTATGTGTATCGGTAAGGGTATATGTTTCGATCGGCATAGTCGATGTAAAATAAAGTTGATAAATTTAGGACTTTCATATTAGATGACCTAATTGTAGTGGATGAAATATCAAAAAGGTAATATTTATGTGCTTTTATTGGTTTATTTTTATTTATATACATTTATTGATAAGCTTTTTTACTGAAAGTGTAGTTTTTTAACCTTAATAATTTGGAGTTTTATATCCATATTGCTTAGGAAGCTCTATAGATGGCCGATGTTGACCTATGTTTACTTACAGTTTAGCGAGTTTAGAATAGCGTCGCTATGAATAAAGCATAATATTGTTTATAGAATTTATTTTTTTTCGTAAATTGCCGTCTAATCTCCTAAAAAGATCTATAGATATGATGAAAAAATATGTACAGTACGGTACTTTAGCCTGTCTTTTAGTAGGCTCACTAATAAGCTGTAATAACGCGATATCTCCTGAAAAACAGGAAGAAGAAATACACAATCCTGCTACGCAGACGATTCCTGAAGAAGCAAAAGATTTAATCGGACGCTGGGATATTACGGTTGATAAGGACGGGAAGCAAGCCCCATCTTGGTTAGAAGTAAAACTATCAGGCTTTAATGTTTTGGTAGGTGCGTTTGTTGCTGATGCAGGAAGTAGTCGTCCGGTATCTCATATTAAATTACAGGATAATAAATTTTCATTTGAAATCCCACCACAATGGGAAGGTGGTGAAGGCTTGTTTACTATTCAAGGAGAATTGGTAGATGGGGCCATTCAGGGTACTATAACCAGTAATAAAGGAAATACTTTTAACTTTAAAGGTGTCAAAGCGCCCTATTTAGTGCGCACAGGTGAAGTGCAGTGGGGCGAACCGATAGAATTATTTAATGATAAAGACTTAACAGGATGGACGCCAACATCGGATGATAATCAATGGATTGTTGAAGACGGTATACTGATCAACCAAAAAGCTGGTGCTAACCTGATCTCAGATCAAAATTTTGAAGATTTTAAATTACAGGCAGAATTCCGCTACGCTAAAGATGGCAACTCCGGTATTTATTTACGCGGACGTTATGAGGTGCAGATTGAAGACTCCCCTAAAGATAGACATCCTGGAGCGTTGTATTTTGGAGGTGTCTACGGTTTCTTAGCACCTAATGCGAACATGGCAAAAGGTGTAGGCGAATGGAATACCTATGAAATTACACTCCGTGGTCGTTTAGTAACTATTGTTGCTAACGGAAAAACAATCATTAGCGAGCAGGAAATACCGGGTATTACGGGCGGTGCGTTAGATAGTAATGAGGGCGAACCGGGACCTATCTATCTGCAGGGTGACCACACAGGTATCGAATTTAGAAAATTAACTATTATTCCCGCTAAATAGCTTGATATAATATAAAAATAAAAAAGCACTATCGATTTTGATAGTGTTTTTTTTTATGTGCCGACTGCTAGGCACAGCCCGAAAGGGGCTACTTATTTACCAACGAATATATTAAATCTGCTGCTAATTTAGCAGTCCTTGAATCAATATCGTATCTAGGGTTGAGCTCTGCAAAATCTATACTGGCTAATTTTGGAGAAGCCATAAGCTGGTTCATTGCCAGTTTAAAATAAGGGTCGGGGACAAGGCCATTGAAAGCTGTGGCACTAACACCGGGGGCATAGGCTGCTGCAAATACATCCAAATCAACGGTCACGTACAAATGGTCGATGCGGTCAAGAAAGTTTTGCAGTTTATATTCAATAAAACTATTATTCATATAATGGAAATCCTTAGCTTCGATATAATCAGCGCCAAAGTTGTAGGCGGTATCAAATAAAGCCTCCGTATTGCTGATGCGTTGTATGCCTATAGCAAGATAATCCATATGGCTACCAGCAGCTTTTTCTTCACTTGCTATTTGGTAAAAGCCTGTACCCGATGTCGGAACTCCTCCTTCGGGCCTGCGCAGATCGAAGTGCGCATCAAAGTTAATGACACCTATCTTGCCTTTTTTAGCAGCTTTTACACCACTGTAATGACCGTAGGTCACCTCATGTCCGCCGCCTAAAACAATGGGAAACCCACCCCTTTGAATAATGATAGCTACCGCCTCTGCTAAGGCTGTTTGCGCCGACTCGAGGTCATTATCCAAACAGACAATATCTCCCGCATCTGCTAGGTCAATAGCATATTCCCGTTGTACAGGAAGATTCACGAGAGTTTTACGTAGCGAAAGGCTGCCTTCAGATGCACCTATACGTCCCTTATTGCGTTTAACACCTTCGTCGACAGGAAAACCTAAAAAGACATATTTTCCTGCTAAACTCTCCACATTTCGGAGGTCGATACACTGTATGATCTGGTGCCAACGCAAATGTGCAGACTCTGTACCATCTGTTCTGCCTGTCCAGATAGCTGTATCGGCAGGGTGGTAATTTTTAGTTATATCGCTCATTTCTGAAAATTTGAACCAAGTGTTTTAGTACAAAGATAGCTTAAAACAAACTTTCAATAATTTTTCTGTCCACTTCATTAGCAAGCGTTACTTGTAAAGTTGCTGTGCGTGCAAGTTCAACCTCAATAGCCTGTCTGGCCTCTTTGTTGCGTGCCCATGCACGGCGTGCAATACCGTTATTCACATCATAAAATAACATGTTTTCCAGCTTACGATCGGCATCTGCACTGCCATCCAGTACCATGCCGAAGCCGCCATTAATCACTTCACCCCAGCCTACGCCTCCACCATTGTGAATCGAAACCCAAGTTGCCCCACGGAAACTATCGCCAATCACATTGTGTATGGCCATATCCGCCGTAAATTTACTTCCATCGTAAATATTACTTGTTTCCCTATAAGGAGAGTCAGTTCCGCTAACATCATGGTGGTCACGGCCCAGTACAATAGGTTCTGTTATTTTTCCATCGCGTATAGCTTTGTTGAATGCTTTTGCTATGCGAATACGCCCAATTGCATCGGCATATAAAATACGTGCTTGTGAACCCACAACAAGTTGATTGGCTTCGGCCTGTTTAATCCATTGTATATTATCCGCAAGCTGTTGCTCGATTTCTGGGTAAGCTGTCTTTTTTAGCTCTTCCAATACCTGTTGTGCAATATGGTCAGATTGGCGAAGGTCTTTTGGTTCGCCTGAAGTACATACCCAACGGAACGGACCAAAGCCGTAATCAAAACAAAGCGGACCCAAAATATCCTGTACATATGAAGGGTAACGGAAATTAATGCCGTCTTCTGCCATCACGTCGGCTCCTGCGCGGCTGCTTTCCAGTAAAAAAGCATTGCCGTAATCAAAGAAGTAAGTTCCGAGCGCTACATGTTTGTTGATAGCGGCTATCTGTCGTTTTAATGAAGCCTGTACAGCCTGCCTGAATGCAGTAGGATCGTCGGTCATCAGTTCGTTAGCTTCTGCAAAGCTTAGTCCAGCAGGATAATAACCTCCAGCCCAAGGATTGTGTAAGGAAGTTTGATCAGAACCGACATGCACTTGGATCTGATGCTCTAGAAAAGCTTCCCAAACCTCTACAATATTGCCGATATAGGCAATAGAAATAACTTCCTTCTTGGTGGTCGCTTCTGTGGTGCGACTGATCAAATCGGGCATGTTATCCACTAATACATCTACCCAGCCTTGCTGGTGGCGCTTTCGTGCAGCATCTGGGTTTACTTCTGCACATACAGTTACGCAGCCAGCAATATTGCCTGCTTTGGGCTGTGCCCCGCTCATTCCTCCCAATCCAGAGGTTAAAAATACCTTTCCGTTAATACTTTCTCCTGCCGTTAAATGCATGCGGAAAGCATTCATAACAGTAATCGTTGTGCCGTGCACGATGCCCTGAGACCCAATGTACATATGCGAACCTGCTGTCATCTGTCCGTACTGGCTAACTCCCAGCGCATTGAAGCGTTCCCAGTCGTCTGGCTTTGAGTAATTTGGAATCACCATGCCGTTTGTTACAACTAATCGAGGAGCCTCTTTCGACGAAGGAAATAAACCCATCGGATGGCCGCTATAGCTGTGCAGAGTCTGTTCTTCGGTCATCTCTGCGAGATACTGCATAGTAAGTAGGTATTGCGCCCAGTTTTGAAAAACCGCCCCGTTTCCCCCATAAGTAATCAGCTCGTGAGGGTGCTGTGCTACGGCGGGGTCTAAGTTGTTCTGGATCATCAGCATAATAGCTGCTGCCTGTATGCTTTGTGCCGGATATTCACCAATGGAGCGTGCGTACATGGCATAGTTCGGACGAAAACGGTGCATGTAAATACGGCCAAACGTATTAAGCTCGTCTAAAAACTCTGGAGCTAACTCGCTGTGCCATTCTGCAGGGAAATAGCGGAGCGCATTCTTTAGTGCCAGTTTTTTTTCATCGGGTTGTAGTATATCCTTTCGCCTTGGCGCATGACTTACGGTTGTATCATAAGGTTGGGCCGCAGGTAATACCTGAGGTATACCTTGTTTTATTTCTTCTTTAAATGTCATGCTTACTTGATTGTCTCATGAATAAGTTGTCCATTTTTCCAAACTTGCTGCGGCAGCAACGTGCCCTGCAGGTATGTGATGTTTTGATAATTATCGGTAGCGTATATGCTGAAATCTGCTTTTTTACCTTTTGTTAGTACGCCACGATCGCGCAGGTTCAGTGCTTTTGCTGCTCGTGAGGTGAGGGCTGTGAACACTTCTGCATTGCTTAACTTCTCGGCTGTTGCCAACACGCAAGCCTGCACCATAAGTTGCCCCATAGGTGCGGAACCGGGGTTCCAATCGGTAGCAATAGCAAGGGAAGCTCCGCTATCCAGTAGCTTTCGGGCAGGAGTGTAGGCGCAGCCCAAACCTATGGAAGCACCAGGAAGTGCAACAGCTACTGTGTCGGATTTCGCTAATAATTCTATTTCCCGATCGCCGGAAGCTTCCAAATGATCGGCACTAACAGCAGCAAATGCTGTGGCAACTTTTGAACCGGAGGTTGAAAACTGGTCGGCATGCACGGTAATGTCAAACCCATGCTCTTTAGCGGTGCTAAAGTAGGCTTGAATTTCGTCTGCTGAAAAGGCACTTTCTTCAATGAAAGCATCTATGCGGTTGCTCAATTTCTCTTTCCGTAGTATCGGGAAAAGTTGGTCTGCAATTTCCTGCAGATATTCTTCACCTGTACCCGTATAATCCCTAGGTTTCATATGTGCAGCTAGACAAGTGGGGACAATATCTGCTTTTACCTGTTTTTGAGCTTTTTTTATAGCTCGTAGCATTTTCAGCTCTTCTGCTACAGATAGGCCATAGCCACTTTTTACTTCGATGGTCGTAATGCCTTGCTCTACGAGCTGTGAAGAGCGCTGTACGATCAGATGGACTAATTCCTCTTCCGTAGCTTCTCGTGTATGGGTAACCGTGCTCCAGATACCTCCGCCAGCAGCAGCTATTTCGAGGTATGTTGCTCCGGCATTGCGTAAGGCGTAATCGTTTGCTCGGTTGCCACCGAAAGCGATATGGGTATGGCAGTCTATGTAGCCGGGCAGGCATACGGTATGGGGTGGAGTCTTTACATAGTCAACCGTATCGCCGTAAGTCTCTTTTAATGTGCTGTAAAGGCCGGTTTCTACAATGTAGTCTCCTTCTATCAGTACCCCCCCTTCTTGAATAACCTCGAGTGAAGAATCGGCGAGTGCTCCATGTAAAGGCAAATTATCTAGTGTAAGTATTTGGGCAAATGGCCCGATAAGTATCTTTTTCATGCTTAGAAAGTATTAAAAAGGTCGTTGTTTATACCATAGTAGGGAACATTAGCTTCTTTAGCGGTCTGTTCGGCTACGTGGATTAATTTTCCCGATGCGATTAAAGTATGCGCATTTTCAAGTATATCTTTCATGGGTCTGTCATCGTCGATATGGGGAATGTGTTCCCGTATTGTTTTATGTACTGCCTCTAATATAGGTGTAGACTGTAACGGACGGTGAAAGTCGAAGGCTTGTGCAGCGCAAAGGAGTTCAATGCTCAGAATGCGGGTAACATTGCCTATTACTTCTATAAGTTTTCGCCCACTGATAGAGCCCATGCTTACATGGTCTTCCTGGCCTAAAGACGTAGGTATGCTATCCGCGCTTGCAGGAAAACATAAAGACTTATTTTCACTTGCTAAGGCTGCTGTTGTGTATTGTAAAATCATGAAGCCGGAGTTCAGCCCTGTAGATTTTAAAAGCAATTTCGGAACATTGGGTGTGTCTCCTTCTAGAGACAGGTAAACACGTCTGTCCGATACGTTGCCAATCTCTGAAACGGCAAGTGTAGCGTAGTCCATTGGAAGTGCTATAGGCTGTCCGTGGAAACTGCCACCACTGATTGTAAGTTCGTCATTAATAATAATAGGGTTGTCGGTAACCGCATTTATTTCTGTTTCTATTGTTTCTTTGAGGTGGAGCCATGCCTGTCGGGACGCCCCATGAATCTGCGGAATACAGCGTAACGAATAAGGATCCTGTACGCGCGAACAGTTTTGATGTGAGTTTACAATTGCCGAGTTTTCTAGCAGGTTATAAATGCTATCTGCTACAAAGCTGTTTCCACGGTGAGGGCGCAGGGCATGCAATTGTTTAAAAAACGGTTTTATAGAGCCATTTAATCCTTCTATCATTAGTGCGGCAATGAGGTCGGCATTTGTTAATAAATTATGCATTTGCAACACTGCCTGTACGCCATGGGCTGCCATAAATTGCGTACCGTTGATTAGTGCCAACCCTTCTTTTGCCCCCAGATTTATTGGAGATAAATTGTATTCTTTTAACACTTCATCCGTAGGGCAAACTGCTCCCTTATACCATACTTCTCCATAACCTATTAAAGGGAGAAAGAGATGGGAAAGAGGAGCTAAATCGCCCGATGCACCCACCGATCCTTGTTTAGGTACTATCGGGATAATATCTTTCTCAATATGCCACAATATGCGCTCTACGGTGTCCAATTTGACTCCTGAAAAACCCCGTGATAAAGCGTGAACTTTCAAGATCATCATCATTTTCGATAGCGTTTTGTCTATCGGTTCGCCTACACCAACAGCGTGGCTTTTTAAAATGTTTTCCTGTAGTTTACGGGTGTCGTCCGCATCTATCTTCGTGGTGCATAAAGGACCAAAGCCTGTGTTGATGCCATAAACAGTATTTCCTGATGTTACAATTTTATCTACATAACCTGCGCTTTTTAGGATAGCGTCTTTTGCTTCAGCTGTTAGTATGCCTGTATGTTTCCCTTCTGCCAGTGCATGGGCAGTGGAGCTTGTTAGATAATCTATGCCGTATTTAAATGCTGCCATTGTTGTGATCTATAATGTTATATCTCAAAAATAATGTTTAGTTTTAATAATTATAAATATCAATATTGTCAATCATTGATTACTATGAGTTATCAGATAGAGTTGAGACATCTGCATTATTTTGGTGTTCTGGCAGAGGAGCTACACTTCAGGAAAGCTGCCGAAAGACTGTTTATATCACAGCCCGGATTGACCCGGCAGATTAAGCAGATGGAGGAAAGATATGGCGTTGAATTGTTCGAACGTAACAAGTGTAGTGTGGCGCTGACGGCAGCGGGCCGCTATTTAAAAGAAGAAGTGGATAGTTTGTTTGTGACATTGCGAAGAGTCGATCGGCATATTCGTACTTTTCAGGATGGTGGAGTTATGGAGCTTAAAGTAGGGTTTATAGGCTCGGCTGTACAGTCGGTTTTAGCGCAGCTTTTAGTGACGTTGAAACACGACTATCCTTTATTTGAGGTAGACTTGCAGGAGCTTTCCAATAATACGCAATTGGATAAACTGTTGCGAGAAGAATTGGACTTTGGTTTTGTACGGCTGGATGAAGTGCCTAAAGGACTGAGCAGCTTACCAGTGCTTACTGAGCATTTTTTATTAGCCGTTCCCCGTGATTTTCCTATACAGCAGGAAAATTTTGTTTCGCTGAAAGATTTTTCGACAGAGCCTTTTATCTTGTTTTCAAAAAACTATAGCCATTCGTATTATGATTTGGTGATGAGTATATTTAGCGATGCAGGTTTCGTACCTAAAGTGGCCTTGCGCACGGTAAACGCCCTGTCTATTTTTAATTTAGTGGAGCAGGGGCTCGGGGTAGCTATTGTACCGGCATCCCTGAAAAGGGGGTATACAACACTTGTTAATTTTATAGACTTAGGGTCGCTTAAACAACGCACAACATTATCCTTGCTCTGGAGTCAGGATAGTATGTCTAAAGCAAAGACTTTGTTTCTTCAGATTATGAAAGAAGAACTGGAAAAGGAGGACCTGCTAAAAGTGTAAACTATATCGCCTATGCTTTGTTAAATAATTTGAAGAGATGTTGCTTTTGTAGCGGTTTTAAAATGATAGGAACATGCGGTTTTATTTTTTAATGGCAATTTTTTTTATGGTAGGATCTTTTGTGAGCGGACAGCAGATGCACGACCCAAAGTTGGAAGTGGTGGTCTCCTTGGGTAAGTCGCAGCCTATAGGGGTCAGTGTGTCTAGTACAAACAGGGTTTTTGTTTCATTTCCTAAGCGTGAGCCTTATGCTTTTGGTTTGGCGGAGG
The DNA here is from genome assembly GCF_026711005.1 of Sphingobacterium sp. UT-1RO-CII-1. Taxonomy (GTDB): domain Bacteria; phylum Bacteroidota; class Bacteroidia; order Sphingobacteriales; family Sphingobacteriaceae; genus Sphingobacterium. Next base: position 375,632 of record NZ_JAPPVJ010000003.1, on the reverse strand, counting down.
TTAGTAATGGAAAGGCAGAAGCTTTTCCAAATTCAGAATGGAACGTGAAAGAGGGTACAGACAAAGCAAAATTCTTTGTTAATGTACAGGATATATATGTAGATACGAATGATCAGCTGTGGGTGCTGGATTCAAAGCCTTCTCCTTCGCAGTCTATTTTTGGCGATGGTGATGAACAGGCGCGCACTGGTGATTTTAAGTTGGTTCAGATTGATTTGGCTACAAATAAAGTCGTCAGTGAATATGATTTTGAAGGGTTGGATAAATTTAAGTCTGCACTGAACGACGTTCGTGTTGACACGGATAAGCAGATGGCTTACCTTTCTGATCCCGGACAGGCAGGTATAGTGGTTTTAGACTTGAAAAGCCGCCAAAGCCGTTTGGTGCTGGCAAATACAGCGTTTACACTGGCCGATCCTGATATTGTACTGCAGTATGAGGGTAAAGATATGCGTGATAGGCAGGGCAATCCGTTTCGTTCGAACGTAAACGGGATTGCACTGACGAAAGATAATCGTTATTTTTATTTTAAACCTATTAATAGCCTGCATCTTTATCGGATAGAAACGAGGTACCTTGCAGATGCTGCATTATCAGCAGCCTCTTTACAGGGTTATGTAGAAGACCTTGGGGAAACCACTATTACACATGGGTTGGTTGCGGACCGTGAAGGGAATATTTACTTAACATCGTCATTGGATTATAGTATAAAAAGATTAACTCCCGACGGAAAGATTGAACTTGTTGTGCAAGATAGCCGGTTGATCTGGCCAGACTCTTTAGGTGTGGGTAGTGATGGCTACCTTTATTTTTCATGCGCACAGGTCAACCGTTTGCCACAATGGCACGGAGGGGAGGATAAAACGAGTTTTCCATATGAAATATACCGAGTTAAAGTATTATAGGCCGATATTTACGATGACAATATCTTCATTGTGATAGGCAGGGTGATACTGGGCAATAGCACCGCTAGATTTGTAATAGGCGAGCTCTTGATAGACAGCTTTACGTAAAGTGCCTTTACCTTTACCGTGGATAAAGCGTATTTCGGCATAATCCCAATAGATGGCAGCATCTAGGGATGCACGCAAGAGGTCGATGGATTCTGCCAGAAGCTCGTCAGCTTCGTATTCGTCCAAATTGCTTAAAAAAGCATCACTGTGTAGATCCACCGTTTTTGGCGGTCGGGGTAATTCTCTTGCCATTTTTCAAAAATAATACTTAAGTTTAGCATTCTAAAATATGAAAGATCCATGTTGCGTAGCTTCTGCGAAACATAACCTGGTATTAAATATTATGCATGGTGTTATTGTAAAAGCGATATAAGTGCGTCTCGGGTTTTATTTCATAAGATAGATAAAAGATAGACTATACACATAGAAAAAACCTTTATGAAGCATATACTTTTTTTTTCGGCCCTTTCTGTATTTGGACTGGGATCACTTGCTGCTCAGGAGCAGGATTCATTGATGTTGGATAAGATATATAAAGAGTCTTTTACTAATGGTGAGGCTTATTCTAATTTGCGGTATCTCACGAAGGAAATCGGGCATCGTATCGCCGGATCGGAACGTTCCGACCGAGCTGTGCAATGGTCTAAAACGCTGATGGAAAAATTACCTTTCGATAAGGTGTACTTACAGGATGTTCAGGTACCCTATTGGGATAGAGGTCCTGCGGAAAAAGCATTTATAAAAGGAAGCCAAGAACCCTTAAATGTGTTATTACTGGGAGGATCAGTTGCTACCCCTACTGAAGGTTTAGAGGCTGAGGTATTGGAGATTGAATTGTTGAGCGAACTCCGCCAGCATGGTGATGCGGTAGAGGGGAAGATTGTTTTTGTAAATAAAGCTTGGGATGAGACCATTGTTGAAACAGGTGTGGCTTATGGACTGAATAGTGGGCAACGTAGCCGTGGCCCAGCAGAGGCAGCCAAGCTAGGGGCAGTTGCTTATCTTTTTCGCTCTTTAGGCTCTTCCCGTTTTGATGATTACCCACATACCGGAGGTACACGCTATGTGGAAGGAATAGACAGTATCCCTGCTTTTGCTATTTCGGCTGTAGGGGCAACAAAGCTATCGGATATCTTAAAGGAAGATTCTAAAACAAAAGTAAATTTATCGGGACATGGAGCCTGGAAAGGTTTGGTGAATACGCATAATGTTATAGCAGAATGGCATGGTAGCGAGAAGCCTAACGAAATTATTACCATTGGCGGACATATTGACTCTTGGGATGTCGGTGAGGGAGCACATGATAACGGTACAGGTACTATGGGAACTTTGGATGCCATACGTACGTTAATGGCTTTGGGCTATAAGCCTAAGCATACAATCCGTTTGGTGTTTTATATGAATGAAGAAAATGGGGTGCATGGAGCTTTAAAATATGGAGAGGAGGCAAAAGAACGGGAAGAGAAATTAATTGCTGCAATAGAGAGTGATGCAGGTGGTTTTGCTCCGCGAGGATTTGATATTAAAGCTTCGGCTTCTCAGGTCGCTTTGATTCAGGAAAAATGGCAGCCTTTGTTTGAAGAAAAATATTGGGTATCCCGTTTTCTACAGGGAAGCCCAGGTGTAGATTCAGGTGTATGGGGTAGGCATTTCCCGAATACGGTGATGTTTAATTTTCGTCCTGATCCAAATCGTTATTTTGACCTTCATCACTCGGCAAAGGATGTATTTGAAGCGGTAGATCATAGGGAGTTGCAGTCTGGGGTAGCAGCGATTGCTTCTTTACTTTATTTGATTGATCAGCAGATTGATACATTGCATTAATTATTATTGATGTTAATTGGCTTTGATGCCAATTAATTTTCTATATTAGTCTTAGGGTCAATCCGACCCTAAGATTCTTTCCTTTTTCTTTTCTGTGTAGGCAATTAGTCCGTGAAAGTCCGTGAAAATGCGTGAAAGTCCGTGGAAGTCCGTGATTATTCTAGTTTACCCCATACTTATCCCTATGTTATCCCGTATTTATCTTATGTATGTTTGTTGTCTTGTGCTTTAGGTAAAGGCTGGTGATTATGACTTCGTTAGGAGCGGCTAGGAGTCGCTGGCAGCTTTAGGAGGGATTGCTGATGTATGTGAAGGCAACAGACAGCATTGTAGGTGGCGAGGCTGTGGCATGAGTAATTAGAATACCTATAGCTAGAAAAATCGCTATATTAGTATAGGAACTACGTAGAATAGAGCTTACTAGAGTAAGGGGCGGAAAGGCGATTGACGGATATGTTCTAATTTTACTTGAAAAAGTGTAGCCATTTTTCTACCTCGGGATTTTGCTTCTTCAGCAATAGGACCTTCGTAGAGCTCATTGACTGTTGTATCGAATAGGGCAAGCCAGCGCTCAAAGTGTTCCTGCTTTATTGGAAGCTGCGCATGAGGGGGGAATGGCCGCCCTTGATAGGTATGTTGATCTAGTAGTATTGTTTGCCAAAATTGGTACATTTTACGTAAATGCTCCGGCCAATTGTTTCTTATTTTTTCATTAAAAATAGGGCCTATAAAGTCATCGACCTGTACTTTCCCGTAGAAGGTGTCGACTAAATTTTTTATATCATCTAGATCCGAAATATCATGCTTGCTCATACGTCAAATTTACGAAAGAAAAAGGATAGCTTTATGTGCTTGCAGTAATATGAGTTTGGTTATTGTAAAAAAATGACTGTAATAATGTAAAGAAGTTGCCGTAAGAAGGATCTCACGACAACTTTAAGAGAAGAGATTATGCAGCACTATTTTTATTTAGATTGAATACAAATAGTGACAGCAAATATACTTTGAATGCGTTATGGTTGGGTGGTGTAAAGGGAAAAAAAATATTCATATTCGGAAATTTTTGAAATATATGGTGTTTTCTGCATCTTTAATTTGATTTTTATTCCAGTTATTTTATACTTTCTGTCTTTTGAGGTGTCATCTGATCTGCTTTGGGAAGTGGGGTGTGATTGGTTGTGTATTTTTGTTTATGGACGAGGTGTCTTTTAGTACTATGTATGATAGTAAGCGGTTGATAATGCTGTTTATGGAATAGGAAAACACTATTTATGTCAGTCATGAAAAATTATCAATCAAATTATCAGTGCTTTAAATAGAAAGGCTAAAATAAAGTTTGCAGATTAGTTTTTTGCGCCGTATATTTGTGCCACACAAGAAAAGGTGATACCAACGATCGGGGTGTAGCGTAGCCCGGTATCGCGCCACATTTGGGATGTGGAGGTCGTAGGTTCGAATCCTGCCACCCCGACAAAAAAGCTCTAACGAAAGTTAGGGCTTTTTCGTTTACGGGATCGCCTGATGAGAACCGTGGTTCGATTCGAAGTCTGCACTATTTGAAGATATAAAACTGACTGGAACTGCTTATCGTAATAAGGACAGCTACTTTTTGAGAGCAGAGAGCTTTTACAATATTGCAAGTGAAGTTGACCAACTTTATAAAGGTGAATTTGAAAAACTGGAGAGAGCTTATGGTGGTTCTCTACATGAGCGATTGCATGGCGATAATTTTTTGACACTTCTGAACAATCGAGTATATGGTAATGGGCTTTACACATTTGATGAACAGAAGTCGGCCTTATTTATAGTAAGTCAGTTTAATATGTTGACGCGTATTAAACAAATTGGTAGAAAAGCGATCGTAATTTATTATTGCTATACATTCGCTGATATTGATGGCCTATCCAGATGCAGATATCTATCATGTATCAGTAGATGGGATCGAGCTTGTAGAATATGAAGATACCAAGCAGTTTAGATTGACCCAATATGTTATGAATAATCGGGAGGTTATATTGTGGGAATTAGGCTTTTCTTTTTAAGATTTTTAATACTTTTTGTATTTTATTACAAACAGTTTTGGAAACTCTCATAGTGAGAAAGATATCAACTTATATTTTAAGCCTGTAGAGGAGAAGGTCTACAATTTTTTGTTATTTTAAGATCTGCCTTAAAGATCGCATTCTCCTGATTTTTGAGCGTTTATATATCATCATTAGGTCATTTGACATTACATGAGCAAACGACCCAATGATGAATTGGGACATATTAGATGAATAATTTTTATTTTAACTAATACTGTTATCGATTTCGGTCAACACTTTTTTCCAACCCTCTGGTTCAGGAACTCCTGCATTTCTTTTTCCGAAAAACTGCACAATGATTTCTCCTGCAGTATCTAGTATTTCTATACTGCTGATAATTCCGTTTGTAGAGGGCTTTTTGACAACCCAGATGTCGGCAATACCGTCTTCGTTGAGGTGCATATTAAATTTTTGATCTAGTATGTTGTACCAAGTATCTGCTTGTACTAAGCGGTTAATAGCACCGGAATGGATCTGGATACAACCTTTATTACCTATGAAAACCATGATTTCTATTTGCTCTTTTGCAACTTTCTGTAATATTTCTTTAAATTTATCTTTAGAGATCGTTTGTGAATAGCCTTCGGGTGCATGCTGTAGTGCATGTCTGCGATCTACTCCATGTTTTTTTAACATTGAAAAGAATTGATGGGTGTTCTCCAATGCTAACCAGTCTTGTTGGAAAGCTTGTATATCAATTTTTTCCGTAGAAACTGGAGACTGTTCTTGGGGGGCGGCTTCAATTATCAAATTCTTGCTGAAGTTATTATCTCTATATTTTTCAACAAGATCATCAAATGCAATCTCGTTACTGGATTTTGTGAGATAAATTTTATGTATGGCGGAGCCATCTTTTGCAAAGAACTGTATGCTTTTTTTGTCATTTTCAATTACAGCAAATGCGAATTTCCACGAAAAAAGGAATAATCGTAAATCAATATCCGGCCCGACTACTTGCCCCATTTTTCCGTGAAACTCAGAAGTGTTGTAGGTACCTTTACGTTCGTGTACAGCAAACTCGTTTCTTGTGAGTGCCATGACAGGGCCTAATTGAGGTATTTCGTTCAATATAGCTTCAAATTCATCTTTCAGCTGTATATTGTTGTTACTGATAGCTATTAGTTCTACTTCTTTTACTCCTAGTTGATTGGCTATGTCGCGTATACGTGCCTTGGGATTTTCGTTTTTTAATTTGTTATATTTCTCTACTAATGACTTCATTTTTTATCTTTTTTTTTTTATTTTATTTGTTTGTTAATAAGGTTGATATTGGGAAAACTAAGGGATGCTTGTAGTCTACATCGTCAATCTTTTTGATTCTCACTTGAAAGGCTGTTTCTATGTGTTCTTCAGTTATGACTTCGTTCGGTTCGCCAAAAGCAACAGTTTTTCCATTTTTTAATAAGAGGATGTAGTCTGCATATTGAGATGCAAAATTGATGTCGTGCAAGATGCTGACTACCGTGCATGATTTTTGTGTCATGGCACTTGCCAGTTGTAGAATATGTTGCTGATAGAGGAGGTCTAGCCCGTTTGTGGGCTCATCTAGGAAGAGTAAAGCATTTTGCTGTTCGTAGATTTGTGCTATGACACGAGCCAATTGTACCCGTTGCTGCTCACCTCCTGAAAGAGTATTGTAGTCTCTTCTGCTATAGGCCTCCATTCCAGTTTCTTTTAATGCAGCACGAACGATGTTGTGGTCTTTGTCTGTAGGTTGGTGTTTGAAATGTGGGTAGCGCCCCATCATAACTAATTCATCCACACGAAATGAAATAGACAAAGTATTATGTTGGTTTAATACGGAGCGAAACCCAGCCAATTCAGATATGGTGTAGTTTACTAAAGCTTTTCCATGGATGTGAATATGGCCTGCGGACGGTTCCAATTCTTTACAGAGTAACTTGATTAGGGTGCTCTTTCCGGCCCCGTTAGCCCCGATAACAGCAAGCATAGAATTTTTGGGTAATGTGAAAGAAACATTGTCCAGCAATATTTTTCCGTTGGCTTTGTATTCAATATTATTTACGGTAAGTGCTTCCATCTGCTGTTTATTTAAAAAAATCTTTTTTTGCGTTCATGTACGATAATGTATATAAAGATGGGTGTTCCTATCATAGCTGTTAATATACCAATGGGAAGTTCTGCCGGAGATGCTATAGTTCTTGCTATAAGGTCGGATAGGAGCAGGACTATGGCACCTAAAAGGGCAGAAGCAGGGATGACCAACCGGTGGTCTGACGAAAGTGACATACGGATAATATGCGGTACGACCAGCCCTACAAAACCGATCAGTCCTGTTACAGCTACTGATGCTCCGACACCCAGTGTTGCCAGTAGGATAATGATCTTTTTCAAAGTGGATACATTAATACCCATATGCATAGCTTGTGCCTCTCCGAGGGCAAGACCGTTGATGGATTTTGCAAAGAAGGGAAGAATAGCTACAGGAATGATGGCAAATGGCAACATGGTTGTTACAGTTTTCCAATTAGCACCGCCTAAGCTTCCCAAGCTCCAAAATGTAATATTACGGAGCTGTTCATCGTTGGCCAGAAAAATGAGCAAACCGGTAAATGCTCCTGAAAGGGCATTTATAGCTATACCGGATAGGAGCAAGGTAGTGATATCCGCTTTCCCGTTGCGCATGGATAGCCTGTAGACCATCCATGTTGTAAGACAAGCTCCGACAAAAGCGGAAAATGCTAGCGCATAATATCCCATATAAGTTTTTATGAGGAGTAATAACGGGGTTTCAACTACGATGAGTAATGCGGTAAATAGCATGGCTCCAGAGGATATGCCTATCAGTCCGGGTTCTGCAAGCGGGTTGCGAAATAGTCCCTGTATCACAGCTCCAGATATGCTGAGTGCACTACCGACCAGTATGCCAAGTAATACTCTTGGCAAACGTATGTTTATAAAAACGGCTTCTTGTTGTGGCTGAAATGTGGCCCCGTCTGTAAAGCCAAGCTGATGTCCGATAATAGCCATTAATTCACTTACGCTGATTTGAACAGCTCCTAAGCAGAGTGATAGCAAACTAGCTACGATGAGTATGACGGATAATACAATAAATATAATACTATTCTTCAATTTAAAATTGGCTTAAATTATTGATAAATCTTTGTCGAAAGCTCTTGCAAAGCTTTACCTAATCGGGGGCTGAATCCAGTTAGAAACTGACCGTCCATTTCGATGAATTTTTTGTTTTTTCCTGCTTTGGTTTCTTTTATTCCCTGAACTTCTAGTAGACCAGGAATACCGCCCAGGCTTTTCAGTCCGGAATCAAATAAAAGGATAACATCAGGGTTGGCAGCTACTAAGGCTTCTGCTGTTAAAGGTTTATAATCTGTAAAGCCGCTTACCGCATTTTCTGCTCCTGCCAGTTCTATTATTTTCTGTATAGGAGTATCTTCTCCTGCTACCATCATTGTCCCGGTGCCACGTGCATAGATAAAGAGTACTTTACTTTTTTGGTCTTTATATTTTTGAATGTTGATTTGCTCGAGGTCATTTTTTAGTATTTGTATGATGGAATCTCCTTTGTTATGGATTCCTAGACTATCAGCTATGGAGCGAATGAGGTGTTTGCTACCTTCAACGCTGAATTCTTGCTCAAAAAGCATTAAGTTGACTCCTGCAGAGGATAGTATTTCAGCGATTTCGGGGCTGACGTCTTTTTTCGTTCCGATGACCATTGTGGGATTTAGGGCTAGAATCCCTTCTGAAGATAATTTGCGGCTATGACCAATTTGCGGTATGCTGGATAGGCTTTCTGGATAGGTGCTTGCCACATCGACTCCCACAATTTTGTCTTCGAGTCCCAATCCGGCTAGGATTTCGGAGGTTGTGCCATTGACGGATACAATGCGTGCAGAATCGAGTAGGGAGGGTTTGTTTTGTTGAGGTGCGGAGTTACAGCTGCTTCCCAATATGAGGGCGTTAGTGAAAAACAAACTTGTATAGATTATTTTTTTGAATGTTTTCATTGTTGTGTAATTATTAATGGTTGTAAAATGATTTAAATAGAGTGTTTTAAAAAGTTTTTTGAACGCTAGACGCTGTGAGAATAACGTAGTCGCCGAGGTGTTCCCATGATGCCCAGCTGGGTGCATCGAGATTGTCATGGCTGAATGATGAGATATTTATCAGTTTTAGTTTTCTACCATAACGCTGCAACTGTGCATAGGTGCCCAGTTTTTCATCGGTATGGAAGCGACCGTTGAGGTGCAAAACCTGTTTAATGGAGCGTTTCTTAGCTAGCTTTGCTATTTTAGATGCCATGGTCGCATCCCAGACGTTTTGAGACTGATATATTTTCATATTTCCCATACCGGCATGTCCACCCAGTAAGCCAACAAATTTCTCATAATATCTGCCCGTTAATGTATCAATAGGTAATGGTGCGATGAGCTTTTTTCCTTCTGTTGATAATTCTTTTAGGCTTTGAACTCCGTGACGTGTTACTCGGTTTGTATATCTAGAGGGAGCATTGGCAGCTAGGACATAGATGCCGTTACTTTTAGCGTATTCGACTAATGGACGGTAATCTTTATAGTTTTGCCACGGTCGTGCGTCTACAAGAAGGTTTTTCTCTGTGATTTGTCCAGCGAGGTATTCATTTAATACAAGCTGTACATCGGTCTGGAACATTTCCATAGAAAGTGAAATGTTTTTTCCATGGATATTATGAAGCCCTTTGAATACTTCCAGTTGGAGGACATGGGCAACAGAATCATTGTGTTCTTCACCAAAGAAGACAACTTGTGCCAAACTGATTTCTTTTATGAGTTGGTCAAGTGTTATTTCCTTTTTGTCCGCTGTGTTGTATACCTTGTATAGCGGATCTTTTTGCGCCGAAAGGTATATAGGGGTTATTAAGTAGAATAATAATAGCTTTTTCATTTATAGTTTTTTGTTTTCTGGGTTATACCATTTCTCTGCAAGTTCAAAAGCCCGTAAAGCATTTATGATTCCACCGGAAATAGAATTTTCCTGCATGATATATTTTTGCTCTTTGTTAATTAAAGGATCGTTCTGATCGGGGGGTAATACGGATGCTTCAATAATTTGTTTTAAGTCGTGTGCTTTCAAATTTGGATAATAAGCTTTTAGTACAGCAGCTAATCCTGTAACTACAGGGGCAGCCATACTGGTTCCACTTAGTGCCGCATATCGATTGCCTGGTAGGGTGGAATAAATATTGTCGCCGGGAGCAAAAACATCTACTGTATTTTTTCCGATGTTGGAGAATTTTGCGACTATTTTCCCATGGGAGAAATGGGGGTTTGTTGATGCACCTACTGTGATATAGTTTTTAGCTTTCTTTCGACCGACTTTAGGATTAGGATAATTATATGTGGTATCTAGATCTATGCTGCTATTGCCTGCAGCATGAACAAGCAGGACATCTTTTTTTTGAGCATAGCGTATAGCTTTATTGACAAGCTTTAGATCTGGTGAATATGATTTCCCAAAGCTCATATTAATAATGTGAGCTCCATTATCTACAGCATAACGAATTCCCGCAGCTATATCTTCGTCATGTTCGTCACCATCAGATGGGACGACCCGAACGATCATAAGGGATACTTCAGAGCTTCCGATACCGGAGAATCCATTGGTTTGCGCTATGCCTGCCACGATTCCAGCGACATGGGTACCATGTCGTGTATCTGAAGCTGCTATGTTAGGGTTCCCATAGTGTCTTTTCCCTTTTTTTCCTTTTGAGAAGTTTATCACCGCTGTGCGATAACTGCCCAGTGAGTCCGGTAAAGTAGGAGGGAGTGCTTGATAGTAGGCTATTACACTATCCATAGCATTATTTATATCAGAATTCTTCGTGTGTTTAGGAAAATAACGATACATTCCCATCATCATTCCTCTAGCTGCTACTAGTGTATGATCGGTAGAATCTATAGTCATTTTTTCCAGATCGTTGTAATCGTATGTTTTCTGAAATTTTATTTGTAGAACAGTGTCTTGGTCGGGCAGTAACGACTGATAAAAACGCAACCCTCTAGCCATAAGGCGTTCGGGGCTATTTGAAATCATTTCCGTTTTGGCACGCTGCCATTCTTGATAACCTTTTTTATGGAATAGTTTAGCCCATTTTTTAGGTTTATATGATCCATAGGATGAAAGACCATTAAAATATATGCGCTGATATTCATAATGTTCTTTAGTGATATTCTGTTGGTTGTCAATACTGTTCCCTAAGAAATTCCATCCATATTTGTCATTAATATATTTATTGTGTCTTTTCTTAGAATGGGGGGCGTTTTGTGCATGTGGGTTATGCCATAATCTTTTATAGATTGCGTGATGCGCCGTATCTACGCCTGTATCTAGAATAGCAACTACGACAGGAGTGGGGATTTGGTTTGTGAGTAGGCTGTCTTTTACGATGTTCCAACTAATTCCGTAACTCTTTCCTGGCTGCCATTTTTGTAAGTGCCAATCTATTATTGTACTGTTGGTTTTTGTACGCTGTACTTCTTGCGCTTGTGCCAAGTTATAGGATAGCACTATCCATATGGATAGTGCTATAATATATTTGGACAAATGAGCTGATCTTGTTATCATTGGTATAATCCTCTTAATTCATGAATATCTAATCCAATGCTTTTGAAATAATTTGAAAGCAGGTCATATCTTTTTTTCATCATAGGCGAGTATTCGAGTTGGGGCTCTGAATTTGTTTCTCTAGTAAAATAAAATCGAGCGTCCATTTTCTCAGGAGGAGTGGAAGCAATTTCTGTCATCCAGATTGCAAAGTCATCTATAGCTAAAGGAGCAAATCGTACGGATCGAAATGCCCAGAACCCGAGTTCTTTTGGTTGCGGATCTTTAGCATCTGCAGGTCTGCTGTAGGAGTAATCTACCATTTGGAAAAATTCAGGCAGGTCTTTTTCTATTCGCCTGTACATGTATTTGAAAAATTCATTGTTGAATGTTCGAGCTTGCTGTTGTAATGTGTTATCGCTCAGCATTGTGAAGGGCTCGTTTATGTTAGCCATTAACATGGTCCCGGCTGTTTGTACAGAAGCATGTGGAACTTTGAGGTTAAATTGATCCATAAACATATAGCAGCTATCGGCCAAAGCTAAACGCAAAGGGAAGTATTCTTTTAAGAAACTTTGGGGGTAATAAGCGAAAATATGTTTTTCAAAAAAAGAAATTGCACTTGGTAATACTTCTTCAGATACATCTGTAGTTACCATTCCAATTAGTTTTTTTGTTTCAAAATCCCATACAAAATCCCGTTCATGAAGGTCTTTATAAAGGATGGTTGTGTTATATTTTTCTCTCCATTCTTTTAGTTTTGCATGGGATGGTGATGATTCATCAACCGGATAATCTAATACACCTGTAGATTCAAATTTAGCGATATTGTCTTTTTCGCATCCGTAGCAGAAGGTTAATAGCGCTAATAATATCCAAAGTATAGTTGAGTTGTTTTTCATTTTCATATTTTAATTATTTAAAACTTCTACGGGACGTTGCGGTCTTTGAATCATTTTCAATAAAGGGTTTCTGTCCAGTTCGGCTTTTGGAATTTGTAATGTATACCCTTTATCCTCAGGTGTTAAAACAACTCTATAGTGTTGCCCATTTAATTGCCATTCATGCTGTACTGTCTCTTGAAATCTTCTTAAGTCCATCCACCGTATCTGATCTTCAAAACACAACTCTCTGATGCGTTCATTTTTGACCAATTGCATTAGTGTTTCTCCTTTCCAGTTTGCGTCGGCTAAATTAATAGCGTTTTGAATACGGTTTTTTCGTAATTTGTTTAATATTTGTACACTTTTTGCCCTTTCTTCTTTTTTCGCATAGGCTTCTGCTAGGTTTAGGTAAACTTCTGCACTGCGGAAGGCATTGCCTCGGGCACCTGCTGTTCCTTGTTTTTTTGTAGGGTAAGGAACTCCCGTTGTGGAGTTTTTAGTGAAAAACCAAGTGGGACGTAAATCTATTTCTGTTTCTTTTTTATCTTTTTTGTACAGATCGAATAGTGCGTCGTCTACAACAAAACCTGGGTGTTGACCATTATAAAGTAATGTGACAGGGTTGCTAGCACCATAAAGAAAAACTACTTCAACATTCTTCGCTTGAATAAAGCGGTTATTGTCATTGTAGGCTCCTTCTAAAGGAGCTAATGCAGGGTGTATTTCTGTGAATTCTTCACCATATTTGATTACCGACTGCCAGTCTTCCATAACTAAGGCTACTCGGCTTGCTAGCACTAATCCGGCACGATAATTAATGGTGTAAGGCGTGTCAAAGGTTTTCTTATCTATTAATGACAAACCTTTATCTATATCATTGCGAATTTGTTTGAACACCTGATGCACTGTGTTTCGTGCTATTCCTCCTTTTACAACTCCTGCTTCAAGTTTTATAGGTATGCCCATTTCATTATCTATGTCCGGGCGATAAGGTTCTGCAAATAATGTAGCAAGTGTGAAATGATGAAAAGCACGAAGTAGAAAAGCTTGACCTTGTACATGGTCGCGGAACTCTTGATTTTCAAACGTTTTGATAGGTGCTGTTTCGAGGTCATTTATTACAGTATTACAGACCATGACTGCCGCATAGGTTTTTTGCCAAATGCCATGTAGAAGCGAGGAGTTCCATTGTTCCATATCTGCCTCCCATCTATAAAAAGCTCGAAAAGTCATGTTGTCTGCATTCCATGGGGAGGACGTTCCTCCTACTGGGTTATACCCGACAAGATCAGTCATTATATCGAGATTGTTGTAGCTGTCTACGGCGGAAACACCAGCACTACCAGCCGGATATCCACCGCCATATAGTAGTTCCTCGTATTGAGAGATGGATTCTGGGATTACTATATCAGCAGAGGTTTCCTCCATAAATTTTGTGCAGGCACCAAATAAAGGGAGTAAGATCAATATGGTGATCTTTTTATTTATCATTGAAAATATCATGTTTATTTTTATCTATAATAAATTTTAAAAACCGGCATTAATACCGAAACTATATATTCTAGGAATAGGAAGTGCGTCTGGCTGATCAATGATTTCAGGGTCTCTACCGGAGAGACGATCTTTATCTGCCGCCCAGAAAGCAATATTTTGTGCAGATAAACGTATGCGCAAACTTTTTACAGGCGTTCTGGCAACCCATTTCTGTGGCATGTCATAGTGGACATTTATTGCTTGTAGCCTAACATAGTCAGCTTTGATAACACGAAGGTCACTGTTGTTATACATTTCATGCATGTGAAGTGCGGCTTGAGTAGAAGTCGCGTACACGAAACCATTGGGAGTTGGGAAATTGTGAGGTGAATTTTTCCCTTGTGTAAGTGCTAATACATCCATTAAAACCGGGAGATTACTGAATTGTTCATCACCGGGTTGTTTCCATCTGTTAATATATTCGGCTGGGAAGTTTTGGACAACATCAAAAGGGAATGCTATCGATTCACTCGGATAGTATTTGGGTAGTCTTTTAACACTTCCAAAATTGAAGGCCATAGCCAGGTCAAGGGTGATGTTTTTATAACGGAATGTGTTATGCCACCCTCCACTAAGGTCTGGATTGATGCTTCCTGAATTAAGGAGTATTGCCTGATCTAACGTGGACATGTGCGCTTGGGTGCCATCTTCATTTAAAAATGTTGGCCAGCCTTTTTCATTTAATCCCATAAAACGGTAGGAGTATAGACTTCCGTAAGCATCTCCTTGAATAACTGCACGGCCATTATATCGGTTTTGGCGAGATGATTCTTCGACATTTGCAAGCGTGATGCGGTTGCGGTTATTTGCTCCGGTCAGTGTCGTGTGCCAGCTGAATTGCTGGTTTCTTAGGACATAAGCGCTCAGACTTAATTCTATTCCGCGATTATACATATCGCCACCGTTGACTAATACAGTATTGCGACCGTTGGTATAAGATACTATTTGGTCAATTAATAAATCTTTGCCTTTTTTGTTGTAATAGTCAGCTGCTATGTTTATCCTATTATTAAATAAACCTATTTCTAAACCTGCATTCAATGTGGCGCTTTTCTCCCATCGAAGATCGGGGTTGGGGAAGTAGCGGATGCTTGAATAGTATTTACCAGTGAGAGGATCTACATTATTTTGTTCCGCAACTAATGATGGTGAAGCATCTGAACGGATATTGCCTTGCCACCCGTAGGACATTCTGACCGCAAGGTGTGATAGTAGCTTACTGTCCTGCAAGAAATTTTCTTCTGAGATGATCCATTTAGCTCCTGCGGACCAGATTGGAGAATAACGGAATCTGCTGTTTTTTCCAAAAAGATTGGAACCGTCATAACGCGCACTGAAGTTGGCTATGTATCGGTTAGCATATCGGTAGTCTGCAATTCCATAATAAGATAAATAATTATTACGTCTGTTGGTGAAATTGTATTTATTTTTTTCAGCTTGTTTGTTTTCTAAATTTACGATAAGTCCACCACGATCGTGGAAATAACCATGTAATTTTTGTTCATCGCCATAGTAACCAACACTACGTATTTCATTACCCGCTAGAACAGTAAGTCGGTGTTCTCCAGTGAATTCTTTATCATAAAACAACTGGTTTCTTACTGTATAGCTTGATTGATCCATTCTGTTAGTTTCCAAAATACCGCCCATTTGTAAGGGACTGCGATCAAATTGCGATGTAGAAGGTGAGAAAGCTCCGTACTGATAACCTCGTATATAGCTGATGTAGTGCGAGCGCTCTTCGGCCCACATTTCGTTTCTACTTGTGGTTGTATTGTAAGCTAATAAACTTTCAAATCGTAAGTTTTTTAAAATAGAATAGCGGAGATTGAGTTGGGCTTGGAGTTCTTTGGCTTTTAATGTAGACCCTGTTGTTGATAGTTCGTTGAAAATGTTGTAGTTAAGCCAACCTCCATTTTGTGGTGCTCCCATATCATAAAAGAAAGGTAAGCCATTGGAGTCATAGGCTGGAATAGCTCTGCTGGTATTGATTGCATAAGTGTAAGGGTTTATACTTTTGTGAAAGCCCTTATTGTCTCGAATGTTAATTCCAACTTTCAGATCTGTATATAGACGATCAGTGATTTGGTTACCTAAGCGCATTGTTGCTGCATAACGTGTAAGTCCACTACCTTTTGCATTTGCTTTCTCGTCGTAGATACTACCAGAGAATAAGTAGGTGGTGCGTTGAGAACCGCCACTAAGGCTAAGGTTATGATTCTGACTCCAAGAATTAGTAAATAGTTCGTCGAACCAATTTGTATTCATTGTAGCCATATTTTGGAGACGTTGATCAAACTCTTCTTTAGAGATGTTTTTAGCCGTATAGTCCAAGTATGCTCCTTCCCATCCAATTTTATTAGAGCGAGTGGTAGATAGGATGTTTGCTGCAAATAATTCTTCAGATGTACGCAGTCGTTGTGCGGCATTCATAACATCTACCTGTCCATAGTTGGGTCTAGCACGAATCTGTACATCGGCAGAATAATTGACGCGTGTTTCTCCTGTTTTTCCCTGCTTGGTCGTTACTACAATAACACCATTGACTGCACGTACTCCATATATTGCTGTAGCTGACGCATCCTTTAATACATCAATGGACTCGATATCATTTGGATTTAGACCCGCTATACTGCTTCCGACCATATTTAGTAATGTCAGGTCGTCAGCTGTTGCTAGATCGCGGTTTCTGATAGGTATAGGGTCTTCCCAAATTACTCCATCGACTACCCATATTGGTTCTTGATCCCCTGTAATACTGGAGGTTCCTCTGATTCTGATTTTTGGTGGAGCTCCGGGATTGCCGATAATACCTGTTACAGTCATGCCAGGTATACGCCCCTGTAACATTTGATCAACACTTACTGCTCCTAGTTGAGTAAGGCTACTAGGACTTAGAGAAGATATTGACCCTACTACTTGTTTTCGTTGCAGCTCTTGATAGCCGGTAACCACCACATCACTTACCGTAAGGTTTGAAGGCTGCATTATTACGAGAATCGTTGTGTCCTGAGTTGGAATTTCGATGACTTGGCGTTGCATACCTACAAATGAGATAGAGAGTTCATCGCCTGGCATAGATGACAGTGAAAACTGTCCATCTCTTCCTGTGAATGCCCCCATGGATTTATTACTGAGTTGGAGAGTCACACCTTCTATCGGTTGCCCAGACCTGTCCTGTATGGCTCCGGAAATACGGGTTGTTTTCTTTTTGGGTTGGGGTTGATAAGCTATTGATAGCGCCTGGTGTCCGCTATGTGTTATAACATAATCAAGACCTAGTAATTGTTTTAATGCTGCATCAGCTTCTTTTCCTATGAAGTTAAAATTGACACGTTTGTGGGTATCTATATCTTCACTACTATAAAAAAGTGAAAGTCCACTCTGTTTTTTTATTTGATCAAGTATAGTTGATATTGGCGTGTTCTTGACATCTACTTTGATGGTTTGACTTACTACGGTTGCCGTCAATCCTATTATACAGAATAAGGAGAGTGCGATAACTCTTATTTTGTATCGTGATAGTTTTACCCTGCCATTTAGTGACCTGATATATGGTTGTTTTTTAATCATTTGTGTTTAAATTAAGAACGTAAATTTCATAATGTATGGGCTGTGTTATTTTTGTTTTGCCGGCATAACATAGACTTCGTTGTTTAGCAATTTTAGTCTAACTTTTTTGGTGGCTTCTAACATTTTTAGGCACTCTTCTAATGAGTTTGAACGTGTCAATGTTCCATTAAATGGAATCAGCTTTAACCTTTCTTCAGCATACTTTACCTCCAATTGATTCCATTCGGCTAGAATAGTCATACACTCGGCTAATGGCATGTCTTCGAGTATTACTTGGTCCAGCCTCCAAGTTGGTGATGTTATATGACGGTTTAGTGATTCTATGGTTGCTTTTCCAGTGGTTGGAGAATAGACTATGCGTTGTTGAGGTATTAGGGTGATATCAGCTATTTTTGACGTTGAGAAAATGATTCCACCACTATATAATGTTGTTGTTATTACTTTTTTAGCCTCTCGAGCATCGATAGAGAAGGATGTACCAGTGACACGAACATTTGCATCGTCAACCTGTACGATAAATGGTTTTGTTTTATCTTTTACAACTTCAAAATAGGCTTCACCATGTAGAATCACTTTACGGTCTTTTTTTCCGAAGTCGGCAGCTAAGGATAAAGAGCTTTTCTCATTTAGCCACACCATTGACCCGTCTTCTAGTCGTATTGTGTCTAGGGGGGTAGTGCTGTGCAACGATATCTGGGGTGTATTTTTATTATTCTCAGATTTGAAAAATAATGTTGCTCCAATTGTAACGAATAAGAGACATGCGGCTGCGGCTGTTATACGCCATAGGCGCCAACTTCTTCTCCAGGTAGTTTTTTTATGGCTTATTTCTTTCTGTATGTTATATAGTTGCTGTTCGGTGTTGAATTCGAAGTGTTGAAGCGCATTAGGTTTCAGGCTTTCCTGAATTGCGTTGTAAAACAAACTATTCTCCTCCTTTTCAGCCAACCAATCCTGAAATAAACGGTCAGTTTCCTGGATGCGACCATCTAGTACCTGCAGTACGAGTGCCCACTCGATTTCACTGATTGTACTTAATAAATATTTATTTTCTGCTTTCACTACTCCTAAGACACAGAAAGCTTAGTTTTGTATTACGTTTATTTAAACTGATTATAAATAAATTTATAAAACGCTGTTTATCAGTTTGTTTTTGTTTTGTATTTTTGTGTTTTTAAATGAAGAAGAGGCGTTTTTATAAAATACACCCCGTTTTTTCTTCGAGAAGGTATATCAGCAGGAAGAGTAAGCTAGCATATATTTTGTGGTCTTTTTCAAATTGTTCTCGTATTCGCGTATACGCTCTGTTCATTTGTACTTTAATTGTATTAATTGAAAGACCAAGTTGGTTAGCGGCCTGTGCGTAGGAGTGGTTTTCGAAATATATCAATTTAAAAATTTTTCTGCATTGTTTTGGTAATTCTTCGACAGCTAACTCTAAACAACTATATATATGTTCTCTTTCCTCATAGTCTAAACCATTATCTGGAATGGCAAATGCTTCTGCTGTATCATCGGGCTGTAATTCTACATGTTTAAACTTATTTCTTTGATAATAATTGATTGTAGCATTGTGAACAGAGCGATAGGCATAGGCTTTAAAAGTATATTTAATGATAATTTGATCCCGTTTATGCCAAAGGTTAAGGAAAAAATCTTGAACAATATCTTCTGCTTGTTGGCTGTCGTTACAAACTTGATTGGCAAAGCTACACAATTTGGCATAGTGGCGACGAAACAGTTCATGGAAAGCCTGATGATCACCATCTGCAATTAATTCCAGTATTTGATTATCAAGTAGTGAATTACTCATTGTTATTTAGAATTATTATAAATAAGAGCAATGTTAATAATTATTGATGAGTAGGGTTTAGTACTAATGGTTTTAAGACAAAAATATGACAAAGGAGTAGGCAAGGATTGGTTTTAAAATCTGTGAAAAAAGGTTGTTTTTTTGTTCTAGGTATACGTTTTTTTATAGACCATAGGTTGAAATATTGCCGTTTTATCTGTATAGACCAATATCATTGAAGTGACTTTAATATCCTTAAGAGTAATCTTTTTTGTATTTGGAGTTTTATTTTTGACAACGATTTTCTATAAAAACAAATAAATACCTTTTAAACCTTCTATGTATTATTTATATTTGGCACAAATCATTTAAAAATAAAGGTAAAGTAGTTTTGATCCGTTGTTGTGCATATATTCTTTTAGTCGTTTTGACACTGCAATCGTTTTATCGCAGTATCATGACTTTGGACTATCAGTTGCATTTGCCAGAATACTTAGCAAAGTGTATGAACATCGATTTACCTGAATTGCACTGTGACGGTCAGTGTGTGTTGATGAAGAAAGTAGCGGAACACGAAAAGGAAGGAACTAAAAAAAATCTATTGGTGTACGAGTATAGTTCGCTGTATGTAACTCCTGAATATGTTGATTTTTTAATGTCCGACCCTCTGTTAGATGTTACGAAAAGTAGCCTTTCTTTTTATTCTACTGATTACCGTTATAATTATAATATTTCTGTTTTTCGCCCCCCTATTAGTTAGTTTAATTTCATTTAAACATAGTTATATCCATATTTTATTCATGTGATTGGATAGTGTACTTCTTTTTAAATGGAAGTATTTTGATATGTGGTATATATCTCAGGTATTTATTCATTTAACATTTTAACGAAAAAGATTTTTGATTTTATAAAAGGAGACTGTGCCAGACCTTTTATAATAATCTAAGCTTTGTGGTAGAGCATTTAAATCTTTAAATAATATGACTTGTATGAAAGTAAATCTACTTTTTCTTATCCTGTTGTTTTTTATGTTTTTATCATGTACGAAAAGTAAAACAGACTATGAAGCAGAAATAGATCAGGAGGTGCCGGTATATAGCGAGTTTGAAGAAGCTGCGGTTTTACAAACAGAATCTCATAAAATTAGTGTGGAGGCCCTAAATGGTACTTTTTATAAGGGGTATAATGATATACGCTTAAAGGTTTACGATAAGATTAGTAATGAAAAGGTTAAGGGAGCAGTTGTGAGTTTTACACCGATAAGGATAGGTGAAAATGAGCAGTTATCTTCCTGTCCGCATTTGCAAGAGATGGTTTATAACTCGGGGGACGATTTTTTGGAAGGCTATGTAGTGTTTACTGAAAGGAGTGATGACAACGGAAAGTGGGCGTTTGAAATTAATCTTACAGTTGACGGGACTATATCTAAAGCTAGGCAAGATGTTATTGTTAGAGAACAACAAAATAAGAACTTAAATATGACTTCTTTTCTGGGTAGGGATGAACGTGAGTATATTATTGCTTTGATAGCCCCACAAAGTCCAAAGGTAGGTGAGAATACATTGGTGGCAGGTATTTATAGCCAGGAGAATTATGAAATAGAACAGGAATATGGCGAAGCCACTTTCCCTATTTATCAAGAGGCACAAGGGTATACATTGCGGTTAGATCCGCGTATGCCTGAACCATCCATGGGCAATCACTCATCACCAAATAATCAAGATCTTACTCAGAAAGAAGATGGTACGTATGAAGGCCGAGTGAACTATACGATGACCGGAAATTGGACATTGAATTTTATTATGTTGAATGAGCAAGGGAAAGTTTTGAAAGGTACGGTTGTTCCTGATGATTTTACACCGGGGGTGGAAGGTAAGAAAAGTGAGTTGCATCTAGATGTTTTATTTTAAAGTATGAAGACGATTAATACGTTTTTGGGGCTTGTAGTTTTGGGAGTGCTGCACACACATGCGCAGGAGGTAGGTATAAAAAGGGATAGTATAAGAAATATTGAAAAAGTAGAAATAACAGCAAAGGCTAAGCGAAAGATTGAAACCGATTTAAAAATGGCAGTGTCAGTGGATGAGTTTTTAGCTTCTTCAGATAATATAAGTTTTATTAAAAGAGGTGCCTACGCTTGGGAGCCGTTGCTGAACAATATGGCTATTGAACGATCTACCATTACGATTGATGGTATGCATATTTTTGGTGCCTGTACAGATAAGATGGATCCTGTGACTTCTTATGTTGAGACAAATAACTTATCGACTATTGAAATTACTTCGGGGCAGGAAGGGAGTATGCATGGTGCTACTGTAGCAGGAAGCATTGATATGAAAAGAAAAAGTACACCTTTTGCTTTGGATAAACAATGGTCTGGTGTATATGAGAGTGGTTTTGAATTTAATAATAAGCAGTTTTTTAATTTAGGGAGTTTGTCTTATTCGGGGGCTAAGTTTGTAGCTGATGGGAGTGTTTCTTTTCGTAATGCGGGGAATTATTCGGATGGGAAGAATAACGAGGTTAGGCATTCACAGTATAATAAGTTTAATACGTCTATGGGTTTAGCTTATAAAATTGATGATTTGTCGTCAGTTCGAGTTGATGCTATATATGATAAGGCAAAGGATGTTGGGTTTCCAGCTTTACCTATGGATTTATGGCTTTCCCGTGCGATTATTACGTCAGCTGCCTATAAGCGGTTATTTGAAGAAGGCTTGTTAAAGGTGTGGGATACTAAGTTTTATTTTAATGCGATAGAACATTATATGGATGATACGAAACGTCCGGAGAATTTGGTGCACATGGATATGCCTGGGTGGAGTACGACTTATGGATTGCTTTCGCAGGTAAATCTAAAGAAGGGAAATTATAGTTCAGAGCTACAGTTGAATATGTACGAAAATGTCTCTATAGCAGAAATGACTATGTATCCACAGGATAGAGAAAAAAAAACAATGTTTGCTTATACTTGGCCCTGGGTGACGACACGTTTTACGGGTGTTTCTATGAAAAACGCATGGGATGCTTCGACTAACAGCCGTTTTAATTTTGGGGGATCGCTAGGTTGGAATTACAATCGTTCTAAATATATTGAGTTTAATTGGATTTTTCATCCAGGAGCCTCTCAACAAAAAGATAGGATGCTTCCAAGTTTGTTTGCGGGATATGAATTAAACATAGATCAATTTGATTTTTCTATTGGAGGAGGATATGGGCATCGGGCACCTTCGGTATCAGAAGGGTACGGGTATTATATTTATAATAGTTTTGATCGCTATGATTATATAGGAAATCCTGACTTGAAGAATGAAGTTTCGTATGAGATGAACGCTGGGGTGGGGTATAAAACTGATCGAGCAGGGATAGGAGCTAAGGTGAATTATTTTCACATAGAAAACTATATAGTCGGGCAAATTTTAAGTTTGGGAAGTCCGATGAATTATCAATCTGTAGGTGTTAAAGGTTATACTTCTTTACGATATGCTCGATTGTTTAACCTAGCGCTAAATGCGAATTATGATTTATTGCAAAATTTACATTGGAAAGGGACTTTGACTTATGCTCGCTCGACTGATGATAAAGGGGGAAATCTACCTTTTATACGTCCGTTGAGTTATCAGACTTCTTTACATTTTATGTATGGTAGATTTTCGGCTCAAACCTCAGTTAACGGTGATTTTTCTCAAGAAAACTATAGTCCGGAATATGGGGAAGATTTAACGCCTGCATATACCCTTTGGAATGTTTCGGCGGGTTATATGTTTAGTTTTAGAGGTTATAAGGCGATGTTACAGGTTGGAGCTGAAAATTTATTTAATGAATATTACAGTACCTATGCAGATTGGGGAAGTATACCACGAATGGGGCGTAATATTTTTACTTCTATGAAGCTTTCTTTTTAAAAAAATGAAAAGGCTATTGATTTCTTTGTTAATGATATTATCACTGTTGATCGGTTTTCAACAGGCTATTATTGTGCTTCATTTTAAATTGAACCAGAAAGAAATTGAAGCTGCTTTTTGTGTAAACAAAGATGAGCCTATGATGCATTGCCACGGAGCATGTTTCTTAAGGAAGCAACTAAAGAACACGGAAGAGAAGGGTTCGGTGCCGTCTACTGTATATTCGAAAGTAGACCTAATGACGGTTCCGATTATAGAATTTGAAGTGCGTGATTTAATAATTGATATTGGTAGTAATGCTCCTGTTTATCAGGATATTTGCTACGAAGATCCTTTTAGGGAGGTGATTGTACCACCGCCTATCGGCTGATGTTTTTTATGCTAAAAGCAACGAATAACAATACGCAAATTATTAAATAAACTATAAAATTTTATATCATGAAAATATTGAATCCATACTTTTTTTTAGGCCTATTTTTTATCTCGTTTATATCGTGTAGTAAGGATAGTGATAGTCCTGTCGCGAATCAGTTAACATTGAGTTTTAATAATACCTTTAAGGATGAGACTATTATTTTGGGCGATGCATCTTCTTCTTTAGCATCGGTGAATACGTCTGCAAAAGGCCAAGAACACCGATTTTCCGAAGTAAAGTATGTGATTAGTAATATCCGGTTGATTAAGGCGGATGGAGGAGAGATTCCTTATCATATTAACGATTTAGATAAAGGTGCGACTGTCATAAATCAGGCTAAGCCGCAGACTCTAGATTATGTCATGACAAATATCCCTGCAGGTGAATATAAGCAGATCAAGTTTGGTCTAGGTGTTAAACAGGGTTTGAATACATTGGATGAGGTGAAATTTCCTGGGTTTTATGCTGAAGCTGGAGCTAATGACACGAAGATGATGTGGGAGTGGGGAACAGGATATCGTTTTACGAAGATAGAAGGTTTCTATGAGATAGATAATAAAGAGCTGTCTATACATACTGGAAGCACATTAGATGGCAATAGAAATGACCCAAGTTCTTATGTTCCAGGAGTAGATGCTTATAGGGATGTGGTTTTGACATTGCCTCAGCATGCTATGGTAGGTAAGATTGCACCTAAAATTATGATTAAAGCGGACTTTGATAAGTTATTAAGCGGTAAAGTGCATACGATTACTTTGTCTTCGGGCAGGGGCGATGCAGATAATGCGACGCCTAATGTTCATACTGCGGTGGAAATGATGAAGTTTGTGGACAATTTGGGAGGAAACGGTGAGAATGATATTTCAGGCATGTTTTCTATCGAGGCAGTAAATAACTAAAGGATGTAGTTTAGCCGCCCCTTCCTTTAAGTATGGGCGGCTATTCTTGAATTATATTTTATTCAGATGAATAGGTTGTTTGTTAAATTATTTTTGGTACTATTTTTATTTTCATGTAATAAAGAAGATCAAGTAGAGATAGTGCCTGATGATAATCATGAGTTAGCTTTGAATATCCCTGATGGTTTTCCTGAATTCAACCCGTTTGTCATCGAGAATATGCCGACAAAATATGGGGTAGAACTAGGTGAAAAGCTGTTTCATGAAAAGAAATTTAGTGGAAATAATACGATATCCTGTGCGAGTTGCCATAATAAAGCACATGCTTTTGCGGATAATAATGAACAAGCTATAGGGATTTACAGTAGGGTCGGACTTCGAAATACACCATCTATTCAGAATTTAGCATTTATGAAGGCTTACAATTGGGATGGAAATATTCGCCAATTGGAAAGGCAAACCTTAGTACCTATCATTACCCATGAAGAAATGAATTCTTCGATCGTAGAAGTTATTAATAAACTAAAAGAAGAAAGTATATATAGGGAATTGTTTAGAAAGGCTTTTGGTGATGAAAATATTACGGCTGATAGAATTTATAGAAGCATTTCGCAATATCAGTATATGCTGGTTTCGGCAGATAGTAAGTACGATAAGGTAAAAAGAGGAGAGGAGCTTTTGTTTACCGATAGCGAAGAGAGGGGCTATCGTATTTTCCAGCTGAAATGTGGAAGTTGTCATAGTACAGAATTATTTACAGATCAGAGTTTTAGAAATATTGGATTTCCTATCAACCCGAGTACAGAAGAAGCTGGACGTGCACGTGTAACGGGTGATCCTAATGATATGATGAGCTTTAGGGTGCCTTCTTTGCGGAATGCTTTTTATACTGCTCCTTATGGTAGTTTTGGGCAATTTTTAACATTACGGGCTGTTTTGGACTATCTTGATGAAGGTGTTTTGGACGCTACTAATCTGGATCCTATTTTGAAAGAGAATGGGAACAGAATTCCTATGACCGAGCAGGAAAAAGTTGATATCATTTCTTTCATCGGCACATTAAGTGATGAGGAGTTTGTAGGTGATGTTTTTTGATTTTTTATAAGGGTTTGTCATTATTGAAAATACGTAAAAAATGATTATTCAAATGTGTTCTAATTGCTCTTCTATATGCATCAGCATCTCGTTTTTTTAAAACATCGACTAATTCTTTATGTGTTACAAATTCTGAACTATTTATGCTGTGTTCTAAGAAACCACTATTATGTACATATTGAAAAATAGGAAGTAATAATTGTTGAAGCTCCAATAACATTTTGTTTTCTGATATCTGATATAGCTTTCCATGAAATCTAATCTCGTCATCAATGTTCCAAGGAAAGGCAGTATCACCTGATGCAATTGAATTAGAAATTTCTTCCAATTCTTTAATATCTTGGTCTGTAATTTTATTGATGATAAAATCTGCCATTCCGACTTCTAATGCTAAACGCATTTCAAAGAGATCTTTTAATGTATTGTTATCTAATAATGATGGATGAAATATTCTTCTGAATGAGCCTAATACATCTGGGTTAGTAAGAACAGATCCCTTGTGTTTTTTTGACTCTATAAGCCCTACAGTTTTTAATCGTAATAGAGCTTCCCTAATAACTGTGCGACTTACACCTAAGCTTTCTGCTAAATCTAATTCTTTTGGGAGTATATCTCCAACTTTCATTTCTGTTTCTTGAATGAAGGTCACTATTCTTTCTTCTACTTTATCTACTAAGCTAGATGTATCAACGTTTCCCAACTTAGTAATATCTCCTACCTTATTCTTGTTATCCATTTTCTTTACCTCGTTTATTAATTGAACAATTATATATAAAATATTTGTATTTCAGATATTATGTTATACATTTGGTATTATTATGTACGACATAATAATTTTATTAAACCATATTTTATGACAAGATTTAGTTTTATAATTCAGAAAAAGACTTTAATAGTTCTTTTATTCAGTATTCTGCACATAGCATTGTATGCACAGAGTACAATTAGAGGGGAAGTGCTAGGACAAGACGGGCTTCCATTGTCGGATGTTAGTGTTACAAATAGTACATTAAGTTTTTCTACTTCTACCGATAAGGAAGGAAAGTTTACTTTGCGAGGGAAGAAGGGGGATAAAGTTATTTTTACTTCTGTTGGCTATTTGGCTAAGGAAGTTGTATTAGATGAATTAGAGACTCTTCAGATAGTTTTAGATTTTGAAAATACAGCTTTGGAAGAAGTTGTAGTTATGGGGTACGGTATTGTGAAACGTACAAAAGCGACAGCTTCTGTTTCTACATTAGATAGTAAAGTGTTAGAAAGTGGTATGCGTGCTAATCCTGTTCAGGCTTTAGCTGGGACAATTCCAGGAGTCCGTATATCTACAGGTTCGGGGCGTCCTGGGGCAATTGGAGGTATTACTTTACGTGGAGGAACCCACTTTGATGGTTCGGGAAGTCCTTTAATTTTGGTAGATGGTCAAGTCCGTTCTTCTCTTTCCGATATCAATCCAGAAGAGATAGAGCGTATAGATGTTCAGAAAGATGCTGCTGCTACTGCAATATATGGTGCAAGAGCTAGTAATGGAGTGATTATAGTGACAACAAAAGGTGGGAAAGAAGGACGTTCTGAATTAGCATTTAAGGCAAATCGTGGTATAAACTACTTAAATATACCCTACGATTTTTTGGAGGCTGGAGACTATGTGAAGTGGAATCGCCTAGGTGCTGTAGGGGCTATAAATTCGGGTACACTTCCTAATACAACTTTAGGATCTCCTGGTCCAAGGGGTACTGGGAATGCTTATTTTGCGGCAGATGGCATAACACCATTGGATGGAAATTATGCGAATGAAGCTAGATGGAGCTTAATGCGGTTGGACGATCAGAATCGGTTTTTACTTAATCAAGGATGGAAAACGATGAAAGATGTTATTCCGACTAATGCGGCTGGTAATTATGATCCTAGCGGAGAATATTATGATCTCATTTATGAAGATTTTAGTTATCGTGATGTTGCCTTTCACTCTTCAGCACCATCGCAGGATTATAATTTATCTTTTTCTGGAGGAAATGATAAAGCCACTTACTATAGTAATATAGGCTTATATGATGAGAAAGGATTGTCTTTGGAAACATTTTACCGTAGATATAATTTTGCAGTAAATGCTGATTACAAAATAAAGGATTGGATAAAGTCAGAGTCTAGGATAAATTTTACTCGTGCAAATTGGCGCGATCAATCGTTGACAAACGGAGAAGCAAATTATTGGGGGCGAATGATTTCTGCACCACCAACTTTAAGAAGCCGTAGTCCCATTACAGGTGATTGGATTTTAGGACGTGACGCTAGCGACGGCAACCCATTGGTTAATATTGATAAATATATTCGCCGTAATCACACGGATAAGTTTACATTAAACCAGGCTGTGACAATTAATTTAATGCCTGAACTGAGTTTACGAATGAACGGTGTGCTTTATTATGAGGAAGGCTATTATGAATCATTTAATCGTGATTTTAGAACAAACTTTTTAAGCTATACTAATCCTGACGCAGGATGGAACAGACAGCGAAGTAGCTCTGCAAGCTTTGGACGTGATATTCGACAAACATATAATGTGATTTTAAATTATGATAGATCATTCGGATATCATAATGTTAATGGGTTGTTAGGAGCAGAGTTTTATGATTCCTATTATCGTTCACTTGGAGCATCGGGTGCTTTAGCTCCTACAGATGATTTTATGTCTCTTGGTTTGACAACTAATACTTCGGATAATCCGACTAGAGGTGCTTCTTCAAGTCATACTAACGATCGCATTATTTCGCAATTTGCACGTGTTAATTATGATTTTGCTGATAAATATTTAGCCTCATTTACTTTTCGACAAGATGGTGCTTCTCGTTTGAGTTCTGATAATAGATGGGGCTTTTTTCCTGCAGCTTCAGTTGGATGGGTAGCGACAAAAGAAGATTTTATAAGAGACAGTGCACCGTGGTTAGATTTTCTTAAGCTTCGTGCTAGTTGGGGTAAAAATGGAAATATTGGCATCGGAACTAATAATGCTATTGGTATTTATGAGGTGCAAGGTAGTTATAATGTGCAGAATGCATATGACCAAACTCGTGGATTCTTATTCTCTAACCCCATTTTGCCAACATTGCAATGGGAGAAAACAAATACAACAGAGATCGGGGTAGATATTGGGCTATTAAATAATAGATTAAATATTTCGACGGCTTATTACAATAGAATTACATCAGATAAACTTACCAATATTGAGCTCCCAAGCTCTTCTGGTATAGGTTCTATTCGTACGAATAACGGAACTATGCGTAATCGTGGCGTTGAGTTTGAACTAGGGTACAGAATTTTGCAAAATGGAGATTTTACATGGACGGTGAATGCAAATGCTGCTTATGTTCGTAACAAGATAGTTAAGTTACCGTTTAACGGAAATGAACGTAACAGACAGGGGGGGACGCAAGTATATGATCCTGCTAGTGGAGCATTGATATGGGTCGGAGGCTATCAGGAAGGAATGGAGTGGGGAGATGTGTATGGCTTTCGCATGAATGATATTATTCGTAATGAACATGATCTTGCTAATTATAATGTGAGAGACGATGCGGCCGGAGAAGTATATTATGGTGGTGCAATTGGGAAAAGAGTAGCTAGTCAACAAATCATCGATGAACAGGGTTTATCAGGATATTTGCCAACACAGCTTGGTGATGCGATGTGGGAGGATATTAATGGAGACGGTGTTATTAATCAGGATGATCGAGTGAAATTAGGTAATCAGTTGCCGAATTGGACAGGAGGGATAAATACTACATTGAGTTATAAAGGACTTTCCTTGTTTACTAGACTTGATTTTGCGTTAGGACATATTCAGATGGATCAAATGCAGATGTGGTCTCTTGGTTTTTTTCAAGGAGAGTTTAATGCCACTACATTAGTGAACGATACTTGGACACTTGATAATCCTACAGCGAAGTATCCCCGCTACGTTTGGGCAGACCAGTTAAATGCCAAAAACTTTGATCGTCCAAGTGATATGTTTTGGAAAAAAGCAGATTATTTAGCATTTCGTGAAGTTTCGCTGAGTTATACAGTGCCAAAAGAATGGATTAATAAGGCGAAGATTTCAAGTTTAACGTTAACTGCGACTGGACAAAATCTAGGATATATTACTAATAGCATGATTAAATTACCAGAACGAACTGGTTTACAAAATAGTGCATATACTATTCCTACTATGTTAATCATTGGTGGTAAAATCACCTTTTAAAATTATTAAAAGACATAACAATGAAAAAATATATCCAATTAATGGTTGTATCTATAATAATGATAGGTATAACATCTTGTAATAAGCATTTAGATCTTGCGCCTGAAGATTATTTTGCTGATGGTAATTACTGGCAAAATGAAGCGCAGGTTAGTAATTTTATGACAGGTATCCATAGCCAATTAAGGGGACAACAATTTCAGTTTTTTCGTTTGGGAGAAATGCGTAGTGGTGCATTAAGTAATACTGCTCGAATGGATGTGTCTCTTAATGAATTGGGACTTATTAATCAAGAAATGACAGAAGTCTCCCCAGGGCTTGCTCCGTGGGCAGGGTTTATGAATAGTATTTTACAAATCAATCTTTTTATCAACAGAGTTGAAGTTATTACGTTTTTGGGTGAGAAAACGAAAAACAGTTTATTGGGACAGGCTTATGGACTTCGAGCTTTCTATTACTTTCATCTTATGCGTACATATGGTAGTGTTCCTTTGCGTCTTACTCCTGATATTATTTTAGATAAACCGGACCCTGTTACTTTACGTCTTGCCCGTTCACCTGAAATAGAGGTGTTGCAGTCTATAAAGTCAGATATTGCTCAATCATTACATTTTTTTGGCTCTGTTCAAGATTCTAATAAGGCTTATTGGACTCTTAATGCTACGCGTATGCTAAAAGGGGAGGTATTTCTTTGGTCTGCAAAAGTTTATAATAATACTGCTGATCTTGTGGATGCAAAAGCTGTTTTGAATGAAGTAGGTGGATATAGTTTATTGGCAGATTTTGCGAAAGTATTTACAGAAAAACGAAATTCGGAGATTATTTTCACTTTACCTTATGCGTTTAATGAAGCAGAGTCCTCGGCAGTAGCACAATTTTTATATGCAGGTAGCAATTTTAATGGAATTTATTTTAAAGATACTATAGATGTTAATGCACAGACATTGATTGATCCGTTGAGGATTGCAGAAGCCAGTGTAGGGGGGATTCAGCGTTATGCTTATACATATGATTTATTTCAGTCTTATGACATCGGAGACCGACGAAGGAATCATACTTTTTATGACTTTTATGCTTTAGATCGTACAGTAGCACCCCAGCGCGTAACTGTTCGGAATACCGTTTTAACAAAATTTATGGGTACTGTTAATAATAATATTCGTAATTATACTGATGATTGGCCTATATATCGTGAAGCAGACCGCTTATTGATGCTAGCAGAAATAGCGAATGCTGAGGGCGGTGACCCAACTGCTTTTATACAGCCGATTCGTGATCGTGCTTACGAAGGTAATGATTTAGCACCTTTTGTAAATGGTACAAAAGATGAGAATGAAATAGCCATTTTTGAAGAAAGAATGAAAGAATTCGTTTGGGAGGGCAAACGTTGGTATGATATTCGTCGGATGAAGTATGGAGCAATACCTTTAGTGTTTCGTTCTCCTAATCATCCTTATGGTGTGTTAGATCAAAGTAAGCAGGCTTATAAGGTGTTGTGGCCTATTGGGCGCGACGTATGGACAAATGACCCTTTGGTGGATCAGACTCCCGGATATGAAACTACAAAACCTTAAATCTTTTATGAAAAAGTATAGAATAGAGGAGCGAGAAGTATACGCTCTTCATTCCTGCATTTTAGGAACAACCAAAATAGACGAATCGTATAATAAATATAGGAAAAAAATAATGCTTACTGTAAGCATTGCATGAGTTTGTTACAGTAGGTTTTGATATTTTATAAAACAGAAAAAAAACAGCAAATTAAAGATACATGAAACATATTAAAGGCTTAATAGCTGCTCCCTTTACTCCTTTCCATAGCGACGGTGAGTTAAATCTTGATCTGATCCCTTCTTATTATTTACTTTTAAAAGCAAATAATGTCACAGGAGCGTTCATTTGTGGCTCTACAGGCGAAGGTGTTTCTTTAACTTTTGATGAAAAAGTACAGGTTTTAAAAGCATGGACAACATTAACTAAAAATGATGACGACTTTTCTTTAATGTTTTTTTTAGGAGGGACGAATATCAAAGAGTGTAAAGAATTAGCAACTATTGCCGAACAAGAAGGTGCCGATGCAATTTCATTTACGTCTCCTTACTATTTTAAACCAGCTAATATAAAACAACTCGCTCTATGTTGTGCAGAAGTTGCTTCTGCAGCTCCAAACACGGCTTTCTATTATTACCACATTCCTGTATTAACAGGAGGAGATTATGCTATGATCGATCTACTTAAAGAAGTAGATACATTGGTACCCACGTTTGTAGGGATCAAATATACACATGAAGATTTTATGGATTTTTTATCCTGTTTAAACTATAATAATAGAAAGTATGACATGTTGTGGGGGCGTGATGAGAATATGTTGTCTGCATTAGTACTTGGAAGTAAAGGTGCGGTAGGAAGCACATACAATTATGCAGCACCTTTGTATCACGGACTTATTGCTGCCTTCGAAAAAGGGGACTTAGAAATAGCAAATAACTTGCAACAGAAAGCAATTGACATGATCACTCTTTTAGGGAAGTATGGAGGAATTGCAACTGGCAAAGCTTATATGAAACTTATAGATTTAGATTGTGGAGAATTTAGGCTTCCAGTAGCCAATATGGACGGGAGTAGCTTTGAGTTATTTAAAAGTGAGGTGAAAGAATTAGGCTTCGACAAGTTCAAATCTACATACGATGCCTAATCGTTCTCTAATATTTATTTTATCTATTCTGCTGGTTTCTTGTAAAAGTAATCTGCAGAATATTAGTATAGTTTGGAATGTAGCGACGGAATTACCTCCCACTGATCAAAAGCCAAACATCGGCATTGCCGGTCCTATAACGGGCTTAATAGGAGATCATCTTTTAGTAGCAGGGGGCGCTAATTTTCCAGATGGAGCACCTTGGGATGGAGGTGAAAAAAAATACCAAAAAGAAGCTTTTCTATATCGGTTATCTGGGGATACTATATTGTTAGATAGTACTTTTACATTGCCTCAGGCACTAGCTTATCCAGCAAATGTATCACAAGATGGGGTGTTATATTCAGCAGGAGGAGAAGATATATTGGGTGCAATTGGTGAGGTATATGCTTATCAATTCGATAAGCAAAATCAATTAAAAGTTAATGAATTACCAAGACTTCCTATTCCATTGAGTAATGCTAGTATGGTGTACATTAATGCAACCCTATATCTAATTGGTGGTGAAAATAATGATATTGTTTCTAATAAGATTTATAAGCTAGATATGTCTCAGTCTGGACAAGAATGGACACCATGGTTGGAATTGCCCTACGCTTTGACACATGCGGTTGCGCTTGCAGGAACTAATGAAACAATCATCATTATGGGGGGGCGGAAACGAAATAGAGGAGACAAAAGTACAATCTACGACCGTGTTCTTTCTATAGATAGTAAGGATAAGTCGCTTAGATATTTACCTGAATTACCTTCTCCACTGGCAGCAGGTACTGGTGTCTGTACAAGTAATGGCGATTATATTTTGATTGGAGGGGATGATGCTTCTACGTTTCATCTTGCCGAACAGATAATCGCTGACATTTCAGCAGAGACCGATAGTATAAAGCGTGAAGCATTAATTTTAGAAAAAAGAAAAATACAACAGACGCATCCAGGCTTTCATAAAAATGTTTGGAGATTAAAATCAGAAACAGGCAAAGAATGGCAGTTAATTTCTGAGCTGACTGTACAAAGTCCAGTGACAACAACCGCTATTAAGTGGAAAGATTATATTATTATTCCAAGTGGAGAAATAAGGGCTGGCGTGCGAACAGCAAATATATTAAGCGGTCAGTTAATACAATAAAAAAAGCCGACCGATAAACTGATAATGATGATAAAACAATTAGGTGAACAAAAATATTATCCTTGGGTTGTAGTAGGATTGCTGTGGATTGTAGCTTTACTCAATTATATGGATCGACAAATGCTATCGACGATGAAATCTGCTATGGAGATCGATATCGTCGAACTGCAGCAGGCGGAAGCATTTGGTTTTTTGATGGCTATATTTCTATATATATATGCTGTGATGAGTCCTGTAGCGGGAGTTATTGCAGACCGCATTAACAGAAAATGGCTTATCGTCGGGAGTTTGTTTGTGTGGTCGGCAGTTACTTATTCAATGGGCATTGTCAATACCTATAACGAACTCCTGGTTCTTCGTGCTCTTATGGGCGTTAGCGAAGCCTTGTATATCCCTGCAGCATTGGCTCTTATTGCAGATTACCATACAGGTAAAACCCGCTCTCTCGCTATCGGGATACATATGACAGGTTTATATATGGGGCAAGCTCTGGGGGGATTTGGAGCAACTGTAGCAGCCGATTATGGTTGGCACACAGCATTTCATTGGTTTGGACTAGTAGGTATTGGTTATGCTGTCATATTGACCTTTACCTTATTTGAAAAAAGAAGCGATTCTTTTACCGATAAAATCAAAAATACAGTAACCAAAACACCTGTAATAAAAGGCTTAACTCAATTATTCGGAACGATTACTTTTTGGGTCATTCTTTTTTACTTTGCCGCTCCCAGTTTACCGGGCTGGGCTATCAAAAACTGGATTCCAACCCTATTCTCTGAGAATCTTGCTATTCCTATGTCACAGGCGGGACCTATGTCTACGATTGCCATAGCAGCATCCTCATTCATAGGTGTAATCATTGGAGGAGTATTAAGTGATCGATGGGTGCTTAAAAATGTAAAAGGAAGAATATATACAGGGGCGATCGGACTCGGATTAACGATTCCTTCCTTAATATTGTTAGGTTTTGGAACAACCACAGTTCCGGTAGTTGGAGCAGCTATATTATTTGGTATTGGTTTCGGCATGTTTGACACCAATAACATGCCTATACTTTGTCAATTTGTCCCGAGCAGACTGAGAGCAACTGCCTATGGTTTTATGAATATGGCAGGTGTATTTGCAGGCGCAGGAGTAACTCAAGTATTAGGTAGATTTAAAGACGAAGGGAATTTCAATATCGGTTTTGCCACTTTATCAGCATTTGTATTAATTGCTATCCTACTTCAGTTGATTGTATTAAGGCCAAAAGTAATTGATTATGAAGATTGAATTTTTGCTTGCTATATTTATCACGTTATTTCTTTCCGCTTTTTACAAAAATGGGCTTTCTCAAATAAAAGTAGGTTGTATAGGCGACTCTGTAACCAAAGGTTATGGAATAAAGGGAGCTGGTAATAGCTACCCTGAACAATTGCAGGCTTTATTAGGAACGGAATACCTAGTTGGCAATTTTGGACATAGCGGAGCTACCTTGTTAACCAAAGGGCATAACCCTTATATACAAACAAAGGAATATAGAGAAGCCCTAGAATTTGCTCCAGATATTATAGTTGTAGCCTTAGGGCTTAATGATACAGATCCTAGAAATTGGCCGAATTATTCAACTGAATTTGAAAAAGATTATAGCACACTTATTGATCAATTTCGAAAAGTTAACCCTACCGTAGAAGTTTATGTTTGCTTACTGACTCCTATATTTTCTGGCCATCCACGCTTTTTATCAGGTACACGAGATTGGTTTGATTCTATTCAAATTTTAATTCCAAAGATCGCACAAGCTAATGGGGCTGAATTAATAGACAACCATAGCCCTTTGTCGGCAAGAATAGATTTATTTGATGATTTCTTACATCCGAATGCAAAAGGTGCAAATATAATTGCTAACCAAGTTGCTAAAGTGTTGGTAGGTACTGAGCAAATTCTAACTGTAGATCAGACATTAGGTTCTAACATGGTTTTGCAAAGAGATAGACCCAACAAGATTTTTGGAGTTGGTACTACAGATAAAATAGTTACTATAACTTTTGATGGAAAAACACTAAATACTACTGTCGATACTTACGGCAATTGGTGTGTAGAAATTCCTTCAAAAAAAGCAGGAGGTCCTTACACAATCAGTGTTCAGTGTAATAATGAAAGTGTAATCTTAGACAATATCTTATTTGGCGATGTTTATCTAGCATCCGGACAATCCAACATGGCTTTCCCTGTCCGCGCTTCAAAGGGCGGAGCTGAAACCATTGACAAAGCAGATAAATATCCTTTAATCCGTCTGTTTAAAGCAAAAAATTTAGCCGAAACTACCAACGTAGTCTGGGACTCAACTACACTCCAAAAGGTAAATGATCTTAATTATTTTTCTGGAAACTGGCAAGTCTCTTCAAGTATGTCTGCTGCAAGTTTTTCGGCAGTAGCTTATTCTTTTGCTGAAGAAATATTTTTAGATCAAGATATACCTATTGGTATAGTAGATATATCTGTTGGCGGCTCTAATACAGAGTCTTGGATTCCTAGAGAAGTATTGGAAAATGACAACCTATTGGCTAGCTATATACACTCTTGGCGAACCTCAGACTTTATACAAGACTTTTGTCGAAAACGAGGCGCTGAAAATCTAGCATTATCATCTGTCAAAAATGCACGCCATCCTTATGCTCCTGCATATAACTTTGAAGCAGGTGTGAGCTCCTGGGTACATACGGTTTTTAAAGGTGTTTTATGGTATCAAGGCGAAAGTAATGCACACAATGTAGAGCTGCATGACCATTTATTTGCTAAGCTAGTCTCATCATGGAGAGAATTTTTTGGGCAGGAAGACTTGCCTTTTTATTTTGTTCAATTATCTAGTATAGAGCGTCCCTCATGGCCTGTTTTCAGGGATCACCAACGAATGCTTGTGGAAAATATGTCAGGGGTATATATGGCAGTATCATCTGATATAGGGGATCCTACGGATGTACATCCTATCGAAAAGAAAATAGTGGGGCAACGTTTAGCTAATCTTGCTAAACAGCATACTTATGGTAGGGAAATTTTGGCAGATAGTCCAAAATTGACCGAAGTACAGCAAAATGGTACAGAATTAATATTAACCTTTTCTGCCTGCAAACAGTTAAAAACAAGAGGAGAGGAAGCTTTAAAAGGTCTTGAATTGATAGATGACAGAGGCTTCTTCCACCCTGTACAATCTGCAAAGATATACAAAAATCAGATTTCGATACCTTTACTTCCGATAGCTATTAAACATATAAGGTATGCATATACCCCCTATTCAACAGCAAATTTAGAAAATGAAGCAGGAACGCCTGTTTCGACATTTACATTTGAAATAAAGTAATATAATGTACACTCACAAAGAATTGGAAGATTTAGCTTCCTTTTATAAAGATCAATTGACTAATGACACGGTTCCATTTTGGTTTCCTCGATCCTATGATAAGGAGCATGGCGGCTATCTATTGATGAGAGATCAAGATGGTTCATTAATCGACACGGATAAAGCAGTTTGGATACAGGGACGTGCCTGTTGGTTATTAGCCACTTTGTATAACACCGTAGAAGCGAGGCAAGAATGGCTGGATGGTGCGAGACTCGGTTATGAATTTTTACGTGACAAGTGTTTTGACGATACAGGTAAAATGTACTTTCATGTAGATCAGACCGGTGCCCCTATTCGGATGCGGCGTTACTTCTTTTCTGAGACATTTGCAGTTATTGCTTTTGCAGCATATGCAAAAGCCTCGGGCGATGAAGAAGCTGCCAGACTTTCTAGAGAGATCTTTGGAACCTGTTTGGAATATGCCAATGGAACAAGGAAAATGACTCCTAAATACGAAAGCACACGACCGAGTAAAGGGATAGGCATTCCAATGATTATGATCAATACTGCACAGCAGCTAAGAGAGACAATAGGTGACCCACGCTGTGATAATGCAATTGCAGGTTGGATCACAGAAATTGAAGAGAACTTTGTCAAAGATGATATCCGCTGCGTAATGGAGCAAGTAGCCCCTGATGGCAGTATTATCGATCATATTGATGGAAGAACACTCAATCCCGGACATGCTATAGAGGGAGCTTGGTTTGTACTACATGAAGCGCAATATCGAAGTAATGATCCAAAACTGATCGATTTGGCTTGTCGTATGCTTGATTACATGTGGGATAGAGGATGGGATCAAGAGCATGGCGGCATCTTGTATTTCAGGGATGTGTATAATAAACCTGTGCAAGAATATTGGCAAGACATGAAATTCTGGTGGCCACAGAATGAAACTATTATTGCTACCTTACTAGCCTATCTCATGACAGGTGATAAAAAATATGCCGATCGTCACAGAAAGATTCATGATTATGCGTATAGCCATTTTCACGACCCCAAGAATGGCGAATGGTTTGGATACCTACATCGCGATGGTTCAATAGCTCAAACAGCTAAAGGCAATATGTTTAAAGGCCCCTTTCATTTGCCTAGACAAGAATGGTACTGCTGGACAATTCTGAATAATTTTATAAAAAATAAAAGATGATACGGTTTTTATTATTGTTTATTTATTTGCAACTAGCTGTGATTTCAGTAGCACAACAAGCATTCATTCCTATGCCTCAAGATGTGAGTTGGCAAAAAGGAGTAGTAAATCTTAGGAAAGGTGTAAATATTATAAATAAGGGGGGGACACAGCGGGAGCTCCGATTTCTTAGAGGCATACTAGATAACTGGAAAGTATCGGAACAAAAGCATACTAAACAAACTTTCCCTCTCGTATTGGAATTACTTACTAATTCTGAATCAATTGCAGCAGAAGGTTATAATCTTACAATTGATAAGGAAAGCTTACACTTACAAGCTAGTACGGCCGCTGGGTTGTTTTATGGTCTTCAAACACTTCGTCAACTGGAAGTTAAAGATCAAAAACTTCCCTTTTTAGAAATTAGAGATCAACCTGCTTTCTCTTGGCGTGCATTTTTATTAGACGTAGGACGCAATTATCAACCGATGGATATGCTTAAAGAGCAGATAGATGTAATGGCACAATATAAGCTCAATGTATTGCACTTTCACTTTACAGAGGATATTGCTTGGCGACTCGTTAGCCAAAAATATCCAGGCTTAACCGATGCCGGTACAATGACGCGTTGGGTAGGAGAGTATTATAGTGATGCTGAATTTAGGGAACTGATTGCCTATTGCAAGGATAGACATATCCAACTACTGCCAGAAATCGATATGCCAGGACATAGTGCTGCATTTACACGCTTTTTTGGTGTAGATATGCAATCTGATTCTGGAATGTATTACATTAAAGAGCTTTTGTCTGAGTTTAGGAATAACTATCCAGAGCTCGAGATGCTACATATAGGCGGTGATGAAGTGAAAATAACAAATAATAATTTCATGCCTGAAATAACACGCTATGTAGAACAACTAGGGTATAAAACTAGTGTAGGCTGGTCACCGGGCAGTAATTTGAAGTCTCAGACCTGGCGACAGCTTTGGATGGGAGGTCCTGAGGTAATAAAAGAAATAGGAGATATCCGATATATAGACTCAAAACATCTATATATCAATCATATGGATCCTTTAGAGACGGTTACAACATTATTTCATCGACAAATAGGTGGGCAAAATCAAGAACATACCAATCTTTTAGGAGCTACATTATGTTCTTGGCCTGATCGTGCTGTAAGCAATCCGATAGACATGTTTTATCAGTCTGCGCTTTATCCTTCAATTCTGGCTTTTGCTGAACGTACATGGCGAGGAGGTGGTTTAGAACATTGGGTTTGTAATATTATGCCTAATGATACAAAAGAATACACCGCTTTTAAAGAGTTTGAAGGGCGCCTTTTGACACACAAGTCTCTTTATTTTGAACAGAAACCCTTCCCTTACATAAAGCAAACAGATTTAATTTGGGAATTAGTTGGCCCATATAATAATGAGGGAGATTTGAGTTGTAGTTTTGAAATAGAACATGATCCTTATGATAAGAATGTTCAGGTGTCAAAAACAGTAGAGGGAGGAACAATCATCCTTAGACATTGGTGGGCAGATATATTGCAGGGTGCAATTGATCTCCCTCAAGATAGTACGACTTGGTATGCACGCACTAAAATTTGGAGTGACCAGGCAAGAACGGGTTCTTTTTGGGTTGGATTTGACAACCTTTCACGTTCCTATGCAAGTGATTCGCCAGAGAGGCATGCTTGGGACAATCGTCAGAGCAAACTTTGGGTAAATTTAAAAGAGATCAACCCGCCAGTTTGGAAACAACCAGGGTTAAAAGGAGATTTAGAAAAACCTTTATTAGACGAAGGTTATTCGTTTAGAGAACCTACATTTATATCCTTAAAAAAAGGATGGAACGAAGTATTAATAAAATTACCAGTAAAGAGTTTTAAAGGTAGAAGTTGGGATAATCCTATCAAATGGATGTTCACTTTCGCACCTATAGATTGATTAAAATTAAAGTAGAAAATGAAAAAGCTAATTTTTACATTGATTGTTATTACAACAATCTTTGGGGGACATGCCCAAGAAGTAACTGTATTTAAGTCTGGTGAAGATGGCTACAAAAGCTATCGTATCCCAGCCATGGTAAAAAATAAGAATGGAGATATTATTGCGTTTTCAGAAGGTCGTGTAGATCACGCTGGAGATTATGGCAATGTAAACATTGTTTATAAAATTAGTAAAGATAATGGTAAAACATGGGGTGCACTACAGGTGGCTGCTAAAAATGAAAAATTACAGGCCGGTAATCCTGCTCCTGTGGTCGACGTATATGATCCGGTTTATCCTGAAGGACGAATTTTCTTATTTTATAATACAGGAAACAATCATGAAGGAGAAGTGAGGAAAGGGAATGGATTGCGGGAGTTATGGTACATAACATCTACAGATGGTGGTCAATCGTGGAGCCAACCTGTCAATATTACCACACAGGGGCACCGTCCGAATCAACCTAACATCAATTCTGATTACAACTTTAAAGAAGATTGGAGGGCTTTTGCTAATACTCCCGGGCACGCTGTACAGCTAGGTGATGGTCCATACAAAGGACGTATTTACATACCTTCCAACCATTCAGAGGGCAATCCAAAAGATGCTGGGAGAGACTATTTTGCAAATGCTTATTATTCGGACGACCATGGTCAAACTTTTAAGATTGCTGAAACTATACCTTTTGAAGGAGGAAATGAAACGATGGCCGCTCAGGTTTCTGATACAGAATTGTATATGAATACCAGAAATCAGCAAGGAAATATAAAAAGCCGTATTGTAAGTTATTCTAGTGATGGGGGGGCAACTTGGGATACTACTACTTATGACCTTGCTTTACCTGATCCTGTGAATCAAGGCAGTACGTTGTCATGGAAAGACGGTTCAAACTATATTTTAGCAGTCTGTAATGCAGCAGATGAACAAAAACGAGATAATCTTACCGTGCGTTTATCAAGAGATAAGGGAAAGACTTGGTTTTTTAATAAGGTGATAGCTAAGTCTCCTGAAGGATACAAAGGAGATTATAGTGCTTATTCTGATTTAGTGCTATTGGGGACAGAGTCGATAGGTGTGCTATATGAAAAGGATAATTATAAGAGTATTGTTTTTGTGCCCATCTCTATTACTGAATAGTTATTATGCTTATAACAACATCATAGGGAATTCGTTAGAACTTATTACTGACTATGTCCAGACATAGTCAGTAATCTATCAAGTTTTAAGAGGTAGTTTTTTTACTTACCATGTAGGCCTGTAGAAGTACAGATATTACGACAAAAGATAGGCCTATATAAAAAGAAAATCCTACTTCTTTACTTTCGCCGAAAAATAAAAAAGCTATGATTATGGCATAAATGGGTTCTAGGTTCATACTGAGGTTTGCTGTAAATGCTGATATTTCTTTAAAAGCTTCGGTAAGTAAAATATATGTCAATACTGTTGACAAGGAAGCAAGTACTAATAAATATGAAA
Source organism: Sphingobacterium sp. UT-1RO-CII-1 (assembly GCF_026711005.1). Lineage (GTDB taxonomy): Bacteria > Bacteroidota > Bacteroidia > Sphingobacteriales > Sphingobacteriaceae > Sphingobacterium. The sequence goes on along the minus strand of NZ_JAPPVJ010000003.1, from coordinate 334,075 downwards.
TATCCTTTAAATCAGGGAACAGCTTTTCTGATGGAAAAAAAAATAGATAAACAGGAAGTGTCAAACCCAATCCGATTGTTCCGCCTATCATTTGGTAATAGTTTATGAGTTTGCTATCATAGTGATTTGCCCACCGTTTATTGTAGATAGAATATAGTGTATAAAATAACGGTGAAATAATACCTAATGTTATTCCTAAACGGTATGATGAGTCAAAGTGAAAAATGAGACTTACTCCAAGAAGAGTTAGTATACTCAGTAGAACGTCAGATATTCGGAAGGGACTTTTATTAAGAATAGGCTCTAGAAAGGCAGTGAAGAAACTTGCCATACAAAAGCAAACTACACCTATAGAAATATTAGAATACTTAATCCCAGCAAAGAAAAAGACCCAAGAAAATGTTAGAAGTATGCCTGTTTGCGCAATTTTTGCCTTTTCTTTAAAATGGAGAGCTTGAGTTACTTTAAAGTGCTTTAAGATAAAGAATAGAATTATAGCTGAAAAGAGCACTCGGTAAAAAGTAAGAAGTCCTTCATTGAGTGATATAATCTTTCCAAAAACTGGAGAAAGACCAAGGAGTAGCACTGCACCGTGCAAATATATATATGCTTTGTTCATTAAGAATTGTCTTTAATATTTAATAGTAAGATGGAGGCATAGTAACTCTAGCATCAATATGTATGGATGCGTGTTACAACCTTTATATTTCCATGAAATATTAAACTATTGGAGGAGGAAGACAACCCTTAATATTCATTTTTGTGCTTTTAATGTGAAAATCAAATATAGTTAAAATTTACTGATAGTTATAAGGTGTTAAAAGTAATAAAGATAATAGCCCATTTTTATATAAAAATGGGCTATTATGCTAGAATATTAATGAAGACTATTTTGTGTCTTTTTTTCCAAATATGCTTAATCTAATATACCGACCAGGTCTTTCTTTTAGATCTTTAATGAGATCGTCCAATTCTTTAGTTGAGCTGTTTAAATTGTTGTAAAGTTGATCGTCGTTCAAGAGTAGGCCTATTGTTCCTTCTCCACTACTTATTTTAGCAGTTATGACCTGTACATCTTTCATGACTTGGTTCGCATTATCTATTGTTGCTTTAATTTCTGTTTTTGAAAGATCTTCTGATAAGTTGTCAAGATTTGCTAATATTTTTTCTATTTTGTCGTTATTGTTTTTAAAGTTATTTGTGATAGACTCTAAGTTCTGCATAATTTTAGCGAATCGTAATTTCTCAGATCCCATTAATCCTTCGACATCACTTGTGATTTTTTCCATATTACCCAGCGAAACTGATATACTGTGTAAACTGCTTTTAAAATCACGTTGAAACTCATCGTCTAGCGCTGTGTTGATAGCTGATAAAACAGAATCTAGTTTGACTACTAAGTTTTCAACTTTCTGTTGTAAAGGCTCTACTTTTTCTAGTAAATTTGCTTGCACATCTGATAAAAGTGGATCTCCGTCATTTGCCATTGTTTTACTGCTTCCTAATTCGAAGACGATAGCTTTACTGCCCAATAAGTCTGCGCTGACTATACGTGCAACAGTATTGGATGGAATTTGATAAGTTGATTTTATTTTGAAGTGAGTCCGTATTTTTCCGGTTTCCATTAAAGTGAGCTTTGATACTCGACCAATTTGATATCCGTTGACAACAACAGGTTTGGATACGGATAATCCATCTACATTGTCATAATCCGTGTAAAATTCGTTCTCGCTATTGAATACATCATTTCCTTTTAAAAAATTGTAGCCAATGAACAATAATGCTAAGGCTACTGCGGTAATGATTCCTACTTTTGTTTCGTTTGTTATTTTCAAAATATATGTGTGAGATGAATTATATTTCCTTTTTGTTTTATTAACAATCTAAATCTACTAAAAGTTTATCGATCTGTAGTGGTTTTGTAGGTTTTTATTGCATTGAACAAATTATTTACAATTTCTTTCTGACCATAATCAGACAACATAAAGTCTTCTTCGTCTGGATTGCTGATAAAACCTATCTCGGTAAGAACTGCAGGCATACCCGCAGTAGCTAGTACCGCTAAAGATAATTCTAAGACACCTCTATCTCTACGTCCCGATGCTTTATATGTTTCCTGCATATAGGATGCTAGTTTTATACTTTCACGCCTGTATTGATTTTTCATGAGTTGGAAAACAATCATACTTGATGGATCATTAGGATCAAAACCTCCGTAATTTTCTTTATAGTTTTCCTCTAATAAAATAGATGCGTTTTCCCGTATGGCCGCATCTTGTTGTGCTAATCTGTTGAATCCGCTGACTATAGTTTCTGTTCCTACTGCTGTTCTATTAGGGACTTTACTCGTTACCCATCGGCCACGACTGTTTTTTTTGCGAACTGTGCTTGTCCCACCTGAATTACAATGGATAGAAATAAAAAGTTCTGCTTTGGCTTCGTTTGCCACAGCAGGGCGTTGGTATAAAGGTATGAAAACGTCTGTAGTACGTGTGTAAATTACCTTTGTGTCCGGCATTTCTTTTTCGATTTTCGCACCTAATTTTAATGTGACTTGTAAAGCTACATCCTTTTCTTTTGATTTTCGACCAACTGCTCCAGAATCATGCCCTCCATGTCCAGCATCGAGAACAATAGTTTTAACTTTCTGTGCTTTGGTTCCTTGTTCAATTGTTGGGTCTTTAGGTGTAAAACTGCTTGTTAAGAAAGTAACAGAGAGTAGGATCGAAAAAAATCTTAATCGAGTGTACGGAGTATTTTTATTTGTGTTCAAAACTGTCATTACTATTTAAATTATCTCGGATTTTTTTGAAATCTGAGATTCTAGGATTGAAATTAAATTTTTAAATGTTCTTTATACATTTTTATAGCATTTGTCAGGTTTTGAGCAATTTCTTCCTGACCTTTAGCTGAAAGCATGTACTCTTCTTCTTCTGGACTACTTATAAAACCAATTTCAGTTAGTACTGCGGGCATTGTGGCTTTAGATAATACAGCCAGACCCTGCTCTTTGACCCCTCGATCAATTTTAGCACTTTTCACATATTGCCCTTGTATGAGCGATGCTAATTTAATACTTTCTCGGCGATATTGATTACGCATTAATTGGAAAATAATATAACTTGAAGGATCGCTGGGGTTGAAATCGGAAAAATCTTCTTTATAATTGTCTTCTAGCAGTAAATCGGCGTTTTCACGTATAGCAACATCCTGTTCGGCCATACGATGAAACCCTAGGACTAGGGTTTCGGTGCCTCTAACCTTTGGATTTCGGCGAACGGAATTTACATATTTTCCGTTTTTGTTGCGAACGCGTATATCTACATCGGCTGAATTGGCATGAATGGAGATGAAAATATTCGCTTTATTTTTATTAGCAAGTTGTATTCTTGATAGAAATGTTACATCAATATCTGTAGTTCGGGTTAGTAGAACTTTTGCATTGGGAATTTGTGCTTCTAATAGAGTCTTTAGTTTTTTTGAAATGTCTAGTACAATGTCTTTTTCTGTAGATTTTCTGCCTTTAGCCCCGATTTTTCCTCCTCCATGCCCAGGATCAATAACAATAATATAGGGCTCATTGATTGAGAGACCTTTTGTTGCAGCTGATATATTGTAAATGGCAGCTACAAAGAATAACAATAAGAGAGTGAATTTTTTTTTAATGATTCTTAATTTGCTTTCTCTTTCTATATGCATAATATTTTGAAATAATTCTGCTCCTATAAGTAACGTGAAATAGTGTGAAATCATATATTTAGTTATTCCGTCAATTACTTCACTGTTTCTAAATGTTTTTTGACTATTTTTGCTCGAATAGGACTATTTGCACACAAAAATAACATTCATAATTAACATTGAAGGCGTTAACTTGTTTTTTCTCTAGTTTCTTGTTTATTTTTATAAGCTTTGCAGCTTTAAATGCTCAAGTTATAACACCTGCAGATAAGAAATCTAGTATCGTACCAGATACTACTGTGTCGTCGGCTGATACAATAGGAAATCATTTAAAAGAGACTACGGGACAGGATACTGTTCAAGTGAAAAATAAAGAGGGACTGGAGACGGTTGTCACTATTGTGGCAAATGATTCGTCCTGGAATCAAGTTGATAAAAATGTTTTACATTTATACAAAGGGGCGAAGGTAAAGTATGAAACTTTTGAGTTGGCTGCTGACTACATTCGTTTAGATCGGAACACGAATCAATTGTTTGCGAGTGGTGTGATTGATCATAATGGGAAGTACGTAGGCCGCCCTGTCGTGATTTTTCCGGGAGATAGTCCAAAGACGGTTGACTCCCTCTTATATGACTATAAAAGTCAAGAAGGGAATACGTACGGGATCATGACAGAGGAAGATGGTGCTTATATACAGGCGAGAGTGGTACGTAAAAATTTATATGATGAGCTCTCTTTGCAGCGAGGTATGTATAGTACGTGTAATTTACCTTATCCTTATACACATTTTGGTATTAATTTTACAAAAGGACTTGCTGCTAAAAACCATATTATAGTCGGCCCCGCACATTTGGTGATTGAAAATATTCCAATAAAGTTTTTAGCGATTCCTTTTGGTTTCTTTCCGCGAACAAATAAACGATCTTCTGGTTTTTTATTTCCGTCATTTGGAGAAGATGCTACGCGGGGTTTTGCGATACGTGATGCAGGTTGGTATTTAGCTTTTAGTGATTATTGGGATTCTGAAATTAGAGGTACCTTATATTCAAAAGGATCTTGGGAAACGAATATACGTACAAACTATCTAGTGAATTATAAATATAGTGGAGGCTTTACTGTCCGTTATGCACGTACAAAATCGGGTGTAGAAGGGACGGATAATTATGGTTCTGATACTGACTTTAATGTAACATGGAACCATACACAGCGTCAAGAAGCTAATCCTGGGACATCATTTTCAGCCTCGGTCAATTTTGCTACACGATCTTATTTTAAGAATACGGGGATGAATCAGCACAATAGTATACGGGATTTAACACAAAATAATATGTCTTCGTCTATTGCTTATGGTAAAGTGTTTGCTGATGGTAAGGTTAACTTTACGACTAATATGAGCCATAGGCAAGATATGACAACGGGAAAGGTAGATTTAGAATTACCATCATTTAATTTGAACGTAGCAACATTCAATCCATTTGATTCTAAAGATCGTGTAGGTGAGCAAAAATGGTATCAGCGTATAACGGTTGGGTATAGTTTACAAGGGCGTAATACGATAAGTACGGGTGATTCTATTCTGTTTAAAAAAGAATCATTAAAGAATTTTACGAACGGTTTTCAGCATAGTATCCCTGTAAGCTTGAGCTTAAATGCATTTAAACATTTTCAATTTAATACGTCCGTTAACTATACGGAACGCTGGTATTTGCAGTCTATTCGTAAACGTTTGTTCAATGAGGTCGAGGGTTTTGGTGAAGCTAGAGATACGGTGCAGGGGTTTCGTCGTGCTTATGATTATTCTTTGTCAACAGGATTATCTACAAAGATATACGGTACGTATCCGAAAATTGGTAAAATAGAGGCACTAAGACATGTAGTGACCCCTTCTGTAAATTTTAATTATAGACCAGATTTTTCTGATCCCAAATATGGATTTTATAAAGAATTTGTTGATAAAGATGGTGTGTTAAGGAAGTATTCTGTATTTGAAGGTGCTATGTATGGTGGACCTGGTGCAGGGAAATCCATGGGGATTGGTTTTTCAATAGATAATAATATTGAGGCAAAGGTGAAGAATAAAAAGGATTCAACCGGAACAAATGCTGTTAAAAAGATACCTATTATTCAGGGATTGACTTTTAGTGGGAACTATAACTTCATGGCGGATTCGCTGAAGTTATCTACTATTAGCTTTTCGGGTAGGACATCTATTTTTAATGAAAAAATAAACTTAAATTTTAATGGTATTTTGGATCCCTATATTGTAAATGATGAAGGGATACGTATTGACCGTTTTGCACTTAAAGATGGGAAGTTAGCACGTTTAACTAATTTTGGGCTTTCTTTTGATTATAGTTTGAACCCTAGTGCAAATAAGAGCCGTAATGATAATATAGATTCTTTGCGTAACCAAATGTCTAACATGACGCCAGAACAGGCTCAGGCTTTGGCTAGAATCAGTACTGACCCGAATGCTTTCGTAGATTTTAATATTCCTTGGAATTTAAACGGTTCATTTAGTTTTAATTATAATAAGCAGTGGGATAATTCAAGGCAGGTGATGCGAAATAATATAACTGCAACTGTGAATTTGAATGGGGATTTTAATGTGACGCCGAAGTGGAAGGTGCAATTTAATACAGGGTATGATTTGCAGCAGAAGAAGCTTTCATTAACTAGATTTAATATATATCGGGATTTACATTGTTGGGATCTGTCGGTAGGATGGACTCCTTTTGGGCAATATCAGAGCTATAATATTACTATCCGGGCAAAAGCGTCTATATTACAGGATCTGAAGCTTACCAAAAGCCAAAGCCATTATAGGTACTAATCTTTTATCATGAAGTCGATTTAAGGTTTTATGAGCATAGTTCACTTGCTTCTAGTGAATAGTAAAAGTTTTATTTCTTTAGTAAGTATTTAAGCTATAGATAATAGCTTGCATTTAGTAGATTTATGAAGTGAAAATTCTTGTTAAGGTAGTTTTTATTTACATACTTTAGGTATAGCTATGCTAAGGTTTTATTGAAATTTGTTTAGTGTTAAGTTGGTCATTTTAGGGACAGCTCTTTGTGTTAAAAAATTATAGATGCTATGAAAGCAGAAATTATAACTATTGGTGATGAAATATTAAATGGGCAAATTGTTGATACGAACTCAGCGTGGATCGCTCAGCAGCTTGGTTTAGTGCAGGTATCTGTGGTGCAGATGAGTTCTATATCCGATAGGGAAGATATTATTTTAGGAGCTTTAAAACAAGCGTCGGAGCGAGCAGACCTTGTGATAGTGACAGGAGGTTTAGGACCTACGAAAGACGATGTAACTAGGCAGGCAATTTCTGTTTATTTTGAGAGTCCAATTGTTAGAAATTTGGAGGTTTTAAGGCACGTAGAAAGTATTTTTCAGCAATCAGGGCTTGGAGCAATGCCTTCTATGAATTTGAATCAGGCTGATGTATTAAGAGATGCGAAAATATTGTTTAATGATGTAGGAACAGCCCCGGGGATGTGGTTGGAAAAGAAATCTGTCTATTATGCTTTTTTGCCAGGTGTGCCATTTGAGATGAAATATCTGATTAAAAATAGGGTGATGCCGCTGCTTATTGAAGGTGATAAAAAAGAGATTATATATAATGCACATTTAATTACTGTTGGTATAGGGGAGTCGCATTTGGCAGAAAAGATTGCTGATTTAGAAGATTCTTTGCCATCTTACATTAAGTTGGCTTACTTGCCACGATTAGGTTTGGTGAGGTTGAGGTTTACAGCATCGGGTGTAGATGAAACTAAGGTTAAGGAAGAAACCGATAGGCAGGCTAGTCTTGTTGCTGAACGTTTGTCTGAATATGTTGTAGCTACAGAAGATGTCACCTTTGAGGAGGTTATTGTACGTGTGTTTTCGAAAAGTAAGTGTACGTTATCAACAGCAGAGAGTTGTACAGGAGGAGCTATTTCTGCAGCTATAACAGCAATTCCGGGAGCGAGTAATATGTTTGTAGGCGGAGCGGTTGTATATGCGAATAGAGCGAAATTGGATATACTGGATGTAGCTCCAAGTACGTTGGCAACTTATGGTGCTGTTAGTGAGGAAACGGTTTTAGAAATGGCATTAGGAGCGCAAAAGAAATTTGAAAGTGATTATGCTATTGCAACGAGTGGTGTTGCTGGGCCTGGGGGAGGTACGGATAAGAAACCTGTTGGTATGGTTTGTGTAGCTGTAGTAGGACCTCTAGGGAAAGAAGTAAAAACATTTTATTTTAAAAATGATCGATCTATAAATATCGAACGTACGGTCTCAGCAGCGTTACTAATGTTATGGAAAATGTTTAAAAAGCAGTAATCGCCTTTATTGAAGTATTATAATCTGATTTTATTTTGTTTTTTGATATTTAATTTTGTTTAGAGGTAATTAGAGGATTAAATGTTAATTTAGCAGAATCATTAAAGACTGAAACTTATGGCAATATATGAACTTGTACTCCCTAAGATGGGGGAAAGTGTTTCTGAAGCAACTATTACAAAATGGCTTAAGGGAATTGGTGATACAGTAAGTGAGGATGAGTCTATTGTTGAGGTAGCAACAGATAAAGTAGATTCAGATGTGCCTTCTCCAGTAAATGGTGAAATTATTGCTATTTTTTTTGAGGTAGATCAGGTCGCACAGGTTGGCGATGTCTTGGCACATATTGAAATTGAAGGTGATGGAGATACAAAAGAGAAGGCTGCGATTAATGTTACTTCACCAATAAATAATTTTAATGATGAAAATGTAGTGAATGATCATCGTGAAGATTGCACTGATCATGATATCATCCCAGGCACAGAGTTATTGGAAAAGAAAGAGGAAACAACGCAAGTTATTTATTCAATAAATCGTTTTTATTCGCCTTTAGTAAAAAGCATAGCGCAAGAAGAGGGTGTAACCCAGCAGGAATTGGAAGAAATTCGTGGAACAGGAGCTGAGGGGCGTGTAACAAAAGAAGATGTATTGAACTATATTAAGAACCGGACAGAAAAGCCTATAAATTACAGTGGAGAGCAGGTAGTTCATAAAGAACCAAGGGGGACTTTCGTTACTGATTCTGTAAAGTCTCAACAGGGAACTAGTAAGGGGGAAGGGGATGATATTATTGAAATGGATCGTATGCGGAAATTGATTGCCGATCATATGGTGCATAGTGTAAAGACGTCGCCACATGTAGCTTCTTTTGTAGAAGCTGATGTGACACATGTGGTAAATTGGAGGAATAGGGTGAAGGATGCTTATAAGAAGCGTGAAGGCGAGAATATTACGTTTACACCTATCTTTATCGAGGCTGTTAGTAAGGCTCTTAAAGATTTTCCTATGATTAATGTTTCAGTCGATGGGTATAATATTTTAAAGAAAAAAAATATTAATATTGGTATGGCAGCGGCTTTACCTACAGGTAATCTCATTGTGCCGGTTATTAAAAACGCAGATCAGCTTAGTCTGGTTGGTCTCAGTAAGGCTGTAAACGATATGGCAAATCGGGCAAGGAATAATCAGCTGAAACCAGACGATACGCAAGGAGGTACATTTACGTTTACAAATATTGGTGCTTTTGGAAATATTATGGGGGTGCCGATTATTAACCAGCCGCAGGCAGCAATTTTGGCTGTAGGAACTATCAAGAAGCGACCAGCAGTCTTAGAAACTGCAGATGGTGATGTGATTGCTATACGACATATGTTGTATTTGTCGCTTTCCTATGATCATCGGGTTATCGACGGGGCTTTAGGAGGAACGTTTTTAAAACGGGTCGCAGATTACCTAGAAAACTGGGATGTAAATAGAGAGATATAAAAATATGGAAAGGAGATCATTTAGTGACCTCCTTTTTTATTATGTTTACATGGAAGTTCAATGATCTTTAAATTAGAGTTTTTTGGGGGGTAGTTTTTTAATTACTTCTAATGATTGCGTTACAGTTCTGCAATTTTATATTGGAGTTATTGTATGTTACAATTGATGAGGCACAGGTAGATTGTATTTATGATTATCTTAATGGGAGTTATATTACTTGTAATATAACTAGTTTTGGTTGTAGGATGATTTTTTTACCTTTGTTGTATGGAAGAACAGGTTAACAACCCTTTACATGGAAAGAGATTGGATCATATTATTGAGTACTTGGTAGACTATATGGGGTGGGATGAATTGGGGAGTAGAATACGAATCCGTTGTTTTACTGAAAATCCAAGCATTAAGTCTTCTCTTGTTTTTTTGAGGAAGACAACCTGGGCACGTGAAAAGGTAGAACAACTTTATTTACGTGTTTTAACTCATGAAAGACAAAGCAAGTAAATAGCTATTACTAGATTTCTACTCTTAAGTGATCTTGTTTTCAATTCTTTTTCCGGATTTTTTAATGATATAACGGTAACGGAAAAATAACAATAATGATGAGGTTAATAAACCTAAAGTCAGACCGTACCAAACTCCTTTTATTCCAATATTCAGTACGATACCAAGTAAGTAGGCGCTTGGAACTCCTATAATCCAATAAGCGAAGAACGTTATTAGTGTCGGGACATTTACGTCACCTATTCCTCTGAGTACACCTAAACCGACAACCTGTACACCATCAAAAAGTTGAAAAAGGCCTGCTATGATAAGTAGGCTTGCTGAAATTGTGATGACTGCCTGGTCGTCGCTAAATATTAACGGTAAATAGTTGCTAAAAAATGTGAAGATTAAAGCAGTACAGATCATGAAAACCAGCGCTAATTGGTAGGAAACATTGGCAAATTTAGTTACACGTATCATGTTGCCCTTTCCAAAACTATGACCTGTTTTGATAGTAGCGGCAGAAGCAATGCCACTTGCCATCATGTAAGCCATAGATGCAAGAGTGATAGCAACTTGATGACTGGCTTGTTCGATAGCTCCAATTTTTCCAGCAATTAATGCAGCAGCAGCAAATGCGCCTACCTCAAAAACATACTGCATGGCAACCGGAGCTCCGATGGTAAGTATCTTTTTTACGCGCTTAAAATCTATATATAAAAGTCTGAAATATTGTAGATAAGGCTTGAATCTGTTGGACTTTAATACATAGGTTGCCATCGCAATCATCATGGCAATACGGTCTATTAAAGTAGCATATCCTACTCCTTCAATTCCCATAGGTTTAATTCCGAAAAAGCCTTTTACGAAGATTATTGCGAGTACAACATTTAGAATGTTTCCCCATATGGTAATATTCATGGCCTGCTTGGTGAAGCCAAGCCCCTCAGCAAATTGTTTGAAGGTGTTGAAAACCATGAGAGGAACAACGGATAGCATGAGTATGAGTAGGTAAGGTTTGGCAGCGTCTACAACACGAGGATCCTGGTCCATATGTTGAACTGCATACATAGAGCCAAAGTTGACAATTAAAAAAAGTATAAGACCTGTCGCAATATTTAACCAGAGGCTGTTGGATAAAAGTCTGCCACAATCAGCTTTGTTATTGCGTCCATTTTCTTGTGCGATTAAAGGGGTGAGCCCGTAAGATACTCCAATACCTAGAACCATAACCACAATAAAAACAGAATGTACCAAGGAAACAGCAGCTAAAGGTATGGTGCCAACAAATTTGCCTACAATAATGGTGTCAGCCGTTTGTACAAGAGTCTGACCTAGCTGTGAAATGATTACAGGACCTGCTAAAGCGAAGGTGCTCCAGTAAAAATGTTTATTCTGTTTGTAGTATTTGTTAAATGTCATGCATTGGCAAAGGTAAATAAATAATCAGCTATAGTTTTCTAAAAAATCTAGTGGGATTAGAAAACTGAATTGTAAGAGAGTGTCGAATTATACATTTTATATAAATAATTAGGGCTATAGCTTTGTTTTGTGCTATGAAATCTACTTATTTGTTACTAAATATTTACAACAAAATTTTGAGGAATATTAAATTTACACTTACCTTAGTAACTTGTATTAGGTTAAATAAAAAGAAGAGAAAATGACTTTAGCATTTATGAATATAGGGACACAAGAGATGATTTTTATTGTCATTATTATCTTGTTGTTGTTTGGGGGTAAAAAATTGCCTGAATTAGCGCGTGGATTAGGTAAAGGTATAAGGGAGTTTAAAGATGCTTCTGATGGGATTAAGCGAGAGATTTCCGATCAGATTAATAACTTTGAAAAAGATTTAGATGTAACCGTAGATGATAAACCTACGACCAGTTATAGCAATACAGATACAAGTGAAGAAAAGAAAGATGAGGAGCTTGTGAGTAATGAAGATGGTGAAGATAAAAAAGGTTTTCCTGGATTTACTTCTCCTGAGAATACGTATCAGCATAATCCGGGTGAGCAGCCTAGCTCTGACGGTGATCATTATTCTTACGGTTATAATGATCATTTTGCAGAAAGTACAGCTGATGCTAGTGAGGATGAAAAACAAGCTGTTACTCCGGAAACTGGTAAACAGGATGATACAAAAAATGCTTAATTATCCATTAGTTCTTTTTAATAGTATTATAAGTGCGCTTACTGTCCTGCAAATAGCAAAGCGTAAAAAAGACAGTCTTTCTATTGATCCAAGCAATGGGAAGACTGCATGTGAAATACCTATGTAGTGGGGCGTGAACAAATTCGCATGATAGTAATCAAATTTTTAATTATACACTAGTCGTTTTATCAGAATAAATCTTTCTGATATTTATATTTATATTTTCAAATTATAATGGCATACGAAATTGTTATTTCGAAAGAATTGGGTGTTACCAATAGACAGGTATTAACTACTATTGAGTTATTGGACGAAGGTGCTACAGTGCCTTTTATAGCCCGTTACCGTAAAGAGTTGACGGGAAGTTTGGATGAGGTGCAGATTACAGCTATCCGAGACAGGGTACAACAATTGCGAGATTTAGATAAACGAAGAGAAGCAGTGGTGAAATCCATTACGGAGCAAGGAAAAATGACAGCGGAGCTAGAGCTTCAATTGCAGATAGTAGAGACGATGTCTGCATTGGAAGATCTTTATTTGCCTTATAAGCCTAAGCGTCGAACAAGAGCATCGATTGCTCGAGAAAAGGGACTACAAGAGTTAGCAGACTTGTTGTTGGGTCAATCAAGTAATGATTTGGACGCATTAGCGGCGAATTTTTTAGATGATGAAAAAGGAGTCTCTTCTTTAGAAGATGCTTTAGCCGGAGCAAGAGATATCATTGCCGAGCAAATTGCTGAAGATGCAGAAGTTCGGGCAAAAGCACGTACTGCCTTTATAGAAGAGGGGCAGTTTGTATCTCGGGTAGTTCCTGGAAAAGAAGATGCAGCTATTAAATATAAAGACTATTTTGAATGGTCAGAATCATTAAAAGATGCGCCTTCACATAGGGTATTGGCTATGCGAAGAGGTGAAAAGGAAGAGCTGTTATACCTAGATATTCAAGTGAGTGAAGACTTGGTGATTCCGGCTGTGGAAAAAATGTATCTTACTTCTAGAGGAGATGCTGCTGAGCAAGTAAGATTGGCTTTGCAAGATGGGTATAAGAGGTTGCTTAAGCCTTCTATGGAAACAGAGGTACGTGTGTTAACTAGGCAAAGGGCTGATGAAGAGGCTATTCGTGTTTTTGTTGATAATGTGCGTCAATTGTTGTTAGCGGCACCTTTGGGACAAAAGCGTTTATTAGCTATAGATCCAGGTTTTAGAACAGGTTGTAAAACTGTTGTTTTAGATGCTCAAGGGTTGTTGGTCGAGAATACGGCAGTTTTTCCTCATAATGGTGCGGGAGGGTTGGCTGAGGCGCAAAAGACCATTGTACATTTGGTTGATAAATATCAGATTGAAGCTATTGCCATTGGTAATGGTACTGCGGGAAGAGAAACAGAAGAATTTGTACGCAAACTTGGTCTGCGTGATGTGACAATTGTCATGGTTAATGAGTCGGGGGCTTCTATTTACTCGGCTTCAGAGGTTGCTCGTGAGGAGTTTCCTGATCAGGATGTCACTGTACGGGGAGCTGTTTCTATTGGCCGTCGTTTAATGGATCCTTTGGCTGAATTGGTGAAAATCGACCCTAAGTCGATTGGCGTTGGACAATACCAACATGATGTAGATCAAAATAAATTACAGACAGCTTTGGACGATACGGTTATTTCCTGTGTTAATGCGGTCGGTGTTGAATTGAATACAGCTTCAAAACAGGTTTTATCTTATGTGTCAGGGTTGGGGCCTTCCTTAGCACAGCAGATAGTGAATTATCGCAATGCGAATGGACCTTTTAAAACACGTAAAGAATTGAAAAAAGTACCACGTTTAGGCGAGAAAGCTTTTGAACAGGCAGCAGGTTTTTTACGTATTCGGAATGGGGAGCATCCTTTAGATGCATCGGCAGTACACCCAGAGCGTTATGCAGTGGTGGAAACGATGGCTAGGGACTTGAATACGAAGATAGCCAACTTATTAAGTGATGAGAGGTTAAGAAAGCAGATTAATTTGAAGGAGTATGTAACGGAGGAAGTAGGTTTGCCGACCCTAAACGACATTCTGGGCGAGTTGTCTAAACCAGGAAGAGACCCACGGGAACAATTTGAAGAGTTTAAGTTTGCTGACGGAGTAAATAGTATTGCTGATTTAAGGGTTGGTATGAAGTTGCCAGGTGTAGTTACTAATATTACAAATTTTGGAGCTTTTGTTGATATTGGTGTCCATCAAGATGGTTTGGTGCATTTAAGTCAGTTGGCCAACAGGTATGTTTCAGATCCACATGAAATTGTTAAAGTCCAGCAGCATGTTGAAGTAACTGTTACTGAAATTGATGAAAACCGTAAAAGAATAGGTCTATCTATGAAAACAGAAGATAAAGGTCCGCGTAAGGTGGGAAAGAGGCGAAGTGAGGGCTCTACCGAGGGAGGAGATATGGCCAGTAAACTTGCAGCCTTAGCTAGTAAGTTTAAGTAACGGTAGTTGATTTTTCCCACTTACAAAATTGTTTATTTTTGTAAGTGGGTTATCAAATTTTATTATAAGATTATGAGGTATAGTGATTTTATAAACACTTTAACAGAGTTGTCTGAACCGAAAGCTGAGTGGGCAATACAATTGCAAGCATTGTGGTATGACAAGAAGGGAGACTGGAAAAAGGCGCATGACTTGGTTGATCAGTTGGACGACAAAAGTTCTGCACATGTGCATGCATATTTACATCGGGTCGAGGGCGATCTTTGGAATGCTGGCTATTGGTATAGGCAAGCTGGGAAGAAAGTATTTGAAGGGACGCTTGACCATGAATGGGATGAACTCGTAAACCTATTTATTTAAAATGTATAAAATTTTTGCTGGTGTCGGGTGATGTTATCTTTTTTGTTTCTTTTTTCTCTTTCCAAATCCACATTTTTCTCCAAAACTCAGCTATAGAATTAAATTCTTGTCTATATACAATGCCTACTGCGCTAATATAATCGCTGTAAGGATTAAACAGTACACTTTTAGTATTTAACCTATTGTAGGCACGTAATACTAGGTTTCCATCTTGCCTCAGACGGAATGTTAGTTCAGCATCCGTTGCAATTTGATCAGAAAATAGATTAAGGTCATTCATGATCGTGTTGCGGCGATCTGAAACCCCACCCGTAAGAATTAGCCTATCATCAAAGAAGCGTAATGAGGCAGAGGCGTCATTGAACGACCGAATATTAAGATCTAGAAAATTCATATTTAGTGATTGTGATATAATTGTATTGAGTTGATTAAATGCGATTTCGGTTCCTGCAGATAATAGGGTGTTATTTACTTCCTTGCCAAATTCTTGCGTAGAGGCAGGAGTGAAGCTTCTACGGACAATAAGACTAATGGCCTGTTGGTTGAGGCTATTTCCATCACTTAAATAACCCTGCAATTCGTCTTTGATGTAGGGATCTTGTGGAAAGTTTAAATCGAATGAAATTTCCGGTTGGTTCAAAGGACCTCTTAGAAGCATGGTAGCTTGTGCAAGCGTTCTTGCGCTGTTCTCAGCGTGCCCTGCGGCATTGTAAAGCGGCGCGACAGAGGTCCGCTGTTCATAGGTGGCGCCAAGGTTGATCGTTGCTTCGCTAGGGATACCTGCCCATCTGATGGTCCCCCCTTCCTTTAGATCAAAGTATTTATTGAAAAAGTCTTGAGCGGTAAAATGAAATTTCCCCGAAAGTACATGGTAGTCTCCAAACATTTCAAAATCACCAAGAGAGGATATTTTTAAAGATATATTTCCTGTGCCTAAACTTTTTAAAGAACCTACATTATTTTCTAAATTTATTTCTGTTTCACGGGTGATTTCGATGTCCATATTCATCGTTAGACCTTTGAATAGGGAGGTCTTGGTCTTGTCCTCGGCAGAATTAGGGTTTGAAAAGTATATAAAGTCGTTGTCACTAATAGTTAGCGAGCTGTTAAATGGGATTGTGATTGTAGTATTTGGGTTTGATTGTGCATTAATGTCTATATTGATGGCTGATGTCTGTCCAGAAAAGGTAAAGTTTCCAGAGGCATATGCTGTTCCGTAAAAAAGTTCGTTATTTTTTTTGTTCGTATTTAATATTTGAAAGTTATCTGTTCTCAGATTCACGTTTAGAGTTGGATCCGAGAGAGTGTTCAAGTTAATGCTTCCGTTTGCCGAAGCCTCAATATTTTTGTGATCTCTGATCTTAACATCAGTAAGTATAAAACTATTGTTGTCAAGAAGTAAGTTCTGTTGTGTTAAAGTATAATGAGTTTGTAAATATTTTACCAAGAAACCTGCTTCATGTACAGTCGCTCGTCCGTTTATGATAGGTTGGTAGATCGATCCTCTTATGGCTAAATCTCCACTTACTTTTCCATATAAACCTGAGACTAGACTTCTTAAAAAAGGTTGAGCAACTGCAATATCCATATTTTTGATATTTCCATTCAGTTGCAGTGCATCTGTTTTAGTGTTTAGGTTATAGCTCCCTGTTAAATTTATCCCATTTTGATTGATATCACTAAGCTTAGTGTTTAATTTGATTAAAGCTGTAGATGGTTCATAATCGGCATCTATGTACAGGCTACCTATTGGTAGGTTGTTGTATACAATAGGGGAAGTAGTGATATGTGCTGACAATCTAGGGGTTTTAAAAACGGAGTTGATGGTAATATCTCCGTTCATTTGCCCATGTAACTCTATGCCCATTGGCATAGTTATGCCTGCAAGAGCCGATAGGTTGAATTCTTTAAACATGATATTGATATCATCATCCTGATCGGAGAGAATGCCGTTAAGAGCAACTTCTTGTTGTTGTCGCTTAAACAGTAAGTTGTTTAAATAAAACTTTCCTTTAGATACGCGTAAATCGGCGGTTTCGTCGATAGACCATTGCTCGTTATTGAGAATAATTTTCGAATTACTAAACTTAATATATGCGGGCTTGTTTGGTGCAAAATGAATGTTTCCATGTAGGTTTAGATAGTTAGCGTTGTGCTCTTCTGAAAGTAACATGCCGAAGTGTAAGCTGTCATTAGCAAGTACGTTTGTCAGTTTTATTCCTTCAATATAAGTCGAATCTGTTAAGCTTAATCTGTCGGCAGTGATGTTTAGTGAAAATGCTTTCTCATCCGCATTTTCTATTAATTTTAAATTGGTTAATTGTAGCCCTTTGTATTTGACACTTGGGCTATGAGCTTCAAAATTTGCTTTGTAATGATCAGATGAAAAATGTGCATTGAGTTTAGTGTTGTCATGAATCTCTAAGTCGGAGTGGAGGAATGTAGAAAGTGGTTTGTATTTTTTAATAAGAACGTTTAAATTAAAGTTTTGTGGATTGTAGTTTTTTGCTTCTATGTTTATAGCAGGTGCGTAGCGCATGGCTAAAGATTGAAAATAGTTGGCTAGCGTAGGTAGATCTATTTGTCCCGACATTTTAGCGTCAACTGCATCTGATTGTATACTTAATATCTTTGTTTTGTTTTCTTCCTTGGAGGTTATATTGAAATCACGAATAGTGAAATTACCATGCGAAGTATTGAAATGAATCTGATCGGAGACTATTTCGCCTGTTATGGAATTGAGTGCTGATCCCGTTAGCTGTGCATGTACTATCGAGTTTGTAAGTGTAATGCTATCCTTGTTTAATAAATTACTCGTTTTTAGGTCGAGTAGGTCAATGTGTGATGAAAAGGAATGAATAGGTGCATTGTCCTTCCAGCTTATTTTGCTATCTATATGTAATCGGGCAGAAGGATCATTGACAGCAACGTTAGCGTAAAATATTCTTTCATCAATTTCTGTGTCAAAATCAACTTGTTCGTAGGTATATTTGTTGAAATCTAAATTATTAAGTTTGCCATTAGCAGTGAGTTTTATGTCATTAATAGCAAGTCCTTTACCGTCGAAATTTATGTCTAAGGAGCTGCTGGCTAAAAGAGGAGAGTTCAAGAGAGAACCGAGACTAAACGAATCACTAGTCAAATGACCGACATATTGAAAAGATGGTTTTAAGTTGAAATCAGTGTCAATATTTAAATTCCCTAAGTCGGTTTGAATCTTTCCTAGTGTCTTGAAATGATGGTAGTAGCCGGAGAGTATGCCTCGGTATTGAATTGTTCCGAATTGTTTTAACGCTTCAGGAAGTATAAAAGCCTCAGTATTTGCTAATCCTGGTACGATTTGTTCGAGTTCATTTGCGGATGTTGTGAGCGACTCGATATTAAAATCAAATTTCGTTTGGTCAATATTCGGAAGCCCTTTAATTGTGAAGCTTCCTTTTAGTTGGGTGCTGTTAAGCATATTTAGATTTGCATCCTCAACTTGTATATGTTCTACTGTTCCATTTAAAGAAGCTTTTTTTATTTCGGATATAAAGCGAACGTATTTCATATTGGGAGCAAAGAATTCAATATCTCTAGAATCTATTAAGCTATTTTTTAAATTACTTTTCACATGAACACTTTCCATGAAATTTTCGAAGTCTTTTATGTCTATGTAGTTTAAAGAAATATAGTCGGTAAGTCTTGATCGGTTTGTTTGCAGTGTTAAATTAGCTAATTCTAATTGTGTCTTAGAGAGCGTAATTGTACTCGTTAGGTTTTGAAGAATAAATCCGCTTTGTTCTTTAAGTTTTAGATTCTCAACTTTGGCGCTATAAGATGATTGATTTTGCTGTATGTCTTTTATTTTTACGGAAATAAAAGATAGGTCTAAATTACTGATGTCTAAACCTTGTTTTTTAGGTTTATACTGATGATTTGTAAACTTGATTTGGTTATTTATTAGTTCGATGTCATTAAGTTCAATACTTATTTTTTTTGAATTGGATTTCGTGTTTTTTTTGTTTGGTGCAAAATAGTTGATAAGGAATGTGAAATTACTACTGTCTTTATACATTTCGTAATGTAGAAATGCATCATTGAGGGCTACTTTTCTTATGCTTAGTTTGCTATTTAAAATTTGTGCTATTGAAATTTGTGCACTTGCTTGGGGGATGCTTAGCATTTGCTGTCCTTTTCTGTCAAGAATTGACAAATTTGTAATGCTAAAAGAACGAAAAGACTTTAAGTTGACGCCATCGATACTAATTGTGGTTTTTAATTCATTACTAAGAAAGTGTGCTAGTCTTTTTGAAATATAGTTTTGTATAGATTGATTTTGAATCGCAAAAATAGCGATAATAGTTAGCGTGATTAAGCTAAACAGTATTATTGACGTTATTTTCAGTATTTTTTTGATACTTTTGTTTTTTATTTTAGTACATGTTGCTATGGCTGTTATTCTCGGTATCGAATCTTCATGCGATGAAACTTCAGCGTCTATATGTATAGACGGTGAAATTAAATCAAATATTATTGCTGGGCAAGCAATTCATGCTAATTATGGCGGTGTTGTGCCAGAATTGGCTTCTCGTGCGCACCAACAAAATATTATTCCTACCGTGGATCAAGCTATTCTAGAAGCAAAAGTAAACAAAAATGATATAGATGCAGTTGCTTTTACGCGTGGACCTGGTTTATTGGGCGCTTTGCTTGTTGGCACTTCATTTGCAAAAGGTTTTGCTCTAGCACGGAACGTTCCTTTAATAGAGGTAAATCATATGCAAGCACATATCTTGGCACATTTTATCGACGAGCCAAAGCCTGCATTTCCTTTTTTATGCCTGACTGTTTCTGGAGGGCATACACAAATTGTTTTAGTGAAAGATTACTTTGAAATGGAAGTATTAGGGCAGACTCTAGATGATGCAGCAGGTGAAGCCTTTGATAAAACAGCCAAAATTATGAATCTTCCTTATCCAGGTGGTCCCTTAATAGATAAGTATGCGCAATTAGGAAATGCGGATGCATTCCAGTTCCCTGAACCACAAATTAGGGGATTGGACTTTAGCTTTTCAGGATTGAAAACTGCAATACTCTATATGATTCAGGCAGAGGAAAAAAAGGATGCACAATTTTTAGAAAATAATTTATACGATGTTTGTGCTTCAGTGCAAGGGAGGGTAGTTTCTATATTATTGAATAAATTGAAACAAGCAGCGAAACAAACGGGAATAAAACGGATTGCTATTGCCGGCGGTGTTTCTGCAAATTCAGGTCTGCGTAGTACTTTGAACGAATTGGGCGATAAATTAGGCTGGACTGTTTTTATTCCTAAGTTTGAATATTGTACAGATAACGCAGCAATGATTGCAATTGCTGGATATCATAAATTCTTGAAAGCTGACTTCGTGGATCAAGGGGTAGCTCCTTTAGCACGTATGCACGTGTAAATACGTCTGACCTTTGAGATATTTTAGGTAGATATGGAAAACTTAATTAACCATTCTTTTAAGATAGCCGATACTTCATATTGCTCTTCTCGAGCAAAAACGAGCATATTCTCTTCAATGGCTAATAGCATATCTTGATAAGCTGAAAAAGTTCCATCTATGTTTCTATAGTTGGATATCAGATCGATGAGAAAGCAATAGGTATCATACTCTAAGAATTTATGTTGGTGTTTTTGCGTTGCTTTCATCCATTTTGTTTCCTGTTGAAAGCCAGATGTTATATGACTATTACAAATATTGTTGTAATAGACTCTAGTGATGTGTAATTCCTTTTTAAGTTTATCATTTTCGGATATTAACTGATCATAGATAGTGTTTAGATGATCTTGTATGGTGTATTCTTTCCAGGTAGAAGACATAATACTTATGTTGGGTGAGCGGTGTTTATTGTGTTAGTTATGTAATAACACGTAAAGGAGTGATTTGTTTTAAATTTTTGTCGTTAATAATTCATGCAGCTAATTATTACATTAGATATAAAATGTTGATTTTTGTATTTATGGAAAGACAGATAAACGGTTATTGGCTAGAAGTGTGTTCAAACTCGTCATACTCAGCTATACAGGCGCAACAAGGAGGGGCTAGTCGTATTGAGTTGTGTCAGAATTTAGAGAATGGAGGAACAACACCCTCCTATGCTCAAATTAAACGGACAAGAGACTTGTTAACGATTGGTATTCATGTGTTGATTAGGCCAAGAGGAGGTGATTTTGTGTATAACGATACTGATTTTGAAGAGATAAAAGAAGATATTAAGGTGTGTAAGGATTTAAACTGTGATGGAGTTGTGATAGGTGTACTCAAACCAAATGGCACAGTGGATGTGGATAGAAATAGAGAGTTAGTTGAGCTAGCTAAACCGATGACGACTGTTTTTCATCGTGCATTTGATCGTTGTGCAGATCCTTTTCAAGCGTTAGAGGATGTTATAAGCTTAGGGTTCGATAGGATCTTGACATCAGGGCTTAAAAGTACAGCCAGCGAAGGGAAAGAGCTCTTACGAGAACTTGTCGAGAAGGCGGCTGGTAGAATTGAGATTATGCCTGGAGCGGGTGTTCATGCAGATAACATTAAGGATATTATAAGATGTACTGGAGTTAAGTCTATTCATTCATCGGCAAAAATTGTAGTGAATTCCACTATGACATATCATTCTAGCCTGTTTGAGGGTATGAATGAGCCAACTATGGAAACATCGGTTGAAAAGGTGAAAGAATTGTGTGCGTTGCTAGAAGAACTGAATTAGTATCGGAGAAAAAAAAGAGAGCTATAGCTCTCTTTTTTTATATTGTATTGAACAACTACTTAGCTTCTGCAACTAGTTTATCCAAAATTTCATTGTTTTTAGTAATTTGACTGTTTTTAGGCATTTTACTTTTTGAACCCAGTTCAACGTTACGACCTAATTTAAGGAATTGTACTTCCATACGTGATACAGTCTTATTTCTTCTATCTTTTCTTTTTAATCTTGTAACTGCCATTGTTAAATGTTTTTATTGTCAATAAAACGAGGTCGGAAGCGGATTCGAACCGCTGTAGGAGGTTTTGCAGACCTCAGCCTAGCCACTCGGCCATCCGACCATTTCCCATTCGAGGGAATGCAAAAATAAAATTTACTTTTGATATAAGCAAAGCTTATTGTTAAAAGATTTTTTTATATAGAAGTGTTTAACTGTTTTTTTAACCTCTCTGATTTGTATGGCGCTGGTTTTGAGTTATTTGCGTCATATGTCTTGAATGGCTGTTTTTTTGGATTGAAAGTTGTTGTTATATCTTTATCGTTTAGTAAAGTTGTATTCTTGTAGTTTTTATTGAAAAACTGCATATTTATTAAAAATAAAATTTATAGACATGAAAAAAGTATTACTATCATTTAGTGTTGCATTTATGTTAGCTTTTGGTGCACAAGCGCAAACTCCATTGCAATATGGCGTAAAGGCTGGAATTAATTTTCCTTCTTATAGCTATGGAAATTCGAATATGTTGTCAGATTCCAAGGCAACTACAAATTTTTATGTAACAGGGTATCTAGATGCACCCGTAACATCTAATCTTTACATTCAGCCAGGTGTTTCTTTACAAGGGAAGGGAGCTAAGTTAATCAGTGATGGAAATCGAGGTTTTGAAGTAAAACAGAATACGATGTGGCTAGAAGTGCCTGTTAATTTTGTAGGTAAATTTCAGACGTCAACTGGTAGTTTTTTCTTAGGAGCTGGTCCTTATGTGGGGTTTGGTCTGAGCGGTAAAAATAAGATTGAATCAGGCAGTGTCGATATAGAGGATAAATTTAAATTCGGGAAAAGTAAATCTTTGAAGGGTACGGACTTTGGCTTGAACTTTTTAGCTGGATATAAGTTAGATGGGGGGCTTACGCTTAACGTAGGATACGGTTTAGGATTGACAAATATTGCAGGAGAAAATAACTTTGGAACACATAGTATTAAAAATAGAGCTTGGTCAGTAGGGGTTGGATTTGAAATCTAAACTCATGTGGTTTTAGAAAAAGTACCAGAAGTAAGATTCTTCTGGTACTTTTGTCTATTCGTGATCTTTTTATGAAGTTATAAGCAGTTAGTATCCTTCGTTTTGCTTAAGGTTTTTGTTGTTTCTAACTTCAGCAGTTGGGATAGGAAAAAGGAGCTCTCTTTCTGTTACTGTAGCTCCGTTTGGAAATTTGTGACCTATGTATTTTTCAAACTGTTGCGTTTTAATATTTAGAGCTTTCCGTAATCTAACCATGTCGTACCAAGTTTTGTTTTCATAACATAGTTCGTGCCACCTTTCTTTCCAAATAGCTTCACGTAAAGTAGCTTGATTTAAGTTCTTTAATTCTTTTAATTTAGCTCTTTTTCTAATATCATTTACTGCATTATATACATCTGTAGAAGGACCTGCTACTTCGTTCTGTGCCTCTGCATAGGTCAGTAAGACCTCAGCATATCTGATTAAAGACCAGTTTAAGTCACTATTAGCAGTTGTTTTGTGTGCAGCCTCGTCAAAGAGCTTATAGATGAAATATCCACCAAGCTGTACGGTTTGGTTCGGGTTTGACTCATGAGAATAAGTAGTATAAAAAAATTCTTTTTCTTGCGTTCTTAGATCCCCAGTTTCAAAAGATTCTACGAAACTTTTGTTTGCATAAATACCTCCGGTTTCATCTGCATATTTTGAGATGTTTTTGTTGTATGGAATAACAGACACTTGCCATGGCGAGGGAATAACTTGCGTTTTGTATTGAATCATGAGGATGTTTTCTTCAATATTTTTTTTAGCAGGGTCGTGTAGTGAATAGTAAGAGTCAAACAGTTGAAATGTTTTAGAATCTATAACTTCTTTAGCTTTATTTGCGGCGAGTGTAAAGTATTCAATACCTTTGTTTAGCGGATAGCCAGCCATGGTTAAATAGGCTTGAGCCAGGAGCGATTTTATTGCACCTAAACTTACCTTCCCTGTCTGGTCCAGCCAAGGTAATCCTGCGTTCTCAGCTATTTTTAAATCAGAGACTATTAAGTTATACACCTCTTCGGGAGCAGCTTGTTTGGGGAGAAGTTGTGGTGAGTTTAACGAAATAGGTTCGGTTATTAGTGGAATGTTTCCAAACATTCTTACGAGATGAAAATAATAAAATGCACGTAAAAAGTGGGCTTCTCCCAAAATTTGTTTTTTCTCTGTTTCATCCATTACTACAGTAGGAATTTTTTCTATTGACAAGTTTGCATTGCCAATCCCCTTGTAGTAATTTGTCCAGTAACTTAAACCATAAGTATTGTCTGAGGTGTTATTGAGTTCTTTAATATAGTAACTGTTGACAGCTTGTCCTAAATCTGTTTCTGCTAAACCTGTCGCAAATTCTGTCATCATCCAAGCTCCACCTCCAAACCCACTTGTTAGGGGCTCGCGCATACTTGCATATATGGAGTTTATTGCACTACGTGCGTGCTCTGGTTTTGTGAAATAATTCTCTTCTGTGAAATTCGACTTGTCAGCTTCATCTAAAAAATTAGAGCATCCTGTTGCAATTGCGAAACATATAATTGTAACTATTGTTAATATTTTGATATTGTTCATTGTTATTCTGCTTTAAATTATAAACCAATATTTACTCCGAATGCAAAAATGCGAGGTCTAGGGTAGTCATACAAACCAAAACCTTGGTTAAAAGCGGATCCGGAGTTTGATACTTCAGGATCATAGCCTTTGTATTTAGTAATGACGAAGAAGTTTTGCATTGATGCAAATAACCTTACTTTTTGTAAATGCATTCTTGACACTATGTTAGTAGGTAAATTATAGGATAAAAGAACGTTTCGACCTCTGATAAAAGAAGCATCAGTAACCTTATGACTGTCGTAAAAAGTTGTATATCCTGCATTGGTGGGTCTTACTTGTGCAATAGGAGTCGATTGATTATCTTCTCGCCAAGCATTTAACACGGTTTTATAACTGTTTGCTATACCTTGCCTATCTTCTGCAGAATGTAAGCTTTGATCAAGTACATCATTTCCAAACATATACTGTATGTCTATTAAAAGTGAGAAGTTTTTGTATTTAAAGGTATTGGCAAATGTACCATAGCCATCAGGAATTCCTTTGCCTATTATATCGCGATCGTTATCATTTAGTTTTCCATCATTGTTTAAATCTTTGTGTTTAACATCGCCTGGAAGTAAACCATAGCGTTTTGCTTCTGCTTCTTCGGCAGAGGACCATGTTCCCATGTGTACACGTCCGAAAAATGAACCGACGGGTTCACCTTCTCGGATAACGGTTGCTCCTGAATACATGTCACTTCCACCAGTTAGTTTAAGTACTTTGTTCTTGTTCCATGATATATTGAAGGTGCCGCTCCATTTTAGAGGGCCTGATCCGATGTCAACAGTATTTATACCTGCTTCAATTCCTTTGTTTTCCATGCTTCCTACATTGGAGAAAATACTTGGATAACCGCTACTTAAAGGAAGTGGAGCATCTAATAGCATGTCATTTACTTTTCTCCGATATAGGTCCATTTCAAAATTTAGCTTATTATTTAGGACCCCGAGCTCAACACCTAAATCTATCTGATGGGTTTTTTCCCATTGTAAAGTAGAGTTGGACATTCTACCAGTGCCGATTCCGATGTGTCTATCTCCGCCAAAAATGACGTCATAATTTGACATCCCTGCTAAGGCGCGATATGCGGGTATTTCTGAGTTGCCAGTAGCCCCATAGCTTGCTCTTAATTTAAGGTTACTAATGACAGGAGAGTCTTTTAGGAAATCTTCATCATTGACTTTCCAAGCTACGGCTCCCGAAGGGAAAAATGCATAACGGTTATCTTTTCCGAATTTTGAAGAACCGTCTATACGTCCGGTAAAAGTAAAGAGGTACTTGTTAAGTAACGAATAGTTGATTCTTGAGAAATATGAATTTAAGCCGTAGGCTGACGTTGAAGAACTAGGGCTTTGTGCCGTGGCACCTGCTCCTAAGTTGTTAAATTGGAAATATACATCACTAAAGTTTTCTGAGCGTGCCTGTGCCCCGAATTGATCCATATGTTGCCACGAAAAACCTAACATTGCATTTAATGAATGGATTTTTGCGAACTCTTTATTATACGTAAAGTAATTCTCAAATTGCCATGAATTATACCGGTTATTTGTGACAGAGGCATTGCCATTATTAGAGATGTATTGGAGACCTTTTGCTGCTGAATAATCAATACGTTGGTTTATAATATTAACCCCAATAGACGTACGAAATTCTAAGCCATCTAATATTTTAATATTTGCAAACATATTCCCAAGAAGAGGCTGTGTGTTGAGGTATGATAATCTTTCATCTGCCACTCGGATAGGATTATCCCCGCCTTCCATTCCTGGATAGTCTCTATTACTAGCCCAGCTGCCATCCGCATATTTTACAGGAATTATTGGTAGGGCTTCTAATACCTGCCTCATCATGGTAATACCACCACCACCTAACTGATCGACCTGTTTTTCTTTTTGGTCTGTGTAGTTTAGTGCCCCCCCGACTTTAAGCCAGTCTTTGATTTCACTATCGAAAACAAATCTACCAGAGAATCTTTTTTGCCATGAACCATAAGCTATACCTTCCTCATTTCGGTAGTTTACAAAAGCACCATAAGTACCTTTCTCATTTCCATTTGTAAAACTTAACTGGTGATTTTGCGTGAAAGCCGTTCTGAAAGTTTCCTTTTGCCAATCTGTATCATATAAAGGATTCCCTTGTTGGTCAAAAAGTAGTGGATTCGTTCTTTTTGTTTTTGGATCTGTATATTTCGTGCCCGTTGCCCAGCCAGCGGGATCATACTTTTTTGCATTTTGATAGGCTAAATCTTCTATTTCTAGAAACTCTTTAGCATTTAATAGATTTAATTTTCTTGCTGCAACACCTAAACCAAAATCTGCATCATAGTTAGCTCTTCCACCGCCTGTCGTGCCTCTTTTAGTCGTGACTATAATTACGCCATTTGCACCACGGGCTCCGTAAATAGCGGTAGAAGAAGCGTCTTTTAATACTTCTATGGAGGCAATATCATTTGAGTTTAGATAATCGATGGGAGTGCTACCATTTTCCAAACCAACAGAACTTAGGATAACCCCGTCAATAACGTATAATGGATTGCTTGAAACACTGATAGAGCTTGCGCCCCGAATCGTGATATTAGTACGGCCTCCAGGTCTACCTGAGCCTGTTGATACGTTTACCCCTGTTATTTTACCACTTAATGCTTGGTTTAGATTGGCAGAAGTGCGCTCCTGTAAGCTTTCTCCTTGAACAGAGCCCACTGCGCCAGTCAGGTCACTTTTCTTTTGTACTCCGTAACCTACTGAAACAACAATTTCCTGTAGTGATTCAAGTGCGGATTCTAAATTAATATTAATAACTTTTTGATCTTTTACCTCGATTTCTTTTGTGATAAAACCGACAAAAGAAAAAGTTAGCAGATCTTTTAAATGGGCTTTGATTTCGTAATGACCATTTCTATCTGTTGTGGCTGTGATGCCTCTACTAGATTTTATAGAGACGCCTGAGAGTGTTTGATTTTCTTCTGAAAAAACCTGCCCTGTGATGTTGACCTCTTGTGCCATTCCTTGTTTAAAAAGTAATAAAAGCACGACGAGAGTTGAAAAAATAATTAGTCTTTTTATCATAATGTCTTTTTTAGTGGTTTATTTTGGGACTGTATTGATCGGTAGCGAATCTAATAGCCTGTCTTACTTTGTAACGAATATATCGACACTTTAATGTTAAGCTGTCATGCACCTTGGCGCAAGTCTATCATGTGCCTTTGGGTAGGCCATCATGTTGTGTCCTGCTTTTTTGGAGAGGCACAATAAAGGGGAGTTAGGGGAGAAATGTATGAAAAGGAGAGAGGCTTCTGATTTTCATCAGAAGCCTCTCTCCTTTTGGTCGAAATCTATCACACTTTGATTTCAACTTCAACTCCCGAAGGAAGTTCAAGTTTCATCAATGCATCAACAGTTTTAGAGTTTGAAGAGTAGATATCTAACAATCTCTTGTACGCACATAATTGAAATTGTTCACGTGCTTTTTTGTTAACGTGTGGTGAACGTAATACCGTATAGATTTTTTTGTCTGTAGGCAATGGAATTGGACCACTAACAACTGCACCTGTAGGTTTCACTGTTTTTACGATTTTCTCGGCTGATTTATCAACTAAGTTGTAATCGTATGATTTCAATTTAATTCTAATTCTTTGGCTCATTTTATATTATGTTAAGGGTAATCGCTACTTAGAGCTATTTACAAGTAGCGATTGATTTGTTAATTGTGTGTATTAATTAATCTTCAAGACTAATCTTGCCTTTTCCTTTAGCGATGATTTCCTCTTGGATATTACGTGGAGCTTCAGCAAAGTGATCAAACTCCATCGTAGACGTTGCACGGCCTGAAGTGATGGTGCGTAATTGTGTTACATAACCAAACATTTCAGAAAGAGGAACGATAGCTTTAACTACTTGAACACCGTTACGGCTATCTAAGCCTTGCATTTGACCACGACGACGGTTAAGGTCACCCATAACGTCACCCATGTTTTCTTCCGGTGTTAGCACTTCAACCTTCATAATAGGTTCCATGATGACAGGAGAACATTTAGGAAGAGCATCACGGTAAGCCATTTTAGCTGCTAACTCGAAAGATAATGAATCGGAGTCAACTGCGTGGAATGAACCATCAATCAGACGGACTTTCATACCCGTTAATGGATATCCTGCTAATACACCATTATTCATTGAAGATTCAAAACCTTTTTGAACGGAAGGTATGTATTCTTTCGGGATAGCACCACCAACAATCTCATTTACAAATTGAAGAGGGTTTTTTATTACATCCCAATCTTCGTCTACAGGTGAAACAACAACTTTGATATCGGCAAATTTACCACGACCACCTGATTGTTTCTTGTATACTTCACGGTGTTCTGTAGTTCCGTTGATAGTCTCTTTGTATGCTACTTGTGGAGCTCCTTGGTTGACTTCAACTTTGAACTCACGTCTTAAGCGGTCGATAAGAATATCCAGATGAAGTTCACCCATTCCTGAGATAACAGTTTGGCCTGTATCTTGGTCTGTTTTCACTACAAATGTAGGATCTTCTTCAGATAGTTTACCTAAAGCTACCCCTAATTTATCAACGTCGGCTTGTGTTTTTGGTTCGATTGCTAAACCGATAACTGGCTCGGCAAAAGTCATAGACTCAAGAATGATTGGGTGTTTTTCGTCACAAATAGTATCACCTGTTTTGATGTCTTTAAAGCCTACAACAGCACCAATATCTCCCGCACCGATTCTTTCAATTGGGTTCTGTTTGTTAGCGTGCATTTGGAAGATACGAGAAATACGCTCTTTATTTCCTGAACGTGTGTTCAATACATAAGACCCTGCTTCAAGTACTCCTGAATAGGCCCGGATGAAACATAGGCGACCTACGAATGGGTCAGTTGCAATTTTAAAACCTAAAGCAGAGAATGGTTCAGACTCTGAAGGTTTACGAGTAATTTCCTCTCCATTACGTGGATCAGTACCAGTAACAGCTTCTTGATCCAATGGTGAAGGTAATAGCTCCATCACGAAGTCAAGCATGGTTTGTACACCTTTGTTTTTGAAAGATGAACCACAAACCATAGGAACGAAAGCGTTATCTAAAACAGCAGCACGTAGTGCGTTTAAGATTTCGCGTTCTGTTAACGAGTTTGGATCTTCGAAGAATTTCTCCATCAAAGTTTCATCATAGCTCGCAACAGCTTCTAGTAAGTTTTCACGGTATTCAGCAACCTCCTCTAACATGTCCTCAGGGATAGGAACTTCCGTAAATGTCATTCCTTTATCCGCTTCGTTCCACACGATACCACGGTTATTGATTAAGTCAACAACACCTGTGAAGTTGTCTTCAGCACCAATTGGCAACTGTAAAGGAACTGCTTCTGTACCTAACATGTCTTTTACTTGCTTGACAACTTTTAAGAAGTCAGCACCTGAACGGTCCATTTTGTTAACGAAACCGATACGAGGCACTTTATAGTTATCTGCTAAACGCCAGTTAGTTTCTGATTGAGGTTCAACACCATCAACTGCAGAGAATAAAAAAACTAAACCGTCTAATACGCGTAATGAACGATTTACTTCTACAGTAAAGTCTACGTGACCTGGCGTGTCAATAACGTTTACTTGATATTTTTGATTGCGGTAGTTCCAGAATACGGTTACAGCAGATGATGTAATGGTGATACCACGCTCTTGTTCTTGAGCCATCCAGTCTGTTGTCGCGGATCCTTCGTGTGTTTCTCCTAATTTATGGTTTACACCAGAATAGAATAAGATACGCTCGGTTGTCGTTGTTTTACCAGCATCAATGTGAGCTGCGATACCGATGTTTCTAACTAATTTTAAATCTTTTGCCATAATATTTTAAGCAGTATGCCTGTGTAAGGCGGTGTTTTTTTTAATACAATTTAAAATAAGTACACCGACTTTAGATAAAATAATAATCTATCTAGAGTCGGTGTAATCATATTTTGAACTTTGTTTTCAAAACTAGAATCTGAAGTGTGAGAACGCTTTGTTAGCTTCTGCCATTTTATGCGTATCTTCTTTTTTCTTCACGGCAGCACCTTCGCCTTTAGAGGCTGAAATAATTTCGCCTGCTAGTTTTTCGTACATAGTTTTTTCACCACGTCTGCGTGCATATGAAATCATCCATTTCATACCTAAAGCAATTTTACGCTCTGGACGAACTTCCATAGGAACTTGGAAGTTAGCTCCACCTACACGGCGAGACTTAACTTCTACAGCAGGCATAACATTGTTCAAAGCTTTTTTCCAAGTCTCTAAACCATTCTCCTGTGTCTTTTGTTCTACTAATTCTACTGCATCGTAAAAAATTGAGTAAGCAACGGATTTTTTACCGTCAAACATCATGTTGTTTACGAAACGTGTTACCTGAGTGTCATTAAACTTTGGATCAGGTAAAATGATTCTCTTTTTTGGTTTTGTTTTTCTCATTTTATTTTCCTCCGTTTAATTATTTTTTACCTTTAGTTGGTGCAGCTGCTTGTCCTGGTTTCGGGCGTTTAGTTCCGTATTTAGAACGACGCTGGTTCCGACCGTTAACACCTGAAGTATCCAATGCTCCACGAATAATGTGGTAACGTACTCCCGGTAAATCTTTAACACGACCACCACGAATTAACACGATAGAGTGTTCCTGTAAGTTGTGACCTTCACCTGGAATGTATGCGTTAACTTCCTTGCCGTTTGTTAAACGAACACGGGCTACTTTACGCATTGCTGAGTTTGGTTTTTTAGGGGTAGTGGTGTATACACGTGTACACACGCCTCTTCGCTGTGGACAGCTGTCCAACGCTGGTGATTTACTCTTCTCAACCAGAGCTACTCTACCTTTTCTAACTAATTGTTGAATAGTAGGCATTTACCTTTTTTTGTTTTAAATTTAACTTTTAAGTGTGCAAAGATAATCAGATTATCTGGTAAGAAAAAGGAATCTATATGTTTTTATATAAAAAAGATAAAGATTGGCATTAAATGGGGATACTTATCGTCAGATAATTGTTTTTCTGACGATAAGTTTATTTTGTTGAATTATTGATAATCTTTAGGTTTTAAGCCTTTTTTAAAGCTGCCAAAACCAAACATAGTAGGCTTATAGGGAGCAACGTATTCAATGTTTGTTTCGTTGGTTATTAGATGACTTAGATCTAAAGACCATAGGCAAGCATTGATGATAAGCCGTCTAAAATCATCACTTA
The DNA here is from genome assembly GCF_026711005.1 of Sphingobacterium sp. UT-1RO-CII-1. GTDB lineage: Bacteria > Bacteroidota > Bacteroidia > Sphingobacteriales > Sphingobacteriaceae > Sphingobacterium. Next base: position 302,327 of record NZ_JAPPVJ010000003.1, on the reverse strand, counting down.
CAAAATCTGTGGCAGCTCCCATTGTAGTAGCGAATACTTTTCCTGTTGTACCGTTGGGTATTTTATAAGGTTTTGTCCAAGCTACAGGTAGTATCGTTTTTTTCCAACTTATTGGACTTTGTGCACTCATACCGTCGGTAGATTGGCCATAAAGTAGGATGGTGGCGTCTTTTAGTTGACTATTTATACCATAGACATCAGTTGGGCCCCATATGTCTGTGACGCCTTGGAGGATTGGGTTTTTATTTACTACCTCTAATCCATTTATTAGTCCTCGGGTTCCTTCCTTCCCATGGTCACCATGGTGGTTAATCCAAGTTTCTCCTAAAATGAGGCGTCCAAACCCGCCATCCCATGCTCCACCTTTGTGATTGAAAGAATAATGGCGGTAAGGGGAGGTGTTATCTTTCGCATAATTAAAAGCATGTGTAGAGGTACGCAGACCAATTACTGGTTTACCCTTTGTTAAGTAATTATCAATATGTTTCATTTGATGATCTGGTAGTTCTCTGAATCTAGTTGCTATTATCATCAAGTCTGCGTCGGCCAAATGGTGTAACCCAGGAATGTTGTTTTGATTATTAGGATCAATTATTTTTGTTTTTGGGTCGATGGCAAATAGCACTACTGTTTCAAAACCATGATGGGTAGTTAAAATTTTGGCCAACATGGGTAACGTTTCTTCTGAGCGGTATTCCTCATCGCCTGAGATTAGAACTACTTTTTTTTCGGCCTGTGTTGATTGTTTTGGTTTATAGTGTAGCCATTCTGAATCTTCTTGGCTGTAAGTTTTTTGATAGGAGAAAATCAACAATAGCAAAAATAAATTTAGTAGGATGGTTTTTCTTCTAAAATGTTGCAAGAAAGTAGTTGGTTTTAATAGCATAGTGTTGTGATATTTGATAGTTTAAATGTTTTCTCTTTTGTCAAGTCGTTTCTGCCATACGAAGAAGAAAGAGAAAAGAACAATTAATATAGCAGGAAATATAGCGATTTTTGTCATTGTGCTTTGACCAACTAAAAGATCTAGGTTCTCCACTTGTCCTGCCGTTTGGATAATGCTATTTCTTGAATTGTCTATCCATGAACCTATAATAGGCTGAAAAATGGAGGTGGAAAACATGCCGACTCCACCAATAATAGATAGGCCTAAAGCTCCACTTAAGGGAGATTTTTGTGCAGTGGCACTTATCATTGTAGGCCAGAAGTAGCAAACTCCTAGAGCATATAGGATTGCAGCAAAATAGACTGCTGGTCCTGTTACGATGCTAAATAAATAGATGCCTATTGTTGCAAATATAGCCGAAAGCAATAAGACTCCTGTTATAGAAAACTTTTTTATCACGCCACCAGCAAAGAAGCGACCTATTGCCATAACGCCTGTGACTAATGCTAAAACTAACATTGGACTAGCGCCACTACTGGATAATATGATGCCCACCCATTGGTTTGGTCCAAATTCTGATATTGCTGTTAGCGCCATACAACAAAAAAGAAAGATAAATGTTGGTTTATACATTGCCTGTAAGTTTGTTGATAAAGAAACAGCAGCGTTGTCAATGGGTTGTGGGAATTTTTTCTTATAAAATAAAATGGCATATATAATTGTTGGTATCATGATAAACCACATTTGTAATTGCCAATTTAAATTCATGTCAGTCATAAATTTGGAAACTAAACTGCCAATAACTATGCCCCCTGGAAACCACATATGGAACCTATTGAGCATTTTTGCCATTTTATTTCCAGAGTACATTTCCGCAATAAGTGGGTTGCATGCCGCTTCTGTACATCCGTTTCCAAAGCCAATAAATAATGTTGATATCAATAGTGAGGAATAGCCTTGTGCGTAAATTGTCATAACAATACCTAGCGCATGGGCAACAAACGCAATACGCATAATATTTTTTGCGCCTACTTTATAGTAAAATAACCCTCCTAGAACCATGGATATAGGAAAACCTAAGAACCACATAGAGTTAATAAAACCGAGTTGTTCGGCAGTTAGGTTGAAGCTAGCTCCTAATTCGGGAAGTATGCCCGCTCTGATTGAAAAAGATGCTCCTGTTGTTATTAGAGCCAGGCAACTTGCATAGAACAGGGCTTTTTTGTTGATTTCTTGAGTCATAATCGTTTATAAGGTTAGTTTATAATAGTTATTCGTTTTTTGAAAGCATGTCTTTAATAAAAGTATATCCTTTTTCAGCAATTTCCCACGGAGCAGAATATTCTCTCCAAACATTTATAGAGTTTGCAAAGTCCGGATCAGCTCTTGAAAATGCCTCTATTGTATACCAACCTTTGTAATTGATGGTTGATAAGGCATTAAAGGTCTCTTCCCATCTGCATAATCCCATGCCAGGTGTACCTCGATCATTTTCACTGATATGCACATAATGTAGGTATGGTTGTATTTGTTGTAGTGGCTGTAGAATAGTTTTTTCTTCTATATGGGCGTGATGAGAATCGTACATAGCTCTAGCATTAGGATGATCAATTAGCTTAATCAGTTTAGTTAATTGCTCTATAGTATTGCACAGATAATTCTCAAATCTATTAACAGCTTCTAAGGCAAAGATGACATTGGCTTGCTTAGCATAATCAGCAGCAGCGTGCAGTACTTCAGCAGCGTAATGATATTCTTCCTGCGAAGGCGCTTGATAGGAGAAATGACTATGTGCAGAGTGAAAAGGACCACATACTGTTCCTGCACCTAGATCCACAGCTCTATCTACTGCCCACTTTATACGATTTAGTGCTTGTTTTCTAATGGCACTGTCTGTACTAATTGGGTTCTCGGACGCACCGAGAACAAAGACGCTGGTAACTTCTAAACCTATGTTTTGAGCGAATGCTCCCATGGCTTTGTATTCATTTTCATCTGGAGAGCCTATGAAGCTTTCTATTCCATTATAACCTATTTTTTTTAATTTTTCTAAGGTGGGGTTAAGTTTCTCTGAAACCCCAGCGGACCATGGTAGTAAATTGAATCCTATCTTGTTCATAATTATATCTTTTTATACAACGTATTTTTTAATTTTCCATTGGGTGATCTTTAAGAAGTTCTTCTGGCGAATAAAAACCTTTTTTATTCTTTATTTTAGCCCTTACTTCTTTTACTTTCTCTGGACTAATTGCTGTAGCTCTATTACCAAAGGAATTACGTACGTATGTCAAGACATCTGCGATTTCCTGATCATTTAGCATACCTCCGAATGGTGTCATTGGAACTTGTCCCGGGTATTTTTTACCTTCTATTTCTATAGGTCCCATTAAGCCATTAATTGTTAGTTTTATTAAACGGTCTTCATTTCCGGTAACCCATCTTGTTTTTGAAATAGGAGGAAAGCCCGACGACTCTAGTCCTTTACCATCTGCTTGATGACATGTTTGGCAAAAACCATCGCGAGCAAAAATAGCAGCCCCTTTAATGTACTGTTGTTTTTGACTTCCTTGTAGGTCTGTTTGAGGTTCTTTCTTATTCTCTTTTTTTGAAACAGATCTATTATTAAGATGCGCAAAGGCTGTTTCATATGCTTTGGAAGACCATCTGTCTAGTTTTGTAGTATCTATGTGGTTTAAAATCTCAAGTCCGGTGTTTGACGGAAGCCAAGATGCAGCTGCGATAGTACTGAGTTTAACTCGCCCATGTTCATCTTGTGCTGCTGTGGTAAAAAGATCTTTGTAGTTGGCGATCTTGTCTGTGCTATATCTTAATACACCTATACCAGCAGACCTAATTTTGTAGTCTTTAGCATTTAAAACTTTTTCTAACAGCGTAGATGATGGCTCATTCATTCCCCATGTAACCCACAAGGCTTCTAAGATATACTGTTCGTAATCTGGAGAGTTTTTCTCCAATTGGTTTACCCATGCGTGTGTTTTCTTTATAACATCTTTTGCCTTTCTTGTTCTAAGCTCAGCACGTGTTCTATAGCGGGCTCTATATTCAGGTAGTTTTAGGTTTTCTAGAAGTTGCTCTATCGTGGCACCTTCAATTTTTGGAGCGACTACTAAAGGGCGAGACGGGTAGGTGATTCTGTAAATACGTCCATGTACATGGTCTCTTAGTGGGTCTCTAGCATTGTGCTGCATATGTCCAATTAATGCATTGTGCCAATCTATTACATAAAGTGAACCGTCTGGTGCAAATTCCATATCTACGGGCCTAAAATTAGGGTCATCGGAACGTAACAAGTCCTGTCGATGTTCGCTATGATAGCCCGTGCCGTCATCAACTATTTTATGTTGCTTGGTGCCTAGAAAACCGATTGTATTGTTAATAAGAAAATCTCCTTGAACATCGTCAGGGAAGTGACGGCTGGATACAAACTCCAAACCTGATGTAGGACGAACCTGGTGAGCAGGATCTATCAGGTCAAAAGATTTATCTGTAGCTTCACCGTAGCGTGGTTTGATAGTGCCTGGGAGCATCCATCTTACGGCTGGGCCGGATGTTTCTGCATATATTGTCTGTCCCCACTTATCAAAGGCTATACCCCAAGGGTTAGGTATAGCTAACTGTGCTACTCGCTCGAGTTTCTTGTTTTGTGGTGAATAGCGATAGAATCCGCCATTTGTACCCCTCACTGGACCGTAAGATGTTTCTACGTTAGTGTGTAGAAAAACTCCTTCACTCATATAGATAGCTCCTGATGGATCAGTCGTGTATGCGCTATGCGCATGATGTGTATCGTGATCATCGAAACCACTAAGTATGACCTCTTTTGAGTCTGCTTTACCGTCGCCATCAGTATCTTTTAATAAGACCATATCTCTACTTTGTGAGACATATACTCCTTCCGGGGCAAATTCAAAACCGATGGGGAGGTGTAAATTCTCAGCAAATACAGTTTGTTTGTCCGCTTTACCGTCACCATTTGTATCTTCAAAAATTAAAATTTTATCATTGGGTTTACCATCTCCGGGCTTCCAGTGAGGATAACTAGGCATTACAGCAACCCATAATCTGCCTTTGTTGTCGAAAGAAAGTTGCATGGGGTTTGCTAAATCTGGAAACTCTACTTCAGAGGCAAAGAGCTCTATTTTGTAGCCAGGTGCTAAATGGAAGTTGTCTAGGGCTTCTTGTCCATAGAGGTATTTTGGGTTGCCATTTTTTCCTAAATTATAGTTGGTTTTTATTTCTGGGAGTGTCATGGTATTCTTATCCATCATATCTAGATCAAGCACTTCGCCTAGGGCAGCTTTCCAAATAGCCGTATCACGGTTAGCTGTCATTTCTTTTATTTTAGCAACTTCAAATGGGTAGTTCTCGGGACCAAAAGGATTAAATCTACGTCCATATGCATGTACTCCGTTCGGTATTTTGAAATCATGTTTCCACATCCAGTTTTTTTCGATGACTGCATTTTTGATTAATGATTCATTGGCAATGGCTGTGTGAGTGCCTTTTCCGAATACTCTTTCAACTAAAAAATCACCAAGTTTTTTGTAGCCTTCCTCATTTAGTTGTGAGCCATCAATTGTTAGGTAATCATTCGTGTTTTTGTACCATTTTTCTGAAGGCGTAAACAGGTCAATAAAGGGTATTCCCTTTGTTTTGGCTACATCTCGCATAGCTTCAGTGTACAATTTTAAGTTTTTATTGATTGCCTTACCATCTGGTAGATCGAAGTTTTTGGAAAGGTCTTCAAAGGCGATTGGTGAAAGTAAAACGATTTTCGTGTTTCCTTTTTCGTTGTATGCTTGTTGAGTAGAATGGTCTAAGAAGGCCGCTAATTCTTCCCGATATGTCTCTAAACTTTCTGGACCTCTAAAAGACTCATTATATCCAAAGAAGGCTAGTATAATATCTGCTCGAAGTGATTTGATCCATTCGTCTTCTGTAGGAAAATGACCTTCACTTCCCGTTTTAATATCATATTGGGGGTTGTATTGATCTGCTCCTTCAAATGCCCAAGGTGATGTTCGAGAGGGGTGAGGTCTAAAACCAGGGGTGTTCCCGGGGCTAGAAATGTTACGAACATAAAGGGTGCTATCTGGAAATTGAATGTGAAGTGCTGTTTCGAAGCTTCCAAAATCATCCATTCTAGATGCTAAGTTATTTCCCAGTAGGACTATTCGAGAGTCTTTTATAGGGAGGAAAAGAGGTGTCTCTTTTTTGCCTTCACAGTTGATGAATAGCATGATACTTAGGAATATGGTTGCTAGTTTTTTTAAAAATGTCATATATTAAACATGTTAAGACTTAAAATCTGTGCGAATCAAAATTTATGTTATGGAATTAAAGTTTGACTTTTAACCTTTAAAATGCTTTTTTGTTGATTTATAATAGGAAACCGAACGAATCTAATCAAAAATAAGCTAAGTAAAAATCAAAACTATCCTGTCCTGTCCCGTAGGTTTAGTCTGTTTTTTTTACCTGTTGTGTGGATGTGAAAGGAAAATAGCGGGTTAGCTCGATTCTCTTTGATATTTTATTATACTGTAAGTATTTTGTGACTTTTGTAAGTCGTTGAGGAAGGCTGGTGCAATTTAAAGATCGGATCTCTATTTATTCAAATTTGTGGAAAAACAGAAATCCGATCTTAATTTAAATTAGGACAATAATATAAAATCAATTTGTCGTTTTTCAAGATCGACTTTTTTAACTTTTATCTGTACTGAATCACCTAATTGGTATTTTTTCTTTTTTCGTTGACCGATAATGGCATAATTTTTTTCATCTAGACTATAAAAATCATCAGTTATATCTCTTAGCCTAACCATTCCTTCGCACTTGTTTTCTTCGATTTCTACATACATGCCCCATTCCGTAACCCCTGAAATAATACCTGTATATTCTACTCCTATCTGTTCTAATAGGAATTCTGCCTGCTTGTACTTTATAGAGGCTCTTTCTGCTTCAGCTGCTTTCTTTTCCATTTGCGAAGCATGTTCAGACATTTTTTCGTAATGTTCAGCATTTACCTTCTGTCCACCATCTAGATAAAATTGTAGTAGTCGATGTACCATGATATCCGGATAGCGACGTATTGGCGACGTAAAGTGTGTGTAATAATCAAACGCTAAACCATAATGACTTGTATGTTTTGTTGTGTATATAGCTTTTGCCATAGATCGTACGGCTAGTGAAGTTAACAGGTTTTGTTCTTTTAGCCCTTCAATTTTTGTCATTAATGTATTTAGTGATTTTGCAGCTTCTCTGTCTGTTTTGATCGATAGTTTATGCCCAAATCGTGCCGCGAATGAGGAGAAAGTGGCTAATGTTTCTGGGTTCGGAGTATCATGGAAACGGTATATGAAGGTAGGTTTGTTTTTACCTTTCCCCATTTTTCCAATATATTCTGCAACTTTTTTGTTTGCTAAAAGCATAAAGTCTTCTATGAGTTTATGGGCATCTTTTCTAATTCTGGTATAGACACCTAATGGTTTGCCTTTTTCGTCCAAATGAAATTTTACTTCTTCGGTTTCAAAACTAATAGCCCCATTTTTAAATTTTCGTTCCCTTAAGATATAGGCTAAATCATTTAATTTTAAAATAGCATCAGCGTGGTCACCTTGTTTAGTTTCTATAATTTCCTGCGCTTCTTCGTAAGTAAATCGACGATTGGAGTTAATGATTGTTCGACCAAACCATTGGTTTTTTATTTGAGCATGGTTGTCTATTTCAAAAACGGCAGAAAAACATAATTTGTCTTCATTTGGTCGAAGAGAGCAGACTCCATTTGATAGTCTTTCAGGCAGCATAGGGATGACTCTATCAACTAAATATACGGAGGTCGCTCGTTCGAATGCTTCTTTATCTAAAGGAGTGTCGGGAATAACATAATGAGAAACATCCGCAATATGGATTCCGATTTGATAATTGCCATTTTCTAAAATTTCAAATGATATGGCATCATCAAAATCTTTTGCATCAAAGGGGTCGATAGTGAAAGTGAGGGTCGATCGAAAATCTCTACGTTTTTTGACTTCTTCTTCGGAAATGTTGAGAGAGATGTTGTTGGCTTCACTTTCCACTGCAGAGGGAAACGATAGAGGGAAGCCATAGTCCGCTAAAATAGCATTCATTTCGGTGTTATTCTCTCCCTTTTTACCTAGAATGTTCGTTACTTTTCCTATTGGGTTTTTTGCGTTTTTTGGCCATTCTTTAATGCTAACGACTACTTTTTCTCCTGATTTTGCTCCATGTAAACTGTCCAATGGAATGAAAATATCATGAGGCATTTTTCTGTCATCAGGTATAAAGAATGCATAGGATTTTGAGATGTCTATTGTGCCTGTAAAATTAATTTTAGATCGTTCTAAGATTTCAACTACCTCTCCTTCTCTTTTTCGACCATTTTTTCTTTCGTAAATATGAACTTTTACTCGGTCATTATGCAATGCTTGTCTTAATTTTCTAGGGGCAATATATATATCTGCCTCCAATTCATCATCAGGTATGATATAAGCTGAACCATCTGCTGTCATATCAACTTTGCCGACAAGGTAGACATTTAGCTGTTTGAGTTTAAATTTCCCTCGGCTTACCTGTAAAAATTTACTCGAACGAGATTCATCGGTGAGTATGTCTGCGATTGCAACTTTGGAGTCGGAGTCGTGTATATTTAATTTTCCAGCAACTTGTTTATAGTTAAGAGGGGTGTTGTTAGATTTTTCGAAAATATCAACAATAAGTTGGGTTAGAACTTCTTTGTAGGGGTTATCTTTTTTATTTTTCATTTGTTCTATTACTCTGTTCATATCTCCATAATTCTGTAGGTATATGTTTGGAGAAATGGATGTAAAATATACTCGACCAATTGCCGTGATTATTATTATGTAAACTAAGGTACGTAAAAAAAGTTCATACCTAATTTTAATGCTTTACTATATGTTTATAATTCTTTGTTATTTATTTTAGTCTGTTAATGAATTTTACTCACAGGTATTTTTTTTTATAATGGTGAGCTTTTTTCTTGATTCAAGAATAGAGTGTGCTAGTCTCTTTTGTTGAAAGTACAGATGCTTGAAATGGTGGTTTTTGAATAAATAAAGGTAGACCTGTCGAAGAGAATATTATTTATCTTCTTGACACTTATCGCACAAACCCACTGCGTTTATAGCTAAAGAGTGTAGGCTGAATTTTTTTGGGAGTATTATTTGGGGTAAACTTATTTCATCTAGGCAGTAGACATTATTACAGATAGAGCAAATGAAATGTAAGTGTTGATCTTGATGGTGAGCTTCTGAACAGTCGGATGAGCAAATAGCATAAGTAGCAGTTCCGTTTAAATCGAATACTTTATGTACTATCCCTTTTTCTTCAAAATTTGAAAGAATACGGTAGAGAGTTACGCGGTCAATTTCCTTTCCTACTATTTTTTCTAAATCGGGTTGTGAAATAGCTGTTTCTTTTTGCGTTATTTCTTCTAAAACACGTAACCTATGAGGCGTTACTTTTAGTTCGTTTTTTTTTAGTAACGTACTGAATTTTATTTTATTTGCTGCATTTGTATTCCCCATGTTAACTATAAATGTACATAATATTTTACAACTATTTATAAAAGCCCCTTCTCTAGTGGAGAAAGGGCTTTATGTAGAATATAAGTCTTTGGTGTAAAAGACAAGATCGTAGTATGTTATTTATTAGCTGCTTTAGCGTGATCTTCTAAAAATTGTGCTAGTCCACTGTCAGTTAAAGGATGTTTTAGCAACGACAAAATAGCCGATAATGGGCCAGTCATTACATCAGCTCCAATTTTAGCACAGCCTAAAATATGTGCGCTATGACGAACTGAAGCTGCAAGAATTTGCGTTGTAAAACCATAGTTATCATAGATGAGGCGTATTTCTTCAATTAGACCTAATCCATCAACTGAAATGTCATCTAAGCGGCCAATAAAGGGAGAAACGTAAGTTGCTCCTGCCTTGGCAGCCAAAAGTGCCTGACCTGCTGAAAAAACTAAAGTACAATTCGTTTTAATTCCTTTGTTACTGAAATATTTTATTGCCTTAATTCCATCTTTAATCATGGGGACTTTTACTACAATTTTAGGATTAAGAGCGGCTAATGCTTCACCTTCTTTAATCATATTTTCGTAATCAGTAGCAATAACCTCTGCACTAACATCACCATCTACTATCTCGCATATTGCTTTGTAATGGTTTAATACATTGTTTTCTCCGCTAATTCCTTCTTTAGCCATTAAGCTTGGGTTGGTTGTTACACCATCGAGAACACCAAGATCTTGTGCTTCTCTGATTTGCGCTAAATTTGCGGTGTCGATAAAAAATTTCATGATTGAATGTTGAATTATGATAATTATATAGAATTTTAAAACCTATTTGCCTTTAAACTGTTACAAAAATAGCTATATTATTGACATTCTTACGTAGGTTTAGCTAAACATTTCTCCTGTAATGGATATATTTAGATCACTTTCTTACCCTAACTTTCGTTTACATGTCGTTGGTCAGTCCTTATCTCTTTTAGGAACTTGGATGCAACGGATAGCGATAAGTTGGCTAGTTTATGAAATGACAGAATCTATTTTTTGGCTTGGCTTCGTGCAATTTGTAGCGTTGTTGCCATCTTTAATTCTATCTCCTTTTATTGGCTCCTTTGTTGATAGACATAAGAAATATCGACTTGTTTTTAGAACTCAGGTGGGGCTTATGATTCAGGCTGGAATACTAACTTTAGTTATATGGGCAAAACTGGAGACGGTATGGTTACTGTGTGTTTTAGGGTTTATACAAGGAGTGATTAATGCTTTTGATGTATTGGGACGACAGGCTTTGATTGTGTCTTTAGTAACAGATAAAAAAGATTTATCTAATGCTATAGCCTTAAATTCCTCTATTTTTAATGCGGCACGTATGGTAGGGCCAGCTATTGCAGGTATTTTATTAAGTACATATGGAGAGTTAGTCTGTTTTGCACTTAATTTCATCAGTTTTATCCCCGTTATTATATGTTTATTTTTGATGGATGTAATAGAAGATAATTCTTCATTAACGAAAGAAAGCAATTTAGAGGCTCTGATAGAAGGATTTAAGTATATGAGGCGTTCACCTCATTTGTTTTCACTGATTATAGTACTTGCTTTTTCAAGTTTATTGGTGATCCCTTATACTTCTTTACTCCCCGCAGTAGCTAAGGACCTTTTTAATGGGGATGAGGTTACGTTTTCATGGTTTGAAAGTGCGGCAGGATTTGGGGCAATGTTAGGTGCGTTTCAAATGGCTCGATTGAGAGCAGGTGTCAATTTTCGTTATCGCGTTTTATTTTCTGCATTTTTGATGGGAATTGCTATATTATTATTGGCTTTCACTAATTATTTACCAATGGCTTTGGTGTTTACGATGTTAGTGTCTTTGTCTATGATGACACAAAACTCATCTATTAATACTTATATTCAGACACATGCCGTTCCTCAGTACAGAGCTCGTGTGATGAGTTATTATGTTATGGCTTTCCAAGGAGTAGCGCCGTTGGGGGCCTTATTAATAGGTGCCCTTGCGGAAAGCACTGGATTGAAAGCAACGCTTTATATCATTGGCATTGCCGGTGTTTCAATTGCTGTAGTATATTATATTTATTTACGATTACATATTCAGAGGAGGCTTTTTAAAATTTAGTGATTGACGCTCGTTTAAAGTTAAAGAGAGTTTTTTATAGTTTATTTGTGCTCCGTATTTGTACAGAATGTCGCCACCTAGTACTCCTATTATGGTCGGTAAGCCCATCTGTTCATAAGCTTTATTTATAGAGTTTAAGTCTAAGACAGCAACCGATAAATTTTTTATCTTCCAATTTTCGATACTAAATTCAGGTAAATCTATTAAAAAGCTTTCCATACTATTAGTGCCCAGACCGCTTGAAAGAATATCTGTTTTTAATATTTGTTCTTTGGATATTCCTGAATTTAATAGCATGTTGATATCAAGTACTGTTTTCGAAGCACCTGTATCAACGACCATTTTGAAATTTTGATTAAATAGTTTAACGTCTATGAGCAGGTGATAGCCATCTCCCTGTAAGTCTATAATTTCTAAAGGAATTATTTGCATGGTTTAAATATAAACATTTAAACCATGTAAATTTTAGTCTATTATATAATTCCTTCGTCGCTTAAAACTTTATTCATATTTCTAACAGCATCTGCACTTTTAATAAATAGTTCTTGTTCATGCTCAGATAAATTTAGTGGTATTATGCGGTCCCAGCCCTTTTTGTTGATAATAACAGGGACACCTATTGAGATATCTTTTTGTCCATATTCGCCTTCTAAATAAACAGATGCTGTAAACAGTCTGTTTTGATCTCGCACTATACTTTCTACCATAGCGGCGGCAGCTGCTCCAGGAGCATACCAAGCAGATGTACCTATAAGTGCTGTTAAGGTAGCACCACCAATCATGGTGCGCTTTATAATTTCATCCTGTTCGGATTTTGTTAAAAAGTTGGTTATGGGAATGCTGTTCCACGTGGCGTGCTCAATGAGAGGAATCATTGTTGTATCACCATGCCCTCCAACTACGACTGCGTTGATATCATTAGCTGAAGCATTAAGTTTATTGCAGATTTGATATTTAAAGCGGGCAGAATCTAAGGCACCTCCCATCCCGATGATGCGATTTTTTGGAATTCCACTTGCTTTAAGAGCTAAGTAAGCCATCGTATCCATTGGGTTGGATACAACAAGAATAATGATATTTGGTGAATATTTAAGTAAGTTTTCTACCACAGACTTTACAATGCCTGCATTTGTACCAATTAATTCTTCTCGTGTCATTCCTGGTTTTCTAGGAATTCCAGATGTAATCACCGCTACCGTAGAGTTTGCAGTTTTTTCGTAATCATTAGTTACTCCAATCACTTTTGAGTCGAAGCCAAGTAAAGCTGAAGTTTGCATCATATCTTGAGCTTTTCCTTCAGCTACACCTTCTTTAATATCTAGAAGGATAATTTCTTCTGCTACGTTTCTTCTGACAAGATTGTCTGCGGTTGTTGCACCAACTGCTCCCGCACCTATTACTGTTATCTTCATATATATACTAATATCATGAGCTCATATGCTCTTTGTAACTTATTAAATAACCGCTTATTATTTGTTTTATATTCAGATAATAAATTAGATTATTACTTCTAAAATGATATATAAATATACATAAAAAAAGTGAAACATATTGTATCACATGTGTATATGCTTTTCTCTTATCGTAAAAATTAGACTTTTATTTTTCTTCTATTTATTTAATTCGTTTAGAAAGGATAGCCGATGGCTAAATTAAATACAAGATTTTCTCTACGCCATTTGGAATTACCTATGTTAATATCTTTTAGGACCCACCTGTCACCTTTATTGTAATATGGGACACGTATTGGAATCGCAAAATCCGTCCGGATGATTAAAAATTGTAAATCTAGTCGAAGCCCTAGCCCCGTTCCTATAGCTAGTTCACTCAGGAAGTCTTTGCTGAGTTTACCTCCTGGTTTATAGATATCTTCTCTTTGTAGCCAGATATTTCCTGCATCAATAAATGCAGCCCACTCGATCATGTTAGTGATTTTTGAGCGAAACTCAGTGTTTATTTCCAATTTAAAATCTCCTGTCTGATCTGCAAAGAAGTTTAGCTCACCGACATTTTCAGGCACTGAACTTCCCGGACCGATAGCGCGTGCACGAAAGGCACGAAGTCCATTTGGACCACCTGAATAATATTGTTTTAAATAGGGAAGAGAAGAGGAGTTTCCATATGAATAACTAGTTCCTATCATTAGCCGAGAAGCCAACGTAGATTTAGAGGAGAGCTTTAAATAGTGTCTAAAATCTGCTTCAGCTTTAATAAATTGAGAATATTCTGTGCCGAACAGTTTTTTTGAATTATCTGTTTTGTAGTTGGCCCCTTGTATAAGACCTAAGATATTCCCAGATGTATTGAGCCCAGCTTTTGCATAAAAAGTGTGGGTTCGGTTGGCTTCCATTGTATTGGTATAGGTGAACGTATAATTCGGGCCGAATGAAAATTGTGGGTCAACTATGTGCCTTAATGTAGGAACTGTGTCCATTTGTTCTTGGTATGAAGTGGATATATTTCTGGGCTGCACATATATAATTTCTGCTACGGCTAAATCGTGTTGTTTTTTATCTGTTTCTTTCCAGTTATAACCGTAATTAAATGTTAATGAGTTAAGGGTATATGCGTTCTTTCTGTTCAAGAACTCATAACCTATTTTTGCATATGTTTTAGGGATAAAGCGACGAGATGGTGTCCATTTGTAGGGAGATAGTAATCTTGGCCATGTGATTCCTAGTTCGGCTCCATAACGTAGGTAACTTGAGCTTAAATTTACATTACCTCCCGTCTGTGTCTCATAACCGCCAAAAACGGTCAGGTTGAGGTTCTCAAAGCCTTTAAAAGCATTTCGAAGTGTCCAATTAAAATTGGCTTCTGTTCCGTTGTAAACGTTTGCAGCTTTGGCTAATAATTCTATTCGAATTGATTTGCGTTGCATGGGCGTGAGGAAATAATAGACATCAAGTGTGTTCGCTGAGTCGGGGTTGTCTACAAAATCATTTTTCACAAAACGAAATGCATTTAAGTTAACTAAATGGCTAATAGTTCTGTTATGGTCTATTCGATTATATAGTTCGCCTCTTTCGAAAAATATATGATTGGCCAAAACTTTATTTCTATAGGTGTTTTGCCTGTCAATGATATATAAATGATCATTATAAAGATCACTTTGGCGTGGTTTTGCAGGGCGAAACCCTTCGGAAGTTTGTGTATATGTTGGATAAACAAAAATATTCCCTATGCGTTGTGGAGACTGTGATTTTTTTGGGGTTTCAGGCTTCACTGTAACAAATAGGTCCACTTTATGGTCGCCTATGGTGGAATCTACTTCTACAAGTATATTGTCGGGAGAAAAGTAGTAATATCCTTTGTTTTTTAAATCATTATCAATGCGTTCTCGCTCATTGATAATAAAATCAAGATTATAGCCTGTTCCAACTTTTAACAAAGAATTGTTTTTATGGTTTAGGATGTCCTTGCCTAGATCTTTTAAAGAGTCTATTTCAAAATCTATTTTTCTTATTTTGTACTGATTGCCAGGGTAAGCATTGTAGGTCACTTCGGCAAACTGTCCATTTATACTGGTATCAGAGGTAACATAGGAGTTAAAGAATCCTAAGTTTTCCATTCGATTTCTTAAAAGGTTCTCATTGTATTCACGATTTACATCTCCGAGAAGAACGGGCTTTTCTCCTTTTTTCTTTAACCATTTTTTGAAGAAATTTGTTGCGGTATCAGGTCCTCCTCCCATATTGTACATACCCAGTTTAAAACGCATTCCTAAAAATTTGGTATTGGGTTTAGGCATGAGGTAATTTTCTAAACTTTCCTCATAGGTTTGCTTTCTTTTCGCATCTAAATTTTCTCTGTGTATTTCAACATTTCCACCTACATAGAGATGATCATTTTCACTGAGGTATTTAGTAGAGTTACAGCTTGAAATAAATAGTAGAGAAGCTAGCCCTAATGTGTAAGCTATTTTATTAATTTTCATTTGACTTCCTTTCTTCTTCTTCATTTCTAATAGCAGTAGTGCTCGTTGGATCTATGTTTTGTTTATCAGAGTTGTTTTGCTTTTTGTCTTTATTTAACTCTTCGCGCTGGCGCTCTTCCCATCGTTTTTTAAACTCGGGATTATTTTTTATTAGGCTATCTCTTAAAATTATACGGACACTATCTCGGTAAGCTGAATCTGTTTCCATTCGTTCAACATCAAAACGACGCCTAAAGTTACGACTGTCTTGATTATAGTAAGATTCCAAAGCTTTCGAATTCATAAATAATTCTTTGAATTTGTCATAGCTCATATTAATGATGAACCCTATTCCTGTTTCGACAAATTCACCCTGTAATGTTGCTTGATACTGATTTTTTCTATATACACGTGCGAAATAGCGCCCATCTTTAGAAAGTTGATATTCTAAAGAGATATCGCCCGCAATATTGGAGGCTCGTTCTCCTGGACGGGTGTTTCCTTCGACTTCAAAATTCGATCCAATAGTTATTTTCAAGCGATCGTCAAACAGCATTTTTGAAATATCTACATTTAGATCTGTTCGAGTTTGTGCATTTCCTGTCAGATAGTCTTCTTCCGACTGCAAGTTGAAGTCTAGTTCAACACCTGTTATCAAGTTAGAAGCTAGACTGTTCAATTGACTGGATAGGAATGAGCTTACTGTACTACGTGCTAATGACTCGGCGCTACCTCCTGATAAACTTGCAAATGGATTTGCAGCCATAAAACGACCTAATGCAATCAAAGAAAATACTTGTTTATTCAGCTCGGCAGGATCTTCTCGAAGATTTGCTAATGCGACGTTTACTTTGCTAACAACATCTTGCGAAACAATTGCATTATTTTCGTCTAAATCGATATCAAAATTGATTATAGGTTTAAATAGTTCGCCCGTCAGGATCAATTTGACGTCAAATGGTATACGTTGTTTGTATAGGTTTTGACTTTCGGAACCAATTTGAGACTGAACTAACTCTAATGTCGAGAAGCGGTTAGAATAGAGTGCTGTAATATTAAGCTGAGCATCAAGAGGATCGCCGTTCCACGTAATGGTACTTCCTTTTTGAAAACTAAAATCTTTGGATATCGGACCCATAGAGAAGGAATAATCTCCTTTTTCCACAGTAAATGTTCCAGACATAGTAATCCGGTTATTGGCGTCAATGGTTGTTGTTAGTTCTGCAACTCCTTGAATATTTAAGGCATCTTGCGTGCCTTCATCTAAAATTACTCTAAATTTCGCGTCTTTATCTGTGGCTAAATTTAAGGCTATATCATAGCCCATTAAGTGAGTCGCAGTGGTTATAGAATCTAGCCTTGCAAAAACATTTGTACGTGTTGTGTCACTTCTATTAACGAACTTAACAACACCGTCTCGTTGTGAAACACCTGGGTTTTCATTAGGGACAATGATGGAAAAATCGGTTTTATTGTTTGCTTTGACAGTGCCGTCTATTCGAGGTTTGTGCATATCTCCTGTTATACGGATATTCGAGGTAACAAATAATTTTCCGAAAAAGAGATCATTGTCTTCTCGGGTAGAATTTACAACCGAGAAATCATCTGTTGTAAGGTTGAGATTAAAATCGAAATCTGTATAATCGTTTGTGAGGACTGCCCCATTAATACGAGCGGTGTTTCCACGTAAGTCTTGAATTTGAAATTGTTTAAATTGTATTCCCTTGTCATTAAATTGAATTTTTTGATTATCCATCATAAAATCGGCATTTAACATGGCAATATTAAGTTGAGACTTCTTAAATAGTAACTCCCCATTTATTTTAGGTGCACTCAAAGCGCCTGTGAGTTCTAGTTTTCCTTCTAGATCTCCATCAGCTCCTTTTAAATAACCCATACTGAAAGCCTCTAAGGTAGCTAATTTCATCGGGCTTAAGGTTAGTGTGCCATTCATTGAAGACTTTCCGTTGGCTGGACTGAATACATCGCCTATTAGTTTAATGTCATTACCATTTTCTGTAACTCTGATATCAGCAGAATAAGTGTCCTTTTTTGTGTTATTTACAGCTATTAAGATATTTCCTATGGTGTCTTGAGCAAAGTAAAACTTATCAATATGAATGTCTGATGTGAACATGGGGTTCTCTGACAGATTAAATAGACTCGCATAACCATTTATATTTCCTCCAACATTTAAATCATCAGAGTCTAAAATTTTGGTAAATGTTTCTATTCTAAAGTCTTTAAAAGATAGATTCACTGTTGAATTTAAAGATGAATCTTGTGATTGAATTAGAAATTCTTGTCCTTTATTTGAAAGTAAAAAATTATGGGCATGAATACCCGAAGGTCCAAATAGTAATTGGTTATCCGAAGTAATATTCCATTTGTCGTAATTTAACATTAAGCCATCTTCCTTTAGGCGGATTATATAATTATCATTATTTACACTAGCTGTTGCCCCCAAGTGATAACGTTCTTTGTCTTTTAGATCTTTAATCCATAGGCCAAAATCTAAATTGTTTTCTATAACACTGCCGCTAAAAACCGAGTTGTTAAGTTGTATGTTTCCTACTTTAACCTTTTCTATTAGTGCAGAGTAGTATAATGTACTATCTGCGGTCGTTACGTCTAAGCTGATGTCTTCTAAGACAGTTCCATCGTAAACAATCTTAGGTGCTAATAATTTAGCCATTATATTCTTAGAATTGCTGTTGAAAGTCCCATCTAGGGTGACTATCTGCATTTCTTCTAATTCGGGAAGGAGATCTCGTATAAATCGTGAATGATTTAGTGTGGCAGAAAATTCAAAATTCTGAGCGCTATAGTCTTCTGGTAAGTGTGCAACTTGTTGAGGGTTGTAATACATGTAGATAATATCCTTGACAGAGGAGCTAAGTTCTGTAAGTTTATATCTCCCAACTAAGTGAGCGCGTAGGAACTCTGAATTTAATATGAGTGTATTTCTATTACTATCTGCCGTGGCTTTTAATAGAACATCATCTAAAGTTAATCGAGTGTCGTTGTAGGCTAAGGATGAGTTAGATATGGTTATTGTTCCGTTTAGAAAGTCGGGATTGGCAGTTTCAAAATCAGCAATAACCCTTCCATGGTAACGAAAGTCATCGTTCATTATTTTTAAATTCTTGAGGTTGATACTATCCAACATTAGATTCGCTTGAACTTTTGGAAATCTACTATGCATGTTAACGGCAAAGTCCATATTAAACTGTACGTTTGGATCAGGACTTTGTATAAGGCCAGCAATGTCACCGTCTTTCGCTTGTAGGTTTAAATTAATACCTTTATAAGTATAGCCGATGGCGTCCAATTGGTTTAGTTCACCCTCAATATCTGTAATCATTGTTTTTGGATCTAGCCCTGTACCGACAACCTTTGCGCCAAATGATAAATTTCCTAACAGAGAGTCTTGATTTAAGATACTACCGATATTTAGATCATCTATGAATACAGTTGCATTGTAAGTCGTATCTCTCCCCATAAGAATATTAGCTTCTAAAGACGCATTTCCTTTTTCTGTCACCAGATTCATGTGTGTGTCGAAACCTTGCATGCCCCCTGTAAACTTACCTACTAGACTAATTGCATTAGGTAATTGCAGGCTATCTGGTAACAGAGACTGTGATATGAGTTGTTCTAAATCTTTGCGACCTGTAATTAATTTTTGAAGATCTAGGTCGATATTTAATTTTTCAATATCTGGTAATCCTTTTATGACAGCATTGGCGAGTAAATGCGTGCGTTCACCTGTTTTAAAATCAAACTTTTGAACATTTAGATAATCAAGCTTGCCTTCTGCACTTCCATTAATATATAGTTTTTGATCTAAAATGGGTCTCATTGCTTCTATATCCTTTAAATCTGGAGCAAAGTAGTTGAGGTCACGCATGTCGATAATTGATTTTTTTATATTGACCTTAACTTTTACCAGATGGGGATTTTCTGTCAAGTCGTCTAAAGATGGATAAGCTATACTAATATAGTCACGTATCGTGGTAGTAGGGGTTTGTGCCAATAAATTTTTAATTTCTAAGCCCGTATTAGTATATATAAAATCTCCCTGAATGTTTTTTAATGTAAAGCCAGAATGATCTTTAACGGTCAGATAGGGTAAGGAACCAGAGATGGAGTCTGCAGAGTAATAAAGATTATTCAGTTCTCCTCCTAAATCAGTTAGTTTTATATTAAAGTAGTCAAAACCTTTAGCTTGTGGTTGATTATTATCCTTGAACCAAAGGTTAGTTTTATTAATTGTTAGTCTTTGAGCACTTACAATCCAGTTTATAGGGGGGCTTTCTTTGCTTTGAGTGACTTTTACGTCAGTATCTATTTTGTTTATTTTCGCTAATACTATTTTAGAATCGCTCTCATCTAGTTCGATATCCTTAAAGTGTATAACTTCTTTATTTAGATCAATCTGTTGAAGACCCGCATTTAATTTTTTGATATTAAAGTGGGTATACATTGAAGAAGAACTGTCTTGGTATTGTACGGAGATGTTAGTCAGCTTAATGTTTTTTATGTCAATGTCGGGGAGTAAAGAGTTTATTGCACTGGTATTACTTTCTGTTAGTGCATTAGTTAAAACTGGTAGATTATTATTATCTTTTGGTAAAGCCCATTGCTTGATAATAGCATCTAATCCATTTAACTCTATATTTGGCAGTGAAAATGCCATGTTATTTGATAGATCAAATTTTTTAAGTTTAGTGTCAAATTTTTTTAGACGAATATCAGCGGATGTACCAATAACATCGTCATGATAAGCAAAATGAATGTTTTCTAGTAGTACGTCATTGATATCAAAGATAAGGGCTGATACTGTGTCGCTTTTTGTTGTGCTTTCCTGTTCAGAGTCGAAAGCATTAATAATATAGGTAAAGTTAAAGTCCCCACTGGGCGCGCTTCGCTTTATTTTTCCAGTTATTCCTTTTAGTTGTATCTCTTGTACCTGTACGGTGTTTTTCAATAATTTAAACATATTGATATCGACAAGGAGCTTTTCTCCAGCTATTAGGGTGTCTTTAGATTGATCTTCAAAATATACATTTTCCAACACTATCTTCTTTGGAAAAGTAATATTAATATAGCCAATATCGACAGGTGTTCCTATTTTATCTTCTAGGTAATTTGTGACTTGACCAACTACATAGTTTTGGATACTAGGAAGTCTAATCAGCAAAATTAATAATAGAAGCAGGGCGATCACACTACCGATAATCCAAAGAATGGTTTTTAAAGCTATTCGTCCAAATCGATTCAAAACAG
The DNA here is from genome assembly GCF_026711005.1 of Sphingobacterium sp. UT-1RO-CII-1. Taxonomy (GTDB): domain Bacteria; phylum Bacteroidota; class Bacteroidia; order Sphingobacteriales; family Sphingobacteriaceae; genus Sphingobacterium. The sequence continues at coordinate 281,533 of NZ_JAPPVJ010000003.1, read as the reverse complement.
TTTTTTTATATGATAATGAAATACAATAAATAAGCACTTAGAAAACAGAAATCAAACCTAAATGTTTAACTTAAATAATGAAATGTTTCAAATTGCTTGTAATTAAGCAAAGATAGACTTTGTACTGTATTAATTATAAACGAAGTCTATAAATATCGTTCCTAAAATTTTCCCGATAGTCGGTTTATTATTGTATAAAAAAGTTGATATGAAGATATTAGTAATAGAAGATGAAATCGAATTGATGCTTGTCGTTCAGCTTTTTCTGGAAAAAGAGCATTTTATCGTTGAGACTGCTAAAGATTATTATAGTGGGTTAGATAAAATAGCAAATTATAGTTACGACTGTATTTTACTGGATATTATGTTACCCGGTGCTTCTGGTATGAAGTTACTTACCGAGTTGCGAAAAATGGGTAAGGATGATTCGGTAATAATTATTTCGGCCAAGGATTCTGTCGATGACAAAGTAGAAGGGTTAGAATTGGGCGCTGATGACTACCTAGCTAAGCCTTTTCATTTGGCAGAACTATTGGCGAGGGTAAAAAGTGTTATCCGTCGGAAGAATCAACAAGGGGAGCAGGTGATTACGTATAAAAATGTGTGTTTATTTCCTGATAAAAGAAAAGTCATGATAGGAAGTCTTGAAGTTTATCTAAATAGAAAGGAATATGATTTATTTTACCATTTTATGGTCAGGCCTGAAAGGTTAGTAGAGAAAACCTCTTTGGCCGAGGCTATTTGGGGCGATGACATAGATCAGGCTGATAATTTGGATTTTATTTATTCTCAGATTAAAAACCTACGAAAAAAGCTGAAAGAATCGAAGGCTGAGGTTGATTTTCAGGCTGTTTACGGAGTTGGTTATAAATTAGTTTAGTCATGCGAGTATCGCTTAAAAACTATACACTTAGACATTTAAGTATATCTTTTTTATTAATTATCGCAGTGTGGGCTGTTCTTTTCTACGCTTATATTTTAGAGGAAGTATATGATAATGTTGATGATGGCTTGAAAAATCAAAAAATAGAAATTTTAAGAGAAGTATATAGGAACTTAAATACATTAAACATTAATGAATATGGCGTAAATCAATTTAGGATAATCTCTGCCGAAGGAGATGTTAGCTTCTCAGAAGATAATAACTTTAGTCGTGAGTTTTTTTATATGCCATATGATGATGAAGAGGAGCCTTATCGTGTATTACGAACTGGATTTTACGATCCAGAGGGCGTGCCCTATCATTTAGAGATTCGTACATCTACGGTTGAGGAAGATGATTTGATGTTAGATTTGAGTACAGCACTTATTGTGCTTTATTTAGTTTTAGTACTTAGTTTATATCTTATTAATGAGTTTGTTCTCCGAAAAGCTTGGGGGCCATTTAATGTAATAATTGATAATTTGAACTTGTATCGTTTTGGTAAGAAGGAACAATTGGCACCTATAAATACAAATGTTATAGAGTTTCAAACTCTTTATAATGAGATTGTAGATATGTGGAGGCGAAATGAAGAAGTTTTTAATGAACAGAAACTTTTTATTGAAAATGCATCTCATGAGTTGCAAACGCCATTAGCAGTAACTATTAATAAACTGGAGTTATTAATGGAGGATTTGAGTCTAAATGAAGGACAACTTACAGCAATAGCAGAGGCGAAATCATCATTAATGCGTTTAGTTGGGCTGAATAAGTCTTTACTAATGTTATCTCGAATTAGTAATAGGCAGTATAGTGAAGTGCTATCTGTTAACCTTAATCAGATTGTCCATGAGACTTTTATTACATATCAAAGTATGATTGAGTATAAGGAAGTTGAATTTCAGCTTAATGATAAAGGGTCTTTTGTTATAACTATGAATCCAGATCTAGCGGAGGTGCTGTTTGCAAATTTATTGCGTAATGCCATCAAGTATACTGAAAAAGGGGGAAAGATAATAGTTGACATAACGGACGATTGTTTGCGTGTATTGAATTCATCTAATGGTTCCGCTTTAGATACCGAAAAAGTATTTAATCGTTTTCATAAAGGCGAACAAGATAATCAATCTAATGGTCTTGGGTTAGCTATCGTAAAGTCTATCGTTGATCTGTATCCATTTTTACATATTATGTATTCGTATACAGGTGGTAAACATATTTTTGCTTTACGGTATGTGAAATCCTAAATGCTTCCTAAATTGTGCGTTATATTTGCTTTGTTGTTATATCACTAAAGAAAGTTAATAAGATAGGTATAGAGTTTGCTTATGTTATAGAATAAACAAATATTAAAATATCCATGGACTAGCAATTATATGAAAAGGAAGAAAAATAGTTTTTATATTTTATTTCAAAATCGAAGAATAAATCTAGCTTGTGAGTTCATGAAATACTTACATGTGATCATTAAAAAATAAATTATTTAGATATGAATAAGGTTATAATAGTTTTAGTTACCGTGATTCTCGTTGCAATGGTAATCCAGGTAAAAGCTGCAGATAAAATTATTACTTTTGCTGACTTACCAGAGAAAGCGCAGGCTTTTGTGAAAAAACATTTTTCTCCGAAGGATGTTGTTTTAGTAAAAAAGGATACTAAATTTCTCATTTCCAAAGAGTACGAAGTGAAATTTAATAGCGGAACAAAGGTAGAGTTTGATAGTGATGGCGAATGGAAAAAAATTGACATGAAAAATGATCGAGTGCCTGTGGAGGTTGTTCCTGTGAAAATCATGGAATACGTTCAAAGAAGTTTTCCTAACACTTTTGTTAAGGAAATTAAAAAACACCGTAATAAAATTGAAGTTGAAATATCAAACGGTTTAGAGCTTGAGTTTACCAAAGAAGGGGATTTTAGACGAATAGACGATTAATTTTCATTGTGTCATGTAATATCAATGAGCAGAAAAAGTATAAGGTTTTTGGGGCTTGTGTTTTTACTTTTAACAAGTGCTTGCAGTAAAAATGTAATCTCAAGTAATGATTTGCCAGAGTCATCCAAGGAATTTATTAGAAACTACTTTGTAGGAGTGAATGTATCTCACGTCAAAAAAGTAAAGAATAGTTATTCTGTATACTTGATGAATGGTTGTGAATTGAAATTTGATGAAGTAGGGGAATGGCTGATGGTCGATGGCAAGAGTGGGAAAAACATTCCTATAGGTTTTATTAATCCGAAGATTGTGGCTTATATAGGAAAAACATATGTTGGAAATAATATAAGTTTAATAAAGAAGGATGTGCACGGTTTTGTTATCACCTTAATTAAACAAAATATCAGTATTTGTTTTACTGCAAATGGTGAGTTTAAAGGTGGCTGTAAGTAAAAAGAAATCGCTAAATATTTTGCTAGCCTTATATGAATCTTGATTTAGGGCTTTTTTTATATTGAACTTGTGAAAGACTGCAATTGTGTATATTTGAATATAATTATAATCATATATCATGAAAAGAAGAAGTTTTTTAACAGCTGCCGCTCTGGTTGGTGTAGGTACATCTGTGACGTCGTGTGGTAATAGCATGACTACGGCTAGTGTAGAGGATAGTATAGGAAAAGGTTATATTTTACATCATGTGTCTTTTTGGTTAAAGGAGGGAATCACACCCGAAGAAGAAGCTGATTTTTTGAACTTCTTTGAAGAATTGAAGAATGTTCCTGGTATTCACACTATACATTATGGTAAAGTCGCTGGTACTAATGCCAGGGATGTGGTGGACCAATCTTTTAGTTATAATTTGATTGTATCTTTTAAAAGTTTAAAGGATATAGAAATATATGAAAATGATCCTGGACATTTAGCTGCTTCTGCCAAATATGGTAAATACTGGAGGAAGGTGTTGGTAATGGATACGGAAATTTTGTAACCTTAGCCTATACGATGCATATCCCGTTCAAGACGGTTTATGCGTCGTTTGTTGCGATCATCTACTAGGGAGGCTACTGCCCATATAGCAGCAGGTAACCAGCCTATGAGAGTTATCTGTAGAATGAGACATATTAAACCTATTATAATTTTTCCCCGGAGAAAAAAAGATAACCAAGGTAGAAGTACAGCAATTAATGTCATTATTTTAATGGTTTAGTTGATCTTTATGATATCTGGTTGCTTCTCCGAACTTATTTCTCGTTCAAATGTTATATGTAGACCAAAAGTTAAACTTACTATAAGACCTATTATAATAATGAACGGAAAAATAATCGCAATTGCTAACGCAAAAATAAAAGGAAGTCTTATGTACTCTTTGTTACGTTTAGAACTGATAGTGATTTTTGTTTTTTGAATCCATAAAAAAATCTTATCAAAGACCTTAGTTAAGGTTTCGCTATTTATATTGTATGTTTGTTTCATTTTCATCTTTCTATGTTTTTTATAATAGAACAAATGTATCATAGCTATCATAATATGTATAGATGAAATAGGTGAACTTATCTTATTGTTCGGTAAAATGCGAAATGCTGTCGGTGAAAATTTTTAGCTAGTTATTCATAATGCAACAAAAAAGCGTCTTTGAATCGGTTAAGTTTCAAAGACGCTTTTTTGTTGAACAATTAAATGGATTTAGCTCAAGTTGAGTAAACTTCCTTCAAGTATTTTTAACTTAGTATCTGCATCAGCTTTTTTGTTTTTTTCGTTTTGTACCACTTCTGGTTTTGCATTCTGAATAAAACGTTCGTTGGATAGTTTTTTATCCACGGATATTAAAAAACCTTTTAGATATTCTATTTCTTTAGTAATACGTTCCCGTTCTGCATCTATATCTATATTTTCTTCTAATGCTACAAAGCATTCGCTTTTTCCTGCTAGAAAGCTAACTGCTCCTTGTATTTTTTCGTTAACCAGATCTAACGTCGATATATTTGCAAGTTTTATGATAGTTTCTCTGTGGGTTTCGAAATCAATACCAGCGGCATTGATAGCTAAAGGGAGTTCAATTTTTGGAGATATTCCCTTGGCATTTCTTATGCTGCGCACCTCTGAGATAATTTGCTGAACAATTTCGAAGTCTTTAATCAAGCGTATGTCAAAGTCTTTCACTACTGGGTATTGAGCAACAATAATGCAATCTTTTTCTTCACGTTTCTTAAATAGTTCGTCATGCCATAATTCTTCGGTTAGGAAAGGCATAAAAGGGTGTGCGAGTGTAAGTATTTTTTCAAAAAATACTTTGACAGTTTCGTGGGTTTCTTTCTCAATCGGTGCTTGATAGGCGGGTTTGATCAATTCTAAATACCAAGAACAGAAGTCATCCCATATCAATTTATAGATTGCCATTAAAGCATCGGATAAGCGATAATGTGAGAAATGTTCATCTATTTCGGATACGGCTTGGTTAAATCGGTTTTCAAACCAAATAGCTGCATTTTTTTGAGACTCCGTTGCTGGGGCTTCTGTTGTCTCCCACCCTTTTACTAGGCGGAAAGCGTTCCATATTTTATTCGCAAAATTTCGACCTTGTTCACAGTATGAAATATCAAACATTAGATCGTTTCCTGCAGGAGATGATAATAACATACCGACACGGACACCATCTGTCCCATATTGTTCCATTAATTCAATTGGATCAGGTGAATTGCCTAAGGATTTAGACATTTTACGTCCCATTTTATCACGTACGATTCCTGTTAAGTATACATTCTTAAAAGGTGGTTTTTGTGTATAGTCGTGCCCCATTATTATCATACGTGCTACCCAGAAGAATAAGATTTCGGGAGCTGTTACTAAGTCTTGGGTAGGGTAGTAGTAATTAAATTCAGTATTATCTGGGTTACGTACACCGTCAAACACAGACATTGGCCATAAAGCAGACGAGAACCAAGTATCTAAAACATCTTCTTCTTGGAGGAGATTTGATGAGCTTTTGCCTTGTTGATTAAATTCGGTTATAGCTTCTTGTTCTGTTTTAGCAACAACCCATTCGTTGTTTTCGTTATACCACGCAGGTATTTGCTGTCCCCACCAAAGTTGACGAGAAATACACCAGTCTTTTACATTGAGCATCCAGTGCTTATATGAGGCAAAAAACTTTTCAGGTATCAGTTTGATGGTACCATTTTCAACGTACTCTAAAGCAGGTTTTGCCAATTTATCCATTTTGCAGAACCATTGCATGGATAATTTAGGCTCAATGACTGCATCCGTACGTTCAGAAAATCCAACTTGGGATTTGTAATCTTCTATTTTTTCTATTTGTCCGGCTTCTTCTAGCAAGTTAGTAACTTTTTTCCGGGCAATAAAGCGGTCTTCACCGATTAAAATTTGAGCTTTTTCATTTAAGGAGCCATCATCATTTAGAATATCAATGACCTCTAAATTGTGTTTTTGTCCTAGTTCGTAATCATTTAAGTCGTGTGCAGGAGTCACTTTTAAACAGCCTGTTCCAAAGTCCATATCGACATACTCGTCTTCAATTATGGGTATTTCTCTATTTATCAGAGGGACTATGACGGATTGACCTTTTAGGTGTGTGAACCTTTCGTCATTTGGGTTGATACATATTGCTGTATCTGCCATAATTGTTTCGGGACGTGTAGTAGCAATGATTATATACTCTTCACTGTCTTTAATTTGGTAGCGTACATAGTAAAGTTTTTGATTAACTTCTTTACGTATAACCTCCTCGTCGGATAAAGCGGTTTTTCCTTGTGGATCCCAATTAACCATACGGACTCCACGATAAATATATCCTTCTTTGTAAAACTTAATAAAAGTATCAATAACAGCTTCTGATAGATCAGGATCCATTGTGAATTTTGTACGCTCCCAATCGCAGGAAGCTCCTAGTTTTTCAAGTTGCTTAAGAATAATGCCTCCATATTTTTCTTTCCATTCCCAAGCATGTTCTAAGAATGTTTCGCGGGATAATGATTTCTTGTCAATCCCTTGCTCTTTCAACATAGCAACCACTTTGGCTTCCGTGGCAATTGATGCGTGATCTGTTCCTGGGACCCAACAAGCGTTTTTGCCTTGCATACGTGCACGACGAATTAATACATCTTGTATTGTATTATTCAACATGTGGCCCATATGGAGAACACCTGTGACGTTAGGTGGAGGCATTACAATAGTGTAAGGCTCACGTTCATCAGGCGTAGAACGGAAAAAACCATGTTCCATCCAGTAAGAATACCACTTCTTTTCTGCCTCTCTCGGATTGTAAGTTTTTGCTATGCTCATTGTTATCTTGAAATTCGAAAAGCAAAAATACGCATTTACAGGGATTTAAAGGAGGAATGGAGGTAATAAATGTTGTTGATATCGACAGAAACTCCCTAACATATTAGGTAATATATGTATTTTTGCCCTTAATTTTATTTTAACAAACTGTTATCATAATTATAACGTATGAAGTTGAACTGCGAATGGCGCACAAATATTAGATTCTTTTTAGCTCTCTTTTTTTATTGGGTATTTTTATCAGTACTTGATAGGACTGTTTTTTTATTTGGCGTTTGGCATAAAATAGAGACTAAAACAGATGTTGTATTAGCTTTTCTATATGGGTTGAAGTTGGATTTCTCTTTAGCCTCCTATCTACTGGTTTTGCCTTTATTATTTTATGTGATTCAGCATCTTTTTGTACGAAGAGCTGTTTCAACTTGGGTACTTCGAATATATGTGATGGTCATTACATTTATTCTCGCTTTTATCACCGTTGGTAATGTAGCCTTGTATGAGTCATGGGGAGAGAAAATAAGTAAAAGAGCAATTGTACTGGGGTTAGATACGTTGGGAGGAGTTTCTAGTTCTATCGATGGAGCGGTGTTGTGGAAAGCTTTTGCAGTACTTTGTATTTTTTTTTTAGGAGCTCATTATTTTTACCATTGGTTTGTTGTTAAGTTTGCTAAGTATCGCAAACAGACGTATGTCTCCACAATTATTATGCTATTAGTAGGGGCAATTGCTCTGTTTACGATGATACGAGGAGGGTATGGGCGAGCTACTTTAAATCAAAGTTCGGTTTATTTTTCAGATGACAATACGGCAAATCATGTTGCGGTTAACACGTATTGGTCTTTCATTAAAGATTTGACAAAAAGCACCAAGAAAAGTCCTTATAAATTTATGGCACTTATAGATGCTGAGAATATTGTAGAGAATGAAATTCTTACAGTGGCAGATGATAGTGTCTATCAAGTATTAGTGACCAAACGACCAAACGTTATATTGGTAATATTAGAGGGCTTGGTAGGGCAGATTTTTGAAGACTTGGGAGGAGAAAAAGATGTGACGCCAAAGATGAAAGAGTTGATGGACGAGGGGGTGTCATTTAGGCGTGCTTATGCTGCAGCGGATAGGTCAGATAAAGGAATGATAGCTGTTTTAGCAGGTTTCCCGGCTCAAGGACCTGAAAGTATTATTAAATATATTCCTAAGCATGAACGACTTCCTGCAATAGGTCAGGTTTTTGATTCTTGTGGTTATGCAACATCGTTTTATCACGGCGGACAAAGTGAGTTTTATAATTTTAAATCATTCATGTTTACGCATGGTATAGATAAAGTTGTTGACAATATAAATTTTCCAATAGGAACACTGAGAAGTTCTTGGGGAGTCTATGATCATGTCGTAGCTGATCGTATGTTTATTGATCTTAAAAAAGAAAAAAAACCTTTCTTTAGTATATTTTATACCTTAGTAAATCATGAGCCTTTTAATTTATCAACAGGCTATAAGTTTGGTAATAATACTAAAGCAGATGCATATCGTAGTACTTCTTTTTATACAGACAGTATGTTGTATAGTTTTATTGATAAGGTAAAAAGAGAAAGCTGGTATGAGAATACTATAATTATTGTTACTTCGGATCATGGACATGTTTATCCGACAGAAAAATATGGGTTAGATAGACCTGAACGCTACCATGTCCCTTTGTTCTTTTTAGGAGGTGCATTAAAAGAAGAATATAGGGGATTAAAGGTTGATCAGGTAGTTAGCCAGCTCGATATCGTGGCTACTTTGTCTGACTTTATCGGAGGAAATGGTTCTGCTTTTAAATATTCACAAAATCTTTTTGCTAAGAACCGGAAAAATATAGCTTTTTATAATTCTAATGGTGCATTTGGGCTTATTAACGATCAATATGCAGTTAGTTATGATATGTTGAAGCGAAATATAAGTTACACAACAGTTCCTAAGGAAAATATTGGGGTTAGGGATAGCCTGTTAAATCAAGCTAAAGCTTATTACCAAGTAGTATTTGATGATTTTTTAAAATATTAGCATGCAGTTCTATTTTTGTAGCGTAGAAAAACATAATGTGTCCATCTGTTAGTGAAATTCTAATACTTATATATAGAATATCTAGGTAGTGCGAATGATACAAACACATATGACTTCGAAGCAGCATGAGCATCGATTTAAAACAAACTCTTTTTTATTAAATAATGGGGATGTTTCATATGGTCATTAAAAATCAAAACGAGCTTAGGGGGCACGAAGTAAATACAGTGTATTTATGAGTTTAATAAAAAAATACAGTAACGAATAATTATTTGCTTATAAATTATTCTTGATTTTAAAAGAGATGTATAAGTATTATTCTCTGTAAATATAAAAGATAAGTTATATACGGAATGAAAAAACAGATTGAATTTGGAGGACCTATTAATAATGTATTGTTATTAATGAGTCACTTCGTGTTGCTTCTATTGATTTATGCTCTTTTGCGGGTTGGGTTTTTATGGTATAATCAAAGTTTGTTTTCCAATGTCGAATTTTCTGAAATAGGGTTGATGTTAATAGGTGGGGTTAAGTTTGATATTGTAGCACTGTTATATATTAATCTTTTGTATATTTTAATGCAATGCTTACCACTCGCAATTAAATATACTGATGGTTATCAGAAGGTCGCAAGTTGGGTTTTTATATTTACGAATAGTGTTGGGATTGGAAGTAATCTAATCGATTTTGCTTATTATCCTTTTACTCTGAAACGAACAACCGGCACTGTATTTAGTCAATTTGCTAATGAAGATAATATAGTAGGGTTGTTCTTAGATTTTTTTCTTTTATACTGGCCTTTGGTCATCGTATTTTTTATTCTTGTTTATTTCCTTTATTTTTTTGATAGAAGATTAGTTTTACTCAAACCAAATAAAGTAAATTGGCAATTTTATATAACCCATTTGGCGACGTTGCTGTTTGTTGCGTTTCTTTTTGTAGGGGGAGTGAGGGGAGGTTGGGCACATAGTACAAGACCTATAACATTAAGTAATGCGGGAGATTATGTTAAAAGCCCAGAGGAAATAAGTATTGTGTTAAATACTCCCTTCAGTATCTTGAAAACGTTAAAAGCGGTGGATCTAAAGGAGGTAAATGTTTTTACGGAAGACGAACTAGGGCATATTTACCCTGTATTTCATTACCCGCAGGATAGCATAGAGTTTAAAACGTATAATGTTGTTTTTCTAATTATGGAAAGTTTCGCAAAAGAATATGTAGGTTTTTATAATAAAGACCTAGAGTCTGGAACTTATAAAGGTTACACTCCTTTTTTAGATTCACTGATTGCAGAATCTTATTCATTTAAACACTCATTTGCTAACGGGCGTAAATCGATAGATGCATTACCCTCGATTATTACAGGAATTCCATCAATTGGCGAACCATTTGTTTTATCTATTTACTCTAGTAACAAAACGACTAGTATTGCTGATCTTTTAGGGGAAGAAGGTTATGAGACAGCTTTTTTTCACGGAGCCCCTAATGGTAGTATGGGATTTTCTGCTTTTACTAATTTGGCAGGAATAAAAAGATATTATGGTAAAACTGAATATAATAATGATGCTGATTTTGATGGTATATGGGGAATATGGGATGAGCCGTTTATGCAATTTATGGGCGATAAATTAAATGAACTATCTGAGCCTTTCTTTGCCAGCTTCTTCTCTCTATCTTCTCATCACCCCTTTAAAGTGCCTACTGAGTATGAAGGTCAGTTTTCTAAAGGACCCTTACCAGTACATGAACCTATAGGTTATACAGATCATGCTTTACGGGAGTTTTTTGCTAAAGCATCTAAGTCTAGCTGGTATAAAAATACCTTGTTTGTTATCTGCGCCGATCATTCTAGTGTTAGTTATCTTTCTGAATATAAGACAACAGCCAATAGTTATGCTATTCCAATCGTTTTTTATTTTCCTGGTGATAATGAAAGACTTCGAGGAATGTCAGATAAGCTTATACAACAAATTGATATTATGCCTACGGTACTTAATTTTCTGGGTTATAATAAGCCATATTTCTCACTGGGCTTTGATGCTTTTTCTAGTGCTAAAAATAATTTTGTAGTTAATAATACAACAGGGGTTTATAATTTTTTTAAGGGCGATTATTTTATGACACATAACGGTGATGAAGCATTATCCTTATTTAATATAAGGAGAGACCCTTTAGAAACTGATAATATCGTAAAAAAAAGCCCAGAAGTTATTGATAGCTTGGAAGTAAGTTTGAAAGCTTTTATACAACAATATAATAATCGAATGATTCATAATAAGCTTACGGTTGATTAGGAAGGAGAGTTTTTTTATATACTTACTTTATATGTTAGCTTGTTGAGCATATAATTACATTAAAAAGGGACCTTGGGCCCCTTTCTAATGTAATTATATGCTATTATTATACTTCTAATAACAACCTTGCTGGATCTTCTAATAATTGTTTTACTCGAACTAAGAAACTTACAGATTCTCTTCCGTCAACAATGCGATGGTCATAGGACAATGCAATATACATCATTGGACGAATAACTACTTGTCCGTTTTCTGCAATAGGGCGTTGGATGATATTGTGCATACCTAGGATAGCAGACTGTGGAGCATTGATTATTGGTGTCGACATCATAGAACCAAACACTCCTCCGTTAGTGATTGTAAATGTGCCTCCGGTCATTTCTTCAATAGTCAATTTGCTATCTCTAGCCTTTGTTGCCAAATCAACAATTTCTTTCTCGATTTGATGTAAACTTAATGACTCTGCATTGCGGATTACAGGAACAACTAAACCTTTAGGTGCTGAAACGGCAATAGAGATGTCACAGAAATCTGAATAAATAATTTCGTTTTCATCAATCTTAGCGTTTACTGCTGGCCACTCTTGTAATGCTGTAGTGACAGCTTTTGTAAAGAAAGACATAAAACCTAAGCCTACTCCATGCTTTTCCTTAAAAGTATCTTTGTATTTTGCGCGTAAATCCATGATAGGCTGCATATTTACCTCGTTAAAGGTCGTAAGCATTGCTGTTTCATTTTTCACGCTTACTAAACGCTTAGCAATAGTTTTACGCAATGAAGTCATTTTTTCACGACGCTCATTACGGCTTCCTGTTATAACAGGAGCAGTAGCTGGTGCGGCGGTTTTAGTCTCTGATTTTGCGGCAACAGGCGCTGCTGGTTGAGCTTTTTCAGCATCTTCTTTTGTGATGCGACCATCTTTACCTGTTCCTTTAATTGTCGAAGGATCAATTCCTTTTTCTCTTAGTATTTTTGCAGCAGCTGGGGACGCAGTCCCTGCAGCATATGTCTCAGGGCTTTCTGATGCAGCTATACTTTTTTCTTCTTTGACATTTTCTGAAGTACTACTGTTTGCTTTAGTGTCACCACCAGATGGAGCTTCCCCTTCTTCAATTGTACATACAACAGCTCCAATTTCTAAAGTGTCACCTTCTTGTGCAATGATTTTTAGAATACCCGCTTTTTCTGCAGGCAATTCGAATGTAGCTTTATCAGACTCCAATTCGGCAATATTCTCATCCATTTCTACATAATCGCCATCTTGTTTTAACCATTGTGCTAAGGTTACCTCTGTAATTGATTCTCCTACAGCTGGTATTTTAATTTCTAAGCTCATATATTTGTTTTCTTGTTATATCATAACGCCTATACGGGCGTATATGTTTTATATTTCAAATGCTTTATTTAATATGTTTGTTTGTTCTGCGATATGACGTTTCATATATCCCGTTGCAGGAGAACCACTTTCTGGGCGGGCTACAACTTTTAAGTTTAGGTCTGAGCCACTAAATTTACGACAATAGAACGGCCATGCTCCCATGTTTTCATTTTCCTCTTGTACCCAAACAAATTCTGCATTAGCATACTTCTTACGCAGACCGTTTATTTGGTTATGTGCTATTGGGAATAACTGTTCTACGCGAACAATTGCTACATCTTTACGTTTATCAGTTTCTTGTTTCTCTAGTAGTTCATAGTAGATTTTGCCTGAACAAAGTAGTACACGTTTTACTGATTTCGCAGTTACATTCACGTCATCAATAATTTCTTGGAAAGATTTTTCTGTGAAATCAGTGAGAGGAGAAACTGCTTTAGGGTGGCGCAATAAACTTTTTGGTGTAGCGACTATTAACGGTTTACGGAAGTCACGGTGTAATTGACGACGTAATAAATGGAAGTAATTCGCTGGCGTAGTACAGTTCGCTACAATCATATTATTATTAGCGGACAGCTCTAAATAGCGCTCAATGCGGCATGAAGAGTGTTCGGGGCCTTGGCCTTCCATTCCATGAGGCAGAAGCATCACTAACCCGTTAGAACGTTTCCATTTTGACTCTCCTGAAGATATGTACTGATCAAAAACAACTTGTGCACCATTAGCAAAGTCTCCAAATTGGGCTTCCCAAATAGTAAGTGAGTTAGGGTTTACTGAAGCATAACCGTATTCAAAAGCAAGTACAGCATACTCCGATAATAATGAGTTGTAAATATTGAATTTATCACCGCCTTTCACTTTGGCTAAAGGAGTATATGTTTCGTCAGAATCTTCTAATGTTACTACAGCATGACGATGTGAGAATGTGCCACGCTGAACATCTTGTCCTGATATACGAACCCGATAATCTTCGTTTAATAGTGTTGCATAAGCCATCAATTCGCCCATTGCCCAATCATATTTATCCGTATCAATCATTTTTAATCGATCTTCAAATACTTTGGTTATTTTACGGAAGAATTTCTTATCTGACGGGAGTTTATTAAACTCTTTAGCTAAATTTAAGAAGGTTTGTTTATCAACTTTTGTTTCAGTTTTTTCAGCGAAGTCTGTTGGTCTTGAAGGACGTAGGCCTTTCCACGCACCTGCAAACATTGGGATATCTTCATTTAATTCATCTACAGTTTTTGCTTCATCTAGATCCTTCTGTAAAACTGAACGGAAGTCTTTTTCTAGATTTTTAGCATAATCTGCATCGATAGTCCCCTGCTCTATAAGCTTCTTAACATAAATAGCTAATGTATTAGGGTGTTTTTCTATCAGTTTATATAAAGATGGTTGTGTGAACTTAGGTTCATCAGCTTCGTTATGTCCATAGCGTCTGTAGCCTAATAAATCGATGAAGACATCTGTTTTGTATTTTTGACGATATTCTACAGCTAGATTGATTGCATAAACCAAGGCCTCTACATCATCACCGTTTACATGGAATACAGGAGAAAGAGTTACTTTGGCAATATCTGTACAATATGTTGATGATCGTGCGTCTTTATAGTTTGTTGTAAAACCTACTTGGTTATTAATAACGATATGTATTGTACCACCTGTTTTGTAGCCATCTAACTTCGACATTTGGATAGTCTCATAAACAATTCCTTGTGCAGCAACAGCTGCATCGCCATGAATTAGTATAGGAGCAATCTTAGAAGAGTCTCCTGCATACTTCATGTCAATTTTGGAGCGGACCATCCCCTCTGCGACGCCATCTACTGTTTCCAGGTGTGAGGGGTTAGGGGCAAGGCTTAAGTGAATGTTTTTGCCATCTTGACTTGTTATGTCTGATGAAAAACCAAGGTGATATTTAACGTCTCCACCGAACTGAGATTCGGGGTCAGCGACATACATTTTCCCTTCGAATTCGGAAAAAACAGTTTCATACGGTTTTCCCATAATATTTGTCAGAACGTTTAAACGCCCTCTGTGCGCCATACCAATAACAAACTCTTCAATTCCTAAAGAAGACCCTTGTTGTATTACAGAGTCTAGTGCTGGTATTAAAGACTCACTGCCTTCAAGAGAAAAACGTTTTTGTCCTAGAAATTTTGTGCCTAAAAAGCTCTCAAAAACAACAGCTTCATTTAATTTTTTTAATATACGTTTCTTGTTATCTATGTTGAAACTTGGGGTGTTTCTGTCACTTTCCATGCGTTCCTGTAAAAACTTAATTTTTTCTGGATTACGTATGTAACGGAATTCTGCACCGATAGAGTTGCAATATGTATCTTCAATAAGTTGACGTATGTCTTTGAGTTTTGCTGGACCTAGACCAACCTCTATACCTGCATTGAAAACTGTATTTAAGTCAGCTTCAGATAAACCAAACGTTTCTAATTCTTTCCCAGGGAAATATCTGCGGCGTTCGCGCACAGGATTTGTTTCTGTAAATAAATGCCCACGATCACGGTAGCCGTGAATCATGTTTAGTACATTAATTTCTTTGAGAGCTTGCTCAGGAGTTTCAATAGTAGTGGCTGAACTATTGGACTGCCCAAAGTCAAAGCCTTCGAAGAATTTTTGCCAGCTCACATCTACTGCATTCGGATCTTCCTTATATGCTTGATATAACGAATCAATATATCCTGAATCAGCGTTACTCAAATATGTTAAATTGTCCATGAAGAAATTTTACGTATAAAAATTTTGACCAAAGTTAATAATAATTCGATATTTTGCTGCTCGAAAAAGAACAAAATAAGGCTTTGAATCAATTAAATAAAAACTAACACGATTATTATGACAATACTATGCTAGAACTTCTTATTCAGTACAGTCAAATCATTTTAAATTTTTATTTTTCAAGTACTTCCCCTTTGTAATTCCTTTTTACTAATTCTTGCCATGTATCTTTTAAATTGTTTTTCAAACTAGTTCCTGAACCTGCATAATGTAACCAATAGCCATAGGTTGTTGCTGGAACATAGTCAATTAAATACTCTTCGAAAAATGCTGCACCTACAAGATGATTAACCTTTAATTCTTGATGGATATAAGCAGCTAAAATCTCTCGGTATTCGTAGGGCATATTACCCAATTTAATCATACTATCCAAGAGTTGGTTGATAATAGAATTATCAGAACCATTTGCTATAAAATTTTTTAGTGTTTCGACTGAAGTATCAATATCATATTTATTGTCATGATTTTTAAAAAAAATATTTGGATATTTTTTCAACATAAACCTGAAGTAATCACGCCATAATAATCTTAGGGTTAATGTTTCGTGCTTTTTTTTATTCGAAACATTAAATGTTTTTTTTATGCAATCATGGTAGTATGCTGGAGATATATTGCCATGAGCGATATACGGGGTAATTAGGTTGTAGTTATTAATCTCTGTATAATCGTCATCTAGAGTTTTATTTACTTGCTGTATAGCTTTTGTTTCTCCTCCTAATAATAGGGCATTCTTGTCTTTTTCTAATTTTTCTATATCATTATCATCAAATCCCAACTCTAATAGTGTGGGGATAGTTGTTTTTTCAAGATGTGGATGTGTTACAATAGAAGTTACAGCAGGTAGAATGGGGCGCACAAAACTTTCTTTTTCTACTTTTTTACGAAAAGCTGTAAAAGAATCTGGAATATCCCTAATAGGGATTGGTAGATCTTCTTTGTGGTATAATGTGTGGCCGATAAAATGCTTTAAATTGATTTTGGCACTCCATAGTGCCGTTTCAACAATTTCAGAAATATTTGTTTCCCGAGAAGCCACTTCACGGTGATGGTAAACTTCAGAAATATCATATTTTGCACACAATGTAGGGATAATATCTTCTGGTTTTCCATGGAAAGTCAAAAGGTCGGCTCCTATCTTTTGTAAATTAATTTTAAGGTTTTGTACAGATTGTATTAAAAAATCAGCTCTTCTTAGACCTGTATTAAGAAAGCCAAATTTATTTCTTTTAAAATAACGAGGATCGAAAAAAAAGACAGGTATAACGATATCCCCTTTTGTAGTAGCTTCAAATAAAATTTCGTTGTCGTGAATACGGAGATCGTTTCTAAACCATACTAAAATAACCTTTTTCATCATATAGGGAAATGTTCAGCTGAGATTATAACTAAACTTGTAAAGCAAATATAATTCAAAATATTGATTATATTTAGATTAGCTCTAGTTAGTCAGTACTTTTTACATAGGTCGGACAATTTGAACTTTTAGAATAAGCAGTCAGCTTTTTTATAGACTGGTAAAAACGGGTGGTTTTAAAAAAATATCAGAACATTGTCCCTCGGTTTTTGTTAACATAATAATTGTATAGAGTTTAATAATAATGACTTTGTCCAAAAAGTCTAACAATATCTAATTGTGTGAAAGGAAATGTTTGTTATGTTCTTTTGGACTTTGTAGTTGTCTCAGAATTTGGTTTAAGATTATGAGCGCGGTAAAATATTGTTGTGTTTCGTTAATGGGTTGCGAATGAATGTTTTAATAAGTGGGGTTAAAAACTATATAGCAGAACGAAGTCTTAGCTTGATGGCAGGAGAGGAGGGAGGGGTGTTTGCATTGAGTAGTAGTGTTTCTCTGTTTAAAAAAACTTTTTTGGGAGAGCTTAATGCAGAAATATATTATGGAGACTTGATCCGAAATGATTTTGATGAAAGTGTGCATATGCCGACTTTGGATGTCGGTTATTATTTCGTCCAGGCGTCGACATTAACAGATGTAGTGAATGTGAAGTTAGAGTTGCTTTGTTTACGTAATTTTATAGCCTACCTAAAGAGGTTTAATTGTAAACGGCTTGTTTATGTGTCTACTTTAGCAGATAAGCCCTATATAGAACCTTTCATCAATTTGTTCTTGGAAATGTCTGTTGATTATACGGTTGTTTTAAGTAGTTGTGTTATTGGAAAGGGATCTATAATCGAGAGCGTTTATGCACGTTTGTCGTTGCGGAAAATTATTTTACATACTTATGCCTGTGGAAGTGGAGAAATACAGCCTGTAGCTATATCTGATTTAGTGTCTTGGCTTAAGAAAATGCTACTTGTACCTAAATTTCATAATACTATTTTAGAGGTAGGAGGTAGAGAGTTGATCTCTTTTGCAGATTTCTTTCTTTTATATAAGGAAGTGAGGTCAATTTCTATAAAGTCTTTTGTGTTTAGTGCACCTCAATGGGTAGTGATGTGTTTTTATCGATTTGTCTTGGGAGATTTTTTTGTTAGTAAATATTTGATAAATAATTCTTTGTGTCTTGACTCTAAAGCAAACGACGAATGGATGCAGCATATGGATTTTAAATTTATAGGTGTGGCAGAAGCTTTGTCGAAAGACCAATAGTGTTGGATTTCCTTTTAATCCTGAGGAATTCTTTTATTTTTGTGTTCACGCTATTTATTTAAGACATGGGGTACAAAAGTTTAGAAGATTGTGTAGTTGATTTGGAAAGAAATGGACACTTGGTTCGTATTAAAGAGGAAGTTGATCCTTATCTGGAGATGGCCGCTATACATATGAGGGTTTTTGATGCTGAAGGACCTGCGTTATATTTTGAAAATATAAAGGGATGTAAATTTCCTGCTGTTTCGAATCTTTTCGGAACTTTAGACCGTTCCAAATTTATGTTTAGAGACACTTTGGAGCATGTTAAGAAGTTAGTAGATGTGAAAATGAACCCGATGAGTGTGCTTAAGAAACCATTTGATTTTGTGGGATCATCTATGGTGGCGTTGGGGGCGTTGCCATGGCAGAGAAAAGCTGGGGCGCCAATACTTTATGGTAGAACAAGCGTAAGCGAGTTGCCACAGATTGTCAATTGGCCAATGGATGGTGGGGCTTTTGTTACTATGCCACAGGTGTATAGCGAGGATATAGAAAAGCCTGGCGTGATGAATGCGAATCTTGGTATGTATCGTATACAGTTTTCTGGAAACGATTATGAAAAAAATACGGAGGTCGGCTTGCATTATCAATTGCATCGAGGTATAGGCGTGCATCAAGCTAAAGCTAATGCTTTAGGTCGGCCATTAAAAGTAAGTGTCTTTGTTGGTGGCCCTCCATCTCACCCTTTATCCGCGGTTATGCCGCTGCCAGAAGGCTTATCTGAAGTTATTTTTGCAGGAGCTTTAGGGAATAGGCGGTTTAGATATTTTTATGATGATGAGGGGTTTTGTATTTCGTCTGATGCGGATTTTGTAATTACTGGAACGGTGTATCCAAATGATAATAAACCAGAGGGACCTTTTGGTGATCATATAGGTTATTATAGTTTAGTTCACCCTTTTCCTTTAATGAAAGTGCATCGTGTTTATCATCGAAAAAATCCCATTTGGTCTTTTACTGTTGTTGGGCGGCCTCCACAGGAAGATACGAGTTTTGGAGCCTTAATTCATGAAATTACGGGTAGTGCTATCCCGCAGCAAATTCCCGGTTTACATGCTGTTCACGCTGTTGACCCTGCGGGTGTTCATCCTT
The DNA here is from genome assembly GCF_026711005.1 of Sphingobacterium sp. UT-1RO-CII-1. Lineage (GTDB taxonomy): Bacteria > Bacteroidota > Bacteroidia > Sphingobacteriales > Sphingobacteriaceae > Sphingobacterium. The sequence goes on along the minus strand of NZ_JAPPVJ010000003.1, from coordinate 262,123 downwards.
TGTTGTTCGCTATAGGTAGTGAGCGTTACACTCCTTATCAAGAAGTGGACAGGCCACAAGAAGTGCTGACTATCGCAAACCAAATTTTAGGAACTAATCAGTTGAGTTTAGCTAAATACCTGTTTATAGCTGCTCGAGAAGATAATCTAGAACTGGATATTTATGATATTCCTGGGTTCTTTAAGCATATATTAGAACGTATCGATTTTACAAGAGATTTACATTTTTTAACAAACACTACCATTGATACTTTAGATTATACAGGGAATGATTTAAATGCGGGGTCCAAAGTGACATTTGCAGCTGTTGGGAGTAAAAAAAGAGAGTTGTTAAATGAGTTGCCTGCTGGCTTGAATCTGCCTCGGCCTTTTAATCAAATAAAAATGGTGTTCCCAGGGGTAGTAGTTGTAGATGGGCGTGATTTTATTTCGTATGATGAAGAGCAGCTTGTTATTGATCGATGGGCGGGGTTGATTAATGAAGAAGATTGGATAGGTATACCGATGATTGTTTTTGTTGACGATGCAGGCTTTGCGGGGGAAAGTGTTAATAATTTCGTTTGGACTACTTTTACGCGGAGTAATCCGTCTCATGATATTTACGGTGTTGGAAGTTTTACTTCGCATAAGCATTGGGGGTGTACGGGCCCTGTAATTATAGATGCAAGATCTAAGCCTCATCATGCCCCTGCTCTTGTTAAAGATGATAAAATTGAACGTAAAGTGGATCAGATGGGGATAAAGGGTGGGGCATTGTATGGTCTTATATAAAAGTAGTTGATTTCTTGTATCAATATAGAGCCCACTACGGTTTAAGTAATATTTAAACTGTAGTGGGCTCTATGTGTATTTATAATGGTCTAATCCAAATGTTTCTAAAACTTACTAAATCCCCATGATCCTGTAATATAATCGGACCTGCTTCATGAGCTTTCATTTGTGGTAGACCTATATATTCTGTTGTGCCTTCAATCTGAGTGTTGTTTTGCACTAGAATGCCATTGTGTAAGATAGTAACTTTACCTTTTGAGATTAGCATTCCGTCCTTATTAAAACGGGGAGCTGTATATATGATATCGTAGCTGTGCCATTTATCTTCTTTTGATCTGACCTCTACAAGTGGAGGAGTTTGTTTGTAGATGCTCCCTGCTTGGCCATTAACGTAGGTAGGGTTATCATCATTATCGAGTACCTGTATTTCGTATAGTCCTTGTAAAAAGACACCGCTGTTTCCACGACCTTGACCATTTCCTTTAATAATATTAGGGCTTCTCCATTCAATATGGAGTTGAAAATCTTTAAATTTCTCTTTCGTTTGTATGTTGCCGGATTTTGGCTTTACAGTAAGAATGTTGTTGGTAATATCCCAGGGGGCGCTGCTGCCAGGGGAACTGCTGCTTTCCCAGTTTTCTAGATTATTGCCATCAAATAGAATAGTGGCGTCGCTAGGAATGTTTTTTTGTAATGTTATGATAGGTGGTTTTGGGCTATAGTACTCTGTGTCTTCTGGAACAAACTTAGTTTGTCCATAACTGTAAAATGTAGCTAGTGTAAGTGCTAAGCTGTAAAAAGCGGCTTTTTTCATTGGGTTTAGTTTTTATGATATTAACGAATATACATATTAATTTAGAGAATTTTATTTTTTAAGTATGTTTGTTTATGGCTTTAATAATACAAGAAGTTGCTTTGCGAGATGTGCGTTTTTTCGCACCAATAGGATATTATCCTGAAGAACAAATTTTAGGTAATGAGTTTTTTGTAGATGTTGCTTTGCGTTTTCCTTTTGATAATAAAAATTTAGATGCAGAGGATTTGCAAAACACAGTTAATTATGAAGAGTTATATAAGATTTTGGTAGAGATAATGACTCCTAAGCGAAAGTTGTTAGAGTCTGCAGCGAAGGATATTTTAAATATAGTGGAGCTAAAATATCCCTTTGTTAACGAAGCAGAGGTGATTATTCGGAAAACAACGCCACCTTTTGGTTTAGATTATATAAAATCTGTTGTCTCTTTGAGTTTTAAGAAATGATTTTTTCACTGTTTAATAGTCAGATAATTGTTATGCATAATTTTTGTTAGTGACTTTTTGTCGGTAAAAAGCTTGGGATGAGGACATAAAGTCATGTTGCGGTTGGTCCGCTATAATTGGTATATGATTTGATTATGGTAAGATAAATAAAATTATAAAAAAATTAAGGAGGATATAAAATGGCATTACTTAAATTTCCAACAAAAACAGTTAATTCAGACGTAGTTAACCCTTATGTAAACAGTGTTTTTGATACTTTTTTTAACGATTCTTTTATTTCTGATCGTTTGGTTACGCGTGTCCCAGCAGTTAATATTTCAGAAACTGAAAGTGCTTTTAAAATCGAACTAGCTGCTCCGGGGCTACAAAAGTCAGATTTTAAAATTAATGTTGATAAAAATTTGATTAGTATTTCAGTTGAGAAACAAGAGGAAAGAATTGAAGAAGATAAGACTTATAGCAAAAGAGAATTTAGTTATTCTTCATTTACTCGTTCTTTTACATTACCCGACACAGTGGATTATAATACAATAGCTGCAGAGTATGTCGATGGTGTATTAGTGGTGAGTGTTGGTAAAAAAGAGGATTCGATTATTGCAAAAAGATTGATTGAGGTCAAGTAATAAAAGGTAAATATTTTAAGGTTGGACTACCTCGGGGTTACATTTTTGTATAACCTTGGGGTAGTCTTTTTTTTGTGTATCGTTTAGCATAGTTTTGGTGAAAGCTTTCTTTTTGAAAGTATTTATTAGTGCAATTATGAGAGGAGTAATCTTTTTTATTTGTATGTTAACTGTTTTTTCTGCCCTGCTCGATTGTTAGCGAAAATTGTTCGGTTTTCACAAGAGATAAGGATGGTTTTGAATAAAGAATAACTAATAATGTAAAGCGATATCACATCGTTTGGCGGGATTAAGTTAGGTTTGTTTGTAGATACTCCTAATCTGTTGTTCTTTAAGCCACATCTCTTAAGTCAACCGGAACAACTCTAGAAACGCCTTGTTCCACCATGGTAACACCATATATAATATCTGTTGCAGCTATAGTGCGTTTATTATGGGATACGATAATAAATTGAGATTTTGCCGAGAAATCGCGGATAATATTATTAAACTTATCGATGTTGGTATCATCAAGAGGTGCGTCGACTTCGTCAAAAATACAGAACGGAGCCGGTTTTAGAAGGTAAAGTGAAAATAGTAATGCTGTAGCAGTAAGTGTTTTCTCTCCTCCGGATAATTGATTAATAGACAAAGGGCGTTTCCCTTTAGGACGTGCAATGATATCAATATCCGAATCTAACGGGTTTTGAGGGTCGGTTAGAATCATATCACAAGAGTCCTCTTCATTAAAAAGGGAACGGAAAACTTGGATAAAGTTTTCTCTGACGGTATTAAAAGCAAACATGAATTTTTCATTTGCTGTTTGATCAATCTCATTGATAGTGGCCATTAATGATGTTTTTGCCTCCATGAGGTCATTTTTTTCTTTAGAGATGAAGTCATGGCGCTGATTCATTTCGTCATACGCTTCTTTAGCCATCGGGTTAATGGTGCCATAGCTGTCAAGTTGTTTTTTTAAGCGGTCGCAACTTGCGTTTAATTCAGTTTGATCCATTGGTATATCCGGCATTTCTCCGGCTAAAAGTTCGTTAATGTCAATGTTGAACTCTATTGATAAGCGCTCTTTAAGGGCGTTTAGATCTATTTGTAAGCTTGTTTTTTTGTCTTTTAGTTCGGAAAGTAAAAAATCATTTTGATCTTTAGTACGTCTAAGCTGAGTAACCTCTTCTTCTAGATCAATGATAGCTTTACGGAATTCGTAAAAATCTTTTTCAATTTCTTGTAAACCTTTTTCTAAATCTTCTTTTTGTTCATACATAGCTAGAAGATCTTCGTCATTATGGTCCACAAATTGTACCGCGTCTTTCATATCAAGCTTTACCTGTTCAAACTCCAAGGAGTTTTTATCGATACGCGATTCAAAATTTTCTTTTTGGCTTTCTCGATATTCCAAATCTTTCTCTAAACTGGAGACTTTATTCTGTTGCTGATGAAAACGAATGTTTTCTTGATTGAAAATAGTTGATTTGTCATTTAATGTATCAGCCAATTCTGAATAGGCTTCTTGCATTTCCGCAAGTTGTTTTTTATGAATATCGTTTTCGACTTTTAAAATCTGTAAATCAGGTTCGGCTTTTTGTAATTCAAAACTTAGTACAGTTATTTTGCCTTCTATATCTAATTTTCTAGTTTGGCTATTTTTGATGAATTCCTGATATTGCTCTTGTTTTGTTTTGACAGAAATCAGTTCATTATTTAGACGGTTTAAAATGTTGCGTTGCTCATCAATAATTTCTTTTTGTGAGGCAACGCGCAAGGATGCCAACTTGCTGACATAATCGTCTTCCTGAATTTGAAGTTGTTCTATTTTTTGGTTAAGCGATTTTATTTCTTTGATTAGGTTTTCTAAGTTTTTTGCCCGCCCAATTCTTTTACCTTCAAATAATCCTACTGATCCTCCGCTTATGCCCAAACAGTTTTTGGAAAACTTACCATCTGGATGTAATAATACAAGCTCGTCTGTGGGAAGTATATCTGCCATGCTGTCGGCAGAGCTTTGTTTTAAGAGGTAGACATGTTTTAAAAGATGTTCACATAGCTTTTCGTATTTTTTGTCAACTTTAATAATATCTAAAGCCGATATAGCTTCAGTTCTCACATGAGGTAAAGGTCTAGTATTAACTTGTTGGATTGCATCCAGAACAAAAAAATTAGCCTTACCCCGAGAAGAATCACTTAACAGCTGTATGGCTTGAACTGCTTCACTTTGATTTTCCACCACATAATGATTCATGATTGGCTCTAAGTAATTTTCTATCGCTACTCGGTATTCTTCTTGACAGAATAAGATATCAGAAAATAGAGGGTATGATTTTTTCCATCCAGCGTTTTTGCGTAAGAATTTGATAGATTCCGGAAAGCCTTCTAAATTATCTACTAATGATTTTGTTAAGTTATATTCGTTTTGCTTTGCGTCAACAAGACGGGATTCCCGACTAAGTTGTATTCGTGTGTCGTTTAATGTTTCTTCGACAGTCTGTATTTGATATTGTAAATTCTCTTCTGCTTTTTGGGCTAGATCAAAAAGATCTTGTTGTTGCTGTGTACGTTCTTCAAGTTGGTTTACAACAAGATTAAACTGACTGAGTTCCTCTTCTTTTGAGCTGGTGTCTGTAGTTGTGCGCAAAGCTTCCTGCTGTAGGGATTCAAGTTGAATTTTTAAAACAGCAATATCTTTTTCAAGTTTATATATATTGTTTTGGAGTTCATTGCTTTGTGCTAAGAAGTTATCCAACTTTACTTTTGCTGAAGATTGCTGTTGACGTAATTCATCCACTTCAGCCTTGTGCTTGTCAATGTCAGACTGATAAACGGCTAATTTTCCCTGTTCTTCGAAAAGTTCTTCATTAATTCGCTTTATCGTATGCTCGACATGTTGAAGTTGATTTTTATCATTATTTAACTCAGCGGTTAATCGCGCTTCTTTATCTTGTAAATGACGCACTTGTTCATTTTTTATCTTTTTATCCGATTCGTATGAACGTATTTTATTTATATATTCTTGTGTGCTCTTTTGTTGAACAGCTAAGCTTTTCTCTTTAGCTAATATGTCTATACGAAGTGTGCGCAATTGGTTTTCACTAGTCTCTATTTGTGCTGCATTTGCTTGAATAGATGAACTCTGACTTTTCTCCTGCTCGTTAATACGGATTAGATCGTTACTGAAATTTTCTAAACGGTAGTAGGCTAAACCTATACTAGCTTCTTTATACTCTTCTTTAAGTTGAAAGTATTTATCGGCCTTTTTAGCTTGTGTCTCTAATTGTTTTAAGTTTTTATTAATCTCGTAAAGTAGGTCATCAACCCTAGATAAGTCGCTCTCTGTATCTTTGAGTTTGGATAAGGTTTGTTTTTTACGAACTTTATATTTGGAAATCCCAGATGCTTCTTCAAAAAGATTACGACGTGAGTTATCTTTATTATTAATAATCTCATCGATCATTTTAAGCTCAATAATAGAGTATGAATCCGCACCTAAACCTGTGTCTAAGAATAAATCCGTTATATCTTTTAGTCTGCATTTGACATCATTTAAACGATATTCGCTATCCCCGTTTCGGTAGAGTTTACGTGTTATCGTAACCGTTGAAAATTGTGTAGAGAGTAAGTTGCTGTTATTTTCGAAAGTTAGAGATACCTCAGCAAGATTGGAAGGTTTACGGTTCGCTGTGCCATTAAAAATGATGTTTTCCATTTTCTCTGAGCGAAGTGTTTTTGTACTCTGTTCGCCCATCACCCAACGAATGGCATCGACAACGTTTGATTTTCCGCAACCATTAGGGCCGACAATAGCGGTTACCCCTTCATCAAAATTGATTGTAATCTTATCCCCAAAGCTTTTAAAGCCCTTAATTTCTAATTTAGTTAACTGCATATTGCACGATGTCTACCTTCAAAAAATGAAGTACGAAAATAAGCTTTTTTATCTAAAAAAGCTTATTTTATGCAGAGCTTTAGCTTTTAAAAAATAATAATGATCTTGCCAAATGGTAGTAAAAACTAAAATTTTAGTTTTAATTATAATAAAGAAAGGATAAAAATGGGTTATGTGATTTTTAATGGTAGGCTCATAGCAGAAAATCAAGCTCAGCTGTTTATTAATGACCTAGCTATTGTGCGTGGTTATGGAGTTTTTGATTTTTTTAAGACGGTTAATGGAAAGGCCTTGTTTATTGAAGATAATTTAGATAGATTTTATCAATCAGCTAGTTTTATGAACCTTCCCGTGGTTTACTCCCGGGAGGAAGTGAAACAATTAATATCTCAATTGATGGTAGTAAATAATATGCCTGAATCGGGTATTAAAATGCTACTTACGGGAGGTTATAGTGCGGATGGGTATAGTATTGCCGAGCCCAATTTTATAATCAGCCAGCAGTCGATTAAGCGTAACATGATAGAAGAGCAGCAGGGACTGAAATTAATGATGTACGATTATCAGCGTCCTTTCAGTAGGGTGAAAACTATTGATTATGTAATGGGTATTCAGGCTATGAAATTAGCAAGGAGTAAAGGGGCCGATGATGTGCTATTTAGTAAAGACGGTAGAATCTCAGAATGTCCGCGTGCCAACTTTTTTTTAGTAAATTCGGAAGGTGTGTTGATTACTGCTGAAGAAGGAGTTTTAGAAGGTGTGACGCGTAAAAAAATTTTGGAGGTCGCAAAAGAAAATGATCTTAAAGTCGAGCAAAGAGCTGTTGGACTAAAAGATTTAAAATATGCATCAGAAGCTTTTATAACATCTACGACGAAAAATATTACGCCTATAACCAATATATTGGGGTTTAAAAACTTTGGAGATGGTGCAGGCCAAATAACTAAGCGTTTACAAGATCTTTGGCAAGAATTAATTTATGAAAAGTAAAGCTAAAACACAGAGTGTAAAAAAAGCTACGTCTCTAGTTAAAAGAGAGGAAGCTTTTTTTAGTTGGTTTTAGGTGAAATTATTAGTGTGGCAATACCCCTATGTACAGACTGTTTTTATCAGCGTCTTTTGTTCCGCTAAGGAAAACGGTATAATATAAGCCTTCTTTAAAACTATAATTTTCGCGTGTTGCTATCGTTTTCCCTGCTTCATCGGTAACTTGCAGTTTAAGTTTTCCCGATTTAGTTGCTTTAAAGGTTTCATTAGCACTAGCAGATGCAGGGGTTTCTATCGGTCGTGCCGAATAAGTAGCCTCTGTGTCGTCACCGAAAAATAGGTTAACTTTGGTGACGTTGTTAGCTAAATTAAAAAATCTTGTAGCTGATTTTTGATTTAAATCCTTTATACTTTGATCTTTTACCATGGCAAAAACTGGTGCTTCTTTGCTACCATAGGTGAAAGCAGAATATCCTGTACTATCTTTTACTGTTATAGTAGTGTCTATAATCTTTTTCTCATACTCTCCACTGTTGTTGTTATGGCTATAGACTCTTAAATCTCTATTACCAGGAAAAGCTCTAATAGGTAAGTTGTAAGATTTATACTCTTGTGTTGTAACCCTATTTCCACTTAGGGTGTATGTGATAGCATGGGCATCAGGGTACGCATTTATAAAAGTGATAAAACCGTTAGGAAGTGGTTGATAATCATTGTCTTTTAGACAGCTAGTGAATAAAATGGCAATGGCTAAAAAGCTGCCGATTAATTTTAGATGTTTTTTCATAGCGATCATATTTGTATTTTACAAGTAAGACGTTTATCTCATAAAAAATGCTACAGCCTTTTGAAAAAAAATGTACTGGCGTATAAAATTAGTTCACAATAATAAAATGCAGAATAATTATTTGTCTATTAAATGATGTATTCGAGATCCTCAGATGTCTATCCGACTCTTTTCGAAAGTGATAGATGAGCTATTTGCTGGGGCGTCTACCTAGAGAAAAGCGCAATGGTTATTCATAATTCTTGCTTTTGTTTGGATTTTGTTTTTCTCTTTTCGTGTTTACTGTTAAAATTGGTTATTTCTATAATTCGGGGAATACTACTTTTTGGAGCCATTTCTCTTAATTTTTTAATTCTTTTAGCTCTTTTATAAGCTTTAAATTTCCTGTTATCGTTGTAGAGGTTCCAGTTCATTAATACAACACTGCTTAAAACAACAATTAGTCCGAAAATTTGAAGCTTTGTAACTATATGATCTGTGAAATAATGTGCTAATACTAAAGCTACAATAGGGTTGACATACGCATATGTGCTTACCTCCGTTGCAGGGCGATGTTGAAGAAGCCATATGTAGCTTCCAAAAGCTAAAATAGAGCCCATAGTTGCCAAGTAAGCCATAGCAAACCAGTCGTTCGGTAATACGTTAGAAATTTTAAAATTTGCATATTCACCATTCACAAAAGCAACGATTGTAAAAGCTGTTCCTGCTGACACCATCTGCCATGCAGTTTTTACCATTACATGTAGGTCTTCACTGGGCTGGTCCCCGTTTAGTTTGTCCTTCCGCTCCTTATTGTATTTCGAGATTAATGAGCCCACTGTCCAACCGATGGTACCTATAATAAGTACGATCATGGCTGTGATTTTCATCTTATTATCGGTTTGATCGGTGTCGTTACTGCTGAAAATTTGCTCTGCAAATAACATGAATACACCGATAAAGCCAAATAGTAACCCTAAGATTATAGGAGGGCTTGAGAAATTTTGTTTCCACTTAGGTTTGTCAAAGACAATAAACCAAATAGCGGTTGCAGATGATAAAATTGTTACGATAGCACTGGATATGTACTGCTCCGACCATATAATGGCCGCCATATCTATAAAAAGTAATAGGAATCCAATGAAAAGTGCCTCTTTAACAACAGATTTTATATAGAGTTTATAACCTTTTAGCCAACAAAAACTCATCAACAATGTTCCAGCAATTATAAAGCGGACAGAACCTAATACAAAAGGGCTAAAGCTTCGTAAGGCTTTTTCTATAAAGAAAAAGGTAGAGCCCCAAACAATGTATACCACAAGGTAAGCAAATACGATGCTTGCTACTGCAGGTTTGTTTGTGCTCTCTTTTATCATTGTTATTATTTTGATGAAATAACTAGCTTTTGTTCTTCTTTAACTGTCTCTAATACTATTGTAGTACGTGTAGAAATAATGCCTTCGATTTTCCCCAATGAATTTCGCATGAGGTCTACCAAACCTGTTGCATCTTTTGTCCGAACTTTGATAAGATAACCATCATCGCCGGCTATGTCATGTACTTCTTGTACTTCAGGTATCTTGGCAAGTAAAATACCAACTTTTTGTTCGCCTATGATATCTTGGGTTTTGATGAAAATAAATGACAACAAGTTTTGATCAAGTGCTTTCGGATTTATTTTGGCATTGTATTGCAAGATAATCTCCTTTTGTTCGAGCTTCTTTACACGCTCTAAAATCGCAGATGGAGCCATGCCCAGTTCTCGTGCAATATCGGCATTGTTGGTCCGCGCATTATCTTGCATAATACGAAGAATTTGATAATCTACTTTGTCTAAGTTGTATTCCAGTTTTCCCATTTTGGTGCAAATATAGTTTAAGTCGAATATAATTCAAAGAAATTGATTTTTTTTCGAATTATATTCTTTGTTTACGTTGATTTTTAATTTGATAGTTAGTCGTTATTTCCGACTTTCGCTCCTATGTCTTTTAGAACATGAGTGCAGAATTATTTGTTTTTTTAATATTTAATGCTTGCGTTTTTGGTTGATTAATGCTAAAAATAGTTAAATTTGTTTAATAAAAGTAGTAAAAACGTGCAACTATTTGATAAATTAACCCAATTTTCTTCTAAATTTAAGGGAGATTTGTTTTATGATAATCAAAATCCTAAACATCAGACAATGCTTTTGGCCTATGCTACTGATGCTTCGGTTTATCAGGAGACACCTTTGGCTGTTGCGATTCCTAAAGATAAAGAAGATCTAAAAAGTTTAATTGCCTTTGCCCAAGGCAATGGTCAGACATTAATTCCTCGTACAGCAGGCACCTCTTTAGCCGGACAAGTTGTAGGCAGCGGAATTGTTGTTGATGTTTCTCGTTTTTTTAATAGAATTCTAGAGATTAATGTAAAAGAGCAGTGGGTTAGAGTAGAGCCTGGGGTTATTAGAGACGATTTAAATCAGGCATTAAAATCTCATGGACTGATGTTTGGTCCAGAAACATCAACCGCAAGTCGAGCCATGATAGGTGGTATGATTGGTAATAACTCCTCTGGGTTACATTCTATTGTTTGGGGAGATACGCGCGCAAACCTATTAGAAGCAGCTGTTATATTAGATGACGGAAGTGAAGTGACATTTAAAGCACTGGACGAGAGAGTTTTTTTTGAAAAATTAACTGCCTCAAGTAGAGAAGGAGAGTTATATAGGCAGATGAATTCACTACTTACAAGCAAAGAGAATATTGATGCTATTGTATCTGGCTTCCCAAAAAGCGATATTAGTAGGCGTAATACTGGTTATGCCTTAGACTTATTAATTGATACAAGTGAAAATTTTAATTTTTGTCAGTTGTTAGCAGGATCTGAGGGAACCTTAGCGCTTATCACAGAAGCAAAATTAAAATTGATGCCCTTGCCCCCAAAGGAGATTGGACTTTTGTGTGTTCATTTTACAGATATGTTGTCGTGCATGCAGGGAAACATTGTGGCTCTTAAGCATAAACCGGAAGCTTCTGAACTTGTAGATAAATATATCTTAGATTTTACAGTCGGGCATCCCACGTATCAGTATAATCGTTTCTTTATTGAAGGCGATCCGCAAGCGCTGTTAATAATAGAATTTCGGGCAAATGATTTAGAAACAATAAAGCATAAAGCTGAAGTCTTAAGACAAGAGTTGATTGCTAAAGAGTTGGGGTATGCGTATCCCTTAATTACTGGCTTGGACAAAACGAATTTAGTGTGGGATGTGAGAAAAGCAGGGTTGGGTTTAATCCGTAACTTGCCGGGTGACCAACAGCCTGTTAATCTGATCGAAGATTGTGCCGTATCTCCTGAAGATTTACCTGCTTATGTTCAGGATGTTCAGGATTTATTGCAGGAAGAGAATATTCATGCATCATATTATGCACATGCAGGAGCTGGAGAATTGCATATTGAACCGTTTATTAATTTAAAGACAGTGGAAGGTAGAGCGCAGTTCCGTCGTGTACTTGAACGAACAGCAGATTTGGTGCTTAAGTATAAGGGTTCATTAAGTGGTGAACATGGCGATGGGCGGTTGCGTGGTGAATTTATTAGTAAAGTATTAGGTGATCGGGTTTATGATCTTTTAAAAGAAACTAAGCATATATTTGACCCCTTAGGTGTGTTTAACGCTAATAAAATTGTAAATACTCCTCCAATGGATAGCGCTTTGCGTTATGACAAAGTTGTCGACGGTACTCAAATAAATACCTATTTTGACTTTACGAAAGATGAAAGTATTTTGCGTTTGGCAGAAAAGTGTTCAGGGTCTGGAGATTGTCGTAAGACCGAGCTGTCAGGAGGTACCATGTGTCCGTCGTTTATGGCTACACGTAATGAAAAAGACACTACGCGGGCTAGGGCAAATATGTTACGTCAATTTTTGACTAACTCTGTTAAAAAAAATCGTTTTGATCATGAAGAGATAAAAGAGGTAATGGATTTATGTTTAAGCTGTAAAGCTTGTAAAAACGAATGTCCTTCAAGTGTAGATGTCGCAAAAATGAAAGCTGAATTTTTGCAGCATTATTATGATGAAAATGGAACTAGTTTCCGGTCTAAAATTATTGCTAAATTTACTTTTAGCCAAAAGTTAGCATCTTATGTTGCTCCTATATATAACCTGGTTGTGAAAACACCATTTCTAGCTACAATTGTAAAATATATAATTGGTTTTGCGAAGAAGCGTTCCTTGCCTACGGTAAGCTTTGTTACTCTAAACTCTTGGGCGAAAAAGCAAAAACAAATAAAACACAGACGACGAGTTTACTTGTTTAGTGACGAGTTTACGAATTATAATGATACCGACATTGGTATCACAACTTATAAACTACTTAATGCCCTCGGCTACGAAGTAATAATTCCTGAACACCTCGAGAGTGGAAGAACTTATCTCTCGAAAGGTTTTGTGAAAGAGGCGAAAAAAATTGCGGTGCAAAATATCAATTTGTTAAAAGAAGTGATATCGGAAGACTCACCATTGCTTGGGATAGAGCCTTCAGCGATTATTACGTTCCGCGATGAGTATATAGATCTTGTTGATGAAAGCTTGAAAAAAGAAGCAAAAGAATTAGGGCGAAATGCATTGATGATTGATGAGTTTCTGGTGCGTGAATTGAGAAATGGGAATATTACATCATCGCAATTTACTACTGAAGAAAGAAAGATTAAACTACATGGACATTGTTATCAAAAAGCTTTTCATTTGGTTGGGTATACGGAGGAAATATTACGTATGCCTGAAAATTTTGTGGTAGAGACTATCCCTTCAGGGTGTTGCGGTATGGCCGGTTCTTTTGGTTATGAAAGAGAACACTATGAAGTTTCTATGCGGGTAGGCGAATTAGTGCTGCTGCCAGAAGTACGTAGGAGTGAAGAAGAGGTCTTGATTGCGGCTGCAGGAACCTCATGTAGGCATCAAATTAAAGACGGTGCGCAAAGAAAGTCCTATCATCCCGTTGAGATACTTTATGATGCGTTGCTTGTGAAATAGTGTACTGGTGATTTTGTTTTGTAATAAATGGAAAAAGTTGTAAATTGTATAGATAATTAAAAAGGTTTAAATATGAACAAATTGATTAGCAAATTTGCCGTGGTTTTATTGACTGTTTCTCTGTTTGTAAATTGTACAGGCACGAATCAGAAAACTAAGGAAGAAGGGCAGGAGGTTTCTGCAATGGAGAAAAATTTACTTTCTTACAGAGCAACTACGAATATTGAAAATCCATCTGTATATCTTAGACTTGTGGACAAACAAATTACAGACTCGTCCGCTGTTTTTATAACTAAAGCTATGGATGAGCAGGATACGATAGGCTTAAAAATTGAGGTGATTGACGGTATTTCGGCAGGGATTTATGAGGATGGGACAATAAATGAGGATAAAGGCTTTGTGAAGGGAGCTATTAAAATAAGTTCTTTAGGAGTACTGTCTGATAATTATGTAAAGGCTTTAGGTAAGTTGTATGATATGCCGACACAGGAGCCAATGACCACAGAAATTTTACTTCCTTTGGTGTTCTCATCGAATAAAAAAAATGTTGATTTAAGTAGTAATGAAACCTATACGTTTAAAGTTTTTTTAGAAAATAAGGTGGCTGATGAAGCGGAAGCTTTTGTTACACTTGATCTTTATAATAGAAGGTTTGAGTTGCGAGCAAAAGATGCTAGCTTTTATCCAGCATTGATTTCGTCATTCACTGGTAAATAATAGTTAGGGTATCAGAAACAAAAAAGGGGCTTTTGCAATGCCCCTTTTTTGTTTCTATTTCAAATAGAAAGTTTTTTTTGTAAGGTAATAATCCTGTATTTGATAAATTAAGCTTTTGTAAAAATATTTTTTTCGAACTATGAAATTTTTTTTGGCATTTATATTTTTATTTTATTCATCATACTGGAGCTGGGCGCAGAATATAACGGTGTCAAGAGAGGCTGTCGGAAAGGTACAAGATAGTAGAATGAATGAATTGTCAGGACTGATAGCTTCAAAAAGATATGCAGGGAAATTTTGGACACATAATGATAGTGGGGATAGTGCACGTGTTTTCTTGATAGATGAAATGGCTCAATTAAAGGCTGTGTTTAATCTGGAGGGGATTACTGCGACAGATGTTGAAGATATAGCAATGTTTCAATATGAGGGAAGGAATTATATAGTCCTTGCTGATATAGGAGATAATAGGGCCGTTAGGGCGTTTATTCAATTATATATATTTGAAGAACCTTCGTATTATGAAGAAGGAGAGACTTATTTTGTTTCAAGGACTGATATACGTGTCTTAAAGTTAGCATATGATGACAAACCGAGAGATGCAGAGGCAATTTTTGTTGACCCAGTAGATTTGACGTGTTATCTTATTACAAAAAGAGAGTTTAATGTTGGTGTATATAGTATTCCCATAGCTACTTTGAAAGACAATGATAGTATAATATTAAATAGATCAGCTTCTTTACCCATTACTTTTGTTACTGCTGCAGATATTTCTAGGAGCGGTGAGTATATTCTTGTGAAAAATTTGACGCATGTTTTTTTATGGAAAAGGAATGTCGGTCAGACTGTTGTACAAACATTAAATCAACCATATCTTCAAGTAAATTATGAAGCGGAACCTCAGGGAGAAGCCATCTGTTTTGCAGAACGAGATGATGTTTTTTATACAATTAGCGAACGGGTATTAGGATTAGATGCTTATCTTTACCGATATACAATTGATTTACTAACAAGTTATTAATCAGAAAATGAGAATATTTAGTCTACTTTTTTTTCTTTCTATTTGTTGTTTGTCTTTAGAGGCGGCAGTTGTTGATACCGTACGGGTACATAGTCGTGCAATGTCTAAAGATATTAAAGCTGTGGTTATCATGCCAGAAACCAATAAGCCTCAGTCAGTGTTATATCTATTGCATGGTTATTCCGGAGATCATGCGGATTGGGTTAATAAAAGCCCACATATTAAAGACCTGGTTGATAGGTATAACTATATGGTCGTGTGTCCTGATGGGGGATATGATAGTTGGTATTGGGATACAGACGATTCAAACTATAAATATGAGACCTTTATAATTAAAGAACTAATCCCTTATGTTGAGCAGACGTACTCGGTAAAGGGACAACGTGAAAATAGAGGTATTACGGGGCTAAGTATGGGAGGGCATGGTGCATTGTATTTGGCATTAAGGCATCAAGATGTGTTTGCTTTTGCAGGTAGTACATCCGGTGGTGTTGATATTCGTCCCTTTGCAAATAACTGGAGTATAAAAAATAGGTTGGGTGTGATGTCAGATCATTTTGATACTTGGACTGCATACACTGTAATGGGGAATCTTCATTTGATAGAGCCTGGAAAGTTAAAATTGTTTATTGACTGTGGGACAGAAGACTTCTTTTACCCCGTAAATAATAAACTTCATGAGGAGTTGACTTATATGAATATTGATCACCATTATTTAGTGATGCCAGGAAAACATAATTGGGAGTACTGGCAACGATCTATCGATTATCAAATGGCATTTTTTAAGCAGTGTTTTGATCCGACGTTGGTTGGGAAGTAGGGGATTTTATCTTTCTGTGTCTTTAAAGTGTCTCAAAGGTATAACCTCTGTTTTTCAAGTAATCAATTACTCGGGGTAAAGCATGTGTTACCCGTGGAATAGCTTTAATGTTATCATGAAAGACAATAATAGACCCGTTTCGTGTATATTTTATAACGTTTTTATAACATTTGTCAGCACTTATTTTTTGATCAAAATCACCCGATAGGACATCCCAATAAATAATTTTATGTGTTTTCTGTATAAGGTTTAATTGTGATCTTTTTGCTCGACCATAGGGAGGACGGAATAGCTTACTTTTGGTTAGTTCTTCGCAATGATTGATGTTTTTAAGATAAGCGTCGTTAGAGGTATTCCATCCTTTCAGATGGTTATACGTATGATTTCCAACTTGGTGACCTTCTTCAATAATACGTTGGTATATCAGAGGGTTTTTATTTATATTTTCCCCCACACAGAAAAAAGTTGCTTTTACATTATACTCCTCAAGTATATCAAGAATTGTTGGAGTCACCTCAGGAATAGGACCATCATCGAAAGTGAGGTATACACATTTTCTCTCTCTAGACTCGTTAAAAGTGACATTTTTGTAGAATAGCCTTAAAAAAAAAGGAAAATTGATGAAATACATGTTGGTAATGTCGATATTTAATGCCAAATTTAGGAATGATTTACACTTAAATTACGAAATGGTAATAAAATTTAACACGATTATTTTTTTTATTCTTTCTTTGTTGGTTTGCTGCTGCCCGAAGTTGTATGCTCAAATTAGTTTACAGGAAGCTATTCAAGTTACCTTAGACCGTAATTTACAAATTAAACAAGCGGAGTTTGGTAAACAAATCAGTGAACAAAGTTTATTGGAAGCTAAATCAGCTTTGTATCCTAATCTGTCTGTCGGAGTGAGTAATACGCACGTATATGGATTGTCGTTTGATCAAATATCTGGGCAATTATTACGTGGAAATAAATGGACAAGCTCTGCAGGAGCTCAGGTGGCATCGAGCGTAACAGTGTTTCAGGGATTTCAAAAAATCAATCAGATTAGAGCCAATAAAATACAACTTTTAGTCGATGCCTCAGAAATAGAAAAGATTAAATATGATTTAATACTTTCGGTTGTTACTAATTATGTAGAAGCCATTACAAATAAAGATTTGTATGAAGCGTCCTTAGAGCAGGTTAAACTTTCTAAAGAGCAGCTTAGACAGGATAGTATACAGTTTGATGTCGGTAATAAAACGTTGGCAGATTTGGCTCAAGCTGAAAATCAAGTTGCGACAGATGAGCTTAATGTAATGACTTCTGACAATGCTTATGAGCTTTCCATGCTTGCTTTAAAGCAGCTGATGGAAATGCGACCCGATACAATAATAGAATTGATTAAGCCTGATGTTGATGCGTTAATGGCAGAGTACGTGGCTATGCCCTTTGAGGACGTTTATCGCAAGTCCTTGGCTGTCCAGCCCGATATAGAACAAGCTGGCTATAATAAGCAGCTAGCTAGTAAGAATATCGATATTGCAAAAGGTAGTTATTATCCAACGTTAAGCGTTTCTGCAAGTTATGGGACTAACTATTCTTCTGAGGGGAAGGATATTATTACTCAACAGAAAATGAGTTTTTCTGATCAACTCGATCAAAATAAATCTTTTAGAGGAGGAGTGAGTCTAGACTTTCCTATTTTTAATAACAATAGAACAAAAGTCGCTGTGAGTAAAGCCAAAATAAGTTATCTTCAAGCAGAAAATAATGAAGCATTGTTGAAAAGAAACTTAGAAAAGACTATATCTCAAGCTTTGTTAGATCTTAAAAGTGCGAACAAACAGTATTTAGCCTCTCAGATTGCTTTTAACACGTCTAAGGTCGCTTTTTTGGCTTTTAAAGATCGATATGACGCTGGGGTAGCAAATTCTATTGAGTTGTTTACATCGCAGACTAATATGAATAGAGCAGAGTTTGATATGATACGTCGAAAATACGAATTGGTTTTCCGTAGCAAAGTGATCGATTATTATATAGGTAATCCTATAACATTAAATTAATATTTTCATGGCAAAGAAAAAAAGAAATCTCCCTAAAATACTTGTTGTATTATCTGTCGTTTTATTGTTAGGGGTTGTTGCCGGAAGTAAGATGGGGTGGTTTGGTGATGGTGGTGTCCAAAAGGTGGCGGTTGATTCTGTTTCTGAAAAAACAGTTTATGAACTTGTTTCAGCAAGTGGAAAGGTACAGCCGGAGTTTGAAGTTAAGCTGAGTTCGGAAGTTTCTGGAGAAATCATTGAATTGAACGTTAAAGAAGGAGATGTCGTTAAGAAAGGCGAGGTTTTATGTCGTGTTAAACCAGATCTTTTACAATCAGGATATAATCAAGTTGCAGCAACAGTTTTGCAGCAGCAAGCTAATTTAGCAGCATCTAAGCAAGTGCTTAAGCAACAGGAAGCGAATCTAATCAATATCGAAACGACATATAATAGAAGCTTAGCATTATTCGATAAACGTGTGATTTCAGCTTCTGAGATGGACAAAGCCCGTGCGGAGTACGAGGGGGCTAGGGCAACACTAGAATCGCAGAAACAACAAGTAATTGCTGCTGGCTATGCGGTTAATCAATCGCAGGCACAGTTGGAAGAAGCAGGGAATAGTTTGGCTCGTACGACTATTTATGCGCCTGCCGATGGTGTGATTTCCCTTTTGTCTATTGAGCTTGGAGAGCGGGTTGTTGGTACTGCACAAATGGCGGGCACTGAAATTATGCGTATTGCTAATATGTCAACGATGGAAGTGAATGTCGAGGTGAATGAGAATGATATTAATCGGGTAAAAGAAGGAAATGAAGCTACTATCGAGGTGGACGCTTTTCAAGGACGTAAATTTAAAGGTGTAGTTACAGAAATTTCGAGTTCTTCTACTTCTAGTGCAGCAGCTGCAACTACAGTCGAACAAGTCACTAATTTTAATGTTAAGGTGAGGATCGAACAGTCTTCTTATGAAGATTTATTAGACGAGAGTAAAGCAAACTCTTCACCATTTCGTCCAGGATTATCGGCTACAGTGCAGATTCATACGAAAAGTGATAAAGGCTTAACAGTACCTATTCAAGCCGTTACAATTAGAACAGGTGATAGTGAGCAGGTAGCTGATGAAAATATTAAAGAGTACGTCTTTCTATTAGACGGGGAGACTGTAAAAATGACGGAAGTGACCACTGGTATACAGGATGATAGTTTTATTCTCATTAAATCAGGGTTAAAATCAGGTGATGAAATCGTGTCAAGACCATTTAATGCTGTTTCTAAAACATTGAAAGATGGTGATCGGGTAAAGAAAGTTTCAGAAAATGAATTGAAACAATAGTCTTCTATTTTGAAAATATGGCTGATTATGGAGAGTTTTTTTTCTTTTTTCTCCTTTACAGCGAAAGAGCGTAAAGGCTTTATAGTATTGATGCTGTTTCTCATTTTGTTTTTACTGTTTACTGTTCTCCATAACTTATACAAGAAAGACAAAGAGCACGAGGAGGTATCATTATTGTGGCTTTCACATAAAGACAAAATTTCAGAACAGCTTCTTAATATAAAAGATAAACCCAATGCTAAAATAGAGAATTATCAAGAAGCACTGTCGGAACTATTTTACTTCGATCCGAATGGATTGTCTGTGAAAGATTGGAAGAGGCTGGGGTTCACAGATGGGCAAATTCGGGTTGTGAAAAATTATGAAGCAAAGGGAGGATATTTTTACAAGCCCGATGATTTGGCTAAAATATACGTTATTTCAAAAAAAGATTATGAGCGGGTTGCTCCTTATATCCGTCTAGATCCGTCTGTTAAAAATGAAACAACACCTTCTTTAGAAACGAAATCAATATCTTCTATACCATTTGAGACATTGAGTTCCTCCTTTGATATAAATCTTGCTGACACTGCACAACTTCGGACACTTCGAGGTATAGGGCCAGTTTATGCACAACGGATTGTTAACTTTCGAGATGCACTAGGCGGGTTTCATAGTGTAGAGCAAATAGGGGATGTTTATGGTATATCGGAAGACCTGTTTTTTAAGATAAAGGAAAATTTTTATGTTGGAGAAGGGAAGTTGAGGCTGTTGAAAATTAACCAAGTTGCGGTTGAAGACTTGGCGAAACATCCTTATATCAGTCGGAAGCAAGCAAGCGCGATTGTAGCTTATCGTCTTCAACATGGTCTTTTTCAATCTATTAAAGATTTTAACAAAATTTATCTTTTAGATAGTGTTTTTTTACGTAAAATTGAGCCTTATTTTAGTTACGATTGAAACATGCAAATGCTGGAACAACGTCTCAAGGAGGTTATTAGGGAAGTGCCCGATTTCCCTAGTAAGGGTGTAGTATTTAAGGATATAACGCCTGTTTTACAAGATCAAATTTTGTGTACACAAATTGTCGATGAATTTGTCAAGCAGCTTAAAGGAGTGAAAATTGATGTTATTGCAGGGGTGGAAAGCCGAGGCTTCTTATTTGGTTTGATGTTAGCAAATAAATTGAAAATACCTTTTGTACCTATTCGTAAGCAAGGGAAATTACCATGTAAAACTATTTCGGAATCTTATAAATTAGAGTACGGACAGGCTACTATTGAGGTGCATGAAGATGCTTTTTTAGAAGGTAGTAATGTCTTGATTCATGACGATCTATTAGCAACAGGTGGAACAGTTGTTGCTAGTTCAAAATTAATTGAAAAGCTTGGAGGGAATGTTGTAGGTTATTCATTTGTTATTAGCTTGGATTTTTTGAATGGTCGTGGAGGTCTATCAAGATTTAGTGATAATATTATTTCCCTGGTTAGTTATTGATTTAATGTGGTTTAAATAAACAAATATGTGTACTAATAATATGATGAAAAATGGACTGGCTAGCTGACCCGCAGATATGGATCTCATTTTTAACTTTAACAATTTTAGAAATTGTTTTAGGTATTGATAATATTGTTTTTATATCAATACAGAGTAGTAAACTACCTTTAGAACAACAAAAAAAAGCGAGGCAAATTGGTCTGATTTTAGCACTAGTCACCCGTGTAGCTTTACTATTTTCTATCAAATGGGTCATGGGTTTAACTACTCCGCTTATTAACTTTGGAGATATTTTCGGGATTGATAACCCTAGCATAGCGAGGTATCTTGAGCTTTCCGGACGTGATTTGATATTGTTTATTGGTGGGCTGTTCCTAATTTATAAATCAACAACAGAAATACATCATAAAGTAGAAGGGCATGTGGAAAATGCAAGTATAGGAACTAAGGTCGTTACTTTTAGTAGCGTTATTGTTCAGATTTTAATTCTTGATATCGTGTTTTCCTTAGATTCCGTGATTACAGCTGTTGGTATGGTAGATCAGATAGGTGTAATGATTGCTTCTGTGATTGTTGCAGTTGTTATTATGTTATTATCTGCGGAGTCGATTAGTAATTTTGTTAATAATCACCCTACAGTTAAAATGCTAGCCTTAGCCTTTTTATTATTAATCGGTGTTTCATTAACAGCGGAGGCTTTTGATCAGCATATCCCTAAAGGGTATATTTATTTTGCCATGGCTTTTTCTGTTCTAGTCGAATACTTAAATATTAGGTCAATGAAAAAAGCTCAGAGAAAAATCGGAAATAGTGAAAAAACAAGTTAGGTTCAATTTTTAAAAAAGTATTTGAAGGTCGTTTTATTTATTTAAAACGACCTTCAATGTAATAATGGTTATCATCTAAAGCAATGACGGACTGGTGTTTCTCTAGGCTATAGCCTTTGTTTTTATGATAATGTAAGGTTTCTTCAGTTTGATAAAGTGAATTTTTAACTTTTCGCTTAATTTTAAATTCAACAGGTTCATTTAATATATAGTTTATTTCGATAAATGAGATATCAAGATCACTATCTTTCGCGCTAAAAGTTACTTTATGATCCGTACTATCTTTAGTGAAAAGACCATTGTATGCAGGCTTGTTTAAATCTATGTTTAAATAGTTTGAAAGCTCGTTTTCCCAATTCGCGATTTGCACTTCTTTTGTTTCTTCCTGTTTGTCTTTTTTTACAGTTTTTATAACTGTAGGATTTTCTGTTTTTAGACGAATTATTTCCTTTTGAAAGTAAGTAGGAATATCTATGTAGGGTGTATTATCTTTTTGGTTTTGCACCTTTGTACTACAGAAAGAAAATAAAATAGTAATAGCAAGTGCTAAAACTACTTTATTTATTATATTATAAATAATCATAGTGTTATTATACTAGTATATTTCCCGTCATGTCTACAGGAACCTCAGTGCCCAATATCTTAAGTATTGTTGGTGCAATATCGCCTAGCTTGCCATTTTTTATCTGCTTGTAGTCGGCGTCTATCAGTATGCAAGGAACTAAATTTGTAGTATGTGCCGTGTTTGGTGATCCATCGTCGTTTATCATAAACTCAGAGTTACCATGATCGGCCAGTATAATAAAGGAATACCCATGTTCTAGCCCAACATTTACAACCTTTTCTGTGCAACTATCAACCGTTTCTACGGCTTTAATAACGGCTTCAAAAACGCCAGTATGCCCCACCATATCTGGATTAGCAAAGTTTAAGCATATAAAGTCTGGTCTATTATTTATGATGTCTTCACAAATGGCATGTGTGATTCCTTTTGCACTCATTTCCGGTTGAAGATCATAGGTAGCGACTTTTGGCGATGGAATAAGAAGTCTGCGTTCTCCTGAAAATTCATCCTCACGGCCACCAGAGAAAAAGAAGGTTACGTGCGGATACTTTTCAGTTTCTGCAATTCTAACCTGTGTTTTACCTTGTATACTTAATACTTCGCCTAACGTGTTGGTTAAGTTGTCTTTATGAAATACTACATTAACATCTTTAAAAGAATCGTCATAAGATGTCATGGTGACATAGTATAAAGGAATAGGTTTCATATTAAAGTCTGGGAATGCCTGCTGCGTTAGGGCTATGGTGATCTCTCTCCCCCTATCTGTACGAAAGTTATAGCATAAAACGACATCACCTTCCTGTATAGTTGCAATAGGCTTATCATCTGCATTTGTTACTACAATAGGTTTTACAAACTCATCTGTAACACCATCTTTATAAGAAGACTCTACTGCTGTAATAATATCTTTAGTTGGACTTCCTATTCCGTGTGTCAAAAGATCATAAGTTTCTTTGACTCGTTCCCAACGATTATCTCTATCCATAGCGTAGTATCTCCCTATTGCAGTAGCTACAGTACCGACGGAAGTAGATAAATGTTGCTGTAAATTTTTAAGGTAGTTTAGACCGCCATTTGGATCTGTATCTCTGCCATCTAAAAAAGCATGTATAAATACTTCATCATTTTGGAAGTCTGCTTGTTTAGCAGCATCACATAGAGCTTTAAGATGATCTATATGTGCGTGCACTCCACCGTCAGATAAAAGTCCTATGAAATGGACTTTTTTGTTGTTCGACTTTGCGTACTTGAATGCATCTTGAATGATCGGGTTTGTATTAAACTCCCCTTCTTGTGTTGCTTTATTGATACGACCCAGTTCTTGATATACAATTCGACCTGCACCTAAGTTCATATGTCCAACCTCCGAATTTCCCATCTGCCCTTTCGGTAAACCTACCGCTTCACCTGAAGCTTCTAGTTTAGAGTTAGGGTAAGTTGCTAATAATTTATCGAGAAAAGGTGTGTTAGCTTTTCTAGCTGCATTTGAATTATCTTCTTTGCCATATCCTAAACCGTCTAGGATTAATAAGGCTACTTTTTTATTTTCTAATTTACTCACACACAAATATATCTAATTGTTAAAAAATAACGTAAAATAACCTTATCTATATTTCATATGTGTAGAATTATTTCATGAGCGTGTAAGCTCGATTTGATTTTAACTATTATATAGAATCCCCATTTTCTAATTCATTGGCCTTGGTGTCTTCCAAATATGAGTATTTTAGAATATTTATAGTATTGAGGAAGAAGTGTATTTTTTATATGGATTCTTGGATGTTGTATGTTTAAAATTTTTTAGTTGAAAAACATGTAAATAAAAGATAAGACTATAAAAATAGGAGATAAAAAATGGCAATTGATTTTATATTAAAATATATTTTATACATCTTCGCTTTATATTTAAAAATAATGTGAGATGGCAGTTGAGTTAAGTAAACTGAAGAGATTTGTAGAATTGGCTTTGGAGGAGGATGTTAGGGATGGTGATCATACCTCATTGGCTACTATAATTGAAAATACTGAGGGAGAGGCCGAGCTTTTAGTAAAAGAAGCTGGGGTGTTGGCAGGTGTGTCGGTGGGAGAGGAAATATTACGTATTATTGATAGTTCTTTAGTCGTCGAGATTCTCATAGAAGATGGAGCAAAAGTACTACCTGGTAATATAGCTATGCGTATCAAAGGAAAAGTACATAGTATATTGAAATCAGAGCGTCTTGTGTTAAATGTCATGCAGCGAATGTCTGGTATAGCTACGCGGACATCTGTTTATATGGACTGTGTAGAAGGTACTAAAGCAAAGGTCTTAGATACAAGAAAAACGACACCTCTTTTACGGTTTTTAGAGAAAGAAGCAGTACTTATAGGTGGAGGATCTAATCATCGTTTTGGACTGTTTGATATGATTTTGATTAAGGATAATCACGTTGATTATG
Organism: Sphingobacterium sp. UT-1RO-CII-1; assembly: GCF_026711005.1. Lineage (GTDB taxonomy): Bacteria > Bacteroidota > Bacteroidia > Sphingobacteriales > Sphingobacteriaceae > Sphingobacterium. The sequence continues at coordinate 237,602 of NZ_JAPPVJ010000003.1, read as the reverse complement.
CAGGAGGGATCGCTGAAGCCTTAAGCAGTGTACAGGATTATAAAAGAAAAAAAGGATTAGAAATTCCAGTTGAGATCGAAGTTAGAAATTTCGAAGAACTTGATGCGGTTTTAATGAATGGAAATGTCGACCGTGTGATGTTAGATAATTTCACACCTGCAGATGTTAAACAGGCTGTAGATTTGATTGATGGACGCTTAGTTACTGAAGCTTCGGGTGGTATTACATTAGATACAATACGTGCGTATGCTTTAACTGGTGTTGATTTTATTTCTGTCGGTGCTTTGACGCACTCTGTTAAAAGTCTAGATTTAAGCTTAAAAGCTAGGATACTTTAGTTATATTTAAGGAGCTTAAATAAACATATGATTTCAATTTATTTAGTCGGAATTGTCATTTTAGCTTATCTATTTGGTTCCATCCCTTCGGCTGTTTGGTTTGGTGGCGCCTTTTATGGAGTAGACGTTCGAGAATATGGAAGTGGTAATGCAGGAGCTACTAATACATTTAGAGTCCTGGGTAAAAAAGCGGGTTCTATTGTGATGTTTGTTGATATATTGAAGGGCTGGACTGCAACTAATTTACCTTACTTACTGGATTCTGGTTTAGTGGGAATACCTAATTCTGTGCAATTTGTCAATTTTCAACTAGCATTAGGGGTTATTGCTGTATTAGGGCATTTGTTTCCTGTTTTTGCAGGTTTTAGAGGTGGTAAAGGTGTGGCTACATTGTTTGGTATGGTCTTGGCCATACACCCAGGGGCAGCCTTACTTTGTGTAACTGTTTTTTTATTGATTTTAATATTTACCCACTATGTATCTTTGAGTTCCATCATGGCAGGTTTTACTTTTCCTTTTAGTGTTGCTTTTGTTTTTCATACTTCAGTCCCATCTGTTCTGTTATATGGTATTGCTATTTGTGCACTCATTTTAGTAACGCATCAAAAGAATATTGAGCGTCTTTTAAAAGGTCATGAGTCTAAGATCTACTTATTTGGTAAGAGAAATAATCCATAGATTTCGTATTTTTGTATTCCCTGATTGGAAGATGCATTTTATTGTATAATTGAAATATTTAGGTTTAACGAAGTCAAGCAACTCAGAGTATTTCATAGGAGAGATTAAAAAAAATAGATTATACACGTATGAAAAAAGTATTTAAATACACAGCTTTTTTGATGGTATTGGCCGTATTAGGATCTTGTTCCACTGTTCCTCTTTCTGGACGTCGTCAATTGTCTTTAGTAAGTGACGATCAAATTCAGAAACAAGCAGCTAATTCTTACAAGTCTTTTTTGAATTCAGCAAATACTAAAGTTATCACAGGCACTGCTGATGCGGCAATGGTAAAAAAAGTAGGCAATCGCATAGCGGCATCTGTTAACCAATATCTGAAAACCCAAGGTTTAGAGCAAGATTATAATTTTAATTGGGAATTTAACCTTGTAGAAAGCCCTGATGTTAATGCTTGGTGTATGCCAGGGGGAAAGGTTGCTATTTTTACAGGGATACTACCTTTTACTGTGACAGAGGAAGGGCTTGCGACTGTCATGGGGCATGAAATAGCTCATGCGATAGCGCGTCACTCTATGGAGCAGATGTCTAATCAGTATGCTTTACAAATTGGAGCTCAGGTCCTAGGTGCTTCAACGGCAGGAAAAAGTGCTTTAGTGCAAGGCTTAGTAAGTAATGCGTACGGTATTGGAGGACAGTTGGCAACATTAAAACATTCTAGGGGTAATGAGACTGAGGCTGATCAGTTGGGGTTAATGTTTATGGCAATGGCAGGTTACAATCCGCAGAGTGCTGTTGCATTTTGGGAAAGAATGGCTTCTGCAAAATCGGCAAGTTCTACACCAGAATTTTTAAGTACTCATCCGAACGATGCAAGACGCGTTAACGATCTTAAAGCTTTGATCCCCGAAGCAATGAAATATTATAAAAAATAAAGGTTATAGTTTATAACTTATTATAGATAATAATAAAAAAAGCAGTGTCGTTATATTGACGCTGCTTTTTTACTTTCAAAATATTGTTGTAGCTTTTCTATGGAGAAAGTGTTTAAGCATTTGTTTGCTGTTAAACCACCTTTTCTAGCTACATGTATGCCGTAATGCATATCCAGCAATCCTTCTGTCCGGTGTGCGTCTGGGTTGATGGATAATAAAACACCTTTCTCCAAAGCATACTGATGCCAACGCCAGTCTAGATCCAAACGTAATGGATTAGCATTTATCTCAATAACGACATTATGTGCGGCACATGCATCTATAATTCGTCTAAAGTCTAGTGCGTACCCGGCTCTACTTAATAATAAACGTCCTGTTGGGTGTCCCAATATGGTTGTGTATGGGTTTTCAATAGCTTTTAGAAGTCTTTCAGTGGCTTTTTTTTCATCCATTTTTAAATTGCTGTGAACTGAAGCTACAACAAAGTCAAACTCTTTTAGAATTTCTTCAGGATAATCTAAAGAACCATCACCTAGAATGTCTGACTCAATTCCCTTAAAGATTTTAAAAGGTGCTAATTCTTTATTTAAATTATCAATTTCTTGCCATTGTTTTTGGAGATCTTCGACAGTAAGTCCGCCTGCATAAACCGCTGTTTTCGAGTGGTCGCAAATTCCTAAATACTCTAAGTTTAGTTCGTTTTTGCAGTATAGAGCCATCTCCTTTAACGTGTGTACACCATCGCTGTAAGTTGAGTGATTGTGTAAGCTTCCTCTTAGGTCTTGGTACGTTATAAGTTCTGGTAGTAGGTTGTTTTTTGCCCAATTTATCTCAGCAAGACCTTCGCGCAATTCGGGCTCTATATAAGCTAAGCCTAAGCTATTGTATATTTCATGCTCTGTACTTAAAGCTGGTAACTCTTTTTCTATAGCTTGTAATGCTGTAACATGTTCAATGCTACCTGTGCTTAAAAGAAGATCAAGAGCGAAGCGATCTTTTGTTGTTTTCCTGATATTACATTTTAGACCTGTATCAGTAGTGAAATTTATTTTGTTCTCGGCAACTTCTACGTTCTCATATTCTTTAACGCTTTCAATCAGTTTTTGTACCTCGGTTAAATTTGCAGTAGTGATAAGTTCTAAAGAATTAATGATTTCTGTCTTGCGTCTGTATTCTCCTGTTGGGGAGCTTAGCTCTTCTGTGAAAGTGCTAAGTAGCTTATTATATAATGGTTGGGCTATTTTTTCTACTTTCGCATATAGGAAAACACCTTTATGAGCTTTGTTAAATTCTATAGCTTTACGAATGTCTTCTTGTGTTTTTAGTCCAAAACCCTTTGCTTCAATTAGACGGTTCTCATTGCAAGCATAGAGTAACTCTCCAACGGATTCTATTTCGAGGTCATGCCATATTGTTTGGATTTTTTTTGGACCTAAACCTTTTATTTGTAGCATTTCTAGAATACCTTCCGGAGTCTTAGAAATCAATTTATCTAAATCCGTAAAAGAACCAGTTTGTATTAAGCTGATTATTTTTTCTGCTGTACTTTTTCCTATTCCGGGCTGTTCACTTAATTCATCAAAAGATAATGTGGTAGCTGCAAAAGGAAGTTTGTCGATTTTGAATGCCGCAGAGGCCATAGCTTTTGTGCGAAAAGGATTTTCTTTATGTAGATCCATTAACTGGCTGTACAATTTAAATGATTGAGCTATAGCTTTATTTTCCATAGTAATAAAAAAGTAGTATCAATATTTGGATCTGTTATTGATGCAGGCCAAAAAAATGTAAATATTAATAGTTTAACTTCAAAGATAGAAACATAAAAACGAACATACTAATTTTGAAGAAAGGCAAGTTATTATTGGCATCTCTTCTGGAGTGAAGGATACCAATAATATTGTATTTGAAGAGTGGGATTATTGTAAAGCCCCTTTGATTTTTAGAGTTAATCCTTCATTATCTTGGCTTAGATGTAGCTGACAGGCGAGGCGGCTATTGTCATCAGCATCAGGAAGGGTGTCAAGCATATCCAGTTCTTGGTCACTGATCTCTGTTAGACTGTCGGCACCATTTATTATTTCTACATGACAAGTAGCGCATAAGGCCATACCTCCGCATGTTGCTAACACTTCATACTCGGAAGCTTTTAGTATTTCCATCAAATTTAAATTGATGTCTGTAGGTACTTCAATATCCCTGATGCTACCATCTCTATCTTCAACTGAAATTGTAATCAAATTTTCCATTAAAATGCATTTACTCCGTTAACGGTTGTATATTTAAAACTAAGCTTTTGATCTGGGTACACATATTTAAAAGCACTTTGACACATGAGTGCTGCTTCATGATAGCCGCATAAAATAAGCTTTAATTTACCTGGATATGTATTGATGTCTCCAATAGCATAAATTCGTTCCACATTTGTAGAGTAATCAAATGTATTGACTTCAATGGCATTTTTGTCAATGTTTAATCCCCAGTTTCCAATAGGACCTAATTTTGGACTAAGTCCATATAACGGAATGAAATATTCAGTATTTACAATAACGTCTTCTTTCTGTTTGTTGGTCATGTGTATACTTTGGAGGCTACCATTACCTTGGAGTTCAACTAAATTATGTGATAATAATAGGTTGATTTTTCCATCTTTAGCTAATTGATAGACTTTATCTGCAGAGTCTGGTGCTCCACGGAAAGAGTCGCTACGGTGCACCAGCGTTAACTCTTTAGCGATGTCTGCCAAGAAGACGGTCCAGTCCAACGCTGAATCCCCTCCGCCTGCAATAACAATTTTCTTGTCTCGAAAGTGTTCAGGGTTTCTGACCATATAGTGCACGTTATTTTTTTCAAACTTTTCTAACCCACTAAGATCTGGTTTACGGGGTTCAAAACAGCCTAAACCTCCAGCGATAACAACTACTTGGCAATGTATGGTTGTACCTTCGGAGCCAATCACATGATAAGAACCGTCATCTTGTTTTTGCAATTCTTCCACCCGTTCACCCAGTGTGAAAGTTGGACTAAATGGTGCTATTTGCTCCATTTGTTTGTCGATTAATTCCTGTGCTTTTACAGTAGGGTAGCCCGGGATGTCATATATAGGTTTATGCGGATATATTTCCGATAGTTGCCCGCCAACTTGTGGGAGGACATCAATTAAATGACAGCGCATTTTTAATAAGCCTGCTTCAAATACAGCAAATAGCCCGACGGGGCCTGCTCCAATGATACATATATCTGTTGTGATCATAATATTATTGACTTCAGTTTTTGAAATTTATTTATTCACTTAAATTATTATATATAGTGTCTAGTATGCGTGTAAAATTTGAGAAATCATCGTCGGAAAGATTTTCCCAAGCTTTCATTCGTATAGCTGCAATGTTAGGAGAAAATTCTTCAACTTTTTTGCGGCCTGATTCTGTTAAACGTATCTGCAAACATCTTCGATCGCTGGGATGTTCCACACGTTTTACTAAATCTTTTTTGATAATGTTATCAATAATCCTTGTAAGGGTAGGCTGATCTTTTCCAGAGCGCTCCGATAACTCTTTATGTGTCATCGGATCTTCTTGATACAATAATTTTATAACAGACCATTGGTCAATAGTGATATCAAAGTTGTTTTGAACGAAAGCTGCTTGGGCATATTGTTTAACACGTTTCGCTGTTCGGTCGAGTATGAAAGAATACTGTGAATATTTTTCTATTTGCATAACAATTATTAGTATGACAACAAAATTAAGAATTATTCTTTTATTTATCAATGGGATAATAAATATGTCATGTGTCGTTTATTATATTAATATGGATGTAAGATTTTTTAATGCTAACAGTATCTGGGAAAAAGGTCTTTAATTATCTGCAAATTTCGATACAATAAGGTTAAAAGAAATTATTACATGAATTTTAGTCTTCCTAAATGTTTAAAAAAAAGGTGAAACTCATTAAGAATTTCACCTTTTCTGTAAAGTGATATCGAAAACTCAGCGTATTATTTTTTCAGTTTTTAATACAGTTTAGCTTGTATAAGCTTTTTACATTGGGCTTATACTGGAGTATGAAATACATTTATCCATAAATCCATTTAAATTTATACTGTATTTCGGGTACCTTTATTCGATCGGCTAAACGTGTAAGCCGATCGGGTAATTTCATAAGATAATCTCGTGCTTTTTCTCCTTTTTCGTTTAGTGCAGATATTTTATCTATAGCCCAGTCGGCGTTGAGTGTTTTTAAGATATCGATATAATCTAATGCTGTATAAACTTCCAAACGTTGAGCAGCATCAGAAAAATGAGCGAAAGCTTCTCCTTGCGGTTCTCCGGATTCTCTTAAAAAATGAGCAGGCATAACAATCTTTTTACGCATCATATCTTCAAAAGCGAGCAATACTTCATTGGCGTCAACTTTTATCGCTTGCGCTATAAATGACATATATGCTTTAGCATGTCTAGCTTCATCTGCAGCAATGACACCACACATTTTAGCTAATAACTTATCACCTGATTTTTTTGCCATTCCTGCTACACGTCTATGCGATATATTGGTCGCGATTTCCTGAAAGGAGGTGTAAATAAAATTTCGATATGGGTCTGCACCTGTTCCAATGTCGAAGCCATCTTTTATTAGGTATTGAGTAGATATTTCAAATTGTTTCATATCCACTCGTCCTGATAAATACAGGTATTTATTTAATAAATCACCGTGACGATTTTCTTCTGCAGTCCAAGCGCGTACCCATTTCATCCATCCTCCTTGTTCATTTTTCTGAACATCATCAACCATCGTTAACCAGGATTCATAGGTAGGTAAAGCCTCCTCAGTTATTGTGTCACCAATAAGTACAGCGACGAGGTCGTAAGGAAGCTCTTGTGCACTGTCTTGTAAATCTCTAATTTCTTCAAAAAAGGTGTCACGAGAAGCATCCGGTAAGAAATCTGCCGGTTGCCACATTTCTTCAACAGGTTTTAAGTACTCGTTCATCTCATTTAACATGAAAGGCTCGAGGTAGGTCATAACTTCTTTTCTTGATCCTTCGGGGATATTTAGTGGTAAATCTTGCATAACTAATACAAATATAGTTAATTAGCTTTGTAAAAAAATGGTTTTTATTGTCGAGAAATCACGAAATTAAATTTTAGTTTTTCTATTTAATACAAAAAGAATATACATTGTGTTGACCTAATTTAGAGCTATATATGTTAACTTTGTATATCATTATGGGAAGTACAGAATTGAAAAAAATAGATATAAATAAAGTTAGATCCGATTTTCCAATATTAAAACGGGAAGTAAATGGTAAACCATTAGTTTATTTAGATAACGGAGCAACCACACAAAAACCTAAACAGGTTATTGATGCAATAATACATTATTATGAAGAGATGAATAGTAATGTTCATCGTGGCGTTCATTACTTAAGTCAAATATCCACAGATGCATTTGAAGTGACTAGGCGTAAGGTCAAGGAATTTATCAATGCAGAGCACGAACATGAAGTTATCATTACGAAAGGTACAACAGAGTCTATTAATATAATTGCTTCTTGTTACGGACGTGCTTTCATAGGTAAAGACGATGAGATTATTATTTCTGCTATGGAACATCATTCGAATATTGTGCCTTGGCAGATGTTGTGTGATGAAAAAGGGTGTAAATTGCGCATTATTCCCATGACTGCAGAAGGTGATCTTGATGTGGAAACTTATAAAACTCTTTTTTCTGAACGAACAAAATTGGTCAGTTTTACGTATGTTTCTAATGCGCTAGGGACGATTAATCCTGTTAAAGAAATGATTGCTATTGCGCATCAGCATGAAGTGCCTGTGCTACTAGACGGAGCTCAGGCTGTGCAGCATTTGAAAGTTGATGTACAGGAGTTAAATGTTGATTTTTTTGCTTTTTCAGGGCATAAAATGTACGGACCGACAGGTGTGGGGGTATTGTATGGGAAAGAGAATTTTTTAAATAACATGCCTCCTTATCAAGGTGGGGGGGATATGATTAAAGAGGTCACTTTAGAGAAAACAACTTATAATGAACTGCCTTTTAAATTTGAGGCCGGTACTCCTAATATAGAGGCGGGTATAGCATTGGCAAATGCGATAGATTATATTAATGAGCTAGGTTTGGAAGCTATTAAGCGTCATGAAGATGAATTATTAGCTTATGCTATTCAAGAGTTGTCAAAAGTTAAATCTATTCGTTTTATAGGTACTGCAAAAGAAAAATCATCTGTGATTTCTTTCCTTATCGACGGAACACATCCCTATGATATAGGCGTTATATTAGATAAACTGGGCATAGCTGTACGTACAGGACACCATTGTGCTCAACCTGTCATGGATCAGTTTGGTATACCTGGAACAGTGCGGGCTTCATTAGCTGTGTATAACACAAAAGAAGATGTGGATGTTTTGGTTGCTGGTTTAAATAGAGCTGCGGATATGCTTCTTTAATAGCTGACGAACGAATGATAGCAAAATAGAATAAAAATGACGATTAACGAAAAACAAGACGAATTAATAGAAGATTTTGCTTTTTACACAGATTGGATGGAAAAATATGAATACATCATTCAGTTGGGTAAAGAGTTACCATTAATCCATGACAGTTATAAAACCGAAGAGTATATTATCAAGGGTTGTCAATCACGTGTATGGTTATATCCTAATATGAATGAAGGTAAGATTGATTTTACCGCCGATAGTGATGCTATTATCACAAAAGGGCTGGTTAGTTTAATGGTGAAGGTCCTTTCAGGTCATACCCCTAAAGAGATTGCTTCAGCAGACTTATATTTTATTGATAAAATCGGGTTAAAAGAGCACCTTTCACCTACACGTGCCAATGGCTTGTTATCCATGGTGAAGCAGATGAAACTCTATGCTATCGCTCTGAGTGCATAAATATTTAAGTAAGCTATTTGTCTGTTTTATTTATAAATATTCTACATTATGAAGAAAATATTGCTTTTTTTATTTTTAATTTCTGCAACGAGAATATATGCACAGGTTGATAATAATGAAAGTTTTAAAGATCTTTTACCAAAAGGATATGTCATTACTGAGACAATCAAAGGAGATATAAATAATAATGGACTGGATGATTACCTCCTTATTGTAAAAAACACAGATCAAAATAATATCTTTAAAAATGAAGACGGCAATCGTATAGATCGAAACCGTCAAGGAATAATTGTTGTTTTGAATAACAAGGGGACATATGTTCCTATCGTTAAAAATTATTCATGTTTTTCTTCAGAAAACAAAGATGGAGGTGTTTATTATTCGCCAGAAATGTCTGTAAGTGTAGAAGAAGGTAAATTATTTATTCACTTTGCTCATGGACGTTACGGCTATTCTACTTATGCTTTTAAGCTGAGAGGTCTTGATTTTCAATTGATTAGTTATGATGAAAGTAATAGTAACGGACCCACTATAAGTAGTGAAGTAAGTATTAATTTTTTGACGAAAAAGAAACTTACCAAAGAAAATCTTAGTGAAGATCCAGAAAAAGAGGCTTTCAAAGAAAACTGGACAAAATTGAAAAAAAGAAAACTAATTAAACTGTCGACAATTGAGGATTTTGATACGCTCGATTTTTCATAACCATATTAAATAGAAATAAATAAAAAACTTTTCCCATCCATGAGAAGAGTTTTTTTTATTTATTATTAACATCAATGTGCCAAGCCTTTAACTCCTCTCCAAAATACACGGTTGCTTTTTTTTCAAAGTCTGTTGCATCGTCAGTAGTATAAAATGTTGATACACCATTTTTTAAACATTTTTCTTCAATTTCAGGGTGCCTTGTAAGGTATTCTGTTAAGCTGTCTGCTATTAATTTTCCTTGAGAAAATAGAGAAATATTTTTAGGAGTGAATTTTTTTATGACAGGAAGTAGCAAGGGGTAATGTGTACAGGCTAATACGATTGTGTCGATTTCAGGTTCCAACCTAAGAAGAGCATCTATATCCTTTTTGACCAGGTAATCTGCTGCAGGAGTGTCAATCTCGTTATTTTCAACTAATGGCACCCACAATGGACATGCCTGTTGGTAAACTTCTATTTCGGGATGAAATTTGTTTATTTCTAGTTTGTAGGAGTTTGAAAAGACTGTGCCTTGTGTGGCTAAAATGCCTATCTTATTATTTTTTGTAAAAAGATTGATAGCTTCCGTTGTTGGCCTAATAATGCCTAGTACTTTTTTCCCCTCAGGAAGATCGTTTTGCTGTATAGTACGTAGGGCTTTAGCAGAAGCTGTATTGCAAGCTAAAATAACAAGGTTACATCCAAGTTCAAAAAGTTTGAATACACATTCTTTTGTGAATCTATACACTGTGTCAAAAGATCGGGGCCCGTAGGGTATGCGTGCGTTGTCACCCAAATAGATATAATCATATTGTGGCAATGTTTTTTTTATCTCTTTGAAAATCGTTAACCCACCAAAACCTGAGTCGAAAATGCCGATTGGACCTATCTTTTTATTACTTGCCATGTCTTTTTATTCCATTACTTCAACAAAGATGATCTTTCTTAAGTTATTTAAAGTATAAAAATAAATAAACTATTTTTTATGTGCGAATGTTAATTGCTATGTCTCTAGATCATTTTGCGTTGCTGTTGAAATGAGGGGGTATATAATAATATCCTTGCATATCATGATAGCCCAGTAACTTTACATCTAGAGTGCTAGATTTTTATATTTAAAAAAGCTATATTAAAATGATATAAACATTTTATTACCTTTGTGCGGACAATCTTCATGTGAAGGTTTTACAGTATGTAATGAATTATCTCAGACACATTTCTATGAAGCGTAATTACTTTTCTCTATTCCTTATTTTCTTTGTGTTTTTTAATATAGAACATAGTTATGCTCAGATTAAGAATGTTCCTTATTCTTTTCAGCAAACTCAAAAGTTGAGTGAAACTTTGTACTCTCCACAGACTCGGTATCATACAGCTTCCAAGCCAAGTTTACTTCGTGGTGAACTTGTTCATAAGTTAGATTCCATTCAGGCTTTAAACCCTACAAGTTCGGAAAATTGGTTTATGCGTAAAATATTTAACGAACACTTGTTGGAGGTAAATAAAGAGGATCACACTTTTTATTTGGACGTTATGCCTGATTTTCTAATAGGTAAAGATCTAATGGGGGCAGATAAGCGCAAAACGTGGCTAAATACTCGGGGTATTCAAATGGGATTGACAGTAAATGATAAATTGAGTTTTTACACAAGCTTTTATGAAAATCAAGGAGTTTTTGCTGATTATCTTACAGATTATATTGATGGGAGTAAAGTAGTACCAGGGCAGGGGACCACTAAAAATAAAACCAGTAATGAAAAAGATTGGATGTATGCAACGGCAAATCTAACCTACGATTTTAGTAAGTATTTTCAGGCAACAATAGCCTATGATAAAAATCATATCGGTGACGGTTACCGTTCTTTACTATTATCAGACTTTTCTTCTAATTATACCCAATTGAAATTAACGGGTACGATCGGTAATGTACAGTATACATCTATTTGGGCATATATGAACGACCCTCGGAATCCAAGAGTAGATTCTTTGGGAAATGCTGATCGGTATGGTGATGGGGCAAAATGGGGTGCCTTTCAATATTTAGATTATAACGCCACTAATCGTCTTTCGGTAGGTTTTTTTCAAGCAGTTGTTTGGGCGAACCAGGATGAGGCCGGCAAGCGTGGATTTGATTTTAACTATTTAAACCCCGCTATTTTCCTACGTCCGGTAGAGTCCAATAATTCATCATCACCTGATAAGATGTTTTTGGGACTGAATGCAAAGTATAAGGTGTTGAACAATTTAACAGCATATGGACAGTTCTTGTTAGGTGAGTTTACAGCAAAAGAATTCTTTGCAGGAAACGGTTATATGCACAATAAATGGGGAACACAGCTAGGTGTTCGAGGCTTTGATATGTTTAAAGTGAAAAACTTAAATTTTTTGGCTGAGTTTAATGTTGTTAGACCTTATACTTACCAACACTTTAGTTCTGGTTCTAATTATAGTAATCATGGCGAGCCTTTAGCACACCCTCGGGGAGCTAATTTTAAAGAATTTTTATTGATAGCCAATTATTCATGGCAACGTTTTGACTTTTCACTACAGGGGATGTATAGCCGTTATGGAACAGATCCAAGTGATGGAACAAATATGGGCGGAGATATTTTTCAATCCTACCGGATAGCACCTAATGTGTACGGCAATTATATAGGTCAAGGTATTAAAAATGACCTATATTATGCGGATGCTAAAGCTGCCTATGTTTTAAATCCAAAATATAATTTACGTCTCGAATTGGGGTATACGCAACGTTATAATAAGGTTGAGAATGCAGCTACCCAGAAATCTGGTATTATTACTTTCGGGCTGCGTTCTTCATTCCGAAACTTTTATGCAGATATGTAGTGCAATAACTATATTTAGAAAAATAAGTGTATGTCGATGAAGAAAATTATAATAATTAATGGGCCAAACCTTAATTTGCTTGGGGTTCGTGAGCCTAGTATATACGGTAATCAAAGTTTTGTTAAATTCTTTGAAACGCTAAAAGAAAACTATAATCATGTAAACTTAGAATATTTTCAGAGTAATCATGAAGGTGAAATTATAGATAAAATACATGAGGTAGGGTTTTCTTATGATGGAATCGTGCTCAATGCAGGAGCATATACACATACCTCAGTAGCTATAGGAGATGCAATTTCTGCAATTGATACTCCCGTCGTAGAAGTTCATATTTCGAATGTTCATAAGCGCGAATCATTCCGCCATCATTCTTATTTAGCTGCACACTGTACAGGTGTAATCTGTGGTTTCGGACTGAATAGCTATAGTCTAGGAGTTCAAAGCTTTTTGAGTGCATAGTTCTAGTGTGTAGGTTGTAAATTGTGTGATTTTTAACATTGATTTACACTTATTGTTGAAAAATTAATATAGCATTACTTCCTAGTTGGTGAGTCCTTGGCCGATTTTATTTAAAATTCATTCTATCTTTGTGGACTATGAGAAACTTACTATTATTCGTTTTTGTATTTTATAATGTATTAGCCGCTTTTGCTCAGAGCCCTATTGAATATCAAGGTGTTTCTATACAGTCTGGAGATATGTTTTTTGTCGTAAACCAACGCATGGGGCTTTCTGGCGCTATTAATAGAGTTACACAACAAAACGAAGAAGCAGCATTTGATCATGTGGGCATGCTTGAAGTCGACGGCGGAACTATCTATGCATTACATGCGAGTGCCTTTCGTGGCTCTATCCGTGAACCTTTAGATAGTCTACTTAAAAAAGATTATACTGATAAAACGTCCTTTGTCATCTATAGGGTGCATGATACTTTACAATATTCGGTTCCTGAAGCAATTAATCGTGCAAAGAACATGTTAGGTAAGCCTTATAATCTATCGTATGTAGTTAATGATAGCTCTTATTACTGTTCAGATTTTGTAGAGCAATCTTATAGACATGTCAATCTATTTGAATTAGAGCCTATGACGTTTATAAATCCAGATACGGGCTTGCCTGATACGTATTGGGTACGTTTTTATGAACGTTTAGGCATGGAGGTCCCCGAAGGTAAATTGGGCTGTAATCCTAATGGTTTGGCGGCACATGAAGGTTTGCACCGTGTAGGAACTTTTACAGGTAAAAGAAATAATTGAAAAAGCCCTATATCTGGTTTGAAATTGAAGTTGAATCGGTTTATAAGTAAAGCCGATTCGACTTCAAGATAAAAGGCAATCGCTCCAAAATAAGTACGTTTTTTACAGATTAGCCTTCATTAGTACTAAAGCCGTGCTCTTTTAATACATCTTCTGGTACACCTGACCAAACTCCCGGTTTATTCCCCACATATCCAAGATCATCTATGCCAATTTTTGATGTATAAAAGCCAGATGCTGTTAAATTTCTTAATGTTTTGAAAAAATTCACACCTTGCTCTACTTCAGGATGGCTTTTAGAGGGAAACGCTATTTCATCCAAAAGGGCTATCTGCTGGTTATCCTTACAATTAACGAAAACTTTGCCAAACTTCTTTTGACAGCGAATATCAATCCATTTTAATCCACCACGCATAGGTGTTTTATAATCAGGTATATCTTTAACAATAAATTCTATAAAGTCAGGAACGCCTGCTTCAGAAGCACTGCCAGAGAAGTCGTCTTTTGGAATAATATAATCAACTAGGACTGTAATTGTAGCCATCTCATGTTCTGAAAAAAACTGCTCTTCCTTTAATGCAATGTTGCGTTCATGTTCAAAGTCTTGAACGCCTGGCAGTTTATCTCCTATATTTGCACTTTTGTTTATATTGTTTTTCTGTTTTTCAGGACCACAGGATTTTGCCAGAATACCTGTTCCTGCAGCTAGTAAGCTAAGCGCTTTTAGTGATTCTCTTCTATTCATGGGTTAGTTATTTAGTTTTTTATCTTCCTGTAAAATATATTCAGCTGTACGCATCGAAAGAGCTAAAATTGTCCATGTAAGATTCTTATCTCCTTGTTGTACAAATGGCCCTGCATCGACTACATATAAGTTCTTGCAGTCGTGTGCCTGTCCCCATTTGTTTAGTACTGATTTTTTAGGATCATTTCCCATTCGGGTAGTTCCGCCCTCATGAATAATTTTACCAGGAGCCTCTAAGCCATATAGCGTATCAGCTCCATGTATTTTTGAAGTAACTACGGCTCCCATCTCATGCATAATAGATTGAAATGTTTCTTGCATATGTTTAGCTTGGAGAATTTCCTCATTTGCCCATTTATAATGGAAGCGTAATACAGGAATGCCAAATTTATCTACTTTGTTCGGGTCGATTTCACAATAATTATCTTCTCTTGCTATAGCTGTTCCTCGACCTGCCATCCCCACGTTTGCACCGTAAAAACGTCTATATTGCTCCTTTAGTCGGCTTCCATATCCAGGTTCTCCCATGGGTTTACCGTCTTTTCCCGGTATTTTGTCTCCGAGTTCTGCTGTTCCTCCAAAGATACCATAAGAAGGCATGCGCATTCCGCCACCATATTCGATGTGATAGCCACGTGGGAAGTCAAGGTTTTTATTATCTAACCACCAAGGTGAGTAAATATGGACACTCCCTACACCATCTTCGTTATATCTTTTTCTATCTAATAGTTGAGGAAGAAAACCACCTACTCCAGCCCCAGTCGAGTCATGTAAGTATTTCCCTACCAAACCTGAACTATTGCCTATACCACTCGGGTGTGCTGTTGATTTTGAATTAAGCATTAATCTTGCACTTTCGCAAGCGCTAGCTCCCAGGATAACTTTTTTTGCTTTCACACTATATTCCTGTAGATCTTTGGTGTTAACATATGAAACGCCAATAGCTAAGCCTTCATCATTTGTCAGTACTTCACGCACCATTGCATTGTCAATAACCTTTAGGTTGCCTGTTTTCATAGCCGGAATAACCAGACAGGATGATGATGAAAAATCTCCATAAACCTTACATGCACGGCCACATTGCCCACAATAGAAACACGTGCCTCTATCTTTAACTCCAGGTAATGCTTCTGTAAGTACCGAGCCTCGTCCTGCAATTACAGGTACACCTGCTTTTTCACCTCCTTTTCGGATATAAAGTTCATTAAGTCGTGGTTTTGGAGGTCTTAAAAATATCCCGTCAGGTTCATTAGGTATGCCTTCTACGGTGCCATAAATACCTATCATACGATCTATACGGTCATAAAAAGGCTTCACTTCATCATACGTAATTGGCCATGCTTCTGTAACAGCATCTTTGGGTTGAAAGTCATCCGGACCCATTCGTAAAGAGATTCTGCCCCAATGGTTTGTTCTTCCTCCTAACATTCTAGCCCTGAACCATTCAAACTCAGTGCCATCCGCTCTACTGTAAGGTTCTCCATCTAGTTCCCATCCTCCATAAGCCGCATCAAAATCTCCAAAAGGGCGTGTGGTGCTAGCACCTCTTCTTGGCGACTCCCACGGCCAACGTAATTGCAATGCATCGATTGCAGGGTCGTAAAAAGGTCCTGCTTCTAACATAAGTACTTTTAAGCCAGCATTAGCAAGTATATAACCAGCCATACCACCACCAGCACCCGAACCTACAACTATCGCATCGTAGTGTTCATTAGATTCAATAATCTGAAATGTACTCATAAATTGGTATAATTAATATAGTATAATTCTTTTGATAATCTCCTTGTTGTAATCAAAGTCAATTTCTGCAAAATCAGAAAAAAACGTAAGAATATATGCCTAGATGTTGTTAATAGATTGTTAATGGTTCGGCTTTTAATTAGGCAGTGTTCGTAAATATAATACATTTTTTTTAGGTTTGAAAAAATACACACTAATCATTTAATGCTAAGAAGAGCCAAAGATCGTTTATTGTCCACCACTATGCTTAAGGTTACGGCCAGCTTATGTTTTGTTATTTTATTAGGTCTGCACTATAAGCTTATTTCGGATGCCTATGAGGTAAAAAATGCAGAACTCTTTCGAGTCGAAAAAGAACGTATAAAGCAAGCGTACGAAAAGGCTATTATTAATGATAAATTATTTCCTGGTGGTCAAAATATAATTGATAGTATATTGTCTGTAGAGGTATTAAAGGAGCTAGAAATATTGCATACGGTCAACAGACCTGCATTTTATGCAACCTCCAGTAGTCTTTATCGAGACATCGTTGTAGCCCTTAAACAAGATAATACAATTGATTCTTTACTTGCTCGTATTTTTTATGACCTTGGGCTAGAAAGCGATACTATTGAGCATTCACTGTTGATTCATACATTTCTATTGACATTTGATGGAAAAGAATATGTGACTTTTGGCTATAAGCCCGATCAAACATTTGAAAATACTTTACTATCTGGGAATCCACATATTGTTCGCCCTCCAAGTCTGGTCTCCACCATTACAGTATCAAATGCTTTGCCATATACTTATAGGTTCGGTTTTGCACTTTATATTCAACAGGAACGTGCCATATGGCACACCTTGGTCGGAATTCTACCGCTTTTATGTCTTTCTGGTGTAAGTATTTTACTAATGTTATTTGTTTATTTTGTTACATTCAACAATTGGATAAAACAAAAAAAACTAAATGAAATTATTAGTGATTTTGTAAATAGTATTACACATGAATATAAAACGCCAATCTCGACCATAAAAGTCTGTGTTAAAAACCTTCGTCGCGAGGTTAGAGATCAAGAAGGAATGGATAATATAAACACGGGTTTGTCGATCATAGAAAGACAGTCGGATCGTTTAAATAATTTGATAGATCAGGTAATATACGTGAGCATGTTTGATCCGGGTAAAATTAAAAAAACCGAACAACCTATTGTTCAGGATTTAGAGACTGTATTAAATGATTTGCGTTTAAAATATCAACAAAATAAGAACGTTTACATTCAATCTCATTTGCCTATTCAGGATTTGTATGTGAAATACAATTTATTTCTTTTCACAACGGTTTTAATTAATTTGGTTCAAAATGCAGTAAAGTACAATGATTCAGATATAATTAATGTACATGTCGATTTAAAGGAAATACATGGTAAATTGTCCTTATCTGTGACTGATAATGGGATAGGTATCGCTGGAGAAGATTTAAATTATGTTTTCGATCGCTTCTATCAAGGAAAATCTGTCAAAAATAGAGGTGGTATTGGTTTAGGGCTTTACTATGTTAGACAGTTGGTTGTTACACACAATTGGAAAATAGATGTAAAATCTAAAGTGAATCAGGGGACTACTGTTACTATTACGATGTCAGAATATAAATAAAGTACGTTATGAACAACAAGATTCTTTTAATAGAAGATGATTTGGACCTAGGAGAGCAAACAGCATTTTATTTGCGTTCATCAGGGTTTGATATCACTTGGAGTAGAAGTGCTTTAGAAGCTTTGTCTACTTTAGGGCGAGATAACTTTAGTCTTTTATTAGTGGATATCCAAATGCCCGATATGGACGGTTTCGAATTGGTTAAAAAAGTGTTATTGTCAAATCCACAGCAAAGATTTATTTTTTTAACTGCTCGAGATAATAAAGATAGTAAAATCAAAGGATTGAAGTTGGGAGGAGAAGATTATGTTACAAAACCATTTGACGTAGAAGAACTCTCATGGAGAATCCATAATATTATTAATCGTCAACAAATTCGCCGTTCCTCTGATTTAGTCATTGGTGATATTCGGTTACTTCAAGACCAAATGATGTTAACATTCTCAAATAAACAGCAAGTAAATCTAACAGAAAGAGAATTTGAAGTTTGGAAATATTTCGCTCTAAACGCAAATCGTGTTCTCAAACGGGAGGATATTTTACTAGCTGTTTGGGGCGAAAGTGATTATTTTTTAGGAAGAAGTTTGGACGTATTTGTGTCCAGAATACGCAAATTGCTCAACTACTCTCGCAATGTTCAATTGGAGACCGTCTATAAAGTTGGATTTATCTTTAGAGTGCCTGTCTCTTAGTTTTTTATCTCACTGTTAACAATCCATTAACAAGTGAATAACATCTGGTTAACAAGTTGGTTTATGAAGTACCCGTATCTTCGAATTACTAATTATTTGTAGTATTTCAAATTACCTTTAATCAATGATGACACTAATTCAAACTAAACAAACAAACAATTTCATACATCTATATCCTAAAAATCAGCCGCCTCTTTCTTTATAGTTGTTTAACTATCAAAAAAAGTTTTGGAGGTGTAGTTGTATTGACCTCAGTCACTCTTATTACTAACAATTCAAATAATGATGTAGGTCTACAAATCTGAATTTGTAAACATTTCATCGTTGTGAATGTTACTTTATTAGTTAACAAGCTAATTTTTTATCAAAACTAATTTTATGTATAAAAACTAACTAATTACTTATGGGAAATTTTATCAATTTTAAATCTAAGAAAAGTACGTGGTTACTTATACCATTAGCTTTGCTTAGTAACGGAGCTAGCGCAGTGTATGCTGCAGGAGCAGTAAGCTCCACGACCAAGCACGTCTCTGTGTCTAATTTTTTGCAATCCGTGTCTGGTATTGTTCAAGATGCACAAACAGGAGAACCGCTAGTTGGTGTTACTGTTTCTTTGAAAGGAAGTAAAACAGCAACACAAACAGATGCAAGTGGACGTTTTCAAATACAGGCAGGTATAGGTGAAACAGTAATCGTTTCCTATATTGGTTATACTTCTCGAGAGATTACCGTGTCCAGCGCGTCATTAAGCATTGCTTTAACAGCAGACAGCTCATCGTTAGATGAGGTAGTGGTAGTGGGCTATGGCTCGCAGAAAAAAAGTGAGATCACCTCAGCTGTTGCATCAGTCAAGGAAAAAGATTTTAACCAAGGTGGTATGCGAAGTCCCATGGATCTGGTACAGGGGAAAGTTGCCGGCTTAAATATTACGCGCACACAAGGCAGTAATCCTAACTCAGGCTCTAGTATTCAATTGCGTGGTATGGCTTCTATGAAAGGTGGGAATGAACCCTTAATTGTTATCGATGGTATACCTGGGGGGAGTTTAGACCTCATAAAACAAGGCGATATTGAGTCTATTGATGTATTGAAAGATGGGTCTGCTGCTGCTATTTATGGAACTCGAGGAAATGGTGGGGTTATTTTAATCACGACCAAAAAAGGGAAAGCTGGTACATCTGTTTTCGATTATCAAACTTATGGACAAATGGAGTCGGTTGCAAAAAGACCTTCTATGTTGTCTGCAGATCAATTCAGAAAACTAGTAGTCGAAGGACAGAATAAACCAACTTTAGATTTGGGCCATTCTACAGATCTTTATAATGAGCTTATTAATAAAAATAACTTTTCGCAGTTTCATAACTTCAGCGCAAGTGGAGGTAGTGAGAAGTCGACCTACAGAGCTTCTTTAAACTATCAAGATGCAGAAGGTATTGCTAAGCAAAATGGAAGAGAGCAATTTGGTGGTCGTTTAAGTTTTACCCAAACTGGCTTAAATGATAAACTTACTTTCTCTACGAATATTGCAGCTAACTTTAGTAAGGCAGATTCGTTAGGGGGTAAAACCGAATATTTTGAACAGGCAATACAACGTAACCCTACAGCTCCTATATATGAAGGCGACGGATCTTTTTATGAGACGCAGGGTTATAATAATTTCAATCCAATGAGCCGTCTGGCAAATAGAATTGATGAAGCTAATCAGCAGACATTTTCGGGAGATGCTCGTTTAAAACTGCAAGTAATAGAGCCTTTAAGTATTTCTGCATTTGGATCTTATGTTCGCGACAATTGGAATACGCGTAAGTACCGTTCTATAAAAGATTGGGATCAGCGACCTAATTCCAACTACTTAGGCACTGCCTATGCGTATAAAGGAAATGAATTGCATGAAAGTAAGACATTCGAGATTACGGCAGATTATAAGCAGAAATTTGCAGATAAGCATGAGATCACCGGTTTATTGGGCTATAGTTACCAATACTCTACTGCAGAACGGTTTAGTATGTCTAACAGTGGTTTTACCACAGATGCTTTTCTCGATTGGAATATGGGGGCCGGTACAGCTGTGTCTAACGATAAACTGCCTAGACCAGAATTAGTGTCTTTTAAAGAAGAGAACAAGTTAATATCATTTTTCGGACGTGTTAATTATACCTACGACTCTCGTTATTTCTTAACAGCCATACTTCGTCGCGAAGGGTCGACACGTTTTGGGGATAATAACAAATGGGGAAGCTTCCCTGCTGTTTCTGCAGGATGGAATATTACCAACGAGGAATTCTTTACCAATAAAGATGTGGTAAACGATCTGAAATTAAGAGTCGGCTATGGTGTTACCGGTAATCAAGGGTTTCCTAATTACACATCTTTGATTTTGTTATCTACCGGTGGTGTTTATCCACAAAATGGAGATTATTATCAAACTTACGGACCATCATCTAATCCCAATCCTTATGTGAAATGGGAGCAAAAAGCCGAATTAAATATCGGTCTTGATTTTGGGCTTTTGAATAACCGTATTACAGGTAGTGTTGATGTATATAACAGAAAAACAAAGGACTTACTAAATGAATATACCGCACAACAGCCATCTTTTGTGAAAAACTTAATATGGTACAATGTGGGTGAAGTATCCAATAAAGGAGTGGAATTACAGCTCTCGGCTGTTGCAATGCAGCGCGATGATTTCCAGTGGAGTGTCGATTTTACAGGTAATTACCAGAAAAATAAACTAACCAAAATGTCTAGTGAGCGTTTTAAAAGTAGTTGGATGACATTTGGGGGACTTCCCGCTCCTGGAAATTTGGGCGATGCTATTCGTCTAGAAGAAGGTGGGGAGATCGGGTCGTTCTATGGAAAAAGGTTTGCAGGTTTCACCGATGATGGCAAGTGGCTGTTTTATAAAGCCGATGGCTCAACAGGAAGGGCTTCAGAAATCAATGAAAATGATTTAACTTATATTGGTAATGGCGTACCTAAATTTCAGGCATCTTTATCCAATAGGTTTGCGTACAAAGGTTTTGATTTAACCGTGTTTTTCAGAGGCAAGTTTAAATACGATATTTTAAACACAGCTGATATGTTCTTTGGCAATCAAAAATGGCTGCCGAATAACGTCTTTGAGAGTGCTTTTGATAGAAATAAAGACATTAATGATGATCCACAGTATTCTGATTATTATTTAGAGAATGGTTCGTTTTTGAAGTTGGATAACATAACTTTTGGTTACAACTTTAAAATGCAAAACAACTATGTAAGAAACCTATATGTGTACGCTTCTGCACGCAATCTAGCCACGATTACGAGTTATAAAGGCTTAGATCCTGAATTGCAAGATACAGGTTTTGATGCGGGTATAGATAGCCGGGCTTTCTATCCAAGAACAAGGTCATGGACTATTGGTTTAAATGTTGGGTTTTAATTAAAAGAGATACAAATGAAAAGATATAATAAATTAGTATTGGGGCTCATAGCATCTGTTTTAATAGGTGGAATGTCTGTCAGCTGTACAGATTTAGATGAGAAGGTATATACTAAATTAAAGATCGATGGTTTTTATAATAATAAACTAGAGGTTATGCAGGCGGCCCTTCGGCCTTATACACATATGCAGTCTTGGTTGGCCCCCACGGGTGGTAGTGGTTACTATTACCACTCTGAGCTGTCGGCTGATCAATTGGCTTGGCCGCAAAAAGGGAAACATGGATATGACTCTGGTGACCATATCCGCCTTCACTACCATACCTGGACAAGTAATGAATCTCGTCTTCGTAATGCCTGGCAAGGCATGTGGGAAGGTGTAGGATACGTCAATAATGCTATTCAAGATATAGCGGCATTAGATCTTGCTAAAATAGGAATGACAGAAAATGAAGGTGTTGAAGTATTGGCGCAGCTAAAGGTGCTGCGTGCATTTCACTACCTGAAAATAATGGATATGTGGGGTAATGTGCCTATTGTAACAAGGACTAGTGAGCCGTTGAATCCCGAAACGGTATCACGTGAAGAAGTTTTTAAATTTATAGAAAATGAAATCAACAGTAATATCGATCAGTTGCCGCTCACAAGCCGCGAAACTATAGGGCAGGTGTCAAAAGCATCCGCTTACGCTATGCTTGCCGAATTGTATTTGAATGCCGAAAAATGGACCGGCACAGCAAGATGGGACGATTGTATCACAGCATGCGATAATATTATCTCGGGTAAAGGTGGGGGCATCGATGGAGCTCCTCAGCTTAGTCCTGATATTAATTCTGCTTTTGCAAATACGAATGATTTTCATAAAGAATCCTTATTTCAGTTTCAGTTTAGTAAAAAAGGCGGATTTGAGTTTGGTTGGGGTGGCTTTTTTATGGGCTATGACAATATGAAAGATGTTTTAAAAGTAGCCTATGGAGGGTGGAATGCTTTAGTTGTCATCCCAAGTGCTTTTGATGCTTATGTAGAAAATGATCTTCGTAAAAAAGATTGGTTTTTATTCGGTCCACAATATAAGTATGGTACTACGACTCCTATCCTAGGCACAGAAGAGTGGGATGGTAAACCATTTGCTTACGTGAATACTATCCGAAGAGAAAGTGAGGGTGATTTAACCTCACAGGGATCCATGACAGAAGGTGAAGAAAATTCAGGAGCTCGATTCCATAAATACAAGTCAGGAACATTAGATGATCCTAACTATCTCGAAAATGATTATATCATTTATCGCCTGACTGAAATTTACTTTAATAAAGCAGAGGCGCTTATGCGTAAAAATGGCGGAGTAGCAACAGCAGAAGCAGTAGACTTAATTAATGAATCTCGTGAGCGCGCTTTTGCCAAGGCAGATTGGCAGGCTGCAAAGTACTCTACTGCGACACTAACATTGAAAGAGCTTTTGGCAGAAAGAGGTAGAGAATTTGTATTCGAAGGCAAGCGACGTACGGATTTAATACGTTTTGGCGACTTTATTAATGGCACTTGGTGGGATCATAAAGCATCTACAGATGTAAATCGCGAATTGTTTGCAATTCCACGTAATCAGATTGATAATAACCCTAATCTGAAACAGAATCCAGGGTATAATTAATAAAACAAAATCAGAGACTATATCATTTTTGTGATATAGTCTCTAATATAATTTAGAGTCAATATATTTACACCCAATATACTAATAAGCCTAAACCGTTTATTTAAAAATATATTAGGAACTTCTACTTAAGTACATTTTATAGAGTGTCTAGAATGCATATGCTTTAAGATATCAAAAAAAAATATTGCTAATAATACAGTATGTAATAAGTTGTTTAGCTTATGGTTTAATGAAAAATTCAAAAATTATCGATTATATATTACAAGACAATGTCTAAAAAACAATTATTATTAATCAAGTTTCTACTTGTTGCCCTGTCGGGATCTTTTACAGCAAGTTATTCTTTGGCTTCCAATAAAGAGCCCATCAAACTGGACAAGCTCCATCATTTTAAATCCCCTAGCAAGAGTTGGACAGAGGCGGGTGACGCAAACGCTGACTACCGCACAGTTGGAAATATTACTGTAAAGCCTGGTATCGGTATTATAGCTAACCTTCCTACTAAGAAAAACCTAGGCGAAGATCTTTTTACCGCACAAGAGTTTGGAGATATGGATATTGAGCTGGATTATCTTATGGTAAGTGGAGGGAATTCAGGCATTTATTTACAAGGCCGTTATGAAGTGCAATTGGAAGACTCTTGGCAAGCAAAAGCTATCAGTGCAGGGAGCAATGGTGGTATTTATGGTTTAAGTGCGCCTCGCTTTAATGTCAGTAAAGCTCCCGGTCTTTGGCAGCATCTTAAAATCTCGTTTCAGGCACCACGTTTTGACGGGGCAGGACACAAGATAGAAAATGCACGTATCCTAAGTGTGTTTTTAAATGGTGTTTTAGTCCAGGAGAATGTAGAGCTCACTAAGCCTACACCCGGAGCTGTTAGCGAAAATGAAGTTGCAACTGCTTCACTAAGAATACAGGGAGACCATGGTGCTGTTGCCTATAAAAACATAGTAATAACAGAAAACCCTAGCCGTGAAACTAAAGAAGGATGGCGTTCGGCTGATCCGATTTGGGTTGATGCTGTACAAAGCCCTATTTTAAGAAGTTTTATGGATGTAGCGGGTGCACCTAAAATAGTTCATGCGGTTTCAGTGGGTAATCCTGCAGGACTCCATTATACCTATGATCTTGATCATGGATTATTAGTTCAGGCATGGCGCGGAGGCTTTTTAGATGCTACTCCTATGTGGGACAATCGTGGAAATGGAACTTCTAGGCCACTAGGTACTGTTCAAGTCTTTAGTGCTAATAAGCTACAGGTAGCGCGCTTAGCAAACGATCATGCTGAATGGCCTTCCGATACTGCGGGCACAGGTTTTCGTACAAAGGGATATACCGTTAATGTCGAGCGTATTCCTACTTTTAAGTATGAGCTTCATGGTAAAAAGATTTCAGACCGTACGGATATATTAGACGGAGGAACAAAGTTAGGTAGAGAAATAGTAGCGGATGGATTATCCGGTGAAGATGATTTGTATGTGCTGGTTGCAGAAGATAATCTTATAAAGGAAGTTGGTAAAAATGAATATATCGTTGGCGACAAGGCTTATTATCTACAGCTTGACCTTGCTAAAAAGAGTAAAGCAATAGTAAGAGAGAATAATGGTAAGCAGCAATTATTGGTTAAGCTTGAACCACGGGTATATTACACGATCATATTATAATATCGTTACGAAAAAGAGAATGAAAAAAGTATTTAATATAAAATTATTTAGTCTACTTGTCGGTAGTGTATTGGCGACAACTTCTATAGTTGCTCAAGAAGCTCCCAAAGAAGAGGATTATTTGAAAATAGTTAAAATTCCTGCTCCAGAATCAGCATTATTGGAAATAGGAGGCCTAGTAACTCTTCCCAACGGAAATTTAGCATTAGCAACCCGTCGTGGTGACGTCTATATTGTAGAAAATCCTACAAGTAACAGACCTTATTTTCGCAAGTTTGCGTCGGGTTTACATGAGGCTTTGGGTTTAGCCTATAAAGATGGAGCTTTATACACAGCGCAGCGTGGTGAACTGACAAAACTTGTAGATACCGATCATGATGGCGTAGCTGATGTATACGAGACAGTCTATGCTTGGCCATTATCTGGTCATTATCATGAATATAGCTTTGGTCCTAAAATCACTAAGAACGGATCATTTTTAGTGACTACGAATGTCGCTTTTGGCGATGAAGAGTGGTGGCGTGGCGAAAGTAGGGTGCCTTGGCGTGGATGGGCTCTCGAGATTTTTGAAGATGGCCGCATGATGCCCTGGTCTACTGGTATGCGTTCTCCGGCTGGGATAGGTATGTTGAACGGTGAGTTTTTCTACACAGAAAATCAAGGCGATTGGATCGGCTCTGGAGGGTTATGGGAACTTCCTAAAGGTTCATTCGTAGGACATCCTGCTGGTTTGGTCTGGACTGATCATCCGGACTCTCCCATAAAATTGAAACAGAATGCATTGTTTGATTTTATAGACGAACGCCGAATCCGCAATGCAGAGGGAAGGGCTGTAAAACCTGAAAATATAGTCGATGAGGATTTCAAGACAATGGCTGATGCTAAAGCGGTAATCCCTCAACTGCAATTGCCAGCAGTGTGGCTTCCGCATGGTATTTTGGGCATCTCATCTGCAGAACCTATTGTTATTCCCGAGGGGCACTTTGGGCCTTTTGCTGGCCAAATCTTGGTAGCTGACCAGGGGATGAGTATGATTTCCCGTGTTATGATGGAAAAAGTCAACGGCGAATACCAAGGAGCAGCTATTGCATTCCGTAGTGGTTTTCGTTCAGGTATTTTACGGATGGATTGGGCGAAAGACGGGTCTTTGTTTATTGGTGAAACGAATAGGGGCTGGGGATCCGCCGGTGATGCCAATGAAGGACTTGAGCGCTTAATTTATGTGGAGGATAAAGTTCCTTTTGAAATGAAAACGGTAAAAGCTATGCCGGATGGTTTTGAAATCGAATTTACTAAGCCTGTGGACAAAAAGTCTGCAGAAGATCTGGCATCATACTCGCTGACTACTTTTACCTATAAATATAACTCTGTCTATGGTAGCCCACCGGTAAACAATGCAGAAGCAAAAATTAAAGGCGTTAAGGTTTCATCTGATGGTTTAAAAGTACGAGTTGTGACCGATGATCTTAAGCAGCATTATATACATAACCTGACACTTATTGGTGTAATGTCTGAACAGTCAAAACATAATTTATTGCACCCGATTGCTTACTACACCTTGAATCAGATTCCTTCAGGAGCTAAGTTATCGATCAATGAGCTTAGTACGTATAACTCGGCAGACATTCCCGTTGTAGAAGAAGTAAAAGAAGAAGTTAAAGTCGCTAAGACAACAAAAAGCGCAGCTGTAAAGAAAACTACTGTTGCTGAAACTGCAAAAACTGTCAGTACTACTACAGCAGTTAAAAAAGCACCCACTTATAAGGAGGTTGAAGGGCTTTTACTTAAGCACACCTGTACAGCTTGTCATTCGGCCGATAAAAAACAGATCGGCCCATCATACAAAGATGTAGCGAAAAGGAAATACACGAACGAGAAAATTGTTCAGTTGATTTATAATCCACAGCCACAAAACTGGCCGGATTATCCGACGATTATGCCGCCTATGCCTCAAGTGCCTAAGGCTGACGCATTGAAAATTGCAGAATGGATCAACTCTTTACGATAAATAATTATTAGTTAGGTTATAATTAGTTTACGTAGCCGTCTTCTGTAATAGAGGACGGCTTTTTATTTTGTGTGGATACTAGACTATAGTTTTACTGCTTAGTTATTTCGATCTTCTAAAAAGTTGAGTAACAAAACTACTTTTTTTATATTGCAGCTTTAGGGTGAGGGGTAGTATCGAAAGTGTATATTAAAAGTATATGGAGTTAAATAAGCGTATTATTGATTTAGGAATGAGTCCAGCTGATAATGAGCAAATTATTAAAGCTTGCGATTTAATTGTTGCATATCTTGCCGAATCCGTAATGGCCATTCACTTATACGGCTCTGCATTAGATGGTGGGTTGAAACCCTACAGCGATCTTGATTTGTTTGTAACTGTTCGTACTCCGGTAGATAATGCTGCGCGCAAAAGGCTTATGCATGACCTTTTATATTGTTCAGCTATGCCTGGTACCAACGTAAACCTTCGAGCGCTTGAAGTTACTGTGGTCAATTATAAAGATATAGTACCTTGGCGTCATCCCGCTCGGCGAGAGTTACAGTTTGGCGAATGGTTAAGAAGTGATATTTTAAACAATGTTTTTGAGCCCCCTATGGTAGATATAGACTTAACCATACTGCTCCGAAAGCTTGCTTTATCAAGTATCCCAATTGTAGGAAAGCCTGTAGTTGATCTTTTTGACCCTATCCCTGATCATGATTTTAAATATGCTTTGTACAATACATTATCATTATGGTGTTGCGAATCAGACTGGCTTGGCGACGAAAGAAATATTATTTTGACTATCGCGAGGATTTGGTACAGTGTTTCTACCGGAGATATTGCTTCTAAGGAAGATGCTGCCAACTGGTTATTGAATAAAATCCCTGATGTCTATCAATCTTTAATTGTAGAAGCAAAATATAGTTATCTAGGTGAAGAGGAAAGTGTTTTCATGCCTGATGCTCAGTTGACTGGCCAGTTTATCAACTTTGCGAAGAAAGCTATTGCAAGTATTATTCATGCATCTTATGGCGCTGGGGTAAAAGAACTATGATGACAAAATAATCTTATTTTTGTTTAATGGAGCCTAGTTCTACCACATTATTGAAATTTTCTGATTTGCTGGAAGCGAATACATTTCCTATTAGAAATCAGAATGTTGTGCTTTTTGAAGAAAGCTATGCACAAAATGACGTAATAATAGATCACGTTTATAAAACGGAGTTTTTTGGTCTTATGTTAGTTGAAGCGGGCGAATCTTATTATAGTGTTGGTGACTACCGGTATGAGATAAAGAAAAATGATATACTCTTCGTTGTGCCTGGAGAAGTATTTAAAGTACATTTTGTGTCAAAGGATTTTAGTGCAAAATATCTTTGTTTTAATATCCAAATGATCAGTGATGCGGGTTTCAATTATCGATCAAATGATATCATAAAAAGTTTCTCCACACATCCTTCATATATAATTAAAAATGAGAGGATATTTTACCGAAAATTACAGTCTGCTATAGCTGAATTAGCTTTTCTAAATGATGCGCGCAACGATGTTTTTTATGCAAATGAAATGATCTGGCATTTGTTTTCATTAATAATGTACACGATTGAAGAATTTTTTAGACAATCAAACAGTAAAACTATAGCAACTTCCCGTGAAGAGACAATAACAACAAATTTCTACCTTTTAGTGCAATCGCATTATAATATACACCATGATGTGCAGTTCTATGCTGATAAACTATTTATAAGTCGAAAACATCTTAGCAAGGTGATAAAAAAAACTATGGGCATAATACCTAAGGATATTATTCATCAAGTACTGTTGATCGAAGCGAAAATTTTATTAAAAAATCGTTTAACTACTATAGGTAGTGTTGCCGAGCTGCTGAATTTTAAAGACCCTTTTACTTTTAGCAAGTTTTTCAAAAAACAAACAGGAATGAGCCCAAAAGACTATAAAGAAGAAGAGTTGTTTTGATCTATATCTCATATACAGCGCGCTTAAAATACACGGAATCGTTACTGTTCAAATATTGAGATAAGTCTTACCTTTGAGAACAATCAAAAACACTTTAATAAAATTTATACAGCATGAAATTTTTAAAATATGTTATCTACTCTTGGGCTATGTTTGGAATAATCTTTAATTCAGAAGCGCAGCAAAAGAGTGAAAAACCTAACATTATTTTTATTCTGGCAGACGACATGGGGTACGGCGATTTGGGAAGCTATGGCCAGAAACTTATCAAAACACCTGTTTTGGACAGAATGGCCGATAAGGGTAAACGTTACACACAATTTTATGCAGGCAGTACTGTTTGTGCTCCTTCACGTGCAAGTTTAATGACCGGTCAGCATACCGGTCAAGTTTATATTCGTGGCAATGGCGAGGTGGCGTTACGGCCGCAAGATGTCATTATTCCAGAAGTGCTCAAGCAGGCCGGTTATACCAATGGTATGGTTGGTAAATGGGGCTTAGGTCTTGAAGGTAGTACAGGAGCGCCTGAAAATAAGAGCTGGGATTTCTTTACCGGTTTTCTACATCATATTGAAGGGCATTTTCAAAAGCCCGATTCTGTTTGGGTCTTGAATAATGGCAAAAGCGAAAAAATAGGCATTGCCGAAGACGTTTATGTAAATGAATTGTTTGCTAAAGAAGCAGTCCGTTTTATTGAAGAAAATAAAGCTAATCCCTTCTTTTTGTACGTCTCTTTTACAGTGCCCCACGCAGAGCTTACAGTACCCAAGCGTTATATGCAACCTTATTTAAACGCTGATGGTAGCAGTGTGTTCTCTCCCGAAAAAGCACAGCCAGCAGGCTTACATTATGGTGCACAACCTTATCCTAAAGCTGCTTATGCTGCCATGGTCAGCAGTATGGACGATTATACAGGCTGGATTATGAGTAAGTTGCAGGAACTGGGGCTCGAGGAAAATACGCTTGTTATATTTACTAGTGACAACGGGACACATAAAGAAGGGGGGCGGACGATGGATGATATTATGGAAGTTTTTGAAAGTACAGGAGGCATGCGTGGCGTAAAACGGGATCTTTATGAGGGCGGTATACGTACACCTCTCATTGCCTATTGGCCTGGTCATATCAAAGCAGGAGGCGAGAGTGCTTATGTAGGTACTTTTTGGGATCTGCTGCCTACTTTTGCAGATCTTGCAGGCGTGCAGCCACCCGCTCATATTGACGGTGTATCTTTTAAAGAAGACTTGTTTTATGGTAAACAGAAAACGGATCGCACATTGTACTGGGAATTTAGCGAAGGTGGTTTCAAGCAAGCCGTTCGTCAAGGAGACTGGAAAGGCATCCGTTTTTATAAAGATGGTAAACCTCAAAAAACCGAGCTTTATAATCTAGCCAAAGATAAAGGCGAAAAAAATGATAAGAGCTCCTCTAATACAAGAAAAGTGAAAGAATTAGAAGGCTTGATGGATAAGCTAAGAGCGCCATCCGAGCATCAGCTCTTTGAGATAAAATAAGACGATAAAAGACCTATTGGATAAAAATAGGTCTTTTTTTGTCAAAGCTCTTGTTGCTTACCATCCTATCTATACAGTCTCTACAATAATAAGTCCGTACGAAAATCTGTGAACGCCAACTATGTCACTGGCCTAATAATATAAAGCAAACTGTACCAGCTTGCTACTTTAAATTACCATTATTTTAGCCTGTTCAACATATAATACTAAGCATTTTATTTGAATGGGCAATCTAAATACAGCAATTAGTCGGTCTATATCTTCTATTCCCGAAAAACGGCTCAATAATCACTATATAATACTAGTAATTATTACTATAGCGCACTTTATTAATGATCTTACACAGGCTATTGCTCCGGCCATCTACCCGCAGTTGGAAAGAATGTATAATTTGTCGCTTAGCCAGATAGGGCTAATAACTTTATGTGCTCAATTGTCTGCTTCTGTTCTTCAGCCGTTTGTTGGCAATTTTACAGACAAATATCCACAATCATTTTCACAATTTTTTTCGATGTGTCTATCTAGTTTTGGTATAATTATTTTGGCTTATGCCGATAGTTATCTGTGGGTTCTTGTTGCGGTTATCTGTATCGGTACAGCTGCTTCTATTTTTCACCCGGAGTCGTCAAGAGTTGCAAATCTATCTTCTGGAGGCCGACTCAATCTATCCCAATCCATCTTTCAGTTGGGCGGTTATGCCGGTTTGGCCTGTGCGCCATTATTGGCGGTTTTCCTTATTGTGCCCAATGGTCAGCGCTATATACTTTGGGTTTTACTACTCACATGTGCTGTGAAAATACTATTAATACATGTCGGCCTATGGCGGCAAAAGATGTTAAAATCTACTGTAACTACTTTGTCAAACCAAGTAGAGGCTGAAAGGAAAACTGATACTTTGCAAGTACGCAGAAACATCATCATTCTTCTTATTTTGATATTTTCCAAATATTTTTTTTCTGCCGGTATCACCAATTATTTTCAGTTCTATGCTATAAGAACATTTGGGCTTGCCGAAGGCAAGTCTCAGCTGCTACTTTTTTATTTTCTTTTTGCCACTGCCGTAGCCACATTGCTCGGCGGTATGCTTGCAGATCGATGGAGCAAAATAGCAGTAATACGTTTGTCTGTACTGGGAAGTATACCCTTAGCCTTACTTTTGCCCTATGTAGATCTTTGGGCAACAGTATTTCTACTAATAGCCTGCGGTTTCATATTATCTCTGTCATTTTCGCCTATATTAGTTTATGCGCAACAGCTTATGCCACATAAAATAGGGGCAATATCCGGATTGTTTTATGGTTTTGCTATGGGAATGAGCGGCTTGGGTGCAGCGTGTTTAGGTGTTTTAGCCGATCTTTACGGTATAAATTATACCTACACTATTATCAGCCTATTACCACTCTTAGGGTTCGCTGTTTTGTTTTTTTCTCATAAACAAAAAGCAGAGCTCGGTTCTTAATCCGTTGGTCTTCTTAAATAAAGTTTGACCACTGTATCAATAAGGCTGATCAGTGGTCAACTGGATATGGTGATCGGGAATTA
Organism: Sphingobacterium sp. UT-1RO-CII-1; assembly: GCF_026711005.1. GTDB lineage: Bacteria > Bacteroidota > Bacteroidia > Sphingobacteriales > Sphingobacteriaceae > Sphingobacterium. Next base: position 205,377 of record NZ_JAPPVJ010000003.1, on the reverse strand, counting down.
GACCTAACGTTCTATATCCTTTAAACTGTTCATTTTTTTGTACTCCAAAAAGCCCTTTATATCTTCAAAATGTTCACGAACACGTTTATTCCCAAATTCAAATACTTTTTTTGCTAAGCCGTCTAAGAAATCGCGGTCGTGCGATACCAAGATCAGCGTGCCGTCAAAATCCTGTAAAGCTTCTTTGATGATATCTTTCGTTTTCATGTCCAAATGATTGGTTGGTTCATCCAGAATTAATACATTAACTGGCTCTAACAGAAGTTTAATCATAGCAAGTCTGGTTTTTTCACCGCCCGATAAAACCTTTACTTTTTTAGTTGTATCATCACCGCTAAACATAAAGGCACCTAGCATATCCTTTATTTTTACGCGCACATCACCTACTGCAATTTGGTCAATAGTTTCAAATACGGTTAATTCCTCGTCCAATAAAGCCGCTTGGTTTTGCGCAAAGTAGCCTATTTTTGCATTATGGCCTATTTTTAACGACCCTTCATAATCAATCTCGCCCATAATCGCCTTAATCATGGTCGATTTTCCTTCTCCGTTCTTGCCTACAAATGCCACTTTTTCTCCGCGCTCAATCACCATGGCAGCTTTTTCAAAAACCACATGTTCGCCGTATACCTTTGTTAGATCCTCCACAATCACAGGATATTGCCCTGAGCGTGGCGAAGGCGGAAATTTTAGCCGTAGTGCAGAAGTGTCAACCTCATCGATTTCAATGATTTCTAGCTTCTCCAACATTTTAACCCGCGACTGTACTTGCAAAGTCTTTGAATAAGTCCCCCTAAAGCGCTCAATAAACTCTTGATTGTCCGCTATAAAACGTTGCTGTTCCTCATAAGCTTTTAATTGATGCATACGGCGTTCTTTTCGCAATTCCAGATAATGGCTGTATTTTGCTTTATAATCGTATATACGCCCCATCGTAACTTCGATTGTACGGTTGGTGATATTGTCAACAAAAGCTCTATCATGAGATATCACAATAACGGCTTTAGCCGAGTTTACTAAAAAGTCTTCCAGCCATTGAATACTCTCAATATCCATATGGTTCGTCGGCTCATCTAGTAAAATGAGATCCGGCTTTTTCAATAAAATTTTAGCTAGCTCGATACGCATCCGCCACCCGCCTGAAAACTCGGATGTCTGACGTGTAAAATCTGAACGTTCAAATCCCAGTCCTTTGAGTACTTTTTCCACCTCTGCATCATAGTTTATCTCCTCAATAGAATAAAATTTCTCACTAAGTTCAGAAACGCGCTCAATCAACTTCATGTAATCGTCTGTTTCGTAGTCCGTGCGCACATTCAGTTGTTCGTTCAGCTTTTCCAATTCGTCACGCATCTGGTACACCTCATCAAAAGCTTTAGAGGTTTCTTCAAATACCGTCATGTTATCTTGGGTTAGCAAGTGCTGCGGTAGATAGGCTATAACAGCGTCTTTAGGTCCTGACACATTGCCTGTGGTTGCTTTTCCCACTCCTGCAATAATTTTTAACAAAGTAGATTTGCCAGCACCATTCTTCCCCATAAGGGCGATTTTATCATTTTCATTGATAGAGAAAGATACATCACTAAAGAGTGTAGTTCCTCCAAATGATACGGAGATATTATTTACGTTAATCACTATAAGCCGATATTAAAATATCTGCAAAGATAAGATATAACGCATTAAGAGTATACAGATTAAGATGCTTCTTTTATCGAGTTTTCTTCATGTCAGTTCCAGCTGCTCTAAAATCTCTGTTTAGTTCATACGTCATAAAGTAAAAATACAACGCAGCCTTTAAACTGTTATTCAATTGCTCGCTGCCATTGAGCATTAGAGCTATTAGCTTTTTGTCTATAGCCAGTTGTTTGCTGATATCTGTTAATTCAATACCAAACTCTTTCATCTTGTTGCGGATCCACTCAGCATCTATTTTTTCTATTTCTGGCACATGGGTGACGGGCAATAGCTCTGCATCTGGAAATATTTCCTTACCTCTTTCTTTCAATTGTTCTTGGTTAAGAATATAGTTGTTAATTAGTTCGTTTTGGCATACTTCTACTTTTCCATTATCCAGGATGCTAATAGTAATACCCATACGTTTATAATTAGCTATCGAATTTTTTTGCTGTAAAGTAAGTATTTTTATGCTCATGATATTATCGTTTCCAAGCCAAATACTTAAGGCTCTATTCTTATCTCTTTCAAATTCGTTAAGTCAAATATCGCGAGCTGCTTATTTTGTTTTGCAAATGTAATCGCTTCGTCTAAGTCGCTGTTTTTGAATATTTTTACCGAATCGAAGTAATAAAGCTTGTTATCCTCATTAAGCCAGCCACCAACAATTTTATTGTTTCGTACCGCATGGTTTATTACTATTTCTAACCCTTCTTTATCGAAACTATCTTGCGTTTCTAAATATGCTACACTGATGCCATACTTTATAGGTTTCATCGTTTCCAAGTTTAATGTAAAGCCGTTCGGGTTGATATTTGCATACTCCCAAACCTTTTCAATTAATGCTTTGGTTTCATTTTCATCTGTTGCACTATGTTCTTTGCTGCATCCTGAAATAAACAGCAATAGTGTAAGTAGCATCACAATTCTTTTCATATTACTAATATACGTATTGGTCTTTAATTTATACGATATGTTTTGTTTGGCTGTTCTTTCAAAAGTTTTTAATACACTTTTTTAGCTTTTAAAACGATCGAACACTGTTTTTTAATTTATTAAATAGCTGAATTGCAGTTTTTTATTGATATATTAGGGTTGTATTCATCAAATTTAGCTAGTGTGTTTAATAGTGCTGCGATTATGAATGAAAGAAGTACAAAATGTGTGAAAGTAGCTTTTGAGAACCGAAAAATTGCGAGGAAACGAGCTGAAGAAATCAATGCTGAAAAAGAAGTAAGGGCAAGTGGTTTTAAATTTTCTGCTTATCTATGCCCGTTATGTCTCAAATATCATCTCAGCAAAATGGATCGTACTTTGGCCCGATGGATCAATGATATTGCTTATCGAAACAAGGTACGTGAAGACGCTTTTGTTGCCCGAGAAACTAGGTATTATAATAAGAGGCATAACATAAGGGAATAAAATAGTTTTCATTATATCCTCAACCTGATCCAGCCAGAGAAAATGGAGTGATAAATTTAATATTTGTTATTACCAACAATAAAAAATATTAAATTTGTTATTATGAGACTACTCGGCTTTATGATTATAGTATTAAGCATGGCTTTTTTGTCATTTAATACGCAACACAATCCCATCTATAAAAAGTGGCGACTCGTTGCCGAGGAGATAACATATTTTAATCCAGATTATACTGCATATGATGGGGCTAAGAATAGGTTGGACTCTGTTAAAAACGAAACAGTCGAGTTCTTAGCGGACGGCTCTTTTAAATCACGTGAAGCCAATGGGACATATACCATATCTAAGGATTCTATACACTTAAAAATCAATCAACAGACCGTCTCCTATAAATATCAATTAAGCGATTCAAAGTTAAGGATGGAAACCTTTTTTAAGAAGAATGAGTTTATGGTCAGGTCAAGACTTTACCTGGAGTAATCTGTCCAAAACACTTATTTATATAGTATCAATAAAGCATAAATAATTAATTCCACCCCTGTCCGCACTGCGTCCGTGGAAGCATTTCAACCTGATACTTTAAATGATTGCACCCTTAGATAGCTTTCTGGAAGGGTCTAAAGTTTCTATCGTCTTGCTTGGGCGATATTGTTCTAAGCTGTATTCCCGTTAGCAGAATATAGTACAAATTATAGGTATGATTATATAACCCTTCGAGCGACCGGTTTATTTTTTTAATAGGGGGTAAGTTTCAAATATTGTGAAAAACTACTGTCAAAGCTATTTTAGCATCGTTACAAACGCTATCATTTTACGGCGTTTGAGTTTGTCTAAACACTTTTTTTAAGAATGTCCCCCCCTTGTCCACCCCCAAAATTCGTTTCCGCTATTAAAATCAATTAGGTTTGTTTCCTATGTTATTATTTTAAAACAAGTATTGCGGATGTTTAAATCATATATTTTTTTTCTATTACTATTCTTTTCTATAAAGGGATATGCTCAAGAAAGTGTGCCGGCCGAGCCTGATCATTTCTCGCCTGGTAGTCTTTCAGTCCGCAGCAATCTGCCTACCTGGTTGCTGGCAGTTCCCAGCTTAGGGCTGTCTTACAAAAGCACGGATCGCTTCGAGTTTATCGTTGACGGGGCCTATTCCCACTGGAATTTTAAACGTAAAGGGATGGCCAACTACCACAATTTTTGGAATATCTCTCCACAGATAAGAACATATATTAACCATCAATATAGTACATACATCGGTTTGCAATATAGCATGGGCGAATATAATATGTCTAGGGAGCAAGGACGCTATGTAGGTGGTGGCTTGGCTATAGGCAAGCAATACTTTGCAGGTAAAAATCTTTTAATAGATATTGGCCTTACGCTAGGCTACCTGAAAATCTCCAAGCGCGAGTCTTACCAGCAGGAAAACGGTGATTTTTACCGCATATACAGCAAAGAAAATGCTAACTATTGGGGGCCTACCGCCCTTTCGATAAGGTTTTCTAGAAAAATAAACTAACGATTAAGATGCTATTCAAAAAAATGAAAAAATATGATGCTTTAATCCTGATGTTATTAAGCCTAACATTCGTTGGTTGTTCGCGTATTGAGTTGGTCGACAAAGCAGATATCAGTTTAATAACCGACTGGTCTTCTCGGGGCGAAAATGTTCCTATTCCCAACGAGCGTGTCTTACATATAGCAGGGCAGACCTTGACGTTTCAAAACGATACCACCCGTTTGCCTGCACTTTTGCCGGGCCAATATGATATATTGGTGCATAGCTCCAGTCCCTTTCTTCAAGTCAAGCAAGGGGTAGTTACAGCTGTGCTTGATCAGGGCAAATTCCCCCTCCATTTGGATTGGTTTTTCTCTCGTTTCGATTCCATCACTTATGAAAATGATGCCGTACAATTTATAACCGCTCAAATGCAGCAGCAGGTTCGGCAGCTAGACCTGGTTTTAGAACCTATGGGCAGCAGTGCGTCGCAGATCGAAAAAATTCAGGTAGCGCTTACAGGTCTTACTACGGGGTGGGATTTGAAACATAATAAGCCGTTAGCAAGCAGCACAGAAGTTCCTTTAAGCTTTATTAAGCAACCCAATGGCACCTGGATGGCAAGTATACGCTTATTAGGAGTCGTGGGGGCTTCCCAGCTTATTCAAGGGGATATCAGTTTCAAAAAAGGCACCCCCCTGCCGCTAAGTGTAAGGGCTGATCTAAGTGCCGAGTTAAAAGATTTTAACAGTAATAAACATTTGCCTTTACGCTTGAAAGCAGCTATAGAAACACCCACTGAGGCAGGCTTTACGGCAATCATTAATGATTGGGTGGAGGTAAATGAAAGCGGGACAGCGCAGTAAAAAGAAAAATCCTCTCGGGGAGTGTGTTATGACAAAGCTTGAAGCGACCTGTCGATCAACAGAAAAACAAACTATTTAGTTATAAAAAATCGTGAAAAAGATGAAACAAACAGCAATTATGAATAGAAGATGGTTAGGTTCCTTAGCCGCACTTTGTCTTTTGGCCTGCTCCTGTGCAAAGGACAGTACTACAGAGGAAGATCTGACGCTTAAATTTAAGGGGAAAATCGCCAATTTACAAGCCACTACCAACACCGGTGGAGGTTTGTCTACAACATGGTCTAATCTAGATGACATAGGTATCTTTATGGTCGATCATAATACGACAAATATTACCGAACAGCACGAGAATAGGCAATATAGCTATGATGGCACCGCTTTTAGCCCTGTCGCTGGCCATGAAATATATTATCCTGTTTCGGACACCAAAGTCGATTTTCTGGCTTATTATCCTTATACAAATGATGCCAGCTTAGAATCTGCATTTCCAATTGACGTTTCCAAGCAACACAACCTTGCCGCTATCGATGTGCTTTGGGCAAAGTCCAATAACTCTAATGCTGGCTTTAGCAAAACTACGGGGCTTGATGTTCCTTTAGTATTCGATCATAAATTAGCAAAGCTCGTTATCGGTACAGTTGCTGGGGAAGGCCTAGATTCTGAAGATCTCTCTTGGAAAAAAATGGCCGTACAAATAGCGGGGATGTACACTAAAAATAATCTTGATCTAACCACTGGCCAGCTTGGGCAATCTTCTGCTCCAGCGGTTATCGTTCCTTTTGTTCAGCAAGAGGGCCGTAAATACGAGGCTATTATACTACCAGCCGACTTTACCAGTGCTGGTGCTGTTAGTTTCAATTTTACTATTGGTACAGACACCTACGTTTGGAAAAGCGGAGCTAACGAAAGTTTTGAGGCGGGCAAACAGTATAACTACAGCATTACCATCAACAAAACAGAGGTTACCTTAGATAAGATTACCATTCAAGATTGGACGACCGTCAGTAGAACCGGTATCGCTAATTAAAGCAAAGCTTAAAAAAATAGTAAACAGCGAAATTAAATACCTATGAAATATCCATCTAGCACCGACTTTTTAAACAGGCCTATTCTTTATAGCTTGTTTGCTTTGTTGCTCTTGCTTATTTGGGGCTGTAAGCAAGAAGACGATTATCAGCGTCTAGCGTCCGGCACTAAGCTTTCATTGAGCTCTGTGGGCAAAGGCGGCTTACAGGCAAATGTAGGGCAGTCCTCGGGCGCCTCGCGCTCCTTCGGACTATTTATGACCATCAGTGGGGTGCCTAATGCCAACAATATACTCGAGAGCAACCACGAGTATACATATACCGCTACTGGTATCAATCCGGTAGCTAACCCTATTTATTACCCGCCGTCGGGCGATGTCAGTCTGCTTGCTTATGCGCCCTACAAGAGTGGGCTAGCAGGTCATATACTGCCCCTTGATATCAGCGATCAGAGCGACCTTTCTAAAATCGATTTTTTATACAGCAATAATAACGCTGCAGTCAATAAAACCAGTGGTGCAGTCAATCTTACTTTTAAGCATAAGCTTTCGAAAATAAAATTTTTATTGCAAGCCGGGCAAGGCATTTCTGCACAAGAACTGGCGCAAGTCCAGGTCAACCTTAAAGGGTTTCACACCCGGTCCGACTTCGACCTGCTTACTGGTTCTTTTTCTGCGCATACTGTGGTTAAGGATCTATTTGTAGGCCATGCACGTGAGGCTATTCTGTTACCTTCCCAGCCGGATGCTATGGCTGGGCGTATATTGGAGTTTAAGCTTGGCGGGCTAACCTGGAGTTACAATCTGTCAAACACCGATACTTTCCAGCCTGGGCAGGAGTACCAATATGCGATTACGTTTCAACCTAAAAAAATTAAGGTAGAACGTTTGGCCATCAAGACATGGGGTGATGGAGGTGTTGCGACAGGAACCAAGCCTAGTGATATTGAGTTTGTGCAGATTCCTCCGGGCACCTTTCAAATGGGGAGTCCTGAAGGTGATATATGGGGTAAAGCCAAAGAAAGGCCCCAGCACTGGGTACGTATCGACAAAAGCTTCCTGATGAGTAAAAACCTAATCACTCAGCAACAATATGCTGATTTTCTTAATGATACAGAGACTTCTCTTGGTGGTTTTTTGAAATCATATATCATGGTGGTATTGGATGGAAAGAAAGTGCAGGCTGTGGCTAATGGATATCATAAATTGTTCGATCTTCAGGATGGAAGGTGGGCGCCGCCTGATAGTACAGAGAATTATCCTATGAGGGCGATTACTTTTTTTGGAGCGTTAGCCTACGCTAAGTGGGCAGGTGGTACTTTGCCTACCGAAAGACAGTGGGAGTACGCCTGTCGTGCAGGTACCACTACACGTTGGTCTTTTGGCGATGATCTTAGCGAAATGGATAAGTATGTTGTGACTACAGGTTACAACAACGATGTGGGCACTAAGTTACCTAACGCCTGGGGGCTTCACGATATGCATGCGATGGTGACTGAATATTGTTTTTCGGCCGGAGATTATCCTACTGAATCTACATCAGAGACTTCGCCAATTGTTGGTATTGGGCCAGGCGATGGGGAAACAACAGAAAGTGTGCGGCGCAGTGGTCCCTCTGCACCTAATTCCGCACATCCATCTGCTGCTCGTGTTGGCTCTGATAGTGTAAGTTCGACAGGTGTTACCGATCAATATGGCTTTCGAATAGTAATTAACTAAGCATAATAAGAGCTTAAATCAGTAATACGAAAATGAATATTTTTAAAAATTTAATACGCACTCTTAGCATTATGTTTATGCTTTTATCTCTTTTTTCCTGTACAAAAGATATAGAAGTGGTTGAAAAAACGCAGGGGAATATCAGCTTCAAAATAGCCATCAATCAGGAGAAACGTTTATCTTCAACTCAAAAACTGGCTACAAGTAGCGGCAAGGGGCTAAAGGATGGGGCAGTAGCTATAGTGCCACCTGTTTTAGCGAGCGATTTTACGAGTAGCTTTAGTGCGGGGGATACTGTTGGTTTATTTATCGTCCCTGCCGGAGAAGCCTTATCCAGCAGTAACGCTACTTATCGTAATGTACAGATCATCTTCGATGGGCAGGGCTGGTCTGGCAATGTTAATTGGCCGGCAGAAGGTGGGCTATATGATTTTTATGCCTATTATCCTTACAGCAGTGCTGCAGCGGGCGGCAATTCCAAGTTTGAAGTACAGAGCGATCAAAGCACCTGGGCCAACTTCCAGAAGAGCGATCTGATGGTTGCTAAAAGTTTGGCTGTAGCTAAAGGTAGCACCGTTCCGTTAAATTTTAGCCACCTGATGAGCATGGTCCAAGTGAATGTTGGTGCTAACGCAGGGAAGTCACAAAACCCAGATAAAGACATGGTTGTTAGTTTAGCCGGTATCAAGAGTCGTGCAAGCTATAGTCTGAATGATCAGGCTGCTACCGGTACAGAGTCCTACCTGTCCAATATAAAAATGTACAGGGTCGAGCAAGCCGGCGATGCCAACTACAATACAACATTTACTTATCGTGCGCTGCTTCCTGCGCAAGATCTTTCGGCAAAATCGAATAGGCTTGTTTTTAGCCAAGGGAACCAAACCTTTGTGCGTGCCCAGGATACGAAGCTTACACTAACTACCGGCACTGCGCACCATATCACACAGCCGGCTCTTGATGGTTTGTGGCAGGCAGTCTGGGTCGAGCCCGGCATCTTTCAAATGGGGAGCCCTGAAAGTGATGTAAATGCGCTAAAAAATGAAAAACCACAGCACTGGGTGCGGCTTACTAAAGGTTTTTATATGAGTAAATATGCAGTTACAGTAGAGGAGTATGCACAGTTTTTAAATGCAGTTTCGGCTCAGCCTGATGCTTATAAGTTTGTTTATTTACCTTTCAGTGGGGAGCGCATAACTCTTTTACAACCTGTTGGAAATGGTGGCTATCCCTTTTTCAACTACACGGATGGAAAATGGCAAGTCAAGAATGAGCATATAGACATGCCTGTCACCATCATAAATTTTAAGGCAGCAAAGGCTTATGCCCATTGGGCCGGGGGAGAGCTCCCCACCGAGGCGCAGTGGGAGTATGCCTGTCGAGCTGGTACAACGACCGTCTGGTCTTTTGGTAAGGATCCAAACGACCTTAATTCTTATGTCTGGTATGGTTTAACAGGTTCGTATAGCAAAAAGGTAGGGCTGTTAGCTGCTAATCCTTGGGGTCTGTATGATATGCACGGAAACGTAGCAGAGTATTGTCTGCCTAATGGAAACTATCCATCACAAAGCAATACGCCCCAAACAGCGATTGTCGATCCGGTAGAAGAAAATGCTGGGCATACGCTTAGAGGCGGCTCATTTAAGAGCACTAGTTCGTTAACTCGTTCTGCTGTCAGGGATCAACACGCTCCTACAAGTGCTGGCAATATTACCACATATAATGGCTTCCGTATCATAAAGTACAGGTAGCTTTAACGATAGCTATAGAGGTAGATATTACCCAACAGTTAAGCTATTCGATAAGATTGAAAAGCACTTAGGACTTAATCCTAGGTGCTTTTTTCTTTCTTACTTTCTGCAGAAAATACTAGATCTGTCGATATAGCGTTTGTCATTGCTATCGCTCCTATTCCCTCTTACTTTTTAGCTTCTTTTGGTTTCTTTCTCCCTCGTCCATTTCCACTAGAATAAGTAGTGGTTTAAAAATAAAAGCTAAAATAATTAGCTTTTTAGCTGTTTGTTTACTATCTTTACTTAGTAACCATTTGATAAACAGTTATGAGTGTGAATGTGCGATTAAAGCCTCCTAAGAAGAGTGATGAGCTTCTTAAGGCTATTTTTGAAGAGAACTTTCCAGATTTTCTACGATTTATGTATGAAGGTGCAGATGATATCTTTGATCTGGATCGTGGACTAACCTTTATGGATAAAGAACTGCTGGAGATTACACCCGAGCGTGGCCGCAAGAAGGGTAAGCGTATAGCCGATCTTTTAGTTAAGGTGTTTCTGAAAGACGGTACCGAGAAATGGATATTGTTACACACGGAAATCGAGGGGAGTAATAATGGCAACTTCGCTCAGCGAGTTTTTCAGTACTACTATCGGCTTTTCGATCGGTACGGGGTCCCTGTGGAGACTATCGCTGTATTTACAGGCGAGTGCAAACAATCGCGCCCCGACCAATATAGCTATGAGGGATATCGTACGCGTGTTTATTTCCATTATCTAAGCTACCAGATCTTTGATCATCACGAAGACGAACTACTTGGCATGGACAATATTTTTGCCTATATTGTATTTTTTTGCCAGAAAGCTTTGCAAGAAAATAAGATTCCTGAAGAGGAACTGTCGGAGCAACGCAGTACGATAGCGCGTGCGCTAATCGAGATCAATAAATATAGTAAAGATCTTATAATGAGCTTTTTAGTGTTTTTAAAAAACTTTCTTTTTATACGAGATAAGGATTTAAATAGTAATTTTGATCAATACATTTATCAAGTGACAGGAGGCACAATCGAAATGGGTGTAATAGAAACAATCAAAAAACAGGAAAGAGAAAAAGGAATTAAGACTGGCATAAGGACCGGTATTGAGAAGGGTAAAATTGAAGGCAAAATCGAGTTACTTAAAGAATTAGGTTATTCGATAGTTGACGTATGCAAGAAACTTAGCTTAACAGAAGAACAGGTTAAGCCTTACTTTACAGAAGCATAAATAGATTCTTCATAGCATTTTTTATATTAATAAAGCACTTAGAATTTAATCCTAGGTGCTTTTTTATGCCTCCAGCTCTTTATCGAGGGCAGTGCCAAGCCTATGATAGGCCGTTCGCCGTTGTCACCGCTCATATTCCCTCTTACTTTTTAGCTTCCTTTGTTTTTTTTTCCCGTCGCCCATTTCCACTAGAATAAGTAGTGCTTTAAAAATGAAAGCTAAAATAATTAGCTTTACAGCTATTTGTTTACTATCTTTGCTTAGTAACCATTTGATAAACAGTTATGAGTAAAAGAGTAAGGCGGGTCGATGATCTTCTTTGGAAATCTATATTGGAGCAGACCTTTACCCATTTTTTGCATTTTATGTTTCCGAATGCGGATACTGAGTTTGATCTGAGCAAACCTTTCGATTATCTAGATAAGGAATTTGAAACGCTATTCCCTCCGCAGGCCAATGGGGCTGGGGTACGCTTTGTTGACAAGCTTGTTAAGGTTCACCTTAAACATGGTGGTGAGCAATATGTGCTTTGTCATATTGAGGTGCAGAGTAGCAAGGGAAAGGGCGATCTAGCTGAGCGTATGTTTCAATACTACTATAAGATATACGATCGATATAAGGTGCCAGTTACAGCAATCGCTATTCTTGCAGATAGTAATAAGAGCTATCGTCCCAAGGTGTATATACGTGAGTTTATGTCTACCAAGATTCGGTACGATTTCAATAGCTATAAAATCTTGGATCAGGACGAGGCCGATCTTCGCGGCAATAGCAATCCATTTTCGGTAGTCGTATTAACGGCTTTACTGGCTATATTACATAAAAACATAACAGACGAGCAGCTTAAAGACATCAAGCACGATCTTTATGATGAGATGATGAAGCGTAAGATGGAAAAGAAGACGCGACAGGGTTTGTACGATTTTTTAACATATTATGTTAATTTTGATAACCAACAGGTTTTGAGTATGTTTCCTCTAAATAATAGTTTTATAGGAGGAGGAGAGCTAAAAAACCATTTTATGAGATGTGTTTTTTAGGTTTGAATCAGAAATAGAAGACAAAATAGGAAGGAGTATTAGTATGGGCACTCGAGAATATTTATTAGATAAGGCAAAAAAGGAAGGGATCCAAGTCGGAATCCAAGCCGGAATCCAGACTGGAATAGAAAAAGGAATTAAGACTGGAATAGAAAAAGGAATTAAGACTGGAATGGAAAAGGGTAAGAAAGAAGAAGCCATTGCCATAGCTTTAGAGTTTAAGAAAATGGGTCTACCTATTGCAGATATTGCTAAGGGCACAGGCCTTTCTATAGAAGAGGTAGAAAACCTCTAGATAATAAATGTTATATTTATAAGCCGTCCTGAAGTAAATTGGGGACGGCTTTTTTTATGTTGTTTCGCTGTCTTCCTCTTGTTTCAGTCGGAGTACTTATTGAGACCTCTGATATTTTGATAATCCATGTATAACAAGGATTATAGTGGTATTATAAGGGTGTTTCTTTTAGCTCTCCTCTATAGAGTAGCATGAACTTGGTTAGTCTTTTCTTTGTGTATATAAATCACGAATTCTAGATCCCATATTGGTATAGTATGCTCTTTTTTTATCTGTGAGTTTGGTTTCTAATTGTAAGCAATCATTCAAAATCTGCAAAAGTGTTTTTTCCGATGGTAATAAAAATAAAGAACAAAAATCGAGTCCCAACGTTTGACTTACTTTGTATATATTTTCCCAGCTACTAACGTGTTCTGCTCTTTCAATTCGGCCGACAGCTGTATTGTCTGCATCGCAAAGATTGCCTAGTTCAAGCTGAGAATGATTTGCTTCTAGCCTCGCAAGTTTAATAGTTAAGCCTAGAGAAATATTAATGATCTCCAATTCAATTTTTGAGTACCCCATATTCATATCCCAAAAATTGGGAAGAAGAAATTATTTATTCGATACAAATATGTACTACTTGATGATGTTTACTATATTTGTTAATAAAGTCTATTTCTACGGGGAGATAGACTGGCATTTGACTAAAAGAGTCTCGACTACGAATTCCGACTTTCAATTGGACGAGGCGATAGTTTAATGCCCATGCAGATATTTTGTATATATTTGATATACCTATAGCGCATGGGCCCTATCGTTTTATTCGTTCCAACGCCGTCGGAAGCTAGTAGTGCGAAGGGTAGGGCTTGCTATAGCTTCTCTAGCTTACGAGACTCACTGAATATAAAGTGAGTTATGAAAAAACAGTTATTACAAAACATTTTTTGCCCGCCAGAGTAGCTTTGGTATAGTTTGGTAGACTATTATCTTAAAAAGGGTGTTCCAATTATAAACCGGTGTCATTCTAATAATTCCCATACGCAGGAACTTCCTTTATTTAAGAATCAATTATTTTTTTAACCGTGTGGCTAAGTCTAAGGGTTGAGTTTGGCTGGATATTGATCGATCATATTTCCCAACCTCACTTCTATTAGTACACACGTAATCAATTTAAAATCTTGAAAAATGAAACATTTTTACGAGGGTGGCAGTGCTTTGCCTGATGTGGAGCAACGGCGAACCTTTAGAATACAAAGAAAATTAAAGACTTTTCTAAATAGCTTTCAATGTTTGTTGCTGTCTCTCAGCGCGATTTATTATCAGTTTAGTTGTAATGTTCAGAAGTCCCGCGCCAGCGGGACAACTGGCTGTGATTTGGGAAGAGATAATAGGGAAAGAGGATTTATAAAAGAGAGACTGCTTCGTATTGTTCACAGTGAGAGTAGAAGATCAGCTGGGGTGCTATTAACGATATTTTGTGTGCTGTTTAGTTTCGCTTCCGTCGTGGAAGCACAGGCTCAGGAGCCCCGCAATGGCGGGGCGACGGGCTCTAAAGTTTCTGAAATTTCAATTGGACATAAGGTTCCTGAAGAGTTTTGGACAAAAGAACATCTTTTTTATATAAATGGAGATACGGTGCGTAAAACTTTAGAAGAGCATAAAGGAAAGATGATAGTCTTAGACTTTTATTCGTCAGGTTGTGCAGTTTGTTTGGTTCATCAAAAAGATATTAAAACGTATACAGACAAGTATAAGGATGATCTGGTTGTTATAATGGTAAATAGCGTAAAAACACGAGACAACTACTACAGTTTGGACTCGCTTTATCATAAAGGTTACTTTGATAAATTTCAAATATATGATTTTGAGAGTATTATAGAAGATGATTATCTCATGCAATTTTTTCCATATAGTTCATATCCACATTATGTATGGATAACCTATCAAGGTAGGTTGCAGCTTAGAACTTACCGTAACCTGCTAGACCCGAATTATGTTGCACCTTTTATTATGAGCAAATGAGAAAGTTCGTATTATTTGTCATGCTGCATATTTGTTGCTGTAATTTCCTTTTCGCTCAAAACTTGGTTTCAGGTGTAGTGACTGATAGTTTAAATCGGCCTGTTTCTGGTGTAAAGATTAGTTATAAAATTGAAGATAAAACTGTTTATACAGATGTAAAAGGTCGATTTGAATTTTTTGTCGAAAGCTCTAAAGGCTATTTGTTGTTCGAGCACATGGGCTATGTCAAAAAGGAGATGTCCTTTGCTGGAAAATTGCAAGATCTTCATGTTGTGATGCACGCGTTAATAAATGAGATCGATCTTGTCGAGGTCGTTAGCACAGGATATCAAGTCATAGCAAAAGAAAGGGCTACAGGTAGTTTTGAACAGTTGGGCACCGAAATTTTAGAGCAAAGAGTATCATCCAATATTTTAGATAAGTTAGAGGGGCATGTGCCCGGCCTTCAGTACGATAATCGTAAAGGTAAAGCCGAAATCAATATTCGTGGTATTAATACGTTATCAGATGGTCTTCGTGGGCCCCTAATAGTTGTTGACAACTTTCCTTATGAGGGCGAAATTGAAGACATTAACCCAAATGATGTTGAGTCTGTTACCTTTCTCAAGGATGCTGCCGCAAGCTCAATATGGGGTTCGCGTGCTGGTAATGGCGTCATCGTTATTAACCTTAAAAAACCAGCAGATAAGCTGCAGGTTGGTTTCGTAAGCAATTATACCCTGCGTGAAAAAAGCCGGATCAAAGACATGCCTTATTTGAATTCATCGGATTTTATAGATGTAGAGCAAATGCTTTTCGAAGAGGGGTTTTACAACTCGGCATACAATAGTGCAAATTCGAGGCTCAATATTTTCTCGCCAGTAGTAGATATGCTTTTTAAACAGCAAAATGGCTTGTTAAGTCAAGAGGACGTGGAAAAAAAGATAGTAGATTTTAGAAAAATTGATTTTCGGGATGAGCTCTTAAAATATATCTATCAAAATGAAAGTTTGCAACAACATAATGTAAGTATCTCTAATGGTACAGCATATTCCAAGTATAGGATGTCCGTGTCCTATAATGGAGGGCGCGGGCAAAGGGTGGGCTCATCTACTGATAATTTATCTTTAAACCTCCAGCATATTTTGAAACCCAGTGACAAACTTGAGGTTTCTACCCGCTTTGGGCTTATAAATACAGAGGGAAAGTCTTATCGTAATTTAATTGATCATAATTACTCTCCGGGTGGGGGGAAGTCAAATCTTTATCCTTATGCTGCATTACGCGATGATATGGGTAGCAACCTAACGATACCGGCCCATTACAACACAAATTTTGTAGATACAGTGGGGCAGGGGCGGTTGTTGGATTGGCATTATGCACCGCTAGATGATGTAGGGCATAATTTAGCACATAACAGTAGGCAACAAATTGAGGCGCAGCTTAATTTAGAATATTCACCCCTAAGCTGGTTGAAAATAGCTGCTCTGTATAATTATCAGACCTATCGTAATGAAGCAGAAGCGCTGAATAAAGAGTCTTCATTTTATACGCGCAGTTTGATCAATCAGTTCACACAAATTGATGGAGATAATATAAAATATATCGTGCCATTGGGCGGTATCAATACCCGGAGCTATGGCTTAATGAACAGCCATAAAATTAGGGGTAGCAAGGAACCAGCGCCCGAGCAAATATATATGTGGCGAATGCGGGGAGAAACTTTCAGATTGCAGAAGGAAAACAGCTTTATCCTGTTTTTGCACTTCCATTCGAAGGGTTAGATCCTGAAAATGGTAGTCCTTTGGGAAGGTTAGATGGGGAGGTATCGACCAATTATTTGCAAATGAACAGAGATTCTTTGCATAATGTAACGTATTACGGAACTGGGCTCCCGCCTTACCACGGTTCTTTTAGGCAGGCCCTTTCATGGAATCGATTGGAACTGTCTTTTTTGATCAGTTTTAAGTTTGGTCATTACTTTCAGAAACCGACTATTCTTTACGGCGATTTGTTCAACGCATGGGGAGGGCATAAAGATTTTGAAAAAAGGTGGCAAAATCCAGGAGATGAGCTGCACACTACCGTGCCCTCTTTAATATATCCTGCAAATAGTGCAAGGGACAGCTTTTACGCTTACTCAGAGGCTAATATCGAAAAGGGAGATTTAATACGTTTGCAGGATATAAATATAACGTATAGACTTGAACCTAAGGTGGGAAGTAAAAATATTAATCTTTCGATCTACGCAGCTGTTAATAATGTGGGTTTGTTATGGACAGCAAATAAAGCAGGTATAGACCCCGACTATAATAATATGTCTCCATCTCGGAGGTTTAGCTTGGGGGTAAACTGTAGTTTTTAATTGTAAAATTATGAGAAATAATAAATGTATTTTTTTGCTAAAATATGGGTTCATCATCATGTTATCAATCTGTTTTTTCTCTTGCTCTGATTTTTTAGACAAAAAAGGGAGTAGTGTATTGGCTGTGCCAGAAACTGTAAAAGATTTAAGGGCAATGTTGGATCATGAAACGGAAATTAATAGATACTATCCTGCCTTAGCAGAAATGGGAAGTGACGATTACTATATACCCTACACTACTTTGGTTAGCAGGCCTCAATCTGAACAGCTCATTTACTCTTGGCAACGAGAGGAGGAAAGAATTGATATGTCTAGTTGGGGCTTGCCTTATCGAGTTATTATGATTTCGAATATGGTTTTGGAAGCATTAGAAAGGGGTGTTGAGGGACCTGCATCCGAGAAAAAGATACTTGAAGGCGAAGCGTATTTTGTCAGGGCTTTGGCCTACTGGTACCTTGCGCAGGTGTTTTGCTTGCCCTATGATGAAAGAACAAGTCATAAAGATCTAGGTTTGCCACTAAGAGTCAGCTCAGATATGAACGAAACTTATGATAGATCTTCAGTCGAAGAGGCTTATAGGTTAATTGTAGACGGAATGAAAAAAGCTATCGAACAATTGCCTGAAAACACGGTTTATAAGACGCAGCCTACTAAAACGGCAGCATATGGGGCGTTAGCACGGGTGTTTTTATCTATGGAGAAGTACGATGAGGCGAATCAAATGGCAGCTGAAGCGTTAAAAAGATATGACAAGCTGCTCGATTATAACTTAGTAAATGTGTCAGCAAAATTGCCTTTCGAAATTTTTCATGAAGAGGTTGTTTATTATGGGGCAACCTCTAATGGGTTACTCTTGTCGGAATCGCGAGCACGTATTCCTGCAGGATTATTTGATTTGTACGATGAAAATGATTTACGAAAACAGATCTTCTTTAATAGTAATAATATAAATGACATTATTTTTAAAGGCTACTATGCAGGAAAAGCAGGAAGCTTTTTTGCAGGTATTGCCACGGACGAGTTGTATCTGATACGGGCAGAGTGTGAAGTGCGTTTAGGAGAGCTAAACACAGGGCTATCATTGTTAAATAGGCTGATCGAAACGAGGTGGAAGAAAGGGATGTTTGTTCCCTATCGAGCTAGTAATGAGGAGGAAGCACTGGTTGTGGTCTTGAAAGAGAGAAGGAAGCAGTTGATAAAAAGAGGGTTAAGGTGGCCCGACTTGAGAAGACTGAATAAAGATCCTCGTTTTGCACAGACTCTAGTGAGAGAAATAGATACTGGGAGTGAGGTTCAAAGGTTTCAGCTTGAACCCAATGCTGTACAATATGTTTATCCGATTCCATACCCGGTTTTGGAGTTGTATAAATATGAGCAAAACCCTATTTAAAGGACAATGGAGCGCATATTATATGCGCTCCATAAGTCTACTTTGAACGAAACTCTTTGACCGTATCGTTTGTTTGCGGTATAGCGTTAGGGTCATTAAGCTCATCTTGAGCTTCAAGAATTTGCGTAGCAACAGTCTCACCAGGCTTTCCAGATATAGGATGGGTCATGTCTGGTAATGTGCCATTCCTAGGTGCTGAGATTTGACAAATGACCTCCACGTCTTCATTGCATAAAGGTGCTTGGTTAGGATCGTCTGTATAATTACTGGGATCTGTAGGGTCATCGCTCTCTCCCCCTGTAAAATACCAAGTTTCCAAAACGACTGTTTTTGCAGTTTCCTTTACTGCTTTTTCTTTGTTCATCACGCTTGTATTAGCAATCAGCCCGATTGCTAAGAAAGCAAAGATTAAAGTGAAGAGTGATGCCTTCACTGATTTGATAGTTCTCATAACATCTGTTATAAAGTAAGTTTTTTTAATCTTCACCGTGAAGATTATACACCAAAATTACATACAATCTATGCCCACGTGTTAGCCTCAAAACGACTTTCGACTTGACATTTTCCGACTTTATAACTTTTAGCCAGCTCTTATAGTTTTAAAGACAATAGGTATTGGCTGGGCGATAGGCCGTGTGCAGCTTTAAAAGCCCTGCTGAAAGACGATAGGTCGCTGTAGCCCAGGCGGTGAGCAATATCTTTTATAGCTATTTTTTGCTCTAGCAGCTCTAACGCACGTTCTTGCTTAACCCTGTTAATATACTCCAATAGTGTGCTGCCTTGCAATGAGCGGTATCTTCGGGCTAAATAGTCTTTGTCAATACAAAATTGCTCGGCAATAGTGCCGATGGGAGGTACGGGTTGGTCGTTTTTTATACATCGGCGAATATAGGACAACCCTAGCTCCACCCAGGGATAAGCCTAGCTCCACCCAGGGATAAGCCTAGCTCCACCCAGGGATAAGCCTAGCTCCACCCAAGGACAACCCTAGCTCCTCCCAACAAGTAGCCTTCCTATGCGCCTTCTATGCACAGGAATCACCCAAGCTCTTATACAGGGATGAGTCTAGGTGTACCCAGCAATGAGTCTGCAAATTAAAAGTACCTCTCCTGATATTGACGCTAGATAAGAAATTCTTTTTTTATTCATATTCCTTCATAATCGTTCGTAAGCATTCGTAAACGTCCGTAGGGGGGCTGTAGCCATTGTTTTGTTATTTTTTGTTCAAACCTTTGTTGTGTAAGCCAGTCGGAAGGCGCCCCGAAAGAGGACTTACGTAAACAGAATTATAAACAATATTAAATTTAAAAAAAATGGCAAAATCAGTAGACAATGTCGTTATGCAGGGAACCTCTGGCAAAATCGGTAAAATGCTTGTGTTCCGCCAAAAGGGTGATCAGACAATCATTGCAAGAACGGCAAAGAAAAGACCCGACGGCAAGCCCTATACCAAAGATCAGCTCGCCGTGCAAGATAGATTTCTTGACGCTTCGCTCTATGCTAAAAAATCCATTAGAGACGATGTCTTAAAAGCACGCTATAAAGCAAAGGCAAATGTAAACCAGACAGCCTATAACGTGGCTTTTAAAGATTATTTCAATCCTCCACAGATTCGACGATTGCGAGATCAGGGTTATACAGGGCTCGTTGGGCAAGAAATTACCTTCCTCGTTAAAGATATATTGCAGGTCACGCAGATCACATTGGAGATCGTCGACGATAGTGATACCGTGATCGAGTCGGGGCTGGCAATCGATAAAGATGGAGATGGGTTGGACTGGAAATACACCACCACAGTAGAAAATCCCGATTATGAAAGCACCATGTATCGATTCACCTTAATCGATACGCCAGGAAACATCACGATTGTTATTGTTCGTTATGGCGAAGATAAATCGACTTCAACGTAGAGAATAAGTAGCTAAAAGGCCTTCGGGCCTTTAGCTTAAAAAAACAAAAAATTGAAAAATCAAGCAACTCTTTTTCTCCGGCGGACTTACGGAGAAGGGGGAACCAATGGAACTATCAGTTATCAAGGGCAAAAGATTTGTCACACCATCGAGCTGCCATGGCGCAATAATATGCGCAGGCTAAGTTGTATCTCTACAGGGAGATACAAGCTGATGGAGCGTACTTACCCCAAGCATGGCGTGCAGATCGGCATACCCCATGTATTGCAGCGGGAGGCTATTCTTATACACGCAGCAAACGATGCGCTGAAAGAGCTCTTGGGCTGTATTGCTCCTGTGACAACACTGACAGGGGAGGGCAAAGGCACAGAAAGCCGAAAAGCCCTGGCCGAGCTCAAAGCCTTGGTGTATAGCCTGTGGGATAGCGGACAGGAAGTGTTTTTACACATTCAGTAGCCTTTCAGGTCGGTTTAGCACCGCAAGCTGATGAGCGGCCGGCGAGGTTTGTAAAAAGCCAGCCGCTCATTATTAAGCAAAACGTTCAGTTTATAAACAACAGATTAAAAATTAAGAAAATGAATAAAATTATCAGAAAAATGCGCGAAGCGGTGCAGGTTGTGCTGCTGGCGCCTATAAAATTGCCTATTAAAATAATGCAAGCGGCACGCTATGTGGCTTTGGCGCTCGGGGTGCTCGAAGCCGTCACCGATAATACCACTAAAGGAAAGGAGCAGGGCGATGAACACGAATAATCAGGTGATGTCGGGCACGCTGGGCGGCAGCCTATGTTCGATATGGGCAAACTTTGCTTTGGGCGATGTGCTGCACACTTTGCTTATGGCAGTGATGGGCACAGTAGTGTCTTACCTCCTCAGCGAACAGCTCCATAAACGTAAAAAGCAGGATGAATAAAGGGTTGAATAGGGGAGGTGAATAGGCATTTTGAGCTAAAAAAGAAAGGTTTTCAAACGGGGAGAATGAAAACCTTTGCTAACCAATTATAAACCTAAATTATGATACCACAAATATAAGTGTAATTTGTACACTAAGCAAATGTTTTTGAAAGTTTAAAAAAAATATATACGATTTGGTCACATAGTCTCTCTACGGGCAAATGTAAATGGATAAAGTACTGCTGTGAGAGGAAGTCGTGCTGATGCAGAATCTTTAAATAGGAGTATAAAAATACGATTATGCTAATAGATGAGAACTGCTCATAAAAAAGTCGCCTCACGAATATGGTGAGGCGGCTTGCTGTATAAAAAAAAATAAATTTAAGAGTTACTTTTTTGCCCACCAAAGAGGTGTTAGCACATTGTCGTTGCCGCCAAGAAGGCTTACAGCTTGGTTATATCCCTTCTGATCTGCACTTTCGAAATTGGATGGATACTTAATTCGTTGAGGGAAGAAACTGACCTGATTCGTCATGTAGTTACTGCTCGAAATATCCGGCATGTTTGTAAGCGGATTCTCAACCGCTGGGTTTTCGAAGAAAGGTAACCCCAAGCGTCTGTGGTCGCTCCAAGTTTCGAGTGGAAGCCAAGGCGTATTGGCAATAAATTTCTGTGTAATGATTTTAGTTAATAAATCATTCTTCACTTTCCCGCCTTTATAAATTGTGTTGTCTGGATATTTGACACTGACAGTACCTGCAGTACCGGTGTAGCCATCAACATAATCCATGGTGTAAGTCGAAGAAGGTTCTGCCGTATGTGTGAATTTCACGGAGGTACCTGCACGGTTGTAATCTTGAGAGTTAAGGTACGCCGATAAATATTGCGAGACGCCTAAATGCTCGAAATTAGCTTTGATGCCATTTTCGTAGGCAGCCTGAGCACTCGTGCCTACATTCCAGCCACGTACAGCTCCTTCAGCCAATAAAAAATACGTTTCCCAGTCGGCAAAGAATATTCTTTTATTGTCGCTCGATCTATATTCGTGTGCTAAAGCAGGTATTTTACCGACACCTGCTTTGGATCGGATCGGGTTTGTTGTGCCTTTAGCTCCAAAATCACCATTTGCCATTGTGCTCCAGGTAAATTTCGTATCCAATTTTACTTCTTTATTGCTAGCACCATTTTTAGCCAATGTTACCTCTGTAATTGTAGGGGTCGTTTCGTTGGAAGGGAAGTTTGACCAAATGGTTTTTCCTTTTTTGTTTGTACGTTTAAAATCGCCCGGTATGTAGAACGTTTCATAAGCCCGCGGGTCTATACTGTGTGGCAAACCATCAAAAAAGAAACCTGCGGAAGGGTCGTTCGTTTTGACCGAATAGTGGTCTAAAAAGCGACGCCCCATATAATTAGCTGGTTTGATAGCGCTGTGTAAAGAATCAGGAAGCTGATCTTTGGATTTGATACCCCCTAAGCCCAAGTACAGATTGTTTAAGGTAGCGGATAGCTGTTGTTCGTTCCACTCGCGGCTCATAACACCGGATAGGTCGTCCCATCCAGATTTTTCAGCTACTTTGAAGGTATGGTCGGCTGTCGTGATTAATTTTCCTTTTGCAGCATCTTCAAATTCGGTTTGTGCTGTGCCCGGGTCAACCTCAGCAATACGCATGGCTAAGCGCAGGCGCATAGAGTTGCCGTAGCGCACCCACTTCTCCCAATTGTAGGAGTACGCAGGGTCTAACTTTTCTAACTTATCGGTGCGTGCAACCGATTCATCGATTTTAGAAACAGCATCTTTAAGTTCGGCTAAAAGAAAATGATAAACTTCTTCGGTTGTATTGAATTTAGGGTTAACACCCTGAAATGCATCTATGGGAATAGGCCCGAATATATCGGATAATTCGCTCATTAAGTAGGCTCTCCAGATACGTGAAACCTGAATAAGATTATTATTATAAACTTTGGCAGTGCCGTTAGCCGCTTTTTCTTCTGCAATTTGTATAGCCGTATTAACATGGTTTAGCCAGCTCGAAGAGGACGACCAATAGGCGTTTGTCCAATCGGAATTGTATGAACCTACATTTAATGCGAAGTCATTGACGTAATACAAGTGTTGATGTCCGGCTGTTTTCCAGTATAAAACAAAAGAACGCTCGGCTACATCAGGATTCTGTTGGGCACCGATAATAGAATTGTTTAAGAAATATTCAACCTGAACCTGCTCGCTGCTCGCTGCGTTAGGGTCGGTATTGATATCTTCAAATTTCGAACAAGCCGATATTGAAGCTGCCAAAGCAAGGGCTATAGTGAATTTTGATAATTTATTTTTCATATGTGTATAATCTTTTTAATAGCGATATGGAATAATCATGCATCTTTGGGTTGAAGGAAACATGGGTATTGCATAATACTAAGAATCAATTTTAAAAGCCTAACGAAATATTTAAAAAGTAAGAACGGGAAGTAGGTACTGCTAAATATTCAAAGCCAACGGCATTTGTGCTAATAGCAAATACAGACTCTGGGTCTATACCATTTGCATGGCTTTTGATCATCCAAACGTTGTTGGCGGATAAAGAAAATCTTGCATTTTTAACAACAGACTTGCCAAGCACAGATTTTGGTAGAGAATAGCTGAATTGTATATTTCTTAAACGGATATTTGTAGCATCATAAATATTCTGCTCGGTGATACCTAAGTTGCCACTCTCTGTAGTAACCTGATTCCAATATTGCTGATGTGTGACTTTTTGAGTGTTCTCGGTATAGCCACCCTTTCCATCGCTAACGACTCCGCTGACAATGAAGTCTTCGCGTTCGCCATTAACAACAGTTTCAGAGGATAGCCCTGCTTTTTGTAAGGCTAGATTCGTGCCTGCAAAAAATTCACCGCCTAGACGGGCATCAATTAAGAAAGAAAGACCGAAATTTTTGTAAGCAAAGGAGTTCGTTATACCCAGAAGTGCAGCAGCACTTTGATTGCCTAAGTAAAAATCTGTTTTACCATCTTTGTCTCGCGCTGCGGTAGGAAGGCCATTGCCATTTAAGATCATTTGACCGTAATGTTTACTTTCTTTGTCTTCAACCCTGTTAAATTTACTACCGTAAATAGCACCGTATTTTTGGCCCGTGTATGCTTGTACTTTAACATTGTCGAAACCACCTAGCGGGGTGTAGTATACTTCTTCTTCAGGGAGAAGCTTGATGATTTCGTTGATGTTCCTAGAAAAGTTTACATTCATATCCCACATGAATTTATCTGGGTTCTTAAGAATGTTGGCGCCTAGCATAATCTCAAAACCTTTGTTCTGTATGTCTCCCGCATTAGCCATAAAGCTTTGATAGCCTGAAAGACTGTTCAGAGGGATCTCGATCAATTGATTAGTAGCATTAGACTTGTAGTAAGCAAAATCTACATTTAGACGATTGAATAAACGAACGTCAAAACCTACTTCAAAAGATTTTAAAAGTTCGCTGACAACCTGCGGGTTGTATTTTATTTTCCCTTTACTACCCACCGTGTTGCCGTTAGGGTCTTTGTTTATGTTATAAACATTGTAGAGTTTATAAGGAGCTAGACTATTTCCGGTTTCGGCGTAAGAAGCACGCACTTTAGCAAAATTTAACCAAGATGGGTTTTCGCCACCTGTTTTATTGATCATATCTGTAATGACTAAAGAGGTGCTGACAGAAGGATAGAAAAAAGATCTGTTTTCTTTAATTAAAGTCGAAGACCAATCGTTACGTGCAGTTAAGTTAATAAACCAAAAATTGTCGTAATTGATCTCACCCGTAGCAAATAATGAATTGATTTGTTGGTTTCTAAAGCTCTCGGTAATAGATGGATTGCCGACTGCGTTCCCTAAACTGAATAGGTTAGGTACTTCCAGTTCGCCAGTACCTGCACTGATGGATTTGAATTTTTGTTTCATGATCTGGCCAAACACAGAGGCTGATGCACTCCACTTTCCGATTAAATTATCCTTGCGGGCATTAACACTGGCTATAAAGTTATTTTCATAAAAATTGTCGATACCTGTGCCGTAATTGTTTTGCATGGATGATCCCGTGTACGTACGGTCATCGAATTTTGTGGTGTAAAGATCCGACCCGGCTCTTACATCAGCATCCAACCAGTCGTTAAATTGATATTTAACACTGGCATTTAGTAAAAAACGGTCTCTGGCATCATGGTTAAGTCTGTTATGAGTAGCCCAATAAGGGTTAACACCGTTACCCGGGGTATACCAGGTCTGGTTTACGCCCAGTTCATTCATACCTGCTTTAAAATCGGTAATGTCGACCGTGCGAGGTAGTAGTAGCACTGTTGAGTAGTAGTTGCCAGCATTAGCACCACCTACAGCACGATTGTGGGCTGTATTGTTCATGTATTGAACTTTAACGTCGGTTGACCATCTATTATCTTTACCAAATTTAGAAGAAGCCTTAGTGATAAGGTTAAGTCTATCAAGTTTTACACCAGGAGTTTTGCTGTCGTCGTGTAAATAGGTCGCAGAAGTATAGATGTTAGTATGCTCGCCAACCAGCTGCTGGAACGCAACGTGATGCGTTGTGTTAACACCCGTTTTGAAAAAATTGTCGATATTGTTGTATGTTCTTAACGGTCTACTGGTTTTGTCCCAGGCCTCTACCGATTGACCGGTGATTTTCTCTCCCCAGCTATTGGCAGAAGTAGCCGAATATTTACCATCGCTACCTTGTGAAAATTCATTTTGTAATTTAGGAGTGATGAAAAGATTTTCTAAACCTATAGTAGCCGAGTAGGTAATACCCGCCCCATCTTGTTTTTTGCCCGATTTGGTTGTTATTAGAATAACGCCATTAGAAGCTCTCGAGCCATAGAGAGCAGAAGCTGCTCCGCCTTTGAGTACAGACATATTCTCGATATCTTCAGGATTTAAATCGCCTAAACCGCTTCCCATGTCGGGAGTAGGGTTCCAGAAGTCATTATTGGCTGCACCAGAAAAGTTTTCCATAGGAACACCGTCAACAACAATTAAAGGCTGATTATCTCCAGTAATGGAAGTGAAACCACGGAGTACAATTTTTGAGGATGAAGCCGGTCCGTTGGATCCTTTAATAACCTGAAGACCCGATACCTTGCCCGTAAGGGCATTTGCTAAGTTGTTTTCGCGAGCCTCTACTAGATCCGTGTTCTTAACTTCCTGAAAAGAGTATCCCAGTGATTTTTTCTCTCTTTTAATACCCATAGCTGTGACAACAACTTCACCTAGGCTTTCGTTCTCACTTTCCAATGTGACATTTAGTGTATTAGACTGACCGACTAAAACTTCTTGGGCGGTATAGCCGATAATGGAAAAACGAAGTGTCTGGCCAGCAGAAGTTTCTATACTATAACGACCTTGAAGGTCTGATTGAGTAGCTTTAGAGCTGCCTTTGATGGTAACTGTGACACCCGGCAGAGTGCCGTTAGCGTCAGAGATAATCCCTGTTACAGTTTGCTGCGCAAAGAGCATCTGTACACTAAAGACCAGCGTCAGTAGAATGCAGCATGTTCTTGAGTAAATTGTGATCATGTTTTAAAGATTATAGTTTGTTATGTTAAAAATTAGTTCCAATTGTATTTATCGATTACAGAGCACATAGAGCCTAATAATTGAATGTCGTGAGGCAATTGTGATATTTTTATTTCGGTTTGGGCTGCAAGTCGGGGAATAGCAAATTCATGTACAGCAGACTGAATCTGCGGAAAAATAATGTCGCCCAACTCAGAGCCCCTGCCGCTGATAATGATTTTTTCAGGGTTTAGAATGTGAATTAAAGTAGCGATACCTTTACCTAGCATATAAGCCGATTTATTGATTGCGTTTATGGCCAATGGGTCGCCTCGAAAGGCGGCTTTGATGAGTGCATTGCCAGTATGGAGAATTTCTTTGTTCACTTCGGTGCTCAAGATAGAGCTTTCACCTTCTTGAATCTTATTTTCAACATAGTCAATGGCAGTAATTAATGAAGCCTCGACTTCGAGACAGCCTCGTTTGCCGCAAGAACATAGTTTGTTGAATTGAGATAATGGGATATGGCTAAATTCGCCCGCAAAACCATTATGACCTTTGAAAAGTTTGTTCTCGACAATAATGCCAAGACCTACACCCCAATTGAAGTTAATGATGAGTGCATTAGGAGTGTTACGGGCTGCCCCAAACGTACTTTCGGCTATAGCGATGGCACTAGAATCATTTTCGATAAAAATGGGTATGTCAAATATCTTTTTTAAACTGGCAGGCAGGTTATATAAGGGATCGTCTATTCGGAACGAATCGTTAATTTGTAAATGTGAATCTACAAAACCGGGAATAGTAATACCGATAGCTCCTATACGGGATTTGTCGCAGTCCGGATGATCAAGTATATTTTGTATAGCATTTATTATGCTTTGGAATGCTTCAGGACTATTAAGGCGATTGTCACGCATAATTGGTGGGATAACCGCAGTGTTATTGATATCAAATAGAGCTGTGTGTATACTATATTGATCTATAGCAACAGCTATAAAATGAGGATTGTATTTAGCGTTGAGTTTAAATTGTATAGCACGCCTTCCTCCTGTAGATGGTGCATAGCCTTCCTCGTTGAGCACTTTACTAGTCACAAGTTCTTGGATTGCACGTGTTACACTAGGTATGCTTTTCCCAATATTGCGGGCTAAGTCCGCAATAGATTGCGTACCTCCAAGATAGAAAGATTTGACGATTGCTTGTTTCAATGCTGTTGGAACTTAAGATTATAATTAATATTAAAGAAAGCGTAAAGATATGGTGATAATTTCTTAACATCAAAATACTTATTAAAATTTTTAAAAAGAATTTGTGCTTTTATAATGGAAAATGCCTTGTAGCTCTTTAGAACGAGAACTTCATGTACAAAAAGAGAGAATATAGTAGCTGTAGAATTGTAACAATTAAACAGAATGTGAAAAGAGGGCTTTGTTTTATAGTAACCTAAGCTAGGGTTATTAAATGATGACTTAGAATTAAATTCAAAAAAGAAAGGTTTTCAAACGGGGAGAATGAAAACCTTTGCTAACCAATTATAAACCTAAATTATGATGCTACAAATATAAGTGTAATTTATACACTAAGCAAGTGTTCTTTAGAAAATATTTTAATCAACAGATTTGCTGGCAAAAATATGGACAAACAAAGACAAGATTGCCGCACCGGCCATAACAAATAGCATAGGGTATAAGCTGCCGTTATGAAAGAAACTGACAAGTCCTGAAGTAAGTGCTCCGATAGCCATTTGTATACAGCCCAGTAAGGCAGAAGCGCTTCCCGCTAGTGCTTTGAAAGGTGATAAAGCCATGGCTGATGTATTGGGGAAAATAAAACCGTGTCCCAGCAGGTAGCCGAATACTAAGGCTAGTAGTACAGGTAGCGTTAACGTATCAGTGAGCAGGCAGATGATCATCATAACACCAATTAAAGCTTGCCACATATTGGCAATACGGCTGATCTGGGGACTGCTCCATTTTTTTAATAACGCACGGTTGACTTGTGTAGCAACGACCATAGCAGAGGCTACAAAAGCAAAAGCCAGACCATATTGGCTTTGACTTAGGCCAAAATATTGCTGCATAACAAAGGAAGAGCCCGCTAGGTAGGCATACAAACCCGACGATGCCACCGAGCCCACAAGACAATAGGTTAAAAACTTACGGTTGGTGAATACCTCCCAGAAATTTGCTAAAATAGCATGTGGTTTGAGCGACATCTTCCGATTGCCGGGATACGATTCGGGGAGGAAAAAAAACGTGACTATTAAAATTGCGGATCCGATAACGAATAAGGATACAAAAATATAATGCCAGTCCAAGTGGTTGAGTAAGAAGGCTCCTGCGCTAGGTGCCAAGATAGGTGAAATAGCAATAATGAGCATTAATAAGCTAAATACGCGGGCAGCTTCACGAGGCTCATAGTAATCTTGAATCATAGCCCGGGCAGCGACCATGCCTGCACAACTACCAAGTGCCTGGAGAAATCGATAGGCAATCATATGCTCGATATCCTGAGTGAGTATACATAAAAAAGTAGCGGCAATATAAATAAGAAGGCCCGCCAGTAACGGTTTTTTTCGACCATATTTGTCAAGCAGTGGACCATATATTAATTGCCCTACGGCGATTCCGATGAAATAGCTTGTTAAAGTAAGCTGCACTTTGTCCATGCTGGTGTTGAAGTCATCAGCTACCGTTTGAAAGGCAGGCAGGTACATGTCTATAGTAAAAGGGCCTATAGCAGAAAGAAGCCCTAAAATGATGAGTATAACTCTTCTATTTGTTGTTGTTTTTATCATGTATATTTTTGTGGAGAATCTAAAAACCCACCTTGTTAGGGGTGGGTTCAGTTTTATTTTTTTATTTTGTTGGGCTCGTTCGTTTTTCTGAACATGAGGTATAAACCTATAGCTATAAAGGGGATACTGAGTAGCTGCCCCATATTAAATTGCATGCCCTGCTCAAACTCTTCTTGATTTTCTTTGAAAAACTCTAAGAAAAAACGCGCACTAAAGAGCAATATGAAGAAAAGCCCAAGTAGATATCCTTGTTTAGGTAAGCCTTTTTTGAAAACAGCCCATAAAATGAAAAATATACCTACATAAGCAAGGGCTTCATACAATTGGGCCGGATGCCGGGGTATGCTGTCTATTTTTTCAAAAACTACAGCCCACGGCAATGTGGATGGTAAACCGATGATTTCAGAGTTAAAGAAGTTGCCCAGACGGACAAAAGCGCCCGCTAATGGTACAACCAGTACCAAGCGATCAGCTATCCACATAAAATCAGTTTTAGTTTTACGGCAGAACATCCATAGCGCAGTGAGGATACCGATAGCGCCACCGTGACTGGCTAATCCCTGAAAACCCGTTAATTCGAAGCTCCCGTTTACGATACGGAACGGAAGTATCATTTCTAAAGGGTGTTTGCTATAGTAGTCAAACTCGTAAAATAGACAATGACCCAAACGGGCACCTATAAGCGTGCCCAAGAAAATGTAGATACTTAATTGATCTAGAAGTTCCTGCGATTTGCCTTCCTGTTTGAAAATCTTCAACATGATAGCATAGGATACTGCAAAAGCAGCTAAAAAACAGAGGGCATAATAGCGGAGACCGAATGATCCGATTTCAAAAAGTATCGGATCGATATTCCAGTGTATGGCGTTGATGATTGTTTGCATGTTGCGAATTTGTTGGGTAAATATAAGGTAATCTTTTAAAAACTCCATATTCCATCAAATATTGATCAGGCGAAATCTTCTGTATTCGATAGATCTGGTTAGTTGGTTTATGGTTGCAGCTGAAAAATGTAAACAGTAATAAAGAGGTGCTGCATAAGCCAAGAAGTATTTATGATATCTATTGGGAGATAGGAAAAATAAAAGACGGATAATTATACACATACGGATTAAACAATGTTTCTAAATTTGAAAAGAAAGCAAAAATGTTTAATTTGCTAGCTAATACTGGAATGAGAATAACGTTAATATGAAAGAAAAGAGTGAAAAAAAACATATCCCTGTAGTGACAGGTGAATCGTTGGCATTTTTCGAGAAATATATAAACAATCCCTCACCGACTGGGTTTGAGTGGCAGGGGCAGCGAATGTGGCTGGATTATCTAGCTCCATACGTGGATGATACCTATATTGATAATTACGGTACAGCAGTAGGGATTATAAATCCCGAGGCTCCTTATAAGGTGGTTATTGAAGCTCATGCAGATGAGATATCGTGGTTTGTAAACTATATTACAAAAGATGGGTTGATTTATGTTATTCGCAATGGTGGGTCGGATCATCAGATAGCGCCTTCTAAACGGGTGAATATACATACGGATAAAGGGATGGTGAAGGCTGTTTTTGGGTGGCCGGCTATTCATACACGCTCGGGAGAAAAAGAAGAAACACCTACGCTGAAAAATATATTTTTAGATTGTGGAGCAACCTCTAAGGAGGAAGTTGAGGAGATGGGGATTCATGTGGGGTGCGTGGTGACATACGAAGATGAGTTTATGGTGTTAAACGACCGCTATTATGTAGGGCGTGCACTAGATAACCGTGCAGGCGGCTTTATGATTGCCGAGGTAGCACGTTTATTGAAAGAGAATAATAAAAATTTGCCTTTTGGTTTATATATCGTAAACTCGGTGCAGGAAGAGATTGGTTTGCGCGGAGCAGAGATGATAGCGCACCATATTAAACCGAATCTGGCAATCGTAACGGATGTTACACACGATACACAGACACCAATGATAAACAAAATAACACAGGGTGATTTGAGTTGCGGAGCCGGACCGGTATTATCTTATGCGCCAGCTGTACAAATAAATTTCAACCGTCTATTGATGGAGGTGGCCAAAGAAAACGAAATACCTTTTCAAAGACAGGCTTCTTCCCGCTGGACAGGGACAGATACCGATGCTTTTGCTTATTCTAATGGTGGCGTGCCATCAGCTTTGATATCATTGCCTTTGCGTTATATGCATACAACGGTAGAAATGGTACATAAGGAAGATGTGGACAACGTAATCCGTTTGATTTATGAAGCTTTATTAAAAATAGAAAACGGACAGGATTTTAGAAGCTTTACAAAGTAGAGTAGTTGATGAAAAATTAAGATATAATAGTATTTGTGTAATGGATGTGAATTTTATGGATTTAAAAAAAAATAACGAGGAAAATTTGGATAATAACGAGTTGAGTATCGAATTGAGTGAGGAAATGGCTGAAGGGGTTTATAGTAACCTAGCAATCATCACACATTCTAACTCGGAGTTTGTGTTGGATTTTATACGCATTATGCCGGGGATACCGAAGGCAAAGGTGAAGTCGCGTATTATATTGACACCCGAACATGCAAAGCGGCTATTGGGAGCTTTGCAAGATAATGTAAATAGATTTGAGGCGCAGAGTGGCCCAATCAAAACGAACGAACCTACAATGCCCTTAAATTTCGGACCTACAGGAGAAGCGTAGGTAGGGAAGCGTAGTAGAAAAGATTGGGGAAAAGGTTATCTGATATCAGATAGCCTTTTTTGCTTTTATTTTTTTAACATTGTGAGCGAGAGAGGAAAAACAGTTTGTTTTTTACTATGTAAATTGAATTTTTCCTTGCAATTTTAAGAGAACTTGAAGATAGACTATGGATATACAGGTAAGAAACTTAACGAGCAAAGATTACAAAGATTTAAAAAAATCGATGGAAGAAGCTTATGGTGGAAAAACAGGCGAAGTATGGACGAGGGAGAATATTGAGGATTTAGTTGAGCTTTTTCCAGAAGGGCAGATTTGCGTAGAGATGAACGGCAAGGTGGTAGCGTGTGCGCTATCTTTGATATTGGATTCAAAAAAGACAAATATCCAACGTAAGTATTACGAAATTATAGACGACGGAAAGTTCTCTAAGCACGATGACGACGGAGATACACTTTATGGTATTGAAGTGTTTGTGCACCCCGAATATCGTTCTTTACGCTTAGGAAGGAGACTTTATGATGCACGTAAGGAGCTCTGTGAAGAGATGAATTTGAAGGGAATTGTGGCGGGAGGCAGAATTCCGAATTACCATAATTATGCCGATCAGATGACACCCCGTACCTATATCGAAAAAGTGAAACGTAAGGAGATATTTGACCCTACGCTTACTTTTCAATTGTCGAATGATTTTCACGTGAATAAAATATTAAAAAACTACCTGCCCGAGGATAAGCAGTCTAATGAGTATGCGACTTTGTTGGAATGGGATAATATTTATTATGACCCGGATGCTAAGTCCAACTCGCAAACCAAGCAGACTATTCGTTTAGGTTTGGTGCAGTGGCAGATGCGGCTGTTTAAAGATCTGGATGAGTTTTACGATCAAGTGGAGTTTTTTGTGGATGCGGTGAGTGATTATGGTGCAGATTTTATGCTCTTTCCAGAGTTTTTTAATACGCCGCTAATGAGCCCATATAATCATTTGCCCGAAAGAGCTGCAATGAAAAAGTTGGCTGAACTGACCGACGAAATTGTGAAGAAGATGCAGCATTATGCGGTCTCGTATAATGTGAATATTGTAGCAGGCTCTATGCCTGTCGTAGAACGGAATAACCTGTACAATGCTTCGTATTTATGCCACAGAAGTGGGAAAATTGATGTGCATAAAAAAATACATATCACACCGAATGAGTTTAAGTATTATGGGATGATAGGCGGCGATAAAATTCAGGTGTTTGATACAGATTGTGGTAAAGTAGGTTTGTTGATTTGCTATGACGTGGAATTTCCAGAAGTGACACGTATTATGGCTGATCAGGGTTTGCAATTGCTTATGGTGCCTTATATGACCGATACCCAGAACGGTTACTTACGGGTGCGCACATGTGCACAGGCAAGGGCAATTGAAAATGAATGCTATGTAGCTATAGCAGGATGTGTGGGTAATTTACCCCGTGTAAACAATATGGATATACAGTATTCGCAGTCAGCAGTATTTACACCATCTGATTTTGCTTTTCCAAATAACGGAATCAAAGCGGAAGCTACGCCGAATACCGAGATGGTGCTGATAGCTGATGTCGATCTTTACGCGCTGCGTGATCTGCATGAATACGGAACGGTGAAGATATTAAAAGATAGAAGAAAAGACCTCTATGAGGTGGCATTAAAAAAGTAATACGTTGAGAAAGGCAGGGCACTATCTTCTTGAATATGCCTGCCTTTCTTTTTTATAGTATTATTGCTCGAGCAACGAGGCTGCCTCTCTACGTTATTATTCCTTAGCCCAACTTTTAATGGGTATCAGTGAGGAGATTGTTGGTTATTCTTGTATTTCGGTATAATCTGCTGATTTTGGAGCTTTATGTATATAGTTGTACCATTCAGCAGGAATATTTGTCAATTTTCGCTTTTGTAGATCCAGCCATGCGCCATCAACATTTACAACTGCGGCCTGTACCCCGTTTTCTTTGATTATTTCATGACGGAATGAAAAACGGGCGTTGCTAAGATTGAATTTGGTGAGCTCGATTTTTACTTGTACGTTTTCATCAATACCGATTTCCCGTTTATAAATGAGTTCTTCGCGAAAAAGGATAGGGCCAATATGGTGTTGTGCAAATTCATGCAATGAGAGCCCCAACTGTTTGAGCATATTGCTGCGGGCCTGTGCGCAGAGGTCTGCATAGGCAGAGTGTCTAAGGTGCATGTTGGGGTCCAGTTGGGACCATAAAACTTGCCCTTCGTAAAAAATAGTACTGTCCATAAAGCAAGATAGATAAAATAATAGAATGTTAAAGGAAAAAATATAGGGTAGTGTGGGGTTTGAAAGGAGGATTTTATGATAAAACAATAATTGGTGTAACTTCT
Source organism: Sphingobacterium sp. UT-1RO-CII-1 (assembly GCF_026711005.1). Lineage (GTDB taxonomy): Bacteria > Bacteroidota > Bacteroidia > Sphingobacteriales > Sphingobacteriaceae > Sphingobacterium. The sequence goes on along the minus strand of NZ_JAPPVJ010000003.1, from coordinate 170,918 downwards.
TTGAAGCGATTTTGCAAAATATGCTGGTTATTATTAATTTGGCATTGAAAATAGATGTTGTTTTCAATAATTTAATTTTAAAAACAGTTAATAAGCAATAAGCTAAAACCAGAAAGACACATTATGATCAACCGACGTAATTTTATAAAAAACAGTAGTTTAGTTTTAGGAGCAGCTGCAATGAGCAGCGGTGCTATGGCAAATACAGGAGATTTGAATAACCGTAAAATTCGAGTAGGATTGATAGGCTGTGGAGGAAGAGGGACAGGAGCCGTATTTCAGGCCTTGGACGCCGACCCTGGGGTAGTAGTGACTGCATTGGCAGATGTGTTTGCCGATAATCTAGGCGATACACTGTCGGCTTTAAAAGAAAAGTATGGTAATCGTATAGAAGTGACCGAAAAAAGTTCATATGTGGGGTTTGATGCTTATGAAAAACTGATAAAATCTGATGTTGACGTCGTATTATTGTGTACACCCCCAAGTTTTAGACCTGCACATATCACCTTAGCAGTAAAAGAAGGAAAACACGTGTTTTGTGAGAAACCTGTGGCAGTAGATATACCGGGGGTACATGAGGTGGAAGCAGCAGTGAAATTGGCGAAAGAGAAAAAATTATGTATTGTAAGTGGGTTTTGTTTTCGTTATTCTTTCCCGAATAGGGATTTTGTAGAGCGTATCAAAAGCGGATCGGTAGGAGAGATTAAAGCGATTTCTACTTTTAGACACGGCGGCGAGCTTAGTTATAAGGATAGGAAACCAGAATGGAACGATGTGGAGTATCAATTAAGAAATTGGGTCTATCAGCAACGCTACTCGGGCGATTTGATTGTGGAACAAACGGTGCATAGTATTGACTATATGTCGTGGATATTGGGCGACATTGTGCCTACTAAAGTGACTGCAACAGGTGGAAGGCAAAGCAGGCCATGGAATAAATTTGGAAATGTTTATGATCATTTTGCTGTCGAGTATGTATATGATAACGGGTTTAGAGGATTCCATTTTGGAAGACAACAGAACGGTACAACTTCAAGGAATTCGGTCGAGGTAATGGGAATGGAAGGTTATGCTGATGTATCGATAAATAGCAGTTATGATATTTTTGGTAAAGATCCTTGGAAGAATACTAAACGTCTGAATAATATGTACCAGACACAGCACGATGAATTGTTTAAGGCTATTCGAGAAGGAAAAGTACTAAACGATGACTTTATGACAAATTCAACGTTGTTGGCCATATGGGGACGTCTGTCTGCCTATTCAGGAAAAACAATCTCGCATGAAGAGATTATAAACTCAACCGAAAAAGTAGGGCCTGCGATTGAGGATTATAGTTGGGATATGAAATTGGATGAGCAGCCTATAGCGCGTCCTGGGCATTATAAGTTTACGTAAGAAATGAAAAATATTAAGGTATTGGTGGTGGGTTGCGGAAACATGGGAGCTTCTCATGCTACGGCTTATCATCATTTGGAAGGTTTTGAAATAGTGGGGTTGGTATCTAGGGGAGATAGTAAGCATAAGTTGAATGAAAAATTGGGAGCCAGCTATCCAACATTTGAAGTGTATGAGGACGCATTGGCTAAATCGAAACCTGATGCGGTTTGTATATCGACTTACCCCGATACACATGAAGATTATGCCATAAAAGCATTTCAGAGCGGGGCACATGTTTTCGTAGAGAAACCTTTAGCAGATACTGTAGAGGGGGCACAACGTGTGATAGATGCAGCAAATAATGCAGGTAAAAAATTGGTAATAGGCTATATTTTAAGGCATCACCCTTCTTGGATTAAGTTTATAGAAATGGGACGAACTTTGGGAAGCCCTTTAGTTTTTAGAATGAACTTAAACCAGCAGAGCAGAGGCTATATGTGGGATGTACACCGTAATTTGATGAAGAGCTTAAGTCCTATCGTGGATTGTGGTGTGCACTATATTGATGTGATGTGCCAGATGACAGATGCAAAACCAACGCAGGTGTCGGCGATAGGTGCCCGTTTGACGGAGGATATACCAGCAGATAATTATAATTATGGGCAATTGCAGATACGTTTTGACGATGGTTCGGTAGGGTGGTATGAAGCTGGCTGGGGGCCAATGATTAGTGAAACAGCATTTTTTGTAAAAGATGTGATCGGGCCAAAAGGTTCCGTGTCTATAGTGGCGCAGGATGCAGGAAGCAGTGGCAAATCAGATTCGGTAGAAGCACATACGCAAACAGAGTCGTTAAGAGTGCACTATGCAGATATTGATGAAAAAAATGAGTTTGTAAAAGAAGACGAGTGGATTAACCTGGATGATGAACCTAATCATCAGGAGCTTTGCGATAGGGAACAGGCTTTCTTTTTGAAAGCCATTCAAGAAGATATGGACCTCTCTAAGTCAATGCAGGATGCCTTGAATAGTTTGAAGATTGCATTAGCTTGTGATGAGTCGGTGAAAAATGGCACATTTGTTTCTGTTTAAAAAATAATATATGGCTGACCAACCTAATTATGATGCCATTGTTATCGGCTCGGGAATAGCCGGTGGCTGGGCTGCGAAAGAATTGTGCGAAAGGGGACTGAAAACATTGGTTTTGGAACGGGGAAAAGATGTGAAGCACATTAAGGATTATCCGACAGCAAATTTAGGACCCTGGGATTTTGAGCATAGGGGACAATTGTCTTTGGAGATGATTCGAGAGAATCCAATAGCCTCGCGCTGTTATGCGTTTAAAGAGGATGCTATGCATTTCTTTACAAAAGATAAGGAGCAGCCTTATATTCAAGAAAAACCTTTTGACTGGATCAGAGGGTATAATGTAGGGGGAAAGTCTTTGTTATGGGCTCGGCAAGTACAACGCTGGAGCGACTTTGATTTTGAGGGGCCTGAAAGGGATGGCTTTGCTGTGGACTGGCCAATCCGTTATAAAGATATAGCACCTTGGTATAGCCATGTAGAGAAGTTTATCGGTGTATCGGGAAATAAAGACGGAAATGCAGCGATGCCCGACGGTGAGTTCCTGCCGGCATTTGAGATGAATAGTGTAGAACGGGAAATTCAACGAAAAATACAGGAAAAATACCAAGATAGGCAAGTTATAGCAGGACGCTGTGCGCATATTACAGAACCTAAAGAAATCCATATTCAGCAAGGGCGGATGAAGTGCCAGGCACGTTCTTTATGCCAGAGGGGCTGTCCTTTCGGCGGTTATTTTAGTTCAAATGCATCGACTTTGCCCTGGGCAGAGAAAACAGGGAATATGACTTTGAGACCACAGTCTGTTGTGCATTCAATTATTTATGATGAGCAACAGGGGAAAGCAAAGGGAGTGCGGGTGATTGATGCGGAAACAAAGGAGATGACCGAATATTATGCGAGAATAATTTTCTTAAATGCTTCGACATTGGCATCCAATCAGATATTATTGAACTCGACTTCAGATCGTTTTCCAAATGGACTGGGAAATGATAATGGACTGTTGGGTAAATATGTAGCTTTCCATAATTATACAGGGACGCTGGGAGGAACTTTTGAAGGATATGAGGATAAATATTATTATGGACGCAGACCGACACAGCCTATTATACCGAATTTTAGAAATGTAAAGAAACAGGAAATGGATTTTCTGAGGGGTTATGCTTCGTTTTTTGGTGCTTATAGAGGGAGGGGAGATAATGTACCTGCCGATACGTTGGGCGGTACATTTAAAGATGCACTTACTGAGGTAGGGGCATGGCATGTAGGGATGATGATGCAAGGAGAGACAATACCAAAAGAGGAAAACTATGTGGGGCTGAGTAGCGCAGAGAAAGATCAATATGATGTACCGCTACTTCGTATAGCTGTGGGCTATGATGAAAATGATGAGAAATCAAGAGAGGATTTCCTGAATCAAGGCGCTGAGATGCTGGAAGCAGCCGGAGTTAAGAATATTTGGCAGCACCGCAGTGGGCAAAATCCAGGGTTGGATATCCATGAGATGGGCGGTGTAAGGATGGGAAATGATCCGAAAACTTCACTCTTGAATAAGTGGAACCAATTGCATAGCTGCCCGAATGTTTTCGTAACAGATGGGGCCTGCATGACTTCGACCGGTACACAGAACCCTTCGCTGACATTTATGGCCTTAACGGCAAGAGCTGCTGCATATGCTGTGGAAGAGTTGAAAAAGCAGAATCTTTAATAATTTTATTGCATTTTTAAAATCTTGAAGGCTGTTCGACGATTAAGTTGACGGCCTTTTTCTGTTTCGTTGGTAGCTACAGGAGCTGAAGAGCCGTAGCCCTTGGCAGATATACGGTGGGCTTTGATACCCTGCTGTATTAAATAATCTTTAACGGACAGAGCTCGTTTTTCGGAGAGTTGCATATTATGGTCTGTATCTCCGGTATTGTCGGTATGACCTTCTATTTCAATAGTCAATCCCTTATTAATATTTAAAAAAGAGATTAGTGCAGAGAGGTCGGCTTGTGAACTTGATAATAGCTCGTATTTGTTGACGTCGAAGTAGATGTTGTTTAATGTACTGCCAGCGCCCAAAGTAATAGGCTTTAAGAAGATGGTGCTTTCAAACTGTTCGTCGGTGTGCTTAGGGTTGTTTAAGGCATACTGTTGTGACTCGAAAAGGTAACCTTCTCGCTGAATATGAACAGCATAAGTGTAGCCTATAGGTAAAACGGCAAGAAAAGTTCCGTCTGCGTAATCACTTTCATCTTGAAAAATGATGGAGTCTTTATCAACAGCGGTTACTGATATGGTGGCGTCTAAAGCCTGCTCTGTGTTTTTGTCCTTAATCGTGCCAAGTATGTAAGCAACAGGCGTTGGACGAGAATCTTTGGGCATTTCAAAACTGAATATTTTCATGCGGCCTGTACTGTCTTGGCTGGATAGATGCCCGATTTTACCATTCATACTGATATGAAAGGAGGTTTGGTTGAGGAAGTTGTTGATAGGTTGGCCGAGGTTTTTGGGAATGCCCCAGTTGCCAAGACTATCTATTTTGGAACTATAGATGTCTTTTTGTCCATAGCCAGGCCAACCGTTGGAGGCAAAGTAAAGGGTTTGTCCATCGGCGTGTATATAAGGAGCGCTTTCGTCAAAGGCTGTGTTGATCTGCGGACCTAAGTTTTGTGGGGCTGACCATTGCCCATCCGGCAAGAGAAGAGATTTGTAGATGTCGTAGCCACCGTAGCCCCCCGGTTTGTTACTTACAAAGTAGAGTGTTCTTCCATCGGCAGAAATAGCCGGTTGTGATTCCCAGCCGCGGCTGTTTATAGGAGCTCCCAGATTATGGGGAGTCTGCCATTTGCCGTTTTCCTTTTTTGAGACATAAATGTCGCAACTGCCTAGCCCATTGGGCCAATTGCAACCTGTGAAGAATAGGTATTTACCATCAGGAGAAATGCAATGTGCCCCTTCGTTGTAATGTGTAGAGTTTATTTGACCGTCCAGCTGTACGGCTTCTGACCATTCATTTTCACCAAGCAGTTGGCTTTCGTAAAAGTTTTCTTGATTGTTTTCTTTTCTTGTGAAGACAATGGTTTTGTTGTCGGCAGTCAGCTTTGGGAAATATTCTTCATGTTCGGTGTTAATGCTATTGGGCAGCAGAGTGAGCCGTAACAGGGAGGCTTGGTTCTGCTGTTGCAAGCTGAAGGCGCAGTCTGCTAAATATTTATCAACCAGTTGGAGGCTCTTGCCTGATAAACGGGTTTTGCGCTTATAGGAGTTAAGTTGTTGTTGGGCTTGGAGATAGCTTCCTGTGAAAAGTAGGGCTTCTCCCAAACCAAAATGGGTTAGCGGCGTAAGGTTAGAGTCATTCTGTAGAACAAGTAGGTAAGTTTTTACAGCTTCCTGGTAGCGTTCATTTTTTCTATAAATATCGGCAAGTTGTTGATAGGCTGTTGCAAATGTTGGGTCTTGCACGGTTGCTTGTAGTAACAGGCTTTCGGCTTTGCTGTAGTTGTGTTGTTGCAGGGCTTTAGATGCTTCTAAAAAAGAAGATTGCGCACGTTTGTTAGATGATGCCTTTTGGGCATAAACTGAAGATACGCAGAAAAGAAGAAACAATACATATGTTTGTATATAGATCATAGCTGGAAAAAAGTAGTATCAAATCAAAAGTAATGAAAAAGTCTACCTTATTTTGCTATATCTAGGGAATGTTGAGGTACTTATGTGTTTGAAGCGAGATATCCCACTTCGGGTTTTCCTTTACATAGTCAATAATTAAAGGAGTCATTTCAGCAGATTTTGACCATTCGGGCTGTAAATAGAGTTTACAGTGCGAACTTACATGCAGGGCATGCTCTTCAGCCCATTTAAAGTCACTTTTATTAAAGACAATAACTTTAAGTTCGCCGGCAGCTTGTAATACACTTTTTTGTGGGGCTTTGAACTTTTTAGGAGATAAGCATATCCAGTCCCAATGACCTGATAGTGGGTAAGCTCCAGAGGTTTCTATAAAGGTTTGTATGCCTGCTTTTTGAAGACCAGCAGTAAGGTAGTCTAAGTTGTAAAGCAGGGGTTCGCCCCCAGTAATAACGACCGTTTTTGCAGGGTGTTTTTGGGCGTTTTTAATAATGGTGTCTGCAGGTGTTAAAGGGTGTAAATCGGCGTCCCAACTTTCTTTGACATCGCACCAATGACAGCCTACATCGCATCCGCCCAATCGGATAAAATAAGCGGCTTTGCCTGTGTGATAACCTTCGCCTTGTATAGTATAAAACTCTTCCATGAGTGGAAGCATGCTGCCGTCTGCAGGAACCTGATTTGACATTTTATTTATTTAGGTCACAAAGGTACGGAACATTATTGAAAAAGAAGAGGGAGCGAGGAGGTGCTGCAACCTCGGGTAAAGGATATATGGGCGAAATATGGCTTTGGCTTATTCTGTCGGTTTTTGATTAATGGAGTATGTTTTGGCTACTTTATGAATATAGAAGATGGAATGTACTCGATACGGTAAATAGGGCTTTTAAATTTTAGCTTGAATAAGGTGTTGCCCAGTGGATCTAATTTTAAAGCTGTAAGGCTGGATGAGCTTGCCGTAAGTATATTATTGTCGGGGAGTAAAAAAGCACTGCCCATGATTGGCGAATAGTTGTCTTTGGGTAAATCGGTGATGGAGCTTATACTGCCGGTAAGGTTTTCTTCATTAATAGTGTAAGAAAGCACTCGGGAATAAGGACGTTCATCACTGCCATTATCGAATAGCATGAGCTCACCTTGATGATTACGGTGGGCGTAATGTTGGCGCAGGAAATGGATAGGTTGATCCATTTTGATATTGCCGTTTTTGCCCAGTTTCCAAAGTACTTTACCACTGGAAGAATGTACTTTCCATACCTGATCAAGTGCACGTAACGAGAGAAGATAATGGCCATCGTGATCTATGAATACAGAATTAACCCAAGGTTGTTCTTGAATGTTTGGATCAATTTCATGCTGTACATCAAAAGTAGACCATTCCCAGACTTTATTGCCCGAACTGCTCCACTCCACTAAACCATCACCGGGAAAACCGCCTTGAAAGGTGTTGGTAACGGCAATAATATTTCCTTGCGGGTTGATCGCTAGATCGTGGTGTACCCATTTGTCAAATCCCTTTTTACCATATTCTAAATGAAAGAGAGTGTCGCCGGCTAAAGAGGTTTCTAAAACGATATTTCCATCCCCGAAATTTGTTCCATTTTGATCGAGTATGGCTAAAACACTTCCTTTAGGAGTGGCGTGTACACTTTTAACAACGGCTTCTGTTGTTTTATACCATACTATTTCGCCTTTGGAGTTAATCATGTAAATGCATCCGGGACTTTTCATGTTGGCAAAAAGATAGTAGCCATTTAAAGGATCATTTATTTTATTAAGATCAGGGGAGTAGAAATCAGTTACCCAAGAAGGTATCGCAGCTGTCGTAAAATTGACTTTTTCTATAGTGCTGAATTCTGACTTTTCGTCGAGGACAGCTACTTCTATGTAATAGTTGGTTTTTTCTTTGAGCTGTAGAAGTGAAACATTGTGTGTTTGCTTGTTAAAAGATACGTTGTTGTATACCAGTTGTTTGTTTTCATTGTAACAACTAATTTTAATGGTTCTAGATGTATTTAGAGAAACAACAACCCGAGCTACAAGAGCTGAGCTGGGGTCGTTGAAAATTTGAACAGCAGCAACGTCAGTCTGTTGTTGTTCTTCTTTTGAACAAGAAATATACAGTAAGCTGATAGCGCATAACGCAATAACCTTGTATAAGACTAGAATAACGTTGGCTGTTCTCATAGTTGTATTATTATTATTATTAGTTATTAGTATCCCACCATACTGGTTTCAACCAGTCGTCTTTACCACCTAAACGATCAATTGCCTCTTGGTAGCTTGTTTTGTTCTGGATAAACTCAGCTGTAGGGTAAAAGAAACGTTTGGGCATAACGCCATCTGTTTCACTGGTGTACCACGCTAAGGATTTAAACGGAATTAATTGTGAAGGATATCCTGTTCTTCTGTAGTTTGAGTATGCTTCTACACCGTTAAGGAAGAAGTTAACCCACATTTGACCATGGATTGCATCCATAGCTGCTTCAAAACCTGTAGGAAAAGGGCTGTAGCTCGCTTTCAATTCATTGATGGCAGCTGCTGGTATTGCAGGGGCGCCAGGATATAGACTCATCATATCGCAACTGGCTTCTAGCCCTTTGTTGAAATGTGTTTTAGCGTCAGATAGACCGGCCCAACCTCTTAGAGCAGCTTCGGCTTTTAAAAGTTCTACTTCTGCATATGTGAAATGAAAACTCGGAGCGTCTAGTGCTGAAACATATTCGCTAGGCTGACGTAAGCTTGTCATGAAGTCGACATTATAAGGATTTCCATCCGCAGGGTTGATGATAGGCTGGTCATCGCTGTCTTTCAAGATACCGTAGTTTACGGCTTCTACCCAGGGTAGACCGCCTGGTTTCATACCTAGAGGTTCGATTAAATGGGTGATGTCTTGTATGTCACGTGAAACGCCGATAATTCCTACACCATAATATGCCCTGCTATAAATATTTAAGCGGGGGTCTTTACGAGAACTCATGAAATCGACAAGTGTGTTTACTAATCTGAAATTACTGGATACGACGTCTAGCTTGAAAACTTGCGAACGCCCGTTACCACGTAATTCACCATCCGAATAGCTGAGCGCCATGTGCTTTGTCATGGCGATGTCGGCGTTGCTCGTCATGACACCTCCTGCTATGGCAGCCTCTACTTGTTTTTTGGATTCCGAAGGATTGACATTTACTATTCTAAAACCTAAACGTAAACGTAAAGAGTTGCCAAACTTTTTCCACTGTGCAACATTACCATTGAAAAAAATGTCACCATTGAAGGGGCCTGCTGTTTCATCGAAAGAAGTAACGGCTTCTTCAAGTTCTTTGAAGAAATCCATATAAATATCCTCTTGTTTATCATATTTAGGAAGAAATTTTCCTTCGGTGAAGCCTTTTATGGCTTCAGAGTAGGGGATGTCGCCGTAAAGATCGGTTAGTTTAGCGAAAATAAATACGCGCAAGATACGTGCTGCAGCATGGATATTTGCTTGCTCGGGAACATCTGCGGTCTTGTCGACGATATCCTGTATGTTTTTTAGTTCGCGTGGGTAAGTAGCTTCCCAGTGGCCGGTCCAGTATGCTTTTTCCATGATTTGGTACATGCCGCCAGCTTGAACACCCCAGGCACCGGCAAGATGTTGGACCATAGGAGAAGCTACGAGAAGGTCATAGCGCCAGACATCTTCGCGATCTCCGGCTAAGCCGGTCTGCACCTTTGTAAATTGATAACTTGGGTCTAACTCGGCGAAACCGGCCGGGTTATCATTGAGAGACTGAAGGTCTTTTGTGCAGCTTTGAAAAGCAAACACAAATGCAATCAGTGGTAAATATTTTAATATGTTCATAAGAATGTCTTTTATTTAAATAGTTAAACGTTTGTGTAGCTTGTGCTACCGATTAACACCTGCATTATTGTATCATAATGATTTGATGGTGAATGCTTAAAAACTCACTTTTAAATTAAAACCTATACTTTTGCGCCCCGGCAAAGAACCGTATTCAAAACCTTGGCCATTGCCGTTATTATAGTTGGACTCCGGGTCGATATTCGGAACCTTCTTATGAATAATCCACAAGTTTCTTCCGATAACTCCGAAGGAAACGGCTTGTACGGGAAGTGTCTTGATCAAAGATTGAGGTAGTGTATAGCTGATGCCGATATCACGAAGTTTGACATAACTTGATTCGTAAATAAAAGGATGTGGAATATTTTCAGCGACATATTTCCAGTAGGTAGATGGACTAACTGCTACGTCGTTGACCTCTCCATTTTCATTTACACCATCACCGATGTAACCTCGGCCATTTTGTTTAACATCATCTGCAGGTCGGCCGGCTTCTTCAGCAGCTCTTCGCTCTTTATGGTATTCGTTCCAAGAATCACGGCCTTCGGTTGTTGCGAGGTGAGAACCATTGTCATACATCATCATGTTGGTCATTGAGTACAGACTTCCTCCTTTTCGGATATCGACAACAGCTCTAAATTCTATGCCTTTGTATTGGAAGCTATTCGTTAAACCCCCAGTCCAATTCGGTAAGCTACTGCCTATCGCTACGGGATTGTCGGTGTAAAGAGGCATACCATCACTACCGTGGATTTTTCTACCTTGCTCATCACGTAGGAAATCATTGCCTAAAATTGTGCCGAAAGGTTTTCCTTTTTCTGCAATGATAGTAGCACCTGCCCAACGTGCCTGAGCTACTGTGTAAGCTTCTAACCCTTCGTATATGTCAATTATAGTATTGTGGTTTTTAGAAAAATTGAATGATAAATCCCATTTGAAACCGTTATCAAGTAAAACAGGAGTTGTCCGTAAGAGGAGCTCTACTCCTTTGTTTTTTAATTTAGCAGCGTTTAAAGAGGCAAATTTATAGCCCGTTGTTTCTGGAATAGGAATATCGATGAGTACATCTTTAGTGAGTTCATTGTAGTATGTGAAATCTAAACCTACTCTATTATTAAAAAAGCTTAAATCGGCGCCGATTTCAAAAGAGTTCTTGCGCTGAGGTTTTAGGTTGGCATTTGGAATGATATCACCAAGTACTTCTCCCATGGGCAAGCCATTCATAGATTGCCCCGTCAACGAGTATAGGAAACTGGTTTTGTAGGGATCTGTATCGCTACCTACCTGTCCGTAAGAAGAACGTATTTTACCATAGTTGAAAATGTTAGATTGAATGTCAAATGCATCGGTTATGATAAAACTTAAATCAGCGGCAGGATAGAAATATGAGTTTTTTCCTTTAGGTAAAGTAGATGACTTATCATTTCTTGCTTGTAAGTTTAAAAACAAGTAATTGTTGTAACCTAACTCTACGTTTCCGAATATAGACTGTATTTCTTTTCTAGGATTGCTAGGGATGATTTGTGTTTGTTTAAAATTGGTGATCAGTTCTTTGCCGGGAACGATAATCTCTGTTCCGTTAATGATTGTTTGGTCGCGATTGAACTTCATTAAATTGGCTCCCAACATTGCAGCAATCTTAAAGGATGAGTTGATTTCTTTGTTGTAATTGATTAACCCTTGGAAATTATCTTCGCGAACATTTAAATCGTTCAATTGTAATTGACCACCATCTTTAGTAGGGGTGTATAGGTCGTAGAAATTACTGAATTTAAAAGCGTAAAAATCTGTACCCACGCTTGCTGTGGCTGACCAGTTTTCATCTAGAACATAGTTTAAGCTTGCAGAGCCGCCGGTTCTTGTTTTTTTGCTTAGATTGTTTGTTCTGTTTAATGTCCAGTAGGGATTTGCACGGTATTGGTTGCCAGTATAGTTGATGTATGTTCCATCAGCGTTGGCGTAGTCCTGCAGCCATGATTGATCAAAGTTGCCGGCAATACCGATAAGCCCATTTCCAATGTTGTTCACATCATCAGTAAGGGCAGGACGGTTGTCTACGTTTTCAAGCATAAGAGAGCCTTTAACATCAAGTGTTAAGCCCTCGGCAATTTTGCTCTGTCCCTTGAAAGAAAAGTTGTTCCGATCATAACCGCTACCGGGAATAATATCTTTATTATCTACATTCGAGTAGGAAAAACGTAAGTTGTGATCTTTGTTGCCTCCTGTCAGTGATAAGGTATTCATTGCAGTTATACCAGTACGGAAAAAGTCTTGAATGTTATTGTTAATATAATTGTATGGTCGCTCAACACCGTTTCTTTGAATGATAGTTTCTGCATCAGTGTAGCGAGGTCCCCAGTTACTTGCTATATTACCCGCTTCTACGACATTGCGGGGAAGAAGACCGTTTGTGCCCTGTCCGTAAAGTTTTTGAACTTCATCTAATTTTGTTGAAATCTGATCGGTCGTTAAAGAACTGTTGAATTCGATACCTAAGCCTTTTTTACCCTGTCCACTTTTGGTGGTTATTAAAATAACACCATTCAGAGCACGAGAACCATATAGGACGGCTGCTGAGGCTCCTTTAAGTACAGATATTGATTCAATATCATTGGGATTGATGTCAGCCATTCCATCCCCTAAGTCAAACCCTCCCCATTGATCCGCGCTGCCTATATTGCCGTTTACAGCGGGTATTCCGTCAATAATATATAGGGGTTGGTTGCTCCCTTGTAGCTCGCGTATACCACGGATTACAACACGGCTAGAGCCCGTGGCACCAGCCGTAGTGGTTGAGATATTAACACCTGCAACTTTTCCGGCCATAGCGGAAATGGCATTTGGTTCTCCAAATCCAGTAATTTCGTCATTGGTGACTTCCGAAACAGCATAGCCTAGTGCTCGGCGCTGTCGCTTTATACCCAAAGCTGTGACAACAACATTATCTAGTTCTTGTTGCGTTTCTAAAAGTGTGACATTGATTTGGTTTTTGTTGTCGACGTTTATTTCTTGTGAGGAATAACCTAGGTAGCTGAATAATAAGGTGGCATTCGGACCTAAAATATCTATAGAGTAGCGACCTGAGTTATCGGTTAGTGTCGTTGTTGATTTGTTTTTTAAACGTACGCTTACGCCAGCAATAGGTGTCCCATTGTCGTTTAAAACAACCCCTGTTACTGTTCTTGTTTGCGAAATGAGCTCCACATCAGTTTTTCTTTTGACAATTACTGTCTTATTAGAAAGAGTAAACGTGAGTGGCTGATTGGTAAAACATAGTTCTAAGGCATCCTTTAAAGGCATGTTTTTTATATCTATGTTTAAATGATGGGCGTCCTTTAGCATAGAAGAGCTAAAAAGAAAATCGTGACTGCTTTGGGTGCTTATCTTTTTTAGTACGAATTCTAAAGAAGCATTGGAAGCCTTCAACGTGATGTTTTGGGCAAACCCGGTTGCACTTACATGAAGAAAGGCGCCTAAAATTAAGGTTATAGTTAGCTTCATAACAAGCAAAGTTTGTCGAAAGGATCTCGAGATATCCTTACATAAATAAATTTTCATACATTTGAATGTTTGGTCTTTTAATTAATAATAAATGTTAGTACATAGGTTATTTGATTAGATACCAGGCAAAAATAAAATGTCAGGGTGTGTCCGCACTCTGATATTTTTTTTGGGATCTATTTTAAATTATGACAAATTATGGCATAACACTAACCCTCCTTCCTGTGATCTTGAATTCGATAGTTCCCGTTAGCTCAAGCATATTTAATACTTCTTGAATAGTGCTTCTTTTTAAGATGCTTCCTGTATATTCTTTTTTAGAGATGTCTCCCAAGTATTCAACCTCAATATCGTACCAGCGTGACAATTGAGACATAATAGTTTTTATATTGGTGTTTTCAAAGATAAAGTAGCCGTTTTTCCATGCTGTTGAGAGTTTTGTATCGATGTCTTGAATACTGAATTTTTTACTTCTTTTATCCCAAGAGCTTTGTTGGTTGGGTTCTAAAACAATGTTCTGCATACCTTGACTGACTTTCACACTTCCTTCCACTAAGGTGGTGGAAATACGTGGGGAGTCTTTGTAGGCATCTACATTAAATTTTGTTCCTAGAACTTCTATCTGCATATCATCAACACTGACAATAAAAGGTGCTTTTTTATTTTTTGCAATATCAAAATAGGCTTCTCCATTAAGGGTAACTCTGCGTTCGTTCGGATTAAATGTATTGGGAAAAGAAAGCGAACTTTCGGCATTGAGCCACACTTTACTGCCATCAGGTAAATTGACCATATATTGACCGCCTCTTGGCGTACTAAGTGTATTTAAATTATTTGAAGATAAAGTAGAGTAGTCGCTGCTGTTGAAAGTAAGTTCACCTTGATTAGTATATATTTTAAGACCATCTTCCCGATTGTTATTATAGCTGTGAAGAGAGTCTGTCAAATCAATTACAGAGCCGTCACTAAGAGTCAGGATTGCTTTATTCCCTCCTGGGAGGATTATTGTTGTGGCCTCCGCTAAAACTGTGTCTTTAATTTGATCTTTATTAAATAGATTGGTTACGAGTAGTAAAACCAATATTGCAGCAGCAGCGATTGAAATTGTAGGTATTAAAAAAGATTTTCTTTGAAAAAGATGTGGGGCTTTTTTATGTCTATCCTGGGATAAGATATTTGTAAGGATGCGGTCAACACGAATATCAAATTGTTTTTCAGTTTCAGGCCAATGGATTTCTGTATGCTCCACAGAACGGTACCAGTCCAGTAGTTGTTGATATTCAGCTGGGCTAGCGGTACCATCAAGATGTTTTTCTATTAATTCGGCTATGTGTTGTTTATCCATGGTTTTCTGCAATGTTACTATTAAAGTACATTGAGAAGGACCTAACCCTGAGTCTAATTTTAATTTATTTTATAAATTTCTCTAAAAAGCTGTAAGTCAGCGTGATGATTGTGCCGGAGTTGGAAAGGTTATTTCGTATTGTTTTTAGTGCCTTTGTCATATGAGACTCTACTGTCTTCTCAGAAATATTCATTTTTTCGGCAATTTCTTTATTATTAAGATGCATGTTCCGACTGTACTGAAAAACAAGACGGCATTTTTCTGGTAATGTTTCTGCAATGCCTTGTATGTATTCGTCTAAAAATTTCGCATATATTTTGTCCTCATCTAAAATAGCAGTTTGTACTTTATAATGGTTTTTTGCTAATTCTAATCTCTTTTTTTGCGTATATATTTGTCTGAATATGGCAAACTTGACCGCTGTAGCGAGATAAGCTTCAAGTGAGTCTATTTTTAAAGATAGGCGTCTTTCCCAAAGACTTAAAAAAATGTCTTGAACAATTTCTTCCGCAAGATCAGGATCTCGTGCGTAATTGAAGGCTATGGCAAGAAGTTTTCGACTGTAACGTGTATAGATTTCAGTAAACGCAGGCTCATCCCCTTGTTGTAATAAACAGAGTAATTGCTCGTCTGAAAGTATTATTTCGTTCGTCATTTATAGAATTGGTTTTAACAAATGTATAATATTTTACCTGAATTACTATACTTTCCGTGGGATGTATGGCTTTATGAGAGTGTTTTTTTGTTGTATAGCAGGTGTTTTCTTAAAAGAATAAATTTTTCATGAAGAAGCTATGAAATTCGTTAAAATCGTAGGACATTGTCTAGTATAAGAGTAGGCTACTCTGCTAAGTATTAGTTTATACGAAGGAATTTATGTACTTTTGTGAAAATCATTTTTTTAGGGCAAACTGATTTGAATCAATGTAATTGTACACGTTGTAAGGTTGCTCTTAAGTTCATTAATAAATTAAAAATCATAGTCGTAGATGATTAATATTATGTTGCCTGACGGCTCTGTGCGTCAGTATGAAAAAGGAACAACTGCTATGCAGATTGCTCTTTCTATTTCGGAAGGATTAGCTAGAAATGTATTAGCAGCCGAGGTTAATGGTGAAGTTTGGGATGCTTCCCGAGCTATTGAAGAAGATGCTAAGGTCAAGTTGTTGACATGGAATGATGAGAAGGGTAAAGCAACATATTGGCACTCTTCTGCACATTTACTTGCAGAAGCATTAGAAATTCTTTATCCAGGAGTAAAGTTCGGTATAGGACCGGCCATAGAAACAGGGTTTTATTATGATGTGGATTTTGGTGACCGAGATTTTTCTTCGGACGATTTTAAACAAATCGAAGATAAAATGTTGGAACTTGCTAAGAAAAAGGAGGTTTTTGAACGTCGTGATGTATCTAAAGCGGAAGCATTGGCTTATTTTACAGAAAAAGGAGATGAGTATAAGCTTGATCTGATTAAAGATTTAGACGACGGAACAATTACTTTCTATTCGCAAGGTGATTTTACCGATTTGTGTCGGGGACCACATATTCCACATACAGGGACGATTAAGGCGATAAAATTGATGAATGTCGCAGGTGCTTACTGGAGAGGAGATGAGACACGTAAACAGTTGACTCGTATTTATGGGGTTACTTTTCCAAAAGCTTCGGAACTGACCGAGTATTTGAAGATGATTGAAGAAGCTAAAAAACGCGATCACCGTAAATTGGGGCGTGAATTAGAACTTTTTGCATTTTCGGAAAAAGTAGGAATGGGCTTACCTTTATGGCTACCCAAAGGTGCGGCTTTAAGACAAAAGCTAATGGATTTTCTGCAAAGAGCGCAATTGAAAGCAGGTTATGAGCCAGTAGTAACTCCTCATATTGGACATAAGCAGTTATATGTGACTTCAGGGCATTATGAAAAATATGGAGAAGATGCTTTTCAGCCCATACGTACGCCTGTGGAGGGAGAAGAGTTTTTCTTGAAACCCATGAACTGTCCGCATCATTGTGAAATTTATAAAACAAAACCTCGTTCATATAAAGACTTACCGGTGCGTTTTGCAGAGTTTGGAACAGTATATCGTTATGAGCAATCAGGTGAGTTGCACGGATTGACTCGTGTACGCGGGTTTACACAAGACGACGCTCATTTATTTTGTAGACCTGATCAGGTTAAAGAAGAGTTTAAAAAAGTAATTGATCTTGTTTTGTATGTATTCGGAGCTTTAGGCTTTGACGATTATACAGCACAAGTGTCCTTGCGGGATCCTGATAACAGAACAAAATATATAGGTAGTGATGAAAATTGGGACTTAGCGGAAAAATCAATCATTGAGGCAGCCTCAGAAAAAGGATTGAAAACTGTTGTCGAATATGGTGAAGCTGCTTTTTATGGACCAAAGTTAGATTTTATGGTAAAAGATGCTTTGGGGCGTAAATGGCAATTAGGAACAATTCAGGTAGATTATAATTTGCCCGAACGTTTTGAACTAGAGTATACAGGTAGCGATAATCAGAAGCATCGTCCAGTAATGATACACCGTGCTCCGTTCGGCTCATTAGAACGTTTTGTAGCAGTTTTAATAGAGCATTGTGCAGGGCAGTTTCCGTTATGGCTTGCACCTGAGCAATTTATAGTGCTTCCCGTTTCGGAGAAATACGAAGAATATGCGAAAAATCTTTTGGAATCCCTAAATAATTCCGATATTCGCGGACTGATTGACCTAAGAGATGAAAAGGTTGGTCGTAAAATTCGTGATGCAGAAGTCAAGAAAATACCATATATGTTGATTGTAGGAGAAAAGGAGGTGGAAAGTGGCATGGTTTCTGTTCGTAAACACGGATCAGTAGATTTAGGGTCGATGGACTCGGGAGCATTTAAGGAATTATTAATTAAAGAAATAACCGTTTAATTTTTAAATATTTGGCATTAAGTAGAAGTGGTGGTGGTAGACCACCAATGAGAAAGAAAGAACCAGATCATCGCATTAACGAATTTATCCGTGTACCAGAGGTACGATTGGTAGGCGATAATGTAGAACAAGGTGTTTACCCGACTCGTAAAGCAATAGAACTTGCTGACGAATTAGGGCTTGACTTAGTGGAGATTTCGCCAAATGCAGTTCCTCCTGTTTGTAAAATTACTGATTATAGCAAGTTTATTTACGAACAAAAGAAGAAACAGAAAGAAATCAAGGCTAATGCAAAACAAACTGTTATTAAGGAAATCCGTTTTGGACCTAATACCAGTGATCATGACTTTGATTTTAAATTAAAGCATGCCATTAAGTTTCTGGAAAATGGAGAGAAAGTTCGTGCTTACGTACATTTCAAAGGTCGTGCGATTGTTTTTAAAGAACAAGGAGAGATTTTGCTCTTGAGATTTGCACAGGCTTTGGAAGATTATGGAAAGGTTGAGCTTTTACCGAAACTGGAAGGGAAACGTATGTTTTTGACTTTAGCGCCAAAAACAGCGAAGAAATAAAGAGTCTAACAAGTTGATAAAAAATAATAATTATTATGGCAAAAGTAAAAACCAATTCCAGTGCTAAAAAACGTTTTAAGCTTACTGGAACAGGTAAAATTGCAAGAAAAAGTGCTTTTAAAAGCCACATCTTAACTAAGAAAACTACAAAACAAAAACGTAATTTGACACAAACAGCTTACGTTCATGAAGCAGATATGGGCAACGTTAAACGTATGCTTTGTATAGGCAAATAAGTTTTATTTTAATACATTTTTTGACCGGGTATCAGGTTGTAAGATTACTGAAAAACGTAACGCCTTATACCAAATTAAATTTTTATAATTATGCCACGTTCGGTTAACGCAGTAGCTTCGAGAAGAAGAAGAAAAAGAATCCTGAAATTAGCTAAAGGTTATTTCGGATCAAGAAGCAAGGTTTACACCATTGCTAAAAATTCAGTAGAAAAAGGTTTACTATACGCTTATCGCGACCGTAAAACTAAAAAACGCGAGTTTAGAGCTTTATGGATTCAACGTATTAACGCTGGAGCCCGTCAACACGGAATTTCTTATTCACAGTTGATTGGTAAGTTACATGCAAATAATATCGGTTTAAACCGTAAGGTTTTAGCTGATTTAGCTATGAACAATCCAGATGCTTTTAAAGCAGTTATTGATACCGTAAAATAGAGTTTTAAACCGCTATCAATTTGTTAGATATTTTAAAAGGAGCTGTAAAGCTCCTTTTTTATTTTTATATATTTCTTCGAAATAAAGTCGCATCGGTAAATGTTAGATTATTTTACTACTTTAGTTCTGTCCACTATCTTTATTTTTGTTGTTAAAATTATATGAGTGAGAAGAAAAAGTTCGGTATCAAAGATATTGCTAAACTAGCCAATGTTTCCATTGCCACAGTAGATCGGGTTTTGAATAATAGGAAAGATGTATCCGATGTAACGAGAGAAAAGATCCAAAAAATAATTAAAGAAAATAATTATCGACCTAACATGTACGCAAGGTCGCTTTCTGTAAAGAATAATCTTAGCATTGCTGTATTAATTCCTCGAACTTCCCAACAAACTGGATACTGGGAGTTATGTTTAACAGGAATTAATAAAGGAATTGATGAATTTAGTTCGTTTGGTATAAATATAGATGTTTTTTTGTATGATCAGGAAGATGTTAGTACATTTAATAAGGCAGCGGATACCGTGTTTGAAACGAAATTTAATGCAGTTGTAGTAGCGCCAATATTTATAGAGGAAACAAGATGCTTTGTTGATAGGTGTAAGCAAAATGGCTTACAGACTATTTTTATTAATTCAGATATACCCAACTCATCATCTTTAGGATATGTAGGGCCAGACTTATATAGCACTGGACGTTTAGCAGGAAATTTGACTTCTTATCTTGTTCAAGATGAATCAAAACTTTTAATTTTAAATGTGGGTAAAGGTTTACAGAACTATAAATATTTAAATACCAAAATTGAAGGTTACACGAAATATCTGGAGAATTTGGGTCGGAATTTTGATATTGTTCTAAGAGATATACATCATAACGATTATAATGATGTATCGAGAGAATTAAGTAATCTTGTTGAGGAAATAGTGCCCGATTTAATATTTGTAACCAATTCAAGGGTGTCAGTAGTTGGGCAATTTTTTCATGAAAGACCTGACTTTGTAAAACCTCATATTATTGGATTCGATTTTTTGCCATCGAATGTTGATTATTTAGCAAAAGGAGTAGTCGATTTTTTAATTTGTCAAAGGCCTGATAAGCAGGGGTATTTGGCGATAGAATACTTGTATAATTACTTTTTGTTAAAGGAAAAACCGGCAGATATAAAATCTATGCCGATAGACATATTAACTATAGAAAATTATTTATTTTACGAAAATTAGATAAAAATTAGTAAAAACTATTTTTTATATTTATAATTGTATTGTTAAAAGCAGTCTTAAGAAGTAATGCGATTTAAGACGATATAAATCTAAGTAAAGATCAATTCTTTTTTTTGAAAATTAATGTGATTCTAATAAAAAAACAAGAATTTACGGTAACGTTTACGCAATGATTTTCTTCTGCTGTTTTAAAACATTAATACGTTTTATTATCAACATTTTAAATGTTGAAGAGAAGAAGTTCAAATGTGTTTTTTTACTGATATGAAAAATATTATTGAAATATTTATATCGTAAAGGAGGCGCAAGGATGAGTAATAATAAGATGGAAAACCTTTCTGATTATTTGACAATAAACTAATCAGATAAAAGATAAACCGAGCGTGATAGCTCATGAAGTAATTATAGACATATGAAAAAGCTTAGTATATTATTCTTGTCTTGCGTTTTTTATAATTTTTGTTATAGTCAGATTACATTTGACCTGAGATTGGCGGGTGGTAAAAATGAGTATAAGTTGCATGATAGTATTACTGTAGAAATAATAGCAGATGAGACGGCATTTTCTGTATTAAAAGGGAAACAATATAAGTTGATGTATGGGAAGGAAGGAGAAAATGATGGGAAAGTTTTGGAAGGTTATATTTTTAATAAAAGGACTATAGTTAATATTCTTCCAACTGATTTAGCTCAAGTTTTACGTATAAAAGCTAGTATAGAGATAGATTCTGAAGTGATTATTAAAGAAATAGGCGCTGTAATTGATTCTGATAATTTACGTAGAACAACTATTTATCCTATTGACTTTGCTTCATTTTGGAAGAGACAATTGGAGGGTATACAAGAGGTTGCTTTAGATTCAAAGATAATACAAGCTGTGGATTTGTCTTCTGAAACGGTCGACGTGTATTACGTTAACTATGTAGTTGATAAAGATGGATCTCGTTTTTATGGAGTTCTAACTATACCTAAGCAAAGCGATAAAAATACAAAAATGCCTGTTGTGGTCATTTATCCAGGTGCTGGAGTTAGACCTTATAGTGCAAATATGAAATTTGCGGAGGCAAATATTATTACTCTACAGTTAGGTGTGCATGGTATTCCTATAAATTCAGACCCAGGTTTGTATAGTGCATTAGCTAAAGGGGCTTTGAATGGATATCCTTATTTTAATTTACAGTCAAAAGATACTTATTATTTCAATCGAGTTATTAAAGGATGTGTACGAGCTTTGGATTTTTTAGAGACTTTAGACGAGGTAGATAGTGAAAAAATAGTTGTTAGTGGGTCTTCTCAAGGGGGAGCATTGAGTTTGATAGTAACAGGTTTAGACGAGAGAATAAAAGCGGTCGCTGTTTACTGCCCGGCTCTATGTCAAACGAATGGTTCCATGTTTGATGAACCTTCAGGATGGCCTCAACCACTTAAGAATATTACAGATGAGTGGGTATATGCTTCCAGGGAACAGGTGATACCTTATTATGATGTGGTAAATTTTGTAAAAGCTATTAAGGTACCGGTTTTTATGACTTGGGGCTTAATTGACGATGTAACCCCAGCAACTACGATTTATGCAGCGTATAATACGATAGTTTCAGAAAGGAGAAAGTATGTACTAGCTGATGTAGCACATGCGAATCATCCAAGCCAAATTATGGCAGTTTATGATTTTATAACCGATTATTTTAAAGTAATATGAGTATAATAAGAGTATTATTGATTCTGATACCATTGGCCCTTCTAATTGGTTGTGAGCATGACAATAAAGAGAAATATATAGATTTTATAAAAGTTTCTGATAAATCGTATATCGGGATCAGTGAAATTCAAGATAGCTTGGACGTGCCATGGGATATACAGTATAATGAGGGAAGTAATTCGATTTTTTTTACAGAAATCAAAGGCAGTATATTTGAGTTGGATTTAAAAACTAATACTAAAAATCTAATTTATAGAGTGCCTAATGTATTTCATAAACGAACTATGGGACTATTAGGGCTAGCTATTCATCCTAATTTTAGAAATAAGCCTTATTTATACGCTTGTTATACGACTGAGGAAGAAGGAAAATATTATAGTGAATTGGTGAAGCTTAAGTTGGAAAAAAGAAAAGTAGTACAATCTGATGTATTATTGCGTATACCAGGTGCTTTGGGGCATAATGGATCGAGATTAACATTTGATTTGGAAGGGTATTTATATTGGGCAACTGGAGATGCATTGTCGTTAACAGATTCGCAGGATTCAACAACATTAAATGGTAAGATTTTACGAATGAAAGATGACGGCAGTATACCTAAAGACAATCCATTAACGAATTCTTATGTTTATGCATGGGGCTTTAGGAATATTCAAGGGTTAACGGTAACCTCAAATGGGAAAATAATGGCCTCAGAGCATGGAGATGCAATTGAGGATGAAGTAAATTATATTCAGCCTTTGCATAATTATGGTTGGAGAGAGATAGAAGGGTATCATGATAAACCTCATGAAATTGAAATAGCAAGAAGAAGAAATATGACCGAGCCTATCAAGGCTTGGACACCTGTTATAGCTCCAGCAGGAATGAAATATTATCGTAATTCTTTGTTGCCTGAGTGGGATAATAGTCTTCTCTTAGTTACATTGAAAACACAAAGTTTTAGGGTGTTAAAGTTGAATGAAGAACAAACTAACATTATCGATGAGAAGGTTTATTTAAAAGATTATTATGGACGCATTCGATCTGTCACATCCGATAAAAAAGGTAATATATATATAGCAACAAGTAATCGGGATTGGAATCCGCAGAAAGGTTTTCCTAAGCATAATGATGATAGAATATTAAAGCTGTCTGTTATTGATTTTAAACCAGATAATTTTATGTCTGCAGAAGAGGATATAATAGAGAATAAGAGTAATGGAAAAGTTCTTTACAAATCTTATTGTGCATCCTGTCATAAAGATGATGGAATGGGAGTTCGAAAATATTTTCCACCACTTGTTCAAACAGCTACAGTAGAAAGTAAAAACAAGTTTTTAGAGGTTGTTTTGAAAGGTCTAAAAGGCCCAATTGAAGTAAATGGAGATGTATACGATCAAGAAATGCCTTCTTTTAGTTTTTTGTCGAATAGTGAAATAACAGCTATCTCTAATTATATCAGGACAGGACTCGGTAATAATTACAGTGTTATTGATACCGTAGATGTTAATAAAATGAGAATGAAAATCAATTAGAAACTATGAAGAAAATCTTAAATATTTTAGGGCCAGGCGTTATTACTGCTGCAGTTGTTTTTGGGCCAAGTAAAATGACTATCACTTCTAAAATGGGGGCAGATTACGAATATTCTTTAATGTGGATAGTGATAGTCGCATTATTTTTCATGGGGATTTATACGTCTATGTGTTCGCGTATAGGCGTAATTCACAACAAGTCTTTATTAACGTTGATTAAGGAGCATTTTAATAAGACAATAGGTGTAATGATAGGAGTAGGTATTTTTTTTGTAGCAACTTCTTTTCAGGCGGGTAATAGCATAGGGGTAGGAATTGCAATAGCGGAAGCTACGAATACATCAATGGATATATGGATTATTTTATTTACTGTTTTAGGAATTGCATTATTGTTCTTTCCTTCATTTTATAAAGTAATGGAGAAGTTGATGATTACTTTAGTATTACTGATGTTGGGTTGTTTTATAGCGACCTTGTTTTTGGCGGAAATAAATTTTCTATTACTCTTTAAAGGGTTTATCCCATCCATTCCAGACGGATCTGTAGGGTTAATTATAGCTTTTACTGCTTCTTGTTTTTCTCTTGTTGGAGCGTTTTATCAAACTTATCTTATTCAAGAACGAAAGAAAACTGGTAATGAAGGTATGAGTATCAAAAACTCGGAACGGGGAGCGTTTACGGGAGTAGTTTTGTTGGGTTTTATGAGTGCATCTGTTTTAGTTTGTGCCGCCGCAGTTTTATTTCCAAAGAATATTCACGTAAATGGTGCTGCTGAAATGGGGAAAGCCTTGGAACCTCTTTTTGGAAAATATGCAAGTTCGTTGTTTTTTGTAGGATTATTTGGAGCTTCCTTTTCTTCTTTGGTTGGAAATGCTACAGTAGGAGGGGTTCTATTGAGTGATGCATTAGGTTTGGGGAGTAGTATGGATTCTAAGAAAACGAAAGTTTTAATATCTATTGTTATGATTTTGGGATGTATTGTTGCAATTTCTTTCGGCAAACTTCCTTTGGAATTGATTGTGTTAGCACAAAGTGTAACTATTTTTTTAGTGCCTTTTATAGGCGTGTCTATCTTTTGGATTGCTAATAGTAAAAAGGTAATGGGAGAATATGTTAATAGTAACTTTTATAAGTGGGGAGGAGCTCTGGGCTTAACGGTGATAATTGTGTTAATGGTAGCGAATGTTTACGATATGTTTTTAAAATAAAATGAAGAATAAATTATTAGTAGAGTTGGAGAAGCAATATACGCAACCCTCTGATGTTTTTTTAAGAGATCTTGCCCGTCTAGATGGTGATTTTATGTTTTTGGGAATAGGAGGGAAAATGGGGCCAAGTATGGCTAAGCTTTTAATAGATGGTTTGAAAGAACTTAATGTTTCACGTAAAGTTTATGGTGTTTCCCGCTTTTCTAATAAAGATGGAAAGAAATATTTGCAAAATATTGGAGTCGAAACTATTGTGTGTGATTTGTTGGATGAGGAAGATCTGCAAAGTTTACCTGAGGTGAAAAATATCATTTATTTAGCAGGGTTTAAGTTTGGTGCTGTTGGAAATGAAGATTTCACTTGGGCTATGAATACTTATTTGCCTGGTCGTATAGCGGAAAAATTTAAAGCATCACGTATTGTTGCCTTGTCTTCCGGTAACGTATTGCCTTTTGTGAATGTTACATCGGGGGGAGTGGATGAACATACCGCCCCTGAACCAATCGGGGAATATGCCCAAAGTACTTTGGGAAGAGAAAGAATATTTACCTATTTCAGTAAGAAGAATCAAACTCCCATATTATTATATCGATTAAACTACGCTGTGGATTTTAGGTATGGAGTTGTGCATGAAATCGGAAAAAAAGTATTTAGAGGAGAGAGTGTAAATCTACAGACAAATAATGTAAATGTTATTTGGCAACATGACGCTAATGAAATTGCTATAAGGAGTTTGCTGCATGTAGAAAGCCCCGCAAAGGTTTTGAATGTTACCGGACCTGAGATTTTATCGGTGAAGTGGATAGCTGAAAGGCTAGGAGAAAAAATGGGAATAAAACCAATTTTTGAAGGGGAGCCAGAAAGTACAGCATTATTAAATAATGCTTCGGAATGTCATAAAATATTCGGCTATCCGAAAGTGACAATTATGGATGTTATAGAAATTACTGCTCAGTGGATATTGAATAATGGAGATGAATTTGGAAAGAATACTAGTTTTCAAGAAAGAAAGGGGAAGTTTTAATGCAAATGTTGGATAAAAAGTTAAAGGCATATTTAATGGAAGGTATAGTCCTTCCTGCTCATCCTTTGTGTTTGGATGAACACAGACATTTTGATGAAGATAATCAGCGATTATTAACTGAATATTATATAGCTAGTGGAGCTGGTGGTGTTGCAGTGGGAGTTCATTCGACACAGTTTGAGATTAGGGATCCGCAACATAATTTATTTGAAAAAGTTTTAGAAGTAACGGCTAATGTTATAGCAGAGAAAAAACTGGAGAGACCTTTCTTAAAAATAGCTGGTATATGTGGACCAATAGAACAAGCTATAGAAGAAGCTAAAATAGCCGTATCATATGGTTATGATATGGGATTGTTAAGTATGGGAGGATTGCATAATGCGACAGAGGAAGAAATTCTTGAACGGACAGAAGCAGTTGCTCAGGTGATTCCTGTATTTGGGTTTTATTTACAACCTTCTGTTGGAGGTCGTGTTTTTAGTTACGATTTTTGGACTAAGTTTGTCGAAATTAAGAATGTTGAGGCTATAAAGTGTGCATCTTTTAATAGGTATCAGACACTCGATGTTGTAAGAGCAATCGCATATTCATCTAGGAAAGAAGACATCGCATTGTATACTGGTAATGATGACAATATTATAAATGATTTATTGGCAGTGTATAGGTTTGATGTAAATGGGAAGCAAGAAGAAGTACAATTTAAAGGAGGACTTTTAGGACATTGGGCTGTGTGGACTAGGAAAGCCGTAGAGCTGATAAGAGAAGTAAAAAGTTTTAAAGAAAAGCCGACAATAGAAAAATGGCGTGAATTACAGATTTTAGCCAATCAAACAACGGACGCTAATGCTATTATATTTGATGTCGCAAATGATTTTAAGGGTTGTATACCAGGAATTCATGAAGTTTTGAGACGTCAAGGACTAATGAAAGGAATTTGGTGTTTAAATCCCGAGGAAATATTATCTCTAGGTCAGTTTGATGAATTGAACCGAATAGAGCGTGATTATCCATGGCTAAATGATAATGATTTTGTAACCGAATTTTTGTTAGAGAGGAGATAGTATAAAATAAACTGCGAAGAGAAGAACTGTTTATTTTTGTTGTACTTGGTTATTTCAAAGGTTGTATTTAAGAACCAGGAATTAGCAGCTAATACATAAAATAATTTTGCTTTTATTTTAAATAATAAAAAAAGTATATTATATTGCAAATATTATAAATCGATAGTAGCAGGACTTATTTTTAAATGTCTAACTTTTAATTAAGTAGTACAAGACTTTTTTCGGTAACGTAAACGAGTTGTCTTGTGCAGTTTTTAGTTAAGTATTCGACTTTTAAATGATGAATAGAAATGGTACGGAATAGATTTTCTTATTATTTATTCTGTATGTATTCTTTTAGATCGTTTACGTTAACGAAAGTGTTTAATAAGCGTAAGTATGATGAGTTACTGATAATAGTAGCGTTACAAACTTTAATAAATAGTATTGTGATAGCTAAATAGATAAAAAATTGAGTAACATAAAATAAACTAATTATGATAAAAAGAAAAGTTCATGTTTCTTTACCATTTCTGGAAAGAGCCCGGAGTCGTAGCCGATTGCATTCTTTATTAAAGGTTATGGGGATAAGCTTATTTGCATGTGTAGTAGGAGGTAATGTTAAGGCTTCCCCATTTTCTAAGCAGGAAAAGTTAGGGTTTTATAAAGACCTAGAAATTCAAAAGTCTATAGGGGGAATAGTAAAAAATTCAAATGGAGAACCAATTGTGGGAGCTACTATTAGGGTAGAAAGAATACAAGTGAGCCAAACTACTAACGAAAAGGGAGTTTTTAATTTTTCTAATTCAGATTTAAAAAACTCTGATTTTCTTTCCATCAGCTATGTTGGTTATAAGAGTCAAAAAATAGCTATTGGAAACACACTATCATTCGATATTGTTTTAGAACAGGACGAAGCGACTTTAGATGAAGTTGTAGTTGTAGGTTATGGTACACAAAAAAGATCACATATGACTGCTGCCGTTGATGTTGTGTCTGGAGAGGCATTAACTAATCGGCCGTCAGCTAATGTATCAGATCTAATAAAAGGAGCTTCTCCTAATATGAATATCAATATGGGAATGCGTGGAGGTGAGCCTGGGGCTGCAAGTGGGTGGAATATAAGAGGTGTTGGCTCATTGAATGGCAATAGTTCGCCTTTAGTATTGGTTGATGGTGTTGAAGTAGATATTAATAGTGTGGACCCAGAAACCGTAGAGAGTGTATCCGTACTTAAAGATGCTTCTGCTGCTGCAGTATATGGGTCTCGTGCGCCGTATGGTGTAGTTCTTATTACAACAAAAAAAGGAAAGCAGTCTGACAATACGCAAGTTAGTTATTCAAATAATTTTTCTTTAAACTCTCTTCTTCGTCTACCTCATTTTATTGATTCTTACACCTGGGCAACTGTTTATAATCAGGCAAATGCTAATGCTGGCTTAGCTCCAGTTTATAGTGATGAACAGATGGAACGGATAAAAGGGTACTTAGATGGGACATTTCCATATGAGTACGACCCTGATAATCCAATAGATAATATTTGGGCAGGACGAAGAAATGGTAATGCTAATAATGACTGGCCTCATTTGTTAATGGGAAATAACTCAATCAGTCATAAACATAACATTAATGTCTCAGGAGGTTCAGCAAAGACTCAATATTTTTTGTCAGCAGGGTATACTAAGCAAAATGGTACATACGCATTTGGTCATGACCATTATAGAAGATATAATTTATTATCGAATCTTTCAACAGAAGTTACAGATTGGTTACGTATAAATTCAAGTTTAAAATGGGCTCAATCTGATACAGACTACCCTATGGGAGAGACTACTGTAGGACGAGAGCATACCTTTAGAGAAATGTTAATGTTTGCGCCAATGATGCCTCATTATAATATTAACGGTACTGTACAAAGTCCACTAGTACGTTTGTTGGAGGATTCAGGAAGAGATAAAAGTAAAAGAAGTGATTTTTTAGCAAATATTGGTGCAGAATTGGAACCGGTTAAAGGCTGGAAAACAGTGTTTAATTATAATTATAATATTAGAAATACTAAAGCTAGTGCAAATCCTAAGCCAGTAATGGTGGAGTTAGGCGATGGTTCTTTGGGAAATATCGGTAAGCCAGAGTCAGTCTATACATCTGCTTATTCAGAATATGTTTATAAAATTTTAAACTTAGTATCTTCTTATGAGCAGCAATTGGATAAACATTACTTTAATGTAATGGCTGGTTATGAGCAAGAGGAAGCATTAACAACAGGCTTATCTGCCACTGGGACGTCTCCTGTGGTAGATAATTATCCCTCTATTAAAACATCATTAGGAGGGGTGATTGCTACAGACAATATGGCCGATTGGTCTAATCGTGGTGTTTTTGGGCGCTTAAACTATAACTATGATGAGAAATATTTAGTTGAACTAAGTGGAAGGTATAGCGGTTCCTCTCGCTTTCCAAAAGAAAAAAGATTCGGTTTTTTCCCTTCTGCATCCGTTGGATACACCGTTTCAAAAGAGGATTTTTGGAAACCTATTTCTCCTTATTTAGAATACTTTAAGGTGCGAGTTTCGTACGGGTCTTTAGGAAATCAGAATATAGCCAACCATTTATTCTATGATAAATTGGGGATTGTAGGAGAAGGTCCCTGGATTATGGGAAATAAACGTCCGCAATATGCTAATGTTCCTGCTTTAATTAGTGATGATATAACTTGGGAGACAATAACAACATTGAATTTCGGTGTAGAAACTAGGTTGTTAAACTCTCGTTTAGATCTAAGTTTTGATTGGTATGACAGAAGAACCTACGATATGTTAGGAGCAGCATATGACTTGCCATTTTTATTAGGAACAGGTACACCTGTAACAAATAATGCTGATTTGTCGACAAAAGGGTTTGAGCTAGTACTGGGATGGAATGATAAGATAGGGTCAGAGTTTAATTACAATGTGAAGTTAGCTCTCGGAGATAGTAGAACAACAATTACAAGATATTTAAATCTTACAGAAAGATTTGATACTTGGTATGCAGGAAAAAAATATGGTGAAATTTGGGGGTTTGAAACCGAGGGCATCATTCAAACTGCAGAACAAGCGAAAAATATGGCTGACCAATCTAGATATCATAAAGATTGGAGACCAGGAGATATTCAGTATAAAGACTTAAGTGGTGATGGTACTATTGATGAAGGAAGTCGGACTTTGAGTGAACGGGGAGACTTAAAAGTAATCGGGAATAAAAGTCCACGTTATAATGTTGGTATAAATTTAGGCGCCAGTTGGAAAGGTATAGATTTTAATATGTTTTGGCAAGGCATTTTGAAAAGGGAGTTCTACCCAGAAGCAAGTTCTCCGCTATTCTGGGGTACGACAGGAGCGTGGGCATCATCAGGTCTTTATAGACATTCTCCTGCATTAGACTATTGGCGCCCAGCTGATGAAACAAATATATTAGGCCCCAATACAGACGCTTATTTACCAAAACCCTATTTTACTCCAGAGACGAATAAGAATAGGCAGGTGCAAGATCGCTATTTGCAAAATGCAGGGTATATACGCTTGAAAAACTTGCAGATAGGTTATACCATTCCACAATCAGTAACAAAAAATATTTTTAGTAAGGCGAGAGTATATTTTTCGGGAGAAAATCTATTGACGTTTTCAGGATTGGATAAAGTATTTGATCCGGAAACTGCTATGGCTTCAGATAGTCGAGAAGGAGGATATCTTACAAATGGTGTGATTTATCCAATGAGTAAGGTTTTTTCTTTTGGTGTTAATATTACATTAAATTAATGATGGTTATGAAAACTTTAAAAATATTTATAGGCTTTATCTCATTGTGTTTGTTAGCAGCTTGTAATGATAGCTTTTTGGAACGGCCTCCTTTGGATCAGGTGGCATCAGAGATGTTTTTTGAGAAACCTGAACATTTAGAGACGTATGTGAATCAGTTTTATAATGCGACTTTTTTTCCAAAATATGCTAACCATGGTAATGATTATGATAGTGATGACTTAGTAGGAGCTACGCCTAATGTTCGCTTACAAGGAACTCGACCTATTATTACTACTGGAAGTATAGGGTTTGGAAATATTAGAAGTGTGAATTATTTTATGACACACTATAAAAAAATTGAGGACTTACACCCCTTTGATAGTTATAAGCAGTATGTAGGAGAAGCTTATTATTTTAAAGCAGTGGCTTATTTTAATCTTTTGAAAAGTTATGGCGATATACAATGGTTAGATATTGATTTAGGTACGAGTTCGCCCGAATTATATAATGAGCGGACATCCCGAGATATTGTTGCTGATCGTATTATTGCATGCTTGGATACAGCTGCAATGTATTTGTCAGGAGAGAGAACTAATGGGTACGAAAGGGTTAATAAATGGATAGCATTATTAATGCAAAGCCGTGTAGCATTATATGAAGGAACTTGGCAAAAATATCATAAAGGGACTGAG
Source organism: Sphingobacterium sp. UT-1RO-CII-1 (assembly GCF_026711005.1). Classification (GTDB taxonomy): domain Bacteria; phylum Bacteroidota; class Bacteroidia; order Sphingobacteriales; family Sphingobacteriaceae; genus Sphingobacterium. The sequence goes on along the minus strand of NZ_JAPPVJ010000003.1, from coordinate 139,816 downwards.
TTTGCTGTTCAAAATGCAGACCCAAACAAATACTTGACTAAAGCAGTAGAGGCGGCAGGTAAGATTATGGAGTCAGGACTGTACTCGATTTATAATACGGGAAATCCTGAAATAGACTATAAGAACTTATTTATTCAAAGAGACTACTCAGCAAATAGTGAAGTTATGTTCTGGCGAAAATATGATAATAACTTGTCACGAGGCGATGGTAGTTTTACTAATGATCGTAATTTTCGAATGTCTCTACCATTGGGAAAATCTGTAGCAAAAAGTGCCATTGACGATTATTTATGTATTGATGGAAAGTCTATTGCTGGAAATACATTGTTTCAGGGGTATACTAACATTACTGCAGAAATGGAAAATCGAGATTTACGTTTTAGGCAAACTGTAGCATCTCCCGATCAGATATGGAAGGTATATGCGAATGCTGGCACTGATAATTGGTCTATCGTGTATTCAAAGTTAAATAGTAACGCAGATCATAATGCTCCTACCGGATATATTCTCCAGAAAGGGTATGATCCTCAGGTGATTTATCATGTACAACAATATGAAGAAACTCCATCTATTTTGTTTCGCTATGCAGAAGTTTTATTGAATTATGTTGAAGCAAAAGCTGAGCTAGGGTCTATCGTACAGGCTGATGTTGATAAAACTATTAAGCTATTACGGGAGCGTGTTGGTATGCCTAATATTGATATTGCTTCAATAGCAATAGATCCTAACTGGCATTTTCCAACTCTATCTCCTCTTATAAATGAAATTAGAAGAGAGCGTAGAATTGAACTTTTAGGAGAGGGGTTTCGTTGGAATGATATCGCACGTTGGGCAGCGGCGAAAGAGTTGATTGTAGGTAAGCGACCAAAAGGCTTTTTGGCAAGTCAAATAGCAAAGAACCCTTTTTATGAAGATCAAGAAGGCTTTATGGATCCATATCAAAAGGCAATTCCTTCAGGTTACGGATTTCAATTAGATAGAGATTATTTAGACTGCATTCCTGAAAGTCAAATTGTGTTGAACAATAAGCTAACGCAAAATCCTGGTTGGAAAAAATGATGATTGTGTGAGGAAAATGATTTATTTACTGATATAGATTATCAGTAAATAAATCATTTTAACAAACCTTGAATATTTTGTACTTCAACTATTTGAAACTAGCTACTATTAAATGAAGTTGTAGGAATATAGTATATAATGAAGAGAAATAAATTTGTAAAAGTAGTGTTTTAATTTATGGGCTTTTAAATGTTGTTGGTTATAAAGAACATTTTTTAGAGCAAGTATGAAATACAGCAATCTTATTGCAGATGAATATTCGATAGAATACAAAAAAAGAATGATTATACAAATATGAAAGGAAATCAACTTACTAGCTTATTCACCAAAGGATATTGCTTAACTTTTATTGCTTTGTTTAGTTTTAGTGTAGTTCTTTTAGCTCAGGAAAAAACACTTACTCAGGAAGAAGACGATAAACGAATAGATCGGTATGAAAAGCAGCTGTCAGATTACTTCACAAATGAGATTATCAATGGATATAAAGAACGTGCATCAATAAAATGGAATAGAGACTACACAAATATTGGAAGTTTTTTAAGAAGTGTTGAAGCTAATAGGCGTAGGTGGGAAGAGGTCATTAAACCACCTCTATTAAAACAAAGTGGATCGCCTGAGCGCACCCCCTATGTCGTTAATGGCGTTGAGGGAGAATGGATTCGTATCCCGTTAGGTGGAATTTATGCAGAAGGAATGTTGGCACTTCCCAATGGGGCGTCTAAAGAAAAACCAGTGCCTATAATTATAGCGCAACATGGTATTGGTAGCGGATCGGAAACCCCATTTGAGAATGGGAAGAATTATCACGCTTATGCAAAAGCTTTAGTTGAAGCCGGTTTTGCAGTATTATCTCCGTTAAATTTACGTTCCATAGAGCGACGGAATAATATTGAAAGGTATGCAAGGCTTGCTAAAACCAGTATACCGGGCGTTGAGCTTGTTAGGATGCAGTTTCTTCTTGATTTAGCACTCCAAGATCCACGTATTGACTCCGAGCGAGTTGGTATGTGGGGAATATCTTTGGGCGGAATGGCTACTATGTTTTGGACACCGCTTGAACCACGTATTAAAGCATCAATTGTTTCAGCTTGGTTTAACGAAAGATTGAATAAAATGATTGTTCCTGATAAAAGATATACCAGTTTTATTGGCACTAAAGAAGATTATGTATATATGACTGGCTGGCTGGATGAGTTTAGAGATGATGATGTTGTGTCTTTGATTGCACCACGTCCCCTACAGATACAACACGGTAAAAAAGATCAAATAGCCTACTGGCCACAAGTGATGGAAGAGTATGAACGTGCAGCCCAACATTATAAAAAGCTTGGAATAGAAGATAGAATTGAGATGATTATGCATGAAGGTGGTCATGAAGCTATTGTTGAACCAGGAGTGAAATTCTTTCAAAAGTGGTTGAAGAATTAACGTGGTATATATTTTAATGAGGTGAAAATATGTTTTATCTACTTTGTATTATCTTAAGTGATTCGCTAAATATTTTGTGAATTTTCGTTGTTAGGTTTAGGAAAGTTTGTATTTACTAGGTAGTTGTATGAATCTAATTATGAATAGAAGGAAATTTATAAAAAGTAGTGCTTTAGTTTATGGGTTTATAAATGTTGTTGGTCATAAAGAATCTTTTTTTGAAACAGACATGGAAGAAGAAATAGAAATTAGAATTAGAAAATTTGATAGTGATTTTGAGAGAGAGAAGTTAAGGATTCCTTTAGGTCTGAAAGGTGGGTACCTTACAGAATTATGGCAGGTAGCTGTGATGTTAAGTAGTGAGACGGGGATGCATAGTATTGGTTTAGGGACTCAAAGTGTTTTATATGGAGATCCCAATATTTTTGAAGAACATACTGAAGCCAACGGTAACGCTATTATGTTTGCTTTAACAAATCAAGCATTAGCGATATTGTCAAAGATGAAAATCACAAACCCCATGGATACATTGGAGTTAATTATACCAGAATTATACCACAAAGCTAAACAGATTACAAATAGGTCTGATCTCAATATTAATTTTGTGTATAATGCTTGTGTGAGTGTTGATAACGCATTGTGGATGTTGTACGCAAAAGAAAACAAACTGTCGACTTTTTATGATCTATTTCCCGAAAAGTATAAAGATACTTTTTCCTATAAAAATCAAAAGGTAGCTATTATGTACCAGATACCTTATGATATGAAAATTGAAGACATTGAGAAAGCGGCGGACAATGGTTACTTTATATTTAAATTCAAAACTGGTGCACCTGGTAGTCAGGAAGAAATGTTAGTAAAGGATTGTAAGAGACTTACCGAGGTTCATAATGTTTTAAAAGGAGTAAGGACTTCGCAGACTCTGAATGGCAAAGTTTATTATACTATGGATGCCAATGCCCGGTATGATACGAAAGAACGTTTAAATAGATACTTGGATCATGCGAAAAAAATAGGTGCATTTGAGCATATTTTACTGTATGAAGAGCCTTTTGTAGAATCAAACAACGAAGATGTTTCAGACATTGGGGTGATGATTGCAGCGGATGAAAGCATACATACAGTGGAAGACGCTATGCGAAAGATAAAACTTGGTTATAGCGCTTTTGTATTGAAAGGGATAGCAAAAACTTTAAGTTTAACAGCTCAAATTGCTAAGGTGGCGAATGATCATGGTATTCCTTGTTTATGTGCAGATTTGACAGTGAACCCCATTTTAATTGATTGGAACAAAAACATCGCAGGAAGTATTGCGCCATTTCCTCAATTAGGTATGGGGATGATGGAAACTAACGGAGATATGAATTATATTAATTGGGACGATATGTTTGGAAAACATCCTATGTCAGGAGCAGAATGGACAAAAGTCAAACAAGGGGTTTTTGAACTTGATGATGATTTTTACGCATCTAGCGGAGGGATCTTTGATACGTCGTCTTATTATCAACAATTTTTTAAGAAATAGTGTTAATTTAAATCATTAATTATGATTCTTCTGGATAAGAGACCGCTTAAAATATTTTTTCAAAATGTTTTGAAAATCAATGAGTGGAAGGTTTTTTTTCTTATACTGTGTGCCTGCTGTATTAACACTAGTTTTTTGTTTTCGCAATCTAATGAAAATAAAGCTACAATAGAATTAAGCGTTCTGCCAGGTTTGCAATTTGATAAAGTGAGATTTCATGTGAAACCAAAGCAGAAAGTGAAAATTTCGTTTACCAATACCGATGATATGGATCATAATTTATTGATTTTATTACCAGGTAGTCGCGAACGTGTTGTTGCAAAAGCAAATAGGTTGGGAAGTGATGGGCATAATAAGAATTATAACCCCGCAACAGAAGATGTATTATGGGCTTTGCCTATTTTACAAGGCAAAGAAAGTAAAATATTAGAGTTTGTTGCTCCTGATAAAGAAGGTATATATCCTTATGTCTGTACCGTTCCTGGACATGGAACGATTATGTACGGAGCTATGTATGTGAGTAATCAGGCATCAATGCCTGATATAACAATTGATGGGAATATTCCTGAAAGTAGAAGAACTGTTGAAAAGACTGCAACTGTAGCTCATCCTTTTTCACTAAAACCTCCTTATTATTACCGAACTTATATAGAAGGGGTGAGCCCAGCTGCCATTATAATGCACTTACCTCATAGATTGTCTTATTGTTGGGATGCTAGTAGTTGTAAATTGGTGCTTGTATGGGAAGGTGATTTTGTGGACAATACAGACATATGGAAAGGGCATAAAGATGCAAGATCTAAAATATTAGGAAATGTTTTTTATAATGAAAAGGTTCAAGTTCCGATAGAAATTATAGGAAATAATGTAAAGAACAAAGTCGCTTTTAAAGGTTATAAGATTGTTAAAGGGGGATATTTAGAACTTCATTATACACTTGATGATGTAGATATATATGAAACTATTAAAGATGTAGAGCACGGACAAGCTCTATTAAGAGAGTTTCGAATTCTAGGGTTAGAACAGAATGTATATTTTAATTATACAGCTACACCAAAGGTTGAATATTTTTATAAAGGCAAAAAACTCGTTGGCAATAAAATTGAAATGAAGGCAGAAGATGCACAAAGTTTTTCTGTTTTACTAAAGCTTGAAAAATGAGATATTTATATTTGATTGTTGTGTTCCTATTTGTATCATGTAAGAATGATGTGGAAAACTTATCATATTTGTCCCCTTATACTATTGAAGATGTGGAAATGCCTGATGGCCTTACTGCAGAAGTGGGAGCACTTGATTTTATGCCAGATGGTAAGTTAGTTGCCTCTTTTATGAGGGGCGAAATTATGATTTATAATCCTGAAAGTAAGGAATGGAAACTTTTTGCACGAGGTTTACATGAGCCATTAGGCATTTTAGTCGAAGATTCTACTTCGGTACTGGTTATGCAACTGCCTGAATTAACTAGAGTTAAAGATACAGATGGAGATGGAACGGCAGATTATTTTGAGACTGTTTATGATGGTTACGGATTGACTGGGAATTATCATGAATTTACTTATGGACCTGTCCGAGATAGTAAAGGTAACTTGTATATAGCGTTGAATGCATCTTCTTCGGGAGGAGGAATTTCTAAAATTGTTCGGGGGAAATTAAACATGGATGGTAAGAGTAAGAGAGGGGGAATGTTTTCAGTCGTTCCTTATAGGGGCTGGGTTATACAACTAACTAAACAAGGACAAGTTATTCCATATGCATCGGGATTTAGATCCCCTAACGGTTTACTTATAGATAGTAAGGACAGGCTATACGTTACAGATAATCAAGGTGACTGGGTCGCTTCAAGCCCATTGTACTATGTTGAAAAAGGAGGGTTTTATGGACAACCTGCAAGTTTAATATGGACTGAGGGATGGAATCAAGGGAACCCATTTGAACTTTCTGTCGATGTACTAGATTCTTTGCGAAAGAAACCTATGATTATATTTCCACATAATGTTATTGCAAATTCCCCAACACAGCCAGTATTAATTAAAAATAACGATTATTTAAAAGATTTTGAAGGACAATTTATTGTAGGAGAAATGAATCAAGAGCGCTTGGTGCGGGTTATACCGGAAGAAGTGAATGGAATTATACAAGGAGCTGTAACACCATTTATTGATGGAGAAGGGTTAAGAAAGGGGAATAATCGTTTGGCTTTTGGACCTGATGGTAGTCTTTGGGTAGGTCAATCTGATCATGGTTGGCTAGGGGACCGGGGAATTCAGAAAATATCCTTCTCAAAACGTAGGATGTTTGATGTTAAAGATGTTTCTTTACTTAGTAAGGGTTTTAAACTTACTTTTACCGAAAAAATTAGGAATGTTAATCTTGATTCATTAGTTCAAGTTAAGAGATATAGGTATCATTATCATGAAAAATATGGCTCAGAACAGATAGATTTACATAAAGTCAAGGTACAGGACATTCTTATTAAAGGTAATGAAGTTTTTTTAGACTTTGAGAGTATGCAAAAAGGTTTTGTTTATGAAATACAATTAGATTCTTTGTTTTCAAAAAATAAACGAGACTCGCTTCATAATAAAATTATTACATATACTGTAAATGAACTGAGGTAATATCGGATAATAGCTAGATACATTGATAAAAAGTTTTGTTAAAAAACAAAAACATTATAATTTGTTAGATATTTAAAAAAGGAGCTTTAAAGCTCCTTTTTTATTAGCATAGCGTTTAAAAGAAAAATACAGATTTTCGACAAAAACAATTAAATAGGACGTTTCTTAAGCGTACTTATAAACATTATAATTTGTTATCTTGTTAGTAAAATTATAATACATGTTGTATGGCTGAAATATTGATTTCTATTTCTTTTAAACTCTGTAAGGATGCTCTAGAACAAGTTAATGGACTAAGAAAGGCTTTGTTAGATAGTCTCGAAATGAAGGTAGATAATTTACATAATGAACTAGAGCTTAAAGTTTGTGACTTTTTTTTACAAGATCATATGGTAGACTTGTTCAAGGAAGAGCTTTTGAAAGTATTTAGCCATGATTCTTCCCAATATGTTTATTTTGACGATTATGCTTTTTTTGAATCTACTGGTAAACTTGCTTTTATTCCTACAAGTCAGTCAAGAGCCTATTTACTAGAAAAAATTAGAAAAATTAATTCTATATTAAGTAGATTAAAGGTTGATATGAATCGGTATGATCTTTATTTGTTTTTAGAAGAAAAGTTTTCTGTTGATAATATTTCAAAAATAAGATCAATGGCCGAGCTGAAAGTTGTGGATTTTGAGTTTTTTTGCGAGAGCATATTTTTAAAAGTAAATCAATTAGAATTTCCCGAAAATTATGAGACTTTTGAGATTAAGTTTGGTAATAAAAGATTGCCAGGCTCTGCTAATGAGCAATTAAAACTTTTTTAAATTATTATATTTGGATATGAACAGAAATCTAGTTTAGCAGTATATTAAAAATAATTGGGGCTGGTTTCGTTTTCGCGATAATACTTTACGAGTAATGAGTAGAGTAACTTCATTATAAACTATAAAAATGATCAATTGTATGGAAAAGACTAAATTATCAAGACGCGGATGGTTAAAAGGGACAGCGTTATTGGGGCTGGCTTCTATGGGAGCTGAAACTTTGTTAGCAAGTCAAAAACCTGAAAAATCTGTTCAGAACAAATACACACCACCTATACGATTTGCCGTATCAAGCTATTCTTATTGGCACTTTGATAAAATAAAATATCCGATTGAAAAAGTCATTGACAATGCTTCTAAACTTGGGTTTGATGGAGTGGAAATATTGCACCGACAGATGGAAAGTGAAGAAAAGACCTATATGAATAAACTAAAACGTTTGGCTTTTGATGCAGGCTTAGCACTCCCCATGCTATCTATCCATCAAAGCTTTGTCAAGCCTGACCTGGAAGCTAGAAAAAAAGATATTGAACATACTAAAAGATGTATTCAACTTGCTGTACAGATGGGGATCCCATGTATTCGTATGAATACCGGAAGCTGGGGGACAGGTCGATCGGCTCCTGATTATTATCAGACAGGTAAGGAAACACCATTGCCAGGCTATACAGATGAAGATGCGATAAAATGGTGTATAGATGGTCTTGCTGAGTGTTTGATAGATGCAGAAAGAGAAGGTGTAATCTTAGCTATCGAAAACCATTGGGGGTTATCGTCCAATATTGATTATTTAGAACGCATTTATATGGCTTTGAAGGATAATCCCTCTATGGGATTAAATTTAGATACGGGCAATTATGTTGGAGACCCCTACCCACAGTTTGAACGATTGGTGAAATATGCTAATATCATTCAAGCAAAAACCTACTACGGTGGAGGGGTTTACTATGATTTGGATTTAGACTACCAACGTTTGGGTAAAATAGCTCGTGAACAGGGGTTCAAAGGCTATGTGTCTTTAGAAATGGAAGGGCATGAAAACCCCGATACAGCTGTTCCTAAAAGCTTAGAATTGCTTAAAAAAGCATTTAATGGTTAAGACTTACTTGAGATAGTGTACTATGAAAACACATTTGATATATGAAAGTAGAGAAAACGAATGTGTTATAAAAAATAACGGATAATAGTTTAATCATCAGGTCTATATAAACGACTTTATATTTAACCTATTTTTAAAAGAGTTAAGGGTCGTCTTAGAAAAACAGATGCTATTATTTGGAGAAAAAAATAGCAATAAGATTGTAGGGGAGGCTAACAGGGCCGCATAGCAATCAAAAGAAATAATATTAAAAAACATAAAAATAAGCGAGATCGAATTTAAAGACTTATTTCAGATCTTTTAATCTTAATAAGATATATCTTAAGCAGGGTAATATTCTACCAAAAACTGTTTCTGCTAGTTTTGGTGAAATATTACCCTTTCCATGTTATTTACTTTGTTGCATGTCATTTTAAAAAACCAAGATATCCAATAACACTTATTCATGACTTTCGATTTTTGGTGTAAGAAAGTTTAAGAGATGCATAGCTTACTATTTAGAATAAAATTAGCTTGAAAAAATAAAAAAGCTGTGTTTGTTTTATTATTTCAAGGAAAATATTATTTTAGCTATTGGCTAACCACTAAAAATATAACTATTATGGTCGAAAGAAAACATGTAAAAGTTGTTTTTGTAGATGATTCTGAAATTAACCATTTTGTTCTGAGAAGCTTAACAAAGTCTTATCCTGATTTCGATTTTCTTTCTATGGAAAAAAATGGACAGGAGCTTTTGAACTCTCTTGAAAATAATGCGTTAATTCCTGAAATTGGTATTGTTGATATTCATATGCCTTATTTAAATGGTATTGCTACCACAAGAAAGTTGATGAAAAGGTATCCGGACATTAAAGTATATGGATTTACTTCATCTTCGGATGATATGGAAAGGGAGTCTATGTTGGAAGCAGGAGCTTTTAAAATATATGCTAAAGATCAACTAGAAGCTTTGTTAGAAGATATTAGAAAGCAAAAGTCACTAGTTTAAACTAGCCAATACTGTATTTTTTCTATTTTATTCATAATGTTCTACTTTTGCCCTATGAATAAAATAGAAAAGATAAATAAACGAATTGAATCGCAACGCAATATTCTTTTGAGGCACTCTGCCTATAAAAGAATTTGTAATATTGAAGGGCTCTGTGTTTTTACTGAATTTCATGTCTATGCTGTATGGGACTTTATGTCACTTTTAAAAGCATTACAATATGAACTTACGTGTGTTAAAACACCATGGATCCCCAGTTATTCGTCTGATATTCGTCATTTAATAAATGAAATTGTATTGGCAGAAGAGTCGGATGAGTTTATCGATGGCAGACACCTAAGTCATTTTGAAATGTATTTAGAAGCGATGCAAGAGTTGGGAGCGGAAATAAATCCAATCTGTAATCTTGTTGATCGACTGAAACATGGGGATGACTTATATGAAGTATTAGATACTATTTATTTAGATGAGCGGGTTAGGCAATTTTTGAAATTTACCTTTGCCATTATTGAAGAAGGACAACCGCATAAAATTGCAGCAGCCTTTACATTTGGAAGAGAAAACTTGATCCCGGATATGTTCTCGAGTATTTTGACCTCATTAAAAGATAGATTGCCTGAAGGAAAGCTATCGAAATTTATCTATTATTTTCAGAGACATATAGAATTGGATGGAGACGAGCACGGACCTTTAGCAATGAAGATGATTTTAGAGCTGGTCGGTAATGATGAAAACAAATGGAAAGAGGTGGAAGAAGTAGCTTTAAGAGCTTTAGAAGTTCGTGTCGAGCTTTGGAATGCTATAGATGATAAGTTGCAGTTGATGGGGAATGAATAATATTTACTAGTGATAAAAGGTAAGTATATTTTAATAATATTATTATAATTTTTCAATAAAGAAGCGGTTTTCATAAACCGCTTCTTTATTGAAAAATATATTGTTTTCTGAGGAATATACTCGCTTAATTAGTGACTTTTATTTTATATAACCCCGATACCGAGCCGCCTGCCGTAACTTGGAAAAGTTGCTTAGCGCTCGTACCTTCTTTATTCAACTCGTAATAGCCATTTTCTACACCTTTCTCGGTGTTAACACGTAGTAATATCTTGCCGTCTATCTCAATAGCTGCCATAGCTGCTCCTGGGTTTGTTGTGATTGGCACACCTTCAATTTTAGTACGTTTTTTAGTAGCGATATCAATACTGTAGAATTCCCAAATATTACTAAAGTTGATGTTACCTGTTGGGCCTCCTGTTAATGCTGTGTTCGGGATAACGGTTATTATTTTGCCATCTTTTGCAAATACCGATACAAATTTTCCGCCTACTTGGATGTCATCCATATTCAAGCTCCAGTCTTTGTCGATCTCTGTTTCCTTGGCTTTGATACGTGATATTTTTGAATTACCTCCTGTACCCTTTTCGGATGTGCCTTGCGTCACGATATACAGGTCGCCATTGCTATCAAAATCATACATTTGGTTGTCGTTTACATAAGCGATAGCACCAGTGTCTTCAATTTTTATAGTTTTTTCATGTTTTCCTGTTGCAATATCTATTACAGCAATATACACATCGGGATAAAAGTCATCCCAAAAGCCTTTTTGTGTTCCATCTGTTGTGGCATAAGTAATATTAGCGAATAACTTACCATCTTTTACCGCTAAGAATTTCTGACCAATTGCACGAAACTTAATGTTTTCTTCATCTTTACCTATTTTGTTGATTACATCTGTAAAATCTATGCTACTTGATCTTTCTAGTTTAGTTGGATTAAATATTTGTATTTCTGTCGGTTTGCTTCCATCCCAATAAAAGCCCTTATTGTCATCTACGATAACAAAGTTGCCTGACCCGTTTGTCTTGTCTGTGGAAATAAAGCCGCCAGAACTAATTTTACCGTTTAGAGCAACGTCTAATCTTTCTATTCCTAATGAATTGTCACTTGTCTTGAACATTTTAAATAGCCAGTTGCCATACGGTCTCCAGCCGCCAAAGCCCAGACCTTGAGTACTTTCGGAAGAATTATTGACGATATTGCCATTGGGTAGTTCATCAAATGCAGTTGCAAATCCTGGTTTGTTTAAGTTGTTATCCGACATTGTGATTAACACATACTTGTCTTTTGTTGTTTCTGTTGGTTCAGGTTGTGGAGTATCCTTGTTGCTACAGGCAGTAAACGTTAAACCTAAACCCAGAGCAAAGAGTCCTGTTTTTAATTTTGAAATATTCATGATCGTTATTTTATAGTATGTTATAACTTAATTTAAGGTGAAAGCTGCGACCTGGACGCTGTATGCGGTAGTAGTCGAATAAATCTTTATCGAGTAGGTTGCGCACCTCTGCACCAATATTAACCCGTCCAGAAGGCAGTTTGTAAGTAAAGCCAGCGTGTAGCATATGTTGATCGGGAATAACCAAATCAGAGTTCAGATTGGCGCTACCCGATAGACCTAAGAAGCCACCTGCTTCGGCAGCTTTCGGAATCGTTTCTAAATAAAACTCACGAAGAAAGTTATAGTTTATAAAAACGTTCAACAGATCGTTTTTAGAAAACAAATGATAGTCGGCTTGCAAACCCGCATTAGCGAAGAAATAAGGTGTGTTTCGCAGCCGCGCATCGTTTTTCCAAGCATCCTGGGCTGCTGTTATGCCGAATATACGTAAATCTTGCCAAGTAGCGTTGGCGTTGATGCGGTAGTTTCGTGCTAGCTGATAACTCAGGTCAAGGTCAAAACCAAAACCTCTGACGTTTTCTTGGTTTTGATATTGGGCATTAGGTGCCTGAATAGGCACGAGCAAAATTAATCCTTTTGTGTGCCTGTAGAATCCGTTTACTTCAACGGCTAACTTGTCGAAATACCTGCTTTGATAGCCTAGCGACAAGTTGGTGCTCTTTTCAGGGCTGAGCTCAAAGTTGGGTACAACAAATACGTTATTTCCGAAAAGCTCTTCGCGTTCGGGCATTCTATACGTGTATTCTGCCGATAGGCGTAGGCTTGAATTGTGGTCAAGCTTATATTTTAAAGCTTCGGCTATACCCCAATAACTGCCCGACTCTTTACGCTTGTCTTTGTCGGTGACTGTTGTCGAAAACCACGTATTATTCAACCCTGCCGCACGATAGTGATAAAACTTGGCTATCGTTTGGTTGTGTAAACGCTCCTTTAAGAAATACTTATCAAAGCCTAAACCCAATACGTGTTTTTGATAGGATGACTCTATACTCAACACATCTATATCCGTGCCGTCAAACCGTGCGCCATAAGGATCTTCTCCTTTGCGTTTGGCATCGGTAAAAACATAATTTAAGTTAAGTTTTGTCGAGCCATTAAGTTGGTAATTGATACCGCTTCGGGCTACAATTTGTTTTTCATTTACCTTTGATTGTGAAGGTAGACGTGATTCGCCCCGACTAGATTTTGGAGTAAAATTACCGTACCAATCATACGACCCCATCAAAGTGTCAATACGCTGTGATTCTAAGTTGTTGTAAGATATAAATTGGTCAAAAGCCAATCGGCCGTCCATAATTGTCTTTTTATAGCGGAGGCTCGGTGCTATCGTGTTTTGCGTGGCGCGTACAGCGCCGTATGCTTCTGTCATCAGGGCAGGGTGCTGTTGCTCTTTATTAATAGAAAATGCTGTTACCGCAAAGCGTAGTTCGTCGGCCCAACTGCGATTTTGCATGCTGATATATCCTTCTCCAAAATAACTACGAAAAGCGTTATGAAATAAGGGCACTCGCTGCTTGACTAAGTTTTTTGTCTCTGGATCGGGGATGCCGACCAAAGCCTTGTAGTCATTATCCGAGTGGTTGAAGAAAAGTTCAGCCCCGTAAGCCCATTTTTGGTCGGCTGATTGGTTCGAGCCGATCAAGCCCACGCGATGTGTGTTGAAAGATCCGATCTCGTAATTCAGATGAAGCTGCGGCGAGTTTCTTTTTTCAGTTACGAGGTTCACTGCGCCTCCCAGGGCATCGGCACCTAAGAATACAGGCAAAACACCTTTATATACTTCAATGCGGTTTAAAATTTCTAGCGGCATAGACGAAAGATTGTAACCATCGCCCAAATAATCCAGTGGTATACCATCTTTAAAATATTTCACAGCCTTGCCTTGAAATCCGTTGATAGAGGTTTCGGGGTTGCCTCCCACGGCACCACTCTGGCGGATGCGTACACCTGCACTCCGGTTCATCAGCTCACTCAAGTTGGTGGCTTGTGTTACTGCCGCACGTGTATCAATGATAATAGGGCGTATAGGTTGCTCTTTGGCGAGTTGTAGTTCGGTTTTTCCCGTCACCTCGATGCTCTCGAGATAATGCGCCTCCGTTAGAAGAGTTATGGGGATAAAAAGTGTCTCGCCTGCATTTTTACTTATTTTCTGCTCTAGGTTTGCATAGCCTAAACTACTGACGCTGATAGTGTAGTGTCCAGTAGGTACATTTTCAAATAAGAAACTACCATCGGGTAAAGTTTTCGTGGTTTGATTATCTAAGCGAATGCTGGCGTCCCTTATCGGTTGGTTATCGGTGCTGCGTACGCTTCCTCTTATAGCACTATATTGTTGCGCAAAGGCAATCTGTGTGCTTATAAGTGTGAGGATATATATGCAAATGTGTCTTGTTAATGTCATCGTTTTGCTCTTCTCTACGTATTCTGCTGCAAATATATGGTTATTTAGATTAATTACAGATAATTCTTGCAGGTTATTTATAATCTATCTAAATTAGCGGTTCGTTAGAACAGAATTCTTGTGAGTAGGATAGTTAGTATATGATATGGAGCATAGTAAAAAACATAAGGTTAAGGTTCAGGTTGTAAATAACTGCTTAAGTTTTGTAGGTAGTCCGTGTTTCTTGGCTGGCAACTTTAACGCTTGGTCTCCTAACCGTGATTTTGTTGGGCTGCTGCCGGTTACTGGCGAAAAACTCCATATTGAGTTAGAAAATGTTTGTGAAGGTGACTTGGAATTAAAGCTAACGCGAGGCGATTGGAAAACAGTGCAAGCGGATCGTAATGGTGATTTGTCTGTCCCTTTTGAAGTTCATGTCGATCGGGATATGGAAGTTACTTTGTTGGTCGAAGCATGGCGGGATGAATTTCCCGAGAGCACGGCTAGCTCGCAAGTGCAACTTATGGACGAGGCTTTTTTCTTTCCTCGTTTAAACCAGCATCGTAGGGTGTGGGTTTATCTACCTGCTGATTATAAAAATTCGGACAAACGTTATCCGGTTATATATATGCACGACGGACAGAATCTGTTTGACGAACTGACTGCTGTGGGGCGCTCAGGGCCGATTGAGTGGCGTGTTGATGAAACCATTGACGAAGCAACCGCAGAGGCTATTGTTGTTGCTGTGGCACATCCTGATACCTATGCCGATCGGGAGAACGAATATTTGCTATTTCCGAAAGATGGCGTCGCCGAACCAAAAGGAAGGGATTATTTGGCTGATATTGTAGTCGAATTAAAGCCTTATGTTGATCGTAAATATAGGACTTTAAGCGATACTGCATTTACAGCAATGGGCGGTAGTTCGTTGGGGGGCCTGTTGAGTTTATACGCAGGATTATTATACCCTGATGTTTTTGGTACACTGGCTGTATTTTCGCCATCTATTTGGACGGGTAGAGAGCAGTTGTTCGCTACTCTAACCGGAGTGGGTTCACAGAAGAAACAGTTTATCGACCTACAACGCTATTATTTTTATGCAGGTGGAAAAGAGATCAGAAAAAACGTCGGACTGCAAGGAAATAATATGGTGCAAGATATGCTTGATTTTACAGAACAGTTCCGTAAGCATACTGTTGCGGAACTAAAAATAGATATTGACCCAGTAGGGAAGCACGGAGCACTCTATTGGCAGAAGGCTTTTTCTCGCTTTTACCCGTGGTGGGTTGAAGCGTAATAGTTTTAATTAAACATTTACTTATATGATGGTTGAGAAATTGTATTCAAACAGTAAAAAAAAGAGCAAACTTGCTTTCGCATTGTTAGGCTTGGCTGTATTAGGATATACAGGAGCTTCGGCTCAAGAAGTGGTCGGCTCGTCCGCCGCAGGTCGTGGTGTTTACGAGGCTGTTTTTAGCCAAGATGGACATTTATATGTCACTGGTGCTGGCTCAAGAACAAATCCGGGAGGCGCTTTATATAAGATAGATCCACAAAGTTTAGCTGTTTTGGATAGCATCAGTTTGACCAAAAACCCACCTTACGGTATTGGTATCAACAATAAAACGCAGGTAGTTTATACAACGAATACGCGTACAAACTCAGTTAGTGCGGTTGATTTAAAGACAGGTAAGCTTTTAGCAACGATTACACATGGTGGCGAAAAATCACACACACGTGAGGTGATTGTTGATGAAGATAAAAACTTGGTTTATATTAGCGATGTGGGAGAACCGAGCTCGATTTGGGTGATTGATGGGAAAACACATACATTCTCACACCTGATTCCGAATACAGGAAAAACAACCACAGGAATGACATTCGCAGGATCCACAGACAAGATCTACGTGACCAATATGGGCGAGAATGCAGTAGCGGTGATTGATGTAAATACGAAAAAAGTAGAGAAAAGCTTCCCATCGGGGGGCGAGTCGCCGATTAATATTGTTAGTGATGGCGATCGTCTCTTCGTGACAAACCAGAAGTCAGGTACTTTAACCGTGTTGGATAAAGAGGGTAAATTGATCAAAAGTATTGCTACAGGTGCAGGTGCTATTGGTGTGGCTTATGATGCGGTTAAAAATCGTTTGTATTCGGCCAATCGTCAAACCGGCACAACGACAGTTATTGACGCCACAAGCTATGAAGTTTTAGCTGATTTGCCAACGGGATCGCATCCGAACCATGTCAAAGTCAATAAGAATGGCGAGGCTTATGTCATAAACAAAGCAAAAGGAGGGCGCCCGGTAGAGGGACAGCCTGTTGTGGTGGATACAAACGGCGATACGGTGACCCGTATTAATTAGTGATTATTTTGCATTTATTTAGTCAAGGGAGTTGTCATTCGAAGGAGGTATTACTGCCTTCCTTCGGCTGGCAGCTCTATTTTGTTCAGGTCTAAAAAACATATTTACAGGAGAGAAGAGATTGTTTTGATAGATAGAGAGAAGAATTTTATTGTAGCTATACTTAGCTTTATTGTGATCCTACTGCTCGTGTGGGTTTCTTTGTTTACAGGGGTTAAGGATATACGATTTGGCGAGTTATTTACCGATGGCGATAAGTTGTTGGTA
The DNA here is from genome assembly GCF_026711005.1 of Sphingobacterium sp. UT-1RO-CII-1. Taxonomy (GTDB): domain Bacteria; phylum Bacteroidota; class Bacteroidia; order Sphingobacteriales; family Sphingobacteriaceae; genus Sphingobacterium. The sequence continues at coordinate 123,035 of NZ_JAPPVJ010000003.1, read as the reverse complement.
TTTCTCATCAGCCGTTTGCCACGCACACTAGCCTTACTCCTAATAGGTGCAGGATTAAGTGTGGCGGGCTTTGTGATGCAGCAACTGTCGCAAAATAAATTTGTGTCGCCCACTACTTCGGGTGCTTTGGAAGCAGCTAAGATGGGTATCCTATTTGCATTACTGCTATTTCCGCATGCATCAATGCTGGTGAAAATGCTGTTTGCATTGTTATTTACCTTCGTGATGAGTTCTGTTTTTATACTTTTTATAAGCAAGATAAAACTACGGAACACCGTTTTTGTGCCCTTAGTCGGTATCATGTTCGGTAGTATACTGAGCGCTGTTTCTACCTTTTTTGCTTATAAGAATAATATTGTGCAAAACACACAGGAATGGTTATTGGGCGATTTTTCATCCGTTATGCAGGGGCAATACGAAGCAATCTACATCATTCTTCCAGCTGTATTGTTAATGTATTTTTACGCCGATCGGTTCACCATAGCAGGAATGGGCGAAAGCTTTGCAAAAAGCCTAGGCGTTTCATATGCGACAATTGTGAGCTTAGGTCTGCTCTGCATAGCGCTTATTGTAAGTGCCTCAGTCGTTACGGTGGGAGCTATTCCTTTTTTAGGACTTATTATACCCAATATGGTCAGTATATGGGTCGGCGATAATTTGCGCCGAGCACTGCCTTGGACAGCCTTGGCAGGTGCTGTCTTCCTGTTGATATGCGATATCTTTGGACGCCTGTTGGTGCATCCCTACGAGATACCTATCGGTATGACTGTAGGCGTTGTTGGTGGTTTGTTGTTTTTGTTATTCATAATGAAACGTAGTCGATGAGAGAGCAGACAAAGTTTTTAATCCTCGTGGGGTTGCTCCTTGTCGTTATAGTGCTGTTTATGGGCTATAATGTCAGCGGTAATATAGACTATGTGTTGAGCAAAAGAGCCATAAGGCTTTCGACCATGTTGGTGGTAGGGATGAGCGTGGCGATTTCGTCCGTCATTTTCCAAACTATCACCAACAATCGTATCCTAACCCCCTCTATCATGGGGTACGAATCGATCTATATCCTCTTCCAAACACTTTTGGTTTTCGTATATGGCGACCAGACTTTTAAGGTTATTTCGCAACAGCAAAATTTCCTTTACTCCATCGTGCTGATGTTGGGCTTCTCCTTATTCATGTACATGTTGATGTTTGGTAAGAATCAGAAGAATATGTTCTACCTGTTATTGACAGGTATGGTCATGGGCGCATTGTTTCAGACCATGAGCCAGTTTTTGCACGTACTGATTGACCCCAACGAATTCTCCATTGTGCAGAATTTTATGTTCGTGTCTTTTGCTAAGATGAATACCAAATTATTGGCTATAGCCAGTATTACGCTACTGTTGACTTTGATTTATGTGATTCCGTATCTGAAATACCTTGACGTCATTGCTTTGGGGCGCGATCATGCGATCAATCTTGGGGTAAACTATCGGGGCTTGATCCGCCGTTTTATGTTGGTCATCTCCTTGTTAGTTTCGATATCTACGGCTTTGGTGGGTCCTATTACCTTTCTCGGTATATTGGTAGCCAACCTCACCTACGAATTGTTTAGCTCGCGCAAACATCGTTTTATGGTCCTAGCAAGCAGTTTAATTGCTTGTTTATCCTTGCTGCTGGGGCAGTTCTTTGTCGAACATATATTTGGGTTCTCGACAACCGTTAGCATCATCATCAACTTTATTGGTGGGGTTTATTTTATGTTTTTATTATGGAAAACAAGGAAGAGTATCAGTTAATATTTAGAAATATAACAAAAACCTACGGCAATAAGCAGGTTTTGAAGCAAGTGTCGGGAGCTGTTCCACATGGGCGCATCACATCCTTGATAGGCCCTAATGGAGCAGGCAAAAGTACCTTGCTTTCTATTATGAGCCGGTTGTTGCAGGAAGATAGTGGCGAAATGCTGTTTCGTGATATGGAGGTGAAAAAGTATAAGACTGCCGATCTAGCTAAACAACTCTCTATCCTAAAACAATCCAACCACACCGAGCTGCGCTTGAAGGTGAGAGATTTAGTTGCAATGGGGCGTTTCCCTTACGCCAAAGGGCGATTGCAAGCTGCCGATTGGCAGAAGGTGGACGAAGCCATCGCTTTTGCAAATATGGAAGATATGCAGGACGCCTATATCGACGAGCTGAGCGGAGGACAAAAACAACGTGCCTTTATAGCGATGATTATTGCGCAAGACACCGAGTATATCCTATTGGATGAACCCTTGAATAACTTGGATATGAAACATTCAGTACAAGTGATGAAGATGTTGAGACGCTTGGTTGATGAAATGGGGAAAACGGTGATTATTGTTATCCATGAGATCAATTTCGCAGCGCAATATTCCGATCATATCATGGTCTTAAAGGATGGCGAATTGAAACACAGCGGACACGTCGACGAAGTGATACAAGCTGGTGTACTGCGTGATGTGTTTGAGATTGAGTTTGATATAGTGGAGAAGAATTGTAAGAAAATATGTAATTATTTCAATTTATAAAAAATGAGTATTAAAAATAAGTTGGCGCTGTCGTTTGTTGTGTTACTCTTGCTGATGCAAGGTTGCCAAACGGGGGCAGAAAACAAAGAGATAACAGGTGAAACAATGACAATTGAGCATAAGCTCGGATCGACAGAAGTGGCTGAAAAACCGTCTCGCATCGTGGTGCTGGATATTGGTGCATTAGAAACCATGCATATATTAGGTGTGAAACCGGTGGGTATTCCGAAGAAATATATGCCTGAATATTTATCAGAATTGAAAGATGATGACAATATTGCCGACGTAGGTTCGGTTATCAAACCCGACTTTGAAGCTATATCAGCACTAAATCCTGAAGTCATTTTGATATCGACCCGGCAAGAACGATTTTATGAGGAGTTGACTGAGATTGCACCTACTATTTTTGTAGGTACAGATAGTAAAGACTATATACCTTCGTTCAAGCGAAATACGATGATCGTCGCGCAGATTGTCGATCGGGAGGATGAAGCAGTAGAAAAGTTGAAGGTACTGGAGAAAAAGATGACCGATGCACAAGCACGATTCAGTAAGGATGAGAACAAAGCACTGTTTCTGATTTATAATAATGGCCGTTTTAGTGCCTTTGGTAAAGGCTCACGCTTTGGCTTTATTCACGATGTGCTCGGTATGAAGCCTGTTATGGAGTTTAATGATGAATCGGTACATGGGCAGCGTATTTCCAACGAGTTGCTCGCTGAAGCAAACCCCGACTACCTTTTTATTATTGATCGTAACGCCGTTGTATTAGATAAGGTGTCCAATAAGGCTGAAATCGAAAATCCTTTGTTGCAACAGACGAAAGCGTTTAAGAATGGTAAAATATTCTATTTAGATCCTAATGTGTGGTTTATTTCGGGCGGTGGCTTGCTATCAGTCGATCTGATGTTAGATGATGTGGTCGCTTTGTTTTAATGTTTAAAAAGAATTTTATATGTCAAAAATGAAAGTAGGACAGCATGTTTTTACGCTTGTCGATAAAGAATACATAACGCCACATTATGTTCGTGTGCGTTTACATGGTGAGGGAACACAAGATTTTGCGAATTGTACGATTGGTGTTAATAATAAGATTTTTATTCCGCCAGCAGGGGTGAAGGACGTGGCCTTTGCTAAGTATGATGAGGCGTTGGGCGAATGGGTGGCACCAGACGAGTCGGTGAAGCCAATCGTCCGTACGTACACACACCGAGCGATTGATGTAGCGCGCAATGAAATAACCATTGATTTTGTCGATCATGGCGATGTGGGACCGGCTTCAAGCTGGGCACGAAACGCTGTAACAGGCGATCAACTAGGCGTAGCTATGAAGCTTGGAACCTCGGAACTTTGTCCTGCTGTTGATCAGTATCTTTTAGTAGGCGATGCTACTGCCATCCCTGTTTTGGTGAGTATCTTAGAAGGGCTGCCGAAAACTGCGAAAGGATATTGTATTATCGAGGTCGCTACCCTGGAAGATGTGCATCCCGAAGTAAAGCACGAAGGCTTTAAAATACAGTGGTTATTCAACCCACAGCCCGAAGAGGGCAGCGAGTTAGCTGCTACGGTTCGAAAGGTGGTGTTGCCAGAAAACAACACACATTTTGCTTATGTAGCTTGTGAGTACAGAGCGGTGCGAGAAATTAGAGCCTATTTCAGAACAGAGTTAGGCTGGAATAAGGATGATTTTTACGCTTATTCTTATTGGAAGGCGGGGGTAGCTGAAGATAAGTCGGTAGGAGATAGGCAAGCCGAAAAAAGTAGTTAGACATCAATAGTACTAAATTTATAGACAGTCTTTTTTTAGAAAAATGCAGTTTTTGTAATTGTATTTTAATTGTTGTTCATTTAGTTATTTAAATAAGCTGTTTTGATTTTATAATAAAGCATAATTTGATTACATTTCGCTGAATTATAACGATAAATGGATAAAATAATAGATATAGAAACTACTTTTTTAGAAACATCTGATTTTGTAATGAGAATCATTGTTTCTTTTTTGTTGGGAGCCGTTATTGGTGCTGAGAGACAATGGAGACAGAAAAGTGCAGGCTTAAGAACCAATACACTAGTTTCTGTAGGAGCGACAGCATATATGTTACTTGCGGTTTATATTTATGGAAATGATGGAGGTGACCCTAGTAGGATTGCTGCTCAAATAGTAACAGGTATAGGATTTTTGGGGGCGGGAGTTATTATGAAAGACGGTTTTAATATACAAGGGTTAAATACTGCTGCTACTATCTGGTGTTCCGCGGCGGTTGGATCATTGTGTGGTTTAGGATTGTTTCCTGAAGCTCTTATTGTTAGTGGGGCTATTGTTTCTGTACATCTAGTGATGCGCCCTTTAGGAGATTGGATGGGGCGTATCAAATCATACAAAGTTGTAAAATCCGAAGAGTCTTTCTATATTTTAGATATTGTATGTACTGAAAAGCATGAGTTGGGTGTACGCTCTTTTTTAGTCGATTATTTAGATAAGTCTGATCAATTATTATTACGTTCTATAGGTAGGCAAGTTTCCCCCGATGAAGCAGGTAAAGTTTTAGTCAAAGTGAAACTGTCAATAGTAGGCAAGCAAGAGAAGTTATTGGAAAGTGTTTTGACAGAGCTGACGAAAACTAAAGGAGTTAAAGAGGTGAGTTGGCATTATCTAGGGAATTCGAAAGAACACCTTATTTGAAATTGATATGTGTATTACATATTATTTTTGAGTGTATTATTGAAGCTTCATGAGCTGATGGACAACTTCCAGTGTTTTACTGTTTATTTTCCGTACTTTTGCAACTGATTTAAATTTAATTTAGCGCTATACTAGAAATAAGATGACTGAAGAAGATAACTTCAAGTTTATTCAAGTTAGAAACATCATACATGCAAAAAGCCCCAAGTTGGCTAAATGGATTCCAGGATTTTTAATTAATTATCTAAAACGTATCATTCACGAGGAAGAGATTAATTATATCATGACCAAATTTAGAGAGTTATACGGACTGGATTTTGTTGATGCTCTTATTGATGAATTAGGAATTGAAGTCGTTGTAAAGGGGGAAGACCGTATACCATATACTGATAATGTGATATTTGCATCTAATCATCCTTTAGGAGGCTTGGATGGGATTGCAATAATGCATGCAATTGGACGTTACAGAAGAGATGTAAAGTTTTTGGTTAATGATATTTTATTAAGTATTCGTAATCTGGAACCTCTTTTTGTTCCTGTAAATAAAGTAGGAAGTCAAGCTAAAAGTGCGATAATGGCTATTGATAAAGCCTATGCTAGTGATAATGCTTTATTGATTTTTCCGGCAGGTTTGGTGTCACGAAAAATTAAAGGAAAGGTCGCGGATTTAGAGTGGAAAAAAAGTTTCATTAATAAGTCAAAAAAGTATAAACGTGATATTATTCCTGTTTATATCGATGGTGAAAATTCCAATTTTTTCTATAATTTAGCTAAAATCAGAGCTAAATTAGGTTTGAAGGCTAATATTGAGATGTTGTACTTGCCAGATGAAATGTTTTCACAGAGGAATCAACGTGTAGTTATTAGTATAGGAGAACGAATACCTTATCATCATTTTGATAGTTCAAAAACTGAATACGAATGGGCGAATGAGGTGAAAAGTACAGTATACAGCATGGGGGATAAAATATAATATATGCAAGAGATAATTGCACCAGTGGATAGAGACTTAATCAAAGCCGAGTTAACTGAAGAGGCTTTTGTACGTTATACAAATAATGGGAAAAATGAGGTTTACCTTATTAATTACCATTCGGCACCGAATATCATGCGAGAAATTGGCCGATTAAGAGAGCTGACTTTTCGAGGAGCGGGAGGTGGTACAGGGCTGCCTTTAGATATTGACGAAAATGATACATGTGAGTTCAATTATAGTCAGCTTATCGCATGGAATCCCGAGGAAGAAGAGATTATCGCAGGGTATCGTGTTATTAAATGTTCTGATGCTCTTGGTCAAAATGGCGAAGTACATTTATCAACAGCGCATTATTTTGAGTTCTCTGATAAATTTAAGGATGAGTATATGCCTTATACATTAGAGCTTGGGAGGTCGTGGGTACAACCCCGCTTTCAACCAGCTATTGATAACAGAAAAGGTTTATTTTCATTAGATAATTTATGGGATGGTTTAGGTGCATTGGTAATGTTAAATCCTGAGATTAAATATCTTTTTGGTAAAGTTACGATGTACCCGCATTATAATGCCGTGGCAAGAGATCTGTTGATGTATTTTATGGAGCATTATTTCCCTGACAGAGAAGGTTTAGCTGTGCCTCTTAAGAGCTTGAAAATAGGATATAAAACCGATATATCTTCTTTTAGAGGTATGTTTGATGGTTTAGAATATAAAGAGGGATATAAAGAATTGAACAAGAAAATTCGTGAGTTAGGTGAGAATATCCCTCCATTAATTAATACTTATATGAACCTTTCACCAACAATGTATACGTTTGGGACTGCTATGAATGATGAGTTTGGTGAAGTGGAAGAAACGGGTATAATGATTGTTATAGACGATATATATCCTGCGAAGAAGGAAAGACATATGATAACATATGAACGCGACAAGCATAAAATTGGGCGTTTAGTGAAATAATAAAGGAGGCTAAAAGCCTCCTTTATTATTTGTATTAACCCAATAAAGTTTTAACAAGTTCTGAGATTGTTCGGCCATCGGCTTGACCTGCAAGTTTTTGATTTGCTGCAGACATGACTTTCCCCATGTCTTTTATGGAAGAAGCACCTGTATTATTTATAATTTCTTTTATTATGTCTTCCACAGCGGATCTATCAAGTTGTTTAGGGAGATATTCCTCAATAATATTTTGTTCATCTACCTCAATTTGATACAAGTCTTCTCGGTTTTGATTTTTGTAAATTTCTGCAGACTCTTTTCGCTGTTTAACCAGCTTTTGTAAAACTTTTATTTCTGTATCTGGAGAAACTCCCTCCGATTGTCCTTTTTCGGTGTTTGCTAATAAAATAGCTGCTTTTATAGCACGTAAGCCTCGTAAGCGAGTCGTGTCTTTGGCAATCATAGCTGCCTTAATATCTTCGTTTATGCGCTGTTCTAGTGACATGTTATTTTAATTATATAATGTTGTATTATTATTTAGGGGTCTTTAATCCCTTTTATATATGGTGAAAGTCTATTCTTTCTCTCTTTTAACAATTGTCCCAGTTGCTTGAGCTGTTGGCATAACCAACAAATCATTAATGTTTACATGTGCTGGCCGGGAGAGTATAAAAGCTATGATTTCAGCAATGTCGATAGCGGATAGGGGAACAAGGTCTTTGTATACCTCTTTAGCTCGGTTTTTATCTCCTTTGAATCTGACTTCTGAAAATTCTGTTTCAACCATACCAGGGTTTACTGAACTAACTTTTATTCCTTTTTCTAATAGATCTATACGCATTGCTTTATTTAAAGCATCCACAGCATGTTTAGTTGCGCAATAAACATTTCCGCGTAGATATACTTCTTTTCCTGCTATAGAGCCTAAGTTTATGATATGGGCATTTTTGCTATTTTCCATATAAGGTAAGCAATGTTTTGTTACATAAAGAAGCCCTTTGAGGTTGGTGTCAATCATTCTATCCCAGTCGTCAATTGACGCTTCTTGTATGAGATCTAAACCTTGACTTAGACCTGCGTTATTAATGAGTACATCGATATGCTGCCAAGTGTGGGGGAGCTCTTGAAAGGCTTCTTTTACTTTTATTTGGTCACGAACATCTAATGTGAATACATGTATATCGCAATCAGGATAATTCTTAATTATCTTCTCTTTTAACTCTAAAAGTTTCGAGGTGCGTCTTGCACAGAGAAGTAATCTATATTTATTTTCTGAAGCTAATAATTCAGCACATGCTTCTCCTATGCCTGAACTTGCGCCTGTTATAAGTACTGTTCTCATTATTGAAAAATTAAACTGAATTGTATATTTCTAATGAATGTTTTTTCTAAAGGGGCCATAAAATCATTATTTTGCGCGAGCTGATGTTTATGGTCAAGCACGTCGCCAAAACTTTGACTGAATTTGATCTCAGGAGACATTCGAAAATAAGGGAAGAATATTTCTACCCCTATACCGGCGTCCCAAGCGAAATACCCTGGTTTAAAAACTAAAGCTTGCGGAAAATCTGCTGGATTTCCACTTTCTAACCAACCATTATATTCACCAACTATACCAGCCCATCTTATGTAGCGAGCCCCTGCGGTGATATAACCTCTATATCGATTGAATTTGTTTTTTAATATTTTTTCATCCGAACGGAAGCGGATATTTAAAGGGAATTCAAAAGAGTTGAAGTTGGTTCCATTTTCATCTCCCTCCACATGGCGCATTCTTCTGGTTAATGTACGTAATTGAATTTGCTCGGGGTTATTAGTGATATTAGCTGCGTTAAGATCGCCTTCGTAGTTTATAGCAACACTATTTATAAAAGTGAAGGTGGGTTGAAATGTGCTTGAAAGATTATCTGTAAACCGTATTTCAATAGGTAAGCCTACAGACATGCCGTGACTGGATGCAGAAGTGATTGAGTTGAATTCTCTAATGTATAGTTGATTTGTATTTGGAAGATTAGTGGTCCCCATATTTCCCCATCCTTCCTTTAAACCAACTTTAAAGGTTGAGTTTACATAGTTGTACTGTAGCCCTAAGGACAACCAAGCATTTTCATCATAGAAAGAGGAGAACGGTAGTGATAAACCTCGTTGTCCCTTGACATTAAAGGATAAGGCAATGATTAGAAGAATACTTAGGTATATCTTTTTCATTTAGTACATTCATAAATAGTGCAGAAGCCAAATGTTTGTGGGCGTACCTTTGTTTTTTCGAACCCAACCTTTTTCGTAATGAAAGCGAAACGTTCTCCATCAGGAAATTTCGCTACAGATTCGGGAAGATATGAATAAGCACTAGAGTCTTTAGAAATTAACTTTCCCATAGCTGGGGTCATTTTGTGGAACCAGAAATGATAAAATTGTTTTATAGGAAACATAGTAGGGTTTGATAGCTCTAAGATAACAGCGCGACCACCTGGTTTTAAAACCCGTCGTATATCAGCTAAACCTTTTTCTAAATTTTCAAAGTTTCTTACACCAAAGGCAACAGTTACGGCGTCAAATGTATTGTCAGCGAATTGAAGACTTTCTGAGTCTCCGAGTTCGACGCTAATACGATTCTCTAATTCTTTTTTTAATATTTTTTCACGTGCTACTTCGAGCATCCCTGCGGATATGTCTATACCGATTATTTTTTTTGGTTGTAAGATTCGCATGGTTTCTAGTGCGAAATCACCTGTTCCAGTAGCGACATCAAGTATAAGTTCAGGATGAAGGTCTTTTAAAGAACGAATGGCTTTTTTACGCCATATTGTGTCAATACCCAAGGTCATCATTCGATTAAGTACATCGTATGTTTTGGATATGTTATTAAACATATCTGCAACTTGTTCCTTTTTGCCTCCGTCGTCGGATTTATAAGGTTTTAGTGTCGAACTCTCGTTTGCCATAAAGCAAAGATACAATATTGGAAAACAATACTAAAAATGAATCTAATAGTATTCATTTTTAGTGTTGTTTTTGTAAGTGATTGTATATGAGAGAGAAGTCTTATTGCGGCCTTTTTTGTTGATTTTTTTATGCGTGTATTAGTTTGTTAACATAGCTAAGAGTTATTCACAATTTAGTAAATACTTGATAATTAGCGCGGTTTTTTGGGTGTTAACATGTTATCAACATTTCATGTTGATAACGTGGAATGTTTATTGCGTTAAGGTAGTGGGCGGTCGGTTGTTGTTTTGCATACGAAAAATATATGTTCACAAAATGTTGAAATGTTCAGGTATTTTTTTTATATTTTTGTTACCCGTCTTTAATTTGACGGGGTAGTATTATTAGCGTAATTAAAAAAAACGGAGAACCTTACTCATAATGGCGGGAGATAACGAATATTCAAATAGCTCTACAAACAGGGCGAACTTTTCTAAAAAAAGGACTAGTCTCAATAACTTAGTGAGCGGGTTGGGGAAACTACCTCCCCAGGCTGTGGATTTGGAGGAGGCTGTTTTAGGAGCTCTAATGCTAGAAAAAAATGCGTTAAGTGAGGTTATTGATATATTAAAGCCCGATTCGTTTTACAAAGAATCGCATCAGAAAATTTATCAGGCAATATTTAATCTATTCCAACAAACCTCGCCTATAGATTTATTAACAGTTACAGCAGAGTTACGAAAGATGGGGGCTTTAGAAGTAGTGGGAGGGGCTTATTATATAACACAGTTGACCGATCGTGTAGTTTCTGCTGCAAATATTGAATATCATTCGCGTATTATTTCGCAGAAATATATTCAGCGCGAATTAATAAAAGTATCTACAGAAATTATAAACAGTTCATATGACGAGACAAGCGATATTTTCGAGTTACTTGATCATGCTGAAAAATCTTTATTTGATATTGCCCAAAATAACTTACGCCGTGATTCGCGTAAAATGGATGATATTATGCGTGAGGCGATTAGTAATTTAGAAATGTTGCGTGATAAAACTGATGGATTGACCGGTATTCCATCAGGTTTAACTTCGCTCGATCGGATGACCTCAGGATGGCAACCTTCAGACTTGGTTATTATTGCAGCTCGTCCTGCGATGGGAAAAACTGCTTTTGTATTATCAGTCGCTCGTAATGCAGCAGTCGATCATCAACGAGCTGTTGTTGTCTTCTCTTTAGAGATGTCGTCGGTTCAATTAGTTAATCGTTTGATAGCCGGAGAAACAGAAATAGAACAAGAAAAACTGAAAAAAGGAAATTTGGCTGATCATGAATGGCAACAGTTGCACTCACGAATAGGAAGGCTTACAGAAGCCCCTTTGATCATTGATGATACGCCTGCTTTAAACGTTTTTGAGTTCCGGGCAAAATGTAGGCGTCTGAAAGCACAGCATGATATACAGATGGTTATTGTGGATTATCTGCAGTTAATGCACGGTAAAGCAGACGGTAAAGGAGGGAATAGAGAGCAGGAAATCGGTAGTATTTCTCGAGCACTAAAGTCAGTCGCAAAAGAGTTAAATATACCTGTATTAGCCTTATCGCAGTTAAGTCGTGCTGTTGAATCCCGTCCAGGCAATAGTAAACGGCCTATGTTGTCCGATTTGCGTGAATCAGGTTCTATTGAACAGGATGCTGATATGGTACTTTTCTTATATCGCCCGGAATATTACGGGTTGACGGAGGATGAGGAAGGAAGACCTACAGCTGGTGTAGGAGAGGTTATTATTGCGAAGCATCGTAATGGCGAAACAGGCATTGTACCATTGCGTTTCATTGGTAAGTATGTGAAGTTCGTTGATTTGGAAGAAGACTTTGGAGGTATGGGGGGAGATCCATTTGGAGCACCTGATAGTTTTACTTCAGCCATGGGGCCTTCGGATAGTTTTGGCGGTTTTGATGGAGGCGGGGGGATAACTATGCCATCACGCATGAACGATATGCCTGATGATGCACCTTTTTAGTATAAGTTTATCGGTGTTAAAGTTAAGTTGAGCACTCTCAAGGTCTTAGCTTTAGAAGTTAGTTAACCTTACATATTTACGATTTACACAGTCGTTTTTTTTGACTACTTTTACGATAGTTTTGTAGTTGAAATACATAAAATTTAGGAGAAAAAATTGGATTATTTAGCAGGATTAAATCCCTCTCAACGCTCGGCTGTCGAGCAAATAAAAGGTCCGGTCATGATTGTTGCAGGAGCCGGTTCTGGAAAGACAAGAGTAATTACCTATCGTGTGGCACATCTTATACAAAAAGGAGTCGATCCTTTTAATATTTTGGTGCTTACGTTTACAAACAAGGCAGCCAAAGAAATGCGTGAGCGTATTATGAGTGTGGTTGGCCAAGAAGCGAAAAATATATGGATGGGTACATTTCACTCTGTTTTTGCGCGTATCCTACGGGTAGAAGCAGAACTTATTGGATACCCTAAGAACTTCACCATTTATGATACGGACGATACGAAAAGCTTGTTACGTGCAATATTAAAGGAGATGAATCTTGATGATAAACTTTATAACGTAAATCATGTATATGGACGTATCTCTTCTGCTAAGAATAACTTAATATCGCCGCAAGAGTATAATAAAAATGAAGCATTGATGGCGGAGGATATTTCTAATGGCAGGGGGCAGCTTGGTCAAATTTATTTGACATATGCACAGCGTTGTTATAGAGCAGGCGCTATGGATTTTGATGATCTTCTGTTTAAAACAAATGTATTGCTAAATAAATTCCCTGATATTCTACATAAATATCAACATCAGTTTAAGTATTTGATGGTTGATGAGTATCAGGATACAAACTTCTCACAATACCTTATTGTTAAGCGTTTAGCAGCGGTTAATGAGAATATCTGTGTTGTCGGCGACGATGCGCAGAGTATTTATGCATTCAGGGGTGCGAATATTCAAAATATATTGAATTTTCAAAAAGATTATCCCGATGTAAAGGTGTTCAAGTTAGAACAAAATTATAGATCCACTAAAACGATTGTAAATGCTGCAAACTCTGTAATTGAAAAGAATAAAAATCAATTGGAGAAGAATGTGTTTTCTGAAAATGAAGATGGTGATAAAATTAAGGTGAAACGAGCTTTTTCAGATAATGAAGAGGGTAAAATAGTAGCTGAAACAATTGTCGAAGATCAGATGTTGCACGCTTTAAAGTATAAAGATTTTGCAATTCTGTATCGGACAAATGCACAATCGAGGGCAATGGAAGAGGCGTTGAGAAAAATGAATGTACCTTATAAAATATATGGAGGAACTTCTTTTTATCAACGAAAGGAGATTAAAGATTTAATAGCCTATTTTCGACTTACGTTTAACCCAAATGATGAAGAAGCATTAAAACGTGTTATTAATTACCCTAGGAGGGGGATTGGGGACACTACATTAGATAAAATAATGGTAACAGCCGATCAGCATCAATATCGTCTGTGGGATGTAGTGGTTAATGCGCAGATGTTTCTTGATGGACGTAGTTCTGGAGCTGTTGGAAATTTTGGACTAATGATTCAAAGTTTTCAAGCAATGGCTAAAAGCAGTTCAGCTTTTGACACCGCAATGCATATAGCACAGCATTCAGGTATATTAAAAGATCTGTATGAAGATAAATCTGTAGAGGGGTTGGCACGTTATGAAAATATACAAGAACTTTTGAATGGTATCAAAGAGTTTTCTGAACGAGAAGATATTGAAGAGAAAGGGCTAGATGTTTTTATGCAGGATATTGCTTTATTGACGAATGATGATAATGACAAGGATCCTAATGCGGATACTGTTTCTTTGATGACAATTCATTCATCGAAAGGATTGGAGTTTAGAAATGTTTTTATAGTTGGATTAGAGGAAAATCTTTTTCCATCACAATTGGCACTAAATTCAAGGTCGGAGTTAGAAGAAGAACGTCGACTTTTTTATGTTGCTGTTACAAGAGCAGAGAAAAAGTTACATTTATCTTATGCGACTTCTCGTTACCGTTGGGGAACATTGAATAATTGTGAGCCAAGTCGTTTTTTGGATGAGCTAGACCCTTCTTATTTAGCGCTCGATTTTCAAGAACGTCGTGCCTCAGCTGCTGGGAGTTTTCAGGGAGAACGTGTAGCTTGGAAGCAAAAAGAAGCTGATACCTTCTCGAAGCCAAAACCACGGGTGATGAAAACGACTTCTATTTTACCTAAGGCACACGTGCCTACAGAAGGGTTTGCGCCATCAGATACTTCGAGCTTACAAGTAGGGATGGAGGTAGAGCACGAACGCTTTGGTTTTGGTAAGGTTGTTAGTCTAGAAGGAGGAAAAGGAGATATAAAAGCAACTATTTTCTTCAAAGAGTTGGGACAGAAACAATTGTTGCTTAAATTTGCAAAACTCAGAATAGTATAGTTGATTTAAATAGTGAAGATCAGCTTAAATAGGTTGAGGTTTTGATCAAGAAAAAAGTTGGTGCTATAAGTGCCTTATATATATAACTTTGAAAATGATGACGTTTGATTATAATAGTACAAGACCAAAGTTGATTTTGGCAGAATACGGCAGAAATGTGCAAAATATGGTTGACTATATATGCTCTCTTCCAACGAAAGAAGAACGCAACAAATATGCACAAGTGGTAATCGATATGATGGGGGTACTTAACCCACATTTACGTGATGTTGCCGACTTTAAACATAAATTATGGGATCATCTCCACATTATTTCTGACTTTAAGATTGACGTTGACTCTCCTTATCCGATACCTGATCGCGCAGAAATTCATCATAAGCCGCAATTATTGTCTTATCCTCAACATAGGATAAGGTTTAAACACTACGGGTATACAGTAGAGCGTATGATAGAAAAAGCAGTAGCTATGCCAAGTGCTGATAATAGACATAAAATGGCTATATCGATTGCTAATTTTATGAAGATGGCTTATGTAACTTGGAATAAAGATTTTGTACAGGATGATCATATTATTCAGGATTTGGCAGAACTGTCCGGAAACGTTTTATTGTTGCCAGCAGATACTGTATTGACTAAATTAGACTTTAAAACACCGCCTCCTGGAAATCGAAGTAAAGGGACTGCAGCTCCAGCGCATCAAAAAAATAATAATAATACGAATAATAATAGAAAGCAGAATTCTGGAAGAAAAACTTTTACACAGAAAAAAGGAAGCTTTAAAAGATAGAATTATTTTGCTTAGGTAGAATTGAAGAAGGGCAACTGTATAGCTGTAAAAGTTTATAGTTGCTCTTTTGTTTTAATATGTTAATTACATTTCATAAGAAGATATGAACGCATTTGAAATTATTGGAGGAAAGAAGTTAAAGGGTGAAATTGTACCGCAAGGGGCTAAAAATGAAGCACTACAAATATTGTCAGCTGTTTTGTTAACAGATCAGAAAATGACGATTTCTAATATTCCGGATATTAAAGATGTTAATAGATTGATCGATTTGTTAAAAGCTTTAGGTGTGACTGTTAATAGATTAGATGGAGACACTTATGAGTTTGAAGCAAAAAATGTAAATATTGATTATTTTAAATCAGATGAATTCAAGGTTAAAGGTGGAGGATTACGTGGTTCGATCATGATTGTAGGTCCTTTATTGGCTCGTTTTGGAACAGCTGCAATTCCTAAACCTGGAGGAGATAAAATCGGACGTAGAAGATTAGATACTCATTTTCTAGGCTTTGAGAAGTTAGGAGCTAAATTTATCTATGATGCAGAGAATAATTTTTTTAATGTAGACGCTACTGCTTTAACGGGGGCTTATATATTAATGGATGAAGCATCCGTGACCGGAACTGCTAATATTGTTATGGCAGCGGTTTTGGCAAAAGGAGTTACAACTATATACAATGCCGCATGTGAACCTTATTTACAACAACTTTGTAAAATGTTGAATCGGATGGGGGCTAAAATATCAGGCATTGGGTCAAACCTATTATCTATTGAAGGAGTTGATAAGTTAGGAGGAACATCCCATCGCATGTTGCCGGATATGATTGAGATTGGGTCGTTTATTGGTTTGGCAGCAATGACGGGTTCAGAAATTACTATCAAGAATGTTTGTTTTGAAGAGTTGGGTATCATTCCTACAGTGTTTTCAAAGCTTGGAATTAAATTTGAATTAAAAGGAGACGATATTTTTATCCCATCACAGGAATCATATGAGATTGAAACATTTATTGATGGGTCGATTCTTACTGTATCAGACGCTCCGTGGCCTGGCTTCACACCAGATTTGTTGAGTATTGTATTAGTGACTGCAATTCAAGCAAAAGGGAATGTTCTTATTCATCAGAAAATGTTTGAAAGCCGCTTGTTCTTTGTTGACAAATTAATCGATATGGGTGCTCAGATTATTCTTTGTGATCCGCATCGTGCTACGGTTATAGGTTTGAATAAAACAACAAAATTGAGAGGTATAGAAATGACTTCTCCGGATATTAGAGCAGGCGTTTCATTGCTAATAGCAGCTTTGTCAGCACAAGGGAAGTCTGTTATCTATAATATCGAACAAATTGAACGAGGCTATCAACATATAGAAGAACGTTTAAAAGCACTAGGTGCCAATATAAAACGTATTGATAGTCAGCCTTCACATTAAATTTGTGTCTTTAAATTGTTAAATTTTAATTGTTAATCTTTTTAACTGGTTTATTGCATTATTTTTGTTTGAAATGTGTTGTAACATGTATTTATGCTTAAGGGATAGACTTTTAGCAAAAGTGTAGTCGTATTGGCTTTAATACCGAACATAATAATAAACAAACAAAATAAAAACATATGAAAAAACAATTCTTAATAGCGGTGACAGCTGCTTTTTTGTTAGCGTCTTGTGCAGGTAATCCGGAAGGAAAAAAGGCTGAAACAAATGAAATAGTTGAGCATGTTGTAGAAGCAGTAGGAGAGACTTTTGTTGTTGATGCTGCTGAGTCAACGGTACAATGGAAAGGAACTAAAGTAACTGGAGCTCATGAAGGAACGATTACAATTAAAGAGGGAGCTCTTGTTGTAGATGGAGGAAAGGTTACAGGAGGTACTTTTGTCTTGGATATGAACTCAATTAGTTCTACCGACTTGGAGGGAGAGTGGAAAGAAAAGTTAGATGGACATTTGAAAAGTGAGGACTTTTTTGATGTTGCAAATAATCCAGAAGCGAAGTTTGAAATTACAGGCGTAGAAAAAGGTGCAGAAGAAGGAGACGCTAAAGTGTCTGGAAACTTAACTATTAAGGGAATAACAAAAAATATTTCTTTTGATGCTAAAGCTGTTGAATTGACAGATAGCAAAGCAAATATTACAGCTAATTTTAATATTGTTCGTGGTGATTGGGGTGTTAATTATGCTGGAAAAGAAGACGATTTAATCTCTAAAGAAATTAACTTTAATATTTCCCTAGTGGCGAAAAAATAGTTTTTTTTTAAATAGTTTTATATGAAATCCCTTTGTTTGTAAAAAACGAAGGGATTTTTTTGTTGTATGTATTTGTTGTTTCGTGCCCTTTTTTAAAGACATTTGACTGTAACCTGTCAATTTCTGTTGTAATTTCGTAGCAATGACAATTTCCCTGCTGTTATCTGCTCTAAAAAAATTATATTTGCCCTTTGTATTTATTGGATAAAAACCTGTATGAAGCATATACGTAATTTTTGTATTATAGCGCATATTGACCACGGTAAAAGCACGTTGGCGGATAGATTGCTGGAATATACGAACACTATAACTCAGCGTGAAGCGCAAGCTCAGTTGTTGGATAGTATGGATTTGGAGAGAGAACGTGGTATTACTATTAAGTCACACGCCATTCAAATGGAGTATGTGAGAGATGGACAGAATTATATTCTGAACCTAATCGATACTCCAGGGCACGTTGACTTTTCTTATGAGGTTTCTCGATCTATTGCTGCCTGTGAGGGAGCGCTTTTGATTGTTGATGCATCGCAGGGGATTCAAGCTCAGACAATCTCTAATTTGTACCTAGCATTAGAGCATGATCTTGAAATTATTCCTATTCTAAATAAGATGGATCTTCCTGGCGCTATGCCTGAGGAGGTTAAGGATCAGATTATTGAGTTAATTGGCGGTAAACGAGAAGATATTATTCCTGCATCTGGAAAAACAGGAATGGGAGTATTGGATATTTTAAGTGCGATTATCGATCGAGTACCAGCTCCTGTCGGAGACCCGGATGCACCATTACAAGCTCTTATTTTTGATTCTGTTTTTAATTCATTCCGTGGTATTATGGCTTATTTTAAAGTTGAAAACGGAGAGATAAGAAAGGGTGATCGAGTTAAATTTGTACATACGGGAAAAGAATACTTTGCGGATGAGATTGGTACACTAAAGCTTAATCAAGCCCCAAAGGATGTGATTAAGACAGGGGATGTAGGGTATATTATTTCGGGTATTAAAGAGGCTAGAGAAGTAAAAGTTGGAGATACAATTACGCATAGAGAGCGTGCTTGTACAGAAGCTATCAAAGGGTTTGAAGAGGTGAAGCCTATGGTGTTTGCAGGTATTTATCCAGTGGACACAGAAGATTATGAAGAGTTACGTGAATCTATGCATCGCTTGCAACTAAATGATGCATCTTTGGTCTTTGAACCAGAATCTTCCGCTGCTTTAGGCTTTGGTTTTCGTTGTGGATTTTTAGGAATGCTCCATATGGAAATCATTCAGGAACGTTTAGAACGGGAATTTAATATGACCGTAATTACAACAGTTCCTAACGTTTCTTATAAAGCTTATTTGAGTAAAAATACTGAAGAAGTTATTGTACATAACCCATCCGATTTGCCGGATCCGAGCAAGCTGGAGTTTATTGAAGAACCATATATAAAAGCTAATATCATAACGAAGTCGGATTTTGTAGGACCGGTTATGTCTTTGTGTATTCAAAAGAGGGGAACTATTATTAATCAGTCTTATCTAACATCTGATCGAGTAGAGTTAATCTTTGAAATGCCAATGGGAGAAATTGTTTTTGATTTCTATGATAAGTTAAAAACAATTTCTAAAGGATATGCTTCATTTGATTATCAACAAATAGGTTATAGACAATCAGATTTAGTTAAATTGGATATTAGACTAAATGATGAAATGGTTGATGCTTTGTCTTCATTAATTCACCGTAGTAATGCTTATGAGTTTGGTAAAAAAATATGTGAAAAATTGAAAGAGCTTTTACCAAGACAGCAATTTGAAATACGTATACAAGCATCTATTGGAGCTAAAATTATAGCTAGAGAAACAATATCAGCTTTGCGGAAAGATGTTACGGCAAAGTGTTATGGAGGTGATATATCCCGTAAGAGAAAGCTTCTAGAAAAACAGAAAAAAGGAAAGAAACGTATGCGTTCAGTAGGTAACGTTGAGATTCCTCAATCTGCATTTATGGCAGTATTAAAGTTAGATTAATAGATGTGTGAACCAAGATCCGATTGGGAATCTAGGAGTGGTGACTGACTATATAGGTGCTTTGACTAAAAAATAAGCATATACAGATTTTAAGGCCGTGGGGACATACAGTAAAAGAAAGCAATCTGGATATACATATTACAATTGAAAAACAATTTATTTATGAATCTATTGGATGGAAAGTTAGTTTCCGCGAAAATAAAAGAAGACATTAAACTTGAAGCAGCTGAGTTCGCTGCAAAATCAGGACGTAAACCTCATTTGGTAGCTATATTGGTTGGTAATGATGGTGGTAGTGAAACGTATGTAGCAAGTAAAATGCGTAATTGTGAATTAGTAGGGTTTGAATCTACAAATATCCGTTATGATGAGAGTGTATCTGAGATTGAGCTGATTGCTAAGATTAAGGAAATCAATGAAGATGCTACGGTTGATGGTTTAATTGTTCAATTACCTTTACCTAAACACATAGATCCCGATAAAGTTACGGAAGCTATAGATTACAAAAAGGATGTGGATGGTTTTCACCCCATCAATTTAGGGCGTATGCAGCGTAATTTGCCCTGTTTTATACCTGCTACTCCGTATGGTATAATGTTGATGCTGGAACATTATAAGATTGATACAGCGGGAAAGAAAGCTGTGGTTATTGGTCGTAGCAATATCGTAGGCTCTCCGATGAGTATTCTTCTTGCACGAAATAGTAATCCGGGTAACTGTACGGTAACATTAACACATAGTCGTACAGAAAATTTACCGGCGGAAGTATTGGAAGCAGATATTATAGTTGCAGCTATCGGTAAAAAGAATTTTGTGACGGAAGATATGGTGAAGGAAGGCGCAATAGTTATTGATGTCGGGATTAATAGAGAGACATCAACAGAAACAAAATCTGGATTTAAACTGTATGGCGATGTTGACTTCGAGAATGTAGCTGCGAAAGCATCTTGGATTACACCTGTCCCAGGAGGTGTAGGATTAATGACTATTGTAGGTTTGTTAAAAAATACCTTAGAGGCTGCTAAAGGAACTATTTACAGTTAATGTATTGTTGTTTTTTGGTATAGTAATTGTTAATATACGTGTTAAAGTTCATTTAATAGTTAACAAAACTTAGAAAACATGAGAAAAAAAGTATTAATAGCTGTTACTGCGGGTGTTTTTTTGTTCGCAGCGTGTAATAATGGTGCTTCTGAAAAAAATGATGGACAGACTGAGAAAACTGCGGGAGAGCACTTGGATGATGCTATAGGTTCAATTGAAGAAAATGCTAATGATTTTAAGGCCGAGGCTGATAAGAAATTAAGTGAGGCTAAGGCAAAAATTGAAAAAGCACAGGCTGATTTAGATAAAGCTATAAAGGATGGGGATAAAAAAGCTGAAGAAGATGCACGTAAAGCTTTAGATGAAGCTAATAACGCTTGGGACAAGGTAAAAGGAGAAGCGAAAAATATTGGCGATAAAATCGAAGATGGAGCAGAGAAGGCTAAAGAATCAACTGAGAATGCAGCAAAATCTACAGGGGAAGCTATAGATAAAGCGATTGATAAAACCGGAGATAAGGCAAAAGACCTTGCCGATGATATTGGTAATAAAGCGAAAGATCTAAAAGAGTCTTTGAAAAAATAGAAGAATATTTCTTCTCCATATAAAAAGCGTCAAACATGTGTTTGACGCTTTTTATATGGAGAAGATTTTTAATGTCCCTCGTTATATATTTATGAGTGAAAATTTTAAATTGGTACTATTAAACCAATGTATAGCAGATGTCGAACAGAAGATTGAGGAGGTTTTTAAAGGTATAAACCAAGCGCAGGAATCTATTGAAAGTGATACGAAAAGTAGTGCTGGTGATAAGTTCGAAACATCTCGAGAAATGATACAGCAAGACCTTAATCGCTATCATGAACAATTGGATAAAGCTAAACGTGATTTAAGTATATTACAGCGTTTAGATGTTAATTCTATTAGTGATACTGTACAGTTAGGGTCTTTAGTAAGAACTGATATGGCTTCTTATTTTATTGCGGTTAGTTTAGGACGTACACTTATCGAAGATAAATCTGTCATGGTAATCTCTTCATTTTCACCAATTGGTCGGTTATTGCTTGGGGCCTCAGTAAATGCACTTATTAACTTTAATGGAAAAGACCAGGTTGTTCTAGAGATAATTTGACATATAAGGGTAAAGTAGCCGGTCTGAAACAAATGTTAGGATTATTTGTTATTAATATTCGGATCATATGCATACTGCGTATTTTTAAATAGAGAATATTTATACGAATTCTGAACAGGGAGAAATATCACAAGATGACACTTTATACAAAATATAAGATATTACAAGAGACAGCTGTTGCTTTATCAATTGATAAGTTAATTGTTGAAGAAGTGGATGGAAAACTTTTAATAGAAGGTATAGCAAAATCTGGAGAAGATAAAACCAAATTATGGGATTTGTACAGTCAGCTTGAACCTAATTTTTTAGCAGATGATTTGTTATTAAATGTACGGGTCAATCCAAATGAATTAGGAAGAAAGGCAATGCTTAATACAGAAGAGAAAAATTTGAGACTTTATAAAGGGCCTGGAGTCAATTTGCCAATAGTAACTACAATAGGAGTAGACCAGGTTGTTAATGTACTGTGTAAAGCAAATGCTGACTGGTGGTTATTGCGTACTGAAGAAGGAGAGGAAGGATATTGCTATGTTTCGAAAATTGATTTAGTATCATAATAATTTTAATAGCTCATGGCTATTCTATTTTTTTTGGACTTATTTTGTGTGTTCTTTTACAGTGTTAATATTAATAGATAATTGTCAGAACTAGTAAATCGATCGATATTTTATAAACAAATAGTAAATAAAAAAGCAGACTTTATGGCCTGCTTTTTTATTTACTATTTGTTCAGCAGTTATATAATTAACATGGCATCTCCATACGAATAAAATCTATATTTTTCTTTTACTGCAACCTCATATGCATTCATTACATTTTCGTAGCCTGCAAAAGCTGCGATCATCACAAGAAGTGTTGATTCCGGTGTGTGGAAGTTAGTTATCATCGAGTTTGCAATACTAAATTCATAAGGAGGGTAAATAAATTTACTTGTCCAGTCATTAGCAGCTTTTAAATGCTTGTCTGCTGAAACAGCAGACTCTATTGCGCGCATAGATGTTGTACCTACAGCACAAACACGTTTCTTATCATCAATGGCTTTGTTTACTCTATTTGCAGCATCTTGACCAATAATAAATTGTTCTGAGTCCATTTTATGTTTAGTCAAGTCTTCTACTTCTACTGTTCGGAATGTACCTAACCCTACATGTAATGTAACTTCTGCAAAGTCAATGCCTTTAAGTTCTAACCGCTTCATTAATTCACGAGAAAAGTGTAGACCTGCAGTTGGTGCAGCGACAGCTCCTTCATTTTTAGCATAAATTGTTTGGTAACGGAATTTATCTTCTGGAGTAGCTTTACGTTTAATGTATTTAGGAAGAGGAGTTTCACCAAGGATTTCGATATTACGACGAAACTCTTCATCTGTACCATCAAATAAGAAACGAATTGTACGACCACGTGAAGTTGTGTTATCTACTACTTCTGCAACTAGCAAATCGTCATCACCAAAGTAAAGTTTATTACCAACACGAATTTTACGGGCAGGGTCAACAAGTACATCCCATAAACGTAATTCTTTGTTTAATTCTCTTAGTAGAAACACTTCAATTGTAGCACCTGTTTTTTCCTTATTTCCATACATGCGTGCAGGAAATACTTTAGTGTTGTTTAATATCATGACGTCTTGATCATCAAAATAATCTAAGACATCTTTGAAGATTTTATGTTCTATTTTTCCTGAATCACGATGTAAAACCATAAGGCGGGACTCATCTCTTTGTTCAGATGGTTCAGATGCCAACAATGATTCTGGTAAATTGAATTTAAACTGTGATAATTTCATTTTATTCTTCGCTATGTTTTCGTTCTATTTCCCCTAATTAAAAATTTGCTCTATAAGGGCAGTAAAAAGGATTACAAAGATACGAATAATAAATATCAAAATGGTTTTTTTAGAACACTATCTGACGTTCACAAATAGAATAATTCTCAAGCATATAGGCTTTTAATCTTTTTATAGTATAGGTGTTTTAATTGGTTCGCAAAAGTGAAAACTGCTCGCTAACCTAAGTTATTGTTTTGATTGTGAAACAAAAATGTCTTTTTACCCTGAAAATACAAATTTTGTCACGTAACTTCTTTCGGATACTATCCGAATATAGAAGCTGCTCAACATACTTGATATGCTGACTTGGACATATTACATAACCGTAATAAAGTTTATGATAAATTGATGAACATAATATAGACACAAGATTTTGTCATTGTATGGAAAGCTAAGTCCTATACTTTCTTAAATAAAGTAATGTATTGCTTTATAAAAGAGAATGATATAGAATAAATAGAAATGGATTTTTTTGGAATAGTACATTATGTAGTTTATTGAGTAAATGCTTTTTAAAAAGAATAAAACACTTATCTGAAAAAATGCCTTACTCTTTAATCAATAGTGTTTTATAACTGTTAATTATCTTTTACTATTATATATTAATAGACTACTTTTTATATAATAGAGTCTTATTTTGATTAAGTAGTATGTTATAATTTTAAAATATAACATACTATTCGTCTGAAATAATTCATCTTCAGTAAGAAGACACGTAGACATTCATTTACCTTATTTAAGTATATGGTAGAAAGAATATATTTATGCTCAACAGCTTGGTCAATAGTGTTGTATTTGTTTTTTATAGGGCTTAGAAATAATGAACTATTATTATTGTATGCTATTTGGTTTTTGCCTATTTTTAACAGTAATTTATGTTTTTACTTTTTTCACTGATTAAGGAAAGTTGTTTGTTTGCGTTATCTGCACTAAGAGATAATCGTACACGTACTTTTTTGTCGCTTTTAGGTGTTAGTATTGGTATTATGACCATTATTAGTGTTTTTTCGGCTGTTGATACCTTGAGAAACAACTTAGAAGAATCTGTACGTAAAATTGGTAGTCGGACATTGTTTATTCAAAAATGGCCTTGGGACGGTGGACCAGACTTTCCTTGGTGGAAATATGTTAACAGACCTGAACCAAAATATGAAGACTATGAAGCTGTCAATAAACGCATGACCACTGCTTCGGAGGTCGCCTTTCAAATTGATATTTCTAATTCTACTGCTAAATATGGGAACAATTCAGCTTCAAATGTTACTGTTTCTGCAAATACCCATAATATTGCCCAAGTTTTAAATTTGGAAATTGTCGATGGTCGTTATTTTTCTGAGCAGGAATCGCGTTCGGCAGGGCCAGTGACAATATTAGGCGCTACGGTGGCCGAAGGATTGTTCCCTAAGGAGAGTCCTGTGGGGAAGTATATTTCTTTGTTAGGACGAAAAGTATTGGTGGTAGGTGTGTTGAAGAAGGAGGGGGCTGGTATGCTCATAAATACTTCTAACGATGATATGGCTTTTATTCCCTTTACTTTAGCGCGTAATATTGTTAATTATGAAAATTATGGACCAAGCATCCTTGTTGATGTTAAGTCTGGTTATTCTTTGGAAGAGGCTGAGAGTGAATTGACTGGTATTATGCGTTCGGTTAGAAGGCTGTCTCCACAAAGAGAGGCTGATTTTTCTATTAATAAAACGACCTTAATAACGGCGCAGTTGGATCAATTATTTGTAGTTGTTAATTTGGCAGGGTTTTGTATAGGTATTTTTTCCATTTTGGTAGGTGGTTTCGGTATAGCTAATATTATGTTTGTTAGTGTAAAAGAGCGTACTGCGTTAATCGGGATACAAAAGGCCCTCGGAGCAAAACAATTTTTTATTTTAAGCCAGTTTTTGATTGAAAGTGTATTGCTGTGTCTTATAGGTGGTGCTGTTGGGCTAGGTGTAGTCTTTGGTTTGGCACAACTTGTTCAAATGCTGGCAGACATGACTATTATAGTAAGTGTAAAAATGGTCGTTATAACGACTATCCTATCTACGGCTATCGGTTTAATTGCAGGTATTGTTCCTGCATTAAATGCCGCTAAAATGGATCCAGTTGAGGCTATAAGAAGCTAATTGTAGAGTTTTTTTTGATTTATTGTAATGTGAAAATTATAAAAATGGCTTTTCGATTTAATCGAAAAGCCATTTTTATATGAGGTTGAAATTATACTTCTTAAGAAAGTTTAGCTAGTGCTTCTTTCATGCGTCTTAATGCTTCTTTTAAGTTCTCATCTGAGGCAGCGTATGAAAGTCGTATATAATTGTCATTACCAAATGAATCTCCACCTACAGTTGCTATATGACCCACATTTAAAAGATACAATGCTAAATCAGAAGAGTTTGTAATTGTATTACCATTTTGGTCTTTTTTCCCAAAGAAAGAGCTGATTTCGGGGAAGAAGTAGAAAGCACCTTCAGGTAAGTTCGTTTTGATACCTGGAATATCGTTCAAGAGGTCATAAACAAGCTGACGACGACGTAAAAATGCTTCTTTCATCTTCGTGACACTTTCCAAACCATCTTGATAGGCTACTATACCTGCGCGTTGAGAAATCGAGCATGTACCTGATGTAGTTTGTCCCTGTAGCTTGTCATTAGCCGCTGCAATTTCTTTGTTTGCGGCAATATAACCTAGTCGCCAACCTGTCATAGCATAAGCTTTTGAAAAGCCATTAATAATAATGACTTGATCTTTAATGCTGGCAAATTGTGCTATTGATTCATGTTGATCAACAAAGTTAATATGTTCATATATTTCATCGGAGAGGATGAAAATGTCCGGATATTTTTCGAATACTTTTGCAAGCCCTTCTAATTCCTCTTTGCTATATACAGAGCCAGTCGGGTTACAGGGGGAAGAAAACATGAACAGTTTTGTTCGCGGTGTGATCGCAGCTTCTAATTGTTCTGGGGTTATTTTAAAATTTGTACTCAAGTCTGTATTGATAAACACTGACTTTCCTTCTGCTAATGTAACCATCTCTGAGTACGATACCCAATAAGGTGTTGGTATGATGACCTCGTCTCCAGGATTAATTAATGTTAATATAATATTGGAAAGGGATTGTTTAGCACCTGTCGATACAACTATTTGTGAAGGTTCGTAATCAAGACCATTCTCTCTTTTTAACTTATCTACTATAGCTTTACGTAACTCTGGATAGCCAGATACAGGAGAATATCGCGTAAAATTTTCATCTAACGCTATTTTTGCTGCTTCTTTTACATTGTCAGGTGTATTGAAGTCTGGCTCGCCAACACTTAAGCTGATTACATTTACGCCTTTTGCGGCTAATTCGCGACCAAGTTGAGTCATTTTTAACGTTGCCGACTCGGATAAATTATTAATCCTGTTTGATAAATACGATGTCTTACTCATGATAGTACAAATATATTATATACTCTTCATTTATTACTCTTATAAATTAATAATAAATGAAAAAAAATGTCGAAAAATTGAAAATATATCGAATTTACGTTTTTTCAAGAATTGTTTACTGGAACGAACTGTAATATTCATGATAGTTTAAAATTTAAGAGGGGTGGTGAGTTTGTGGGGGAATAACAAATGTGTAGGTTTGTCCTTTGTTTGAAAATTAATTCTCTATGAAAATTAAATTGGATGGTTTTATTATTGCCTTATGTGTGTCGATCGCTATAGGGTATTTTTTCCCTGAATTGTATACCGCCGGAGAAGGAATTTATTTTTCTTGGATTACTACAATTGGGGTCTCGCTTATTTTTTTCTTCTATGGTCTAAAATTAAGTTTTGGCCAAATTAAACAAAGCTTAAAAAACTGGAAGGTGCATGTATTAATACAGTTTGCAACCTTTGTCTTATTCCCTTTGCTAGTTCTTCCTTTTTACCCACTCGTTCAGAGTGATATACAGCATAGCTTTTGGCTTTCCTTTTTGTTTTTGGCAGCATTACCATCTACGGTCTCATCTTCCGTTGTCATGGTTTCTATAGCCCGGGGGAATATTCCGTCTGCTATTTTCAATGCTAGTATATCGGGGCTAATAGGTATTGTTATTACACCTTTGTGGATGCAGTTCTTTTTGGAGTTTGGTGAATTAAATGTTTTTAAAGATGTGTATTGGGGTTTAATCCGTGAGATCATTATTCCTGTGTTTTTAGGGATGATTTTACAGAAATTCTATGGTAGTTGGGCTCTGCGTAACTCGAAAAATATCAGCTTATTTGATAAAGTTGTTATTTTATTGATTGTCTACGGAAGCTTTGCCGAGTCTTTTGTGAGTGGAGTATTTAATACGGTAGATGCTAATTATTTAATTTTAGTGCTGATAGGTTCGATTGTTTTATTTTTTGTGATCTATGGTCTCTTATTTCTTTTGGTTAAATATGTTTTTAGATTTGATATAGAAGATCAGATTACTGTTTTGTTTTGTGGCTCTAAAAAGTCGTTAACCCATGGTTCTGTTTTTGGTAAATTTCTTTTTGTTAATTCGCCTAATGCTGGTCTACTTTTTCTTCCACTAATGATATTTCATGCCTTTCAAATACTTATTGTTACGATTATTGCTCAACGCTATCATAAAAGAGTAGATTAAGAGGCCTTCATTAATAGTATAATGAAGAAGAATTTTACATAAAATAAAAGAGCCGTAGTATATTATATATTACGGCTCTTTTATTTTATGTAAAAAAGATATTATTCTTTAATATTCAGCTTTGTTTTAACGTCTGCTGTAATATCTTCACCACCATCAAAGTATAAAACGTTTCCGTTTGATGTATCTAATACATAAGCAAATCCTTTTTCTTTAGCAACGGCATTAATTGCTGTCATTACTTTTGTTTGAATAGGGCTTAATAGTTC
Organism: Sphingobacterium sp. UT-1RO-CII-1; assembly: GCF_026711005.1. Taxonomy (GTDB): domain Bacteria; phylum Bacteroidota; class Bacteroidia; order Sphingobacteriales; family Sphingobacteriaceae; genus Sphingobacterium. Next base: position 94,615 of record NZ_JAPPVJ010000003.1, on the reverse strand, counting down.
TTGTTGTTTTTTGCCAACTTCTTCTTGAGCTATACGCTGATTTTCTTGCATGCGCTGCTCCATATCTTGAAGTTCTTGACCTAAAGTTTGTAATTCTGCATCTACTGCCTCTCTGTTTGCCTCACTACGATTTCTCAATTTCTCATTTGCTTCATTCTGTTTTTGTTGAAACATTTGAAACATATCCTGAAGTTCTTTTGTCTTCGTATCATTTAATGTTTTCAATTGCTCATTTGCTGCTTTGAACTCTGCTGTCAGCTGGAAAACATCATCGGCATTAACATGTCCGATTTTTTGCTGAGCACTAGCATATTGAGCGCTTAAAAAAACAACTGCCGCTACAGCTACATTTCTAAATAAATTTCTCATCCTTCTAATTTTAAACTTTTTGCACACATCTTCTGCTAGTGTACACTGTTTTGTAATAATATAATGTTAATAATTAATTTGCAAATTTAGTATAATTAGAATTATTTACCCAATTCCGGATCGGGTTTAAAACCAAGTTTTGTAATGATATCATTACTTTTATCTAATTTCGGGTTAGCGAATAGAAATGTTACTTCACTTGTTTTATCCAATATAAGATCTAATCCTTGATTATTAGCAATATCTTGAATTGCTTTAGCAACACGATCCTGCACTGGTTTTACTAAACGGATACGTTCTTTGTATAGGTCGCCTTCATATCCAAATTTCTGTCTTTGAAATTCTTTGACTTGTTTTTCTTTATTAACAATCTCATCTTCACGACGACGTCTCATATCATCATTTAATAAAACTTGATCATTTTGATAAGCTTTATACAGTTTTTCAATTTCACCGTATTGTTTATCCACTTCTTCTTGCCAGTTTGTTGCTAAATCATCCAAGTGCTTTTGAGCAGAAACATATTCAGGAATATGTTTTAAGATGTAATCAGAGTCTACATAAGCGAAGCGTTGTGAAAAAGCTGCGGTAACGGAAAAGGCTACAAAAGCGAAGATAAATACTATTTTTTTCATGATCTCTACTACTTATTAGGTTCTATCTTATATTAAGTAAGACGGAACGGTTTAATTATTTTATTCTTTTTATTATGACAATTATTATTCCATTAAGTTTAAAAACCACCCATATTTTGCATAATACTGAATGTGAAGCTCTGTTTCCAGTCGCTAGAACGTAATCCAGGGATTGGGTCAAATGCGTGACCGTAGTCTATTCCTAGCATTCCAAAAATTGGCAGGAATATACGTGCTCCAAAACCGGCCGAACGACGCATTTTGAATGGGTTTACTTCATCAAATTTATTCCAAGTATTACCAGCTTCAGCAAAAGCCATGACGAATAGGGTTGCTTGTTCGTTTAGCATAACAGGGTGACGTAATTCTACTTGATATTTAGCATAGATAGGGCTACCTGATCTTGTTGCCCGCATTTCATAGCCATTTGGCGTCGATTCTGGAATAATTGCACCGCTATAATAACCACGCATAGCAATAATCTCTGAACCTTGTAAATAATCGAAACCTTGCATACCGTCCCCACCTAATTTAAAACGTTCAAACGTTGAAGTAGGTGTGCGCTGTGTATAGTTGCCTAAATACCCAAACTGTGCTTGTGTTTTTAAGACTAACTTGCCCGCAATTTTAGTATACCATTGACTATCAAATTTCCATTTGTGATATTCAGTCCATTTTTGTTTTACATGTTCAGGATCTGTCTCATAGTTGATATTATTCCAAGATGAGTATGGTGGAGTTAATTGAACCGAAAAGCGCAGGTGAGAACCGGATGTTGGGTATATAGGAGCATCAACTGAGTTTCTACTTATTTCCTGTGTTATATTAATATTATAAGCTGTTCCGTTGTCAAAAGAGAAATAACCAGCATAATTCTGTAATTTATAACGCTGGAACGATAACGATGTATTCACCTGAAAATAGTTGTCAGGCCATTGTAAGCGTTTACCTAAAGTTGCAGTAACCCCCGTCATCCAAATACGGTTTAGCTCGGAATCTTTCACCATTTGTTGGCCTGTATAGTAGTTGAAACCACCGTATGATGAACTTGATGTATAAGCGCTTAAGCCAAAGTAGATTGGTTTTTTACCACCTAGCCATGGTTCAGAAAAGGAGAAACTATAAGATTGATAGCGTTTTCCTGATGTTTGTCCCCGTATACTTAGTTTTTGACCATCACCACGTGGTAGGGGCTTCCATGCATCTTTTTTGAAGAAGTTACTTGTCGAAAAGTTGTTGAATGTTAGCCCTAAAGTTCCGATAACCTGTCCAGCTCCATAACCTCCTGAAAGCTCTACCTGATCAGAAGGTTTTTCTGCAACGGTGTACTCTAAATCTGTTGTTCCTTCTTCATAATTCAGGTTTGTTGGGCTTGGGTTTATTTTTTGTTCATCAAACATCCCAAGTTGGGATATTTCACGCACACTTCGCATTAATAGCTCCCGGGAGAACTTTTGACCAGGTTTCGTGTATATGGATCTTAATAAGACACGGTCGTTAGTAACATCATTTCCTTTAATAATCACATTATTAATCGTGAATTGTTTACCTTCATTTAATACAATTTCAACATCAATTGTGTCATTATAAATTCTTTTAATGATGGGCTGAACAGTGAAAGTTAAATAACCATCGTTTTGATATACAGCACTTAGTTCATCACTTGCTCTTGTTGGACCAGATAGTTTGGTGTTTAGTTTTTCTTCACTATAAACATCTCCCTTTTCCATGCCTAGGATAATGTTTAAAACAGAGTCTGTATATTTAGAGTTTCCTGACCACTCTATATTACCAAGATAATAGCGTGGGCCTTCGTAAATATTGACATATATATCGACACGTTTATCGCTGTACTTTACTACACTATCTGAGAGTATTTCAGCATCACGATAGCCTTGGTCTTGTAATTTAGCGATTAGGTTTTCTTTAGCTTCTTTATATTTGTCGTCTTTAAATTTTCCAGGGCCAAAAATACGGGTCCATTTCTGAGGTTTTATACCTTTCATGTATTTCGTAAGTTTTTTCTCTGAAAATTTTTCATTTCCATCAAAATGTACTTTGTGAACTTTGATTTTTTTGTTTTTGTTTACATCAACTAATACAATTTCATTATTAGCCTGAGCGCTATCTTTTTCTGTTTTTATTTTTATATCAGGGTAAAGAAAAGATTTTTCGCGCAAAAACTTTTGAACCGTTGCTTCTGTCGTTTTAATAAGATTATCGTTGACAATTTTTCCCGTACTTGTGTTTAATCTTTTACGAATCTCCTCTGTTTCTCCCTTTTTAAGACCGTTAATATCAATACGTGTTAAACGGGGGCGTTCTTGAACGCGTATTTCGAGATAGATTTTTTCATCCTCTATGCGGGTAGCATATAATTGGACATCATCAAATAAATTTTGTGCCATTAATGTTTTAATAACATTAGCAGTGACTTCACTTGGCACCTCAATATATTGACCCACGACTAATTTTGAAATCGTAATTAACACGTCATTATCTAAGTACTGAGTTCCTGAAACGCGGACGTCACCAATGATATAATTCTTGGGGTCTAAGTAGCTTATTTCGTTTGGGTCGTTTAAATTAATAGGATTATTTCCTCTAACCTGAGCAGACAGTTGCTGCGCTCCCAAAAGTATAGTTAGTGTTAATAGCTTTATTATATGCTTCATTTATTCTGTTTTCTCGGTGCTAAAGTACACCAATCTCTTGTTAATTTTTGTTAAAAGAAAATTCTTGCGACAGAACCTAATTGCTAGGTCTTTAACTGATTGAGCAAAGGTAAAATAAATATTACAATTGTTCGCTTGTTTTGCCAAATCTTCTTTCTCGATGTTGATAGTTATAAATTGCTTCAAAAAGATGCTCTCGTTTGAATTCGGGCCACATAATGTCTAGAAAGCAAAACTCTGTATATGCCATTTGGTAGAGTAAATAGTTGCTTATTCTTTGCTCCCCGCTGGTTCTTATCATGAGATCAGGGTCGGGTAAATCGGCCGTAGACAAATTATTACTAATCGTTTGCTCGCTTATATCTTCGATTTTTAATGTTCCATCTTGTACTTGTTGTATTATTGATTTTGTGGCGTCTACTATTTCCGTTCTTGATCCATAGCTTAATGCTAGGGTAAGTACGCATTTGCTATTATTAGCGGTGAGCGCTATGGTGTCTTTCAGTTTAGCCTGGCAATGTGTGGGGAGATCTGTAATTTTCCCTATGGTATTTAAGCGAATACCATTTTTCATGAATGTGGCAGTCTCTTTGGTTAGTGTATTAACCAGTAGTTCCATGAGGGCTTTTACTTCCAGTTTAGGGCGATTCCAATTTTCTGATGAGAAGGCATAAAGCGTAAGATGTTTTACACCTATTTCTACGCATCCTTCCATAGCTTCACGGACTGCAGATACCCCATTTTTATGACCGAATATTCTTAATTTACCTATTCCTTTTGCCCATCGACCATTGCCATCCATAATAATAGCGATGTGACTGGGTAAGTTTTCTTTATTTAATTTTTCCTTGAAATTCATTTTTCAAATACTTAAAAATGGATTTAATTCCACCAATAGCAGCGTGGGCTGATAAATGTAAAAGTCAATGTTATGCCAGCTGTCATATAACCGTCCCTTTTGCCTCCGTCACCTCTTGGTTTCCCATAATAATCAGCTGGGTTTTCACCAGTGGGAAAAGCAATAGCGAACCATTCTTGAGAGGTTAAACCTGGAGGAGGATTCGGGGGAGTATTAGTTTCTAGATTTCCTCTAACTCCCTCTGCTTGATCTTTATTGGGGTAATTACTTGATATATTATCAAGATCATTGTTGAATGCTGTTCTATAACCTAATTCTGCCCCAAGTGACCATGGACCTTTTATATTATACTTAAAGCCGATCCCGAAAGGGATAGCTAAAGCTGTTTTACTTATGTTGTTATTTTGTTGTAGTTGTAAGTCTGCGAGTTTTATTGTTTCACCATCTTTAAATTTGACATAGGGGTTATGTGTGATCCCTGCTAAGCCAGCAAAAATATAAGGCGTATACCTATTTAATTCTCGGCCTGCAATGAACCTGAAAAAGTTGAAATTTGCCCGTAAGGATACTTCATTTACTTTGTTGCTAAAGCTTTGACCGCGTGCGTTTCTATAGGCGTTTTTATCGTCAAAATCAGAGGCGTGTAGGTGTATGTAATTGTAAGAAAGTTGAAAGCCCCATGTTGGGTTTAGGTTGTAAGTGGTGTTTATACCACCAGTTCCACTTTTGAAATACAAAGGATTGCTTGGGTTAATATCTCCCATAAAACCAGTTATGCCGGCATGGGCACCTACTTCCCATTGCTGTGCAAGAACAGTTTTATTGAAAAAAAAAGCTGTACAAATAATAATGCAAATGAAATGTTTCAATTTCAGATTTTTTGTTGTAAAGATAGTTGTTTACGGTAATATAAAAGTATTAATTGTTGTTAAATAACGGTTGTTAGTAGTTGCGTACATCTAAACCCCATAGTAATTTTTCCCTCAATGTACTGAAATAGCTGACTGTTTCTAATCGTATCAGGTTGATGTTAAAAGGTGCTCTTTCAATTTTAAGTTTTGTGTTTGTAGATAAGGTTTCTGTTTTTGAATCGCAGCTTACTATATATTGTTCTTCGCGACTTTCAATTTCTAACTCCAATCTACTGTCAGCGGAAATAATAATAGGACGTACATTTAAGTTGTGGGGTGCAATTGGGGTGATCACAAAATTTCCACTTCCGGGCATAATGATGGGACCTCCACAGCTTAATGAATATGCCGTGGATCCGGTTGGTGTGGCTATAATAATGCCATCGGCCCAATATGAGTTAAGTAGTTCTCCATCTAGGGTTACATTAATCGTAATCATCGGGGAAGAGCCGTGTCTAAATATTGTTATATCATTGAGTGCGAAATTTTCTTCGCCAAAAATATGTTGATCGTGACCTGTTACTTGAAGTAGCTCTCTTGTTTGTAGTTTGTAATTATTGTCGAATATGGCATCGAGTGCAGTGGCAATTTCTGTTTTATGGATGGATGCTAAAAAGCCTAAGCGTCCAAAGTTAATCCCTGCTATAGGGATGTTGGAATCCCTAACTTGTGAGACTGCGGAAAGCATTGTGCCATCACCACCTAAACTTAAAAAAAAAAGAGTGTTTTCTGGAAGGTCGCGATAATTGTAATACAGTAATAAATCGTCTGCACACTTAATTTTTGTTTGGAGAAACTTATAGAAATCAGCATGTATATATATAGCAACTTCTTTGTCTTTCAAATAGCTAAACAACTGTTGTACATAAGGGATTACTGATGGGTTAAACTCACGTCCATATATCGCTATGGTTCTTTTTTTCATGCGTTAATTTTGTTTACAATAACATAGACAAAGATGCTAAAAAATTAGCCGATTCCTTATATGTTGAGGTAATTCATCAGTATGTCATAGCGTTCTTGTATTTCAGAATCTTGTTTTACATCGTCAAATGTAGCTTTGACTATATAATTATATCTCCATAATGAGGCAATCAGTGAGGCTATGTTTTGTTTGTTTACTTTAATAGTAAGCAATGTCTTTGTGCTATCAGGGATGTCATTCGCAGACATGTTAAGTATTTTAATATCTTCGGACTCTATTATGTGGGCAATTTGAGCAAAAGAAATGTCTTTTTGTTCAAGTTCAAGTATAATGATTGCCCCCGAAACATTATTCCCTAAGGTTATATTCAGTTGGTTAACAAGATCATTAAGGGTAATTATTCCCAGGTAATAATTGTTTTTGTCTACTATAGGAAGTATCTCTAATTGATAGGCGCTGATATATTGAAGTGCTTCGTAAATATGTTGTTCAGCTTTCAAATATAGAAATTGTAAAGAAATCATGAGCGAGCCGACTGTTTTTTCAGGCTCGTGTGCTGATAATAAGTGATTTTCTGTAATAATTCCTAAAAAATCCTTCTCATCTACAACTGGAAGTTGTGCGGTATGTAATTCGGACATTTTATCAAGTGCGTAAGTAATTGTGTCACTTGATTTTAAATCATAATGGCCTTTTACTAAGATTTCGTTGATAAACATGGTGGGACCTCCTAATCCATTTAAAATTTTAGCGAATTGAGTTCAGCTGTTAACTTTTACAAGTTTATGCTAAAATAATTATAAACATTGGTAAGTAGAGAGTTTATTGCAAAAAATCTTTTAATTATGACACGATTTTGTTCTCTAATAGCATTTATGGAATTTTTGTTTATAGTGTTTTTTTTCTTAGTTGAGATGTGGGCTTCTCGGGAAATTGGCTACATGCGCATATTTAGGCCCTAGGCTTATCAGTGCTTGTTTCCAAAGATCTTCTCCGTCATTAAGCAGTAATATATCTGTCGGAAATTTGTTGTGGACTGCCCAACTATTTTGCTCTAACTCTACTTCTAGCTGTCCTGCTGCCCAGCCAGCATAGCCTATAAAAAATTTAATATCCTGTGGCTGTAAGATGTTTTCTTTGATAAGAAATAGCGTTTGGTCTAAGTTTCCGCCAAAGTATATATTTTCTATTAGTTCTTTACTATCCTCAATTTGATCTCCTTTATTATGTAAAAAAAAGAGACTATCTACACTTACCGGTCCTCCTATATATATAGGGAAGTCTTTACGTTCAAAGTTTGGTAAAACGTCACAAACATTGATGTTGGATTTATTGTTTAAGACTAAGCCAAATGTTTCATTGTTTTTGTCATGCTCACACAGAAGAATAACTGAGCGTTCAAAATTATGATCGAGCATGAAGGGCTCAGATAAAAGAAGACTTCCTTTGCGAGGTTTGAAAGTATTAAACATGCTGTTGTTCGTGTTAAAATATAAAGTTACTTTTAATATACTATATTGAAGACAATATAACAAGTTTTGTTATCTGTGAATATTAAACGGTTATTTTTTGTCTATTTTTGTCTTAATTAATGTTTTATTATGTCTATAACCCATAAAGAGATCGCTTCGATTCGTGATGAGTACTCGAGATTTAGCTTAACTGAAGCTGACGTAGTGGCTGATCCTATAGTACAGTTTCACGACTGGTTTAAACAAGCCCTAATGGCGGAGGTGCTAGAACCCAATGCCATGGCATTATCTACTATTAATAATGATGGTTTTCCTGTATCTCGGATTGTGTTATTAAAAGACATTAAACCCAGTGGTTTTAGTTTTTTTACAAATTATGAAAGTAACAAGGGGAAGGAGCTCTTGGTTAATAATAAAGTGAGCTTACTTTTTTTCTGGGCAGAGTTACAGCGACAAGTGCGATTAGAAGGAATGGTGGAAAAGCTCCCTGCGGAGGAGTCAGATGAGTATTTTGGAAGCCGACCCAGGGGCAGTAGAATAGGTGCAATTGCTTCATCTCAAAGTTCAAAGCTTGTTAGCAGAGAAGTTTTAGAAAATCGTGTTGCTCAGGTGACTAAAGAATATGAGGGGGTAGAAGAAATTCCCCGGCCTTCTTATTGGGGCGGATATCAGGTAAAACCTGTTCGTGTAGAGTTCTGGCAAGGGAGAAGTAGCCGTTTACACGATCGCTTGGTTTATACTTTAGAGAATGAAGACTGGATTATTAACAGAATAGCACCTTAGGTAATATGTTGAATGATATTGTTGAGAAAATCCATGAAAAATTTGGAGAGGGAGTTGTTGAGCGAATAGAAACCCAGCATTTACAGCCTATCTTAATTGTTAAAGCTGATTTTCTTTTGGATTTATGTTTGCACCTTCGTGATACTGAAGGGTTGTATTTTGACTTTCTTTCGAATATATCTGCTGTAGATTATTATCCGGAAGCGAAATTCGAAATTGTTTATCATCTTACTTCAATCCCTTATCAGAGGCAACTAGTGCTCAAAGTAGAGTTGTTTAACGACCGTAATCCGGATGGACTGCCTCAGGTTCCATCAGTTGCTCAGGTGTGGCGTACAGCTGATTGGCATGAACGTGAAGCATTTGATTTAATGGGTGTGTTTTTTAGTAATCACCCTGATTTGCGAAGAATATTATTACCAGACGATTGGCAGGGATATCCTTTACGTAAAGATTATAAGGATCCAGAGTCTTATCATGGGATAGCTATTAAATAAAAAAAATGTTAACGTATAATCAAGGGTACGAAAATTACAAGAAAAGAATTGCTGCTGTAAGTCCGCAAGAAATGGTAATTAATATGGGACCTCAGCATCCCTCTACGCATGGGGTTCTTCGTCTAGAATTGATTACTGATGGAGAGCTGGTAAAGGATATTATTCCTCACTTAGGCTATTTGCATCGTTGTTTTGATAAACATGCAGAGTCTATGAGTTATACGAAAACAATACCTTTTACAGATCGTCTAGACTACTTGTCTTCCATGAATAATAGCCATGCTTTCGTAATGGGTGTAGAGCGCATGCTTGGTATAGACAAAGAAATACCTAAGCGTATTGAATACATTCGTGTTTTGGTTTGTGAGTTAAATCGGATTGCTTCACACTTAATAGCTATAGGTACGTATGGTATTGATATTGGAGCGTTCACACCATTTATGTGGTGTTTTAGAGATCGGGAGCATATTATGAATATGCTGGAATGGGCTTCTGGTTCACGGATGTTGTATAATTATATTTGGATAGGTGGATTGTTTTATGATTTACCTGTAGGTTTTGAGGATCGTTGCCGTGACTTTATAAGTTATTTTAAACCAAAGCTTGTCGAGTTAGATGATTTATTGTCAACAAATCAGATTTTTATATCTCGAACTGCTAATATAGGTGTGTTACCAGCCGATGTGGCAATTAATTATGGCTGTAGCGGTCCAATGTTGCGTGCGTCTGGTATTAAATGGGACTTGAGACGTATTGATGCCTACTCGGTTTATCCTGAAATAGAATTTGATATTCCAATTGGGAAGGGAGAGATGGGGGCTGTAGGTGATTGTTGGGACCGGTATAAGGTGCGGGTGGATGAAGTCAAAGAATCGGTACATATCATTGAGCAATGTTTAGATAGATTACTGTCGGATTTTAAAAGAATGCCTGATTTTGACCCTCGCGCTTTGGTTCCTAAAAGAATTAATATTAAGCCACAAGAATATTACATTAGGGCAGAAAACCCCAAAGGGGAGTTAGGCTTTCACTTCGTTACGCAGGAACGATCTGATATTCCAAGGCGTGTAAAATCCAGAGGGCCAAGTTTTAATAATCTTTCTGTTCTTCCTGAAATAGGCAAGGGACAGCTTATTTCAGATCTCATTTCTATTCTGGGATCGATAGATATTGTGCTAGGAGAGGTGGATAGATAGTAAATGATTGACAAAACTATATTGCGTTATTGTTATAAAATTATTAGATTTGTGTTCTCATAATTTAAGTTTATAATTGGTTAATAGAGAAGCTCGTTATCTCCCGATAGCGGGCTTTTTCTATTTAAAAAGTTAGTATACTTACTTTTTAAACACCTTGCACAGATTACTATTTAAGTGTTTTAAAAGTCTTGTTAAAATTGGTCTTAATTTTTGAAGGTTTTAAATAGTGTTGTTTCATATTATTAAAGATTTAGTTTTTTATCTTTGTTAAGTAAATAATCATCATACCATGTCATCTATTCTTATAAAATCAGCTACACTTGTTAATGAAGGTCAAACAATAATTACGGATGTGTATATTAGTCAGGGCCGTATTGAAAAAATAGCAAGAGATATCAGGATGCCCGCTGACCGAATAATTAATGCTGAGGGTTTACACTTGTTTCCAGGCTTAATTGATGATCAGGTGCATTTTAGAGAGCCGGGACTCACCTATAAGGCAGATATTTGGCATGAGAGTAGGGCGGCAGTTGCAGGAGGAACTACTTCTTTTATGGAAATGCCTAATACAGTTCCCAATACCCTGACTCAAGGTCTTTTACAAGATAAATACGATATTGCTGCAGATAGATCTTTGGCTAACTACTCTTTTTATATGGGGGCAGGTAATGATAATCTGAAAGAGGTCTTAAAAACTAATCCTAGAGATGTTTGTGGAATCAAAGTTTTTATGGGGTCTTCTACAGGTAATATGTTGGTTGATAATGAACAGACTTTAGAACAGATTTTTGAACATGCGCCTACTCTCATTGCTGTTCATTGTGAGGATGAAGAAACGATTCGTAACAACACGCAAAAAGCAATTGCTGAATTTGGAGAGGAAAATTTAAATATTGCAATGCACCCAATTATACGTTCCACAGAGGCTTGTTTTCTTTCCTCCTCTAAGGCGGTTAAGCTGGCTAAAAAGCATGGAGCCCGTTTGCATATATTACATATTTCCAGTGCTAAAGAAACTACACTTTTTGACAACTCTATTCCGTTGTCTGACAAGAAAATTACTGCAGAGGCTTGTGTACATCATATGTGGTTTTCAGACGAGGATTACGAAACTAAGGGGAATTTTATAAAATGGAATCCGGCAGTAAAAACAAGTGCAGATAGAGATGCTATTTTAGACGCTGTTCTTGATGGACATATTGATGTAATAGCGACGGATCATGCGCCACATACATTAGCTGAAAAGGAACAAGTCTATTCGAAAGCTCCATCTGGGGGCCCTTTAGTCCAGCATGCGCTTCAAGCATTACTCGATCTATATAAGCAGGGGAAGCTAACTTTGGAACAACTGGTGGAGAAAACGGCTCATAATACGTCGATATTGTTTCAGATAGAGAATAGGGGCTTTGTACGCGAAGGATATTGGGCCGATTTGGTTTTGGTTGATCTGAACAAACCATATACAGTGACCAAAGAGAATATACTATCGAAATGTGGCTGGTCGCCATTTGAAGGGCATACATTTTCTTCCAGTATAATATTTACTATTGTGTCAGGTAATATTGCTTATGAAGATGGGGAAATCTGTGAGGTTGGAACCGGGCATCGTTTACTTTTTAATCGTTAATCTCGATTTTATTTGTCTTTTAGTTGAAGGGTGTTTATAATGAATCCTGTAAACGAAAAGTCGTGTAGTATTATTTCGTGCTTGAAAGAAGGGTAAAGGTTAGATCAATAAAATAAAAGGACGAAGAGGTTGTTTGTAAGGTTACAACATTTTCTATCGTTATATTTAAAATACAACGATAGAAAATGTAATAATTTAAAATAGCCCAAACATTTTAGCTTCTACTTTTTCAATAATATGGCCAAGATCTTCTGGGTTGTTTGTGAAATCTAAGTTATCCTTGTCTAGAACGAGAAGTTTGCCTTCCGTATAATTATTTATCCACTTATCGTATTTATCGTTTAATTTTGAAAGGTAGTCTAAACGTATTGCCGACTCGTAGTCACGCCCTCTTTTTTGTATGTTATTGACTAAAGTAGGAACAGAAGCTTTAAGATAGATTAATAGATCAGGAGGCTTTATATAATGCACTATACTTTGGAAAATATTGCTGTAGTTCTCGAAATCACGAGCGCTCATTAGCCCCATGTCGTATAGATTTTCAGCAAAAATATAAGCATCCTCATAGATAGTTCTATCTTGAATCATATTGATATCTCTACTCTGTAGATCCACAATATGTCTAAATCTACTGTTTAGGAAGAATATCTGTAAGTTAAATGCCCAGCGCTTCATGTCCGCGTAGAAGTCTTCTAGGTAGGGATTGTTTTCTACCGCTTCATACTGTGGTTCAAAGTTTAAATGACGTGCCAAGAGCTCTGTTAAAGTGGTTTTTCCTGCTCCAATATTACCTACAATGGCTATATGCATTTGTGCGAAAATTTAAATAGATAAGTAAAATGTTTTTGTTTTAAGTCTGCTTTCTTAATATAGCTTTTTTATTCCAATAATTTCGCGTACTTCCTTTAGTGTTTTTCTGGCACTTTCTCCTGCTTTTTCAGCCCCTATGCGTATAACTTTTTGAACATATTCTTCATCAGCAGAGATTGCTTCAATACGAGAGCGCACTGGTTCTGTTGCTAGTACCATATCTTCGGCTAATTGTTTTTTAAAATCACCGTATCTAATTTCACATTTATTATATAATTCATTGAAATGCTCTACTGTATCAGGTGTTGATACGATAGACATCAAATCAAATAGATTTTGAATAGATTCGGGTTTTGGTTGATTCATTTCTGTCGGACCGGAGTCAGAAACAGCACGCATCACTTTTTTGCGGATAACCTCCGGCGTGTCACTCAAATATATACAGCTTGCGTCACCATTTGATTTACCCATTTTTCCATTCCCATCTAATCCGGGAATTTTGACTAATTTATCACTATATGAAAAAGCAAATGCTTCTTTAAAATAGTCAACATTATATAGCCTATTAAAGCGATTTCCAAATGTACGTGTCATTTCGAGGTGTTGTTCCTGGTCTTTACCTACGGGCACTTTAGTAGCATGGTGTATTAAGATATCACAGGCCATTAATACGGGATAGGTAACTAAACCAGCATTCACGTTGTCGGGGTTGTCTCTGACTTTGTCCTTGAATGCTGCAGCACGCTCTAGCTCTCCGAGATAGGCATTCATATTCATGTACAGGTAAAGCTCGGCTACCTCAGGTACATCTGATTGAATATAAATTGTAGATTTTTCAGGATCTATTCCTGCTGCTAAGTATTCCATAACTACTTGTCTTACCGTACGGCTTAAATCGCCAGGAGTAGGGTGGGTGGTTAGGGAATGCAAATCAGCTATAAAAAAGAAGCAATTGTAGTCGTTTTGCATTTTAACAAAGTTGCTCAGTGCTCCGTAGTAATTTCCTAAGTGTAATTTCCCGGTACTTCTAATACCGCTCACAACAGTTTCCTTCATGGTGCTAAATTACAATTTTATTGCTAAATAAATATACAGGTTGGATTTTAGTTGGGCTAAATAAAGAAGTATAAAACCCTTTGTTTATCTGTTATAATCAATTATAATTTTATATATAACTTAGTTATAAGTTATGTTTTTTTGCATCGTTCCAATAACGATCCATCTCCTCTAAAGTCATATCCTGTAATGTTACGTTTTTTTCAGCTGCTCTTTGTTCTATATATGAAAAGCGTTTGATGAATTTCTTGTTTGTGCGTTCTAATGCATTTTCAGGATTGATGCCTAAATGTCGGGCATAGTTAATTAACGAAAATAGTAAATCTCCAAATTCGGCCTCCGCATTGTTATGATCAATTTGGTCTCTATCTTCCAGATTAAACTCGTTTTTAAACTCATTTAGTTCTTCTTCTACTTTTTTCCATACTTCCCCCTTGTCCTTCCAGTCAAAACCTACGCCTCTAACTTTATCCTGTATACGATAAGCTTTTACTAAAGCAGGTAGACCTTTGGGAACACCTTCCAGCACCGATTTTTTGCCTTCTTTTAACTTTATAGTTTCCCAGTTGGTTTTGACCTGTTCATCAGTTTGAGCTTGCGCTTCGGCATAAATATGTGGGTGCCTGGTGATCAGTTTGTCACATACTGCATTAAGTACGTCGACTATGTTAAATTGTTGTTCCTCATCTGCTATTTTTGCATAAAACAGAAGATGCATCATTACATCGCCGAGTTCATTTTTTATTTCCTTATAGTCTTTTTCTAGAATAGCATCAGTTAACTCGTACATTTCTTCGATAGTTAAGTGTCTCAAGGATTCCATCGTTTGTTTTCGATCCCAGGGACAGGCTATGCGCAGGGTGTCTAGAATAGTAATTAATCGGTCAAAGGCTTTGGGAGCTGTTTTTTGAATTGCTGGGATGGGATATGGCATTGTGTTTTATTGTTTGTAATGAGTTAATGCTCATCAAAAATACAAAAACATTATGAATGATGGTAAGATCTCTTTCCATGGTTTTGTTGGTTGAGGAGAAATAATTGCTGAAAATAAGTTAATTTAGCTGTATGCAACTGATACCCTATCTAAAAGCAAATTTTGGCTTAGATGATACTGTTCTGCAACAGTTTGACATGGCGACTAGTACTAAGAAATTTACTCGTAAGCAGATCGTACTGGAGACAGGTCATTATTCGAAAAATGTTTTTTTTGTTGAAAGTGGGTTGGTACGTTTGTTTTATTATAAGGGAGGAAGAGATATAACACATTTCTTTTTCGGAGAAAAACGTTTTTTAGCAACCTCAGAAAGTGTGTTTTATAATAACGCTTCAATTTATGGGATAGAAGCTGTAGAGGATTCTATTATTAGAATTATTCCCTATTCTCTAATTGAAGAACTTGCTGCAGATTCGATTGCAGTTAATAAACTTATACAGTCTATCTTATTGGAGTCTTTAGTTGCTTTTTCTTCTCGTTTGCACGCTTTGCAATTTGAAAGTGCTCAGGAGCGTTATCATCAATTATTGAGAAGTAACCCTGATATTCTACTTCGCGCTCCTTTAGGTGATATCGCTTCTTATTTGGGCGTGTCGCAACAGACTTTGAGTGTCATTCGCAGTCAGCGAAAATAATAAATATTGAAATTTTTTATCGCTTTAGAATATTCAATCAAAATGAATGGCATTAATCCTTCATTAAAAGTCATATATTTTTCTTTATGAAACTTTAGTTTTGCTATTTTTAACTTGTACAATTGTTTTGTATGCTAAAAAATAGTTTTTTTGTCGTATAATCGCATGAAATGTATATTACTTATTTTTTTAAGATATCTGAAAAAAAGTAAATCTAATTAAGGCGATATTTGTTTGCTTAATAAAAAGGTAATAATGGTGAGTAAAAATAGGAGTTGGTTTTTTCTGGCTTTAGCTGTTGTTTTATTTGGGGATAGTGTTTTGGCGCAAGAGATTATTGATCCCCAGATAAAAGGGGTTATTCAGCAATCTTTTCATAATAATAATACATTAAAGCTTAAATCTCTTGATGTCGATAAAAGTGTGTTAGAGGCGGAAGGAGTTCGTTCAAATAAACTTCCACATGTATCTGCTACTGGTGTTTATGGTTATATGAATGCTACTGGAGGTTTAGATTTGCCAACATTAGATATTCCTATTTTAAATATGGCTTTGTTTGAGGGGGTGTCTGATTTTAAGATGAGTTCACAATTTCTTCGGGCTGGGGTTTCTGTACGTCAGGCTATTTTTACTGGCTTACAAATACCGAATGGTGAAAAGGCTTTACAGGAAAAAACGAACGCCCAGCGCTTATTAGTGGATGCGAGTAAAGAGACTATTGCGAAAGAGGTAATAACAAGCTTCGATCAAGTGATGTTATTAGGTCAGGTTGATAAGTTAATTGTTGATTCGGAAAAAAGATTGCTTAAAGAACAACTAAAAGTTAATAAAGCAATAGATAATGGGTTGGCAATACCTTATGACCGTGATAAATTGAAGTTGGCTATTTTGGAGCTTGAGGAAAAAAAGATTGAATTACAGGGGAATCGTATTTTGTTACTTGAAAAGATTCGACAAGATACGGGTGTTTCTTTAGCTGAATTAGAACAGATAGTTTATGAGCTTTTGCCTATTCTGATTGATGATATGCCGTTAGATGTATCGGAACGCGCAGAACTTAAGGCTTTGGACGCTTCAGGCAAAGCTTATGAGTACCTTTACAAGAAAGAACAGGGAAGCTATTTGCCTACTGTTTTTGCCTTTGGCTCAGCAAGTTATTTTAATATGTTTAATAGTAATTTGACATTGAAAGACAAGCCATTAGTGGGAGATATAGATATGAAGTCAAACTCGTTGAAATTGAGGCCAAATCTGCTGTTAGGTGTTGGAGTTAAATGGGATATCTTCACAGGAGGGGAGAGGAAAAATAAAATTCAACAGGTTAGAATCGAGCAATTAATAAACGATACTAAAAAAAATGAAGCTGAGGAGAAATTGAGTTTGCTGTTGAGTAAGAATAAGATACAATATGATACAAATAATCAAAAAATTAAGGTCGGTGATCAGCAATTAAAGGTTGCAGAGAATAATTTGGATATTGCGTCACGTCAATATGCAGCAGGATTAATTGATATTACTGAGTTTTTAGCTTCTGAAAATGATTGGTATAAGGTTAATTTAGCATATTATAGTAATGTTATTCAGCAGCGTTCGGCTGCTATAGAATTGCTACATACATCGGGTAGGTTGTTATATACGATAAATAATTAAGATGAAAGGTATTTATATATTAGGAGTTGTTTTGTTGTTTGTTTCTTGTGGACAAGAAGTGGTAAACACTACTTTTGAAGGTAAGGTGGAGCGTGATCAAATCACAGTGGTTACTAAAGTTCCTGGAAAGATAGAGCGTATTCTTGTGCAAGAGGGAGATATTGTACAAGCGGGAGATACGTTAGCTGTGTTAGATATCCCGGAGTTAGATGCAAAAAAAGAACAAGCATTAGGCGCATTACAGTCTGCAGATGCACAGTATAATATGGCTTTAAAAGGAGCAACAGCTGGGCAATTAGTACAGCTTCAGGCTAAAGTCGCCGGATTAAAAGAACAGTATGAGTTTGCTAAAAAATCGATTGACCGATTAGAGAATTTGTTGAAAGATAGTTTGATTTCGCAGCAAAATTTTGACGAGACCTATGCTAAATACCAAGGAGCAAAAAATCAGTACTTAGCTGCAAAGGCTGAAATAGAAGAGGTGAGTAATGGTGCGCGTTATGAACAGCAGGTTATGGCATTGGGGCAGAAGGAACGTGCGCAAGGGGCTGTCTCTGAAGTGCAAATCGCAGCACAGGAGAAATATTTGATTGCTCCTCAATTGATGGAGGTCGAGAGTATAAATTTAAAAATTGGAGAACTGGCTATGGCGGGGTATCCGATTATTAATGGATCAGTACAAAATTCGACTTTTTTTCGCTTTACTTTGCCAGAGGATAAAGTTGGTAGATTAAAAAAAGGAGATGAAGTTACTGTAAGTTTACCTTATTTAGATAATAGACAAGTACAGGGAAGGGTGGTAGCTATTAAAGCACTTAACTCTTACGCTAATATAGCTACAGCTTATCCAGACTATGAAAATCAGTTAGCCGTTTTTGAGGTTAAAATTATACCAAAAGATAATGAAAATGCGAATAGCTTGTTGACAAAAACTCTGGCTATTTTAAAAATTGATTGACCTTAATAGTAATGAGGTTAAGAGTGAAAGTATTATAATGATTTCAAACTTTATACAGTGAGAAAATTTTTAGGATTATTAGGGCGAGAGTTTAAGCTTTTTTTCGACAATAAAGTATTGATGATGCTTTTTTTGGGAGCTCCAGTGCTTTATGCCGTATTAATTGGTAGTGTTTATCAGAAAGGCAAAGTTGTGGAGATGCCTATCGTTGTTGTAAATGAGGATAGCGGCCCCATGAGCGAAACTTTCATTGATATGTTGAATGACAATGAAAGTGTGCATATTGCCCGTATATTACCTTCTTTATTTAACTCTAAAGATGTCGCTATTGATCATGAGGCTACGACAATTGTACATATCCCTCGTAACTTTTCAGCTGATGTTCAGCAGAGCCGTTTACCTGAAATTACGATATTTGTTGATGGTGCGAATACTTTAACTTCAAATACAGCTATGATGGCTGTTAATATCGTAGCAACAACTATGAAGGCGGGTGTGCTTATACAATCACAAATGAAAAAAGGAGTGCCTGAATATATTGCTTCGCAGCAATTTGAACCGTTTAAGACGACAATTGTTAGACAGAATATTCGAAGTGGCAATTATCTCTACTTTATGTTACCGGGTGTGCTGATTACTGTTTTGCAGCAAGTATTGTTATTGGGTTTGGCCCTGTCATTTTCTACTGAATTTGAGAAAAATACATTTGGAGAATTAGTAAGCCGAATGTCCAATCCGTTTGGTCTTATTTTAGTTAAAGTATTACCTTACTTATTGATGTCCGTTGGTATTTTGGTGTTTTATTGGCTTATGAGTTTTTATTATAAAGTGCCTTTACATACCGATTTTTGGTGGTTTATACTGTGTACTTTTGTATTTATTTTGGCAGCTTCTTTGATCGGTATTTTAGTGAGCATTGCTATTCCTTCTCAACTTAAAGCCACAGAAATATTGATGGTTGTTGCAACTCCAGCTTTTATTTTGAGTGGTTTCACGTGGCCATCTAGTTTGATGCCTAGTTGGGTGCAATGGATTGCTGATGCAATTCCTACTACTCATTATTTACGAATTTATAGAATGTTATTTGTGCAGCAAGCTGACTTATATCATACTTACCGGCCTTTAATTATTCTTTCTATTATTTGTGCTGTTTGTTTATTTTTTTCTGTGTTATTATTGTTCATAAAAATGCGGAAATCAAGAAAAAATCAGTTGGCAGAATAATACTTCATATTTTTTATAATTGTTGATGATGAATTATAGGGTTGTTTATCAGTTAATTGAGCCAGATGTGTATAGGCATCTTCGCGTAGCATGTGGTTTGTCTCCGAAATCAGCAGAAGCAGCGGAAATTGGTATAAGAAACTCACTTTGCTGTGTATTGGTCTTAAGTGAAAATGATGTTGTTGGGATGGGAAGATTAGTAGGTGATGGAGCTTGCCATTGTCAGGTTGTTGATATATGTGTATTGCCAGATCATCAGGGGCAAGGTTTAGGTAAACTTATTATGGGGAAGATAGAAGAGTTTATAGTGGATAATCTACCGGCCTCTTGTTATGTGAATCTAATTGCTGATGGTGAAGCTTATCGACTTTACGAGCAATATGGATTTAGTTCTGTATGGCCAGAATCTAGAGGAATGGGAAAGGTTATAAAGTAAGGCACACCAATGTGACCTGAAAAAACAATCTCTTTGTTGTTAGAAGGTTGTACAAGTTTTTGAAATATGCTAGCCCCGTAGTTGGGGCCTTGTAGTTTATAGCCATCTTGAACAATTTGTTCATTTTGCGAATTAAGGTACGAATGTGTTAATAGTATTGCTGTATGATCCTTATACTTTTTTGTGAGTTACCTTAGTTGCCGATTGTTCTCGACTCGATTGGCTGCTTGTCTTATCATCTGGGTTGATCTTTTCATTCTGTTCACCAAGGTCTCCTGTGCATAGGACAAGTTTTATATTTAAGTTATCAATATTTTCACTGATCCAGGTTATCATTAAGGAGAGAATAGGTTGGTTACGCTCATATTTGACGTAAGTTTGTGGGGCGGGTAGTTGTAAATTGTTGATTACCGTTTGTTCAGTTTATATAGTTTTTATTGGGTTCTATGTGTAAATAGAAATAATTGTTAAATTTGGTTTCCTAAGCTATGTGAAATGATCAGTGTCAAGCCTTCTGAAAAAGATATTATTCTCAAACTTAAGAAATCTGATGAGAAATCCCTCACGATTTTATATGAAAAATATAGTAGAAGAGTTTTTTCTCTTGCTATTTATATATTAAAAGATAAAGCTTGGAGTGAGGATGTTGTACAAGAAATTTTTCTACATCTTTGGGATAATCGGGAGAGTATTAATGAAGAAAAAGATATCTGGCTTTTATTATATATTATTACCAAACAAAAGTCACTAACTAAGCTCCGCTCAATGATGCGTTATGAGATCCATAAGCAACATCACTGGAATTTAATTAATGAATCATGTAGTTCGGTAGAAGAAGAGATTGCGTTTAATGATCTGAAAAGCAATTTAGAGAAAGCATTGAATAAATTAACGCCTACCCAGAAAGAGGTCTTTAATTTGAGTCGTTTCGAGGGACTTTCACATCAAGAGATAGCTGCTAAGCTTTCTATTTCACCTAACACAGTTAAAAACCATATGGTTGCAGCTTTAAAGAGTTTACGCGTTTATTTACAAGAAAATCAGTTCTTAGGAATTGTGATATTTTTGGGTTGCGAATTTATTTTTGATTTGATCTAGTCCTATCCCCTAGGCAGCGGCGTTCTTACTATAAATAACCATAATAGTAGAACCAAAGAATGTATAGTAAAAATAGAATTTATTATCTTTTTCAACAATATTTAGCGAAATCTATTTCTCAGACAGAATACGAAGAGTTATCTAACTGGATTGTTGAGTCTGATTATGAAAGTATTGACGATTTGTTAGAAGTGTTTACTGCAAATGAAGAAAGATGGGATTTTGAACATGTAAGCTTTGACGAAGACGCGGTATTATCACAGATTAAAGAACGTATTAGAGGCCAAGGGAAGAAGGTCGTGCATATTCGAAAGTGGTATTATGCTATGGTGGCCAGTGCTATAATATTATTATTTCTTTTGTTTAAACCAGAGGGTTTTAAAGATACAATTAGCCTAGATACGGTTTTAAATGAACCGATAAGTCAAAATTTTGATACAAGTGATATAGCCATTTTAGAGAGTAAAGGAGGGTATCTGAGTTTTGCAGATGGAGAAACTATTGCAATTAAAGAACATGGGAATGGTTTTCTCGAGCGCGATAGTATTCGGTATCAATTTTTAGGAGATGGAGGTGTTCGGTTGGAGTCGTTAGCATCATTCGCCTCTATTGGTTCTCAACATAAGTTTTGGACCAATAAGGGAGATAAAGCTTATGTTGTGTTAGAAGATGGCACTTCTGTTTGGCTAAGTAGTTCTTCGTCTTTGATTTTTCCCTCTCGATTTGATGCAGATAGACGAGTTGTGGAGGTTGTTGGTGAAGCTTTTTTCGACGTTAACCATAATCCCGATCAGCCATTCATTGTAAAGACCAAACATAATGAAGTAGAGGTTTTAGGGACAACATTTAATTTAAGATCATATCCCGAATTTGATTTTTCAGAGACAACGTTATTTTCAGGCAGTGTACGCTTAAAAACTAATATTAATGACCTTAAAATAGTGCCAGGTGAACAGGCAATTGGAAATGCTGATGGAGATTTGACCGTTGCAACGGTTAATCTTCAGGATGTTATTTCTTGGCGTTCTGATGTGTATCGATTTTCCGATCTAACTATTATGGAAATTCTAAATGAATTAAGCCGATGGTATGCCGTAGATGGTATTGATAATAGGAGTTTAAATAAAGATCGGTATACCGGTGTGCTGTCGAGGGCTAAAAAACTATCAGATATATTAAAACAGCTTGAAATTATATCCAATAATAACTTTAGTATTAAAGAAGGGAGGGTAATTATTATGGACTAAGCTTACTTTTTTAATAAACCATTTGTAAATAACATGACTAAATATAAACTAATACTATGTATAAAAAAAGAATCAGTATCGCATTGATGTTGATACTAACCTTAGGCTTTATGCATGCGTATGCCTTAGGCTATGGCCAAAAGATATCTTTAAGGCTTAAAAATGCAAACCTAAAAGAGTTAATGACTCACATTCAGAAACAAACTGGTTACGACTACTTAGTTAATCAGAAATTATTAAACAGTATTGATGCGATTAACATCGAAGTTGATAATAAGGATATGCAATTTGTATTAACAAAATGTTTTGATCCTTTAGGACTTACTTTTGAGATTCGGGATAAGACAATTTTTATAAAAGATAAAAAGCCATCTTCTACTATTCATAATGGAGAAAAGCAACATCAAGAGCAGCTGCAGCAGCAAAATGTTAAGGGTACGGTTATAAATTCGCAAGGAGAACCCTTATCGGGAGTTACAATTGTTTTGGAGGGGTCTTCCATAGCAACTTCTACGGATGAAAATGGCTTTTTTACTCTTGCTAATGTGTCGATAAATCAAATTTTGAATTTTTCTATTATAGGTTATTTGCCGCTTCAGTACAAGGTGGAAACGTATGATGCTCATACTATAGTTTTAGATGAATCTGTTAAAGGTTTAGATGAGGTGGTAGTTGTTGGGTATGGCACACAGCGTAAGCGTGATTTAACCGGTTCAGTTGAGCAAATTAGTGGAAAGGCATTAAAAAGTATGCCAGTGCGCAATGCTACGGAAGCTTTGCAGGGGCAAGCTGCTGGTGTGCAGATTACTTCGACGGGAGGTAGCCCAGGTACACCGCCAGCAGTACGTATCAGAGGGATCGGAACTGTTAATGATAATAATCCATTGTATGTGGTTGATGGTTTGCCGCAAAGTGATATTGGCTGGCTTAATCCTAATGATATTCTTTCCATGGAGGTTTTAAAAGATGCATCTGCTACAGCTATCTATGGTTCAAGAGCTGCTAATGGTGTTATTATGGTTACGACTCAAAAAGGGCCACAGTCGGGGGATGAACTGAGTAATCTAATTAGTTTTGATACTTATGTAGGTTTGCAAAACCCTGTTAAAACTTATGATATGATGAATGCATCCGAGTTTATGGATTATAAAAATTTAGCAAATACTAATGCTGGATTACCTGCTTTTTTTACGGAGGCGAATAAGCAAGAAGTTCTCAAGTTTTTACAGTCGAATACCGGTTCTATCGAAGGTACAAACTGGTGGAAGGAAATCAATCAAAAAGATGCTGTTATTCAGAATTATGATATCGCGATATCCGGTGGCATGCGTAATCTTTCGTACCGTACGAGCTTAAGTTATCTTGACCAAGAGGGTATTATCCAAGGATCTGATTATGATCGTATCTCGTTTCGCACAAATATTGAACATAATTTGCGTTCGTGGTTAAAGTTTTCTGCTAATATTGGGGTTGTGTCAGAAGGTCGTGGTAATGTCTTGGAAGGCAGCCCAGGTTTCAATACTGCTTTTATCGCTTTTGCTGCAGATCCTATTTCACCTGTTTTTCGTAATAATTTGGTGGACATACCTGATTTTTTAAGAGATGGTCTTTTCTTAGATAGGGTAGATGTTAATAATCCATGGTCTTTTTATAGTCCTATTTTGATGACAAATAAAGAGAATCCTGTTGCTCAGACTGAGATTTATAAAAATAACCGTTGGAAGGGAAAAGCTATTAAAGGAGGGGGAAGTGTTGATGTTAAGTTCACCGATTGGTTACGTTTTCGAAGTAATATAGGTGTTGATTTAGCGACAGGTATTTCCAATTCGTTTATGCCAAAATATTATTTGAATGGAAATCAATTTAATTCTGATGCAACTGTCGGTGTATCTAATTCTAAGACCGACTATTATGTATGGGAAAATGTGTTGAATTTTGATAAAAAATGGTATGATCATTATGTAACAGCTTTGGTGGGTACATCGGCAGAAGAATGGAAGAGTGAAGCATCAGGAGCTTCTAAACAAGGACTTGTTTCGAATTCACCCAGCCAATGGATCATTGATGCAGCTACAATTAATCCGCAAGCTTCGGGATCCAAATGGGAAAGTGCGTTGAATTCTTATTTTTCCCGAGTTTTTTATTCCTATAAGGATAGATATATGATTACTGCTAATTTCCGTTATGATGGTTCCTCTAATTTTGGTAAAGATAAGAAGTGGGGGGCTTTTCCTTCTATTTCGGCGGGCTGGAACTTCAGTGAAGAAGATTTTATGGAGAGCTTTAATTGGCTTTCTAGTGGTAAGTTGAGAATGAGCTGGGGTAGTATAGGCAACCAGAATATAGGTCGTGGAGCTTATTTAACAACTTATTCAGGTAATCAAGGTTATTATTATTTCGGTCAATATGTTCCTCAATTGGGAGGAGGTAGTAATAGTATAGGTAACTCAATGATTAAGTGGGAGCGGACTGAGCAGATGGATGTGGGATTAGATTTATCTTTTTTTGAAAGGAAGCTTGACTTTACCCTTGATTATTATAGGAAGACTACAGATGGTATGTTATTGAATGTGCCTTTGCCGACTTATTTAGGATACAATAATAGTCCTTGGAGTAATGCTGGGAAGGTAGAAAACCAGGGATTTGAATTTGCCTTAAGATATAGCGATAAAATAGGTGATTTTGGTTACTCTATTGCCGCTAATGCGGCTACACTCAAGAATAAAGTTCTCTCTTTGGGCGGGGGCGAGCCCATACCTGGTGGGGGGTGGATCAGTTATACAACGACTTTAACCGAAGAGGGCATGCCGATAGGTTATTATTACGGTTTTAAGACCAATGGTGTTTTTCAGAGTCAAAGTGAAGTAGATACCTACATACAATCTGGAGCCGTTCCTGGGGACTTACGTTTTGTTGATGTTAATAAAGATGGTGTTATTAATAGTAATGACCGCACAAATATTGGCGATCCTTTTCCTGATCTGACTTATGGTTTAAACATAGGTGCTACATATAAAAATTTTGATTTGAGAATTTTGGGGCAGGGTACTATTGGTAATGATATTATGAATATCGCTAAAATTGATATGAAGTCTGGGGTTGGTTGGTATAATGCACCTAAAGAGTTAATGTCAGAGGCTTGGTCACCTACTAACCCTAGTAATAGTCAGTTTAAAATTAGTTCATCTAATGAAGGGAATTTACAGATTTCAGACTGGCTGGTAGAGGATGGTTCGTACTTACGCATTAAGTCGATACAATTGGGGTATACTCTTCCTAATAGTTTATTGCGTGAGGTTCAGAATTTACGCTTTTGGATCAGCGGCTACAACCTTTTTACATTTACGAAATATAAAGGTCTTGACCCTGAAATAGGGAGTAGTTCGCCCCTTAGTATGGGAGTAGATCAAGGTTATTACCCTGTAGCAAAATCATGGATGTTTGGTGTTAATTTAAGTTTTTAATCATGAGGTTCAGTAAATTAATTATCGTTTTTGCAGGTGTGGTATTAGGGGTACTCTCCTGTAAAGAGGATTATCTAAATAGAGATCCCTATGGGATATTAAATGAGGAAGAGTTTTTTAAAACGGATGGTGCAGGTTTAAAGATGCTAACATCTTGTTATCAACCGATGGCTGACGGCTGGGGTTATACTGTAAATAAGGTCGCTATTATGGACGAAAGTGTAGATAATGCAGATGCAGGAGGCTCCGATCCTGGTGATAGACCGCAAACTACTGAAGTTGGGAGGGGACGTCCGCTTAGTTCCAATGCACTTATTAATGAAACTTGGTCTAATCGTTATAGGGGTATAGGTAAATGTAATCAGGCTTTAGCGGGGTATGAGAAAGAAGGTGCTAATTTAGTAGAGAATGGTGTTAAGGTATCATCCGAAACTTTAGCGCGCTATATTGCTGAGGTTAAGTTTTTACGTGCTTGGTATTATTTGGATTTAGTGACTGTATTTAAGGAAGTGCCTTTAATTACGAATGTTGAAGATCCTTCTGTCCGTAAAGCGAAAGCTACAATTGAAGAGCTACGAATACAGATTTATGCTGATTTGGATGCTGCTATCTCTTCGCCACATTTGCCTAGGTTGTCAAGCATGTCGACTGCGTCTGAGGCTGGGCGAGCGTCTAAAGATGCTGCTTTGACTATAAAAGCTCGTGCTGCCTTATTTTTTGCAGGATTAATGGAGCAGATGCAGATGAAAGGCGATTCAAAAGTTGATTATGAATTAGCAAGAGTAGCAACAGAGGATATTATTATGAATAGTAACTTGAGTCTTTTGCCTGATTTTAATGACTTGTTTCGAGGTGATTATAAAGTGGGGCCTTTTTCTAAAGAGTCTATTTTTGGTGTTCTTCGTAATTATGACCCTGCATTTGGAATGGGAGGGGACGCTTTTGCAATTATGAATGTTGGACGTAATAATGTTGGTGGATGGGGGGGCAATACCCCAACCCGTGATTTAGCTGCTAGTTTTGATAAGGCTGATCCTCGCAAAATGTTGACAATAATCAGTCATGAGGATATCTTTCTTGCGTCTAATGGTACTAATGAGGTGCATAATTATAAAGGTTATTTTAATGATTTTAATTTGCAACATAGTCGGAAAGCTTTTGTACCTCAACAATATCGTCAGAATAATGATTTGCAGCGGAGTAATTGGCAACCTTACTGGATAAGATACGCTGAGGTTTTATTAATTAATGCCGAAGCCACTGTTAAAACAGGAGGAAATATTAGTATAGCTTTAGATCGACTTAACCAAGTACGTAGGCGCGCTTTTGTGACTACTAAAAAGAAAGATGAACCTGCTGTTTTTCGGAAGTTTGCGAGTGATCTATCCGAGGTTAGTGAAAACGAGTTTATTAATAAATATGCAGTAAAAGCTGTTGATGACGTTTTATTAGCTATAAAAAAGGAACGTCGATATGAGTTGGCGTTAGAAGGTTTTAGGTTGTATGATTTAGTACGTTGGGGAATATACGTCAGTACAATGAAAGCTTTCTATTCAACTTACGGTTTTGCTGATAAAGGTCGTGACGTTAGTGATAAAAGCTGGCCCTTTCCTATCCCTCAGGTGGAGATCGACCGCTCTAATGGCATATTAATACAACATGATAATTATTTATAGAAATGAAGAATTCAAGAAGAGATTTTATAAAAAACACGGCTCTGATTACTGGTTTTTCGATTGTGTCGAATACAGTTTTAGGCAAGAAGTTTGGCCATGTTGCGCCAAGTGACAAATTAAATATTGCCGGTATTGGTGTAGGTGGGATGGGTAGAAGAAATTTGGCTAATATGAATACTGAAAATATTGTAGCGCTTTGTGACGTTGATTGGCGTTATGCTCAAAAAACATTTAATGATTATCCTCGGGCTGAGAAGTTTAAAGATTGGCGCGTTATGTTTGATGAGATGAAAGATAGTATTGATGCGGTTATGGTTGCAACGCCTGATCATACGCATGCAGGTGTTACGGCTCATGCTATTACTTTAGGAAAGCACTGTTATACCCAGAAGCCATTGTCACATTCTGTTTATGAATCGCGTTTATTGACAGAGCTTGCTAAAGATTATGGTGTTGCTACACAGATGGGTAATCAAGGAAATTCTTTTGACTGGTGTCGAGAGATTGCAGAATGGATACAATCGGATGCTATCGGGGAGGTATATGAAGTACATTGTTGGACCGACCGACCTATTTGGCCGCAAGGTTTAATGAAACCAAAGCAAGGTGTTCCTATTCCTGATACCTTAGACTGGGATCTGTTTTTAGGTCCTGCCGAAAGACGTGATTATAATCCAGTTTATACGCCTTGGAACTGGCGTGGTTGGTGGGATTTTGGTACAGGTGCTTTAGGCGATATGGCTTGCCATATTATGGATCCTGTGTATTGGGCTTTAAATTTAAAATATCCGACTAAGGTCAACGGTAGTTCTACTTTGAGCAATCTCTACTCGCCGCCACATGCAGAGGTGGTAAAATATACATTTCCGGCCCGTCCAAAAGTCAGAAATGTTAATATGCCAGAAGTTACTGTTCATTGGTATGATGGTGGTTTGCTTCCTGACCGTCCGGCAGAGCTAGCTCCAGGTATGATGATGGGTGACGAGAACGGTGGGATCATTTTTGTTGGTAAAAAAGGCAAGATCATGACGGGATGTTATGGAATGAATCCGACTTTATTGCCGGTTGAAAATATGAATCATTTTGAGAAGCCTAAACCATGGATACCTCGTGTACCTGGTGGTAATGGTGACATTTGGAACACTAATGCCCATGAACAGGATTGGATACGTGCGGCAAAGGAGTCGAAAACAAATCGTACAGAAGCTAGCTCTAATTTTAGTTTTTCCGGTCCGTTTAATGAAATGGTTGTGATGGGGGTTTTAGCCGTGCGTTTGCAGGCGTTGCATAGAGATTTACTGTGGGATGGAGAAAAGATGGAATTTACAAATATTACAGCAAATGATGAAATCCAGATTGTATCTGTTGATGAGTTTGAAGTAGTGGATGGTGATCCTCGATTTAATAGGCAGTTTCAGAAGGTAAACGCACAGGGTGTGGCCAAGGAATGGATTAATCATACTTATCATAATGGTTTTACACTACCTGCTATGCCTAAAAGAAAGTAAAAATGAATAGTAGAAGAAAATTTATTACGCAACTCTCTCTTGTTGGGGGAGGGTTGCTCTTACACAATGAAATTACAGCTCAGGGCATCAAAGGTAAGGTCAAGAAAATAGGTGTTATTGGTTTGGATACCTCGCATAGCGAGATGTTTACTAAGGATATTAATGAAGGCAAGTTGTCTGACCGTGGTTATCGTGTAGTCGCAGCTTATCCTCATGGTAGTAAAGATATTCCATCCGCACTACAGATGAAGCCTAATATCATCAAAGCAATGGAAGGTATGGGAGTTAGGATTGTAGATAGTATAACTGTTCTGCTAAAAGAGGTTGATTATGTGCTATTGGAGTCTAATGATGGTCGTGTGCATTTAGAGCAGGCCAAGGAGGTCATTAAAGCGAAAAAGCCTTTGTTTATTGATAAACCTATGGGGCAGGATCTGAAAAATGTAGAGGCTATTTTTAAATTGGCAGCGGATAATAAAGTACCTTTGTTTTCCAGTTCTTCTTTGCGTTATGATGCTCATGTTTTACAAGTAAAGGAAGGATCTGTTGGGAAAGTTTTGGGAGCAGACGTCTATACTTATGCTGAGCTTGAACCTCATCATATTGACTTGGCCTGGTACATGATTCATGGAGTAGAAATGCTTTATACGGTGATGGGAACCGGTTGTGAGAAAGTAATAAGAACGTTTTCTGAAGGGCAAGAGCTTGTTACGGGGTATTGGAAAGATGGTCGTATTGGCTCTGTGCGTGGTATTCGGACAGGTGCCAATAATATTGCGGGCACTGTCTTTGGCGAAACGGGTATAGTACCTATTGGGCCTTTTGATGGTTATGGCCCTTTAGTTAAGGAGATTCTTGACTTTTTCGATACCGGAGTGGTGCCCGTTCAGCCTGAGGAAACTCTAGAGATTTTTAAATTTATGGAAGCTGCCCAACGAAGTCGTTTTTCAGGACGTTATGAATATTTATAAAAGCTGATTTAATTTTAATTGCTTCAGAATATGTTGTTATAGTTAGTACGCTCTAAGTATAACAATGGTATATTAATCGTTTATTTTAGTCGAAAGTGAAAACTTTCGACTTTTTTATGGCATTTGTTAGCGCGGATGAATTAGGACTTCCATGTTATATTATTTTAATAATCTTCTCTAGTATTTATGTCAAAGAAACACATTATAATAGTTTTGTTTTTTACAGCTCGTTTGATTGTATTTTGAAAAGACACATCCGAAATAAGGTTTCTACTTAAGCTACAACTAAGCCTTGTAAATTGTCTTTTTTTAAGTGTATATATTGGCAATATTAACTTTTTTCTTTGTATGGGCAGACTACGTTCTTTTTATCGGAGGACAAAAAGAACTTGGTTATTTTATCAAGGGTAGTATTCCGGTGAACTGTAAGTTTGGATGTCATAACGTTTTAGTTTATCAAATGGTTCTATATTTCTATTTTGATAGATAATGTGAAATAGAGAGGTTTGAAGTTTGGTGTTTTATTTTCTTCCGTATTTGCTTTCCAATACCATTTTTTTTTCTTTTCGTGCTTGGTTGTGGAGTCTGTTGTTGATGGATAAAGAGTTGTTATTTGGGATTTCTCGGGATCTATTACTAAAGAAGATTTTGTGTTTTCATTGCATTCTATAGCGATGTAGTATTGTTCTATAAAACAACTGCAGTTTTTTATTTTGGGATAAAAAGCTAAACCGATTAATAGATTAATGGTTATAAATCTAAAAACACTAAGCCAATTGAACTTATTTCTTTTAGGTAGTTCAGTTTTTGTAGCTGAAAACTTATTATTTGTAACTACTGGTGGAGAAGTAGAGATATACATAGGCTTCTCTGTGTTTTTCCATTGGGAGGGGTGATAGGGTCTAGGCTTGAAATCAATAAGTACAGACAGAAGCTTTACTAGCTTTTCGTCTGGGTTAGATTTTGTGGCGCCTGAAATAAAATTTCGTAAAGGCCGGAATTTATCAGGGTCTGTTTTTTTTATAAGTCGTTCAAGACATTCATTTTTGTCTAATCGATCAAAAAAAAGATCAAATACCTGTTCATCCTCTCGTGATAATCCTTTTTTATATATTGATATACACCATTTTTTTAAGATACCTGTTGAAGGAATTTCACTGTCAAAATGAAGCTTATTATTTGATTTTAAAAAAATATAGGCTTGTCTTACTGCTTCTTGAAAATTGTCAAACATTAAACAAAAATAAATTACTTCTATGCGGTGGTTTTACGGGAAACCGTAATTTAAAATATGTTATTCGGAATTTTATTTTAAATAATGAGAATAAACATTCTATATATTTTGAATTAAAATGTTTTTTGTTGGAAAAAATGGAAAAATTGGAAACATGTACTTTTTTGTTTTGAATGCGATTTATGTTTGTCTTGACATTTCCGCTATAACTATAAGCAGATGATCGATTAGTTATACGGTTATTTCACAAAAGAGCTGAGTTGTTGTATTTGATTTTTGGTATGGGAAGCAATAATTAAATACAATAACAGGGGTTCAATACTTCCCAAAAAATCAGAAGGCCTTCTGAAAAACAATGCTGGCATAGTGTGCACGGAGCATGCTGAGCTATTTGGTTTTTGACTTTTAATTTTTTTAAGTATGTGGTATTTAATTTTAGCCCTTTTGTTTGGTAGTGCTGATAAGGCTACACAAAATGATAAAAATCCTCCAGTGGTTCAGAGTAGAGGTGCTATAGGTGGTGAAACGAGTACTCCTCCGCCACCTCCGCCGATCCCTCCTATTCCTCCTAAAAAGTAACTAGTACAGCAAGGAAAAGTAGTAAAAGCTACTTTTCTTTGCATTTTCGTATTGATTGACTAAACGAAAATTATTATGTTTAGAAAAAAAATTGGTGCGATTAAATTTACTTTTTTTACTTTTTCTTTTTATTGCATGTAGGGAACAAGAAGAGAAAAAAGCTATTAACTTAGGTAATTCACATTATCATGAGGCTTACGATTTTTTTAGTCGGAAAGTAAATGATAGTGCTTTTTATTCTTTTAGTAAGGCTAAAGATTTGTTTTTTGAAAATAATGATAGTTTGAATATTGCCAACTGTTTGATCAATATGGCTATTATACAAAAAGATGCTGGTGATCTTTTTGGAGCGCAGGAGACTGCTTTAGAAGCTATAGATTATTTGAATGAAAATGAACAAGGACATTACAGCTATTTAAGCAGTAATTATAATAATTTGGGGGTTGCTACGCTAAATCTCAATGATTATGAGAATGCTTTAAAGTTCTTTAAGCTTGCACTGCAATTTTCTACAGATTCTTTGTATAAAAACATTTACCAGAATAATACAGCAATTGTTTATCAAAACCGAAAAGAATACGATAAAGCTATTGATATATACGAGGACATTTATGAACAAGTTAAAGACAATGATTTAGAATATGCTCGTGTTGTTTCAAACTTAGCGAGGGCAAAATGGTTGAAAGATTCTACTTATGTAGCTAGTAATGAGCTTTTGCAAGCTCTTGAAATTCGAAAAGATATGAATGATTTATGGGGGATGAATGCTAGCTATGGGCATTTAATGGACTATTATTCTGAGAACAAGCCCGATTCAGCCTTGTGGTATGCGGATAAAATGTATGAAACTTCGAAAAAGTTAAAAAGCGATGATGATCAAGTTTATGCTTTAAATAAGCTCGTGGAACTAAGTCCGGCAATTGAAAGTAAATATTACTTTGGATTATATAAGACATTATCAGATAGCTTGCAAAATGTGAGAGCCGCTGCCAAGAATCAATTTGCTGTCATTCGTTATGAGGTTGAAAAGAACAAAAGTCATAATATTCAGCTCAAGAGTGAGAATGCAGAAAAGACCTACAGGCTTACATTACAAAAGTTTTGGACTGCAGGTATAGCTATTGTTGGGGTTATGCTTATTGTTTTTGTGTTTATTTTCTATAGGCGTCGTAAGCAACGTTTTGAACTTCAGGCACAAAATCAGATTAAAGCTAACCAACTGAAAATATCTCAAAAGGTTCATGATGTGGTTGCCAACGGCATTTATCGTTTGATGATTGAAATTGAACATAGACCCGATACTATTTTTGAGCGAAATCAAATTTTAGATCAATTGGAAGATATGTACAATAAGTCTAGAGATATCTCGTATGAAGATTTTGTGTCTAAAGTTGAATTACCTTATAACGAGCAAATAGCTTCTTTACTAAGGTCTTTTGCGAATGACTATCGACTTGTACTTATTGCGGGTAATGAGAAAAACCTATGGGATAGGGTTGCTATTGCCTCAAAGGAAGAGCTTTTAAAGGTATTGCAAGAGTTGATGGTGAATATGGTAAAACACAGTAGGGCTACTCATGTTGTTGTGCGTTTTGAGGAAGATCAAAACTATTTGAAGGTGTATTATAGCGATAATGGTGTGGGAATGACAGATAAGGTGGCACATGGAAACGGTCTTATGAATACGGTTTCCCGTATCGAAAACATTGGTGGTAGAATTATTTTTGTGGAGGAGTTAGATAGGAAAGGATTGAAGATAGAAGTGCATGTTCCACTTTTATAAAATAATATTTTTATGTTTAAAAAAGTACTCATTGCCGAAGATCATGAGATAGCGAATATCTCTGTACAGAAGACATTACAAGAACTGGGTGTGCAGACTGCGGAATATGTTTATTACTGTGATGATGCCTTTAAATGGGTTAAAAACTCTATGCGGGATGAAGATCCTTATGATCTGTTGATTACGGATATTGAATTTGAGGATGACGATACAGTGCAAACCATAAAAAATGGTCTAGAACTTGTGAAGGCAGTAAAAACAATACAACCACAAATTAAGGTGGTTATTTTGTCTGCGCGTGGTGGTTCTAAAGAGATCGACGATTTGTTCCAGAACAATATGCTTAATGGGTATGTGCGCAAGGCTCGACGCGATGGTCAATATCTTAAAGAGGCTTTACGGGCAGCTTATAATAATAAGATATATAAATCGCCTGATATCAGAAATACAGTTCAGGAAAGAAATTCACATGAGTTTACTGTGTTTGATTTGCATGTTGTGAAATTACTTTGTGAAGGAATATCTCAAAAGGAGATGCCATTTTACTTGCAGCAAAATGATATAAAACCATCCAGTTTAAGCAGCATTGAAAAACGTCTGAATCTGATGAAGGAGGTTCTGGCTTTTACAAAAAATGAGCAGTTAGTAGCTTATTGTAAAGAGATCGGATTGGTTTAATCTGTTTTTACAAGCGTTTGATATATAATTCCATCCAGGTATTGTCGCGTAATACTCTGCCGAGCGTTTTATTTGATGAAATAATGGATAAGTAGTGTAGTATTATCTGGTACCTAAAATCGAAAGGTCTCTCATTTAAGAAAGACCTTTCTGTTTGTTAGAATTTAAAATTAATACCTAAATTAATAGTACTAAGCGTTCCTCCATTTGAAATACCCTTATAGCCTGCATATAAATCAAACTTTGTGGCTGTATAACCTATTTTGGGCTGGTAGTAAAAACCTCCACCATCTGAATCTTTATTGACAAATACGGCATAACCTAAATCTGCAGCAAAGAAAAATCGAGGGTCGAAACTATATTTACCTGTTGCAGCAATAGGTACAATACCTGCGTCCGGTGCTTTTAAAGAACCTAATCCGCCTCCTATATCCAGATTTTTTCCAAGATAATGACTATATCCTGAAGTTATACCTGCTTGGAGGGTTGGAGCCACATTAAACAAGTAAGAGACGTCGGCACCAAAGTTAAAAGTTACCGCATTAGAAGCGTCCCCAACAGGGATACCTACATGTGCACCTAATTGTAGACCAGTGTTATCCTGTGCTTGGGTTAGACTTGTCATTCCCAATGCGATTAAAAACAATGTGATTTTTTTCATAAACTAGTTTTTGTATTAAAATGTCTGCAAGTATACATTCTATAGTTTAAAAATAAGGTGTGATAGTTAATTTTTAGTTTGTTTTTTATAGTAAATATTTTGTGACGTAAAAAGTTATTTAGTGTGTTTATAATATTTCATTAGGAAGTTCGAGTGTTTCTATTCTTTTTTATACATATATAGTACTGTGATTTTATTGGCTTTTTGGTTGTATTCTACATAATATGCTTATTTTAGAATTTATTAATTTACAATCGGATATAGTTTATAAAAATTAGAGGTATGAAAAGATTAGCATTTATCTTTTTACTTTTTTGTTATTCATTCCTAATGTATGCTCAAGGAAAAGTTGAAGATTATAAACGGGCTGCTGAAATTAAACAATGGAGCGGAAAAGTTTATGAAGTGCCAGAGCAAATTCTATGGTCGGAGGATGGAAGCATATTGTTTTATGGGATAAGGAAGCGTAATGGAGATGTGGATTTTTTTGTTGTGAATGTGGTGACAAAACAAAAAGTAAAAATCGCTTTGAGGGCTATAGAAAGTCAGTTGTCAACTTTCATGAAGGAAGAGGTCTCGATCAATCTTCAAAATTCCAAATGGGAGGTTTTGAATTTCAATGAATTTGAACTTACATATAAAGAGAGCGTATATAGATGGAATAATGAAAACTTAGCGCTTCGCGAATACGAAGTGAAAAATGTAGAGGCCGAGAAAGGTGGACGTTATTGGGGAAGCCGTGCAGATGATAGTAAAGGTGAGGCTGTTTTGTCTCCCAATAATAAATATCGTGCATTTTTAAAGAATAATAATATTTATGTCAATGAAGTGGACAATGCAGCTTCTGAAAAGCAACTTACTTTTGATGGCAGTCCAGGAGAGTATTATGCTGCTTTTATGGAGTGGTCCAATGACTCTAAGAAACTGGCCGTAATGAAAGTTCGTAAAGCAGAAGTAAGGCAGTTGACACTTTTAGAATCTTCACCAAAAGATCAGCTACAGCCCAGGTTAATCCACCGTGATTATGTTAAGCCTGGAGATGCTTTACCACAGTATTATCCTGCTATAATCCATGTTGAAGCTGGTGTCGTACATCCTGTAAATAAAGAGCTCGTTGATAATCAGTTTGCATTAACAAGGATAGCTTGGAATGCAAACCCAGATGCTATTACCTTCGAATTTAATAAACGTGGGCACCAAGTCTATAGTATTATGGAGCTGCATGCTGAGAGCGGGCAGACAAGAGTTATTGTTCAAGAAGAAAGTTCAACATTTATACATTATAGCGGTAAGCGTTTTAGAAAAGATTTGAACGATAATAAAAGTATAGTTTGGGCATCTGAACGTGACGGTTGGAATCATCTGTACTTAATAAATAAAGATAATGGAGAGGTGAAGCAACAGATTACTAAAGGAGATTGGCCTGTAAGAAGTGTATTGCATGTGGATGAAGATGCTAAAATGATTTTATTTACAGCAAGTGGAATGAAGCCTGACGAAGACCCTTACCTGATACGTTATTATCGTATTGGGTTTGATGGTCAGGGATTAAAAGAACTGACTCCTGAACCCGCTAACCATCGGGGCTATTTTAGTAAAGACTATCGTTATTTTGTTGACGTATATTCTACTGTGAATGCGCCTCCTAGGGCTGTTCTTAGAGATGGATTAACTGGACAGGTAAGGATGGAACTGGAGCAAGGAAATATTGAAGAGTTAATTGCTGAAGGTTGGCGAGCGCCTGAAGTGTTTTCAGCAAAGGGGCGTGATGGGGAAACAGATATTTGGGGAATCATTATTCGACCTCGTAATTTTGATGAAAGAAAGGTTTATCCTGTTGTTGAATACATTTATGCAGGACCACATGATTCGTTTGTGCCCAAAAGTTTTTATGCGAACCCTTCAGGTATGTATGAGCTTGCAGAACTAGGGTTTATAGTTGTGCAGATTGATGGAATGGGAACTTCAAATCGCTCGAAAGCATTTCACGATGTAGCTTGGAAAAATTTGAAAGATGCGGGATTTCCGGATCGTATAGCTTGGATAAAAAAAGCTGCAGAGATATATAATTATATGGATGTGAGTAGAGTGGGTATATATGGGACTTCTGCAGGTGGACAGTCGTCGACAGGAGCACTTCTGTTTCACCCCGAATTTTATAAGGTTGCGGTTTCTTCTTGTGGATGCCATGACAATAGAATGGATAAGATATGGTGGAACGAGCAATGGATGGGCTGGCCAATAGGGCCTCAATATGCTGCCTGTTCAAATGTCGAGCATGCAGGCAACTTGGAAGGAAAGTTATTGCTGATTGTGGGGGAACTCGATGATAATGTCGATCCTGCTTCGACTTATCAACTAGTAGATGCATTGATAAAAAATAATAAGGACCATGAGATGATTATGGTGCCGGGGATGGGACATTCATCCGGAGGAGATTTTGGAGAGAAAAAAAGACGAGATTTCTTTGTAAAGCATCTGTTAAAGGTAGAACCGCCAGCATGGGGAACTTATTAAGTAGGTTTTGGTTTATTCACCTGTGAGATAGTAGGGTAACGAATATAAAAGGGATTGCTATTTAATGCAATCCCTTTATCTTAAAAACAGCTTTAGTTTTATTTTTTTATGCCCATTTCTTTTAAAATAAACTGTGCGTCATCAATCTTATCTGCAATCCATAATACGTATCGGATATCGACACCAATAGAACGGCTATAATCTTCATTCCATGCAAAGTCATTTATTGTAGCATCGTAGGACCGGTCGAAATTTACTCCGATAAGTTCACCATGTGCGTTCATTATTGGAGAGCCTGAATTGCCTCCTGTCGTATCCATGTTATACAAGATATTAACAGGGACATCATTTAAGTCTTTTTTCGCATATGCCCCGAAGTTTTTAGCTAACCAAGCATTTTTTATGCTTTCAGGGTAAGAAAACTCTTCGTTGTCAGAATTTCCTTTTTCAAGAATACCTTTTACTGTGGTAAAAGGTTTCATGTAAGTAGCATCAACAGGATTGTATCCTTTGATGTTTCCGAATGTTAGACGAAGAGTGGAGTTTGCGTCAGGAACAAAGTTTTTATCTTGATATAGTTCTTTTACCGCTACGTAATCGCCCATTAATCTGTTTAGTACACCTTCTCTACGCTTTTGCTCTTTATTGAAAAGTTGCATTTCTTCATCAATTTCTTTCTGTGCGATGAGAATTTCGTCATTGTATGATTTTAGTGATTGAAAATCTTTTAAGACTTGTGTATATAGTGTGTTTTGATTACTTAATTTTGATTTTTCGTAGGCTGTCGCTACAAAGTTTTCAGCATTTTGTGGGGTAGCTACTATTTTATTATTGAAATAGTTTAGTTTATTGGCCCCCGTAAAATTTAAGGCATCCTCATACATACGCTGTCCGATATTTATGTCGACTTGAAGGTTATAGCTAGCGTATATTTCATCAAGTTGCCTTTTGACTTGTTCGACATTCATGGCGAAGAATTCTTGTTGTATTTTTTCACCATTTTGCTTTAAAAGAGCGTCTTTGAAACTGTTTATCGTATGTGCAACACGCATTAAAGATACTGAACTATAGAAATTGTTAAACCACAGTTCTTTATTAGCGACTTCAAAAACTTGTTTATAATGTTCATCTATGTCATTCATTAGGGTGCCATATTTTTCTTTAAGATGACTTTTACTGTTTATAAACTGAGTAAGAGCTCTATCTTCATTTTCTTTAGCTTCTACTAGGCTTAAGTTATGAAGTCCTTTTAATTTACCTCTATAATTTTTCATAACATTGGCATTTCGTTTGATGCGTGTTGCTAATGCTAGTTCAGTTGCAACATTGTCTTTACTGGCTATTGACATCTGTTGGTTCTGGAAATCATATAAATCAGATGTGTAGGGTAAAAGGAACCTTTGTTGGTAATCCATATATTGAGCTGGGCGATGTCTAAATGTTCGACCAGGATAGCCTAGGATAAAGACAAAATCATTTTCTTCTACACCTTTAGGGTTAACAGTTAGGTGTTTTTTAGGTGTGTATGGTACGTTTTCTTTTGCATATTTTGCGGAGCTACCATCTGGCGCTACGTAGGCACGTAGAAAGGAGAAGTCTCCCGTGTGACGTGGCCACACCCAATTATCTGTTTCTCCTCCAAACTCGCCAATATCCTGACGTGGTACGTACACTAATCGTACGTCTTCGATTGTTTTATAGCGAAATAGTACATAGCTTTTACCAATAAACATCTCGGAGACTTCGGCTTTTATATTGGGGTTATCCAATTCAGCTTGTCGTGCTATTTCTACTCTTTTTTGATTGATGATATTTATACGCTCAATAGGGTCTGTAATAGAGGTGACCGCCTTTAGTATCTCTTCGGATACATCTTTATAGGATTCTGTTATGCGTATAGTGAGCCCTTGTGCTTCAATTTCCTGTTCTGTAGAGTTGGCGACAAAACCATTTTTTAAATAGTTGAATTCAGGAGAACTAGCTAGTTGTACAGCACTAAAAGCGCAATGATGATTGGTGATTAATAAGCCTGATGAGGAAACAAATGATCCTGAGCAACCTCCAACTCGGACCAAAGCATCCACTAGTCCGATGTGTCCCGGATTATATATATCCTTTTCAGATATTTTTAGTCCTGCTTTTTTTAGCCCTGCTCTATTTAATTCACTAAGTGGAAACATACCTTCATCAGGTATGGCTGCTGAAAAATTAAATACACTAAAGCCAAGTAGAATACTACATAATAAAGCTTTTCTAATTGCTGGTTTTATCATAATCATTCTTTTTACTATACTCAAAGTTAGTAAAACATTTTGCTTTGCTAAGCAAAGCGAAGAAAAACCGTTTATTTTTTTGTATAAATAGAGTGTGACAGACTTTTCTTTGCATATTATTGTTTAAGGTGTTTTTTGGACTTTAGTCCATCGAGTGGGGTAGGTGATATTTCCTTTCATATGACTGGTGGACCATTTAAAATGGTTTCAATGATAATTTTTGTACTTTTGTATAGTTAAAATTTATAAAATGACTCTTGTTCAATTAGAATATGTGATAGCCGTGGATACTTATCGTAGTTTTGTGGCTGCTGCGGAACATTGTTGTGTAACACAACCTACATTAAGTATGCAGATTCAGAAGTTAGAAGAAGCGATAGGGACAAAGATTTTTGATAGAAGCAGGCAGCCTGTAGTGCCGACAGAAATTGGGGAAAAGATAATAAGACAGGCACGGACGATACTTACAGAAAGTAGAAAAATTGGGGAATTGCTGTTAGAAGAAAAAGGAGAGGTGTCCGGCGAGCTTAAAGTAGGAGTAATACCCACTGTGGCACCTTATTTGTTGCCAAACCTTTTGATAGAAATGATGCGTAAATATCCAAAGCTTAGACTTCAGATATGGGAATATACAACAGAGCGTATTCTGAAGGAATTAAAGATGGGGCATTTAGATTGTGGTATATTATCTACACCGCTACAAGAGACAGGTATTAGTGATCAAGTTCTTTATTATGAGACTTTTGTTGCTTATATTTCTGATAAAATACCTCTGTATCAAAAAAGAATGGTTTCGGTAGAAGATATAGCAAATGAGAAATTGTGGCTTTTAAATGAAGGACACTGTATGCGTGGGCAGGTGTTAAATTTATGTCATTTTAAACACAATCAGGCAGCAGAGGGAGGATTTGAATATTATACAGGAAGCTTAGAAACCTTAAGACGTATGGTTGATGTTAATACGGGGGTGACGATTCTTCCAGAAATGTGTGTGTTAGGGTTTGATGAAGACCAATTGAATCATGTGCGTTATTTTCGGTCACCAGAGCCTGTGAGAGAGATAAGTCTTATAACCACACAAAATTTCGTTAAAAAGCAAGCTGTCACGGCGTTTAAAGAAGAGATCCTAAATGTTGTTCCTGAGCGTTTCAAGACGAAGCGCAAGAAAGAGGTTATGGGTTTTGAAGTGTAACAATAGATAATATATAAGAATAGGAATGTTTTCTTTTCGCAAAAAACTGGATCGATTGCATCGCTGGCGTATGCAGAAAATTTCTAATAAAAATTTCATTGTTTTTTTAGCGGTAATTGTCGGGGTAATAGGTGGTATAGCGGCAGCTTTTTTGAAGTTATTAACACATTTTATAGCATCTGCTATTCAAAATGATGTTGATTGGCAATATAAATATTCAATCTATCTTTTTTTTCCTTTGATAGGTATTTTATTAAGTGTTTTATATGTTCGTAAATTTTTAAAAGGAAAAAGATTTGAGCATGGTATTACACCGATTATTTATGCTATCTCTCGAAAGTCAAGTCGTATACCAGTACATAATGTTTATTCGCAGATAATAACAAGTGCT
Organism: Sphingobacterium sp. UT-1RO-CII-1; assembly: GCF_026711005.1. Classification (GTDB taxonomy): domain Bacteria; phylum Bacteroidota; class Bacteroidia; order Sphingobacteriales; family Sphingobacteriaceae; genus Sphingobacterium. The sequence continues at coordinate 53,628 of NZ_JAPPVJ010000003.1, read as the reverse complement.
GTGACAGTAGGTTTTGGGGGGTCAAGCGGTTTAGAAGCTCCTATTGCTTATAGTGGATCAGCAATAGGCTCAAATATCGGTCGATTTTTTGGATTGCAATATAAAGAGATTACTTTATTATTGGCGTGCGGTGCGGCGGCCGGTATTGCAGGTGCATTTAATAGTCCGATAGGTGGAGTTGTTTTTGCTGTCGAAATTTTACTAACTGAATTTTCTATCCCGGCATTTATTCCTTTGCTGATTTCTGCAGCTTTAGCATCAATAGTATCGAAAGTATTTTACAGTGAACCTCTTTTTCATACTGCTACGACCGGCTGGGAAATGGAAGCTCTATTTTATTATCTGTTATTGGCTGTTGTCGTTGGAGTCTATACGATTTATTTTGCTAGTGTCAGTCGTGTTGTAAAGGTGTGGTTCAGTAAAATTAATAATCCTTATAATCGGGTTTGGCTTAGTGGCGGCGCATTAGGATTGATGATTTTTATATTTCCAGCCTTATATGGTGAGGGATATTTAACAATACAACAAATATTAGATGGTCGCTTTGACTCTATAGTAAAGAATAGTCTTTTTTCTGATTATAGGCATATGGCGGGAGTTGTTGTTTGTTATACTGTTTTGACATTGTTTGCCAAGTCTTTGGCTGCTTTATTTACTTTAAACGGAGGTGGTAATGGTGGGGTTTTTGGTCCAAGTTTGGTAATGGGGGGGCTTATTGGTTTTGCTTTTGCATATGGAATGAATCAGGTTGGTTTTATTCAGCTTAATGTTCCAAACTTTGTAATGGCAGGAATGGCAGGAGCGCTTGCGGGAATTATGCACGCACCATTGACAGGACTATTTTTAATTGCAGAAATAACAGGTGGTTATACATTAATTGTTCCGTTAATGTTAGTTACCTCTATTTCATATTTAATTAACCGTACGGTTTTGAAACATTCTATATATACGAGAGTGTTAGCTGAAAGTGGTGACTTATTGTCTTATGAGGATAAAGATCGTACTGTTTTAAGCATGATGAAGCTTCGGTATGTCTTGGAGACAAATTTCATTGTTTTACGCCCAAATGAGACTCCTGTTGATAGAAAAAAAGATATTATACAATCTAAACGTAATATTTTTCCTATTGTAGACTCTAAAGGAGAGCTGTTAGGAATAATACATAGTGAGCGTCTATTTTCTATTTTATTAGGGGAGGAGGAAGGTGCTGATAAAACATTTGACCAGTTAGCTCAGAAGCCCAATGATATTATTAATGAAGGCGAGAATATGGAGATTGTAATGGCTAAGATGAATAGAGATGATGTTTGGATCTTACCTGTTGTTGATGATGAGAATAAATATTTGGGATTTGTGTCTAAATCTAGCGTTTTTAACAAATATCGTGCATTGCTTATTCGACAAGGACAATATTTAGAGTAAAAAAGATTGTTATAAATAATGGCTATTTTAATCACGCATAGACATTATTTTTGCGACATATTTCCCCACGATATCGAATTCAATATTTACGATATCTTTTATTCGGATTTTTGATAAGTTTGTGTGTTCTAGTGTATATGGTATAATGGCAACGGAAAATCTGTTTGGCTCCGAATCAATAACTGTTAAGCTTATCCCATTTACAGTTATAGAGCCTTTTTCTACTGTAATATTGTTGTGTTTAGGAGTGTATTCAAAAGTAAATACGTAGCTACCTTCTTGATCCTTTATGTTAACACATGTAGCGGTTTGATCAACATGGCCTTGTACAATATGTCCGTCAAAACGCCCATTAGCTGGGGTACATCGTTCTAAATTAACAATATCCCCTTTTTTTAAATTCCCGAGATTTGATTTGATCAATGTTTCCTGTATGGCAGTAACTTGATGTATATCTTCATTGATTCCAACGACAGTGAGACATACACCATCGTGGGACACACTCTGGTCAATTTTTAAATCTTTTGATATAGATGATTTGATGTAATAATGAATATTACCTCCATCTGATTCTATATGTTGTATTTCTCCTAAAGTTTCTATGATTCCTGTAAACATATTATAAAAGTATAAAGTATATGTCAAAATCCAAAACGAAGAAAGGTGAGATTATGTGTTTGGTAATTATTATGTATTTAGTACTCTAACGATGACGTTAGCATTTTTGTAAAAAAATAAATTCTATTAATTAATAAAAATTCTGAATAAAAGACCGTCTTATTTTAGCTGGTTGTTAGCTTTTCTTGTCTTTTATTTTTGTTTGTTAGTGAAAATCATAAATAATTTTGGAATAGTGTTAAATATACACTATGTTTGTTTATTATTAGTTTTCTCTGTTAGACACGGATTATCTTATCTTCTGGGTTTGTAAAATATTTTATTTTTCTTTCTGATAATCAGGTGGTTGTCCTTTTTTTTTGTTTTTTTTAATTAAAAAGTGGTTAAATACTTGCCTTATGTGGAATAAATGCATTACATTTGTTTCAGGTTTAGGTTGATTACCTCTTAAAAGAGGTTATATTTTAAAGCCTGGAAGGTCGCCCGATTATTCCAGGCTTTTATTTTATACGTTTATTCTTGTTTTTTTTGTGCTAAACTTATATATAACAATGATATTGTTACATTCTATTTAATTTGCTTAAGTACGTTCGTTTTGTCTTTTGTTTTTTTCTATTGATTGTTTTATAGGGTAAATAACTTTACTTAAACTGTTTTTTAGTTTGATTTTTGTGACTAGACAAAACGTGTTGTTTTTCTTGTGTTTCAAAAAATTGTTGTGGAAGAAAGGGAAGGTGGGGCGGGAATGTAAGATATAGAGAAAATAAACTAGACTGGGTTTATCCCAGCCTAGTTTCCAGTTTTTAGTTAGAATGAGGGCGTTTAAAATTTATAAGTAACCCCTGCACCTAGTATTTGTCTAACTTGTAGTGCTTTTTTATTTCCGGCAACACCGTTATTCATTGTTGGTATTAATGTGTCGTCATCATAGATTAGTTGTACTCCAGCATTTACATTGACAAATTTATTGACTTTCATAAATATATTTGCGGTATAATCTATGTCTACATTTTTGGGTTTGTCTTTGTAGTTTGAGTATAACTTTAAGATGTTTTCAAAAGATATATTCTCCATAATATCTACTTTGTAATAAGCATCTAGAGATGCACCGAATTCGAAACGCGAGCTTTTGTCTAAATCTACACCAAAGCCTTGACGTAAGTCTTCATCAGATACAAAAACAAAACGTGCTGCTGCCGGGGAGATGTTTACCCGGAAATTGTCTGATTTTTTATACGCCATACCGGGGCCAAAACTTAAGTATGCAGGAGCAAATGCACCAGAGGTTTTCTTTTTTCCTCCATCTGCATAATTATAACCATTGGCAAACTGTGAATTAAAGTTTGTGTAGAAGGTGTAGAGCCAGTGTTCTTTGGCTTGATAGCCCAATAAGCTGTTTAAAACGATTCTGTCATCATTTTTTCTCCAATCGGTTTCTTTTTGGAATGTTTGACCATAAGCAGCTAAAACTTTATTATCCCAGCTCCATTTGTCTTTTTTGTAGTTAAAATCGTAATTTAGTATCAGGTTTCCCGCAAAGGAGTTGACACCTCCTGCCGACCAGTTAGAGAAGGAGCTTTGGTTGATGAGAAATGTGTTTTCACCTTTAATTGTCCAAGTTTTCCCATTTTCTTCCTGTGCGAAAATTGAGGTGCTTGCAAGTAGCAAGCCTGCGCAGATTACATTTTTAAGTAACTTCATTTTCTTTGTGATTTTATTAATGTAAATTTGAGTGAAAATAATTCTATAAATATAGATATTTATCTTGTAAATATATTTTTAGAGCTAATTTTTTGTTTAATATTAAATATGAAGATTATTTTAGTGTGCATAGGTAAAACAGATGATAAGTTAATGGTAGATGCTATCGATAACTATGCCAAACGTTTAAAACATTATATTAATTTTGAAATTAAAATTATTTCTGATTTAAAAAATAATAAAAACTTAACACAGGAACAGCAAAAGTTAAAGGAAGGAGAGCTGCTTTTGAAGCAAGTGCTAAACACGGATACTTTGATCTTGCTTGATGAGCGTGGAACGGCTTACTCTTCTGTAGGTTTTTCTGAATTTATAGAGCAAAAGATGTTGCAATCTACAAATAGGTTGGTGTTTGTGGTAGGTGGACCTTATGGTTTCGCTGAGTCTGTATATAAACGGGCTGCCGGTCTGTTGTCATTGTCGAAGATGACATTTTCACATCAAATGATCCGATTGTTTATAGTTGAACAGGTTTATCGAGCTTTTACAATCATGCGAGGAGAGCCTTATCATCATGAGTAGTTTTTTTATTAAATGTATTTATGTAAATTGATGTTAGCATGCATCTTTTTATTAAAAGGTTGGGTTATAAAAGTGAAAATTACTTATTTTAAAAAATATAGCGTATGGATATGAATAAGTTTAAGCGAGATTATAAGTTTAAAAGCTATGAATCTCATACGGATGGAAGAAGGAATAAATGGCTTATTATAGGCTGTATTGTTTTTATAGTAGTTTTAACTTATGTGTTAAAAAATTTTTGATGCGTTTTTAAACGCATCAAAAATCATTTTAAATTCTTTTTAAAAGTTGCCCACGCTACTTTATCTGTTTTGAATGTTAGATCTTGTTCTTGTAATTCGTCTAGATGTACAAATCTAAAGGCTTCAATTTTTTCATTTGGTGTTATTTCAGCAAAAGAAAACGGTTCGGATTTTCTTTCGAAAATTAATGGTTCGGATGAGCTTACTTGGTAGTAAATTGATATTATTTGACTTTCATTGAAGCTTGATTTTTCGTAGAAGTCTGTTGTATAAATATGTTTTTCGATTTGAATATCGAGTTGACACTCTTCCATGAACTCTCTTTTTAATGCGTCTATAAGTCCTTCTCCATATTCTAAGCCTCCGCCGGGAAATTTAGTGAATGAGACATTGAGTGTTTTTTCATCACTGATTAAGACTTCTTTTTTTTCGTTTATTAAAATACCGTATACACGGATGTTGAATAAATACATTGATTGTTATAATGAAATATAAAATATAAAAATTAGTCTTTTTTGTAGTGTTTTGATAAGTCTTTTAGATATATATTTCTAAACTCAACAGGTTGTCCCTCACTTTGAAGAGCGATATAACCTTCTTTTAAAGGTTTTCCATCTATTTTTTCTTCAACTGCATAGTTGTTAACAACGTTCCCTCCGATTTGTGGTTTGTTGTATTGTAAAACAGTGTCACCTTCTATGATATGCGTAATTAACGAATCTCCCAATACTATAAGTTCTGCTTTAACCCACTGGTCACCGTCGTATGTCTTGGAGGTTGAGTTAATACAGTGTGTTTCTAAAAGTTGACCTTGATAGACGATATGTGTGCCTGGTGAACACATATTACCAGTAGGGCGAGGCTTACCATCACTTAAGCCACCAAGAAATTGCATCTCGACTGATATTGGCCAATCTTGATTAATTAGCATTTTGTTTGGATCTTGAGAGTGAAACATAACACCGCTGTTACGTAGTGTATAGGATGGTGCCCCAGGATGTAATTCGCCTATAAATCTATATTCTAATTTGAGATGATAATAGGAGTATGGGGTTTGGTAATATAAGTGTCCAAACCGCTCGTTAAAATTGTCATAACTGTCGTAATTAACTTGTATGATGCTATCCTTAACCCGAAAAGTTGAGGCGTAGTTATCGCCAACTTCGTGACCGTTTATTTTTACTATCCAGTCGTTAATGTCAGTTCCATTAAATAAAGGTTTCCATTCTTCTTCTTGATTTTCTTTCGGCTGGCAGGCATTGAAGATAAGTAGGAATGCTATTAATAGGGTGGTAAGGTTGAAAATTTTCATTTTTTATATAAGTTGAAATCCATTTTCTATACTTAATTCGTCTACGCCAAAAAAAGAATAATGTTTTGGCAGCATCCATTGTAGGGTGTTCATAATTGTGTTGAACTCATGTTCTGTTGCAAATTGAGTAGGCATAATATTAAAAACCAGGTCTTGACTGGCTTTTTCCTCGTCCGTATAGTTGCGGGCGATGAGCATGATCTTAGCATTTCGAAGACCTGAGTAGTGTAAAAAATCGCGTATTTGATGACGTAAGTAAGAGGGAAATATGGTTTCCGATGGTTGTCCTACTAATATTTCTTCATCTTTTCCTATACTAGAATATTCATTGATGTTTGAAAATACACTTTTGTATGTATAAAACTCGCCGTTTAATTTTAGGTTTACTAGGTCGCCATAGGAAAAGACCCAATCTGGTTTGTCATTTTGGGGGTTGATAACAATACCGAAACCTTGATTTAAAAGGGTGTCTAGTTGGTGTATGATAGCGTATGATCGAAACTTTTCCTCAGTTTGAACAGTTTGCAACTGTATATATGGAAAGCCGTCATCACTCATGACAACTTCATTTTTAGCTAATTTTAAATTGCATGTGGCTATAGATGCTAAAAAATTGTCACGCCAAATTTCGGTGCGTTCATGGAAAGGGGTTTCCATTAATTTGTTGATAATAACGGTGTTTTCTAAATCGCCTAAAAACTCATTTGCCTTCATAAGACTATTTTATCTCTTATTTATTAAGTCATTCATTAAAAACAGTAACAATCTAATTAATTTTATGCAAGGCAATAGAAAAATAAAGAATCGTTTGCTGTATTAAAAGACTCTAAAAGTAACTATAATTGCTGTAAAGAAAAATTTCTTTTGAGAATAACGTAGGGGGGCAACAATAATTCTAGGAATTGGGATTAAAACGTATATTTTAGTACTTTTGCTGAAACCATAGGTTAGATATGTCTACTATTACCATGAAAACAAACAATGATTTTGACACGTCAAAAATAAGCTTTGACGACTTTCGAGAGATCATTTTAAACGATTATAAACAAGCTGTAGAAAGCCGTGCTGTAAGTCTGTTGGGGAGAAGGGAGGTCTTAACGGGTAAAGGAAAGTTTGGGATTTTTGGTGACGGGAAAGAGTTGGCTCAAATTGCACTATCAAAAGTTTTTAAAGACGGTGATTGGCGTTCGGGATATTACCGTGATCAAACTCTAGCGTTTGCTACAGGTATATCTGATGTTTATAGTTTTTTTTCACAGTTGTACGCAAATCCTGATATAAAAGCGGATGTATCATCTGCTGGGCGACAAATGCCTTGTCACTTTTCTACGCATTTAGTTGATGAGAAAGGACAGTGGTTAAACCAAATGTTACAAAAAAACTCGGCTTCTGATATTTCGACTACAGGTGGGCAGATGGCTAGAACAGTGGGGCTAGGATTGGCTTCTAAAATATACAGAAATAATTCGGATTTAGCTTATTTGAATTATTTTTCTAATAATGGAGATGAAGTTGTCTTTTGTACGATAGGGAATGCTGCTACTTCAGAAGGCGTATTTTGGGAGTCAGTAAATGCCATGGCTGTTAAGCAAGTGCCCGTTGTATTGTCTATATGGGATGATGGTTATGGAATATCTGTACCCAATGAAGTGCAAACTGCTAAGGGAGATATCTCGGAAGCAATGAAGGGGTTTCAGCGTGAGAATGGAGGGAATGGAATAGAAATTTTTAAAGTAAAGGGCTGGGACTATCCAGCTTTGTGTGAGGTTTATGAACTTGCAGTAAAGTACGCTCGAGAGGATCACATTACTTGCCTGATACACGTGACTGAAATGACTCAGCCTCAGGGACACTCTACTTCTGGATCTCATGAACGTTATAAGTCTAAAGAGCGTTTAGAGTGGGAAAGTACACATGATTGTAACTTAAAAATGAAAGAGTGGATTCTTTCATCAGGTATTGCTTCTGCAGAACAGCTAGCTATCATTGAAAAAGATGCACAAGAGTTTGTTCGTAAAGAACAAAGGAGGGCATGGAGTGACTATAATAGTACTTTGAATGTAGATCTTAAAGAAGCTATAGCTGTATTGTCTAGGATTGAACATGTAGCAATTGATTTGCCGTTGAAAACATTGCAATCTTTAGCGGAACCTTCTCTAAAGGAAATTTATGGAAATGTACGGAGAGCTATCAGGGAGCTTAGGGGAGTACAATCCGTAGAAAAAGATAATTTATTGTCTTGGTATAAGACTAAGATACAAAAGAACGAAGAGCGTTATAATGATAAGCTTTTTACATCATCGTTAGATAGTGCTGGCAGTGCCCAAATGGTCGATGTAATTTATACTGAACAAGCAAAACAGGTAGATGGTCGAGAGATTTTAAATGCTTGTTTTGAAGCTAATTTTATTAGGGATGAACGTATTTTTGCGTTTGGTGAAGATGTGGGCAAAATAGGAGATGTTAATCAGGGATTTGCGGGTTTGCAGGATAAATTTGGAAAAGAGCGTATTTTTGATACCGGCATTAGGGAGTCGGTTATTGTGGGGAAAGGAATAGGATTAGCATTGCGAGGGTTGAAACCAATTGCTGAAATTCAGTATTTAGATTATCTTATCTACGCTTTGCCGGTTATTAGTGATGATTTAGCAAGTTTGAGTTACCGAACGAAAGGAACTCAGAAGGCCCCCGTAATTATAAGGACTCGTGGACATAGACTAGAAGGAGTTTGGCACTCTGGTTCGCCAATGACTGTTTTGTTGGGATCACTACGTGGTTTGCATATTTGTGTTCCTAGAAATATGACTCAAGCTGCGGGTATGTATAATACTCTTCTTCGAAGTGATGAGCCGGCAGTGGTTGTTGAATGTTTGAACGGTTATAGGTTGAAGGAAAGAATGCCTGATAATGTGGGAGAATTTACAGTTCCTATTGGTGAAGCTGAATTAATCCGTCAAGGACAAGATATGACTGTTGTGTCTTACGGTTCAACTTTACGAGTTGTGCAAGAAGCTGCTATTGAGTTGGAACGTATGGGTATATCTATAGAAATTATAGATATACAGTGTCTACAACCTTTTGATAAAAAGCAACTTTGCGTAGACTCATTAGGTAAGACAAATAAATTACTTGTTGTTGATGAAGATTTTCCCGGAGGTGCAAGTGCATTTATAATGCGTGAGGTATTGGAAAAACAGAGAGGTTATTATTTGTTAGATAGTGAGCCGCGAACCTTGTCTGCTCAAGCACATAGACCTCCTTATGGTTCGGATGGAGATTACTTTGCTAAACCATCGGCTGATGATGTTGTTGAGACCGTTTATGCGATGATGAGTGATTATAATGTAAATGAATACCCTAAACTCTTTTGAGCTTAGGGTATTCATTTATATTATCTATTGGCAGTTGAATTTTATTGCGTATTAGCTTTTGTATAGGCCTGAAAACGTAGCATTTGGTCTGCCAATACTAAGGCTGTCATAGCTTCTACAATGATAACCGCTCTCGACACTACACAGGGATCGTGACGGCCTTTGCCAGATATTGTTGTTTCTTCTCCTTCTTGATTGAGCGTTTGTTGATCACGCATGATGGTAGCAACAGGTTTAAAAGCTGTGCGAAACATAATATCCATACCGTTGGAGATGCCACCTTGTATACCTCCTGAATAATTTGTGACTGTTCTTACTTCATTATTTACTTTCAGAAAGATATCGTTATGTTCTGATCCTCTCATTTCTGAGCCACTGAATCCTGAACCATATTCAAAACCATGTACGGCATTTATGCTAAGCATTGCCTTAGCTAAATCGGCATGTAGCTTATCGAAAACCGGTTCGCCAAGTCCGACAGGTACGTTTCGAACGATGGTAGAAATTTTCCCACCTATTGTATCTCCTGCCTTTCTAACATTATCAATAAGCGTGATCATTTCATTAGCAGTAGCCGGGTCGGCACAACGGGCAATGTTTGATTCTCTTACTTCAGTTAGCCGATTAAGATCAGTAGTGTCTAAATTAGGCGAGTTAATAGTTCCAACTGATGAAACGTGAGCGAAAATATCTATTCCTTTTTGTTTTAAAAATAGTTTAGCGACTGCACCTGCAGCTACCCGGGCAGCTGTTTCTCGGGCAGATGAGCGTCCTCCTCCTCTATAATCTCTAATACCATATTTTTGTTGATAAGTATAGTCCGCGTGTGAGGGGCGGTACTTATCAGCTATATGTGAATAGTCTTTTGAGCGTTGGTCTTCATTTGGGATTAGAATAGAAATAGGCGTGCCTGTAGATTTTCCTTCAAAAACTCCTGAGAGGATTTGTGCAGTATCACTTTCTTTTCGTTGCGTTGTAATTTTTGATTGTCCCGGTCGGCGCTTGTCTAATTCGCTTTGGATAAACTCTTCGTTTATTTCAATATTTGGAGGGCAGCCGTCAATAATAACGCCAATAGCTTTACCGTGTGACTCACCGAATGTCGTTATTGTAAAAAGTTTGCCAAATGTATTTCCAGCCATAGTTCTATAAAAATATTGTAAATATACCGAATTGAAAGTAAGACATAGCGTCTTTATAGTGATTTATGCATTACTTTTTGTCGTTTCCTTGAATTGTTCCTGAATAGAAAGTGGTTTCAAGATTTATGTTTTTCTAGTAAGATGTACGCTTTATTGTTGTTAATAAAAGTCCAGCATTAAATATGTTCTCATTTATATTAATGCTGGATTTATCGTTCTTTTACTTCTCGATCTGAAAACCGTGTTGTTGTAAATGATCCCAAAACGCTGGGTATGATTTATTAACTACTTCAGGTTCATTAATATTAACTTCATTAAAAATTAAAGCGAGAGGAGCGAAGGCCATAGCCATTCTATGATCTTCGTAAGTGTCGAATGTCAATGTATCTGGCTTGTATACTTTATCCGTTTTTACATGGTAGATGTCTCCTTCAGTTATTAATTCAGCACCGAACTTTGCTATTTCGATTTTTAAAGCATTTAGTCGATCTGTTTCTTTAATCTTTAGTGTTTCTACACCTGTTATAGAAATATCACGTTTGAGAGCTGCAGTTAAGGCTACGATTGTTTGCGCTAAATCAGGACATTCTTTAAAATCGAAAAGGGTTTTATCAGAAATGGCCTCTGTTTTTTTGATATGTAAACCTTCTTTAGAGAAATGACTCTTTACACCGAAGTGACTCATTATTTCTATGATAGCGCTGTCTCCTTGTAAGCTTTTTTCTTTTAAACCAGGTAGTAAAATCTCGCCCTTGTCAGAAAGTGCTACGATTGAGTACCAATAAGAAGCCGCGCTCCAATCAGGTTCTACAAAAATAGTAGTATGCTTAAAATTTTGTGCGTCTATTTGTATTGCGTTTTCTGACCATTTGTGTGTTACTCCAGCTTCTTTAAGCATGTCCAATGTCATCGTGACATAAGGACGAGAAGTTAATTCTCCTTGAATGTTTATCTTTAAACCTTTTTCTAAAGAGGATGCGATAAGAAGCAGGGAAGAAATATATTGACTACTAATATTTCCTTGTACTAAAACTTCTGATTTAATTTGTTGGAATCCTCCCTCCACTTTTATTGGTGGATAGCCTTCTTTATTCTGGTAACTAATATTTGCTCCTAAACTAGATAAGGCTTCTACCAAGATACCTATGGGGCGTTGTTGCATACGTTCAGTACCTGTTAGTATGAACTTTCCCTCAGCCAAAGTAAGAAAGGATGTTAGGAAGCGCATGGCAGTTCCAGCTGGACCTATATCTATAGTTTTTATAGTGTCTTTAGGGTTCTGCTGTGCTAGTTGCAAGGATGCTGTCATTATTTCTGTATCAGCAGCGTCTGAAAGGTTTTCAATATTAACTATTCCATGACTTAAAGCTTGAATGATAAGAGCACGGTTACTTTCTGATTTAGAACCAGTAAGTTGAACCGTACCATTTATCTTTTTTGTTGCATGAGATAGCTTGATGTGTTCTATCTTCATTACGCCTCCGCAACAGGTTTAGTATTCATTATTTCGTTTTGTTTTCTAATAGATTCGTTATGTAAAAGTTCTAAGTATTTTGACGCAAAGTCATCGCTTAAACGAAGAGCTCTAGCAAGTTGTAATCTTTTTTCAACAATTTCATCCCAACGGTTTACTTGTAGTATTGTAACGTTGTTGTCTCTTTTGTATTCGCCTATTTTTTCGGCTATTTTCATACGTTCTCCAATTTGCTGGATAATGGTATCGTCTAATTTATCAATTTGTTTACGAAGATCTGCTAATTGGTCTTCAAATATAGGGTTATCCGAAGCAGGGCGACGCACAGCAAGGTTGTCTAACATTTCTGCAAGTGCGGCCGGTGTAATTTGTTGCTTTGCATCTGTCCACGCAACAGACGGGTCAATGTGAGATTCAATAATCAAGCCTTGTAGATCCATATCCATTGCTTTTTGTGAAATATAAGGGATAAGTTCTCTATTACCACAAATATGGCTTGGATCATTGATAATCGGTAGATCTGGACAAGCTGATTTTAACTGAATAGCTATATCCCACATCGGCTCATTTCTGAAAGCTGTTTTTTCAAAAGAGGAGAATCCTCGGTGTATAGCACCTAATTTAGTAATTCCCGCACGATTGATACGCTCTAATGCTCCTAGCCATAGAGCAAAGTCTGGGTTGATTGGGTTTTTAACAAATACAGGGATATCAACACCAACTAAAGCATCCGCAATTTCTTGTACAGTAAAGGGGTTTGCCGTAGAACGTGCACCAATCCATAAGATATCAATTCCTGCCGTTAATGCTTCTTCAACATGTTTAGCTGTTGCGACCTCTGTAGCTGTTAATAGACCTGTTTCTTGTTTAGCTTTTTTAAGCCATTCTAATCCAATGCTTCCTATTCCTTCAAATTCTCCAGGACGTGTCCGTGGTTTCCAAATACCTGCACGTAAAACATGTACTTTACCTGTATTTGCTAATAAATGTGCGGTAGATAGAACTTGTTCTTCTGTTTCTGCACTACAAGGACCAGAGATAATTAAAGGTTGATCTCCTGTATTGATCCAGGAGCTTAAAGGAGTGATGTTTAGGATGTTTTTCATTTTATTTTATTATTTCTTGTTATCAATTATAATTCTTTTGTGACTATATTCAACTTGAGTTTTTTTAATTTTACACTCTTTCGTTTTTTATATACTCTCCCATAATGTTGAAGTTTACAGAGTGTTTAAGTACTTTACGGATAGCAGCGTCATAATCGCTTTGTTTTTTCCACTCTACATCTACATAGAAGTCATATTCATTTCTTCTGCCAACAACTGGCATAGATTGTATTTTACTGAGGTTGACATTTTGCTCAGCAAAGCATTGTAGTATAGTTGCAAGTGCACCGACAGTATTTCCTGTCTGAAATGATAGAGAAGCTTTGTTTGCATTTTTAACTTCAATAACCTCATTGGCTAGTATCAGAAAACGTGTTGCATTCTTTTTATTGGTTTCTATGCGTCTTTCTAATACTTCTAATCCATATAGCTTTGCTGCTAATAAGCTTGCTACAGCAGCTGTATTGGTTAGTTTATTCTCTGCAATTCCTTTTGCACAGGCTGCGGTGTCCATACCTTCTTTTACTATCCATTCGGGGTAATCACTTAGGAATTCGTCACATTGGCGGATAGCAATAGGATGTGACTCCACAAATTTTATATCGGAAAGTTTAACGCCAGGAAGAACTAGAAGGTTTTGTTGTATATTTAAATGTACCTCACCTACGATATGAAAACGATAGTCACGTAATAAATTATAGTTTGGCAAAATACTTCCTGCAATAGAGTTTTCAATAGCCATAACTACATAGTCTGCTTTGCCTTGTTTTAATATTTCGCATGTTTTTTTGAAAGAGTCACACTCAATAGTTTCAATATCTTCTCCGAAATACTTTAAAGCAGCTTCTTCGTGGAAGGAGGCTCTAACGCCTTGAATAGCGATTTTTGTTTTCATTTCTTTGATTTGTCCTTTTAAAATGCCGTTTAACAAAAAAGGTCCCAATTTATAGTTGGGACCTTTTTTGTTTATCTAATTACAAACATATTAATCCCTGCTTTTATTGCTAAAATAAAAGTAACCAAAGAAAAAATATATTGTTTGTTTTATCATGTCGTATTTTCTACACTCCAAAAGTAAGAGTATTATTTATATATGCAAAATGTTTTTAAAAAAATATTAAATATCATGTGATTTTGTGTGTTTTTTTTGGTTGTTTTTTGGGGCTTATTTCGTTTTGTTTTTCTTTTATTTAGTTTGTTAATTACCTTGTTTTTAGGTTTTTGTATTTTTAAGTGTAGTTATTTGTCGTTTTTGTTGTTGTTTTTACGTTGATTTTGTTGTGTTTTTATTGTTGATTTCATCATGGTTTTTCCTTGTTTTTTTACTGATTATTACGTCATTTTTAGTCGTTTTATTCAAATGAGATGGAAAATAAATAGCTTAAACCTTGTTATAACAGGAGCTTTTTGTACTATTGTTCAAAATAATGAGGTTATATATGTTGTACGTTTTTTTTAGTGTGTGTTGTAGTGTTATTGTTAGTGTAATCATAAAGCTGGCTCAGAAAAGGCAAATAGATGTGCAGCAAATGGTATTATTGAATTATCCAATAACGGTTCTTCTAACATATTATTTTTGGGGATCAGATTTTTATTTTATTAATATAAATGATTATCCATACTATTTGTATGCTCCTTTAGCTATTTTATTACCTACTCTTTTTCTATTGATTGCTTTATCAATTCGGCATAGTGGTATTGTGAAAACTGATGTTGCACAGCGTATGTCTATTTTTATACCATTATTAGCATCTTATTTTTTATTTCAGGAAAATTTACAGAGCAGTAAGCTTTTAGGGCTCTTAGTAGGCTTAACAGCAGTTTTCTGTTCAATTGATTGGAAACAAAAAAGGACAGGACGGACTAAGTATGTTGGTTTGTATCCGTTAATGGTGTTTGGTGGAATGGGCATAATAGATGTTTTGTTCAAACAGATTGCGCAGTATGAAGCAGTACCCTATATTACCTCTATGTTTATTGTGTTTCTTTTGGCCATGCTTGTATCGTTTGTGATTTTGTTGTATCAGTTTTTTGTTTTAAAAAATAGGATAATGATAAAGACAATAATTTGGGGTTTACTAATGGGGGTATTTAATTTCGGAAATATTTTTCTTTACATGAAGGCTCACCGCTCACTGCCAGATAATCCATCAATTGTTTTTCTGAGTATGAATATTGGTGTAATTGTGTTGGGTGGTCTCATAGGGATATTTCTGTTTAAAGAAAAGCTTAGTAAAATCAATCAATTTGGGTTAATTTTGGCTATTATAGCCATTTTCTTAATTACATATTTGTGAGTTTATTTGAAGATACATTTTTAACAATAGAAAAACCGTCTGAAGGCTTGTTTAGAGATAAAGGGAGCAAGTTCATAGCTTATGCTTATCCTTTTAAAGATGAAAGCTACTTAAAAGATCAAATAGCAGATTTAAAAGCATTACACCCAAAGGCCAGGCATTATTGTTGGGCTTATAGATTGACTCCTGATCGGACAATATTTAGAGTTAATGATGATGGAGAACCGTCAGGAACAGCAGGTAGACCAATTTTAAATGTACTGTTGTCACGTGATATTACGAATGTTATTGTGATTGTTGTGCGATATTTTGGTGGGACGCTATTAGGTGTTCCAGGTCTTATTAATGCATACAAAATAGCTACACAAGAAGCATTAGATAATGCTGAAATTGTAGAGAAGACTGTTAATGACGTTTATCGGATTGAATTTGATTATGTACAGATGAATGATGTGATGCGCTTGATAAAAGAAGAAAACTTATCTATTTTAAAACAACAATTTGATAATACTTGTTTTATTGATGTCGAGGTTCGAAAAATGCAAGTTAACCAAGTAATTGGGCGGCTTGATAAGATGGAGGAGATCAGGTATACTTATTTAACTACATTATGATTTCAGATGCAGAGCTTATTCTTAATGGTGATGGTAGTGTTTACCATTTAAACCTGTTGCCGGAAGATTTAGCAACGACTATTATTTTTGTTGGTGATCCGGATAGAGTTCCCGCTATATCGAAATATTTTGATAATATTGAGGTGAAAAAGGGAAGGAGAGAGTTTGTTACGCATACTGGGATTTTACGAGGTAAGCGTGTGTCTGTTATATCTACCGGTATAGGAACAGATAATATTGATATTGTTTTTAACGAAATCGATGCCTTGGTAAATATTGATTTCTCTACCCGCATGCTTAAAGAAGATTTAACTCGACTTGATATTATTCGGATCGGAACGTCAGGATCAATTCAAGGTGATATAAAAATTGGGACGATGTTGGCTAGTGAATATGCGGTAGGATTTGATGCATTAATGCAGTTTTATGTTAAGGACTATAATCTTAAAGAAAAAAAAATTAAAAGAGCTGTTAAGCGTCATTTTGAGGGATTAACATTTGCCCCATATGTCGGGAAAGCTTCGAAAAATCTTTTGCGTCAATTTGCTGTTGATTTACCAAAAGGTATTACGATGACAGCGCCAGGCTTTTATGGTCCACAGGGACGAACTTTACGATCAATTAATCAATATCCCGAATTGATTGCTAAAGCTAACAGTTTAAAAGTCGGTAAACGTAGTATAACTAATTTAGAAATGGAAACTGCGGGTATCTATGCGATGGCAAATATGTTGGGACATAGAGCCATCTCTATAAATGTAATTTTAGCCAGTAGAATTCATGATACGTTTTGTGAAAATCCACAAGAGGTAATGGATAATGCGATCCGTTATGTGTTGAATAGAATTTAAAAGAGGTGTGCACGTTATTGTTTGCTTGAATTTAGCCATTAAGACCTTTTCGTCGAGAATCGAATCGTAATAATATGAAAAGTAATATAGTGAAACTCCATAAAGATGAACCTCCGTAGCTGATAAAGGGAAGTGGAATACCAATGACCGGGACAATACCTATGGTCATGCCGATATTTATAAAAAAATGAAAAAATAGTATGGATGCTACACCATAGGCATATATTCTTGCAAAGGCTGTTCGTTGACGTTCGGCGATGTGTAGAAGTCGTAATAATAATAATAAATAGAGCCCAACAAGGATTACACTACCGATAAAGCCCCACTCTTCACCTATAGTGCAGAAAATAAAGTCTGTACTTTGTTCAGGTACGAAGTTGTATTTTGTTTGCGTTCCTTGCAAGTAGCCTTTACCAAAGAGCTGACCTGATCCGATAGCGATTTTTGATTGATTTAAATTATAGCCTTGTCCTCTTGGGTCATCCATCTTACCCAGGATAATATCAATACGGTTTCTCTGGTGCGATTGTAAGATATGTTCGTATGCAAAATCTACACAAAGGACATAAATTGACGAGGCTATAAATACGATTCCAATATTGATCAAATATTTTCTTTTTTTTCGCAGTAAATAGCCGAAGAGTATACTTATTATAGCTATTGTCCCTATAATAGCCCATTGATTAAAAAGTAAAGATAAGACAAAGAGAATGATTGCTAAACCTCCAAGTAAGAGTAGATTTGTGCCAACATAACCTTCTCTATAAAGTACAAAAATAAGAGCGAAAAATGCTAATGCTGAACCTGTGTCTGGTTGTAGCATCACTAAGGCGACAGGAAAAAGAATTATTAAAGATGCTATAGCTAACGTTTTTAAATCGGGATTCTTATTGGTTTGACTACTTAGATAAAAAGCTAATAAAAGGCAAGTCGCTAGTTTTCCAAATTCAGAGGGTTGTAAACGAAAGCTACCGATAGGTATCCAGGCTTGATTTCCTCCAACATTTCTTCCGACAATTAGTACAGCTATTAGAAGTAGGATAACAATAAAATATATAATAGGAGCTGAAGAAATAAAAAATTTTTCATCAATAATTAAAATAGAAAAACCAATAATTAGAGCCGTGAATATATACAGAGATTGTTTGCCATAATTTGTCGCCAGATTAAATAATCCAGGTTGTGCAGCGTCGTATACTGCTGCATGAATATTAAACCAACCGATAATGCATAAGGCAAGCCATACAAAGACCATTAACCAGTCTATACGACCGAAGAATGAGTTTTCACCAAGCTTATTCATAATATTTTCTTATTTGACTGTGGTGTACATAATACTCTTTTTTTTCATTTGTAGCCACATGAGCTTGTGTGTTTACTTTTTTATCTTGTTGCTTGTTTTTAGTGTCTTCCTGTTTTACTTCTGTAGGTTTGGGTTTTGGTAAGAAATTCGCATTATAAATACGATCTTGTATATATTTAGGAAGTGTAATAGTATCTTTAAGATATTTTTCAATCATCATGCTAGCAATTGGCCCAGCCCATGTACCTCCATAGCCAGCATTTTCAACAAAAACTGCTATTGCTATTTTAGGGTTTTCTCTTGGTGCAAAGGCGAAAAATACTGCATGGTTTTCACCATGTGGGTTTTGTACTGTTCCAGTTTTTGCGCACATTTCTACATCTGGAATCCTTACGCTACGTGCGGTTCCTTGTGATACTGCACGGCTCATTCCTTCAATTACTGGCTCATAATATTTCGCATCAACTCCAGCACTTATTTTTTCAGTAAACTCAGGTTTGACTTTGCGATCTTCTCCTATGCCTTTTACTAGATGTGGTCTGTAATAAAAGCCTCTATTAGCAACAATTGCAACTATATTGGCCATTTGTAAAGGAGTGATCCCTAAAGCGCCCTGACCGATAGATTGCGATATGTTGAAGCTAGATGTCCATTTGTCATTTCCGTATCTTTTTGTATGATATTCGGATGTTGCTATTAATCCAGGTTGCTCTCCTGGAAGATCAATTCCTAACTTTATGCCTAAACCAAATTTTAACATTGCATCACGCCATAAATCATAAGCTTGTGGTCTAGGCATTCCACGTGAATCGATCATTCTAGCGTAAGCATGACCATAATAAGTATTGCAGGACGTTTGAATAGACCTAATGAGACTCATTGAGCCATGGACACCTCCTGCACAGCGCATAAACCCACGTCCCCCACCATAACTATAACCGCCTGGGCAATTGAAGACTGTATGCTCATCAATGACTCCGGCTTGTTGCGCAGTAAGTGCAGCTACGACTTTAAATATTGATCCTGGGGGGTAAGATGCCTGAATAGGACGTATAAACATGGGTTTGGTCTGATCATCTAGTAATTTCATGTAATTATTACCTCGCTGGCGACCTACCATCATGTTGGGATCATAGGAAGGAGCACTTACGAAGCTTAATATTTCACCAGTTGATGGTTCTATCGCTACAATCGAACCCATTTTACCTTTCATTAATTCTTCTCCAAGCCGTTGGAGCTTTAAATCTAATGTAGCTATAAGACCCTCTCCCGAGATGGCCAGGGTGTCGTACTTTCCTTCCATAAATATGCCTTGGGGTCTGTTAAGAGCATCAACCATTTGATTTTTAACTCCACGTTGACCTCTGAGCAAATGTTCATAAGAGCGTTCTATACCACTTGCCCCGATATAATCACCTGGTCTATAAAAACCTTTAGAATCCTCAATGTTTTTATCATTTACCTCCTGAATATAGCCTAGAAGTTGAGGAGCAATACTGTCTGGATAACTTCTGACGGTTCGATTTTGTACATAAAAGCCTCTCAGCTTATATAGATGTTCTTGTAGCTTTGCGTAAGTTGTTGCAGATAGTTGTTTTTCGAAAATAGAAGCGCGATAAGGGGAGTGTGAACGGGCTTTCTTCATCCTTGACTCATATCCCTTTACATCAATATCAATAAGATTGCATAATAATACCGTATCTATATCTTTTGCTTCTATAGGGGTAACAAGTAAGTCGTATACGGGTTCATTTTGAACTAATACTTCTCCATTTCTGTCAAATACTACACCACGGGCAGGGTAGACAACAACTTTGCGAAGAACATTGTTATTCGCTGAAAGTAGGTAAGAATCGTCTATAATTTGAATATAAAAAAGTCTCGCTATGATTATTAAGGTCACAGCGATGAAAATCCCCTGTATTACATATTTACGTGCGAAAAAACTATTCATGAACGTTAAGTTCCTGTTTTAAATGTTCCCAATGCGTGACTTTTTCCGATAAACGAGTAAAGCCATTAATAAAATTACTAATGATGTAAAGATACTACTTATTACGATACTGAATAAGACGTGTAAAATGTTTGTAAAAGAAAAAGACTCTACTAAAAAAAGGGTGAAATGATGGGTCAGTGTACCTAAAAGAACATAGGGAAGAAACCACTTAAACCCCATTTCTGATAATGAAGGGGTATTATAGGAGTCTTTTATATCCATTTCTAATGTTATTTTGTGGTATAGTATTCTAAAAAGTGCAAGAGCAATACATGCACAAGCGTGTACTCCTATACTATCGTAAAAAGCATCTATTGACAATCCTGTTAAGAATGCGATCAGGAATAGCAGGAAATTAGGGAGCCCAATTGGTAAAAAGAGGATGAAAAAAATGTAAGGAAATGCAGCTGCAATATTGTAGTAGCCTATGTTTTTAAATAGTATTATTTGTATTAGTAATACTATTATGAAACGAATAACATTATTAATGAATACTCTACCCATTGCCGAAATTTAGTTGCTCAAGATCTTCTTTTTCTTCCACAAATAGGTCTTTTACAATATAAACGTGGTGCAAGTTATTGAAGTCTGTAGATAATTTGATCTTTAAGTCTAGAAAACTTTCACCTGATGTAATTCCTGTTTCTATAACTTCTCCAACATAGATGCCAGAAGGAAAAAGAGAATAGCCAGAGGTAAAAACTTTTTCGCCTTTTTGTACATGTACATGATTGGGGATGTCTCGGACCATAGCAAAGCGGGAGTCTATATTATTGCCCCAAACCAAAGAACCAAAGACTAATGAGCTGTCGAGCGTTACGGATATTTTGCTGTCAGGATGCAAAAGAGACTGTACAGAGCTAAAATGATCTGAAGTATTAAGCACAATGCCTACAATACCGTTGGATGTAATTACGCCCATACCACTTTCTACACCATCCAGCGCTCCCTTATCTAAAGTTAGGTAATTGTTTTTTCTGTGGATACTATTGTTTGCGACCTTCGCTATAATAAAGCTATACCGTGTATAGTCTATACTATCTTTGATATTGATACTATCTAGTAAGTTGTTCTTTTCAACCAAAGCTTGAATTCTTTGGCGTAGCAACACATTTTCTTGTGCTAGTGCTTCATTAGTTTCATTTAGCATTAGGTAGCTTTTCCAAGAGTTGGTTTTTTCGTAGAAAGAGCCTACAATAATGTTCGATGAGTTGACGAATGAGGACTTTTGATAGTTGTTATTACGGATGACTAAAAAGATAGAAATGCTAAAAAACAAGATAAACCAAAAGATCGCATTATATCTTATAAGAAAGAGCCAAAGGTTTTTCATGTTTTTTGTCCGTAATCTTTATAAGTGGATGCGCGATATAATGTTGAAAAAAATCGGATTTATATCGCGCAACATTTCTTTATTAAGTTTATTGCATTAAAAATTTAAATCTACCTGTATTTTTTAAAGCAATTCCAGTACCTCTTACCACGGCACGAAGCGGGTCTTCTGCGATGTGTACGGGTAGTTTTGTTTTTGCTTGAATACGTTTATCTAGGCCACGTAGTAGTGCGCCTCCCCCTGTGAGGTAAATTCCTGTTTGGTAGATATCAGCAGATAGCTCAGGAGGCGTAATTTCTAAAGCTTTCAGTATAGCCTCCTCGATTTTAGAAATTGATTTATCTAAACAGTGTGCAATTTCTGTGTAGGATACTGTAATTTGTTTAGGAATGCCTGTCATTAAATCTCGTCCCTGTACAGCAAAGTCTTCGGGAGCATCATGCAATTCAGGGAGTGCAGCCCCTACCTCTATTTTAATTTTTTCAGCTGTTCGTTCGCCGATCATAATATTATGTTGGCGGCGGATATATTGAATAATATCGGAGTCAAAATTATCTCCAGCAACACGAATGGATTGATCACAGACTATACCTGATAATGCTATTACAGCAATTTCAGTTGTTCCACCACCGATATCTATAATCATGTTACCAACTGGTTCTTCTACATCTATACCTATTCCTACAGCAGCAGCCATAGGTTCATGTATAAGATAGACTTCTTTAGCCCCAGCAATTTCTGCAGAATCTCTAACGGCACGTTTTTCTACCTCTGTAATGCCAGATGGTATACAAACAACCATGCGTAAAGATGGGAAAAACCAAGATTTTCCTTTGTTTACTAGTCTAACCATTCCACGAATTAGATGTTCGGCTGCAGTAAAATCAGCTATTACACCATCGCGCAGTGGTCTTACCGTTCTTATATTGTCATGTGTCTTACCTTCCATCTGCATTGCCTGACGTCCGATAGCAATTACTTTATTTGTCGTGCGGTCAAAAGCAACAATAGAAGGTTCGTCAACTACTACTTTATCATTATGAATAATTAGGGTGTTAGCAGTACCCAAATCAATAGCAATTTCTTGCGTAAACCAGTTGAATAACCCCATTTGGTGATGTGTTGTCTTGTTTTTAAATGAAATACAAACCTAAGTAAAATAAATGGTTTTATCCATCAGTTAGTGATGAAAAAAACAGGTTATTTTTCTTTGTTTGGTGCAAGCTTACTGTGTTCACGTTCACGTGTCTCTGTAGGTTATTTATTACTTCAGAACTCCTATGTAATAATTAAATAAATCTATGTCTATTTCTTCAAAATCTTCTATTTTTAGGGGGAGTGTTTGCATTTTATTGTTGATTGTATAGCGCTTTAGAGGTTGACCTTTTACACCTAAATGTATAGGCATGATGAAGTTTTCAGCTTCGGCAATCCAGCGAGCTTGAATAGCTCCATTTTTTGTTTTTTTGACCTCAAGCATTGGAAGACTTTTATGTTTTACATATTGTTCGAAAACGGAACTAAGGTCAGTATCACTTTCTTGATTTATGAATTGAATAATATCATTATAATCAACAGTTTTATGGTAGAAGGTTGCGTTCATTTTTCTTAGAATATAACGCCATTTTTCATCATCATTGATGATAGTTCGTAACATATTTAAGAAAACCCCACCTTTTAGATACATGTCAGAGGATCCTTCTTTGTTTACGCCAAATGGTCCCTGTAAGGGGCTGTTATTAAGAATACCTTTTCGATTTCCATATATATACTCTTGGCCTGCTGATTTTCCATAGTGATAGTCAATAAATAATGATTCGGAGTAATTGGTGAAACTTTCATGTATCCACATGTCTGCTAAATCTTTAGAAGTTATGTTATTTCCAAACCACTCATGCCCGGACTCATGAACAATTATAAAATCCCATTTAAGTCCCCAGCCAGTATTTGAACCATCTCGTCCAAGATACCCGTTTTGAAATTTATTTCCATATGCGACTGCGCTTTGGTGTTCCATTCCGAGATGTGCTGTTTCAATTAATTTGTAACCATCTTCGTAAAAAGGGTAAGGACCAAACCAATGTTCGAAAGCGGCGAGTGTCTCTTTCGCATTTTTGCGAAGATGTTCTACTTTGTTTATGTTTTCTTTTAATACATAATAATCAATTGTTAAAGGTCCATTTTCTCCATGATAAACCTCTTGTTGATGAGCATAATCGCCAATATTTATTGCTACATTATAGTTGTTAATTGGATTGACTACTTTCCAATGATATTTCACTTTATTATTTGCTAGCTTTTCTGTTTTTATAAGGCGTCCATTAGAAACATTCATTAAGTCTTGGGGGACAGTGATTGATATGAGCATACTATCTACCTCATCCGATTGGTGATCTTTGTTAGGCCACCATACACTTGCTCCTAATCCTTGGCAGGCTGTTGCTACCCATGGTTTTCCCTTGCTATCGGTTTTCCAATCAAATCCACCGTCCCAAGGAGCTCTGGTAGCAGAAATAGGGTTTCCTGAATAATATACAATAAATGAATCTATTTTACTTTTCTCTATGATGTCTGGAAATTCTACAAATACAGCATTGTATTCGCGTTTAAATTCTAGGTCTTGATTTTGATAAACAACTCGTTCAATAGCAAGATTTTCAAATAGATCAAATTGTAAGGTGTTAAAATCTTCGACAGCTTTAAATTTGAAAAGGTTACTTCCTTTAATAAAGCGATTATCAATATCTACTTCAACATCTAAATGATAATATTTAATATCATAGCATGTACGGTAAGGATTAAGCGTGCCTCTTAAAGAATCAGCTTTCGAGAATAATTCTTTAGCAATCATCAATTGTGCGCTTGCATTAAAAGGAGCAATTATTATAAAAGCGAAGAATAATAAAGAAAATATATTTTTTTTCATTCGTAGATTTATTGAAATAAATGATGGGTTAAAGATAGATAAAAGGGTGATGACTTTATGTATTTGTATTATTGTAGATAGTGACCAAGTCTTCTCAGGCTATATGGTTGATGTATGTGAAAATAAAAAAGCCCACCAGCAAAGTACATAATAACATCTATCCAATCGGCAGTATTATAATTTGAATACATAGGGGCAAGCCATTCAAAAACAATTGAGGTATAAATAGATATAATAACCAATTGGTAGAGGGGGTAGGATATTTTTTTAGGATTCAATCCTAGGTAATAAGAAAGAGTAAGGGAAAAGTGTGCAAGTAGTGGTACAAAAACAAAGTCTGTAAGCCAGTTGTTTAAAATTGGTATCGGTATCTCTGCTTGACGAAAACTACGAATAAGAAACCAACTGTATATATAGAATATAGTAAAAGGATCGAAGAAGTCTTTTGCTAATGAGCAAAAGAAACGGCGATTAAAATTCCTATTGTAGCGCATGATAATAAAACTAGAAACATGGCAAAACCTGCTTCTTTACGAAATTTTGTGAATTTAGAGTCATTTGGATAGATAGGGGCTATTGTATCTTTTATTTCTTTGAAATTTCTTATCAACCAACTCTGTTTTTTTGTAGACATATCTTATTTATCTTTTTCTATTAAAAACAAAATTAAACAATTTATTCTTTAATTAGAGCAATTGTTCTAATTTTGATTATGCAAACAAAAGACAAAATTTTACAGGCTGCTTTGGATTGTTATAATGAGGAGGGGCTACGTGTGGTGACCACACGCACAATCGCAAACCGTTTGGGAATAAGTGTAGGAAATCTGCATTATCATTTCAAGCATACAGAAGATATCATTATAGCTTTGTTTGAAAAGATGGCTAAAGAGTATGATGAATTGCTTTCGTACATGAGGCAGATGACATTACATGACTTGTCAAGTATGAATGAAGTATTTAACTCTTCTTTTGGATTGATAACTAAGTATAAATTTGTGTTTCTTCATTTTGTGGAATTAAGTAATTGGGTACCTGCTATTTTAACTCTTTATACTGAGCTTGTTGAAAGACAAAAAATACAGCTTTTGGAGATTTTTATGGCATTTATAGATAAGGGTATTTTTCGGGATGATCTGCCTGATTTTGTATGGAGGGGCTTAGCTAGGCAGATTTTTATTGTATCTGATTTTTGGTTGTCTAATAATGAGCTTACAGATCGTTTGACAGGTCAGGCAGCAGCTGCGTCCTATCGTAACTTCATGCATAGTGTTTTTTATCCCTATCTTAATCTGTGGCAAAAAAAAAAACTCTTTAGTGTTGTCCTAAAGAGTTTTTGTAGTGTCATTTGAATGTTTTAGTAATAGTTTACTTTGCTTAGTTGCTCTTCATCTATGACTTCATCCTCTAAGTAGCGTTCTAAGCTATCATCGAGTTCTTCCATCCACTTTGTATGATGCTTTTCAGCTTTAGTATTGTCCATTACAGAAGTATAAACTTTATCACGATAACCTAGAATGTTTTCTTCTTTATCATTTAGCCAGCTTTTAAACATGGATGCTACTTTATCTAGGTCAAATGGAGGGTAATCAGTATAAGACATTAAATCTTTAATGTAGTCTGTCTGGAAATCAACATGGTCTTCACCGGATGTGGTATTTGCCTCTCCTTTTAACCATTTGTTTATATCTTTACGACGCTCCTCTTTGTTTGGTAATTCTATTCGTCCCAACATATAATCCCTGGCAAACCAAGCTTGGGCGTCGAACATATTAAACGTATAATACTGGTCTTGCATACCTAAGAATATCAGTTTTTCATTTTCCTGATATACAACACCTTTGTAGAGGTTGTCAGGATATAGACAGTTTTTTGTTTTTAAACGTAGTTCGTCAGGTAGAAAAGGAAATTTATGTTGATAGCCGGTACACATAACTACGGCATCATATTCTTCGGAAGTACCATCTTTAAAATGAGCGATATTTCCTTCAAAATGTGTAATCAATGGTTTTTCTTTAATTCCTTTAGGCCATTTTGAGCCAATAGGGTTAGATCTATATGAAATAGTAATTTCAGATGCGCCATGTTTGTAACACTGCACCGCAATATCCTCAGCAGAATAGCTACTACCGATTAAAAGTAATCGCTGATTGACGAATTGATCTGCCCCTCTAAAGTCATGTGCATGCATTACCGCTCCAGGGAAATCTGATATTCCTTTGAAATACGGCATGTTGGGCGTCGAAAAATGTCCTGTTCCAACAACTAGATAATCGAATATTTCCTCAAAGGTTTCATTCTCAACTAGGTTGTCGAATACAACACGGAATTGTTGAGTTTCAGGGATGTAGTCAACCCAGCGTGCTACTGTATTGAATTGTATGTAATCTCTTGCATTACTTTGTTTAATGCGGCCCTGTATATAATCGAAAAGTACTTCTCTTGGTGGGTATGAGGATATAGGCTGTCCAAAATGTTCTGTGAAAGTATAGTCTGCAAATTCAAGACATTCTTTTGGTCCGTTAGACCATAGGTATTTGTACATACTTCCGTGTATAGGTTCTCCGTATTTACCAACTCCTGTTCTCCATGTGTAGTTCCACATCCCGCCCCAATTGGCCTGTTTTTCATAACACTTTATTTCTGGGATTGGGTTGCCTTTTTTTTGTTCTGATTCGAAAGCTCTTAACATAGCTAGTCCACTAGGACCTGCCCCAATAATACCAATTTTAAATGTTGTCATATAATACTTATTTATACCCACATATTATTGAAAGTGGGCGTTCGTAATTTTGTTTTAATTCGAATCTGTTGATTCGTAGATATTCTCAATAAAAGAGAAATTAGAAGAGAATAAAATCTCTAAAAGGGAGCGTTTTTAATGCTCTAAAAGAAAGGAAAAAAGACTAATAAAATGCTTATTTGAATGATGATTATACAGGTATGAAATATACCCGGTTTTTTCCTTCAACAAGGCAAAGATACTAATTTCTGCTGTTAAAAGCAAATTTGTTAACTAATACGGGAGTTGTTCTTTGTTGACTGGCTTTTTTTTGCCTGATTTTTTACAATAATTATTATGTTTTATTACTTTGAATCAAGCTGTTTTTTTTATTTAAAAGATCTTATTTTAATTTTTTCAGTAGCCTGACTTTTTTGTAATTTATTAAGATCAGGTATACAAATAATTATTATTGAAAGTCTTGATAAATTTTATAAAACTGGTTCTTATATTGGTTATTTCTGTATGTTATTTGTTGCTGTCTAAAAGTGTCGAAAAGTATGCTGAATAGTAATGTATATTTTGAGAATCCTATTGTTTGTAATGTTATAATAGTTGTTATTTGATTAAGTTATGTTAAAAGTGGAGGGCTGCTGGTGTGAGATTTTAAGGGGAGGTGTAATTGCGGATAGGAGTAGTTTATTGTTAAGTATATGACACCATATCTGTATTGAGTATGTTTACAGATGTTTATTATGTTTTAAAAAAGCCTCTTCTTTTTTAAAAGAAAAGGCTTTTTTACTTTTTTAGATGGCCCAACGCAATAAGCTTGCTCCCCAGGAAAAGCCAGCACCAAAAGCTGTAAGCATTACTATGTCACCTTTGTTAAGACGTTTGATATTTTCCCATATACAAAGTGGAATGGTTGCAGCGATCGTGTTTCCTAGGTATTCGATGTTGCTTAATGTTTTTTCTTCGGCTATATGAATAGCCTTACCCACAGCATCAATAATTCTTTTATTTGCTTGATGTGGAACAAGCCAGTTTACATCATTTATAGTTAAATTGTTGTTTTTTAATAATTGGATGCAAGCATCACTCATCGATTGAACTGCTTGTTTGAAAACAATTTTGCCATCTTGTTTGATGAATTTTTGAGGATTGTCAACATCGCTATGATGCGTCGGGTATAGGGAGCCTCCTGCCTCAATATTTAGAAACTGTTGACCTTCTCCGTTGCTTTGCATGAAGGCATCTACAATACCTACTTCTTCAGATGGTTCTAGCCATACTACACCTGCTCCATCACCAAATAGAATATTTGTGGATCGGTCTTCCATATTGACAAAGGCACTGATATTATCTGCTCCGACGACCAAAACGTTTTTGTATCTATTGGTTTCAACAAGTGAAGCTCCCATGTCGAGCGCATATAAAAAACCAGAACATGCCGCATTCATATCAAATGCCCATACATTTTTAAGGCCTAATTTTTTCGTAATTATATTTGCTGTAGCGGGCATTAACATATCGGGGGTAGAGGTCGCGACGATTAGCGCATCTATATCTTCTAATTTTTTATTATAAGTATCTACTAAATTTAGGATAGCCATTACAGCCATATCTGAGGTAGCTAAATCTTCTCCTAGAATTCGACGTTCTTTTATGCCAGTACGCTTTACGATCCATTCATCAGAGGTTTCACAGACTTTTTCTAAATCCGAATTTGTTCTGCGACCTTCCGGAACATAACCACCAACAGCAGTTATTGAAGCGTATTGTTTAAAAGTTGTAATTGTTTGCATATGTGTAAAATAGTGGTAATCCCAGAGACAAATCGTGTGTATTTAGTTCTGTTGTCTCTTTTATTGATTGTTGGTCTTGCTTTTTTATTGTGTGAAAATATTCTTTATTAATTTGTTGCGTGAGCGATGTGCTATTTTATTACAACTTTATCATCAAGTAATTTTTTGTTTATATGTTAGGGGAGAGGATAATTGTTCTACCTTAAAAATACCATATATTTTTGTGATACAGATATACCGATGATCACCGATTTATCCAAGACAGTATGTAGCAACATTATCATAAACTCAAAACACTAATGGACTATAATTAAAAGGCAAATGTCTGCAAAATAAAAATACTTATCAAATTAAAGTAAAAATGAATCTTTTTTTTAAGTAAAGGTCGATTTGTAGATTGTTTTTTCTTTTTTTTGGTTTTACAAGTATTGTAGAAATATAAATATTTACATATGGTTCTAGATGAGGTGGACTTAGCAATATTAAATCTTTTGCGCAAAAATGCACGCTTAACTAATAAGGAGATTGGTGTGTTGTTGAATAAAACAGCAACGCCCATATTTAAAAGAATTAAAAAATTAGAAGAACATGGCTTTATAAAAGGTTACGTGGCTGTTATAGATTATAATAAGATAGGAAGGGGCTTATTAGCTTTTACACATGTGCAGCTTAAGGATCATAATAAGGAGGATTTACAGAAGTTTATTGATAAAGCAATTTCTTTTGAAGAGGTATTGGAGTGTTATCAGGTTTCTGGTGATTTTGATTTTATATTAAAAATAGCTTCTGAAGATATAAAATGCTATCAAGAGTTTATGGTTGATAATTTACTAGATATCGTTCCTTTAACTACTGTGAAGAGTACTTTTGTAATGAAAGAAGTTTGAATAAGATTATACCTTCAGACCGAGGTTCTGAAGTATAAAATCTACTCTTACTGTAATAGATTCCGTAGGCACATGGATTAATTTATAACCGTACTTTTTATAGGTTTTTACCATTTTCTTATAGGTAAATAGATAGGTGTCCCAGTCTTGTTTTTGCTCATTATCAGTTGTGTATATGTGTTTTCATGGTGGTAAAATAAATACTTCTTTATGGTAGAGTATTCCTATCTGCTCTTCATTTATAGGGCAGGTAATATTTAGGTTTTCCATTTCGATATAACATAGACTATCTAAAATGCCCCGATCGAAAAAGATGAGTTCATTGGTTTTACTTTTTTGAATCGTTTGATAGGTATTTATTGATCTGGTCAACATTTTCCTCGCATAGCTCTCTTTATTTTTCCAAGATATTGCATCTCCCATTGTTTGAATTTCCTCTTTTATGAGTCTTCTGGCGTCTTCTTCAACAGTATTAAATGAACGTTTTTTTAATTCTTCTATGAGGCTTGTTTTTCCGACTGAGGGTCCGCCTGTTATAACGTATAAGTGGTTTTTCAAAATATTTTTTTTATTGTATTCCATATTTGATTGCATAGTAAGTAAATTCTTTTCTTCTTATATATAAGCTGAGCACCATAAATACTTTGATGACCACTGAATAGGTAAGCTATGTAACAGGCTATGAGGTAGAGTGTAATGTGTTCTGTTCCAAATATTTCAGCTCCCATTATTGAGGACGCTAATGGTGTATTAGTAGCTCCTGAAAATACAGCAATAAAGCCTAAGGCTGCAAATAAGCTTACTGGTGCATTAAGGAAAAAAGATAGCGTATTACCGAGGGTGGCTCCGATGTAAAATAGAGGCGTTACTTCTCCTCCCTTAAAGCCTGTTCCGATTGTAACTCCTGTATATAGTGTTTTCCAGAACCAACTCCATGTGTTGGCGCCGTTTTCTTGGAAGGCGGATTGCACTGTAGTAGCTCCTTGGTACTCAGGGTCAACTCCAAGACTTAAGTAGTCCGGTTTACCATTTACAATTGTCAAAACTATAATAATCACGCCTCCAATCGCTGGTATTAACCACTTTTTTTTGATGATTTTTTGTGCTAATGATTTAATATGTTTTGTTAAGAAGGAAAAGAAAAAGGCAGCAAGGCCAAAGAAAATAGATGCTATAATTATCTTAAAAACTAAGCTTGGTTCTACATAGAAATACTTCTGAATAAAATTAATAGCGTAGGGTTTATGATAGTCGATTGAATAAGATGTGTGTGGAATTTGTAAAGTTTTTACTGTTTTATCCGCAACTAAAGCAGCGATAATTGCCGGTAAAAATGTTTTGTAATTAGTCCTTCTTATTTGGAGTATTTCTACTGCAAATACTGCACCAGCGAAAGGTGTGCCGAATACGGCTCCAAATCCGGCAGCCACGCCCGAAATAAGCGTTGTTCTACTATCTATCTTGAACCATTGTCCAAAAAAATACGCAATACTGGAACCTATTTGGACGGCTGTACCTTCACGCCCTGCCGATCCGCCGAAAAGATGTGTGATTAGTGTAGTAACTAACACGAGTAAGCCCATGCGCTTAGGGATGCCTTGATTTGGCTTGTATATTTCAGCAATAATTAAGTCGTTTCCTTTTTCGATCGACTTTCCTGCTTGTTGGTATAGGAAGTAAATAAATACACCTGCCAACGGAAGAAGATATAATAAATAGGGGTGTAAAAATCTCTGGTGAATTACAAAATCTAAGCACCATAGAAAGAAAGCAATGATTAAACCCACTGTTATAGCTATGAGTGTTAGAGCGATCGATAAGCGCGGTAATTCGGAAATGAATATTTTTATTCTTTTTTTTGTCATTAATGTATTCATTTTATGAAACTCTTTAGTGAGCTCGCAGTCTCTATTTAATCTTTAGTCGTTGTATGGAATATTTATCTTGTATTATGTAAAGGTTAATTTCTGTTATTGTATATATTATTTTGAAGTTGTTGGTGTTTGTTTTTTTATTGATGTTTTATAAGTGAATAATTATTCGAGTTATTTTTCTAATAAACAGCATGAATATCCCTTACTTAGTTCGTGAGTGCGCTAACCTTGATTTGTTCTTGATCGTAAGTTGGATATGTAGTGTTTTTTCTGCCTGAAGAAATTGATATGTAAAACGGTTTTAAAAGCTTAAGGTGATTTTGCTGTATCGCTTTAATATTGGAATATATCATGTTGTTTTGTCTACAAATAAAATAATTGTTGGAATATTTATTTTTCCAACCTATTTAAAATTGTAGACGCCATCAGCTTTTTAGAGCGGTTTATTTAGGAAGGCATCATTTCCTTTAAGTTGCTAAAATACAAAAAAAAATAATAAGTGAATATGTCTATAGAGAATATTCTTCATTTTGCGATTTATAGCACAAAAAAATGTGTTAATGGATAAAAAAAAATTTATACAATATATTTGGTTTTCTTTATGTTCAGATGGGAATAAAAAAGATTCTATGTAATAAAATATGCCTGCGTCTCCAACTTTATAGCGATTTGGAATATCAATCAGCACTGTGTCGTTCCAGACGGTATAGTAATAATAGTTAGGCACGCCGCACGCTTAGCTCTGAAATTCTATCTGCATGATGTTTTTTAGCTTATTTAAGCCCATGTTTGATAGGAATTCGCTTGTTTGGTAAGTTTGTCCGTAGTCTATATGGTCAAAAGTATTGAGGCTGATTAGCTTTCCATTTTTTATCTAGCAGTTTGATTGCTTCAATATGTTTATCTTGGTCGTGATTGTTTTTTGCAGTCACAAAACGTTCAAAACCATAAATATATTGATTTTATTCTTTGTCCTTTTGTATACCGAGAGCTAATAACCCTTCCCAAATAAATCCTTTTTTAAGTTGACCATCTTTTTCGTGGTTGATTTGTCTCCAGGGGGCTAAAAAACCTTTTATGATATCGCCGTTATACGCTTCACTTCGTATATTAACAATAGAGCCAATAGGTAAGGAATCGACTATTTGATAGCTAAGTCAGGGGTTAGAGCGTATATAGGCATTGTTAGTAAAGATCACAAGGCGGTATCTTCGATTTCTAGGTTCCATAGGTTATGCACTTATGAGAGAGCAAATGCGGCAGGCTCTTCTTCAGGTGATAAGTATTCTTGAGCGGACACTATTTTATTTAAGCAAAGAAAAGATGTCATTACATAAAAAAATGTTCTTTTCATAAAAATGAAATATTATTAAGGACTTTGTCTATTGTAAATATGAATACGTAAAGATAAACTGTTTTTTTATTTTTTATTACATGTTTGTAAGCTAAGACGTACCGTTGAATAAGTCGATTAAAAAAATCCTGAAGCGGGGTGCTTCAGGATTTTACCAAACCAATTATTAACCTAAATTATGAAATTATATCTTTAGAACGTAGGTTAGTGCTGTAATAGTATGTGGATGAATTTTTTTAACTTTTTTTAACTATATTAATATATAATTTAAATTGCACTCCGTTTTTTTATTCTGTTTTAGTCTTTTTTCTATACTACAATTAATAAGAGTGCTGAGAATATAACTAGCCAAGTAATAGCTGTATGAAATTTAGATTCACTTAAGATTTTTAAAAGACGAATCCCTATGTATACGCCTAGAACAACAAAGGGAAGAGCCAGTAAGTTAAGGTATAGACCCGCTAAACTTAGGTTTTTCCAAAGGAAAGCTTGTAGAGGGACTTTACTAAGGTTTAAAATCATGATAAACCACGCTGATGTAGCGGCAAAAGTTATTTTATTGAGTTTTTTTGACAGCATATAGACCGATAATGTTGGACCAGCTGCATTGCCTATCATTGTTGTAAAGCCTAGTATAACCCCAAAGAGGGGAGAATACCACCTGTTTTCTATTATTTTGTTATGTATCTTTTCAGTCGTGTTTTGGAGCCAGAACATAGAAAATATACCTAGTAGTATTGATGTTCCGATAATAGTTTTGAAAATGCTATCATTAATATATCTCCCCAGTAGAACACCTCCAATAATTCCTATGAAAGCAGTTGGTAGAAGCTTTTTTACCTCTTTCCATAGAAATACTTTTCTAAAATAGATGATTGCTACGATATCCGCAAAACAGAGCAAGATTAGAATGACACCTGTTGAATGTTTTGTGCCAAATAGGAATGCAAATAAAGGCAATGCAAGTACGCCTATATTTTGTATTCCTCCTTTTGACATGCCAATTAAGATAGCACAAAGGATATATATAAGAAATCCTAGTGGTGAATTTATTAGTTGAAAGGCTTCCTGCAATTTAACTTTTTAGCAATGCTATTACTTTTTCAGTGTCTATTTGCCTATAGTCTTCGATATAAAAAGAGCATGGGGGAAGTTGTTTTTTTGTATGTGAACTTAATACTCCAACAACCTTCATACCTGCATTAAGTCCGGCTGTTATTCCTGAAAAAGAATCCTCAAAAACTAGACATTGGCTTGGGGGAACCATTATGTTCTGTGCTGATTTTAAATAAACTTCTGCATGAGGTTTATGTAAATTTACATCTTCACTAGCTAATAGTGATTCCATTTTGTCTGCGATATTTAAGGCGTTTACAATCAAGTGCATATTTGCTGCCGGTGCAGATGTAGCAACAGCGGTCTTGAAATTCAATTCTTTGAGTTGTTGGAGAAAACTTAAATACCCCGGAATCGTTTCTACCTTATCCTTATATGTTTCTCGAAATAGTGCTTCTTTTTCTTCTTCAAGTTTCTTTAGTTCTTCACCTTGAATAGGTCTTTTAAAGAAGTGTGACATAATATAACTATTATGTTTACCGTACATGTGCTGTTCAAATTCTCTATCATTGTATGTAATTTGGTAGCGATCGAAAAACTGTGCAAAGGCTATGGCATGATGTGGATTTGTATGGCAGATTACTCCGTCCATATCAAAAATTACAGCAAAGTTGTTAAAATCCTTGTTAATAGCGTTTAAATGCATTGTGAGCGTGTTTGAAAAAATGAAAACTAAATATATTAGCAAATATACGAGCTTTTTTCGTATGTTTATGAGCAAATGTTTTATGAATGTTTTATGAAAACCTATGGCATCAATAACACCTACTATTTTACAAAACAATCGTCGAAAAGACGGCACCTGGCTTGTCGTTTACAGACTATCTCATCGGCGGTCTTCTGTGTACATAAAAACATCTCATGTAATATCAGAAAGTAGCTTAAACAAAGATAGGACTATAAAACAGAAGTTTATCCTTGATTATCTTTATTCTGATATTTTGTTGTTGCAGGATAAAATATCTAGACTTGGTATTAGGGCTGAGAGTATGACCGCTTCACAAATCAGAGAGCTACTTATATCAGACGGAAGGGACATAGATTTCATTGAATTTATGGATGAATGTTTTGTGGAAATGTCTAAAAATCTTAAAAAAAATACGATGGGAACCTATCGCACAACCATCAACCATTTGAAAGATTTTCAAAACGGAAAGCCCTTATATGTGCCTGAGATAACGTCTAAGTACATTCGTGCGTTTTTAGAGTATGTAAAGAAGCCTCGTTCAATTACAAGAAGCATGGGGCGAAGTACAGCGCAAGAAGCGGTGATGTCTGGAGGAGTGGCATCAAATAACTCCATCCATACTGTTTATTTTAGATTTAAAAAACTTTACGATTTATGTAAGGAAAAGTACAACGATGAAGAACTTGGGGTAATCCGTATTCCAGGAAATCCTTTTTCAAATGTGCCGGTCCCAAAAATGCAGATCACAAAAAAAAGAAGCCTTAGTATTGAGGATGTGAGATTTATTAGAGACTATCAACCTACTATTTTTGGAGAGATTGTCGGGAAAAATATTTTCATGTTATCATTCTACTTGTGTGGCATAAATATAGTTGACCTATACAACAATTTACACGAGGAAGTCGAGAGGCTTGAATATAATAGATCGAAGGTTGAGGATATAAGGATGGATAATGGCTTTATAAGTGTATCTATACCCAAAGAAGCAATTCCGTACGTTCGTTGGTTTATTTCCGTTAGAAGTAGGTGGTCTAGTTCTGCTATTCTAGTAGAGGCCTGTAACAGGGGGCTAAGGAGGATATCTCAAAAAATGGAAATGAAAGAAAGTATTTCATCGTACTACGCTCGTCATAGCTTTGCTACAATAGCCCGAAACGACTGTAGAGCGAGCAAAGATGATGTAGGGTTGGCTCTTAATCATGTAAGCGCAGATAATCGAATTACTGACACATACATAAGGCCTGATTGGTCCATAATAGACCAAGTGCAGAGAGATGTAATTGATAAATTAAATGAAGACTTGTTTTAGCTAAATAAGTTAGTATATTTGTGTGTGAGCAACATAATAACATTAGGATATTACGCTGCAAGGTCAGTTGTTCCAAGGTGCCTTGCGGATGATGATGGTGCTTTAAGAATAATAAAGCAGAATTGTATTGACGAGATATGCAAAAAAGCTCCTCACTTGATAGGGCGTGATGAAAAAGATTTTACGATGAAAGTGTTTGAGTATGATGGAGAAAATATCTTACACGACAACATTACAGTTAGAGTAGAAATTAATACATTTATTTAAAATAGTCTTTTCATAATTTAGGTTTATAATTGGTTAGTTAGTTAGCCCCACGTCGCCCGATGTTGGGGCTTTCTTTTGCTATATATTTTAGTCTTTGTTTTGTTGATAAAATGTTTTAGCTTATTTTTGATAAAAATGTTAGTTTGATTTAAATACATAACACATGATTAAATTTTTCACCGTAGAACATGAATCTGATTCTACAACTAGTTTTTATGGCACTAATAGTATTGTGTCGATTTGTAAAGGTCTGGACCCTCATGCTAAAGAAGATGGAGAGCATACTATTATAAGATATGCATCTGACTACAATATCCTTGTTGTTGGTAACTATAAGGATGTCAGAAAAGCTATTGAAGGCTTGAGTAATGGAAGTGATGAAGGCTTAGTGCTTAAGGAGTATGTTATCCAGCCTGCTCCATTTGTGTTGTAAGAGAGTTTCAGTTTAAGTCAGGAGGTTTACAATGAGTGAAGAGGATAAAGAAATAGATGTAGGAGGTAGGCCTTCTGATTTTAAAGAAGAGTTTACAGAACAGGCTTATAAGCTATGTTTGCTTGGTGCTACTGATAAGGATTTAGCAGATTTTTTTCTTGTTTGTGAAGCAACAATAAACAATTGGAAGAAAAGTAAAGAGGGGTTTTTAGAGTCCATACGTGCGGGCAAGCGTGTAGCTGATATGGAAGTTGCTGAATCCTTGTTTAATGGAGCTAGAGACAGGATAGTTCCAAAGCAGCAAGCTTTCAAGGTTAAAGAGGTTTCTTACAATGAGAAAGGGCAAAGAGTCGAAAGAGAGACAGTCCAAGTTGTTACGCTAGAAGAGTTCTTGCCTGGTGATTTCCGAAACCAACAATATTGGACAAAGAACCGTAGCCCTGAGAATTGGAAAGATAAACAAGAGGTGGACCATAAGTCAACGGATGGCACAATGTCGCCAAGAACAACAACAATCAAGTTTAGTAAAGGGAGTGTAGGGGATGGAAGTAGCGGAGGAAGAACTAACGATAAGTGATAAGTACGAATCGCTATTTAGATGGCCTGAGGTTACGGATGAAGATGACCCTCTCTATGTAGTCGATACAGCTATTGTTACAGGCGGTAGAAATAGTCAAAAGTCTTTTGCTGTTGGTACCGCTACGTGTGTTATGGCCAAAGATTGGGCTAGGTCTGTTCTTTACACTAGATACACGTTAACCGCTACCCAAGATTCGATTGTACCAGAGTTTAAGGAAAAAATTGATTTGCTTAACTGTGAGTCTTCTTTCGATGTGTTAAAAGACAGGGTTATTGCGTTAGATGATGAAGGTAACGAAAAGGCTAAGATAGCATTCAAGGGTATTAAAACTAGTTCTGGCAATCAAACAGCCTCTTTAAAATCATTGAAGGGGTTTTCTGTTTTCGTACTAGATGAAGCAGAGGAAATGCCTGACTATAGCGGTTGGGATAAAATAAAGAAATCAATTAGGGCTGAAAAGCGAAACCTAAACGTAATAATCCTAAACCCTACAACAAAGGAGCATTGGATATACAAAGAGTTTTTCGAAGAAAGAGGGGTGCCCGAGGGGTTTAACGGCATAGTTGGTAACGTGCTTTATATTCACTCTAGCTACCTGGATATGCAAAAGGAGCATATAGCCGAAAACCTACTTGCAGACTTTGAAGAGTCAAGGTTATGTTATGAGGATCTAAAAGATAAAACAGAAGATGAAATATTAAAACTTGAAGTAACCCATCCTCGAAAGGTAAAACTTTATCGCTATTACAAACACGTTGTTTTAGGCGGTTGGCTTGATAAGGCTGAGGGGGTGATATTCACCAACTGGAGATATGGAGAGTTTGAAGAGGTTGCTCCATCTGTATGGGGGCAAGACTTTGGATTCAGTACTGATCCTACAACTTTGGTTCAAACATCAATAGATAAGAAGCGGAAGAGGTTGTATGTTAAATTACATCTATACAAGCCTAAACTTAAGACAAGCGAGATATACGAGGCTAATAGCGACGCTGCAAGGAGTGGTCTTATATACGCTGATAGCGCAGAACCTAGATTGATATCAGAATTAAAAGGGTTGGGTAACAACATTAAAGCTACTATTAAAGGACAAGGTAGTATTACAGCAGGAATAGCGGTATTGCAGGATTTTAACGAAATAATTGTAGATCCTTCTAGCGTGGAGTTAGGGAAGGAGTTCAATAATTACGTGTGGCATGACAAGAAAAGTAAAATACCTGTCGATGCATTTAATCACGCTATTGACGCTATTAGATACGCTGTTTACCCCCAGTACGCTAAGAAGAAGAGAGAAATATATAACAACTAAAATAATAAGTGCAGTATGGGAATGTGGGGAAGATTATTTAAAAAGAAAAGCTATACACCTAGCGGATATGGTGTGTTTACTCCTGTTGTGAGTATAGGTAAGGATATTGTTGATTTGCTTAAAGGCGGTAAAGGTGGATTATTAGAGGAGGCAATGTTCAGCTCTACTTATGTCTTTCCTATCGTTCGTATAATTATTGATAAGTTTAAACCTTGCCCTTGGCTACTATATGAGGTCACAAATGAACAAAAGGCAGCATATTACCTAAACTACAGGCAAAAGGCTGAATTTATCAAGCAGGCCAATGAATACAAAGTAAAGGCTCTTCAAGAGGTGGAGACGCACCCTTTGTTGGATTTACTCAATAGGCCTAACAGCTATCAGACAAGAATGCAGTTCTTAGAGGATATAGGAGGCTTTTATAATACACTAGGGGAGTGTATGATTTATGCGGATATTCCAAGCATTGGAAAGAATGCTGGTAAGCCAGTCGCATTGTATTCTTTGCCCCCTCATTTGGTAGAGCCGATATACTCAAATGATTTTCGTAATCCTATAAAACATTACATTTTCTATTTTGACGGCAAGCCATTGGAGATTGAACCACATCGTGTTTTGCACATCAAAAAATGGAATCCATTATATAATTATGCAGGTGCCGGACTTCATGCTATTGCGCCAATAGAGGTTGGTAGGAATATCCTAAATAGAGAAAAGGCAAATCAAAAGGCGCAAACACGTGCTTACATCAATGGTGGGCGTGCATACCTTGTTAGTGCTGAGCAACCAACGGGGGACGAAGAGGTAATGACACAAGAGCAACTCGATACGTTAAACGATCGTATCAAAGAAAAGCTGCAGGGTCCAGAAAACTACATGAACATCCAAGCTACAAGCGCATCTGTTAAAGTGCATAACATAGGTGATAGCGTTGCGGATATGAAGTTAATCGAAGCAGATCAAGAGGATTTAAAAAAGACATGTTCGTTATTCAACGTAGATCCTATTTTATTAGGTATTAAAGATGGTGCTAAGTATGATAACCAAGAAGGGGCATACAAGGCCTTAGTTACTCAGGTTGTGATGCCACAACATAACGATATAACAGAAGGACTGAACCATTGGTTAATCCCTATGTTTACTAAAGGAGATGGAAGAAAATACATGCTTGAGGCGGATAATGCTTTTTATCCAGAGCTGCAGCCTGATGTTAAATTGATGCGTGAGGTTTATGGCTCTGGACACTTCTCTACAAATGAATTTAGAAGTGTTATAGGTTGGGATGTGTTTAAAGATCCTATAGCTGACATGATGCTGCACCCTACTAATATTAAGATTGTGAGTGCTGAGTTGTTAAAGCAAAGTCAACAATCTATGAGAGTGGACAATAAGCCAAAAATAGAAGATGAAATAAATAAAAGCTAAATATTTTAGCAAAAGTTTGCAAATGTAATTTTAGCTAATTATCTTAGCGGTAGATTGTAGGACGATTTGTGGTCAGGGTTATGACAAAAAGAGATTGGGCGAAATAGAAAAGTGCTGTTGATCATGTGTTGAGGTTTCTATTTCGCCCATTTTCTATTAAGTGAGGTGGATTATGCAGGGTATGTTAACCAAAGGAATTAGTCAAGGATTTAAGGATGTAGACGTAAAACAAGGGATTGTTACGGGCTACTTCGCTCATTTTGGCTCAAAAGATAGTGATGGCGATATTATTGTTAAAGGGGCATTTGCTAAATCTATTCGTGAGAATGGCCCAAAATCAGCTAGGCCAAGAATTAAACATTTATTAGACCACAACAAGAAAAACGCTATAGCGGTCATACTTGATTTGAAAGAGGATGACTTTGGGTTGTACTATGAATCTAAGGCAGGCAGACACAATGCGGGGCGTGACTTCTTATTAATGGTTGAGGATGGTATTATCACAGAGCATTCACACGGCTACATCACTTTAAACGAGCAGCACAAATCTGATGCTAACTACATTTATGAAAACATATTATTAGAAGGCTCTAGTCTTCAATTTTGGGGCGCAAACTCCAATACTCCTGTAACAGGAATTAAGTCAGCAGAGGACATCTTTGCTACTGTTGCCATGCTTGAAAAAGCAATGCGTAATGGTAAATACACAGACGAAACATTTATTCAATTAAGCGAACGTATCAAGTCACTTTATGACTCTCTTAAGCCGTCAGATGACACTTCGGAGAAAGAAAAGCCGGCTGTCTACACTAAAGCAGTATTGAACTTTTTATAACAGAATTTTCACAAGAGAAAAGGATAAGTGAGATGGAAGAAAACGAAGTAGCAGAAAAAGTAAAAGGGTTCGGGACCAAATTGGATGCGAACGAAGCAGCTGTAAAGCTTGCTAAAGAAAAAGCCGAAGCAGCGGAGCAGAAAGCGACAGAGTTAGAAGGTAAGCTTAAGCAGTCTGAGGAAGATGCAAAAGAAATGCAAAAGCATTTGGATCAGCTTACTGTTAAAGTTGAGCAAGGCGGAGGCGTTACGGTTAAGGAAAAGTCATTGTCTGACGAGTTAAAGGAAAACGAAGAGGCATTCAAAGCTATTGCCGAATCGTCAACTTCTACCAAAGGTCAAAAATTCAAGATCAAAGCTGTTTCGTCTCCAATGACAACAGCAACTGTATCTGGTAATGCGCCCAGTTTATACCGTACGGAGGTAGACAAGACAATTAACCGTGCACCTCGCGTAAACCCTAGAATATCCGAGTTGGTAAACACTCAGGCTACAAACGCGGGGTTGATTACTTACGTGTCTAAGGTAAACGAAGAGGGTACGGCTGAATTTACAGCAGAGGGAGCGTTAAAGCCTGTTAGATCATTCGAGTTTGTAGATGATGAATCAAAGGTAAAAAAAGTAACAGTAGTTTTTAAAGTTACTACTGAGACCCTAAAGTTCGTTGAACAGTTT
This sequence comes from Sphingobacterium sp. UT-1RO-CII-1, assembly GCF_026711005.1. Taxonomy (GTDB): domain Bacteria; phylum Bacteroidota; class Bacteroidia; order Sphingobacteriales; family Sphingobacteriaceae; genus Sphingobacterium. The sequence goes on along the minus strand of NZ_JAPPVJ010000003.1, from coordinate 12,064 downwards.
GAAGCAGAATTGCGTACTGATGGTATTCAAGCAATTGAAGATGAAGTAGACAAAAAGCTTATCAGCGGAGACTCTGCTACAACTCCAAAAGAGATTGATGGGCTATCAAAGTTTACAGCGGCGTTTAACGTGACTGGATTATCGGTGAAAGACCCTAATAACTACGATGCGTTAGCAGCTATGGCATTGCAAGTGTCACAGACGGGCCATCACCCTAACATTGCGTTAGTCCCTTCTATTGATCACTTAAACATGACTCTAGAAAAAGGATCTGACGGGCATTACATCTTGCCTTTGTTTAACACCAAAGACGGCACTTTGATCGGCAACGTTAGACTTGTCATTAGTGATGAGCTATCCCCAGGAGAAGCTATTGTAGGTGACTTTACGAAGTTTATCGTTCGTCCTGTTGACGACTACACTATGGAAATCGGAACTGAAAACGACGATTTGCGTAGAAACTTAAGAACTGTTGTATTAGAGCGATTCTTACACTCGTACGTAAAGCGTCACGATAGAAACGCTTTCGTTCAGGATACGTTTGCCAACGTTAAAGCTGCTATTGTAGCAACACCATAAAGTATAGGGGTAAAACCCTACACTTTATAAAAGTTAATTGAGTAAGAAATTTAATATTACATAAAATGTCTGATAAAAAAGAAAGTAAAGTAGTTGATACTACTAAAAGAGTAGAGGTTACGGCTACAAAAGATCATCCTTATGTTAAAGAGGGTGTAAAGATAAAGGTAGGCGTATTGCAGGTTGATAACCTTAAAGCAAAAGGCTTCATTAAATAGCATTAGCAGTATGGTACAAGTTGGATGTTCGATTCATCCAACTGCTACAAAATATTGAATTATGGGATTAAAAGACAGTATAATCAAAGCATCCACTATCGAGGTATCAATTAAGCCTGTATCAGTGAATATTACTATTGTAAGTGAGCTTTCTGTAGGAGATAAAAATCAAATGATTGAGTCTACACCTATAACTGTTTGTTATGATGATTTTATGAAGCTTATCAATAGTGACAAAGTTACAGATGTTAAAGTTGAAAAATCATCTTTTGAGAAACGAATGGAAAAACTGTGTAAAGAAAGAGGAGGCGATCGGTATGGCGTATAAATTAAAAGCAAAAGTGCTGATCAGCAAAAAGCCCACATGCAATTGCGGTGGTTTTTATCATCCAGGTGAAGTGTTTGAGGAATCAAACGAACAAAAGGCAAAGCGATACATTGCTAAAGGATGGGTTGAGGTTTTGTCGGAACCTACAGATGTTAAAGAAGCTAAAGCGCCTGTTAAGACAAAAGAGTTAAAGACAGCTACAAAAACAAAGTAGAATGCTAAACATAGAGATATTAGAGGAAATAGGACCAGAGCCAGTAAGCCTAGAGGAAGCTAAGGTTTATTGTCGTATTGATGCTGATTATACGGGTGATGACGACTTATTAAATGAGCTTATCACATCCGCTCGCACCCATATTGAAATGTGGGCTAATATCTCTTTGATTGAAAAGCGTATCAAGGTATATTCTGATACAAAAGACACTCTTTGGTTACCTCGTTCGCCTGTCAGGGAGATAGAGTCGGTAACAGACGAAGAAGGCAACGCTATACCGTATAACAGTGCTGTTACTTTCAAAATAAAGTTAAGCCATTATGGAGGCTACTTCGTCACTTATAAAGCAGGATTTGAGCCTTTGCCAAAGGATTTAAAGATAGCAGTACTTAAGCAAGTGTTAACCGATTACGATAATAGAGAGAACCTAGTTATAAACGGAAATAATCAAGTGCTTAGTTCTACTACATTATCCAATGCGACAAAGAACCTTGTTAAACCATATAATAAAAATCTATGGCTTTAAATGTAGGAGCAGGGAGAAGGCGAGAAAGAATTTCAATATACAAAAACGAAGTAGTGCGAGATCTAGGAGGTGGAACAACAACCAAAGAAACGCTGTATTGGGACACTTGGGCTTGGGTTAAAGAAATAAAAGGCACAAGGGTAGCGGAAACCTTCCAAGATAGTTTAAAAAAGGTTTACTCGGTTCTTATTCGCTATCGTGATGATAAAGAGTTAAACAACGCTATGCAGGTTGAAATTAGGGGTAAAAAGACCACTATTGAGAATATAGACAACGTAGAGTTACAAGGTAAGTACATTGAAATAATCGTAAAGGTGCAGTAATGGCGATAACAGGCTTGGCAAACGTTCAAAAGATGCTTCGGGATAAGGTTAAGACTTACCGCAATGGCGTTAGGGATGTTGTTCGAGATACTGGTAGAGGTGTTGAGTTTGATGCAAAAATGAATGCTCCGCCAATGATCGATGGCCTTATTAACGGTGAGATAGTATCAGATAAAAACGGCTATGGTTATAGTGTTAAAGTAAACGCAATGCCGGGGTCGGGCATGATGCGAAACATGCCTGTTTATTTGGAGTTCGGTACTGGTCTTTATGCAGCATCATACGTACCTACACTTCCTAAGGAGTGGCAAGATGCAGCTAGGAAGTATTTTATAAATGGTAAAGGAACAACAAAGGTTCATAGTTTTCTAAATCCTGCTTGGGTAAAGAACACTAGCCCTTTTGTTTACAGAGTTAGAGAGGTTTTGAGAAAGGGGTAATGAAAGACGCTAGTTACGAAATAAGAGTTGGTTACATAATGGCTTTAGAAGGGTTGAAGTTGGACAATGAGCTTATTATTTCTCATGACGAAATAAAGCCGTTCGACGATGATTCAATGACTTATATCGTAGTGTCTGGACAGACGTTTACGGACACTAGCGCTAAGTGTGGTTTTGCTACAGACCATGCTATAAGCTTAAATATAGTCACAAAGTTTAAGCTTGGCTATGGAACAAAAAAGAAGAGCGAAGACATTTCAAACTTAGTTCTAGCAAGGCTTATTCCTGAGTCGGGAGACACTCTTATTGTTACTCCCAATTTCCATATATGGAATACAAAATTAACGATGGCAAAAACAGTAGTAGACGAAACAACGGAGCGTATAATAACAAAAATATTAACGTTCAGACATGAAATAAATCAGATTTAGTTTTAACAATAAAATAAGGTAGAGATGGCAGAGAGATTTGAGAATGGGAAAGATTACCTATTATTTATTAAGGACGGGACTCCAACTCCTGAATGGTTGACACTGGCGTGTCTTACAACTAATGGTTTTGAGGGGTCACGTGATTCTATTGATACATCAAGTAAGTGCTCAGGCGCATGGGGTGCATCAATAGCGGGCAATGCTTCTTGGACTATGAGCGGTGATGGTATGGCTATAGATAGTCAGTTGCAAGCTTCGGAGGCGAGCTTTGATAAGCTATTTGAGTTATTCAAGTCCGGCAAAACATTTCCTGTTAAAATCGCTAAGGTAGGAGGTAGTTATGTTCGTTATGGTGAAGCATGGATTTCTTCCTATAACGAAACTCAGGGTAACAATGAAGCCTTTACGTTCAGCGTAACACTTCAAGGAGTAGGGGAGCCAATGGATGAAGAGCCTACACCATAATCTTAGATAAGGTATGAGAATTGATTTAAAAATAGGGGGTGAGATAATCCCCCTTTATTTCGGAATGGTAGCTTTTGAGGAAATGCAGAAGCTTGTGGCTGATTATATGGGGACAAACAAGTATGCTGCTGACGTTGTGTGGGCAGGGTATTTAAATCAATGTGCTATTGATTGTATTTCTCCAATTTTAAGCTACTCCGATGTTATGCGAAAATTAGAAGATCATTTCTTTAGTCCTGATAGTGTTGATTCAAATATCAAAGACGTGCTAGATTCGTTTGACAAAAGTAAAGCAGGGTCTAAGCTTTTTGAGGTAATAGATAAAGCTGTAGATATAGTCGAAGGAGTTTCGGAAGATCTCGAAAAGGTAAAAAAAAAGGAGACGAAAACACGTCGTACACAGAAATTAAAGAAATAGCTTTTGGCCAAATGGGATTGAGGCCTAGTGAATACTATAGGCTCACTCCTGTTGAATTTGGATTAATGTATTCTGGATTTTTAAGAAAGGAGACTGAGCAGAAAAAGAAGCTTAGACTCCTTTCTTGGTTTATAGTGAGCAGCCAATGCGACATGAAGGGGCAGACAATGGAATCTTGGTGGCCTATAGGAGAAGAGGAGATAAAAACAAATACAGTAGACGTTAAATCATGGAGCGAGGAAAAGCGGAATATTGCTTTATCCTTGATTAATGACACAATAGGAGGGTAGGATATGGCGGCAGATGCAGTTTTAAGTGTAGAGGTAAGGGCGAGGTTAGAAAAGCTATCATCAGGCTTAAAGCAGGGTGAGAAGAGCATAGAAGACTTTGTAACAGTTGGTAATCGTGATCTTTCTAAGATAGAAGCCAAATTTGCGAGTTTAGGAAAGACAACTAAGGATATAGCTAGTAATATCAAAAGCGCTTTAGGGGGCATATCGCTAGACGAGTATATGAAAAGCTTTGGTGATAATAAAGCTATCATAGAACGATCAAGAGTAGAGGTACAGAAGTACAAAGAAGAAATTGAGAGGCTTAAAAAAGTTGGTCAAGACTTAACAAATCAAATTAGGGAAAAAACCAAAGCCTTAAATGACTCTAAGGTCGCAACACAAGATGCAAAAACAGCTACAGAAAATCAAAGAAAAGCAACAGAGGCAGAAAAGACAGCGGCTGCAGCTCTTAGGAAAGAGATAGCTCAAATAACTCTTGATAAAAGGAAAAATGCTCAAGAAACAAAGGCGGCAACAGGATCGTACAGAGAGGCGCAACAACGACTTACTGCACTAGGTAGAGCTATTAGGGAGGCTAAAGGTGGTTTTGATTCGACAAATCCAGCTATAAAAGCGCAAATAGTTGAATATTCAAAATTAAATCAAAAGCTTAAAGAGTTCGATGCCACACTAGGGAATCATCAAAGAAATGTAGGTCACTACAGGAGTGGTTTACTTGGTGTTATTCCTGTTATAGGACAATTTACAACTGTTATAGGTCTGGCTGCAGCGGCTCAACAAGGAGTTCAAAAATCATTTAGTACAAACCTAAAACTGGACGCTCTTGAATATGCCATACAGCGAATAAGTGGAAGTACAAAAGAGTTTGGCAACAACTTGGCTTTCCTCCGTTTGTCATCTGATCGATTAGGTATTGAGTTTATATCAATGGCTGAGTCCTTTAAGATGTGGCAAGGAGCGGTGCAATACTCAAATATTACTTCAGAACAATCTAGGGATATATTTGAATCTGTAGCTAATGCCGGTGCAAAAATGAAGCTGTCAACCGATGAGGTTAAAGGTACTTTCTTGGCTCTATCTCAAATGATATCTAAGGGCACAGTATCTATGGAAGAATTGCGTAGGCAGTTGGGTGATAGATTGCCAGGAGCTTTTTCTTTAGCTGCAAAAGCTATGAACATGAGTGAAATGGAGCTAAATAAACTCGTTTCTTCTGGGCAACTTATGTCTGAGGAGTTTTTGCCAAAATTTGCTAAACAATTAGACATAGCGTTTTCAAATGATAAGGTAGAGAGGGTAGAATCTCTCCAAGCTTCTGTAGCTAGACTTAAAACAGAATGGGATATGTTGTTTAAGTCAGATGTTGCCACAGGATTCTTTAAAGAGGTTACTGGGGGCTTAGCTTCATTGTTAAAAATTATAAATAGTAATGAAGACTCTACATTTTCACTTAGGGGAGAGTACGCAAGAACAGAAGATCAGTTTCATAAAACATATAGAAATGTTGTATTGCTAACCCAGGAATACGACAATTTAAAAAGTAAAGCAAACCTTACTAAAGAAGAGCAGAATGAATTAAATAATAAGGTTAGAGAAATAGGTGAGTTAATGCCTGAGGCTGTATTAGAGTGGGGTAGATATGGCGACGCAATATCAATAAATAGGGAAAAGCTACAGGGGATGACTAAAGATCTCTTGGAATGGAGGCGTATGCAGAATGAAACTACTCTAAACAGTTTACAATCGGAATTTAAGAAACTGGACGAAAAATCAAAAGCATATCAAAGTATTTTAGATAGATACACCTCGCATGTTACCAATGATCCTAAAGAAAAAAAATATATATCTGACCAGATAGATTTTTACAGAAGATTGGCGACAGAGGCAGGAGGTAGGTCTTATGATATTGCAGTAGAATTAAGAGGAACTGGTATAGTAGACTTATCTAAGGAACAAAAAAGGGTATTGACATTTTATGAAGGTGTAAACGAAGCTTCGGAAAAAGCTAACAAGAGTATTGTTAAAAACAAAGAATATTGGGAGAGTCAGATAAAAAGTCTTCAAAAAAGCAGAGATAGCTTGACATTAGATAAAAAAGGAAGTGAAGAATGGAATAAAATAACGGAATCTATTAAAGTAGCTAAGAAGAACCTTGATGCTTATTCTCTTTCTCAAAAATCACTTGGTATCGGAAGTTCAGAAAACGATGTAAAAAAGTTAAAAATTTCTAGGGAGAAACTAGCGAAAATATTAATTGACTCTAATAATAGCTTAAATAAACAGGAGCTCACAGGAATACAAAAAACACTAGAGGCAATCAATCAAAAATATGATAACTGGAAAAGACAGGCTATTGAAGCAGTTGAAAATGTTGGCACATCGACAGAAACAATAAAGAAGCTTGAAATAAACAAGCAGGCTGAAACTATTATAGCTGTAGATGCTATGATTAAGAAGTCTATAAAAAAGAGAGAAGAAGACGCTAAAAAGATGGCGACAAAAATAGCTGACTCTAATCGGAAAATATTATCTGACTCTATAAACATAGATTTAGTTTTTGCTAGAAAGTTTGACGAAACATCAGCTCAAAGAAATTTAAGACTCCTTAATGCAGAGTATAAGAAGCTTGCTAATGATTTAGAAAAAAGTTTAAGATCTCAAGTTGCTATTGGTGTTGTAAATGTTGATGGCGACAATCGAAGAGATAAACTTCAGGAGGAATACTTCGATAAAATGGAAGATCTGTATAAAAGAGAGCAAAAGACTCGCTTAGAAATGGTCGATACCCGAAATTTATTTAACAGATCACTGGAGCAAACAAATATTCTTTTAGAAGAGAATGAAAGAAAGTATTTATCAGGAGCTATTACATTAGAACAATACAAGTCAACACAAGGTGTTTTACTAGACAGCAAAGATAAGGTTATTGCACTTCATGGCGCTTTTGAAAACTTAACAAAGGGCATTGGTGATTCTTTTGCCACAATGTTAGTTGAAGGCAAGTCTTTTGGAGAAGGAATGACTCAGGTTTTTAAAAACATGGTGACCTCTATTATAAGTGAGTTGATGAGATTGGCTGCGGTTAAAATATTCGGAAGTATTTTTACTGGTGGAGGTTTAAATCTATTGGGTGGAGTTCTAGGATTCTCTTCGGGAGGTTATACTGGTAATGTTGGAAAAGAAAAGGTAGCAGGTGTTGTGCACGGTCAGGAGTTTGTATTTAGTGCGGCAGCTACCAAAAGAATAGGTGTAGATAATCTAAAGGAGTTGCATAATGGAAATGTTCCTTCTGTTTCTGATTTTACGCCTCGAATTGCTAAAAATAATAGTAACTTTAAGCCATCATCTACAAGCGGGCAAAGTAGGTTGTCTTTAGATGTTAATGTTAAGGGTGAGCAGCGTAATACAACTACAAAGTTTGCTGTTAGTCGTGCTGTGAGGTTTGAAAAGAAGTTTGGGAGAGGGTAAGTGATGTATAGGGAAATTTATTTTCATGATTATTGCATAAATGATACAGGCGATAATGCTAGATTATCTATAAGGAAGAAAAACTACGGTGGCGCATCAACAAGTGTTGATGCGGGCCCTATTCCTTTCAAAAAGTCTATTCTAAATAGCGAAGAGAACTTGATAGGTGGCATTTATCCTACAATGGGAGAAATACAGCTTATAGGTACTAATACTTTTGGGATGGACGATCTGATCACAGCTAACGATTCAGATTACCAAGTAGTGCATTTAGTAAATGGAGAGGTAGACTGGATAGGCTTTTTAACTCCTGAGAGCTTTGGGGAGGTAGATACAAACAATCTACGATACTTAGATATTAATGCTTTCGATGGTTTAACACGTCTAAAAGATTTAAAGTTTGTTGATTCCGCAAATCAAAACTTTGGAGCGACCGATGGTTCATTTGAAAAAAGCCTTCTATTTTATATAAAAGAATGTCTCAAAAAGACAGGTCTTGAACTTGATATTGTCACGCTTGTAGATAGGCTTCCTGTAGTTCCGACAGGTGAGTTTAAAGATGCGATGGCTGTTATACCAATAGGTGACGAATGGATTTATAGCCAATCTTTCAATTCTTTAAGTACTAGCTTGGTTAAAGTAGGTAATTATTTCACTTGGACCTTTGAGGATGATGCAAAAGGATCTGTTTTTACATCCGAAATACTAGAAGTCGACAGGAGTGACGTAGATGCGGGTGGCGGTGTAGGCATTAGACTTTCTCCTGCTCCTTTAACATCCGACGTGGGAGATTTAAACAGGGAAATATCATACTTGTTTTTTGAGGCAACTTCTAATCGAAACCAAGACGTTTTATCTGTATCTAAAATAGATGCTAGAATCTGGGTAGATCCTACAGGTAAGCCAGATGAAGAAACAAAGAAAAAGTACAATTATTGGGATTTTACTAAAGGCACTAGGAGTGCGTGGGATGTCTTAAACGACTTAGCGTTATCTTTTGATTTTATAGTTAGTCAAAACTATGGACAATGGATTATAAGTGCTGTAGATATACATAGAATAGAAGACGACTTCTTTAGATATGATTATAATGGCAGCTTTATAGACCGAGTCCCTCAATCAAATGTTGTTGTGATACCTTGCGAAATTGATAAAATTTTTAATCGCAAAGACGGCAACACAAGGTATATTGATAAAACATTAAAAAGTGTATCGGTAGGGTATGAGTACAGATTTAAAGCTGAAGGTGATGATTTAGCGAACTTTTTACAGAATGGAAATTTTTTATTTCCCACACTTGTAAATAACCCCAACACATACACTCCTGACTTCTGGGAGAGAAAGGCAGCATCCGCTCTAACTATTGCAAAAAAGGTTCTGCCTCCTTATCCACCTTTGGCCGATCAACTTATAATGACAGGGGGGAGTAATCAGAAGTTTAAGTGGAATAACGGACTTATGCAAAAAGGAATGAATCTTGAAAAAGATGACACCCTTTATATAAATCTATGGCATGATTTTACTCAGCATTGGTATGATGCTGCAACATATGCAAATGCAGCGCAATATGTAGCTTTTGAAATAAAGCTTATTAATAAGAATAACTCTAGCGAGGTCTATTATTTAGTAAACAAAGGTGTTGAAGGAGATATATCCTTTAATGGCGGCGTTATGCATTTACCAAGCGATCAAACAGGGCAATGGGTTAAAAAGCCACTTGATAGCAATATCGCCTATTACTACAAGTCTAATACGATAAAAAAACCTATATCTAGCGAGTATGGATCGTGGGTTGGTTGGTCTGAAATAAATATTAAATCAGACAATGTTCCTGTAGACGGTTTTTTAGTATTTACGGTAATAGGTAGCGCAACTGAGACAACGTGGTATTCAAAAAAAGAGGGGCGAGCGAGCGATTACAATTTTTATGCATTAGACGTTGATATATGGAACTCGGAGGCTAACGTAGTTTTTAATGAGGAGTTGCCGAATCCTGATATTAGGTTACAAAAATACACCTCGTTTGAGAATCAATTTGCAGATTCAGGCGGTAATCCTGATTTGAATTTTTACCCTAGTATTGCTATTGCTGACATCAAATTATCTAGAATTTCTGGACAAACAAAGGGTATTGGTAGATTATACGAGTATAGACAAATAGAAGATTATTTCGATACGTTAGATGATATTACTATTGTAGTAGGAGATGAGGATAATGAAGATCATCTATCTGTTGTTAAAGTTGAAGGAGTTGTTTGTGATAAATGGCTAACTAGAAGCGGTGGAATGCAACTAGGCGCTTTGGGTCTTACGTTAGCAAGATCTATTCAAAGGCGGTATTTTACTCCAAAAAGAATGTTGGATGGTGAAATTTCTGCTTATCCTTTAAGTCTACATAATATATATGATTTTGAAGATTATGCAGGGTTAAAATGGGGGCTTAAAAGTGGTGATGTCTCCTTAAAAGACCATTCTTTCAATGGCACATTTGTACAGTTGCAATCTGTTAACTTACCTAATGGAGGTTTTGATTTTGGGCCTAATAGTTTGACAAAAATCAATTCTAGTTCTAACAGCTCTGGTTCTTCTAGTGGTGGAGGTGGTTCTTCGGGCGGCACTTCTATTTACGCAGAAAAAGCAGGTTATGCCGAAAGAGCCGGCCGTGCTGATATCGCTACTCATGCTGCAACAGCTGATACGGCTGGACATGCGAATACTGCAGACTTAGCTACTCACTCCCTTACAGCAAATCACGCAAATACTTCTGACTTAGCGAAACGTGCTTTAAGAGCAGATCTAGCGGATAATTCTATTTTGTGGAACGGGTTAGCGCAACCTAATTATTTAACGCAGCCTGTTCGCCCAGGGGATAGCCCAAAATTTGAAGGAGTTTCTTCTCCTGCTTTCCAAAGTGGTTGGTCAGGCAATGGCTATAGAATCGTAAAAGACGCAAATGGTAAATATGTATTAGAGGTTGATGATCTTTTTGTAAGAGGCGAAGCAAACTTTTATTCTCTTGTTGTAAATGAGCTGAAGTCAACCAATGGAGCTATCATCGTATCTGATGGTATTGAGATTACAGGAGTGACAAAGACAGGTAGCAACTATGTATGCTCATTTGATACTGATGATGGTGCTGTCGGTAATCCTTTCAGGTTTGATGATGTAGTGAAATGTCAGGTTTGGAATGGTCAGGGGGCGAAGCTTTTTGTTGGTCGCGTTTTGTCGACTACATCGTCAAGTTTTACGTTATCGATACTACAAGGTTCGTCTATTCCTTCTGAAGGAGATCATATTGTCCGAATCGACAACTTTACAGATAATAATCGTAAAGGGATAGTATACATTACTGCCAGTGATTCAGGTGCGCCTTTTATCGATACAGTTTATGGCATGTGGACGGACAGAGCGAACAGCGTACGCACCCGTATGGGTAATCTTGCAGGGATTGTAAGCCCTATTTTCGGTACACTAGCAGATTTCGGTTTTTATGGAAAACGAGCATACTTAGAAGAAGCGCATGTACACGGTACTCTTATAGCAACATCGGGTAGTAATGTCTATAACAAATCCGAAACACAAGCAGAAATTAGCAACGCTGAGGGGCGTATTAACCTACAGGTAACTAATAAGATAGATGCTATTCAGATTGGGGGGCAAAACATTGCTAACTCAGGTGGTGGAGGAAATAACTGGAAGAATTCATTTTTTTACAGTACAGATTACAACATGTTGACAAATGTTACTATTGGGGGTAAAATTTGGAAACGTAAAAATATAGAAGGTCAGACTTTGCGTATTCAACAAACTCTTGGCTTAATATCTGACGAATATTATACATGGTCTTTTGATGCTTTTACAGAAAGTGGAATTGACAATATTAATTTTAGAAATTATGCTGGGGGTTCTAACTACACAAGTAACTCTATAGATATAACTACAACTCCTACTCGTTATTATGTAACATTTAAAGTTAGGAGTGGATATACAAGTGATTTACCTCATATATACGGAATTGATTTAGGAACTCATTTTGCAGATTTTCAGCTTGAAAAAGGTAATAAAGGCACAGAATGGAAGCCTAGTGTTCACGATATTAAGGATAGTATCAACGCCGTTCAATCTTCTGTCACTAATCTAGCTATTACAGTAGATGCAAATACACAATCTATTTCACAAAAAGCAGAACGCACAGAAGTTAATGCTCTTGGAAATCGAGTAAGTACTGCGGAGCAAAAGATTACACCTGATGCAATTAACTTCACTGTTAAAGCTCAGGTCGACAGTAAGAGTACAGGTCGAATGATTTATCGAGACCCGAGTTTCGAAAGTGGACTAAACAGCGTCAAGGTATATAATAA